>CAVVPJ010000011.1:0-347500 GCA_963750095.1 uncultured Actinomycetota bacterium | reverse complement strand
AAAAGTACCCCGGGAGGGGAGTGAAAGAGTACCTGAAACCGTGTGCCTACAAGCCGTCAGAGCCGATGCTTCCGCTGTGGCTTTCGGGCTGGGTGGGGGTGGTGATGGCGTGCCTTTTGAAGAATGAGCCTGCGAGTCATGTTCCGTGGCGAGGTTAACCCGTTGTGGGGTAGTCGTAGCGAAAGCGAGTCCGAATAGGGCGTTTGAGTCGCGGGGTGTGGACCCGAAGCGGAGTGATCTACCCATGGCCAGGGTGAAGCGGCTGTAAGAGGTCGTGGAGGCCCGAACCCACCAGGGTTGAAAACCTGGGGGATGAGTTGTGGGTAGGGGTGAAAGGCCAATCAGACTCCGTGATAGCTGGTTCTCCCCGAAATGCATTTAGGTGCAGCGTCGCATGGAGGGTGCCGGAGGTAGAGCACTGGATGGGCTAGGGGGCCGACAAGCTTACTGAACTCAACCAAACTCCGAATGCCGGTATGCCGTGTGTGGCAGTGAGACTGCGGGGGATAAGCTTCGTGGTCGAGAGGGAAACAGCCCAGATCGCCGGCTAAGGCCCCTAAGCGTGTGCTAAGTGGGAAAGGATGTGGGATCGCCGAGACAACCAGGAGGTTGGCTTAGAAGCAGCCATCCTTGAAAGAGTGCGTAATAGCTCACTGGTCAAGTGGTCCTGCGCCGACAATGTAGCGGGGCTCAAGCACACCGCCGAAGCCGCGGCAACAACCTTCCAGCTGCTGGTTTGCCAGTGTGGTGGGGGTGTTGGGTAGGGGAGCGTCCTGCGTCCGGTGAAGCCTCCGAGTGATCGAGGGGTGGAGGGTGTGGGAGTGAGAATGCAGGCATGAGTAGCGAATGCAGAGTGAGAATCTCTGCCGCCGAATGACCAAGGGTTCCTGGGCCAGGTTGTTCCGCCCAGGGTGAGCCGGGACCTAAGGCGAGGCCGTCAGGCGTAGTCGATGGAGGACGGGTTGATATTCCCGTGCCCGTGGTGGTGCGTCCGTGTCGAGGCCGGTGATGCTGACCATCCGAACCTTGTCTTCGCCCTTCGGGGTGGGGGTGGGGGGAGCGTGGGACCCGATCCGGTAGTAGGCAAGCGATGGGGTGACGCAGGAGGGTAGTCCCGCCAGGCGTTGGTTGTCCTGGTGCAAGCTCGTGGCCCGTTGCCCAGGTAAATCCGGGTGGCTGTCTTGGATGACGGGGGTGAGGAGTGATGCGTAGCCGTGTGTGGCGAAGCAGGGTGATCCCATGCTGTCGAGAAAAGCCTCTAGCGAGTGCTGTCATGGCCCGTACCCTAAACCGACACAGGTGGTCAGGTAGAGAATACCGAGGCGATCGAGTGAACTGTGGTCAAGGAACTCGGCAAAATACCTCCGTAACTTCGGGAGAAGGAGGACCGTCTGCTCTGAAGCTTCACGCAAGCTAGGGGTGGGTGGTCGCAGAGACCAGGCCCAAGCGACTGT
Source organism: uncultured Actinomycetota bacterium (assembly GCA_963750095.1). Classification (GTDB taxonomy): domain Bacteria; phylum Actinomycetota; class Actinomycetes; order Mycobacteriales; family Pseudonocardiaceae; genus Pseudonocardia. The sequence continues at coordinate 346,046 of CAVVPJ010000011.1, read as the reverse complement.
TTACTAAAAACACAGGTCCGTGCGAAGTCGTAAGACGAGGTATACGGACTGACGCCTGCCCGGTGCTGGAACGTTAAGAGGACCTGTCAGCCCTTTCGGGGGTGAAGCGGAGAATTGAAGCGCCAGTAAACGGCGGTGGTAACTATAACCATCCTAAGGTAGCGAAATTCCTTGTCGGGTAAGTTCCGACCTGCACGAATGGCGTAACGACTTGGGCGCTGTCTCGACCACAGACTCGGCGAAATTGCACTACGAGTAAAGATGCTCGTTACGCGCGGCAGGACGGAAAGACCCCGGGACCTTTACTATAGCTTGGTATTGATGCTCGGTTCGGTTTGTGTAGGATAGGTGGGAGACTGTGAAGTGGCCACGCCAGTGGTTGTGGAGTCGTTGTTGAAATACCACTCTGGTCGGATGGGGTGTCTGAACCTCGGGCCCTGATCGGGTTCAGGGACAGTGCCTGGTGGGTAGTTTAACTGGGGCGGTTGCCTCCTAAAAGGTAACGGAGGCGCCCAAAGGTTCCCTCAGCCTGGTTGGCAATCAGGTGGCGAGTGTAAGTGCACAAGGGGGCTTGACTGCGAGACCGACGGGTCGAGCAGGGACGAAAGTCGGGACTAGTGATCCGGCATCTCCTGGTGGAAGGGATGTCGCTCAACGGATAAAAGGTACCCCGGGGATAACAGGCTGATCTTGCCCAAGAGTCCATATCGACGGCATGGTTTGGCACCTCGATGTCGGCTCGTCGCATCCTGGGGCTGGAGTAGGTCCCAAGGGTTGGGCTGTTCGCCCATTAAAGCGGTACGCGAGCTGGGTTTAGAACGTCGTGAGACAGTTCGGTCCCTATCCGCCGTGCGCGTTGGAGACTTGAGGAAGGCTGTCCCTAGTACGAGAGGACCGGGACGGACGGACCTCTGGTGTGCCAGTTGTCCCGCCAGGGGCACGGCTGGTTGGCTATGTTCGGAAGGGATAACCGCTGAAGGCATCTAAGCGGGAAGCTCGTTCCAAGATGAGGTCTCCCACCCCCTTTGTGGGGGTAAGGCCCCCTGGAGACGACGGGGTTGATAGGCCAGAGATGGAAGCCCTGTGAGGGGTGGAGTTGACTGGTACTAATAGGCCGAGGGCTTACCACAACACCCGCACGGTTTTGGTTGTGTGGGGAATGTTGGGTAATGAAGGTGTTCGCATCCACTGTGTGACCCTGAGCACACCACCCGTTGGCGGTTGGTTTGCTGGGTTTGATGAATCAAATAGTGTTGTCGGTGGTTTTGGCGGAGGGGGAACGCCCGGTCCCATCCCGAACCCGGTAGCTAAGCCTTCCAGCGCCGATGGTACTGCACTCGTCAGGGTGTGGGAGAGTAGGACGCCGCCGACATCAAACCCCTGAAGGAGGGGCCCGCCAACGCGGGCCCCTCCTTTTCTTTGCGTTGCGGAGTTGTCCACATCGCGCGCCGTTGTCCACAGATCGCGGCGGCCGGTTGCCGCGCTCTGCCCGGCGGCGGAACTCTCGGGGTCTCAGGCGGCGTGGCCGCGGGACACGAGGAGCGCACATGTACGAGACGATGGTGACGATGGCGGGCAGGGTGGCCACCGCAGCGTCGCACGTGACCTTTGACGATGGCGGTGTGAAGGCCAACTTTCGGCTCGCGAGCACGGAGCGGCGCTTCGACCGTGGCGTGCAGCAGTGGGTGGACGGGGCCCGGCTGTTCCTGACCGTCGTCTGCTGGCGCACGTTGGCCGAGCGGGTGCTGGACACGCTGCGGGTGGGCGATCCCGTGATCGTCCGTGGCAGGCTGCGGGCACGCGAGTACGAGAAGGACGGCCAGGTCCACTCGGTGATCGAGATCGAGGCGACGTCCATCGGTCCCGACCTGGCCCGCTGCTCGGCGACGGTGTCCCGGCGAACCAGTACCTCCGACCGTCCGGGTGACGGGGGCGGAGCAGGGCCGGACGACGTCGACCAGCAGGGATCGGCTGCGCCGATGGAGCGCGGTCGCGACGAGGCGGCCGTCGGGGTGTGAACGGCGCGCAACTACCATCGCAACCGTGGCAGAGTTCATCTACAGCATGCAACGGGTCCGGAAGGCCCATGGCGACAAGGTCATCCTCGACAACGTCACGCTGAACTTCCTGCCCGGTGCGAAGATCGGTGTGGTCGGCCCCAACGGGGCGGGCAAGTCGAGCGTTCTGAAGATCATGGCGGGCCTGGACCAGCCCAACAACGGCGACGCATACCTCAAGCCGGGCGCGACCGTGGGCATCCTCCAACAGGAGCCGCCCCTCAACGAGACGAAGACGGTGCTGGGCAACGTCGAGGAGGGGCTCGGCGAGATCAAGCACCAGCTCGACCGTTACAACGAGATCGCCGAGCTGATGGCGACGGACTACTCCGACGAGCTGATGGAGGAGATGGGCACGCTCCAGGAGGTCCTCGACGACAACGACGCCTGGGAGCTCGACTCGCAGCTGGAGCAGGCGATGGACGCGCTGCGCTGTCCGCCGCCCGACTCCCCGGTCACGACGTTGTCCGGTGGCGAGCGCCGCCGGGTCGCGCTCTGCAAGCTGTTGCTGAGCAAGCCGGACCTGCTGCTCCTTGACGAGCCCACCAACCATCTGGACGCCGAGAGCGTGCTGTGGCTGGAACAGCACCTGGCTGCGTACGCGGGCGCAGTGCTTGCCGTGACCCACGACCGGTACTTCCTCGACAACGTGGCCCAGTGGATCCTCGAGATCGACCGCGGGCGCACCTACCCCTACGAGGGCAACTACTCCACGTACCTGGAGAAGAAGGCCGAGCGGCTTGCGGTGCAGGGCCGCAAGGACGCGAAGCTGCAGAAGCGGCTGACGGAGGAGCTGGCCTGGGTGCGGTCGGGCGCGAAGGCGCGCCAGGCCAAGAGCCGGGCCCGTCTCCAGCGCTACGAGGAGATGGCCACCGAGGCCGAGCGGCACCGCAAGCTGGACTTCGAGGAGATCCAGATTCCGGCGGGGCCGCGGCTGGGCAACGTCGTCGTCGAGATCGACCACCTCGACAAGGGTTTCGACGGCCGCGTCCTGATCAAGGACCTGTCGTTCTCGCTGCCGCGCAACGGCATCGTCGGTGTGATCGGGCCCAACGGCGTCGGCAAGACCACTCTGTTCAAGACGGTCGTCGGGCTCGAGCAGCCGGATTCCGGTTCGGTGCGCGTCGGCGAGACCGTCAAGCTCTCCTATGTCGACCAGAACCGGGCCGGGCTCGACCCGAAGAAGACGGTGTGGGAGGTCGTGTCCGACGGGCTCGACCACATCAAGGTCGGCCAGTCGGAGATGCCGTCGAGGGCGTATGTGGCGGCGTTCGGGTTCAAGGGCCCCGATCAGCAGAAGCCTGCCGGGGTGCTCTCGGGCGGCGAGCGCAACCGGCTCAACCTCGCCATGACCCTGAAGCAGGGCGGCAACCTCATCCTGCTCGACGAACCGACCAACGACCTGGACGTCGAGACCTTGGGGTCGCTGGAGAACGCCTTGGAGCAGTTCCCCGGCTGCGCCGTGGTGATCTCGCACGACCGTTGGTTCCTGGACCGCGTCGTCACCCACATCCTGGCGTGGGAAGGCACCGACGAGAACCCTGCGGCCTGGTTCTGGTTCGAAGGCAACTTCGAGGCCTACGAGAAGAACAAGATCGAGCGCTTGGGCGCGGAGGCGGCGCGTCCGCATCGCGTCACGCACCGTAAGCTAACTCGTGACTGAGAGCGACTCGCCCGGTCGTTGATCATCACAGGCTCCCTCGGGGGAAGCCCTTGCTTGGGAGGTCAGGTGGGTCTGATGCGCGCGCGTGCCGACACGGCGCCGGGAGCAGGTTTGCTCGCGTCGGCTGTCGCGCTGCGTTGGTCACGACCTGATCTCACGGCAGCGATCGCCCAGCACGTCGCCGAGACCTCGGCGGACGACGATCGCAGCTGGGTGGCCGCGGTCGGTTGGCTGGTGCACGGCCGGGCGGCTGTCGGGGACGGTCGGGAGCCTGCTTCCGACGCGCTCGCCGAGGTCGCCCGGCGCGTGCCGGGGTTGCTCGACGACCCGGCGGCGGATCGGCTTCGGATCGAGGTCGCCGTGCTGGCGGCCGGTCAGCGTGAGCCCGCGACGGCCCGCCAGCTGGTCGAGCCCGTGTTGGCGGCCGACGACAGGCCCGCCGACGTGCGCGCCGACGCGCTCGGCGTGCTCGCCCGCTGCATGCTCGAAGAGCGACCTATGGCCATCGCCGAGGCCAGCCGCCGGGCCCAGGCCGCATGGGGCAGTGTCGGCGGTGCCGACGCCGAGATCGCGGCTGCGGCGTTGGCCCTCGTGTCGGCGGCTGCTTCACGCCGCTCCGGTCACGCGGACGTCGCCGTCGCCCTGGCCGCCGAGGGACTTGCCCGTCTCGACAACGTCAGCGCCGGACCGGCAGGCACGCCATCGCCCCATCTCGCTGCGGCGTTGTCCGCCGAGTGGATCACGGCGATGGTCGAGGCCGGGCTCGCGGACGACGCGCGCGAGGGCTGCACGCTGATGTCGGCCCATCTGCACCGCTCCGGTCGACCGACGCGCCAGATCGCGCTGCTGCGGCTCACGATGGCGCGGGCGCTCGCCGGGTCGACCTCGGCAGGCGCGTTCGAGGCGCTCGAGCAGGCCGCCAAGGACGCTGCGGAGTGCGACACCCCGGATCTCGAAGGACTGTGCCTGGCAACGCTGGGCGCCCTTCGGGAGCAGGCCGGACGCCTGGACGCGGCGCTGGAGTCGATGCGACGCGGTGTCGCGGCGCAGCGGCGGGACCGGGCGAGGTCGGAGCGCTTCCGCGCCGCGTTGCGCGCTCTGGTCCTGCCACCGCGGCGTGCCCGCGCCGAGCGGGCGGTCGTCGAACGACAGGGACGAGACGTGACAGCAGCATCAGGCCGACCTGTGCCCGCGACCGCGGCGGCGAGCGATCCCGAGCCCGCCCATCCGCTCGCCTGGGCAAGTGCCAGTGGCCCATGGACGACCGGTCGGTGGACGAGCGAGCCGGTCGTCGCGGCCGTGGGGAGTAGGGGACGTCGCCTGCGGACAGAACGGACGCGTCCCGATGCTGTCGAGCCCGCGCATCGCCTCGTGACCGCGGTCGAGCAGGCCGAGCCACTCCGCCCGATGGCTGTGGACGAGCTCGGGACCGTCGGGTCGAGCGAGCCGCGCGGCCTCGCCGAAGGGCGTGAGTCCGCCGAAGGGCAAGGACTGGATGGGTCCGTGCCACCAGCGAAGGCCACAGGTGGCTCCGGACAGACCGGGTACTTCGGATCGGGCAGTCTCGGTGAGCGGTCGACGTCCGCGGATGACGGCGCGCTGGTCGAGTCTCCAGGCCGCGGCAGGTCGGACGCCGACGTCGAGCGAAGCGGCGTCCCCTGGCCGGACGGGGTGGCGGAATCGTGGGGGCGGCAAGCAGGCCCGGCCGAGCCGGACCGGCTCTTCGGCCCTGGCCGCCGCGACAGGAAGGTGGGCCGCGCGGAGTCCGCCGAGCTGTTCGCGCCCACCGTCAGCGCCGGGTCGGCGGACAGCGCGACGCACGGTGAGCGGAATGGGGATGCGTCAGCGGACCGCATTGGCCGCGGCGACCCGGACGCGCTGTTCGAGGCGGGCGACGCCGCACCCCTGGCGGCCGCATCTGCGGTGGACCCGTTGTTCGGGCCGCTGGAGCTGATCGCGCCCGTCGAGTCCGACCGGGCAGCGGCCATCACCGTCCGTGGCGAAGAGTGGCCGGAGGCGCCGTCGGTCGATGGCCAGAGCTGGCTGGAGGCCGCGCTGGACAGTCCGGCTGCGGGACTGGAGGTGGAGGGTCCGGCTGCGGACCCAGCCGCGGGTCTGGCCGCCGACACGGCGGCTGAGGGTGTGGCCGCCGACCCCGGTGTCGGCCGCGATGCCGTGGGGTGTGTCGTGACGGTCGACGTCGTCCGCGCTGGCGCGCAGGTGCGCGACCGCGAACTCCTCGACACGGTCGGTGAGCGACTCGATGGCCTGCTTCCGGCAGGCGGGCGGCTGCGGTTCGAGGCGGACGGCTCGGCGGTCTCGGTCGTGCTGCCCGGACGGGCGCGGTCCGACGCCACCGAGTGGATGCACGGCACGTTGCCCGCCGTCTTCGCCGACGTGGCGGGCATGGCCCGACTTGCCCGCCCCACCGGCACCAGCCTGCGCGCGGCCCCACACGACACGGACGGCCCCGTCGGCGCGCAGCTGCTGCAGCGGCTGGATCTCGGCACGGCGAGAGCGGGCGCCCGACGGGCGCGCCAGGACGACATCCAGCCGCCGCTCACCGTTCGTTGGGGTGTGCCGATCCGGGCAGGCAGTGGCGGGCGACGCCGTCGGGCGGACGACGTGACGGTGGTGCACGAGCCCACAACCCGACCCGGGGGCGCGGTCGCCCGCACGGGCGGTCGGCACCGCCAGCACGCTGACGGGTCCGTAGGCCATCGGCTCGACGACGACGCTGACGCCCCACGGGCAGAGGGCGACCGGTCCCCGGGTGTCGCGGGTGGGGCGGCTCGTTCGCGGACGGGGGGCGACGGGTCCGCGGGGGCGGCGGACAGCCCGGCCGTGGGTGGGTCCGTTCGCCCGCAAGCAGAGGTCGACCTGCCCGCGGGCGCGGCGGGTCAGACGCCCCCGCTCGACGCGCCGACGCCTGCGGACCGCGCCGGGTCGAGGGGGGACGCGGAGGCGTTCTCGGTCGAAGGGCTCGGCCTCGCCGATCTGCTGGCGGGCGCGCTGGCCGCTTACCGCGGCATATGAGCGGCGGTCGCCGCGACGGGTCGCCGACGGACGCGCCCGGCGGAGTTAGGGTTGGGGCTGCCGTCGCCGATGCGATGACCACCGTCGATTTCCGGAGCTGCATGTGACGAGCCGGTCCGCTCATCCCGCGCCCGTAGCCGACCCCGACCTGGCCGCGCTCACCGCCCTGTACGCGCGCCACGCCCCCGACCTCTCCGGCCCGCTGGCCGGACGCGGGGGCGAACTGGAGGGCGCGGCCAGGGCGCACCTCGCGATGGCGGAGCGGCGCGGGCCGCGCGAGCCGCTGGTCCGCATCGACACGGCGGCCGACGGCGGCCCGATCGTCGAGATCGTCACCGACGACATGCCGTTCCTCGTCGCGGCGCTGCTGGCAGGCGTGAGGCGGGCGGGCGGGGAGGTCCGCCGGGTGCTGCACCCGATCGTCGTCGTGCGCCGCGACGCCGACGGCAGGCTCTCTGACATCCTCACCCGCGCCGACCCCGACGCGCCCCCCGCCGACGCGCTGGCCGAGTCGTGGATGCGCCTCGAGCTGGGCCCGCTGAAGGTCTCGGCGCAGGAGCTCCAGCAGAAGCTCGCCCGCGTCCTCACCGACGTGCGCGAGATCGTCACCGACGCCGAGCCGATGCGTGAGCGGGCGTGCGAGGTGGCCGACGCGCTCGCCGACCAGCCCGCGGGCCCCGGCGGCACACTGCAGTCCGACGTCGCGTCCCTGCTGCGCTGGCTCGCCGACGGCCACCTGACGTTCCTCGGCTACCGCCACCACGTCGCGGGTCCCGACGGTGTGCTGCGTCCGGACGCGGCGTCCGGACTGGGGATGCTGCGCGACGGCACCCGCGGCGCCGAGATCGGCGTCGTCCCCGACGAGCCCGGCCGCCGCGAGCCGCTGGTGATCACCCGCGCCAACGCGCCCAGCCCGTTGAAGCAGGTGCACCCCTACTACCTGGCCGTGCCGACGTTCGACGGCGAGGACCGCCGTACCGGCGAGCACCGGTTCCTCGGGTCGCTGACCGTGCCCGCCCTGTACGAGAGCGTGCTCGACATCCCGCTCGTGGAGCGCCGCGTCCGCGGCGCCATCCACCGCGCGGGTTTCCCGCTGGAGTCCTACTCCGGGCAGCAGATGCTGGAGGTGATCTCCGGCCTGCCACGCGAGGAGTTGTTCAGCGCGACGGAGGAGCGGCTGCACGAGACGGCGGTCGGCGTGCTCGCCGTGGCCGAGCGCCGCGCGGTGCGGCTCTTCCTGCGGCCCGACCCGTTCCGCCGCTTCCTGTCCTGCCTGGTCTACCTGCCTCGCGACCAGTACACGACCTCGTCCCGGCTCGCGATGTCGGAGCTGCTGCAGCGGCGCCTCGGCGGCACGTCGGTGGAGTACACCGCGCGGGTGTCGGAGTCGCGCCTGGCGATGGTGCACTTCACGGTGCAGACCACCGCCGACGCCGTCGGCTACGCCGGTGTCGACGTCGCAGGCCTGCAGGACGAGCTCACCGAGGTCGTCCGCACCTGGGACGACCGCCTGCTCTCCGAGCCCGGCGGCGCCGCCGTCGCCGCGCAGCTGGCAGGCGTGCCGCAGGCGTACAAGGCCATCACCCCGACCGCACGCGCGGTGGAGGACCTCACCCGCATCGCGGCGCTCGCCGGGCCCGTCGACTTCGCGGTGCGGCTCCGCCAGGCCGACGGCCCCGCCGACCGCCGCTTCACGCTCTATCTCGCGAGCACCCCCGCGACGCTGACCGACGTGCTGCCGCTGCTGCAGCAGCTCGGTCTCGACGTGCTCGACGAGCGTCCGTCGGAGTTCGTGCGCGTGGACGGCCTGCGCGTGCACGTCTACGACTTCGGCATCCGGCTCGACGACGCCACGCGGGCGGCGCTCGCCCAGCGTCCCGAGGCCGACGTCGAACGCGAGTTCTGCGGCGCGTTCGGGGCGGCGTGGCGCGGCGACGTCGAGACCGACCGGTTCTCCGCGCTCGTGCTCCGTGCCGGTCTGCCGTGGCGCGAGGTCGCGGTGCTGCGCGCCTACTCGCGCTATGCCCGCCAGATCGGCGCGCTCTACGGTCCGCGGTACATGGCGGACACGCTGCTGTCACATCCCGACGTCGCGCGCGGCCTGATCGGGCTGTTCCGGGCCCGGTTCGACCCCGCGCTGCCGCACCGCGAGCAGGAGATCGAGGACGCGGTCACCGACGTGCGTCGTCGCATCGACGCGGTCACCGGGCTCGACGCCGACCGGATCCTCCGCAGCTACCTCGCCATGATCATGGCGACGCTGCGCACCAACTGGTTCCGCGACCGGCCGTTCTTCTCCTTCAAGATCGATCCGTCGCAGGTGCCGGGCATGCCTGCGCCGCGCCCGCGTTTCGAGATCTTCGTGTACTCGCCGCGGATCGAGGGCGTGCACCTGCGCTACGGCTCGGTCGCGCGCGGCGGTCTGCGATGGTCGGACCGGCCGCAGGACTACCGCACCGAGATTCTCGGGCTGGTCAAGGCGCAGGCGGTGAAGAACGCCGTGATCGTGCCGGTGGGCGCGAAGGGCGGCTTCGTCGTCCGCGCCGCGTCGCCCGGCCCCGCCGAGGTCGAGGCGTGCTACCGGACGTTCATCTCGGGGCTGCTCGACGTCACCGACAACCTCATGGGCGGCAAGACGGTGCCGCCGCCGGATGTCGTCCGCCACGACAGCGACGACTCCTACCTCGTCGTCGCGGCCGACAAGGGCACCGCGAAGTTCTCCGACATCGCCAACGAGGTCGCCGCCTCGTACGGCTTCTGGCTCGGTGACGCCTTCGCCTCCGGCGGCTCGGTCGGCTACGACCACAAGGCGATGGGGATCACCGCGAAGGGTGCGTGGGAGAGCGTCAAGCGGCACTTCCGCGAGCTGGGCGTCGACACCCAGAGCGACGAGTTCACCGTCGTCGGCGTCGGCGACATGTCCGGTGACGTGTTCGGCAACGGCATGCTGCTGTCCCGGCACATCCGGCTGCTGGCCGCGTTCGACCACCGCCACGTGTTCGTCGACCCCGACCCGGACGCGGCGACCAGCTTCGCGGAGCGGGAGCGCATGTTCGCGCTGCCCCGCTCCTCGTGGGACGACTACGACCGTTCGCTGATCAGCGCGGGCGGCGGGGTGTGGCCGCGCACGGCCAAGTCGGTGCCGGTCGGGCCGGAGATGCGCGCGGCGCTCGGGATCGCCGAGAGAGTGACCACGCTGAGCCCGCCGGAGCTGATCGCGGCCATCCTGCGCGCGCCCGCCGACCTGCTGTGGAACGGCGGCATCGGCACCTACGTCAAGGCGTCCACCGAGTCGCACGCCGACGCGGGTGACAAGACCAACGACGCGGTGCGCGCCGACGGCACGGAGCTGCGCGTCAAGGTCGTCGGCGAGGGCGGCAACCTCGGGCTCACCCAGCTCGGCCGGATCGAGTTCGCCAGAGCGGGCGGCAAGATCAACACCGACGCGATCGACAACTCGGCCGGTGTCGACTGCTCCGACCACGAGGTCAACATCAAGATCCTGCTCGACCGGCTAGTCGCGAGCGGCGACCTCGAGCGCGGGGCCCGCAACACCGTCCTCGCCGAGATGACCGACGACGTCGCCGAGCTCGTGCTGGGCGACAACCGCGACCAGAACATCGTGCTGGGGGTCGCGCGGGCGCACGCCACCGCGATGGCCAACGTGCACGCGCGCCTCATCGTCGACCTGGAGGCCCGCCGTCAGCTCGAGCGCGAGCTGGACGTGCTGCCGAGCGCGGCGCGCTTCGTGGAGATGGAGGCCGCGGGGGAGGGCCTGTCGAGCCCCGAGCTGTCGACGCTCCTCGCGCACACGAAGCTCGACCTCACCGCCCAGGTGCTCGCGTCGGACCTGCCGGACGCGCCCGCCTTCGCCGGGCGGCTGCCCGAGTACTTCCCGCGGGCCGTGCGCGAGCGGTTCCCCGCCGCGGTCGCCGGGCACCCGCTGCGCCGGGAGATCCTGACGACGCTGCTGGTCAACGAGATGGTCGACGGCGCGGGCATCACCTACGCCTTCCGGCTCGGCGAGGAGCTCTCGGCGGGCGCGGCCGACGCCGTGCGCGCCTTCGCCGTCGCGACCGCGGTGTTCGAGCTGCCCGCGCTCTGGGCCCGGCTGCGCGACCCGGCGATCCCGACGGCCGTCTCGGACACGATCATCCTCGAGTCGCGGCGGCTGCTGGACCGCGTGTCGCGGTGGCTGCTCACGAACCGGCCGCAGCCGCTCACCGTCGGGGCGGCCGTCGCGCGGTTCGCGGGGCCCGTCCGCGAGCTCGCCTCGCAGCTGCCCGAGCTGCTCCAGGGCCGGGAACGCCAGTCCGTGGTGGAGCGGGCGGCGGAGCTGCGCGAGGCGGGCGTCGACGCCGAGTGGGCGATGCGCTCGGCCGCGATGATGTACGGCTACCCGCTGCTGGACATCGTCGAGCTCACCGAGCTGGCCGAGCGCGACCGCGAGGAGCGTGAGCAGCTCGAGGTGGCGACGCTGTACTACGGGCTGTCCGAGCACCTCGGCGTCGACCTCGCGCTGACGTCGGTGAGCGCACTGGAACGCGGCGACCGGTGGCACGCGCTGGCGCGTCTGGCCCTCCGGGACGACCTCTACGGCTCCCTGCGCGCGATCACCCTCGACGCGCTGCGGGAGACCGGGCCCGGCACGTCGGTGCACGACGCGATCGCGGCGTGGGAGCAGGCCAACGCGTCGCGGCTGGTGCGGGCGCGGGCGGCGCTGCACGAGGTGGGCACGGCGGGGCAGCTTGATCTCGCGACCTTGTCCGTGGTCTCCCGCCAGCTGCGGGGGCTGGCTCGATGAGGGGCCGTCTGCCGAGATCTGCGACCTTGTCCGTGGTCTCCCGCCAGCTGCGGGGGCTGGCTCGATGAGGGGCCGTCTGCCGAGATCTGCGACCTTGTCCGTGGTCTCCCGCCAGCTGCGGGGGCTGGCGCGCTAGTGGGCTGCTTCGTCACGCGGGTGCCGCTGCGCTGGACCGACCAGGACGCGTACCACCACCTCAACCACGCCAGCGCGGTGACCGTCCTGGAGGAGGCGCGGATCGACCTGTTCTTCGACCGGGCCACCGAGGACGGGCTCGGCGGGTTCGCCACCGGGCTGCTGGTTGCGGAGCTGAACGCGGCCTACCGGCGCCAGGTGACCTACCGCTCGGTGCCGTTGCGGGTGGCGATGACGGTCGACGAGGTGCGCGCCGCGTCGTTCCGCATCCGCTACCAGCTGCACGACGGCCCCGAGGTCGACGACCCCGTCGCGATCGACGCCTGGACCCGGATGGCGATCTACGACCTCGACGCGGGCCGCCCCCGCAGGCTCGAGCCCGCGGAGCGGGCGTTCCTGGCCCGGTGGGCGCCGTGACCGCCCTCCGGGTGTTCGACGCCGCCGAGCGCGGCGACCTCGGCGCGTTCGTCGCGCGGGTGGTGCGCCTCGACCCGGCGGCCACGGTACGGCTGCGCGCCGCAGCGGGCACCGTGACGGCGTGGGCGCCGACGCCGTTCGACGTGCTCGCCACCCGCGCCGTGCACGGCACACTGGCCGAGCCCGACGTCACCGTGTCGGCGAACACCCTGCTCACCGCGCTGGCCGTGGAGCGGGCGGAGACCCTGGACCTCGCCGCGGGCGGCCTCTGGGCCGCCGACCTTCCCCCCGACGCGGGCTGGTCGGCCCTCGACGCGGTCCCGGCCGCCGAGGTCGACGCGCTCACCGAGCGGGGGCTCGCGGTGGCGCGGGAGAACGCCGGGCCGATGGGCCCACCCGCTGCGCTGCTCGACCAGCCCGTGCTGACGGTCACCGGCGAGGTCGGCCCGGCCGTCAAGGTGCCGCTGCGATGCCTGTTCGCGCTCTCCGGGATGGGCTTCGTCGGCGGGCCCGACGACGGGCCGGTGCGCGTCTCCGCGACGTCGTCGTGGCTGCGCCTCGACGCGCGCTTCGGCGCCGTGGTGCGCCGCCGCACGCTCACCCTGCCGCTGTTGGTCTAGACGGCGGTGACCGGGGGGAGAGGTCAGGCCAGCCAGGCCGCCGTCCCGGGGGCGAGGCCGCGGCCGCCCGGTCCGCCGCTGGTCAGCACGACCTCGCCGGGAGGCAGCGGCACCGTCGCGTCCGAGGTGTTCAACGCGCACACCAGCGCGGAGCCCTCGGGCCGGAACGCCAGGCAGCCCTCCGGAGCGCCGTACCACTCCAGCGCGGCCCCGGGATCGGTGATGTGGACCCGGCGCAGCTCGATCGCACGCCGGTACAGCGACAGCGTCGAGGTCGGGTCCTCCAGCTGCCGGGACACGGTCCGGTCGCCGTACTCGGCGGGCGGGTGCAGCCACGGGTCGCCCGCGGTGAACCCGTAGCCCGGCGGGCCACCCTCCCACGGCAGCGGCACCCTGGCGCGTGCCTCCGCCGGGAAGTCCGCGTCGGGAAGCCCCAGCTCCTCGCCCTGGTAGACGTGCACGGTGCCGGGCAGCGCCAGCGTGACCAGCGCCATCGCCCTGGCTCGCGCGAGCCCGACGGCGCCGCCGCCGTAGCGGGTGACCGCCCTGGAGACGTCATGATGGGCGAGCGACCACGCCGTCTCCGCCCTGCTGCTGAGCGAGTGTTGCACCGCCTCCTGCACCGCGGCCGCGTCGAACGCCGTCGTCCTGAGCACCGGGTCGAGCGCGAGGCGGATGCGGTCGGGCCGGTGGTAGCGCGCGGGCGGCCCGTTGTCGCGCACGAGGTCGGCGACCAGGCGCAGCCGCAGCTCCTGGACGGCCTCGACGAGCGCGTCGAACGCCGCGAGGTCGCCGAACAGCGGGTCGACCGTCCGCCCGTCGGCGATCGGCGTCGGCACCAGCCACAGGACGTCGACGCCGAGGAGCTCGAGGTAGCCGAGCCGGGCGCGCAGGCCGTCGAGGTCGCCGAAGCCGTCGCCGTCCGAGTCGCCGAAGCTGCGCACATCCAGCTCGTACACCACGGCGCCCCGCCACCACTGCACGGAGGAGATACTGACAGGAATCGGTTCAGAAGTCGGCGTTCATCATGCTGATGGCTGCATACTGCAGGTACTGCCACAGTTGCGCTCTGTGCGCGTCGTCGAGCCCGGCCTCGTCGACGGCGATGCGCATGCAGCGCAGCCAGGCGTCCCGCTCGATCGGCCCGATCCGGAACGGCATGTGCCGCATCCGCAGCCGCGGGTGCCCGCGTTGGTCGGAGTAGGTGCGCGGGCCGCCCCAGTACTGCTCGAGGAACATCCGCAGCCGCTGCTCGGCGGGGCCGAGGTCCTCCTCCGGGTAGAGGGGACGCAGCACCTCGTCCCGCGCCACCTCCTCGTAGAAGCGGGAGACGATCTTGTCGAAGACCGGCGCGCCGCCGACCTCGGCGTAGAAGCTCTGGGGATCGGTCACGTCCCCATCATCCCGCCCCCGGCGGCGGAGCGGCGGCGGGCGTGGCCGTGTATCCGAGCGCCTCGGAGAGCGCGGCGTTGAGCGCCCGCTGCACCGCGAACTGCCTGCCGGGCTGGACCCTTACGGTAAGGCGGAGGGTGAGCTTCTCGGCGCTGACCGACTCGATGCCGAGCGTCTGCACCTCCTCCAGCACGTCCTCGGCGAGGTCGGGCTGTTGCACCCGTTCCTGGGCGACCCTGGACGCGCGCTCGGTCGCCTCGCCGACGTCCGTCCCGTGCGCCAGCGGCACGTCGACGACCGCCACGGCGAAGCCCTGGCTCTTGTTGCCCACCCGGACGATCTCGCCGTTGCGGACGTACCACAGCGTTCCGTTGACGTCGCGCAGCGTCGTGATGCGCAGCCCGACGGTCTCGACGGTGCCGCTCGCCTGACCGACGTCGACGATGTCGCCCATGCCGTACTGGTCCTCCAGCAGCATGAACACACCCGACAGGAAGTCCTTGACGAGGTTCTGGGCGCCGAAGCCCACGGCGACGCCGACGATGCCCGCCGAGGCGAGGATCGGGGCGAGGTCCACGCCGAACTCGCCGAGCACCATGATCGCCGCAACGATGCCGACGACCGCCGAGCACAGCGACCGCAGCACCGAGCCGAGTGTGCGGGCCCGCTGGGCGCCCCGGTCCGCGGCCGCCGCGGCCGCTCCGCGGTTCATCAGCCGGGTGACCCGGTTGCTCGTGGCCCCCGCGACGACCCGGTTGATGAGCCGGTGCAGGAACCAGCGCGCGACCAACGCCAGCACGAATATGAGAAGGATCTGAGTGCCGCTGGCGAAGATCGTGTCGGCGGACCGGGAGAGGAAGTCGCTGTTGGTCCACTCGAAGACGCGTGCGCACCAGCTGCCCACGTCGTTCGCGCATTCGGGGCGGGCCGGGAACAGGTCCGGAAGCGTGGCGTCGAGCATGGGGACGATCACGGCGGCAGCACCAGCCCCGTGTGCGCGGCGAGGAAGGCCAGCTGGTCGACCGCGAGCCCGACGGTGCGGGTGACCGAGCGGGCGCCGTGCCCGACGTCGGTCTCCCTGCGCAGCAGGATCGGGTGCGTGTCGAGGTCGCCCTTCGTGGCGTGCTGCAGCGCGGCGCACATCTTGCGCGCGTGCAGCGGGTCCACCCGGGTGTCGGACTCGAAGACCGTGAACAGCACCGCCGGGTACAGGGTGCCCGGCTCCACGTGGTGGTACGGGGAGTAGGACAGCAGCCAGCCGAGCTCCTCGGGCTCGGCGGCGGTGCCGTACTCGTCGTTCCAGGTGCGGCCGAGGGCGAACTCCTCGTAGCGCACCATGTCCAGCAGCGGCGCCGAGCAGACGACGGCCCGGTAGGCGGCGGGTCGCTGGGTGAGCGCCGCGCCGACGAGCAGCCCGCCGTTGGAGCCACCCATGATCGACAGCTGTTGCGTGGTGGTGCTCCCCGCCGACACCAGCGCGTCGCAGGCGGCGTGGAAGTCGTCGAAGACGTTCTGCTTGTTCGCGCGGTTGCCCGCGAGGTGCCAGGCGTCGCCCTCCTCGCCGCCGCCGCGCAGCGACACGACCGCGTAGCAGCCGCCCGCCTCGACCCACGCGAGCGCGGCCGCGCTGTAGGCGGGCTCGCGGGAGATGCCGAAGCCGCCGTAGCCGGTGACGAGCGTGGGCCGCGGCCCGGCGTCCTCCGCGGGGGCGAGGACGAACATGCGGACCTTCGTGCCGTCGGCGGAGGTGAACGTGCGCTGGGTGCTGCGCATGGCAGGCACGGCCACCGCGCCGGGCGCGGGCGACTCCAGCACCGTCTGCCCGTCCTCGTAGCGGTGGACCTGGCTGGGGGTGACGAAGTCGGTCCAGCCGATCCACAGCCGCCCCGCCTCGGCGGGCGTGTCGCGGTCGGCGACCGCCAGCCCCGTCAGCGACCCGGGCCCCGGCAGCGGGACCGTGCCCCGCGGGCTGCCGTCCGCCGCGTCGTGCAGGGCGAGCTCGGCGACGGCGTGACGGCTGCGGGCCAGCACGAGCAGCGGCGGCCTGCCCGGTGGCTCCAGGCGGCGGACGCCGTCGAGCACCGAGTCGGGATCCTCGGGCACCAGCTCGCGCCAGTGCTCGCGGCCGGGCGTGCGCGGGTCGGTCACGGCCAGGCGCCACCGCGGCGCGTCGTCGGTGGTGCGCAGGTAGAGCAGCCCGTCGCGCTCGACCCACGCCGAGCACTGCACGTCGTCGGCCTGCGTGAGGAGCGGGTGCAGGGGGACGCCGCCGTCGAGGTCGCCGATCCAGACGCTGTCGCGGCGGGCCGTCCCGATGTTGCCGGTCACGACGAGCCATTGCCCGTCCCGGGAGACGTGCACGGAGTAGTAGGTGTGGTCGACGTAGAGGCCGGGCCCGTCGATCAGCCGGTCCTCGCTGGTGGCGGTGCCGACGCGGTGACGCCACACCCGCCGGTGGAACGCCTGCTCGCCCGAGGGCACCTCGTCGGCGTCGACCATCCGGACGTAGATGAACTCCGCCCCGCCCGGCAGCCACGCCACCGACGAGTAGCGGCACCGGTCGATCGGCGGCTCGACCTCGGCGCCCGTGGCGACGTCGATGACATGCAGCACGGACTGCTCGTCGCCGCCCACCGAGACCTGGTAGGCCAGGAGCCTTCCCTCCAGGTCGGGGAGCCACGCGTCGAGCGTGGTGCGGCCGGACGGGTCGATCGCCATGGGGTCGAGCAGTACCCGCTCGGAGCCGTAGAGGCCTTGGACGAGCACGACGGCGTGCTCCTGCCCGGGCTCCCGGCGCGTCCAGAACCGGCGCCCGGCCCGCCACAGCGGTGCCGACACCGAACCGGCGTCGAGCAGCTCGTGCATCCGGGCGGCCAGCGGCTCGCGGCCGGGCAGCTTCGCGAGGTGCGCCGACGCCAGCTCGTCCTGGGCGCGTGACCAGGCGACAGTGCGCTCGTCGGCCGGATCCTCCAGCCAGCGGTACGGGTCCGCGACGCGCTGGCCGTGCAGCACGTCGACGACGTCGAGCCGGGGAGCGGCGGGATAGACGGCGGTCTTCCTCACGCGTGACGAGGTTAGCTCACCCGGTCGGGCGCCGACGCACCCGTCCGGGCCAGCACGTGGCGGGGAGTCGTGGACGGACACGGTGTCGTCGACCCGCCGGGGCGAACTCCACCGACTTCGCACAGGCTGTGGCGTCCTCGCACAAGGTCGAACCTGTGCGAGGACACCACGAGGTGGGCGAAGTCAGCGCAGGAAGCCCGCTATCGACGACCGGAGGCCGCGCTCGTCCAAGCCGTGGAGGGCGTCGTGGTACCCGCGGTCGCCGTAGGTGCGCAGCTCGTCCGGGCCGACGCCGAGGCCGAGCACCCGGTGCGGGACGTCGGCCAGCGCGCGGGACACCGCCGCCGTCGACGTGTCGCGCAGGTAGGGCTCGACGACCACCACGTCGGGGGTGCCCAGCGTGGCCCGCAGCGTCGCGGCGTCGAACGGACGGACCGTGGCGGTGTAGAGGACGGTGACGTCGAGGTCGGCGGTGGCGGCCAGCGTGCGGTCGGCCATCGGCCCGACGGCGACGACGGTGCCCCGCCCGCCCCGGCGCAGGACGGTCATCGAACCGGTCGGGCGGGCCTCGGCGTTCGAGTCGGCGGCCAGCCGCAGGTAGACCCGCCCGTCGGCGCGGAGGGCGGCGCGCAGCAGCTCCTCCGCCTCGTCGGGGTGCCCCGGCACGTGCACGGTCCAGCCGTCGAGCGTGTCGAGGAGCGCGACGTCGTGGTAGCCGAAGTGGGTCTCGCCGCCCTCGGGCCAGTCGTAGGAGCCGCCCGCGCTGACCAGCACGGCGCCGACGCCCTGGTGGCCGAGGTCGAGCTTCACCTGCTCGAACGGCCGCTCGACGAGGAACGGGGCGAACGTGTGCGCGACCGGCCGCATCCCGGCGAGCGCGAGCCCGCCGGTCACGCCGATCAGGAGCTGCTCGCGGATCCCGAGGTTGAGCACCCGGTCGGCGACCGGGGCGACGGCCGTCGGGTCGAGGTAGCCCACGCCGACCTCGGCGAAGACGGCGACGGCGCGCTCGTCCTCGGCCAGCAGCTCGGGCAGCAGCCGGTAGAAGCGGCGGCGCTGGTCCTCGGTCGGCGTGGGCAGGGTGGGCGCGGGTGCAGCGGTGGTCATCAGGACTCCTTCGGCTCGACGTGGGCGATCACCGCGTGCGGCGCGGCGCCGGTGGCCCCGGCGAGGGCGCGTTCGAGGGCGTCGTGGTCGCGGCCGTCGACGTCGACCGTCGTGAAGCCCTCGACGGCGAAGCGCTGCCCGATCCCGTGCGGCCAGCCCAGCGACGCCGAGGCGTTGTCGACCACGACGGCGGTCAGGTTGCCCAGCGCGGCCCGGCCCGCGTACTGGATGGCCTCCATGTTGGAGCCTTCCTCCAGCTCGGCGTCCCCGAGCAGGACGACGACCCGGGACGGGCGCCGGGCGATCCGCAGCCCGAGCGCGGTGCCCACCGCCAGCCCCAGCCCGTGTCCGAGGGAGCCGGCGGAGATCTCGGCGCCGGGCACGAGCGTCCGGTCGGGGTGGTAGCCCAGGATCGCGGCACGCCCGCCGAAGCGGCGCAGGTCGTCGGGGGTGATGAAGCCTTGGGCAGCGAGCACCGCGTAGTACGCCATCGGGCCGTGCCCCTTGGACAGCAGGAACCGGTCGCGGTCGGGGTCGTCGGGTCGGCGCGGGTCGACCCGCAGCACGCGGTCGTAGAGCACCCACAGCACGTCGAGGGTGGACGTGGCGCTGGGACCGTGCTTCTCGTCGCCGGTCATGAGGGTCATCAGGCCGGGCAGGTCGGCCCGTCCGAGCTGGGTCGATGTTGGCATGGATCCGAGGGTGCATGTTCAACCCGGCTTCAGGTCAAGCGATGTCGCGCTGCGGGATGCCACACAGCCGCTCCAACACGGGGAGCGCGACGTCGACCGCCGCCCGCTCGGCCGCGTCCAGCGCCGCGAGCTTGTCGGCCAACAGGCTCGCCCCGTGCTCCCGCACCGCGGCGAGCCCGGCCATGCCTTCCGCGGACAGCCGGACGCGGGTGGCGCGGTGGTCCGCCTCGTCGGTGACGCGGTCGAGGAACCCGCGCTCGGCGAGGCAGTCGACCAGCCGCGAGACCGTCGGCGCGCTGATCCCCAGCCGGGCCGCGAGCTCGCCCATCCGCAGCGGCCCCTCGGCGGCGAGCACGGCGAGGGCGGTCATGCGGCTGGGCGTCATGCCGTCGACCCGCCGCTGGCCGAGGCCGTCGCGGGCGATCCGGCTCGCGGCCAGGCGCAGCCTGCCCGCGAGCTCCGCCGTCCCAGGAGCGGCCGGGGCCGCGGGGTCCGATGAAGCGGCGACGCGCACGGACCCGGCCGGGCCGTCGGTGAGGACGCCGGTCACGGCTCGCTCCGTGCGTGTGCCGGGCCGTGCTCGGTGGTGAGGGTGCCCAGGCGCAGGTCGACCGTCGCCGCCTCGCCCGCGGGCACGTGCACCTGGACGGCCGCGGGCGCGTACCGGGTCGCGACGACCATGTAGCGGCCGGGCGGGATGTCCGCGATGCGGTAGTGGCCGTCGGCGTCGCTGTAGGTGGACCCGACGATGTCGCCGCGGGCGTCGCTCGCCGTCACCGTCGCGTCCGCCACGGCCGAGCCGTCCGGCGCGGTGACGGTGCCGACGAGGCCCCCGATGGACGGCAGCAGCCGCAGCGCGACGGGCGCGGCGTCGCACGGGCCGACCGTCGTCGCCGTGGCCGCGGGCAGGTGCTGCGGCCTGCTCGCGGTGACCGTGACCGGACCGAGCGGGAGGCCGTTGAGCACGAACGTGCCGTCGGTGGCCGACCGGGCGCGGCCGACGACCCGGCCCTGCGCGTCGGTGACGATCACCACGGCGTCGGCGACCGGGTCGGCGCCGTTGTCGACGGTGCCGCAGACGCCGCCGTGCCCGTCGAGCGCGAAGTCGTGCGCCGCGCCGCTGCCGTTGAGCGCCACGCAGGCGACGTCCGGCCGGAAGCCGGGCGAGCTGGCGACCACCGTGTAGTCGCCCGACGGGAGGCCGCGGATTGCGTAGCGGCCGTTGGGCGCGGCCGTCGTGCGACCGACCTGTTGGCCCTGCGCGTCGGTGACCGTGACGACCGAGTCGAGCACCGCGGCCCCGCTCACCGTGTGCACCGCGCCGAGGAGCTCGCCCGCGGTGGGCTCGCGCTCCTCGTCGTCGACCACCAGCTCGGACAGGCCGTAGCCGCCGCTGGCGGCCAGCTCGTCGCCGACCGAGGCGTGCCCCGTCGCGGGCCGGTTGCGCCCGGTGGCGAACCACGAGGCGACGGCGGCGACCAGACACGCGGCCGCAGCGAACCAGAACGCGGCGGTCAGCCCGTCGGCGAACGGGCCCGAGATCAGCTGCGGGAAGAAGCTGCGCCCGGTGAGGAACGTCGCCTGGTCGGCGGGCAGGCCGGACAGGATCGGCCCGAGGAGCTGCTGGATCGGGTTGTAGCCGAGGAACGCCGCGAAGAGCACGCCCACCGGCGGCAGCCCCGCCACCCTGGCGGCGTCGGCGGCGGGCACGCCGTGCGCCGAAAGGCCTTGCTCCAACACCGACGGGAGGTGCTGCGACAGCCCGGCGATCATCAGGCTGAAGAAGACGCCGATCGAAAGCACCATGGCCGCGTTCTGGAACGTGGCGTTCATGCCAGCGCCCGCGCCGCGCGCGTCGGCCGGGAGGCTGTTCATGATCTCGGCGCGGTTGGGCGAGGTGAACAGGCCCATGCCGATGCCGGAGAGCAGCAGGACGGCGGCGAACGCCCAGTAGTTGAAGTCGATCGGCAGTGCTTCGAGCAGGACGAACGTGGCCGCGGTGAGCACCATGCCGCCGGTGGAGAACCACCGCGCCCCGAAGCGGTCGGACAGGAAGCCCGACGCGGGCGCCGCCAGCAGGAACCCCAGCGTCAGCGGCAGCATGTAGATGCCCGCCCAGAGCGGGGTCTCCGCGAAGCTGTAGCCGTGCTGGGGCAGCCAGATGCCCTGCAGCCAGATGATCAGGATGAACTGCAGACCGCCGCGGCCGAGCGAGGACAGCAGGATCGCGATGTTGCCGAGGGTGAAGGCGCGGATGCGGAAGAGCGAGAGCGTGAACAGCGGGTTGGCGACCCTGGTCTCGATGACGGCGAAGAGCACCAGCACGACGACGCCGCCGATGACGCAGGTGAGCACGAGCGGGCTGCCCCAGCCCATGGTGCTGGTGCCGTAGGGCTGGATGCCGTAGGTGATGCCGATGAGCAGGGCGATGAGGCCGACGGCGAACGTGATGTTGCCCCACCAGTCCATCTTCGCGGGCCTGCGCTCGCCGGTGTCGCGGAGCTTGAGGTAGGCCCAGATCGTGCCGAAGACGCCGAACGGCACCGAGACGAGGAAGACGAGGTGCCAGTTCACCGGCCCGAGCAGGCCACCGATCACGAGGCCGAGGAAGGAGCCCGCGATCGCGGCGACGCCGTTGATGCCGAGCGCGGTGCCGCGCTGGTCGGCGGGGAAGGCGTCGGTGAGGATCGCGGTGGAGTTGGCCATGATGAAGGCGCCGCCGATGCCCTGCACGACGCGCCAGCCGATCAGCCAGAGCGCCGCGGCGTCGCCGGTCTGCCACGTCACCGCGAGCAGGATCGACGCCACGGTGAAGACGACGAATCCGAGGTTGTACATCCGCACCCGGCCGTACATGTCGCCGAGGCGGCCGAACCCCACCACCAGTACCGCGGTGACGACCAGGAAGCCCATGATCATCCACAGCAGGTAGCTGGTGTTGCCAGGGCCGAGCGGGTCGATGCCGATGCCCCGGAAGATGTCCGGCAGCGCGATGAGCACGATCGAGGAGTTGATCGTGGCCATCAGCAGGCCGAGCGTCGTGTTCGACAGGGCGATCCACTTGTAGTGCGCGCCTGGCGCGTTCCGCGTCTGCTCGACCACCGCCATGGGCTTTCCCTCCGCATACTTAGTTGACTTATGCTAATCACTAGGCGGCGTGGGAGGCAACGCGGTGGGGGGAGGCGGTCGCCACACTGAGCGCGTGACCGACGATCAGGTGCAGCCCGGCTCGGTGGCGGAGTGGCGCGAGTGGCTGGAACGCCACCACGGGCGGGGTTCGGGGGTGTGGCTCGTCACGTGGCGGGCGGGCTCCGGCCCGCGGATCACCGACGAGGACCTGGTCGTCCCGGACGACCTCGCCGCCGCGTTCGCCGCGCTCCCGTCCGCGAGCGGCGGGACACGTTCCCGCCTTCCGCCCGCCGGGCGATCCTGGCCGAGACCCGCGCGAAACGCATCGCCGAGGCGGCGGAGAAGGCGCAGGTGGGCGACCGCGCGAACAGTGGCGGCCCAGGGCCTGACGTGGCTGTGAGGCCGCGGCGGGCGTGGGGCGTCAGGTCTGGTGAGGGTAGGCCGAGCGGGTCGGGGGGACCAGGGTCTCCTTGAGCGTGCGCGGGCTGGTCCAGCGCAGCAGGTTGAGGATCGAGCCCGCTTTGTCGTTCGTGCCGCTCGCCCGGCCGCCGCCGAAGGGCTGCTGCCCGACCACCGCGCCGGTGGGCTTGTCGTTCACGTAGAAGTTGCCCGCGGCGAACCGCAGCGCCTCGGACGCGCTGGCGACGGCCGCGCGGTCGCGCGCGATCACCGAGCCGGTGAGGCCGTAGGGCGCGCCCCGGTCGACCTGGGTGAGGACGCGGTCGAAGTCGCCGTCGTCGTACACGTGGACGGCGAGGAAGGGCCCGAAGTACTCGGTCGAGAACACGCGGTGGGTCGGGTCGGCGCCCACCGCGACCGTCGGTCGGACGAAGTACCCCACCTCGTCCGACGCCGTGCCGCCCGCGATCACGTCGAGCTCGGCGCGGGCCATCTCCTGCGCGGCCGTGAGCTTGTCGTAGGCGCGCCGGTCGATCACGGCGCCGAGGAAGTTGCGGAAGTCGGCGACGTCGCCCATGGCCAGCGCGTCGGTCTCGGCGGCGAGGTCGTCGCGCAGGCGCTTCCACACCGAACGTGGCACGAACGCGCGCGACGCCGCGGAGCACTTCTGCCCCTGGTACTCGAAAGACCCGCGGACCAGCGCCGTGCGCAGGACGTCGACGTCGGCGGAGGGGTGGGCGAGCACGAAGTCCTTGCCGCCGGTCTCGCCGACCAGCCGCGGGTAGGTCGCGTAGGCCGCGATGTTCCTGCCCACCTGCGACCACAGGTGCTGGAACGTCGCCGTCGAGCCGGTGAAGTGGATCCCGGCGAGCGCCGGGTCGGCGAGCAGCACCGCGGAGACGTCGCGACCGTCGCCGGTGAGCAGGTTGACCACACCCGGGGGCAGCCCCGCCTCCTCCAGCAGCCGCATCGTGAGCTGGGCGGCGAGCGACTGGGTGGGCGAGGGCTTCCAGATGACGGTGTTGCCCATGAGCGCGGGCGCGGTGGGCAGGTTCGCGGCGATCGCGGTGAAGTTGAACGGCGTGATCGCGTAGACGAAGCCTTCGAGCGGGCGGTAGTCGATCCGGTTCCACACCCCGGGCGAGCTCTGCGGCTGCTCGGCGTGGATCTGCTTGGCGAACGCCACGTTGAACCGCCAGAAGTCGGCGAGCTCGCACGCCGCGTCGATCTCGGCCTGGTAGCAGGTCTTGGACTGGCCCAGCATCGTCGCCGCGTTGATCCGGTCCCGCCACGGGCCCGTGAGCAGGTCGGCGGCGCGCAGCAGCACGGCGGCGCGCTCGTCGAACGGCAGGTCGCGCCAGGCGGGGGCGGCGCGCAGGGCCGCCTCGACCGCGCCCTTGGCGTCCTCACGGGTCGCGTTGGCTCCGATGCCGAGGACGTGGCCGTGGTCGTGCGGGGCGACGACCTCGAAGGGGGCGCCGCCCGCGACGTGCTGCGCGCCGTCGATGGTGACCGTCAGCTCGTGATGGACGCCGCCCAGCTCGGCGAGGGCGGCCTGAAGGCTCGCGCGTTCGGGGGTGTCGGGCGTGTAGTCGCGGACCGGCTCATTGCGGGGCAGCGGGGTCGTGGTCACGGCGTCCATGGCGGCCAGCGTAGGAACACGGACGTCACACCGATTCGTTCAGGACAATCAGGCTGATGCCTGCGCTTTGTCCGATCGGACAGCCAGCAGGTGGAGGTGGTGGACGAGCCGCGCGCGGGGGTCGCCGAGCCGCAGCCCGGCGACGGCGACCGCCCGCCGCACGCGGTAGCGGAGGGTGTTGGGGTGCACGGTGAGGCGCTCCGCGGCGGCCCGGACGTCGCCGAGCGCGTCCAGCCACGCGAGGACGGAGCCCGCGAGGTCGCCGCCGTGCTCCCGGTCGTAGGCCACGAGCGCGTCGACGGCCGGGTCGCGCAGGTCGGGCCGCCCGCGCAGCACCGCGAGGGTCTGGCCGAGCAGCACCTCGGCGCGCAGGTCGGCGAACGCGGCGACGTCCGCGTCGGCGGGCATGGCGGCGAGCACCCGGTCGGCCTCGGACCGCGAGTCGGGCACCCCGGCCAGGCCGACGGCCCGTGCGCGGAAATCGTCGCTCTGGCCGTTCTTTCCGCGCACGGCCGGGTTGCCGATCCCCGCCTGCACGCGGACCCCGGTGCGGCGGCGGGTGACGGTCACGACGTCGGCGCACATCGCCCGCAGCGCGGCGTCCACCCCGGGGGTGTCGGGGAGCACGGCGTAGACGGTGTCGGCCCGCCAGCCGGTGAGCGCACTCCTGCGGAACGCCGCGGCGTGCACGGCGACGACGTCGGCGAGCTCGGCGACCGACAGCTCGCGGGTGACGCCCTCGCCCGCGCGCACCGCGAACCCGACGACCAGCGTGGGCGCGTGCTCGTCCAGCCCGAACGTGCGGGCGACGAGATCGGGGCTCGCGCGGCCGTCGAGCAGGCCGTCGACGAGGTCGCGATGCCAGGTGGGCGCGCTGTTCCGCCGCCGGACGAGGTGGCCTGCCGCCACGCGGGCGGCGCCGACGAGCACGTCCTCGGCCCGCGGTGAGAACGGCTGGGCGCCCTCCTGCACCCAGATGGTGCCGAGGGCGCGTGGACCGGCGTGAATGCCGATCGCCAGCCTGCGCCGCACGCCGAGCTCCGCGTGCTCGTCGACGTGCACGACGTCCTCGCTCGCGCGCAGCCGGTCGAACACCCCCCACTCGCGCAGGTGGCGCAGGTAGTCGGCGGGACCCTGCCAGCCGAGGATCGAGAGCCTGCGCAGCTCGTCGATCTGGCCGTCGTCCCCGTCGGAGCGGGAGTAGGCGAGCACGCGGCTGGCGGTGTCCTCGATGCAGACGATGCCGTGGGTGAGCAGGGCGACGGTCTGGGCGAGCGCGAACAGGTCGTCGGGCCCCGCGCTCTCACCCGCGTCCAGCACACCCGCCGCGAGGGACTCGAGGCGTTCCCAGCGCACGTCCGACGGCACGGCGAGCAGTGCGACGCCCGCGTCGGCGGCCGCGGCCCGCAGCGCCTCGGCCGCGTCGGCCGCCTTGACCGCGACCGCCGCCGCGCCCGCCCGGCCCGTCGCCCGCACCAGCCGCACGGCGTCGCGCCCGCGGGCGCCGACGACGAGCACGAGGTCGCCGCGATGCTCGTCGGGCTCGTCGTCGGGGTCCACGATGGCCAGCCCGGTGACCGGCACGTCGAGCCCGGCCGGGGCGGTCAGCACGGTGACCAGCGGCTCGCCGAGCGCGGCGAGGAGGTGACGCAGGGTGCTCATATCTCGTCCGTCCGCACGATCGTAATCGGCCAACGTTAGCCGATCGGACAAGCCTCGGGCCGCACCGTCGGCCTACCGTGTGCCGCATGCTGAGGTCCACGCTGCTCACCGCCGCCCGGTCGCCGCGCGTGCGGGCCATCGTCGAGTCCGGGCCGTTCGACCCGCTCGTGAAGCGGTTCGTGGCGGGGGCGACCGACGACGACGCGGTCGCCGTCGCCGCCGGGCTGGCCGCCGACCGGCTGGTCACGCTCGACCACCTCGGCGAGGACACCGCCGAGCGCGAGCAGGCGGACACCAACGCCGCGGCGTACGAACGGATCCTGGCCCGGCTCGGGGACGAGGGCCTCGCCGATCGCGTCGAGGTGTCGGTGAAGCTCTCGGCCCTCGGACAGAGCCTTCCCGCGGACGCCGACAAGATCGCGTTGGAGGGGGCGCGGCGGGTCTGCGCGGCGGCCGCGGCGGTGGGCACCACCGTGACCGTCGACATGGAGGACCACACCACCACCGACCGCACGCTGGAGACCGTGCGTGAGCTGCGGGTCGACCACCCGTGGGTGGGCGCGGTGCTGCAGGCCCACCTGCGGCGCACCGAGGCCGACTGCCGCGCGCTCGCCGGGCCGGGCTCCCGCGTGCGGCTGTGCAAGGGCGCCTACGACGAGCCCGCCTCGGTCGCGTTCCGGGACTTCGCCGAGGTCGAGGCCTCGTTCGCGCGCTGTCTGGGCGTGCTGATGCGGGGAGACGGGCTGCCCATGGTCGCGACGCACGACCCGCGGCTGATCGACCTCGCCCGCAGGCTCGGCCACGGCCGACCGTACGAGCTGCAGATGCTGCACGGCGTGCGCCCGGCGGCGCAGAAGGCGCTGGCCGCGGAGGGCGAGGCCGTGCGCGTCTACCTGCCGTACGGCACCGAGTGGTTCGGCTACTTCATGCGCCGCCTCGCCGAGCGCCCGGCCAACCTGGCGTTCTTCGCGCGTTCCCTCCTGACCCGCGGCTGAGGTTGCCGCGCGCCGACCTGTCGCACCGGGCGCCGCCCGCCCGACGCCGATCAGCGCGCGAGATGCACACCAGCGGGGTTCGATCTTGGAGGAACCCCGCTCACGTCGCGCTCGACCGACATCCCGGGGCGTCGTGTTCGCCACGCCTGGCGGCGACCACCACGTGACCCATCCGTGCGACCTCCACGGCGGTCTCTGCTCTGCTGATCGTCGTGCGGCCGCGGTGGGCGCGGCTGCGCCGATGAGCCCCAGGCTCAGGCGTTGCCGTACACGCGTTCGGGGGTGACCAGGACGGCCACCCGGCCTTCCTCACGCATGACGCGGTCGTAGGTGTCCCAGTCGTCGTGGGTGCCGCCGCAGGCGGTGAACACCGCGCGCAGGAGCAGGCGCAGCGACTCGTCGTCGGTGTCGCCGGGGCCGATCAGCTCGCTCGGCCCGTCGACCCCCGCCCAGCGCCATCCCGAACGCCAGAGGATCGACGTGGCCGGGCGCTCGCGCAGGTTGCGCAGCTTGACCTTGCCGTAGGTGACGTAGCCCGCCACCGGGACGCCGGTGACGGGATGGTCGAGCACGCCCGCGTTGACCAGCGACGTGTGCGGCGTGCCGTCGGCGCGCACCACGGCGACGCTGGCGAGGCCGTGGTCCTCGGCGACGATGCGGCGGACGGGGTCGAGATCGAGTTCCACCCGGGCAGTCTCTCAGCCCCGCACCAGCTGCGACACGCGCTGTGGCGAGACGCGCAGGACGACGGCGATGTCCGTGCCCGAGAGGCCCGCCTCGCGCAGCAGCAGCGCGAGCCGCCGCGAGCGGGCGGCGGCCTCCCGCTGTGCGCGCTCGGCCTGTTCCAGGTCGGCGCGCACGGCGGCGATCTCGTCGTCGAGGCCGTTGCCGAACCGCACGGAGATCCGCACCTCCATCGCGCCCGGATCGATGCCGCCCGCGCACGCCAGGAAGTCGCGCACCTTCCGTTCGGCGCCGGACAGCCGCCGCGAAGGCAGGACGGCCACCGGACCCCGCTGGTCGGCGACGTGCAGCTCCCAGCCGTGCTCCCACCGGTGGGCAACGACGTCGACGACGGGCCTGCTCTCGACATCCGCGCCGCTCATCCGAGCCGCTGCACGCCGCCGGACGTGCTGAGATACACCCCGCGCAACACGACGCCCGCGGTGCGGCACGCGTCCGCCAGCGCGTCCGCCCAGGCGCGGTCGAGCGGGATGACCGCGTCGTTGCCGGTGCGCTCCCTTGTGAAGATCACTGACCCGGGGCCCCGGTCGGTGGCGAGCTCGGCGCGCATGCCGCCGAGCACGGCCGTCAGCGCGGTGAGCCCGCGCCGATCGGGGTTGCGGGGCAGGTCGGAGATCGGGACGACGACCGGCACCTGGTGGTCGTCGCCGTCCACGAACATGATCCAGAGCTGCCGGTCGGTGACGGCGTGGCCGACGAGCCGACGGACACGCGCGAGCACGTCCTCCTCGGTGCGCAGGGGTGGATGGTCGGTCGGTTGGTGAGTGGTCATGCGGGCAGCGTCGCGCGGCGTCCCGCCGCGCGGCGCCGATCGGGAGAACTGTGGACAACCGAGCGCGATGGGGACGGCTCAGCGCAGCGGCGCGCCCCAGGTCGTGTCATCGCGCAGCCGCCGTTTGAGGATCTTGCCGCCGGGGTTGCGGGGCAGCGGCCCCGACCGGAGGGCGACGTACTGGGGCACCTTGAAGTCCGCGAGCCGCTCCCGCAGGTGGTCGAGGATCGCCTCGATGGCCACCGGCTGCCCGGGCAGGGCCACGATGACCGCCCCGACCTTCTCGCCCAGCACGTCGTCGGGCACGCCGACGACGGCCGCCTCGGCCACGCCGGGCGCGCCCGCCAGGGCGTTCTCCACCTCGACGGAGTACACGTTCTCGCCGCCACGGTTGATCATGTCCTTGGCCCTGTCGACGACCCGGACCAAGCCGTCGTCGACGCGCGCGAGGTCGCCGGTGTACAGCCACCCGTCCACGAACGCCGCGGCGGTCGCGTCGGGCTTGTTCCAGTAGCCCCCGACGACGTTCGGCCCGCGGACCAGGAGCTCGCCGACGCCGTCGACGGCACCGTCCAACGCGAGGTCGACGACCGGCGCCGCGAAGCCCACCGAGTCGGCGTGCTCGGCCGCCCACTCGTGGGGCAGGAACGTCGCGATGGAGGACGTCTCGGTCAGGCCGAACCCGTTGCCCACCCTGGCGTTCGGGAACGCGTCCTGGATGCTGCGGACCAGCGCCGGGGCGATCGGTGCGCCGCCGTAGGCGATCCGGCTCACCGCCTTGAGGTCGTACGAGGCGAAGTCCGGCTGGGCGAGTGCGAGCGCGTAGATCGCGGGCACGCTGGTGAGCAGGTCGATGCGCTCCTCGACCGCGGTGCGCAGGAACGTCCTGACGTCGAACGTCGGCAGGACGACGGTGGCGCCGTGCAGCCCGACCTGCAGCAGCAGCTGACTGTTGCAGCCGGTGACATGGAACAGCGGCACGGAGACGAGGTTGCGCGTCGCCGGGCCGGTGGCGCGGTCGAGGTCGATGACCCGCACCGCGGTCTCGACGTTGGACAGGAAGTTCTCGTGGCTGGTCATCGCCCCTTTGGGGAAGCCGGTGGTGCCGCTCGTGTAGAAGATGGCGGCCAGCTCGCCCTTCGTGAGGTCGTCGACCGCGAGCGGCGGCCCGTCGGGCAGCGGTTCGCCGGGGCGCAGCACGGCGTCCGCGCCGGAGTCGGCGAGCACATACTCGATCTCCGGGGCCGCGAACCGCGTGTTCACCGGCACCGCGACGGCCCCGGCGAGCTGGATGCCGAAGAAGCACAGCACCCAGTCGACGCCCGCGGGGAGCAGGATCGCCACGCGGTCGCCCCGGTCCACGCCACCGGCGGCGAGCCCGCCCGCGAGGCGGGCCGCGCGGTCCCACAGCTGCCGATAGGTCAGCCGCTCGCCGCCGACCTCCACCAGCGCCTCGCCCTCCGGGTTGCCGTCGACGGCGAGGCGCAACATCTCGACCAGCGACGAAGGGAGGTCGGTGTATCGGGCGATCCCCTGATCGTCGCGAACGATGCCCGATGTCGCGAACGGAGCGGCGCCCCGGCCCAACGGGTTCATGAGACCCGGCCTCGGATTGTCTCGACCACCATCATCGTCCGATCGTGGCGCGGGTCACACGATCGGACAAGGCCCCGTACGGCGGCCCATTCATGATTGTATTCTACTTAGGGTCTAGGTAGAGTACAAGCGTGCCGCAGCCTCGCATGACGATCCCGACCCAGCTCGTGCTTAACGTCCTGCTGGAAGACCTCGACGCGGAGCGCTACGGCGTCGAGATCGGCGCCGCCGCCGGCCTGCCGAGCGGCACCGTGCACCCGATACTGGCCCGTCTGGAAGGGGTGGGCTGGCTCGCGTCGCGCTGGGAGGATGTCGACCCGCGGGAGGCGGGTCGTCCTGCCCGGCGCTACTACCGGCTCACCACCGACGGCGCTGCGGTCGCCCGAGCTGCACTGGCCAAGGCCTACCGGCCGCGCCAGAGGTTGCGTCCGCTCGGCGGCGAGGCGTGAACCGCCCCGCATGGTGGGCGGAGCACGCGGTCGGGCTCGCGGCCCTCGCCCTGCCTGCCGGTGCCCAGCGCGACCGCTACCGCCGGGAGTTCCAAGCCGAGCTGTACGGCAGGTCGCCTGCGGCCCAGCTCCGCCACGCGGCGGGGGTGCTGGCACAGACGCCTGCGCTGCGTTCCGCGCTCACAGCGCACATGCCGAACCCCAAGATCCCCGTGGAGGACATCGTGCTTTCGACCACCTCGTGGTGGGGCATCGGGGCCCGGGGCGTCCTTCGGCCCATGACCGCCGACTATCCGCGCAGGTGGTCCGTCGCCTCGGCGAGCGTGACGACGTCGGCGTACTTCGCGTCGAGGTCACGCAGGTTCTGCTCGTGCAGCTCGGGGGTGCGGTCGGCGCAGGCGTCGGCCACGACCTGGGGGCGGAAGCCCTGGCCGAGCGCGTCCGTGGCGGTCGCGCGGATGCAGCCCGACGTCGACACGCCCGCGACGACGACCGTGTCGACGCCCGCGGTGTGCAGGGTCGCCGCGAGCGACGTGCCGAAGAACGCGCTCGCGTACTGCTTCGCGACCACCGGCTCGCCCGCGGCGGGTCTCAGCACCAGCTCGCCCCACCCGCCGTCCGCGTCCTCGGCGAACGCGGCGAGCGCGGGCACCTTGCGGACGAACAGGCCGCCGTCGGCGAGCCCTTTCGTATAGCGGACGACAGTCCAGACGACGGGCCGTCCACCCGCCCGCGCGGCCGCCACCAGCGACGTGGTGGCGGCGACCGCGGGCTCGGGGGCGGGGAGCAGGAACGGGCCGCCCGCGTCGGTGTAGGCGCGCACGAGGTCGACGACGAGCAGCGCGGGAGCGGCGCCCCACCCGACCCGGCCGGAGAACGTCACGCGGCTTCGCCGCCCGTGCGCGGAAACAGCGGCCAGAACAACGTTATCCGCGCACGGGTCGTCATGTGGCCGACCACTGCGGGCGCTTCGGCGCGGGCAGGCCCGTCTCCTCCTCGCAGCGGGCGAGCAGCTCGTCGAGCGGCGGGCCCATGTCGAAGACCGGCAGCTCGGCGGGCCGCTGGGCGCGCAGCTCGGTCCGTAGTGCCTCGGTCGCCGCCGCGTCGACCCCGGCGTCGCCCACCACGACGCCATAGCGTCGCGCACCCTCCCGCGTCACCAGTCCGCGGCGGACCTCCAGCTCCACGAGCGCGGGGTCGCGCTCCAGCGGGTCGCCCCACCCGCCGCCGCCCCACGTGACGAAGTGCAGGACGTCGCCGGGAAACACCTTCACGTCGTGGCACTTCGACGGCAGCACCTCACGGCCACCGGAGGCGCGCTCGACCCACTTCGTGCCCCGCGCGCCGGGCGCGCCGCCGTTGACCCCCCACGGGTAGGTGAGCCACCGGTCGTCGTGGATCGCGATCTCGCCCGGCTCCTCGAACACGTAGGCCACGTCGACGCCGTTGCCGCCGCGGTGCAGCCCGGCGCCGCCGGTGTCGGCCACCGTCTCCCACTTCTCGATGCGCAGCGGGTAGTACGACTCGAGGTACTCACAGGGGATGTTGACGAAGCTCGGCCACAGCGAGTGCCCGTCCGGCCCGTCGCCGAGCGGCCGCCCGGGGATGCCGCCGAAGCCGATCGAGTACAGCTGGAACCACTCGCCTGCGCGGTCGCCGGACGTGTAGTGCCCCGAGTACATGAAGTGCGGCGACGACGAGAAGCCCGCCGCGTTGAGCAGCGCCGGGTTCGTCTGGCCCAGCAGCCCGCCGAACAGGTCGAACACCCGTCCGATGCCGTGGTTGCGCCCGGAGAGCGCGGCGGGATGGCGGGGCTTCCAGTACGACCCGTCGGGGATCGTCACGTCCACCAAGGGATAGAAGCCGTCGTTCCACAGGATCTGCGGATCGGCCACGGTGATCATGTAGATCCCGAAGAACATCCGCGCGAGGTTCTCGTTGAGGTAGTAGTTCACCGGCCCGGCGGCCTGCGGTGACGAGCCGGTGAAGTCCAGGTGCACCTTCTCCCCGGTGCGGGTGAGCGAGAGCTTGAGCTCGTAGGGGCCGTTGCCGACGCCGTCGTCACAGATGTAGTCGGTGAACGAGAGCGTGCGCCCCTCCTCGAACACCACCGAGAGCAGCACCTTCATCGCGTCGAAGTTGCGCTGCAGGAGCGCGTCGAGCGCCGCCAGGTAGGTGCCGGTGCCGAACCGCTCGCACATCTCCACGACGCGCCGGGCGGCGGTCCGGCAGGCGGCGACGAGGCCGTTGAGGTCGGCGCGGTTCCAGTCGGGCTTGCGCACCTGGTTGAGCACGATCCGCAGCGCGTCCTCGTTGAGCACGCCTTTCGCGTAGAGCTTGAAGGGCGGGATGACCACGCCCTCCTCGTAGATCGTGCGGGCGTCGGTCGGCATCGACGACGGGGTCTTGCCGCCGACGTCGGACATGTGCCCGAACATCGACGCCCACCCCACCACCCGGCCCTCGTGGAAGATCGGCATGACGACCAGCCAGTCGTTGGCGTGGCTGATCGCGGCGCCGCAGGCGTAGGGGTCGGAGGTGAGCAGGACGTCGCCGTCCTCGATCGTGCCGTCGAACCCGGCGAGGAAGTCCGGAACGGAGAGGCCGAACTGGCCGACGACCATCTTGCCGCTCGGGTCGCCGATCAGCGGGAACTCGTCGTGCTGCTCGCGGATGCCGGGGGAGAGGGCGGTGCGGAAGAGCACCTCGTCCATCTCGTAGCGGGCGTTGCGCAGGCCGTTCTCGATGAGGTCGAGGGTGACCGGGTCGACTGTACGAACTTCTTCGACGGCGCCGGTCGCGGTCTCGATGATCTGCGCCATGTCACGCCTCCGGCCGGATGAGCAGGGAGCCCGACGCGTGCACGGTGGCCGCGTGGCCGGGCAGGACGAGGGTGGTCGAGTCCATCTCGGTGACGATCGCGGGCCCGCTGACGACGTGCCCCGCACGCAGGGTGGTGCGGTCGTAGATCGCGGCTTCGACGGAGCGGCCCTCCACGTAGATCGGGTGGGTGTCGGTCGGCTTCGGCGGGCCTTCGCCCGCATCCAGAGTGATCGGCGAGACGGACGGGCGCGGGCCGGTCACCGTGGCCCTGGCGTTGACCAGCTCGTGATCGACGGTGAGCAGGAACGAGAACAGCCGCTGGTGCTCGGCGTCGAACGCGGCCGCGATCGTGGCGAGGTCCGCCGCGGCGACCTCGACCGGGATCTCGAAGCCCTGCCCGTGGTAGCGCACGTCCACCTGGAATGCCGTCGTCTGCTGCTCGGTGGGTACGCCCTGATCGGCGAGCGCCCCGCCAGCCTCGGCGGCGAGCTCGTCGAGGATCTGGCGCAGGTCGTCGGCGTCGAGGTCGGCGAACCTGCGCAGCACCGTGCGGGCCGACTCGCTGCGCGCCGACGTCGTCGCGTCGCCCAGCGCGCACAGCACGCCCGGCGACGGCGGCACGATCACCGGCCAGGCGCCGGTCAGCTTCCCCAGCGCGTTGGCGTGCAGCGGTCCGGCTCCGCCGAACGCGACGAGGGCGAAGTCGCGGGGGTCGAAGCCCTGCTGCACCGAGACCAGCCGCAGGCCGCCGAGCATGTTCTCGTTGACGATGTCGACGATGCCCGCCGCGGCCGCCTCGGCCGACTCCAGCCCCATCGCCTCGGCGACCGTCGTGACCGCCGCGCGGGCGGCGTCGACGTCGAGGGTGATCTCGCCGCCCGCGAGCGACGGCGGAAGGTAGCCCAGCACCACGTTGGCGTCGGTGACGGTCGGCTCGGTGCCGCCCTTGCCGTACGCGGCCGGGCCGGGGTCGGCGCCCGCGGACTGGGGGCCGACGCGCAGGGCTTTCGTCAGCTCGGGCACGTGCGCGATCGAGCCCCCGCCCGCGCCGACGGTGCGGACGTCGACGCTGGAGGCGCGCACGGTGAGGTCGCCGACCTTCGTCTCCCGCCCGATCCGCGGCGTGAGGCCCTGCACGAGCGCGACGTCGGTGGACGTGCCGCCCATGTCGAAGGTGATGAGGTCCGAGAAGCCGCACTGCTCGGCGATCCACACCGCTCCGGTCACCCCGCCCGCCGGGCCGGAGAGCAGCATGGTGACGGGCGCGGCCACCGCGGCCGCCGCGGCGGACAGTCCGCCGTCGCTGCGCAGGATGGCCAGCTCGCCCACGACACCGCCCTCGCGCAACGTGCCCGCCAACGCCTCGACGTAGCGCTTGACCTGCGGCTGGACGTAGCCGTTCGCGACGGTCGTGACCGTGCGCTCGTACTCGCGCAGCTCCGGGAGGACGTCCGAGGACAGCGAGACCGGCACGCCCGGCAGCACCTCCGCGGCGATCGCGCCGATGCGCCGCTCATGGGTCGGGTCGGCGAAGGAGTTGATCAGGGACACGGCGAGCGCGTCGATGCCGGACAGCTTCCCGAGCTGCGCGCGGACGTCGGCGTCGTCGAGCGCGCGGATGACCGTGCCGTCCGAGCCGATGCGCTCGTCGACCTCCACGGTGTTCTCCAGCGCCGCGAGGGGCTCCGGCTTGGGCCAGATGATCCAGCCCGCGAGCCCGCCGGGCACGTACGAGCGGGCGATCTGCAGCACCTGGCGGAAGCCCTTGGTGGTGACGAGCCCGACGGTCGCGCCCTTGCCTTCGAGGATGGCGTTCGTGGCGACGGTCGTGCCGTGCAACACCTGCGCGACGTCCGACAGCGCGATGCCCGCCTCCTCGCAGACCTTCGCGATGCCGTTGCGCACCCCGACGGCCTGGTCGGACGGCGTGGACGCGGTCTTCGCGCGCCAGGTGGCGCCGCTGGCCTCCTCCACGAGCAGTACGTCGGTGAACGTCCCGCCGACGTCGACGCCGAGCCGATACGTCACGTTTCCTCCTGAGCGGCTGAGTTGTCTCCGGCGTTGTTTCCGGCGGCCCGGACCATCACGGCGCGGGCGTTGCGGATGTGGGCGGTCATGACGGCCCGCGCCCAGGCCGGGTCGCCCGTGCGAACCGCGGCCACGATCTCGAGGTGGTGCGCCAGGCTGCGGCGCAGTGACGCCTCGTCGTAGGTGTGGAAGTTGCGCAGCACGATCGGCGCGTGGATCGCGCTGGCCAGGGCGCCCGCCATCGCGGGCTGGTCGGCCAGCGCGACGAGCCGCTCGTGGAACGCCCGGTTGAGCGGCACGATCCCGTCGAGGTCCTGGCCGGGGCCGGGCGTGCCGACGGCGAGCATGGCGTGGGCGAGCTCGTCGAGCGCGGCGACGTCGTCGGGCCCGGCGTGCGGCACGGCGAGCGCGGTGAGCCGGGGCTCCAGCGCGGCCCGCAGGTCGAACACGCCCTCGAGCTCGGCGACCGTCCAGCTCGTCACGCGGGCCCCGCGGTTCGGGACGATCTCGACCAGCCCCTCGACCGCCAGACGGCCGAGCGCCTCGCGCACGGGGGTGCGGCTGACGCCGAGCCGCTCGGCCAGCTCGACCTCGCCGAGGCGGGCGCCCGCCGGGAACTCGCCGCGCAGGATGAGCTCTCGGACGGCGACGACCGTCCGACCAGCTGAAGTCTTTGCGCGGATCATTGTGTGCAAAGTAGGGCGATCGGGTAGCGTCGGCAAGGGTTGAACGCGCGACTTGCCCTCGGTTGCATACATGTGAACGGAGAGTGCCCGTGGCGAACCTGCTGAGCCGACCGCCCGCGGCCCGCGCCCGGCTGCGGGAGCTGCTCGCCCGTCCCGAGCCGCTCGTGGCCCCCGGCGCCTACGACGCGCTCTCCGCGCGGCTCGTCGAGCAGGCGGGGTTCGACGTGGTCTACATGACCGGGTTCGGCACCACGGCGTCGCTGGTCGGGCGCCCGGACGTCGGGCTGCTCACCGGCTCGGAGATGGTGGACAACGCGCGGCGGATCGCGGCGGCCGTCGACGTGCCGGTGATCGCCGATGCCGACACCGGCTACGGCAACGCGATCAACGTCGTGCGCACCGTGCAGTCCTACGAGCAGGCGGGCGCGGCGGGGATCCACCTGGAGGACCAGGTGCTGCCGAAGAAGTGCGGCCACATGAGCGGCAAGGCGGTGATCCCGACCGACGAGATGGTGGGGAAGATCGGCGCGGCGGTGGCGGCCCGCCGCGACCCGGACTTCCTGCTCATCGCGCGGACGGACGCCGCCGCCGTCGAGGGCCTGTCCGCGGCGCTGGACCGTGCGCGCGCCTACGCCGACGCGGGCGCCGACGTCCTGTTCGTCGAGGCGCCGACCAGCGAGGACGACATCGCGCGGGTCGCGACGGAGCTGCGGGACGTGGCCCCGCTCGTGTTCAACTGGGCCGAGGGCGGGCGTACGCCCCCCATACCGCTGGCCCGCATCGCCGAGCTGGGGTTCGCGCTGGTGCTGTTCCCGGTCGGCACGCTGCTCGCCGCCACCGCCGGGATCCGCCGCCTGCTCGCCACGCTCCGCGCCGACGGCACGCCGTCGGCGGCGATGTCCGAGCTTCCTTCGTTCGACATGTTCACCGACATGATCGGCCTCCCCGAGATCCGGGAGCTGGAGTCCCGCTTCGGCACCCCCTGACGGCGAGTCCCGCCACCTCCGGCCGCCGCGTCCCGTTTGATGCCGGAGTCACCGTGCCCAAACGCGGAACTCGCCGTGCTCAA
The DNA here is from genome assembly GCA_963750095.1 of uncultured Actinomycetota bacterium. Taxonomy (GTDB): domain Bacteria; phylum Actinomycetota; class Actinomycetes; order Mycobacteriales; family Pseudonocardiaceae; genus Pseudonocardia. Next base: position 309,066 of record CAVVPJ010000011.1, on the reverse strand, counting down.
ACCGGGGACTCACCGTGTCCGGATGCGGGACTCACCGTCGGGGGGCCTACCCTCGCGGACCATGGCGGGACGGGTGCGGGTCGCGGTGGTGTTCGGCGGGCGCAGCGGCGAGCACGCGATCTCGTGTGTCTCCGCGGGCAGCGTGCTGGCCAACCTCGACCGGGAGCGATTCGAGGTCGTGCCGGTCGGCATCACCCGCGACGGCGCGTGGGTGGTGGGCGCCGACGACCCGCGCGAGCTCGCCATCGAGGAGCGCGCCCTGCCGTCGGTCGACCCGTCGCGGCCCGCGCTCGCGCTGCCCGGCGACCCCACCCGCGGCGGCCTGCTGGTGCTCGACGCCGAGCGCGCGGGCGAGGTGTTCGCGGGCGTGGACGTGGTCTTCCCCGTGCTGCACGGGCCCTACGGCGAGGACGGCACCATCCAGGGGCTCCTGGAGCTGGCCGGGGTGCCGTACGTGGGCGCGGGCGTGCTGGCCAGCGCGGCGGGGATGGACAAAGAGTTCACGAAGAAGCTGCTGGCCGCCGACGGCCTCCCGGTCGGCGACCACGTGGTGCTGCGCCCCGGCGTCGCGACGCTGACCGCCGCCCAGCGCGACCGGCTCGGCCTCCCGGTGTTCGTCAAGCCCGCCCGCGCCGGGTCGTCGATCGGCATCACCCGGGTGACCGCGTGGGACGACCTCGACGCGGCCGCCGCCGCCGCCCGGGCGCACGACCCGAAGGTGCTGGTGGAGGCCGCGATCGTCGGCCGGGAGATCGAGTGCGCGGTGCTGGAGCTCCCCGACGGTTCGGTGCGCTCGTCGGTCCCCGCGGAGATCCGCATCGTCGGGGATGCGGCGTTCTACGACTTCGACGCGAAGTACCTCGACGACGTCTGCGAGTTCGACGTGCCCGCCAAGCTCGACGACGACGTGGCCGATCGGCTTCGGGAGATGGCCGTCGCCGCGTTCCGCGCCCTCGACGCGCAGGGCCTCGCGCGCGTCGACTTCTTCCTCGGCCCGGCGGGGGAGATCACCGTCAACGAGGTCAACACGATGCCGGGGTTCACGCCGATCTCGATGTACCCGCGCGCGTGGGCGGTGACCGGCGTCGACTACCCGACGCTGCTCACCACCCTCGTCGAGACGGCGCTCGCGCGCGGCACCGGCCTGCGCTGATCCCGGTCGTGCGCGGCAGACCTTGCCGGAACAGTGTTATCCGCGCACGGCTAGATTGACCGCCAGACCAGGAAGCCGTTGAGGCCGATGATCAGCGCGGCGATCACGGCCGCCACGACGGTGGTGGCACGGTGGTTGACCAGCTCGGCCATGAGGTCCTTGCGCCGGGTGAGCAGCACCAGCGGCACGAGCGCGAACGGGATCCCGAACGACAGCACCACCTGCGAGAGCACCAGCGCGCGGGTGGGGTCGAGCCCGATGCCCAGCACGACGAGCGCCGGGCTGAGGGTGAGCAGCCTGCGCACCACCAGCGGGATCCGGCGCTGGATGAACCCTTGCATCACGACCTGGCCCGCGTACGTCCCGACGCTCGACGACGCGAACCCGGACGCGAGCAGGGCCAGCGCGAACGCGAACGCGGCGGGCTGGTCGAGCACCCGGGCCAGCCCGGCGTGCACGCCCTCGAGCGTGTCGGTGTCGGGAACGTCGGTGCCGTAGAACAGCGCAGCGGCGATCACGAGCATCGCGGCGTTCACCAGGCCCGCGGCGCCCATCCCGACGACGACGTCGAGCTGTTGGCGGCGCAGCAGGAACCGCCGCTCGGGGACGTTCTGCGGGAGGATGCGGTCGTTCGTCAGCGCCGAGTGCAGGTAGATGACGTGCGGCATGACCGTCGCGCCGAGGATGCCGGTCGCCAGCAGAAGGCTCTCGGTGCCGTCGAAGCGCGGCACGAGCCCGGCCGCGAGCGCGCTGCCGTCGAGGTCGATGCGCAGCGTGGTGGCGAGGAAGCCGAGCAGGATCACCCCGAGCAGGCCCGCGATGGCCAGCTCGAACGGCCGGTACCCCCTGCTCTGCAGGGCGAGCAGCCCGAACGCGACGATCCCGGTGATCACACCGCCGAGGAACATCGGGATCCCGAAGAGCAGGTTGAGGGCGATGGCCCCGCCGATCACCTCGGCGAGGTCGGTGGCGATCGCGACCAGCTCGGCCTGCACCCACATCCCCCGCGACACCGACCGCGGGAACGCGGCGCGGCACATCTCGGGAAGGTTGTGGCCGGTGGCCATGCCGAGCTTCGCCGAGAGCGACTGGATCAGCATCGCCACGAGGTTCGCCGCCACGATCACCCAGAGCAGCAGGAAGCCGTAGCTCGACCCTGCCGAGAAGTTGGTGGCGAAGTTGCCGGGGTCGACGTAGGCGATCGCGGCGACGAACGCGGGCCCGAAGAACGTGAGCGTGCCGCGGACACCGCCGCGGTCGCGGATCTCGGTGATCGACGGCCCCGCGTTCGCCGCGGGTCTGCCGGTCGTCGTCATGCTTCCTCCTCGTCGAGGACCGGGCTGAGCACCTCGCCGTGCACGAGCCGGGTCAGCGGTGCGCCGAGCGCGCACGACCGGTCCTCGACGCGCACCCACAGCGGTCCGCCGAACGGGTCCTGGCGTTCGACCATCAGCACGACGCCGGGCCGCACGCCGAGCTCGCCGAGGTGACGCAGCGCCGCGCTGTCCCGGTCGGAGACCCGCCGGACGCGGAAACGGGCATCCGGGGTGACGGCGTCGAGGCGCACACCCCACCGCTCCTCGTGCGCGCCGTGGCGCGGCGGGATCGGATCGCCGTGTGGGTCGTGCGTCGGGTGGCCGAGCACGGCGTCGATGCGCTCCTCGAGCCGCTCGGAGAGCACGTGCTCCAGCAGCTCGGCCTCCGCGTGCACCTCGTGCCACGCCATGCCGAGGATCTGGCTCAGGAAGGTCTCCAGCAGCCGGTGGCGCCGCACGACGCGCAGCGCGGCGCGCTCGCCCGCGCCGGTGAGCCGCAGCTCGCGGCGGCCCGAGCGGTCGACGAGCTCGCCCTCCTGCAGGCGCTTGATCATCGCGGTGACCGAGGGCGAGGCGACGCCCAGCTCGGTCGCGAGCAGCCCGGTGGTGACGGCCTCGCCGCGAGCGGCCAGGTGGAAGATCGCCTTGAGGTAGTCCTCGCTCGCACCCGACAGGCCGGCCATGCCAGGAATGTAGGCGAGACTACCGAGCCGACGAAGCCCCGTCTCAGAGTGAGACCGGTCTAGCGCACGACCACCGCCTGCGCCTGCAACGTCGAGCGGACCGCGTCCGACACCGCCTGGAGCGGGCCGCTGCCCACACCGGCGGGGACCGTGAGCGCGACGTAGACCGGCCGGTCGACGGCCACGGACGTCACCACCTGCGGATGGGGGAGACCGTCGTCGAGCTGCAGCCAGCGCACGCCGTCGACCTCGAGCAGCGCCGAGGTGGGGGTCAGCTCCGCGGGTCGGGGCAGCCCGCAGCGCAGCACCACCGGCGAGGGGACGGCGGCCCACGCGCGCACCCCGGGCGGCTGCGGGTCGGCGAGCGCGCGGCGGGGGAGCGTCGTCGTGCCCGCGGGGAGGTCGCCGTCCAGCGCGGCGAGCAGCGCCGCGCACGGCGGCGAGCCCGCGTCCGGCGCGTCCACGGTCGCGACGGCGAGCGGGCGGGTGTCCGGCGGCGCCGCGGAGGTCCCGTCGAGCCCGCCCACCCGCGCCACGATGCCGATCCCGGCCACCACGACGGCCAGCAGCAGCGGCAGCGCGACGGCGACCACGACCGCGGCGGACGGGCGGCGCATGCGGCTCAGCATCGATGGTGGCGAGGGGAGCCGACCCTCAGCCGAGGTGCACGACCGGGCACGTCAGCGTGCGGGTGATCCCGCCGACGCCCTGGACGCGGGCCACCACGAGCTGGCCGAGCCGGTCCACGTCCTCCGCCTCGGCGCGCACGATCACGTCGTAGGGCCCTGTGACGTCCTCGGCGGAGATCACCCCGGGGATGTTCGCGATCTCGGCGGCCACCGCGGCGGCCTTGCCGACCTCGGTCTGGACCAGGATGTAGGCCTGCACCACGGCGTGCCCCTTTCGACAACGTGGACATGAGATCGTCGGAAGCCGAACGTACCGGAGGAGGAGCAGTTGGCGGATGATCGACCCACGCTCGCCGCGATCGGCGAGTTCGGGCTCATCGACCGGGTGACCCGGGACCGCGTCCAGCCGCCGACCACCCTGCTGGGTCCCGGCGACGACGCCGCCGTCGTCGCCGCGCCGGACGGCCGGGTGGTCGCGACCACCGACGTGCTGGTCGCCGACGTGCACTTCCGGCTCGACTGGTCCACCCCGGAGCAGGTCGGGCGCAGGGCCGCCGCGGCCAACCTCGCCGACGTCGCGGCGATGGGCGCCGTGCCGACCGCGCTGCTCGTCGGCCTCGGCGCGCCCCCCGACACCCCCGTCACGACCCTGTCCGGGCTGGCCGACGGGCTGTGGGCCGAGGCGGCCGGGGTCGGCGCGGGCCTGGTCGGCGGCGATGTCGTGGCGTCGGCGACGCTCGTGCTGGCGGTGACCGCGCTCGGCTCGCTGGAGGGCCGGGCGCCGGTCACCCGCGCGGGCGCCCGGCCGGGTGACGTCGTCGCGCTCGCCGGGCGCGTGGGCTGGGCGGCGGCGGGGCTCGCCGTGCTGCAGCGCGGATTCCGCTCGCCCGCGGCCGTCGTCTCCGCGCACCGCGTGCCGGAGCCGCCCTACACCGCCGGACCGGAGGCGGCACGGGCGGGCGCCACCGCGATGATCGACATCTCCGACGGGCTGCTGGCCGACCTCGGCCACGTCGCGGCGGCCTCCGGGGTGGTGGTCGACATTCGGGTTCCGGACGTGCCGCCCCGGCTCGCCGAGGTGGGCGCCGCGCTGGGCGTCGACCCGGTCTCGTGGCTGCTCACCGGCGGCGAGGACCACGCGCTGGTCGCGACGTTCCCGCCCGACGCCGCCCTCCCATCCGCCTTCACCCCGATCGGGACGGTCCGCGCGGGCGAGCCGGTGGTGCTCGTCGACGGCCGCCCGTACGACGGCGAGGCAGGCTGGACGCACTTCCGTCCCGCGTGAGACTCCGGTCGGCCGTCCTCCGGAGGACGGCCGACCGACGGGGATCAGCGGACGGACATGACCATCTGCGCCCGGTACACCTTGGAGCCGCTCGCGCCGAACGGGGTGTTGTTCACCACGGCGGCGGTCACCGAGCCGGACTCGTAGACGATCGACATCTGCACGGTGTTGCCTGCGCCCTGGCTGATGCGCCCCGAGATGTGGACGTACGTGCTGCCGACGCTGCCGACGGAGCTTCGGTAGTCGGCGACGTAGCTGCCGTCCGCCGCGAACCGCCCGACCACGGTGGGGTAGCCGTCCGGCTGGGCCATCACGAACCGGCCGCCCGCCTGCGCCTGGAACACCGAGCGCGACAGCCGGGACAGGCTCGGCTGGGCCCACTGGGCCTGCCCCGACACCCACTGGAACTGGGTGATCTGCGTGGGCTGCAGCGTGATCGCCTGAACCGCGTTGACGGCGGCGGGCGCGGCGGTGGCCGCGGAGGCGACGCCCGCCCCGGCCAGGGTCACGCCCACTGTGACGGCGACGGCGGCGAAGTGACGCAACACGGTCCGGGTGCTGATCATGGTGGGCGCTCCTCATCGGGAAGGTGTCTCGCTGGCACGGACAACCCTGTCGAGCGGCGGCCCGTGATCCCATCTGCCGAGTACGAGGACTTCCTTTCGCCGACCCGACGGAATAGTCAGAGAACCCTGATAACGCCGTGGCGGCGTCGGGCGACCTCGAACGAGGAGCCCGACGCGTTCGGGGACGCACCACGAGAGCGAGGGGCCTGAGGGCGACCGATGCGCATCGGCGACTTCGTGGTGGACGGGCTGATCGGCAACGGCGGGATGGGCGACGTCTACCGGGCCCACCAGATCGGGGTCGACCGACCGGTGGCGCTCAAGGTGCTCTCCCGTGCGCTGTCCTTCGACGCGGAGTTCGTGCGGCGGTTCCGCGACGAGGCGGGCACGATGCGTGACCTCGAGCACCCCGCGATCGTGCCCGTGTACGCGGCGGGTGAAGCCGACGGCGTGATGTACCTCGCCATGCGGCTGGTGACCGGGCCGACCCTCGCCGACATCCTCGAGAACGGCCGCATGGACCGGGCGCGGGCGCTCGCGATCCTGCGGCCGGTCGCCGAGGCGCTCGACTACGCGCACAGCCGCGGCGTCGTCCATCGGGACGTGAAGCCCGCCAACGTCCTCGTCGACGAGGCGGGCAGGCCGTACCTCTCCGACTTCGGCATCGCCAAGACCGTCGGCACCGCGCACACGCAGACGGGCCACTACGTCGGCACACCCCGCTACATGGCGCCCGAACAGGGCCTCGGCGGCGGCGGGAGCGGCCATCGCGCCGACGTCTACTCGCTGGCCTGTGTCGCCTTCGAGATGCTCACCGGCGACCCGCCCTTCACCGAGGCGGACACCGTGCCGCTGCTCATCGCGCACGCGTCGCGGCCGGTGCCCAGGGCGACCTCGATCGCGCCCGACCTGCAGGCGGCCGTGGACGACGTCCTGGCCAAGGGCCTGGCGAAGCAACCGGCCGACCGCTACCCGTCGGCGCGCACCTTCGTGGACGCGCTCGGGGACGCGCTGAGCGCACCCCCGCCCGCGCGGCGGCCTCGGCGGTTCGCGAGCGTCGCCGCCACCGTGGGCGCCGCGGTCGGCACGGCCGTCGCCGTCGCCGTCGCGGCGGTCGTCCTCGCCCCGACGCAGTCGATCGCCGGTGCGGCGTCGACCGCGGTGTCGACGGGCGCGATCGGCGCGCCCCCGCAGAACCTCGCCGACGTGCCGCGCGGCGACCTCCTCTACGAGGCGGCGATGAACGGTACGCCCAAGGGCTTCGTCCAGTCGCCCGCCACCGAGGCCGACTCGGCCCGCGAGGCCATCCGCTACGTCCCCGGCGCCCTCGAGATCGAGGCCTACACGGCGGGGGCCGACACCTACTCCGAGCTCGACCTCACCGACGGCGTGCTGACCTACATCGGCGAGATGGACCTTACGGTGCGCCCCGGCTCCGACCTGGACCTGTGCTGGAGCCTGCGCTGGGCGAAGCCGAAGGAGCTGGCGAACTACCTGTGTGTGCACACCGCGACGGCGACCGCTGAGCTCAGCGTGTTCCGCAGGGGCCACGGCCGCACCCCGCTGGGTCCGCAGGTGCCGCTGCCGGGGCTGGCGTCGGGCGGCCCCGTGCACCTCGCCGTCGTCGTGCGCGACCGGACGCTCGCGCTCTACGTCGACGGCACGCTCGGTGCCGCGGTCGCCAACGACGACGTGCCCGTCGCCCACACCGTGCCCGGGATCGAGATGGAGCAGGCCAAGGGGCCCGGCCTCGTCCGGATCGAGGGCCTGCGGCTCTATGGGCTGACCACGTGAGCACCGACGCGCTGCCCCGCGGCTCGCGCATCGGGGCGCACGAGCTCGTGGACCTGCTCGGCGAGAGCCCGACCGGCCGTCGCTACGCGGCGCGCATCGCAGGCAGCGGCGAACGGGTGGAGGTGACCGTCCTCAACCCCGCGCGCTCGGTCGACGCGGGCACGCTGACGCGCGACATCGCGTCGATCAGCGGCCGCGCGGTGCCCGGCCTGGTCCCGGTCGTCGGCGGCGGGGTCACCGGAGGCCACGCCCACGTCGTCTCGACGCCGTTGGACGGCAGGCCGCTCGCCGACGTCCTGGCGGGCGGTGGGCTCGGGGCGGCGGCCGTGGACGTGCTGCGCCCGGTCGCCGAGGCCGTCGACGCGCTGCACAACCGCGGTGTCGTCCTCCGTTCCCTCACGCCCGCATCGGTGATCGTCGACCAGGGAGGCCGCGGGTGGCTGCGCTACACCGGCGCCGCGGCGGCGCCCCCGCCGCGGGTCACGCCCAGGTTCGACCAGCCGGTCTACACGGCTCCCGAACAACGCACGGGGTCGGTCGTGAGCCATCGCACCGACCTGTACTCGTTCGCCTGCCTCGCCTACGCGACGATCACCGGCGCGGCGCCGTTCACGGTGGGCAGGCAGGCCGCCCAGGCGGCGGGCGCCGTGCCGTCGGTCGGCGGGCCGGGCGCCGCCGCGCTCGACGACGTCTTCCGCCGGGCCCTCGCCCCGGTGCCGACCGACCGGCCGCCGTCGGCAGCGGCCTTCCTCGACGAGCTGGTCGCCGCGTTCGGCCACCGCTACCGGCCGCGCGCCGGATCGTGGCGGCGCAGGCTGGTCTGGGTCGTCGCGGCCCTGGTGCTCGTCGACGCGGCGATCGCCGTCCTCGTCGTCGCGGCTCTGCGCACGCCGCGGGAGCCCGTCGCCGACGCGTCCGCCCGATGGGCGCTGAAGGGCGACCCGATCGCCGTCGGCGCCGACCCGCTCGACGTCGAGGCGGGCGACGGGTTCGTCTGGGCCTCCGGGTCGGAGGACGGCTCGCTCACCCGCATCGACCCGGCGACCGGCGCCACCGCCCGGGTCCAGGTCGGCGGCGAACCGGGCCAGATCGTCGTCGCCGACGGAGCCGTGTGGATCCGCAACCTCGGCGACCGCATCACCCGGGTGGACACCGCAACGCTCGCGGTCAGCCCACCCGTGCCGGGGGGTGGCGGGGCGATCAGCGGCATGGCCGTCGGCGGCGGGTACGTCTGGTTGTCCCACCGCGCGGACAACACGGTCACCCGCGTCGACGTGCACACGCTGACGCCCTCCGGGGAGCCGATCGGGGTGGGCTCGGGTCCGCTGGCCATGGAGTTCGCCGACGGCGCTGCGTTCGTCGTCAACGGCGGCGACGGCACGCTCAGCCGCATCGACGCGACTACCGCGACGGTCACCGCGACGGCGCGGGTCGGCGAGAGCGTCGGCGGCATCGAGGTCGACGGCGGCGTGGTCTACGTCGCGGCCGACGACGGCGTCGTGCCCGTGCCCGTGGCCTCCTTCGTGCCCGCCCGCCGCCTCGACCTCGGCGGCTTCTCCTACTTCGTGGTCCACGACGGCACGCTGTTCGTCGTCTACGACGAGGACCCCAGGATCCAGCGGGTCGCCGCGGCCACCGGTGACCCGGTCGGCGACCCGGTCCGGGGCGTCGGCGCCCAGGTCGGGCGGGCCCGCTTCGCCTTCGACCGGCTCTGGATGACCGACCCGAAGGCGTCCACCGTGCTCGTCCTCGGCCCCTCCTGAGCGCCAGGCGCTCAGCCCGGCCCGCGCAGGTCGCCGTAGGTGACGGCGCCGCGGCGGAGCGCCTCGTTGGCCAGCGACACGCGTCGGCGGGTGCCGTCGTCGTGGATGCCGAACTTCGCGTAGAGGCGCAGCAGGTGCTGCTGCACAGCCGCCTCGGTCACGACGAGGTCGGCGGCGATCGCCCGCATCGACGCGGGCTCGGCGAACGCGCTGCCGCCCACCAGCGGGCGGCACAGGGCAACGAGGACGTCGCGCTCACGGCGCGTCAGCTCCGGCGGCGGCGCGCCCCCGACCGTCCGCGGCAGGTGACGGCCTGCCTCCGAGCGGAACGTCACGCGCGTCTGTCCGAGGACGAGCACATCGCCGTGGCGCAGCGCCCGCGCACCCAGGATCCGCTCCCCGCCGAGCAGCGTGCCGTTGAGGCTGCCGAGGTCGCGAACGCACCAGCCGCCGCCCACCGGCTCGACGATGGCGTGGAGGGAGGAGACCTCCGGGTCGTTCTCGAGCACCACGGTGTTGCCGGGGGCGCGCCCGATGGTCACCGGCTGGTCCGCCAGCGGCGCGAGCTCGATGCCGGACGGCCCCCGCAGTTCGAGAAAGGCCGTCACCGGCCCGCCACCTCCCCGTCCCGCACGGTCATGCGGTCGCTGCCGCGCGGTGGCGTGTTACAGGGCCGGTCAGGTCACCATCCAGCCCAGCACCGGGGTGGCCTGCAGCGCGATGAGGATGGCCAACACCAGGAGCAAACCCAGGCTCCAGCCGATCACCTTGCGCAGGATCGTCCCTTCTTCGCCCTCCAGCCGCACCGCCGCGGCCGCGATGGTGAGGTTCTGCGGCGAGAGCATCTTGCCCAGCACACCGCCGGAGGAGTTGGCGGCCGCGAGCAGCTGCGGCGGCAGCCCGGCGCCGTTGGCCGCGGTCACCTGCAGCGAGCCGAACAGCGCGTTCGACGACGTGTCCGAGCCGGTGACCGCGACGCCCAGCCAGCCGATCAGGGGCGAAAGGAACGCCAGCGCTGCGCCCGCGCTGGCGATCACCAGCCCGATCGCGGCGGTCTGCGCGGAGGCGTTCATCACGTAGGCGAGGGCGAGCACGGACGCCACGGTGAGGATCGCCCAGCGCAGCTCGTAGAGCGTCTTCCCGTACGCCGCGACGGCGCGGCCCGCACCCACCCGCAGCACCAGCGCCACGATCAGGCCTGCGATCAGCAGGAGCGTGCCCGCGGTGGACAGCCACGTCAGCGAGTACATCGTGGTGGAATGCGGCTTGCCGTTCGTGCCGACCACGTCGAGGAACGGCCAGTGGAAGGCGACCTTCAGCGAGTCCGCGAGCGGCTTGATGCCCGGCAGCTGCACGATCGCGAACACCACGATGATGATGACGTAGGGCACGTACGCCAGCCGGACGTCGGCGGGCGAGTCGGGCCGGGCGGCCGTGCCCGGGCCGCCGCCCGCGGCGATGGCGGGCTCGCGCGCGGCCCACACGGCGTCGCGCTTCATCCTGGCCAGCAGGATGACGGCGAGCGCGCTGAGCAGCGCCGCGACGATGTCGGTGAGCGGCACCGAAAGGTAGTTCGAGGTCGCGAACTGTGCGAGCGCGAACACGACACCGCAGCCGACGGCGGGCACCCACGCCTCACGCAGGCCGCGGCGACCGTCGACGATGAACACCAGCACGAGCGGCACGAACACGGCCAGCAACGGGGTCTGGCGCCCGACCATCGACGCCACCTGGTTCAGCGGCAGGCCGCTCACCTGGGACAGGGTGATGATGGGCACGGCCATCGCGCCGAAGGCCACGGGCGCGGTGTTGGCCACCAGCGCCACGACGGCCGCCCGCATCGGCTGGAAGCCCAACGCCAAGAGCATCACCGACGTGACGGCGACGGGCGCGCCGAAGCCCGCGAGCGCCTCCAGCAGCGCGCCGAAGCAGAACGCGATGAGGATCGCCTGGGTGCGCCGGTCGGCCGAGAACGCGCCGAAACTGCGGCGCAGGATGTCGAAGTGGCCGGTCGCGACCGTCATGTTGAAGATCCACAAAGCGTTCACGACGATCCACATGATCGGGAACAGCCCGTAGAACGCCCCGTGGAGTGCGGCCAACACCGCCATCCCGACGGGCATCGCGAACCCGAGCACCGCGACGAGCAGCGCCGTCAGGAGGCCCGACAGCGCCGCCCATTGGGCGCGCACCTTGAAGCCGCCCAGCAACACCAGTACGACGGCCAGCGGAAGCAGGGCCACCAAGGCGGACAGACCCAATGACCCCCCGATAGCGTCCGGTTGCTGTTGGTAGGCAGCGAGCGTCAACCCCGACATGCCGGGCAGTGTGCGCGCGGGCACACGATCGGGCAAGCGCTGTTCAGGACCCTGTGGTCGGGGTCGGGGTGCCCGCGTCGAGCGGCGCCCAGTACCGGATCCCGGTGATGCGCACGAGGCCCGTGCCCCGCTCTGTCGACAGCTCCAGTCCCGGGATCGACTTCGCGGTGGCCACCCGGGTGTCGGTGACCGCCGTCGCCTCCTTGCCGTCCAGGTACATCGTGAGCCGCTCGTCCTCGACGACGACGGTCACCTGCACGAGCCGCCCGGTGTCGAGGTCGGGCACCGTGACCGGGTCGCCGAGGGGCGTGAACGAACCGTCCCACCGCCGGAACTGCGCGGTGCCGTCGGTCGTGTCCACGCACCAGTACCAGGCGAGCTTGTCGGGGACCGCCCAGCGCAGGCTCCAGCACTGCTGGGCCTTCGTGCCGGGCCGCACGGCCAGCTCCATGTCCGCGACGTAGGTGGTGAAGCCCTGGTCGACGTCGAGCTGCACATAGACGTAGGCGCCCTGGGTCTTCGCCTCCAACTCCAGGGCGCCCACGGAGTGGTGGATCGCTCCCGACGCGGGGTTGAGGGTGACGCCCGGTGAGTCGAGGAAGCCGCGGCCGGTGCCGTCGAGGGAGGGCGCGAACAGGAGCCTGCCGTGGGCGACCGGCGGGTCGGGCTCGGGCAGGCTGGGCGGTGGGAACACCGCCGACGGGGCGGTCGTCGCCGTCGCGCCGCCGCCACCGCCGCCCCCGCCCGACGAGCCGCCCACGCTGACCGCGACGGCCGTCAGGCCGCCGCCGAGCAGCACGACCACCCCGGCGACGGCCGCGACCCCCCACCCGGCGCGGACCCGTCGGGCGGGGGTGGGCGGCGGCGCCTCGGGTCGGCCGACGCGCGTCCGCACGCCGGTGACCGTCGGAGCGCCGGGCGCGGTCCCCGAGCGCAGGGCCGCGCCCAGCGCGGCGACGAGCTCGCCCGCCGTGCCGAAGCGCTCGGCGGCCTGCTTGGCCATGGCGCGCTGGAAGATCGGGTCGACCGCGTAAGGGAGCGCGCGGTTGCGTGCGGTCGCGGCGGGCGGCGGCTGCATCGCGTGGGCGTAGAGGAGGGCCACCGCGTCGTCGAACGGGAACGGCGGCGACCCGGTGAGCATCTCGAACGCGATGCAGGCGAAGGAGTAGAGGTCACCGCGCGGACCCACGACGCCGTCGGCCTGCTCGGGCGCCATGTACCGCGGGGTGCCCAGGGTCTGGCCCACGCGGGTGACGGTGGCGTTCTCGGCCGCCTTGGCGATGCCGAAGTCGGCGAGGTACGGGCGACCCGCGGTGTCGAGGAGGATGTTCGCGGGCTTGATGTCGCGGTGCACGACGCCGTGGCGGTGGGCGTGGTCGAGGGCGTCGGCGAGCGGCCCGAGCAGCGCCATCGCCCGGTCGGGCCGCAGCGGCCCGGCGGCCAGCAGGTCCTTCAAGGTGCGTGACTCGAGCAGGCGCATCGCGAGGTAGAGCCGCCCCCGGTCGGAGCCCGCGTCGTACACGGTGACGACGGACGGATGCTCCAGGTCCCGCATGATCGTCGCCTCGCGCAGGAAGCGCTCCGCGAACACCGGGTCCGTGCCGAGGCCGCCGGAGAGCACCTTGAGCGCCACCGGCCTGCCCAGCCGCATCTGGGTGGCGCGGTAGACCTCGCCCATCCCGCCGGTGCCGAGCAGGCCTTCGATCACGAAGTCGCCGATCCGTGTGGTCGGCGGAAGCGGACCCACCCGGTGCTCCCCGTCCTGTGCCGTCCTACCTGGCCCACGCGCACTGCGCCGTCGTCGGTCTCGTCGTCCTTTCCGTGTGCCGTGTTACGGCCCGCTCAGGTGCGGGGCACCGGGACGCCGCGCAGGCTCGCGTCGAGCAGCTGCACCGGATGCAGCAGCGGGACGTCCATCCCGAGGTGCTTGCCGATCTGCAGCAGGCAGCCCGGGTTGGCCGTGACGACGATGTCGGGCCGGGTCGTGCGGATGTTCTCCGCCTTGCGCGCGCCGAGCTCGCCCGCCGCCTCGGGAGCGACCATGTTGTAGATGCCCGCCGAGCCGCAGCACAGCTCGGCCTCGGGCAGGTCGACCAGCTCGATGCCGGGGATCGAGCGCAGCACGGCCCGCGGCTGTGCGCGGACCTTCTGCGCGTGCCCCAGGTGGCACGCGTCGTGGTAGGCCACCCGCGCCCGCACCGGATGCCGGGTCGCCCGCGGCTCGCCCTCGGCGAGCACCTCGTGCACGTCCCGCACCCGCGCGCTGAACGCCGCGGCCCGCTCCGCCCACTCGGGGTCGTCGTCGAGCAGGTGCCCGTACTCCTTCATCGACGAGCCGCAGCCCGCGACGTTCGTGACGACGTACTCCGCATCGAGGTGCTCGAAGACGCCGATCTCCCGCCGCGCCCTCGCCAGCGCGGGCTCCTCGCGGCCCGAGTGCAGCTCCAACGCCCCGCAGCACTGCTGGTCGCGCGGCACGAGCACGTCCCAGCCCTCCGCGGCCAGCACCCGCACGGTGGCCGCGTTGACCCGGTGGAAGAACACGTCCTGCACGCACCCGGTGAGCAGCGCCACCCGGCCGCGGCGCGGACCGACGGCGCTGGTGTGCACCGGGAGCCGCGCGAACGCGTCCTTGACCGAGACGGGCGGGAGGAGCGACTCCATCGCGGCGAGCCGGTGGGGCAGCCGCTCGGCGAGCGCCTTGACGGCGGGGATCCGCCTGATGGCCTGGTAGAGCCCACCCGGCAGGGCCGCCGCGCGCAGCCGCCGCTTGTAGGGGAAGAGCGCGAAGATCGCGCTGCGGAACAGCTTGTCGTCCCGCTCCCGCTCGACGTTGCGTTCCAGCTGGGGGCGCACCGCCTCCAGCAGCCGGTCGTACTGCACGCCGGACGGGCAGGCCGAGACGCACGCCATGCAGCCGAGGCAGCGGTCGATGTGCGTGGCGAAGGGCCCGTCCAAGCCGATCTCGCCCCGCTCGGCCAGGTTCATCAGGTAGATCCGGCCGCGCGGGGAGTCCATCTCCTCGCCCCACAGCTGGTACGTGGGGCAGGTGGGCAGGCAGAACCCGCAGTGCACACAGTCGTCCAGCAGCTCGCGCGAAGGCGGGCGGTGCGCGTCGAAAGCGCCGGGCATGGGGGTCACATCCAGGGGTCGAAGCGGCCGGGACCGAGGCGGGCCTGCGGATCGAACGAGTGCTTCACGGCGCGCAGCACGCCCACGGCCGAGGGCGGCGGCCCCCACCCCGGCAGGTGTGCGCCCGCGGGACGGGCACGCAGCACGGAGGTGCCGCCCGCGGCGTGGACGGCGGCATGCGCCTCGGCGACCGCGCCCACGGGGACGGTGACGGTGCCGACGCCGGTGCCCAGGCCCGCCGTGGCCGCGGTGGCGGGCAGTGCGGCGAGCACGGCGGCCAGCCGCGACGGCCGGACGCCGATCCGGAGCACGGCCGTGTCGGGGGCGCCGCGCGTGATCTCGGCGTGCCGGGCCCACGGGTCGCCCCCTGCCCTCCCGTCGGCGTCGACGACCGCGGCGCCCCCGCCCAGCACCTCGCGCATCCGGTCGGCCCGCGCGCCGAGCGCGGTGTCGGTGCCCTCCAGGCGCAGCAGCAGCACGCCGTCGCTGGTCCATTCCAGTGCCGCGGGCTCGCCGGGGCCGCCGAGCACGCGGGCCGCGGTCCGCGCCGCCTCGGCGGCCGAGCACTCCCGCCGCAGCGTGACCGCGGACTGGGGCACCGGGTGCAGCCGCAGCACCACCTCGGCCACCACGGCGAGCGTGCCGTACGACCCGTGCACGACCTTGGCGAGGTCGTACCCGGCCACATTCTTGATCACGTGGCCGCCCGAGCGCGCGATCGTGCCGTCGGCGAGGACCAGCGTGACGCCGATGACGAGGTCGCGCAGGGAGCCGTGCACCAGCGCGGCCGGGCCCGCGTCGGCCGTGGCCAGCAGCCCGCCGACCGTGGCGCCGTCCGCGACCCGGGCGGCGTCGAACGCGACGTGCTGGCCGTGCACGACCAGCTCGTCCTGCAGCGCGCGCAGCGGGGTGCCCGCGCGCACGGAGACCGTCATGTCGCCGGGGTTGTGGGTGATCACGCCGGTGAGCGCGGTGGTGTCGAGCACCGCGTCGACCGGCCCGAGCGTTCCGCCCCACGTCGCCGCGGTGCCTGCCCCGGCGACCGCGAGCGGGCCCGAGGTGTCCAGGAGCGCCGCCCTGACCTCGGCAAGGTCGGCGGGCCGCATCACCGGTGTCGTCGTGCCACTGGTCATCGCTCGACCTCCTCGCTGAAGGGGTTGAGGAGCGGGATCCCCATGTCGGCGAAGTCCTCGACGTTCCGCGTGACCAACGTCCACCCGCGGACCCTCGCCGTCGCGCCGATCAGGGCGTCCACGACCGGACGGGGCCGGTTCGGCCGCAGCCGCGCCCATTCCTCCGCGATGTCGAGCGTGATCGGGGTGATCCGGCTGCCGAACTCGGCCCGGATCGTGGCCAACGCGCGCTCCAGCGACTCCACCTGGTGACGGCCGCCTCGCGACCGGACCTGCTCGATGCCGCGCATGAGCTCGCCGATGGTCAGCACGCTGAGGTGGTGGCCGTCGGTCCTGGTGGCGCCCAGCCAGTGCAGGACGCCCGTGTTCCTTCGGCGCTTGGCGATCTCCGAGACGACGTTGGTGTCGATGAGATACGACATCAGGCGGTCCCGAGATCGAGCTCGCGGCCGAAGTCCTGCTTGCGTTCCGCCTCGATCTCATCGAAGATCGCGGCCGCGTCGTCGCCCATCTCGGGTTCGATGGCGAGAAGAACGTCGGCCAGGCTCCGACGACCGCCGGTGAGGCGCCGGTACTCGTCGATGTCGATCACGACCGCTACCTCCTCACCGTGCCGTGTGATGGTCTGCGGACCGTCGTTCTCCACCGCGCGCAGCACCTCGCTGAAGCGCTGCTTGGCTTCCTGTACCTGCCAGTTCACGAGCCCGCTCCTCGATCTGTGCTGTCTAGACAGACTACAGCCGCTCGATGGCGCCGGACGCCTCCAACGGATGGGGCTCGTACTTGCCGGGGCGCTCGCCGCACAGCCGCGGGGTGGGGAACACCTTGCCCGGGTTGCACAGCCCCGCCGGGTCGAACGCGGTGCGGACGCGCTTCATGACGGCCATGTCGTCCTCGGAGAACATCTTCGGCATCGAGCACGCCTTGTCGGTGCCGATGCCGTGCTCGCCGGAGAGCGAGCCGCCCATCTCGACGCACAGCTCCGCGATCGCGCCGGAGAGCTGCTCGGCCCGCTCCGTCTCGCCAGCGGCGGCGCTGTAGAGCACGAGCGGATGCAGGTTGCCGTCACCCGCGTGGAAGACGTTGGCCACCCGCAGGCCTGCCTCGGCGCCCATGTCCCCGATCCGGTCGAGCACCTCGGCCAGGCGGGTGCGGGGGACGACGCCGTCCTGCACGAAGTAGTCCGGGGAGATCCGCCCGACGGCCGCGAACGCCGCCTTGCGGCCCCGCCAGATCGCCGCCCGCTCGTCGGTCGAGCCCGCGATGTGCAGGCGGGTGCAGCCGTGCTTCTCGCAGATCGCCTTCACCTGCTCGAACTGGACGCCGCACTCCTCGGCGGGCCCGTCGAGCTCCACGATGAGCGCGGCGGGCACGCCGACGGTGTATCCCGCGTGGACGGCCTCCTCGGCGGCCTCGATCGCGAGCGTGTCCATCATCTCGATGGCCGCGGGCACGATCCCCGCCGCGACGACGTCGGACACCACGTCGCCCGCCGCGGCGATCGAGGGGAAGTCCGCGAGCAGCGTGCGCACCGACTCGGGCACGCGCAGCAGCCGCACGGTGACCTTGGTGACGATGCCGAGGGTGCCCTCCGAGCCGAGCACGACGCCGCGCAGATCCGGCCCGGCCTGCTCCCCGGTGTCGGCGCCGACCGCCACCGTGGACCCGTCGGGCAGCACGACCTCCGCCGAGAGCACGTGGTGGGTGGTGAACCCGTACTTGAGGCAGTGCGCGCCGCCGGAGTTCTCGGCGACGTTGCCGCCGATCGTGCACACCTGCTGGCTGGACGGATCCGGCGCGTAGTACAGCCCGTGCGGCGCCGCGGCCTTGGTGATCGCCAGGTTGGTGACGCCGGGCTCGACGACGGCCCGCCGGTCGACCGGGTCGACCTCCAGGATCCGCGCGAGGCGCGCCAGGCTGATCACCACGCCGTCGGCGACGGGCAGCGCGCCCCCGGAGAGCCCCGTGCCCGCCCCGCGCGCGACGAACGGCACCCCGTGCTCGTGGCAGACCCGCACCGCCGCCGCCACCTGCGCGGCATCGCGGGGGAGCAGCACGAGATCGGGGACGACCCGGTAGCCGGTGAGCCCGTCGCACTCGTAGGCCCGGCGCTGCACCTTGTCGGACACCACGTCCGCTGGCGAGAGCACCTCTTCGAACGCCTGCCGCACCGCACCGTCGAGAGCCATGGCGCCTCCTCCCCGAACGACTGGGGCCACAGTACGACGCCACCCCGACACTCCGCGGGATCGACATTTCGGCCCTCCCGCGGTATCACCGGCCCGCAGCGCGCCCTCCTCTGTGATCGGAGGAGTTCTCCCCGAGAGGAGCGGCATGACACCCGAGCCGCCGGACCCGCCCGAGCTTGCCCCCGACCCGGTTCCCGAGCCGCTCCCGCCGCCGAAGGACGGGCTCACCGGGTTCGTCGTCCTCCGGCTCGACGAGCGCCTGCCGCCGGGCGACGACGGCGACGACCTGATCCGGCACGCCGGGCGGTTCGACGTGCTGAGCAGGCTGCGCGCCTTCCTGGTGAACAACGGCAGTCCCACCACCGTGCGGGTGGTCACCAGCGTGCCCGTGGGCCGGGTGCTGCAGATGGAGGAGGTGGCGCGTGGCAACGGCGTCGACCTGGACGGCAGCCTCACCCGCTACTGGCGGGTGGACGCGCGCGCCATCGCCGACCCCGAGGTGGTCGCCAGGCTGCTGCGGGACGTCCAGGGCGTCGTGCACGCCTACGCCGAGACGCGGGCGACCAACCCGGCGCAGGTCACCTTCGCCGACGAGGGGGAGTACCCGGCCCAGGCCTTCCTCGCGGCGGCGCCGCGCGGCGTCGGTGCCGAGGCGGCGTGGGCGAGACAGGGCGGCGCGGGCGAAGGCGTCGGGTTCGTCGACGTCGAGCAGGGCTGGCGGTTCGACCACCCGGACCTCGTCGGCTGGGGGCTCATCGCGCCGCTGTTCGGCACCAGCGACCCCGGCGAGGCCGACCACGGCACGGCCGTGCTGGACATCGTCGTCGGGCGGGACAACGGCAGCGGCGGGATCGGGCTGGCCCCCCAGGCGGGCGCCGTCGCCGTCTGCGCGCACCGCGACCCGTCCCTCGTCGTCGGCGGCGATCCCGGCCTCACCGTCGCCGACGCGATCACCGCGGCGGTCGCCTGGCTGGCGCCCCAGGGCAGGCCCGCGCCCGGTCACGTGCTCCTGCTCGAGGTGCAGCGCCCCGCCAACGGCTACGGTCCGAGCGAGACCGACGACGTCGACCTCGCGGCGATCCGCACCGCGATCGGGAACGACGTCGTGGTCGTCGAGGCGGCGGGCAACGGGCTGACGAACGTCGACGGCTGGCGCAGCTCGACCGGGCGCGGGCTCACCACCACCGACTCCGGCGCGATCGTCGTGGCGGGCTCGATGTCGGCGAAGGAGACCGAGGCCGTACCGAGCGGGTCGGTCACCGGTCACCGGATCAACATCAACAAGAACTCCAACTACGGGACCAGGGTGAACTGCTACGCGTGGGGCGGCGATGTCGTCACCGCGAGCGCGGCGGGCGGCTACCAGACCGACTTCGACGGCACCAGCTCGGCGTCGGCGATCATCGCGGGGGTCGCGGTGGTGGTGCAGGGCATGTACCGCGCTGCCCACGGCGACTACCTGCGGCCCGCGCAGATGCGGGCGCTGCTGACCGGGGGCGCCGCGACGCCGCAGGTGCCGGTGGCCTCGCGCGCGAACCTGCCGATCGGCGTGATGCCGGACCTGAAGGCCCTCGTGGAGACGGTCGGCGCCCTCGAACGCGTGGGCGTCGACGCGCTCAGCCCGTGAGCGCCAACAACACCGTCACCGCGGTGCCCTGGCCGCCGGAGCGGATCTCACAGCGCCCGCCCAGCTCCTCCGCGCGCTCGCGCAGGGAGGCCAGCCCGACCCCGTCGTCGCGGGTGGGCCCGGTGAACCCGCGGCCGTCGTCGTCGACCCGCACCTCCAGGTGCCGGTCGTCGCGGCGGACCAGCACCCGCGCGGTGCCCGCGCCTGCGTGCTTGACGACGTTGGTCAGCGCCTCGACCACGACGCGGTAGGCCGCGACCTCGACGGCAGCGGGCAGGTCCGTCAGCTCGCCCTCGATGCCGAGCTCCACCGCGGGGCCCTGGTCCCGGAACCGGTCGGCGACCTCGGCGAGGGCCACCGCGAGGCCGTCGTCGAGCGCGGCGGGGCGCAGCCCGTCGATGAGCTCGCGGACCTCCGCCGCGCAGGCCTCCAGATCGGCGGCGAGGGTCGCGAGCAGCCCGGGGGCCGGGCCCGCTGCTGGCAGGCTGCGGCGCACCACTTCGGTGAGCATCCGGGTGCCCGCGAGCGCGGCGCCGACGCCGTCGTGCAGGTCGCGCCGCAGCCGCCGCCGCTCCTCCTCGCGCGCGAGCACCAGCCGGTCGCGCGCCCGCTGCAGCGCGATCGCGCTCGCCCCGGCCTCGGCGGCGAGCGCGGCCTGGCCCGCGAGGTCGCGCAGCAGTCGGGCCTCGGCGCCGGAGAACCGGGTGCCGACCCGGCGCGCGGCCACCTGCAGCTCCCCGACGACGCGGCCGTGCGCCACCATCGGGAAGCTCTCCGGCGGGCCTGCCCACCGGCCGCTCTCCGCGGCCGTCATGGCCGCGCCCGCCTCGTCGACGACCCGGACGGCCGCGTACGGCACGCGCAGCCCTTCGACGACCGTCCGCGCGATCTGTGGCAGCACCGCGAGCGGGTCGCGCAGGTCGGCCGCGTGCCGTCCGAGGTCGGTGATGACGGTGTACGGCTCGTCGCGGCGGCCGTAGAGGAGCCTGCGCGCCGCGCGTTGCGCGACCCACTGCGCGGGCTGCAGCAGCGCGGCCACGGCCGCGGCCGCGACCAGCGCCTGGAGGCCCGACCCCGGCGCGACGATGGTCGCGCCCGCCAGCGTGGCCACCCCCACGTAGGCCGCGACCACGACGGCCGTGACGACCAGCCAGACCACCCCCCGGTGGATGTAGAGGTCGAGGTCGTCGAACTGGTAGCGCAGCACGGCCAGGGTCAGCCCGACGGGGAACGCCACCACGGCGGGCAGCCACGCGAGCTCGACATGGCTCCCGTCGAGGACGATGCCGACCACCAGGAGCACGACGCTGGGCAGCAGGCACGCCAGCTGTCCGCGGCCCATCGGGTCCGCCAGGCGCCAGCGCAGCACCAGCGCGGTGAGCACCCCGAGCGCGCCGATACCCTCCATGGCGAGCGCCACGATGCCCACGAGGAGCGCGGTCCACGTGGCGTCGGACAGCGCCACGTTCTCGTCGGTGAGCAGGGTGCGCGGCGCGCCGAGCGCGGCGACCGCGAGGCTGGCGACGGCGAGGCCCGCGCAGGCCACGAGCACGACGAGCAACGGCCGCCACCGCGGCGAAGGCAGCGCCCCGTCGGGTACGACGAGCAGCAGCACCGGGATCACCGTGAGCGGCGCGAGCCACGACCACTGGCTGACCCAGGCCGCCACGACGAACTCCGACCAGCTCACCGCGACCACGCCGACGTACGCCAGCCCGCCGATGGCGAGCATGAGGCCGCCGACCCGCGAGCCCGGCACCCGGCGCAGGACGAACACCGCGAGCGGGGTGAAGGTGAGCGCGATCGTCGCCGCCATGGCGGCAGACCCGGCGTGGGCGCCCTCGTGACCGAGCAGCTCGCCCGCGGCGGCGACACCGGCGAGCCCGACGCCGACCAGCACGAGCGCAGGCACCGGCAGCGTGACGGGTCGCAGGGCCCACCGCCCGGCGACCCGTCCGCGCGGGGCGGCCCCCACGCTCGCCAGCTCGCTCACCGCCGCCCGAACACGGCGTCCAGCCAGTTGTGCATCCAGGTCCCCGGGTGCGGCGCCGCGGGAACCTCCAGCGCCTCCAGCGCGCTCAGCATCACCAGCACGTCGCCCAGCTCGCCGGTGGCCGTCACCATCTGGGTCCGGTCGTCGGGCCCTGGCTCCACCTTCGCGAAGAAGGCGTCCAGCCGCAGCTGCGCGTTCTGCAGCGCCACCCCGATGCGCCGGACGAGCAGCTGCCGCTGCGCGCGGTCCGGCGGGTCGGCGTTCGGGTCGGTGGGCACCAGCACCTGCGTGCCCGCGCCGTCGTCCTGCGCGGTGAGCGGGACGCCGCTCGCGTCGTAGAACTCCCACTGGATCACCCGCTTGCCCGACTCGGGGGTGGGGCGCTCCACCGCGAGGTGCTTCAGCAGGACGTCGGGCGGGCCGATGTGGGCGGTGTCGTTCTCCGGCGAGATGGCGAGCACGGGCTTCGGTGGATCGGACATGGCTACCCCGTCGCTAGGTGCGGCCTCGACATGTGGTCGACTCCACTTCAGGGTGGCACGGTCCGTTCGGTACCGACAGACGATTACGCGCTGTGGTCCAACGGGTCAGCGGTCGAGAAGGCCGAGGTCGCGCGCGAGCAGCGCGGCCTGTAGCCGGTCGGCCACCCCGAGCTTGCCGATGACCTGCGACACGCGGTTGCGGACCGTCTTCTCCTCGACGCCGAGCTCGGTGGCCAGCTCGGGGTTGGTGCGTCCCTCCGCGACGCGGCGCAGGATCCGCAGCTCGGTGGGGCTCAGGCGGTCCAGCGGCGGCGGAAGGCGGCGGCTCTGGCCCACCGCGGACAGCGCGACGGCGGGCCCGAGCACGAGGCCGCCGTCCAGCACCGTGCGCGCGGCCCGCACGACGACGTCCGGCTGGCTGTCCTTGAGGACGTAGCCGGTGGCGCCCGCGTCGAGGCTGCCGCGGACGGCGGCGGGCTCCCTGCTCATCGTGAGCACCAGCACCGGGCAGCCGGGGGAGCGGCGCAGGCGCCGCACGAGGTCCACGCCGTCGCCGTCGGGCAGGCCGAGGTCCACGACGGCGACATCGGGCACGGCGAGCACGGCCTCGCGCGCGGCCTCCGCCACGGAGCCCGCCTCGACGACGCGACCCACCCACGGCTCCAGCCCGAGCAGGGCCGAGAGGCCGCGGCGCACGAGCGGGTGGTCGTCGACCAGCAGCACGGTGGCGGGCGAGCCCATGTGGACAGAGCGTACGCGGGTCCGGGCCCGCGTCCCGGCGCTTCGGGCGGACGTCCCGAGGGCGGCGGGACCGAGCGCCCCGGAGCGGGACGGCGGCGCGGCGAGCGTCGGCGGTGTCGGAGGGACCCCACCTTCGGAGAGCACCGAGAAGAGGTTGCTGATGCGTGCCACCGTCACCCACGACGTCCGGAGCGCCGATCTCGTCAGCCGTCTGCAGGCCGGACGGCCGGGCGCGTGGCCGGAGGTCGTGCGGACCTACCTGCCGCTGCTGCGCTCGCGGACCCGGCGCTACCGGCTGCAGGACAGCGACGCGCTCGACGTCATCCAGACGACCTGGATGCGCCTCGCCGAGAACGTCGACCGCATCCACACCCCTGAGCACCTCGCGGGCTGGCTCGCCACGGTCGTCAGCAGGGAGTGCCAGCACCTGCTGCGCCAGTCCGACCGCGCCGTCCCCGTCGACGACGTCCACATGGAGGCGCAGCCCGCTGCCGTGGACGGCCCTGAGGAGCTGGCCGTCCGCGCCGCGGAGGCGGCCGAGCTGCGTGGCGCGGTCGCCACGCTCGCGCCGGGCCGCCGCGCGCTGATCGGCGCGCTGTTCGCCGACGACGACCGGTCCTACGCGGAGATCGCGCGCGACCTCGAGGTGCCCGTCGGAAGCCTCGGCCCGACACGGGCGCGCACGCTGCGCCAGCTGCGCCGGGTGCTGGGGGAGCGCGGAATCGGGTCGTGAGGGCACCCGCGCGCGCCTCGGCGGGATATCCGTGTCACGATCTGCGCACCGTAAGATCCAGACCTCGGGAGGCGCGCGTGGGCCCTCGGCGGACGCTCCAGCTCCTGCTCGTCCTCACCGCCCTCGCCACCTTGGCGCTCGCGCTGTCGGGAGTGGTCGGTCCGGCCTAAGGTGCGCTCGTGAGCACCGACCTGTGGATCGACCCGGCCCTGCGTTCCTTCGTCGCCGACGAGCTGCTTCCCGGGTTGGACATCGAGCCCGAGCGGTTCTGGGCCGCGCTCGTCGACCTCCAGGCGCGCTTCGCGGGCCGGATCGGCACGCTGCTGCGCCGCCGCGACGAGCTGCAGTCCCAGGTCGACGCCTGGCACCGCGAGCACGGCGCGGGCGACCCCGACGCCTACGCCGCGTTCCTCACCGACATCGGCTACCTCGTCCCGGACGCGAGCCCGCACCTGTCCGTCGAGGACGTCGACGCCGAGATCGCCGAGGTGCCCGGCCCGCAGCTCGTCGTGCCCTCCACCGTGCCCCGCTACGCGCTCAACGCGGCCAACGCCCGGTGGGGCTCGCTCTTCGACGCCTTCTACGGCACCGACGCCCTTCCGCGGGACCACGACCTCGCGCCCGGGTACGACGAGCGGCGCGGCGCGCAGGTGATCGCCGCGGCCGACGCGCTGCTCGACGAGCTGTTCCCGCTCGCCGAGGGCAACCACGCCGACGTCACGGAGTACCGGGTCGACGGCGGCGCGCTCCACCCCGCCCTCGCCGACCCGGCCCAGTTCGCGGGATCGGCCGAGGGCGCGATCCTGCTGCGGCGCAACGGGTTGCACGTCGAGCTGACGATCAACCAGGGGTCCCGCGTCGGGCGTCAGCACCACGCGGGCGTGGCCGACATGGTGCTCGAGTCGGCAGTCACCACGATCGTCGACCTGGAGGACTCGGTCGCCACGGTCGACGGCCAGGACAAGGCGAACGCCTACCGCACCTGGCTCGGCCTCATGACCGGCACGCTCACGGCGACGTTCGAGAAGGGCGGCCGCACGGTCGAGCGCGTCGTCCACGGCGACCGGGAGTACACCGCCCCCGACGGCTCGCCGCTGCGCCTGCACGGCCGCTCGCTGCTGCTCGTGCGCAACTGCGGGCACCACATGACCACCACCGCCGCGACCGTCGGCGGCGTGGAGGTCGCCGAGGGCGTGCTCGACGCCCTGGTCACGGCCGCGGCCGCGCTGCACGACCTGCGCGGGCTCGGGCGGTACAGCAACTCCCGCGCCGGGAGCGTGTACGTCGTCAAGCCCAAGCAGCACGGTCCCGACGAGGTGGCGCTGACCGTCGAGCTGTTCGCCGCCGTCGAGGCGAAGCTCGGCCTGCCCGCACGCACGCTCAAGATCGGGATCATGGACGAGGAGAAGCGCACCTCGCTCAACCTGGGCGCGTGCATCGCGGCCGCGGCCGATCGTGTGATCTTCGTGAACACCGGCTTCCTCGACCGCACCGGCGACGAGATCCACACCGACTTCGAGGCGGGCGCGGTGGTCCGCAAGGACGACATGAAGTCGACGGCGTGGCTCACCACGTACGAGGACCGCAACGTCGATGTCGCGCTCGCCGCCGGGTTCGCGGGCACCGCGCAGATCGGCAAGGGCATGTGGGCCAAGCCCGCCGCGATGGCCGACATGTTGGCGCAGAAGGGGGCGCAGCCCGAGGCGGGCGCCAGCTGCGCCTGGGTGCCCTCGCCGACCGCCGCGACTTTGCACGCCCTGCACTACCTGCGCACCGACGTCCGCGCGCGGCAGCGGGAGCTCGCCGGGCGCTCGACCGACCGCCGCGGGCTGCTGGAGGTGCCCGTCCTGAGCGGGAAGCTGACCGACGAGGAGAAGCGGCACGAGCTGGAGACCAACGCGCAGTCGATCCTCGGCTACGTCGTGCGCTGGGTGGGGCTGGGCATCGGCTGCTCGACCGTGCCCGACCTGGCGGGCGTCGGACTGATGGAGGACCGGGCCACCCTGCGCATCTCCAGCCAGCTCATCGCCAACTGGCTCTACCACCGCGTCGTCGACGAGCGTGACGTGCGGCTGACCTTCGAGCGGATGGCCGCCGTCGTCGACGAGCAGAACGCCAAGGAGCCCGGCTACCCCGCCATGGCCGACGACCTCGACCGCAGCGAGTCGTTCCAGGCCGCGCTCGACCTGGTGTTCTCCGGGCGCACCGAGCCGAACGGCTACACCGAGCGCCCGCTGACGCACTGGCGCCGCCGGGCGAAGGAGCGCGCCTGAGCGGGGTGCTGAACCGGCTGACCCTGCGGCCGACCCCGCTCGAGCATCCCGACGCGCTCGCGCTGGTCATCCGTCTGCAGGCGCACTACCAGGTGATCTACGGCGGCGAGGACGAGACGCCGCACGACGGGTCCGAGTTCGTGCCGCCCGCGGGCTACTTCGTGGTCGGGTACGTCGACGGCGCCGCCGTGGCCTGCGGCGGCTGGCGGGCCCGCGACGACGACCCGCCGCTGCGCGAGGGCGACGCCGAGATCAAGCGGATGTTCGTGGATCCCGCCCACCGCGGCCGCGGCCATGCGCGTGCGGTGCTGGCCGACCTGGAGGCGGCGGCAGCCCGTGCGGGGCGGCGCCGCATGGTGCTGGAGACCGCCTTCCGGCAGCCCGAGGCGATCAACTTGTACGTCAGCGCGGGCTATGCGCCGATGGCGCCGTTCGGTACCTACCGCGACACGCCGGGCGGCCGCTACTTCGCCAAGCTGCTGCCTGGCGGGAACGCCCCCGATGGCGGATGATCCGCACCACATTCCACGAGTGAGGGGGCCCCGACGATGGTGTTGGCCGCGACCAATCTCAGGCTGGGCACGAACTGGATCGACTACGTCCTCGTGGTCTTCTACTTCGTGCTGGTCCTGGGTATCGGCGTGATGGCACGCAGATCCGTTTCCTCCAGTCTGGACTTCCTCCTCTCGGGCCGCTCGCTGCCCGCGTGGGTGACCGGCCTGGCGTTCATCTCGGCCAACCTCGGCGCCATCGAGCTGATCGGCATGACGGCCAACGGCGCCCAGTACGGCCTACCGACGGTGCACTACTACTGGGTCGGCGCCATCCCGGCGATGGTGTTCCTCGGCATCGTGATGATGCCGTTCTACTACGGCAGCAAGGCCCGCAGCGTTCCCGAGTTCCTGCAGAAGCGGTTCAACCACACGACACAGCGGGTGAACGCCGTGACGTTCGCGCTGGCGTCGGTGCTCATCGCGGGCGTCAACCTGTTCTCGCTCGGCCTGGTGCTCGAGGCGCTGCTGGGCTGGTCGCTGGTGGTGGCCATCCCGGTCGCCGCGCTGGTGGTGCTGAGCTACACCTTCCTCGGCGGCCTGTCCGCGGCGATCTACAACGAGGTGCTGCAGTTCTTCGTCATCCTGGCGCTGCTGATCCCACTGACGGTCGCCGGGCTCGCCAGGGTCGGCGGATGGTCGGGCCTCCAGGAGAAGATCACCGCTGCCGGTAACGCGGGCGACCTGCACGCCTGGCCGGGCACCACGCTGACCGAGATCCAGAACCCGGTCCTGTCCGTGCTGGGCATCGTGTTCGGCCTTGGATTCGTGCTGTCGTTCGGCTATTGGACGACGAACTTCGCCGAGGTCCAGCGCGCGCTGTCGGCCCGCAACATGTCGGCCGCCCGCCGCACGCCGATCATCGGCGCCTACCCGAAGGCGCTCATCCCGCTGGTGATCGTCATTCCCGGCATGATCGCCGCGGTGCTGGTGCCCGCGCTGACCGCGGCGAAGGCGGGCCAGCCCTCCGACGTCACCTACAACAACGCGCTCTCGCTGCTCATGGGTGAGGTGCTGCCCAACGGCGTGCTCGGCGTGGCGTTGGCGGGGCTCTTGGCCGCGTTCATGGCGGGCATGGCGGCGAACGTCAGCTCGCTCAACACGGTGTTCACCTACGACATCTGGCAGGACTGGCTGCGCCCGGGCCGGGACGACCGCTACTACCTCCAGGTCGGCCGGGCGGTCACGGTGGTCGGCTGTCTGCTGGCGATCGGCACGGCCGCCATCGCGGGCAGCTACCAGAACCTCATGGACTACATCCAGGCGCTGTTCAGCTTCTTCAACGCCCCGCTGTTCGCGATCTTCATCCTCGGCCTGTTCTGGAAGCGGATGAGCGGCCCCGCGGGCTGGACGGGCCTGGTCTCCGGCACGATCGCGGCCGTGATCGTCGACGTGCTGGTGCGCACCGGGGTACTTGCCCTGTCCAGCCAGGCGGGCAGCTTCCTCGGCGCGAGCGCGGCGTTCGTCGTCGGCGTGGTGGTGGCGGCCATCGTCACCACGTTCACGCAGCCCAAGCCGGACGCCGAGCTGGTCGGACTGACCTGGTCGTTGACGCCGAAGGCGGACCGCAGTCATTCCACGACCGGCGAGGACGCAGGCTGGATCAAGTCGCCGGTCGTGCTCGGCGTCGGCGTCCTCGTGCTGACCGTCATCCTCTACGTCGTGGTCTGAGGGGGAGTTCCTGATGAGTGACAAGGCTTCGAGCGCGGCGGTCGCGCTGTTCGACCTGCGCACCGTGATCGCCATCCTGTTCGCCTTCTACGGGATCGTTCTGACGATCATGGGAATCATCTCGTCGAGCCCACAGGACAACGTGAAGTCGGCCGGGATCAACCTCAACCTGTGGACGGGGATCGCGATGCTCGTCTTGACCGTCCTGTTCATCGTGTGGGCGCGGATGAAGCCGCTGGCCGCGGGCGCGGTGCCCGAAGACGGCGACGACGACCGGCCACCTGCGCACTGACACGGGAGTGGGCGAAGGGCCGTGGCCCCGGTGGCCACGGCCCTTCGTCGTGAGGTCCGGTCAGCGGTGGTCGGACGGGAAACGCGGGTTGAACACCTCGAGCGTCCACTCGTCGAGGCGGCGCAGTGCGCGTCGGATGGTCATGATCATGATGGTGTTCCTCCTGTTCTGTGCGATCACATCAGGTACATCGAACCGGGTCTCTGAATCGTTCCAGGCGATCAGGTGAAACAGCTCACGGGCGGCGGGCATAGGCTCCAGGCCCGTGCCCCTCTACGCCCTCGGCGACGCCGAGCCCGACATCCATCCCGACGCGTACGTCCACCCCGACGCCGTCGTGATCGGCAACGTGACGATCGGCGCGGAGTCGACGGTGTGGCCGACGGCCGTGCTGCGCGGCGACGACGGGCGCATCGAGGTCGGCGCGCGCACGAGCATCCAGGACGGCTCGATCATCCACACGACGGTCGTCCGGCCGACGATCATCGGGGACGAGGTGACGGTCGGGCACAACGTGCACATCGAGGGCGCCACGATCGGCAACCGCGCGCTGATCTCGTCCGGTTCGATTGTGCTCAACGGCTCCACGGTCGGCGAGGGCGCGATCGTCGGCGCGGGCGCCGTCGTGTCGCCGAACGCGCAGATCCCCGACAGGACGATGGCGCTCGGTGTGCCCGCACGCGTCCGGGAGGGCCACGAGGTGCCCGAGGGGATGTACGAGCACGCGGTCACGAGCTACGTCGAGCGCGGGAAGCGGTTCCGCGCCGAGCTGCGGAGGTTGGGCTGATGGCAGGCCCCGCCGAGGAACGAGGCGACCGTCGACGCCGTCCGCTCGAGCAGGTCGTCGAGGCCGGGTGGGCGACGGCACTCGCCCCCGTGGCCCAGCGCATCGCGGACATGGGCGACTTCCTGCGCGCCGAGCTCGCCGCAGGCAGGCGCTACCTCCCGGCGGGCGCGAACGTGCTGCGCGCGTTCAGCCAGCCCTTCGACGCCGTGCGGGTGCTCATCGTGGGACAGGACCCCTACCCGACGCCAGGGCACGCGGTGGGGCTGTCGTTCTCGGTGTCGCCGACGACCCGTCCGGTGCCGCGGTCGCTGGCCAACATCTTCCGCGAGTACACCGCGGACCTCGGCCATCCCACGCCGTCGACCGGCGACCTGACGCCGTGGGCCGAGCAGGGCGTGCTGTTGCTCAACAGGGTGCTCACCGTGGCGCCGGGGGAGCCGGGATCGCACCGCGACAAGGGCTGGGAAGCGGTCACCGAGCAGGCCATCCGCGCGCTCGTCGCCCGGGACGGCGCGCCACTCGTGGCGATCCTGTGGGGGCGCGACGCGCGCAACCTCGCGCCGCTGCTCGTCGACGTCCCGCTGATCGAGTCGGCGCATCCGAGCCCGATGTCGGCCGACCGGGGCTTCTTCGGCTCGCGGCCGTTCAGCCGGGCCAACGCGCTGCTGGAAGAACGAGGCGGCGACCCGGTGGACTGGAAGCTGCCGTGACGCACGGCACCAGCATCGTGGTGCCCGCACACGCGTCCTGACGCTGGTGCGGCCACCACAACGCAGGTGCGGTCGCGGACATGACAGCGCCCCCGTCCGATGGGCGGGGGCGGCGGGACGTGCGGGGTCAGCCGCGGGTGACCTTGCCTGCCTTCAGGCACGAGGTGCACACGTTCATCCGCTTGCGGTTGCCGCCGCTGAGCCGGGTCCGCACGGTCTGGATGTTGGGGTTCCAGCGGCGGTGGGTACGGCGGTGCGAGTGCGAGACGGACATGCCGAAGCCCGGACCCTTTCCACAGACGTCGCAGACGGCAGCCACGTCGAACTCCTCGAGATCGGTATCGGTGAAGCCGGGGCAGCCCCGGTCGCGAGAGACCAGCGTACCTGCGCCACCCCGACGGTCGCACACCCCCCGGTGGCTACGCTGGGATCCCGTGCCCGCCGTGCTCGACACCGCCCTGCTCCTCGCGTGGGCGCGGTCGTCGGTCGCGGTGCTGGAGCGGCACCGGGCCGAGGTGGACCACATCAACGTCTTCCCCGTCGCCGACGCCGACACGGGCACGAACCTGCTGCTCACGATGCGGTCGGCCCTCGAGTCCGCCGAGGTGGCGGGGGACGGGGCAGGCGCCGTCGCCGCGGCGCTCGCCCGCGGCGCGCTGCTCGGCGCCCGCGGCAACTCGGGCGTGATCCTCTCCCAGGTGCTGCGGGGGTTCGCCGAGGTGGCGGCGGCCGGGCCGTCTGCCGCTGAGGACGCGGCGGTGCTGGCCGCCGCGCTGGCCCGTGGCTTGGCGCTCGCCACGGCGGCGCTCGCCGAGCCTCGCGAGGGCACGGCGCTCACCGTCCTGGCGGCGGCCGTCGCGGCAGCGCGGTGCGCTGCTCGCCCACCCGCCGCGTCGTCCACCGGTCTCGCCCATGGCGTCCACGAACGACCCGGGCAGGCCGCCGCGCCCGACGGGAACCTCGACCACCGCCTGCAGGCGGCGGCAGGCAGCGGCCCGGCCGCCGCCGACCTGGGCGCCCGCCCGCTGGCCCGAGTTGCCGCCGCGGCGGCCGAAGCCGCGGCGGCGGCCCTGCGGGCCACCACCGCCCAACTGCCCGCGCTGGCCCACGCCGGGGTCGTCGACGCCGGGGGGATGGGCATCTACCTCCTCCTCGACGCCCTGGCCGCGCTGCTGGCCGACCGCCCGCCGACGGCCGCTCCGCCGCCGTTCGCGCGGGACCGCGTGACCTTGACCAGAACCCGGGAGACCGGTTCGGCCGCGTTCGACTACGAGGTGATGTACCTCCTCGATGCGCCCGTGACGGCCATCGACGTGCTGCGGTCACGGCTGGACGAGCTCGGCGACAGCGTCGCCGTGGTCGGCGACGGCCGCGCCCTCTGGAACGTCCACCTGCACTGCAACGACATCGGCGCCGCGGTCGAGGCGGGAATCGCGGTGGGAAGGCCCCACCGGATCACGGTGGTCCGGTTCGCCGAGCAGCCCGCGCCGGGCCGGTTCGGCGTCGCCAGGGCGGTGCTCATGGTCGTCGTCGGCGAGGAGATCGCCGGGCTGGCCCGCGACTCGGGCGCGGCGGTGCTCACGCGGGAGCCGGGGGCGCCCGTGACCGTCGACCAGCTCGTGGCGGCGCTCGCCGCGACCGGCGCCCGCCACGTCGTCCTGATGCCCGGCGACCCCGATCTCGTCGCAGCGGCCGAGTCCGCGGCGGCCGCGGCCCGCCGCGATGGGCAGGACGTGCTCGTCCTGCCGACCGCATCGGTGCTCCAGAGCCTGTCGGCGCTGGCGGTGCACGACCCGGTGCGCCGGTCCGGCGAAGACGTCGTCGCGATGGCGGACGCCGCCGCGGGCACCCGGACGGCCGCCTTGCTCGTGGCCGAGACCGAGGCGCTGACCTGGGTGGGCCGCTGCGAGCCCGGTGACGTGCTCGGGATCGCCGACGGCGAGGTCGTGCTGATCGCCCCCGACCTTTCTGTCGGTGCCCTGTGGTTGGCTCACCGCATGCTGCTCGGAGGTGGTGAGATCGTCACGGCGCTCCTCGGCGCGGGCACCGACGCCGCGCTCGCGGAGGGGCTCGCCGCCGATCTGCACCGCAGCCATCCGGAGGTCGATGTCGTCGTCCACCGCGGCGGCCAGAACGACTACCCGCTGGTGCTGGGGGTGGAATGAGCGCGATCGGGCTGGATACGCCGCTGGTCACCGCCGTGGGCGGACGCACGGCCGAGGCGCTCACCGCCCAGCTGTCCCTGCACACGGTCGGCGACCTGCTGCGCCACTACCCGCGCCGCTACGTCGACCGCGGGCGGCTCACCGACATCGCGGGCCTCGAGATCGGCGAGCACGTCACGGTCGTCGCGCAGGTCGAGAAGGCCGCGCTGCGCGACATGCGCTCGCGCAACGGCAAGCTGCTCGCCGTCGTCATCCGCGACGAGAAGGGCGCCGAGCTGGACTGCACGTTCTTCAACGGGCACAAGCTGAAGTCCCTCGTCAAGCCGGGGGTGCGTGCGGTGTTCTCCGGCAAGGTCGGGGTGTTCAACCGGAAGCTGCAGCTCACCCACCCCCAGTTCGAGACGCTCGACGAGGACGACGAGATCCGGCCGTTCATCTCGGTCTACCCGGCCACCGGCAAGCTCGGCTCCCAGGCCATCGCGCGGTCCGTGCGCCAGGTGCTCGACCTGCTCGACGACGGGGGCCGGGTGGATGTCGCCGATCCGTTGCCGTCGTCGCTGCGGGAGCGGGAGGGCCTCGCCGAGCTCGGGCGCGCGCTGCGGCGCATCCACGTGCCCGAGAGCCAGGCCGACATCCACGCTGCCCGCCACCGGCTGGTGTGGGACGAGGCGATGGGCGTCCAGCTCGCGCTCGCCCTGCGGCGCCAGGCCACCGCGGCGCGGCCCGCCGCGGCCTGTCCGCCCCGGCCGGGCCGGCTTCTGGAGGCGTTCGACGCGCGCCTGCCGTTCGCGCTCACCGAGGGCCAGCGGGCGGTGGGTGCGCAGATCGCCGCCGACCTGGCAGGGCGGCACCCGATGAACCGGCTCGTCCAGGGGGACGTCGGGGCGGGCAAGACGGTCGTGGCACTCCGCGCGATGCTGCAGGCCGTCGACGCGGGCCGCCAAGCCGCTCTGCTCGCGCCCACCGAGGTGCTGGCCGCGCAGCACGCCAGGTCGCTGCGCGCGCTCCTCGGGCCGCTCGGCCAGGCCGGTGAGCTGGGCGCGCCGGAGATCGCCACGCGGGTCACCCTGCTCACCGGGTCGCTGGGCGCGAAGGCCAAGCGCAAGGCGCTGCTCGACACGCAGTCCGGCGAGGCGGGCATCGTCGTCGGCACCCACGCGCTCATCCAGGACCGGGTCGGGTTCGCCGAGCTGGGCCTCGTCGTCGTCGACGAGCAGCACCGCTTCGGCGTCGAGCAGCGCGACGCCCTTCGTGCCCGCGACGCGCCCGTGGTGCCGCACATGCTGGTCATGACCGCCACACCCATCCCGCGCACGGTGGCGATGACCGTGTACGGCGATCTGGAGGTCTCGGCGTTGCGGGAGCTGCCAGCAGGGCGCTCACCGATCGCCACCACCGTCGTGCCGCTGGCGGAGAAGCCGTCCTGGTTCGGGAGCGTCTGGCGGCGGGTGCGGCAGGAGGTCGCCGCCGGACATCAGGCCTACGTCGTGTGCCCGCGGGTGGGCGATCCGAAGCTCGGCGAGGACGTCGACACCGAGCCTCCCGACGAGGACACGGAGGGCCGCCGCCCACCAGTGGCGGTGCTGGACGTGCTCGCCAAGCTGATGGAGGACCAGCTCACCGGCCTGCGCCTCGGACTGCTGCACGGCAAGCTCCCCGCCGAGGAGAAGGACTCGGTGATGCGCGCGTTCGAGCGTGGCGAGCTCGACGTGCTCGTCGCCACCACGGTGGTCGAGGTGGGGGTCGACGTGCCCAACGCCACCGCGATGGTGATCCTCGACGCCGAGCGGTTCGGGCTCTCGCAGCTGCACCAGCTGCGCGGTCGGGTCGGGCGTGGGTCAGCACCCGGGGTGTGCCTGCTGGTCACCGAGATGCCCGCCGCCACCGCGGCCCGCACCCGGCTGGACGCCATCGCCGAGACCACTGACGGGTTCGCGCTCGCCCACCTGGACCTCGAGCTCCGGCGCGAGGGCGACGTCCTGGGCGCCCTGCAGTCCGGCCGCCGCTCCGGCCTGCGGCTGCTGTCGCTCCTCAAGCACGAGGAGGTCATCGCCAAGGCGCGGGCCTACGCCGTCGACATCGTCGATCACGACCCCGCCCTCCGCGCCCACCGTGGCCTCGCCGTGCTCGTCGGCCAGACCGTGGGCGACGAGGAGCGCGCCGCCTGGCTCGACCGGGTGTGAGCGGCCCGCGCTGGCTCGCGCTGGCGGGTCTGGCCCGGCTCGGGCCGACGCCATCGGCCGCCGCGGTGTCTCCCGACGTGTTGCCCGGTGCTTCGCTGTCGGAGCGTCGGGCCCGGCGCTTCGCAGGGCTGAGCTGCGCTTCGCAGGGTCCCGGGGCTCTGCGAGGTGCCGGGCTGGTCTGCGAGGTGCGGCCGACCGGAGGCGCGCGCGGCGGGGTGTCGAGCTCAGGCGGGGAGGGCGCCGCGGCTCGCGGCGTCGAGGGCGGCCGTGGCGGGCAGCGGCACGTGGATCACGCCCGCCTTGTCCAGCTTGGCCAGCTCGGAGCGGGCGCGGGTGTAGGCGGCGAGGCGCTCGGCGTCGCAGTCGGAATCGCGGGCCGTGGTGAGCAGCTTGATCACCCGCTCGACGGTGGCCCGCTCGGCGGGCGTCAGCGTGGAGAGGCGGATCCGCTCGGCCGCCTCACGGGCGGCGCGCCACGCGCGCTCCGCCCTGTCGACGGCGGCGACGAACGCGGGCGCGTGGGTGCCGCCGGGGTAGGCGTCCGTGTCGAGCGCCTGGGCCTCGGCGAACGCGTCGACGAAGCGTCCCGTGCTCGGCACCGACACGTCGGCGAGTGCGGGCAGGCGCAGCACCGCCATCGGGTCGCACTCGTAGGCCGCGTAGGCGCTGCGCAGCGCGTCGAACCGGCGCCGGGCGTGCGCCCAGATCAGGTCCGGCCGCGGCGGCGCGGCGGGCCGGGCGGGCAGCGGCGCGGTGCCCGCCGCGCCGCCGCGGCGCAGCCGGGCGCGGTGCTGTGACCGCGTGACCGCGAAGACGATCCCGCCGACGAGCAGCAGCGGCGCCGCCATGAGCACGACGATCCACGCGAGCGTCACCAGACCGATCAGCATGCCGCCTCCGATCACCAGGACGCCGCCGTCGGACGCGATCGTCAACACGACGATCACCGCGGCGATCGCCAGCAGCGCGCGGCCCCTCGGGGGGTGGTGCGGGTGGCCGCCCGGCCGCCCGGCCACCCGTCGACGCCGGTGGGACTCCTCGCGCAGCCGCCGCCCGTCGGCGAACGCAGCGGCGTAGGCCGGTGGGAAGGGCGGCATCCCCGCCGGGTGACGATGGTGGCGCACGTCTCCTTGGTACCCGACCCGGGTGATGCGCGCACGGGTCCGATCGAGTGCCCTCACCAGACCCGGCCGGTAGCGTTCGGCCGAGATCACCAACACGACGAACCCGAGGGAGCCCGCCGTGTTCCGCAAGGTGCTGGTCGCCAACCGCGGTGAGATCGCGATCCGCGCGTTCCGCGCGGCCTACGAGCTGGGGACCGCGACCGTCGCGATCTTCCCCTACGAGGACCGCAACTCCCTGCACCGCGCGAAGGCCGACGAGTCCTACCAGATCGGTGAGCCGGGCCATCCGGTCCGGGCGTACCTCTCGGTCGACGAGGTCATCAAGGCGGCGCGCCGGGCGGGCGCCGACGCCGTCTACCCAGGCTACGGCTTCCTCTCCGAGAACCCCGACCTCGCCAAGGCCTGCGCCGACGCGGGCATCACGTTCGTCGGCCCGCCCGCCGGAGTGCTGCATCTGACCGGCAACAAGGCCCGCGCGATCGCCGCTGCCCGCGAGGCGGGCGTCGCCGTGCTGCGTTCGAGCGAGCCCGGAACCGACGTCGACGCCCTCGCCGCCGCCGCCGACGACATCGGGTTCCCGATCTTCGTCAAGGCGGTGGCCGGTGGCGGCGGGCGCGGCATGCGGCGCGTGGAGCGGGCTGCCGACCTGCGCGACGCGATCGACGCGGCGATGCGTGAGGCCGAGTCGGCTTTCGGTGACGCCACGGTGTTCCTCGAGCAGGCCGTGGTGAGCCCGCGGCACATCGAGGTGCAGATCCTCGCCGACGCGGTGGGCAACGTCGTGCACCTCTACGAGCGTGACTGCTCGATGCAGCGGCGGCACCAGAAGGTCATCGAGATCGCGCCTGCGCCCAACCTCGATCCCGAGCTGCGCGACCGCATCTGTGCCGACGCCGTCGCCTTCGCCAAGGCCATCGGCTATGTCAACGCGGGCACCGTCGAGTTCCTGCTCGACGAGCGCGGCCACCACGTCTTCATCGAGATGAACCCGCGCATCCAGGTGGAGCACACGGTGACCGAGCAGGTCACCGACCGCGACCTCGTGATCGCCCAGCTGCGCATCGCCAGCGGCATGACCCTCCCGGAGCTGCGGCTGTCCCAGGACGAGGTGACGCTCTCGGGCGCCGCCCTGCAGTGCCGCGTCACGACGGAGGACCCGGCCAACGGGTTCCGCCCGGACACCGGCGTGATCAGCACCTACCGTTCGCCCGGCGGCCCCGGCGTCCGCCTCGACGGCGGCACGACGCACACCGGCGCCGAGGTCAGCGCCCACTTCGACTCCATGCTGGTCAAGCTCACCTGCTACGGGCACAGCTTCGAGCAGGCCGTACGCAGGGCCCGCCGGGCGATCGCGGAGTTCCGCATCCGTGGCGTCACGACCAACCTGCCGTTCCTGGCCGCCGTGCTCGACGACCCCGACTTCCAGGCGGGCCGCATCACCACCGCGTTCATCGACGAGCGGCCCGAGCTCCTGCGGGCCCGCAAGTCCGCCGACCGCGGCACCCGGCTGCTCACCTATCTCGCCGAGACGACGGTCAACCGCCCACACGGGCCGCGTCCGCAGGTCGTCGAGCCTGCCGACAAGCTGCCCCGCGTCGACCTCGACGCGCTTCCGCGCGACGGCTCGCGCCAGCTCCTGCGCGCATTGGGGCCGGAGGGGTTCGCCCGGAGCCTGCGCGGGCAGACCGCGGTGGCCGTCACCGACACGACGTTCCGCGACGCCCACCAGTCGCTGCTCGCGACGCGCGTGCGCACCCGCGACCTGCTCGCCCTCGCGCCGTACGTCGCCCGCACCGCGCCGCAGCTGCTGTCGCTGGAGTGCTGGGGCGGGGCGACATACGACGTCGCCCTGCGGTTCCTCGCCGAGGACCCGTGGGACCGGCTGGCCGCCCTGTCCGCGGCGGTGCCCAACATCTGCCTCCAGATGCTGCTGCGGGGACGCAACACCGTCGGCTACACGCCGTACCCCACCGAGGTCACCGACGCCTTCGTGCACGAGGCCGCGGCCGCGGGCATGGACATCTTCCGGATCTTCGACGCGCTCAACGACGTCGCGCAGATGCGCCCGGCCATCGACGCGGTGCGGGCGACCGGCACGGCCGTCGCCGAGGTGGCGCTCTGCTACACCGGCGACCTGTCCGACCCGGCGGAGGACCTCTACACCCTCGACTACTACCTGCGCCTCGCCGAGCAGATCGTCGCGGCGGGCGCGCACGTCCTCGCGATCAAGGACATGGCCGGGCTCCTGCGCCCACCGGCCGCGCACACGCTGGTCACCGCCCTGCGTGAACGGTTCGACCTTCCCGTGCACCTGCACACCCACGACACCGCGGGCGGCCAGCTCGCCACGCTCGTCACCGCGATCGGGGCGGGGGTGGACGCCGTCGACGGGGCGGTGGCGTCGATGGCGGGCACGACCTCCCAGCCGTCGCTCTCCGCACTGGTGGCGGCCACCGACCACACGGAGCGCGCCACGGGCCTCTCGCTGGCGGCCGTGGGCGACCTGGAGCCGTACTGGGAGGCGGTGCGCAAGGTCTACCGGCCGTTCGAGTCCGGGCTGGCGTCGCCCACCGGGCGGGTCTACCACCACGAGATCCCCGGCGGGCAGCTGTCCAACCTGCGCCAGCAGGCGATCGCGCTCGGCCTGGGCGACCGGTTCGAGCTGATCGAGGACCTCTACGCCGCCGCCGACCGCATGCTCGGGCGCCTCGTGAAGGTGACGCCGTCGTCGAAGGTGGTGGGCGACCTCGCGCTGCACCTGGTCGGCGCGGGCGTCGAAGCCAAGGACTTCGAGGCCGACCCCGGCCGCTTCGACGTGCCCGACTCGGTGGTCGGCTTCCTGCGCGGCGAGCTGGGCGAGCCCCCCGGCGGCTGGCCGGAGCCGTTCCGCACCCGCGCGCTGGAGGGCCGTCCGCCGGAGCGGGAGCACGCCGAGCTCACGGACGAGGACCGCGAAGGCCTTGCGACGTGCCGTCGCCCCACGCTCAACCGGCTGCTGTTCCCGGGCCCGACGCGCGAGTACCTGGCCCACCGCGAGTCCTACGGCAACACGTCGGTGCTCTCCACCAAGGACTTCCTCTACGGCCTCGAGCCCGAGACCGAGCACACCGTCGAGCTGGAGCCCGGCGTCACGCTGCTGATCGCGCTGGAGGCGATCTCCGAGCCCGACGAGCGCGGCTTCCGGACGGTGGTGACCACGCTGAACGGTCAGCTGCGGCCGGTGTCGGTGCGCGACGCGTCGGTGGCCACCGACGTCAAGGCGGCGGAGAAGGCCGAGCGGGGCAACCCGCGCCACGTCCCCGCGCCGTTCGCGGGCGTGGTGACGCTGCAGGTGGGGGAGGGCGACCCGGTGAGCGCGGGCCAGACCGTGGCGACGATCGAGGCCATGAAGATGGAGGCGAGCATCACCGCGCAGCAGGCCGGTACGGTCGCGCGCCTGGCGATCGGGAAGGTGCAGCAGGTGGAGGGCGGCGACCTGCTGCTGGAGCTGGAGTAGCCGTCGCACACACCGTCGGTGGTCCGCACACGGTGCGGGACGTGTGTGTGCGCCCCCGACGGTGTGTGCGGCCGGGATGGGGCCGGCGGGACAATGTCGGGCGTGACCAGGATCGTGGCCGGGGTGGCCGGTGGGCGGCGGCTCGCCGTGCCGCCGTCGGGCACCCGGCCGACGTCCGACCGGGTGCGGGAGGCGCTGTTCTCCGCGCTCGCCCACGACCCCGGCCTCGACGGCGCCGCCGTGCTCGACCTCTGCGCGGGATCGGGCGCGCTCGGGCTGGAGGCGCTCTCCCGGGGTGCCGCGCACGTCCTGCTCGTCGAGAGCGACCGGCGCGCGGCCGCCGTGCTCCGCCGCAACGTCGCGGCGGTCGGGATCCCCGGCGCCCAGGTCAGGGCGACGACCGCGGCGGCAGTACTGGCCACTCCCGCCGACCGCTCCTACGACGTGCTGCTCGCCGACCCGCCGTACGCCCTGCCCGACACGGAGGTGGCGGCGTGGCTGGTCGCGGCCGCCGCGCACGGCTGGCTCGCGCCCGACGCGACCGCCGTCGTCGAACGGCCGACCCGCGGCGGTCCGTTCCCGTGGCCTGCGCCACTGGAAGCCGTCCGTGAGCGACGTTACGGCGAGACCACTTTGCACATCGCCCGCTGTTACGGTCCATTCCCATGAGGCGCGCCGTCTGTCCCGGCTCCTTCGACCCGCCCACGAACGGGCACCTGGACATCATCGGACGGTCCGCGTCGCTCTTCGACGAGATCGTCGTCGCGGTGCTGGTCAACAAGGGCAAGAAGAGCCTGTTCACCGTCGAGGAGCGCATCGCGATGCTCCGGGAGATCGTCCGGCCGTACCCGAACGTCCAGGTCGACTCGTTCGACGGGCTGCTGGTCGACTACTGCAGGGCGCACGACGTCCGCGCGATCGTCAAAGGGCTGCGCGCGGTCACCGACTTCGACTACGAGCTGCAGATGGCCCAGATGAACCAGCAGCTGTCGGGCGTCGACACGCTGTTCATGTCGACCAGCCCCGAATGGAGCTTCGTGGCGAGCTCGCTGGTCAAGGAGATCGCCACCTACGGCGGCGACGTCGCGCACCTGCTGCCGCGCTCGGTCCATCAACGGCTGATGGAACGCATCGCGGAGCGGGCCTGAGAGACCTGCCTGCAGGGTCGAACTGTCGATAGAGACACGCGGGCGCGTGCGCAATCCGCCGTCCGGGCGTCCGCCGATGAGAGGATCCGCCTGTGTACCGGGTCTTCGAATCCCTCGATGCGCTGGTCACCGTCGTCGAAGAGGCCCGAGGGCTCCCGATGACGGCCAACTGCGTCGTGCCCCGGGGCGACGTCCTGGAGCTGCTCGACG
Source organism: uncultured Actinomycetota bacterium (assembly GCA_963750095.1). GTDB lineage: Bacteria > Actinomycetota > Actinomycetes > Mycobacteriales > Pseudonocardiaceae > Pseudonocardia. The sequence goes on along the minus strand of CAVVPJ010000011.1, from coordinate 268,919 downwards.
ACATACGGGAGGCGCTGCCCGGCGAGCTGGACGACGCGCAGGACGTGCTCGACCGCCGCGACGAGCTCGTCGACGACGCCACCCAGGAGGCCGAGCAGACCCGCGCCGGGGCCACCGCGGATGCCGCACGCGCGCTCGCCGACGCCGGGGCGGAGGCCGAGCGGCTGGTCGCCGATGCCCGCGCCGAGGCCGAGCAGACCCTCGCCAAGGCACGCCACGAGTCCGAGCGGACGGTGGCCGACGCGCGCAGGCAGTACACGGAGCTGACCGACCGCGCCCACAGCGAGGCCGAGCGCGCCGTGGAGAACGGCCGCGCGACCCACGACCGGTACATCGCCGAGGCCAGGGCCGAGCAGGTGCGGCTGGTGTCGCAGACCGAGGTCGTGCGCACGGCCAACGCCGAGGCGGCCCGCGTCGTCGACGCGGCCGGGGCCGAGGCCGACCGGCTGCGCCGCGAGTGCGACGCCTACGTCGACGCCAAGCTCGCCGAGTTCGAGGAGACGTTGGGCAAGGCGCTCGCCACCGTCACCCGCGGCCGCAGCAGGCTCTGGCGGGGCGCGCCCGCGGGTGCGGAGCGGAACCGCACCGGCACCGGGATGGACCTCATCGACTAGGTCGGCCCCTCGGCGGCGGCCTGACCTTGTCGAACCGGCCGGACGGGCCGGGCGTGCGAGGTACCTTGGCACCGTGGCACGACCCCCACCCGAGCCCGATCCCGCGAGCTGGTGGGACCGCTACGGGCACCGGCTGGAGCCGCAGGCTGCCCCGGGTCCGCCCGTCGAGTCCGTCAGCATGGCGGGGCCGCCCGCACGGGGCCCCAGCGCGTCCGACCTGACCGACGACATCCTGCGCGCGCCCCCCGACGAGCCCAGAACGGGTTGGCGCAACGTGCTCCTCCGCGTCACCGGCGGGCTGTTCAACCCCGGCCCTGCGCCGAGCGAGCTGCGGCACCGGGACGTGGTGCACCGCATCCGCCGCCCGTTGCAGCAGAGCCACCGCATCGCGGTCACGTCGATCAAGGGCGGGGTCGGCAAGACCACGGTCGCCACACTGCTGGGGCTGGTGCTGGCCGAGAACCGGGGCGACAGGGTGGTCGTGCTGGACGCGAACCCGGACGCCGGCACGCTCGCCGACCGGCTCACGGGGGAGTCGACGGTCACGGTGCGGGAGCTGCTGCGCGATCTCGACCGCATCGACACGTGGACCGAGATGAGCCGCTACACCAGCCTTGCGGGCCGGTTGCAGGTGCTCGCCTCCGAGCAGGACCCGGCGGCGGGCGACGCGTTCAGCCGCGAGGAGTACGAGCACATCTGCGCGCTGCTCGACCGCTTCTTCAACATCATCATCACCGACTCGGGCACCGGGCTCGTGCACTCGGCGATGGCGGGCACCCTGCGGCTGGCCGACAGTGTGATCATCGTCGGCGCGCCGACGGTCGACGGGGCGGGCCGGGCCAGCAAGACCCTCGACTGGCTGCTCGCACACGGCCACGGGGCGCTCGCGGCGGACGCCGTCGCGGTGCTGTCGTGCGACCGCAGCAGCGCCGACGTCGACATCGCGAAGATCAGGGCGCACTTCGCCGCCCGCTGCCGCGCGGTCGTCGAGATCCCGCACGACCCGCACCTGGCCACCGGCGGCCGCGTCGAGCTCGCCCGGCTGCGCCCCGCCACCCGCGCGGCCGCCTACGACCTGGCCGCGGTGATGGCCGACCGGTTCGGAACCTGACCTACTCTGGACGACGTGAGCAAGCACCACCACGCCGTCCCCGGACCGTGGGCCCTCTCCACCCGGGAGCTGGGTCGTCGTCCGGGCACCATGCGCACCTGCACCCGGGTCGTCCCCGCGCCGGAGGACGGGATGGGGCTGCCGACCATCCGCGTGCCCGCGGGATCACCGGTCGAGCTGGACGTGCGGCTGGAGTCGGTCGCCGAGGGCGTCTACGTCTCCGGCACCGCGTACGCCCGGCTCGAAGGCGAGTGCGCGCGCTGCCTCGACCCGCTCACCGACGAGATCACCGTCACGATCGGCGAGCTCTTCGCCTACCCGGACAGCGTCACCGACGAGACCACCGACGAGGACGAGCTGCCGCGCGTCGTCGACGAGCACATCGACCTCGAGCAGACCGTGCGCGACGCCCTCGTGCTGGACCTCCCGCTCGCCCCGCTGTGCCGTCCCGACTGCCCCGGCCTGTGCGCCGAGTGCGGGGAGAAGTGGGCCGACCTCGCTCCCGACCACGGGCATGAGACACTGGACCCACGTTGGGCCGCTCTGCGAGAGCGCCTGCCCGCCGAATGACCCTTCGAGCACTACCGCAAGGAGATCCATCGTGGCCGTCCCGAAGCGCCGGATGTCGCGCTCGAACACGCGATCCCGTCGGTCGCAGTGGAAGGCCACTGCTCCCACGCTCGTCACCTGTTCCAACCGCGCCTGCCGGGCCACCAAGCCGCCGCACGTCGCCTGCCCCGTCTGCGGCACGTACAACGGGCGCCCGGTCGTCACCCCGGCCTGAGCCTTTCGAGCGTTATGCCGGAACGCGGTGCAACGGGACCCGCGCGTGACCGTGGGCTCCTCCTCGCGACGCTCGGCGTCGAGCTCTCCAACGAGCTGCTCACGCTGGCGTTGACCCACCGCTCCTACGCGTACGAGAACGGCGGCCTGCCGACCAACGAGCGCCTGGAGTTCCTCGGCGACTCGGTGCTGTCCATCGTCGTCACCGACCGGCTGTACCGCGACCACCCCGAACGGCCCGAGGGGCAGCTGGCCAAGCTGCGTTCCAGCGTGGTGAACATGCACGCGCTGGCCGGTGTCGCCGCCACCCTCGGCGGGCCCGCCGGGCTCGGCGCCCACCTCTACCTCGGGCGCGGCGAGGAGCTGACCGGCGGGCGCCGGAAGCCGAGCATCCTCGCCGACGCGACCGAGGCGCTGATCGGCGCGGTGTACCTTGAGCACGGCCTGGAGACCGCGCGCGATCTCGTGCACCGGCTCTTCGACTCGCTCCTGCGCAACGCCCCGCTGCTGGGCGCGGGCCTGGACTGGAAGACCAGCCTCCAGGAGCTCACGGCGGCGGCCGACCTCGGCGTGCCCGAGTACCGGATCACCGAGGAAGGTCCCGACCACCTCAAGACGTTCACGGCCACCGCCGTCGTCGCGGGCCGGGACCTGGGCTCGGGGGAGGGCCGCACCAAGAAGGAGGCCGAGCAGCGGGCCGCCGAGCTGGCCTGGCACGCGCTCACCGGCGAGGCGGCCACCTCCAGCACCGCGGGCACGTAGGACGCGGGGTGCCCGAGCTGCCCGAGGTCGAGGTCGTCCGGCGTGGCCTTGCCGAGCACGTGCTGAAGCGGACGGTCGCGCACGTGGAGGTCGCCCACCCCCGTGCCGTCCGCCGTCACCTCGCGGGTGGCGCCGACTTCGCCGCCCGGCTCGGCGGCCGCACGATCACCGGGGCCCGGCGCAGGGGCAAGTACCTCTGGCTGGAGCTGGACGGCGGCCCGGAGGACGACGACGCCGTGCTCGCCCACCTCGGCATGAGCGGGCAGATGCTCGTCGCCGACCCCGGACGGCCCGCCGAGAAGCACCTGCGCATCCGGATGCGTTTCGCCGACGACGGGCCGGAGCTGCGGTTCGTCGACCAACGCACGTTCGGTGGGCTCTCACTGCACCCGCTCGTGCCCGCGGTCGGCGGGGGACTGCTGCCCGCCCCGATCGCGCACATCGCCCGCGACCCGATGGACCCCGCGTTCGACCTGGACGCCGCCGTCGCCGGGATCCGCCGCCGTCGCACGGAGATCAAGCGGGCGTTGCTGGACCAGACGGTCGTGTCCGGCATCGGCAACATCTACGCGGACGAGGCGCTGTGGCGGGCCCGGCTGCACGGGCTGCGTCCGACCGAGAAGCTCACGCGGGCGCAGGGTCGTGCCGTGCTGACGGCCGCGTCCGAGGTGATGGACGCCGCGTTGGTCGCGGGCGGCACGTCCTTCGACACGCTGTACGTCAACGTCAACGGCGCGTCGGGATACTTCGACCGGTCGCTGGCGGCCTACGGCCGGGCCGACCGGCCCTGCCCCCGCTGCGGCACGCCGATCCGCCGCGAGGCGTTCATGAACCGGTCCAGCTACAGCTGCCCGCGCTGCCAGCCCCGCCCACGCGCGGTCAGAGCCGATGTTCGCTCCGCAAGGTCCGCTCAGAGCTGATGTTCGCTCCGCAAGCTCCGCTCAGAGCCAGCCCTTGCGTTTGAACGCCCAGTACAGCGCGCCCGCGAGCAGCAGCATCATCGCGACGGCGAAGGGGTAGCCGAAGGTCCAGTCCAGCTCCGGCATGATCCGGAAGTTCATGCCGTAGACCGACGCGACGAACGACGGCGCGAAGAAGATCGCCGCCCACGACGAGATGCGTTTGACCTGCTCGTTCTGTTCGTAGCCCGCCTCGGTCTGGCGCTGTCCGACGAGCGTCGCGTTGACCTGCAGGATGTTCGTCAGCAGCTCGCGGAACCCGGCCAGCCGCTCGGTCGTGCGGGTGGCGTGGTCGGCGACGTCACGCAGCAGGCGGCGCAGCTCGAGGTCGGAGCCCTCCGCGCGCTGCTTGAGGGCGGTGCGCAGGCCGTCGAGGAGGTCGGTGAGCGGGTCGACGGCGCGCTGGAACTCGATCACCTCGCGGGAGAGCTGGTAGATCCGCCGCGAGACGGTCGGCTCGCCCTGGAAGACCTGCACCTCGATCTGGTCGATGTCGGTCTGGAGGCCGTCGAGCACGGGGCCGTAGTCGTCGACGACCTTGTCCAGCACGGCGTAGAGCACGGCGTTCGGGCCCTGGCGCAGCAGGTCGGGATCGGACTCCAGCCGTGCGCGCACCGCGCCGAGGTCGGGCTCCACGGCGTGCCGCACGGTGATGACGAAGTCGTGGCCGAGGAAGAGGTGGACCTCGCCGATGTCGACGTCCTCGTCGGAGTCGACGTACCGCGCGGGCCGCAGCACGACGAACATGACCTCGCCGTAGAACTCGAGCTTGGGCCGCTGGTGGGCGTTGATCGTGTCCTCGACGGCGAGGGAGTGCAGGCCGAACTCCTTGGCCACGGCCCTGACCTCGGCCTCGTCGGGGCGCAGCATGCCGATCCAGCCGAAGCTGTGGCCTTCGTGCGGACAGTCCTGCAGCGCTTCGAACGTCTGGTCGAGGGAGTCGGGGACGACCGCGCGCTTCCCGTCGACGTAGATCGCGTTGTCGACCACCGACATGCGCAGCTCCCTCACCGTGTGAGGTCGGAGGGTAGCCGGGCCGCCCCACAGGGACCGCGTGAGCGAGCTTGCGAGCCCGCGCGGGTGGGCGGGGCGGAGACCGTGCGCGCGCTCGACGCGGGCGCCGACGACTACGTCACCAAGCCGTTCGGCAGGGCCGAGTTGCTCGCCCGGCTGCGGGCGGCTACGGCACCGAGACCAACTAGCTGCGGGTCTGCGTGGCGCAGCTGCGGCGCAAGCTCGAGCCCGAGCCGGGCAGGCCGCGACATCTGATCACCGAAGCCGGGATGGGCTACCGTTTCGAGGTCTAGAACCCGAAGTCCTGCGTCCAGTACATGCCGCGGGGGTCGAGGCCGACGCCGACCGCGGTGAACTCGCAGTCGAGGATGTTGGCCCGGTGGTCGGGGGAGTGCATCCAGTCGTCCATCACCTCCGCGGCCGAACGCTGGCCGTAGGCGATGTTCTCCCCGCCGTAGTCGGGGTAGCCCGCGGCGAGGCTGCGGTCCTCCGGGCTGTCGCCGTCGGGGCTCCGGTGCTCGAAGTAGTGCCGGTTGACCATGTCGGCGCTGTGTGCCCGCGCGGCCGCCGTGAGCCGCTGGTCGACGCGCAGGGCGGGGCAGCCCGCCGTGGCCCGCTCGGCGTTCGTGCGCGCGACGACGTCCAGCTCCGGCCCGTCCCCGCCGCGGGCGGACGGCGCCGGGCGCGGACCGGCCGGGGCGGGCGCAGCCTGCACCGGCGGGGGGACCGGCAGCGGCACGAAGATCGGGGCGGGCGGGGGCGGCGGCAGGGGCACCGTCCCGAGGGACTCCCGATCCGTCCGGCCGGTCGCCCCGGTGAGGGCGAGGCTCGCGCCGATGAGCAGGGCGCCGACGGCGAGACCGGTCAGCAGCGCCGCGCCGCGACGCCTGGAGGCGATCACGGTGCGCTACGGTAGCGCATGGCCGAATCGACGGTCCGACTGACGGTATGGGTCCACGGTCGTGTCCAGGGTGTGGGTTTCCGCTGGTGGACGCGGTGTCGCGCGTTAGAGCTCGGCCTGGTGGGGGAGGCCCGCAACCTTCCGGACCGCCGGGTCGCGGTGGTAGCGGAGGGTAGTCGTCGGGCGTGCGAGAGGCTGCTCGACGCGTTGCGCGGCGATGGCGCTCCGGGGCGGGTCGACGGCGTCGTCGAGCGCTGGGGCGCTGCCCGCGGCGGTCTGGAGGGCTTCGTCGAGGCGTGACCTGCCGGGCGGGTGCGCGGTCGGCCGGTACGCTTCGCGGAACCTCGATCCCCGGAGGCCCACCCCCGTGCACCTCAAGAGCCTGACGCTGAAGGGCTTCAAGTCCTTCGCCTCGGCCACGACGCTGCGCCTGGAGCCGGGCATCACGTGCGTCGTCGGCCCGAACGGCTCGGGGAAGTCCAACGTCGTCGACGCCATCAGCTGGGTGCTGGGCGAGCAGGGCGCGAAGGCCCTGCGCGGCGGGAAGATGGAGGACGTCATCTTCGCGGGCACGTCGGGGCGGGCCCCGCTCGGCCGGGCCGAGGTGACGCTCACGATCGACAACTCCGACGGCGCCCTGCCGATCGACTACGCCGAGGTGTCGATCACCCGCCGGATGTTCCGCGACGGCGCGGGCGAGTACGAGATCAACGGCAGCCACTGCCGCCTGCTCGACATCCAGGAGCTGCTGTCGGACTCCGGCATCGGGCGCGAGATGCACGTCATCGTCGGGCAGGGCCAGCTCGACTCGGTGCTGCAGTCGAAACCGGAGGACCGCCGCGCCTACATCGAGGAGGCCGCCGGGGTCCTCAAGCACCGCAAGCGCAAGGAGAAGGCGCTGCGCAAGCTCGACGCGATGCAGGCCAACCTCACGCGGCTCACCGACCTCACCGCCGAGCTGCGCCGCCAGCTCAAGCCGCTGGGCCGTCAGGCGGAGATCGCGCGCAGGGCGCAGGCCGTGCAGTCCGAGCTGCGGGACGCCCGGCTCCGGCTGGCCGCCGACGACCTGGTCACCCTGCGCGACCAGCTGGCGCAGGAGGAGGCCGACGAGGCCGGTGCCCGGTCCCGGCGCGCGGAGGTGGAGGCGCAGCTCGCCGCGGGCCGCGTCGAGCAGGAGCGGCTCGAGGCCGCGCTGGCGCAGGACGCGCCGCGCCTGGCCGCGGCACAGGACACCTGGTACCGGCTCTCCGCGCTGGCCGAGCGGCTCGCGGGCACCGTCCGGCTCGCCCAGGAGCGGGCCCGGCACCTTGCCGCGACGGCGGAGGCGACGCGCCCCCGGCCGCGATCCCGACGAGCTCGAGGCCGAGGCCGAGGCGATCGCCGAGCAGGAGGAGGTGCTGGTCGCCGCGGTCGTGACGGCCCGGCGCACGCTCTCGGAGGTCACCGAGGCGCGGGCGGAGCACGAGCGCACGCTCGCCGCGGCGCAACGCGCGCACCTGGCCGCCGTCCGCGCGCTCGCCGACCGGCGCGCGGGGCTTGCGACGCTCGCCGGGCGCGCCGAGGCGCTGCGCAGCGGCGCCGCCGCCACGGCGGAGGAGATCGACCGGCTCTCCGACGCGCTCGTCGAGGCGCGGGAGCGCACGGCCGCGGCGGAGGCCGAGCTGGCGACCGCCCGCGACGAGCTGGGCGCCCTCGCCGAGGGCGACACCTCGCTGGAGGAACGCTGCGCCCATGCCGCCGAGGCGCACGACGGCGCACGGGGCCGGGTCGCCGAGCTGGTGGCGCGGGAGCGGGAGGCCGACCGGCAGCGGGCGCACTGGCGCGCGCGGGTGGAGGCGCTCTCGGTGGGCCTCGCCCGCCGCGACGGCTCTGCCGCGCTGCTGGGCGCCGACGGGGTGCTCGGCACCGTGTCGGCGCTCGTCGCCGTCGAGCCGGAGGCCCGCACGGCGGTCGCCGCGGCCCTGGGCGAGCTGGCCGACGGCCTGGCCGTGGCCGACCTCGACGCCGCGATGACGGCCCTCGGCGCGCTCCGGGCGAGCGACGCGGGCCGCGTCTCCCTCGTCGTGACCGCACCTCCCATCGCCCCCCACGTCACCGCAGCGGTCGCAGCACGCCATGATCGCCGTCTCGGTGCGGAGAGCGGCCAGAAATGGCCGGAAACGCGCCCAACCGGCGATCACACGGATGCGCTGGCGACCCACGGCGGCCCTGCGGCCGCGGCGGTGCGCGAACCCCTCCCCGACGCGGCGGGCGCGCGGTGGGCGGCGTCGGCGGTGTCCGGGGAGGGGCCGGTCGCGGCCGCCGTGCGGGTGCTGCTGCGCGAGGTCGTGCTCGTCGCCGACCGGGAGACCGCGCGCCTGGTCGTCGAGGCCGGGCTCGTCGCCGTCACCCCCGACGGCGACGTGCTCGGCCCGCACCGGGCGTCCGGCGGCTCGGGGGCGGGCGGGGGCGCGCTGGACGTCCAGGCCTCCGTGGACGACGCGACCGCGGCGCTCGCGGGCGTCGACGAGGAGATCGCGGGTCTGCGCCCCGCGCTGGAGGGCGCCAGGGCGGAGGAGGCGGCGCGCCTTGCCGACGTCGAGGCCGCCCAGCGCGAGCAGGGCGCCGCCGAACAGCGCCGTGCCGGGGCCACGGCCCGGCTCGGGGCGCTGGAGCAGGCCGTCCGGTCCGCGGCGGCCGAGGCCCAGCGGCTGCGCGTGCGCCGCGACGAGGTCGAGTCCCGCCGCTCCGACGCGCTGCTCGCCCTGGAGGCCGCGGAGCGCCGGCTCGCGGTCGCCGAGGACGAGCCGGTCGAGGACGAGCCCGACACCGAGATCCGCGACGCCGCCGCGGAGGCCGTCGAGACCGTCCGCTCCGAGGAGGTCGAGGCCCGGCTCGCGCTGCGGACCGCCGAGGAGCGGGCGCGCGCGATCGCGGGCCGCGCCGACGGCCTGCGCCGCCAGGCCGCCGCCGAGCGCCAGGCCCGACAGCGCGCCGCGGCCGCCCGGGCAAAGCGGGAGCGGGGGGCGCGGATCGCGGCGCTCGTCGTCGAGGCGGGGGAGACGGCGTGCGGGCGCATCGCGGTGTCGCTCTCGGCCGCCGCGGAGGAGCGCGACGCGGCCGCGGCGGCCCGCGACTCCCGTGAGCGTGGGCTCGGCGAGGCCCGCCTGGTCGTCGGCAGGCTCACCGCGCTGATGGAGAAGCTCACCGACGCCGTCCACCGCGACGAGGTGCTGCGCGCGCAGAACCGGCTGCGCCTCGAGCAGCTCACCGAGAAGGTGCTGACCGACCACGGTCTCGGCGTCGACGACCTCGTCACCGAGTACGGCCCGGACGTCCCGGTGCCCGCCTCCGCGGCCGAGATGGCCGAGTACGAGGCGGCGCGCGAGCGCGGCGAGGAGGTCACCGCGCCGCCGCCGATGCCCTACGACCGCCCGACCCAGCAGCGCAGGGCCCAGCGCGCCGAGAAGGACCTCACGCTGCTGGGCAAGGTGAACCCGCTCGCGCTGGAGGAGTTCGCGGCGCTTGAGGAGCGCTACCGGTTCCTGTCCACGCAGCTGGAGGACCTCAAGAACACCCGCCGCGACCTGCTCACCGTGGTCCGCGAGGTCGACGACAAGATCCTCGAAGTCTTCACGCAGGCCTACGCCGACGTCGCGAGGGAGTTCGAGACGGTCTTCGCCACCCTGTTCCCCGGCGGCGAGGGCAGGCTCGTGCTCACCGACCCGGACGACATGCTCACCACCGGCATCGAGGTCGAGGCCCGCCCGCCGGGGAAGAAGGTCAAGCGCCTCTCCCTGTTGTCGGGCGGCGAGCGCTCGCTCACCGCCATGGCGCTGCTCGTGGCGATCTTCCGGGCCCGCCCGTCGCCGTTCTACGTGCTCGACGAGATCGAGGCCGCGCTCGACGACGTCAACCTGCGCCGCCTCATCTCGCTCATGGAGGAGCTGCGGGAGGCCAGCCAGCTCATCGTGATCACCCACCAGAAGCCGACCATGGAGGTCGCCGACGCGCTCTACGGTGTGTCGATGCGCGGCGACGGCATCACCACGGTGATCAGCCAGCGCCTGCGCCCCGCCTCCTGACCATGTGAGCGCTTCGAGCGCGTCGTTCGCGGGGTTTGATCACCGGTAACGACGGCCTCGCGGCGATCACGGCGATCGGCGTGACAGGGTGGGCGGGTGACGCAGACCCTGTGGATCGTCATCGTGGTCGTCGCGGTGCTGGTCGTGCTGGCGGTGGTGCTGGGCCTCGTGCTGCGCCGCAGCCGTCGGATCAGCCTGCGCGAGGCGGAGAAGAGGCGCGAGGAGCTGCCGCCCCGCCGCGGCGGCACCTACCAGGCACGGGGCGACTTCAACTTCGCGGCGGGCACCGATACCGCCGAGCCGGAGACCCCGCGCCGCCCCGCCGCGGACGCGGCCCCCGCACCCGCCGCAGGCGAGGTCGCGCCCGAAGCCCCGGGGGGTGCGGACGCCACGCGGCCCGCCCCCACGGCCGAGTCCCGCGGCGCCACGCCGCCAGCACCTCCGGCCGAGTCCCGCGGCGCCACGCCGCCAGCACCTCCGGCCGAGACCCGCGGCGCCACGCCTCCGGCACCCCCGACCCGGGCATCCGACGCGGCGCGGACGGCGCCCGCGGCCGAGGGCCCTGAGACGGCGCCGACCGCGCCCCCGGCCGAACCCCCCGCCGTCGTGGCGGAACCGCCCGCGCCTTCCGTGCCGGTGACCCCCGTCCCCGCGGCGCCCCCTTCGACCAACGGCGCGGCCGCGCCCGCGACCGACATCGCCCCCGCCGAGGGCAGGCTGGAGCGGTTGCGCGGGCGGCTGGCCCGTTCCCGCTCCGGGTTCGGCCAGGGCCTGCTGGGCCTCCTGGGCGCGGGCGAGCTCGACGAGGACTCGTGGGAGGACGTCGAGACGATGCTCCTCTCGGCCGACCTCGGCCCCGAGATGACCATGGAGCTGGTCGACACCCTGCGCACCGAGCTCGCCCGCCGGGGTGTCCGCACCACCGAGCAGGCCCGTGCGCTGCTGCGGGACGTCCTCACCGACGCGCTGCGGACCGACCTCGACCGCTCCGTCCACGCACTGCCCCACGACGGCCGTCCTGCCGTGCTGCTCGTCGTCGGCGTCAACGGCACCGGGAAGACCACCACCACCGGAAAGCTCGCGCGGGTGCTCGTCGCGAGCGGGCGGCACGTGGTGCTCGGCGCCGCCGACACGTTCCGCGCCGCGGCGGCCGAGCAGCTCGCCACGTGGGGCGAGCGGGCGGGCGCCACCGTCGTGCGCGGTCCGGAGGGCGCCGACCCCGCCAGCGTCGCGTTCGACGCCGTCAAACAAGGCAGTGAGGAGGGCGCCGACGCCGTGCTCCTCGACACCGCGGGGCGGCTACACACCAAGACCGGGCTGATGGACGAGCTGGGCAAGGTCAAGCGGGTCGTGTCCCGGCAGGCGCTCGTCGACGAGGTGCTGCTCGTGCTCGACGCCACGACCGGGCAGAACGGCCTCATCCAGGCCCGGGTGTTCGGCGACGTCGTCGACGTCACCGGCATCGTCCTCACCAAGCTCGACGGCACCGCGAAGGGCGGGATCGTGTTCCGCGTGCAGCGCGAGCTGGGCGTGCCGGTCAAGCTGGTGGGCCTCGGCGAGGGCCCCGACGACCTCGCCCCGTTCGAGCCAGCGGCCTTCGTCGACGCCCTCCTGGAGTGATCGCCGTCTCGCGCGGGGTCGTTCGCCGGGATCGGTAACGCGCCTGTAACCCCGCCCGCGCACCCGTTCACCCATCCGCAACAAGGTGCGACCTTCGGCGAAACACGTCACGTTGAGTATTTCCCCCCAGCCTGGCCAACAGCAGGAGGGAAACCGTGCTCAATTCCGGCGACACCGCATGGGTACTCGGGAGCGCCGCTCTCGTGATGCTCATGACTCCGGGTCTGGCGTTCTTCTACGGAGGCATGGTCCGTAGCAAGAGCGTCCTCAACATGCTCATGATGAACTTCATCGCCTTGGCCGTCGTGGGCACGCTGTGGTTCTTCTACGGCTTCAGCTTCTCCTTCGCCGACGACGCGACCGGCGCGGGCCTGATCGGCAACTTCGACTTCGTCGGTCTGGAGAACACCGCGGGCAAGCTCGCAGGGTTCGCCGTGGCGGCCGACCCCGCCACCGGCACGGCCGCCGTGGCCTGGCCGGGACCGGACGCCATCCCGGTGCTCGCGTTCTGCATGTTCCAGCTCATGTTCGCGGTCATCACGCCCGCGCTGATCTCGGGCGCGGTCGCCGACCGGCTCAAGTTCTGGAGCTGGACGCTGTTCGTCGCCCTCTGGGTGACGATCGTCTACTTCCCGGTGGCGCACTGGGTGTTCTCGTTCGACGGCTTCGTCGGCGAGAACGCGGTCGGCGGCTGGATCGCCAACGCGAGCAAGCTCGGGGCACTGGACTTCGCCGGTGGAACCGCGGTGCACATCAACGCCGGTGCGGCGGGCCTCGCGCTCGCGATCGTGCTCGGCAGGCGCCGGGGCTGGCCGAAGGAGCCGATGCGCCCGCACAACGTGCCGTTCACGCTGCTCGGCGCGAGCCTCCTGTGGTTCGGCTGGTTCGGGTTCAACGCGGGCTCCGCGCTCACCGCGGGTGACCTCGCGGGGGTCGCGTTCACGAACACGATGATCGCCACCTGCACCGCCATGCTCGGCTGGCTGGTCGTGGAGCAGATCCGCGACGGCAAGCCCACCACCCTGGGCGCCGCCTCCGGCGCGGTCGCGGGCCTGGTCGCCATCACGCCCGCAGCAGGCTACGTCAGCCTCCTCGGTGGCGTGATCATCGGTTTCGTCGCGGGCGCCGTCTGTGCGCTGTCGGTGGGCCTGAAGTTCCGCTTCGGCTTCGACGACTCGCTCGACGTCGTGGGCGTCCACCTCGTGGGCGGCCTCGTCGGCACGCTGATGGTCGGCCTCTTCGGCAGCACCGCGGTCAACGCGCTGTCCGTCGACGGCCTCTTCTACGGCGGCGGCTTCACCCAGCTCGGCAAGCAGGCCGTGGCGGCGCTGGCCGTGATGCTCTACTCCTTCATCGTCGCGGCGGTCCTCGCGTTGATCATCAAGCACACGATCGGCTTCCGGATCAGCGATGAGGACGAGGTCACGGGCGTCGACGAGGCCGAGCACGCCGAGTCGGCGTACGACTTCTCGACCCTGCGCGGCGGCGCGGGCCTTTCCCACGGCGCGGCGGCCCGCATGCCTGAGTCGCCCGCTCAGGTCACCGCGGGTGCCGGAAAGGAGAGCTGAGATGAAGCTCGTCACGGCGATTGTCAAGCCGTTCGTCCTCGAGGACGTGAAGGGGGCGCTCGAGCAGATCGGCGTCCTGGGCATGACGGTCAGCGAGGTACAGGGCTACGGCCGCCAGAAGGGCCACACCGAGGTCTACCGGGGCGCGGAGTACTCCGTCGACTTCGTGCCGAAGGTCCGGGTGGAGGTCGTCGCCGACGACACCCTCGCGGACAAGGTGGTCGACGCCGTCGTCGAGGCCGCCCGCACCGGCAAGATCGGTGACGGGAAGGTCTGGGTCACGTCCGTCGAGAGCGTCATCAGAGTCCGCACCGGCGAGCGCGGGGCGGACGCCGTCTAGCCGAACGAGGACACGGGGCCCGCCGCGCTTCAGGAAGAAGTCGCGGTGGGCCCCGCCGTTTCCGGATACGGACAAGGGGACTAAGGCGATGATGCTGGTCACGGCGATCGTGAAGCCGTTCGCCCTCAGCGACGTTCGGACGGCCCTCGAGCGGCTCGACATCGCGGGCATGACCGTCAGCGAGGTGTCGGGCTACGGCCGCCAACGCGGCCACACCGAGGTGTACCGGGGCGCGGACTACCAGGTCGACTTCGTGCCGAAGGTGCGCCTCGAGCTCGTTGTGGTCGAGGAGCTCGTCGAGAAGGTGATCGACGCGATCGTGCAGGCGGCGCGCACGGGCAAGATCGGGGACGGGAAGGTGTGGGTGACGCCGGTCGCGACGATCGTCCGGGTCCGCACCGGAGAGCGGGGTGCCGACGCGCTGTGAGCGTTGCGGAGATCGGGCGGTCAGGTGAGCACCAGCTGACCGGACGGCCGCTCGCGGACGGAGGCACCAGGCTTGGCCGGGCGGGAAAGAGCCCATCATGACCACGCTCAGCTCCGGTTCGGCGGAGGACCTCGTCAGGGCGAAAGCGGTGCTGCTGGACCCGGGCCCCGGCAAGCGCCGCCTGTCGCCCGAGGCGCTGCGCACGGCGTTGGTGGACCTGCACGACTTCTGGCTCTCGTCGCGCTGCGCGGCGATCGGGCTGACCGACCGCGCCGCGCTGATCGCCGTGGGTGCGTTGGGACGGCGCGAGCTGGCGCCCTACTCGGACCTGGACCTGGTGCTGCTGCACGACGGCCGCAAGGACGTCGACCGGCTGGCCGAGCAGCTGTGGTACCCGCTGTGGGACGCGGGCGTCGGGCTGGACCACTCGGTGCGCACGCCCGGCCAGGCCGTCCAGGTGGCGGCGACCGACCTGCGCGCCGCCTTCGGGCTGCTGGAGGCGCGGCACATCGCGGGCGACCCCGAGCTGTCGGACAAGGTCAGGTCCGCGGTCCGGCAGGCCTGGCGGGCCGGGATACGCGGCCGGTTCGACGAGATCGCCGACGGCGCGCACGAGCGCTGGCGCAAGACCGGCGACGTCGCCCACCGGGTCGAGCCCGACCTCAAGAGCGGTCACGGCGGGCTCCGTGACGTCCAGCTGATCGACTCACTGGCCGCGGCGCAGCTGGTCGACCGGCCCTCCCGCGACGTCCAGGACGGCCGCGACCTCCTCCTCGACGTCCGCACCGAGCTGCACCGCCTGGCTGGACGGGCCCGCGACGTGCTGCGCGCGCAGGACGCCGACGAGGTGGCGGCGAGCCTCGACATCGCCGACCGGTTCGAGCTGGCCAGGGCGCTGTCCGGGGCGGCGCGGTCCGTGGCGTTCGCCGCGGAGGTCGGGCTGCGCCAGGCGCGCAACGCGTTGCCGCGCCGGGGGCTCGCGGCACTGCGGCGCCCGCCGGTGCGCCGCCCGCTGGACAGCGGCGTCGTCGAGCACCTCGGCGAGGTCGCCCTCGCCCGCGACGCGACCGCCGCCAGGGACCCCGCGCTCGTGCTGCGCGTCGCCGCGACGGCCGCCCGCACGGGCCTGCCCGTGGCCGCGGGCACCCTGCACCGGCTCGCCGACACCGCGCCCGAGCTGCGGGAGCCGTGGCCGCGGGCGGCGCTGGGAGAGCTGCTGTCCCTGCTGGGCACGGGGCGGGCGCTCGTGGACGTGGTCGAGTCGCTGGACCGCACGGGGTTGTGGGGGCGGCTGATCCCCGAGTGGGGCGCGGTCCGCGACCTGCCTCCGCGCGACCGGGCCCACGTCTGGACCGTCGACCGGCACCTCGTCGAGGCCTGTGCGCAGGCCGCCCGCCTCACCACCCAGGTCGCGCGGCCCGACCTGCTGCTGGTCGGCTCGCTGCTGCACGACATCGGCAAGGGCCGCGGCGGCGACCACTCGGTGGTGGGGGAGTCGCTGGCGGCGCAGGTCGGGCGCAGGCTGGGCTTCCCTGAGCACGACGTCGAGGTGCTCGGCGCCGTGGTGCGCCACCACCTCCTGCTGCCGCACACCGCCACCCGCCGCGACCTGGAGGACCAGGCGACGGTCGTGCGGGTCGTCGAGACGCTCGACAACGCGGTCCCCGGGGGCGGGGCGCTGCTGCTCGACCTGCTCGGCGCGCTCGCCGAGGCCGACTCGCTCGCCACCGGCCCGGGTGTGTGGAGCCCGTGGAAACGGGTGCTGATCGGTGATCTCGTCGGGCGGTGCCGTGCGCTGCTGGCGGGGGAGGCGCTGCCCGCGCCGTCGGCGCCGTCGTCCGCGGAGATCGAGATGGCCGCCGCGGTGGCGTCCGCTGGACGGGCGCAGCTGCGCATGGAGCAGGGCGACCCCGCGACTGTCACGGTGGCGCTGCGCAACCGGCCCGGCGGGCTGGCCGCGGCCGCGGGCGTGCTCGCGCTGCACTCGCTGGAGGTGCACGCCGCCGCGCTGCTGCCCGCCGGGTCGACGTGCCCGGACGTCACGGTGTTCCGCTTCACGGTCACGCCCCGCTTCGGCGGCTATCCCGACCCAGCGCTGCTGCGCTCGGACCTCGTGCGCGTGCAGGAAGGCGGCCTCGCGCTCGACGAGGCGCTGGCGCGCAAGGAGCGCGACTACGCCCCGGCGGCGTCGGCGGGCGAGCCGCCCGCCCCCGCCCGGGTGCTGTGGTTCGACGACGAGGCCACCGGCGCGGTCGTCATGGAGCTGCGGGGGACCGACAGGATCGGCCTCCTGCACCGGGTCGCCGCGGCGCTCGCCGACTGCGAGATCGCCCTGCGCTGGGCGCGGGTGTCCACGCTCGGCGCGTCTGTCGTCGACGCGTTCTGTCTGGACACGCGCGACGGCACGCTCACGAACGCCCAGCGGAGGAGGGTGGAGCAGGCGGTGCTCGCCGCCGCGCGGTAGAAACACGGCGCGGCTCGCGATCCCGTCCGCCGACGGTTCGCCCGCTCTCCGCCCAGATCTCAGGTTCGATCGGCAGCTCGGTCGTCAGGCAGAAGGTCACACCGAGGTCTACCGGGGCGCGGAGTACACCGTCGACTTCGTGCCTCGCCCGCGTGGGCGGCCTCGCCGTCGGCGAGCTGGGCGTCCGCGAGCCCGGCGAAGACCACGATCAGCACCAGCCCGACGATCAGCGTGTTCTTGGCGCCGATCCGGCTGGAGACCCAGCCCGTCACCAGCATCGCGACGGCGGTGACGACGAGGTAGCTCGTGAACAGCAGCGTGACGTCGGTGGGCGAGGCGGAAAGCTGCGTGGAGAGCGCGGGCAGGATCGGGTCGACCAGGCCGATGCCCATGAAGGAGATCACGCAGGCGAAGGCGACGGCCCATACCGCCTTGGGTTGGCGGAAAGGGCTGGTCGGGGCGGTCATGCTGGGCGTCCTTTCGCGACGAGTCTGGTGATGGCGGGAACTGCGGCGGCGAGGGCGGCGCGGTCCGCGTCGTCGATGCCGTCGAGCAGGGTGGCGAGGGTCTCGGCGCGCTCACGGCGGCGGTCGGCGAGCAGCACGCGGCCCGCGTCGGTGAGGGCCACCAGCACGCCGCGCCGGTCGGCGGGATCGGGCAAGCGGTCGACGAGGCCCTGCGCCGCCAGCCTGCCGACGAGCCCGGTCATCGCGGGCTGGGTGACCCCCTGCGCGTCGGCGAGCTCGGTGATCCGCAGCGGGCCCTGGCGCTCGAGGGTGGCCAATGTCGAGGTGGCGACCAGGCTGAGGCCCGCGCGCGGGGTGAGCCGGGGCATCAGCGTGACGAGCTGGTCGAGCCCTTCCGCCAGGGTCAGCCGATCGATCGTAAGCACCACTAACATATAACAGGCTTATGTAAATGGCGGGACGCCGTGTTCGGCACACCGTCCCGGTAGGCTCGGGGGGTGTTCGACAGCCTCTCCGAGCGCCTTTCCGGCGCGCTGGCCAACCTGCGCGGCAAAGGCAGGCTCTCCGATGCCGACATCGACGCCACGGCGCGCGAGATCCGCATCGCGCTGCTGGAGGCCGATGTCGCGCTGTCGGTGGTCCGCGCGTTCATCGCCAGGATCAAGGAGCGGGCCAAGGGTGCCGAGGTCTCCGGCGCGCTGAACCCGGCCCAGCAGGTCGTCAAGATCGTCAACGAGGAGCTCATCGCGATCCTCGGCGGCGAGACGCGACGGCTGCGGCTGGCCAAGGAGCCGCCGAGCGTGATCATGCTCGCGGGCCTGCAGGGCTCCGGCAAGACCACGCTCGCGGGCAAGCTCGGCGCGTGGCTCAAAGGGCAGGGCCACACCCCGCTGCTCGTGGCGTGTGACCTGCAGCGCCCCAACGCGGTCAACCAGCTGCAGATCGTCGGCGAGCGCGCAGGCGTGCCGACGTTTGCCCCACATCCGGGCACGTCGGCGACCGGTCCGACAACAGAGCCGGGCAACGGCGTTGGCGATCCCGTCGACGTCGCCCGCCGCGGCCTCGCGCACGCCCGCGACAAGCACTACGACATCGTGATCGTCGACACCGCCGGTCGGCTCGGCGTGGACGCGGAGCTGATGCGGCAGGCGTCCGACATCCGCGACGCGGTGCGCCCCGACGAGACGCTGTTCGTCCTCGACGCCATGGTCGGCCAGGACGCGGTCACGACGGCCGAGGCCTTCCGCGACGGGGTGGGCTTCTCCGGTGTCGTGCTCACCAAGCTCGACGGCGACGCCCGCGGCGGTGCCGCGCTCTCGGTGCGCGAGGTCACCGGCGAGCCGATCCTCTTCGCGTCCAACGGCGAGAAGCTCGCCGACTTCGACGTCTTCCACCCCGACCGGATGGCCTCACGCATCCTCGGCATGGGCGACCTGCTCACCCTGATCGAGCAGGCCGAACAGGCGTTCGACGCCGACCAGGCTGCCGCGACCGCCGCCAAGATGGGCACCGGCGAGCTGACGCTCGAGGACTTCCTCGACCAGATGCTCGCGATCCGCAAGATGGGGCCCATCGGCAACATCCTCGGCATGCTGCCCGGCGCGAACTCCGGTCAGATGAAGGAGGCGCTGGCGCAGGTCGACGACCGGCAGCTCGACCGCATCCAGGCCATCATCCGCGGCATGACGCCCGCGGAGCGGGCCGATCCGAAGATCATCAACGGGTCGCGGCGGCTGCGCATCGCCAACGGCTCGGGGGTGTCGGTCGGCGATGTGAACGACTTGGTCAACAAGTTCTTCGAGGCCCGCAAGGTCATGAAGCAGATGGCGGGGCAGTTCGGTTTCGGAGGCCGCAGCGCCACACGGCGGCAGGCCAAGTCACGCAAGGGCAAGAAGCAGCAGAAGCCACGCGGCGGGCGGCCCGCCATCCCGCGCACGGGCATGCCCGACCTCACCGGGCTGCCGCCGTCGCTGCAGCAGCTGCCGCCGGGCCTCGACCAGCTGCCGCCCGGGTTCGACGTCTCCAAGCTGAAGTTCCCGAAGGGCAAGTAGGTGTACCGGCTGCGCGGTGTGGCGCTGCCGTCGGGCGAGTCGGTGCAGCTGTGGGTCGACGCGTCGGGGCTGCTGTCCGACGACCCGATCGTGGGCGCGGAGACGCTCGTCGACGGCGGCTGGATCGTGCCCGGCCTCGTCGACGCGCACTGCCACGTCGGGCTCGGCCCCGAAGGCGTGGTCTCGCTCGAGGAGGCCGACGCGCAGGCCCGCACCGACCGCGACACCGGCGCACTGCTGCTGCGCGACTGCGGCTCGCCGCTGGACACCACGCCACTGCAGGCCCGCGCCGACCTCCCGGAGATCATCAGGGCGGGCAGGCACGTCGGCAGGCCGAAGCGCTACATCCGCGGGCTGTCCATCGAGCTCGACGACCCGTGGCTGCTGCCCGATGTCGTCGCGGAACAGGCCGCGGCAGGCGACGGCTGGGTCAAGCTCGTGGGTGACTGGATCGACCGTGAGGTGGGGGACCTCGCCCCGCTCTGGCCTGACGACGTGCTCGTCGCCGCGATCGAGGCCGCGCACATCGCGGGCGCACGGGTCACGGCGCACGTGTTCGGCACCGATGCCTTGTCCGGGCTGGTCGGCGCGGGCATCGACTGCATCGAGCACGGCCCCGGCCTCACCGACGACCTCATCGCCGAGATGGCCCGCCGCGGCACCGCGCTCGTGCCGACGCTGGTCAACATCGAGACGTTCCCCGGCATCGCCGAGTCCGCCGCGCGGTTCCCGGCGTACGCGGCGCGCATGCGGGCGCTGCACGCGGGCATGGGCGACGTCGTCCGCAAGGCCGTCGAGGCAGGCGTGCCGGTCTACGCGGGCACCGACGCGGGCGGGTCGATCGAGCACGGCCGGATCGCCGACGAGGTGGCCGCCCTGCACGCCGCGGGCCACCCCGACGCGCTCGGCGCGGCGAGCTGGGCAGCGCGGGAGTGGCTGGGCCGCCCGTCGCTGAGCGCGGGCCATCCGGCTGACCTGGTCGTCTACCGGGACGACCCGCGCGCCGACCCCTCGGTCCTGCGCGAGCCCGCCCTGGTGCTGCTGCGCGGCCAGCCCGTCCGGACTGTATGACCGCCCGTCCGTGCCATGGCGCGGCCGCCGCTCCGCCCGAGGATCGCCGGTTGGGGTTGCAAAACGACCGACGTTGGCCGCACTCGCGCCGAGACGGTGATCGCCGCCGTCAGCCGGGCTACGCGGCCGCGGCGCAGGGGATGGACGTGGTTCCGGGACGCGCACGAGCGGTACGCGTCGCCCGTCGGAGCGCCGAGCGCCGCGGTGGGGGCGCCGGGCCGGTAGCGTCGATCCTGTGAGGGGTGCGGAGGACGCGGGCACGGACGGGCACAGCGAAGGGCACGGCCCCGACGTCGGGACCCCCCCGCCACCGCCCGCCCCGGACCACCCGCCCGCCGACCCCGGCCTGCCCGCACCGCAGGCGGCCACACCCACCGCGGACGAGGTGCCGCCCGCACCTGCCACCTCGTCCGCGCCTGACGTCGCGGCTGCACCTGACGTCGCGCCCACCGTCTCCGCGGGTGGGTCGCAGGTCGCCGCGCCCGCCACGGGACCTCACGTCGCCGCACCCGCCGGTGCGCCGCAGGTCGCTGCCCCTGCCGGGGGGTCACAGGTCGCTGCTCCTGGGGATGGGTCGCAGGTGGCCGCGCCCGCGGCGGTCGCCCCGTGGGGCGTGCCGGACCCGGCGCAGGCCTACCCGGCCGCCGCGGGCGGCCCACCGGCCGACCCCGTGCCGTCTTGGCCCGGGCCACCGGCGGCGGCGTCCGGCGCCGCCTTCCCGCCTGCCGCCCCGCCCCGGCCGCCCGGCATCTTCGGCGCGCCGCTGCCGCCCCGGGTGCCGCACCGGTGGGGCCTGGGCGCCTACCTGGGCGTCGAGGCGGTGTTCCTGCTGGTCTCGGCCCTGCTGGGGTACCTGCTCGCGGGCTCGCTGACGACCTCGGCGGTCGCCGTCGCGCTCGCCCTCTCGGTGCCCACGGTCTGCGCCGCCCTGCTGGCGATCCTCATCACCCGGGTCAGGGGGAACGGGCCGGTCGTCGACCTGGGGCTGCGGCTCACCGCCCGGGACGTCGGCGTCGGCGTGGCCTGCGGGCTCGCCGGTCTGATGATCACCATCCCGGCGTCGGTGCTCTACGTCGCAATTGTCGGAGCCGACGCCACGTCGGCGGTCGGCGACGCGCTCGGCGCCGTCCGCGCGGGTCCGGCACTCGCCGTCACGATCTTCGTGGTCGTGGTGTTCGTCGCGCCCCTGTGCGAGGAGATCGTGTACCGCGGCCTGCTGTGGGGGGCGGTCGAGCGGCTCGGCGCCAACCGCTGGTGGGCGCTTGTCATCACCACCGTCGTCTTCGCGTTGGCGCACTTCGAGTTCACCCGAACGCCCCTGCTGCTGGTTGTCGCGATCCCGATCGGCATCGCCAGGGTGATCACCGGTCGGCTGTCGGCGGGGGTCATCGCGCACCAGATCAACAACCTCCTGCCGGGTATCGTGCTGATGCTGGGCGTGCTCGGGGCCGTCCCGATGAGCTGATTCGGCTTCCCGTCTGGCACAATGGTGCCTCGGCTCCGCGGCTGGCCCTCTCACTGTGCCGCGGCCACAGACGTCGAGACGCGCAGTCCGTAACCCCACGCGGTCGTCGCGGCCTCATCGGAGAAGTTCGTATTCACGAGGAGCAGCAAGCAGCGTGGCCGTCAAGATCAAGCTGATGCGGTTGGGCAAGATCCGTCAGCCGTACTACCGCGTCGTCGTCGCCGACTCCCGAACCCGCCGCAGCGGTCGGGCGATCGAGACCATCGGCAAGTACCACCCGAAGCTGGAGCCGAGCCTGATCGAGATCGACTCCGCGCGGGCGCAGTACTGGCTGGGGGTCGGCGCACAGCCCACCGAGCCGGTGCAGCACCTTCTGGAGATCACCGGCGACTGGCAGAAGTTCAAGGGCCTCCCCGGCGCCGAGGGCACCCTCAAGCCGCAGCCGACGAAGCCCGACAAGCTGGAGCTGTTCAACGCCGCGCTGGCCGCGGCGGGCGAGGAGCCGAACACCGAGGCCACCACGCCGCGGAAGAAGGCCGACCGCCGTCCGAAGGCCGACGAGGCCGCCGAAGCGCCCGCCGAGTCGTGACGTTCGACGGGCTTCTCTCCGAGGAGGCTACGGCGTGAGCGCAGTGCTGGCCGACGCGCTGGAACACCTCGTCAGGGGGATCGTCGATCACCCCGACGACGTGCGCGTCGATCTCGTCACCACCCGCCGCGGCCGCACCCTCGAGGTCCGGGTCCATCCCGAGGACCTCGGCAAGGTGATCGGCCGTGGCGGTCGCACCGCCACCGCGCTGCGCACGGTCGTGGGCGGCATCGGCGGCCGTGGCGTCCGGGTCGATGTCGTCGACACCGACCGGTAGCACCGAGCAGCTGCTCCTCGCGGGTGTCGTCGTGCGCGCGCACGGGCTGCGCGGCGAGGTACTCCTCGACCTGCACACCGACTCGCCCGACGAGCGGTTCGCGCCCGGAGCCGCGCTCGTCGCGCGGCGGCCAGGGGCGCAGGACGGGCGGCTGACCGTCGAGTCGGCCCGCCCGCACTCCGGCAAGCTGCTGGCCCGCTTCGTCGAGGCACCCGACCGCACGTCCGCCGAGGCCCTGCGCGGCACCCGCCTGCTCGTCCCCGCCTCGTCGCTGACGGTGCCGGACGACCCCGACGAGTTCCACGTCCTCCAGCTCGAAGGCCTACGGGCCGAGCTGGAGGACGGCACCGTGGTCGGCACGGTCGGCGACGTCGTGCACGGTCCCGGCGGCGAGCTGCTCGTGCTCGTCCGCGGCGGCGCCCCCGACGCCCTGGTGCCGTTCGTGCACGCCATCGTCCCCACCGTCGACCTGGCGGGCGGCCGCGTCGTCCTGACGCCCCCCGAGGGCCTCCTCGACTGACGGCACACGCGTCGCCGTGGCCGCACCGGCGTCGTGACGGGGGTGCGGCCACCACAACGCCGGTGCGGTGGGCAGCCGCTGCCGCGCCGCCCGCCCGCGCCTTGCCGCCGCTGCGCCACCCCCGTCGCGCCGCCACCGTCGGCCCCCGCTCATCGTGGCGCACGCCGCACCATCGCCGTCGCGTCCGGCGTCGCGGTCGACGCGCGCGGGATCGTCGTCGATCTCGAAGGGTCCGGCAGCGACGATCATGGCGGCCAGCATGCCACTGTCAACCATGGTTGACACCTCCCGATTGTCAACGTAGGTTGACAGCATGACGGATGCGACGAAGGTGGCGGCGGCGGCGTCCAGCAGGGACCCGGCCGTCGGACTCGCGGCCGTGGCGTCCCTGCGTGGGCTGCTCGAGTCGCTGGAGGAGCTGCAGGTGGGCAACGCGCGCGCCAAGGGCTGGTCCTGGCAGCAGATCGCGCAGGCGCTGCGGGTGAGCAGGCAGGCCGTGCACAAGAAGTACCGACGGTTCGGTATCTGAGGGGCGGGGGAGATGTTCGAGAGGTTCACGAAGCGGGCGCGGACGGTCGTCGGCCACGCGCAGGAGATCGCCCGCGAGCGCCGGTCGCCGTCGATCGGGACGGAGCACCTGCTGCTGGGGCTCTTCGCGGTGCCCGACGGGCTCGCGTCGACCATCCTGGCCCGCCTGCAGGTCTCCCGGTCGGACGTCGAGGCGGACCTCGACCGCGGC
Organism: uncultured Actinomycetota bacterium; assembly: GCA_963750095.1. GTDB lineage: Bacteria > Actinomycetota > Actinomycetes > Mycobacteriales > Pseudonocardiaceae > Pseudonocardia. Next base: position 245,113 of record CAVVPJ010000011.1, on the reverse strand, counting down.
GACCCTTTCGACGCCGACGGCCTGGCGCTGCTGGGCATCGACCTCGAGGAGGTGCGCCGCCAGGCCGAGGAGACGTTCGGGCCCGGCGCGCTCGACCGCACCCGGGCGGCGGCGCGCGGCGGCTGGCTGCCCGGCCACATCCCGTTCGAGCCCGAGAGCAAGAAGGCGCTGGAGCTGGCGCTGCGCGAGGCCGTCCGTCTGGGGCACGGCTTCATCGGCACCGAGCATCTCCTGCTCGGGCTGCTGCACGACGGTCGCGCCCGCGACGTGCTGGTGGCGCGGGGCGTCGGCCTCGACGGCACGCGGGCGCTGGTCGAGGAGCTGGTACGCGAGCGTCCGACCGGCTAGGCCACTATCGCTCGGGTGCGCATCGACGTCGTGACGATCTTCCCGGGTTACCTCGCGCCGCTGCGCGAGGCGCTGCTCGGCCGCGCGATCGAGGCCGGTCTCGTCGACCTCAGGGTGCACGACCTGCGGCGCTGGACCCACGACGTCCACCAGGCCGTCGACGACGCGCCCTACGGTGGCGGGCCCGGCATGGTCATGCGGCCACAGGTGTGGGGGGAGGCCTTGGACGAGGTGCTCACCGACGGCCCGGCCCGGTTGGTCGTGCCCACGCCCGCCGGGCGGCCGTTCACCCAGACGACGGCGCAGGAATGGGCGGCCGACGAGCGCCTGGTGTTCGCGTGTGGTCGCTACGAGGGGATCGACCAGCGGGTGATGGAGCACTTCGCGCCCGTCGACGAGGTCAGCATCGGCGACTACGTGCTGGTCGGGGGGGAGGTCGCGGTGATGGTGATGGTCGAGGCGATCGTACGGCTGCGGCCGGGCGTGCTCGGCAACCCGCAGTCGGCCGCGGACGACTCGTTCTCCGACGGGCTGCTTGAAGGCCCCGCCTACACGCGTCCCGTGAGCTGGCGGGGGCTCGACGTTCCCGAGGTGCTGCGCAGCGGCAACCATGCCGCGATCGCCCGCTGGCGGCGTGACCGCGCCCTCGAACGCACCGCCGCGCGCCGCCCCGACCTCCTCGCCGCCCTGCCGCCCGCCGCCCTCGACGCGGCCGACCGGGCGTTCCTGACGGGGGTCGCGGAGACCTGAGGTGGCGTCTGGCATCATGGATGCCGAGCTCGTGCCCACCCGGGCCATCCGAGCGCGCCCGGTGAGTCGACCCGCCCGCGGCGCCCCGCACGACCGATCGAGGACGGACCTTCGCGATGAACACCCTGGACGCACTGGACGCGCAGATGCTGCGTTCCGACATCCCCGCCTTCCGGCCGGGTGACACGCTGAAGGTGCACGTCAAGGTCATCGAGGGCAACCGCTCCCGCGTCCAGGTCTTCCAGGGCGTCGTCATCCGCAGGCATGGCGCCGGGGCCCGTGAGACCTTCACCGTGCGCAAGATCTCCTTCGGGGTCGGCGTGGAGCGCACCTTCCCGGTGCACTCGCCGAACATCGACAAGATCGAGGTCGCCACCCGCGGCGACGTCCGCCGGGCGAAGCTCTACTACCTCCGTGACCTGCGCGGCAAGGCCGCGAAGATCAAGGAGAAGCGCGAGACCCCTTCGGCGTCCTGACCGTCGAGCGCGGTTCGGCGTAGCCTTCGTGAGCGTGGCCCTCCCCGAGCTCCCCGACGACCGGCGGGCCCAGCACCCACGGCACGGCCGAAGCGACGAGCCGTCCGGCTGGGCTCAGCCCGGGGCACCGGGGCAGCCGCCCGGCGTGTCGGACAACCGTCCGCGCCTGCCCTCCACCCCGTGGCCGGTCGGTGGCGCGGCGCCCCGGCACGGCGGGTCGAACGGGCACGCGGTCAACGGGCACGGCGTCAACGGACACGGTCTCAACGGTCAGCAGGGCCTCCGCGATGACGGGCCGACGGCGGGAGGCCAGCAGAACGGTGGCGGTCCGACGGCGCTGAGTGGGTGGGACATCGCCCGCCACGCGGGTGGGGTCCTCCCCGGCGGCGGTCACGGCGTGGACGGGAGCTCTGCCGGGGGCACCCACAGCGGACCCACGGTCTCCGACGACGGCCGGAACGGACGGCACGCCAGCGGCGCGTTCCCCGTGGGCCCCGCCGACGCGCCGCGGAACGGGCGGGCTCAGCAGGCCGGGGACCAGCCGTCGGGTCGGCAGACCCCATGGCGTGCCCCCGACGGGCCGCATGGTCCGGCGGCGCACGGCGTCCCCGCACCGGGCCAGCAGCACACCGGCGGCTACCCGGTTCCGCCCGGGGAGCCACCCGGCGTCCACGGGCGCCAGCAGAGCGGCAGCTTCCCCGCACCGCCCGTCGACTCACCGAGCGGCCAGCGCCGCATCCACAGCGACGTCCCCCCGCCGCGCCGCTCCGGCCGCCCCGCCGAGGGCCCGCCGCACGGTGCACGGCCGGACGCCCCGCCGCCGCACACCCCTGGTCCCGCGGCTCCGAACGTCCGCCCGACCGAGCCCGCAGGGCCCGAGACCCGGCAGATGGGCGCCTGGCCCGCGGCCGCCGTACCCGGACCGGCCGCCTTCGACGACCAGCCCACCGTGCCGCACGGTCGGGCCACCGACGTCCCCGACGGCGATCCCGACGAGGGGCCCACGGGCTTCCCCGGCCGCCACCGCCGCAGGGCGGGCGCCTCCCCCGACGCGCGTCCGGCGTCGACCTACCGCGAGGAGGCCGAGGCGGCCTCAGGGCGCAAGAGCCGCGGCGGTCGGCGGCGGCGTTCGGCGTTCTGGAAGGAACTGCCGATCCTGGTCGTCGTCGCGTTGCTGCTGACGTTCCTCATCCAGACCTTCATCGCGAAGGTCTACGTGATCCCGTCCGGCTCGATGGAGACCACGCTGCACGGCTGCACCGGCTGCCAGAACGACCGCGTGCTCGTCGACAAGATCACCTACCGGTTCTCCGACCCGCATCCGGGCGACGTCGTCGTCTTCCGCGGCCCCGACGGCTGGACCAGCGAGTTCACCGCCGAGGAGCCCGGCAACGTCGTCGTGCGCGCACTGCAGGGCCTCGGCTCGCTGATCGGCCTCGCCCCGCCCGACGAGAAGGACTTCATCAAGCGCGTTATCGCGGTCGGCGGCCAGACCGTGCAGTGCTGCGACTCCCGCAACCGGGTCCTCGTCGACGGCAAGCCGCTCGACGAGCCCTACATCTACTTCCTCCCCGAAGCGGGCACCGCCCGCCAGGACTCGTTCGGGCCGGTCACGGTTCCGGCGGGCGAGCTGTGGATGATGGGCGACAGCCGCAACAACTCCGCGGACTCGCGGGTGCCCGGCCACGGGCCCGTCCCGATCTCCAACGTGATCGGGCGTGCCCGCTTCATCGTGCTGCCGTTCTCCCGGCTGGGCGAGATCCCGTCGCCCAACCCGCAGGCCACACCCGCCGCGCTGGGCGGGGGCGACGCGGGGGCGCCGGTCGCGCTCGGCATGGTCGGGCTCGTCCCGCTCGTCATGCTGCGCCGTCGCGACCGGGAGCTGGGCGAGTTCCTCCCGCGGCGCCGGACGTGAGCCTGGATCACCCCCGCCGAATGCCCCGACCCCGTCGTCCCGCGCGTCCGCGCGTTCTGCTGCCCGCCGAGCTGCGCCCCGGGCGCGCCGTCGTCCGCCGCTCCGCGGGCAACTGGACCCTGCAGAGCACGCTGCAACGCCACGGGCTCGGGCCGGTCGCGGGCGTCGACGAGGCCGGGCGCGGCGCGTGCGCCGGACCGCTCGTCGTCGCGGCGTGCGTGCTGCGACCAGGCGACGCACGCAGGCTGGAAGGCCTCACCGACTCGAAGCTGCTCACGGCCGCTGCCCGCGAGGAGTACTTCGCGCTCATCACGCGCTGGGCGGCGGACCGCTGCGTCGTGGTGATCCCGGCCGACGAGGTGGACCGGCGGGGCGTGCACGTCGCGAACATCGAGGGCATGCGGCGGGCGGTCGCGGGTCTCGCGAGCCCGCCGGGCTACGTGCTGACCGACGGCTTCCCGGTCCGCGGGTTCGGTCGACCGACGCTGGCCGTGCCGAAGGGCGACCAGGTGGCGGCGTGCGTCGCCGCGGCGTCGGTGCTCGCCAAGGTGACCCGGGACCGGATCATGGTTGCGCTCGACGCCGAGCTGCCGCAGTACAAGTTCGCCGAACACAAGGGTTACTGCACGCCCGTGCACGACGCGGCGCTGACCGAGCACGGCCCCAGCCCGGTGCACCGCTACTCGTTCGTGAACGTTCGCGGCGCCTGGGCCTCCCGGTTCGGACTACCGAGCGCACTGGTCCAGAATGAGCTGCTGCCGGTCGGGCCGTCCGACTCGGGAGAGGGAGGTTTGGAACCGTGAGCGCCGAGGATCTCGAGAAGTACGAGACCGAGATGGAGCTCACGCTCTACAAGGAGTACCGGGACATCGTGTCCCAGTTCTCCTACGTCGTTGAGACCGAGCGTCGCTTCTACCTCGCCAACTCCGTCGATGTCACGCCGCGCAACCCGGACGGCGAGATCTACTTCGAGGTGCGCATGTCCGATGCGTGGGTCTGGGACATGTACCGGCCCGCCCGCTTCGTGAAGAACGTGCGCGTGCTGACGTTCAAGGACGTCAACATCGAGGAGCTGGACAAGCCCGACCTGCGGCTTCCGGAGGGCAACCAGTTCGGCTCCTGACCCTCGCCTGTCCCCATCGCCGTGAGCTGTCCACAGTTTCGCCGAACGGCCTCGCGCCGACGGCGAGATGGCCATCGTGGAGGCCATGGGAGCGAAGGACGTCCTCGGTAGGCGAGGCGAGGACCTTGCCGCGGAGTACCTCACCGAGCAGGGCCTCGTGGTGCTCGACCGCAACTGGCGGTGCCGTCACGGCGAGCTCGACATCGTGTGCACCGACACCGTGCGGCTCGTCGTCTGTGAGGTCAAGACCCGTTCGAGCGCGCGATACGGCCTGCCTGCCGAGGCGGTCGACCCGCGCAAGGCCCGGCGCATCCGGCTGGTCACGAACGCCTGGCTCGCCGCGCACTCCGTCCCGTGGGTCGAGATCCGCTTCGACGTGCTCGCGGTGCTCGCCGAGCCCGGCGCCCCCGTGCGCGTGCACCACTACCCGGCGGCGTTCTGATGGGCCTCGCGCGCACGTGGGCGGTCGCCCTGCAGGGCGTGGAGGGGCGGATGGTGGAGATCGAGTCCGACGTCGGGGGCGGACTGCCGGGCATCCACCTCGTCGGGCTTCCGGACGCTGCGCTGCACGAGGCGAAGGACCGCGTGCGCGCGGCCGTCGTCAACTCCGGATGGCGGTGGCCGAACGAGCGGATCGTGCTCGCGCTGTCGCCCGCCACCCTGCGCAAGGCGGGGAGCGGGTTCGACCTCGCCCTCGCCTGCGCGGTGCTCGCCGCTGACGGCGTGCTGCCACAGGCGGCGTTGGAGGGCACGGTGTTGTTGGGGGAGCTGGCGCTTGACGGCCGGTTGCGACCGGTCCGCGGCGTGCTGCCCTGCCTGCTCGCCGCCCGGGCCGCGCGGGCGCGTCGGGTCGTCGTGCCCACGGCCGCGCTGGCCGAGGCGGCGCTCGTCGACGGGCTGGACGTCTACGGGGCCGCCTCGCTCGGCGACGTGCTGCGGTGGCTCCAGGACGAGCTCGTGCTGCGGCGCCCGGGGCCGTTGACGGCGGCCGCCGCAGACGGTGACGAGCCACCCGACCTCGCCGACGTCGTCGGCCAGGACGACGCGCGGCGTGCCTGTGAGGTCGCCGCGGCGGGGGGGCACCACCTCCTGCTTGTCGGTCCGCCCGGCACCGGGAAGACGATGTTGGCGCAGCGCTTCGTCGGCCTCCTGCCCCGGCTCGTCGCCTCCGAGGCGCTGGCGCTCGCGTCGATCCGCTCGGTAGCCGGGCGGCTGCCCGACGACGGCGTGCTCACCACCGTCCCGCCGCTGGTCGCGCCCCACCACTCCACGTCGCTGGCCGCGCTCGTCGGCGGGGGCAGCGGCGTGGCACGGCCCGGCGCCGTGTCGCTCGCCCACCGCGGGGTGCTCTTCGTCGACGAGGCTCCCGAGTGGGCGCCGCACCTCCTCGACGCCCTGCGCACCCCGCTGGAGGAAGGTGAGGTGCGGCTGTCCAGGGCCGAGGGCACGGTCATCTACCCGGCCCGGTTCCAGCTCGTCCTCGCGGCCAACCCGTGCCCTTGTGCACCCGCGCACGACCGCGACTGCATCTGCCCGTCGCTCGCCCGTCGTCGCTACCTCGGCAGGCTCTCCGGGCCGTTGCTCGATCGGGTGGACCTTCGCGCGCGGATGCTGCCGATCACCGCGCTGTCCGCGGTGGTGGACCAGGCCGAGAGCACGGCCGCGGTGCGGGACAGGGTGCTCGCCGCCCGCGACGCGGCCACGACGCGGTGGAAGGCGCACGGCTGGCTCACCAACGGCGAGGTGCCCGGACCGGTCCTGCGCACCCGGTTCGCCCTGCCTCCGCGGGCCGTGCGACCGCTGGATCTGGCGTTGCGCGTCGGGGAGATCACCGCCCGCGGGGCCGACCGGGCGTTGCGGGTGGCGTGGACCTTGGCCGATCTCGCGGGCCGCGACCGGCCCGATCACGACCTCGTCGAGACCGCGCTGTCCTACCGCGACCGGAGGGCGGCATGAGCGGACCGTCGGAGGAGGTGCTGCGGGCCAGGGCCTACCTGGCCCGGGTCGCGGAGCCGCCCGCGCCCGCGCTGGCCTGGCTGGTCGCGGTGGTGGGTCCGGTCGAGGCGGCGGCCAGGGTGCGGGAGGGCGCCGTGCCGGAGGACGTCGCCCGGGAGACCGCGGCCCGTCGGCTTTTCGACCACGTCGACGCCGACCTGGCCGCGGCCCGCGCCTGCGGTGCCCGGCTCCTGACGCCCGAGCACGACGGATGGCCGCACTGGGCCTTCGCGGCGCTCGAGAACGCTGCCCTCGGCGGCGTCGCCTCCGCCCGCCGCGCCCCGACCATCCCGCACACCCCGATCCCTGGCGACCCGTCCGCCGCCGCCCAGCCCCCCGCCGCTATGTCCGGCGGCGGTGTCCTGCCCGCCGTCGACGCGCCGCCCGCCGTCGACGCGCCGCCCGCCGTCGACGCGCCGCCCGCCGTCGACGCGCCGCCCGCCGTCGACGCGCCGCCCGGTGGCGCCCTCCTCGTTGCTCACGCTCTGCCCGTCGCCTGCGGCCCGGTCGCGGGTGCCCAGACCTCGGCTGGCGTCCCGGCCGCCACCGCCCCTACCGGGGCCGCCGCCCGCGCCGCGGCCGGGGGCGCGCGGACCGTTGCCGCCGCGGAGACCGCCGCAGGCACCGCTACCGCCACCGCGGCCGCCTGCGATGGCGGTCGGCGTGCGCGGGGTGTGGTCGTGGAGGACGTGGCCGACGGCGGCCGTCGCAGGGATGGGGTCGAGGGCACGGTCGGGTCGCCAGCCGACGGTCTGCTTCGGCGGGGGCGTGCCGGGGCCGGGATCCGCCCCGCGCGGGGAGACCTGGCGCCGCCGCTCGCGCTGTGGGTGCGCGGGCCGGGTGACCTCGCAGAGCTGTGCGGTGCCTCCGCCGGGATCGTCGGTGCGAGGGCCGCCACCAGCTACGGCCTGCACATTGCGGGCGAGTTCGGCGCCGGACTGGCGTCGGCGGCGTTCACCGTGGTCTCCGGCGCGGCGATCGGCATCGACGGCGCCGCCCACCGCGGTGCGCTCACGGCAGGCGGCCCGACCATCGCGGTGCTGGCCTGTGGTGTCGACCGGAGCTATCCGGCCGCTCACGAAGCGCTGCTGGAGCGGATCACGGCCTCAGGCCTGGTGGTGTCGGAGTACCCCCCAGGGTCCGTCCCGGCCCGCCACCGCTTCTTGGTCCGCAACCGGCTGATCGCCGGTCTGTCCGGCGGCACGGTCGTGGTGGAGGCCGGGCTGCGCAGCGGCGCCCAGCGCACTGCGGCCGACGCCCGTGCGCTCGGACGGCCGGTGATGGCAGTGCCGGGTCCGGTCACCTCCGGCCGGTCCGCGGGCTGTCACCGCCTCGTCCGCGATGGCGCCGTGCTCGTCACGAGGGTCGAGGAGGTGCTGGAGGAGGTCGGCCGCATCGGCGTCCACCTCGCCGCCGAGCCCGCGCCTGCCGCCGCGCGGCCCACCGACGGCCTCAGCCCGACCGCGGTGCTCGTCCATGACGCCCTGCCCGCGAGGGCCGCGAAGGGTGTCGCCTGGCTCGCGACCGAGGCAGGCGTCCCGCCCGCCGTGGCCCGCGCGGCGCTGGATGAGCTGTACCGGCGCGAGCTGGTCGAGCACGTGGCTGACCGCTGGCAGCGGCGGATCCGGGAGCGGGGATGAGTCCCGGGCGGGGGAGGTCCCGCGGTCTGCCTGCCGGAGCGCGGCCAGCACGCGGGCGCGAGGGCTCGCGGGACGGCAGCGACCGGACCCGGTGCGGCGTGCACTTGCCTGCGTGGCCTGGCTGGTGACCGTGGGCGCTGGCGTCGCAAGGGATTGCGGTGGGTTGGGCGACGGGAACCGCACCGCGGGCGTGGCGGTGCTTGACCCGAGCGCGTAGGCACCGCACCGTCGGGGCCGTGCCCACCGCGCCCCAGCTCGCCCCCGCCGTGGCCGTGCTGCTGGAGGAGTTCCTCCAGCACCTCGCCCTCGAACGGGGCCGGTCCGCGCACACCGTACGCGCCTACCGGGCGGACCTCGTGCCGCTGCTGTCCGGGCTCGACGACGTCACCGCGCTGGATCTGACCGCCCTGCGCCGCTGGCTGGCCGCGGGCCATGCCGCCGACCTGAGTCGGGCAACGCTCGCGCGGCGTGCGGCGGCAGCGCGGACGTTCACCGGATGGGCCCACCACGTCGGGCACCTGCCGGTCGACCCCGGCGTCCGCCTCGGATCGCCCCGGCCCCGGCACGTCCTGCCGACCGTGCTCGGTTCCGACCAGGCGGCCGCCGTCCTCGACGCGGCAGGCACCGGCGCGGAGGAGGGCGAGCCGATGGCCCTGCGCGACCTGTTGGTGCTCGAGCTGCTCTACGCCACCGGCGTACGGGTGTCCGAGCTGTGCGGACTCGACCTCGACGACGTCGACGCGGACCGCCGCGCCCTGCGCGTGCTCGGCAAGGGCAACCGGGAGCGCACTGTCGTCTACGGTGCTCCTGCCGCCGACGTGCTGCAGCGTTGGCTCGCGGCCGGACGTCCCCATCTCGTCCGGGCAGGTTCGCCCCCCGCCCTGCTCCTCGGTGCCCGGGGCGGGCGACTGGACCCGCGGATCGCCCGGGAGGTCGTGCACCGTGCCGTGACCGCAGTCCCGGGCGTCCCGGACGTCGCCCCGCATGGTCTCCGACACGCCGCGGCGACGCACATGATGGAAGGCGGCGCGGACCTCCGTTACGTACAGCAATTGCTCGGTCACGCTAAGCTAGCGACCACACAGCTCTACACACACGTGACGGTCGAGCGGCTGAAGGTGGTCCATGAGCAGGCGCACCCCAGGGCATGAGCCCGTCCCCTCCGGGTCAGTACATCTCAGAGCCTGGCGAGGGCACGTCGTGTCGGCCCCGGTGCGCACCACTCCCGCGAGCGCGGAGGCGCCCGAGCCGCTCGACGACCAGTGGACGGAGTACCTGGCCGCTCCGTCCCGCCAGGCCAGGGACCGACTCGTCGAGCGCTACACGCCGCTCGTACGCGTCGTGGCGCACCGCGTCCTGGTCGGTCTGCCTACCCACGTCGACCACGCCGACCTCGTCCAGTCCGGCGTCTTCGGCCTGATCGACGCGATCGAGCGGTTCGACCCGCGGCGGTGTCCGCGTTTCGAGGGCTTCGCCGCACAGCGGATCCGCGGCGCGATCCTCGACGAGCTCCGTGCCCAGGACTGGGTGCCGCGTACGGTGCGCGGGCGGGTCCGTGAGGTGGAACGCGCCCAGGAGGGCCTGGAGCGGCGGCTGCAGCGCGCGGCCACCGACCGCGAGCTCGCCGCCGAGATGGGTCTGCCGCTGCGGGAGGTCCGCGGGCTGATGCGACAGGTCCAGGTCATCAGCGTCGAGGAGCTCGACGAGACGGGCGGTGGCGTCGCCGACCTGTTCGCGGACTCCGCGCCGGACCCGATGGCCGTTGTGCAAGCGCGGGAGACGATGCGCCAGCTCAACGCCGCCGTGGCCGGGCTCGGCGAGCGCGACCGCACCGTGGTGCAGCTCTACTACCTGGAGAACCGCACTCTGGCGGAGATCGGGCGGATGCTCGGGGTGACCGAGTCGCGGGTGTGCCAGCTGCACGCCCGCCTGGTCGGGCGGCTGCGCGGGCGGCTCGACGAGCTGGCCCGCGTCTGAACCTGCCGCACCCGCTCAGCCCGGTGTGGCGCCAGCCATGATCACCGGCTGGGCGCGATGGGCGGCCACATCTGACCGGAAATGCGCCGAGCTGGCGATCAGGAGCATGCTGGCGGGCCTTCACGGATCCGGCCACGGCTCGGGCACGGGCAGCAGCCGGACGTGCAGCGGACGGAGCAGGACGAGCGGGTCGACGTACTCGAGCCGGTCGCGGCGCACGCCCCAATGCAGGCAGGGCGACCGGCAGCCGCGATGGCCCGCGGCGAGCGTGCCGAGCACCTGGCCCGCCACCACGACCGCGCCGGCGCGCACCGCCGGGACGAGCGGCTCGTACGTCGTGCGCAGGCCGTCGTCGTGCTGCACCGACACGACCCCGAGGCCCGCGACGGGGCCCGCGAACACCACCGTGCCTGCCCGCGCCGCCAGCACGGGCTGGCCGAGAGTGCCTGCCAAGTCGACGCCGCGGTGGCCTGGCCCGAAGGGGTTGTCCGGCGCGCCGAACGGCGTCAGCACCGCAGGCGGCGGCAACAGCGGCCAGGCGTAGTCCGCCCCCGGCGCGGGCTTCCCGGCTCCTGGCGGGGGCACCCGCGGGGGAGGCGGCCTTGGGCCGGGCCCCGAGTCGGCAGGCCGCGGGGCCTGCGCGACCGGCGGCCCCTCCGCGGACGAGGGGCGCGGGAGGGGCGATTCCGCCCGGGAGGAAGATCCGCGCTGGGCGGGAGATCCTGGCGGGGGAGGGTGCCCGTCGGGCACTCCGGCCGCGGGCTGCCGGGTCGGAGTGCGCGATGGGGCCGGTGGGTCGCGCGGGTCGGGTTCGCCCGCGACGAGCGGCGGACCAGGTGCCGGCGTACCGAGTACCGGCGAAGGTCCCGACGCGGCGGCGGTCTGCCTCGCGGCGGGCGGGGTGGGCGCGCTCGGCGGCCGCGCCCACGGCGGGGGCGGCCCGGCGGCGCCGGGTGTCGACCCGAGGCCCACGACGACACCAAGGACGGCAACCAGAACGACCGTGATCGCCGACGCAGACCCGGCCAGGGCCGCCGCCGCCGCCGGGACTGCCGCCGCCGCCGCCGGGACTGCCGCCGCCGACGCCGGGACTGCCGCCGCCGCCGGGGCCGCCGGGGCCGTGGCCGGGGCCGCCGACAACGCCGGGGCCGCCGACAACGCCGGGGCCGCCGACAACGCCGCGGCCGCCGACAACGCCGCCGCCGCCGCTGGGGCCGCCGCCGCTGGGGCCGCCGCCGACGCCGGGACCGCCGCCGCCGCCGACGGGGCCGCCGCCGTCGACGACGAATACAGCCTCCTGCGCATGCCACGAGCCTGCGCCGTCGAGCCGCGGCCGGGTGGCCACATCGTCAAGCTGGGGAGGGCGGGTGCCGATGGGGACAACTCGGCCATCAGGACCAGAGCCGCGCGAGGCCCGTCCGCCCCCGCGCGTACACTCGTGCTGCGCCTCGCGGCAGTGCGAGGTGACTTCGCGCGCTCGCGTACCCGACGTCCCCCCGGCCGAGGCCGGTTCTCGTCGGAACGGCGGTCGGGCGGTCCCGTTCCCGCGGGTCCGGCCGCCGGCACGGGTGCCAGGGCGGTGCCGCCACACCGGTGCGCCGCGACCAACCGCGCGCGCCCGCCCCGGCGGTCGCGCCCAGAGCGAGAGGGTGTCACCGGCCATGGCCGTCGTCACCATGAAGCAGCTGCTGGATTCCGGTGTGCACTTCGGGCACCAGACCCGCCGCTGGAACCCCAAGATGAAGCGCTACATCCTCACCGAGCGCAACGGCATCTACATCATCGACCTGCAGCAGACGCTGTCCTACATCGACCGCGCGTACGAGTTCGTGCGCGAGACCGTCGCGCACGGCGGCACGATCATGTTCGTCGGCACCAAGAAGCAGGCGCAGGAGGCCATCGCCGACGAGGCGGGCCGGGTCAACATGCCGTTCGTCAACCAGCGCTGGCTGGGCGGCATGCTCACCAACTTCCAGACCGTGCACAAGCGCCTCCAGCGCATGAAGGAGCTGGAGACGATGGAGCAGACGGGTGGCTTCGAGGGTCGCACCAAGAAGGAGATCCTCATGCTCACCCGCGAGAAGGCGAAGCTGGAGAAGACCCTCGGCGGGATCAGGGACATGACGAAGGTCCCGAGCGCGATCTGGGTGGTCGACACCAAGAAGGAGCACATCGCCGTCGGCGAGGCGCGCAAGCTCGGGATCCCGGTCGTCTCGATCCTGGACACCAACTGCGACCCCGACGAGGTCGACTACCCGATCCCGGGCAACGACGACGCCATCCGCTCGGCCGCGCTGCTCACCAAGGTGATCGCGCGCGCCGCCGCCGACGGCCTCATGGCCCGTTCGGCCCGCAGCGGCGGCAGCGGTGACGAGAAGCCGGAGGGTGTCGCGGCCGACGAGCCGCTCGCGGAGTGGGAGCGCGACCTGCTCCCCGCGGGCGCGGGCTCGGACGGCGCGAGCCTCACCGACGCCGCCACCGTGGACGCGCCGGGCGCGACCGCGCCGTCGGCCCCGGTCACCACCAGCAACGGCGCCAGCGCGAGCTGACGCGAAAGGAACGAAGAGGCAATCGACATGGCGAACACTGAGACGCCAAAGTATGGCGCCGCCGACGTCAAGAAGCTCCGCGACCTCACCGGGTCCGGGATGATGGACTGCAAGAAGGCGTTGGAGGAGAGCGACGGCGACCTCGACAAGGCCGTCGAGCTGCTGCGCATCAAGGGCGCAAAGGACGTGGGCAAGCGCGCGGGCCGCGACACGGCCAACGGGCTCGTCGCCGCCGAGGGCGGCACGATGGTCGAGCTGAACTGCGAGACCGACTTCGTGGCCAAGAGCGCCGACTTCCAGTCGCTCGCCGACAAGATCCTGCGGGTCGCGGTCGACCAGCAGCCCGCCGACCTCGCGGCGCTCAAGGCCGCCCCGCTCGATGGCGGCACCGTCGAGGAGGCCGTGCTGGCGCTCTCGGCGCGCATCGGCGAGAAGCTGGAGCTCAAGCGCTACATCCATGTGGACGGCCCGGTCGCGCTCTACCTGCACCGTCGCTCGACGGACCTGCCGCCCGCCATCGGCGCGATCGTGGCCTACGACGGCACCGACGACGAGCTCGCCAAGGGCGTCGCGATGCACATCGCCGCCGCCCGCCCGCAGTACCGCACCCGCGAGGAGGTGCCGGGCGAGGTGCTGGAGAACGAGCGCCGCATCGCCGAGGCCACCGCCCGCGAGGAGGGCAAGCCCGAGCAGGTGCTCCCGCGCATCGTCGAGGGCCGGATCAACGGCTTCTACAAGGACGTCGTGCTCCTGGAGCAGGCCTCCGTCCAGGAGCCCAAGAAGACCGTCAAGGCCCTGCTCGACGCCGCGGGCGTCACCGTGAAGGAGTTCGCCCGCTTCGAGGTCGGCCAGGCCTGAACGGATGTCCGACCTCAGGATCGACCCTGACGCCCGGCCCGGATTCCGTCGCGTGCTGCTCAAGCTCGGCGGCGAGATGTTCGGCGGCGGGTCGGTCGGGGTCGATCCCGACGTGGTCGAGGCGGTGGCCCGGCAGATCGCCGCCGTCGTCACGTCCGGCGTGCAGGTGGCCGTCGTCATCGGCGGCGGCAACTTCTTCCGCGGTGCGGAGCTCTCGCACCGCGGGATGGAGCGGGCTCGCGCCGACTACATGGGCATGCTCGGCACCGTCATGAACTGCCTCGCCCTGCAGGACTTCCTCGAGCGTGAGCACGGCGTCGACACCCGGGTCCAGACGGCCATCACGATGGGCCAGGTGGCGGAGGCCTACATCCCGCGCCGGGCCATCCGGCACCTCGAGAAGGGCCGCGTCGTCATCTTCGGCGCCGGCGTCGGCATGCCCTACTTCTCCACCGACACCGCGGGCGCCCAGCGCGCGCTGGAGATCGGCGCGGAGGCGCTGCTGCTGGCCAAGAACGTCGACGGGGTGTTCACCGCCGATCCCCGGGTCGAACCCGACGCCAAGCTGTACGACGAGATCACCCATCGCGAGGTGCTGGAGCAGGGGTTGAAGGTCGCCGACGCCACCGCGTTCAGCCTCTGCATGGACAACAACATGCCGATCATCGTCTTCAATCTGCTCATCGAGGGCAACATCGCCCGGGCGGTCCGAGGTGAGAGGATCGGCACGCTGGTCAGCACACCCGAGCGCGTGGAAGGTGGGGTCAGGCCATGATCGAGGAGACGCTCTTCGACGCCGAGGAGAAGATGGAGAAAGCCGTCTCGGTGGCCAGGGACGACCTGGCGAGCGTGCGCACCGGCCGGGCGACGCCCAACATGTTCTCCCGGGTGGTGGTCGACTACTACGGCGCGATGACCCCGATCAACCAGCTGGCCTCGATCAACATCCCCGAGGCCCGCATGGTGATCATCAAGCCGTACGACGCGAGTTCGCTGCGGTCGCTGGAGAAGGCCATCCGCGACTCCGACCTCGGCGTCAACCCCTCCAACGACGGGCAGATCATCCGCGTGATCGTGCCTCAGCTCTCGGAGGAGCGCCGCCGGGAGATGGTCAAGGTCGCCCGCGGCAAGGGCGAGGACGCGCGGGTGACGATCCGCAGCCTGCGCCGTAAGGCGATGGAGGAGCTGCACCGCATCGTGCGCGACGGCGAGGCCGGTGAGGACGAGGTCGGCCGGGCGGAGAAGGAGCTGCAGGCCACCGTCGACCGCTACGTGCACCAGGTGGACGACCTGGTGAAGCACAAGGAAGCCGAGCTTCTCGAGGTCTGATGACGGCCAGCCATCCCGAGACGCCCGCCGTGGCCTCGCCGCCGCGTCAGAAAGGGCGGACCTCCGGGCGCGCCGGGCGGAACCTCGTCGCGGCCATCGGGGTCGGGGTGGCGCTCGGCGGCGCGGTTCTGGCGTCGCTGCTCATCGAGCGGCACTGGTTCGTCGCCGTCGTGGCTGTCGCCGCCGCGGCGGGCACGTGGGAGCTGGCCGGGGCGCTGCGTCGCGGCGCCGACATCCGGGTGCCGCTGCCGGTGCTGCTCGTCGGCGGCCAGGCCATGGTCTGGCTGGCCTGGCCGTTCGGCCTCACGGCCGTCGCGATCGTGTTCGCGGCCACCGCGCTCGCCGTGCTGCTGTGGCGGATGCCCGCCGGACCCGAGCACTACGTCCGCGACGTCGCCGCGGGTCTCTTCACGGCCGCCTACGTCCCGTTGTTCTGCGCGTTCGCCACGCTGATGACCGTGGCGCCGGACGGCCTCGGCCGGGTGCTCACGTTCCTGATCTGTGTCGTCGCCTCCGACGTCGGCGGCTATACCGCGGGTGTGCTCGTCGGCAGGCACCCGATGGCGCCGACGATCAGCCCCAAGAAGTCCTGGGAAGGGCTCGCGGGCTCGCTGACGGCCGGGATGCTGGCGGGCGCGCTCAGCGTCGCGCTGCTGCTGCACGGGCCGTGGTGGGCGGGCGTGCTGACGGGCGCGCTGCTCGTCGCCTCCGCCACGCTCGGCGACCTCGTCGAGTCACTCGTCAAGCGCGACCTCGGCATCAAGGACATGGGCACGTTGCTGCCGGGCCACGGCGGGGTGCTCGACCGGCTCGACTCGCTCCTGCCCACCGCGTTGGTCGCGTGGGCGGCGCTCGGGCTCCTGATCGCCGTGTGATTGTCACAGCGTGAGCAAGGCTCCCATCCCGAGCCCCAACATCTGGAACTGGCCCGAGGTCTACGAACGGGAGAACGCCGCCCAGGACGTCGACGGGGCGGTGTGGGCCGCGCTGCGCGAGGCGGCGCCGTGGGCGGGCCGCGACGTCGTCGACGTCGGCTGCGGCGACGGCTTCCACCTCCGGTTCTTCGACGGCGCCCGCTCCGTGGTCGGCGTCGAGCCCTACGCCCCGCTCGTGGAGCGCGCACAGGCGAGGGGACTGGCGGTGGTGCGGGGTGCGGCGACGCGGCTCCCGCTGCAGGCCGCGTCGGTCGACCTCGTGCACGCGCGCACCGCGTACTTCTTCGGCGGGGGCTGTGAACCCGGCCTCCGTGAGGCGTGGCGGGTGCTGCGCCCGGGCGGCGCGCTCGCGATCGTCGACCTCGACGCCACGGTGGCCCCGTACGGCGACTGGATGCGCGCCGACATCCCGCACTACGATCCCGTCGCCGCCGAACGGTTCTTCACCCGCCAGGGCTTCTCGCTGCGTCGGATCCCGACGACGTGGCGTTTCCCCGATCGGGCGACCTGCGAGGCGGTGTTGCGCATCGAGTTCTCGCCCGCCGTCGCCGAGAAGGCGTTGGCGCAGGTCAGCGGTGTGACGTTCCCGGTGGGCTACCGGTTGCACGTGCGCCGCAGATCGCTCGCCCGGTAGGCCCCCCCAGAACCGCAGCAGGGTGACACCGCTGCGACTCAGTCGGAGGAGTGTCACCCCGCTGCGATCGGGGCGACCCCACCCGTGCCTGCCCGGCCTCCCCGGCTCGCTACCGTGGAACGCATGCGCTACCCCGCAGTGCCCTTCCTGGAGGCGGTCCTCGGCGGTCTGTGGTGGACGGTCGGTGCCGTCGCGCTGTCGGCAGGGCTGGGCACGGTCGTGCTGGCCGCGGGCATCGGGGTCACCTGCGGCCTGGTCGTGGCCCTGCGCCGTCGCTTCGGCCGCGGCGAGCCGCTCCCGCCGGGCGGCCGGTCCCGGCTGCTGCGCATCGGAGTGCCGGTGGCGGTGTCGGCCGTCGCCGCGGGCCCGCTGCTCGGCATGGCCGGGCTCGCCGAGCTCGGGGTGCCCGTGGCCTGCGCGCTCACCGGTGTCGCGCTGTTCGCGGTGGCCTCGACACTCGACGAACGCGCGCTGCTCGCCGCGGGCGGTGCCCTGCTCGTGCTGGCCGCGACCGGGGCGCTGTTGGCGCTCGACTCGGCGGGCACGCTGTACCCGCAGGGCCTGGTCGGCCTCGCCGCGGGGGCCATGGTGTGGCTCGCGGGCGCCCACCGCAGCGGCCTGCTCGCCGAGGCCCTCCAGCGTCGTTAGGAGCAGCGCCACGGGCCCGAACCCTCCTAAGGCACAATCGGAGGGGTCATGACCGCATTGCCCCTGGTGTTCGACGCGCCCAAGCGCGCTCTCCCGCCCCGCCACCTCGCCGACCTCGAGCCCGCGGAGCGGCGTGCCGCCGTCGCCGAGCTCGGCCTGCCCGCGTTCCGCGCCGACCAGCTCGCGCGCCACTACTTCGGCCACCTCACCGCCGATCTCGACGCGATGACCGACCTGCCCGCCTCGGCGAAGGCGACGTTGGCGACACTGCTCCCGCCGCTGGTCACGTCGGTGCGGGAGCTCGAGTGCGACGAAGGCGCCACCCGCAAGACGCTCTGGGCGGCGCACGACGGCACCCGCGCCGAGTCGGTGCTGATGGGCTACCCCGACCGCGCGACGGTGTGCGTCTCCAGCCAGGCCGGATGCGGGATGGCCTGCCCGTTCTGCGCCACCGGCCAGGGTGGGCTGCAGCGGAACCTGTCCACCGCCGAGATCGTCGAGCAGGTGCGGCAGGCCGCCGCCGCCGCGCGGGACGGCGCGCTCGGTGGGCCCGCCCGGCTGTCCAACGTCGTGTTCATGGGCATGGGGGAGCCGCTGGCGAACTACAACCGCGTGGTCGCCGCCGTCCGGCGGATCACCGCACCGGCGCCGGACGGGCTGGGGATCTCCGCCCGCGGCGTCACCGTGTCGACGGTCGGCCTCGTGCCCGCGATCGACAAGCTCGCCGCCGAGGGCCTGCCCGTCACGCTCGCGGTCTCCCTGCACACGCCCGACGACGAGCTGCGCGACACCCTCGTCCCGGTCAACACGCGGTGGAAGGTCGCCGAGGTGCTCGCGGCCGCCCGCCGGTACGCCACCGCAACCGGGCGGCGGGTGTCGATCGAGTACGCGCTGATCCGCGACGTCAACGACCAGCCGTGGCGCGCCGACCTCCTGGGCAAGGTCCTGCGGCAGCAGGTTGGCGCGAAGCGGGTGCACGTCAACCTCATCCCGCTCAACCCGACGCCCGGAAGCGCGTGGGACGCCTCGCCGAAGAAGCGCCAGGACGAGTTCGTGCGCCGCGTCGAGGCCGCCGGGATCGCCTGCACCGTGCGCGACACCCGCGGCCGCGAGATCGCGGCCGCCTGCGGCCAGCTCGCCGCGGCCTGCGACTGATCGACGGTCAGCTGAGCCCGAGCACCTCGGCCAGGTCGAAGGTGACGGGCTGCTCCAGCTGCTCGTACGTGCACGAGGACGGCTCGCGGTCGGGCCGCCAGCGCACGAACTGGGCCGTGTGCCGGAAGCGCACCCCCTCCATGTAGTCGTAGCGCACCTCGACCACCCGCTCCGGCCGCAGCGGGACGAACGAGAGGTCCTTGTTCGCGTTCCAGCGGCTCCCCTCGGCCTTGCGCGGCGTGCGGTCGCCCTGCTCCTGGCGCGCCCACGCCCACGGGTGGTCGTCGAACGTCGTGACCAGCGGCTGCATCTCCTGGAACAGCGCGCGGCGCTGGGGCATGGGGAACGCGCCGATCACGCCCACCGAGGCGAGGTGGCCGTCGTCCTGGTAGAGCCCGAGCAGCAGCGACCCGATCGCGTCCGGGCCCGACTTGTGCACCCGGTAGCCCGCCACCACGCAGTCGGCCGTCCGCTCGTGCTTGACCTTCGTCATCACGCGCTTGTCGGGCTGGTAGGTGCCCTCGGGGTCCTTCGCGATCAGGCCGTCGAGCCCCGCGCCCTCGAACTGGTCGAACCACTCGGTGGCGACGTCGTGGTCGTCGGTGATGGGGGTCAGGTGGACCGGAGGACCGGCCTTGGCCAGCGCCTCCTCCAGCCGGGCCCGGCGCTCGCGGAACGGCCGCTCGGTGAGGTCCTCGTCGCCGACGGCCAGCAGGTCGAACGCCACGAAGCTCGCGGGCGTCTCGACCGACAGCAGCTTCACCCGGCTCGCGGCGGGGTGGATGCGCTGCTGGAGCACCTCGAACTCCAGGCAGTTGCGCTCCCGGTCCAGCACGACGATCTCGCCGTCGACCACCGCGCGGTCCGGGAAGTTGGCCTTCACCGCCTCGACGACCTCCGGGAAGTAGCGGGTCATCGGCCGCTCGTTGCGGCTGCCGATCTCGACGTCGTCGCCGTCGCGGAAGATGATCGAGCGGAAGCCGTCCCACTTGGGCTCGTACAGCTTCCCAGGAGGGATCGTGGGCTGCGGCTTGGCCAGCATCGGCTTGACGGGCGGCATGACGGGCAGGTCCACGGGGCCAGCCTAGCTAGGCTGTTCGGGTGCCGCGCCTCTCGTCCGACGAGCTCGTCGCGGCCCGGGGGCGGACGATCGCCGACGTGCTCCCCGGGCCGGACGACCCGCCGCTGCGGGTGCTGTTCTGCGGGATCAACCCCGGGCTGGTGTCCGCGGCGACCGGGCACCACTTCGCGCGGCCGGGCAACCGGTTCTGGCCCGCGCTGCACGCGGCCGGGTTCACGCCGCGCGTGCTGCGGCCCGCCGAGCAGGGAGAGCTGGCGGGCCTGGGGTTGGGGATCACGAACATGGTCGCGCGGGCCACGGCGCGGGCCGACGAGCTCGCCACCGCCGAGCTCGTCGCGGGCGGGGAGCGCCTGCGGACACTGGTGGCTCGGGCACGGCCCGCCTGGCTCGCGGTCGTCGGCATCACGGCCTACCGGACGGCCTTCGCGGCACCCCGGGCCGGGGTCGGCCCACAGGAGCCGCTGGGCCCGACGGGCGTGTGGGTGCTGCCCAACTCCAGCGGCCTCAACGCCCACTACCAGCTCCCCGAGCTGACGGCGGAGTTCGCCCGGCTCCGCGACGCCGCCTTCGGGCCGTGAGCGAAAAACCCTGCGGGAACAGTGTTATCCACGCACGGGTCAGTCCAGGTCGGGCAGGGGTTCGCCGTCGTCGCCGTCGTCGCCGTCATCGCCGTCATCGCGGGCGTCGCGGTCGGCCCACTCCAGCAACTCGTCGAGCGCGTACACCGCGTCGTCGATCCCGGCGTGCAGGTCGCCCAGCTCGGCGAAGCGCTTGGGCATGGTCGCGATCGTGAAGTCGCCGGGGTCGGCGTCGTCGACCTCGTCCCACCGGATCGGCGCCGACACCAGCCCCTCCGCCACCCCGCGCACCGAGTAGGCACAGCGGATCGTGTGGTCGCGGGTGTTCTGGTTGTAGTCGACGAAGATCGAGGCAGGGTCCCGGTCCTTGCGCCACCAGGTCAGGTCGACGAGGTCGCAGCGGCGGCCGACCTCGCGCGCGAACGCGTGCGCCGCCTTGCGGACGTCCTGGAAGCCCCACCGGGGCTCGATCCGCACGTAGACGTGCATGCCCTTGCCACCGGACGTCTTGGGCCACCCCACGGCGCCGAGCTCGTCGAGCACCTCCTGTGCGACGTGCGCGACCCTGCGCACGTCCGCGTAGGACGCGCGGGGCATGGGGTCGAGGTCGATGCGCCACTCGTCGGGCTGCTCGACGTGCCCGCGCCGGGAGTTCCACGGGTGGAACTCGACCGTCGACATCTGCACCGCCCACACGACGTCGGCGGTCCGCTGCACGCACAGCTCGTCGGCCGTGCGGTTCCAGCGGGGGAAGTGCACGCGGACGGTCTCGACCCACTCGGGAGCGCCACGGGGCAGCCGCTTCTGGTGCACCTTCTCGCCGGTGACGCCGGTCGGGAAGCGGTGCAGCATGCAGGGTCGGTCGCGCAGCGCGCGGACGACGCCCTCGCCGACCGTGATGTAGTACTGCGCGAGGTCGAGCTTGGTCTCGCCGCGCGTGGGGAAGTAGACCCGGTCCGGGTTGGACAGCCGGACGGCGTGGCCGTCGACGTCGAGCTCGACCGCCGAGCCGGTGCCCGCCACCAGCTCAGCGCCGCCAGGAGTTCCGCTGGCGGATCACGTGCCCGACGATGCCGCCGAGCACGACCAGGGCGACTCCGATCAGCCACAGGTACTGCGTCGTGGTCTGGTACGGCCCGGGGATGAAGGCGAGGCACGCGATGATCGTGATCACCCCGCCCGCGATCGTGCCCTTGGGGAAACCGCCGTGCCAGCCCCACTCGGCCGACGGCTCGTCGTCGGGGGAGACCTGGGAGGACTTCGCCAGCTCACGGGAGTTGCTCGCCACGGCCGTATCGTCGCACAACAACGCGCCGGGGATGATGGGAGGCGATGACCAGTAACCGATCCGTGCTCGTGCTGGGCTCGACCGGCTCGATCGGCACGCAGGCGCTAGAGCTGATCGCCGAGAACCCCGAACGCTTCACCGTCGACGGGTTGGCCGCGGGCGGCGGCGACGTGATGCTGCTCGCCCGGCAGATCCGCGAGCACGACGTGCGCCGCGTGGCTGTCGCCGACCCGGAGGCGGCGATGACGCTGCGGCGCATGCTGCCCGGCACGGGTCGTCGCGTCGAGGTGCTCTCCGGCCCCGACGCCGCCACCGAGCTCACCGCGACCTCGACCGCGGACACCGTGCTCAACGGCATCACCGGCGCGGTCGGCCTCGGGCCCACCCTCGCCGCGTTGGGCTCGGGGGCGACGCTCGCGCTCGCCAACAAGGAGTCCCTGGTCGCGGGCGGCGCGCTGGTGACGGCGGCCGCCGCTCCGGGGCAGATCGTGCCGGTCGACTCCGAGCACTCCGCGCTCGCCCAATGCCTGCGCGGCGGGCGCGCGGAGGAGGTGGACCGGCTGGTGCTCACCGCG
Organism: uncultured Actinomycetota bacterium; assembly: GCA_963750095.1. Classification (GTDB taxonomy): domain Bacteria; phylum Actinomycetota; class Actinomycetes; order Mycobacteriales; family Pseudonocardiaceae; genus Pseudonocardia. Next base: position 223,259 of record CAVVPJ010000011.1, on the reverse strand, counting down.
TCCGGCGGTCCGTTCCGCGGACGGCGCCGCGCGGACCTCGCCGACGTCACCGTCGAGCAGGCGCTGGCCCACCCCACCTGGGACATGGGGCCGATGGTCACGATCAACTCGGCCACCCTCATGAACAAGGGCCTCGAGGTGATCGAGGCGCACCTGCTCTTCGGGATCCCGTACGAGCGGATCGACGTGGTGGTGCACCCCCAGTCGGTCGTGCACTCGATGGTGACCTTCGTCGACGGCTCGACGCTCGCCCAGGCGAGCCCGCCGGACATGCGGCTGCCGATCGGGCTGGCGTTGGCCTGGCCGGACCGGCTGCCGGGTGCGGCGCGGCCGTGCCGCTGGGACACCGCGCAGAGCTGGACGTTCGAGCCGCTCGACGACGACGCGTTCCCCGGCGTTCGGCTGGCCCGCGCGGCCGGGTCGATGGGCGGATGCGCCCCGGCGGTGCTCAACGCGGCCAATGAGGAGGCCGTCGCCGCGTTCGTGGCGGGCGCGTCGCCGTTCACCGGGATCACCGACGTCCTGGAGCGCGTCCTCGACGCGGCCGACGGCTGGACCGCCGATCCGGCTACCGTGGCGGAGGTGCTGTCCGCCCAGGAGTGGGCCCGCGCCCGTGCCCGTGAGCTCGCCCACCGACATGGAGTCGCCCGATGATGACCGCGCTCGGGATCGTGCTGTTCTTCCTGGGCATCCTGTTCTCGATCGCCTGGCACGAGCTGGGGCATTTCACCACAGCACGCTGGTTCGGCATCAAGGTGCCGGAGTTCATGGTCGGGTTCGGCCGCACGATCTGGTCCCGGAAGGCGGGGGAGACCGAGTTCGGGCTCAAGGCCATCCCGCTCGGCGGCTACATCCGCATGATCGGCATGATCCCGCCCGCCAAGGGCAGCACGCTGGGGCGCAGCAGGCGCACCGGCCCGTTCCAGGGCCTGATCGACGACGCCAGGCACCAGTCGGCGATGGACGTGCTTCCCGAGGACGAGGACCGCCAGTTCTGGATGCGCGCGCCCTGGAAGCGGATCATCGTGATGTTCGCGGGGCCGTTGATGAACCTCGTGCTCGCGGTGGTGCTCTTCGCGATCGTCCTGATGGGGATCGGCGTGCCGACGAGCGGCACGACCATCGGCACGGTCAGCGCGTGCGTCGTGCCGGCGTCGGCGGCGTCCGCCATGTGTCCTGCGGGCGCTCCGCCGACGCCCGCCGCTGCCGCGGGCTTCCGGCCGGGCGACCGGATCGTGTCGTTCAACGGCAAGCCGCTCGCCGCGGACGACGGCGAGGGGCTGCGCGCCGCGATCCAGGGCGCCAAGGGCACCGTGACCGTCGTCGTCGAGCGGGCGGGCCAGCAGGTCACGCTCAGGCCGACGCTCATCGACAACCAGGTCGAGGACGCCAACAACCCCGGCAAGACCGTGCAGGCGAGCTTCCTGGGCGTCGGGTTGGTCGGCGTCTACGCCCGGCAGAGCCTCGGCGCGGTGTTCGTGCAGATCGGCGACATCGTCGGGCGCACAGGGCAGGCCCTGCTCCAGCTGCCCGCGCGGGTGCCCGGGCTCTTCGGGTCGGTGTTCCTCGGGGAGCAGCGGGACCAGAACGGTCCGGTCGGAATCGTCGGCGCCTCCCGGATCGGCGGCCAGATCCTCGCCCTCGACGCGCCGCCGTCGGCGGAGCTGTCGTTCTTCCTGCAGCTGCTGGCGGCGGTGAACATCTCGCTGTTCCTGTTCAACCTGCTGCCGATACCGCCGCTCGACGGCGGCCAGATCTTCCCGGCGATCTGGGAGGCCATCAAGAAACGGGGCGCGCGGATGCTCGGGCGTCCCGACCCCGGTCCGGTGGACGTGGCGAAGCTCATGCCGGTGGCCTACGTCGTCGCGTTGGTGTTCATCGCATGGAGCGGGCTGCTGTTCGTGGCCGACATCATCAACCCGGTGGTGCTTCCCCAGTAGCCGCCCGTGCGCGGATAACGTTGTTCCCGCCACGTTTTCCGCGCACGACCGTGGGGCGGGCCACCGTCAGCGGCGCGGCCGCGAAGCGCGCGGGATACTGGGGCCTGTGAGCGTCTCCCTGGGCATGCCCGCACCACCCGCACCACCTCTGGCCCCTCGTCGTCCGACCCGGCAGCTGATGGTCGGGGCGGTCGGCGTCGGCTCGGAGTTCCCGGTCTCCGTGCAGTCGATGACCACGACGCTGACCGCCGACGTCAACGCCACCCTCCAGCAGATCGCCGAGCTGACGGCCGCGGGCTGTGACATCGTGCGCGTCGCCTGCCCGAGCCAGGACGACGCCGACGCGCTGCCCGCGATCGCGCGCAAGTCGCAGATCCCGGTGGTCGCCGACATCCACTTCCAGCCCAAGTACGTGTTCGCCGCCATCGAGGCGGGCTGCGCCGCCGTCCGCGTGAACCCGGGCAACATCCGCAAGTTCGACGACCAGGTCCGAGAGATCGCGGCGGCCGCGAAGGACCACGGCACGCCGATCCGCATCGGCGTCAACGCGGGCAGCCTCGACAAGCGGCTGATGGAGAAGTACGGCAAGGCCACGCCCGAGGCGCTGGCCGAGTCGGCGATGTGGGAGGCCTCGCTGTTCGCGGAGCACGACTTCCACGACATCAAGATCTCGGTCAAGCACCACGACCCGGTGGTGATGATCCGTGCCTACGAGCTGTTGGCGCAGCAGTGCGACTACCCGCTGCACCTCGGCGTCACCGAGGCCGGGCCCGCGTTCCAGGGCACGATCAAGTCGGCCGTGGCGTTCGGGGCGCTCCTGCGTCAGGGCATCGGCGACACCATCCGTGTGTCGCTGTCGGCGCCGCCGGTCGAGGAGGTGAAGGTCGGCGCCCAGATCCTGCAGTCGCTCGGCCTGCGCCCGCGCAAGCTGGAGATCGTGTCCTGCCCGTCGTGCGGGCGCGCCCAGGTGGACGTCTACAAGCTCGCCGACGAGGTGACGGCGGGCCTCACCGGCATGGAGGTGCCGTTGCGCGTCGCCGTGATGGGCTGCGTGGTCAACGGGCCCGGCGAGGCGCGGGAGGCCGACCTCGGCGTCGCGTCCGGCAACGGCAAGGGGCAGATCTTCGTCAAGGGCGAGGTCATCAAGACCGTCCCGGAGCACGCGATCGTCGAGACGTTGATCGAGGAGGCGATGAAGCTCGCCGAGACGATGGAGGCAGGCGGGGAGCCGCAGGTCACGGTCGGTTGAGCGGTGGGAAGCACGGCCGATCTCGTTTCCGGCGGATCGATATGGCAACGTAGACACGTGCTTCGTGTCGCCGGAGCGCGGCTCCTTGACGACCGGGACCGCGCCGGAGTACGCACGGCGCTGGATGAAGATCCGGTAGCCGCCTGCATGGTCGCAGCCAGGGTCGAGGTGGCGGGGCTGGATCCGTGGCGGCTGGGTGGCGAGCTGTGGTCGGCGGGGTCACAGTTGTCCGGGCTGTGCTTCGCGGGCGCGAACCTCGTCCCGATCCGGGGCGACCGTTCGGCGCTGCGGCAGTTCGCCGACCGTGCGCGTCGCGGCGGGCGCAGCTGCTCGTCGATCGTCGGGCGGGCGGAGCTGGTGCTGCCGATGTGGGACAACCTCGCCGTGCACTGGGCGCCCTGTCGCGAGGTGCGCGGGGACCAGCCGCTGATGGTGCTCGCAGGCCCGCCCGCGGTGGCCCCCGACCCGCTCGTGCGCGCCGTGCGCCCCGCCGAGCTCGAGCGCTACCTGCCCGCGGCCATCGCGATGTTCACCGAGGAGGTCGGCATCGACCCCCGCGCGGGCGACGGCGGCGCGGGATACCGCTCGCGGGTGTCCGAGCTGGTCGCCGCGGGCCGCGCGTTCGCCCGGTTCGAGGGCGACCAGGTGGTCTTCAAGGCCGAGATCGGCGCGCTCTCGTCGCGGGTCGGGCAGATCCAAGGAGTGTGGGTGCACCCGGCCTACCGCGGCCGGGGCCTCGGCACCGCGGGCACCGCCGCCGTCGCCGAGCGCCTCGGGGTGATGGGCCGGGTGTCGAGCCTCTACGTGAACGGTTTCAACCACCCGGCCCGCCGGGCCTACGCGAAGATCGGCTTCACGCAGGTGGCGAGCTTCGCGACGATCCTGTTCTGACCGGCCCGGCGCCGCCCACCCGTGCACGACCGGGTGGGCGCGGGGAGGTCCTCGCAGGGCGGGCGTGTGCCTCGCAGGGCCCCGGGGCTCTGCGAGGCGTTGGCGCGGTCTGCGAGGTGGGTGGGCACGGGGCGGCCGCGGTCGTGGCGCTGCCGGGGGTGGGGCCGCGCGGCGGCGGGCGTGCTCAGCCGGGGATCGGCGCGCCGGAGGGCACGCCCGCGGCGACGTACGCCGCGTAATGCTCCCGCCACGGCTCGACGGTCGCGCTGTGCGGGCCGTCGGCGGCGGCGCCGCTCACGTGCTTGTCCAGCTCCGCGAGGCAGACCGCCCACCCGGCGGCGTTGCGGGCCGCGGTGTCGCGGGCCTCGAGCACGTTGAGCAGCGTGAGCGTGCAGGCCTGGTCGCCGTCCGCCTCGACGGTGAGGTGCAGCTCGTCACCGCCCCAGGTGAACGCCAACAGGCGCGGCGGGTCGTAGGCGAGCACGGTGCCGCTCGAAGGGGGCCCGTTCGGGTCGTCGTGGAAGGTGATGCGCCCACCCTCCCGCGGCTCCAGCTCCACCCTCGACGGGAACCAGTGCCGCAGGCCGCCCGGCTCGCTCACCGCCGCCCACACCCGTTGCACCGGATGCGGGTACCGGCGCTGGAAGCGGACGGCCGGACGCCCGTCGTGCTCGACGTAGGTGCCGCGATCGGTCATGGGTCCATTCCTTCGGTGTCGATGTCGGGCTGGGTGTCGAGGTAGTCGCCGAGCACGTCGAGGCGGTCGTTCCACAGCCGCCGGTACGGCGCGAGCCAGATGTCGATCTCGGCCATCGGCGTGGGCCGCAGGGCGTAGATGCGGCGCTGGGCGTCCTTGCGGACGTCGACGAGCCCGGCCGACCGCAGCACCCGCAGGTGCTTCGAGGCGGTGGGCTGGGTGCACCCCAGCGCCGCGACGAGCTCGCCGACCGACCGCGCGCCACCACGCAGCTCGTCCAGCAGGGCCCGCCGTTGCGGATCGACCAATGCCGACCACGTGCTCATGGCCCGAACATACGCGATCACGTATATACGCGGCAAGGCATATACTAGGGTTCCGACACCGATCGACGATTCCTGGGCATACTCGCGCCCGTGCGCCGCGTCCGTTGCCTCACCCTTGCCGCCGCCCTGATGGTCGCGGTCGCGGGGTGTGGCCTGTTCTCCTCGAACGGCCCCGACAAGGCCGTGGAGGGCTTCCTCGCGGCGTGGTCGTCGGGAGACGTCGCGACGGCGGCCGCCGCCACCGACAACCCCACTGCCGCGTCCGACCTCCTCACCGCCACCCGGACGGCGCTGGCCCCGGTCGGGATCGTCGCCACGCTGGGGCAGCTGCGGGAGGCCACCGACCGCGCGACGGCGTCCGTCGACGTCACCTGGGACCTCGGCCAGGGGCGGAGGTGGCACTACACCGAGGACCTCGACCTGCGGACCAAGGACGACGCGCCGCACGGCTGGGTCGTGCACTGGGCCCCGACGGTGGTGCACCCCCAGCTCGGCGCGGGCCAGCGCCTCGCGCTGCGCATGCAGGACGCGCAGCCCGCCCCGGTCGTCGACCGGTCCGGCGTGCCGCTGCTGACCGCCACGCCGGTGGTCACCGTGCTGCTGGACCGCCGCGCCGCGGGCAACCTGGCGACGGTCGCGGGCGCACTGGCCACGGCGCTCGGCCCGATCGACCCCGAGATCACGACGGCCTCGATCACCGACGGTGCGACGAAGACCCCTGACGGGCAGGGCTACACCGTCGCCGTCCTGCGCGAGAGCGACTACCTCCTCGTCAAGAACGCGATCCACGAGCTGCCCGGCGTCCGGTTCACGAGTGCGCAGCGCCTGCTCGCCCCCGACGCCGGGTTCGCCAGCCAGGTGCTGCCCGCCGTCCGCAAGGAGGCCGCGGCGCAGCTGGACGGCGTGCCCGGCTGGTCGGTGCTCGCGGTGGACGGCACCGGAAACCCGATCACCACGCTCAACGAGGCGGCGCCCCAGGCGGGTACGACGGTCGCGACCGGCCTCGACCGGGCCGTCCAGACCGCCGCCGAGGACGCCGTCGAGCCGGTGGCCCAGCAGACCGTCCTGGTCGCGGTGGCGCCGTCGACGGGCGACATCCTGGCCGTCGCGCAGAACCCGCCCGCCGACGCCGCCGGGGCGATCGCCCTGACCGGGCGGTACCCGCCGGGCTCGACGTTCAAGATGGTGACGGCCACGGCCGCGGTCGAGGGGCTGCACCTCACCGTCGACTCGCCCGAGGCGTGCCCCGGCGTCACGGTGATCGGCGGGCGGCCGGTGCCCAACGAGGGCAGGTTCGACCTCGGCACCGTGCCGCTGCGCACGGCGTTCGCGAAGTCGTGCAACACCACGTTCGCCCAGCTGGGCGCCCAGCTACCGCCCGACGCGCTGCCCGCGGCGGCGCTGCGACTGGGCCTCGGCGCCGACTACGGCGTGCCGGGGCTGACCACGGTCACCGGGTCGGTCCCGGCCGCCACCGACACGGTCCAGCGCGCCGAGAACGGGTTCGGCCAGGGTCAGGTGATCGCGACCCCGCTGGGCATGGCGCTCGCGGCCGCGACCGTCGCGCGCGGCGCCACGGTCGTCCCGCAGCTCATCCACGGCCGCCCGACCCAGGTGATCGCTGCGGCGACGCCGCCCGACCAGGCCGCGCTCGACCAGCTCCGGCCGATGATGCGCGCGGTCGTCACCGACGGCACCGCCCGGCTCCTGGCCCGCCGCGGCGACGTGTTCGGCAAGACCGGCACGGCCGAGTACACCGACGACGGACGCGCCCACGGGTGGTTCGTCGGCTACCGCGGCGACCTGGCCTTCGCGGTGCTGATCGTCGACGGTGGCTCTTCGGGCCCCGCGGTGCAGGTCGCGGACCGGTTTCTGGCCGCGCTGGGCTGATACTGCCGGTTAACGGGTCGGAACCCGCCGATCTATGTGAAGATCGGCCCGATAGGCATACCCTGGTCGCCATGTCCCACAGCCGGATCCCCGCGCTCGCGCTCACCGCGGACGTCGTCGCGGTGGTCGTGTTCGCTGCCGTGGGCCGCGCCAGCCACGACGAGTCGGCCGATGTGCTGGGCCTCCTGGGTACGGCCGCGCCGTTCGCGGTGGGGCTCGCCGCCGCGTGGGCCAGCCCGATCGTCCGCGCCCGGCCGGTGGGGCTGCGCGCGGGGCTCACCGTGCTCGCGGGCACGGCGCTGATCGGGCTCCTCGTCCGCTTCGCGTTCACCGGTCGGCTGCCGTTCTCGTTCGTGATCGTCGCCACCTGCTCGCTCGCCGTGCTGCTGCTGGGCTGGCGCGGGCTGTCCGCGCTGGTGGCCCATCGGGTGGCCCAGCGCGTCAAGTAGCGACACAGGGCCGACCTACAATCGAGGCATGCCCACCCGCGCGCTGCTCGCCCCCGGCACGCCGACGCCCGTGCGCCGGGTGCCCGCCCACATCGCGCGTCCGGAGTACGTCGGCAAGCCGGGGCCCGCGCCGAACACCTACCCCGACGTCCAGCCGCCCGAGGTGATCGAGGCGATGCGGGTCGCAGGCCGGATCGCCGCGCAGGCGCTGCAGGCCGGGGGCGCCGCCGTGGCGCCGGGCGTGCCCACCGACGAGATCGACCGGGTCGTCCACGAGTTCCTCGTCGACCACGACGCGTACCCGTCCACCTTGGGCTACAAGGGGTTTCCGAAGTCCTGCTGCACGAGCCTCAACGAGGTCGTCTGCCACGGGATACCGGACACCACGGTGATCGAGGACGGGGACATCGTCAACATCGACGTCACCGCGTACATCGGCGGCGTGCACGGCGACACCAACGCCACGTTCCTCGCGGGCGACGTCGCCGAGGAGTCCCGACTGCTCGTCGAACGCACCCGGGAGGCGACCCTGCGGGCGATCAAGGCGGTGCGACCGGGCCGCGAGCTGTCCATCGTCGGACGGGTGATCGAGTCCTACGCGCGGCGCTTCGGGTACGGGGTGGTCCGCGAGTACACCGGCCACGGCATCGGCCGCAGCTTCCACGGCGGTCTCGTGGTGCTGCACTACGACGACCCGTCGGTGCACATCCCGTTGGAGCCGGGAATGACGTTCACGGTCGAGCCGATGATCACGCTCGGGTCGCCGGAGAACGAGCGGTGGGACGACGGCTGGACCGTGGTCACCAAGGACGGCTCGCGCACGGCGCAGTTCGAGCACACCGTGCTCGTCACCGCCGACGGCGCGGAGATCCTCACCCTGCCCTGAGCGGGTCTGGACTCCGGTCGCGCGCGGATGTCACCGTGGGTGCATGGCCACGGTGTACGAGGGCATCGACGCGAAGATGGCGGCATGGATCGAGGCGCAGCCGCTGTTCTTCGTCGGCACCGCGCCGCTGGCGGGCGACGGGCTGGTCAACGTCTCGCCGAAAGGCACCCGCGGCACGTTTCGGGTGCTCGACGCGCACACGTTCACCTACCTCGACCTCACCGGCAGCGGCGTCGAGACGGTCGCCCACCTGCAGGAGAACGGCCGGATCTGCGTGATGTTCTGCGCGTTCGACGGCGGCCCGAACATCGTGCGCCTGCACGGCACGGGCCGCGTCGTACACCGGGAGGACCCGGAGTTCGACGAGGTGCTGGCCGCTTTCGGCGAGGCGGGCGCGGGCAGGCGGCCGCAGGCCCGATCGGTGATCGTCGTCGACGTCACGCGCGTCGCGGACTCGTGCGGCTACGCGGTGCCGAAGATGGCGTTGGTCGAGGAGCGCGACGTGCTGGACGCCTGGGCGCGCAACCGAAGCCCGGAGAAGCTCGTCGAGTACCGCGCCGCCCGCAACGCGACATCGCTCGACGGCCTGCCCGCCCTGCCCGTCTGACCAGGTCACACACACCGCGTCGGGCCCGCACACAGCGCGGGACATGGGTGCCGACCCCCGACGGTGTGTGCGGCTACACCGTGAAGATCTTCTGGAGGCAGCGGAGGGTGGCCTCGATCGACCGGGCGTTGCGCGCCGGGAAGCCCAGCAGCCGAGCTCGTGGTGCCGGTGCGGGTCGGCCAGGAGCGCGAACACGCGCTGGGGCGGCGCCTGCACGACCGCCGACGCGCTCACCGTCCGCCCGACGTCGACGGCCGGTGTGTTCGCGCCGTCGCCTTCCGCTGGGTGTCGATCTCCATCACGACCCCACCTTCTTCGGGGGGAGAGGGATGAAGCCGCTGGTGCGGCGCACGTACTCGGCGTAGCCGGGCCGCCGGTTGCCGATCGAGCGCTCCAGGAGCGCCGCGCCGGTGCCCTTGGCCAGCAGCCACGTCATCAGCGCGGCGCTGAGCAGGCCGAGGAGCCCGGCGGCGTGGTGCAGGGCGAGCAGCGTCAGCCCCCACCAGACGGCGGCGTCGCCGAAGTAGTTGGGGTGGCGCGTGTAGCGCCAGAGACCCTGGTCCATCACCTTGCCCTTGTTGGCCGGATCGGCCTTGAACCGGGCGAGCTGGGCGTCGCCGACGGTCTCGAAGAAGAACCCGACCCCCCACGACAAGACCCCGAGCACGGTGAGGACCGTCGACAGCACCCCGGACGCCGACCCGTACTGGCCCAGCTGCACCGGCCACGACACCACCCAGAGGATCACCGCCTGGGGCACGTAGACCTTGCGCACCAGGTGGGCCACCGGGCCGCCCTTCGCACGCTCGGCGATCTCGACGTAGCGGCGGTCCTCCGGCTTGCCGCTGTTGCGTCGCCCGATGTGCCACGCCAGCCGCAGCCCCCACACGCAGGTCAGCACGGTGATCAGCACCTGCCGCCACAGGTCGCCGTCGCCGAGGGCGAGCAGCAGCGTGACGACCGCGACGATCGCGAAGCCCACGCCCCACACCACGTCGATGCCGTCGTGGCGCCCGCCCCGCACGCGCACGGCGACCAGGAGGGTGACGGCGAAGGTCGCCACGACGACCAGCGCGGTGACCCAGAGGTTGGTCAGCGCCGCGCCCCAGGGATAGTCCGACATGGGTCTATCGTGTCGGCTGGGTGGTCAGGGCGCGCGCCGGGTCGAGCTCAGGGTCCCGGCCGAGGGTCGACGTCCGCCCGCGCGGGAGGCCGGAACGGCCTCGGTCGTCGGGGCGCACCATGAGGATCTGGTGCACGCCCATCCGGTTCTCCGCGAAGGCCAGCAGCCCGCCCGCGAGATAGAGCAGCCATACCCGCCACCGCTCCTCGCCGATCAGCCGGACGGCCTCCGCCCTGCGCTCCTGCAGCGTGTCGAGCCACGGCCGGACCGTCCACACGTAGTGTTCCCGCAGCGAGTGCACGTCCACGACCTCGAGCCCGGCCGCCTCCAGCAGGCTGAGCGTGGCGCCGAGCGGACGCATGAACATGTCCGGCGCGACGTAGCGCTCCATGAACGCGCCGCCGCCAGGGGCGCTGTTGACCCCCGCCGCGCCGCGGGACATCTGCTGCAGCAGCAGCCTGCCCTGCGGCACGAGCAGCCGGTGCAGGCGCGCGGCGTACTCGGGGTAGTTGTGCTCGCCGACGTGCTCGCCCATCTCGATCGACGCGACCGCGTCGAACGGCCCGTCGGCGATCTCCCGGTAGTCCTGCAGCCGGATCTCGACCCGGTCGGCCAGCCCGAGCGCCTCCACCCTGGCCATCCCGTAGGCGCGCTGCTGCTCCGACAGCGTCACCCCGACCGCGGTCACGCCGTAGTGCTGCACCGCGTGGACCAGTAGCGACGCCCACCCGCAGCCGACGTCCAGCAGCCGCATCCCTGGCCGCAGCGCGAGCTTGCGGCAGACCAGGTCGAGCTTGTCGCGCTGGGCGTCCTGAAGCCGGTATGACGGCGACGCCTCCCGGGTCCAGTAGCCGCAGGAGTAGGCCATCTGCGGGTCGAGGAGGAACGCGTAGAAGTCGTTGGAGAGGTCGTAGTGGTGGGCGATCGCGGCGCGGTCGCGGCGGCGGGTGTGCAGGCCGCCGGACAGCCGCGCCTCCGCCGACGGCGGTCGCGGTGGCGGCCCCACGACGCCGAGCCGCAGCGCCAGCCGAGCGGCGGCCAGCACGTCGGAGGCCGTGGGGCGCAGGGTGGTCAGGTTGTGCGCCTTCGCGAGCGTCCAGAAGCGGGAGAGGCCCTCGGCGACGTCGCCTTCGACCTCGAGGTCGCCCGCCACGAACGCCCGTGCGAGCCCCAGCTCGCCGGGGTTCCACAGCAGGCGGCGCAGGGCCCTGCGGTGCCGGATGACCACGGTCGGGCCGGTCGCCGCGCCCGCCTCGGACCCGTCCCACGCCCGCAACCGGACGGGGAGGGGCACGCCGAGGAGGCGCTCGACGAGCGCGGCCAGTTGCGGGGCGATGGGGTGGCGCACGGTTGCTCCAAGTCGGCTCGTGCGCGGAAAAGCGTGCCGCAGCACGCGTTTCCGCGCACGGGCGCGTCAGCGCGAAAGTGAGAACTGGAAGACGTCGAGGTAGCCGACGCGGAAGCCCGCCTCGCAGTAGGCGAGGTAGAACTCCCACATCCGGCGGAAGGTGCCGTCGAAGCCGAGCGCGGCGACCGTCTCCCATTGGGAGAGGAAGTTCTCCCGCCAGTGCCGCAGCGTCCGCGCGTAGTGCTGGCCGAGGCTGCGCTGGGCGACCACCCGCAGGGTCGTCTCCCGCACCAGGTGCTGCTCGATCGCCTGCACCGAGGGGATCAGCCCCCCGGGGAAGACGTACTTGTGCATCCACGAGTAGTCGCCGCGGGACGCGAGCATCCGGTCGTGCGGCATGGTGATCGACTGCAGCCCGACCCGGCCGCCCGGCCTGAGCAGCCGGTCCAGCGCCGCGAAGTAGGTCGGCCAGTAGCGCTCGCCGACCGCCTCGATCATCTCGACGCTGACGACGGCGTCGTACGCGCCGCGCGCCTCGCGGTAGTCGCGCAGCAGCACCTGCACGCGCTCGGCGACGCCCGCGGCGGCCAGCCGCTGCTCGGCCAGCCGCGCCTGCTCGGCGGAGATGGTCAGCGTCGTCACCCGCGCGCCGCGCTTGGCAGCGCGCGTCGCGAGCTCGCCCCAGCCCGTACCGATCTCCAGCACGTGCATGCCGGGCCCGACGCCTGCCATGTCCAGGATGCCGTCGATCTTGCGCCGCTGGCCGTCGGCGAGGCCCTCCTCAGGTGATCCGAACCACGCCGCGGAGTAGCTCATGGTCTCGTCGAGAAAGGTGGCGAAGAGCTCGTTGGACAGGTCGTAGTGGCGGTGGATGTTCTCCCGAGAGCCCGCGACCGTGTTGCGTTCCTCGGCGGGCTGCCGCGCCTCCGCGAAGCGCCTGCCGATCCGTTGCAGCATGGGCGGGATGAGCGTGGACAGGCGGGACGCGAACGGGGTCAGCAGGTCGGCCAGCCGCGTCGAGGTCCAGTCGCCGACCATGTACGACTCGCCGAAGCCGATCTTGGAGTTGCAGCCGAGGCGGTGGAAGAACGCGACGGGGCGCACGATCCGCATCACCGGCGAGTCCGGCCCGCCGCGCCCGATGCGTTCCCCGCCGGGGAAGACCACCCGCACCGGGAGGGTGCGCACGGCGCGGCGGAAGAGCGACTCCGCGATGCGGGCGCGCAGCACCGAGTGCGGCGGGGTCGCGAGGCCCGGCCAGATGCCCTCGGCCGGACGCGGCACGAGGTGGTTGTTCGACCGTCGCACGGTGGGATAGGTGGTCATTGGACGCCCTCCTGCGGGTCGTGCCGTGGCCGGGGGATGACGGCCAGGCGGCGCAGCCACAGCGCGATGCCGTGGCGGCGGATCAGCGCCGACGTGCGGAGCGTGACGAGCGGCCTGCGGGCCGCGTGCCGCGCGAGCGACGCCGTGGAGGCGGGCCCGCGCGTTCCGGTGACGGTCGCCGTCAACGCCGTGGAGCCGTTCTGCCGCAACGTGATCGCCAGCGCCACCCGCTCGGAGGGCACGGGCAGCCGCATGCGGTAGGCGCCGTCGACGGCCAGGAACGGCGAGACGTAGAACTCCTTGGCCGCGCCCGCGCGCCCCTCCGCGTCGGGGCGCAGGAGGTAGCAGTGCCGTTCGCCGTAGGTGTTGTGGACCTCCGCGACGACGCAGGCGAGCGTCCCGTCGGGGCGGTGGCACCAGTAGACGGTGAGCGGGTTGAACACGTGGCCGAGCACGCGGGCGTTGGCGAGCATGAGCACCTGGCCGCCGTCCAGGTCGACGCCCTGGGTCGTCAGGTAGCGGTCGAGGTTCTGCCGGATCGTGCGCGTCGGGTCGCCGAGGTGGTCCCGGGCGGCGAACCGCGCGAGCGGCGCCAGCCACCACGGCAGGCGAGGCAGCTCGTCGAGGTCGACCAGCCACAGGTAGACGCGGTGGCGGAACTCCCGACGCAGCGCCGCGTGCCGGACGTGGCGCACCTCGACGTCGTAGAGCGCAGGCACGTCGGTGACCGGCCGGACGCGCTCGCCGATCACCACGCCACCCCCAGTGACGCCGCGGCCCGCACCCCGGCCGCGCAGCCGTCCTCGTGGAAGCCCCAGCCGTGGTAGGCGCCCGCGAACGCGAGGGTGCCGTCGTTCAGCTCCGGCAGCCGCCGTCCCGCGGCCACCGACTCGGGCGTGTAGATCGGGTGCTCGTAGCGCATCGTCGCGACGACGCGGCGCGGGTCGACGCGGTCGGCGCCGTTCAGCGTCACGACGTAGTCGTCGGGTTCGGCGAGGCGCTGCAGCCGGTTCATGTCGTAGCTCACCAGAACCGGCGCGTCCCGCATGCCGCAGGAGGTCTTGAGATAGTTCCAGGACGCCCGCGCGCCCGGCCGCCGCGGCAGCACCGACTTGTCGTGGTGCAGCTGCGTGACGTTGCGCGAGTAGCGGAACGCGCCGAGCAGCGCCCGCTCCGCGGCGGTGGGCGCGGCGACCAGCCGCAGCGCCTGGTCGGGATGGGTGGCGACCACGGCGACGTCGGCGCGGTAGACGGCGTCGCCGTCGTCGCGGACCTCCACGCCGGTGCCGGTCCGCGTGAGGCGCCGCACCGACGTCGACACGGCCACGGCGGTCAGGCCCTTCACCGCCGCCTCGACATAGCGCCGGGAGCCGCCGACCACCGTGCGCCAGCGCGGCGAGCCGCCGATCCCGAGCATCCCGTGGTGCTGGAGGAACGTGAACAGGTAGCGCGCGGGGTAGGCCAGCGACACGGTCTCGCCCGCCGACCACACCGCCGACACCACCGGCAGCAGGAAGTGCTCCACGAAGTAGCGCGAGTAGCCGCCGACGGCGACGAACGCACCGAGGGTGACGTCGCCCGCGCGCTCGTCGGCGAGCACCCGGCGCGCGTGCCGATGGAACCGGGCCACCTCGCCGAGCATCCGCAGGTAGGCGGGTCGGGCGAGGTTCGACGCCTGTGGGAACAGCCCGCCGACGCCTCGCGCTCCGGCGTACTCCAGCCCGCAGCCCAGGCACCGGACGCTCATCGACATGTCCGACTCCTGCGTCGCGGCCCCCAGCTCGCCGAAGAGCCGCAGCAGGTTCGGGTAGGTGCGGTCGTTGTGCACGATGAAGCCGGTGTCGACGTCGACCGCGCCGCCGTCCGACGTGGTCAGCTCGTGGGTGTGGGCATGGCCGCCGAGGCGGTCGTCGGCCTCGAACAGCGTCACGTCGTAGCGGCGCTGCAGGAGATAGGCGGCCGTGAGCCCGGCGACGCCTGCGCCGACAACGGCGGCCTTCGGACGGGTCATCGCGCGGACTCCATCTCACTGAGCTGGGCGGTGAGGCCGTGCGGGGCGGCCTGCACCAGTGCGTTCGCGATCGCGGGGTCGAGGGGTTCGACACCGGTGACGCCCAGCACGAAACGCCGCACGACCGTGTTCCAGTCGCCGACCTTCGTGAGCATGAAATGGCCCGCGCCTGGCAGCTCGAACCGGCAGATCGCCACACCGGCGGCCTTGGCGCGCGCGGCGTAGGCCAGTGACGCCGTCGGGTCGGTCCAGCGCTCCCGGTCGCCGTGGGCGATGAGCACGGTGCGGCCCGCGAGCTGTGCGACCGGGTCGGTGCCGTCGAGCCACGGGGCCAGCGCGCAGACGGCCGTGACGTTCGCCGCGCCCGCCGCGCCGAGCGCGGCCCGCCCGCCCATCGAGTGCCCGAGCAACACCACCGGGAGGCCGGGGTGCCGCCGGGTCAGCTCGTCGCTCGCCCACCGGGTGTCCCGCAGCGCGTCGCGGGCGGGCGCGTTCCAGCCCCGCAGCCGGTAGCGCAGGACGTACACGGCGAGGTCCTGCCGGGCGAGCATCCGGGCGAACGGCAGCATGCGCAGGTACGCCAGCCGGACGCGCTCGCCGCTTTCGGTGCTGTGGGCCCGACCACCGTGCAGCACGAGCACGGCGGCCGACGGGCGGGTAGGCAGACCGCCGACCGCCTCGAGGCGGGGCAGAGTGTCAGGCACGCGACCTCATCCGGATAGATCCTTCTGCCCGGTGTTCTGTCGCCATCCCAGACGTGTTCGGCGTCTGAGAGCGACGTCACACCGCAGCAGGGGCGGGGGTGCCCGATGACGATCGTGCCTGGACACGGGATGATCCGCGAGATGACCACTGGTCGGACAGGAGCGCGCATGGACAGGGTGACCCCGCTGACGGCCGGTGCGAAGCTGCGGCTGACGTTCACCCGGAAGTGGCGGACGGCGGGCTTCTGGTTCGGGCTAGCGATCACGCTGCTGTGGCCGTTCACGATGTTCGGTACGCGGGTCGGCTGGCGCGGCGGCGAGCACCTTCCGCGCACGGGTGGCGCGTTGCTGGCCGCCAACCACGTCTCGCTCGCCGACCCGATATTCAACGTGGCGTTCTGCATCAGCCACGGCCGGATGCCGCGGTTCCTCGCGAAGGCCGAGCTGTGGCAGATCCCGGTGGTGCGCTCGGTGCTCGCCAAGGGCGGCCACATCCCGGTGCACCGCACGTCCGCCAGGGCGGGCGACGCCTACCGGGGCGCCGTCGACGCCCTCAACCGCGGCGAGGTCGTCGTGTTCTACCCGGAGGCCACCTACACCGCCGACCCGGACGGCTGGCCGATGAAGGCCAAGAACGGCATCGGCCGGATCGCGCTGGTCACCGGGGCGCCGGTGATCCCGGTGGCGAACTGGGGTACCCAGGACGTCATGCCGCCCGGCAAGGGCGTGCCTCGGTTGTTCTTCCCGCGCAGGCGGGTGACCGTCGTGGCGGGCCCGCCGGTCGACCTGTCTGCCTGGATCGGCGGGCCGCGCACCCGTACCGCGCTGGACGGGGTCACCGCGGCGATCATGTCCGAGGTCACCAGGCTGGTCGGGGAGATCCGCGGCGAGACACCCCCCGCCCAGCCTTTCGACCCTGCGGCCTGAGGCCCGTGCGCGGATAACACTGTTCCCGCGACGTTATCCGCGCACGGCCCGGTCAGGCCTTCGCGGCGAGCCGCTCCAGTCGACGGGGCGTCGGCCAGCGGACCGACGTGGCCCAGCCGAGCTTCTCGAAGGCCTGGATCACCCGTGCGGAGATGTCGACCTGACCGCGCTGCACGCCGTGACGGGCGCAGGTGGGGTCGGCGTGGTGCAGGTTGTGCCACGACTCGCCGAACGACAGGATCGCCAGCGGCCAGACGTTGCGCGAGTGGTCCCGCGAGGCGAACGGCGCGTTGCCGATCATGTGGCAGATCGAGTTGATCGACCAGGTCACATGGTGCAGCAGCGCCACCCGCACGAGGCCCGCCCAGAAGAGCGCGGTGAGCGCCCCCCACCACGACCAGGTGAGCAGGCCCCCGAGCAGCGCGGGCACCAGCAGCGTGGCCACAGACAACAGGACGAACGACCTGTTCACGCGCATGATGTCACGATCGGCGAGCAGGTCGGGGGTGAAGCGCTTCTCGTTGGTCTGGTCGCGGCTGAACAGCCAGCCGGTGTGCGAGTGCCAGAAGCCCTTGGTCAGCGCCAGCGGGCCGGTTCCGAACAGCCACGGGGAGTGCGGGTCACCCTCCTTGTCGGAGAACGCGTGGTGGCGGCGGTGGTCGGCCACCCAGTCGATCACGGAGCCCTGCATCGCGAGGCTGCCCGCCACCGCCAGCGCGATCTTCAGCGGCCGCGCGGCCTTGAACGAGCCATGGGTGAAGTACCGGTGGAAGCCCACCGTGACGCCCAGCCCGCTCGTCACGTAGAACACGGCAGCGATGGCCACGTCGACCCAGCTGAGGCCCCATCCCCAGGCGAACGGGACGGCGACGATCAAGGCGAGCAAGGGAACCACCACGAACACGTACACCCCGATCTGCTGCGCGGCCCCGCGCGTGCCGTCGAGGATGGGCTGGGGGCCCGGCGGTCGAGTCGGGCTCTCGGCGACGGTCATAGGGTCCTCTCCGTGTAAGGGTTACCTTCCCCTCCTGTCTACAGGCATTCGGGCCCGCACGACACCGCGGATCGGTCAGAGATCCAAGCCCAGCAGTGCGTTCTCCACCACTTCCGGGAGTCCAGGGTGGATCCAGTACTGGCCCAAGGCCATGTCCCGAGCGCCCAGTCCGAACGACATGGCCTGGATCAACGGCTGCACGAGGGTCGACGCCTGTGGGCCCATGATGTGCGCGCCGAGCAGCTTGCCCGTGCCACGGTCGGCGATCAGCTTGCAGAAGCCGGTGGTGTCCTCCATCGCCCACCCGTAGGCGACGTCGCCGTACTCCTGGATCTTGACGACGTAGTCGAGGCCCATCGCCCTGCACTGCGCCTCGGTGCGCCCGACGGCCGCGATCTGCGGGTTCGTGAACACGGCCGAGGGCACGAACCGGTGGTCGGTGCGCCGCGGCGCGTCGGGGTGCAGCAGGTTGTGCTGCACGACCTTCGCCTCGTGGTTGGCGACGTGCTTGAGCTGGAACGGCGAGCTGGCGTCGCCGAGCGCGTAGACGCCCTCGACCGACGTGCGCTGCTGGTCGTCGACGAGCACGCGCCCGTCGCGGTCGGCGTCGATGCCCGCCTTCTCCAGGTCGAGCAGGTCCCCGTTGGGGATCCGACCCGCCGCCACCAGCAGCGTGTCCCCGCGCACGGTCCGCCCGTCGGACAGCGTGAGCGTGACACCGGAGCCGTCGCGGGACGCCGTGCTGACCCCGTTGCCGAGGTGGACGTCCCAGCGGTCGCACGCCAGCCGCGTGAACCGCTCGGCCACCGTCTCGTCCTGGTTGCGCAGCAGCAGCCCGCTGCGCCCGATCATCGAGACCCGGGCGCCGAACGCCGAGAACACGTGCGCGAACTCCGCCGCGATGTACCCGCTGCCGACGATCACGAGACGCTCGGGCACGTCGTCGATGCGCATGATCGTGTCGGAGGTGTGGTGCGGCACGTCGCGGACCGGCTCGGGGATCCACGGGCGGCCGCCGGTCGCGATGACGATCCGGTCCGCGCTCAGCTCGACGGCGCCGTCCCGGCACTCCACGGTGAGCCGCCTGGGGCCCGCGAACCGCGCGTGGCCGTCGTAGAGGGTGACGTTCGGGATCCGGTTCGCCCGGTAGTCGTGCCCGTCGACGGAGATCGGGTCGATGCGGCCGAAGATGCGGTCGCGGATGTCGCGCCAGCGCACCTTGTCCAGCGTGGCGTCGATGCCGAGGTGGGCGGCGTGCCGGATGTGCTGGGCGATGTCGGCCGGGTAGACGTACATCTTCGTCGGCACGCAGCCCACGTTGATGCACGTGCCGCCGAAGACGCCGTGCTCGACGATGGCCACGTCGAGGTCGGCGAAGCGGCCGTCGACGATCGAGTTGCCGGAGCCGGTGCCGATGACGACGAGATCGTGATGGCGCACGCCTCAAGAGGCTACTGGCCGGAAACAGAAGCGACGGCGCGAGCGTTGACGTGGGAGCATGAACACCACGATGACCGAACCCGTATTCACCACAGGCGAGCTCGACCTGGAGGAGCGCTCCTCGCTCCGCCGCGTCGTGGGCCTTTCCACCGAGCTGACCGACGTCACCGAGGTCGAGTACCGCCAGCTGCGCCTGGAGCGCGTGGTGCTCGTCGGGGTGTGGACGTCGGGCACGTCCGAACACGCCAACGCCTCGCTGCACGAGCTGGCCCGGCTGGCCGAGACCGCGGGCTCCCAGGTGCTCGACGGCCTCATCCAGCGCCGTCCGCAGCCCGACCCGGCCACGTACATCGGCTCGGGCAAGGTCGACGAGCTGCGCTCGGCCGTGCAGGCCGCCGAGGCCGACACCGTCATCTGCGACGGCGAGCTCTCGCCCGGCCAGCTGCGCCAGCTGGAGGACAAGCTCAAGGTCAAGGTCATCGACCGCACCGCCTTGATCCTCGACATCTTCGCCCAGCACGCGCGCTCCCGCGACGGCAAGGCGCAGGTCGAGCTCGCGCAGCTGTCCTACCTGCTCCCGCGGCTGCGCGGCTGGGGCGAGGCGCTCTCGCGCCAGGTCGGTGGACGGGCCGCGGGGGGCGTCGGCATCGGCGGCCGCGGCCCCGGTGAGACGAAGATCGAGCTGGACCGCCGCCGGATCCGCACGCGCATGTCGAAGCTGCGCCGCGAGATCGGGGCCATGAAGCAGGTCCGCGAGACCCAGCGCGGCTCCCGCCGCCGCAACGACGTGCCGTCGGTGGCGATCGTCGGCTACACGAACGCGGGCAAGTCGAGCCTGCTCAACGCCCTCACCGGGGCGGGGGTGCTGGTCGAGGACGCGCTGTTCGCCACCCTCGACCCGACCACGCGCCGCGCCACCACCGCCGACGGGCGCACCTACACGCTCACCGACACGGTCGGGTTCGTGCGCCACCTGCCCCACCAGCTGGTGGAGGCCTTCCGCTCCACGCTGGAGGAGACGGCGGCGGCCGACCTGCTCGTGCACGTCGTCGACGCGTCCGACGCGCTGCCCGAGGAGCAGATCGCGGCGGTGCGGCAGGTGCTCGCCGAGATCGGTGCCGGGTACGGCGCGATGCCGCGCGAGCTGCTCGTCGTCAACAAGATCGATGCGGCTGGCGACCTGCAGCTTGCCCGGCTGCGCCACCTGCTGCCCCATGCGGTGTTCGTCTCCGCCCGCCGCGGCGACGGCATCGCCCGGCTGCGGGAGCGGATGGCCGAGCTCCTGCCGCGGCCCGAGGTCGAGCTGGAGCTGCTCCTGCCCTACACCCGGGGCTCGCTGGTCGCGCGGATCCACGCGGACGGCGAGGTGCTCGAGGAGGAGCACACGCCCGACGGCACCCGGCTGCGCGCCCGCGTGGGCCCGGAGCTGGCCCCCGCCGTCCTGCCGTACGCGACCGAGCCCACCCGCCCCTGACCCAGGGCGCGGTGAGTCCCGCATCCCAGCACGGTGAGTCCCGCGTTTCGGCACGCCGAGTTCGGTGAACGGGCACGCCCGCCCCGCGGTGATCGCTTCGGGGCTGCCGTTCGCGGGGTTTGATCAACGGATACGGCGGGCTCGGACCGATCACCCGCGGCGATGGCGCCACCGCCGCTCGCGTCGTGACGGCTGGGTTACCGATCCGGACACACGGTGTCTCCGGGGCGGATCCGCGGCTAGCGTGACGGGCGGCCGGGAGGAGAGCGGGTGCCGATCGTCACCGGGTACGAGGACACCCCCGGCGGGCATGACGCCTTGGTGCTGGGTGCGCAGCTGACACGCTTGACCGGTCTCGGCGCGATCGTCGCCACCGTGTATCCCACTGACGGGCGGGGCTTGGCCACCGTCGCGCACGACCCCCGCTGGTTGCCGAAGGCGCGCAAGGTCGCGCTCGCCCGGTTCGCGCGGGCCCGCGAGCTGGTCGGCGACGGCTGGGGCGGCGCCGAGCCGGAGTTCACCGCGTTGGGACCGGGCTCGGTCGCGCCCGTGCTCACCGACTTCACCGACGAGGTGGGCGCCGCGATGCTCGTGGTCGGCTCCAGCGGCCACGGGCTGCTGGGCCGGATCGCCGCGGGCGGCACGGTGCAGCGGCTCCTGCCGACCAGCCGCTGTCCGGTGGCGATCGCGCCACGCGGGTACCGACACACCGCAGGCGCGGGGATCCTCTCCATCGCCGTGGGGTACGACGGCTCGGTCGAGGCCGACCGGGCCGTGGCGACCGCTGTCCATCTCGCGAGCCGCACGGGTGCGGTGCTGCGCTTCGTCACCGTGGCGGCCACCGCGGAGGACGAGCCCGCGGCCAGGGTGATGGCGCACAAGGGCGTGGCGTCGGCGCCGTTGGAGATCGACGCGCTCGCCGACGTCGTGGTCGGTCCGGTCGCGCGGGCGCTCGCCGACCTCCCTGAGCGCACCGACCTCCTGGTGCTCGGCTCGCGCGGCTACCGGTTCATGCGGCGGCTGCTGCTGGGCGGCGTGGCGGGCGCGCTGGTACGCCACGCCCGCTATCCCGTCGTGATCGTGCCGGGGTCGGACTGACTCACAGGCGCCGCAGCACCGCCACGACCCGCCCGAGCACGGTGGCGTCGTCGCCAAGGATGGGGTCGTAGGCCGCGTTGGCGGGCATCAGCCAGTTGTGCCCGTCGCGGCGCCGGAAGGTCTTCACCGTGGCCTCGCCGTCGATCATGGCGGCGACGATCTCGCCGTTCTCGGCCACCGGCTGCTGCCGCACGACCACCCAGTCGCCGTCGGTGATCGCGGCCTCGACCATCGAGTCGCCTCGAACGTGCAGGAGGAACAGCGTGCCCTCGCCGACGATCTCGCGGGGGAGCGGGAACACGCTCTCGACGGCCTGTTCGGCGAGGATCGGCCCGCCCGCCGCGATGTTGCCGAGCAGGGGGACGAACGCGGGCTGGGGGTGCAGGTCGCCCGCGGCGAGCCCGACCGCCGAGTCGCCCGCGTCGTCGACGGGCGGGTGGGGCTGCTCCTCCGGCAGGCGCACGTCGACCGCGCGGGTGCGGTTGGGGTCCCGACGCAGGTAGCCCTTCCGCTCCAGGGTGCGCAGCTGGTGGTGCACCGACGACGTGGACTGCAGCCCCACCGCGTCGCCGATCTCGCGGACGCTCGGCGGGTAGCCGTGCTCATCGACCCACTCCCTGATGACGCGCAGCACCTTCCGCTGCCGGGCCGTCAGCCGGGGATCGGGGAACGGGCGGACCTCCGCGGCCCCGCCTCCGGCTCCTTCGCCTGTTCCGGGCTCGTCGGGTGCCATGTCGTGTGCTCCTCCTCGGGCGTGCTGCCGGTGTGCTCGCGGGCGCCGGTTGCTCCCGACCGCTTCGGACTCGACGTCCTGCCTGGTCGCGAGGGTCGACCGCGCCGCTCTCGCCCAAGACGGTAGCCCTCCGCGCGGTGATCGCCAAACACATGTTCGAACGACACGCGCACTTTTCTCCGAAAATGTCGGTGCGGGGTGGTAGACACCGCACAGGCGCTCATTCGAACGCCTGTTTGGGCAGGTGCGGTCGAACGGAAGGCGGCGGGATGAGGGAGCGCACGCACGGCCACGTGGGGATCGACGAGTCGGGGGAGCACGAGGCGCGCCGGGCCGTCCGGCCGGTGCGTCGGGTCGGGTCCGGGCCGCGCCCGGTGCGCCCGGCCGCCCCGGCGCCCTACGCGCGGCCGGATGCCGCGCCCCGACCGATCCCGACCCGGGTCGGCCAGGGCCCCGAGCCCGGCGCTTCGGAGCAGCCCGCGGGCGAGCGGGCATCGGGGGTGGCGCGCACGCGGGCGTGCGGGCGTGGCGCCGACGGGGCGTTGCGGGCGCCGAGCGGCGTCGCCGCCGGGCCGCGGGTGCTGGTCCGGCACCCGCGGGTGTCCACCCCGCGGCGCAGGGAGCGGGTGCGGAGCCTCCTGGCCGCGGTCGCGGTGGCACTGGCCGCCGCCGGGGTCGTGGTCGGCCTCGGCCACCTCGCCGACTACACGGCCCAGGCGCGCAGCCACACGGCCCCGGTGGTCGTCGACGGCGCGCCCTGAAGATCCGCAGCCGATGCCCCCGCACACCTTCCGGCGTCCTCGTACACGTTCGACGCCGTGCGACGACACCGCGGCCTGTGCGACGCGGAAGGGTGCGTCCGCCGTCGTGGCTTCCCGGTCAGGTGGCGTTGCGCTCGCTCATCTCGGGTGCGCGCGGGGTGTCGGCGGGGGCGCGCAGGAGCATCCGCCACTGCTCGGCGCTCCAGGTCGCGGGCCGCGTCGTCGCGAGGAAGTCCTCCACCGCGGCCACGAAGCGCAGCGGGTCGGTGTGGAACGGGAAGTGCCCGGCGCCCTCGAACACCTCCAGCCTGCTCCCGGGCATCGCGGCGTGCGCCCGGTGCGCGTGGGCCACGGGCACCACGGCGTCGCGCTCACCCCACACGAGCAGGGTGGGCATCCCGCGGGTGAGGTAGCAGCGGTCGAGCATCGTCACCACCTGGCCCCGCCAGTCCACCACCGCCCGCAGCGTCCTGATGAACGCCGCCCGCGCGGTGGCGTCCGGCAGCGCGTCGACCATCCGGAGCAGGTCCGGCGCGTCCTGGCCGAGACCGGTGCCCAGTGCCCGCAGCGCGGTGACCACGGCACCCACCTGCAGCCGTGCGCCGGGCAGCCGCAGCAGATGCAGCGCCCAGGCGGCGCCGGGCAGGGTCATCGCGCGCAGCACCGGTGTCACGTCCGGTCCCGCGCCGCCGCTGCCGACGAGCACGAGCCGCTCGGTGCGCTCGGGGAACTGGTAGGCGAACTGCATCGCCACCCCGCCGCCCAGCGAGTGCCCCACCAGCGTGGCGCGCTCCACGCCGAGCACCCCCAGCAGGTCGCGCACCCCGTTGGCGTACGCGGCCACCGAGTAGTCGGCGCGCGGCTTGTCGGAGTGCCCGTGGCCGAGCAGGTCGGGCGCGATCACCAGGTGCCGCCTGGCGAGCTCGCCGATGACCGGAGCCCAGGTGGCCGAGCTGTCCCCGATCCCATGGATGAGCACGAGCGGCGACCCAGCGCCTACCACCCGGAAGGCCCGTCGGTAGCCGTGCACCACCCGGAACCGCAGCGTGCCGTCTGCGGCCCCGCAGCTCCGGAGCGGGTGCACGGTCATGATGGCGGCGAGCCTAGGGAGCTTCGATTACCGAAGTGTTGCGCTTACGGTGTACGCCGTGAGCAACACTGCCGTGGACAACCCCGTCGAGGTGTGCTCCGCCGCCGCGGCGGCGGGCCCGGTGCGCGAGCTGCTGCCCGCCCGGGCGGTGCCCCTGGGCGCGGGCACGGTCGTGCGCAGGCTGCTGCCGACACTGGGACGGCGGATGGTCGGCGCCTGGTGCTTCGTCGACCACTACGGCCCCGACGAGATCGCGGCCCGCCCTGGCATGCAGGTGCCGCCGCATCCGCACATCGGCCTGCAGACGGTCAGCTGGATCCTCGAGGGCCAGGTGCACCACCGCGACAGCCTGGGCAGCGACCTCGTCATCCGCCCCGGCGCGCTCGGCCTCATGACGGCGGGGCAGGGGATCGCGCACTCCGAGGTGTCGCCGCACGACCACGGCCCGGTGCTGCACGGCGCCCAGCTCTGGGTGGCGCTGCCCGACGGCGAGCGGTCGGTCGCCCCCGCCTTCGAGCACCACGCGGACCTCCCGGTGCTCACGGCGCCGGGGCTGCGGGCCGCCGTCCTGCTCGGCGACGTCGACGGGGCCCGGTCGCCCGGTCGCACGTTCACCCCGATCGTCGGCATCGACGTCGAGGTCGGCGTCGGCAGGGGCGGCCCCGCCCGCCTCCCGCTCACCCCCGAGTTCGAGCACGCCGTGCTCACCGTCTCGGGCGTGCCGGAGGTCGACGGCGGCCCGCTCCGGCCCGGCTCGCTGGGCTACCTCGGCTCCGGCCGCTCCGAGCTGCGTCTCTCCGCCGAGGCGCCCGCGCGCCTGCTCGTTCTGGGCGGGGAGCCGTTCGCCGAGGAGATCGTGATGTGGTGGAACTTCGTCGCGCGAAGCGGCGACGAGGTCGCCGCCGCCCGCGACAGCTGGCAGCGGGGTGCGTTCGCCGCCGTGCCCGGTTCGGGTCGCCCGTTGGATGCGCCCGTGCTGCCGGACACCCGCCTCATCCCGCGTGGGCGGGTGCGCTGATAGCCACATCCGGTCGGCCCCCGGGGGGATGCCGACGTATGGTCGGTCGGTGATCGAGGACGACGACCTGTCCGGCACCGGCGACTGGACACGCCCCGGCGTGTACCGCTGTGCCCCCGACGTGTACCGGATCCCCCTGCCGCTGCCGATGGATGGCCTGCGCGCCGTCAACGTCTACGCCGTGCGGCACGGCGCCGAGATCACGGTGATCGATGCGGGGTGGGCCATCCCCGAGGCGCGCGAGCTGCTGCAGACGGGCCTCGCCGAGCTGGACGCGGGCTTCGGGGACATCAGCCGTTTCCTCGTCACCCACATCCACCGCGACCACTACACCCAGGCGGTCGCCCTGCGCCGCGAGTTCGGGATGCGCGTCGCGCTGGGCCGCGGCGAGCGGCACGGCCTGGCCACGATCAACGATCCGGACCGCCCCGAAGGGCCGCGCATGACGGCCAGGCTGCGGAAGGCGGGCGCGGACACGCTGCTGGCGCGGCTGCGGTCGCTGGAGTCGCCGCACCTGGACACCACCGACTGGGAGGCCCCCGACGAGTGGGTCGAGGACGGCGACGCACTCACCGTCGGCGACCGCACGCTCGTGGTCATGGAGACCCCCGGGCACACCCGTGGTCACGTGGTCTACGCGGAGGAGGCCGCGGACCTCATGTTCTGCGGCGACCACGTGCTGCCCCGGATCACCCCGTCGATCGGGCTGGAGCCGGACCCGGCCGTCAGTCCGCTCGCCGACTTCCTCACCTCGCTCGAGCTGGTCCGCACTCGTCCCGACGCGGCGATGCTGGCCGCGCACGGCCCGGTCGGGATGCGGGTGCACGAGCGGGTCGACGAGCTGCTCGCCCACCACGCCAAGCGCCTCGACGCCACGTTCGCCGCGCTCCAGGAGGGCCGCAGCACCGCCCACGAGGTAGCGGGCGCCCTGCCCTGGACCCGCCGCGAGCGCACGCTGGCCGAGCTCGACCCGTTCAACGAGATGCTCGCCACGATGGAGACGATGGCCCATCTCGAGGTGCTGGTCGAGCGCGGCCTGGTGACGAGGACCGAGGAGGACGGGGTGGTGCGGTACCTCCCCTGATCGTGATCTCGGGCGTGTCGGGTTTGGTGTCGCGCGCGGGTACCGGCAGACTGTCGCCGACAAGCTGAGCAGGCCGCCACGGCGCGAGGACGTAGGGGAAGACGATCCTCGTCTGTTGATGGAGGTCTGTGGTGGAAGCACGCGGCGTGGTCTTCGTCCACTCGTCGCCGACTGCGGTGTGCCCGCATGTCGAGTGGGCGATCTCCGGCGTGCTCGGCACGAAGGTCTCGTTGCACTGGACGCCACAGCCGGGCTCTCCCGGGCAGATGCGTGCCGAGTGCACCTGGGCCGGACCGGGCGGCAGCGGCGGCGCGATCGCCGGTGCGCTGCGGGCGTGGACGATGCTGCGGTTCGAGGTTACCGAGGAGCCCACCCCCGGCGTCGACGGCGAGCGGTTCTGCCACGTGCCCACGCTGGGGCTGTGGCGCGGGCGTACCAGCGCCAACGGGGACATCGTCGTGGGGGAGGACCAGCTGCGCACCCTGGTCGCCCAGACGCCCCCGGCGCAGCTGCCGTCGCGGATGCACGAGCTGCTGGGCACGGCCTGGGACGAGGCGCTGGAGCCCTACCGGCTCGCGGGCGACGGCGCGCCGGTGACCTGGCTGTACCAGGTCGGCTGACCACCCCTACCGCCACGCGGACACAGAGGGCTGCGGCGCCGCGCGCGCAGGCAGCCACATGTGTCCATATGGCGGGGTGGGGGCGGTCAGACCTTGGTGAAAGCGACCGCCACGTTGTGGCCGCCGAAGCCGAACGAGTTGCACACCGCGGCGTTGATGTCGGCCTTGCGTGCCTCGCCCGCCACGACGTCCAGCTCCACCCCCGGGTCGGGGTTCTCCAGGTTCAGCGTCGCCGGGATGATCCCGTCGCGCAGCGACAGCAGCGTCACGATGCTCTCCACCGCGCCCGCCGCGCCCACCATGTGGCCGAGGGCCGACTTCGGCGCGGTGAGCACGACGCGGTCGCCCAGCCCCTTCTGCACCGCCTTCGCCTCGCCGACGTCGCCCGCGACCGTGGAGGTCGCGTGGCAGTTGACGTGGTCGATGTCGCTCGGGTCGAGCCCCGCGTCCTTCAGGGCCTTCGCCATCGCCCGGATCTGCCCGTGACCCTCGGGATCGGGCCCGGTGATGTGGTAGGCGTCGGCCGTGATGCCGTAGCCCGCGATCCGTCCGTGCACGGTCGCACCGCGCGCCGCGGCGTGCTCGGCCCGCTCCAGGATCATCACGCCCGCGCCTTCCCCGAGCACGAACCCGTCGCGCTGGACGTCGAACGGCCGCGACGCGCGCTCCGGCTCGTCGTTGCGTTGCGAGAGTGTCCTGGCCTGCACGAAGCCCGCCACGGTGATGCCGGTGATGCACGCCTCGGCCCCGCCCGCGATCACGACGTCGGCCTCGCCGGCACGGAGCATCCGCACGGCCCACGCCAGCGCCTCGGCCCCGGACGCGCACGCCGAGACCGGTGAGTGCACGCTCGCCCGCGCCTTGTACTCCAGGCCCACCCACGCGGCGGGCCCGTTGGGCATGAGCATCGGCACCGTCAGCGGGGAGACCTTGCGCAGGCCGGGGCCCTCCAGAATGTCGTCCTGTTCGAGGAGGGTGACCGCGCCGCCGATGCCGGTACCGATCACGACGGCGAGCCGCTCCGGCTCGACCACCGATCCCGGCTCACCGAGCCCCGCGTGCTCCCACGCCTCCTTCGCGGCCACCAGCGCGACCTGCTCGCAGCGGTCGAGCCGCCGCGCCTGGACCCGCGGGAGGACCTCCAAGGGGGAGACGGCGAGCGGGGCCGCGATGCGCACCGGCAGGTCGAAGCGGCGCACCCACTCATGCTCGTCGTCGTCGATGCTCTTCACCCCGGAACGCCCGGCGAGCATCGCCTCCCACGTGGACGTGACGTCTCCGCCGAGCGGGGTGGTGGCTCCGAGCCCGGTGACGACGACGTCGTCTGGCGCGTGCGGGGTGGGTGTTGATGCCGTCACTGGTGCTTCGCGATGTAGTCCACGGCGTCCCCGACGGTCTTCAGCTCGGCGAGCTGGTCGTCGGGGATCTTGACGCCGAACTTGTCCTCGGCCTGCACGGCGATCTCGACCATGGAGAGCGAGTCGATGTCGAGGTCGTCGACGAAGGTCTTGTCGGCGGTCACCTCGGCGGTGTCGATGCCCGCCACCTCCTCGACGATCTCGGCGAGGCCTGCGAGGATCTCGGCGTTGTCAGCCACGATGGTTCTCCTTCTTGGATGAGGTCTCAGGTAGGGATCTTAGGGAAGGACGACGACCTGGCCCGCGTAGGACAGGCCCGCCCCGAATCCGACGAGCAGCACGACGTCGCCGGACCGCGCCCGGCCCGCCGTCCGCATGTGGTCCAAGGCCATCGGGATCGACGCCGAGGACGTGTTGCCCGAGTGCACGATGTCGTCGGCGACGACCATGTCCTGCCGGGCACCTTTGGCGCGCAGCCGCTTCGCGACGGCCTCGACGATGCGCAGGTTGGCCTGGTGCGGCACGAACACGTCGATGTCCGCGGGGGTGAGCCCGGCCACCTCGATGGCGCGCAGCGCGACCGGGGCGATCTGCGTGGTGGCCCAGCGGAAGACGGCCTGGCCCTCCTGGTGCAGGCCCCCGCCCGCCCGTGACGTCGTGTCGTCGCGGATGAGGATGGTGCCGGCCATGTCGCCCGCGCTGCCCCAGGCCACCGGCCCGATCCCGACGGCGCTCTCGTCGGCCGCCGGACCGATCACCGCGGCGCCCGCCGCGTCCGCGAAGATGATCGCGGTGGACCGGTCGTCCCAGTCCAGCCAGTCCGAGAGCTTCTCCGCGCCGATGACCAGCACGTGCCGGGCCGTGCCCGAGCGCACCAGGTCGGCCGCGGTGCCCATCGCGTAGCAGAAGCCCGCGCAGGCGGCGTTGAGGTCGAACGCGGCCGGTGCGCTGATGCCGATCTTGTGGGCGGTCTGGGCCGCGGCGTTGGGGATCGGGTTGGGCATCGTGCAGCTGGCCACGATGACCGTGTCGATGTCGGCGGGGGTCAGCCCGGCGTCCTTGACGGCCAGCTCGCCCGCGCCCGCTGCCAGGTCGACGAGCAGCGTGTCCGGCTCGGCGATGCGCCGGGTCTGGACGCCGACGCGGTCGCGGATCCACTGGTCGTTGGTGTCCATGCGCTGAGCGAGCTCGTCGTTGGTGACGACGTTGTCCGGCTGGACGCTGCCGATGCCGAGTATCCGTGCGCCCGGGACGGCGGGCGTGAGCCGCAGCTGGGGACTCATGCGTGTTCCTTGATCAAGACGGTCGCCTTCTCCAGATCTTCGGGGGTCTTCAGCGCCAGCGTGGGGGTGCCCCTGAGCTCGCGCTTCACGAGCCCGACCAGCGCGCCCGCCGGGGGCAGCTCGATCACCGCCGTGACCCCGAGCTCGGGAAGCATGGCCATGCAGGCGTCCCAGCGCACGGGGCGGGTGACCTGCGCGACGAGCCTGCGCAGCACCTCGGCGCCGTCGTCGACGACGCTGCCGTCGGCGTTGGAGAGCAGCGGCCGGACGGGGTCGGCGGGGGTGATCCGCGCGGCGTAGGCGCGCAGCGCCCCTTCGGCCGCGGCCATGAACCGCGTGTGGAACGCCCCGGCGACGGCCAGGGGCATCACCCGCGCCTTGTCCGGCTTGTCCTGCCCGGCGAGCAGGGCCAGCGCGGGCAGCGGCCCGGCGGCGACCGTCTGGCCTGCGCCGTTGCGGTTGGCGGGCTCGAGACCCAGCCGCTCGATCGTGGCGAGCACGTCCTCGGGGTTCCCGCCGAGCACGGCGCTCATGCCCGTCGGCTCCAGCGCGCACGCGGCGGCCATCTCCCGCCCGCGGACGGCGGCCAGCGCCACGGCGGTGTCGGCGTCGAGCACGCCCGCGATGGCCGCGGCGGCCAGCTCGCCGACCGAGTGCCCGGCGACGGGCGCGCCCGCGGGGAGGTCGACCCGCCGGGCGGCCAACAGGGCCGCGGCCACCACGAGCGGCTGGGTCACCGCGGTGTCCTTGATCTCCTCGGCGTCCGCCGTCGTGCCGAGCCGTTGCAGGTCCAGGCCGGTGAGCTCGGACCAGCGGGCGAGGGTGCCCTCGGCGTCCGGGTCGTCGAGCCACGGGGTGAGCATGCCGGGGGACTGGGACCCCTGGCCGGGCGCGAGCATGGCGATCACAGCGCTCAGGGAACACTGTGCGGTGGGTCCGGCGGGATGGCGCAGGCCACGAACTCCATGCCCGTCGATTGGAGGTTTCCTCCAAGCTCATCCGCGTTCATCCGGCCGTCACCACGCTCCCGATTGTAGGAACTCCGCAGCTCAGTCGGTCTCCAGGCGGCCGACGATGACGCCGGTGCGCAGCACGAGGGCGTCGCGGGGATCCGTCGGGTTGCGGCCCGTGATCTCACTCACGCGGCGCAGCCGATAGCGCACGGTGTTGGGGTGCACGAAGAGCGCGCGGGCGCAGGACTCCAGCACGCCACCACCCTCCAGGTAGACCTCCAGCGTGTGCGCGAGCTCGCCGCCCGCCGCGGCGATGGGCGCGGCGACGGCGTCGACGAGCCTGCCGCGGGCCACGGCGTCTCCGTACAGCGCGCGCTCGGGGAGGAGGTCGTCGGCCGCGACGGGACGGGGGGCGCCGGGCCATCCTGGCGCCGCGCGCAGGCCGGACAGCGCGTCGCGGGCGCTGGCGTGGGCACCAGCGAGGTCGGGCGCGACCGGGCCGACGACGACCGGGCCCGGCCCGAAGCCGACGGCGAGCCCGTCGGGGAGGTCGGAGGGTCCGCTGTCGGCGGGCTCCGAGACGAGCACGACCTGCCTGCTGCCCTGCACCCCGACCAGGACCGACCGGCCCGCGCGCCCGGCCTCCCTGCGCAGCGTGCCGGGTCCCACCGCTGGCCCGCTCGCCGGGCTGCCGACGACGACGCGGACGGCGGCGGCGGCGTCCCAGCCCAGCGCGGAGGCCCGCGACACCAGCGCGTGGTCGGCCTCGCCGCGCACGACGGCGTCGACGACCAGTGCCTCCTGCCGCGCGTCCCAGGCGCCACGGGTCTCGGCCGCGCCCGCGTAGACCGTGGCCGCGGCGAACGCGATCTCGCGGCCGAACCGCAGGATGCCCTCGACGAGCGTGTGCCGTTCCGCCTCGTCGGCGGCCAGCGACGGCAGCTGGCGCTCGAAGACGTCCGTGGCGATGCGCACCAGGTCGACGGTCTGGCGCAGGGACAGCCGCTGCGCGAGGTCGTGCGGCGCCGTGCGGAACGCCTCGGCGGTGAGCCGGATCGACTCGCCCCGCTCGCCGAGCCAGGCCACGAAGTTCGCGACGCCGGTCTGCGTCACCAGCAGCACACCCGCGCGCTGGTCGGCGGGCAGGGCGGCGAACCACGGCTGGCGCTGCTCCATCTCCGCGAGGCAGGTGGCGGCGAGATCGCCGGACGCGAGCTCGATGCGTCGCAGGGTGGCCTGCGACAGCGCGCCCACCGTCACGTGCGGCAGCATGGGAACAGCCGCGCGTCGCCGCTTGTTGTCGCCGCAACGACATTTCGACAAGGGGATGAACGATGACCGCCGACGTCCGCCGCGCAGACCAGCGCTTCCAGACGAGCATCGACTGGCTGGACTCGCGCCACAGCTTCTCCTTCGGCCCGCACTACGACCCGGCCAACACCCATTTCGGCGTGCTCATGGTGAGCAACGACGACGTCGTCAAGGCGGGCACCGGGTTCGAGACCCACCCCCACCGGGACATGGAGATCGTCACGTGGGTGCTCGAGGGCTCGCTCGTGCACCAGGACTCCACCGGCCATTCCGGAGTGATCCACCCCGGCCTCGCCCAGCGCATGAGCGCGGGCACCGGCATCCTCCACTCGGAGAAGAACGACGCGTGGCGTCTGGCGAGCGTTCCTCGCCATGACGAGGACGTGCACTTCGTCCAGATGTGGGTGCTGCCCGACACCGAGCAGGTCACCCCCGGCTACGAGCAGCTGGACATCAGCCCCTCGCTGGACGCCGGAGAGCTCGTCGTGGTGGCCTCCGGGATGCCGAAGCACGCCGACGAGCGCGCGATCTCGATCCGTCAGGAGCACGCCGCACTGTACGCGGCGCGGCTGCGGCCCGGCGCGTCGACGACGAGCCCGGTGGCCCCGCTCGCGCATTTGTTCGTCGCCCGTGGCTCGGTGGAGCTGGAGGGCACAGGCGTGCTCGGCACCGGCGACGCGTCGCGGATCACCGGTGCGGACGGGCAGCGCGTGACGGCGGGTCCGGACGGGGCCGAGGTGCTGATCTGGGAGATGCACGCGACCCTCGGCTGAGCGGAGCTTGCGCAGCGATCATCGACACTGAGCGGGCGTCGACGCGGAGCGTCCGCGCTGTTCAGCGGGGTTCGGCGCGATCAGCCGAGCGGGGTGACCTTGCTGGCCTGTGGCCCCTTCTGTCCCTGCTCGATGTCGAACGACACGCGCTCGCCCTCATCGAGGCTCTTGTACCCGTTCTTCTGGATCGCGGAGTAGTGCACGAACACGTCCGCGCCGCCACCGTCGGGCGCGAGGAAGCCGTAGCCCTTCTCGCTGTTGAACCACTTGACGGTGCCTTCTGCCATTCTTGCTCTCCTCGTACTTCTGCGCCGAGGCTCTGTCCCCCGGCATCCGGCCGGGTCGTGAGTGCTGCGCAGACCCGGTCTGCGACGCCGTCCACGATCAGGTGTGGTCGGCGTCGCGCCGGAGCGTATCGCCTAATCGCGGCCTTGCCGAGCCCCAATGACCTGTGGATTTGCCCCGATTCGGGCTCGGCAAGGCAATGCGTTATGCGACGCCGCTGTCGCTCGTCTGCGGTCCCGCCGCCCGGGGGTCGTCGATGCGGTACTTGGTCGCCGCCTCGGCGACCGCGGACCGGTCGACCTCCCCGCGGGCGGCCAGCGCACCCAGCGCCGCGACGGTGATCGACTCCGCGTCGACGTTGAAGTGCCGCCGCACGGCCGGGCGGGTGTCCGAGAGCCCGAAGCCGTCGGTGCCGAGCGACGTGAACGGCGCGGGCACCCACTGCCGGACCAGGTCGGGCAGCGCCCGCATCCAGTCCGACACCGCGACGACCGGCGCGCCGGGGTTGTCCGGGCCGCCCAGCGCGCGTGTCACGTACGGCACGCGCGGCTCCTCGTCCGGGTGCACGAGGTTGTGCCGCTCGGCCTCGACGCCGTCGCGACGCAGCTCGCCCCAGCTCGTCACCGACCACACCTCGGCGCCGACGCCCCACTGCTCGGCGAGCATGTCCCGCGCCGCCAACGCCCACGGCAGCGCGACGCCGGACGCGAGCAGCCGCACCTGCGGCCCCTCGCCCCGCCGCGACCCCACGTACCGGTAGAGGCCGCGCAGCAGGCCGTCGACGTCGAGGCCCTCCGGCTCGGCGGGCTGGACGTACGGGTCGTTGTAGACCGTGAGGTAGTAGATGACGTTCTCGCCGGACAGCTCGGAGTCCGCGCGGTCGTCGGGGCCGTACATGCGGCGCAGCCCGTCGCGGACGATGTGCGCGATCTCGAACGAGAACGCCGGGTCGTAGGCCACGACGGCGGGGTTGGTCGCGGCCAGCAGCAGCGAGTGCCCGTCGTTGTGCTGGAGGCCCTCGCCGGTGAGCGTCGTGCGCCCCGCGGTGGCGCCGACGAGGAAGCCGCGCGCCATCTGGTCGGCGGCCGCCCAGATCGAGTCGCCGGTGCGCTGGAAGCCGAACATCGAGTAGAAGACGTAGACCGGGATCATCGGCACGCCGTGCGTGGCGTAGGACGTGCCCGCCGCCGTGAACGAGCCCACCGAGCCCGCCTCGTTGATCCCCTCGTGCAGAATCTGGCCCTGCTCGGACTCGCGGTAGGCCAGCATGAGCGTGGCGTCCACCGACGTGTACTGCTGGCCGTGCGGGTTGTAGATCTTCTGGGTGGGGAACATCGAGTCCATGCCGAACGTGCGCGCCTCGTCCGGGATGACGGGCACGAACCGGCCGCCGACCTCCTTGTCCTTGATCAGTTCCCGGAGCAGCCGGACGAACGCCATGGTGGTGGCGACCTCCTGCTTGCCCGATCCCCGCCGCACCACGTCGTAGACCTTGTCGCCGGGGAACACGAGCGGCTTGGCGACCACGCGCCGTGAGGGCAGCGCGCCGCCGAGGCGGGCTCGTGCCTCGGCCATGTAGCGGATCTCGGGCGCGTCCGTCCCCGGGTGGTAGTAGGGCGGGAGGTACGGATCGGCCTCGAGCGTGGCGTCGCTGATGGGGATGCGCTGCTCGTCGCGGAACTGCTTGAGGTCGACGAGGGACAGCTTCTTCATCTGATGGGTGGCGTTGCGGCCCGCGAAGTGCGCGCCCAGGCCGTACCCCTTGATCGTCTTGGCCAGGATGACCGTCGGCTGGCCGTGGTGCTCCAGCGCGGCCGCGTAGGCGGCGTAGACCTTCCGGTAGTCGTGCCCGCCGCGGCGCAGACCCCAGATCTCGTCGTCGGTCATCGGCTCGACGAGCGCCTTGGTGCGCGGGTCGCGGCCGAAGAAGTGCTCGCGGACGTAGCCGCCGTCGTTGGCCTTGTACGTCTGGTAGTCACCGTCCGGGGTGACGTTCATGAGGTTGATCAGGGCGCCGTCCCGGTCGGCGGCGAGCAGGTTGTCCCACTCGCGGCCCCAGATCACCTTGATGACGTTCCAGCCCGCGCCGCGGAAGAACGCCTCCAGCTCCTGGATGATCTTGCCGTTGCCGCGGACCGGGCCGTCGAGGCGCTGCAGGTTGCAGTTCACGACGAACGTGAGGTTGTCCAGGCTCTCCGTCGCCGCGATGTGGATCAGCCCGCGGGACTCGGGCTCGTCCATCTCGCCGTCGCCGAGGAACGCCCAGACGCGCTGGTCGCTCGTGTCCTTGAAGCCGCGGTCGGACAGGTAGCGGTTGAACCGCGCCTGCATGATCGCGTTCATCGGGCCGAGGCCCATGGAGACGGTGGGGAACTCCCAGAAGTCCGGCATCAGCCGCGGGTGCGGGTAGGACGGCAGGCCCGCGCCGGGGCCCCCGTGCGAGAGCTCCTGGCGGAAGCCGTCGAGCCGGTCCTCGGACAGGCGCCCCTCCAGGTACGCGCGGGCGTAGATGCCGGGGGAGGCGTGGCCCTGGATGTAGACCTGGTCGCCGCCCCCGTGGTGGTCCTTGCCGCGGAAGAAGTGGTTGAACCCGACCTCGTAGAGCGTGGCCGACGACGCGTAGGACGAGATGTGCCCGCCGACGCCGATCCCGGGCCGCTGCGCGCGGTGCACGGTCATCGCCGCGTTCCACCTGATCCAGCGACGGTAGGACCGCTCGGCCTCCTCGTCGCCGGGGAACCACGGCTCCCGGTCGGTGGGGATCGTGTTCACGTAGTCGGTGCTGGTCAGCGACGGCACGCCGACGTGGCGCTCCCGCGCACGCTGCAGCAGTCGAAGCATCAGGTAGCGGGCGCGCTGCTGTCCGGCGGCGTCGAGCACGGCGTCGAAGGAGTCCAGCCACTCGGCGGTCTCCTCCGGATCGATGTCGGGCAGGTGGGCGGCGAGCCCGTCGCGGATGACGTGGACGCGCCGCGGCGGCGTGTCGGCGCCTGACTTGCCGGTCAAGAGTTCTCCCTGCGGTGGCTCGTGCTCAGCTCGTGTGGTGGGCGTCCCCTATCGTGCCCCTCACGGGCCTGTCCCGTAACGAGTGGTTGCGCCCGGACGAGTCCCGTGTTCGGATTCCGCATCCGTACCGGTCAACAGGAAGTGGGGTAGGAGCAGCGTGGTCGCCGCGGGAGATGGCGGGCGTTCGCCCGACATCGCGGGGAAGCTCGGCGTCGAGCCGGGAATGGTCGTGCAGGAGCTCGGCTGGGACGAGGACGTCGACGAGGACGTGCGCGATGCCGTCGAGGAGCGGTGCGGCGACGAGCTGCTCGACGAGGGCGCTGACGACGTCGTCGACCTGGTGCTGATGTGGTGGCGCGAAGGCGACGGCGACCTCGTGGACGCCCTCGTCGACGCCATCGGGCCGCTGGCCGACAACGGCGTGATCTGGGTGCTGACGCCGAAGACCGGCCGTCCTGGCCACGTGGAGCCGAGCGAGATCGCGGAGGCCGCCCCGACGGCCGGGCTCTCGCAGACCTCCAACGCCACCGTGAGCGACGGGTGGGTGGGGTCGCGGCTCGTGGCACCGAAGGCAGGCAAGTCACGCCGCTGACCGCAGGCGCCACCGCGCGGGGCTAGGCTCGCCATGTCGCGCAGTCGTCCTGAGGAGAGATACGCCCATGGTGCCCGAGGTGGGAACCGAAGCCCCCGACTTCACGCTGAAGGACCAGAACAACCAGGTCGTGACGCTGTCGTCGTTCCGGGCCGACCGCAACGTCCTCGTGGTCTTCTACCCGTTCGCCTTCTCCGGGATCTGCACCGGCGAGCTGTGCGCGGTGCGCGACGACCTCGCGTCGTTCCAGAATGCGGACGTGCAGATCCTCGCGGTCTCGGTGGACCACCCGTTCACGCTGAAGGCGTGGTCGGACGCCCAGGGCTACGAGTTCCCGCTGCTGGCGGACTTCTGGCCGCACGGCAAGGTCGCCAAGGACTACGGGGTCTTCAACGAGAAGGCGGGCTTCGCCCTCCGGGGCACGTTCCTGGTGGACAAGACCGGTACGGTGCAGTTCGCCGAGGTCAACGGGCCCGGCGAGGCCCGCGACCAGGATGCGTGGAAGAAGGCACTGGCGGCGGTCTGAGCCGTCGTGCCGGAGCCCGGTCCCGGCGCAGCGGGCGCGTAGCTCAGCGGGAGAGCACTCGGCTTACACCCGAGCGGTCGCAGGTTCGATCCCTGCCGCGCCCACCAGCCTGAACAGGGACGATGGCGCCGTGTAGATCGTTCTGCATGGTCGGGTGAAGCACTGTTTCGCACCACGGGAGAGCGCTCATCGCAACAGGGCGCATCCTGACCTGCGCTGGCTCGTGATCGTGCGGGTGTTGCCGTGAGCTTGGCGACGACCTAGTTTCGTATTACGATTGCTCGGTGGATGTCCACCGCTCGGCGCGCAAGCATGGCGTGGCCGATGAGGACGCGATCCACGCGGCGGAGGGGTACCTGGTCGCCTACCCGCTGTCGGACGATGATCAGGAGGGCCCACGCCGTGAGCTGCGGCTGGGGCCGGATCGTGCGGGCAATCTCCTGGAGATCGTCGTGTTGCTGCTCGACGACGGAGATGAACTGGTCATTCACGCGATGCGCATGAGGCCCAAGTACCGAGGACTCCTGCCATGACACAAGTGAGCCGACATGACAGCTGAGCGAGAGGAAGAGAACCGGACGTCCGGGGGCGTGCCGGTGACCGAGGAGTTGGTCGACCGGCTGGCCGACGAGGCCGCGGCAGGCTACGACGTGGCGGCGATGCGGCGCAGGGGCGGTCGGCGACCGATGGGTGTAGCCCCGGCAGAGGTCGTTCCGGTTCGTCTCGATCCGGAATTGCGCAGCGCGCTGGCCGCCCGCGCGGACGCCGACGACACCAGCGTCAGCGACGTCATCCGTCAGGCGCTCCGGGCTTGGCTGCACGTGGCCTGACGTCCCATGTCCGTCCGCCGTCGTGGTCGGCTGGCCGACCCTTTGGTTGATCATGGGCATGGAATCGAACGTGGTGCGAAATCGTGATGAGCGGCGAGGCGTCCGGCGACTGGAGAGGCTGGTCTGCGGTCTGGAGGCGCTGGTAGAGGCGTCGTGCGGCGTGGAGTGCTGGCCTCACACCCGAGCGGTCGCAGGTTCGATCCCTGCCGCGCCCACGCTTAACCTGCGGAAACATTCGTGGTCTATCTGTGAATCTTCGCTCTGGTCGACTCGGTAGGACGTGAGTTCGCACCACGGACAAGATCGACTGAACCAGCCCGGATGGCTCGGCGGTGGTAGTCTTGCGTCAACTTCTGAATATGTTCAGGATGGTGACGTGACGACCGAGGTGCAGTGGAGTGAGCTGCAGCGCGATCCCAAGGCGGTGGCTGCGCTCGCCGACCGAGGTGACGTGCGCGTCCGCCGACGCGACGGGGTGCCGCTGCTGCTGGTGCGCGAGGACAGCGCCAACGCCGGCGCCGACGGCGCGATGAGCGCTGCGCGGGCTCTGCGCAACGCTCTTGCTCATCTGCCGTCGGAGGCTGCTGCGGACGTGCTGCGGGAGGAGTTCCCGTGGGTCGACCTCCTCCCGGACGCGGAGCGGCGAGCCTTCGCCGTCGACTTCGTGCGTGCGGTGGGGGCGTCAGCGGAGCTGGGGCGATGGTCGGTGCTGGCGCAGGTGCTGGTCGAGTGGAAGGCGACCGCGGCGGTGTATGCCGACCCAGCTCTCACCGAGGAATTGACGAGGCCCTTGGAGACTGACCTGGGGCCGGTGCCGGTGCCACACGGAGGGTGAGCCTTGCCGGCCAAACGCGGTGATCGTGTCGCGCCACCTGCTCGTCCTGACGGGTGGGAGGCACGGTTCGCCACCTCGGAGGCGGCGAAGGGCTGGGAAGAGCTGTGTCGAGTCGCTCAGGCCAACACGTGGGAAGCATGGATCGTGCTGACGGAGCGGCCGTTGCGCCCGGAGAACCCCGGACGCCAGCATCGACTCCGGGGGCAGCTGTCGCAACGCCAGATCGGCGGCCGCCTGTTCGACCAGCGGCAGTACGAGGTGACTGCGGCGGGGCGGATCTGGTACTGCCCCGATCCGGACCGCCGGATCGTCTGGGTTGTTGCCGCCAGCCCTGCCCACCCGAAGGCAACGGAGTAGTGCGATCGGCTTGGGCCGATCATGTGCCTGGAATCAAACGTGGTGCGAAATCGTGATGAGCGGCGAGGCGTCCGGCGACTGGAGACGCTGGTCTGCGGTCTGGAGGCGCTGGTAGAGGCGTCGTGCGGCGTGGAGTGCTGGCCTTACACCCGAGCGGTCGCAGGTTCGATCCCTGCCGCGCCCACGCCTTGACCTGCGGAAACGTACGTGGTCTATCTGTGGATCGTCACTCCGGTCGACTCGGCGGGACGCGAGTTCGGACCACACGAAGATCGAGTGATACGGAGCGACGGGCCTTCGCCGTCGACTTCGTGCGCGCGGTGGGGGCGTCGGCGGTCGCCCCTCGGGCGTGCACCGGGTTCGACCCGCTGACAGGCCCGCGCCACTACTTCCGGGAGACCGGCCCGGCGGGCCGTCGGCGGCAGGCCACGCCGAGAAAGTCCTGCGTCACCTTGCCGCGCAGGTCGACGAGCGCCGGCCCTGCGCACCAGCGCGACCGTCGACCAGCTGCTCGACCGCTGAACGGCCCGTCATCGCCGCAGGCCAGCACCTTCGCGGCGGGGCGCGCCAGAAGCGGGGCATCAGCGGGCGTGACGGGTCCAATGGCACTGGCCCTGTCGAGGGACCGTTCCCAGGGTGAGGGCATGGATGTCACGGGATGGGCATGAACGGGTCGTCGTCCCACGGTTCCGCGACCGGGCAGTTGGTGGGGAGTCGGTCCGACCGGGCCGCCGTACGGTGGTCGGCGAGGTTCATCGTGGTGCTCAGCGTCGCCTACGCGGCGATCATGGTGGTCGGGTTTCGAGGGACCTCGACGACACCATCAGCCAGATCGGCACCAGCACCTTCGGGCGCACCCTCGCTCCCTACGAGACCGAGGCACCCGGCTGTCCTGGTCGGTCACCACCGGCTGACCGCAGCGCGACGTCCGACGGCTCCCAGGAAGGGGACGTTGGCCTCTGCGGCTCCTCTCATTCCACCGACATCGTGGGGTGAACCGAACAGGGGTCAACGAAGGCGATGATGGCCGTGCCCGCGCCGACTGCCGCGATCGAACGCGACGAATTCCTGCGGCTACTGGCAGGCGCGACCGTCGGTCGCGTCGTGTTCACCGCGGAAGCGATGCCCGCAGCCCAACCAGTGCGGCTACCGCATCCGACATCGGCTCGCGGCCCAAGACCCGCTCGACCGACAGAACCACGAAGGGGATCGATGTCTTCGCTCGACATCTCGACATCTCGACTCCCACGCGGGGCGACGGCAACATGGTGCTGGCGCTGCACCTGCACTCTGTGGAGCGACACCCGCGGCGCTCGGAGAGCCTCGTGGACGGTCCCGCGATCCTCTGAAGAGCCCCCCGCGCGCCGCCGCTCATCGACCTGAGCGACGTGGGGGTGATTCGAGATGCGGCTGATACGAGACAACCGCATGGCCGGACGACCCTGCATCTGCGATGGAGAACCTATGACCGCCAAGCGGTCGACGGAGGGAAACGGACATGAGTCAGGTCCCTGTCTACCGGGCACCGAGGCCTACCAAGGCGGAGCTGCTCCGACAGGTCGGTGCCGTCGTGGCCGATCTGCCACGGTTCCTGACCGCGCCGCTGTACCGGAGAAAGCATCTGCGTTGGAGTGCCACACCGGAGGAGGTCGCCTCGGCCCTCCCCGGAGACGGGCGAATACCGCGCGCGCAGTTCGTGTGCACGCGCGCGGTAACGATCGATGCCCCCGCCACGGCGGTGTGGCCGTGGCTGGTGCAGGTGGGATGCGGTCGTGCCGGCTGGTACAGCCACGACCTGCTCGACAACCTGGCCCGTCCGAGCGCCCGTGAGGTGGTGCCGGAGCTCCAGCATCTGGCGATCGGGCAGTGGGTGCCGATGGCGCCGGGGGCACCGACTGCGTCGAACGCGTTCCGCGTCGAGGGCTTCGAGATCGGACGGTGGTTGCTCTGGAGCAAGCCCGACAGCACGTGGGCATGGACGCTGACCGACCTGGACGGCGATCGGACCCGGCTGGTCACGAGGGTGCACGCCGTCTACGACTGGCGGCGACCTGTCAGGGCCCTGCTCGGTGTGGTGCTGATGGAGTTCGGTGACTTCGCGATGATGCGCAGGATGCTGCTGGGCATCGGCGAGCGAGCCGAGTCCGTGCACCGGCGTGTGGTTGGTACGTGAGGCACCGACAGGGTCGTGCCGCCTTTATCGATTCTGCTGATGCCGGTTGAGCCGGTCCATGTCGAGCCCGCGGACGGCCGACCAGCCGCCAGACGCCGGGCCGCACCTCTCATGAGGACCAACGCGAAGATCGCCAGCCACAGCATGTATCCGTAGACGTTGACCCGTTCGTAAGCCCGAGCCGCGGCGTCGGAAGCCCGGCCTGGAGCGCCGCCGCCCCACCGCCGCCCGTCCTCCGCGCCGTCGACCGCGCCGCCCACGACGCCGCAGTCCGGCGGCCGCGCGCGATCCGTCGATGATCGCTCGCTGGGGGCAATTCCGGCCAGATGTGGACACTTTGTGCACCGAACCGGCGATCATGCCGTTGGTCGCCCCGTCGTCTGCGGCGAGTGCGTCGTTTCCGGCTCTGGATTGGATCACCCGAAAAGACGAGCTCGCGGGCACGTCGCCGCGACGACCCCGAACCGACACGGCGTCCCGACCGATCGCTGGGCGTGCACCGGATCATCCTGCGCGGCTGCCTGGTCGTCTGCTCCGTCCTCGTGGGTGGTCTGACCACGGCCGGGTCGTCGCTCGGCCTGACCACGGTGCCCGAGGGTGGGCCGGGCATGCGGGTGCTGCAGATGAACCTGTGCGACAGCGGTCTCGCGGGCTGCTACACCGGCCGGTCGGTCGCCGAGGCCGCCGCGGTGATCCGTGACGAGGCGCCGGACCTCGTCACCCTCAACGAGGTCTGCCGGGTCGACGTGGTCGTCCTCGAGCGCGCCCTGGCCGCGACCGGCCGCGGCGGCGCGACCGCCTCCGCCTTCCAGCCCGCCCGCGACCGGCGCACCGGTGACGCGGTCCGCTGCCTCGACGGCAGTCCGTATGGAATCGGGATGGTGGCCAGGCGCTCGCCGTCCGCGCGCGGGTTCACCGCAGGCATCTACCCGGTCCAGGACGCGGCAGACCCGGAGGAGCGGGCCTGGCTCTGCTGGGACGCCGCCACGTTCGAAGCGTGCACCACGCACCTGGCCAACTCCAACCCCGCCGTCGCGCGGGCGCAGTGCGACTACCTCCTGGGCACCGCCATACCCGCCGCCCGCGCGCGGGGCGGCCCCGCCGCCGTCGTGCTGGGCGGGGACCTCAACCTCCGCGCCGGGGGACAGCCGGACGTGCGGTCGTGCATGCCCGCGGGCTACGGGCGCGCCGACGACGGCGGGGTGCAGCACGTCGGGGTGTCGGACTTCGCCATCGCGTCCCGGGAGACGATCGACATGCGGGACACGACCGACCATCCTGGCCTGCTCGTCACGATCACCCCCGCGGACGGGTGAGGTCGCCGGATACCGTCATGGCGTGACCGGCGTGCCGCATGTGGACACCCGAAGGTGGCGGTCGATCCTGCGGCGCGAGCTCCCGCAGATCGCCCGCATCGTCTTCGTCGCCGCGGTGGCCTGGCAGACCTGCCTCTCCCTCGGCGCGACCCAGCCTCCGCTGTACGCCGCGCTCGTGCCGCTGGTGAGCCTGCGCGACGACCCGTTCAGCGCCTTCAACCTGTCGCTCGCGCGCCTGGTCGGGGTGGTGGCGGGGCTGACGATCGCGATCGGCGTGCTCGCTGTGCTGCGGCCCACCACGACCGCCATCGCCGCCGTGCTGGCGGCCGCGTTGCTGGTCGGGGTCGTGCTCAGGATCGGCGACGTCCTCAACACGCAGGTGGCCGTCTCGGCGATGCTGGTGTTCAGCTCGACCGACGCGACCGACTACGCGGCGACCCGCTTCTGGGAGACGGGCGTGGGCACGGCCACGACGCTCGTGCTCGCGCCCTTTCTCTTCCCCGCCAACCCGCTGAACGCGGCGCGCGCTGAGCTCGCGACGGTGGCGGACGGGCTGGTCGACGCGCTGCGGTCGGCGACGCGGCTCGTCGGCGAAGGTCGGGTCGAGGATCCGGAGCGCAGGGCGGTGCTGCGGAGGGTGGTCGACGACCTCGCCACGCTGACCGCCGCACTTCGGGTGCTGGGCACGCAGATCGGCACCGCCAAGCGGTCGGCGCGGTGGGCGGTCGTGCGGCGCTCGGCGATGCGCGCGACCGGCGAGCTCGAGCCGACGCGGCGGCTGGCCGTGCGGCTGACCAGGAACCTCGAGGCCTTCGCCGACGAGGCGAGGACCCTGAGCGGTCGCCAGGGCTTCGGCCGGGACGCCACCCTGCGCTCGGACCAGCTGGGTCGGCTCGTCGAGCCACTGGAGTCCTGCGTGGTCGCCGCGCTCTCGGGCAGGCCCTTCGGCGACGATCTCGTGCGGGCCCGGGCGGCGATCGACGAGGCCCGCGCCGCGGACCACACCCCGGTGGCCTCGGTGCTGCGGCGCCCCCTGCACCGCATGGTGGAGGAGCTGGAGGCGTTCGCCGCGTGAGTGAGCCTGAGGCCCGGGCGCGGCTGTCCGCGCCGAGTAGGTGATCGCCGCGTCACGGAGGGGGGCGCCTCTTGCCGACGCCGCGCCGCCCGGGTGATGATGAATCGGCACCGGAGAGTGGCGCTACCAGCACGTAGCGTGACTTCGGTGTGCTGGTCGGTGAGGGGAGCTTCAGTGGCGGAGCACGATCACTCCGGGGACTACGGCTACGACATGCTCGACGAGGTGCGCACGGCGCTGGACACGCCCGCGCGCCGAGCCACCCGCCGCCCGCACGTCGGCGCGCACGGCATGGGCCGGGAGATGGACCCGGACGGGGACTTCGGCTACGACCACGCGCACGAGATCTAGCACCCGCGCCGTCGCCGAATACGGTGGCGGCATGAGCGAGGTGGATGTCCTGATCGTCGGGGCGGGGCTGTCGGGAGTCGGGGCGGCCTACCGCGTGCAGACCGCCCACCCGCGACGCAGCTTCGCGATCCTCGAGGCGCGGGACGCGATCGGGGGCACGTGGGACCTGTTCCGGTTCCCCGGCATCCGCTCCGACTCCGACATGTACACCCTCGGCTATCCGTTCCGGCCGTGGAAGGAGACCAAGGCGATCGCCGACGGCGCCTCGATCCTGCGCTACCTGCGTGAGACGGCCGCCGAGTTCGGCATCGACCGGCACATCCGGTTCGGGCGCAGGGTCGTGGCCGCCGCGTGGTCGTCGACCCGGCAGCGCTGGAGCGTCGAGGTGCGCACGGCCGAGGGCGGCACCGAGCGCTGGACCTGCGCCTTCCTCTACCTCTGCAGCGGCTACTACCGCTACGACCACGGGTACACCCCCGACATCCCCGGCCTCGACACGTTCGCCGGGCCCGTCGTGCATCCGCAGGACTGGCCGCAGGACCTCGACGTCGCGGGCCGCCGGGTCGTCGTGATCGGCAGCGGCGCAACGGCGGTGACGCTCGTGCCCGCCCTCGCGCAGCGCGGGGCGCACGTGACCATGCTGCAGCGCTCACCGACGTGGATGGTGTCGCTGCCCGCCACCGACGCGCTCTCTGACGCGCTCCGGCGACGGCTGCCGTCCCGGCTGGGCAACGCCGCCGCCCGTTGGAAGAACATCCTGGTGACGCAGGCGCTCTACCAGCTCTGTCGGCACGCGCCCACGCTCGGGAAGAAGGTGCTGCGGAAGGGGCTGGAGCGGGTCCTGCCCGACCCCGCGACGCTGTCGACCGACTTCGCGCCGCGCTACGACCCGTGGGACCAGCGGCTGTGCGTCGTGCCCGACGCCGACCTCTTCCGCGCGATGAAGGCGGGCACGGCACAGGTCGTCACCGACCGGATCGCCACCGTCAGTCCGACCGGTGTGACGCTGGAGTCCGGCCGGGAGCTGGCCGCCGACGTGCTCGTCACGGCCACCGGGCTGCGGGTGGTGGCGTGGGGCGGCATCGCGGTGACCGTCGACGGGGTCGCGGTCGACCCGGGTTCCACGATCGCCTACCGCGGCTGCCTCGTCTCCGGCGTGCCGAACATGGCGTTCTGCGTCGGC
Organism: uncultured Actinomycetota bacterium; assembly: GCA_963750095.1. GTDB lineage: Bacteria > Actinomycetota > Actinomycetes > Mycobacteriales > Pseudonocardiaceae > Pseudonocardia. Next base: position 178,366 of record CAVVPJ010000011.1, on the reverse strand, counting down.
TACGTCAACGCCTCGTGGACGTTGCGCGCCGACCTCGTCGCGCGGTACGTCTGCAGGCTGCTCGCCTACATGGACGCGCACGGCTACGCGGTCGCCATCCCGCGGCCGCCCGGCCCGATCCCGACCCGGCCGCTGCTGGATCTCTCCTCGGGCTACGTGCGCCGGTCGCTGTCCGCGCTGCCGCGCCAGGGCCTCCGTTCGCCGTGGGCGCTGCGGCAGAACTACCTGCGCGACCGCTACGACATGGACCGCGGCGACGTCACGGCGGACATGGAGCTGACCGCGCCGGTGCCAGGCGGCGCCGACGGCACCCCAGACGCCGTCAGCACCGCAGCTGTGCTCGCACCTCCCGCACGTGGCGGCGACTGACCGGCAGCTCGACCGCGTCGCGCCCGCGCCCCAGCCGCACCACGTATCCCATCCCGCCCAGCTCCAACGCCGTCACGCGGTCGGCGGCGACCAGGTAGGAGCGGTGGATCCGCACCCAGCCCGCCTCCCGCCACCGCTCCGCGAGCGTGGCGAGCGAGATCCGCACGAGGTGGGAGGTCGTGTCCGTGTGCAGGCGCGCGTAGTCGCCCCGCGCCTCGACGAACCGGACGTCCGAGCGCGGGACCAGCGTCGTCGTGCCCGCCAGCTCGACGGGCACGATCTCGTCGAGTGGCGCGAGGGCGGCGGGAGTCGCCGCGCGCCGGGCGAGCACCCTGGCAAGGGCCAGGTCGAGCCGTTCCGGCCGCAACGGCTTGAGCAGATAGTCCACCGCGCCGATCTCGTACGCGTCGACCGCCTGGTCGTCGTGGTCGGTCACGAACGCCACCGGCGGCGGGGTCGGCAGCGCCGCGACGACGCGGGCCAGCTCCATGCCCGTCATGTCCGGCATGCCGATGTCGGTGAACACCGCGTCCGGCGGGGGATCGGCGCGCAGGAGCCGGAGCGCGGCGGCCGCGTCGGCGGCCGGGAGCACCGCGCCGACGCAGGGGTGCTCGCGCAACAGCTCGGTCAACGTCGCCAGCGCGGGCTCCTCGTCGTCGACGGCCACAACGACGATGCCGTCCGCACTGCCCTTGTCCGGTCGGTCCACATTGCGACCAACGAGCGACGCCCGGACGGGCGACGACCGTTTTCGCCTGCCCCGCCGAGGGCGGTCGGCACCCGTTCACCGGGTACTACGCCCCAGGGCAAGCCGGGACACGCCCGGATGGCGGCGTGGTGCACCCCGTTCGGCGTATAGCCCGTCCCGATAGCACTCGTTCGAGGGGCGAGCGTTACCCCATTGATGCACCACCCTCCCTCGCGCCGCGCAACGACGCTGCTACGGTTCGCCCGGTCGGGGGACCAGTCAGGGCGACCGAGGGGGATCGGGGTTGCGTGTAGGTCCGTCGCCGTGGAGCACCGTGCCGCAGACGGCGCCGCATGCGCCACCGGAGCCGCCCTACCCCCGCCGCGCTCCGGACGAGCGGCACGGCGGGGACGCCGCTACTGACGGCCTCCTGCTCGCCCGGTGCCGCACCGGGGACGGCGCGGCGTGGCATGAGCTGGTGGACCGTTACCAGCGGCTCGTGTTCAGCGTCGCGCTGCGCGACGGGCTCGACGTCGAGGACGCGGCCGACGTCACGCAGACGACGTTCGTCGCGCTGCTCGACTCGATCACCCAGCTGCGCTCGGACGAGCGGCTGGCGGCGTGGCTCATGACCGTGGCGCGCCGCACCGCGTGGCGGATGCGCAGGCGCCGCGAGCAGGAGGTCGGAGTCGCCGAGCTGCCGCCGGTCGCCGACGAGCGCGACTGGGAGCAGGTCGCCGCGCTCCACGAGGGCCTCGCCAGGCTCGCCGCGCCCTGCCGCGACCTGCTCGCCGCCCTCTACTTCGACCCGAGCGAGCCCTCCTACGAGGAGATCGCGCACCGGCTCGGACGGGCGATCGGTGGCATCGGGCCGATGCGTGCCCGGTGCCTCCAGCGGCTGCGCGCGCTGATCGACGACGGGGGGTCGCGGTGAGCGAGCCCGCACAGCCCGCCCCCGACTTCGCCACGGTCCTCGACTGGGTCGAAGGGCGGCTCGACGCGGAGACCGCGGCGAGGGTGGCCGAGGCCGCCGCCCGCGACCCGCGGGTGCGGGAGATCGTCGCCTGGCTGCGCGGCTTCCACGAGGCGGCGGCCGCGATCCCGCTCGTCGACCCGCCGCCGATCGTCGGCCAGCGGCTGCGCCAGTACTTCACCCGGTGGAGCCGGGCCAGGGCCGAGCTCGCCAGGGAGCCCGTCGAGATCGTCGCGCGGATGCTGTTCGACAGCCGCCAGGACGTCGCGCTCGTCGACCTCCGCTCGGCCGACGACGGCGACGAGGTCACCCATCTCGCCTTCACCAGCGACCCGGCGGACGTGGTGTTGGACGTGCGCAGGCTCGGGCCCGGCCGGGTGCGGATCGAGGGCCAGGTGTTGCCCGCCGACGGGATCGACAGGGCGTTCGCCGTCGAGGCGAGCGGGCCGCGCATGACCACGGTGCACTCCGTCAGCGGCGACGCGCACGGCCGGTTCCGGCTCTCCGAGCTGCCCGACCGCGTGAGCAAGCTCCGCCTCGACAGCGGCGAGCTGGTGCTCGTCGTGCAGTTCGACGTGGGCTGGTCGCGGTCGTGACGTTGGCCAAGCACGGGCTCGACGGCCTGCTCGCCCCGGCGACGGCCGCGGCCCGGCTGGCGCGGCTTGCCGAGGAGGGGCTCGCCGACGAGGTGGGGCTGACGTTCGTGCTCGACCGGGTGGAGGAGCTGGTCCACGAGAGCCCGAAGGCGGCCGACGATCTCGCCGCCGTCGTCGAGTCCGCGGCGTCGCCGTGGCCCACCCTGCTCGCGCGGGCCCGCTACCTGCACGCCCGCGTGCTCGCCGAACGCGGTGAGCTCGACGCCGCGCTCGCGCTCATCGGTCAGGCCCGCACGGGCTGGTGGGACGCGGGGCAGCGGCTCTCCGCGCTGCGCACCGACCTCGGGCGGATGCAGGTGCTCGACGACCTGGGCAGGCACCGGGAGGCCGCCGCGGCAGGCATGGAGCTGCTCGCCGCGCTCGACACGCTGCCCGCCGACGAGCCGGAGCTGCGCAGCTGGCTGCGGGCCGCCACGTGGGACAACATCGGCGTCGCCACCGGACTCCTCGGCGAGCACGAACGGGCGATCGCCGCCTTCGAGCGCTCCGAGGAGGTCTACCGCTCGCTCGGCATGCCCGACGAGGTCGCCCGCCCCATGGCCAACCGCGGGCTGGAGCTGCTGCGGCTCGGGCGGGCGCGGGAGGCCCGCGCCGTGCTCGGCGCCGCCGCGGCGGCGTTCGACGGCGCGGGTGACCGGCTGTGGTCGGCGAAGTGCCTGGCCTACCTCGCCCAGGCCCACCAGCAGCTCGGCGAGCTCGTGCAGGCGCTGCGCGCGCTGGAGTCGACCCGGGTCGTGATGGACGAGCTGGGCGCGCAGGCCGAGGCGGCCCGCGCCCGGCTGGCGATCGCCGGGGCCTACCTCGAGGTCGGGCTGCCGTCGGAGGCGCGGGTGCAGGCGGAGGTGGCCGCCGAGCTGACGACGGCGGCGGGCATGCGTCGCGACACCGCCGCCGCCCGCTTCACGGTCGCCCTCGCCGACCTCGCCGAGGGCAGGCTCGACGCGGCGGAGGAGGCGCTCACCGAGGCCGCCGCGATGTTCGACCAGGCCGGGGCCCGCGGGGAGCTGGCGAAGGTGGCGCTGGCGGAGGCCGAGGTCGCGCTCGCCGCCGGACGGCGCGCCGAGGCCGAGCGGCGGGCCGCGGGCGCGGCCGACGAGCTGGCGGCAGGCGGCTGGCTGGTGCCGCTCGCGGAGGCCCGGCTGCGGCAGGCGGACGCCGCGACGGACGAGGTGGCCACGGCGCGACACCTCGCCGCGGCGGCCGAGGTGCTGGAGCAGGTCGGCTCGCCCCACCTGTGGTACCGCTACCGGCTGCGGCTGGCCCGGCTGCACCGCAGACAGGGCCGGGTCGACGCGGCGGAGGCGCTGCTGCGGCGCGCGGTCGACGACGTCGAGCGGCTCGGCGGCGCCCTCCCCGGCCTCACCCTGCGCACCGCGTTCCGCGCGGAGAACCTCGCCGCCCACGACGAGCTGGTCGAGCTGCTGGTCGGGCGGGGGAGCGCGGCCGATGTCGCCGACGCGCACCGGGTGAGCGACCGGGCGAAGGCGCAGACCCTCGTCGACCTGGTCTCGGGCACCGTCGGACGGCCCGACGCCCGTCCGGACGGCCCCGCAGGCGCCCACCGGGACGAGGTCGACCACTGCCGGGCGGACCTTGGCGCCGTCTACGGAACGCTGCTCACCGTCACCGACCCCGCCACCCGGGCCCAGCTGCGCACCCGCGCCGCCGAGCTGGAGCAGGAGCTGACCACCGCGCGGCTGCGCTGGGAGATCACCCAGGCGCCCGACGACGCGGCGGGCCCCGCCCCGCGCCCCGGCCGGCCGACGGCGGTGCCGCGCGTCTCCTACCACGTGTGCGGCGCCGACGTCGTGGCGTTCGTCGGCCAGGGCGACCGGCTCACCTCCACGACGATGCCGGGCGTCCTGCCCGCCGTCGAGGCGGAGCTCGAGCGGCTCACCGCGCAGTGGTCGCGGTTCGCCATCGGGCCCGCGTTCGCCCGCCGCCACCAGGCCGCGCTGCTCGCGGCCGTGCGCGAGGTGCTGCGCTCCCTGCACCGGCTGCTGCTCGCGCCCGTGCTGCCGCTGCTCGACGGCAGCGACGATGGCAGCGGCGGCGAGCTCGTCGTCGTCCCGCATCGGCGCCTGCACCAGGTGCCCTTCCACGCCCTGCACGACGGCGTGGGCCACGTGGTGCAGCGGTGGGCGGTGACCACGGCCCCGTCCACGGTCGGCGCCGCGCCCGCACCGGTCGGGGCCGGTCCCGCGTTCGTGCTCGCCGTGCCCGACGCCCACGCCCCGCTCGTGGAGGCCGAGGCGAAGGCGCTCGCGGAGGTCCTGCCCGACGCCGAGGTGCTCGTCGGGCCCGGCGCCACGTGGGACGCCCTGCGCGCGGCGCTGCCGGGCCCCTCGCTCGTGCACATCGCCTGCCACGGCCTCTACCGGCCCGGCAACCCGCTGTTCTCCGCCCTGCGCCTCGCCGACCGGTGGGTGACCTCGGCCGAGGTGCTCGAGCTGGACCTGCGCGGCTCGCTGGTCACGCTGAGCGCTTGCGAGACCGGCCGCCACGGCGGTGACGCCGCGGAGCCGGTCGGGCTCGCGTGGGCCTTCCTCGCCGCGGGCGCGGCCGGTGCGGTGGTGAGCCAGTGGGTGGCGCACGACGAGGCGACCGCCGAGCTCATGGCCGACCTCTACCGCCATCTCGCCGCGGGCCGCGCGCCCGCCCACGCCCTCCGCGAGGCCCAGCTCGCCACCGCCGAGCGGTGGCCGCACCCCTTCTACTGGGCCCCGTTCTCCTACGTCGCGTCACCTCACCGAGAGGGGAGCTCCCCATGACCCCCGGTCCGCGCAGGCTGCTGACGGCCCTGTTGGGCGTCGTCCTCGTCGTCACCGCGCTGCCACCCGCCGCCGACGCCGCGGGCCGCCGACCCGGCCCCTCGGCGCCCGGCGTCGTCGTCAAGCTGAAGCCCGGCGGCGACCGCGGCCACCGACTCGACAACGTGATGCAGCGGTTCGGGCTCGGGCTGCAACGGCGGTCCACGGAGCCGCGCGGCATCTACCTGTTGCGCTCGACCGACCCGACGTCGGCCGCCGACCCGGCCCGCAACGCGGCCCTCGCCCGCAGCATTGCCGCCAGCGACGACGTCGAGTACGCCGAGCCGAACATGGTCGGCGGCGTGCTCGCGGCCTCCGGGTTCCACGCGTGGCCGGACGGTCCGCCCTCGGCCGTCGCGGCGAGCTCGGTGGCGTGGTCGACGCAGGCGGCGGCCACCGACCTGAAGCTGGTCAGCGCGCAGCTGCTGAGCCGGGGACGGGGCGTCAAGGTCGCCGTGATCGACACGGGTGTCGACGCCACGCACCCGGCGCTCGCCGGGAAGGTGCGGTCGGGCTGGGACTACGTCGACGACGACGCGACCCCGGACGACCCGAGCCGCGGCGTCGACAGCAACGGGAACGGCGTCCCGGACGAGGCCGCCGGGCATGGGACGTTCGTGGCGGGGACCGTGGCCCTGGTGGCGCCCGAGGCGCGGCTCACGGCCTACCGCGTGCTCGACAGCGATGGGCTGGGCACCACCTATGACGCGGCCGAGGCGGTCAACGACGCCGCCGACGCGGGCGCGAAGGTGATCAACCTGAGCTTCGGCACGGTCGACGGCGCCACCAGCCGGGTCCTCGAGGACGCCATCGCGTACGCCAGGGGGCGCGGTGTCGTGGTGGTGGCGGCGGCGGGCAACACCGGCGACAGCGAAGAGACCTTCCCCGCCGCCCTGCCCAGCGTGCTCTCGGTAGCCGCGCTCGCCGCGGACGACGACGGGCTGGCGTCGTTCTCCGCGCGCGGCGGCTGGGTGAAGGTGGCCGCTCCCGGCGAGGCGATCGTCGGCCCCATGCCCGGTGGCGGGTTCGCGCGCTGGAGCGGCACGTCGATGGCCGCGCCGTTCGTCGCGGGCCAGGTGGCGCTGGTGTGGTCGAAGAGCCCGTGGCGGGGCTCGTCGTCGGTCAGCGACGCGGTGACGCGCTCGAGCGACCGCCTCCCACCGGGCCAGGTCGCCTTCGGGTCCATCGACCTGCTGGGCAGCCTCAACCCGTTCTGCTTGCTCCAGCGCTGCTGAGACCCGTCCGCTGCCGACCGGGCATGGCTTACGTCGTCGAGGCGGTGTGGGGCCTCCCTGCGCGAGCTCCCGTGAACGGTCAACGGCCCGCGTGGATCGGCGGGCGCCTGCCCGACCACGGCCGGGCCTCCTCCAGCTGGGCGGCCAGCCGGAAGAGGGTGGCCTCGTCGCCGAAGCGGCCCAGGAAGTGCACCCCGAGCGGCATGCCGTCGGGGGCGTGCGCCAGCGGCACCGACATCGCCGGGTTGCCGGTGATGTTCGCGACGACCAGGGGATAGGCGACGGTCGGCGCGCCGCGTTGCAGCGCCCGCTTCGGCTCGGCGGCGGTCGAGGTGATCTCCCCGATCCGCGCGGGCGGCGCGGACATCGTCGGGGTGAGCCAGAGGTCGACGCCGGTCAGGAACCGGGCGACGGTGCGGGCGAACTTCTGGAGGTCGCCGATGGCCAGCAGGTAGTCGGCGGCGGTGACGTGCGTGCCCGCCTCCCGGTAGGCGCGCGTGAGCGGGTCGAGCTCGCCCGGCTCGGGCTCGCGGCCCCGGTGGCGCACCCAGTAGGCCACGATCCAGGACGTCGCCGCGTTGAAGACGGTGCCGATCGCGGCGCCGACGGCGCCATCGAGGCCGGGCAGGTCGGCCTCCACGAGGTCGTGCCCCAGCTCGTCGCAGAGCGCGACCGCCTCGTCGAGCGCGCGCACGCAGTCGGGATGCCCGAGCCCGCCATCGGGGAGGCGGGAGGTGTAGGCGATGCGCAGGCGCCCCGGGTCGGCGCCGACCTCGGCGGCGAACGGCCGGGCCCGCGGCGGCGCCGGGTACGGGTCGCCGGGCGCGGCCCCGGTGGTGGCGTCGAGCAGCGCCGCGCTGTCGCGCACCGACACGGTGAGCGCGTGTTCGACGGCCCAGCCGCTGACCGCGTCGCCGTACTCGGGGCCGAGCGGGTTGCGCGCCCTGCTCGGCTTCAGCCCGAACAGCCCGCACGCCGACGCCGGGAAGCGCAGCGACCCGCCCATGTCGTTGCCGTGCGCCATCGGCACCATCCCGGAGGCGACGGCGGCCGCGGACCCGCCGCTCGACCCGCTCGTCGACCGCCCGAGGTCCCACGGGTTGCGGGTGGGGCCCCACAGCCGCGGCTCGCACGCGGGCACCATCCCGAACTCGGGGGAGCTGGTGCGCCCCACGATCACCAGCCCGGCGCGGCGCAGCCGGTGGACCAGCTCGGAGGTGAAGGTCGACACGTTGCCGCGCAGGAAGCGGGAGCCCTCGTGGAACGGCGTGCCCTCGATCTCCACGACGAGGTCCTTGAGCAGGTACGGCACGCCCGCGAAGGGCCCGGTCGGCGGGTCGCCCGCCACGGCGGTCCGCGCCCCGTCGTACAGCGGGGTCACGACGGCGTTCAGCTGCGGGTTGACCCGCTCGATGCGTTCGATCGCCGCCTCGACCAGCTCGCGGGCCGACACCTCGCCGCCTCGGACCAGCACCGCCTGCGCGGTCGCGTCGAGCGTCGCGAGCTCGGCGGCCGTCGTGGTCGGCGAGGGCGTCGCGTGCCTGTGGTCGTCGTCCAGGAGCATGGTCTTCGCACCTCGTCGGATGTCGGTTCCTCGGCACAGGGAGGGCGCGAGATCGCGCCTCGCGATTCGCGAGCCGCCGACTCGCGTCCACCGGGGGAGAGGCCCGACCGCCGGGCCGCGACCGTGGAGGTTCCCGATGACCGTCGCCGCCGTCCCCGTACGGACCCCGGACGCCGTGGTCGGCCAGCTCGTCGCCGAGCTCGGCGGCTCGTTGGGGGTGCTGCTCACCGCGCTGGGCAACCGGTGCGGGCTGTGGGCGGCCCTTGCCGACGCCGGGCCGCTCGACCCTGCCGAGCTGGCCGCGCGCACAGGCACCGCCGAGCCGCTGGTCCGGGAGTGGTGCCGGGCACAGGCCGCGGGCGGCTACCTCGACTACGAGCCGGGCGCGGAGGCGTTCGTCCTGCCGGACGCGGTCGCGGCGGCCCTCCTGCACGGGCCCGGCGGCGGGCTGGTCGACGCCTGCACCGCGATGTTCTGCTCCCTCGCCGCGGAGTTCGACGCGTTCGCCGCGGCCTTCCGCGCGGGCGAGGGCTTCGGGTGGCACCGTCACGACGAGCGGTTCTGGCGCGGCAGCGACGCGCTCACGCGGGTGACGCTGCCCGAGCCGCTCGTCGGCGCGATCCTCGACGGGCTCGGACCGGCGGTCGACCCGCTGGCGGCCGGGGGCACCGTCCTCGACGTCGGGTGCGGCTACGGCACACCGACGATCGCGATGGCCCGCCGCCTCGCAGGCGCGCGCCTCACCGGCGTCGACTACAACGCGGCGTCGGTGGCGTCCGCCCGCCGGGCCGCTGCGGAGGCCGGGCTGTCCGGGCGGGTGCGGTTCGAGCGCGGCTCGGCCACCGACCTGCCGGGTTCGGGGTACGACCTCGTGACGTACTTCGATGCGCTGCACGACCTCGGCGACCCGGTGGGCGCGCTCTTGCAGGCCCGCGACGTGCTCGCGGACGACGGCGCCGTGCTGCTCGTCGAGCCGCTCGCGGGCGACCGCGTCGAGGACAACCTGACGCCGAGCGGGCGCATGTTCTACGCGGTCTCGACGATGATCTGCACCCCGAACGCGGTGTCCCAGGTCGCGGGGACGGGCCGGACCCCACCGCTGGGCACCCAGGCGGGCGAGGCGCTGCTGCGGACGGTGGCCAAGGCCGCGGGGTACACGCGCATCCGCCGCGTGCCCGTCGAGGCGCCACTCAACCTGGTTCTGGAGCTGCGGCCGTGACCGGTCGATGATGGGCACCTGATGACCGGGACGCGGGCGGGTGACGTGCGGGCGGCCGGACGGCTCGTCGGCCGCGACGCGGCGCTGGCCGTCACCGGCGCCGCGCTCGCCGATGCGCTGGCGGGCGCGGGCGGGCTGCTGCTCGTCACCGGGGAGCCGGGCATCGGCAAGTCGGCGCTGCTGGCCGAGCAGGTCCGGCAGGCCGCCGCCGCGGGGGTGCGCGTCCTGCGCGGCGCGGGCTGGGGCGGCGCGGGGGCGCCGCCGTACTGGCTCTGGACCCAGGTCCTGCGCGGCCTCGACGCCCGGGAGGTCCCGGAGCCCGCGCGGATGCTCGAGCGGCTCGGCGGCGGGGCCACCGGACCCGACGACCGGTTCCGGCTGTTCGACGCCGTGCGCGCCGCCCTCGTCGCGAGCGCGCCGCTCCTGGTCGTGCTGGACGACCTCCACGGCGCCGACGCCGAGTCGGTGCGGCTGCTGGAGTTCCTCCAGCCGATGCTCGCCGCGGAGCGGGTGCTGCTGCTGGGCGCGTGCCGGGACGACGACGCGGGCCCGCCGCTGCGGGCGTTGGCGGCCTCGACGCCGGGGCTGCCGCTGGCCGGGCTCGACGCCGACGGCGTCGCCGCGCTGATGGCCGAGGTGGCGGGGCCCGCGCCGGGCGGACGCCTCGCCGAGGCCGTGCGGCTGCGCTGCGGTGGCAACCCGCTGTTCGTGCGGGAGCTGACGCGGCTGATGGTCGCGCGGGGCGAGCTCTCCGAGCATGCGGGCCCGATACCCGGCGGCGTGCGGGAGACCCTGCGGCTGCGCCTCGACCGCCTCTCGACGGCCTGCCGCGAGCTGCTGGAGGTGGCGGCGGTCGCCGGGCCGGTCGTCTCGCCTCCGGTGCTGGCTGCGGTCGGGCCCGGCGACGAGGTGGCCGTCGCGGGCCTGCTCGACGAGGCGCAGCGGGCGCGGGTGCTGGCCACGGCGTCCGGGGCGCCGCGGTTCAGCCACGACCTCTACCGCGAGTGCGTGCTGGAGCAGATCCCGGCCGAGCGGCGGGCGCGGCTGCACGCCGCCGTGGGCCACGCGCTGCACCGCATGGCGGGCGGGGGTTCCGACCCGGCGGCGGTCGGCGGCGCAGCGCGGCTCGCCGACCACTTCGTCGCGGCCGGGCCGCACACGGTCGCCGAGGCGCTGCACTGGTCGGTCCTCGCCGCCGAAGAGGCGACCGCCCGGCTGGGGCACGAGGACGCGGCCGGTCACTACACCACGGCGCTGCGGCTGGTGCCTGACGACGACCCGGCGCGGCGGATCTCCCTGCTGCTCCGGCTCGCCGGGTCGTGGTTCCGGGCGGGCGACCCGGCCGCGGCCCGTGACGGCTACCTGCGGGCCGCCGAGCTCGGGCGGCGGTTCGCCGACCCGCACGCGCTCGCCGAGGCGGCGCTCGGGGTGGCGGCGCTGGGCGCCCGGTCGGGCACCGACGATCCCGTGGGGGTCGGGCTGCTGGAGGAGGCCGTGGCCCGGCCACCGGACGACGAAGGACTCCGCTCGCGCTTGTACGCCGCGCTGGCCAGGGCGCTTCGGCACAGTTCCTACGAGGGCGCCGACCCGCGCGCGGCGCCGCTCGCCGCCCGCGCCGTCGAGCTCGCCCGCGCCTGCGGTGACGCGCAGGCGCTCGCCAACGCGCTGCACGCCGAGCACGACGTCCGGTGGGCGCCGGGCACGGGCGTGGAGCGGCTGCGCGTGCTCACCGAGATGGCCTCCGCGGCGCACGCGTGCGGTGACGCGGAGCTCGCGGCGGAGGCCGTGCTCCTCCAGGCGGCGGCGCTGATCGAGACCGGCGACCCGGAAGGGACCGTCTGTCTGGGCCGCTACGTCCGGCTCGCCGACCGGCTCGGCACCGCGCGCGGGCGCTGGGGCGCACTGAGTCGACAGGCGACGCTCGCCCAGATATCCGGCCGGGTCGGCGAGGCCGCCGACTTCGCCGACCGCGCGCTCGAGCTGGGGCAGGCGATCGGGCTCCCGGACGCGCACGGGGTCTACGCCACGCTGCGCTCGTCCCTGCGCGCCATCGGCGGGCCGCCGCTGGCCCACGCCGCGCTGCCCGACGACGACCCCATGTGGCCGCTCCAGCCCCTGTTGCACGCCTGGCTCCAGGTGCAGGAGGGCGATCTCGAAGGCGCCGCGGTCTCGATCCGAGGCTTCTCCGTCCAGACCATTCCGCACAAGTACGACCTCGAGATGGTCGGGGTGACCACGGCGGTGCTGGCCGCCGTCGGCGCCCCTGAGCAGCGCGACTGGGCGTACCGCGCGTTCCGACCGTACGCGGGCCTGCATGCGGTCGTCGGCGGCTGTGCCGCCTACCACGGCGCGGTCGACCACTTCCTCGGCGTGCTGGCCGCCGCGTCGGGGCGCACCGAGGCGGCCGTCGCGCATCTGAAGGCGGCCGTCGCGCTCCACGAGCGGCTCGGCGCCGCGGCGTGGGCGCAGCTCAGCCGCCGCGAGCTCGCCCGCCTCGCGGCACCTCCTCCCGACGACGCCCCCGGGTTCCGACGCACGGACGGTCGATGGCTCGTCGAGTTCGACGGCCTGCGGGCATGGGTGGCCGAGGCCAAGGGCATGCACGACGTCGCCGCGCTGCTGGGCGCGCCGGGACGCCAGGTGCACGTCTTCACCCTGCTGGGTCGCGAGGCACCGACGACGGGCGCCGATCCCGTCCTGGACCGGCGGGCCGCCGCCGCGTTCCGGGCCCGCCTGGACACCGTGGTCGCGGAGATCGAGGACGCGGAGCGGGCGGGCGACCCGCGGCGTTCCGGGCGCGCCCTGGCCGAGCGGGATGCGATCACCCGTCAGCTGCGTGCCGCGACGGGCCTCGGCGGCCGGGTACGCAGGCTCGGCGACGAGACCGAGCGAGCCCGCAAGACCGTCACCGCGCGGGTGCGCGACGCCCTGCGCCGGATCGAGAGCGTGCACCCCGCGCTGGCGGCCTACCTCCGCCGGACCCTCCACACCGGCACGTACTGCGCCTACCTGCCCGACGTGCCGCTGCGCTGGCGACTCTGAGACCCGCCGGGCGAGGTCGCGCACCGGCCGAGCAGGAGGGCCGCGCGGACTTCCTCGCGTGCTTCCGCGAGGCCACCGCCGAGGTGGAGTCCGGCGTCTGCGCACTGCGTACGGCACGCCGCGGCTAACGACGGAGGGTGGGCCCGGCTGAACGGGGCCCGTGGTGGGGCGGCGCCTATCCGGCCGTGACCGGCACCCACGGCCCGGACGACCGCTGTGCCCCCTCCGCGGACGGCGGCCCGACCGAGTGCCGGGCGGCCAGCGGCATGGGCACGGCGTGGGTGCCGGACGCGGCGCGGTCGTCGAGCAGCAGCTCCACGGCACGGCGGCCGATGTCGAAATGGGGCAGCGCGATGCTCGACAGGCCGGGGTCGAGCCACCGGGCGAGGTCGGAGTTGTCGAAGGAGATCACCGACAGGTCGTCGGGCACGGTCATGCCGAGCGTCGCCGCGGCCTGGTAGACGCCCATCGCCAACCGGTCGTTGAGCGCGATCACCGCGGTGGGGCGTCGGTTGCCGTCCAACACACCTGCCACTGCCTCGCGTGCGACCTCGGGCCACCACAGGCACTCGACGTGGTCTGCGAGCCCGAGACCCGCCGAGCGCAGCCGGGCACGGATACCGGCGAGCCGCCGTCGCCCGGGCCATGAGGCCTTGGGCACCTCTCCCACCAGCCACACGCGGTCCGCGTGCCCGGCGGCGAGGAGGGTGTCGGCGGCCAGCCGCCCGGCCGCGTAGTCGTCGGGCACCACGGCGGGCACCGGGCTCGCCGCGTCGACACAGTTCATGAGAACGACCGCGTGGCCCCGCAGGGCGCGGGGGAGCGACACCTTCATCGTGCCCGTGGTCCCGAGGATGATCCGGTCGACCCCGCGGGCGAGGAGGCCGTCGATGGCCGCGGACTCCAGGTGTGGATCGCCCTGGCTCTCCGCCATCAGCACGGTGCGCCCGTGCTCGGCGGCGGCCGCGATGCACCCGCGGATCATCTCGCCCGCGAACGACTCCGAGCCCACCGTGTCGGAGACGAGGCCGACGACCGGCGAGCCGGGGGCGGGGGAGTCGCGCGGGGCGAGGTGGCGGCGGTAGCCGAGGATCCGCGCCGACTGGAGCACGCGCTCCTCGGTGGCGCCCGCGATGCGCATGTCCCGGCGCCCGGACAGGACGAACGAGACGGTGGTGGGGGACACGCCCGCGTGCTCGGCGACCTCCCGCAGCGTCACCCGGCCGGATGGGCCTCTGGCCACGCGCACCCCCTCGTCGAGCTCGGCCACGGTCACGACTTCGACAAGGGTAGCGACCAGGCCTTGACGCGTCGTGTCCGCCGACCCACACTCACCTGGCTAAACTTTTTAGCACGCACCGGAATTGTCGACGAGGAGCCGGGGCATGACGCTGGAAGCCATGGTTACCGATGCCCTCATCTCCTTGACCGCCGACGGCGTGAGCGTGCTCCTCGACGCGACTCGCGGGCGACTTCCGGCGATCGTCCACTGGGGTGCCGCCCTCCCCGCGATGGACGCCGAGCAGGCCGCCGCGCTCGCCGCCGCCGCTGTGCCGGTGATCGGGTCCAACAACCCCGACGTCGCGCCGCGGCTGGCGGTGCTCCCCGAGCACCACACGGGCTGGACCGGGCGCCCGGGGCTCGCAGGCTCGCGCGGCGGGCGGCAGTGGTCGCCCGCCTTCGCCGTCACGTCGGTGCTCCTGGACGGCGAGCCGGTCACCGGATACGTCCGTGCGGGCGCGGCGCGCGTCGAGTTCCGTGCGGTCGACGACGCGGGCCTCCTCGGGCTCGGCCTCGAGGTGCAGCTGCTCGACACCGGGCTCCTGCGGGTGCGCGCCTCCGTCACCAACCTCGCCGCGGAGCCGTACGCGGTCGACGGGCTCACGCTCGCGCTGCCGGTGCCCCCCGACGCCGACGAGCTGCTCGACTTCGCGGGTAGACACAACCAGGAGCGGGTGCCGCAGCGCACGTCGTTCCGCACCGGGGTGCACCTGCGGGAGAACCGCAAGGGCCGCACGGGCCCGGACAGCGCGTACGTCCTGCACGCGGGTCCTGCTGGCTTCGGGTTCGCCCGGGGTCGGATCCACGCGGTGCACACCGCGTTCAGCGGCAACCATGTGCACTACGCCGAGCGCGCGCTGACCGGCGAATGCCTGCTCGGCGGCGGCGAGGTGCTGCTGCCCGGCGAGATCCGGCTCGCCACCGACGAGACCTACACCGGCCCGTGGCTCTACGGCGCCTTCGGCGAAGGACTGGACGCGGTCGCCCGGCGCTTCCACCGCCACCTGCGGGCCCGCCTGCGGCCGGTCACGCCGCAGCGGCCGGTCACCCTCAACGTTTGGGAGGCGGTGTACTTCGCCCACGACCGCGACCGGCTGCTCGACCTGGCCGACCGCGCGGCCGAGGTCGGGGTCGAGCGGTTCGTGCTCGACGACGGCTGGTTCGGCGCGCGGCGCCACGATCGGGCCGGGCTGGGCGACTGGGTCGCCTCCGACGAGGTCTGGCCCGAGGGGCTGCACCCGTTGGTGGACCGGGTCCGCAAGCACGGCATGCAGTTCGGGCTCTGGTTCGAGCCGGAGATGGTGAACGCCGACTCCGACGTCGCGCGCGCGCATCCTGAGTGGATCATGGCCGCGCGCCCGGAGTGGCCGGTGGAGTCGCGCTTCCAGCAGGTGCTCAACCTCGGCATCCCGGATGCGTACGCCCACGTCAAGAGCCAGATCCTGGCGCTGCTCGACGAGTACGACATCGGCTACGTCAAGTGGGACCACAACCGGGACCTCATCGAGGCGGGTACGCAGACCGACGGGGGCAGACCCGGCGTGCACGCCCAGACGCTGGCCTTCTACCGCCTGCTCGACGAGATCCGGGAGGCACATCCGGACCTGGAGATCGAGTCATGCTCGTCGGGCGGGGCGCGGGTCGACCTGGCGGTGCTGGAGCGGACGGACCGGGTGTGGGTGTCGGACAACATCGACCCGCACGACCGCCAGCGGATGCTGCGTTGGACCGGACAGCTGCTTCCACCGGAGTACCTCGGCTCGCACATCGCCTCCGGGCGCTCGCATGCCACGGGGCGCATCCACGACCTCGGGTTCCGTGCGGGTACGGCGCTCTTCGGTCACCTGGGCATCGAGTGGGACCTCGCGCAGGCCTCCGAGCAGGAGATGGCCGAGCTGCGGGCGTGGATCGCGTTCTACAAGGAGCACCGGCGGTTCCTGCTGACCGGCGACCTGGTGCGGATGGACGGGGTGGGGGACAACGTCCACCTGCACGGGGTTGTCGCCCCCGACCGGTCCCGTGCGCTGTTCGCCTTCGCGCCCGCCGACAGCCTCTATCCCGACCCCGCGCCCCGGCTGCACTTCCGCGGCCTCGACCCGGAGCGGACCTACCGGGTGCGGCCGGTCTTCGTCGGCTCCGTGCCGTCCGGGCTGCGGGCGCCGCAGTGGTGGGGCGCACCCGCCAGTAAGGCCCAGCCCCTCTCGCCGGACCGGTCGCACGAGCTCCGGATCCCGCTCGACGCCGAGTACCCCGGTGCCGCCTTCCTCGGGGCCGCGCTGCAGCACACGGGTGTCGCCGCCCCCGTCGTCCACCCCGACCAGGTCGTGCTGATGAGCATCGACGCGGACGAACGGAGAACAGGATGACAACAACCGCCCCCTCCCTGGAGGCGACGGGAACCAGTGCGTCGACACGGCGGCGCAGACCGCCCGACGACACCCGGCTCGCCCTGATCTTCATCTTCCCGGCGCTGCTCGGCTACGTCGTGTTCCTGGTGTGGCCGACGATCCGCGGCATCTACCTCAGCTTCACCAAGTTCAACCTGCTGACCCCGCCCGAGCTCAACGGGCTGGACAACTACGTCCGGATGGTCCAGGACCCCGTGTTCTGGAACGCCATCCTCGTCACCGCCGAGTACGTGATCATCAATATCGGGGTGCAGACGGTCTTCGCCCTGCTGATCGCGGTGATGATGCAGCGGCTGACGAAGAAGACCTGGCTGCGGGGCATCGTGCTGACGCCCTACCTGGTGTCGAACGTGGTCGCCGCCCTGATCTTCCTGTGGATCCTCGACAACAGCCTCGGGATCGGCAACAAGTTCCTGCAGTGGATCGGGATCGGCACGGTCCCCTTCCTGACCTCGAGTTTCTGGGCCATCCCGACCATCGCGTTCATCAACGTGTGGAAGTACGTCGGCTACACCGCGCTGCTGATCTTCGCAGGACTGCAGACGATCCCGGAGAGCCTCTACGAGGCGGCCCGCATGGACGGCGCCTCCGAGGCCCGGATGTTCCGCAGCATCACCATCCCCCTCCTGCGGCCGATCCTCGCGCTGGTGCTGATCATCACCATCGTCGGGTCGTTCCAGGTGTTCGACACCGTCGCCGTCACCACGGCGGGTGGGCCGGTGGACTCGTCGCGGGTGCTGCAGTACTACATCTACGACATGGCGTTCGGCCGCTTCCAGTTCGGCTACGCCTCAGCGATGTCGGTCGCCCTGCTGATCATTCTCATGATCGTCACCTTTGTGCAGTACCGGCTGACCCGCGCAGGCGAGTCGGACCTGGACTGAGGAGAACCCGCCATGACGACCTCCCTGACCCCGCCCACCCGCGACATCACCACCGCGGCCACGACCGACGACGACATTGACAACCCCAGCGACAAGCCCCTTTTCGGGATCGGCAGGGCACTGGCCTGGACGTTCATGATCCTGGTGATCCTGGGCAGCCTGTTCCCGTTCTACTGGATGCTGCGCACCGCGCTGTCGTCCAACAACGCCATCTACGCGGGCACGAACAGCCTGCTGCCCGTCCAGTTCTCGTGGGGCGGGTTCGAGCGCGTGTTCGGCATCCAGACCGGCCAGGAGGCGATCGACGCGGGCGGCGCGGGCCAGGCCATCAACTTCTGGCGCTACCTGCTCAACTCGGTGATCGTCGCCACGCTGATCACCGTGGGCCAGGTGCTGTTCTCGGCGATGGCCGCCTACGCGTTCGCGCGGCTGCGCTGGCGCTTCCGCGGCCCGGTGTTCGCCTTCTTCCTCGCGGGCCTGATGATCCCGGCGATCTTCACCTTCCTGCCCAACTTCGTGATCATCAAGCAGCTGGGGCTGGTCGACTCGCTGCTGGGCATCGCCCTGCCGACGATGCTGATGACGCCGTTTGCCGTGTTCTTCCTCCGTCAGTTCTTCCTCGGCATCCCCCGGGAGGTGGAGGAGGCCGCCATGATCGACGGCGCCTCGAAGGTGCGCGTGTTCTTCCAGCTGATCATCCCGATGTCCATGGCGCCGATCACGACGCTGGCCCTCCTCACGTACATCACGGCCTGGAACGACTACTTCTGGCCGTTGATGGTCAGCTACACCGACGCTTCCCGCACCCTCACCGTCGGCCTGGGCGTGTTCAAGTCCCAGACCCCGCAGACCGGCCCGGACTGGTCCGGCCTGATGGCCGCCACCCTCGTCGCGGCGCTGCCGATGCTGATCCTGTTCATGGCGTCGGCCAAGCGGATCGTCAACTCCATCGGATTCAGCGGGATCAAGTGAGGCTGCCATGACCGTCCTGACCCGGCCCCGCCGCGCGGTGGCGGCGGCGATCACCGCGCTGGCCGCGCTGTCGGCCCTGTCGGCCTGTGGCACGGCACCGACCAACAGCACCACCGGGCCCATCCAGTACTGGCTGTGGGACTCCGGCCAGCAGCCCGGCTACCAGAAGTGCGCCGACAACTTCGAGCAGCAGAACCCCGGACTGACGATCAGTATCACGCAGGTCGGGTGGACCGACTACTGGTCGAAGCTCACCTCGGGGATGATCGCCGACACCGCGCCCGACGTCTTCACCGACCACCTCTCGAAGTTCCCGCAGTACGTCGACCTCAAGGTCCTGCGGCCGCTCGACGAGCTGGAGGCCACCAAGGACATCCAGGACAGCGACTACCAGCCCGGTCTCGCGGAGCTGTGGAAGGGCCAGGACGGCCACCGCTACGGCGCTCCGAAGGACTGGGACACGATCGCGATGTTCTACAACGTCGACGCGGTCAAGGCGGCGGGCGTCGACCCGGCCACGCTGGGTGCCCTCAGCTGGAACCCGCAGGACGGCGGCACCTTCGAGAAGGTCGTCGCGCACCTGTCCGTCGACGCCAACGGCAAGCGCGGCGACGAGCCCGGGTTCGACCCGCGCAACGTCAAGACCTACGGGCTCGGCTCGGGCGGCTCGGGCGGCGATGGTTGGGGCCAGGTCCAGTGGTCGGCGTTCACCGGCAGCGCGGGCTGGCAGGCCACCGACAAGAACCCGTGGGGCACCCACTTCAACCTCGACCAACCCGCCCTGCAGGACACCCTCAAGTGGTACTTCGGCCTTGTCCAGAAGGGCTACATGCCCAGCTACGACACGATCGGCGGGGGCAGCGGCAACTCGACGGGCACCGACAAGCAGATCCAGACCGGTCAGGCGGTGCTCGGCCTCAACGGGTCGTGGATGATCTCGACGTTCAGCAAGCTGACCGACGCGACGGGCAAGAAGCTCAACATCGCCATCGCGCCAACGCCGATCGGCCCGAGCGGCAAGCGCGCCTCGATGTTCAACGGTCTCGGCGACTCGGTCACGACGTTCTCGAAGCAGCCGGAGAACGCGGCGAAGTGGGTCAAGTACCTGTCCGGCTCCGAGTGCCAGAAGATCATCGGCGAGTCGGGCGTGGTGTTCCCTGCCCGCCCCGAAGGCACCGAGCTGGCGATCGACTACAACAAGAAGGAGCGCAACCTCGACGTGTCGGCCTTCACCGACCAGGTCAAGAACAAGACCACGTTCCTGTTCCCGGTGACGACCAACGCCGCCGACATCAAGGCGCTCATGCAGCCACGGTTCGACGCGGTCTACATCGGCAGCTCGCCGGTCTCGTCGCTGACCCAGCTCAACGACCAGCTCAACAACCTGTTCACGGTCGTGGGCTGACAACCTGAGAAGCGCTACAGCTTTCTCAACATCGTCACAGCGTGGTCACGTCACGATGGTGCGCATGTGGTTCGCGGACATCGGTGAGGCGATCGCGTGGACGGCGACGGCGCTGTGGGCGCTGGTCGTCGCGGTCGCGGTGGTCGCGCGCCGCACCGCGCTCGGCAGGACGCTCGCCCCGGTGCTCCGCGTTCCGGTGCTGGTCGGCTCCGCATTCACCGCGATGCTGCTCATCGGGCAGGCGATGGTGGTCGACGCGGTGCTCGACCACGGCAGGCCGGGGCGCGCGGACTGGGGCGTCTGGGCCTGGTTCGTCGACCACCGCGCCGAGCCGGTCACTCTCCTGATGAAGGCCGTGAGCCTCGCCGGTGACATCCCGCAGATGACAGTGCTCGCCGCCATCGCCGCGGGCATGCTCTGGCGGGCCCGGCGGCGGCCCGAGGCCGCGGTCGTGCTGGGCTCGGCCGTCGGCGCCTGGATGCTCATCCACGGCTTCAAGGACCTCTACGGCCGGGTCCGGCCGCCGGTCGCCGAACGGCTGATGGTCGAGACCAACCCGGCACTGCCGTCCGGGCACGCGCTCGGCTCGATCGTCGTGCTGGGCGTGCTGGCCGCGGTCGTCGTCCTGGCCACGCGGCGTACGGCGCTGCGGACCGGCACGGTGGCCCTGGCCGCCGCCGGGGTGCTGGTGATCGGGGTCAGCAGGCTCTACCTGGGCGTGCACTGGTTCACCGACGTCGTCACCGGGTGGCTCCTCGGCGGCGCGTGGCTGGCGGTGTGCGTGACGACCCTGTGCGTCCTGGAGCGCCGCCGGACGGACGCCGCCACGCCGAGCATGGCGGCGCGGGCGGGGTAGGGGCCCGGTCAGCTCGGGGCGTGCCGTCCCAGCAGGTCGCGGTCGGCCGGGCTGAGGCGCCCGCCCGCCGTCTTCGCCTGGTGCCAGTACGGGTAGCGCAGCGGATCCGCGCTGACGGCGTCGAGGCGGGCGATCTCGTCGTCGCTCAGTGCGAGGTCGGCGGCGGCGAGGTTGTCGGCCAGCTGCTCCTCGGTGCGGGCGCCGACGACCAGCGACGTCACCGCGGGCTTGGCGAGGGTGTAGGCCAGCGCGGCCCGGGCCGCCGAGACGCCGTGCGCCTCACCGACCTGCACGAGCACCTCGATGGTGTCGTAGAGCTTGTCCTCGTCGTAGACCGGCGGCTCGTCCCATTCGCCGAGGTGCCTGCTGCCCTCGGGCGCCTCGACGCCCCGGCGGTACTTGCCCGACAGCAGGCCGCCCGCGATCGGGCTCCAGACGAGGATGCCGAGGCCCTGGTCGATCGCGACGGGCACCAGGTCGGTCTCGGCGTCGCGGGCCTGCAGCGAGTAGTAGATCTGCTGGCTGACGAACCGGGTGAGGCCGAGGCGGTCGGCGACCCCGAGCGCCTTCATCAGCTGCCACCCGCTGTAGTTCGACGCACCGACGTAGCGGACCTTGCCCGACCGGACGAGCGTGTCCAACGCGGCGAGCGTCTCCTCGAGCGGGGTCAGGCCGTCCCACTCGTGCACCTGGTAGAGGTCGATCCAGTCGGTGCCGAGCCTGCGCAGGCTCGCCTCGGCGCCGCGGATGATGTGGTGGCGCGACAGGCCCGCGTCGTTGGGTCCGTCGCCCATCGGCAGGCGCACCTTGGTGGCGAGCAACACGTCGTCGCGGTCGCTGCCCAGCGCCTTGCCGACGATCTCCTCACACAGCCCCTCCGAGTACACGTCGGCCGTGTCGATCAGGTTGACGCCCGCGTCGCGGGCCATCGCGATCTGCTTGCGGGCCTCGTCGACGCCGAGCGCGCCGACGGCCTTCGCCCAGCCCTGGCCGCCGTAGCCCATCGTTCCCAGGGTCAGCGTCGAGACGAGCAGACCGGACCGTCCGAGTTGCCGGTACTCCATGCGACGACCTTACGTCCGCGACGACCGGACACGCAGGCGGAGAGCATGCCAGGATCGCGCATGCCCGCTTGGATCTGCGCCACCTGCGCCGTGCAGCACCCCGACACCGCGGAGCCGCCCGCCCACTGTCCGATCTGCGAGGACGAACGCCAGTACGTCGGCTGGGGCGGCCAGCGCTGGACGACCGCCGACGAGCTCGGGCGCGGCCACGCGAGCGAGCTGCGGGAGGAGGAGCCCGACCTGCTCGGCGTCGGTCTCACCCCCGCCTTCGGCATCGGCCAGCGCGCCCTGCTCGTGCGCACCCCGCACGGCAACGTGCTGTGGGACGCGGTCCCCGTGCTCGACGACGACGCCCGTGCGCGGATCGCCGAGCTGGGCGGCATCGCCACGGTCTGCATGTCCCACCCGCACTTCTACGCGGCCCACGTCGACATCGCCGACGCCTTCGACGCGCGCGTGCTCATCCCGCGTGCCGACGAGCGGTGGATCCAGCGCCCCTCGCCGCGCATCGAGCTCTTCGACGACCACGTCGACGTGCTGCCCGGCGTCACGCTCGCCCGCATCGGCGGCCACTTCGACGGGGCGGCCGTCCTGCACTGGGCGACGGGCTCCGAGGGACGGGGTGCGCTGCTGACCGGCGACACCATCGCGGTCGTCCAGGACCGCGAGTGGGTCAGCTTCATGTGGAGCTACCCCAACCTCATCCCGCTGGACCCTGGCACGATCCGCACGATCGTCGACCGCGTCGCGCCCTTCCGGTTCGACCGCATCTACGGCGGCTGGTGGGGACGGGTCGTGCTGGCCGACGCGCCAGGGGCGATCCGGCGCTCGGCGGAGCGCTACATCGCCCGGGTCACCGCCGACGGCTGACTTCGCACAGGCGGTAGCGTCCTCGCACACGGTCGAACGTCGGCGAGGACGCCGCGGGGTGTGCGGAGTGAGGCGTCGCGCGTCAGCCCACGGTGTCGTCGGCCAGGTGGGCGGCGCGGTCGCGCAGCCCCGCCTGCCCTGGCGGCGGCGACGCCAGGCGGCCGAGGTCGTCGCGCAGCCCGTCGAGCCAGACGCGCAGGTCGGCGACGTGGTAGAGCGCCTGCCCGAGATCGGTCGGCCAGTCGGCGTCCGGTGGTTCGGGCTGCGGCCGCAGGAGCGCCTCCTTGTCACGGCGGAGGAGCGCGTCCGCGACCCGCTCGTAGCGCCGGGCGACGTCGTCGGCAGCGGCCTTCAGCGGACCGACGCAGGGCAGCAGGCACCCGGTGGGGCACTCGCGGACGAGCGCCTCGGCACCCCGGACGGCGTGGTGGCCCGCCACCAGCGTGGCCTGCCAGTCGATTCTGGCGGGCAGGTGGCGCTCGGTCTGGTAGAGGGCGAACGAGGCGTCGGCGAGCCGCGCGGCGGTGCGCGCCTGCGGCAGGGCGTCGCCCTGGGTGGCGCCCTCCGCGACGACGGTCACCGTCTCCCGCACCACCCTGGCCGCGCTGGAGAGCAGCGTGCCGGTGGCCCGGTGCAGCTCGCCCGAGCCGCCGCGCGGCCAGGCGAGCAGCCCGATGAGCACGCCGACCCCCGCGCCGACGGCGACGTCGATGACCCGCGCCTCGGCCAGGTGCCAGTCCACCGGCGAGACCTGCGCGAAGACGAGCGCGATCACCAGCGTGAACAGCGCCTGCGCCCAGCCGGGGCCGAGCAGCGGACCCGCCGCGAGCCCGACCAGCATGACGACGGGCAGCACGACGGCGTACACGGGACCCGGCACGCCGACCACGAGGAGCGCCGCCGCCGCGACCGAGCCCGCGACCGTGCCGACGATGGCGGGCCGCAGCGCCGAGCGGGTGTCGGCCGCCGACGTGCGCAGGAGGGTGAGCACGGTCAGCAGCACCCAGAACCCGTGCGAGAGGTCGAAGACCCCGGCGAGCAGCCGGGCCGCGGCCAGCGCGACCGCGAGCCGCAGCGCGCCCTGGAAGTACACCGAGCGCGGGGTCAGGTGCTCGCGCAGCCGGTGCCACCACAGCCACGGGGTGCTGCGGTAGGCGAACCAGAGCGGGCCGGGCTGGGCCGACTCCGGCGTGTGGTCCGGCGGGATCGGAGCGTCCGCCGCCACGCGGAGAGCCGCCACCATCGCCTTCGTCCACTCGCCGAGGCCCACGGCGAGGGCGCCCAGCCGCAGCCGGTCGGGCGGCAGGCCGTCGGGCGAGATGGCGGCGCGCGCGGCGCGGAACTCGACGAGCGCGGCCGCGATCCGGTCGGTGTCGGGCACCTCGTCCGCTCCGTCGTTCCCAGGGCCGCGCAGCCACGCGGCGGCGGCCGCGGCGCACGAGGCCGTCTGTCGGAGCAGCGCCGCCGCGGCCGGGAGCGTGACGGCGTCGTGGTCGTCGACGAGGGAGAGGTCCACCGTGCGGCCGAGCAGCAGCCGGGCCGACCCGGCCGCGGCGGTCAGCGCGCGGTCCCGTCGCCCGGCCGAGGCTGGCCGCGCGGTGGGCGGAAGCCGCGAGGGCCGCAGCGCCTCCGCCGCGTCCGTCGCCTCGGGCAGCAGCGCCGCGAACCGGGCCCGGCCGTCCGGGTGGCCCGACCACATGTCCGCGACCGCGTCGAGGCACCCCGCGAGCGCGGCGACGGCGTCGGCGAGCTTGGCCGTGTACGGCACAGGCTTCGGGTCGGGCCACAGCGTGACCTCGGCGGCGGCCAGCAGCAGCACGCCGAGCGTCAGCCCGGCGAGCCGCCAGCCCAGCGACCCCGGGTCGTACGGCGGGAAGCACGGGAGGATGTACAGCAGCTGCGTGCCCGCGGCGATGCCGACCAGGCGTGGGCCGCCGACACCGACGTAGCTCACCGCGAAGCCGAGCACGAACATGCCCGCGACGGCCGTGACCGTGCTGACCGACAGCAGCGTGCCGAGCGTCACCAGCACCCAGCCGACCGGGAGCACGGCGAGCAGCGTCCGCGCCCGCTCGCCGGGGCTCCCCGAGATCTGCGACAGCGCGCCGAGCGCGACGACCCCGAACAGCGCGTACGGGGCCATGTCGAGGTTGTCCAGGACGTAGCGGCAGAGGTAGAAGGCCACGCAGGCCACCAGCGTCACCCGCGCGGCACGCCGGACGACCACCAGCCCGGGATCGTGTCGCGCCAGCCAAACCGGTGGCGTCACCATGTTCTCATCCTCGCACTCCCTCGGCTGCCCGGCGGGCGCCGACCCCGCGACCCCGGGCCTGCGTGGCTGATCGCCGCGTGATCCGCGCGAAGACGTCGTCTCCGGGTTTCGATCACCGGAAGCAGCGGCCTCTTGGCGATCAAGAACCGTTCTGCCTTGCCTCCCCGGCCGATCCGTGGTGAGAAGGACGGGTGCGCACGTTCGAGGTCTCGACGTCCTTGGGCCCGTGGATGACCGCGGTGGGCGAGATCTCGCGTGCCGTGAACGCGGCGGAGCCGCTGGAGGCGCTGCTCACCCTGATCGCCGAGCGGGTCTGTGACCTCATCGGGTTCGACCACTGTGCGGTCATGCTCGCCGACGACGCGCAGGAGCACCTGCGCGCCGTAGGCTGGTCGGGCCTCTCGGACGCCTACGTCGCGCTGGTGAGCGACGGCGCGGCGCTTCCGGTGCACCCGGCTGGCCCGCACGGCGACTCGCCCGCCGCCCGCGCCTTCCGCGAGGGCCGCAGCGTCGCGGTGCCGGACGTGGGTGCCGCCGAGAGCTACGGGCGGATGCGGAGCCTGGCGCCGACCCAGGGCTACCGTGCGCTGCTCGCGGCCCCGATGCGCACGGCCCGTTCGGGGCGCGCGGGGGTCGTCGTCGCCTACTCGACCGTGGCGCGCGCGTTCAGCGACCTGGAGCTGGAGCTCATCGAGCTCTTGGCCGACCAGGCGGCGCTGGCGTTGGAGACGAGCCTGCTGCGCGCGAACCAGCAGAGCGTCATCCGCGAGCTGTCGCTGGCCAACGACGAGCTCCGGCGCGGCCGCGCGGCCCTGGAGCGCGTCGAGCAGCAGCACCGCGACCTGATGGAGATGGTGCTGGCCGACGTCGGGCTCGACGGGATCGTGGCGGGGCTGGCGGACGCGCTCGCCGCGTCGGTGACCGTCGAGGACGCCGACGGCAGGCTGCTGGCCTGCGCTCCCGAGGCCGGGTACCGCCCGCCGCCGGACGCGGCGGCCCGGCGTCGCGGCTCGATGCGCGCGGCGCTGGAGGCGCTGAGCAGGCGGTACGAGGTCGTCCAGGTGCCCCGTCCGGACGCGGCGGGGCATCCGTCGCGGCGCGCCGCATGGGTGGCGCCGGTGGTGTTGGGCGGCGAGCTCGCCGGACGGCTGTGGGTGACCGACAGGGGCGTCGCGCCGGAGCCCTTCGAGCGGCAGCTGATCGAGCGTTTCGCCCTCGTCGTCGGCATCGAGCTGCTGCGCCAGCGCCATCTGCGCGATGTCGAGCGCCGCCTGTCGGGCGACCTGCTCGGCGACCTGCTGCGGCCCGGCGGCCCGACCCACGAGCAGGGCCTGCTGGACCGCGCCGCCGCCATCGGTCACGACCTCGCGCGGCCGCACGTCGTCGCCGTCCTCGCCCCCGACCCGCCCGAGCGGGTGCCGCGGCTGGGCGAGCTGGTCCGGTCGGGGGTGGACGGGCCCGCGCTCGACGGGTGGTACGAGGACGTGCACGTGGTCGTGCTCCCCGTCGAGCCGGAGCCGCTCGACGCGCTGCGGCGCGTGCTGGCACTGGTCGACCAGTCCCAGCCCGGGCTCACGCTCGCCGTGGCGACGGGCCGGTTCGCGAGCCTCGCCGAGCTGCCCACGGCGTTCCGCGTCGCCAGGGGCGCGGCCCGGCTGCGCCGCTCGCACCGGCGTCCGGGGCTCGTCGACGTCCGCGACCTCGGGCTGTCGGCGCTCATGCTGGAGACGGGCACGCCCGCCACGTTGCGCCGCTTCGCCCAGGGGTTGCTGCGCGCCGTCGTCGCGCACGACGCGGACCGCGGCGGCGACCTTCTGCTCACCCTGCGGGCCTGGCTCGGGCACGGCTGCTCGATCCAGGCGGCCGCCGCCGCCCTCGTCGTCCACCCCAACACGGTCACCTACCGGCTCGGTCGGATCGAGCAGCTGACGGGTCGCGAGCTGCGGCTGCCCGACGTGCGGCTGGAGCTGCAGCTGGCGCTGACGGTCCACGACATCATCTGGCTCGACGCCTGATCGTTGGTTCGGAGCACAAGGAAAGGCCGGGCCTTCTGTGTCCGCAGCCATGGCTCGCCCCTGCGCGGAGCACCAGGATCGGCCTGGCCACGTGGTCGGGATCACATCGGAGTCGCCGTGAAGCCACCGCCGTTCAGCTACTCAGCGCCGACGAGCCTCGCGGAGGCGGTCGGCCTGCTCTCCGACACCGCCGCCGACGAGCCGCGCGTCCTGGCAGGCGGCCAGAGCCTGCTCCCGTTGATGAACTTCCGCCTGGCCAACCCCGGGCACCTGGTCGACCTGCGCCGGATCGAGGAGCTGACGCGCATCCGCACCGAAGGGGACGTGCTCGTCGTCGGGGCGATGGTGCGCCAGGCGGCGGCCGAGCGGTCGCCCGAGGTCGCCGCGGCCGCGCCGCTGCTGGCCGAGGCGCTCAGCCACGTCGCGCACCTGCCGGTGCGCAACCGGGGAACGGTGGGCGGCAGCATCGCGCACGCCGACCCGGCCGCGGAGCTGCCCGCCGTCGTGCTCGCGTTGGACGCCGAGCTGGTCGCGCTCGGGTCGACGGGCGCGCGCCGCATCGCTGCGGCCGACTTCTTCCGGGGCCCGTACGAGACGGCGCTGCAGCCCGGCGAGATCCTCACCGAGGTCCGCGTCCCGGCCCGCGGGGGCGGCCAGGCGTTCGTCGAGTTCACGCGCACCCACGCCAACTTCGCCGTGGTCGGGGTGGCCGCGGTCGTCCGGCTCGACGGCGCGACCGTGCGTTCGGCGGCGATCGCGCTGAGCGGCGTGGCCGCCACTCCGGTGCGCGCCACCGCCGCCGAGCGCGCGCTGGTCGGCACCAGCCCGGACGCCGCGGCCGTGCGCGCGGCCGCCGACGCCGCGGCCGCCGAGCTCACCCCGACCGGGGACCTGCACGGCTCCGCCGAGACCCGCGTCGGGATCGCCCGCAGCTGTCTGCGCAAGGCCATCGGGCTCGCGCTGTCCCGCGCACAGGAAGGCAGGTGACAAGGTGGGCTCCGAGAAGCAGGACGTGACCCTGACCGTGAACGGCCGGACCACCACCGTGACCGTCGAGCCGCGCAAGCTGCTGGTCGACGTGCTCCGGGAGGACCTCGGGCTGGTCGGCACGCACATCGGATGCGAGCACGGCGTGTGCGGCACCTGCACCGTGCTGCTCGACGGCGCGAGCGCGCGCTCGTGCATCACGCTGGCCGTCCAGGCCGACGGCGCCACGATCAGAACGGTGGAGGGCCTCGCCGACGGGCCGCGGATGCACCCGCTGCAGGACGAGTTCTGGGACAAGCAGGCCCTCCAGTGCGGCTACTGCACACCGGGGATGCTCATGCGCGCCTGCGAGATCATCGAGAACGACCCCGACCCGACCCCCGAGCGGGTCCGCGAGCAGATCGCGAGCAACCTCTGCCGCTGCACCGGCTACCAGTTCATCGTCGAGGCCGTCTGCGCGGCCGCGGCGCGGATGCGCGAGGAGGCGTCGTCATGATCTCGCCGACCAACACCACGGCCCCCGTCCCAGCCGCGCCTTCGGCCGCGGAGCACTCGTCGTGACCGCGGTCGAACGGCCTGCCCCACCCGTACGGACCCACAAGCAGGACCGCAAGTGGGTCGGCAAGTCCATCCGGCGGGTGGAGGACCCGAGGCTGCTGCGCGGGCGCGGCGGGTACGTCGGGGACCTCACCGTCACCGGCATGCTGCACGCGGCCGTCCTGCGCAGCCCGCACGCGCACGCCCGGATCACCATGATCGACGTCTCGGCGGCGGAGACCGCCCCCGGCGTCCACGCCGTGATCACCGGGACCCGGGCGGCCGAGCTGTGTGACCCGCTGCCCGACTTCGGCCCGAACCCGGCGGCGCACACGTGGCGGTGCCTGGCGGTGGACAAGGTCCGCTACGTCGGCGAGGGCGTCGCGGTGGTCGTCGCCGACAGCCGCTACCTCGCCGAGGACGCGCTCGCGCTCATCGACGTCGAGTACGAGCCGCTGCCGGTGCTCGTCGACCCGGAGGAGGCGCTGGCCGAGGGAGCCCCGCTGGTGCACGACGCACTGGGGTCGAACCTGGCCTACGAGCGGACGTTCGACTTCGGCGACGTCGAGGGCGACTTCGCGGGCGCCGACGTGATCGTCACCGACCGCATGCGGTGGCACCGCTCCGGCGGGCAGCCCCTCGAAACCGTCGGTGCCGTCGCGGACTTCGACCAGGCGACCGGCGAGCTCGTGGTGCACACCAACTCGCTGTCGTTCACCAGCTACCTGTTCATGGTGGCGGGCACGTTGAAGATCCCGGTCAACAAGCTCGACATCCGGCCGATGCCCGCGGGCGGGAGCTTCGGCTCGAAGCTGTTCGCGACCAAGCCCGCGGTGATCGCGAGCATGTGCTCGCGCGAGGTCGGCAGGCCCGTCCAGTACCTGGAGGACCGCGTCGACAACATCTCCAACTGCGACCACCACGGCTCCGACCGCGTCTATGACGTACGGCTGGCCGTCATGCGCGACGGCACGATCCGCGGCATCGACATCGACACGGTCGAGGACTACGGCGCCTACATCCAGTTCGGCGTCGGCCACCACGGCAACGCGCTCGCGCAGGTCGTCGGTCCCTACACGATCGGGAGCGTGCGCTACCGCGTACGGGCCGCGCTGACCAACAAGAACCAGCAGGGCGCCTACCGGGGCTTCGGCTCCGAGGTGAACAACTGGATGCTGGAGCAGATCGTCGACAAGGCCGCTCGGGAGCTGGGCGTCGACCCGGTGGAGATGCGGCGGCGCAACTTCATCCGCGACTTCCCGCACTTCATTCCCACCGGGAACGTCTACGACTCCGGCGACTATCCCGCCGTCCTGGACAAGGCGCTCAAGCTCGGCGACTACGACCACTGGCGCGCCGAGCAGGTCAAGGCCCGCGAGGAGGGGCGCTACCTCGGGATCGGGCTGATCACCGCGCAGGAGCGCTCGGTGTTCTCGGCCACCGAGTTCTGGTTCTGGTTCGACGAGCCGGGCGCTCCGGTCACGTCGATGCCCGAGAGCGTGACGCTCAAGGTGGACGCCACCGGCGGCATCACCGCCACGCTGTACTCCTGCGCGTTCTGGGGCAACTCGCCGGAGACGATGGTCGCCCAGCTCGTCGCCGAGGAGTTCGACTGCGACCCGCACTCCGTCTCGATCGTCTACCAGGGCAGCAAGAACGGCCTGCCCGCCACCGGACCGGGCGGGTCGCGCACCACGGTGATGCTCGCGGGCGCCGTCGAGGGAGCCACCGCCAAGATCAAGGCCAAGGCGATGCGGGCGGCGGCGCACCTTCTGGAGGTCGACGCCGACGACCTCGAGTGGGTGGACGGCGGGTACCAGGTCAAGGGCGTGCCGGACCAGCGCAAGAGCCTCGCCGACATCGCGATCATGCTGCACCTGTTCAAGCACAGCTTCCCCGAGGACATGGAGTCGGGCCTGGAGGACTCCAAGGTCTTCGACCACCCGTACACGACGATGCCCTCGGCCGACCGCAAGGACCTCGGCGTCTTCTACCCGTTCATGGGCCACGCCTGCCACATCCCGGTGGTCGAGGTCGACGTCGAGACCGGCGCGGTGACGATCCTCGCCTACGCGGCCGTGCACGACTGCGGCACGCTGGTCAACCCGCGCTCGCTGGCCGGGCACATCGTGGGCGGCACCGCGCAGGGCATCGGAACGGCGCTCTACGAGGAGTTCGTCTACGACGGCGACGGGCAGCTGCTGACCGCGAGCTACCTGGACTACCTCATCCCGTCGGCGATGGAGGTGCCCGAGATGAGGATCGGCCACCACGAGACGCCGTCGCCGTACACCCTGCACGGCATCAAGGGCGGGGGCGAGGGCGGCCGGATGATGGCGCCTGCCGCGCTGAACGTGGCGGTCAACGACGCGCTCGCACCGCTCGGCGTGCGCGTCACCGAGCTGCCCATGACGCCGGACCGGTTGCTGGCGGCGATCCGGGCGGCGCAGGCGCGGTGACGAGCGAAGGACAGTGATGAGCGAAGGACAGCGATGAGCGAAGGACAGCGATGAGCGACCGCGTCGCCGTGGTCACCGGCGCCAACCGCGGCATCGGCAGGGCGGTCGCGGTGGCGCTCGCCGCCGACGGGTTCACCGTGGCCGCGACCGCGCGGGACCCCGCGACGCTGGCCGCCACCGTCAGCGAGATCGAGGCCGCTGGTCACGGTGTGGTCCCGCTCGCCTGCGACGTCGAGGACACGTGCTCGGTCGCGGCGATGGCCGAGCAGGCGCGGCGGCTCGGTCGGGTGCACACCGTGGTCGCGAACGCCGGGGTGGCGGGGCCCACGGCGCTCATGCAGGACATCACGCTCGCGGAGTGGCGCGCGTGCCTCACCACCGACCTCGACGGGGTGTTCCTCACCTTCCGCGCGTTCATTCCCGCGCTGGTCGCCGCGGGGGAGGGCGTGCTACTGGCGGTCTCGTCGATGACCGGCAAGCGCCCGCTGCACGGCCGCACCCCCTACGCCGCGGCGAAGATGGGTGTGATCGGGCTGGTCCGCACCCTCGCCGTCGAGCTGGGACCGCACGGGATCCGGGTCAACGCGGTGTGCCCCGGCGCCGTGGCCGGTCCGCGCATCGACGACGTCATCCGCAAGCAGGCCGCCACCCGCGGCATCAGCGAGGCCGAGGTACTCGCCGGTTTCACGGGGTCGTCGCCGCTGGGACGGCTGGTGGACGCCCGCGAGGTCGCCGCCGCGTGCGCCTACCTCGCCTCGGACGCCGCGGCGTCGGTGACGGGGGAGGACCTGAACGTCACCGCAGGCGTGGTCATGTACTAGAGGAGGACCTTCCGATGAGGCTGATCGACCTGTCGCAGGACATCTACGAGGGCATGAAGGTCTACCCGGGCCACCTCAAGACCGTGCAGTTCGAGCACGCGACCCACGAGGAGACCGCGCCGCGGTTCGAGGGCGGGTTCTCCTTCCAGACCACCGGCTTCATGCTCAACGACAACGGGCCCACCCACGTGGACTCGTTCTCGCACCTCGACCCGGACCCGTCGGCCGACACGATCGAGAAGATGCCGCTCGACCTGTTCTACGGCACCGCGGTCTGCCTCGACGTCACCGAGTTCAAGCCGCAGACCGACATCACGGCCGAGGACCTCGACCGGGTCGTCGCCGCGGCCCCGGTGGACGTGCACCCCGGCGACATCGTGCTCTTCCACACCGCCACCTGGAACCGGTACTCGGGCGACAAGCGCTACCTGACCGAGTTCGCAGGGCTCGGCGCCTCGGCGAGCGAGTGGATCGTGGACAAACGGGTCAAGACGTTCGGCGTGGACAGTCCCACCCCGGACAACCCGGCGAGCACGTCGTACCCGTGCCACATGATGTGCAGGCGCGAGCACATCACCCACTACGAGAACCTCGCGAACCTCGACCAGGTCGTCAACACGCGGTTCACGTTCGTCGGCTTCCCGCTGAAGCTGCAGGGCGCGCACGGCGGCCCGACACGAGCGGTCGCGGTCGTCGACTGAACCTGATCACGCCGACGCGGGCTCCGCGTCGGTGGGTGTCACGGGGGTCGGGCCGACCGTCGCGAGCACCTTCGGCATGAGCAGCCCGGCGACGACGGTGAGCAGCGCGGCGATGAGCACCGCGACGAACACGGCCGCGCCCGCGTCCGTTGCCGCGACCGGGTCGGTCTCCGGACGTCCGGAGGCGGCGATGACGCCGTTCGCGACGGCGCCGAGCACCGCGGCCCCGACCGCGCTGCCGATGGAGCGGGCGAACATGTTCGTGCCGGTGGCGACGCCCCGCTCGTGCCACTCGACGCTGGCCTGCGCGGCGATCAGCGAGGGCGTCGCGACGAGCCCCATGCCGATGCCGGTGACGAAGCAGGTGACCGCGACGACGGTCACCGACGGCGTGTGGGCCAGCAGCGCGAGGGCCCCGGCGCCGACCACCACGATCGAGAGGCCGATGAGGATCGTCGGCTTGAACCCGAGCCGCAGGTAGAACAGCCGTCCGGACAGGCTGGCCGCCAACGGCCAGCCCAGCGTGAGCGCGGCCAGCGCCAGCCCGGCGACCAGCGGCTGAACCCCGAGCGCATTGGAGAGGTAGGTCGGCACGTACGAGGTGAGCCCGATCAGCATCACGCCGATGCCGAGGGCGAGGAAGGTGGTGGTGGCCAGCAGCCTCCTGCTGAGCACCCACAGCGGCAGCACCGGCTCGGCGGCCCTGCGTTCGGCCAGCACGAACGCGACGAGCAGCGCCGCGCCCGCGCCGAACACGGCGATACCGGACGGCGACGCCCACGCCCACGCCTGCCCGCCCTCCAGCACACCGAGGATGACCAGGGTCATGCCGCTGGTGAGCAGGGCGGCGCCGAGGTAGTCGATGCTGTGCTCCCGGCGCCGCACCGACTCGCGGAAGTTGCGCACGATGAGCGCGCCCGCGAGCAGGCAGAGCGGCACGTTGACGAAGAAGATCCAGCGCCACAGCCCCAGCTGCGAGAAGACGCCACCCAGCGTGGGCCCCACGACCGAGGAGATGGCCCAGACGCTGGCGATGTAGCCCTGCGCTGTGGCGCGCTCGGCCACCGTGTAGATGTCGCCCGCGATGGTGACCGCCATCGGCTGCACCGCGCCCGCGCCGAGGCCCTGCAGCGCGCGGAACGCGATGAGGGCGGGCATGCTCCACGCCACCCCGCACAGCACGCTCCCGAGCAGGAACAGGCCGATGCCGAACAGCAGGATCGGCTTGCGGCCGAACGTGTCCGCGAGCTTCGCGTAGACCGACACCGAGACCGCCTGGGCCAGCAGGTACACCGAGAACAGCCAGGGGAACTGGGCGTACCCGCCGACGTCCCGGACGATCGACGGCACCGCCGTGGCGAGGATGGTCGCGTCGATCGCGATCAGGCCGGTCGAGACCATGAGGGCCAGCAGGATCGGCCCACGCTCGGAGCGCAGGCCGACGGCGGCGCGGGACGTCGGACTCACACACGAGGTCAAGCCCGGGCGGCCGTCCCGCATTCCCCTGTCGACCCGCGCCGAGATGAACCTCAGCGGGGTTTCGCCACCGGGAAACCCCGCTCACGTCCATCTCGCGCGTCGGGCGCGGGCCCGCGCCAGCTCGGCGATGATCCGCTGCGGCTCGCCGTGCACGTCCAGCTTCGTGTAGCGGTAGATGCGCCATCCCTTGTCGACGAGCCGCGTGTAGCGGCCGACGTCGCGCAGCACCCGGTCCGGCGCGGTGTGCACGTCGCCCTCGTACTCGACGCCGATCATGAGCTCGGGCCAGGCGAGGTCCAGCCATACCGCCGTGCGGGTCGCGGCGTCCTGCACGACCCACTGCACGTGCGGCCGGGGCAGCCCCGCGTTGATGATCAGCAGCCGGAGCCGGGACTCCATGGGGGACCCGGCGTAGGGGCTGGCCATGGCGAGTACGCCGGGGATCCGCGCGAGGCCTCGGCGTCCCTTGTACCGGACGCAGAAGTGGAGCAGGAGGTCCGGGTTGAACCGGTGCCGGTTGGCGAGGCGGTCCACCGCGACGACGGCCTCGTCCGGGTCGGGGCCGCGGGCGAGGTCGTAGGCGGTCCGCAACGGGTTCGTGCACGCGATGCCGCCGAGGCGCATGATCTCGCCGGGGTGCAGGCCGTCGCGGTGCACGACGAGCCCCTGATGGCCGCGCAGGCCGCCGCCCGGCACGGTGACCTCGGCGGGCGCGTCGGGGCGTGGTGCGCAGTCGGCGCCGAGCAGTGCCGCCGCCGAGTAGCCCGAGAGCGCTCCGCGGGCCTCGACGAGCCGGTAGGCCCCCGAGCGAGCGGACCAACGGGTCAGGAGGCTCCGCTCGGACGCGCGCGTAGACGTCGGGGAACAGCCGCGTGAACCGTGGGCCGCGCAGCCGGTCCGGCGTGACGAGCCCGGCCGCGACCGCGTGCGACCCGCGGAAGGCCGTGGGCCACCCCGGGACAGTCGCCATGCCCGCAGGATGGGCGGCCGGGCCCGGGTCCCGTGACCGATCGGGAGATCCGGGACCCGCGAACGGCGTCCCGCGCGCGAGATGAACGTCAGCGGGGTTCGATCAGGGCGAAACCCCGCTGGTGTTCACCTCGGCGGCGGCACGCGCGTCGCGGTGGCCGCGGAGGAGGGCGACCAGGCAGGCCGCGGCCGCGTCGACGCCCGCGTCGTCGTCGGTGGCGACCAGGTCGAGCAGCAGGCCGCGGGTGGCGGCGAGGCCGAGGCGGGCGAGGGCAGGGTCGGCGGCGCCGCCGCTCACCCGGTCGACGTCGTCGAGCCAGCCCTGGACGGCCGCGGGCAGCAGCCGGGTGAACGGCTCCTCGCCCTGCGCGGCGCGGGCGTAGCACTCGAAGAACAGCCGCTCGAAGGGGCGCAGCTCGGGGCGTCGCAGGTCGGCCCACATCGCGGCGAAGGCGTCGGCCGGGTCGGCGGGCAGCTCGTCCAGGAACCCGGCCTGTCGCCGTTCCATCTCCTGGACCACCGCGACGATCAGCTCGTCGCGCGACCCGAAGTGGTGCAGCAGCATCCGGTGGCTGGTGCCGACCGCCTCGGCGAGCTCGCGCAGCGGGCGTCGGCCGATCCCGCCGCCCGCGAACGCGGCGATGACGGCGTCGAGCAGCTCCCGGCGCCGCTCGCCGTCACGCGGACGGGGCAACGCGGTGCCGCTGCTCGCTGCGCTCCTTGAGCCCCTGCCCCTCCATCTCCAGGTAGCGACGGGTGAGACCGCGCATGAGCAGCCCGACCACGACGCCCACCGGACCGCGCTGGTCGATCCGCTGGCGCACCAGCGTGCGGTCCGGCGCCTGCGCGACGACCTCGTGCACGGCGAGCGTCAGGCCGCCCGGCGAGCGCTGCCGCCAGGTCCACCCGGCGCCCTGATCGAGCTCGGTGACCTCCCAGACCAGCTTGGGCAGCCGGGGCTGGGTGATCTCGAAGCGACGCCCGACCGCGAGGTCGGGCCCGTCGAGCGCGACGAGGCCGTCGACCGAGTCCGTCCACTCCGGCCAGCGCTCCACGTCGGCGAACACCGCCCAGACCGTGGTCGCGGGCGCCGCGATCTCCACACTGCTCTCAGTAATCATGTACCAAATGGTACATCTACGGCGCGCGCTGCGGAAGTGCCGTCGCGGCGATCATGGCCGCGCGGCCGTCGTCCGGCTACGGTTCGACCATGACGCGGCGGGCTCTCGATCTCTGGTCGCCTGCGATCGGCGCGAGCGGGGTCGTGCTCGCCTACGGCCACTGGGGACGCCCGGTGCTGGTCTTCCCGACCGAGGCGGGGCACGCGAGCGACTTCGAGTCCAACGGCATGATCGACGCGGTCGCCGACCTGCTGGACGCGGGCCGCGTGAAGCTCTACTGCGTCGACAGCTACGACTCCGCGTCGTGGTCGCACCGCGGCATCCCGCTGGAGGAACGGGCCAGGCGGCACGGGGCGTTCGAGTCGTGGATCGTCGACCAGGTCACGCCGTTCGTCCACGACGACTGCGGCGATCCGCTGCCCCTGCTCACGCTCGGCGCCAGCATGGGCGCGTACCACGCGGCCAACTTCGCGCTGCGCCGCGCCGACCTCTTCGCGCAGGCGCTGTGCCTCTCCGGCAACTACGACCCGACCACCTGGCACGGCTGGGGGGAGCAGGGCGACGCGCTGTACTTCCAGAACCCCACCGCGTACGTCGCGAACCTCAACGGCGACCACCTGGCGTGGCTGCGGAGCCATGTCCACCTCACGCTCGTCTGCGGACAGGGCATGTGGGAGGACACCACCGGCTCGCAGGCCAGCACCCGGACGCTGGCCCGGCTGCTCGCCGAGAAGGACATCCCGCACGAGCTGGACATGTGGGGCCACGACGTCGCGCACGACTGGCCGTGGTGGCGCCGCCAGCTCGCGCACCACCTTGCCCGGATGAGCTAGAGAAGGAGGGCCCGTGCACCGTCATCTGGTCGGTTTGCTGCTCGGCACCGAGGAGGACTGGCCCGCCGCGTTCGAGACGATCGTGCGACGGCTCGGGCCGGTCCGTGCGGGCGCGGGCGACGAGCACGCCTTCGACGTCGAGCGGATCACCATCGAGCCGTTCGACCTGCGCGCCAAGCCCCGCTACGACATGGTGATCGACCGCCTCGCGTACTGGTACTACGTGCCGCGCGAGTGGCTCAAGAAGGTCGCGCTCATGGACGACGTGAACCTGCTCAACAGCCCGTTCACGTTCCAGAGCATGGAGAAGCACGCGGCCTACTGCGCGATGATGCGCCTGGGGCTCAAGGTGCCGGAGACGGTGCTCGTGCCCTACAAGAACCCGCCCGACCACGCCAAGTGGGCCTACACCGCGCGGCGCTACAACAAGCCGTTCGACCTCGACGCCATCGCCGAGCGGATGGGCTACCCGCTGTTCATGAAGCCCTACGACGGCGGCGCGTGGGTCGGCGTCACGCGCATCAAGAACGCCGACGACCTCCACACGGCCTACGACGACTCCGGCCAGCGGCTGATGCACCTGCAGAAGGCCGTCGAGGGCTACGACGTCTTCGCCCGCTCGCTCTCGATCGGCGCCGAGACGATGGTGATGAAGTTCCGGCCCGAGCTGCCCATGCACGAGCGCTACGAGGTGGCCCACGACTTCCTCAGCCCCGAGGTCGGCGACGAGGTTGTCACGATCTCCCGGCTGGTCAACGCGTTCTTCAAGTGGGAGTTCAACTCCTGCGAGAACCTCGTCGCGGGCACCGAGGTGCACCCGATCGACTACGCCAACGCCTGTCCCGACGTCGCGCTCACCTCGCTGCACTACTACTTCCCGTGGGCCATGGCCGCGCTGGTGCGCTGGACGGTGTTCACCTTGGTCACCGGGCGCAGGTACAACCTAGACCTGGAGTCGGCGCAGTACTTCGCGGTCGCCGACCGCGAGGACCTGTCCTACCGCGAGAAGCTCGCCGCCTACCGGCGCCTCGCCGACGAGTACTTCGAGACCGACCGCTACCTGGACTTCTGCGCCAGCCGCCTCGCCCACCTCGACGAGGTGGTGCTGGAGTGGGTCGACAGCGCCGACTTCGACGCGCTGCTGGTCGAGACCGTGAAGGCGACCTACCCCGCGCACGAGCAGGACCGGTTCGTGGCCCATTTCCGCGGGCTGGTCGGCCTCTGGGTGCGCGACGCGAAGGCGGCGGTTCAGCTCTGACGTTCGCTCCGCAAGCTCCGCTCAGCGCTGACGTTCGCTCCGCAAGCTCCGCTCAGCCGGCATAGAGCTGCAGGTCGGCCGCGAACCGGTCGGTCATCTCGATGACCTTCTGCAGCTCGTAGTGGCGGACGACCACGCCGCCGTCGCCGACCGTCGTCGTGCGCCAGTCGCGGCGGGGCGTCCCGACGGGCAGCAGGTCGATGTTCACGACGTGCTCGCCGTACGTCGCGAGCAGCGCCTCGAGGCCCTCGACCGCGGTGATCCGGCCCTCGCCGTGAGCCCGCTTGAAGACGTTGCCGGAGTTGAAGCGCTGAACAATCGGCGCGCGCAGGTGTCCGAGCAGAGCGGCCTCCGCCCAGGCGACGTAGAGGTCGGCGTCGCAGGCGTAGTTCATCAGCTCGACCACCCGCGCGCCCGGGGGCCGGGCGGCGATCTCCCCGAACACCGCCTCGCCGGACGCGGTGCGGTACCACTCCATGTGCGTGAACCCGGTGCGGAAGCCGAGCGCCGCCAGCACCTCGCGGCCCATGGCGCGGCCCGCCGCGAGCTCGGGCACCGAGAGGTCGCGCAGCACGATCGACACCGGGCTGACCCACTCGTGCAGCCGCATCTGCAGCGGCCGCGGCCGGTACCACATGACGTTCTCGAAGAGGATCTCGCCGTGCGCACACACCGTGTCGAACGTGAGCTCCTCGGCCTCGACGAACTCCTCGACGCTCACCTCCGGCACGTGCCGCAGCAGCGGGAGGACGTCGGACAGCGCGGCGGACGAGTCGACGCGGTAGGTGTCCGCGGACCCGGCGCCCGCGATGGGCTTGACGATGACCGGGTAGCCGATCCGCTCGACGGCGTCCCAGACGCCCGCGACGGTGGTCGTGCTCGCGTGCCGCGGCGTGCGGACGCCCGCGGCGTCGAGTACCTGCTTCATCCGCTCCTTGTCGCGGAACGGCACCGTCTCGGCGACGGTCATGCCGGGCAGGCCGAACTCCTCGCGGATGCGCGCTGCCAAGATCATGTACGGCTCCCAGAGGCACTCCACCTGGTCGAACCGGACGTGCTGGGCGAGCCCGCGCAACGCGGCGAGCACGGCGGCCTCGTCGGCCAGCGGCACGTGCTCGTAGTGGGCGAGGGCGTCGCGGGCCTCGGCGGGCAGCTCGTGCGGCGGCTGGTCGCCGACGCCGATCACCCGCGCACCGACCGTGGCCAGCGCCCGCGTGAAGTACGGCATCTCCGCCGGGTAGCCGGGGGAGAGCATGACGACGTTCATGCGGCTCCGCCGCCCGTGCGCGGATAACACTGTTCCCGCAAGGGTTTCCGCTCACGAGCGCTCACTGCGCCTCCACCAGCTCGACCCGGATGCCGTTCACGATCTGGTCGAGCGCGTCGCGGACGACGGCGGTGTCCGGGTCGCGCACGATCACGTAGCCCTCACCCTCGTAGCTCGACGACGCGGGCTGCCCCGGCTCCGGCAGCCTGGCCTCGACGACGAGGTGGCCCAGCCTGCGCTGCAGCTCGTCCACGCCGTGCACCGCCCCGACCCGCCCACGGCCCTGCCCGCGCAGGTACGCGCAGCCGGCGGCGTAGCGGCGCTGCGGCGGGTCGAACCGGTCGAGGATCACCAGCTCGCACCACATCCGGAAGAAGTCCACCTCGTGGACGTACCCCAGCATCGTCGCGATCTGCGCGCCCGGCGGCCGGGCGCCGACCTCGGAGACGGCGACCGAGCCGTCGGGGCGGCGGAACCACTCCATGTGCGTGAACCCGTCGCGCACGCCGAGCGCCCGCACGGCGGCGGGGCCGACGTCGCCGATCTCGCGGTAGCCCGGGCCGTCGAGCTCGCGGGGGAGCAGCACCGTCCACTGGATCCACGGGTTGCGCAGCACCGTGAGCGGCGGCGGCCGGTAGTCCGAGATGGACGCCCACACCGTCTGGCCGCCGACCTGCACGCTGTCGAACGTGTGCTCCTCCCCGACGAGGAACTCCTCCAGCAGCCCCGGCGCGTCCGGCCGCGGCGGCATCGCCGCGAGCCAGCTGCGCAGGGCGTCGGCGTCGTCGAGGCGGTAGGTGGCCTGCGCGCCCGCGCCCGCGGGCGGCTTCGCGACGAGCGGGAACCCGACCGCCGCGGCGAACCCGAGCGCCTCGTCCGGCTCCCGCACGAGCTGGTGGCGGGCGCACGGGACGCCCGCGGCCGTGAGCACCTCCTTCATCCGCGACTTGTCACGGACGTTGCGCGCGGTCTCGACGTCGAGGCCGGGGATGCCCAGCGCCTCGCGGGCGTGCGCGAGCGGCACCTGCAGCTGTTCCAACGCGCCGACCACCCGCTCGACCGGCCCCATGTGCCGCGCCAGGCCCGCGACGGCGTCGGCGATCTGCCGCGGGTCCAGCGCGTCGTCCACCCGCCAGTGCCCGGCCAGGTGCCGGGCGAGCTCGGGGGGCACCTGCTCGGCGGGCGCGGTCGTGACCAGACCAAGCCGCACACCGGGCAGCGCGGCGGCGGTCGCGACGAACCGCACCGTGGCGGGCATCAGGAAGGGCGCGACGAACGCGGCTGAGATCGGCCTGTCGACCATGGCCGGTGACGCTACCCTCCGCAGGTGTGAACATCGTCTTCGTCGAGCCAGCGTTTCCGCCGACGCAGCGGCACTTCGTGCGCGCGCTCGCCGACGTCGGGGCCTCGGTGATCGGGGTGGGGGAGCGGCCTGCCGAGCACCTGGACGACGAGCTCAAGAGCTGGATGACGCACTACCACCAGGTGTCCACCGTGGTCGACGCGGGCGTGCTCACCGACGCGGTGCGCTGGGTGCAGGACAAGGTGTGGGTCGACCGCCTGGAGTCGACGATCGAAGCACACACGATCGCGGCCGCGCAGGCGCGCGAGGCGTGCACGATCCCGGGCACCTCGGTGCGCACGGCCTGGCTGTGCCGCG
The DNA here is from genome assembly GCA_963750095.1 of uncultured Actinomycetota bacterium. Lineage (GTDB taxonomy): Bacteria > Actinomycetota > Actinomycetes > Mycobacteriales > Pseudonocardiaceae > Pseudonocardia. The sequence continues at coordinate 137,691 of CAVVPJ010000011.1, read as the reverse complement.
ACAAGCCGTCCATGAAGGAGGCCCTGCGCGGGGCCGGGATCCCGACCGCCGCGTCGGCCGCCGTCACGTCCGCCGCGGAGGTGCACGGCTTCGTCGAGACCATCGGGTTCCCGATCATCCTGAAGCCCCGGACGGGCGCGGGGGCGCTCGACACCGTCCGCGTCGACGACACCGCGCAGCTCGACGAGGCGCTCGGCCGGTTCGGCGGCCAGGGCGTCGAGTCGATCGCGGTCGAGGAGTTCGTCGAGGGCCACGAGGGCTTCTACGACACCGTCTCGGTCGACGGGCACGCCGCGCTGGACTTCGTGTCGCACTACTACCCCAACGTGCTGGAGGCGATGCGCACGCGCTGGATCTCGCCCCAGTTCGTCTCGACCAACCGGATCGACACCGCGGCCGACTACCAGGAGCTGCGCGACCTCGGCGCGCGCGTCAACGCCGCACTGGGCATCGGCACCAGCGCCACCCACATGGAGTGGTTCTTCGGGCCCAAGGGCCTGCGGTTCTCCGAGATCGGCTGCCGCCCGCCGGGCGTCGGGGCGTGGGACCTCTACTCCGCGGGCAACGAGATGGACCTCTACCGCGCCTGGGCGGACGCGATCGTGCACGGCCACATCGCCACCCGCCCGTCGCGGCGGTTCGCCACCGGGATCGTCGCCCTGCGCCCCGACCGCGACGGGCACATCAGCGGCTACTCCGGTGTCGACGAGGCCCAGGCCCGGCTCGGCGAGTGGGTGATCGACGCCCACCTGCCGGACCCGGGCACGCCGACGCAGCCGGTCGAGGCGGGCTACTGGGCCAACGCCTACGTGCGGATGCGCCACCCGGACTACGACGTGCTGCGCGGGATGCTCGACGACGTCGGCCGGACGGTGCATGTGTACGCCTCATGATCGTTCTCCCCTCATGATTGTCTTGCTTGGCCCGCAGCGGCGGCCCACCCTGGACGCCGTGGGGCTCGAGGGCCCGGTCGCGACGGTCACCGCGGGCTGGGAGGAGCGCGAGCCCGACGACGCCGAGCTGGACGCGCTCCTCGGGGGCCGCAGCCTCAACCTGCGGCTCTACGCCCGCTGGCTGGACGTGCTGGAGCGCGACCCGGAGTACGCCGCCGCCGAGCGGGAGCACCGCGCCGCGCTCGCCGAGCTGCAGGAGCTGCATCTCGTGCAGCTCGACGGGGTGCTGGGCGTGCTGCGGGAGGTCGCCCGGCGCGGGGGCAGCAGGCCGCAGGTCCGCGACGCCGCCCGCGCCGACGCCGAGACGGTGGTCCGGCTCGTCGACGAGCGGCACCTGGCCAGGGTGGCCGAGGAGCGCGCGGCGTTCGAGGCGCTGTGGCGGCCGGGGGAGCGGGTCGCCGACCACCGCGAGGCCGTCGGGCGGGTCCTCGGCGAGGCGGCGGCCCTCGCGGTCGCGGGCGGCCACGTCGGCGTGTTGGGGCACGTGCTGCGGATCTTCGCCGTGTCGGAGACGTCCCGGCCGCCCGTCGTCGTCGCCTGGTCGGCGGGGGCGATGGCGCTCACCGAGCGGGTGTTGCTCTACCACGACCGCGCCCCGCACGGGCCCGCGCACGCCGAGTTCGCCGACGTCGGGCCGGGTTGGGTGCCGGGGGCCGTGCTGCTGCCGCACGCGCGGCGGCGGCTTCGCGTCGACGACCCCGCGCGGATGGCGGAGCTGGCCGTGCGCGCCGCGCCCGCCCGGTGCGTCGTTCTCGACGACGGCGTGCGGCTCGACCTCGGCCCGGACGGCGCGCTGCCGCCCGACGCGCTCGTCGTCGGCCTGGACGGGCAACTCGCCCGTGCGCGGAAAACGTCGTCGGAACAGTGTTATCCGCGCACGGGCGACGGAGTCGCGGGATGAGGCTCGCGATCAACCGGCTCAAGGAGCGCCGTCCGGACGCGGCGGCGGTCGACCGGTTCCTGGCCCGCCACGAGATGCCGATCGTCGAAGGCGACCGGTGCACGTTCCTGTGGCGCGGCGACGCGGCCGCCGTGCGCCTGGTGCACCGCATCACCGGGCTGCCCGACCGGCTCCCCTTCCGCAGGCTCTGGAACACCGACCTCTGGTACGTCGTGCTGGAGCTCCCGACCGGCTCGCGGGTGAACTACCAGATCGAGGTGCGCAGGGGCGAGCACGTCGAGACCATGAACGACCCGCTCAACCCCAAGGTCTCCTACAGCCCGGTGGGCACGTCGTCGGTCTGCTTCGCGCACGGCTACACCACGCCCGAGTGGACCGAGCCCGACCCGGACGCGCGCCCCGGCGCGTTGACCGAGATCGTCGTGCCCAGCAGGGCGCTGCGCCGCGACTGCCCCGTCACGGTGTACCTGCCCGCGCGTTTCCGCCGCGCGCACGTCTACCCGCTGCTGGTCGTCCACGACGGCGACGACTTCCTCCAGTACGCGGCGGCGAAGACCGTGCTGGACAACCTCGTGCACCGGCTCGACGTCGCCGAGGTCGTCGTGGCGTTCGTGCGGCCGGGCGACCGGTTGGTCGAGTACGCCGACTCGCCCGCGCACGCCCGGTTCCTCACCCGCGAGCTGCTGCCGCGCCTCGAGGCGGAGCTGCCGCTGGTGGGGCAGCGCTCGGGCCGGTGCCTGCTCGGGTCCAGCTTCGGCGCCGTCGCCTCGCTCGCGGCCGCCTACCGCTCGCCCGACACCTACGGCACGCTGGCGCTGATGTCCGGCTCGTTCGTGTTCACCGACATCGCCGGGGCCGACCACGGCGGCGGCCCGGTGTTCGACCCGGTCGTGAAGTTCGTCAACCGCTACCGCGCCCACCCGCGTCGGGTCGCCGACCGCCTGCTCGTCAGCTGCGGCGTCTTCGAGCCGTTGATCACCCCGAACCGGTCGATGGTGCCGACGTTCGAGGCGGCCGGGATGACGGTCCGGTTCCTGCAGACCCGCGACGGCCACACGTGGGAGAACTGGCGCGACAGCCTCCGCGACGCCCTCTCGTGGATCTACCCCGGCCCCCAGAAGCTGATCTACGAGTAGGCGCGCCGGGCTACAGGCCATGGCGGCGGTCGCCCGCCACCAGCTCGGCGAGGCGCGCCTCGGCCGCCGCCGAGAACGGGTCCCGGTAGGCCGCGACCGCCAGGCGGGTGTCCTCGGCGACCAGGTCGGCGTTGAGCTGCGCCGCCGCGAAGGCCGCACCGGCCGCGGCCGCGCCGACCTGCGCGAAGAGGTCGGTGACGTTGCCTGCGGCCCACACCCCTGCCACCTCCGTGCGACCGCTCGCGTCGACCGGGACGTGCTCGCCGGATCCGCTGGCGTGCTCGACGGGACGCAGCCCGAGACCGGCCAGGAAGCCCGCCCGCGCGACCATCCGCGGCGCGACCGCCACCGCGTCGCGCGCCACGACGGTGCCGTCGCTCAGCCGCACGCCGACGAGCCGGTCCCCGACGACCTCGACCGCCGCCACCTCGCCTTCGACAACCGCGATCCCGCGGGCGGCCAGCTCCTCGGCCTGCTCGTCGGTCAGCGCGGGCGTCGTGTGCGTGAAGAACGTGACGTCGTCGCTCAGCTGGCGGAACAGCAGCGCCTGGTGCACCGAACGCGGACCGGAGGCGAGCACGCCGACGGCCTGGTCGCGGACCTCCCAGCCGTGGCAGTACGGGCAGTGCAGCACGTCGCGGCCCCACCGGTCCGCGAGCCCCGCCACGTCCGGCAGCTCGTCGACCAGCCCGGTCGTCACCAGCAGCCGTCGCGCGCGGAACGGGCGGCCGTCCGCGAGGGTCACGGCGAAGCCCGCGCCGTCGCGGACCGCCGTGGCGACCTCGCCGTTCACCACCTCTCCGCCGTAGCGACGCACCTCCGCGCGGCCCCGCGCGAGCAGCTCGCCCGGCGGCACGCCGTCGTGGCCCAGCAACCCGTGCACGCCCGCGGCGGGCGCGTTGCGCGGTGCGCCCGCGTCGAGCACCACCACCGACCGCCGTGACCGGGCCAGCATCAGCGCCCCACTCAGCCCCGCCGCGCCGCCGCCGACCACCACCACGTCGACCTGTGTTGTCGTCCCTGTCATCGTGACCACCTCCGCGACCACTCTGCGGCCGCTGACGACAAGATGGCAAACCTCGTTGCCAATATGGCAACATGGGTGGAGTGAACGACGACCTCGACCTGGCCATCGCGGCCGCGGGCCCCCGGCTGCGGGCGCTGCGCAGGCAGCGCGACACCACCCTGGAGGAGCTGTCGGCGGAGACCGGCATCTCCAAGAGCACGCTGTCCCGGCTCGAGTCCGGCACCCGCCGTCCCACGCTGGAGCTGCTGCTCCCGCTGGCGAGGACCTACGGCGTGACCCTCGACGAGCTGGTCGGCGCGCCGCCGACCGGTGACCCGCGCGTGCACCTGCGCCCGGTGACCCGCGGCGGCACGACCATGCTGCCGCTCACCCGCCGGGCGGGCGGCATCCAGGCCTACAAGATCGTCATTCCGGCGGGCGGCCGCCCAGGCGAGCCCGACCCGCAGACCCACGAGGGCTACGAGTGGCTCTACGTCCTCAACGGACGGCTGCGGCTCGTTCTCGGCGAGCACGACCTGGTGCTCGTCCCGGGCGAGGCGGCCGAGTTCGACACCAGGACGCCGCACTGGTTCGGGCCCACCGGCGGCGAGGCCGTCGAGTTCCTCAGCCTCTTCGGCAAGCAGGGCGAACGGGCACACGTCCGCGCGCGGCCCGCGGCTCGCTAGTGCGGTGCCCACGAACGTTCACCGGGTCCTCGCGCGCCCAGACGACGACTCGCGGCGGCGCCGCCCTCGCGAAGACGCCCGGTATGAGCTTCGGGCGGCGCCTTGCGCGTCGCCGCCTGGATCACGCGATCACCCCGGCAACGTTCGCGGCCACCGCACCAGTCGGTGGCCCCACCCTACGAGAGATCCCGGCCGCGGATCCTGGTCCCGCGGGTCCCAGGATGATCAGAGCGTGCACACCGCGGACCGTTGCGGGTAGTCCTGAAGACACCTCGACGGGACGTCCCCGCGAGCAGAAAGGCGATCATGGCTTCCCACGACCTGCCCGGCGGCGTCTACCGCGTCGGTGACCTCGACCTGGCCCGCGTCGGCTACGGCGCGATGCAGCTCGCCGGTCCGCGTGTCTTCGGCCCGCCGAAGGACCGGGCCGCCGCGGTCGCGGTGCTGCGGGCGGCGGTCGACCTCGGCATCAACCACATCGACACCGCCGACTTCTACGGTCCGCACGTCACCAACGAGATCATCCGTGAGGCGCTCGCGCCCTACCCCGACGACCTGCACATCGTCACGAAGGTCGGCGCCCGCCGCGACGAGCAGGGCGGGTGGCCGCACGCGCGCACCCCCGCGGAGCTGCGCGAGCAGGTCCACGACAACCTGCGGCGGCTCGGGCTCGACGCGCTTGACGTCGTGAACCTGCGCGTCGGCGGCATCGAGGCGCCGGAGCCCGGCTCGATCGCGGAGCAGTTCGCGGCCCTCGCCGAGCTGCGCGAGCGGGGGCTGATCCGCCACCTCGGGCTCAGCACCGTCACCGCCGAGCAGCTCGCCGAGGCGCAGACCATCGCGCCCGTCGTCTGCGTGCAGAACCTCTACAACATCGCCCGCCGCGGCGACGACCCGCTCGTCGACCGCACGGCGGCGGAGGGCATCGCCTTCGTGCCCTACTTCCCGCTCGGCGGCTTCTCACCGTTGCAGTCCGAAGCGCTCGAGACGGTGGCCAAGCGCCTCGACGCGACGCCGCTGGCCGTCGCGCTGGCGTGGCTGCTGCGGCGCTCGCCGAACATGCTGCTGATCCCCGGCACGTCGTCGGTGGAGCACCTGCGCGAGAACGTCGCCGGAGCCGGACTGGCGCTGCCCGCCGACGCCGTTGCGGAGCTCGACGCGATCGGCGGCTGAACCGAGGCGGGAGTCCGACGGGTCGTCGAACGCTAGGTCGTCATGGCGGCCTTGACTGCGTCCAGAAGCGTGGCGGCTCTCGGGTCCGGGACGCCTTCCTGAAGGTGGTTCATGACGTAGGCGAAGGCGAGCCCGGTAGCGGGTCGGCGAAACCGAGCGACCCGCCGTAGCCGGGAAAGCCGAAGGCGGTCGGGCTGTACCAGAACGCGTCCGGGGTGGGCAGGCCGAACCCGGTGCCGACGCGGACAGGTACGCGCAGGATGCGGTCGACGCCGCCGGCCTGTTCCGCGGTCGCCGCGGCCAGGGTGGCCACTTCGAGAATCCGGTGTCCGTCGACCTCGCCGATGAGCGCGGCGTAGAAGCGGGCCAGCGCGCGGGCCGTGCAGATGCCGTTGGTCGAGGGCATCTCGGCGGACTGCTCGTCGGGGTCGTTGTGGTCGAGCGGAGGGAAGACGAGGGTCAACAGCGACCGCACGGTCAGCGACGTCGGGTCGGTGTAGGCCGCGACCACCTCGCGCATGGGCTCGGGGAGCGCGTCCAGGTCGATCCGGGCCAGTGCGTCGAGATCGGGCGCGGCGGCGACGATCCGGCTGACCCGGTGCTGTTCGCTTTTCGGCAGCCCGATCCAGAGGTCGAGGTCGAGCGGGGCGGCGATCTCCTCGGCGAGGAACGTGCCGAGGCTGCGTCCGGTCACCCGCCGGACGACCTCGCCGGCGGCCGCGCGACCGGGATGAAGGTCGCGTTCATCCGGGGACCGGTCGTCCCTGGACCCGTCAACGGGTGAAGTGGGTGCGCGGCTTCGGCAACAGCGCGCCGTCGACGACGATGTCGACCATCTCGTTGTAGAAGGCGACCGTGCCTGCGATCGCCGCGACGGCCGGGTACGGGTACTGGTAGCTCCAGGCGAGGTCGGGATGGACGGTGCCGTTCACGGCGACCGACCAGTAGTCCGTGGTGACGCCCTTGTACGGGCACTCCGTGACCGTCTCCGAGGCGACCAGATGCTCGAACGCGACGTCGCTGCGGTCGATGTAGTACCGCGTCGGCAGCCCGGTCTCGAACAGCAGCACCGGGGCTCGCGTGTCGGCGAGCACCGCGCCGCCGAGCTCCACCCGCACGTGCCGGTGCGAACGCAGGGCGTCGACCCGTGCGTAGGGGTTGCGCGGGTGGCCGCCGACGATGCGCTCGTCCTCCTCGAACCACTCCACCGCGGCCCACTCGAAGCGCGCCGTGCCCGCCAGGGGCTCGCGGGCGTCGTCACCGAAGACGCGGACCGCCTTCGGGACGGTCCGGCCGTTCGCCAGCAGCGCGTGGCTGCGCGCGGTGCCGAACTGCAGCCTCTGCGGGTGGTCCTCGTCGACGAGATGCTCCGCGCGCACGTCTTTCAGCGGGATGTAGTACTGCGGGTAGTACGGCACCTCCCACACGTAGAGCGCCGAAAGCGTGTCGAAGACCAGCACGCCGTCGGCGTAGCCCCGCACCCGGCGCGGCGCGGGTTCGACCCGGCCGCGCTCGGCCGCCATCTGCGGGTAGTCGCGCTCGCTGCCTTCCGACTCGGGGATCACGGCGCGGTCCTGTCTCAGTGCTGGGTGGCGGTGGTGTCGGCGCGGCGGGGCAGCTTCCAGTTCGGCCGCGGGAAGTGACAGGTGTAGCCGTACGGGTAGTGCTGCAGGTAGTCCTGGTGCTCCGGCTCGGCCTCCCAGAACGCGCCCACGGGCGTCACCTCGGTGACGACCCGGCCCGGCCACAGCCTCGACGCGTCGACGTCGGCGATCGTGTCCAGGGCGACCCGCTTCTGCTCGTCGTCCACGTAGAAGATCGCCGAGCGGTAGGACGTGCCGACGTCGTTGCCCTGGCGGTTGACGGTGGTCGGGTCGTGGATCTGGAAGAAGAACTCCAGGATGTCACGGTAGCTCGTGGCGGCCGGGTCGAAGTTGATCTCGATGGCCTCGGCGTGGCCGGGGTGGTTGCGGTAGGTCGCGTTCGCGTTCTGGCCACCGGTGTAGCCGACCCGCGTGGACACGACGCCCGGCAGGCGCCGGATGAGCTCCTGCATGCCCCAGAAACATCCGCCCGCGAGCACGGCCCGCTGCGTGGTGTCGGTCATCGGCACTCCTCTGCTTGACGTGTACTCCGACGTGCACAACACCGCAGCCCGGCCGCGTATTCGTTCTGCGAACATACCCCGGCAGCAGGACGTCACCGACGAAAGGAACCGGATGAGCCGCTACGCGCGTTTCGCCCATCTCCGGGTCGACGGTCCGGACGAGTCCGGGGTGATCGAGCTCGTGCTCGACGCGCCGAACCTCAACGCGGTGAGCGAGCCCGCCCACGCGGAGCTCGCCGAGATCTGGCGCGAGTTCGACGCGGACCCCGAGGTGAAGGCGGTGCTGCTGCGGGGCGAAGGCAAGGGCTTCTCGGCGGGCGGGTCGTTCGATCTGGTGGAGAAGCTCACCACCGACTACGAGGCGCGCACGCGCACGATGCGCGAGGCGCGTGACCTGGTCTTCAACGTCATCGACTGCTCGAAGCCGACCGTGTCGGCGATCCACGGTCCGGCCGTCGGGGCCGGGCTGGTCGCCGGGGTGCTCGCCGACGTGTCGGTCGTGACGCGGACGGCGAAGATCATCGACGGGCACACCAGGCTCGGTGTGGCCGCAGGCGACCACGCCGCGGTGTGCTGGCCGCTGCTGTGCGGGATGGCGAAGGCCAAGTACTACCTGATGACCTGCCGTCCGCTGACCGGCGCGGAGGCCGAGCGCATCGGCCTGGTCTCGCTGTGCGTCGACGAGGACGCCGACCTGCTGCCGACCGCGCGCGAGGTGGCCCACGAGCTCGCGACAGGTGCGCCGAACGCCATCCGGTGGACCAAGCAGTCGCTGAACAACTGGTACCGGCAGCTCGCGGGCGCGATCTTCGATGCCTCGTTGGCGCTGGAGTTCCTCGGGTTCGGCGGCCCCGAGGTGCGCGAAGGGCTCGCCTCGCACCGCGAGCGCCGCAAGCCCAGCTTCTGAGCCCCGGCGCGGCAGCGCCATCTGAGCCCCGGCGCGGCAGCGCTTTCTGAGCCGCCACGCGTCAGCCGGACCGGGACGGCGCGGCGACCGGGGTGGCCGACATCGGCACGAGCGCCACGGCCACGACGAGGACGACCAGGCTGATCACGAGCACGTTGAGCGACGAGACGAGCAGCCCGTCCCAGCGGAACCACCCCGTCATCGCCGTGACCGGGCCGTCGACGATGTCCACCGCCAGCCCCTGGCTCGCGGGCAGGTGCCGACGCGGGCGCAGGAGCGGTCGGGGCACGCCTCAGGGTGCACCAGGCGGGCGCGGCGACGGAATACCCGAGAGGGGTGCCCGTCGCGCGGGGTAGTTGCACGCTCAACCAAATGAAGGGTTCGAGGCGCTCCTGCCCGGGCGCTGACCGGGCGTCGGGCCCTCGCCGACGGGCACTGCGCGGGCGTCCGCGTGGCGGCGAGCCCCGCGACGTCGTCGGCGTTGTCGGGGTTGTCGGGGGCGGCATCGTGGGAGGGCGCGCGGCCAAGGCCATGGACGGCGCCGGATCGACGCATCGCAGACCTGGAGTGCGCTTCGCAGGGTCCCGGGGTCCTGCGAAGCGCAGGTCCGCTCTGCGAGGCGGTGTTCAGCGCTCGTCGGTGATCGTGATCGCCGGCTTCACGTGCACCGGGGTCGCCAGCGAGTTGGCGACGTAGCACTGTCGGTGCGCGACCTCCACGAGATGCGTGATCCGCGCCTCGGTCGTGCCGACCGCGGTGATGTGCGGCCGCAGCGTGATCGTGGCGATGCGGGCGGGCCGGTCCGTGGACATCTGCGCCTCGCCGCGGTCGTGGTAGGCGCGCACGTCGATCCTGGCGCGTGCCGCCACGGCCAGGAACGACAGCAGCTGGCACGACGCGGCGGCGATCAGGACGAGCTGCTCGGGATCGAGCAGCCCCGCGTCGCCGCCGAGCGACGGGTCGTTCGAGAGGTCGAGCTCGACCGTCGCGGGAGCCGCCGAAGCGCGGTGCTCGCGGGAGTAGTGCTGGTAGCCCTGGCCTGTCGAGCCCGTCCAGCTACACGTGCTGACGTAGCCATGGCTCCCGTCGGGTCGCACGGTGAAGGCCATGGCCGCACGCTACGGGGTCGGCAGTTGCGGCCGATTCGTCTGGTTAACCACAGAAGTACGACAACTGAACGTTGTCCACCTATGCTCCGAACAGGTCATCGGCCCACGAAGGCGCGATCGATCTGGAAGGCGGTAGATGTTCGGTCGGGGTGGACGCGGCACGGGTGCAGTGACGTTTCCGGAAGGACCCCTGCGGGTCTTTGACGTGGAGCTTGGTGCCCTGCGTGGGTTGCCGCCCGTGGAGGGTGGGCGGGCGCGGCTGTTGGTCCGGTCGCAAGGAGCGCCGGTCACGGTGTGTGTTGTCGACGTACCCCCGGATGGGTTGGGGCCGAACCGGTTGGCCGAGCGGCTCGCCGGGGTGTTGGGTCCGGACGCGGAACCCGGGCCTGCCGATCTGGCCCGGCAGGCCCGGCGCCGGGACATGATCGAGAACGGGCCGCGGTTGACGGTGCAGATCGCCACCCACGACCGGCCCAACGCGCTGCGGCGGTGTCTGAACTCGCTGGCGGGTCTGGAGTACCGCTCGTTCGAGGTGGTCGTGATCGACAACGCGCCCAGCGACGGGGAGGGGCGTGCGGTGGTGCGGGCGTGGGAGCGCGCCCATCCCTCGGTCGACGTCGGTTACCTGTGTGAGCCGGTGCCGGGGGCGTCCCGGGCGCACAACCGTGCCTTGGAGGTGGCCGAGGGCGCGTGGGTGGTGCGCACCGACGATGACGTGGTGGTGGATCCGCAGTGGCTCGCCGCGATCGCGGAGGCGGCCACGTCGGCGCCCGGTATCGAGTGTGTGACCGGCCTCATCCTGCCTGCCGAGATCGACACCCCGGCTCAGGAGCTGTTGGAGCAGTTCGGCGGGTACGCGCGGGGGTTCGCCCGGCGCCGGGTGGACATGGGTGCGCACCGGCCGTCGGATCCGTTGTTCCCCTTCACGACCGGGCGGTTGGGCAGTGGGGCGAACATCGCGTTCGACGCCGAGCGGTTGCGTGCTCGCGGGGGGTTCGATCCGGCGTTGGGTCCGGGGACGCGGGCCAAGGGTGGGGAGGACCTGCTGGCGGTGTTCGACGTGCTCGCGGGTGGTGGCGGCGTGGTCTATGAGCCGAGCGCGCTGGTGTGGCATTGGAACCGGCGCGACTACGCGAGCTTGCGGCGGCTGATGCGGGACTACGGGGTGGGGTTGGCGGCGTACCTGACCGCGGCGACGGTGCGGCACCCCCGGCTCGCGTTCGGTCTGGTCCGGCACGCGGCGTTGGGGGTGCGGCATGTGGTCGGACGCTCGTCGCCGAAGAACCAGGCCAAGCGGGGTGGCTACCCGCGGGAGCTGGAGCGCCGCGAGCTGCTGGGCATGGTCGCGGGCCCGGCCGCCTACCTCGCCGGACGACTGAGCCACCGCGCTGAGCGGGCGGTCACCCGGTGAGCCCTCGTTCCGACGGGCCCGGCGGGACGTCGCCGACCGACGTGGCGCCGACGCCGGGCCACCCCAGGCGGCCCGGCGTGCATCCCTCGCTGGCCACGGCATTCCGCGCGATGGACGACGCCGGGATCGCGTGGTGCCTGCTGCGCGGCGAGGCGTCGGTCGCGGACCCGACCGGCGACATCGACCTGCTGGTCGCCGCCCCCGACCTCCCGCGGCTCGACGTCGTGCTGGCCGAGGTCGGGTACGTCGCCGTCCACGCCTGGGGTGCCGGGGACCACCGTGGCTACCTCGGTTGGGACGCGACCACCGACCGGTTCCTCGAGCTCGACGTCGAGTCATCGGTGATCTTCGGCCCGTCCGGGCACTTCCTCACGAACTGGTTGCGCCCGGCGCTGCGCACCGACACCGCCCCCGCCCTGTTGGCGGGACGGCGGCGCAGCGGCCCGCTCGTTCTCCTCGCGCCCGACGACGGCTTCTGGGCGCTGTTGTTGCACTGCGTCGTCGACAAGCGCGCGGTCGCCCCGCGGCACGCCGAGCGACTGCTCTCCCTCGCGGCCGAGGCGCGGCCGGACGGCGCGCTCGGCACGGTCGTCGACGCGCACTGCCCGCCGGGCTGGGACGCCGCACGGATCCTCGCGGCCGCCCGGGACGGGCGCTGGGCAGACCTGGTCGAGATGGGCGTGGGCCTCACCGGCCGCGCCACGCCCGCGGACCGGTCGGCGGCACTGGGACGGGGACTGCGCAGGGTCGCCCGCGGAGTCCGCGAGCGTCGCCGCGGCCTGACCGTCGCGATCATGGGACCGGACGGCGCGGGCAAGTCGACCCTGGCCGCGGCGCTCACCGCCGCCTTCGGGCCACGGTCCCGCCTGGTCTACATGGGACTGTGGCAGGGCGAGGACGGGGAGCGGTCGCTGCCGACCGCGGCGCTCGCCGCGGCGCGGCGCCCGTTCCGGTCATGGCGGCGCACCGTCGTCGCGTCGTACCACCAGGTCATGGGGCGGCTCGTGGTCTTCGACCGGCACCCGCGCGACGCGCTGTTGCCGCCGTCGCCGCCCCATGTGCGCCTCAAGCGCCTGTTCTTCACCTTCCTCGCGCGATCGGTGCCCGCCCCGTCGCTGACGCTGGTGCTGGACGTGCCCGCCGACGTGGCGGCGCGCAGGCGTCCCGAGGAGGACCCCGACGCCCTCGCCGCGGCCCGGGACGGCTATCTCGCGCTTGCGCGAGAGCAGCCGCGGGCCGTTGTTCTCGACGCCGACCGGGATCCCGACGAGCTGCGGAAGGCGGCCATCGACGAGATCTGGCGGGCGATGCGGGCCGGGCGGGCGCGCCGCCGATGATGCTCACCACCGTCGGGCGGAGCGCGCTGCGGGCCGGGCCCAAGGCGTGGCGACGCAGCGCGGCGCTGTGGCACCGGCGCCGGGCGATGGCGCTCGTGCCGCGTGTGCTCGCGGCGCTGGGCGAGCCCGCGACCCACTGGGTGGCCGGGGCCCCGACGGTCAGCAGCACCCGCACCCTGGTCGTGCCGCTCGGCCCGGCAGGCACGGCCCCGGTCGCCATGGCGAAGATCCCCGGGACGGCAGGCGCGGCGGCGGCCCAGCGCCGTGAGGGACGGGTGCTGACCGCGCTGACCGCAGAGGGGGCACTCGGAGACTTCACGAGCCTGCTTCCCGTGCGGCTGACCGACGGCAGCATCGGCGGGCGGTCCTTCGTCGTCGAGCGCGCGCTGCCGGGTGTGCCTGCCGAGACCGCGGGGCCGTCCGCGGCCATCGGCGCGGCCACGGCGATCGCCGACCTTCATCGGCGCACCGCCCACTCGGTCGTCGTCGACGCCGCGATGCTCCGCCGATGGGTGGACGACCGCGTCGACCTGCTGATGCGCGCGACGCGTCGGCGCGAGGCGGTCGAGCGGCTGCGCGGAGACCTCCGTCGCGCCTGGGCGGGACGCCGGGTGGACGTCGGCTGGGTGCACGGGGACTTCTGGCTGGGCAACGTCATGGCGGACGCCCGCACCGGTGCGACCGCGGGCATCGTCGACTGGGAGTGGGCGGAGGCCGACGAGCTTCCCGCCCAGGACGTCTTCTACGCGTGCCTGCACGCCCGGATGCGGGCGGGTGGGAGCGAGCTCGGCGACGTGGTGGCCGGGCTGCTGGCCGACCCGAAATGGGAAAGGGCCGAACGCGAGCTGCACGTCGCCGCCCTCCAGCGCGTGGAGAGCACGGTGCCGTCCGACCTGCTCCTGCTCGTGTGGCTGCGCCAGATCGCCGCCAACCTCACCCAGGAGCCACGGCTCGCGCACAACCCGGTCTGGGTGCGGCGCAACGTCGTCAGCGTCCTGCGGGCGATCGACGCCACGCCTGCAGGGCGGGCCATGTCGTAGCCGGTGCACCGGGAACCGCGAGGTGCGCCACTTCCGGTTGTGCCGTCGTTAGCGCTGCGTTGCACTGGCGTCCACGCTCCGCGACCGGCGCGCCGCCTCCTCAGGGTCGGCGGCACCGGCGGGCCGCTGGGTCGTCCCGGTCCTCAGCGCGGTGTTCGTGCCGCTGTGGGCGTCCGGCTTCATCGCGGGCAAGATCGCCACCGGGCACATGCCGGTGCCGACCGTACTGCTGTGGCGGTTCGTGGTCGCGCTGGTCGTGATGGGTGCGGTCGTCGCCGCGACCCACCCGACCCGGCCCCACGGACGCGCCTGGCTGCACCTGGCCGTGACCGCGCTGCTGCTTCAGGTCGGCCAGTTCTCGTTGGTGTACGCCGGGCTGTCGCACGGGGTGCCCGCGGGCCTGTCCAGCCTGATCCTCGGCATGGCCCCGTTGCTGGTCGGGCTGCTCACGCCGCTGGTGCTGGCCACCCGGATCGGCCTGGCGCCGGTGCTGGGCCTCGTCATCGGCGCATGCGGCGTCTACATCGTGCTCTCCGACGGGCTCGGCGGCGGTCTGGGCGCGCGGCTCGTGTTCCCGGTGCTCGGCATGCTGACGCTGACCGCGGGCACGCTCTACCAGAAGCGGTTCAACGACGACACGCCGGTGACCACCAGTGTGGTCGTGCAGATGCTGACCTCGCTGGTGGTCACGGTCGTCGCCATGCCGTTCCTCGGCGTCGACTGGCTGCCGCGCGACGTGGGCGGCTGGGCCGCGGTCGTTTGGCTGGGCGTGTTCAACTCGGCAGGCGCCTTCGCGTTGATGTTCCTGCTGCTGCGGTGGCGCTCGACGGTGCACGTCAGCGCGCTGGTGAACCTGGTGCCCGCGACGACCGCCCTGGTCGCGGTGCCCGTGCTGGGCGAGCCGCTCACCGTGCAGGCGGTGGTGGGGCTCGCGGTGGCGCTGGTGGGCATGTACGTCGGGCTCGGACTGGTGCGGCGCAGACGCCGCCGCGGCGCGCTCCTCCCACACGCGTGCGGTGCCTGCCGTCACACGCTCGGGTGATGCCGGTCGTCAGTTCCGCGAGGCGGCGGAGTGCGCCAGTGCGGACGTCCGGTCCTGCACCGCGTTGCGGACTCCGGCGCGGTTCTTGTGCCGGGTCTCGTAGCGCTCGACCGTGGTGAGCTCGGAGGGGTCGTCGAGATCGCGCACGGCGGCGGCGGCGTCCCGCGCGTTCAGGCGGTCGTAGTCGGGGATCGGCAGCTCCTCCGGCTGCACCGCGCCCGCATTCGCACGGGCCGTGTGCACGGCGGCCGCCGCGCCGTCGGCGTTTGCCTGCCGCGCGACGGACTCCGCCTGGTCGGCGGCGGCCTGCGCCCCCGCCGTGACGACCTGGGCGGCGTCGTCGGCCAGCCTGCCGACGCGCTGGCTCGTCTGCTCGACCTGGTGACGGGTGTTGCGGCTGACGCGGTTGACCCGGTGGGCCGCCCGGTTGAGGCTCTCGACCGTCAGTCGGGCCGGGAGGCCGACGAGCCGGGTCACGCCTGCCGCGACCGCCTGGAACGGGGTCGGACGCAGCGCGGCGGGACCGCCGAGTGAGTGCTCGGCGAGCACCGTGCGCAGCCAGTCGATGGTCGCGTTGTGCGCGTCGAGGAGGCGTTCGGCGAGCCGGTGCACCGCCGCAGGGCCGTCCTCGTCGGTCAGGGCGAGCAGGTGCCGGGCGCGCTCGGCGAGCTGGTGTTCGAGCATCAGGTCGCTCAGGAGGGCCTCGGCCAGCGGCTGGGCCTGTTCGACGGACGTGCGCAGCAGCGTGGTGGTCCAGCCGAGGGCGGGCGCGAAGACGTCCGGCACCGCGCCCAGGTCACGCAGCGTCGCGGCGATGTCCCGGGCCCGGCGGCCCGCGTTACGCGCGTTCTCGGCGAGCTCACGGCGGACGGCGTCGGTGCGTGCCTGCGGTATGCGCGCCCTGGCTACGGCGATCTCGGTGCGGGTGAGGTGCTCCATCGCGCGGAGCTCGGTCACGATGATGGTGGTGTTCGCCATGGGGCGAGTTCATCCCTCCAGGTACGGGTGCATGACGTCACCAGGCGTACCCGTGGCGCGCCCGACTATGCCCCGCTGTGAGGGCCGCCACCGATGTGCTCACGGTCCCGCATCGCCGGGGTCACACGCTTCGGGTCCAGGCGGGTGCGATCGGTCGCCGGACGGTTACGCGCCTGCGCTTCGGGCATCCCCCGAAAGGCGCAGACACACGAGGAGGCGATCGCGTGACGCAGGACCAGTTCACCCAGCAGGACCCGACGCGCCGGTACGACGCCCCGGGCAGCGGCGAGCAGACCGTGGCGCACCCCGGGCGCACCGGCGAGATGGACAAGACCCCCGACCACGGCGAGGAGACCTACCGCGGCTCGGGCAGGCTGCAGGGCAAGAAGACGCTGGTCACCGCGGCGGGTACGCTACCGGACGCAAGACCGAGGAGCCGGATCCGGTCAACCAGGACCTGCTGATCACGCAGGCCGGTGAGCTCGAGCGGTACCACTGGTTCGTGCGGGCGCACCTGGAGAACGCGGACGGCACACCGCGGTCGGCCGACGCGTCCACCGAGGAGGACGGCGCACGGTCGGCGACCCGCTGAGCCCGAACCGACGCTCCCGTCCGACCACCCGTCGGACGGGAGCGTCGTCGTCCGCGGCCGCTCGGCTCACCCCGCTCCGTCACCGGTCAGGCGCTCCCGCAGCTGCTTGAGGGTGCGGTCGAGCAGCCGGGACACATGCATCTGGGAGACCCCGATGGTCTCGGCGATCTGGCTCTGGGTGCGGTTGCCGAAGAACCGCAGGACGAGGATGAGGCGCTCGCGGTCCGGGAGTGCTGCCAGCAGCGGGGCGAGGCTCTCCCGGTTCTCGATGTTCTCGATCGCGGCGTCGATGTCGCCGATGCCCTGGGCCCGCGGCGCGTCACCGGGATGGGTCACCTCGTCGAGCGAGTCGTTGCGGTACGCCTGCCGTGCGGCCAAGCCCTCGAGCACGCCCTCGACGGGCACGCCGAGCCGCTTGGCGATCTCCGAGGGGCGGGGAGCGCGCCCGAGCTCCTGGCTCAGGGGTCCGATGGCGTTGCTCATCCTGCTCTGGATGTCCTTCAGCCTCCGCGGGACGCGCATCGCCCAGGTGTGGTCCCGGAAATGCTTGCGGATCTCTCCGGTGATCGTCGGGACGGCGAAGGACAGGAAGTCGAGGCCGCGGTGCGGGTCGAACCGGTCGACCGCCCCGATCAGCCCGACCGTGCCCGCCTGCACCAGGTCATCTTCCGGCTCTCCGCGACCGGTGAAGCGTCGGGCGATGTGCCGCGCCACCGGCAGGTAGCCTTCGACGAGCTCGTCGCGCAGTGCCGCTCGGCGGGGGTCCTCCGTACCGAGGTCGGCGAGCTCCTTGAACAGCGGCGCCAGGTGGGCGTACTCGTCACCCCTCCGGTCACGGGCGGCCCCGGTCGACGCACAGGCGGGACGAAAGGTGGTCCCGTCCTCGTCCGGGCTGACGTTCACCACGGCAGGTTCTACCCGGGGCCGGTCGTGGACAAACGCCTGCGGGTGCCACCGTCACGGCTGCTCGGCCGGATGCAGGCCGACGAGCTCGAGCACGTGATGGGCGGGGCAGCCAGGCGGGGCGAGCAGGTCGAGATGCTCGTGGTGGGCCACGCTGAGGCTGCGGGCCTCGTGCAGGACGCGCACCGCGTCGCTGGCGAGCAGCGTCACGCGCGACAGGTCGACCGCGCGGCTCATGGTGCCGTTCCGTGTGGCGCTGCGCAGATGGTCGCGCAGCTCGACGGCGAAGGCGGCGTCGACCGGCCCGCGCACCACGAGGACCGCGTCGGGGTCGTCGACGGAGGTGAGGGCGGCCATGAACGGCTCGTCGTCCGCGGCGGGCGGCGCCAGGACGGTCCGGCCGGTCAGCATCGTGGTCGCGCGGTCGAGGGCATGCCGGAGATGGACGGTCGTGCCGGTGGGGCGCCGGTCGATCCGGACGGTGTCGACCAGCTCGTTCGCCATCGTCAGCCCGACGCCCCCGTAAGGTTGGTCGGCGGGTTCTCGCCACCGCCCGTGATCGGCCACGGTGATCTCGGCGACGCCGGTAGGGGCCAGCTCGGCGCGCAGGGTGACGGTCTGGGCACTGGGATGGGCACGGGTACGGGCACCGCCGGAGGCGTTCACGTAGGCGTGTTCGACGACGTTGGTGACGACCTCGCCGACGGCGTGTCGGACCGCGGCCGCGGTCAGCGCGTCGACGTGCAGTATGGCCAGCCAGGAGTCGAGCGCGGCGCGGGTCGTGGGCACGGCCGGGGGCCCGGCGGGCAGCGCGAGCTCCACCACCCCGATCTGCGTATGCCGTTGCGCCGCGATCAGGGTCATGTCGTCTCGGTACCCGGTGGCGGTGAGCAGATCGATGGCCTCGTCGCACACGCGCTGGGCGGCGACGGAGTCCTCCGAGTGCTCCCATCGGGCCGCGACCATCGTCGCGACGTCCGCGAGGTCGGCGTGCGCTTGGGCAGGATCCGCGCCGGGGCGGTCGATGATCCCGTCGGTGTACAGCAGCAGGAGGTCGTCCTCGGCCATCCAGTCGGCCGCCTCCGCGTGGGTCGCGCCGGTCGCGAGCGGTGCGCCGGGCGGGGACGTGAGGTAGTGCGGGCCGCTCGTCGTGACCAACAGCGGGGGTGGATGGCCCGCGGTGCAGTAGCGGAGTGACCCGGTGGTCGGCTCGAGCACGGCGACGCAGATCGTCGCGGTGTGTGCGCCGGGCAGCCGTCGGGCGAAGCGGTCCACGGCGGTGACCACGGCGGAGGGCGACGCGGAAGCGTCCAGGCAGTGCCGGGTGACCGCGCGCAGCTGCCCCATCACCGCCGATGCGGCGAACCCGTGCCCGACGACGTCGCCGACGACCAGCCCGAGCGATCCGTCCGGCCGGACGACGGCGTCGTACCAGTCGCCGCCCGCCGTGGTGTCGAGGTCGGCGAGCAGATAGCGCGCCCCCACCGCGACCCGGGGCAGGACCGGCACGGCCCGGGGGAGCAGCGCGGCCTGCGCGGCGGCCAGACCCGCACGGATCGCCTGGCCGTTCGCCTCCGGGGGACCGTCGGATCCCCGCGGCATCAGCGGGCCGGGCCTTCGGCGTGCCGGGACACCCCGGTGTCGATGTTGTTGGCGACGGTCAGGTCGTGCTGCAGGTCGGCGTCGGGCTCCTCGTGCCGGGCGTCCACCCCGGGAATCGGCACGACCCGCGCCTCGACGCTCTGGCCGATGGTCCGCGTCTCGAAACGCGGCGCGGACGCCGTCGCGGGCCCGTGGACGACGCACCCGTCGGCGAGCCGGAACTGGGAACCGTGCCAGGGACACACGATCCGGGCGTCCCCGTCCATGCCGATGAGCCTGCCCTCCGACAGCGGTGCCGACAGGTGCGGGCAGCGGTCGGCGAGCACGGTCACCGTCGCACCGTGGCGGACGACGACGACGTCCACCAGCCCGATGTGGCGGCGCACCGGCTCGTACTCGGGGATGTCGCCGATCGGGCCCAGTGGCTGCCAGTCCGCAGGCCCGATGTGGGTGACATCCTCGGCGTGGTTGGCGCCCAGGGCCTGGCGGTAGCCCAGGTGGCCGCCGAGCACGGCCCCGATGCCCGCGACGACCCCGCCCGCCACCGACGCGAGCCGCCCGCTGCGGCCACGCGCCCGTGCGACCAGCGCGGCGACGAACAGGGAGATGGCCGTCCCGTTGCTCGCCGCGTGCACGATGCCCACCCGCTGCTGGTCCTCGTGCGCGTCGGCGAAGTCGGCCCAGCCACTGACGGCGGTGGGCAGCGCGGTCGCGAGCCCGGCCGCGATCAGCCCCGTGCTGCCCGACCGCGGCCCCCGGACCGCATCGATCAGCGCCGCCGAGGTGAGGGATCCGAGCGTGAACTGCGCCGCGCCCGGGTGGAACGGGTGGCCGAGCCACACGCCGTGGAGGGCGTCCTTGAGGCCCTGATGGCGCAGCACGCGTTGGACGAGCGAACGGGCCGCCGCCGCGGGGCGGTCCAGCCACTCGGCCCGCTCCAGACGGTTGATGTCATCAAAGGGACGCATGCGTCGGGGTTCCCGCGCCCCGGCGGACGAAACGGTCCTCGGCGACCCCACCGCAAGCCCGGCACGCGCAGCGCTCCGTCGGGCATCACGCGAGGGTGCGCAGCAGATCGGCGAGACCACCGCGGGCGCGGCCGTTCCGGCGTGCGCTGGTGCGGGCGCGGACGTCGGTCGGCGACACGACGTGCACGCCCGCGCCGCGGAGCCGCGCGAGGAGGGCATGTTCCTCACCGCACTCGACCGGCGGAAACCCGCCGACGCGCAGGAACGCGGCGGCGCGGACGCCGAGGTTGGCGGCGTACGCGTGCCCATGCGTACGGGCCGCGACACGGCGGGCGACCAGCGCGGTGTAGCGGGCGAGGGCGTCGGGCGGCAGCATGTGCGGGTCGTCGAGGTCGACGGGCCCCGCGACGGCGTCGGCGCCGGACGCGGCGTAGCGGAGGTGGTCGAGCACCCAGGTCGAGGGCACGAGCGTGTCGGCGTCGGTGCTGAGCAGCCACGTCTGCTCGACCACGGCGCCGAGCCGTCCACAGACGTGCCGGAAGCCGATGTTGCGCAGGTCGGCGACGCGACGCGGCAGCTCGTTCACGACGACGACGACGTCGGCGCCCGCGGCACGGGCCCGCTCGGCGGTGGCGTCGCCGCAGCGGTCGGCGACGACGCAGACCATGGCCGGGCACCCCGACCGCCGCACGGCCGCCGTCACGGACGTCAGGCAGTCGCCGATGCGTTCCTCCTCGTCCCTCGCGGGAACGACGATGCCGACCCGCCAGGTCATCGGCGGCTCATCGGCGGCGCAGCACGTGCAGCAGGAACTCCTCGTCGACGTGCTCGACCACCGTGGCGAAGCGCGGGTCGCCGGTCAGCTGCCGGTGGGTGGCGACCGCGTCCCGGGGTGCCTCTGCGGGCCAGCCGCGCCAGTGCACGAGCACGACGTCGGCCCCGGCGGGGATGCGCTCGGCGACCCGGGCGACGTCGTCGGGGGAGAGGTAGTAGAGCACCTCGCTGAGCACGACGAGGTCGGCGTCGCCGGGAAGCGCGCGGACATCGGGCAGCGCGGCGGCCCGCACGACGACCTCCGCGCTCGAGGCGGTGGCCCGGCACGTGGCGTCGACCGCAGCGGGCACCGGGTCGGACGCCGTCACCCGCTCGCAGCGGGCGGCGAGCGCGCCGGTCAACGTGCCAAGGCCGCAGCCGGGCTCGGCCGCGTGCGCGTACCGGGGGCGGGGCAGGCAGGCGAGGACGACGTCCCGCTTGCGGCGCTCGTACCAGCTGGTCCGGGTGTGCCAGGGGTCGGCGTCGGCGGCGTACAGGTCGGCGAAGCGGCTGACCGGCGCGGACCTCGTGGGCGGCGACCGGAAGAACAGCTCGCGGCCGCCGTGGAAGTGCGCGATGACGTCGGCGGGGAGGATCGGGTCGTCCCCGGCGGGCGTCGGGGCGAGCTGCGAGGCGAACCGGCCGATGGCCCGCCGCTTGGCGGCCAGGGTGTCCGGGTCCAGCGCGAAGACGCCCGCGCGCGGCCAGGGGACGTCCGGGTCGTCGGGGCTCCGCCACGGCAGCGTCCAGATCGGGTAGGCCCAGCGGTGGGTCTGGACCGGGGCGACGGCGAGCGCCGCGGTTCCGGCGGCGGCGTGGTCCGGGTGCGGGTCGCCCACCCACGGCGCCAGGCAGAGGTCGGCCTCGGACAGGAGGGGCGCCAGGGCGTCCATCAGGTCGCCGACGTGGCCCGCGAGACCGCCGTCGGGCAGGCCGAGGCGGTGGACGACGATGTCGCCGAGGCACATCTCGTCGAGCGCGGCCCGCAGCTCCCCCCAGCGGACCCGGCCCAGCTCCGCGCTCGGCGCACCGAACGCGGCCTCGCCGTCGGTGGCCAGAACCAGCTCGATCCGCGCCCCTGCGGCCTTGGTCGCGTGCAGGAAGCCACCCGCGCCGAGCGTCTCGTCGTCCGGGTGGGCGGCCACGACCACCACCCGTCCGGGAGGGGCGGGCATGCGGGGGAGGGCGTGTCGGTCGATCGCGTCGGCCCACACCGCGGGCGGCGTCGTCATTCGGGCCGTCACCGGGCCTCCGCGACGGCGGCGCCCAACGCCGCGAGGTCGCGCTCGCCGTGGTGCTGGCGCACGTAGACCTGCAGGTCGGCCAGCCGGGCGGCCAGCGTGGCGGAGCCCGCGAGACCGGTCACGCCCGCGGCGACCGGCGCCCGGTCCAGCACCGAGCGGCAGGCCCGCTCGGCCGCGGCGCGCGCGGTCCACACCGCCGTGCGGTGGGCGTGGGTCGGATCGGCGTCGATCGCCTCGGCCGTGCGCACGAGCAGCGCGTCGACGGCCTGCAGCTCGGCGTGCAGCGCGCCCACGTGGGCGAGACGGTGGTCGTCGGCGTTCGTCAGCCCGTCCAGGACGTCGTCGAGGACGCCCGCCGCTCCGCCGAGCCACACGGCGGCGACACCGGCCCCTCCCCACCAGAAGCCCGGCCGTTCCAGGTAGCCGCCGGGCGGGCCGACCAGGGTCCCGTCGGGAACGGGAACGTCGTCGAAGGTGACGTCGAGGGTGTCGCTCGCGCGCATCCCCGCCGCGGCCCAGGTGCCCTCGACCCGGACCCCTGGCTGGTCGAGCGCGACGTCGACCAGCATCATGCCGTCCCCGGACGCGACGACCAGTGCCCGGTCGAGGTCGTGGGACCCGGAGCAGAACCGCACCGTGCCGCTGAGCCGCCCCGCCCCGGGACCTCCCGCCAGCCGGGCGCCGACGCCGCCCGGGCGCGCCGCCCAGACGCCGTAGCAGGCATCGGGCTGTGGTCGGGCGCCCAGCTCGCGCAGGATCGCCACCGCGTCGACGTGGCCTTCGGCGAGCCGGGCGAGTGGCAGGTCGCTCCGCCCCCAGCGGGCCAGTGCCGCCCAGCGGCGGACGGTGTCGCCGCGGCCGGGGTCGGGCAGCGTCAGCTCGTCGTCGCGCAGCATCGCGGCCAGCCGCGCGCCGGGCGGCTCTCCGGACGGCGGGTCGGGGCGGTCGGTCAGCAGGGAGCACGGTTGCACGCGAGGGAGCGTTCCCCGCGCACCCGGTTTCACACCTGCCTCCTCCCGTGGCGACGGAGGTTTCCCCGGCGTGGATTCGACGTACTCCTAGGGCGACGCGAGCCAGCCAGAAGGGACATCGACATGGGAACGTTGACCGGCAAGCGGGTGGCGATCCTCGCCACCGACGGCGTGGAGCAGGTCGAGCTGACCGCGCCCCGCGACGCCGTGACCGGCGCGGGCGCGGTGGTCGAGCTGGTGTCGCTCGACCACGGCACGATCCAGGCGATGAACGGCGACATCGAGCCCGCCGACTCCTTCACCGTCGACAAGGTCGTCTCGGGGGCCTCGGCCGTGGACTACGACGCGCTGCTCATGCCCGGCGGCACCGTGAACGCCGACCGGCTGCGGATGGACGCGGACGCCCGCGCGTTCGTGAGCGCCGTCGTCGCCGCCGACAAGCCGGTCGGGGCGATCTGCCACGCCCCGTGGACGCTGGTCGAGGCCGATCTGGTCAAGGGGCGCACGCTCACGTCGTACCCGAGCCTGCGCACCGACATCCGCAACGCGGGCGGCACCGTCGTCGACGAGGAGGTCGTCCGCGACGGCAAGCTCGTGACCAGCCGCAACCCCCACGACCTCCCGGCCTTCTGCGCCGCAGTGGTCGAGCTGTTCGCCGAGGGATGAGCGAGCCGAAGCGTCCGACACGGGAGGAGACGTCATGAGCGAGACCGTCGGGCCCGCCTGGACCCGTCCGCGACCTGGCGCCTACGACACCGGGCCCACCGCCATCAGCCTGCCGAGGGTCGCCACGGTGTCCCGGTGGTCGGCGGGGACCACCCCGGAGTACCGCGCGGTCCAGCAGGAGGGGCAGCAGTACTGCCGGAACACCACCGGCGCGTCGACGTAGTCGGCGGGGTTGGCGATGATCTGCGGCCCCGCCTCGGTGGAGGGCCCCTCGTGGACCGCGACGGCGATCGTGCTGCCCGGTACGGCGTCGCCGAGCACCTCGTCGCAGTGGCGGCAGGCCACGACCGCCGCGCCGTCCGGGCCCGCAGGCGCTCGGCCCCCACGTTGTTCGCGCCAAACGCGGTGGCGGCCTCCTCGATCGCCGCCGTGTCGAGCGGACCGGCCACGACTGGGGCGGTGACCTCGGCGAGCTGCATCGTGTAGCGCAGTCGACCTCGCGGTGCAGCTCGACGGTCGCGAGCCGCACACCCTGGCGATCCAGTCCCTCGCGGACCCGCTTCTCCAAGACGGCGAAGTTGCGCTCGGCGCGGGCGGGGTCGAACGGCATGACCACCAATCCCGACGTCGTCGCGGCCGCACTCGGCCAGTACGCGGGCGGGGACAGTGCACCCGAGGATCCGGCCGCGATCACCGACTGGGTGCTGGGCCGCGGCGCGGGCAGCGGTGCCGGGAACCTCGTCGTCATCGACGACGTGCTCGTCGACCCGTGGGACGCGGCGGGGGACGCGGTGGTGGCACGGGCCCGGCGCGCCCGGGACGGGGGAGCGGACGGGTTCCGGCTCACCGGTCCCGCCGACCGGTCCGCCCTGCTGACCCGGCTCGACCTCGCCGAGCGGATCCGGACCGAGGTCGGCGGGCGCACGGTCGTGGAAGGCCCCGCGACGCTGCGCGACGACCTCGCCGCGGGTCTGGTGAGCGCCCGGACCGACTTCGTGGAGGAGACACCGTGAGCCAGCTTGCGAGCTCACCATCCAGCGCCGTGAGGGGGTCGACGTGGGGCGGGCGGCTCGTCGGCTATCCCGAGGACGCCGTCCACGCCTACCGCGCCGCCGGGCTGTGGGGCACCCGCACGATCCCCGACGAGCTGCACCAGGTGGCGCTCGCCCACCCCGACCGCCCCGCGGTGATCGCCCTCGACGGCGAGCTGACCTACCGCGAGCTCGATGAGCGCACCGACCTGCTGGCAGCGGCGACACGATGGGCGTCCGCGGGACCTGCGACGCGGTGTCCCGGCCGGACCGGCTGGTGGCCACCGAGAAGTTCGACGACTTCCCGGGGCCGAGCGTCAACACCCTGTTGCTGGCCGCGCGCTGACAGCAGGACCCGCCTGAGATCGACGGTTGGGTGCCATGACGGCCGTACATGGCCGCCATGGCACACCGACGTCGATCATCGGAAGCTTGGCGTTGCGTTCGTGAACGGGGCGCGGGCCGCGTATCCGTCGCCCGTGTCGGTTAGCCTTCGGGCTCCGGCCCTGACGCCCGCCGAGAAGGGGGGACACCTCGGCCGGGAGGGGGTCGAGGTTGTCCCCCGGGCCTCGCTGGGCATGCCGCCGGGCAACTGCCATCAGGACGGTCTCCACAGCAGCCGTGTGCGCCTTGATCGTCGGCTCGGCGCACGAAGTGCCCAGAACCGGCCGGATACGCGCCGGACTGGTGATCATCGCATCGCGGGCCCTGCCCGCGTGGGCGTCGCTCAGTCGACCGCGGCGAACGTGGGTTTCGCGTGGAACGTGACCGTCTCGCCCGGGCGCAGGTCGTGCAGCTCGTCACCGCAGCCCATCCGCACCGGACCGCCCGGCCCGTCTTGTGCCGCCACGCGCACCTCGCGACCCGACACGGCCACGCTCAACGCCAGGTGGCGGTAGCGCACCTCGAACTCCAGCCGCCCGAAGCGGGTCGGCCAGTGGGGGTTGAACCAGAGGGCGTCGTGCCGGGTCTCCATCCCGGCGAAGCACCGTTGCAGGAGGTCGACGCAGCCCGCCATCGCACCCAGGTGGACGCCCTCGGCCGTCGTCCCGCGCTGGATGTCGGCGACGTCGCTGCGCAGGGCGAGCTCGAAGTGCTCCAACGCGTTCTCGCGGTGGGCACGGGCGAGCACCCACGCGTGCACCAGGGCCGACAGCGTCGACCCGTGGGCGGTCCGCGCGAGGTAGTACTCGATGGTCCGCGGGATCGCCTCCGGCGGGAGCGCGTAGCCGAGCCCGTCCAGCAGCAACCGCAGCTCGTCGGCCGACAGCAGGAAGAAGAGCATGAGGACGTCGGCCTGCTTCGAGACCTGGTAGTCGTCGACCGACCGCCCCTCCGCCTCCAGGATGCGGTCCATCCGCTGCAGGTCGTCGTAGCGGCGCTGGTACTCGTCCCAGTCGAGGTCGGGCAGCTCGCGGTAGCCCGCGAACTGGCTGATCACGCCGTCCTCGGCGATCGGCACCGTCATCCGGCGGCAGATGTCCTCCCAGCGCAGCATCTCGGTGGCCCGGAGGTCGAGGGTGTCGACCAGCTCGGCCCGACGGTCGGGCGGGAGCACGGCCAGCACGTCGAAGGCCCGTTGCAGGAGCCACACGGTCATGACGTTGGTGTAGGCGTTGTCGTCGATCCCGGGCTCGGCGGCGCCCGGGTAGCGGGTGCTGAACTCGTCCGGACCCATCACGCCGCAGATCCGGTAGCGGTCGGTGGCGGGGTCGTGCCGCGCGAGGTCCGCGAAGAACCGCGCGACCTCCAGCATCACCTCCGCGCCGTGCGCGGAGAGGAACTCCAGGTCCGCGGTGGCCTGGTAGTACTGCCAGATGTTGTAGGCGACCGCGAGCCCGACGTGGCGCTGCAGGTGGGAGGTGTCGGGAAGCCAGCGGCCCGAGCGCGGGTTGAGATGGGCCTGCTGGCTCTCCTCCCGCCCGTCGCTGCCCGACTGCCACGGGTACATGGCGCCGCGGCGGCCCGCGGCCCGCGCCGCCCTGCGGGCCGCGTCGAGGCGCCGCACGCGGTAGAGCAGCAGCGCGCGGGTGAGCTCGGGCATCCGCATCGTCAGCATCGGGAACACGAAGAGCTCGTCCCAGAAGATGTGGCCGCGGTAGGCCTCACCGTGCAGGCCGCGCGCCGGGATGCCCGCGTCGAGGTCGGCGGCGTTCGGCGCGACCGACTGCAGGACGTGGAAGATGCTCAGGCGCAGCGTCTGGAGCGTGTCGGCGGCCGCATAGGGGGTGGCGCCGTCGGTGAGGTCGAGGCGGAAGCGGCGCCAGAGCCGTCGCCACGCGAGCTCGTGCTCGACGAGCAGGTCGTCGAAGGACGGCGCGTCGGCCAGCAGCTCGCCCGCGGTGACGGCGGGCTCGGAGATGGCAAGGTCGCGGGAGGTGACCAGCGCCGCGATCTTGTCGACGGTGACGGGCTCCCCGGTGCGCAGCGTCAGGTCGAGCTCGTGGCCGATGCGGCCCGGCTCGCGGCACGTGCGCCGGGGTGCGGTCTCGGCGGTCCCGCTCACGGTCGTGCGCGCGGCGACGGCGACGTTCAGGCGGGACTGCGTCGTGCGGGCCAGGAGCAGCACCGTCGACGGCTCCGGCTCGCACCGCGCGAGCACCGTCAGATGGCGGGCGGACAGGTCGCGGTAGCGCGCGACACCGGAGTTGGTGACGCGGCCGTCGACCCCGGACGCCACGCGCAGCCTGCCCGCCCAGTTCTCGGCGGTGACGACGGTCTGCAGGCCTGCCAGGTGGAGTCGGCTCTGGTGGACGAAGCGGCGCTGTCGCACGGCGGTGCGCCGTCCTGTCGCGTCGGCGAAGCGGAGCCTGCGCGTGAGCAGGCCCCGTCGCAGGTCGAGGGTGAGGCGGTGTTCCAGCAGCTGGACACACGCCAGGTCGAACCAGGGCTCCTCGTCGACGGCGAACCGCAGGTCCAGCCAGTTCGGCAGGTTGACGATGCTCTCCGACTCGACGGTCCGGCCGTCGATCTCGTCGCGGAGCCGGTTGAAGCAGCCCGCGGCGTAGGTTCCGGGGTAGTGCACCCCGTCGGCCCGGGACTCCGCCACGGCACCGCGCGTGGCGAACCGGCCGTTGCCCAGGGTCAGGATGGCTTCCCGTCTGCCTGCGTCGGCGGGATCCCACCCCTCGATCACCAGGTTCCAGTCGTTTGTCGCCATCGTCTCTCGCCCCGCGTCGTCGGCCGCCGGTGTGTCCACGACGCACGCTTCCCGACGAGCCCCCGCCCGGGTAGGGCCGCACGGCCCGGACCCGGCGACCGGACGGGACCTTCGTCCGCTGCTCCGAGCCCGAAGGCTCTGCCGCGCAGGGACGCGCGGGGCCAGGCTGCAGTGGGATTCCGTCCGAGATCTCGCGGGAGGGACACGATGAGCTACCGGCCGACCGCACCGGCGGCCCGTCTCCGGGCGCCGGAGGAACTGGAACGGGAGCGTGGTCACCTCGCGGTGCAGCACGGTCCCGCGGTGGGCTTCCACCAGGGCGCCGACGACACCCTGCGCTGGCTCACGACGGGTGGGTCCGGGCCGTTGACCGGCGAGATGGTCGGCCTGCCGATTCCCGCGGCGGCGATCGTGCACGAGCTGGCCACGGCCGAGGCCGTCCTGGCCCAGCCGCCGGGCCGGTGCGGGCGCTATGCGGCCGGGGTGCTCCACACGTTGATGTGGGCCCAGCGGGTGACGCCCGAGCCGCCGCATTCCGCGGCCGCCGTCAGCCGGGGCGACATCGCGCCCAGTTGACGCCCGGGGGTGTCGCCCGTCGGGACGCTACGACCGGGGGTGCGAGCCGGGCGCGAGCACCGGGTGCAGCAGCACGACGCGTTCCAGGTCGCCCGCGGCGATGACGCCGACGACCCGGTCGCCGTCGGCGACGATGACGAGATCGCGACCTGCCGTCGGCGGCCTCTCGAGCGCCCGTTCGACGGGGTCGTCCGGCGCGAGGACGAGGGGAGGCGTGCGGACGAGGTCGCCAACGGACGTCTCGGCGCGCGCTTCGGCGGGCACCGCCATGACGGCGGCCAGGTTGACCACGCCGAGCGGGTGGCCCGCCAGGTCCACCACGGGGAACGTCCGGCAGCGCGGAGCGTTGGGCCCCACCAGATGCTGGAGGAGGGCCTGGACCGTCCACCACGCGGGAATGACGACGGGGGCGGACGTCATCGCGTCGCGGGCCCGGAGACCTCCGACCCCCTCGGCGAGGGCGGCGTGCATGCGCTCCCCGACCGCGGAACCCGCGAGGAACCAGCCGACCAGCACGAGCCACAGCCCGTCCCAGCGGCCCGCGAAGATCAGCAGCACCCCGCCTCCGGCCAGGAGCGCGCCCAGCACCTGTCCGGCGCCGGAGGCCGCGCGCGTCGCGCGTTCCCGGTCACCCGTCCACCGCCACACCAGGCCGTGCAGCACGCGGCCGCCGTCGAGGGGACTGCCGGGCATCAGGTTGAACACCGCCAGGACGACGTTCATCGTCGCGAGCCAGCTCAGCGTGGCCACGACGACGCCCGCCCAGCCGCTCGCCGTGCCGAGGACGGCGAGCACGGTGAACACGCCGCCGAGTGCCATGCTCATCAGCGGTCCGGCCAGGGCCACGCGCACCTCGACACCCGGCCCGGACGGCTTGCCACCGAGCTCGGAGACGCCGCCGAGCAGCCAGAGGGTGATCCGGCGCACCTCGATGCCGGACCTGTGCGCCACCAGCGCGTGCGCCACCTCGTGGGCCAGCAACGACAGCACGAACAGTATCGCGGCCATCGCTGCCGCGAGCGCGTACACCGCGGCGCTGAGACCGGGGGCGAGCTCAGGGAGGACCGTTGTCGCGAGAAGGACCGCGAGCAGTCCCACCCCGGCGAGGGCCGACCAGTGGGCGCCGACGGGTATGCCGCCGATCCGGCCGAAAACCAGCGATGGCCGCACTGCTCCTCCTGTGGTTCGTGGTGGTCGACCCGATGTCGCCGCTCGTCGCGCATGGTCCTGCCTCGGTGAGGTCGCCCGCCAGGGCCGCAGGCCGTCCTCGACCGGGCCGTCCGGCCCGTCGTCGAACCCGTCGGCAGGCGGGCTCATGCCTGCCGACGGGTTCGACGACGGGCGACGGTGCCGCCGGTCGACGCCGGGCCGGAGAAGACGGCGCTGATGCCGATCATGAACCCGAAGTCGTACCAGTTCCCGTCGTTGTGCACCTCGTAGATCGAGACCTTGTCGGTGAACAGCGACACGAGGAACGTGATGGGGCTGATCAGGCCGTGCCAGAGCCCGAGCCAGAACCCTGCGGCGTCCGGACCGACGGCGACGTTCGGTCCGGCGGCGCAGGCGGTGAGCACGAGGGCGGCGACGGCCAGCGCGAAGACGAGCCGAACAGGTCGGCGCGGTCCGCGGGTGAGGTGTGACATCACGGTGACTCCCATCGTGGGTGGCTCAGGTATCAGTGGCGCCGCCCCACCGCGGTGACGGCGCGGCGGGCGGTGTGCTCGTCGTGGTCGCGTTCCTCGAGGTCGAGCTCGAGGCGGGCCAGCTCGGCCTCCAGCCGGGGAAGGGCGCGCCGGTCGAGAGCACGCAGTCTCCGACGGGTCACCGCGACCTCCGCGGCGACGGCACGGGCCGCCTCTGCCGCGGCGGCGACCTGCGCCCCGGTCGCCGCGGCCAGACGGAACGCCTGCCGGGCCTGCCCGACCGCCGTGCAGGAGTCGACCTGGGCCGGGTCGCTCGGCGGCGGCCGATAGACCGCCTCGTCGGGACGGCGGACGCCCATCGTGGCGGCCCAGCTCACGGTCAGGTCGCCGAGACCCGCCGGGGTGGCGAGCTCGACGCCGTGCCGCCCGCTCTGCACGAGTGCGCGCAACAGCCATTCCTCGGCCTGGCCGACCTCGGCGTGCCATCGTTCGGTGAGGTCGCGGAGCCCACGGTCCAGCCGCGCCTGCTCGGCCTGGAGCCTGCCGAGCTTCAGCTCCAGCGTGGAGCGGGCCCGCGTTGCGGTCTCGATCCGGCGGCGCAGCCACATGCGACCCGCCCGGCCCGGTGGCGTGGCCGTCACCCGACCTCCTCGTCGTCTTCGCGACCGAACCTGCGGTCGAGCAGGGCCTCGGGCACCATCGTCAGGTCGCGGCGGGGCAGGCGGCGCAGGACCTGCCAGACCCGGTCGAGGGTGTCGTCGATCGTGCGGCGCTCGTGCGTGCCCTGGTCGACCAGCTCCGTGTGGAAGGCCCGCTCGAGATCGAGGTGGGCCCGGTCCGCCGCGGTCAGTCCCTCGACGCCGACCAGCTCGGCCAGCTCGCGCACCTGACGCGCGCGGGCGAGGGCCGAGAGCAGCTGCGCCGCGATGTCCAGGTGGTCGTCGCGGGTGCGCCCCGCGCCCGCGCCGCGGCGCATCAGGCGCGACAGCGAGGCGAGCGGGTCCACCGGCGGGTACACATGGCGGCCGTGGACCTGCGGGGACAGCACGATCTGACCCTCGGTGATGTAGCCGGTGAGGTCGGGCACCGGATGCGTGATGTCCCCGCCGGGCATGGTCAGCACCGGCACGATCGTGACCGAGCCCGCGCGGTCGCGGATCCGTCCGCAGCGTTCGTACAGGGACGCGAGGTCGCTGTAGAGGTAGCCGGGGTAGGCGCGGCGGGCGGGGACCTCGCCGCGCGCCGCCGAGACCTCGCGCAACGCCTCGGCGTAGCTCGTCATGTCGCTCAGGACGACGAGCACGTGCCGTCCCTCGGTGAACGCGAGGTGCTCGGCGATGGTGAGCGCGATGCGCGGGGTCATGATGCGCTCGATCACCGGGTCGTCGGCCGCGTTGAGCAGCAGCACCAGCTCGCCGTCGGCAACGCGCTGCTCCAGCTCGTCGCGGACGAAGGCGATGTCGGCGTGGGTGAGGCCGAGGCCCGCGAAGACGACGCTGAACGGCGCGCCTGCGGTGGCGGACTGCGCCGCGATCTGCGTCGCGAGCTCGAGGTGCGGCAGTCCCGGCACGGAGAAGATCGGCAGCTTCTGCCCGCGGACGAGCGTCGTGAGCGCGTCGATCGCCGAGACGCCGGTCGTGACGGGCTCGTGCGGCGCGTCGCGGTGCACCGGGTTGAGCGGCCTGCCCTCCGCGGGAGCGACGTCGGTGGCGAGCACCGGCGGTCCACCGTCGAGGGGCTCGCCGCGCCCGTTGCACACCCGACCGAGCCACGCGGTCGTGACCGGCACCGACAGCGGCCTGCCCGTGAACTCGACCTCGGAGCCCGACGTGGTCATCCCGCTGGTGCCTTGCAGCACCTCCACGACGGCGAGACCGTCGGCGACCTCCAGGACGAGACCGTGGCGTTCCTCGCCGGACGGAAGCCGGATGCGGGCGAACTCGTCCCAGCCGACGCCGCGCACGCCGTCGAGGACGATCAGCGGGCCTGCCATCTCGCGGACCGACGTGTAGCCACAGCGCAGCGGGAGCGTCATGGCACGACCTCCCGGATCCGGCCGACGACGGCGTCGCCGCGCGCCGGGACGGCACGGGGGTCGTCCGGCGGCGTGTCCTCGCGCGCGCGGGTCAGGGGGCTGTAGTCGAGCTGTTCCAGCGCCGCCGCGGGCGCGCCTGCCACCACCGCCGATCGCAGCGCCTGCACGACCGCGAGCAGCGCGTCGACCAGCGCCGCGGTCTTGGTCGGGAGGCAGTGCGCGTCGTTGGCCGACAGCGAGCTCTGCTGCAGGACGGCGTCGCGGGCCAGGCGCCCGGCGAGAAGGTCCACCCGCTGCCGGTCCGAGAGCGCGGTCGCGCCGATGAGATCGGCCAGCGCGGCGAGCTCGTCGGCCTCGGCCAACACCGTGACGAGCGCTGCCCGGCGCGCAGCCCAGCCGGGGTCGCCGGACCGGGCGTGCCATCCGGCGATCGCGTCGACGTCCCGGGCGAAGGAGGCCGACCAGGAGACGGCCGGATAGTGCCGCGCGTAGGCGAGGTCCTTGTCCAGGGTCCAGCGGCACCGCATGAAGCGCTCGGTGGCGACGGTGACGGGCTCGGTCAGGTCGCCACCCGGCGGGGACACCGCGCCGATCACCGTGACCGAGCCGGAAGCGCCGCCCAGCGTCCGCACGACGCCGCTGCGCTCGTAGAAGGCGGCGAGCGCGGACGCGAGGTCGGCAGGGTAGCCCTCCTCCGTGGGGAGGGCCCCGGTGCGCGAGGCGAACTCGCGCATGGCCTCCGCCCACCGGGACATGGAGTCCGCGATGACGACGGTGTCGTGACCCATGTCGCGGAAGAACTCCGCGACGGTGATGCCCGCGTGGATGCCCGCCTCACGGGCCATCATCGGCATGTTCGACGTGTTCGCGATGACGACGGTCCGGTCGATGATCCGCCCCCCGGTGCGCGGGTCGGGCAGCAGCGCGAGGTCCGCGACCACCTCCGCCATCTCGTTCCCGCGCTCGCCGCACCCGACGTAGACGATCACGTCGGCCTCGCTCCACTTCGCGATCTGCTGCAGCAGCATCGTCTTCCCGGTGCCGAACCCGCCCGGCACCGCGGCCGTGCCGCCGCGGGGCACCGGGAAGAGCAGGTCGAGTACGCGCTGCCCGGTGACGAGCGGGGCGATCTCGGCCGAGCGCTCACGGAACGGGCGGGGTCGGCGCACCGGCCAGAGCTGCGCCGCGTGCACCGGCACTCCGGACACGACGCCCAGCTCCTCGTCGTCGCCGTGCCGTCCGGGGGCCGCGACGCGCTCGACGACACCCGCGACGCCGGGCGGGACGAGCACCCGGTGCTCGACCGCGGCAGGCGCGAGCACGCCCAGCACCTCACCGCCGCGCACCCGGTCCCCCGGCCGGGCCAGCGGGGTGAACTCCCACTGCCGGGCGGAGAGGCCGTCGATGCCGCCGGACAGGAACACGTCGGCCGCCGCCAGAGGGCGCAGCAGGCCGTCGAACACGTTCCCGAGCAGGGCGGGACCGAGCCGTGCGGTGAGCGGGTGGCCCAGCTGCAGCACCCGGTCGCCGGGGGCGAGGCCTCCCGTGTACTCGTAGGCCTGCGTCGTGGCCTTGTCGCCCTTGACGGCCACGATCTCGGCGGGCACCCCCCGGGCGCCCAGGGTGATCATGTCGCCCATGGCGGCGGACGCCACGTGCTCGATGTCGACGAGCGGCCCGTTGACCCTGGCGATCCGCCCGTTCAGGCTTGCCACAGCTGCTCCACCCTGGCCCCGAGTGCTTCGACGGCACGCTCGGCGAGCACCGCGACGGAGGCGTCGACGAAACGGCCTGGCGCTTTCCCGAACATGCCCCCGCCGTCCACGGCGGTGATCGCGGCCTCGTCGCCGAGGACCCCCCGCACCTGCGCGCGCAGTCGCGCGTCGATCCGCGCCGCATCCGGGCCCGTGAAGCACTCCCTGAGCAGCGTCGCCACCCGCGCGCGGAGGGCGTCGAGGTTCTCCCGGCGCGCGGCGAGCCCGGCCCGGCGCGCGCTGCGGGCCGTGCCCGCCTCCGTCGCGGCCAGCAGCGCCGTGGCTTCGGCCCGTCCGCGCCTGCGGGCCTCGTCGAGGATCGCGTCCGCCCGTCCGGTGGCGTCGCGCAGGATCTGCTCGGCGTCCCGCTCCGCCTGTGCGCGGACGGCCGCCGCGTCGGCGCGGGCGGCGTCGAGCAGCGCTGCCCGCACGGGTGCGAGCGCCGCCGTCACCGTGGCGCTCATCGGGGCAGCACCGCGATCAGCGGGGCACCGGTGGCCTGGCCGGACGCTTCGATGTCGGCGGCGAGGACCTGCGCGGCACCCGGCGTCAGCAGCACGGCGGCGACGTCCCGCGCGCGAACCTCCGACCAGGCCGCGCGGACCTCGTCGGCCGTTCCGCCTTCGAGCACCAGCGCTCCGGCCAGCGCCCAGCCCTCGACCTGAGTGCTTTCGCCGACGACGGCAAGCAGCGCCATCGGTCAGGCCTTGCCGATGAGGATGATCGACACGATCAGCCCGTAGATCGCGATGCCCTCGGCGAGCCCGACGATCACCATGGCGCGCCCGAAGAGCTCGGGGCGCTCGGAGAGCGCGGCCAGCGCCGCTGATCCGGTGTAGGCCACCGCGATCGCCGCCCCGATGGAGGAGCTCGCCACCGCGATCGCCGCGCCCAGGAGGGCGGCCGATCCCGCTCCGGTGGAGGTGGCCGTCGTCTGGGCGAGCACGGGCGCGGCGTGCGCGGGACCCGCGGTCAGGACGAGCACGATCACGACGAGCGACGCGGCGAGCAACATCGCGTCGACGCCGAGCAGGACGCGCATCGCCGTCCGGTGCCGCCTGCGCAGGAGCAGCGGCACCCCGACGACGGCGAGGACCAGCACGGGCAGCCCGACGATCCAGGCGTTCATGGCGAAACCTCCTGAGGAGCGGAGCCATCGGTGGTGGCGGTGGGGATGTGCCAGGGCCGGAAGGGCCTGCCCTCGGTGGCGAACACCCGGGAGAACAGCTCGTAGAACTCCAGACGAAGCGCCTGGATGGCGGCGACCACGCCCTCGATCGTGAACGTGACCGCGTTGCCGACGACGAAGACGAGGCAGGCCGCGACGAGGCCGACGACGCCGCTGCGGCCCAGCGCGACCGTCGCCGCCCACACCAGCGAGCCCAGCGCGGCGTGGGTGAGCCCGAACGCGGCGAGGCGTGCGAACGACACCAGGTTGGTGCCCGTCCGCACGACGGCGTCGACGACCTCGGCGCCCGCCTGGACGGCACCCGCGGCGCCGCCGCCGCTGGTGGCGTAGAACCCGATGGCGGACAGCACCAGACCGGCCGGGACGACCGCCGCGCCCATGATCACGACCGGCAGTGCCCCGAGGGTCAGGCCGAGCGCGATGCAGGCGAGCCCGAGGAAGAGCAGCGCGCCTGCGACGCCCCCGAACGCGAACAAGGCCGCCTGGGGTCCGCCTTCGCGCCACCGGTTCACGATCGCGACGGCGTAGGCGGCGGCCAGCAGCACCGCTCCGACGCCGACGGCGGCCTCCAACAGAAGGGTCGGCGCCGCCAGCGGGGCGAGCCAGACGACCGGCACGATGCCCGTCGGTCCGAAGAACTCGCCGTAGAGCACGCCGAAGACGCAGCCGGACAAGCCCGCTGCCGCGACGAACGGCCACGCGTTGCGCAGCGACGCGAGCCTGCGCGGACGGCCGGAGCGCAGCACCAGCGCGGCGACGAGCAGCACCGCGCCGTGCCCGACGTCGCCGAACATCATCCCGAACATGAGCACGTAGGCCAGGGCCGCGGGCAGCGTCGGGTCGACGTCGGGGTAGGGCACCGTGCCGTAGAGCCCGACCACGGGCGCGAAGGAGTGCCGCGCACGCCCGTCCTCTGGGAGCAACGTCGGCGGGTCGAAACCGTGGGGTGTGGGCAGCGGGACCGCCGCGGCGCCGACCGGGGCCAGTGCCGCGCTGAGCTCGTCGACGGCGGGCAGCGGGCACCAGCCCACCAACGCGGCGACGCTGCCGCGCCGGACGGCCGTGTCCGCCACGTCGGCCAGCTCCCGTTCGCCCGCGAGCAGGTCGACCGCCCCTCGTCGGGCCAGCTCGTCGGGGTCCTGCGGCGCGCGGGCGAGCAGGGGACGGGCGGGCTTGCCGTCCGGTGCCGTGAGGGCGGGCGTCCCGGGCGTGGCGTCGGTGGCCGTCCGGGCGTCCCCGTCGTCGAACTCGACGACTCCCGCGTCCGCGACGCGCACGAGCGCGTCGCGCAGCGTTGCCGACGGCGCGACGAGCGCGATGCGCTGCATGCGGACCGGGCCCAGCCCGTCACCCGAGCGCATCGAGCGCCTCCCGTCCCCGTGCGCCGCGCGCGGCGATCTGCACGGCGGCCTGGACGCGGTGCCCGTCCACCGCCAGCAGCGCCCCGACCCCCGCGAGGGGTCCGAGTCCGAAGCGGCGCGCGCTCACGAGGGTGAGGGCGCGCTCCTCGACGTCGAGCCACCACCGGTCCTCGGCCCGCCAGAGCTCGTCGGGTTCGCTCAGCCCGCGGAGTGCGGCGGCGGCGTCCTCCGGCAGGGCGGCCACGTACGCCTGCCAGGATCCCGCCGAGACGGCTCGGCGGCCGAGCAGGGCCTCGGCGCGGCGCATTCCCCCTTCGCCCGGCTCGCGCCGGTCGAGGAAACGGCTGCGCGCCAACAGGATCGCCGCGCCCGTGAGCGCCCATGCCCGTGCGGGAGGGACGGCGGCGGCGACCCGCTCGGCCCAGGCGAGCTGCAGCGTGGTGGCGATCAGGCCGGGGTCGCCCGTGCCAGGGTCCCGCCAGGCGGACCGGGCGAGCGCGCTGCGCATCTCGTCCTCCGAGCGTGTCGTCGCGACGCGCGACCACGCCGTGGCGAGGGCGCCGAGCCGGAACGCGGGGGCCTGCTCGCGCCCGTGGAGTGCGCGGGCGTGCCCGACGACGGCGGTCACCTCGAACCATCCGGCGAGCGCCCGCAGCGCGGCCACTCCCTGGCGGGGCTGCCATCCCGCGAGCACGCGCAGGTGCCACAGCACGGTGGCGGCGACGGCCCACTCGACGTCGGTGCGCCCCGGCTCCGGCGGCAGCGCTCGTCCGTACGGCGTCGAGCGCAGCCGGGCCACGGCGTCGGCCAAGGAGGTGGAGGCCGCGAGCTCGCGTGCCCCCGCCAGGCCGATCCGGCGGGTCAGCATCGCCTTGGCCCGCACGCCGGCCGCGTTCCATCCGGCGCCGGTCATCGGGCCGCCGTCGGGACACTGTCCGACAAGGGACGGACGCCGTCGTCGACGTCGTTGAGCAGCGCCGCCAGCAGCGGCGCGGCCGCCTCGGCGGCGAGGTTGTCGAGCCGGGCCCGGCCGTACGCCCGCACGCGCTCCGCGGCCGCTGTCGCCGCGGCCTCGGCCCCGCCCCGTCGGGTCGCCGCTCGCGCCTTGGCCTCCGCTCGGAGCGCGGCCAGTTCGGCCTCCGCCTGCCGTCGGGCGTCCGCGACGAGCGCATCGGCCCGGGTGCGGGCCTCACGCAGGCGCACGACGGCGGCCGCGTCCGCCGCGGCACGGATGCGCTCCGCCTCGCGCTCGCCGTCGGCCAGCGTCGCCAGCACGGGCTCCAGCTCTGCGGTCTGTTCTCGGGCGCGGTCGGCGGGCACGCCTGCGTCCGCAGGCGCGCCCGGTGTGCCGGATGGGCGGAACCGGGCGAGGAACGCGCGTAGGTCGGGCACGGGGAACTCCTCCATGACCCCAGTGCTTTCCGGGTCGTTCCGAGACTGCGCGGCCGGTGAGGGCGGGGCCCAGGGTCGAACGTCATCCCGGTGCGCCCGGAGGTCCCGATGGGCCGCCCGGGTGTCGGACCGCCGCACGCGCGACCGCGCCGACCGGCGCGAACTGACCGTCGGCCCCAGTCGGACGGGACGAGAGTCCCTCACGCAGGCGCTCGGCGCGGCGGACGGTCGTCGCACCCATCACCGAGAAGGAAGGAAACATGATGAGCTCAGTCGTGCGTCGTGAGCGGGCCGCTGATCTGGTCGGGCGCTTCGGTCGGATGGATCGGGTGTTCGAGGAGTGGCTGCGGTCCCTGCCCATGCGGCGGCCCTTCGGGCTGAACTGGGACTGGCCGGGTGAGGACCTGATCAGGGTCGACGAGTTCCGCGAGGGGAACACCCAGGTGATCCGGGCCGAGCTGCCGGGTATCGACCCGGACAAGGACGTCGAGATCACCGTCGCCGACGGGATGTTGAAGATCAACGCCGAGCGTCGGGTCGAGGAGAAGACCCAGGACGCAGGCTACACGCGGCACGAGATGCATTACGGCAGCTTCACCCGGACGCTTCCGTTGGCCGATGGCGCCACCGAGACCGATATCAGCGCGAGCTACAAGGACGGGATCCTCGAGATCCGGGTGCCGGTGGCCGAGCAGTCTCCGACGACGGAGCCGACGAAGATCGCCATCTCGAAGAGCTGACGCGTGGGGCCAGGGCGGGTCCTCGGGACCCGCCAGGGAGGACACAGAAGGGCGCGGCCGCGGGTGGAGACCCACCCGCGGCCGCGCCGTCGATCCGCGCTACCGGTGCACGAGGTGCCTCGGCTCCGCACCGAGCACGGCACATGATCGGGATGTTCGTCGAGGGCTGACCGCGGGGAGGGTGCGTCCGGGCGTCGGCCGATCACCCTCGGGACCTTCGTGGCGACGTTGCGGACGTTGGGCCCCTGCGGCCCGCCGGGGGTTTCCCCATCCTGGAACTACCGGTGGCGTCGGGGGCTGCGGGTGAGACGGAGGTGGCACTGGGCGGCGGAAGCATCTCCCGCCGCGTCCTTCGCGCATGTTCACGCGCTGTCAGCAAGGGAGAAGGGCAGTGAGCGAGGGCAGGCGGCCGGGGTCTTCGGCGCTCGTCGACGAGCACCCGGCGCTCGGCGCCGAGCACCAGGTGTTCGTCGACGACTCGGGGAGACGGGGGATCTGGCTGCGGCGGTTGGGAAGGGTGATCGGGGTCGGCTGTCTGGTCTACATTGCGGTCGTCGCGGCAACCGTGGCGCAGACCCGCGTGGCGGGTGGGGTGCCCGGCGTTCCCGAAGGCGGGAACGGCATCGTCGCAGGCCTCCCGGCGTCGTCAGAGGGGATGCCCGACATCCTCCGGTCGGCCACGGTCCCGACGACGCGTCCACCGTTGTCGAAGTTCACCGTGAAGGCGACGCCGCGCGCGACGCTGACGACGACGAGGCAGGCGACGACGCCCCTCACGACGCCCCTGACCACGCCCCTGACGACGCTTCTGACGACGACGCCCGTGACGACGACGGCGCCGACGACGACGAGTCCGACCACGACGAGCCGGACGACGGGGACGACGTCCACCGGCGCGTCGCCCGAGAGCACCGACTCGCCGACCACGGCGTCGTCGCCCAGCGGCGCGTCGCAGACGTCCGCAGGCCCCGGTACGCAGTGACATGCGCGCGAAGAAGCGTGCCGAGCGCACGTCCCGACGCGGTGCTCTGAGGGCGACGAGGCACGGTCATCCGCGTCCGCGGTGGTTGTTGATCCTCGCCGTGGTCGGGATGTTCGCGACCGCACTCGTCACCAACGGCCTGACGAACTCGCAGATCGGCGTCGACGCGACGGGCGCTGCCGCGAGCGGGCCGGACGACGCGGTGCCTGCGGTCATCGCGAACGGCGGCCCGGTGATCGACACGACCCGTGGTCGGACGTCCTCGCTCACGGCGTCACCGAAGACCGTGGCGCTGACGTTCGACGACGGCCCCGATCCGCTCTGGACACCAGAGGTCCTCGCGGTGTTGGCCAAGTACCACGTCCCGGCGACGTTCTTCGTCGTCGGCTCCCGTGCGGCACGGTACCCGGAGCTGGTGCGCGCGATCGCGGCTTCAGGATCGGAGATCGGGTTGCACACGTTCACCCACCCCGACCTGTCGGAGGTCTCGGCGGCCCGGGTGGACCGCGAGTTCGCCGCGACCCAGCTTGCGGTGGCGGGGGCCACCGGACAGATCACCTATCTCGTCCGTCCGCCGTACTCCTCGGAGGCTTCGGCGCTCGACAACGACGACTTCCGGGTCGTGCGCCAGCTCGGCGGCGACGGCTACATCACCGCGTTGGTGGACGTGGACAGCAACGACTGGGAGCGACGCGGGGTCGAGAGCATCGTCGGTTCGGTCCTGCCCGTGGCGGCGACGGGTGGGTTCGTGCTCATGCACGACGCAGGCGGTGACCGGTCGCAGACGGTCGCGGCGCTCGACCGCCTCATCCCGCTGCTGCAGGGCCGCGGAATGACCTTCGCCACCGTCTCCGGTGCCGTCGGCTTCCCGCGGGCAGACGTCTCCGCGGGTCTGGAGCAACGCGCACTCGGCACCGTGATGTTGTCCACGGTCGCCACGGCCAAGGTCGTCGTGGCCGCGCTCGAGGTCTGCCTCTTGGTGGGCGGCACGTTGGTGCTGCTCCGGCTGCTGGTGATGTGCGGCGTGGCCATCGCGCACGGGCGGCGCCGCGGCGGCGACGGGGCGCGCTGGGCGCGCCCGGTTTCGGTCGTCGTGCCCGCGTTCAACGAGCGCCGCACGATCGCCGCGACGGTCCTGTCGCTGGCCGCCAGCGAGCACCCGGTCGAGATCGTGGTGGTGGACGACGGGTCGACCGACGGCACGGCCGCCGCCGTCGAGCGGCTGGGCCTGCCGAACGTCCGCGTGCTGCGCAAGCCCAACGGCGGCAAACCGTCCGCGCTGAACGTAGGGATCGCCGCCGCCCGACAGGACGTCGTGGTCATGCTGGACGGCGACACCGTGTTCGAGCCCTCTACCGTCGGCAACCTCGTGGCGCCGTTCGTCGACCCGCGGGTGGGCGCCGTCGCGGGGAACGCGCGCGTCGCCGACCGCGGCAGCCTCATCGCGCGCTGGCAGCACATCGAGTACGTGGTCGGGTTCAACATCGACCGCAGGGTGCAGGACATGTGGCAGGTCGTCACCACGGTCCCGGGAGCCGTGGGCGCGTTCCGTCGCTCGGCGCTGCTGCAGGTGGGCGGCGTGAGCGACGAGACCCTTGCCGAGGACACCGACCTGACCATCGCGCTCGGTCGGGCCGGGTGGCGGGTGGTGTACGCGCCCACGGCCCGCGCCTGGACCGACGCGCCCGCGACCTTCGGCCAGCTGTGGCGTCAGCGCTACCGCTGGAGCTACGGGATCATGCAGTCGCTGTGGAAGCACCGCCACGCCGTCGTGGAGCGCGGCCACTCCGGCCACATGGGGCGGCTCGGAATCCTCGTTACCGGCCTGTTCCAGATCGTGCTGCCGCTCGCGGCGCCGATGATCGACGTCTACATGCTCTACGGTCTGGTCTTCCTCGACCCGGTCCGAACCAGCATGTTCTGGGCGGCCGCGCTCTCCATCCAGTGGGCCGCGGGCCTGATCGCCTTCCGGCTGGAGGGCGAACCGCTGCGCGACCTGCTGCTGCTCCCGCTCCAGCAGCTCGTGTACCGCCAGCTGATGTACGCCGTCCTCATCCAGTCCGCATTGTCCGCCCTGGCAGGCACGCGGCTGCGCTGGCAGAAGGCGCCAAGGGCAGGACGCTTCAGCGCGGCACCCCAAGGGGCGACCACACCTCCCGGACGACTCGGCGCGGGCCGACCGGGGCCCGTCGGCGGGAACCCGGGCAACGTGCGAAGGAAGGGCGCGGCATGAGGGCGCCGCGGCTCCTGATCGCCGTCGCGGGTCTCGCGATCGCCGCGGCGTGCGGCAACGTGCCCCCGCCGGTCGGGTCGGCGCCTTCGGCGTCGTCGGCCCCCGTCCCGTCGTCGGCACCCATGGCCGAACCGGGCCACGGAAGCGTCGCCGTTCAGGTCACCTTCTACGGCGGCCTGGACAACGACCCGCCGGGAAGCGCCGAGATCGCCCACCCCAACAGCCGTCACGCGGAGGCGGGCGGAACCGGTACCTACGTCGACCCCGTCACGGCGGCCAGCGATCCACGCGAGCTACCGCCGGGCACGCTGCTCTACGAACCGCGGCTGCGGCTGTACCTGGTCATGGAGGACGACTGCGCGGAGTGCGTCGCCCAATGGGAGACCGCTCGCGCCGGGCACATCGACATCTGGACCGCGCGCAGCGGCGCCGGACTCATCGCCTGCGAAGAGGCCCTCACACCGGACGTGCCGGTCGTCATCGAGGTGAACCCGCCGCCGGGTCGCCCGGTCGACACCCGACCGCTCTACGCCGCCGACGGGACCTGCCGCGCCGCGGGGTGAGCACCGTCGCTCCGCCAGGCGGCCCAGGAGGTCGCCTTCGAGGGGCTACCGGCCGTGCCCGGGCTGCAGCGCCCGGAGCCCGAGCGCGTCCCGAACCTGGCGCTCGACGAGCACGCCGATGAACGCGTGCACGTGCGCGTCCCGGAGGTCGTGCACGGCGTCGGCGATCGCGTCGTCGACGACCGACCCGGGCATGCCCGAAGCGGCGGCGTCGCTCAGCAGCCGGTCACGTGCGTCGCCGATCTGGGCGGCGACCGCCTCGGGCAGCTCCATCGGAAGCGACAGCGAACGGTCCATCACGACACAGCCTTCCGCAGGGTCGGTGCGCGGGTAGGGCGACGGCATCGGGACAGGCCGTGTCCATCGCGTCCTCCGCACGCTCTTCGACCACGGTGCCGTGCGTCGGCGCGCCGGGAGGAGGGCCGTTCGACCCCGATCGGCTTCTGTTCGGCCGCAAAGTGGCCCCGGCGGACGTCCCGTCTGGTCTACCGGCAGCCCTCGGCGAACGCGGCAGTCCCGGGCACGACGAGGACCGGGCAATGCTGTCGGCGCAGAACGCCGCGCGAGACCGATCCGGACAGCAGCCGGTCGAACGTCGCGCCGACGCCCTCGCCCCGCGATCCCACGATGATCATGAGCGCGTCGGTTTCCACGGCGACGTCGTCGAGGACGCGGGCGGGGTCACCGCGGTAGGTCCGGTAGGTCCAGCGCACCGGGCAGTCGGCGAGGATGGCCTCGACCCGTTTGCGCTGCTCGTCCAGCGTGCGGCTGGCCTGCTCCTCCCAGTCGGCGGCGTCGGGGTCGACCGGGTAGTCGAACAGGTCGACGCCGTGGACCACATGCAGGTCGGCATCCAGCCTGCGTGCGAGGTCGACGGCGACGTGCAGGGCGGCGTCGGCGGCGGGGCGGCGGCTGTGGCCCAGCACGAGGCTGGGGTGCGCTGGCTGGCGGGTCACGGCATCTCCGATCGGCTCGGACTCGTGGTGGCGGCCCGTGCGGCGGTCCGAGCAGGACCGTCCACGCGGACGCTGCTCGCGGGCTACCCCGCCCCGGACGATGGCGCGGTCCGGTCGGAGGCGTTCACCTGCGCGGACGGTGCGGGGAGGACGCGGAGCGCGACGAGAACGAGGTCGTCGCGCCGCGGTGGGAGCGTCAGCACCAGGCTCGGCGTGCGGGGGTCGCCGTGGACGAGCGGTATCGCGACGTGGGAGCGCGGACCCAGCCGCTGCATCAGCGTGATCGCCTCCGGGGCGAGGGCGTAGTCGCTCATCAGTTCCTGGGTGATCTGCGTGCTCAGCTGCGCTTCTCCGGAGGCGGTGCGCCCCACCGAGTACGCGCAGTCGCGCGGAATGGCGCGCCGCTCCCGCAGGCGTCGGGGAGAGACATGAGCGGACGCTACCGTCGGCGCCTCCGGTCGACTACGGCCATTTGGCCCGTCACGGTGCTCAGCTCCTGGGCGCCCTCCCGCTCACGAGGCGGTAGGCGTAGGTCGAGGCGATGGTGGTGACCGGAACGGTGATGAGCAGGCCGAGTCCGAGCGGGATCGCCCCGAGGATGTTGATCCCGATCAGCGCGAGCGCGAGGAGGAACACCGGACCCGCCTGCGTGGAGATCGCCCGGACGCTGGAGCGGATGCCCTCGATGGCGGAATCGTGTCGATCGATCACGAACGGCAGCGCCCACCAGGTGAGGAAGGCCACGACCAACCCGGGAACCACGAACAGGACGAGCCCCACCGCCGTCGCCAACCCGACCAGAACGCCGACCAGGATCACGTTCCCGACGTTGGTGAAGCGGAAGAACGACCCGAGGCTCGGGCGCTGTCCGTCCACCTCGTGCAGGGCGCCGCGTACGAGAGCGGCGTTGACGAGGTAGCCGACCACGACCGTGGCGATCGATCCGACGACCCAGCCGAGCGTCCAGAGAGACTGGCCGAACGTGTCGACGCGGAACGCACTGCGGTTCCCGAAGAGGCTGTTCAGCGCGCCCTGGATGATTGCCGCAAGGACGACGGCGCCGATCCACGTCCACGCGTTGGCCTTGAAGCGGTTCCATCCGTAACGGATCGCATCGCCGACGGCCAGCGGCCTGCTGGCTTCGCCTGCTGCGGAGAAGGGCTGACTTCCAGGAAGATCGTCGTCGCTGCTCATTGCACGCCCCTCATCATTCCAACTGCAAGTGTGGAAATCGCGTCAGTTGGATCTTGCAGAGTAGCAGTTTATCGGTGATCGACACCGGCCAACTCGGACCGCTCGGGCGCGCAGGCGCCGGTAGTGTGCGGATGTGCCCAGGCGCCTGACGCGGCTGGGCGGCGGCAAGCAGGGAGCGGCTCGGTTGCGTATTGCTGTGCTCGCCTCGATCGCGCACCGGACTCCGCCGCGCGGCTACGGGCCATGGGAGCAGGTGGCGTCGACGCTCGCCGAGGGGCTGGTCGGCCTCGGTCATGAGGTCACGTTGTTCGCCACCGCGGACTCCCTGACGGCGGCGCGGCTGCACGCGGAGGCACCGCGCGGCTACGAGGAGGATCCCGGCGTCGACGCCAAGGTGTACGAGGGCT
The DNA here is from genome assembly GCA_963750095.1 of uncultured Actinomycetota bacterium. Classification (GTDB taxonomy): domain Bacteria; phylum Actinomycetota; class Actinomycetes; order Mycobacteriales; family Pseudonocardiaceae; genus Pseudonocardia. The sequence goes on along the minus strand of CAVVPJ010000011.1, from coordinate 92,930 downwards.
TGCACAACGCGGCGGCGTTTGAGCGGGCAGGCGAGTTCGACGTGCTGAGCAACCAGTTCGACTTCCTCCCGCTGACCTACAGCAGGCTGGTGTCGACGCCGGTGGTGACGACGATTCACGGCTTCTCGTCGGAGCGGATCCTGCCCGTCTACCGTGCCTACGACGACATCGCGCACTATGTCGCGATCAGCGACGCGGACCGCCACCCGGACCTGACCTACGACGCGACGATCCATCACGGCATCGACCTCGCCCCCTTCACCTTCCGGGATCAGCCCGGGGACTACCTGTTGTTCCTCGGTCGCATCCATCCCGACAAGGGCACGCACCGGGCGGTCGAGGTCGCGCGGCGGGCCGGGCTGCCGTTGGTCATCGCAGGCATCGTCCAGGACGAGAGCTACTTCCGGGAGCTGATCGAACCGCGCCTCACCGCGCCGGACATCAGCTACGCGGGGCCGGTCGGGCCCGCTGAGCGCGACCAACTGCTCGGCGGCGCGCTCGCGTTGCTGCACCTCATCGGCTTCGCCGAGCCGTTCGGGCTCTCCGTCGTCGAGTCACTGGCGACCGGGACCCCGGTGATCGCGTACCCGCTCGGGTCGATGCCCGAGATCATCCGTCCCGGCCGGACCGGCTTCCTCGTCGCCGACGTCGCCGCCGCGGTCGAGGCGGTCGGTCGGGTGGCTGCGCTGTCACGACGGGCTTGCCGGGACGACGTCGAGGAGCGCTTCACCGCGTCGCGGATGGTGGCGGACTATGCGGAGCTGTTCTCCCGCATCGCCTCGGGCGGTCCGTCGGCGGTCAGGCGTTCGACCAGCAGCGGTATGTCGACGAAGGCGAACCGGACCGACGCGTCGCCCGCCCCGTAGGGCAGCAGCAGCTGGTCGCCGTGCCGTAGCGCGCCGCAGGAGTAGACGACGTTGGGGACGTAGCCGTCGCGCTCGTCCTCGTCGGGGGCCAGGAGCGGCTCGCGCAGCGCGCCGATGACGCGGCTCGGGTCGTCCAGGTCGAGCAGCAGGGCGCCGATGGCGTACTCGCGCATCGGCCCGACCCCGTGCGTGAGCACGATCCAGCCCGCTTCGGTCTCGACGGGCGACCCGCAGTTCCCGATCTGCAGGAGCTCCCACGGTCGGCCGGGCGTCTGGAGGGTGCGGGTCTCGCCCCACCAACCGCCGTCGAGCGAGGTCGCGATCGTGATGCTCTCCCGGTCCCACCGGGAGAGCGCGAGAAAGCGACCACGCACCCGGCGGGGGAACAGGGCCATGCCCTTGTTCTGCGCGGCAGGCCCGGCGAGCTGGGACATGCGGAAACGTCGAAAGTCGGCGGTCTCGATCAGCTGGGGGCTGACCGACGCGCCGTCGAAGGCGGTGTAGGTCGCCCGGTAGACACCCTCGTCCTCGACGCGCACGAAGCGGGCGTCCTCGATGCCGTGCGACTCCGACGGACCGCGCGGCCACAGCACCCGTTCGGCGAGTGCGGTCTCCCGCGGGAACTCGACCTCGTAGCTGCACGCGGCGATGCGCCGCGCAAGCTCAGCGGTGCGGGCGGCGGTGGGCCGCGTGAGGCGCTCCTCCGCAAGGGCCGCGAGCACCGCCTCGAGCTCATCGTTGCGGAACCGGGGAGGCAGCCGGGCGATGACGAACGCGGCCGACTCCCGATCGATGTCCTGGCCGACGAGTGCGGCCGCGAACACCGCACGGTCGTGGGACGTCGCGAACACACGACCGGCCTCGATGTACCGGCCGGGACCGTCGACACGCAGCGCTCCCACCGAACCCACCACGCCCGTTCGGAACTCCACCGACGACAGATGTCCCTCGCCGACGGCGCGCAGGCTCGCGATGAATCGCAGCCTGCCCGGCCCAAGGCCCGACTGGTCGGGATGCGCGACGGCCGACGGGTTGAACAGCGCCGCCGCCTCGACCGAGAACTCGTGGGTGAACCACGCCCCGACGAGGCTGCGGCGTTCGTCGGAAAGCTCGACGTCGTCGGGTATCCGGTGCGCGACCTGCTCATAGTGCGCCTTCAGCACACCCGGCAGGTCACGGTGGCGCCGCGCGTAGCGATCGCAGACCCGCCGCAAGGTCACCCCGACCTCGTCCTCGGGCAGCGCGAGGATCCTCGACAACACCCCGGAGGCCCGGGACCGACCGTCGTGGGCGAGCTCGCGACCGGGCACGAACAGCCGCGCGAGCACGCGCGCCGGGTCCGCGGTCAGGACCACGTCCGTTCGCGTGACGCCGTGACTCACCCGACGCCCCTCATCGAGCAGCCGCGGCCCGGTGGGCCTGCTGCAGCGTCGAGAGCAACGCCAGACTGGACTCAGCACCCTGGTTCTCGTTGCGCCCGCGGCGCTCCAGACCGTCGAAGCCACCTCCGCTGACGGGGTCGTGCATCGGCGTCTCGGAGTCGTTGTCGCCGACGAACCACGCCGCGGCCAGCTCGATCCCCTCGGCCCAGCGCCGTCGCCCCGCAATGCGGTACGCCGTCGCGCAGGCGTCGGCCAACGCTGCCACCTCGATCGGCTGCTGGTCGAAGCCCGGTCCGGCCTCGCCCGGACCGCGACCCGTTGCCGGGATCACGGACAGGTGCCCGTTCCGGGTCTGCGCATCGAGCAGCCAGCCCAACAGGCCCAGGCCGTCCGCGACGAGGGAGGGCGCATCCAGCGCGGCACCCGCGGCGAGCAACGCCTCGGGCAGGGCGGCGTTCGCGTAGGTGAGCCGGGGCTCCGGCCACGGCCACTCCTTGTCCGCCGCGGGCCTGCCGATCACCGCGGCGGCCGCTGCGATCAACGCTCGGGCCTCGGCATGGCACGGCAGCACGGCGAGCACCTCCGCTGCGCCCAGCGCGGCGAACGCCATCGCGCGCGGATGGGGGGAGCGCAGCACGGCGCCACGGTCGAAGGAGGCGAGCGCCCGCTCGCGAAGGTCAGGCACCCACCCGGCTGCCGTACCGAGGCCCCAGAGCGCGCGGCCCCAGCAGTCTTCGACCGACGCCGCGTCCGACCACCGGAGATCGAGCTCCCGCCGGTTGTGGAACCGGCCGTCCGGATGCTGCGCGGCCAGCACGAAGGTCAGGTACTGCTCGCGGAGGTCGTCGAGCTCGCCGGGCGCCTGCTCGCGGCAGGCAACCACCAGTGCCCGCGCCACGTCGTCGACACAGTAGCCACCTCCGCGCCGGGGCGTGGGCCCCTCGGCGTGCTCGTACAACCCGCCCGCGTCCGTGAGCCTGCGCAGGTGCGCCCACGTCGGGTCCGGGATCGCCACCGGTCCGACCTGCGGTTGGCCCACAGGTTTGATCATGAGGCCGCCGCCATGGTGGCCGCGACGACGTCCGCGGCGATCCTGCGGTAGCGATCGGCCACCGCGGGCCACAGCAGCTCGGGTGCCTTCCGCGCGGCGTGGTCGGCCATGTCGTCGGCCAGTCCCGGTTCGATGAGCACCCTGCGCAGCGCCGCCTCGATCGCGGCGGGGTCCCGCTGGGGTACCACGAGCCCGGTCCCGTCGGCCAGCAGCTCGATCGCGTGCGGGAACGCCGTGGACACCACCGGTCGCCCTGCCGCGACCGCCTCGGTGAGGACTCCGGACGTCACCTGCTCGCGTGAGTCGTAGGGAAGCAGGACCACGTCGGCTTGCTGCACCAGTGCGGCCAGCTCGCCGACGCCGAGGTAGCGGTCGTCGAGCTCGACGATCTCCTCGACACCGGCGGCCCGCGCGCGCTGTGCCAGGCCGTCGCGGTAGGCCTCGCCGTCGCGTTGCGCGATCTTGGGATGGGTCCGGCCCACCACCAGGTAGCGCGGTCGCAGGTCGGTCAACCCCGCCATCGCGTCGATCGCCCATTCGATGCCCTTCCCCGGCCCGATCAGTCCCCAGGTCAGAACGAGTGGCCGAGCGGCGGACCGCCGCTCAACCGGCAACGCAGGCCCGTTGTCGACCGCGCCGTGCGGGATCACGACGACCTGCGCCGGGTCGGCAGCGTAGCTCGCGACCAGGCGCCTGCCTGCGGTCTCGGTCATGGTCACGACAAGGTCGGCCAGAGCAAGGAGCCGAAGCAGGATGCGCCGCTGCCGCGGCGTCGGATCTTGAAGAACGGTGTGCAGCACGATGATCGTCGGCACCGTCAAACGCTCGACGATTCCGAGAACATCGGCGCCGTCGGGCCCGCCGTAGATGCCGTACTCGTGTTGTACGACCGCGACGTCGAACCCGTTGAGGCGACCAATGGCGTGGTCAGCGCTGCCCGCGGAGCCGTTCACCAACTGCGCCACCACGTCCGGACCCGGCCGGGGCTCGGCGTCGTCGACCACCCGAACCACGCCGAGGGGCCCTGCCGAGAGGTGCAGATGGTGGATGAGGGCGGCACTGAAGGTCGCCAGGCCGCATTGGGTCGGCGGGTAGGTGCTCAGCATTCCGATGGCGGCCGGCCTGGGTCCGGTGGCGGTGGTGCGACCCACTTGTGCAGGCAGGTTGACGGTGCTTGTCGGCACGAACCGTGCTCCTCACGTCGGCGAATGCTGCTCGCGCGCCCGAAGGGCGCTGTCCTAGCGCACCTTCTCGGGAACGTGGTCCAGCGCGTAAAGGACGTGCTTGGCCAATTCTCTTGCCGCTTTCTCGCTGAGTTTCGAGTTCGTCGTCAAGGCATCGGCAACCAGTTGTATGCGCTGGTCGTGGAGGGAGACGTAGGGCGCGCTCGTGGGCATGGCTGTTCCTTTGCGTGAGTAATTACGCTCGGCACCCGGTATCGAGTGCGAGGGATGAGAGGATCGACTATCGCCGGGCAACGAGCAGGGTTTGATCCTGCAGGGACTTCGCCTCGAGATCGTGCGAGGTCGACGTCGCTGACCCTACACCTACGACGCCCCTACCACGCGGTCCACGGTGATCCGCCGCGATCATGGGACGGAAAGGAAATCGCGGCTGTCCCGCCACCCCGGTCAGGCGCGGGCGACGAGCCTGGCCCGGCGGGCGGTGGTGGGCCAGCGGACCGAGTGGGCCCACCCGAGCTTCTCGAGGACCCAGATGAGCCGGGCGGACATGTCGACCTGGCCGCGGCCGATGCCGTGGCGGGCGCAGGTCGGGTCGGCGTGGTGCAGGTTGTGCCACGACTCGCCCATCGACAGGATCGCCAGCGGCCAGACGTTGGTCGCTCGGCCGGGGGCCTGCCAAGGGCGGTCGCCGAGCATGTGGCAGATCGAGTTGATCGACCAGGTCACGTGGTGCAGTACCGCGACCCGTACGAGGCCCGCCCAGAAGAACGCGGTCAGCGCGCCCCACCAGGACAGGGTGGCCACGCCGCCGATCAGCGCGGGAGCGAGCAGCGTGATCACGGTCCAGACCGGGAACAGCTTGCCGATCCGCACGATGTCGCGGTCGGCCTGCAGGTCGGGGGCGAACCGGTCGGCGTTGGTGCGGTCGCGGTCGAACAGCCAGCCCAGATGGGCGTGGAAGAAGCCGCGGGCCAGACCGAGCGGGTTGCGGCCGAACAGCCACGGCGAGTGGGGGTCGCCTTCCTTGTCGGTGAAGGCGTGGTGGCGGCGGTGGTCGGCCACCCAGGTGACGACGTCACCCTGCATCGAGAGGCTGCCCGCGATGGCGAGCCCGTTGCGCAGGGCCCGCCTGGCCTTGAAGGCGCGGTGCGTGAAGTGCCGGTGGAACCCTACGGTCACGCCGAGTCCGGAGATCAGGTAGAAGGCGACGGCCAGTCCGACGTCGAGCCACGACAGGCCCCAGCCCCAGGCCAGCGGCACGGCGGCGACAAGGGCCAGCATCGGGAGCAGGGTGAAGGCGTAGACGAGTGCCGCCTCGGAGGACGGACGCCTGTCGGCGAGCAGGGGCTTCGTCTCGCCCGCCCTCCCTTCGGCGCGCGGGGAGGATCGGGGGACCGTCTCGGTGGTGCTCATGCTCGGGTGTGTCTCCTCGGAGATCGTCGTGTGCGGTCGCGTCATCGCGCGGCGCGGTCCACCGAGGTCCAGGGCGAATTCGAGCCAGTCTGGCAATGCGGTCGAGCCTGCGGGCATGGTGCCGGTCGGGCGGCCTTCCCTGTTGAGACTACCCGCACCCTGGGCGGATCAATCAGGACGAGCGTGGGCTCGATGGTGCGGCGGGCTTGGTCAGCACGGCGAGGTCCAGGTCGCGGTCGACGAGCAGGCGGGCCACCTCGGCCAGGCGGCGGTTGTTGCCGCGGGCGTAGCTGCGCAGCCGGTCGAACGCGATGTCCATCCCCACGCCGAGGTGTTGGGCCACCACCCCCTTGGCCTGTTCGATGATCACCCGGCTGTTCAGGGCGATCTGCAGTTGTTCGTTGAGGACCTCGCCGCGGCGGATCGCGCGTTCTTGCAGGATGCCGATGGTGGCCACGTCGGCCAACGCCTGACCCAGGGCGAGGTCGGCATCGGGCAACGCGCCGGGCTCGCGGTGGAACAGGTTCAGCGCGCCGATGGCCTGGCCGCGCAGCCGCAGCGGGATCGCGTGCACGGAGGCGAACGTCCCGGCCTTGGTGACGGCGGCGACGAACCGCGGCCACCGGTCCGCGGCGCGCGACAGGTCGGGGATCCGGACCTGGGCGGCGCTCTGGTAGGCCTCCATGCACGGCCCTTCGTCGGACTGCAGCTGCAGCAGCTCCATGGTCTGGGCGTCCTCGCTCGAGGCGGCGACCAGGCGCAGCTGCTCACGGGAGTCGGCGAGCATGATCCCGGCGGCGTCCGCGGCCAGCAGCGCCACGCAGTGTGCGACGAGCTGGTCGAGCAGGTCGATGATGTCGTAGTCGTCGACCAGTGTGTCGGCGAGGGCGACGAACGCCTCGCTGGCCCGCTGTTCACGGTCGGGTTGGGTCACACGGGTCCCCTCCGGTTCAGGTGCCTGCATCGGCCTATGTCATCTCCTCAGTGAACACCAGCCGCCGTTCGACCACGTCGCGGGCGACGTCGAGCAGCAGGCGCCGGTGCAGGAACGCGTGGGCGCGCAGGCGGGCCAGCGCGTCGGTGGCGCTGATCCCGAGCTGGACCAGCACCATCCCGGTCGCCTGATGGATCTCCGCGCGATACCCGACGGCGTTGTCCAGCCACCCGCCCGTGTTCCCGTCGCGATCGGGCGCGCCGTCGTTGTGGGGGTCCGTGCGTTGGCCGAGCAGCATCAGTGCCGCGGTGTCGGCGGCGGCGAGCGCGTCGCGGCGCTGCAGGTCGCTGAGCGAGCCTGGTGCGGCCCGGTACAGGTCCAGCACGCCGAGGTTGACCGTGCCCCACTGCAGGGGCAGCGCGAACAGCGCCCCGACCAGGGTCTGGTCGGCGACCGCGGCGGCGAAGATCGGCCACCGCTCGGTGTCGGCGCTGTGGTGCAGGTCCGCCACCAGCACCGGGCGGCCGGTGGCGGCGGCTTCCATGCAGGCTCCCTCGTTCAGGGTGAACTGCAGGTCCTCCAACAGCTCGGCGGTGGCGTCGGTGGCCCACAGGGTCTCCCGTGCCGGGCTGGCAGTGAGCAGGGAGATCGCGGCACCGTCGATGTCGAGCCCGTCGACGCAAGCCTGACAGATCCGCCGGGCCAGCGTGCGGTCGTCCTTCCCGTCGTCGACGATCCGCAGCAGCGCCCGGGTCACCGTGCCCAGCTCAGCAGTCATCGCTGCGCCACGTGTCGGGTGCGGACAGCGGCGTGTCGGCCATCAGGGGACGCCGAACAGCGCGGTCGGGCGTGGGAATGCTCGGCCGTCAGACGACGGGCCGCCGACCCGGACCGCGGCGACCCGGGCGTCAACGAAGAACGCGCCTGCTGCATACAGAACCCGTTTCCTCGACGCATCACTCTGGCGACTCTTGCGGTGATGCCACCGGGGTCCGGGGCGGCCGACCGCCGCGACGGTCATGCCTGTGGCGGTCTCAGGAGAATCCTACCCGGCTCGGTCGTCGCAACCTCCGTGGTGTCGGTTCACCGGGGACCGTCGTCGGGCAGGGTGGCGAGCTAGTGCGGTGCCCTCGAACCTTCACCGGGTCCTCGCGCGCCCAGACGCCGACTCGCGGCGGCGCCGCGCCGACGGTGACCACCGTGATCGCCTGGCCGCCGCACAACCGGTCCCGGGCGCTCGCCGATCTGGTCATGACCGCGACCCGCCTCTGATCAGCGGGAGGTCGACGCGGTTCAGAAGGGTGCCGGGCCGCGGCGGCTGCTCGTGCGGTCGTCGCTGCACTCGGACGGGTCCAGGCCGAGGATGGACAGCAGCAGGCTGCAGTCGTCGGAGTTGCGGGCGTTGCCTGCGACGGTCCGCGCGGCCTGCGCACGTTCGTGCTGAGCGTGGTCGTCTTCGGCCGCCCTGGCGCGGACATATTCGCCGTGCCGGTGCGTTGCTCCCCGCGGGTCCGCCTGCGTCGGTAGTCCCGACGCGAGCGCGAAGGTGAAACCGGAGGATGCGCGGGACTGGTCCGACCGCATGTCGGCGCTCCCGTCCTCGGCCGTGAAAGGCCGACAGGGTCGTCCGGAACGATCCCGCTCGGACGCGGTCATCGAAGTGCTCCTGGACCGGGATGACGCTACACCTGCCGCATAGCGCCATGGCTCGTCGCCGTTCGCCCCCGGCGTGTCGTGGCAGGTTCCGCGCCGATGGGCTACCGTGACTCGAACGTCGGTTCTACGCCAGGGGGCGCGGCAACATGGGCACCACCGCACCGACCACACAGATGACGATGTCGTGCTGCGGAGCCCGGTGGGTCGGGGTGGATCGTGCGCACTGCTGTCGGCGCACCGGCGGGTGTGGGCACGTCTTCGACGATGCCGCTCTGTGGGATCAGCACCGCCGCTACAGGCGGTGCCTCGATCCCCGATCGATCAGGCTGATCGCGAGCGCGGACGGCATCTGGATGCGTCCACTCGAACAGCCGCTCGCCCACCGCGGGCGGCGGGCGAGCGGCACGAGGAGATCCTGACGGCCCTTGGTGTCGTGTCCGTCCTCGCTGAGCGCCGCGGCGTACCGCTTCCGTCCCCGTCGGTCAGATGCTGGCAGTTCTTCGGCCTCGGGTTCGACCGTCACCGGGGCGGTCTTCCGCAGCGGCCAGTGGTCGAAGAAGTCGGGTCCAGCACGTGCCATGCGTCGAACATGCCCGTGGGGGTCTGGGGCGTCTGTGCCGGTGCGGGCAGGAAGCTGAGGTCGAACAGCAGGTAGTAGAGCAGCCGCGCGACCACGTAGGCACTGACGAGCAGACCGGCGGTGGCGAGGATGCGGTGGGACATCCCGGCGAACGGCCAGCCCTCGAACACGACCGCGAGCAGGAACGTCGCGACCACGGTCACGATGCTGAACATCGCGATCTGCGGCGTGCCGGGCCCTTGTCCGGCTCCGACGGTCGCGAGGAACACCAGCTCGGCGACCGCTCCGGTCACGAGGCCCGCCACCAGCAGCGTGGTTCCGCGCACCGCACGTGACTTCTCGGCCAGCCGACCAGGGTGGCGTGCCCACATGCTGGCGAGCACGATCTGGACCGGCAGGTAGCACAGGACGAAGGTCGCCACCGGTCCGGCGAACGCGGCCGGGTCGAGAACGGCGGCGACGACGAGCGATACGACGACGAGGGCGACGGTGGACGTCAGCCCCACCGTGCGTGCGCTCAGTCCGAGCGCGGAGTACCAGCCATCAGGGCACCTCATGCCAAGTAGGTCGGTTCGCCTGCCCTTGATGGGCAGGCGCCACACACGTGCTCAGGTGAAGACGGTGGTGAACCGGTCGTTCAGCTCGCGCTGGATGTAGAAGATGCCCTTGGCCAGCTGGTCGGGCGTCCAGACGTTGGTGGGGCGGTCCGGGTAGGAGAAGTACCCGCCCGCGAACACCTCGTTCCGGTTGCCCGCCGGGTCGAAGAAGTAGATCGTCTCGCCCCGCGTGATGCCGTGCTGCGTGGGGCCGATGTCGACGGAGACGTCGTCCATGGCGAACAGCTGGCCCGCCCGCAGGATCTCCGACCAGTCTTTGAGCTGGAAGGCGAAGTGGTGCAGCTTGCCGGGCGGCCCGTCGATGAACGCGATGTCGTGCACCTGGTTGCCCCCTGCGCAGAGCCAGGTTCCGATGTAGGCGCAGTCGTCGTCGAGCGAGGTCTGGACGCGCTCGGTGGCGTAGAAGTCGAGGACCTCGCAGAAGAACCGGTCGGCGAGCTTGACGTCGTCGGTGGCCAGCAGCGCGTGCTCCACCCGAGGCGCGCCGACGCCGATGAGGTGGCGCGGGAAGACGTCCGGGTTGATGTTCCCGACCTCGGTGCCGACCAGGGTCATGTCGTGGTAGAGCTCGAGCTGGTGGGTGGACGGCAGCGTGATCCGGATACCGTCGCTGACCTCCGGGTTCTCACCGGCGGCCATCCGCTGCACCGTGCAGCCGAACTGTTCGGCGCGCTTCTCGTAGATCTCGATGTCGCCGGGGTCGGAGACCTTGTAGCCGATCTTGGCCAGCCCGACGCCGCCTTCCTCGAGGACCACGGAGTGGTGGTCCCACTCGTCCCAGCCCTTGTAGAAGACCCGGCCCGGTTCGCTGGCGGTCTCGTAGAGCCCCATCGTCGAGCCGTAGTGCCGCTTCGCCTCCTCCAGGTCGGTGACCCTGGCGTGGACGTAACCCATCCGTAGCACGGCCATATCCGGACTCCTCTGCTCCTTGTTCCTCTGCTTCACGCGTCGTCGGTGACCACTTGGCGTTTGCGCTCCAGTGGGCGGCCAGCGTCTAGTTCTACTATCGAGTGACGCGACGTCGTTCTATAGAGGTATGTGGCCCGGGTGCCGCGCCGCTTTGGGCACTGGTGGACCCGGGACCTTCGGACCTGGTCGGATGCCGGGTCGAGAGTTGGTCGACTGCTTCCTGCGCGACGCGGCGGTCGAGCTCGTCGCCGTCGCCGCAGGCACCGCCGACCGGGCGTTGTCGGCGGCCCCGACTCGACGTGGCGAGGTGGACGTCGAGTCGTGAGTGCGTCTGTGGCACCAGTTTTGTCAGTGTCACTGTCACGGCGTCGGCTGCGCGGCCGTGGTCCGGTGATCGCCAACAGGGGGACCCCCACAGGTGAGGTGCGCCGCCGAGCCGCGGCGACCTCCGGGCCCCGGCGAACGGCCAGGTGCGTGGAGGGCTGTCTACTATCTGGCCGCCCATGATGGTGGGCCCCGAGGCCGCGCCGCCACGGCTTCGCAGACCGGCCGTGCGCCTCGCAGGGTCCGCGGGCTCTGCGAGGTGGCGGCGGGGTCTGCGAGGCCGCGGCTTGCCCACAGGCGGCCCACTCCGCGGGGCTGTCTACCGGTGGTGGTGGCCGCCGCCGCCTGCGTGGAGGCTGATCACGGGTCGGGCGCAGATCCGGCCGGATCTGGCCGTTAGACGCGCCGAGCTGGCGATCATGATCGGGGCCGGGTCGGGCAGGCTCGGAGCTTGACGATCATCACTGGACGCCCAGCTCAGCGGCCTTCGACGGCGAGGTCGGGGAGGGCGGGCCGCTGCAGCCAGGCGGTGAAGAACGTCGACAGGTCCGTGCAGGCGTGCTGCCCGGCCAGCGCGACGAACTGCGCGGTCGTCACCGTCGCGTGGCGGTGTCCCGCCGCCCAGTCCCGCAGCAGCGCGAAGAAGCGCTCGTCGCCGATCCGACCGCGCAGCGCGTGCAGCACCAGCGCGCCGCGTTTGTAGACCCGCTCGTCGAACATCCGCGCAGGCCCAGGGTCGGCGAGGACGAGGTCGGCAGGCTTCGTGGCCACGCGCGCGTGCCACTCCCGGGCGTGCGCGGCGGCGGCGCGGCCGCCGGACGACTCCGACCACAGCCATTCCGCGTACGTCGCGAAGCCCTCGTTGAGCCAGATGTGGCGCCAGTCGGCGATCGTGAGGCTGTTGCCGAACCATTGGTGCGCCAGCTCGTGCACGACGAGCCGCTCGTGGGTGCGTCGCCCGTCGAGATGGTTCGCCCCGAAGATCGACATGCCCTGTGCCTCGATGGGGTCCTCCAGGTCGTCGTCGGTGACGACGAGCTGGTAGTTGGCGAACGGGTAGGGCCCGAAGAAGCCCTCCAGCGCCGTCATGATCGCGGGATGTCTGCCGAGGTCGTGCGCGGCGTTCTTGCGCAGCCGGGTCGGGAGCAGCGCCACCTGTGGCACCGGGCCTGCGGCGACCACCACCTCGTCGTAGCGCCCGATCTGCACGCTGACCAGGTACGACGCCGTGGGCTCCGCCCGCTCGTACACCCAGGTCCTGGTGCCTGCCGAGCGGCGCCGCGCGGTGAGCACGCCGGTGGCGGCGACCGTGTAGGGCGCGGCGGTGGTGACGGCGATGCGGTAGGTCGCCTTGTCCGAGGGGTGGTCGTTGCAGGGGAACCAGGACGGAGCGCCGACGGGCTGGCTCGCGACGAGCGCGCCGTCGGTGAGCTCGTCCCAGCCGACGTCGCCCCATCGGCTGGAGATCGGTGTGGGGTTGCCGACGTAGCGCACCTCGACGGTGAACCGGCCCACGACGGGCCGGGCCGGTGTGACATGCAGCTTTCCGCCGGACTGCTTGAACCTCGCAGGCCTGCCGTCGACGCGCACCCGCGGCACGCGGAACGCCGAGAGGTCGAGGCTGAACCGGCTCAGCGGCGCTTCGGCCACGGCGGTGAGCACGGCCCGTCCGGAGAGCCGGTTGGGCGCGAGCTTGTAGTCGATGTCCAGCTCGTAGTGCTCGACCCGGTACCCACCGTTGCCGTGCGTGGGCAGGTACGGGTCGCCCGACCGGGCCGCGCCCGCCGCCGGTCTCCCGCTCAGCGCCACGTCGTGATCGGGTTGCCCAGCCACCGGGTCGCCGCGGGCACGGTGTCGCCACGCGTGACCAGGGATCCCGGCCCGACGGTTGTCCCCGCGCCGATTCCCGCGCCCGGGAGGATGATCCCGTTGGGCCCGAGCGTCGCGCCCTCGTCGATGCGCACCTCGTCCATGCTCATGATCCGATCATGGAACAGGTGGGTCTGCACGACGCAGCCCCGGTTGACGGTGGCGCCGTCGCCGAGCCGCACGAGGTCGGACTCCGGCAGCCAGTACGTCTCCAGCCACACGCCGCGCCCGATGCTGACGCCCATCGTCCGGAGCCACGCGGTGAGCACCGGGGTGCCGCTCGCGTGCCCGACCAACCACGGGACCGCCAGCACCTCGACGAACGTGTCGGCCAGCTCGTTGCGCCACACGAACGAGCTCCACAGCGGATGCTCCACCGGCTGGAACCGGCCCACGAGCAGCCATTTCGCCGCCGTCGTCACCGCGGCCGCCGTGATGCCCGCGGCGAGCAGCAGCGGGCAGGCGAGCAACGCGGCCACCACGAAGCCCGCGGCGGCGTGGATCGCCATGAGCTGCCCGACGACGAGCACGGCGACCGCGACGGAGCACATCACCGGTACCAGCCTGCACAGCTCGATCAGCAGACGGGCGATCCTGAGGGGGCGCGGCGGGTGGAACGTGCGGCTCGGGTCGCCTGACTCGACCGCCCTGCGCAACGGCATCGGCGGCAGGCCGAGCCACGAGGAGCCTTTCTTCGCCTTGCGCGGTGTCGCGGAGAGCACGCCGACGAGCCCGCGGTTGGGCACCGACCGACCCGGCGCTGTCATCCCGGAGTTGCCGAGGAACGCCTGCTTGCCGATGCGCGACGGCGCCACGTGCATCCAGCCGCCGGAGAGCTCGTAGGTGCCGACCATGGTGTCGTCGGCGAGGAACGCGCCGTCCGCGACCGTCGTCATCTTCGGCAGCGCGATCACCGTCGACGCCTCCACGTCGCGGCCGACCTTCGCGCCGAGCAGCCGCAGCCACGCGGCCGTGAACTGGCTGGAGTACAGCGGGAACAGCCCCGTGCGGGCCATGCCCATCAGCCGCTCCGTGGCCCAGACCTTCAGACCTGTCGGGCTGTGCACCGGGTGGAAGCCCTCGGCCATGCCGATACCGAGCAGGCGCACCCCGGCCACGACGAGCGCCGCGTACGCCGCCAGGTACGCCAGCGTGGCAAGGGGGACCATGAGCAGCGCCCCACCCGTCGCCTCCGCCGGGGACGTCGTGCCTGCCACCCCGGCCGCGACGATCACGAGCGCCGGCAGCGCAGCCGCCGCGGGGAGCAGCCCGAGCAGCATCGACGTGCCCGCGTAGGCGAGCGCCCAGAAGCGCGAGCGCGCGGGTCGGGTCGACGGCCAACGCACGTCGCTCTTGCCGGTCCGCCCCGCGGGCGAGCCCGCCCAGCGCTGACCGGCGGGGACGGCGCCGCGCACCGTCGACCCCGCCGCGATCTCGGAGCCCTTGCCGATCCGCGCGCCCGGCAGCAGCGTGCTGCGCGCGCCGACGGTGGCCCCGGCGCCGATCCGGATCTTGCCGATGTGCACGACGTCGCCGTCGACCCAGTAGCCGCCGAGGTCCACCTCCGGCGCCACGGCCGCGCCGCGCCCGATCTTGAGCAGGCCCGTCACGGGGGGCGCGGAGTGCAGGTCGACGTCGTTGCCGATCTTCGCGCCGAGCGCGCGGGCGTAGCGGGAGGTCCACGACGCGCCGGAGACGCCGGTCGCGCCGGACAGCTCGGCGAGGCGGGTGGCCGCCCACAGCCGCACGTGCACCGCGCCACCACGCGGGTAGCTGCCGGGACGCACGCCGCGCAGCAGCAGCCGGGCGCCGCCCGCGGCGATCCCGATCCGCCCGGCCGGGCTGAACAACACCAGCCAGGCCACCGCGAGCGACCACCACGGCATGGTGGGCGCCCAGGGGACCACGACGGCGGCGACCGTCGAGATCGCCGCTGCGCCGCTTGCCCAGCGCAGGCCGACCAGCGCCAGCATCGGCACCATGAGCAGCGCCTGCGCGAGCGCCGCGCGTCGGGGGGTCGGCACGACGTCGCGGCGCGTGGTCCTGGTCGCGCTCAGCGCGTCCAGCCGGGCCGCGAGCGCCCCCAGCTTCGGGTGCAGGTAGAGGTCGTTGACCGACACCTGCTGGTGCCGGGTGCGGATCCGCGCCACCAGCTGCGCCGCGGTGAGGCTGCCGCCGCCGTGGGTGAAGAAGTCGGCCTTAGGGTCGGTCACCGGCACGCCGAGGATCTCCGCCCAGCCCTCGGCCAGCCAGCCCTCCGTGGGGGTCAGCAGGCCCGCCGCGACGGGGTCGACACCGCTCGCCGCCGGAAGGGGCCACGGCAGCGCGTCCCGGTCGACCTTGCCCGACGTGCGCGTCGGCAGGTCGTCGATGACCGCGAGCAGCGGCACGAGCGCGGCAGGGAGCCGTTCGCGCAAGGCGAGCGCCGCGGCGTCGGTGTCCAGCTCGCCCTCCGCTACCACGTACCCGACCAGCACCTGGTTGCCCGCGCGGGTGCGGCGCACCGCAGCCGCCGCGCCGCAGACGCCGGGCAGCGCGAGCAGTGCGGCGTCGACCTCGCCCAGCTCGATGCGCCTGCCACCGAGCTTGACCTGTTCGTCGGCGCGCCCGAGGAACAGCAGCCCGGCCGCGTCGGCGCGGACGACGTCGCCGCTGCGGTAGGCGCGCTCCCAGCCCAGCGAGGGCAGTGGGGCGAACTTCGCGGCGTCCTTGTCCGTGTCGAGGTAGCGGGCGAGCCCGACCCCGCCGATCACCAGCTCGCCGCTTTCGCCCATCGCGACCGGCTCGCCCGCGCCGTCGACGACGGCGAGCGCCCACCCGTCGAGCGGCAGCCCGATCCGCACCGGCCCCGCGCCGGTGAGCTGAGCGGCGCAGGCGACGACCGTGGCCTCGGTCGGCCCGTAGGTGTTCCACACCTCGCGGCCCTCGACGGCGAGCCGCGCCGCCAGCTCGGGCGGGCACGCCTCCCCACCGAAGATCAGCAGCCGCACGTCCTCCAGCGCGTCCGGCGGCCAGAGCGCGGCGAGGGTGGGGACGGTGGAGACGATCGTGATCCGCTGCGCCTCCAGCCACGGCCCGAGGTCGACTCCGGTGCGCACGAGCGCCCGGGGCGCAGGGACCAGACAGGCGCCGTGCCGCCACGCGAGCCACATCTCCTCGCAGGAGGCGTCGAAGGCGACCGACAGCCCCGCCAGCACGCGGTCACCTGGCCCGATCGGCTCGTCGGTGAGGAACAGCCGAGCCTCGGCGTCGACGAACGCCGCGGCGGCCCCATGGCTGACCGCGACACCCTTCGGGGTGCCCGTCGAACCGGACGTGAAGATGATCCACGCGTCGTCGCCGTGGCCGGGCAGGCCCGGTGTGCCGATCGGCGCGCTGTGCGGGGTCATGGATCCGTAGTCGCCGAGCACCGCGCACACCCCGGCCTCGCCGAACACGAGCTCGGCCCGCTCCTCGGGGTCGTCGGCGTCGACGGGAACATAGGCGGCGCCCGCGGCGAGGACGGCGAGGATCGCGACGTACAGCTCGGCGGTGCCGGAGGAGATCCGGACGCCGACGCGGTCGCCGACCCCGATCCCGGTGTCGGCGAGGCGCCGCCGGACGGCGTCGACATCCTCGGCCAGCCCGCGATAGGTGAGCACTGTGCCGCCCGCGTCGATCGCGGCCTCGTTGGGGTGCTTCGCCGCGGTGTCGGCGAGCACGTCGAGCAGCGTGCGGCGGGCCGGTGCGGGTGCGGCGGGATAGAGCGCGGGGGTGCGGGGGAGCGCGAGGGTCACCGGGCACCGGCCGGGGTAGGCGCGGTTCGGGCACAACGACAGCAGCGTGCAGCGCGCGAGCGCATGTCTCACCTTCCGGGTGAACGTGCTGTGTCGTCAGCCGGGTCGAGGCTGGGTGCGGGACGGTCGGCACCACCCGGGGCACAGCAATCTCGCGTCCTAGGTTAACGGCACGTTTCCGGGCGGTCTCGGAGACGTGCGTGAGTTCACCCTCTCCTGCCGGAAGGTTCGCCTGCCGGTCAGCTCGACCAGTTGGCGAACATGCCTGGCTCGTAGGAACCACCCTGCTGGTGCACGATGACGGCGAGCCGGTTGGCCGCGTTGACCAGGGCGACCAGGGATACCAGGGCGGCGATCTGGTCGTCGTCGTAGTGCTTGCGTACCTGGGCCCAGGTCTCGTCCGCCACGCCGTGGTGGGCGTCGGCGAGCCGGGTGCCCTCCTCGGCGAGCGCCAGCGCGGCCCGCTCGGCGTCGGTGAACACGGTGGACTCGCGCCAAGCGGCGACCAGGTTGAGCCGGACCGCGGTCTCACCGGCGGCCGCGGCCTCCTTGGTGTGCATGTCGACGCACCAACCGCAGCCGTTGATCTGGCTGGCGCGCAGCGACACCAGCTCCTGCGTGGACTTCGACAGCGGCGACTGCTGGACCACCATGGCAGCGTTGGCGAACCGCTTGGCGAACTTGGCAGCGATCGCGTTGTCGAGCATGGTGAATCGGGTGTCCATGAACGTCGTCCTCACTCGTTGGCAATGCAGGGAACGACCACGAGATGCCTGCGACCCCGATCCCTGTGACGGCGCGGCCACGTGACGCCCACCACACCGCAATCGCGGTGTCACACGACGTCGTGGCCCGGCATCTGGTGGGTGACACCGTCGAGACCGAGGAGGAGGCACCGATGGCAGGCACGTCGCGTACCGACGATCCCGGCAGGGGCGCAGGCCGCGCCGACCACCCCGACCCCGCCACCGCCGCGTTCATCGCGCACCGCAACCTGCTGTTCACCGTCGCCTACGAGATGCTCGGCTCGGCCGCCGACGCGGAGGACGTCCTGCAGGAGACGTGGCTGCGATGGGCGGGCGTCGACCTCGACACCGTCGAGAACCAGCGTGCCTACCTGGTCCGGATCACCACCCGCCAGGCGCTCGCCCGGCTGCGGACGCTCGGCCGACGCAGAGAGTCCTACATCGGCCCTTGGCTGCCCGAGCCACTGCTCACCACGCCCGACGTGGCCGAGGACATCGAGCTGGCCGACAGCGTCTCGATGGCGATGCTGCTGGTTCTGGAGACGCTCACGCCGACCGAGCGGGCGGTGTTCGTGCTGCGTGAGGTGTTCGACGTCGGGTACGACGAGATCGCCGAAGCCGTCGACAAGACCCCCGCCGCGGTCCGCCAGATCGCGCACCGGGCCAGGGCACACATCGCGACGCGCCGACCACGCGAGCTCGCCACTGCGGCCGAGACCCGTGCCGCGCTCGAAGCTTTCCAGCGGGCGACCGAGACGGGCGATCTGCAAAGCCTGCTCGACCTCCTCGCGCCCGATGTCGTCTTCCTCGGCGACGGTGGCGGAGTCAAGCAGGCCGTCCTGCGGCCCGTCGTGGGGGCGGACAACGTGGCCCGCCTGCTGGCCGCAGGGCTGAGCCGGATCGCCGCAGCGACGTCGCTGCAGCCAGCACAGGTCAATGGCTACCCGGCGCTGATACTCCGGCAGAGCGGCGAGATCGACACCGTCGTCGCGGTGCGCATCGACGACGGCCTCATCACGGGGCTCTACGCCGTGCGCAACCCCGAGAAGCTGTCGCACATGGAACGGGAGACCGCCCTGCGTCGCTGAGTCCGTGGCCTCGGGATCGGGAACCTCCACCGTAGGCCCCGGGCACTCAGCGAACGACGTCGCGTCGACAGGCCGCAGGTCCCGGTGACGGCGGGCGCTCGGCCCTGTCGCCGCGCCCCGGGCGCCGGGCACTGTCGGAACCGAGACGCACCGCAGGGGAAGGAACGCGATCATGAGCGCAGTCGAGCGCGGGCAGCTGCCGGATGACCTCCTCGACACCGCGGCCGCCCGGCAGCAGATCCGCACGATCATGGGGACCAGCCTGGCGACCGTCGAACAGCACGACTCGCTGCGTGACGTGGCGAAGGAGCTGACGGCGAACGACATCGGCGCCGTCATGGTCAGCAGCCCGGTCGGGCCCGTCGGCATCGTCTCCGAACGGGACGTCGTCGCGGTCGCGGCCATGGGCTTCGATCTGGAAGCCGAGCAGGTGAAGACCGCGATGTCCGTCGATCTCATCTCGGCCTCCGCTACCGAGTCCATTGCGGCCGTAGGCAATCTGATGATCCGGTCCGGGGTGCGACACGTGGCCGTCCGGGACGGCTCCCGGGTGATCGGCGTGGTGTCCATGCGCGACGTCCTCGACGCGCTGCTGGCCTGAGCTGGGCGGGCACTTCACCGACCCATCCTCGCCTTCTTCTCGGACATGGGCCGCAGCGCCGATTCCGACTCTGGGCAGAGCTGGACCGCCCACAGGCCGGCTCCGGTCCGACGCCGCCCGCAATCGGAGCTGGGTGGCGCCGTCAGCAGCCGGGTCATCGTCGGCCACTGGCGCGCTTCGGCGCCGGGTTGGAGTCGCGGGCGTGTCCGTCGGTCAGCGGCCACGGCCGCTGGAACGCGGTGGCGGCGCCGAAGGTGTCCAGCCTGCGCAAGATCACGCCCTCGCGCAGCGCCCACGGGCAGATCTGCAGCTCACCGAGGCGCAGTGCGCGCATGGCCGCGGCCGCCACCAACGCGCCCGCCACCAACTGATGCGCCCGCCCGGGACTGACGCCTTCCAACTCGGCGAGGTCGGCCGAGGACATCCGGCTGATGAATCCGAACACCTGACGCAACCCCACGCCTGTCAGGCTGCGGAGGACCCGGAAACCCGCGCTGGACGGGGCGGCCCCGGCGAGGCGGGCCAGCGACCGGAACGTCTTCGACGTGCCCACCGCGAGATCGAACTCGCCCAGCGCGCCGATCCGCCGCGCGACCGGCTCCATGATCGCGTCCAGCTCCGCGCGCAACGCGTCGATGTCGGCGCGGGCGGGTGGGTCGCGGTGCCACCGCGTCCGGGTCAGCCGCCCGGCGCCCAGGGGCAGCGACACCGCCACGTCGTGGTCCTCGTCGCGGCCCGCCACCAGGGGTCTCGGCATGGACTCGCTCCAGCACGGCCACTGCGTTCTCGGCGTCGCGCAGCGCCGATGTGGCGAACGCGAGCACCTCCTCGCACCCGGCGAGGGTCGCAGCCGCCTTGGCGCGGGCGACCGCCTGCACGAGCGCCGCAGCTCCCGTGTTGCTCAGATGGCCCGCTTCCAGATGCTCGGCGAGCCGCAGCTCGGTCTTCTCCGAGCGCATCGGGTTGGGGTGCGCACCCCGGTGGGCGTCGACCACCAGCAGGTGCACCGTGTTCGAGCCGACGTCGAGCACACCCAGGCGCATGAGGGCAACATTGCGGCAACAACCCGTCGCGGTGGGTAACACAGGATGTACGTGAGGTGAAAGGGCGTCGGTGATCAGGCCGGGCAACACCCGGCCACGAGTCCGTCCACAGCGGACGAAAACGCAAAGGGGCAAGGAGGTTGTCCATTCCTTGCCACTCACAACGTATAGCGCACCGGGGGTCTTGCGGCAAGACCCGGGTCGTGCCGCAGAATCGCCTGCGAAGCCAGAACCTGCGGAAATGCGGGCACTCGGCGCGGAGATGCGGGTGTGCGCGCCGCCGGACCGCGCGGAGCAGCTGGCCGACAGGCAACCTTGTTGAACGGGGGTCTCTTGATCGACGTGATCGTTGCAGGCGGTGGGCCGACCGGCTTGATGCTGGCCAGTGAGTTGCGGCTGCACGGCGTGCAGGCGCTCGTGCTGGAGAAGGAGGCGGAGCCGACCCGGGTCGTCCGCGCGCTCGGCCTGCACGCACGCAGCGTCGAGGTGATGGACCAGCGCGGTCTGCTGGAGCGGTTCCTCGCGCTCGGCAGGCAGTACCCGGTCGGTGGCTTCTTCGCAGGCATCCCCAAGCCGTCGCCTGAGCGGCTGGACACCGCGCATCCGTACGTCCTCGGCATCCCGCAGCCCACGACCGAACGCCTGTTGAACGAGCACGCCATCGAACTCGGCGTCGAGATCCGGCGCGGCTGCGAGCTGGTCGGGCTGAGCCAGGACGACGACGGGGTGACCGCCGCGCTGGCCGACGGCACGCAGCTGCGCTCGCGCTTCCTCGTCGGCTGCGACGGCGGCCGCAGCACGGTGCGCAAGCTGCTCGGCGTCGGCTTCCCCGGCGAGCCCACCAGGGTCGAGACGCTGCTGGGCGAGATGGAGGTGACCGCGCCGCCGGAGACAGTTGCCGCTGTGGTGGCCGAAATTCGCAAGACCCAGCTTCGGTTCGGCCTCGGGCCCTTCGGGAACGGGGTGTACCGCGTCGTCGTGCCCGCCGAGGGGGTGGCCGCGGACCGCGCGGTCCCGCCGACCCTCGAGGAGTTCCAGCAGCAGCTGCGGGCGTTCGCAGGCACCGACTTCGGCGTGCACTCGCCGCGCTGGCTCTCCCGCTTCGGCGACGCCACCCGGCTGGCCGAGCGCTTCCGAGTCGGCCGGGTGCTGCTGGCAGGCGATGCGGCACACGTCCACCCGCCCGTCGGCGGGCAGGGGCTCAACCTCGGTGTCCAGGACGCGTTCAACCTCGGCTGGAAGCTGGCCGCCGAGGTCAACGGCTGGGCACCGGAGGGGCTGCTGGACAGCTACCACACCGAACGGCATCCGGTCGCCGCCGACGTGCTGAACAACACCCGCGCGCAGATGGAGCTGATGTCCCTCGAACCGGGTCCCCAGGCAGTGCGCAGGCTGGTGTCGGAGCTGATGGACTTCGAGGAGGTGAACCGGTACCTGACCGAGAAGCTCATCGCGATCGGGGTCCGCTACGACTTCGGCGAGGGGCATGAACTGCTCGGTCGGCGGCTGCGGGACGTGGGGCTGAAGCGGGGGCGCCTCTACGGGCTGATGCACGGCGGCCGCGGGCTGCTGCTCGACCAGACCGGCAGGCTCTCGGTGGCGGGTTGGGCGGACCGGGTCGACCACGTCGTCGACGTCAGCGAGGAACTGGACGTGCCCGCGGCGCTGCTGCGGCCGGACGGCCACGTGGCGTGGGTCGGTGAAGATCAGCAGGAACTGCTCAGCCATCTGCCAAGGTGGTTCGGCGCTGCCGTCAGATGAGCACGCAGTCGGGGCTTGAAAGGCGGCGGAGTTGGAGCGCCTTCGGGTCGCAGCAGCGCCGCGAGCGGCTCACCCTTGCGCCGCCGGGACCCGTGGTCGCCGTGGTCATCCGTCGCTCCGGTCGGTGTCGGTTGGAGCGCTGGTTGCGGTGGTGGTGGCGCGGTGCGGCTGGGGTCGGTCGCCGTTGGCCGAACCGGTCGCTGCCGGTCGGTGCTGTCGCTGGGACCTGTCGGTTTCCCCGGACCTGTCATCGGCCGGAGTCGTGCCGTCGTCCTGGGTGGTGCTGTCGTCCTGGGTCGGGTCGTCGAGCAGTGCCTGGACCAGGGAGCGGTAGGAGATCGCGGCCTGTCGGAGCTCCTCGGTGCTCGCGTCGCCGCGCGCGTGCGTGACGGCGATCTGGTGGGCTCGCCGGTAGTGCTCGACCACCTCGGGGTGCTCAACGGACACGTCGGCGGCGCGTTGGTCGAAATCGTCGGTGGGGTAGCCGCGGGTGGCCATGATGGCGATGACGAGCCGGTCGGCCTCGCGGACTGCGTCGCCGGGTGCGTCCACGAACGCGCTCTGCACCTGGTCCCAGGATTCCCGGTAGCCGACCCGCTCATCGCGCTCCAGCGGGCGGATGTCCAACGTGTTGTGGCGCTTCTGGCGGGCCTGCAGGTCCTTCTCTGCTGCGGCGCGGTTCGGCGCGTCGGCCACTTCGCGCTCGTACTCAGGGCCGAATTGTTCGCGCAGCTGTCCGGAACGCCGCCGCCGGAGATACAGGGCTGCGCCCACGGCGAGTAACGCGAGAATGACAACGATCAGGATGACGATGACAACGGTGGACACGGAGCATTCCTTTCTAGCAGTGCGTCTCTGGAGAATGGGCTAGTGCGGTGGCCGCGAACGTTGCCGGGGTGATCGCGTCGTCTGGGCGCGCGAGGACCCGGTGAACGTTCGTGGGCACCGCACTAGGCGCCGGACCGGTGGCGCACGGCTGCATGCCTGCAATCGCGACGCGAGGCCCGGCAGTGGCGCCTGTGCTCGCCGGTTGGCACCGGTTGGTCGTGCGGCGATCGTCGTGCGGCGCTGCAGACGTTCCGGCTTGCGGGCGCGCGGTGCCTGCGGCATCGGCACCGCTACCGATCGGTGGCGGTGGCCTGCTGGTTGGGGCGCGGTGGGATCGGGAGCTGTGCCCGTCCTGTCTCCTGCTGCCCATGTCGCCGGCTCGCCTCGGTACTGCCGTGAATGGCCACCGAGCGTCCGGAGCGGCTTCTGAGAGCAGTGTCCCAGCTCACAGCCCGACTGTCGAGTCGACAGATGACGGTCGCCCGTCCGGATACGGATGGCCCGCCCAGGCCACTGCCGTGCCAGACTGGATACCTCAAGCGCGCCAGGATCTGTCCGGACCTCGTGCTCCCTCGCCGCCCGCTCACCGATGAAGGCGGCGAAGCTGTGTCCGGTGTCATCTCGCTCGTGCCAACGCTCGTGACCGATCGGCCGACCGGATGCGGGCTGCGTGACCGGGTTGTGCCCGTCGTGCCGAAGCACCAGGTCGGCCAACGTGCGGCAGCTTGCCGCCCCGGTCGCGTAGACGTCGATCGACACCACCGCGGACGCCGCCATGTTCTGCGCGGCGCTGGGCAGGTGTCGCCCTTGGCCACCCCCGGGGGCCGCCAGGCATCTCCGCCGACAAGCCCGCGCGCTGCTCGCGTCCAAACACCCGGCGCCTCGATGAAGGGTCCGTGCGATGACAACCAATGCCGGTGACAAGGCCAAACAACCCCTCGGCAAGGTCAGACAGGCCACCGACAAGGCCGAACAGGCCGGCAACAGCACGTCGCTGACGATGGTTGCCCGCGTCGGCTTGATCGCGTACGGCGCCGTCCACCTGTTGATAGCGTGGTTGGCGCTCCAGATCGCGTGGGGCTTGGCGGGCAACCAGAGCGCCGACACCTCCGGGGCGATGAAAACACTGGCCGGGCAGCCCTTCGGCAAGATTCTGCTGTGGCTGGTCGCGGTCGGCCTGATCGCGCTCGCGCTCTGGCAGAGCACTCAAGCCATCTGGGGTTATCGCAAGAATGAAGGCACCCAGCGGATCCGAAAGCAGGTCACCAGCGGGGCCAAGGCCGTCGCCTACGCTGCGCTGGTCGTCAGCGCGGCGTCGATCGCGCTCGGCTCACAACAATCGAGCTCACAGTCCCAGCAGCACGCCACCTCGGGTGTGCTGGCGTGGCCCGGCGGACGGGTGCTCGTCGTCGCCGTGGGCTTGATCATCATCGGCGTCGGGGTGGCCTCGGTGGTCAAGGGGGTGAAGCAGTCCTTCAGCGAGGAGATCAACACGTCATCGATGTCCCCCACCGCCCGAAAAGGAGTGGCGCGACTGGGCCAGGTCGGCTACGTCGCCAAAGGTGCGGCGCTGGGTGTCGTGGGCGGCCTGCTCAGCTACGCCACCCTGACCTTCGACCCGCAGAAGGCACAAGGGCTCGACGGCGCGCTGCAGACGATACTGGCGCAACCGTTCGGAAGATTCCTGCTCACAGCGGTAGCCCTCGGATTCCTGGCCTTCGGCCTGTTCGCGATGCTCCAGGCGCGATACCGCCCGATGTGACCCCGCATCGCTGTCGGATGAACCCCCGCCGGCCACGACAAACACCCTCACCAGCTGGTCGGAGCTTGCGCCCTCACCTCAGACCTGGCCGGGGGTCCAGTCCAGATGGACAGCCGCCCCGCGAGCTGGGACAGTGAGGACGTTGTGCGTCGCTCCGGACCCTCGGCGGCACCCCTGGACGGTGAACGTGAGGCGCGTGATGACATGCACGATGGCGGACAGTTGAGCGGCGGTTCACCGGCGCTCGGTCCGGCTCCAGGCCCTTCCGCCGACACCGTCGCCGTCCCGGTTCGTGGTTTGATCAACTTCGACGGTGCGCCGATCTTCCGTGCCGCATCCGCACCACGGCCTGGCGACAACCTCGGTTCGGGTATGCCCGTTCAGGGTGGATCGATGGTTCGACGGTCGGTGCCGTGTTAGGCCCTGCGCCGTTGGACGCCGCGCAGGCAAAGCCGCAGCGGGAGGGACCGGGCGGGCAGAGCCGCCACGGCGACGCCGTCGCGACCGCGCCAGCCGCATCTGGTCGGTCATCGGCTGTTGTCGGCCGGGGTAGTGACTACGCTGAGTTGTCCCGGTTGGTGCGTGCGGCCGGGCTGCTGGGTCGGCGCCCTGGCTACTACCGTGCGCGGATCGCGCTCAGCGTGGCGTTGTTTGTGGTGGGGTGGGCGGTGTTCGCGCTGCTGGGGCCGTCGTGGTGGCAGTTGGTGGTCGCGGTGTTCCTGGCGGTCGTGTTCGTCCAGTTCGGCTTTCTCGGCCATGATGCGGGCCATCGGCAGGTGTTTGGTTCGGGGCGGCACAACGACGTGCTGGGCTTGCTGTGTGCGAACCTGTTGATCGGGTTGAGCTACCGCTGGTGGATCGAGAAGCACAACCGCCACCATGCCAACCCGAACCACGTCGAGCGTGACCCGGACATCGGTGCCGGTGGTGTCGTGTTCACCAGGGCGCAGGCCCGTGCCCGGCGCGGTGGTCTCGGGCGCTGGGTCGCTCGTCATCAGGCCGGGTTGTTCTTTCCGATGTTGTTGCTCGAAGGTGTCGCTTTGCACGTCGCCAGTATCAGGGCTTTGTGCGCACGTCGTGTGGATCAGCCTCGGGGTGTCGAGTCGGTGTTGTTGGGTGTTCATGTCGTCGGTTATCTGGGCGCGGTGTTCCTGGTGCTGCCTGCGGTGCAGGCGGTGGCGTTCATCGTGGTCCAGCAGGGCGTGTTCGGCGTCTATCTGGGCTGTTCGTTCGCGCCCGCGCACAAGGGGATGCCGCTGTTGGGTCCTGGTGACCGGTTGGACTTTCTGCGCCGCCAGGTGCTCACCTCGCGCAACATCCGCGGACGGCGGTGGGTCGATGTGGCCATGGGCGGCCTGAACTACCAGATCGAGCATCATCTGTTTCCCAGCATGCCCAGCCCTATGTTGCGTCGTGCGCAGCCGCTTGTCCGGGCTTTCTGTCTGCGTCATGATCTGCCCTACCTGGAGTCCACCCTGATCGGCTCCTACGTCCAGGTGCTCCGATACCTGCACGACGTCGGGGTGGGCGCCGATCCGCGCGACCCTGTTCCCGAGGAGGAACTGTGATTATTCTCGGCGTTGTCTTGCTTGTCGCTGGTTTCCTGCTGAAAATCTCGATCCTCTGGACGTTGGGGATCATCCTGGTGGTGATCGGGGTGATCCTGGCGATCCTCGGGGCAACCGGTCACGCCATCGCGGGCAGGCGCCATTTCTACTAACCCCGGAGATCGTCTCTCGCCGCCGGACGGGGGCGATGTCCGACCGGGCCGGAATGGATGACCCATGTGAGGACGACGTAGCAGTCATGGTCTCGAAAAGGGGGGCCCGAGACGCCGTGCGGTGAGCGGCCGAAGGCCTACGGTGAGTCCTCACCGGATTCGGTCAGTGTGCTGCGTTGCACTCCGCCGGGTTGCCTGCTGGCCTCGCTGACCAAGGCTTGCTTGCGGGATTCGTCGTGTTGCCACTGCTCGCCTTGCTCGGCGCGGTCGTGGTGATGCGGCTGCTCGTCGCGTGGATCCTGTCCGCCGGGTGCGGGCTGGCCTGCACCCTCGCGTCGGGTCGCCGAGGATGGTGGTGTGCTGGCCTTCGTCATCGCGGTCCTTTCGGGCTCCGGGATCATTGTTGGGTAGTGCGCTGCACGCGAGGTGCTTGCGTCGAGGCGTGCGGGTCCGGTCGTCGTGCGGCGTTCCGGGTCTTCAGCGGTCGTGGGTATGTCCGAGGGCGAGGTATCCGGCGCCGAAGGCCAGTTCCCGGATGTGGAGGTCGGGGACGTATCGGGCCAGATGTCGCCACGGCTCGTCGAAGCCGGTGAAGTCGGTGATGAACGGTGTGTGGAGCTGGGTGACCCAGGCCCGTAGCGGCCACGTCCAGGGGGCAGGCCACTTGCCACCGGCCGCGGCGACCGGGGCGCCGGGGCGTAGGTGGTCGAAGACGTTGGCCAGCGCGGCAGGGCATTGCATGAGGTCGTGCACCGCACAGAACACGGCGGCGTCCGCGGTGGCCTCGATGGGCGCGGTGGCGACCGGGGCGGCGATCAGGCGGACGTTGTCCCAGCCGTGTTCGGCGATGCGGTCGGCGGCTATCTGCAGCATCTGCTCGGAGGCGTCGATCCCGATGATGGCCCCGGTCGGGCCGACCTTCTGTTGGAGCAGCGGTAGGCACAGTCCGGTGCCGCAGCCCACGTCAAGGACGGTGTCGCCGCGGCGGAGGGGCAGTCGCTGGATGAGTAGCTCGCGCCACTGCCGGAAGGCGTCGGTGCGCAGGTCGTAGCGACCGGCCTCGCCGCGGTAGGCCTCGGAGCCGGGGGGAGTCGTCGGACGAGGTGCTGGACTGTTCGCGGCGGATGCCTGCCGGACGGTGGTCATGCCGTGCGCCGCTGCGGGCTTGCCATGAGGGATCCTTCTGCGCGGTCACGGGAGGTGATCGGGGTCGACGGCGGGTTGTGGGGCTGCCGCTCGCGGCGGTCGGTGAGCCAGTCGCCGAGCACGGCGGCGAAGCGGTCGGGTTGCTCGACGTGGGGCAGGTGCCCGCAGTCGTGGAACATCGACAGCCGCCCGTCGGGCAGCAGGTTCACCGCGGCCTGGGCGTGGTGGGCGGGCAGGACGTAGTCGCAGCCGCCCCAGATGACCAGGGTCGGCGTGGTCAGGGTGGGGAGGTGCTCGAGCAGGATCTGGCGTTGACCGTGGGGTCCGAACAGGGCACGGGCCATGGCGGTGGAGGCCTCGAGCTGGCCCGGGCGGCGTCCCAGGGCGTGCTGTTCTGTGACGAATGCGGCGGGTATCCGCCACGGTTGCGCGAACAGCATCGCCGTCGACATGGCGGTGCGGCCCAGGTCGCCGCCGGGCAGGCGACTCATCATGATCGCCAGTTCGCCGATGATCGGGAGGGTGTCCAGGGCGAGCAGCGGGTGCACGTCGGGTCCGAGGCCCGCGCTGTCGACCAGGGTCAGCGTGTGGATGCGTTGTGGATCGGCCAGGGCCAGGCGCAGCGCGAGCGCACCGCCTGCGGAGTGTCCGACCAGGTTCAGTGGCGGGTCGATGTTGAGGGCGTCGAGGAATGCGGCCACGAACCGAACCAGGTCGGAGCCGGGCGCGTAGTCGCCGACGGCCGGGTCGGTTTCGCCGTGACCGGGGAGGCTCAACGCGAGCACCCGGTGGGTGCGGGCCAGGGCGGGGACGACCCATCGCCAGCTGGTGGCGCCCTGCTCGTGCCCGTGCAGCAGCAGCAGTGGCGGCCCGGTGCCTGCCTCCAGGTACTGGGTGTGCATCCCGTCCACGGTGACCCGACGATCGTGGACGGCGAGCTCGTCCTGGTTCTGGGGGAATGGGACGGACAATGACGTCGTGATGACCGACATGAAAGGGCCTCCTGGTGCGCGGTCTGGGTACGGGCTGCGTCACCGGGGGCTGGGGCGACACCGAACACGGCTGAGGTGCAGCCGGGCAGCAGTGCGTTAACTATAGTACGCGAGAGACAGAGTCGACTCCGCTGGATGGTGCAGGCGCGGACCGGCCGGCTGCTGGACATGCGGGCAGCCGGCCGGGTTGGTGGTGGTCTACCGGTTGTTGGTGGTGCGCGACCCGGAGGTGGCGAGCTTGCTGTCGGGGCGGTCGCGGGGGGTGAGGTCCTTGGCGTGGGCGTTGGTCTTGCCGATCATGCTGGCGTAGACGTCCTGCTGGACCTTCACCATGGTCTCGGCCAACTCCGACCAGGACTTGAAGACCTGCTTCCAGGCCTCGAGCACGGGTGCGAAGGTGTCCAGGCCTGCGGACGGCGTCGAGGGCTGCTCGCGCCGCGAGCCGTGGTCGCCGTTCCCATCGTGGGGGTTGCGCTGGTCACGGTTCTCGCCGAACCCGCGGTCATCGCGGTTGTCGGACTCGCCGCGGCGGTTGAGGTTCGCGCGCTCGTCGCGGTTTTCGCGGGAGTCGTCGCGCTCGTTGTCCGGCTTGTCGTGGACGGCGGTCAGGTTCTCGCGGCGTTCGGTGTTGTCGCCGAGCTGACCGTTCCCGCTGCGCCCGTCCTGCTCGTCGAACGAGCCGGACGCATTGGTGGCCGGCTGGGCCGTGGCGGTGGTGGTGCGTCGTGTTGCCGTGGACGGCTGGTCGGTGGTGCGCGCCATAGCGCTCCTTCATGGTGAAGATCGATGCTCGGCACACTGCCGAGGCAGGTCTCGCATCCTGGATCCGGAGACCCATACCGCGATACTCGGTCCACCTTAGGTGTATCTGGACAACATAGCAATACGCCGTATGCTAACGCAGTATGCACAGGTTGTGTCTACCGAGGAGGGACGATGCTCAGCGAAACCACCCCGACCCGGCGACCGGCCACGCCACCGCCGACGGGCCGCCCCGCAGCGCTGACCCGTGAGCAGGTGCTGGTCGCCGCCCTGGAGATCATCGATCAGGACGGTGTCGAGGCGCTGACGATGCGCAGGCTCGGGCACGCCCTTGACCGCAACCCGATGGGGATCTACCGCCACGCCGCGGACAAGGACGCCCTGCTCGACGGCGTCGTCGAACACGTCCTCTCCGGACTGGTCGTACCCGGCGAACCCGGCCGCGATGAAGGAGACGACGACAGCGACGGGGACGGGGATTGGGAAGCCGCGCTGCGGAGCACCGCGCACGCCTTCCGCCGCATCGCCATGGCCCACCCCAACGCGGTACCGCTCCTGGTGACCCGGTCGGTCACCGGCCCGCTCGCCCTGCGACCGCTGGGCACGCTACGGCCCCTGGAAGAACTGCTCGAGGTGTTCATCGGCGCCGGTTTCGACCTCCACGGCGCGCTGCACGCGACCCGGCTGTTCACCGGATTCCTCTACGGCCACATCCAGGACGAACTGCAACAACGCGTCCACGACCCCGACGAAACCGACGACCTGCTCCGCCTCGGTCTGCACCGCCTGCCCATCACCCAGTTCCCCCGGCTGCGTTCCCTGGCCACCGTCCTGGCCACCTACGACGGCGCCGCCGAACTCGACGAAGGACTGGACATCGTCATCGCAGGCCTGCGCAGCCAACTCCTCAACCGACCACCCGACCACGAATCCCGCCACGGCGGCCACGACAGCCACAGCGGGCTGTGACAGCACGGATCCCGGCCGCCACCGTCGGCGAGTGCCTGACGGGCCGGTGCGGTGACCCCGTTCCTAAACGAAGGTCGAGAGCAGCACCGTCAGCGCAAGACCCATGATGGAGATCAGGGTCTCCATCACCGACCATGTCTTGATCGTCTCCCAGACGGTCATGCCGAAGTACTCCTTGACCAGCCAGAAGCCCGCGTCGTTGACGTGGGAGAAGAAGAGGGATCCAGCACCGACCGACAGCACCACCAGCGCCAGCTGCGCGGGCGCCAGGCCTGCGGCCACCGGTGCGACGATGCCTGCGGCCGTTACGGTGGCCACCGTCGCCGATCCGGTCGCCACCCGGATCAGGACCGCCACGATCCAGCCGAGCACGAGCGCCGACAGGCTGGCCGCGAGGGCGACCTTGCCGATGGCGATCCCCGTGCCGCCGTCGACGAGCACCTGCTTGAAGCCCCCTCCTGCGCCGACGATGAGCAGGACGCCGACGATCGGGAGCAGGCTGGCGCCGATCTTCTTCTGCAGCGTCGACGCCGAGAACCCGACGGCAGTCCCAAAGGTGATCATCGCCAGCAGCACCGCGATGAGCAGCGCGACGATGGGATCGCCGATGAAGCCGAACACCTTGTAGACGACGGACGTCGGGGAGATCCACAGGTCGGCTGCTGCGCGCGCCAACATCAGCGCGACGGGGGACAGCACCGTGATCAGCGTCCACGCGAAGGACGGGACGCGCCGTGCCTGCGGCTCCTGCTCGCCGCGGTCGGCGCCCGTGGCGTCGGGCGGCGTACCGAGGCGCTGCGCCCCGGGACCGGAGCCGCCCGAGGGTGTGGTCCCCGGCGGCGTGATCTCCGAGGACGCCCTCCCCGAGGGCGCTCCCGCGAAGGCGAGCCCCGCGCCCGCGGCGCCGATGGGGACCCAGCGAGCGGCGAGTCGGCCGAACACCGGCCCGCAGACGGCAACCGTCGGGACGGCGACGGCGAGGCCGAGTGCGAGCGTGATGCCGATGTCGGCGTGCAGGATCCCAACCGCCGCGACCGGGCCCGGGTGGGGCGGGATGAAGCCGTGCAGCACCGACAGCCCGGCGAGCGCGGGGATCCCCAGCAGCATCGCGCGCCCGCTTGAGCGTCGCACCGCGAGCATGACGACCGGCACGAGCAGTACCAGGCCGACCTCGAAGAACATCGGGATGCCGATGATGGCCGCTATCAGGGCCATCTTCCACGGCAGTATCGCTGGCCTGCCGTGCAGCAGTGTGTCGACGATCTTGTCGGCGCCGCCGGAGTCGCCGAGCAGCTTGCCCAGCATGGCGCCGAGGGCGATCAGGACCCCGACGTAACCGAGAACCCCGCCGACGCCCTTCTCGAACGACGTCGTGACGTCGGTGAGGGCGATCCCGGAGAAGATCCCGACCAGCAGTGAGCTGATGGTCAGCGCGAGGAACGCGTGCATCTTCACGACGACGATCAGGACGACGACCAGCGCGATGCCGAGGACAGCGACGATGAGGACCTGGGTGTCGTGGGCCGCCCACGGTTGGTGCATCTGATCGGTCACGGTGTCTGCCCTGAAGGTCATGGGTGCGCTCCGTCCTTGCTCGGCTTCGGATCCAGCTCGTCGACGACGTGCTGGACGATCTCCTCGGGTGCGGGGCCGATGTCCACCCGGATGACGGGCTCGTCGTCCGTCGGTTCCTCAAGGCTGTCGAACTGGCTTTGCAGCAGGCCGGGTGGCATGAAGTGCCCGTGCCGGAGCGCCAGCCGGGCGGCGATCGTGTCCTGGTCACCGGCCAGGTAGACGAACACGACGCCGTGGTGGCGGCGATCAAGGACATCGCGGTAGGCGCGTTTGAGGGCGGAGCAGGTGATGACGCCATTGCGGCCCGCGTCGAGCTGGCCCTCGATCCAGGCCGCGACCTTCTCCAGCCATGGGGCGCGGTCCTCGTCGGTCAGGGGGTGACCGGCGTGCATCTTGTCGACGTTCGCCTGAGGATGGAGGGAGTCGCCCTCCTCGAAGTCCCAGCCCTCGCGACCGGCCAACAGCGCGGCGACCGTCGACTTCCCGCATCCGGACACGCCCATGACGACCAGGACACGTACGCTCATCGGCCCATCCTCGGTGCTCTCGAACCCCAGTGAGCTCCATGGAGCCAGCCGAGGTCCTGAGCAGGCGCTGACATGCACCCTAGACCCGATTACGGGACCCGCACACCCTCGCGGCCAGAATCTCCCGCCCGTCCGGCTGGGATGGGAGATACCCGACGCTCGGGCCGCCGCGGAGCCAGTGGGAGTGACCGCCGCCAGTCGATGGCCATCTCGACCTTCGCCGTTGCCCGGCTCACCGGATCGGCGAGGGCGAGGGCGAGGGCGAGGGCGAGCGGTAGGTGGCCGAACGCGCCAACACGGTGGCTTCAAGACCATCGGCCGTGTATGCGTCGACTGCGGCATCGACTGCGGCCGGAAAGTCGCGCTCGGCCCTGCGGTGGTGCACAGGTCAACGTCCTCCGACGGCCGTCCCACATGCCGTGGGCATGTACGGCGCAGCGTCCGCGGGCTCTACCGCGAGCATGGCTTCGGTGCGCCCGGCAGCCCGACTGGCCTTCCGACGATGGACGAGCCGGCCGCGGCGGTGGCGGCCGCCGAGGGCACCGGGCGAGGACGCAATGTCGCGGCCCGGCTGCGCCCGCTCACCGCACCGTGGCCGGGTTCCTGCGCGGGCGACAGGGCCAGGACATGGCGGTCGCCCTGGAGCAGCTCGGGGTCGGACAGGCGTACGTCCTCGCGGTCACGACGTTCACCGATGAGGCCGACGCGCTGGCGATCGCCAACGACACCCTCTACGGTCTCGGTGCGGGCGTCTGGACCCGCGACGGCACCCGTGCCTACCGGATGGGCCGCGCGATCAAGGCGGGTCGCGTGTCGACCAACTGCCACCACCAGTACCCGGCGGGCGCGGCGTTCGGCGGATAAAGATCTCCGGTATCGGACGGGAGAACCACCGCATGATGCTCGACCACGACAGCCAGACCAGGAACCACCTGGTCAGCTACAGCGACAAGCCGCTCGGTCTGTCCTGAGCATCCCGATGACCGAGACGACAACCCGGATCTCGGCCACGGCGGCCGCGACCCTGCGCGCCGGGACGGCTGGCCGTTCTACATCGACACCCGGCTGGACGCCGCGTGGCGGCACGACAGCCTGCTGCTCGACGTCGCCGACGGCCCCCGGAGGGGTTCTCGCTCGCCGCGGGCGCCGAGGACCGGCGCTTCGTCACCCCGCTCCGCGGCGTGCGGTTCGGATGCGCGAAACAGCATCTCAAGCGAAGGTGCGCGGCACAGATGGCGGAGGACGACCATGCCGGTGATGAACGGAGTCCGCTTGCCCGGCGGCAGCACGGTGCAGCATGTCAAGGTCGACGTGCCGGAACCGGGCAGCGGTCAGGTTCTGCTGCGGATGAAGGCGTCTTCGATCTGTGGGAGCGACATCCGGGCCATCTACCGCGAACACCTCGGCAGCGGCCCGGAGGCTTACCAGAACGTGATCGCCGGGCACGAGCCGTGCGGACAGGTGGTCGCCGTCGGCCCGTCCTGTAAGCGGCTGCAGCCGGGTGACCGCGTGGTCGTCTACCACATCGCCGGGTGCGGGGTTTGCGAGGAGTGCCGCCACGGCTACATGATCGGCTGCACTTCGCCGCTGCGGGCAGCATACGGCTGGCAGCGCGACGGCGGACACGCCGAGTACCTGTTGGCCGAGGAAACGACCTGCATCCTGCTGCCCGAGCCGCTGTCCTTCGTCGATGGCGCGCTGGTGTCGTGCGGCTTTGGCACCGCCTACGAAGGCCTTCTCCGACTGCAGCTTTCCGGCCAGGACAAGCTGCTGATCACCGGGCTGGGCCCGGTCGGTCTGGCCGCCGCGATGCTCGGGCGGGCGTTGGGCGCCGGGCCCGTCATCGCCACCGACGTCGCGCCGGAACGGCTGCACCTGGCCGCGGACCTGGGGCTGATCGACCACGGTGTCCCGGCGGACGCCGCGGCCACCGCGACGATCCAGGAGCTGACCGGCGGCCGCGGGTGCGAGGCGAGCATCGACTGCTCCGGCAGCGGTGCGGCCCGGGTCGTCGCCCTGGAGAACACCCGGACCTGGGGGCGTTGCGCGTTTATCGGCGAGGGCGGCTCCATCTCCTTCGCGGTGTCCGAGCTGCTGATCCACAAACAGATCACGCTGCACGGTTCCTGGGTGACCTCCCTGCGGCACGTGGAGGACCTGCTGGAGCGTCTGGTGCGCTGGGAGCTGCACCCCGAGCGCATCGTCACCCACCGCTTCGCCCTCGACCAGGCCGACGAGGCCTACTGCGTCGCCGACGACGGCGTGGCGGGCAAGGTCTGCATCGTCTTCGAGTAACCGCAGGTGCGGCGTGGGGCCGTCGGTGAAGGGGGTGCGTCTACCTCGCCTCCGACGAGGCGTCCTGGGTGACCGGCCAGGTGATCCAGGGTGCGGGGAGGGAGCACGCGACCATCGGGCACTTGTCGTACCTTCGACATGCGCGGCGCGAAGCCGCCACCTGACGACGCCCTCCGTACCGAGGGATCACGTCGTCACCCCCGGGGACCGGGCGCCTCGCGGGGGACACGACCGCGAGGGGGATCTGCGGCAGTTGAAGCCTTCGCAGCGAACAGGGCAGACCCAACCCCACGGCGGCAGGTGGGGGCACAGAGCGCGTCCGGTAGGCAACCGTGGCGGCGACGATGCCCACCGACGTCGCCGCATCCGGCTCTTCGCCGTGCTCGGCGTCGCCGTCGTCGTCGTCGCGGCCGTCGTCGCGGCCGCCATCTTCCGGCCCGTCGGCCGCCCCGGCGCCGCAGGCACGTCGGACGTCGACCAGGTGATCGCGCGGATGGTCAGCGTGTTCGAGAACGGTACGCCCGAGATCCAGTACGCCTATGTCGAGGACCTCGACGACGGCCGCGGCTACACCGCGGGCCGGGCGGGCTTCTGTACCGCCTGCGGCGATCTGCTCACGGTCGTGAGGAGCTACACCGCCCAGGTTCCGGCCAACCCGCTCGCGGGGTACCTCCCGACCCTGACCCGTCTCGCCGCGTCGTCCGACGACTCCACCGACGGGCTCGACGGCTTCGAGGACGCTTGGCGCACCGCTGCCGAAGATCCGGTGTTCCGCCAGGTGCAGGACCGCGTCACGGACGCGCTCTACGTTGTCCCCGCGCGCAAGCTCGCCGAGGCCAACGGCGTGCGCTCGGCGCTCGGCCTGGCGATCCTCGTCGACACCGCCGTCGAGCAGGGTACCGACAACGACCCCGACGGCCTTCCCGCCATGGTCCAGAAGACGAACGCCGACCTGGGCGGCGCGCCCGCCGACGGCATCGACGAGACCGAGTGGCTGCGGGACTTCCTGGTCATCCGCCGCGCCACCCTGGAGAACCCCAGCTCGTCGGACACCAGCGACGCGTGGAGCGAGTCCGTGGGTCGCGTCGATGCCCTCGAAGCCCTGGTCGACGCAGGCAACCTCGACCTTGAGACCCCCTTCACCATCAACCCTTGGGGCAAACCCCAAACGATCAACTGACCGCTGGAGATGATCTGGCGCCGACCCCGATGGCACCGGGTCGCGGGTCCCTGGCGGGAGCGGCGGCGTGGGCGGGATGGTGATCAGGCCGAGCGCGCGGTCGCGCCGCGGGCGAACGGCGCACCGGAGCGCGAACGGGTCCCGTGCCACCGAGGCGGGGAGTGGCTTGAGCTGCGGGTCGCTCGGACCGAGCTCGTTCGCGCCCACGGAGATGGACGTCTTCGCCCAGAGGTCGAAAGGACGGAGGGGCCCGCAGCGCTCAGCCCGGTGTCCGGGTCGACGCCGAGCGCCGCGGCGAGCTCCTCGGCCGGGCGCGACCAGGGAGCGTCGACGGGCGCGGGGTCAGGGCGGTCGGCGGCCAACGGTCTCCCCGCGATGGTCGGCCGCTGCGTGCGTGCTGGGCAGGGCCGGAGGTCCGCCCTCCCGTAGGCCTTCGGCTGCAGCGCGGCGTCGCCGGGGAGGGACGTGGTCCCTGCGCGGAAGTGCCTGCTGCCCCTGGGATCCGGGCACCGGTGCACGGGACAGTTCGGTCGCAAGCTCATCGCACCGGAGGTCACGATGAAGACGCTCGCCACCCGCTCGACGGAGCTGCTCGACGAGATCGAGGAGCGCCTGCACCTGGAGTTCGGCCTGGCCCGCCTCGAGCTCGTCGAGGCCCGCCTGGCGCAGCAGAAGAGGGACACCCCGGCCGCGCGCAAGCGGGTGGCCGAGTGCCGGAGCAGGGTGGACAGAGTCCTCGACGCGTGGAACGCGGCCGTCCCGGCGGCCCGCTGAAGTGGCAGATCCCGGGACGGGCCGACCCGCACCCCGGGTGGGCGGCCGAGCCAGGTCGAGGTGAGCCCGACCCGGTTGCCGGTCGGCACCACCAGCAGTGTGCGCGTCATCGAGGGAGGCTACGGCCGCGACGTGAAAAGTTGACCACGCCGGGCAGGCGCGTGCTGCTGACGAGCGCCCACGGTGCCGCCGAGTTCGGCCACCCGGCCGTTGACAGCCCCGGTCGGATCCGCGAAGCATCGCCCTCGAGGAACTCGCAGCTGGCTCGACGAGGAGTCTGTCCAATGAGCGTCACGAGTGATCCGACCTTCTATCGCAGCGCTCGCGATGCCGCCGCCGCGCCTGCCGAGGACCTGGCCTACGTCGTGGCCTTCGACCGGGCGGGGGAGCGCCCCGACGCGATGACGGTCGTGGATGTGCGTCCGGAGTCGGGGACGTACGGGCAGGTCGTGGGCTGGACCGACGTGCCGGGCGGCGGCGAGCTGCACCACTTCGGCTGGAACGCCTGCTCGAGTGCGCTCAAGCACGAGGGCCACGACATGGCGGGGCTCGCCCGCCGGTTCCTCCTCGTGCCGGGCCTGCGCTCGTCGGACGTGCACGTCCTGGACACCCAGCCCGACCCGCGCAGCCCGCGGCTGGTCAAGACCGTGAGCGCGAAGGAGCTGTCGGACAAGGCGGGCTACTCCCGCCCGCACACCCTGCACTGCGGCCCCGACGGCGTGTTCCTCACCTGCCTCGGCGGCCCGGAGGGCGACGACGACGGGCCGGGCGGCATCGCGCTGCTCGACCACGACACGTTCGACGTGCTGCGCGCCTGGGAGACCGACCGCGGGCCGCAGCACTTCCACTACGACGCCTGGTGGCACCTCAACCGCAACGTGCTGATCTCCAGCGAGTGGGGCAGCCCTTCGATGATCGAGAACGGTGTCGTGCCGGAGCTTCTGCTCGGGCAGCGCTACGGGCATGCGATCCACTTCTGGGACCTGGCGGAGGGCAAGCACCAGCAGCGCATCGATCTGGGCGCCCAGCACCAGATGGCGCTGGAGGTGCGCCCGTCGCATGACCCCGAGGCGACGTGGGGTTTCGTCGGCGTCGTGATCTCCACCGAGGACCTGTCCGGCTCGATCTGGCGCTGGTGGCGTGACGACGCGGCGGGGGAGTGGAAGGCCGAGAAGGTCATCACGATCCCGGCCGAGCCCGCCGACCCCGACCGGCTCCCGCCCGCGCTGAAGCCGTTCTCGGCGGTGCCGCCGCTGGTCACCGACATCGACCTCGCCGTCGACGACCGGTTCCTCTACGTCTCGTGTTGGGGCATCGGCGAGCTCAAGCAGTACGACGTGCGCGACCCCGCCCACCC
The DNA here is from genome assembly GCA_963750095.1 of uncultured Actinomycetota bacterium. Classification (GTDB taxonomy): domain Bacteria; phylum Actinomycetota; class Actinomycetes; order Mycobacteriales; family Pseudonocardiaceae; genus Pseudonocardia. The sequence continues at coordinate 55,243 of CAVVPJ010000011.1, read as the reverse complement.
GCGGGAGGTCGGCTCGGTCCGCCTGGGCGGGATCGTCGACCGCGCCCCACATCCGGCGCGGCCCGACTTGCCGCTGGCAGGCGGCCCACAGATGGTCGAGGTGAGCCGTGACGGGCGCCGCGTGTACTTCACCAACTCCCTCTACGGCGCCTGGGACGACCAGTTCTACCCGGACGGCGTCGGAGCCTGGATGGCGAAGCTCGACGTGGACCCGGCGGGCGGGCTGAGCGTGGACGAGCGCTTCTTCCCGCACGGCGACGCCTTCCGCGGGCTGCGGGTGCACCAGATCCGGCTGCAGGGCGGCGACGCGTCCTCGGACTCCTACTGCTACCGCTGACCGTCGCCCGCGCCGAGTGCCCGGGGCTTGCCCGCTGGCGATCCTTCAGCCCCTCCAGGCCCTCCTCGCAGAACCGCTTGCGCCACCGCGACACCACCGCCACCGGGACGTCGGGCCGGGCGGCGATTCGGTGTTCTCCAACCCGGCCGCGGCCATCAGCACGATCTTCGCCCGGACCACCTCGTGATGCGCGGCGGTGTACAGCTGACCGAGACAAGGCCATCCTGATCGACGTGGGCGAGACCGAGTCGCTGGCGGCTACGGACGCCGTCGCAGTGGCGCTCGTTGCTGCCATCCGCTCCGGGGACGACGAGTCCCTGTCACGGCTCCTGACCGAACGACGCGAGTTGGCCACTGCTCGGCTCGTTGACCGGTGCGGAGTGGCCCGCACACTGCTGCACGTGGTCACCGACTGGCCCGGCTACTTCCCGGATGGACCGCGCACCGTCGAACGGCTACTGGCCGCAGGCGCCGACCCGGACGCCACGACCACGGGCGGACGACAGCCCGAGACACCGCTGCATTGGGCGGCCAGCAGCGACGACCTGGAGGTGGCACAGGCATTGATCGCGGGCGGCGCCGCGATCGACGTTCCTGGCGGATCGATCGGCACGCCGGTGGAGAACGCGGTCGGCTACGGATGCTGGCATGTCGCCCGCCTCCTGTGTGCGCGCGGCGCCCGGGTCGACAAGCTATGGGTCGCCGCCGGGTTGGGCCTGCTCCCGCTCGTCCGGGAACACGTCGAGGACACACCGCCGCCCAACCGCGGCGATATCGATCATGCGTTCTGGCAGGCCTGCCACGGTGGACAGTTGCGCGTCGCGGCGTACCTGCTGGAGCACGGCGCCGACATTGACACGATCCCTGATCACAACAGCGCACGCGCCGCGGAGATTGCCGCGGCGCCAGACACCCGCCGCGGGTTGCTCATCGATTGGCTGAGGAAGCGCACCACGACATGAGGCACGCGGGGTGGTCTGGCATCTCGCCCATACCGCAGCGTTCAGGCAGGGGCTTGCGATGCACACGGCGTGGTGGACCATGGCCAGGATGGATGTCGAGGTGCTGGTCGTAGCGGACCGTCCGAACGAAGGCAGTGCTGTGACGCTCGTCCGGCGCACCCTCGGAGCGTGCACGGCCTGCGGCGTCCCCGACTTCACATCGGTCGCAGGGCACGCGGCGTAGAGTCGCCCGTCGACGCGGCCTGGACGGGCTGCGCCATGCTCGGTCCGCACCAGAGCGCAGGAGGGCACGGCGGTCATCGCGACGAGGGTTCCCCATCGCGGAGCGCGACGGCTTCGGCCGGTCGCGCTCCTGCTGGGTGCGGTGGTGGCGAGCCTCGTGCTGGCGGCCTGCGGCGGCCGCACCCCGGCTCCGCCCGCAGGCGGTCAGGACCTGACGCCGCAGCTCACAGCGCGCGCGCTCGGCCCCACGTTCGTCGGTGTCGGCGGCTCTGGCTTCACGGCACTGTCCCCGGCGGCCGTGACGGGCACCACCGCGCAGGGGTCGACCACGGTGAACGCCCTGACCGACAACGGCGGCAGGCTCAACACCAGCGTCCCCGTTCCCGACGGGTTCCAGGGCTCGATGAGTGTGCGGGTGACGGTGGGGAGCGCGGTGGCCACCGCGACCGTCACCGCAGGCGCGGGGTCGGGTCAGAAGCCCGCCGCCGACGCGGGCGTCCGCCCTCTCCCGTCGGTCGACTGCACGGTCAACGCCGACATCGGCGCCATCCCCGACGTCGGCCCTGGCGACGTGGTGTGCCTGCACGGCGACTCGTCGTCCCGCCTCACGATCTCGGCAGGCGGCACCGCGGCCGCGCCGATCACCTACTCGGGCGGAGGGGATGCGACGGTCCGCGGCATCGACGTGGTCGCCAACAACGTCGTCGTCGAGGGCTTCACGTCGCGGGACGGCGAGAGCATGGGCGCGCTGCTGGAGGGCGACAACATCACGTTCCGGGACAACACGATCACGCACCCGGTGTACAGGGGCGACGACACCGACGGCATGCGGTTCTACGGCGACGCGATCACGATCGTGCACAACACGATCACCGACGTGAACGACGGGTCGCAATGCGACGAGAACGGGTGCGGCGACGGCCCGCACCCGGACTGCTTCCAGACCTTCTACAGCGACACCTACCCGACGAGCAGCGACGTCACCGTCGAGGGCAACCGCTGCGAGGACGCCGCGTCGCAGTGCCTCATCGGCGAGGGGCCGGTCATCCCGGGCGAGGGCGTCAACGGGCCGGGGACGAGCGTCGGCTGGACCTTCTTCGACAACTACTGCCACGTCGGGGCCGTCCAGGCCGTCCAGCTCAAGGACGTCAAGAACGCCACGATCGTCGGCAACGCGTTCGACGGCTCCAACAACAAGGCGATCGCGTTGTCCGACGCGTCGACCGGCGCGCACGTCGGGGGCAACGCGCTCAGCTCGAAGATCGGCAAGCTGATCACGTTCGATGACGGGAAGGAGGCGCCGGGCTACATCGGACCCACGCCGGACCGGTAGCGGCCGCTCAGGAGCGCCCGACGCGCTCCCCGCGGCGGCGCGCCCGCAGGACGCGGCGGGCGGCGCTCACCTCGCGGCGCACGAGGCGCAGTCCTGCGTGCTGGGTGGCGACGTGCAGCCGGTGCCGCCAGGCGGGCGCGTCGCCGCGGCGCTGCCACAGCGCGAACGCGAACCCCACGCCGTCCGGGTCGGTGCCCAGGTGCTCGTCGACCGCCTCGAACCAGGCCATGCTGCGGTGCGCGGCCCGCTGGACCTGTCGCAGCGCGGCGTGCCGCCGCTCGTCGTAGGACCGCAGCGCCGCGGGGAGCGCCGCCGCGTCCGCAGGCAGCACCTCGGCGAGCGCCATCGCGTCCTGCATCGCGAGCTTCGTGCCCGAGCCGATCGTGAAGTGCGTCGTGTGCGCGGCGTCCCCGGCGAGCACGACCGGGCCGTCGCACCACGTCCGGTTCGTGACCTCGCGGAAGGTCTGCCACGGCGCGGGGCCACCGCCGCGCGTGCGCTGCAGGAGGGGGTGGCCGTCGAGGAGGTCGGCGAAAATGCCCTCGAGGAGGCGCAGTCCCGCGGCGTCGTCGAGGCCGTCGAGGCCGAGACCCCGCCAGGTGTCGGGTCCGCACTCGATCACGCACGTGCTGCCGTCGCCCGCCGAGGGGTAGCCGTGCATCCACACCCAGCCGTGCGGCGTGCGCGCGAACCCGAAGACGAAGCCGTCGAACACCTGCGAGGTGCCCAGCCACAGGTACGGGTTCCGCCCGGCGTGCACCGTCGTCCCGAAGTGGTCGGCCCGCCGGTCGCGCAGCACGCTCCCGACGCCGTCGGCCGCCACGACGAGATCGGCGTCGGGCGGCGCGGCCGGGTCGTCCACGGGATGCTCGTACACGATGTCGACGCCGAGACCGACCGCCCGCTCGGCGAGGATGCCGAGCAGCCGGGTGCGCGCGATGCTGAAGCCGTAGCCGCCCAGGTGGGCGGGCCGCTGCCCCGACAGCCGCACCTGCTGGCCGTTCCAGAGCACCGCGGCCTGACGGATCCGGCGCGCGCTGACCGGGTCGTGGGCGAACAGCCCGTCGAGGAGGTCGTCCCAGAACACGACCCCCCAGCCGTAGGTGGCCAGGGCCGGGTCGCGTTCGAGCACCTGCACCTCGTGGCCGGGATGGCGCAGCTTGACCAGCAGCGCCGCGTAGAGGCCCGCGGGCCCGCCGCCGACGCAGACCACCCTCATCGCGGCCACCCGGGCCACCACCGCCGCGCGCCGCTTCCGCTGCGCAGCAGCGTCGTCGCCAGCCGGAGCGCGCGCCCGCGTGGCGAGCGCTGTGCGAGGCCGAACCCCGCGCGGAGCACCGGCGAGCTGATCAGCTCGACGGCCTGGGGGTAGCGGAAGGCCGTGCCGCCGAACGTCAGCTTGGGCTGGTCCGCCGGGAGCCAGCCCTCGGCGGGTCGGTCTCCGCCCGCGAGCAGGATGTCGAGGGTCTGGCCCTTCAGGCCGCCGAAGTCGAGCCACCGGTAGCCCTCCTCCTTGGCCCACCGCACGATGTGCCAGCGCACGGCGGCGGGCAGGCTGACCCGCGCCGCGGGGCTGGAGCGGTCGAAGCCCGTCAGCCGCCCGCGGACCATCCCTCCGCAGCACGTCACGAGGTCCGCGGCCAGCGGAACGCCGTCCAGCTCGCCGACGAAGAGCGCGACGTGGTCGGGGGCGAGCTCCTGGTAGAGCCGCGCGACGTACTCGGGCGCGAGCGGGCGGTGCCGCTGGCTCGCCGCCGAGTGCTCCATGAGCGCGCACAGCAGCGGCAGGTCCCGCTCGTCGCCGCGGCGGACGGTGACGCCCCGGTCCGCCCACCGGTTCGTCCACGAGCGCAGCCGCCTGCCGAACCGACCGCGGATGGCCTCCAGGCTTTCGGTCAGGTCGATCCGGATCGAGCCCGGGGGGGCGATCTGGGCCACGGAGGGGCGGAAGCCGCGCGCGCACAGGTCGTCGCTGACCGCCGCCCCCTCGGGGGGCTGGACGAACAGGGCGCTCAGCATCCGCCGTCCGACGCGGTCGAGCGCGTCGACGAGCGCGGCGCGCACCGCGGCCGGATCGGGGGCGTCGGAGGCGACGACGGGGCCGTATGCCAGGTAGCCGACGCGCCCGAGCAGGGGCAACCTGCGGAACAGGATCTGGCCGCCGCCGAGGAGCTGGTCACCGTCGTCGACGAACAGGTAGAGCGGGGCGAACCTGGCCTGCGCGCGCACCCGAGCCCACGCCGTGAGCTGCGTGACGTCGGTTCCCGGCGTGCTGTCGACAAGCCGGTCCCAGCGGGGGTCGCCGGTGGTCGTGATCCGAACAGCGAAGGGCCGCATCGGAGTGGTGTTCGCGAACGGCTCAGCTTCCGTTACAGCGGACGGCATAGGAAGGGCCCCGGTTCGGGGGCCCTCGGCGGAGCGCGGTGACGCGGCGCGCCCGCTACTTGTAGCTCGAGTCACCGTCGTACTCCGAGGGGTCCCACACCTGCGGGTCGGCGAGCCGTTCCTCGAGCGCCGGGTCGTCGGTGTAGTAGAAGAACGACCAGCTGGGCTTCGTGGCACGGTACCCCGCGACGGACTCGAACCAGCGCATCTTCGGCAGCCCGCAGCCGTGGTGTTCCAGGAACGCGCAGTCCGCGGCCGCCGCCCGCCGCAGCGCGAGCTTCACCAGCCCGGGGAGCAGGTCCGTGTCGGGCTCCAGCGTCTGGAAGTCGACGATCTTCATGCTGCGGACGTCCGGCGGCCGGTGGTGCTGCTTGAGGACGCAGTAGGCGCGGATCCGCCCGCCGCGCAGCGCGGCGGCCACCCACAGGTGTCCCGCCCGCAGGGGGACCCCGTAGTGCCACCGCAGGGTGGCGGCGTCGCGGACGCCCAGCAGCCGCTCGGGGTGCAGCGTGACCAGCTCGCGCCAGAAGGCGTCAAACCGCTCGTCGAAGCCGTCGAGCTCGCGGAACTCGTAGGGCGCTGGACCGTCGGGCAGCCTCCGGCGCGCGAGCGCGTCCCTGACCCGCAGCGCCGCTCCGGCCGGCAGCGCCAACGCGCCCGCGAGCGGGACACCTTTGCGCATGAGCGCCGCGCGGGCGAAGGGGCGGTACCCCGTGATCGCGTAGGCGGCGCTCGCCCAGTCGCCGACCGGCACCCGGTGGGCGTAGGCGCCCCAGATGGGCGCGGCGTCGGCGCCCACCTTCGCGCTGACGAGCAGGTCCGGGCCGTCCTGCCCGAAGTACTCGTCCATCAGCACCGCCGCGTAACCGCGGTACGGGCCGAGCACCGCCCAGCAGTGCCCGTTGCCGCAGACCAGCTCCTCGCCCCCGAACCGGTACGCCGAGGGGATGTTGTTGACCGCCCCCACGATGCGTCCGTCGGCGTCCTCCAGCACCCAGCCCACCGGCCACGTGTCGCGCACCCGCGACCAGAGCGGGTTGTCCTCGAAGAGGTTCCGCCGCTCGGCGGGCGGCAGGCTGTCGTCGAAGAAGGTGGACTCGAGGCTGAAGATCCCCGGGTAGTCGGCGAAGGTCGCCGTCCGCAGCGTCGGGGCTGCTGCCACCGGCGCCTTCGCCGTCCGCTGGTGCCCGCTCACGGGCCTGCGAACGTCAGGGGCAGCGCCCTCAGACCGCGCAGGCCGAGGTTCTCCCGCCACACCAGCGGCTCGTCGATGAGCCGGAGATCCGGGAGGCGGGTGAGGACCGACCGGAACGAGATCTCCGCCTCCAGCCGCGCCAGGGGCGCCCCGAAGCAGAAGTGCGAGGCCCAGCCGAACGCCAGGTGCCGGTTGTCCGGCCGCTCGATGTCCAGCCGGTCGGGGTCGGCGAACCGCTCGGGGTCCCGGTTCCCCGCCGCCATCACGGCGATCACGGCCTGGCCCTTGCGGATCTGCTGACCGCCGAGGACGAGGTCGTCGCGGGCGATGCGGGCCGTGTGCTGGCTCGGGCTCTCGTACCGCAGGAGCTCCTCGACCGCGCTGGGCAGGACTTCGGGCTCGGTGCGCAGGCGCTCCAGGTCCGCGGGGTTGCGCAGCAGCGTCAGCATGCCGTTGCCGATGAGGTTCGTCGTGGTCTCCAGGCCGCCGACCATCGTGACGATGCAGTTGGCCGCCACCTCCTCGTCGGAGAGCCGGTCGCCGTCCACCTCGGAGGTCAGGAACGCGCTGACCAGCCCCTCACGCGGGTGGCGCCGCTGCTCGCGGATGGCGGCGTGGAAGTAGGCCGAGAGGTTCTCGACGGCCTCCAGCACCCCGCCGAGCAGGTCGGGGTTGTGCTGGAAGTTGCCGAGCATCCCGGCGAAGGTGACCGACCAGTCCTTGAGCTTGACGTGGTCTTCGACGGGCACGCCGAGCAGCTCGGTGGTGACCATGGCGGGCAGCGGCTCCGCGAAGTCGGACAGCATGTCCATGCGGTCGGTGCCGCGCGCGCGGATGTCGTCGACGAGCCGGTCGGCGATGTCCTGGATGTGCCTACGGAGCTTGGCCACGTGCACGGGCTGGAACGCCGCGCCCGCCAGCTTCCGCAGCCGCGTGTGCGCGGGCGCGTCCAGGAAGAGCATCTGCTTGACCATCACCTTGGCGACCGGCCCGATCTCCGGCACCCCCAGCGCCTCGAAGTACTCCGGCGGCGGCGTGCGGTCGGCGGAGAAGCGACGCAGGACGGTGGCGACGTCCGCGTAGCGGGTGACGATCCAGGCGTGCAGGTAGGGATCCCAGTGCACCGGGGCCTCGGTGCGCAGCCGCCGGTACAGCGGGTACGGGTCGGCCAGCACCTCCGGGTCGAGGAGGTGGTAGAGGCTGAGCGGGGCCTCGTCGACGGCGGGCGGGGTGCTCACCGCGGCCCACCCGCCCCTCCGCCCGCCGCCTGCCTGCGCAGGACCTCGGCCGTGAGGCCCGCGACGGTGGGGGCCGCGAACACCTGCCGCAGCGCCAGCTTCACCCCGAAGGCCTGCCGGATGCGCAGGACCAGCTGCATCGCGAGCATGGAGTGGCCGCCCGCCAGGAAGATGTTCTCCTCCGCCCCGATCGCGTCCAGCTTCAGCAGGCTGCGCACCATGCGGGAGATCTGCTCGTCGACGGGGCCGTCCGGGCCGCCCGCGGGGTCGTCCTGGCCCGGCAGGAGCCGCTCGTCGGCCCGGGCGGGCAGGGCGGCCTCGTCGAGCTTCCCGTTGAGCGTGAGCGGCAGCGCCTCGATGCCCACGAACCTGGCCGGGACCATGTACTCGGGCAGCTGGGCGGCGAGGAACGCGCGCAGTCCGGGCCCGGTGGGAGCGGCCGCGCCTGCCGCGGGGACGACGTAGGCCACGAGCTCCGGCTCCGCCGCGGCGTCCGGCTCGCCGTCATAGGGCCGGTGCGCGAGGACGGCGCTGGCCGCGACCCCGGGAAAGCGATCCAGTGCGGCGACGACCTCGGCGGGCTCCACCCGGAAACCACGGATCTTGACCTGCTTGTCGAGCCTGCCGAGGAAGGCGATCTCACCGGTGTCCAGCAGCCGCACCCGGTCACCCGTCCGGTACACGCGCGCCGGGCCGTCGGCGGTCGCCACGGTGACGAAGCGGTCGGCGGTGAGCCCGGGGTCGTTGCGGTAGCCGCGGCCGACGAGCGCCCCGGCCAGGCACAGCTCACCCGCCTTGCCCTGCGGGACGGGGCGCAGCGCGTCGTCGAGGACCAGCACGGTGGCGCCCTCGATCGGCCTGCCGATCGAGGGGGTGGTGCCGTCGCCGTCGGGCGCGACCGCACCTGAAGTGGCGACGACCGTGCACTCGGTGGGGCCGTAGTTGTTCACCAGCTGGAAGGGCAGCTCGTCCGAGGGGCGGCGGTGCAGGACGTCCGCGCCGGTGAGCATCGTGCGCAGGGCCGTGGTGCGCGGCCACCGCAGGTGGATCATCTGCTCGGCGAGCACCGTCGGCACGAAGCCGACGGTGATCTGCCGGTCGACGAGCCAGTCGCGCAGCAGTTGGGGGGACCGGCGGGTGGCGTCGTCGGCGACGTGCACGCTCGCGCCCGCGGCCAGGTGCGGCCAGATCTCCCACACCGCGGCGTCGAACCCCAGCCCGGCGACCTGGCTCGCCCGGTCGCCCGGGCGGACGGCGAACGCGCCGACGTGCCAGTCGACGAGGTTGACCAGGTTGGCGTGCGTCAGCTCGACGCCCTTGGGCTGCCCGGTGCTGCCCGAGGTGTAGATCACGTATGCGAGGTCGTCCGGTGCCACCTCCGCAGGGGGGTCGGCCCGGTCGACGTCCGCGCCTGGGGCGTCGACCAGCAGCGGGGCGCCGGTGCCCGCGGGCAGGTCCATCCGCCGCCGCGCGTCCGTGAGAACCGCCGCGACGCCCGCGTCGGCCAGGACGAAGCCGACGCGGTCGCGCGGGCTCGCCGTGTCGATCGGGAGGTAGGCGGCACCCGCCCACCAGACCCCGAGCGCCGCGGCGACGAAGCCGGGGGAGCGGTCCAGGAAGACCGCGACGCACGAGCCGGGGCCGACGCCCGCCGCGCGCAGCCGGGCGGCCAGGCCGTCGGCCCGTCGCACGAGCTCGGCGTAGGTCAGCGCGTCGGCCGCGTCGGCGACGGCCACGGTGTGTGGATCGGCAACCGCGTGCGCCCTGATCCGGACACCGACAGCGGTGAAGGCGAGCGCGGCCGCCCGGCGTTCGGCGGCGCCCGTCGACGTGAGATGGGCTGTCATGGATCCCCCCAACCAACAGATCCCGAACGTCTCGCGCGGCGTCCGGCGGACGGGCAGCCCGCTACAACGTGACCCGCTGTAGCGGTCCCCTCGGCTGCCTTCCCCGGTTTGGACGCGCATCCGTCTCGGTTTCGAGATTGCCCCTCCGGCGGGCGCCCCGCAAGGCGCATCGGGTAACGGGTGGGTTCACCGGAACGAGCGAAAGGCAGTGTGCCGCTGTCGTCCGGCGCAGTGGTGGTGCATTGCCTGTCGCAGGTCCCTGCGCTAGGACTGTCTGAGCATCGACTCCGAGGGGGCGGACTGCGATGAGCGACGATGCAGTCAAGCCGACCCGACACCCGAAGGCGAAGCGTGCGGCCCGACCCGAAACGGACCTGTCGGTCCTGACCCCTCCGGTCGGCCTGCCCGCCGCGCAGGCCGACCCGGGCCCGCCGCCACCGGCTCCCGCCGAGGCCCGGGCGGAGGGCCCCGCCGAGGCCCTCGCGGAGCCGCCCGGTGCGGCGCGGGCGCCGGGGCGCTGTGTCTGTGGGCACCCGCGTGCGGCGCACGAGCACTACCGCCGCGGCTCCGACTGCGGGGTCTGCGGCGCGGCGCAGTGCGCCTGCTTCCGGCGCCGTGGCGGCCCACTGCGGCGGCTCCTGCGCCGAGTCCGCCTGGTGCGCTGAGCCCACTTCATCTCCTCGATACGGACGGGCGGGCATGCTGGTCCCCTGGACCACGGTCACCCCTGGAGCTCGGCGGGAGGAGAGCCGCGTGCAGCACACCCGGACCACGTCCGGCGTTGTCGCCTGCGTGCTCTTCGCCGCCGTCGTGCTCGCCGTCGTGGGCTGCGCCGCGCCGTCGGAGGCCGCGCAGCCCGGCCCCCCGGTGGCGGCGTGGGACGGCACGTTCGGCGCGCGGCCGGTGAGCCCGGACTGCCACGGAGACGCTGCCGACCCGCAACCAGGGGACGTGATCTGCTTCTCCGACCGCGACCGCCCGCTGGAGATCGACGTCGGCGGCACCGCGGACGCGCCGATCACGTACTCGGGCGACGGCGACACGCGGGTCCCGGGGATCCGCGCGGAAGCGGACAACATCGTCATCCAGGGATTCGTCTCCGACGGCGCGAGTGGCACCGGAATTTGGGCGGCCGGGCAGAACGTGGTCATTCGGGACAACACGATCACCCGGGTCCGCTACACCGGGGACGATCTCGATGCGATCCGGTTCTTCGGCGATGGCGCGCGCGTGCTCCACAACTCGGTGCACGACCTGGAGGGCACCGACGACATCGGCGGTTCCCACGTCGACTGCATGCAGACGTTCGCGACCTCGGGGCCGGGCAGTCGGGACGTCGTGATCCAGGGCAACCGCTGCGAGGGGATCAGGGCGCAGTGCCTGATGGCCGAGGGCCCGGACGTCGCCGACGGCTCCGGCGAGGGCGTCTCGCGCGACTGGCTGTTCGAGGGCAACTACTGCGACGCGCACGCCGCGGCCCAGTCGGTGGCGATCCAGGACGTCCAGGACGTCACGATCGCCCGCAACACCATGGTGGGGAAGGGCAACAAGGCGTTCGCCCTCGGCCAGGGATCCACCGGTGCCACGGTGACCGACGACAACCACATCGGGCCGGGCTACGGGCGCGCGGTCGGCTTCGACGACCCGTCCCCGCGGCAGGGCTACCAGGGCCCGCCCCCGCGCTGACGCGGCCGTCGGGGACCGGGTGGTAACGCCGTCCAGCGGTGCGGCGACACTCGATTGGGGGATCCCTCGTCGCAGGGTGTAAAGATGGAGGCGCAGCGCGCGGATCGGCGCCCGGTCGCGGACCGGCCCCGGGCGAGCATGCCCGCACGCCCACGCCCATGGGCGGACCACCTCCGGGGGGGAGGCGAGAAGGTGTCGGAGTTCGCACGACGCGTCGTGGTGGTGGGGACCGGGTACGTCGGGTTCCGCGCGCTCGACTGGGGACGGCTCGCCGACCTCGTGCGCCGCCCGGTCGTCGTCGACACGCGCAACCTGATCGATCCCGACGTGCTGCGGCGCGCGGGCTTCTCCTGGTTCGGCGTCGGGCGGACGCCGAGCCCCGTGGCATGAGGACGGCGATGAGACACCGCGGCACCACCGCGCCCGACGAGGTCGACCGGCTGATCATCCAGCAGTACGACATCGCCCGCTCCGTCACGATCGGCGGCATCGACACCTGCATCCGCGGCCTCCTGGAGTACGCCCCGCCCGGGGTGGAGATCGCGATCGTCGGCGTGGACGAGGGCGGCGTGCCGGGCAGGGCGCTCGGCCGGTGGGAGCGCCACCAACGCGGCGGGCACGACGTGCGCTTCCTGCCCGTCGCGCGGATCGACCCGATCCGGCCGCGGCGGTTCGTGCCGAACTCCCTGCGGCTGGTCGCGGGGGTGCTGCGGCACCGATCAGCGGTCGTCCGCGGGCGGGTCGTGCAGGTGCACCGGCTGGACGTCGGGATCGTGGTGCGGCTGCTGTTCCGGGCGCCGCTGGTGTACTGCATCCACACCCAACGGCGGGGGCTCACCGGGCGCACGTCGGACTCGTTCTGGCGGTTCGCGGGCGGGGCGCTGTACGAGCGGCTCGACCGGATGCTGGCGCGCTGGGCGCGGTGCGTCGTCGTGTTCAACCCCGACTACGCCGAGCGCGTGCGGCAGTGGAACCCCCGCACGGTCTCCGCGCCCACCTGGTTCGACCCGGCCGCCGCACCGCAGCGGCCCGGGCCCCGCGACCCCTGTGCGGTGCTCTGGATCGGCAGGCTGGAGGTGCCGAAGGACCCGCAGCTCGCCGTCCGCGCGTTCGCGCACCTCGCGACCGCCCGCCCGGAGGAGCCGTGGACCCTGGAGGTCGTCGGCTCCGGCGCGCTGCGGGAGGCCCTGGAGGAGCAGGTCGCGGCGCTGCCTGTGGACATCGCGCGGCGCATCAGGCTGCGCGGGCGGCTCTCGCCCACCGAGCTCGCCGACCTCCGCGGCCGCTCGGGCATGTTGCTCATGACGTCCCACGCCGGGTACGAGGGGTTTCCGCGGGTGCTCGTGGAGGCGCTGGCCAGCGGCCTGCCCGCGGTGGTGACGGAGGGCAGCGACACCGGCGGGCTCGTCCGGGCGGACGTGTCGGGCTCGGTGCACGGCCGCGACCCGGCCGCACTGGCCGAGGGACTGCGTGCGGCGCGGGCGCTCGACCGGGCCGCGGTCGCCGACGTGGTGTCGCGGTTGAGCGCGCCGCGGGTGGTGCGTGAGGTCTTCTTCGGTGACGTGATCGAGTCGGGGGCGACTGTGGGGAGGGGCGGTTGATGAGGGCACTGGTCACAGGCGCGGCGGGCTTCATCGGCAGTGCGCTGGCGAGCAGACTGCTGGCCGAAGGGCACGACGTGGTGGGTGTCGACGCGCTCACCGACTACTACGACCCGGGGATCAAGCGCGCGAACCTGCGCCGGATCGCGCACCCGCGGCTCGAGGTCATCCAGGCCGACCTCAGCGCGCTCGACCTCGAGCCGCTGCTGGCCGACGTCGACGTCGTGTACCACCACGCAGGCCAGCCGGGTGTGCGCTCCTCGTGGGGACGCGACTTCACCCGCTACTCGCGCGACAACGTGGACGCCACCCAGCGGCTGCTGGAGGCCGCGCTGCTCGCGACGCGACTCACACGCTTCGTGCTGGCCTCGTCGTCCTCGATCTACGGTGCCGCCGAGCGGTACCCGACCCTGGAGACCGACCGGCCCCAGCCGTTCAGCCCGTACGGGGTCACGAAGCTCGCCGCCGAGCACCTCTGCATGGCGTACACGGCCAACCACGGTCTGCCGACGGTCTGCCTGCGCTACTTCACCGTCTACGGCCCGCACCAGCGGCCGGACATGGGCTTCGCCCGGTTCTGCCGCGCGGTCCACGACGGCCAGCACCTCGAGCTCTACGGCTCGGGGGACCAGGTGCGCGACTTCACCTACGTCGACGACGTCGTCGAGGCCAACCTGCGGGTGGCGGCGGCCGACATCCCGCCCGGGTCGGTGTTCAACGTGGCCGGCGGTGCGGAGACCACCGTCAACCAGGTGCTCGACCTGCTCGAGGAGATCTCCGGCCGGGAGATCCTGGTCAAGCACAGCGAGACGGCGCCCGGGGACATGGCCCGCACCGGCGGCAGCACCGACGCGCTTCGCGCCGCGACCGGGTGGGCACCCCGCACCCCGCTGCGCGCCGGTCTCGAGGAGCAGTACCGGTGCGTGGCCGCCTCGACCGTCTGAGGCTCTCCGCGCTGCCCGTCCGGGGGAGCCTCCCCAGCGCGGTGGCGGCGATCGTCGGTTCGCTGCCCGGCTTCACGTTGCCGTTCGTCGCCGCGCTCGCCCTGCCCGCCGACGAGTCCGACGTGCTGCTGCTCGCGCTCTCGGTCGGCATCACACCGGCGATCGTGGTCAGCTCGGCGGTCGAGCTGACCACGGTGGCCGAGTTCGGCAGGCTCCTCGGCCGGGACCACGGCCCGACATCCGCCGCGCTGCGGTCGTTCCACTGGCGGATCGTCCGGTTCGGCGCCGCGTTGACCGCGCTCGTGGTGCCCGCACTGGTGGTGGCCTACGCCAGCCGCTCCCCCGACCGGCCGACGTTCCTCCTCCTCGCCTGCGGCGTCGCCGTGACCCCCGTCGTCGCCGCGGTGGCCAGCACGCTCTCGGGGGAGTGCGTCGCCCGAGGGGCTCCGGTGGTGCCCATCGCGGTGCAGGCGATGCGCTCCCTGATGCCCGCCGTGCTGCTGGCCGTCTGGCCCGGCGCGGCGCTGGAGCTGTTCGCCGTGATGCTCCCCGTCGGCGAAGGGATGCGGGCGCTGGTGCTCGCCGCGGCATGCAGGCGCCTGCGGCAGCGGCAGGCCCTCGCCCCGCGTGGCGACCTCACCCCCTTCGGCCTCGTCGCCCAGTCGGTGTCCTCGGGGGTGACCCAGCTCGGGCCCGCGGTCGACCGGCTGTATCTCTCCTCGGCGACCGAGGGCGACATCTCCAGCTACGAGATGTCGGACCGGCTGATGTACGCCGCGTCCCAGTTCTTCACGATGACGTTCATCTTCCGCCGCGTCGCCGCCTGGGCGCAGCTGCCCGCCATGGGCGCCGAGCGGGCGCGCAGGCTGCTGCGCGGCGACGCGCGGACGCTGGGCGGGCTCACCCTGGCGCTCACCGCGCTGAGCGTCGTCGTGTGCATCGCGGCGCTCGCGTCCGGCCTGCTCCCCGCCGACTGGCGCACCGGCTTCCTGTGGGGCTCGCTGGTGATGCTCTCGCTGCCCGCGCACCTGTTCAACGTCGTCGGCACCCGGCTGCTCGTGATCGGCAGGCGGCAGAACCTGATGCTGCGGATCGCCGTGGCCACCGCGATCCTCAACGCCCTGCTCGACGCGCTGTTCTACGTGCTCGTCGGCGCGATCGGCATCATCGTGTCGACGGTGTTGGTGCGCTGGGCGATGGCGGGCGTCTACCTGTACCTCCTGCGCACCGTGGTGCCCGCCACCATCGGACGCGACGTCGCGCCCTCGTAGCGGCCACCAGCGGCCCGTCTCCCAGGTGAGCTGTCTAGCGGCGCCGCGTCGGCGACGGCCGCTGGACGATGGCGGTCGTGCCCGTGGCCTCGTCGTCCCCGTCGACCGACGCGGCGGACGTCGGTTCCGGCGGCCTGCCGGGCTCGGGCGCGTGGGCGCCATCCTCCGCGGACCCGGCGGGCGCGGACCCGTCCTGGCGCGTGTCCGGGCGCGCGGGACCCAGCAGTGGCAACAGGGCGGCGGGACGTTCCGGATAGGCGCGCAGGCGCCGCCGTCGAGCCTGCCGCGCGGGCGTCATGGTGAGCACGGTGCCGATCAGGCGGGCGGACACGGCCGACAACGCCGACACGGCTGCGGCCACCTGCTCCTCCGTGGTGCGCCTGCAGCGGACGACGAGGACCACGCCGTCGGCCCGTGCGGCGACCGCCGCGGCATCGGAGACGGGCAGCAGCGCGGGCACGTCGATGATCACGAAGTCGTACCGGGCGCGGACGTCGGCCAGCAGGTCGTCCATCCCGCGCCAGGTGAGCAGCTCGCCCAGCCGCGGAGCGACCGGACCGGCGGGCAGCACGTCCAGCGACTCCTCGTACAGCCTGCGGCGGGCGAAGGGCCACATCAGCCGCCCGGTGAGCACCGTGGTGAGCCCGGGGCCGGGATCAAGGTCGAAGTAGGTCTCGACCTGGGGGTGCCGCAGGTTGGCGTCGATGAGCAGCACGTGGCTGCCCTCGGCGAGGGCTCGGGCGAGGTTGCAGGCCGTGGCCGATGTGCCCTCGCCGAGCACCGCGCTCGTGACGACGATGACCTGCGCCCGGCCGTGGTGCTCGGGCGCACCGTCGTGGAACTGCAGGTTCGTGCGCAGCCTGCGGTAGGCCTCCGCCCGCAGCGACCCCGCGGCCTGGTCGACGGCGATGGGGGAGATCCGGGCGTCGCGGTCGGTCGGGATCTCCGCGAGCGTGGCGACCGAGGTGAGCGCCTGCAGGCGCTCCGGGTGGCGGATCGAGGTGTCGCGGGCGTGGCGCGCGAACGCGGCCCCCACCCCGACGAGGAGCCCCAGCGTGGCCCCGAGCGCCAGGCCGAACGGGACATTGGGCGACACCGGGAGCGGCGACGGGGTGGCCTGCCGGATGATCTGCACGCCGATCCGGCTGGGCTCGGGGGCGGGCTGGCCGACCGGCGCGGGTGCGGGCGCAGGCCCGATCGGCTGCTCCAGCTGCTGCACGAGCGCCACGAACTGCTGGGCGACCGCGTTGGCGATCGCGGCGGCCCGTTCGGGCGAGGTGTCGGTGACGGCCTCGGTCATCACGACCGTGTCCGGCTGGATCGTCACCGTGAGGTGCGAGGCGAGCTGTTCGGCGGTCATCGGCAGCTTGAGCTGGTCGACCACCGCCTGCGTGATGCGCTCGTCGCGCATCAGCGGCGCGTAGGACACCACCCGGTCCTTCGCGAGCTGGCTGGCCTGGTACGCCGAGTCGGACGTGTCGGCCCGGCCCTGCAGGGAGACGTACAGCGTGACGTCCGCTTCGTACTGCCGCGGAACCACCGCGAGCGCCGCTCCGGCACCGAGGAGCCCGAGCAGCAGACAGACCAGGGCGATGCGCCACCGTTCCCTGACGATGCGCAGAGCCTCGTTGACACTCACGTTGCCACCCCCGCGGTATCTGCCTCCCCCGACTTGCAGCATAGGCCCGCGCCGCCCGTGGCTGCCGCCGTCGGGTCGGCGTACGGTCGCAGGGGTTGGGCCCGGTCGGGGACGGGCGGAGCGTGATCGGGGGGTCACCGTGACGATGATGGGTGGGCGCAGGCCCGCCGACCCGGCGCCTCCGGCGCTGCGGCGTCGGCTCGCCCAGCCCGCGCCGCGGCGGGTCGCCGTGGGGTGGCCGGTGCTCGCGCTGCTGGTGGGCGCCGCCGCGGTGGTGGCGCCCCTGCCCACCGCGTTCGTCCTCGCGGCGGCGCTGGCGGTGGCGGTCGCGCTGTTCGCGCCGCACCTCACCGCGTGCCTCGCGGTGCTCGCCATCCTGTTCGTGCGGCCGCTGGAACACCTCATCCCGGTCGCGGCGGTGTCCTACCTCGACGAGACGTTCGTGGTCCTCTGCGTCGTGACCATGCCCCTGCGGCGCCTGCTCGACCGCAAGCCGCTGCGCACCTTCCCCGGCCAGTGGTGGTTCGTCGCCTTCTTCGTGATCGGCCTGCTGAGCAGCCTCGTCGTGCAGGTGCCCGCGACCGTCTTCCTGGCGGGCGCGTTCGTGATGGTGAAGGGCCTCCTGCTGGCGTGGGCGACCGCCCAGCTCGACTGGTCGGAGCGCCATCTGCGCCGTGCCGCCCGTGTCGCGACGGTCGTCGTGCTCCTCGCGCTCGCCGCGGCGGCGGCGAACCTGGCGGTGCCGGGGACGTGGAACGCGCTGCTCGCGAGCGACCCCAACGCGGTCGAGCCCCGCTCGATCCTGCCGTCGTTGGTCGGGCCGTTCACCCACCCCATCGACCTCGGCCAGTTCACGTCCCTGGCGGCGATCGCCATCGCCACCTGGCGTGCGTCGGTGCGCAAGGGTGCGTTCACGCTGGGGCTCCTGCTCGCGACGGCCGCGACCGCGGTGCTCACCGGCCGCCGCACGGCCGCCGCGGGCCTCGCGGTGGCCTGGCTGTGGCTGCAGCGGACGCTGCGCTCGGTGCGCGTGCTCGTCGCGCTCGTCGCGTGCCTGCCGATCGCGGTCCTCCTGCTGGCGGGGCCCGTGACCGCCGTGGTGCAAGCCACCTACCAGGACTACGCCAGCACGTCCACGCCCGAGGCGCGCACCGTGCTGACCGTCGACTCCTTCCGCGTCGCGGCGGCGCACTTCCCGGGCGGCGCGGGCTTCGGCCGGTTCGGGTCGGCCATCGCGGCGCAGGACTACAGCCCTGAGTACGTCGCACGGGGCTACCCGTACATCTGGGGCCTCGGCCGCGGCGTCGACGACGGGCGTTTTCTCACCGACACCGAATGGCCCGCGATCCTCGGCGAGACCGGCTACGTGGGCGCCGCCGCGTTCGCGATCGGGCTCGCCGCCATCTACCGGGCGGGTCGGCGGCTGTGCCTGCACGGCGGCCGACCCCTCGCGCGGTGGGTCGGCCTGACCGTGGTCGGGTGGCTGGTCGCGATGGTGGTGCAGT
This sequence comes from uncultured Actinomycetota bacterium, assembly GCA_963750095.1. Lineage (GTDB taxonomy): Bacteria > Actinomycetota > Actinomycetes > Mycobacteriales > Pseudonocardiaceae > Pseudonocardia. The sequence goes on along the minus strand of CAVVPJ010000011.1, from coordinate 37,078 downwards.
CCGTGGGCACCGTGGCGTTCACCGGGCCGCCGGTCTACGGGGCGTTCTTCGCGCTCGTCGGGGTCTGCGGCGTGCTGGGCGACCAGGGGACGGACACCGGCGCCGCGACGGAGGACGCGGCAGCGGGCGCTGAGGAGGCCGGTGCCGAGGCGCGCTGAACCGAACACCCTGCCGCGGTGCCCGACCGTGGTCCACGTCGGGGTGTCCGGGGAGCTGCCGGGAGGTATGGCGCAGGTGCTCAACGAGTACCTGTCCTGGGACTACCCCGACCTCCGCGTGCGGGCGATGGCCTCGACGCACGGCCACGGCGACCCGTGGGTGCTGCTGCGATCGCTGCGCTGCGTTCTCGTGATGCTCGGGTGCCGCTTCTCGCGGCGGCCCCACGCGTTCGTCTTCCACCTGTCCAGCGGCGGGTCGTTCGTCCGCGAGGGCGGGTTGGCGGCACTGGCCAGGGTGCTGGGCTTCCGGGTGGCGGTGCAGCTGCACGGGAGCGACTTCGCCGTGTTCTCCACGATGGCCCCGCGGCTGATCCACGCGGTGCTCCTGCTCGGCCACCGGATCTACGTGCTGACCGAGGAGACCGAGGCCATCGTCCGGGCCATCCTCGGGCCCACCGCCGCCGGGCGGATCGTCAAGATCGACAACGGGGTCGCCGTGCCCGCGGGCGTGGCGGCGAAGGAGCCGATCGTCCTGTTCGCGGGCGAGGTCGGGCCGCGCAAGGGCGTCGACGTCCTCCTCAAGGCCTGGAGCGCGGTCCGCGGACGGCATCCGGGCTGGCGGCTGGTCGTCGCGGGGCCGCCGCGGGACTGGGATCCGCCCCCGGCCGCCGACCGGGACGCGGTGACCGTCCTGGGCCCGGTCTCGCGGGCCGAGGTGCTGCGCTGGCAGGCGCGCGCGGCGATCGCCGCGCTGCCCTCGCGGCAGGAGGCGCTGCCGATGTTCCTGCTCGAGGCGATGGCGCACGGCTGCGCGGTGGTCACGACGCCCGTCGGGCAGGTCGCCGAGCTCGTCGAGGGCTGCGGGGTCCTCGTCCCCGTGGGGGACGCCGACGCGCTCGCCGACGCGCTGCACCGCCTCCTCGGGGACCCCGAGGAGGTCGCGCGGCTGGCCGACGCCGGGCGCGCCCGGGTGCGTGGGCGCTACTCGGCGGAACGGGTGGCGCGGCAGCTCGAACGGGAGTGGCGCCTGCTGCTCGGCGGCGCGGACGGCCGCACCGCAGGCGTCAGAGGCGGTCGACGCCGGGCGCGGTGAGCCGGTTGCGGGTGTCGAGGACCTTGTGGGCGTGGCGGTCGAACATCGCCCAGTCGATCGCGTCGTGGTCGGTGAGGACGACGACGACGTCGGCCTCTTCGACCACCCGCGGGGTGCACTCGACGAACCGCACGCCCGCGGGCACCTCGTGCGGCGCGACGTGCGGGTCGACAGCGGTGAGCTCGGCGCCCAGCCCGGTGAGCCGGTGGGCGACGTCGGCGGCGGGCGAGTGCCGCGCGTCGCCGGAGTTGCGCTTGTAGGTCACGCCGACCAGCAGCACCCGGCTGCCGTTCACCGCGCGTCGACGGCGGTTGAGGTGCTCCACCACGCGCGAGACGACGTAGCCCGGCATGTTGTCGTTGACGTCGTTGGCGATCTCCACGAACCGGAAGGTGCGCCCGAGCGCCCGGCGGACCTGCCAGGACAGGTACGAGGGGTCGATGGGCAGGCAGTGGCCGCCGACGCCGGGGCCGGGGGTGAACCGCATGAAGCCGAACGGTTTGGTGGCCGCCATGTCGATCACCGACCAGACGTCGATCCCGAGCTCGTGGCAGTACACGGCGAGCTCGTTGACGAGCGCGATGTTGACGTGCCGGAAGGTGTTCTCCAGGAGCTTGGCCAGCTCGGCCTCGCGGGTGCCGGGGGCGGCGACCGTCTGCTCGACGACCGTGTCGTAGAACGCGGCGACCGCGACCGCCGACGCGTCGTCCACCCCGGAGACGATCTTCGGGGTGTTGTGGATGCCCCACGTCGGGTTGCTCGGGTCGATGCGCTCCGGGCTGTAGCCGAGGTGGAAGTCCGCCCCCGCCCGGAGGCCGGAGCCAGCCTCCAGGATCGGCGCGAAGATCTCCTCGGTGGTGCCGGGGTAGGTCGTGGACTCCAGCACCACGCACGCGCCGCGGGTGAGGTGACCGCTGAGCAGCCGTGCGGCGTCCTCGATGAAGTGCAGGTCGGGGGATCCGTCGCGGAGCGGGGTCGGCACGCAGACCACCGCGGTGCGGAAGCCCGCGAGCGTGCTCGTGTCGTCGCTGGGCGTGAAGCGGCCGGTGGCCAGCGCCGCGGCCAGGTCGGCGTCGCGCACGTCGTCGATGAAGCTGTCGGCCTTGCGGAGCCGGTCGATCCGGTTCTTGTCCACGTCGAACCCGACCACGTCGTACCCGACCTCGACCGCGCGCAGCGCGAGCGGGAGCCCGACGTAGCCCTGTCCGACCACGACCACGTGGCCCTCGTGTCCCCCCGTCATCGCGGATCCCCCGGTTCCTCTCATCAGCAGAAGTAGTGGTAGAGCAGGGCCCCCGCCCGCTCGGTGATCCCGTCGGGCACCGCCTCGTCGGTCAGCAGGCGCGTCAGCTCGCCCAGCTCCGCGTCCATCGGGCTCTTCGCGGCCCGCTCGCCCGCGCGCAGCGTGAGCAGTGAGCGTTCCACGCTTGCCCACTTGCGCTTGTAGGCCACGAGGCCAGGCTGGTCGCGGTCGCTGAGGCCCCAGTCGACCAGCCGGAGGCCGCGGTCGGCGGCGTGGCGGATCCCGGCCCAGTAGAGGGCGTCGTTCGGGCGCAGGCGCAGGTGCTCGGCAGCGGAGGCGCCGAACTTGTAGTACAGAACGCCCGCCCATTCCAGGAAGAGCGCCGCGGCGATCACCTCACCGCTCCCGCCGCCAGCGCGGGCCAGCAGCGTGACGCAGCCGCCGCCGGGGGCGAACTCGGCCCAGATGCGCTCGAAGAAGCCGACGGGCTGGGCGAGCAGCCGGTACTTGCGCTTGCGCAGCCGCACGTGCAATGCGTGCAGGACGCGGACGGCGTCGAGGTCGGTGCGGACGTCCACCCGCACCCCGCCGCGTGCGGCGGCGGCGAGGTTCCGGCGCGCCTGCGGGGCGATCCGGCCGCGCAGCTCATCGGGAGGGGCGTCCAGCGGCGTGCCGTGCCACGCTGCCTCGCCGACGACCCGCAGGCGCCCGTCGGCGATGGCGGGCGAGTCGTCGAGACAGCGCAGCGTGAACGGCGGATCCCCGGCCGTCGCGGCGCCGGACACCGCGTCCCAAGTGGACAGGTCGGGCACTGGGGGGTCGGCCCGGTCGCTGAACGGCAGGCTCAGCCGCCTGGCCCCGCGCGCGTCGTCGACCTGCACCCAGGCGAGGCCGCCGACCGGCGCGCCCGCGGCGTCAAGGGCGATCCGGGCCTCCGGCACGAAGCCGTAGGTCCTGCACACCGCCGCGACCCACGGCGGGGACGTGAACAGGCTCGCCCGTGGGCCCGCCGCCAGCGCCCGCCAGCGCGGGTCGGCGACGGGGTCGACCGCGACCACGGTGAGCGCGCCGGTCATCGCCCGCGGCCCCGTCCCGGGCGCAGCGCGAACGGCGGCACCTCGGCCAGCCGCCGGGCGGCGGTCCTCCGAGTGGTCAGGAGGTCATCAGCGGTGATCGCGTCGGGGGCGCGGTGCAGGGCGAGCCCGCGGGCGGCGAGCTCCTCCGCGAGCTCCTTCTGGTGGTCGTCACCCGCCTCGCCGAACCCCGCGGACCTGGTGGCCATCACCGCGAACCGGCCCGCGGCCAGGTTGGCGAGCGCTGAGCCGGTGCCCGCGTGGCTGACCACGATGTCCGCCCTCGCCAGCGCCGCCGTGAGCTCCGCAGCGGGCAGGAACGGCGTGGCCCGGATCGGGAGGTCGGCCACGGGCGTGCAGCCGGTCTGCCACAGCACGTCGACCGGCCTGCCCGCCGCGGTCTCCAGGTCGCCGCCGGGCCCGAGCAGCTTCGCGAGGGCGACCACGAGCCGTCGGAACGGGAACTCCGCTGCCGTGCCGACCGTGACGACGACCCGGACGCGCTCGCCGAGCGGACGGTCGACCGCGACGGGCTCGTAGGCGTCGAAGCCGCTGCCGCCGTAGGACCAGTGGGCGTCGCTCCAGTGCCGGTACTGGGTGTAGGTGCGCACCCCCGGCACCCAGCGCAGGATCCGGCCCGTGAGCGACGGGCCGCTGACCCGGGCGGCGCTCTCGATGTAGTGGCACTCGACGCCGCGCGCCGCGAGATAGGGCAGGTAGCCCAGCGCGATTCCGGAGCCGGTCGAGACCGCGCGGGTGGGCCGTCGCCGCCGGTACAGCGCGTGCGCCCGCGCCACGCAACGCGCGACACCGCGCACGTCGCGCACGCCGACGTACGGGATGTACTCGACGGTGCGGTCGGCGAGCAGGGAGGTGCTCTGCTCGTTGGCGTGCGTCACCCAGACCGTGTCGGCGTCGGCCGGGATGCGCCCGGCGAGCTCGACGAGCTGGGCGAGGTGGCCACCGGTGGTCGCCACGAGGAGCGTCGTCATCGGCCGCCGCAGTCCTTCCCGGTCATCGCGCCCCGTCGCCGCGCAGCAGCGTAGGCAGGGTGCGCAGCAGGATGACGAGGTCGAGCCGCAGGCTGCGCGTGCGGACATAGCGGACGTCGAGGCGGAGCATGTCCAGGGTGCCGAGCGTGCTGCGGCCGCTGACCTGCCAGAGGCCGGTGATGCCCGGGCGCACGGTGAACCGCGGCGCGTACTCGGCCGGGAACATCTCCGCCTCCCACGGCAGGCACGGCCGCGGCCCGACCAGCGCCATCTCGCCGCGCAGCACGTTGATCAGCTGAGGCAGCTCGTCGAGGCTGGTGCGCCGCAGGAACGCTCCGACGCGCGTCACCCGCTTGTCCTCGTTGAGCTTGGAGCTGCCGTCCACCGTGGTCTGCTCGCCGTTCAGCTCGCGCCCGATCAGGTCGCGCAGGGCCGCGTCGCTGCCGCCGACGGTCATCGTGCGGAACTTCAGCATCGGGAACGGGCGGCCGCGCAACCCCACCCGTTCCTGCCGGAAGAGCGCGGGTCCGCCGTCCTGCAGCTTCACGACCGCCGCGATGACGAGCATCGGCACCCCGAGCACCGCGATCAGCACGGCGGCGCCCGCGACGTCGGCGACGCGGCTGGCCACGTCGCCGGGGGAGTGGCGGGACAGGAAAGCGTGCACCTTCGCCCGGGGGCAGCGGGAGTACATGTCAACCGCCTCGCGGGGGGCCGTCGGGATCGCCCGCGCGGGCCTGCGGTGGCCGGTCCGGCCCGCGGCCCGCGGCGTGGCGCGCGAACGCGACCGCCGCACGGACGGCGTGCCGCAGCCGCCACGCCCGGCCGCCCGCGCGGGACAGGAGCCGGTAGCCCCGGCTCAGCTTGAGCCGGAAGGCGGGCAGCGAGTCGGTGGACTGTACGAACACGCGGTCCACCGCGAACCGCCCGTTCTCGCGGGCCACGGCGAACGCGGTGCGGTAGCCCGCCGCGGCCACGGCCCGCCGGGCGGCGGCGTCGTGCGTGCCGTACGGGTAGGCGAACGCGCGGGCGCGGACGGCGGTAGCGGCCTCCAGCGCCGCGCGCGCCTCGGCGACGTGCCGCTCCAGGGTGGCGTCGTCCATGCCGGCCATCCGGGTGTGGTCCCAGCCGTGCACGCCGAGCTCCACGCCCGCGCGGGTGAGGTCCCGCAGCTCGTCCGCGGACAGCAGGCGCTCGTGCGGGTACGCCTCGGACCAGCGCGCGCGGTCCCCGAGCCGCCCGGGACACACGAAGAGCACCGACGGCACCGCGGCCGCCGCCAGCAGCGGCGCGACCCGCGCCACGGACTCGTGGCCGTCGTCGATGGTGAGCAGGTACGAGCGGCGTGGGGTCGGTGCGCCGTCCAGCGCGGCGAGGTACCCGTCGAGGCTCAGCGGCTGCCAGCCCCGCCGTCGCAGGTGGTCGAGCTGGGCGGCGAACGCCCCCTCGCCGACGAACAGCCGCTCCGGGTCGGCGCCCGGCGCGTCGCCGAAGTAGTGGTACATGAGCACGAGTGGCGCCGTGTGCGGTATCCGGCGGTGCCTGGACGGTGCCGCCGTCGCGGCGTCGTCCGGGGTCGCCTCGCCGATCTCAGACACGGGCGAGCACCTCGCAGACGCGGTCGGTGGCCCGGGCGTCGAGCTCGGGGAACACCGGCAGCGACAGGATCCGCTCCGCCGCGGCCTCCGCCACCGGCAGCGGGCCCTCGGCGTAGGCCGCGAACGCGGGCTGGCGGTGGCACGGCACCGGGTAGTGGATCCCCCACCCGATCCCCGCGGCGTCGAGCGCGCGCGTGACCGCCGCCCGGTCCGGCACCTGCACGACGGCGACGTGGTAGACCGGCAGCGCGTTCGGGTCGACCGCGACCGGCGTACACCAGCTCGGCAGCCCCGCCCGGTAGCGCTCGGCGACGGCGACCCTGGCCCTGTTGCGGTCGTCGAGGCCCGGCAGCTTGGCCGTCAGCAGCGCGGCCTGCAGGCTGTCCAGCCTGCTGTTGCGGCCGACGAGGACGTGCTGGTGCCGGTCGGTCGCGGACCGCCCGTGGTCGGACAGCGACCGGATCCGGGCCACCAGCTCGGCGTCGTCGGACACGACGGCGCCGCCGTCGCCGAGGGCGCCGAGGTTCTTGCCGGGATAGAAGCTGAACGAGCCTGCCGCGCCCCAGCTGCCCGCCCGGCGCCCGGCGTACTCGGCGCCGTGGGCCTGCGCGGCGTCCTCGAGGAGCGCCAGCCCGTGCCGTCGGGCGAGGGCCGAGAGCGCCACGACGTCGGCCATCTGCCCGAACAGGTGTACGGCGATGACGGCCGCCGTGCGCGGGCCGATCGCGGCGGCCGCCGCGGCGGGGTCGAGCAGCAGCGTGTCGGGAAGGACGTCCACGAAGCGCGGGGTCGCGCCAGCGGCGCAGACCGCCTCGGTGGTGGCTACGAACGTGTTCGTCGGGATGATCACCTCGTCGCCCGCGCCGATGCCGAGCCCGCGCAGCGTCAGCTCGAGGGCGTCCGTGCCGTTGCCGACGCCCGCGCAGTGCCGGACCCCGCAGTAGCGGGCGAACGCGGTCTCGAACGCGGCCACCTCGGGACCGCCGACGAACCTGCCGCGGGCGAGGACCGCCCGCCAGGCCGCGTCCAGCGGCCCCCGCAACTCCTCGTGCAGGTGCGCGAGATCGAGGAACGGGATCTCCGGCGCCGTCGTGCTCACGAGTGCGCCTCGACGTGGGATCCGACCACGCGCAGGCCGGGGCGAACCCGGGCAGGCCTCCCGGATGCCAGCGACACGTCGCTCGCGGCGAGGACGCGCACGATGTCCAGCCCGCGCTCACCGGGCGTGAGCGTGCGCGTCCCGTTGCGGATGGCGTCGATGAACTCCCGGTCCTGCACCGCGAGCGGCTCCTGGAACGGCACGAACGGCGAGATGATGTCCCCTGTCCGGTAGCTCACCGGCATCTCGTGCGCTATGCGCGGACTGTCGATCTCGCGGGGGTCGACGCCGATGTCGAAGACGCGGATCCGCTCGTTGTCCGACATGTCGTCGAACACCGCCATCCGGCGCTTGCCGACCACCGTCGTGCGGCGGACCTTCTTCGGGTTGAGCCAGCTGACGTGCACGAACGCCTCGGTGGAGGGGAACTTTAGACGCAGGTACGCGACGTCCTCGTTGCGCGGGCCGATGTTGCGCTGTGCCCACACCGACACCGAGACCGGCATCTCGTCCAGCAGGTAGGACGTGATCGAGATGTCGTGCGGCGCCAGGTCCCAGATGACGTTGACGTCGCTGCGGTACAGCCCCAGGTTGAGCCGCGCGGTGTCGATCGAGAGCACCCGGCCGAGCTCGCCGTCCCGGATGAGCTCCCGCAGCCGCCGCACCGCGGGGTTGTACTCGAAGGTGTGGCCGACCATCAGCTGGACGTCGTTGGCGGCGGCCGCGGCGACGAGCTCCTCGGCGTCCGCGACCGTCGTGGCCAGCGGCTTCTCGATCAGGACGTGCTTGCCCGCGTGCAGCGCCCGCAGGCCGATCCCCGCGTGGGTGGCCGGTGAGGTGGCCACCAGCACGGCGTCCGTGCGGTCCAGCACCGCGTCCAGGTCGGTGCTGATCATCCCGAGTGACGGCCTGAACACCGCCACCTCGCGCAACCGTTCCGGGTCGGTGTCCACCACCGACACCTCCACGTCGGGCATCGCGCTCAACACCCTGACGTGCTTGCTCCCCCAATACCCGTAGCCCACGACGGTGACGTGGACACGACCTGACTGCATCACGTCTGAGTCCCCCGAGTCAGTCCTGCGACGTCCGTTCCCCCTTCGCAGCGGTCACGCACCGACACCTTGCTGCCCCAATCGGGTCGGACCGCTACCGACCTACTGCTCTCACTCGTCACTCGTTGTGGATCAGAAGGCCGTTACCGATCCTAGCCGTCCCTGAAGAAGGTGACCTGTCAACAAACGATCGAGTGATCCGACGCCACCGCCAGTGATCGTGATCCGGGGCGAATGTGGATCATGGGATGTTGTCGCGCCTTGCCGGAGTTGCGCATGTCCGTCAATCTGGCGTCGCCGGTGTGCCGAGAACCGTGTCACCGCCCCTGACCAGCACCTTCCCGCGGGCCGGCCCCCTCCATGACCGTCTGTGCCTGCCCAGCATGATCGCTCGTGGTGGCCTTTCGACTCGTCGATCCGGTGCTCGTCCGTGTGCTGAGCCAGCCTGCGCTGCCTGCCGCTCCCAGGGTTCGGCGACGTCGTGGACGAGCCCGGGTCGCACCGCCCGCCCGGTCCCCGGGCGACACACTTCGCACCCCACATGGCGTCTTCGCACCCGCCCGGCGGGGTGGGAAGTACCACGATGGGGTGCGAAGTCGGGCCCTCCCGACCCCGCCTGCGGACTTTGGTCGTAACGGCGCGCGGCCCCGTGGAGACCCTCGGATGGCGCGGCCCGCACCACTGACGTCGCCAGCGCGACCGCTGTCCACGTCCGGCCCCGTCGAGCCGCCGAGATCTGGCCTTCGACCTGTTGCCGCAGCGCCAGGATCTGCTTCGGCATGGCCGCGACGTCGCGGGTGGTCTCCGTGTGCCGGTCGCTGAACAGCGCGGCGCCCGACAGCAGGCCCGTCGGCGGTGTGGCCGCGACGTCCGGCGAGGCGACGACCTGTTCGATGTGCTCCACCATCCACCTGATGGCCTTGACCTCGGCGGCGAGATCGTCGACGCGCTGGGCGAGCGGATCGACCGCCGCCTGCACCCCGGCGAGCGTCGCACGGAGCGGCCGCGCCATGACGGTGTGCAGGATCTCGTCGAAGGCGGACTCGCCCTCGTCGCTCGGTGCCTGGTCGGGCGCCAGCCACTCCTCGAGGCCGTAGAGGTCCTGCACGATGCTCGTCTTGCCGATGCCCTGCGGTCCAGCCACGGCGACCACGCGCATGCCGCGCAGCACGTCGGTGACGATCAGCGGACGCAGTTCGGCGCGCCGTTGAAGCTCACCGGTTACCCGCCCCGGGCCTTCGTGACCATCGGTCGGCCGCAGTGCCGGGATGGCTGTCCCGCTGCTGCGGTGGCGATTCGTCGGGGTCGAGGAGCGAGGACCTGGCCAGGAGGATGGATCCGGCCGTGATGAGGATGGCGCCTGCGATCGTTCCGGCCAGGAAGATCCCGGTGTGGCCGCGCTCGCCGAACAGGGCGAGTCCCCAGGCGACCGAGACGAGCGGGTTGGTCAAGGTGAATCCCGGCTGGGAGGCGACCAGGTTGCCCGCTTTCAAGGCGTTCTGCAGCAGGTAGAACGACACCGGGCCGATCACGACCACGGCGTAGGTCTGCCAGGTGGTGAACAGGCCATCTCCATGGCTCACCGCAGCACCGACTCCGGCGATCATCGATGAGTTGAGGCCAAACGTCGCGCCGGTCGCGATGCCCAGCAGCGCGGCTCGGTGCTCGCGCCGCCCGCGATAACCGAGGATGACGAGAAGCAGCACACCCGCGGCGGTGGCCCCGGTCGCGATCGCCCAGCCTGCCGCCGAGACCGCTGCGGGATCGCCGCCCGTCGGCGCCAGGCACGTCACGAACGCCGCCAGCCCGATGGTCTGCATGCTGATGGCCGCCCAGTCCCGCACGGGTATCCGCAGGTGGAACACGAGCGAAGCCAGGACGAGGGTGAAGGGGAGCTCGGCGACGAGCAGCGGTTGCACCAGCGCGATCCGGGACAGCGAGATCGACACTCCGTGCAGCACGAAACCGGAAAGCATGGCCAGAATGCCGAAGACCCACGACGGGCGCCGGATCAAGTCGAGGAACATGCCCAACGAGAACGCCCGCGACTCGGGTTCGTCGCGGGCCGCCTTGCGTTGCAGCACGGACGCTGAAGCTTGCAGCGCCGCCGCGACGATCATGAGAACCACCGCGAACATGGAGGTGGACTACCACCGACGAGCGGCGTTACACGACCTGGCGGTGCTGGAGGTAGCGGAATGCGGCGATGCCGGGTAGCACCGGAAGCCAGTAGGTCAACAGCCGGGCGGTGAGGACCGCGGCGACGGCGACGGTCGGGACGATGCCCAGGGCGGTGAGTCCGCCGACCATCAGCGCCTCGGTCGGGCCGATCCCGCCGGGGATCGGCACGATGTGGCCGAGCGTCTGACCGACCATGAAGACGGCGAGGACCGCGAGCACCGGTGCTTGGGCATGGAACGCGGCGAGGCTCGCGGACAGCCCCAGGCCGGAAATGACCAGGTGCCCGGTCACCCCCCCGAACAGTTGCAGCGCGCGCACGGGCTTGCGCAGGGTCGCGAGCAGCTCCCGGACCACCGGCCATACCGGGCGGACGAAACGGCGTCGGCCGAACGGGGTGGCGAGCACGATAGCGGCGACGACCAGTACCACAGCCCCGGCCAAGAGCGGCCATCCCCGGGGGACGCCGAGTCCTTCCAGGGGGCTTGCCGCGCCGATCCCGAGCAGGGCGATCACGCACCAGAGCCCGCCGACGACGCTCGTAGCGGCCATGTTCAACATCGTCACTCCCACCGCGCTCGAGCGGCGGAAGCCACGACGTTCCATGAAGGCGATGTTGACAGCGAAGAAGCCGACCCCGCCCGGGGTGGTGCGCCCGGTGAAGGCCGCCGCCACCTGAACGGCGGTGGTCGGCCAGAACGGCAATGTGGTGGGGGTCGAGCCCATGACCGACACCGCGGACAACATGATCGCCACAAGCCCGGTGAGTGTCGCCACGGCCAGCCACCCCCAGTCGGCGTCCACCATCGACGCGACCACTTCGCGCATGCTCGTCAGCTGCGGAAGCAGGGTGTAGACGGCGGCCCCGAGCAGCAGCAGGCTCACCACCGTCGCCGGGCGAAGCGGGGAGCGCAGGGTCGGGATCGGGCGATCGATCTGCTCGGCGAGGGTCTCCCGCAGGTCGGTGAGCTCGTAGCGTTCGTGTTTGAGCTGTTGGCGGATCCTGCGCGGCAACGCCAACGGCTGCAGATAGGCCAGCGCCGGTTCGAGTCGGTCGGGCCCGAGGACCCGGTCGGCGCTCTTGACCGCGCGGTCCACGCCGACGAGTGCGGTCAGCGCGACCAGCGCCTCGGCGACATCCTGGGCCGCGCGCGACGTCGAGGCGCCGACCTTGGCGAGGGTGAGGTTGAGCAGCCACGGATCGCCCTCCCGATCGACCAGGATGTTTCCGGCCCGCAGGTCATGGTGGGCGATCCGCGCCGCCCCCAACATCGCCACCTGCGTCCAGATCGCGTCGAGCAACCGATCGTCGATCTCCTCGGCCGCCATGTCGCCGAGCCTGCGTCCGTCGATCTGCTCACGGACGAGCAACGGCACGCCGTGGCGCGCCTCGCACGTCAACAGCATGGGCGGGACCCGCACGCCCGCGCGTTGCGCGAACAGCGTGACCAGGCCCTCATGATCGGTCTCGTGGTAGATGCTCGACAACGGAGGCTCATCCTCGACATCCAGCGAGGCCAGCAGCCTGCGCAGGCGGTACCACGGCCCCGCGCGCCGGTGGAGGCGCCGAACCGCCTCGACGCGCAACGTCCGCCCGTCCACCGCGGTGGCGGTGAACTCCAGCGGCCCCCACCACCGACCCTTGACGGGAACGATGTCCCCCAGTACGAGCCCGGCCCGCTCCAGAGCCCGCCACGCCTCGGCCGCGGATGTCTGACGGCCGGGCGCGCCGAATGCGACATGGAAGGCCGCGCCGACGGCCCACCCGAGGGCCACCCCCGCCAAGGCGTCCAAGGGCAGCTGGGTGCCCAGGTAGAGGTCGGCCACCGCAACGAGCGCAGGCACGACCCAGGCGATCTGGCGATAGCGCTGCTTGAGGTAGGGCGCGGCGACCACCACCATCGCCGCCACGACCGCCACATGCGCGGCCGGGACCGCGAACCCGCCCGGCCCGGGCAGGTGCGGCACATCGTCGTCGAACAGCTCGACGGGAACGGGCCGACGCCCCACAAGCGCTTGGATCCCCCCGGCGAGGGCCCAAGCGAGCACCCCGGCCGACACGATCTGAAGCCCGAGCCTGATCCGCTTCAGGTACAGCGCCGCCCCGGTGACGGCCGCAACCCCCACCCACCCGCCCGCGACGGCAAGCCCCTGCCAGACCGGGGTCGAGATCGCCGGGATCTGCTGAACCTGTTCGAGTGTCGCGACCTCCATGGGGCTCACACGCAGTCCCCGCGCCGCGAACGTGCAGAGCGCGACCAACCCCGCGGCAAGACACACCCTTCCCACATCCCGCGGATGGCGACCCGGTGGCGGTGCCGGGGGCACCGAGGTCGGATCTTGCACCGTCACGTTGCCGGACGTTGACGTGCCCACTGTCCCAGCCCCAGCTCTCGAGCTTCCTCGTCGTCAGCTTCAGCATTGCCGAGACACCGCGTGACGAAACCGAAAGCAGAACCCCCTCCGCTCGTCGCCGAGTACCGAGCGGGCGATCCGGCAGCGGCGCACGTCGTTCTCCAGGGGCCGACCTTAAGTCTGACCTGCGACCAGCCGCGGTCGACGGCTTCGGCGCACAGACGGCGTAGCTCTTCGTCGTCGTAGCCCAGCCAGGTGTAGGCCCGAAGGCCCACGTCGGCGAGGTGCCGCTCTCGGTCGGTGCGTCCCGGCAGGCGCGCGCGCAACAGGTCGAGGGCCTCGTCCGTGCCGAGCGCGTCGGTGAGATGCCGCCAGTCGACCAGTGCGACCAGTTCCTCGGGCGACATGTCCGCCAGCAGCTTCCACAGCGGCTTGCCTGCTCGTTTGGCGAACAGGTCCGACATGGCGTTGACGACGGCGGCGGTGCCGAAGTGGACGGCACCCTTCTCCGGGCCGATCCAGCGCAGCTGGCTGTCGCGTCCAGGCCGTCGTCGGCGTCGGTGCGCAGCACCACGTAGCTCGCGGAGTAGTCCGGGTCGGGTTCATGGCGTCGGACCCGTCCAGCTGCCGGGACGTCGGGAAGCGCACGTCGATGACGTCCATGTCGGTAATCTCGATCATGATGCGGTCTCCGATCCCGCAGGTACCGGCCGTCCTACCTGGCAGACCGGGTTGCTCAGCGTGCCGATTCCGGGGACGTCCACCACCACGTCGTCACCCGCTCGCAGGGGGAAGTCCGTGGGCGGCACGATCGAGGTACCGCTCAGCAGTACGACACCCACCGGGAAGTCCATGGCGGCAAACAGCCACCGCAGGAGCTCGTCGGCGCCCCGGCGCATGCCGGTCAGCGGCACCGCGTCGGAGTACAGCGCCGCGCCGCCACGCCGGACGGTGAGCAGGATCACCCCGTCAACGTTCGTGGCCACCGCACTAGCGAGCAGCTGCCGGTGTAGACCTTCGCTTGTGAGAGGTAGAGCGGGGTTCTCGCCTTCGATGGGCCGCAGCGCGCGCCACAGGTCCGGGCAGGGAAGGCCCGCGGCGAAGGCAGGCATCCCGTCGTGGCTGCTACGTGTTGGTGTCGCTGCTGACCGGCGCCCGCACTGAGGAACTGCGCGCGCTGACGTGGAGCCATGTCGACCTGACCGGCGATTCCGACGCCGAGTCCCGTCCTGCCGCACATCCGGGTGTGGCGCTCAGTCCGGGTGGGTGGGGACCGAACATCAGGTAGGAGTCAGTTTGGCGAGTTGGACGACGCTCGTCCATCTGGTGAGTTCGTTGGTGACGAGAGTGGCCAGTTGGTCGGTGCTGCCGCAGGCGACGGTGACACCATGATCCGCGATCTGCCGGATCGAGTCCGGATCGTCGAGAACCTCGTTCAGGGCGGCGTTCAGATGGTCGATGATCGATGCCGGTGTAGCGGCGGGCGCGAACAGCGCATACCACTGGGCGACCTCGACACCGTCGATGCCTGCCTCGCGCAGGGTGGGCACGTTCGGGAGCTCGGGCAGCCGGGCTGGGCCTGCGATGGCGAGGGCCCGGAGCCGTCCGCTGAAGATCCAGGGTTGGGCGCTGAAGAGGCTGGCGAACATGACGCTCGTGCGTCCGTTGATGGTGTCGCTGAGTGCGGGTGTGGATCCTTCGTGGGTCAGTCCGGGCATCTCGACCTGAGCGTTGAGCTTGAACAGTTCTGCCGCGAAGTGCGGCGCGGTGCCGTCGCCTGCCGAGGCGTAGCGATAGCGGTTCGGCTCGGCGTCGAGTCGGGCGATCAGTTCCCGCACGGTGGTCACCGGATCGCTGGCTGTGGTGACCAGCACGGTGGGTGAGTGGCCGATGAGCCCGACAGGGGCGAAGTCGGTGACGGGGTCGTAGGCGAGGGTTTGCAGGGCGGGGTTCATTCCGTGGGTAGCGATGTAACCGAGCAGCAGGGTGTGCCCGTCGGGCTGGGCCCGGGCCACGTATTCGCTGGCGATCGAACCGTGGGCGCCGGAGCGGTTATCGACGGTGACGGTCTGGCCGAGGCGCGGGCCGAGCCGTCGGGCAACGGCGCGGGCAATGGCGTCGTTGGCGCCGCCTGCCGAGGTGGGCACGATGATCGTGACGGACCGGTTGGGGAACGGCGCCACCACGGCCGTTCCGGAGTGGAGGGGCGCCGCCGGTCCAGCGGCGGAGAAGACGTAGTCGGGCAGGTGGAGATCGCCCTGCAGGATCTTGCGGGCGGTGCGCACCAACGACGCCTGCGTGATGACGACCTGCTCACCGTCACCACCGAGCTCGACCTGCACGTCGATACGGCCCTGCGGGTGCAGCACGGCGATGCCGCGCGTCCCGGCCGGCGGATCTGCGCCGTTGCTGGCCACGGTGCCGGGCAGGGCGAAGGCGGTGGCCACCCCGATGGCGCCGGTCGCGGCGTGCGAGGCGTGACACCGACGGGGGGTGAAGTAGCGCGAGGTGATGCTGTGCTGGTCGTCGCCTGCACTGACGATCACCGGTTTGGGGATGACCTTGTCGGTGACCTCGCCCAGCCCCATCAGCCTGCCGGCGGTGCGCCGCAAGGACTCCAACCGTTCGAGCAGGGTGGTGTCGGCGTCGAGCTGGTCGGGCGTCTCACGGCCGGTGACGCCCAGGTCGCTGGCTCGGATGATCATCAGTGGCATGGCGGCGTCGAGGCAGGTGACTTCGACGCCGTTGATGACGTCGATGCGCTGCCCGGTCGGGAAGACCGAGCCGGTGACCGCGCCCCAGGCGTCGAGGAAGTTCAGGCGGATCGGCGCGGCGGTGCCTGCCACTCCGTCGATGCGCGCATCGCCTGCGTAGGTGACCTGGCGGCCGGGAGTCTGCACGGTGACGTCGATGCGCGAGCGGGTGTTGACGTTGTAGACGCGCACCGTCGTGGTGCCGTCAACGGCGTGTACCAGCCCCTGCTCGATGGCGAATGGGCCGACACCGGCCAGCATGTTGCCGCAGTTGGGGCTGGTGTCCACCGACCGCTGGCCGACACCGACCTGGGCGAACAGGTAGTCCACATCACAGCCGGGTCGGCTGGACCGGGAGACGATGGCCACCTTGCTGGTCAACGTGCTCCCCCCGCCGACCCCATCGAGCTGCAGCAGGTCGGAGGCGCCGATGGCGCCGATCAGGGCCTCGTCCCGGGCGCGCTCGTCGGCAGGCAGCCACTCGCGCAGGAAGAACGGGCCGCGGGAGGTCCCTGCGCGCATCAGCACGCACGGCACCACGCGGTCGGCGGGGGTGCTCATGGCCGGTCTGCCCTGTTCGCTGATCGCGGCAGCCGGTCGAGCACGCGGTCCACCATCACGCCGGCCTGGCCCAGGTAGTTGGCCGGGTCGCACAGCTTGACCAGTGCGTCGCGGTCGAGGTGCTTGCTGATCTCCGGGTGCTCGGCCAGCAGGTCAAGCAACGGGCGACCGGTGGCCACGGCGTCCCGGCACAGGTCGTAGACCAGGTCGTGCGCGTACTCGCGACCGATGTAGGGACCCAGCCCCATCATGACAGCCTCGCTCATCACCAGCCCACCGGTCAGGTCGATGTTGCGGCGCATCGCCGCGGCGTCGACCTCCAACCCCTCGACGACGGTGCGGGCCTGCTTGAGCGCGCCTGCCATCAGGCAGAACGCCTCGGGCAGCACGATCCACTCGATCTCCCACGGGCCGGTGGAGCGCTCGTGGTCGGCGACCATGGCGTCCATCAGGGCGGCGGAGTGCTGGCGGACCACGGAGATCGCGGCGTGGATGTAGCAGCTGGAGATGGGGTTGCGCTTCTGCGGCATGGTGGATGAGGAGCCGCGGCCGTGCGCGAAGGGCTCGTAGACCTCGCCGACCTCGGTCTGCATCATCAGCTTGACGTCCATGCTGAGCTTGCCCAGGGTGCCGCCGACCAGCCCGAGGAAGGCGCCGACCTCGGCGATGTTGTCCCGGATGGTGTGCCAGGCGATCACCGGCTGGGCCAGCCCGAGCTCGGCGCACAGCCCGGCTTGGGTTTCCATGGCCCCGGTCTCCAGTGAGGCCAGGGTGCCTGCGGCGCCGGCGAACTCGCCGACCAGCACCCGCTCGCGCAGCTGGGTCAGCCGCTCCCGGTGCCGTTCGATCGCCGAGAGCAGCCCGGCCATCTTGTAGCCGAAGGTGATCGGGATGGCCTGCTGCAGGTTGCTGCGGCCGATCATCGGGGTGTCGCGGTGCTTCTTGGCCAGCGTGGCGAGCGCGGCCGAGATCGCGGTGAGCTCGGCGTCGACCAGGTCGAGGGCTTCGCGGATCTGCAGCACGGTGGCGGTGTCGGTGATGTCCTGGGTGGTGGCGCCCCAGTGCACGTATTCGCCGAGGCCGTCGCGGCAGAGCTGGTTGACCTGGGTGACCACGCCGAGGATCGGGTAGCCGATGCGTTCGGTCTGCTCGCGTAGCCGGGGTAGGTCGATCTGGTCGAGGTGGCAGTGGCTGACGATCTCCTCGGCGGCTTCGGCCGGGATCAGCCCGAGATCGCCCTGCACCTTGGCCAGCGCGGCTTCGATGTCGAGGTACTTCGCGGTGCGGTTCTCGTCGGACCAGACGTGCCGCATCTCGTCGGTGGAGAAGATGCTCTGGAAGATGGCGGAGTCGATGATCGTGGACGGCATGGCGGTTCTCCGATCGGAAAGGGGTTCAGCGGCCCGCGCGGGCCAGGGTGCGGGCGGCCTGCAGGACCACCGGACGGTCGATCATGCGGCCGTCCAGCCGGGCGGCTCCGGGCGCGGCCCGGTCCGCGGCCAGCACCCGGTGGGCCCACGCGAGGGCCTCGGCGTCCGGGGCCAGCGCGGTGTGGATCGGCTCGACCTGGTCCGGGTGGATGCACAGCTTGGCGCCGAAGCCGTGCCGGCGCGACCACGCCAGGTCGGCCAGCAGCCGGGCCCGGTCGCCGAGCTGGGGGGTGACCCCGGCGACCGGCGCGGGCAGCCCGGCGATGCGGGACGCGACGGCCAGCCGTCCGGCCGCGTAGCCCAACCCGTCCGGTGCCTGCTCGATGTCCAGGTCCAGGTCCAGCGCGAGGTCCAGGGTGCCGAACACCAGCCGGGTCACCCCGTCGGCCGCGGCGACCGCGGCGGCCTGCTCGACCCCGCGTGCGGTCTCGATCAGGGCCAGCACCCGCAGCGGGCCGGCGGCGCGCACCGCGGCCACCTGCGCGACCGTCTCGGCCTTGGGCAGCATCACCGCGGGCAGTCCGGCTTCCGCGATCAGCTGCAGGTCCGCGGCGTGCTCCGGCGACCCGGAGTCGTTGATACGCAGCACGGCGCGGGCCCGGTCGTTCGGGTCAGCCGCCGCGACCCAGGCGTTGACGGCGGCGCGAGCGCTGGCCTTGGCGTCCGCGGCGACCGCGTCCTCCAGGTCGAGCACGACCGCGTCGGCCCCGCTGGCCAGCGCCTTCGCGAATCGTTCCGGCCGGTTGCCGGGCACGAACAGGTAGGTCCGGGGCGCGGCCATCTCAGATCGCCCCCGCCGTCCGCAGTGTGTGAATCTCGTGCGTGTCGTAACCCAGCTCGACCAGCACGTCCTCGGTGTGCTCGCCCAGCGCAGGCACCGGATCCATGCGCGGCTCGACATCCCAGCTGCCCGGTGGCAGCAGCGCGGGTACCGGGCCGGCTGGCGTGCCCACCTCGCGCCAGCGGTCGCGGGCGGCCAGCTGCGGGTGCTCCCACACGTCGTGCATGGTGTTCACCCGGGCGTTGGCGATCTTCGCCGCCTCCAGCCGGTCCAGTACCTGCGGGGCGCTCAGCGCGGCGAAGGCGTCGATGATGAGCTGCCGCAGCGCGTCCCGCTCGGCCACCCGGTTGGCGTTGCCTGCGAAACGCGGGTCGGTGGCCAGCTCCGGGCGCTGCAGTACGATCTGGCAGAAGTTGACCCACTCGCGCTCGTTTTGCAGGCCCATCATGACCGTGCCGCCGTCGCCGGTGGGGAATGGGCCGTAGGGGTAGATGGTGGCGTGCGCGGCGCCGGTGCGCGGCGGGGGTGGGGCGCCGTCGAAGGCGTAGTAGAGCGGGTAGGAGGTCCATTCGGTCAGCGACTCCAGCATGGACACGTCGATGTGCTGGCCGCGGCCGATCCGGTCGCGCTGGATCAGCGCGGCCAGGATGTTGGTGTAGGCGTACATGCCGGCGGCGATGTCGGCGATCGACGGCCCGGCTTTCGACGGCTCGCCCGGGGTGCCGGTGACTGACAGGAAGCCTGCCTCGCTCTGGATGAGCAGGTCGTAGGCCTTCTTGTCGCGGTAGGGGCCGTCGGCGCCGTAGCCGGAGATGTCGCAGACGATGATCTCCGGTTTCATGGCCACCAGCCGGTCGAAACCGAGACCGAGGCGGGCGGCCGCGCCGGGGGCCAGGTTCTGCACCACGACGTCGGCCTTGTCCAGCACCAGCCGTTCCAGGGCCTTGACCCCGTCGTGGTGCTTGAGGTCGAGCGTGACGCTCTCCTTGGACCGGTTGGTCCACACGAAATGCGATGCCAGGCCGCGGACCCGAGCGTCGTAGCCGCGGGCGAAGTCCCCGCAGCCGGGCCGCTCGACCTTGATCACGCGCGCGCCGAGGTCGGCGAGCTGGCGGGTGGCGAACGGTCCGGCGATGGCGTGTTCGAGGGTGACGACGGTGAGACCGGCGAGCGGTTGCATCCTCATGCCCCCTGTCGCAGGGTCGCGGTGGCGTCCATGGTCAGGAAGCCGTCGTGGTCCTGGGCCCACAGTCGGACGGTTCCGTCGGGCTGGGGCTCGCCGTTGACCCGGAACGGGTGGAGGTCGAATGTCGGGCGCACCGCCCGGAACTGGAAAGCGGTCACCTCCGCGTCGGGAGCGTTGCGGCGCACCAGGTCCAGCAGCAGCGTGGCCAGCAGTGGGCCGTGCACGATCAGGCCCGGGTAGCCCTCGATCTCGGTGACATAGCGGCGGTCGTAGTGGATCCGATGCCCGTTGAAGGTCAGCGCCGAGTAGCGGAACAGCAGCACGTCATCGGGTACGATCTCGCGCTGCCACGGCGCCCCGGCCGGGGCTGGCGTGGGTGGCGGCTCGGCCTCGTCCGGGCTGCGCTTTGCGCGGTACACGATGTCGTGGAACTCCACCAGCGCAGGCTCGTCGGCACCGTTGCTGTGAACCTCGTGGCGGACGGTGACGAAGACCAGCGGTCCGGTGCGGCCGACCTTGCTGGTCACGTTGTCGATCGTCGAGGTGCGCACGATCTCGTCGCCGACCCGGATCGGGCTGCGGAACTCGAACCGGCCACCGGCCCACATCCGGCGCGGCAGCTCGACCGGGGGCAGGAAGCCGCCGCGGCGGGCGTGCCCGTCCGGGCCGATCTCGGACTGCTGGTGCACGGGCAGGAAGTAGAGCCAGTGCCACAGCGGCGGCAGCGGTGTGCCGGTCGGCACCGGTGCGGCCGGGTGGTCCAGAGTGGCGGTCAGGGCGCGGACCGGGGTCGGGGTGACGGTGTCCGTTGCCGTCTCGGTGCGACCGATCCAGGTCGTCAGGTCGATGTCCTCGAGCTGCATTCCGGACGCCTCCTCGATGAGCGTGTCAGGTGAACTGCACTCAGCCTGACCTCGCCGAAGCTGAAGCACCAGCGCGAACCACAACAGGGTCGTGTAGCGCAGCTTCAATCCCTCGGGGCGTAGCTCACTCCGGTTGGTATGCGGCTCCGATCTCGACCAGGAGTTTGTGGAAGGCGACTTCGGCGGGGGAGTCGACTCGGTCCCGGCGGTGCCCGACGAGCACCCGGCGGGCGGCGGCGCTGGTGCCGAGCGAGATGGCCCGGACGTTGGGCAGCCGGTTGAGCACCGCGGTCCGCGGGGCCAGCGCGATGCCGAAGCCGATGCCCACCATCGCTTGGGCTTCCTGGTAGTCGTTGGCCCGGAACGAGATCTTCGGCTCGAAGCCGGCCGCGACCGCGGCCCGCTGCAGCACCTCGACGACCGGGTGGTCCAGCCGGACGACCCAGTTCTCCTCGGCCAGCTCGGCGACGGCCACCCGCCGACGACGGGCCAGCCGGTGCTCGGCGGACACCAGCAGCACGGTGGGATCGACGAACAGCTCGGTCAGGTCGAGCTGCGCCGAGTCGAGGCGCCGCCACTGGTAGTCCCACAGTAGCGACAGGTCCACGGTGCCGTTCTCCAGCCACTCGATGAGCTGGGGCAAACGCTCGCTGCGGATGTCCAGTCGAACCGCCGGGTACAGCTCGCTGAACCGGTGCACGGCCAGCGGAAGGAATGAACTGGCGACGGTGGGGAACGTGCCCAGCGCCAGCCGACCCTGGCGCAGCCCGGCGATCTCGGCCAGATCCGCTTCGGCCGCGGACAGCTGGCGGAGCACCGTGCGGGCGTGCGCCGCGAGCACCAGGCCTGCGTCGGTCGGCGACATTCCCCGGGCGTGGCGGCGCAGCAGCGGTTGGCCCACCTCGCGTTCCAGCCGACGCAGCTGCTGGGACACGGCCGACGGGGTGTAGACCAGCGCGTCCGCCGCGGCCGTCACCGACCCGAGCTCCACGACCGACAGCAGCACCTGCAACCGCTTCACGTCCAGCATCGAGGCCCCCGCTCTTGATTGAAGCGATGCTACAGGGCACTGTTCAGGGTTGCGATGGTGCTTAACAAGCAGGCCCGTCAGTCTGAGAAGCAGCTCGTCATGGCTCGCCGTCGCATCGTCAAAGGAGACCTCGCCATGCAGACCAAGACCACGAAAGTACTCAAGCTCCTCTACGTACAAGTCCTGATCGGCGTGGCCCTGGGAATCCTGGTCGGGTTCCTGTTCCCCGACTTCGGGGCGAGCCTCAAGGTGCTCGGGGACCTGTTCGTCAAGGTCGTGAAGATGATGATCGCGCCGATCGTGTTCTGCACGATCGTCACCGGCATCACGTCGCTGACCGACTCGAAGAAGATCGGCAGGACGCTCGGGAAGTCATTGGGACTGTTCTACGTCCTGACCGCCATGTCGCTGCTCATCGGGCTGGCCACGGTGTTGCTCATCAAGCCCGGGCAGGGCATGCACATCGACCCGACCCACCTCGACCCGTCGGTGGCCGCCAACGCCGCCAAGACCGCGCCGCCGTCCTCCTTCGCAGACTTCGTCCTGCACATCGTCCCGGAGACCTTCTTCGGCGCCTTCGCCGAGGGGCAGGTGCTGCCGGTGCTGTTCCTGGCCATCCTGTGCGGCTTCGGCCTCAGCAAGATCGGTAAGGTCGGGCAGCCGGTGCTGAACGGCATCAACAGCTTCTCGCACATGCTGTTCGCGGTGTTCGGCTACCTGATGCGGCTGGCCCCGGTCGGCGCGTTCGGTGCGATGGCGTTCACCGTCGGCAAGTACGGCATCAAGTCCATCGGCTCGCTCGGCCTGCTGATCGGGACGTTCTACATCGCGTGCGGCTTCTTCGTCATCGTCGTGCTCGGTCTGCTGGCCCGGATGCACGGGCTGAGCCTGTATCGGGTGCTGCGCTACTTCCGCGAGGAGCTGCTGGTCGTGCTGGGCACCTCCTCCAGCGAGCCGGTGCTGCCCCGGCTGCTGATGAAGTTGGAGCGGCTGGGCTGCAAGCGCGGCGTGGTCGGGCTGGTGCTGCCCACCGGGTACTCGTTCAACCTCGACGGCACGGCCATCTACCTGACCCTGGGCTCGCTGTTCATCGCGCAGGCCTGCGACATCGTGCTGAGCCCGTGGCAGATCCTCGCCATGATCGGTCTGATGCTGCTGACCTCCAAGGGTGCCGCTGGCGTGACCGGCAGCGGGTTCGTTGCGCTGGTCGCCACGCTCGCGGTGTTCCCGACGCTGCCGGTGGCCGGGGTGGCGCTGATCGTCGGCATCGACCGGTTCATGTCCGAGGCCCGGGCGCTGACCAGCACGATGAGCAACATCGTGGCCAGCATCGTGGTGTCGAAGTGGGAGAAGGCGGTCGACGAGGACACGCTGCAGGCCGAGCTCACCACCGGCTACCGCAAGACCGAGGAGGACCTCGAGCACGGCGGCGACATCCTCATGGACGAGCCGGCCGAGGTGCAGCCGGAGTCCCGGCCCACGAACGAGCCAGGGATCAAGTCCGAGGTCGTCGGCGCGGGCCGCTAACCGATTCGTGAGAACAGCCCGCCTCCCCGTTACCGGTCGGTGGAGGCGGGCTGTTGCCGTTCCCCCAGCAGGTTTCGGTGATCCGATCCCGGTCGGCAACTACCTCACCGGGTTGGCCCTGCACCAGCTGGCCATTCCAGACCTGCGTTTCGACCCCACCGACAACATCATCTCACTGCTGAAGTTCACTGCTGAAGTCCCTGATCGCGCCGCAGGCTGATCAGCATCCGTCGGCAGCCCCGGCCGTGGCCGGGTAGCCGGGCCATCCGTAGATCCGGAGGATGCCATGAACCGAGACGACGTCTGGCAGGGCATCGACGACCAACGCCGTCGACTCGTGGACGGTGCGTCAGGTGGCCGCACACGTGGCTCTGCAGAACACCACCTGGTCCGCGATGCCCCGGGCCGTGCTGGAGATGATCAGATCAGGCGGCATGAACGGTGCCATCCACGCGATGGCGTGCAGGCACGCGCAACTGCCCACCGAGCGGATCGTCACCGAGATCCGGGACCGGATCGGGGTCTGGCAGCCGCTGCCGACGCTCACCTACCGCGAGAGCGCGATCGACTATCTGGTCCACCTCCAGGACATCGCGATCCCGCTCGGCCGGGAGCAGGCAACACCCGTCGACGTGGCCGCGGTCGCCGCCGCGCGGGTGTGGCGCTCGCCGCGCATGTTCCACGCTCGTCGCCGCTTCGCGGGGTACCGCTTCGTCGCGACCGATACCGAATGGTCGGCCGGGCGGGGCCGCGAGGTCACCGGGCCGATCAGCGCGATCCTGCTGCTGCTCACCGGGTGCCGCGCCCGCCTGGACCGCCTGGCTGGTCCCGGCGCGGACGCCCTGCGCGCGGCAGCGCACGTCCGGTCGTGACGAGCCCGACTCTCGCGGCAGCGACGCCCGGCCGACCTGAACCAGACGCTTGCACAACGCGCCGCGGGATCGAGGACATCCAGGCCAGGGGACACTTCCAGCCGTCCCACGCCGATCGCAAGACCGGTCGTCGTGGCCGAGCCGAACAAAGCGGCCACGATCTCCCGGGCGTCGCTCGGCTCGACGCTCATCGGGACTGAGCCTCTGGCCTGAGCGGTCCAGCGCACCGGTTGGGCCCACAATGGTCGGGCGGGCTGCGCTGCAGCCACAGCGCTGCGTCACGGGAGGCCGGGCATGAGGTCGAGCAGGCACAAGCCCGGGGAGGCCGCGGCGTCAGCGCTCCTGGTCGCCGACGGGCTCGACCGCCTCGCCCGCACCGTCCAGGACATGCACAAAGTGATCGCCCGGCGCGGCCTCGCCCGACTGCTGCCCAGGCCACTTGCCGCCGTGTCGGAATCGGCCACCACGATCGTCTACAGCCTGGTCCGGGCCGGAATCACGATCGCGGGCGGGGCGAGTGCCGCCGCGCTGGACTCCGCCGAACGCACCCGGACCGCCACGCCGTGGAGCGGCACCCCACGTGGCCGCCGCCTGACCGGGATGCTCGACGGCGCCTTCGGCGACCGCCTCGTCGACCGCCACCCCGCACTCGCAGGCCCCCTGCGCATCCGCCTCGCCGGGGCCGACGTCGAGCTCGACGCGACCTCCCTCGCCCAGCACTTTCCCGGGGCCGCAACCTCCGTCGTCGTGTTCCTGCATGGCGTGATCGAGACCGAGGAGTGGTGGTCCGACTCGACCACCACGAACGGCGACTTCGCGACCCGGCTCACGAACGACCTCGGGTGCACCTGCATCCACCTCCGATACACCAGCGGCCGGCACGTCTCGGACAACGGTGCCGACCTCGCCGAGTTGCTCGAGGAAGTGGTCAGGGCCTGGCCCCAGCCGATCCAGCAGCTCGCGATGGTCGGGCACTCGATGGGCGGGCTCGTCGCGCGGAGCGCCCTGCACCAGGGCTCGCAGCGGGGCCACATCTGGCCCGACCGCACCCGGCACCTCATCTGCCTGGGCACTCCGCTCACCGGGGCGCCGCTGGAGCGCGGAGCGAACACCCTCACCTGGCTGCTGCGCCGCTTCGACTCCTCGGCGCCGATCGGTGAGCTGCTCGCGGCCCGCAGCGCCGGCATCAAGGACCTGCGCCACGGCAGCATCCACGCCCACGACTGGCGCAACACCGACCCGGACGCACTGCGTCGCGTCACCGAAGCGCGGCCCTACCGGCCACCAATTGCCGTCCAGCACAGCAACCTCGCGGCGACCCTGCATCGTGACCCGGGCACGGTCGGGCACTGGATCGGTGACCTCCTGGTGCCGACCTCCAGCGCTCTCGCACCCACTCCTCCTGCCCGCACCCACCGCCTGGGCGGACTGGGACATCGCGACCTGTTGACCGACGACGCCGTCTACACCTGCCTGCTGGACTGGCTACGCAGTTAAGCCATGGAAGTGCCGCACCTTGAGACCCGACTTGGGAGTGAGCGCGCCAGCGGAGGTCGAGGTGTCGCCCGCCCATGCAAGATCGTCTTGGTTGGACTCGGTGCTTCCTACACGCCTTTGTTGCCACGGATTGGAGGGTGTCGTGCCCACGCGAAACGACCAGCCGGACTCGAATCACGACCCCGATCGATTTCTAGTCGCCGGGCTGGAGCATGCGTCCAAGTGGCTCGACTTCCGTGTCGGCCTACGTGCACAAACCGTCAATGCATACCTGGTAGCAGTTGCTTTCTTAGCGACCGGCTACTTTGCAGCGCTGAGTACACACCTGCCACTGATCGCCGCTGTGATCGCAATAGTCGGGTTAGGTGCAGCGTGCGTCTTTGACCTTACTCAATTAAAATGGGGTCGAGGTCTGTCGACGCCGCAGAGGCAGCGGTTGAGGTACTTCAAGCGCGACTATCCATCGCCTTAGATTGCCCAGAGTTGCGCATTATGCAATCGGCGAAAACCACGCCAAGGAGCAATTCTTCGGTTGCCGCGGTTACTCCTGGCAGGATATGCGGGAGCTGCGCTGATGTGGGCCGGGGCGGCCGCATACGCAATATCGGCGGTCTAGGCGCGCCGGTCATCTTGCGATCAGATCCGCCGAACCGCCAGCCTGCTACCGGGCTGAGACCGGGGGGTGGACACCGACGTCAACCGATCACGGCCGAGGGCACCACGAGCGTGTGCACGTGGAACTCCTCGGGCGCATGCCCCGCCGCATCCGCGCCTGCCAGCCTGACAACGATCGGCCCCAGCACCTCCGCGCCGAACCGGTCGTGTTGCTCTTTCGATTCCCAGACCTCGATCACCTGAATCCACCGTCGACCTCACGCGCGAGGTGCATCATCATCCCGGCCGCCGGATGTCGCATCGCCTCGGCGTGGACGGTATCGTACATCTCGATCGGCGCGGGGCACTGTGTACACAACTCCGTAGGACATGCTGGCCCCTTCCCTGGTCGGCGGCGAGATCCGACAGCCCTGGCCCGGCTCAGTCAACATTACGGACATCCCGGACCCGGACGGAACAATGGTCCGGATCGTATTGCACGACCCGCAGGGCCCATCCGGCTTCCTCGGAGTGGCATTCGACGCCGACGGGCAACCCAGCCGGACCGCCAGCCGCGGCTGGATCTGGGCGGATAGCTCCCGGTTACATGTAGCCGAGTCGAACGAAGCCGTGAATTGACCGGCCCGATCGCGGATGAGGAACCGGAATCGGGCGGCATGTTCGCCGAGGTCCATGACGAGGTTGCGGGCCTGCTGGGTGGTCCAAGGCCCGTCGGGATGTCCGGTCACGCCCAGGACGTGCAGATAGCGGTCGCTGACCTCGAGTGCGAACAGGACGTAGAGCCGTCGCAGGGTAAGTGCGCAGTCGACGTGGAAGAAGTCGACGGCGAGCATGCTGCTGGCCTGGGTGCGCAGGAATTGCCGCCAGCTGGTGTCGCTGTGTCGGAGCGGCGCCGGTGGGATGCGGTGGCGCTTCAGGATCCGCCGGATGGTCGAGGCGCCGATGCGGTGGCCGAGCTTGAGTAACTCGCCCTGGATCCGCGCGTACCCCCAGGGCGGGTTCTCCCGCGCCATCCGCACCACCAAGGCGGTGAGGACGTCGCCGATCGATGGGCGTCCGGTCCGGTGGGGGTAGGTCCATCGTCGGCGGACGAGGCGGCGATGCCAGCGCAGGATCGTGTTCGGGGTGACCAGGCGATGGCAACGCAGCGCCCGGGGCAGCCGCCTTACGAGGGCGGCGAACACGGCCCGGTCGCCCCAGTCCAGGCATGGTCGTGGGTTGGTGCGGCGCAGGATGGCGACCTCGTAGCGCAGCACGAGGAGCTCGACGTCCTTGGTGGCAGACCTGCGGCCTATCAGCAGGACCAGACCGAGCATCTGGCGAAAGATCAGATACAGCAACCGCAGCGACACGGCGGCGATCATCCCGGAGCGCTCGCAGGCGCCGATCACCGCTGGTCAGCGGCAGATGCGGCTACCGACACCTGGGCCGGGCGCGACGGTGCGGGCGGCGTCGACGTGCGCTCATCCGCGTGGTGTGGCGTGGTGGCGCAGGAGCACGGCGTGGGCGGCCGCGTCGGTCCAGCAACCCGGCCACGCCAAGACGGCTATCGAGGAGGTCTTCATCTCCACCTCGTGGTTGGTCAACAGCGCCGCGAGCTCCTGCAGGTCGGGGTTGTGACCGATCAACAGCGCAGTGCCGATCTCGTCGGGGAGATTCCGGACGAGCGCCAGCAACTGCATGGCGGTCGCACCGTAGACGCGCTCGTCGTAGCGGGCGGGTGCGGGATTGTCGAGTTCTGCGGCGACCAGCGTCCAGGTCTGTCGCGCCCGTTCGGCCGGGGAACAGATCACGGCGTCGAGCCGCGGCACGTTCTCGTGCAGCCAGCACCCGGCCGCGACCGCGTCGCGGCGCCCCCGCTTCGCCAAAGGGCGTCGCAGGTCCGACACGCCGGAGGGCCAAGCCGACTTGGCGTGCCGCAGGAGCACCAGATGCCGCTGCGCTTGTTGCATCCATCGAGCCTGCCAGCTGGGCGCCCGCTGACGCCGTCGCGGGTGTCGTGGGGCCTGCGCGAGCGGCCTGCCGGGGATGCCCCGCCGCAGGATCGTGGCGGCGGCTGTCTCGACGTCGCGCGAGTCTGGAACGTCCCGCGCCTCAGTTGTGGTCTGCGGTGGATATCACCTCGATCCACTCATCGCCGCGTGGACGTCAATCCGCAGCGCGGGCGTCTGCCTCGTGGCAGGAGGGCCACTCATGCGGCTGAGTAGCGGGAGCCCGCAGGCTCGATGCGGTGCGCGAGCCACCGACTGCCGGTAGCGGGCCCCCGTAGGCCCGCGGCGATCGCCAGGCGCACCGCAGCGCCCGTTGCCGAGGGGTGCACCGCCTCCTCGACGACCGGTGCGTTCGGCAGCGCAGATGTGGCGAGGCCGTGCCAGGGCGCGGCCAGCAGCGTTCCGATGTTCTCCGACATGTCCGTACTCCTCAACGAGGGATCGGTGGGTTGACTGCCGCCCGACACCCGCATGTTGAGCGGCGCTGGGGAATCCGACGTGGGGGGCGGTTTCCGGGCATTGTGGGTGCCGACGGATCTTGGTGTGTGCTGGGCTGGGTGTGCTGTTGGTAGGCGGCGGCACCGTGCCGATGAGGGCATACGAGAGGCCCTCCCGGTGTCTCTTGGCCGAGCGTCCGGGAGGGCCGTGTCGCGCGCGGAGGCGCTGTGCTCACGGTAGGGACC
This sequence comes from uncultured Actinomycetota bacterium, assembly GCA_963750095.1. Lineage (GTDB taxonomy): Bacteria > Actinomycetota > Actinomycetes > Mycobacteriales > Pseudonocardiaceae > Pseudonocardia. Next base: position 8,445 of record CAVVPJ010000011.1, on the reverse strand, counting down.
GACGCTGCCCGAGTCGAGGAATGGCTCACCGACGGTGAGCTGATGTGTCCGAGTTGTGGCGGTTCGTTGCGGCCGTGGGGTTGGGCCCGGACACGAACGCTGCGCGATGAGGGCGCCGCGGTGGTGTTACGGCCCGGCGGTCGCGGTGCGGTGAGTGCGGTGGGTCGCATGTTCTGCTTCCGGTGTTCGCGCTGCTGAGGCGGGCGGATGCGGTGTCGGTGATCGGGGCGGCGTTGGCCGCGCGGGCGGGCGGCGCGGGCGGGCGGAAGGTGGCCGCGGTGGTGGGCCGGCCGGTGGAGACGGTGCGGGGCTGGTTGCGCCGTTTCACCGAGCGCGCCGAGGCGGTCCGGCGGGTATCCCCCAAAAGTGTGGAGACCCCTGATTGACGGATCTTGCTCTCTGGTCTGTTCTTCGGGCGTGGTTCCGGCGGGGTTGGCGGGGGCGCCGCCGCAGGCGGGGTCAACGCTGGCCGTAGGCCACCCGTAGGGGCGTGGCGTTGACCCCGGCGAGGACGGTGCCACGCTGGGTAGCCGGAAGCGGGCCGGTCACGCTGCTTCCTGCGGCGGGTCGGGGGTGGTGAGGCTGCGTTCGTAGGCGATCGGGGAGCGCATGCCCAGCGCTGAGTGGCGCCGGTCGTGGTTGTATTCCTCGATCCAGGCCGCGACCTCGGCGCGGGCCTCGGCCTTGGTGGCGAAGCGCTCGAGGCGAGCTTGTCAAGACGTCTGTGTAAGTAGATCGGTCAGTGGTCGGTTTCGGGTTGGGTCCTTCCTCGCCGGTTGATCGTCTTCCACCGCTTGTCGGTGTCAGTCGGGTAGGACCGCCGCATTGCTGCGGCGGTCCCCCCTAAGAACCGTGCGGGCGGGGTTTCCCCGCACACGGCTCAAGCAAGCCGCTGGGGCGCGCAGGGTGGATGTGCTGTGCTCCTGCGGAGTCGGGCGCGAAGCGCTCGTTGGCAGGAGGCGTGTACCAGGCGGGTTTGATCACCCTCCGGACTGCCGGGTCGTCCGGGCCGTCCGTGGTGCACGAGGTAGTCGTGCTGGATGGCCTTGCGGGTGACCGCCAGCCACCAGCTCTCCCAGTGCTGGGGTGAGCTGGGTGGCTGGTCGGCGGTGAGCACGGGGTCCCCGCAGAGTGGGTGTTGAGCGTCTCCCCGGTTGAGCGGGGTGGGGGTCCTGTGCGTCATCGATGGTGAGGATGTTGCGGGCGACGCGGGTTGAGGTGGCTGGTCGCGTCAGGGTGAGGACGGCCTGAATAGGCTCCGGGTGATCTTGAAAGCCAACGGCCCTTCCCGCTCGCGTTGGCCTGCTGCCGGGAAGGGCCGTTCGAACGCGCCCGGAGGCGGTCCGTTGCTCAGCGTAGGTCCTGATCCTGTCGTGGTCGAACACAAGCTGGTTTCGGGCGAGTTGAGCTGCCCGGATTGCGGGCACCGGCTGGCGCCGTGGGGGCATGCGGCCCCGCGGTTCGTGCGGGTGGCCACCCAGCTGGCCCGGCGGATCAGGCCGCGGCGGGCGATCTGCTCGAGCGCTGGGGGGTGCGGTCGCTCGCATGTGCTGTTACCGCGGTGGTGCCTGGGCCGGCGGGTGGACGCGGTGGCGGTGATCTGGACGGCGCTGCTGGCGCGAGCGATGGGGCAGGGCTGGCGCACGATCACCGAGGCGGCGGGGCGTCCGGCCTCGACGGTGCGGGGGTGGCTGTCGCGGTTCGCGGCCCACGCCGAGCCGATCCGGGTGGGGTTCGCGCGGCTGGAACGCCACGCGGCCGCCGGCGGCGAGCTGGATCGCCTGGCGCCGACCGGCAGCGCTGTCGGGGACGCGGTCGCGCAGATCGGCGCCGCGTGCGCGGCGGTGCGCCGCACGTGGGGCGCCGGCGTGCTCACCGTGTCGGCCGCGGAGACGGTGGCGGCCTGCTCGGGCGGCTGGCTGCTTGCGGCCCGGGCCGTGCGGCCCGGCGGGTTGTGGATCAACACGTCCCCGCATCTGTAAACGATCTTCCTGGCGGGCCACGGTCAGCGACGTCCTTGTTGATCGTGAAAGCGTTGAGGTGGTCATTGATGGCGTCGGGTAAGAAGTCCCGGGCGTCCCGGGCGCGGGAAATCGCGCTCTACCGCTATGCCCTGATCCGGCCGCTGGCCGATCCGGCCCTGTCCCCAGCCGAGCGCGGCAAGCTGGTCCGCGAGCTCGCCGCCCAGGTGCATGTCGGCCCGTTCGGCGAGCCGGTGACCGTATCGCGGGCCAGCCTGGATCGCTGGATACGCACGTGGCGGGCCGGCGGGTTCGACGCGCTGATCCCGGCCGAACGCCAGGTGCAACCCCGCACCGAGGCGTCGGTGCTGGAGTTGGCGGTGCGGCTGAAGCGGGAACGCCCGGCCCGCACCGCGGCGCATATCGCCCGGATCATCGAGCAGGAGCAGGGGTGGACACCCACCTCCCGCACCCTGCAACGCCACTTCGCCCGCCTGGAGCTGGGCACCCGCCCCGATGGGACCGCGCCGACGGCGTTCGGCCGGTTCGAGGCCGACGCGCCGGACCAGCTGTGGGTCAGCGACGGGTTGCACGGCCCGATCATCGAGGGCAAGCGGGCGGTGCTGTTCGCGCTGCTGGATGATCATTCCCGGTATGTGGTCGGGCACCGCTGGGGCCACGGTGAGGACACCCTGGGCATGCAGGCCGCGTTGCACGACGCGGTCAAAACCCACGGCTGCCCGCAGCGGCTGTATGCCGACAACGGCGCCGCGTACTCCTCGAGTCAGCTGGCCTGGTCGGCGGCGGTGCTGGACATCAAAATCGTGCACTCCGCACCCGGCCGGCCCCAAGGCCGGGGGAAGATCGAACGCTGGAACCGCACGGTGCGTGACCAGTTCTTGGTCGAGATCGACACCGCCATCGACACCGCCATCGACACCGCCCAGGCCGGGGGCGGTAGCGGGTGTGCGTCGCCGGCCGATCTCAATCGCTTGTTCACCGCCTGGCTGCACCAGCAGTACCACCGCAGCCGGCATTCCGAGACCGGGGCCACCCCGGCCGAGCGCTACCACGCCGAGCGTCCCGGCCCGACGCCGCGGCCGGATCCGGCGCTGCTTCGGCGGGCGTTTCTGTGGCGCGAGCAGCGCAAGGTCACCTCGTTCGCGACCGTGTCTCTGCACGGAAATCGGTATGAAGTCGAGCCCGCCCTCATCGGCCGCACCATCGACCTGCTGTTCACCCCGTTCGATCTGACCATCATCGAGGTCGAGTACCAGAGCCGACCGATGGGCCGGGCGATTCCGCATCAGGTCACCCGCCACGTCCACCCCGCCGTCAAACCCGATGCGCCCGCCCCGGTCGAGGCCACCGGCATCGATTACCTGCGGCTGCTGGAGGGCGCCCACCATCACAAGGCCGGCCAGACGATCAACTTCACCGCCCTGGAATGCCCCACCGAACACCCCCAGGATGGACGGGAGATGGCATGAACCCGTCCGCTACCAGGGTCCCCGAACAGAGCCCCGGCACCGCGGCGCCCGCACCCCAGACGCCCGCACCCCAGACGCCCGCACCCCAGACGCCCGCACCCCAGACCCTGCCCGGATTGTTGCGCGCCCACGCGGCCGGGCTGCTGGCCGACGTCGCCGCGGTAGACCTACTGATCGCGCATCGGTACTGGCCGGCCCGCCCGGCCTTCGCCACCCGGTTCGTCCACCCCGTCACCGCCGCAGACGGCCACCCCACCGGCGCCTGGATCGACTGGCAGGCCGCCATCACCGCCCTCAAGCGCGGACAGCTGCCCTGCTCCGGTTCCGAGGCCGACATGCTGCGCATCGCAGCCTCCCTGGCCATCGGCACACCGGTCATCCTGCGCGAGGTCCTCGGCAGCCTCGACCACGCCAACATCGCAGCCGTGACCAGCGCCATCACCGCCGCCAACGGAACCCACTAGGAACACACCGACATGCTGGACAAGATCCAATCGTTCTTCGGCTTCACCACCATGCCCTACGGCCGCGGCCTCGCGCCCGGAATGCTGTTCCCCAGCAGCGACCACGCCCAAGCCGCCGCCCGCATCGCCTACGGCATCGCCACCCGCGGCATCACCGTGATCACCGGTGAGGTCGGCGTCGGTAAAACCGTCGCCGCTCGGGCCGCGATCGGCCGCACAGAGCCCGCCCGCCACCACCTGATCTACATCCCGGATCCCACCATCGGCGCGAGAGGGATCTACCACCACCTGGTCACCGCGCTGGGCGGCAAACCCAGCTTCCACAACGCCGCGCTGGTCCCCCAAGCCCGCGACGCCCTGGCCGCCGAACACTCAGAGCGAGGACGTGTCCCCATACTGCTGATCGACGAGGGCCACCTGCTCACCCACGACGCGCTGGAAGCGCTGCGGCTGCTGACCAACCACGAGCTCGACACCGAATCCCCGTTCGCGACCGTCCTACTCGGACAGCCCACCCTGGCCACCAAGATGAAGCTCGGCACCCTGGCCGCGCTCGAACAACGGATCACCGTGCGCCGCCACATGACCGGCATGACCAGCGAAGAAACCGCCGGATACATTCGCCACCACCTCCAGCTCGCCGGCCGCGCGGACCCACTCTTCACCGAGGACGCCATCGAGCTGATCCACACCTCCAGCCGAGGCAAACCGCGCAACATCAACCGGCTGGCGATCTCCGCGCTGATCGCCGCCTGCGCGGCCGCCAAAAACCTCGTCGACGAGGCCAGCGCCCGATCCGCCGTCACCGAGAACACCCACGACACCCAACCCACGACACGATGACCAGCTGAACGACACCACGCCCACCACAGCCCCGCCCGGAACCCCCGAGCGGGGCTATTTCACGCCCGAACCAGCCTCACCACGAACGTCGCAACCATGTGCAAGATCGACGTCGCGCAATACCAGCCGGTCCGGGTAGGCCAGCGCGAGCGCGCCCAGGGCGGCCTTCCAGCCGTGCACGAGGGCGCCCTCGACGAGCCGGCCGGGGGCTTTGCGCTGCTCGCGGGGCGCGCCTTTCTCCTTCGCCCGGGCCCGGGCGCGTTTGTCCTCGATGTCGCGGATCGCCAGCCACAGCAGCTTGATCACCGCGTCGTCGTCGGGGAAGTGCCCCCGATTCTTGATGATCTTCCGGAGCTGGTAGTTCAAGCTCTCGATGCTGTTGGTGGTGTAGATGATCCGGCGCAGTTCCGGGGGGAAGGCCAGGAACGGGATGAACCGCTCCCAGGCGTTCTCCCACGTGGCGACCGTGGCCGGGTAGCGGCGCCCGAGCTCGGAGTCGGCGAAGGCGAGCAACTCGGTCTCGGCGGCCTCCACGGTGGGGGCGGTGTAGATCGGGCGCAACGCCGCGGCCACGCGCTTGCGGTCCTGGTAGGACACGAACCGCATCGCCGCCCGAATGAGATGCACCGTGCACGTCTGCACCGTGGCGGCCGGCCAGGTCGCCTCGATCGCCTCCGGGAACCCGGTCAGCCCGTCGCAGCACACGATCAGCACGTCACGCACGCCGCGGTTGCGCAGCTCGGCGCACACCCCGGCCCAGAACTTCGCCCCCTCGGAGGTCTGCACCCAGATCCCGAGCACGTGCTTGATCCCGTCCAGGTCGACCCCGACGGCCAGGTGCGCGGCCTTGTTGCGGACCTGATGCCCATCACGCACCTTCACGATCAGCGCGTCCAGGTAGATGATCGGGTAGAGCTCCTCCAACGGGCGGGTCTGCCAGGCCTTGACCTCCTCCAACACCGCATCGGTGATGTTGGAGATCGTCTCGTGGGACAGCTCGGTGCCCAGCGTGCGGGCCAGGTGATGCTGGATGTCACGCACCGTCATCCCACCCGCGTACAGCGACACGATCATGTCGTCGAGACCGCCGGCGCGGCGGGTGCCCTTGGGGACCAGCCGCGGCTCGAAGCTGCCGGCCCGGTCCCGCGGGGTGTCCAACCCGATGTCGCCGACCTCGGTGGCCAGGGTCTTCGGGGTGAACCCGTTGCGCGAGTTCGGCGAGCCGCGACCGGCCGGGTCGCCCTTCTCGTACCCCAGGTGCCCGGTCAGCTCGGCGGCCAGCCCGCGCTCGAGCACCGCCTTGACCATCTCCGGCAGGAACCCGCCCTGCCCGGTCAGCGTGAGCTCGCCCGCGTCGACCCGGTCCATCAGCACGTCCAGCAGCCCGGCATCGATCATCTCGTTGATCGCCCGCCGGGCCGAGCCCGGCCCCGGCGGCGATGTCACACCCTGCGGGTGTCCCAGTTCAGCAGCCATGAGTCTGTGATACTCCTAAAGTCAGGTTTAGGTTTTACACAGACCATCTGACACCTCCTGGCCGGGACGTCGTGAGCGCCCCCGCGCTGCCGGCGCCGGATGAGCAGACGCCGACCGCCGGCTCCGCGCGGCCGATCGGCCCGGACATGACCCAGCTGTGGCGTAGCCATTCGTCTGGACCGCCACCGCCGACGACATCCTCGCCAAGGTCAGAATCGTGCAGGCCAGCATCAAGAAGCTTGTCGACAACAATGCCAAATAAAAGAAAATAGGATTACGAGACACTAGCTTTCACCGTATCGCTCGGGTCCCGCAGCGCCCCGTTCCTCATACCTGGAAACGACCACTGCTTCACTGGCATGCTATTTTCCCCGAGATTCCTTTCGGATTCAGGTTAGCCATTAGACCCAGGAATGCTCCTCCGAATTCCTCCCAGCTGTGCTAGGGATATGGCAAGGCGCCTCGTGGCGCAGGTTCCTTCTTTTTCGTATCGACCGAGATCACCGGTAGCCCGGCCGTGAGGAACGTGGTGACCTGGTCGTTGAGGTAGCGGAACTGGGCGTCGCGGTCCGGGTGCTGCTTCCCTTCGATCGTCTTGGCGTTGCCCTGCAGGCTGTAGTCGTGGTCCTTGAGCAACCGGGCCACCGTGTCGGGTCCCACCCGATGGCCGTGGGCCCTCAGCTCGTCGGCAAGTTTCACCGTCGACTTGGTCGTCCACCGCAGCCGCGACATCGGGTCACCGCGGGTCTCGGGATCCACCAGCTTGTCCAGCGCCGGCCACAGCTCGGGATCGGCCTGCTCGGCCGGCTTCCGCCCGGCGCCCTTCGCCCGGACCCGTCCGTCGGCCACGATCCCCGCCTCCAACTCCGCGGCGCCGCGCCCGACGGTGTCCGTCGCAGCCCCCAGTCGCCGCCGCGATCAGCTTGATCCCGCCGCGCCCCAGCTGGCGGGCACCCGCCCCCAGCAGCAGTCGGCGCGCTCGCTCGTCCAGCACCGGAGCCACCTCGGCCAGCGCCGCCGCGAACGCCTCCGGGAACCCCACGATCTCTGCCATAGCACAACACTAGAGATCAAACAGGCTAAAGTAGACACTATTTCTCGGCGAGTCCTAACGCGAACCTCGGCATAATCGGAGTGGAAGATCGCCCCGAGTAGCGTGCCTCTCATGGCTTCGGCGGCGCTCAGGGCGTCGCCGATCAGGTCGGTGCGCATGTGCTCGGCGATCGCCCACCCGGCCAGACGGCGCGAGAAGCAATCGATCACCGTGGCCAGGTACAGGTTCGAGCCGTCGGCGATGGGCAGGTAGGTGATGTCCCCGACGTAGCGTCGGTTGGGCGCATCGGCGGTGAAGTCGCGGCGCAGCAGGTCGGGCACCTTCTGCTCGGCCGGCTCCGGGATGGTGGTGCGCACCCGGCGCCGTAGCCGTAGCCCGGCGATGGCGTGTGCGCGCATGACGCGGGCGACCCGCTTGTGGTTGACCCGCTGATCAGGCCCGACACCGTCGTTGAGCTCGGCGGTGATCCGCGGCGCCCCCAAAGCCCGGTCGGTGGCGTGGATCGTGCGGATCCGCGCCGCCAGCGCGGCGTCGGCCGCCGTGCGTGCGGCGCGCGCGGGCTCGGCGCTCAGCCAGGCGTAGAAGGAGGATCTGGCCACGTCCAGGACCTCGCACAGCCGCTTCACCTCGAAGGCGTGCCGGTGGTCGGCGACGAACTGGAAGCGGTTCACCAGCTCGTCTCCCCGGCGAAATACTTCGCCGCCTGGCGCAGGATGTCCCGCTCGGTGGCCAGCTTGGCCTGCTCGGCCACCAGCGCGTCCTTCTCGGTCTGCAGCGCCGCTACCCGCGCCCGCAGGGCGGCCAGCTCCTCTGCGGCCGACCGGGTGCGTCCCCGCCGCGGGTCGTCTGCCCGGCCGGGCCGCGACGAATCGTCGGACCGCGCGGCGGCGGCGAGGATGCCGTCGCCAGGGGTGGCCGCCGACGCTGTCTGGGCGTGTACCCAGTCGTTGAGGGTGTGTCGGGAGATCCCCAGATCGGCGGCGATCCCGCGCAGCGTGGCGCCCGGGGTGGATCGGTACAGGTCGACGGCCTGGCGACGGAACTCGTCGGTGTAGTTCTTGCGGGCCATGATCGTGGATCATCTCGCTTCCCCGGCCGTGGCCGGATTCAGCGTGTCCAAGATCAGGGGTCAAGGCCCCCCATGACGCGGGTCTGGC
>CAVVPJ010000010.1:705000-1006051 GCA_963750095.1 uncultured Actinomycetota bacterium | reverse complement strand
CGTCGTGCTGCCGATGCGCGAGGTCGTCAACTCGCTGATGCGCCGCGACATCCACCTGCTCGACGAGGAGATGACGCACTACTACCAGGACGTATACGACCACGTGCTGCGCGCCACCGAGTGGACCGAGAGCCTGCGCGACCTGGTCACCACCATCCTCGAGACCCGCCTCACGATCCAGGGCAACCGGCTCAACGAGATCATGAAGAAGCTGACCGGATGGGCGGCGATCATCGCCATCCCGACAGCGGTGACCGGCTTCTACGGCCAGAACGTCCCCTACCCCGGCTTCGGCCAGACCTGGGGCGTCGTGTCCAGCGTGGTCCTCATCGCGCTCATCGCCGGGACCCTCTACGCCATGTTCAGGCGGAAGGGATGGCTGTGAGCAGGTCGGGCGCTTCCACCGGAGACGGGAGTCCCGGCTTGACGCTGCACCCGCACGCCCGATACCGCCGACGCTCGCGCTGGCCGCGGAGGCCCCCCAGGCCAACCCGCGCAGCGGAAAGCTCCGCCACGTGCCATGCCTGCTGCCGCAGACGGCGTGAACCGCGACGCCGCTATCCCGCCCGCGCCGTCACCGCGCCGGTGGCCGCGTCCCAGCCGAGGCAGCCGCGCTGGAAGTCGCTGCACCGCCGCCGCCCCACGCGGTCCGCTCCCTGGGCACCTCCATTTCCCGGCTGCGCACCGTGTCCGGTGGGATCAACTGCGTGACCCCGGGCCGGGCCGCGTCCTCGCCGTCGGCGACGGCGAGCTGAACGCCGCGCGGTTCGCCGGCCGCGTCGACCGGGCCCGCGAGCGCGCCGCGGGCGACCCCGCGCCGGTCGTCGCGCTGCTCGACGCGGATCGGGCGTTGCGGCGCGGGGACCCGCTGGCCGAGTTCGCCACCGCCGACCTCGACCCCGACGGCCGGCTCGACGCGCTCGGGCGCGTGTGGGTGCCGAGAACCGAGTCATGGCCTCTGATCAGCGTGTTCGCAGTCAACCACCCTCACGTCGCACGCCACGGCCAGACCAGGATGATCGCCAGCTGTGGCCTTCCGACTCGCCTACCTGATATTCGCTCGGGTGCTGAGCTGGCTGGCGCTGCTCGCCCGCTCCGATGCAGCGAAAGACGTCGAGATCCTCGTGCTGCGTCACGAAGTCGCCGTGCTGCGGCGAAACAACCCTCGCCCGAGGATGTCCTGGCTAGATCGCGCCGTGCTCAGCGCACTGAGCAAGCTGCTCCCTCCCCCACTGCGCCAGCTGCGGCTGGTGTCTCCCCGAACGCTGCTGCGTTGGCACGCCCGCCTCGTCGCTACCAAGTGAACGCAGACGGTCTTCGGTTGACACCGGGCCGGGCCGGTCGGGATCGGGGTTGGGGTTTGGCGGTCGGGGCGGGCTGTCGGGGTTGTCGTCGAGGGGGATCCGGAGCCGGATCTGGACGTGCCAGCCGGTGACGTGGACCTCTTCGACGACGAGGCGGAGCAGGGTCTGTTTCTGGTCGAAGTCGAGGGTGTCGATCACGTCCAGGACCCGGCTGGCGAAGTGACGGACGCGGTGGCGCAGTTGGTTGTCGCGGGTGAGCTGGTGGCGTTGCGCGGTGAGGGCGTCACGGCGTTGTTCGAGGTCGTGGCGGCGGTGCTCGACGTCGGTGGCGCGGCGTTGCAGCTCGGGTAGCTCGATAAGGCCGGCCTGGTAGGCGTCGATGAGGCGGCGGCGTTCGGCGTCGACGGCGTCGAGCTTGCGGTCCAGGCGGGCCAGCTCGGCGGCGAGCAGTTCGTCGTCGGGGGTGGGGGTGCGCACGGCGAGGGCCTGTTCGCCGGCGGTGAGCACCTCGGGGCGTAGCAGGGCGGCGCGGATCTGGTCGAACACGAACGTGTCGAGGGTGTCGGAGCGGATGTTGCGTTCGGTGCAGCGCCGGTCGTCCCCGCCGGCCTTGATCGGGTCGTGGTTGCGGCAGTGGTAGTAGCGGTTCCAGGTGCCGTCGCGGCCGCGTCTCTTGTGGCAGTTCACGCCGACCTGGCAGATGCCGCATTTGACCAGGCCACGCAGCAGCCATTGGCCGGGTTCGGTCCGGCGCGGGCTCCACGGACTGTTGTCGCGGCTGACCCGCCCGGCCGCCTCGAAGGTGTCCTCGTCGATGATGGTGGGCACCGCGATGGCGATCCAGTCCTCACGGGGGCGGGGGACCTGGCGGCTGCGCTTGCCGGGGCGGGGGTCGGGGACGGCTTCGGTGCGGTTGGCGTAGAGCCGCCCGGTGTAGGCCTCGTTGCGCAGCAGGTTGCTCAGCGTGGAGGGTCTCCACAGCCGGTCGCGACCGGCCGGGGGTGGGACCTGGTCGGCAGCCAGCCGCCGGATGATCTCCCGCAGGGAGTGCCCGCCGTGGACGTAGTCGTCGAAGATCCGCCGCACGATCGCGGCCTCGGGTTCGAACACCTCCAGCCGGGCCGGGCCGTGCGCGTCGCGGGGTTGGCGGCGGTAGCCGTAGGGGGTGCGCCAGGCCAGCACTTCCCCGGCGCGGGAGCGAAACAGCTTCCCGCGCCGATATCGCTCGGCGATCTTCGCTCGCTCGTACTCGGCGATCACGCCCTGGACCTGGGTGAGCAGCTTGGCCTGCGGGTCGTCATCAAGGGGTGGGGCGTCGGTGAACCGCACGCTCACCCCATGACGGGCCAGCTCGTCCAGCACAATGACCTGGTAGGCATAAACGCGGGCGAGCCGGTCCGGGGACAGGCACCACACCCGCTCGATCAGCCCCGCCTGCGCGGCGTCGCGCAGCGCGTCCAGCCCGGGCCGGTCCAGCCGAGCCCCGGAGTGGCCGTCGTCGCAGAACTCGGCGACCACCTCCTCGCCCTCGGCGCCGACCCGTTCGCGCAGCACCGCGAGTTGGGATCCGATGGTGCCCCGGGCCTGCTGGCTCTCGGTGGACACCCGTGCGTAGAGCGCGACCCTCATCCGGGCAACTCCTAGATCATGTCGTTTTGATCATGTCGGTTGGGAGCGGCCGCGCAGGCGCGGCCGGTGTCCAGCAGCAGCGCGAACCCGGCGGCCAACGCGTCGAGCCGGGGATCGTGGTGCGGGGTCCACGGTGGACGGTGCGCGCCCAGCAGCGCGGCGTCGAACACCGGTTCGGCGCTCGGCCAGGCGATCAGCCCGGACAGGCCGCGGCGGGCGAACCGCGCGGCGATCAGGCTGTCCGGCGCCGCACCAGTGGCCAGCACGTGCGCCCGCAACGTCTCGTAGTCGGCCTGCGCCGCCTCGCCGACCGGCCAGAACCGGCGACCGGGCGAGGCGAGCGCAGCGGTGTTCACCGCCGCCGGGCCCGTTCCACGGTGCGCCGGTGCAGCACGACCCCGAACCGGTCGGCGACCTGCACGGCCAACTCGGCGCCGGACCGGGCCGGCGGCGCGGTCTGCAGGAACTCCACGATCTGGTCGGTGAGCTTGACCGGGCCGCGGCGGCCGCGTTTGTCGTCCAGCAGCCCGGCCATCCCGGCCTGCTCGAACGCCGCCGCGACCAGGTAGAACCCGGCCCGGGAGTAGCCGTGCGCGGCCGCCGACGCGGTCACCGACACCCCGTCGAGCAGGTGCGCGCGCAGCATCTCGTACTTGACCTGCACCTTGTCCGCCGCGAGGAAGAACCCGCCGTGGGCGAACAACGCCGCGGTCACCGCGTCCGCCCGCGGATGCAGCAGCCCCTCTGCCTCCAACGCGGACAGCCTGCTGGCCTGGCTCACTCGCCTCACCTCCGCCACGCACGCTACGAGGAGCCGATCGAAGTGTCGAGTATTTGTCGCCGCGCGTGTCGCTCCTTCCTCCGCTGCAACGGGGAAGGTCCCCGCTGAGCGCCGGGCCATCTAAGATGAACCGATCACGCGGCGCTGAATCGTAGACAGTGCGACGGTAATCACTAGACACTACCGCCACCGAAGGGATCGACCCGCCGCGACCGACGACGGAGCTGAGGATGCCGATAGAGCCCATCCACCGGCTCCGCGGGCGCCAGCAGAACGCTCAGTTGCAGCTTTGCGTTCCGCCCGTGCGCCACCGCTGGACCTACCCACACCGACAACCCGGCCGCCCACCCACCGCGACACCGATCCGGGCCCTCGTCCTACGGATGGCCCGGGAGAATCCCGGCTGGGGCTACAGACGGATTCGGGGCGAGCTGGTCGGACTCGGCCATCCGATCGCCGCATCGACCGTGTGGGCGATTCTCAAGACCGCGGGTCTCGACCCAGCTCCACGACGGTCCGGGCCGACCTGGCAACAGTTCCTGGCCGCGCAGGCCCACGCGATCCTCGCAGTCGACTTCGCCCACGTCGACACGGTCTTCCTGCGCCGTCTCTACGTCCTGATCGTGATCGAGCACGGCCGCCGCCGCGTGCACATCGCCGGGATCACTGCCCATCCGACCGGGGCCTGGGTCACCCAGCAGGCCCGCAACCTGCTCATGGATCTCGGCGACCGCGCCGACCGGTTCCGGTTCTTGATCCGCGACCGGGACAGCAAGTTCACCGCAGCGTTCGACGCCGTGTTCACCGGCGCCGACATCCGCATCATCAACACCCCGGTCCGGGCACCACGGGCGAACGCGATCGCGGAACGCTTCATCGGCACCCTGCGCCGCGAATGCCTCGACCACCTCCTGATCATCGGAACCCGCCACCTCACTGCAGTGCTGCGGGAGTACATCGATCATTACAACGGGCATCGTCCTCACCGCGCGCTGCATCAGCAACCACCCACGGGCGGCACTCAGCCTCGCTCCGAGGCCGTTATCCGGACCCTACGGCGAGACCGGCTCGGCGGCCTCGTCCACGAGTACGTGCAGGTCGCATGAGATGACAGGGTTCTCGGCACCCACACGCGATCGAGGTTGTGGTGGACCATCTCCCGACGCCGGCCACTGCCTGGCCACTGCCCGCCACCGTCGACCCGACTCGCGACCTCGACGACGTGGTCGACATCGCGGCACTCTCCCCAGCACTTGATCGCTCGTCGTGCGCTGCCCCGGGGCTGGGAGTCACCGCCGTCTCGGCGGGGTGTTCCGGACGGCACGCGCAGCGAGGACGTCGGCTGCGGGGTCGGTCTCGACCACCAGGTCGGACACATCGGGGAGCCTCCGGTTGTGTTCCCGCGAACAGGTGCGCAGCCGCTCGAACGCGGTGTCCATGCTGACGTTCCCGCGCCCGGCGAGCACCCCTCGTGCCGCAGAGGGGCGGACACCCCGGGACGGCCCATCTCAGGGCCTACGCGGAACACCGGTTGATCGTCCCCCGGGGATCGTCGCAGGTCACCTTGGGCAAGCAGCGCCGGCAGCGGCTGGGGAAACCGCCCCCGAGGGGAAGTTGCTTGCGGCGCCTCGACACGGCCCTACGTGGGTTTCGACGTGTTTAAAGAGGTGGCCGGCCGGGTATCGCTGTTCTCGACACTCGATTCCGGTGTTGGGGACCCGAAAGGGGTAATGAAGTTGCCTACCACGACCAAGAAAGACGCAAAAAGGGCCGGCAAGAAGCTCGCGGCCAAGTCCTCCACCAAGGCGCAAAGGAGCGCAGCCGCCAGCGATCTCGCTCAGGCGGCGCGGCCGGGCGGCAGCACTTCGAAGAAGGATGCCAAAAAGGCTGGCAAGAAGCTCGCGGCCAAGTCCTCCACCAAGGCGCAGAAAAGCGCAGCCGCCAGCGATCTCGCTCAGGCTAAGCGGCCTACCGGCCGGACATCCAAGAAAAAGAAGTAGGCGGCACATGTCCGGCGCTGCCGACGTTCCCGCGGGTGCTGGTTCATGCTCGTTGAGGGCGCACGCCGTGCCCCGTCCAGGGTTCCGGGCTACCACAGCGTGGAATGACCATGACGGGGACGGCGTGCGCCCGACGAGGGAATGGCGCAGGGTGCTCGGGTCGAACACACGGTGATCGAGTCGGTGGAGTTGGAGCCCGACGGCCGTGGCGGGGAGGTGCTCGTCGCCGTGGTCCGACCGAAGGCGGATGTGGCCCGGCGGTGGTCACGGTGCCAGCGTCGCCGTCCAGGGTATGACACCAGTCCGGCGCCGCGCCGACGGCGGGGGGTGGACCCGGGGTCGACCGCATGTGTATCTGCAGGCCACGACCCGGCAGGTGACATGTCCTGAGCACCGGGTGGTGGTTGCCGCGGTGTCCTGGGGCCGGCCGGGGGCACGGTTCACGCCTGTGAGCGATCATGGAACTGGAAAAAACGGGCACCTGGCGTCACCAGTTCCGGGGTCGCGGCTGGGGGTCTTCCCACCATCGGCAGACTCCGGGTTGCTGCGGCCGCGCTCGCCCGCGGAGCTTCGGTCTGCACCATACGGTCGCGTCGTCCGGCGAGCGTGGTGTCATCAGGGCGGGTCGTGCAGGACGCGCGGGCGGGCCAGCGTGCGACGAGTTCGGGCGGCGCGACGGCGGGGTGAGGCCAGCAGGTCCAGCCGTCTAACAAGTAGGCCGCGTAATGGTACGGCGAGGCGTTCGGTGCGCCGTGACACGGCCGGGAGCAGGGCCAGTCGGTGGGTCGGTGACTCGCCGGCGCACGACGAGGTGGAGGTCGACGGCGTGGAGGTCGACGGCGTGACCTGACGGGTTGGGATGCGCCGCTCCGCAGGCCGCGCGCTGTTGCTGTTGCTGCTGCTAACGGCGTTGTCCGCAAGCGCAGCGGCGCGGCGCAACCCCGCAAGGAGTGTCCCATGAGTCGCTTCCTGATCATGACCTGGGACGGCGCAGGGAACCTCGCGCCGACGCTGGGAATCGCCCGCAGACTCGTCGAGCGCGGCCACGACGTTCGGCTGATGGGACACCGCACCATCGCCGAGCGGTGCGGCGACGTGGGGACCCGCTTCGTCCCGTTGAGCCAAGGCGAGCTCTGGGACGCCATGGACGACCCGACCGACTTCGAGGCCGAGATCCGGCTCCTGATCGACGAGGTGTCGTTCAGCGGCACCGAACGGCGTCGCCAAGTGCAGGCCAGGATCAGCGGCGATCGCCGCCAACGACCGGCCGCGATCTAACAGTCCCCCACCTTGACCTTGCCCAGCAACGGGACGATGTGCCGCGCGGCGAGGCTGCGGTAGGTGATCAGGGTCTTCGGCTCGATCTCCAACAGCTCGAAGTGCCGCTCAAGCAGCTGCGCGACCGTTGCCGCGGTGCGCGGGTTCCGCGCCTCGTCGATCTCGACGACCATCCGCCGCAGCGCCTTCTCCGCCTCAACCTGCGCCGTCGGTCCCGGCGGGATCAACTCGCGCTGATACAGCCGCCGCTTCGTGAGCGGGTCGCGCCCGCAGAAGACGACCACGCGCAGCGAACCGCTCGGCAGGACCTCGATCCGTCCCCGAGAACGAGTGGTGCGACGCGCCGTCGAGCGGGCCATGGTACGAGGGTAAGACACCCTTGCACCACGTCCGGCACCACGAGCGGTAGATCAGAGAGCCAGCGTTTCCGCTGCTCAGAGTGGGTGGAGCTGAGGGGATTCGAACCCCTGACCCTTTGACTGCCAGTTCGGCCCGACAAGC
The DNA here is from genome assembly GCA_963750095.1 of uncultured Actinomycetota bacterium. GTDB lineage: Bacteria > Actinomycetota > Actinomycetes > Mycobacteriales > Pseudonocardiaceae > Pseudonocardia. The sequence goes on along the minus strand of CAVVPJ010000010.1, from coordinate 998,558 downwards.
GCCGTGACCAGCGGAAACAAACCCTGCGCAGGTCGCGACGATGCAGTTGGGCGCAGTTCGCGTCAGTTCGTACCTGTTCTGCGCAGATGCGTGCTCCACATCTGCTCCACCGCCGCCAGACAAACAGTTCGAGGTGAGCCCGCGCTGGGCACGAGTACGCGCCTGCCGGTCAGCTCGAGATCCATCGCGATCTCCCCTGACCACGTCCGATCCCCGCAGGGGAGCAACGCCAGCGCCCGAAGCCGCACTCAAGTGAGGACGCCCTGATAGGGAGCAGGCCATGGTCGCCGCTGCCGCGACTGGGCTACATGACCACCCTGCGTGACCACGCGCGCGCCACGTGCCGTCGCGGCTGGAGGTCACGTCCCGGCGTGGTGTAGATCTTCTCGACCGTATGCTGAACAGCATTGTGTGCCGACTAAGCCGGGATGAGTTCGGCCTGCGCGACCCATTGGTCGGTTCTGGGGTTGCGGTGAGTACGGCCATCGAGCCTTCGGACAGGTAGCGGCGGTCGCTGACCTGCCATTCGTCGTGGGCTTCGACCAGGACGGCGCCGGCCAAGAGGAGCAGGGCGGCGGGTTGGAGAACACCCCGACGACCCCCCGGCACAGCGCGCGACCGGCATTGCCGCTTTCGTCCACGTCGCGGTTCTACGGCCGAGCCGGTAGCCTGATCGGCGTTGCTCAGGACCCCGGCGACACCACGTGACGGTTCTGTAAACGTGGCGAACCGCTGGAGAGGGGTTCTCGTGTCGGGGCAGCGAGGGCACGCAGAGTCAGCCCAGGTCCCGCTCTCACCGCGGAAGGTCGGCGTGATTGCCCGGCCGGTCGGTTGGTGTATCTGCACGACGCAGCCCCCACAACGCGGCCCCTGCCTCCCCCGACGGGCGAGATCTTCGGACGCCGGATCGGCCGGGGTTTCGGCCTGTGCAGGCGATCCCGCGCGGGCGCCGTGCCGTGTCCGGGCCAGGCGCCTACCAGGCCGGTGGCGCCGACCGCGCCGTGATCGTGGACAGCCCGCTCACCCGTGATGGCAGGAGGAGCCATGACCATCACCGACGATTCCGTCCGAGCCGCGGATTCTCGAGTGCGGATCGCGGCACGGACGCTGCGGCGGGATCGGTGGTGGCTGCAGCCGGTCCTGACAGAGATCGGCCTGGTCGCGTTCGTCGTCTATTCGACCTGGGTGACGTTCCTGAACGCCGACTACTACGCCGACCCCTACGTCTCGCCGTTCTACTCGCCGTGTCTGGCCGTCGGCTGCCCGGTTGGCGCGCAGACCTTTCACGCCACCTTCGCGGTGCCCGCGGTGGTGTCCCCGGCGCTGCTCGTACTGGTCTTTCCGCTCGGTTTCCGGGCGAGCTGTTACTACTACCGCAAGGCCTACTACCGCTCGTTCTGGCTCTCGCCCCCGGCCTGCGCGGTGTCGGAGCCGCACCGCCGCTACACCGGCGAGACCAGGTTCCCGCTGATCCTGCAGAAGCTGCACCGCTACTTCTTCTTCTTCGCGATGGCGTTCGCCGTGATCCTGAGCTACGACGCCGTGATCGCCTTCGATTTCGACGGTCACCTCGGCGTGGGGCTGGGCACGCTGGTGCTGGTCGTCAACGCCGCCCTGATCTGGGGCTACACCCTGGGCTGTCACTCGTGTCGGCACATCGTCGGCGGCAGGCTGCGGTCGTTCTCCCGCCACCCGCTGCGCTACCGGTTCTGGAGCGGGGTGTCGGTGCTCAACGGCAAGCACCTGCAGTGGGCGTGGGCGAGCCTGATCTGGGTGGCGCTGACCGACCTGTACATCCGGCTCGTCGCCGCCGGGGTCATCACCGATGTGAGGTTGTTCTGATGGCTTCCCGACCCGCCCTCCCGTTGCAGGTGCTGAGGATCTGGCGCGGCAACGCTGCCGGCGGCAGATTGGTCGACTACAGCGTGGAGGTCCAGCAAGGCCAGGTCGTGCTCGACGCGGTGTTGAACGTGCAGGCCGGGCAGGCCGGGGAACTCGCCGTGCGGTGGAACTGCAAGGCGGGCAAGTGCGGGTCGTGCAGCGCCGAGATCAACGGCTACCCGCGGCTGATGTGCATGACCCGGCTGTCCTCGTTGCCGCCGGGCGAGCCGGTGACGGTCACCCCGTTGCGCACCTTCCCGCTGGTCAAGGACCTGGTTACCGATGTGTCCGCGAACTACGGGAAGGCTCGGGAGATCCCGTCGTTCACCCCGCGCTCGTCTGGCGACGACGGCACCTACCGCATGGCCCAGGTCGACGTCGGGCGTTCCCAGGAGTTCCGCACCTGCATCGAGTGCTGGCTGTGTCAAGACGTCTGCCACGTCATCCGCGACCACGCGGAGAACGAGCCGGGCTATGCCGGGCCGCGGTTCTTCATCCGCAACGCCGAGCTCGACATGCACCCCCTCGACACCCTCGACCGCAGCCGCGGCGTCGAGGACGCGCAGGGGCTGGGGCTGTGCAACATCACCAAGTGCTGCACCGAGGTGTGCCCCCAGGGCATCAAGATCACCGACAACGCGATCATCCCGCTGAAGGAGCGCGTGGTCGACGGCAGCAACGGCCGGCTGGCGTGGCTCGGCGTGACCATCCGCCGCCGCATCGCAGGAGCACGGCAGGCGGGTGACCCATCATGAGCCTCAACAGCTTCCATGCCCGCGACCGGCTGGTCGTCGACGGCGAGACCTACGAGATATACCGCCTCGACCGGTTCGCCAGTGCGCGGCGGCTCCCCTACAGCATGAAGGTGTTATTGGAGAACCTGCTGCGCAACGAGGACGGTCAACTGGTCACCGCCGAGCAGGTGACCGCGGTGGCCGGGTGGCAGCCCTCCGATACCAGCGGCACCGAGATCGGGTTCACCCCAGCCCGAGTGCTGCTGCAGGACTTCACCGGGGTCCCGTGTGTGGTGGACCTGGTCGCGATGCGCGAGGCGATGACCGCGCTCGGTGGGGACCCGACCCTGATCAACCCGCTGATCCCGACGGAGCTGGTCATCGACCATTCGGTGATCGCCGACGTGTTCGCCCGCGCCGACGCGTTTGCGATCAACGCCGGGCTGGAGTTCACCCGCAACAAGGAGCGCTACGAGCTGCTGCGGTGGGCCCAGCAAGGCTTCGACAACTTCGTGGTCGTCCCCCCGGACACCGGGATCTGCCATCAGATCAACCTCGAGTACCTGGCCCGGGTGGTCTTCACCCGCCCCGACCCGCGCGGCGTCCGGGCCTACCCGGACACCCTGGTCGGCACCGATTCGCACACCCCGATGGTCAACGGGCTGGGCGTGCTGGGCTGGGGGGTCGGCGGGATCGAGGCCGAGGCGGCCATGCTCGGACAGCCGATGAGCATGCTGATCCCGCAGGTCGTCGGGTTCAGGCTCACCGGCGAGCTCCGCGAAGGCACCACCGCCACCGATCTGGTGCTCACCGTCGCGGAGATGCTGCGCAGAACCGGGGTGGTCGGCAAGTTCGTCGAGTTCTACGGCCCCGGCGTCGCGCACGTCCGGTTGGCGGACCGCGCAACCATCGGCAACATGAGCCCCGAGTACGGCTCGACCTGCGCGATCTTCCCGATCGATGAGCAGACCCTGTCCTACCTGCGCCTGACCGGGCGTCCCGAGCGCCAGGTGCGGCTGGTCGAGGCTTACACCAAACACCAGGGCCTGTGGCACGACCCGGCCCGCGAGCCGGCCTACAGCCACACCGTCGAGCTCGACCTGGCCACCGTGGAACCCTGCATCGCCGGACCGAAACGCCCGCAGGACCGGATCCCGCTGGCGGTGGCCGCGCACACCGTCGGCTCCCTGCTGCCCGGCTACCCCCGGGCGGTAGCCCTCCCAGCCGGGCTGGACGAAGCCTCGGCCGAGTCGTTCCCCGCGAGCGACCCGATCGCCGTCGACCACGACCGCGAGCACGACGCCCCGGCCGCGCCCGGGGCCGAGGGCGTGACGCGCGAGTGGCCGTCGGATCCGGTGGCGGTAGTCCTCGACGACGGCAAACCCGCGGTGGTGGACCACGGCCATGTGGTGATCGCCGCCATCACCTCGTGCACCAACACCTCCAATCCGTCGGTCATGATCGGTGCCGGGCTGCTCGCCCGCAACGCGGTGGCGCACGGGCTGGCGCGCAGGCCCTGGGTGAAGACCTCACTCGCGCCGGGCTCGCGGGTGGTGACCGACTACCTCGACCGGGCCGGGCTCACCGCGCATCTGGACGAGCTCGGGTTCGGGCTGGTCGGCTACGGATGCACCACCTGTATCGGCAACTCCGGCCCGCTGATCCCGCAGGTCAGCGCGGCCGTGACCGGACACGACCTGACCGTGTGCGCGGTGCTGTCGGGCAACCGGAACTTCGAGGGCCGCATCCACCCCGAGACCACGATGAACTTCCTGGCCTCCCCGCCGCTGGTGATCGCCTACGCGCTCACCGGGACCATGCTGACCGACCTGCGCCACGACCCGCTCGGCACCGGCATGGATGGACAACCCGTGTACCTGCGCGACATCTGGCCGAGCACCCACGAGATCCAGGAGGTCATCGACGAGTGCGTCCGGGCGGAGATGTTCACCCGCGACTACGCCGACGTGTTCGCAGGCGATGACAACTGGCGCAGCCTCGACATCGCGGAAGGCCCGGTGTTCTCCTGGAACCCCACCTCCACCTATGTCCGGCGCCCCCCGTACTTCGACGGGATGCGCCGCGACCCCGAGCCCGTCCGCGACATCACCGGTGCACGCGCGCTTGCCGTGCTGGGTGACTCGCTCACCACCGACCACATCTCACCGGCCGGGACGATCAAGGCCGACGGGCCCGCCGGGAACTACCTGACCGCACACGAGGTGGCCCGAGGCGATTTCAACTCCTACGGCTCGCGGCGCGGCAACCACGAGGTCATGATCCGCGGGACGTTCGCGAACATCCGGCTCCGCAACCTCCTGGCACCCGGCACCGAAGGCGGCGTCACCCGCCACCTCCCCGACGGCGCGCTGATAAGCATCTTCGACGCCGCCACCGCCTACGCCGCCGACCGGGTGCCGCTGGTGATCCTCGCCGGATCCGAGTACGGCTCGGGGTCCTCGCGGGACTGGGCCGCCAAAGGCACCCTGCTGCTCGGCGTGAAAGCGGTCCTGGCCAACTCGTTCGAGCGGATCCACCGCTCCAACCTGATCGGCATGGGCGTGCTGCCCCTGCAGTTCCCGGCAGGAGCGTCTCGAGAAAGCCTGGGTCTCACCGGAGAAGAGGTGTACTCGATCACCGGACTCGAAGGCAGCGACCCCGCCGAGCCGTTCCCCCGCGCCGTCACCGTCCGCGCCGAGAACGACGGGCAGGACGGAGAAGCCACGGAGTTCACGGCCACCGTGCGGATCGACACGCCCGCCGAGGCCTCTTATTTCCGGCACGGCGGGATCCTCCACTACGTCCTACGCCAGTTATTGCGGCCCGATCGACCGGACGCGGAGCGGCCATGACGTCATCGACGCAGCTCGCCGCACGGTGCGGCCGGATGCCAAGCCGGCGCGGCGACCGGACAGGTCGAGGACATGGCGGTTGACGATGCCTATCAGGACGACCACTGCGACGATGACGAGGATGGTGATGACCGTGGTGCTCATGGTGGTGCTCCGTTCGAAATGGTGATGAATCGATCTGTTCGGCGGCGTGACAGATGCGGCACGACGCCCAGGTACTCGCCGTCGAGGTCCGCCCGCGGATCGGTGCCGGGGTACGTGGCGATGAACGACTGGACCGGGGCCGTGTCGCGCAGGCTCTTCGCTGGCGCGACGCGGACCAGCAGGATCACGAACGCGATCGGGAGCAGCCACGGCAGGTTGAACCATTTGGCGCGCGGGCGCGGCCCGCGGGGCGGCTCCGGTCGCTGCGGGCACCGAGCCCGCCCACCTGGTCACGTCGACGACGTCCTCGACGCGGCTCGGTTCCGGCCGGAAGACGGGCGGGACCTGCGCGGCGGCCCCGGAGGCGTGCGCAGGCGTCCGGGGGTTGCGGAGCGTCAAGGAGTACGAAAAGGGCGTGGTGTTCCGGTTCGGTCGGATAGTTGGGTCCCTGGATCCCAGGTTCGGCTGAGCATCCCATCACGCCCGACGACTGGGAGGGCCACCCCCAGCGCAAGGACTACCCGCTCGGCGGGATCCCGGTGGAGTACAAGGGCGCGGAGATCCCGCCCCCTGACGAGAGGCGGTCCTACTCATGACCACGCCTGCCGAGCCGCGCCTCACGACGGAGGGCCCGGTCTACACCGTCGTCGGCGGCGACTGGGACACCCTCATCGACGAGGAGCACGACGACCGCATCGTCGTGAACATGGGCCCCCAGCACCCGTCGACGCACGGGGTGCTGCGGCTGGTGCTGGAGTTGGAGGGGGAGACGGTCACGCAGGCCCGCTCCGTGATCGGCTACCTGCACACCGGCATCGAGAAGAACTGCGAGTACCGCACCTGGACCCAGGGCGTGACGTTCGTGACGCGCGCGGACTACCTCGCGCCGCTGTTCACCGAGACCGGCTACTGCCTCGGCGTCGAGAAGCTGCTCGGGGTGGAGGCGCCGCGGCGGGCGCAGCAGGGCCGGGTCATGCTGATGGAGATCAACCGGATCGCCTCGCATCTGGTCGCGATCGCCACCGGCGGCATGGAGCTGGGCGCGCTCACCGGCATGACCAACGGGTTCCGCGAGCGCGAGGACCTGCTGCACCTGCTGGAGCGCCTCACCGGCCTGCGCATGAACCACGCGTTCATCCGCCCCGGGGGGCTGGCCCAGGACTTCCCCGACGGCTTCGCCGAGGACGTCCTGGCCGTCGTCAAGCTGATGCACAAGCAGATACCCACCTACGACCAGCTGCTCACCGGTCAGCCGATCTGGCGCCAGCGCCTGGAGAAGGTCGGCTACCTGCCGCTGGACGGCTGCCTCGCGCTGGGCGCCACCGGCCCGATCCTGCGCTGCGCGGGCCTGCCGTGGGACCTGCGCAAGGTCGAGCCCTACTGCGGCTACGAGGAGTACGAGTTCGAGGTGCCCACGGCCACCGAGGCCGACTGCTTCGCGCGCTACCGGCTGCGGGTGCAGGAGATGCGCGAGTCGCTCAAGATCATCGAGCAGGTCGTCGAGCAGATGGAACCCGGGCCCGTGATGGTCGAGGACCGCAAGATCGCCTGGCCCGCGCAGCTGTCGATCGGCTCGGACGGCATGGGCAACACGCTCGAGCACGTCAAGAAGATCATGGGTCAGTCGATGGAGTCGCTGATCCACCACTTCAAGCTGGTCACCGAGGGCTTCGCGGTGCCGCCGGGGCAGGTCTACTCGGCGGTCGAGTCGCCGCGCGGCGAGTTGGGCGTCCACCTCGTCTCCGACGGTGGCACCCGCCCGCTGCGTGTGCACCTGCGCGAGCCCAGCTTCGTGAACCTGCAGTCGATGCCCGCGATGAGCGAGGGCGGCATGATCGCCGACGTCATCGCGGCCGTCGCGAGCATCGACCCGGTCATGGGGGGTTGCGACAGATGACGCCGACCGAGCGAAGCGAGGGAGCCCGATGACCCTGCCGGAAGGCATGCCGGAGTCCATCGGGCCGTCGGTGGCGCCCGAGGAGGTCGTGTGGGAGGGCCCCGCCGACCAGCCGATCGTCGGCGGCGTCTTCGACGACGTCACGGCGCAGCGGGCCAAGGAGATCATCGCCCGCTACCCGCAGTCGCGCTCGGCGCTGCTGCCGCTGCTGCACCTCGTGCAGTCGGTCGAGGGGCACGTCAGCCAGGACGGCATCCGGTTCTGCGCGGACGCGCTGGAGCTGACCACGGCCGAGGTCTCGGCGGTCGTGACGTTCTACACGATGTACAAGCGCACGCCGTGCAGCGAGCACCTGGTGAGCGTGTGCACCAACACGCTGTGCGCGGCCCTCGGCGGCGACGCCATCTACCGGCGCCTGCAGGAGAAGCTCGGCTCGGCGGACGAGCCGCTCGGCCACGAGGAGACCTCGGCCGACGGGGTCGTCACGCTGGAGCACGCCGAGTGCCTGGCCGCGTGCGACTTCGGCCCGGTCATCCAGGTCAACTACGAGTTCTACGACGACCAGTACGTCGACACGGCGGAGGAGCTGATCGACGCCCTGCGCTGGGGCGAGAAGCCGCACCCCACGCGCGGCGCGCCGCTCACCGACTTCCGCACCGTCGAGCTGGAACTGGCGGGCTTCTTCCCCGATCTCGCCGCAGACGTCGAAGGATTGTCGGAGTCCCCTGAGACGCTCCTGGGTGTGCGGCTGGCCGCCGAGCGCGGCTGGGCCGCACCCGCACTGCCCGACACGCCCCCCGCTCTGCCGGAGAAGAAATGACCGACCTCATCACCCCGGTGCTCACCCGGCGCTGGGCAGAGCCGCGCTCGTGGTCGATGGACACCTACGAGCGCACCGGCGGCTACCGGGCCTTTCGCACCGCGCTGGCGGCCGATCCCGACGAGCTCATCCAGCTGGTCAAGGACTCCGGGCTGCGCGGCCGCGGCGGCGCGGGGTTCCCTACGGGCATGAAGTGGGGCTTCATCCCCCAGGGCCCCACCGGCCCCGGCGCCCTGCCCAAGTACCTCGTGGTCAACGCCGACGAGAGCGAGCCGGGCACCTGCAAGGACATCCCCATGATGATGGCCGACCCGCACTCGCTGATCGAGGGCTGCATCATCACCTGCTACGCCATCCGCGCCCATTTCTGCGCGATCTACGTGCGCGGCGAGGCGCTGCACCCGCTCCGCCGGGTGGCGCACGCGGTGCGGGAGGCGTACGCGAAGGGCTACCTCGGCCAGGACATCCTGGGCACCGGGTTCGACCTCGACATCGTCGTCCACGCGGGCGCGGGCGCCTACATCTGCGGCGAGGAGACGGCGCTGCTCGAATCGCTGGAAGGTCGCAAGGGCCAGCCCCGGCTCAAGCCCCCGTTCCCGGCCACCGCGGGGCTCTACGCGTCACCCACCGTGGTCAACAACGTCGAGACGATCGCCAGCGTGCCCTTCATCGTGCAGGGCGGCAGCGACTGGTTCCGGTCCATGGGCACCGAGAAGAGCCCCGGACCCAAGATCTACTCGATCTCCGGGCACGTCGAGCGGCCCGGCCAGATCGAGGCGCCGCTGGGCACCACACTGCGCCAGCTCCTGGAGCTGTGCGGCGGCATGAAGGACGGCATCCCGCTCAAGTTCTGGACACCGGGCGGCTCGTCCACCCCGCTGTTCACCGCCGAGCACCTCGACGTCCCGCTGGACTTCGAGGGCGCCGCCGCCGCGGGCTCGATGCTGGGCACCACGGCCCTGCAGATATTCAACGAGACCGTCTCCGTGCCGTGGGCGGTCATGAAGTGGACCGAGTTCTACAAGCACGAGTCCTGCGGCAAGTGCACCCCGTGCCGGGAGGGCACCTACTGGCTGCTGGAGATCCTGGACCGGATGGTGCGCCACGAGGGCACCGAGGTCGACGTCGAGACGCTGCTCGACGTCTGCGACAACATCCTCGGCCGGGCGTTCTGCGCGCTCGGCGACGGCGCCACGAGCCCGGTCATCAGCGGCATCCAGTACTTCCGACAGGAGTTCCTCGACCTGATCGCCGAGCAGCCCCGGATCACTCATCCCGAGCTGCTGGCCGAGCTCACCGGAGCGCGCGCATGACCCAACCACAGCAGATCGCACAGCGGGACGGCCAGGCGGACGCCCGCCCGGTGCCCGCGGACCACGTCCGGCTGACCATCGACGACCGCGTGGTCGACGCCCCCAAGGGCGAGCTGATCATCCGCACCTGTGAGCGGCTCGGGATCATCGTGCCGCGCTTCTGCGACCATCCGCTGCTCGACCCGGCGGGCGCGTGCCGCCAGTGCCTTGTCGAGGTCGAGATGGGCGGGCGCCCGATGCCCAAGCCCCAAGCCAGCTGCACGATGACGGTGGCCGACGGCATGGTCGTGCGCACCCAGCACACGTCGAAGGTGGCCGACAAGGCGCAGCAGGGCGTCATGGAGCTGCTGCTGATCAACCATCCGCTGGACTGCCCGATCTGCGACAAGGGCGGCGAGTGCCCGCTGCAGAACCAGGCGATGACCAATGGGCGGCCGTCCTCGCGGTTCCTCGACCCCAAGCGCACGTTCGCGAAGCCGATCGCGATGTCCACCGAAATACTTCTCGACCGCGAGCGCTGCATCTCCTGCCAGCGCTGCACCCGCTTCTCCGCGCAGATCCCGGGCGACCCACTCATCGAGTTCTTCGAACGTGGCCCCGCGCAGTTCATCGACGTGGCCCAGGGCAAGCCGTTCCAGAGCTACTTCTCCGGCAACACCATCCAGATCTGTCCGGTCGGGGCGCTCACGAGCACGGCCTACCGGTTCCGATCCCGCCCGTTCGACCTGCGGTCCACGCCCAGCGGGTGTGAGCACTGCGCTTCGGGCTGCGCGCAGCGCTCCGACACCCGCCGCGGTGTGGTCATGCGCCGCATGGCGGGCAACGACCCCGAAGTCAACGAGGAGTGGAACTGCGACAAGGGCCGCTTCGCCTTCCGCTACATCACCTCGGCGGACCGCATCACCCGGCCGATGGTCCGCCAGCCCGACGGCACACTGGCCGAAACATCGTGGACCGACGCGCTGTCGGTCGCAGCACGCGGGCTCCTCGCCGCGCGCGAGGGCGGCATCGGCGTGCTCGCGGGCGGTCGGCTCACCGTCGAGGACGCCTACGCCTACGCCAAGTTCGCGCGGGTCGCGGCGGGCACCAACGACATCGACTTCCGCGCCCGCCCGCACACGGGCGAGGAGCTGGAGTTCCTCGCCGCGCACGTCGTCGGCCAGGGCCCGGAGATCCTGGACTACCCGCGCCTCGAGGCCGCGTCCACCGTGCTCTGCGTGGCGCTGGAGCCCGAGGAGGAGGCGCCGATCATCTACCTGCGCCTCCGCAAGGCGGTGCGCAAGCACGGCCAGCACGTCTACCACCTCGGGCAGTGGACCACGCCCGCCGTAGAGCGCACATCGCCGATCACCGGGTCGGCGGCGCCCCCGGCCAAGGACAACCTCATCCCCGTCGTGCCCGGCGCGGAGGCCGCGGTGCTCGGCGACCTGCCGGAGGCCGTCCTCATCGGGCTGGCTCACGGCGGGGTGATCCTGGTCGGCGAGCGGGCCGCCGAAGTGCCCGGCCTGTACTCGGCGGTGTCGTCGCTGGCCACGCGCACGGGCGCCGTGGTCGGCTGGGTGCCGCGGCGCGCCGGGGAGCGGGGCGCACTCGACGCGGGCGCCGCGCCCACCCTGCTGCCCGGCGGCCGCTCGGTCGCCGACGCCGCAGCCCGTGCCGAGGTCGAGGCGGTCTGGGGCCTCGCGGAAGGCGCCCTTCCCGCCGCGCCCGGCCGCGACACCGACGCCATCCTCGCCGCGGCGGGGTTCGGCGAGCTGGCCGCGCTCGTGGTCGGCGGGCTCGACCCGTTCGACCTGGCCGATCCGGCCGCCGCGCTGGCGGGCCTTCGCGAGGTCGGGTTCCTGGTGAGCCTGGAGATGCTCCGCTCGCCGGTCACCGAGCTCGCCGATGTCGTGCTCCCGGTCGCGCCGGACGTCCAGCGCTCGGGCACCTACCACAACTGGGAGGGGCGGGCCCGGTCGTTCGGGCCTGCGCTCGACGCGAGCGGCGTCCTGCCCGATTGCCGGGTGCTCGACACGCTGGCCGTCGAGATGGACGTCGACCTGTTCACCCAGACTCCGGCCGCTGCGGCGGGCGAGCTCGCCCGGCTCGGGCCGCGCACCGGCACCGCGCCCGCGGGCCCGAGCGTCGCCTCCGGCCGCCCGCGCGCACCGGGCTTCGGGCAGGCCGTACTGGCCACGTGGCGCCAGCTCATCGACGAGTCGTCGCTCGCCGTGGACGAGCCACACCTCGCGGGCACGGCCCGGCCCGCGATCGGGCGGGTCAACGCGGCCACCGCCGCACGGCTGGGCCTCACCGAGGGTGCGCCCGCCACGGTCCGCACCGAGCGGGGCGCGATCACACTGCCGGTGGCGCTGGCCGACCTGCCCGACGGGGTGATCTGGCTGCCGGGCAACTCCGGCGAATCCCGGGTCCGCGCCGTGCTCGGCGTCGGCCACGGCCACCTGGTGGGGGTGACGGCGTGATGATGGAGACGCTGCTGGCGCAGGCCCAGCCGGACGGCGGCCTCACGCCCACGCAGCAACTGCTCGCCGACGACCCGCTCTGGCTGATCATCATCAAGGTCATCGGCCTGTTCGCGCTCGGCGTCGTGCTGACCCTCTTCATGATCAACTGGGAGCGCAAGGTCGTCGGGCGCATGCAGCAGCGCCCAGGCCCCAACCGGGTGGGCCCCAACGGCTGGCTGCAGAGCCTCGCCGACGGGCTGAAGCTCGCGTTCAAAGAAGACATCATGCCGGTAATGGCCCACAAGCGCGTGTACTTCATCGCGCCGGTCATCTCCACGATCCCGGCCTTCGTCGCGTTCTCGGTGATCCCGTTCGGCGGCGAGGCCACGATCTTCGGCGAGCAGACCGTGCTGCAGCTGGTCGACCTACCGGTCGGCGTGCTCGTCGTGCTCGCGTGCAGCGCCGTCGGCGTCTACGGCATCGTGCTCGGCGGCTGGTCGTCCGGCTCGCCCTACCCGCTGCTGGCGGCGCTGCGCTCGGCCGCGCAGGTGATCTCCTACGAGATCGCGCTCGGCCTCTCGGTGGTCGGGATCAAGACCGACTCGCCTGCGGGCCGGTACCTGACCGAGCACGGCATCGCCCGCAAGGACTTCAACTCCTACGGGTCGCGCCGGGGCAACCACGAGGTGATGATCCACGGCACGTTCGCGAACATCCGCCTGCGCAGCCAATTGGCCCCGGGGACCGAGGGTGGGTTCACCCGCGACTTCACCGCTGGTGGCGAGACGACCACCATCTACGCGGCGTCCGTCAACTACGCCGCCGCAGGTACCCCACTGGTACTCCTCGCAGGCAAGGAGTACGGCTCGGGCTCGTCCCGGACTGGGCCGCGAAGGGCACCGCGCTGCTCGGCGTGCGGGCCGTGATCGCCGAGTCCTACGAGCGGATCCACCGCTCGAGCCTGATCGGCATGGGGCGTGCTTCCGCTGCAGTTCCCCGAGGGCCACAACGCCGAGTCACTCGGCCTGACCGGTGACGAGACATTCGACATCACCGGCATCACCGCGCTGAACTCGTCAATGCCGAGCACCGTCCACGTGCAGGCAGACGACATCGAGTTCGACGCCCGCGTCCGCATCGACACCCCCGGCGAGGCGGACTACTACCGCCAGGGCGGCATCATGCAGTACGTGCTGCGGCAGCTGCTGGGCGCTCCGCAGCAGAGCTAACAGTTCGATACGGAGAGGAGAGCATCGTGGCCGATGCCCTGTACCACCCCACCACACCGGAGATCGCTAAGCGACGCAAGGAACTCGCCCCGCACACCCACGACGCGTTCGAAGCGTTCAGCCGCGCCGTGTTCGCCGACGGCGCACTGCCCGGGAAGACCAAACAACTCATCGCGGTCGCCGTCGCTCACACCACCCAATGCCCGTACTGCATCAACGGCCACACCCGGCTCGCGCACCGCGCCGGCGCCACCGACGAGGAGATCATGGAAGCGATCTGGGTCGCGGCCGAAATGCGCGCAGGCGGCGCCTACGCCCACTCCACCCTCGCGCTCGAGGCACTCAGCAAGTAGCCCATCTGACGAAGGAGACCCCGGTATTCCAGCAGCTGGACAGCCACGCCTGGACGTGCGTCGCATCGACCCGAATGCGCAGCAGGCGGTCTTCGCGATGGAACGCTACGTGCGCGGCAGCGGCTTGGACCCACGGCTGTACGAACTGGTCAAGATCCGGGAGTCGCAACTCAACGGCTGCGCGTTCTGCCTGGACATGCACAACCGGGACGCCCGCGCAAGCGGGGAGGACCAGCGGCGCCTGGACGTGCTGTCCGCCCGGCGCGAGGCGCCGGCGCTGTTCACGGCCCCCGAGCGGGCTGCGCCGGCGTTCACCGAAGCGGTCACCCGCATCGGCGACGCCGGTGTTCCCGATCGGGTCTGGGACGACGTCGCCGCGCACTTCGACGATGCGGGCCTCGTCAAACTGCTCATGGCCATCGCCACCATCAACGTGTGGAACCGGCTCGCGGTAGCGACCCACCAGCAGCTTCCCGACCTGACGAATACCCTCGAATGAGGGCCAAGCGGCTCGCTCCTGAACCGGTCGCCTGCGACGCGACGCTCGGGGCAGAGCACCGCGCCGGCTTCAGCCCTCGGACCGCCGCCGCCGCAGCTCATGCACCAGACGTCCGATCGGCTCGTGGCGCCGGTCCACGATCCGCTCCTTCATCGGGATGATCGCGTTGTCGGTGATGGGTGGCCAGCGGGAATCGCACCCGCTGGCTCCCCCAGAACCCGGCGTGAAGTCTCAGCTCACCGGGCTCCTATCATCCGGCTCGTGCTGCGGCCGCACGTTGCATGACCTCCCACCGCCAGTGCGCGAGGAGTCCGGGCCGGTCTCGCTTGATCCCGGCCAGGGTCCTGGCTGCCCGTCGCGGTGCCCGCCGTAGGTGCTTGTACTTGCGTCGGGCCTACCGCACCAGGTACCGGTCGATGTGGAAGAGCACGTTGACGGTTTCCGACGGACAGAATCGCCCGTAATACGCCGCCCAGGCGCCCGCCCGCGAGTTGATCATTCTGGCGATGTCGGCGAAGGACAGATCGCTGCGGAGATGGAAACGCATCCGGCGGATCTGCTGCCGGATCGACGTAGCGGCCTTGCGGCTGATGGCCGGGGAGAAGGTCGTGAACATCGTCCCGTCCTTCTTCTTCGCCGCGCGTGGCTTGAACGTGTATCCCAGGAAGTCGAACGTCACCTGCTCGTGCGAGCCATACCGCCCGGTCATCTTGCAATACACGATCCGGGTTTTGGTCGGATGCAACCGCAACCCGCCACACTCAGCCAGACGCGTCGCTATGGCGTCTCGCAGCCTCCGGGCCTGCTGCTGGCTCACACAGTGCACGATCACGTCGTCGACGAACCTTTCGAACGGCACCTCGGGGAACTCCCGTACCATCCACGTGTCGAACGCGTAGTCGGGTCGCCCGGGGGGATCTCACCCCCGGGCTCCCACGGAACGGAGCGTGAACCTCTCGATTCACTCCGCTCTTCTCACCCTGTCCAGTGGTACGCGCGCATCCATGCCCAGTGAGCGAACAGCTCGGGCTCCCTCTCGGTGAGCCCACGCCACCAGGACTTGAACCGTTTCCAGGTGCGCAGTCGCTTGTATTTCTTGCGCGCCCAACGCATCAAGTAGGTGTTGATGCGTTGCAGGAGAGAGTACATCTCGAACCTGTTGAACTCGCCGTAATAGTTCATCCAACCGCGCACGATGGGATTCAACCACTCGGCCACCTCTTGCAGATCCATGGAAGTGCGCCTGTGAATGCGCCATCGACGCAGTTCTTGGCTTTTACTCTTCAGCGCCTCCGGGCTCATTGCGGGCTGGAACGACGTGAAGATAGTCCCAGTCTTTCCCGACTTTGATTCCCTCGGGCGGAACGTATACCCAAGGAACGTAAACGAAACACACTCAAACTCGCGTCTTCGATTACTGTCCCCGCAGTATACGATCTTGGTTTTATCAGGATGCAGCCGCAACCCGACGCTTTCCAACCGATCAGCCAACGCCGCCCACACCTGCCGGGCTTGACGTTCTGTCACACAGTGCACCACCGCGTCATCAGCGAACCGTTCGAACTCGACGGTCGGGAACTCGCGCTCCAACCAGGAATCAAACGCGTAGTGAAGGTACAGATTAGCGAGTACGGGTGACACCGCCGACCCCTGCGGGGTTCCGCGGTCCCGCTCGACCACCGTTCCATCAGGCAGCTGCATCGGCGCTTTTAACCAGCGCTTCACGTACAACACGACCCATTTCTGGTCGGTGTTGACCTCTACCGCTTTGACCATAAGTTCGTGATCAACCGAGTCGAAGAACTTCTGAACATCGAGGTCCAGAACCCAGTCCTTCTTCCAGCATCGCTCCCGGCACTTTTTCACCGCCGCCAGCGGTGAGCGCCCAGGCCGATACCCATACGAGTCACTATGAAAGATCGACTCCATACGCGGCAGCAGCTGCAGCGCCACCACTGTCTGAGCAATTCTGTCGGCGACAGTGGGAACACCTAACACTCTCGTCCCACCACCGTGCGGCTTCGGGATTTCAACCGCCCGCACCGGAGGCGGAAAGTAGGTCCCCGAAGACATCCGATTCCAGATCTTATACAGATTATTCTGCAGATCGGCCTCGAACTCCTCCACAGACTGCCCGTCCACCCCGGCGGCACCCTGATTCGCCTTGACGCTCTTGTACGCCTCCCAGACGAGCCGCTTCGATATGTCAAACGACTTGACCTTCGGATTTGACTTGCCCACTCGCGTCCTCCCAGACCATGTCCGGTTGTTCGTGCGGCCAAACCACGGATGAGCCAGCCCCTTCACTCCACACCCATTACAGATGCTTCATCACTACTACGAGCTGGTCCGCCAGCGCGTCCGCATCGGTACTCGACGCCTCGCAGTTTCCGCTGCTTGGCGCACTCCCTCTCGTACCCGCCCCCTTGCGGGGAAGCGAGCACTGTATCGGCACACGCTTTCCCACGTTTCGTGTAGTAGCCGCAGATCAGACTCGCGCCGTCTTTACGCCGGACACCGCCTGGCCAGTAAACGGGCACCCGCCAGACTCTTCCCAGGGTTATGCACACACCCCGGTTTTGATGCCATCTCTTATTTTTCGACGCTTCCTCAACGGTTCGCTCGCGCTCGCCTTCCTGATCCCCGCCTGACGGCTCTCACACCGCCTTTTCCTCGATCGCTCCCCACAACGGTCTTCAGCCAATGCAGCATCGAGGTGGCTTGACGCCTCCCCCCGCAGGGCGACGCCGAAGGGCCACAAAACCTTCATCTACTACACAACACCGCCTCAAGAAGGTCTACCTACACCCAACCCCTCTCCGGCGTTCGTGGCACACATGCATGAAAAGATTCGCCAACAACGGTGAAATCGAGGCGCCCTGCGGGCTGCCCCGGTCACGGCTGACCAATGTCCCATCCGATTGCGCTAATGGCGCGGACAGCCACCGTCGCACATACATGAGGATCCACTTGTCATCCGTGTGGTGAGCGACCGCCTTGAGAATCAGATCGTGATCGAGGTTGTCGAACCCAAGAAGCCCTCGATGTCCAGGTCGAGAACCCATCCGTACTTCCAGCACCGCGCCGGACACGTTGCCACCGCGTCCAGCGGTGAGCGACCCGGACGGTACCCGTAGGAGTCGGCGTGAAAGAGGTTCTCCACCAACGGCTCCAGATAGGCCACCGCCACCGTCTGCGCGATCCTGTCCGCTACCGTGGGCACACCCAGGACCCTCGTGCCACGACCCCCATCTTTCGGGATCTCCACCATCCGCACCGGGGACGGGAAGTAACTTCCGACGACATCCTGTTCCACAGTTTGTACAGGTTGTTCTTGCCGTCCTGCGCAAACTGCTCGACCGTGACCCCGTCGATCCCCGGTGCCCCTTTCTTGGCCCTGACCTTCTCGAATGCCGCCATGACCACCTGCTTGGAGATCTCGTACGGCTTCGAACCTGACTGGCTCATCCGGTTCCTCCCGAGAGCTTCGGTTGACCATCAATTCCAGACCTGGATGACCCGTCCCCTTCGCTCCGCCCGCATTACCAGGCCTCACCGCTACTAGGGTGCGGCTCCATCAGAGGTACCAGATTCTGGTTGAAACCGGGCATTTCGGTCGCTGCTGGAGTGTCTTGACATATCGGCGCATACCGCCATGGCTGATTTCGCGTTTGGGCAGGCAGCCAGGTTGCCGGGTTTCGGGGGCGGGCGGATGGGCTCACCCGGGCTGCCCGGGTACGTGTGCGGGAAGGCCACCGCCTCGATTCTTCGTGGCGTCTTGGACCTCGACGAACGGAGACGGTGGCCGTGGACGCCGGCATTGCAGACGATCATGTCGCGGGTAAGGACGCCGGGGCGGCGGACAGCGAAGAAGCGCTGTTCGCGGGGGTACGCGGGCACGCGGAGGCGATGATCGCGTGGGCGGGGAGCGCGGAGGCGCTGGCGCTGGACAACGGGCAGCTGGAGAGCCGGGCGATGCGGGACGGGCTGGAGTTCATGCGGCTGCTGACGCAGGCGCACCTGGACCTGCGCGCGGCCCGGGAGCAGCCCCGACACGATGTCACGGACGCGGGCGGGAAGGCGCGCACGAGCTGCGAGGACGGGCACGAGCGGACCCGGGTGATGATCTACGGGCCGGTGCGCACGACCCGGATCGCCTACCGCAGGCGGGGCAAGGAGAACCTGTACCCGCAGGACGCGGAGCTGAACTGGGGTGAGCACGCGTACTCGGCGGGGATCGTCGCCCGCAACGCCGGGGCAGTGGCCGCGGGTCCCTTCGAGCAGGCGGTCGAGCAGGTCAGCGCGCAGGGCGCGATCCGGCTCGGCAAGCGGCAGTGCGAACAACTCGCGATCGCCGCGGCCGGCGATTTCCACGCGTTCTATGCTTCGCGGCTGCCGCAGCCGTGCCAGGCGGGCACCGGGCTGCTGCTGACCGCCGACGGGTCGGCGTTCCCGGTGCTGCCCGGCGCGCTGCGCGCGGCCACCGCGAAGGCCGCGGCGGCCCGCGCCCGGCAGGCGGCGGAGTCCGGGTGGCCCGATAACCCCTCAGAGCTGCGTAAATCCCGCAAGCGGATGGCCGAGCTAGCCGCCGTCGCCGACATCCCGCCCGCCCCGCGCACCGCCGGCGACATCATCACCGCCCTGTTCGGCCCGGCCCGCAGCAGCAGCGGCGGCGGTCCCGCCCCGCAACCCGGGCCGCACGCGCACGGCAAGACGCTGTTCGCCTCCGTCCGCCGCCCGGCCGGGGAGGTGATCGCGGACGCGTTCGCCGAGGCGCACCGCCGCGACCCCGGCCACCAGCGGCCCTGGTTCGCGGTCGTGGATGGCAACAACCACCAGATCGAGACCATCACGGCCCTCGCCGCCAAGCACGGCGTCCAGGTACCGATCCTGATCGACCTGATCCACGTCACCCAGTACTTGTGGAAGGCCGCGAACAGCTTCTTCTACCCCGGCGACCCCGCCGCCCGGGCCTGGGTGAAACAACAGACCGCCAAGATCCTGGCCGGCCGCCACCGCGACGTCCGCGCCGGCATCCGCCGCCGCGCCACCACCTACGGCTACAGCCCCGCCGAGCGCGCCGGCGCCGACGAATGCGCCGCCTACCTCGAAAACAAGCAGGACTACCTCGACTACCCCGCGTTCCTCGCCGCCGGCTGGCCCGTCGCCAGCGGCCTCATCGAAGGAGCCGCCAGGTGGCTGATCAAGGACCGCATGGAAGTCACCGGCGCCCGCTGGGGCCTCGACAGCGCCGAAGCCGTCCTCCGCCTCCGCGCCCTGCGCGGAAACGGCGACCTCGATGACTACCTCGCCTACCACTTCCAGCAGGAAAAACACCGCAACCACGACAGCCGCTATCAGCAGACCTGCGATCTCGCCGCATGACCAGCCGAAACATCATCCAACGACCGGAATGTCATACCTGTGGAAGAGCCGCACCCCCGCTACTACGAGACGGTCCGCCCCTGTGCTCCGTAACCGGTACTCAACCCCTCGTGGTTCTTCACCACTTGAAGCTCTCCCTCTCGTCCCCGCGAACACCGGGGACACTTCCGGAACGACAGGTTCCCGCGTTCCGAGCAGAAGCCCGGACCAAGCTCACGCCACCTACACGCCCAATGGCATTGCTTTAAGAGATCAACAGGATGCTGTCGCGTTGGAGGCAGTGGATCTGTAGTCGGCGGGTGACGCGGACGACGCTGGGTTGATCTTTTCGGGCGGGGAAGTCGCCGGCCTTCTTGGTGGCTCGTGGGCTGGCCCGGTCGGGTCGGTCGCGGACGAAGAATCCCGGGTCGAGGATCTTGAGCAGGAAGGTGGCCAGGGCCAGGTCAAGTTCGTGAGGGGGGAAAGCCCGCCGTGACCGAGTCGGTCGCGGCGGCCAGTGCGTGCGGAAAGCTGATCTTCTCGGGTGGGATACCGGTGGCGTCGACGGCGGCGCCGATCAGGGTGTGGATGGCCTGGTAGACCGCGAACAACGCCCACATCTCCTGGGCGACGCCCTCGGGGTCCTTGCTGCGCAGCACCGCCATGCCCGCGCCCATGTCGGTCTTGTGGTGCCCGATCACGGTCTCGGCTTCCCACCGCATCGGGTAGGCGCCGGCCAGGTCCAACACCGGGTAGGCCTCGGGGTCGAGCAGGTCGGTGACCAGCGCGAACACCTCCGAGGAATCCTCGACACCGTCCGGTGTGGTGGTGTGCACGGTGTACTCGATGACCCGCACGATGATCGGCGGCCCGTCGGCCTTACGGCGCGGGTGCAGCAGGGCCAGGTAGCTGCCATCGGCCAGCACCCGGATCGGGGTCAGCCGAAACGACGCCGAGGCCCGCCACAGGACGTGCGCCCCGGTGGCCAGCACGTCGCGGGCCAGAGTGTGGGACAAGAAGTTGCGGTCGGCCAGCACCAGCATCCCCGGGCCGAACGCCGGGAGCAGGTCCAGGGCCAGGGTTTGCTCGCCCACGGTGTAGGGGCCGATCGTGGCCCCGACCAGCGCCCCGGTGCCCGACTCGGCCGCGGCCAGCCACCGGACCTGCGGGAACGCCCCATCCCTGGTGGCATTCGACGGCCGCCCGAAGTACTCGTCGTTCTCGGGTGTGTTGGGCACGTCGGTGCTGGAGCCGTCCACCGACACCACCCGCAGCCCGCCACAGAACACCCCCGCCGCGTCGTCGGCGCCGACCGGCCCGGCGACCTGCTCGAACAGCATGTGCAGCGGATCGGCCCCCAACCGCGTCCGGGCCCGCGACAACGAGGAGATGTTCGGCGGCCGCCACCGCCGACCCGCCCCGGCATCGACCCAGCCGTCCGGGTCCAGGACCCCCTCCAGCAGCTGCCGGCCACGGCGGCGGTGATACAGCGCGTCCACCAGCTTGACCATCACCCGCCCGTAACCGCAGTTGGGGCCCCGGAACAGCCACAACGCCAGCACGAAGTACCGGTAGGCCGCTGGCGAGGTGCCGTGCGTGTTGACGCGGTCCTTTTCCAGCGGCCCCCGGCCCGAACCGGACGTGATCGTTTCCGATCATCGCGGCTCTCCAGTGACTACTCCGTGGGTGTCGCGGTTGGTTGCCGCGCGTGGATGGCGTCATGGCAGGACGGGCAGACCACGAGGGTCTTGCGCCGCATCGTCGCCATGAGTTGTGCCCACGCGGGCTGTGGTCGCCCCGGTCGAGTGAGGTCGGCGAGCTTGCGGACCTGGTGTGTTTGCACCTGGGCCGGGTGTTCGCAGATCTCGCACCGGCCGCCCCTGAGCCGTTTGATCAGCTCGTTGCCCGTGCGGCGGCTGGTGGCCGGGGCTGGTTGGCGATCGGTGAGGATCGCTTTCTTCTGCCGTTTCAATGGTATCCCGCCGAACCGTGTGACCAGTGGTCTCCTGCCCTTTCGTTCAACGGTGGCCTCCATGCAGGTGCGCGGACCGTGTGGTGTGCTGATGACGGCCTTGTGTGTGCGGGCCATCTTCGTCACGGTCGAGCGATGCTTGGCGGCCAACGTCTTGAGCATCGAGGTCTGCATGACCCAATGCAGCCGGTGAAGCCTCCAGACGTCACCGGCGAGCAGGTAGTACTGGACGAACCCCCGGTATTCGGCCCCATAGGTGCTGATGATCAGATGGTTGTCGAGATTTATCAGGTGGGGTCGGCGCTCGGGTTTTCCGCGCTTGAGGTAGGGGGAGCATTTGGCTTTGATCACCGCTCGGGGCACGCGCAACATGACGGTCCCGTTGACCGACCGTTGACCACGGGTGATCTTGTGGTCGGCGTGTTGGGTGGTGATCTCGTAGCCGAGGTAGCGTGCCGCACCCGTGCGGGCATGCGTGATCACGGTCTTGTCCTCGGAGAGTTCCAGCGCGAGGTCGTCACGCAGGAACGCGGCGAGGCGGGCCTTGATCTCCTCAGCTTCGGCCTTCGGTCCGATAAACCCCAGGAGGTGATCGTCGGCGTATCGGCTGTACTTCAGCCGCCGGTAGCCGGGATCTCGGGGATCCCTGCTGGGCAGACGGCGACGCTGCTTGCCCAGCTCACGTTCCATGGCATGATCACCATGTCTGCGGGCACGCCTCATAGCGGTTCTCACCTGACCGTAGGCGGGGTTTTCCGCCTTTCGGTCTCCTCGGGTGTACTGCGGAATGAGATCTTTTTCGACAAACTTGTCCAACCGGTCCAAATAAATATTGGAGAGGACTGGTGATGCCACCCCGCCCTGTGGTGCTCCGGAGAGGGTGGCGTTCCATTCCCAGTCCTCCAGGTATCCGGCTTCCAGCATGTTACGCAACAGCCTGAGGAACCGGTTATCGCGGATTCTCTCGCCGAGAATACTGAGCTCGTGTTTCGCGGTTACGCAGCGGCTGCGGCGCAGGCCAGGGCGTAGTCATGTAATAGATCAGGGTTGGGCTGACCTGGGGAGACGGTTGTAAACCGGGCCACGACCAGGGCCTTGCGCAGCTTGGTGATCATGTCTTCGAAGGACGGCTCGGTCTTGCTCTGGTACCACGGCTGGGCCAGGCGGCGGGCGAGGGCGTCGTCGGGGTGGTGCCCGTGCAGGGTGTACCAGATCACGACCAGGGACTGGACCAGCATCCCGAACGGGACCGTCCGCTCGACAGCCTTGCGGACCCGGTTACGGGCCTGCCCGACCCCCATCTGCTGCTTGCCCACGGCGTTGGCCGGCTCGATCGACCAGCGGATCGCGTACCGTTCTACGACCTGCCCGGGGGCGGCGGCCGGGTCGAGGGTGAACAGGGCCAGGTCGTAGGCGTTGGCCGAGCCGAGCTCGCGCAGCAGCACACACCGGCCCGGCCGGTTACCGAAGCTGCCGTACCAGATGCACGCCCGCTCGGCCAGCTGCACGGTCTCGGTGCGCCCGTACCGGTACACGCTGACCGTGCGCCAGCCCCCGTCGGCGGCCGCGGCGGCGAGGGCGGTGGGCCGGCCGAGCTTGCGGCCTTTCAACGCCGGCCGCCCGCGGCGCCCGGTCCGCGGCGGCGCGGTGTCGAACAAGCAGGCGTTGGCCGGTAGCCGGGTCGTCCACGTCGCCCCCGGCACCAGCAGCGGCTTGCCGTGGTAGGCGGCGTCCCCGACCCCGTGCACCCGCCGGCCGGGGAACTCGGCGACCAGCAACTTCAGCAGCTGGGCGGCCAGCTCCACCGGGGTGGTGGTTCCCTTGCCCGCCCACAGCCGCATCAGTACCGGCAGGCACACCGGCGCGGTACAGAACGGTAACCGGACCACGATCCCGGCGACCACCCACCGGTTCCCCCGGGCGATCTTCTTACCGCCCTGAGCAGCCCCGTCATGCGTCCAATGTGCACCGTGAACGTGGCGGCCCCACCGCTTGAACAGGGTGTCGTCGATCACCACCGTGACCGGCTCGCCCGGCCCGAGCAGCCGGGTCACGACCATGCGGGCCACGACCAGGCCCAGCCGGTCGATGTCCCACACCGCGTGCGAGAAGAACCGACACGCGGCATGGAACGAGATCTGCTGGGCCATCCGGGCGCCGGCCAGCATCCCGACCACCGACCGCCGCCCGACCGTGGTGACCATCCCGGTGGCCAGCACGGTGAACAGCACGAACGTGCCCCGACGCCGGAACACCGGCCGCAACGGTTCCAACACCCCGGCCCACGACCCCGGCAAGATCACCAAGCGACGGTAGGGACACCCCGGCCACGGACCGTTACGACACGCCGGGCAACCCGTGTCACGGCTCCCACGGGGAGGCCACCAAGCGGGACAGGCCATCATGCACGGCGTGCCCGAGCACCCCAGCCCGCAGACCCGCACCGCCGTCACCGCGCGGATCACCACGCACGTCCGGCGCGGCTGGCCCCACCTCGGCAAACCGGACGTGACCCACCGCGGCCAGTTCTGCTACGTCGCGGCCCGCCTACCCGGCCACCGCCAACCCCACCCGATCCTGCGACTGCGCTACCAAGGATCAGCCGACCGCTGGGCCATCGGGATCTACCTCGCCGGCGGCGAGCGCTACACCGAGACCGAACTACCCACGTCCTTCGGCCCCAAGACCGGTACCCCCGAACAGGGGATCGACCACACCTTCATCCTCTACGCCGGCCCCAGCCGCCAGCCCTGACACCGACGCGACCGGCCAGAACCGCGAAACACGAGTACTGAGTAGCGTCGGGTGATTGAGCGACCCGAAGCAGTCGGCGATATCTCCCTCGATGAACCAGGTCGTCCCCGCCCAGGTGTCGGCCACCTCGCGCAGCGCGGTGTGACAGCCCCGGCCGGGACGGAAACCGTGGGACCGGTCGGAGAACGTCGGCTCATAGTATGCCTCCAGGAGGAGGCGGACCACCTCGCCGACGAGTTTGTCCGTCCAGGACGGCAAGCCGAGCGGTCTTGTCTTCCCGTTCTTTTTCGGGATGTAGATCCGCTTGACCGGCTGGAATCGGAAACGCTCGTGGCGCAACGCATCGATGATGCGCCCGATCTTTGCCTCGGACATGCCGTCCGCGGTCTCCCCATCGGCCCCGGCGTCATAGCCCCCTGGTTGGAGTACAGACGCGCGTAGGCCAGCAAATACAGGCTCGGGTTGAACAACTGTCGATAGAGCTCGTTGCACGGCAGGCCACGCCTTCCGCGTTCACGGAGGACATCCAGCACTGTTTCGGCGTTCTGCATTACGCATACCTCCCAGCCTATAGATATCCGATCACCTGGCCCCCTTGGCCCTGCAGACGGCTTTCCCGTCCTCCTTGGTGGGGCGTGACTCCCACGACTACTACGGGGCCTCCGTCGCCATAGGGCTCGCGCCCCTTAGGCGATCCCACGTTCGTCCTCGTTGCACGTCATAGCACGACTTAGGTGCCCCACTCATCTCCTTGAATACCCTCATTGGGCATCGCTCCACATCCCGGAGGTTGCACCAGTCATGTACTTATACTGGCACAGGATGTGGCACCGGTATCGGGCGTCTTTCCGGTGGATGGTGATTTGCATCATCTGGAGATTGGGGTATCAGGCAATCCAGCTATTCACCATATCGTGCGGGTCCCGCAGTACCTCGCCTCATACGCCTGAGCGCGACCGCTGCTTTCCTGGCATGCTATAGTCGCCGATTTCCTTTCGGATTTCAGGTCAGCCATCGGACCCAAGAACATCCCTCCGAGTTCCTCCCGACTTAGCCGGGAATACAACGAAGCGCCTCGTGGCGCACGTACACCACCAGCCGAGCCGGCAACAACCGGCGACGGACCTCCCGGGTGTCGGTGGTGTCCACCACCCGATCCACCAGCTCCGGCGGGAACGCCCTGGTCAACGCCCCCACCGACACCCGATCGGGCAACCAGCCCTCCGGTGAGACCCCCACCGACCCGTCATGCGCCACACCGTGATCATCCCGAGAGACGATCACCAGGTCCCGCATTCACACCGGCGTGTCGCAGCTTAACGCAAGGCCATTGACCTACACGCCGGACACCGCCTGGGCAGTAAACAGGTTTCTCCCAGACTCTTCCCAAAGACAAGATCAGCCCTCGGTTCTGATGCCGTCTACAATTTTCGACAC
Source organism: uncultured Actinomycetota bacterium (assembly GCA_963750095.1). Taxonomy (GTDB): domain Bacteria; phylum Actinomycetota; class Actinomycetes; order Mycobacteriales; family Pseudonocardiaceae; genus Pseudonocardia. Next base: position 972,862 of record CAVVPJ010000010.1, on the reverse strand, counting down.
TTCAGCAGTGGTTCGCTCGCGCTCGTCTTCTTGGTCCACACCTGACGCACTCACGGCGCGCCGTTTCCGCATCGCTTCCCACCCCGGCTCTTAACCGGCGCAGTATGCGGTGGTTTCAAGCCATCTCCTGCAAGACGGCTCCAGAGGGCCTACCTCCATCTCCTGCCCAGTTGCACACATCGGCAGAACCCGATCTACATCGGCTTCTCCTTTCCGTGCTCGCGGCACACGATCTTGATGTGTTCCGGGCACACCTCGGTGCAGCATTTGGTGATGTTGCACAGCCCGATGCCGTCGTCCTCTCGCATCTGGTCACGCCGGTCCAGGCCGTCCAGCGGGTGCATGGCGAGCTGGGCGTGCCGGATGAAGAAGCGCAGCCCGGCGTACCCGGCCTTGTTGTCCTCGTGGTCGCGGATCACATGACACACGTCCTGGCACAGCCAGCACTCGATGCACTTGCGGAGCTCCTGGCTGCGCCCGACGTCGACCTGCGCCATCCGGTACGCACCAGCCGCCAGGCCGGGAGGCGGGGCGAAGGAGGGGACCTGCCGGGCCTTCGCGTAGTTGAACGACACGTCGGTCACCAGGTCGCGGATGATCGGGAACGTCCGCAACGGTGACACCGTCACCGGCCCGTCCGGCAGCGCGGACAGTCGGGTCATGCACATGAGCTTGGGGTGGCCGTTGATCTCGGCACTGCACGACCCACACTTTCCTGCCTTGCAGTTCCAGCGCGCGGCGGGATCGCCCGCCTGGGTGGCCTGTAGCCGGTGCACCGCCGCCTCACCTAGTCCGGCGCTTCGGTAGGGCACAGCACAGGCGTATCGCCTCCGCTCAGACAAGTATCCGCAGCGGTTGTTCGAGCAGGGCGGCCAGGTCGCGCAGGAATGCCGCGCCGGTCGCTCCGTCGAGCACCCGATGATCTACTGACAAGGTGAGCTTCATCGTGGTCGCCGCGACCACCTGGCCGTCGCGGACCGCGGCCTCCTGGCGGGCCGCGCCGACGGCGAGGATCGCTGCCTCGGGCGGGTTGATGACCGCGGTGAAGTGGTCGATGCCGAACATGCCGAGGTTGCTGAGGGTGAAGGTGCCGCCGGTGAACTCCTCCGGGGTGAGCTTTCCGGAGCGGGCCCGATCAGTCAGGGTGTGTGCCTGTGCCGCGATCTCGCTCACGCTCTTGCGGTCGGCGGCGCGGATCACCGGGACGATCAACCCGTCGGGCAGCGCGACGGCGCAGCCGATGTTGATCTCCCGGTGCCGGAGAATGTGGTCGCCGCCCCAGGAGGAGTTCACCTGCGGGTGTGTGCGCAGCGCGACCGCGCAGGCGCGGATCAGCAGGTCCGTTACGCTGATCTTCGGCTCGGTCGACGCGATGGTGGTGTTCACCTCACGTCGCAGGGCGAGCAACGCTTCGGCGTCGATCACGGCTGTGAGATAGAAGTGCGGGGCGGCTGCGCTCTCGGTCAACCGTTGCGCCGTGATCCGTCGGATCGAGGACAGCGGCAGCCGCTCGCCGTCACCGGCCGCCGCAGCAGGCACCTCAGGCCGGGTGACCGGCAACCCCGCAGTGTCGGCCGGTGCTTGGTCCGTGAGACGCGCGGCGACGGCCGCCTCGACGTCCGCACGGACGATGCGGCCGCCGGTCCCGGTGCCGGTGATCGTGCGCAGATCCACACCGTGTTCATGGGCCGTCTTGCGGGCGAGCGGAGAGAGGAGGATCGGCGGTGGCGGGGCGGCCGGTCCCGGCGCCGGTGACGGTGACGGCACCGGTGACGGTGACGGTGACGGCACCGGTGACGGTGACGGTGACGGTGTTGAGGGGGTGACGGACTGGGGCAGGTCGGGGACCTGCCGACTGCGTTCGCCGATCACCGCGATCGGTTCCCCGATCGGCACCGACGTGCCGGGTTGGACGAGGACCTGCGTGAGGACTCCGCTGTCGTAGGCCTCCAGCTCCATCGTGGCCTTGTCCGTCTCGATCTCGGCGAGCACGTCACCTGCCTGCACGGCGTCACCTTCGTGCTTGAGCCACTGGGTGATGACACCTTCGGTCATGGTGTCGGACAGGCGGGGCATGAGGACGTCGGGCACGGGGCTCCCTCTACCGCGTGAACCGGGTTGCGTCGAGAACCTCGACGATGACCTTGCTCAGATCGGCGGCGTCCGGCAGTGCAGCCAGCTCCAGCGGTTTCGCGTAGGGCAGCGGTACCTCGGCTGCAGCCACGCGCCGCACCGGAGCGTCCAGGTAGTCGAATGCCCCTTCCTGGATCGTCGCGGCGATCTCGGCTCCGATTCCGTAGCTGAGCCAGTCGTCCTCGAGGACGACGGCTCGGCTGGTCTTGCGAACCGAGGCGCAGATCGTCTCGCGGTCCAGCGGCCGCAGGCTGCGCAGATCGACGACCTCGATCGAGATCCCGTCCTGCTCGAACCGTGCGGCCACCTCCAGGGCCACGACCGTAGCCCTGGAGTAGCCGACGACGGTCACGTCGGTGCCGTCCTTGACCACGGCGGCACGTCCGATCTCCCCCACCTGGTCGCCGTCGGGCACCTCCCCCTTGCTGTTGTAGAGAGCGAGGTTCTCCAAGAACAGCACGGGATCGTCGTCGCGGACCGCGGCCGCGAGCAGCGTTTTGGCGTCGGCCGGGGTGGCGGGGGCGACGACCTTCATGCCGGGCACGTGCGCGTACCACACCTCCAGGTTCTGCGAATGCGTCGCGGCCAGTTGCTGGCCGCCGCCGCCCGGAGTGCGGATGACCAACGGGACGCTGACCTGGCCGCCGAACATGGCGTGCATCTTCGCGGCGTGGTTCACGATCTGGTCGATCGCCAGCAGGCTGAAGTTGATGGTCATGATCTCCACGACCGGGCGCAGCCCGAGCATCGCGGCGCCGATCGCGGCACCGACGAAGCCTTCCTCCGCGATCGGGGTGTCGCGGACTCGGTCGGGCCCGAACTCGGACAGCAGCCCGGCCGTGATCTTGTAGGAGCCCTCGAAGACACCGATCTCCTCGCCGAGCAGGATCACCGACTCGTCCCGGTGCAGTTCGGCGCGCAGTGTGTCATGCAGCGCCTGCCGGTAGCTGATCAGCGTCACGAGATCACCACCGGCTCTCCGGGCAGCTGGCGCGGCGCGTTCGGGACCGGCGTGGCGTAGGCGTATGCGAACAACTCGGCCGGGTCGGGGTCGGGGCTGGCGTCGGCGAACGCGACGGCCGCGTCGACTTGCTCCTCGGCCTGCTCGTCGGCACGCCGCGCGGCGTCCTCGTCCAGCACACCGGCGCCGATCAGCCGGGCCCGATAGCCGGGAAGCGGGTCCAGGCCCCGCAACCGCTCGGTTTCCTCACGGGAGCGGTACTTGGCCGGATCGACCACCGAGTGCCCACGCAGCCGGTAGCTGACCGTCTCCAGCAGCCCGGGCTGCCGTTCGGTGCGGGCCGCGTGCAGCATGGCCCGGGCCGCCTCACGCACGGCGAGGACGTCGTCGCCGTCCACCCGCTCGCCGGGGATCCGATACGAACAGCCGCGCTTGTACAGGTCCGGCTCCGCGGCGGCCTTGTCGACCGGCGTGCCCATGCCCAGCCGATTGTTGACGATCACGTACACGATCGGCAGCCGCCACAGCGCAGCGAGGTTGAGCGACTCGTGGAACGCGCCGATGTTCGTCGTGCCGTCACCGAGCAGACACATCACCGCTTCGGCGTCCGGTCCGGGGGCGCCGCGGTAGGTCAGCGCGAGCGCGGCGCCGGTCGCCGGGGGGATCTGGCCGCCGACGATGCCGTATCCGCCCAGCAGCCGTGCCCGCACGTCGAACAGGTGCATCGAGCCACCGCGGCCGCCCGAGACGCCGGTCGTCTTCCCGAACAACTCCGCCATCACCCGACCGGGCTCCAGGCCGCGGGCCAGCGCATAGCCGTGGTCGCGGTAGGTGGTGAACAGGTAGTCCTGCCGGTCCAGTGCCGCCATCAGCCCGACCACCGTAGGCTCCTCGCCCAGATTCAGGTGGCAGTACCCGCCGATCCGCGCCCGCTGGTACATCTGCGCGGCCCGCAGCTCGAAGGCGCGGATCAACACCATCTGCTGGTAGTACCCGCGAAGTGTCGCCGCCTGCTCTGTGGCGACGGAAGCGGCAGCTGTGGTCCCGGACTCTGCTGTCATCGTCCTCCTCGCCGCCGGGTCGCCGAATGCCTGCCGGCTCTGCGATCACGCCCCGGGTGGCTGCTCCTGCAAGTCGAACCGATCCCCCGCCGCACCACACTTGGGGCACACGGCCGGTCGCTCCGCGCCATGCACGGGCTCACCGCACACCTGGCACACCCACTCGGTGGCCATCAGCGCGATGACGTCACGACGGCTCACGATGCCCGCCAGGCGGCCGGCCCGCAGCACTGGAACGCGGCGGATACGCCGATCGATCAGCAGATGACGCACGTCCTCCACCGAACTCGTATCGCTCACCGCGATCACCGCAGTCGTCATCAGTTCCGCGGCCGTCCCACCCACCTTCGCGAGCAGGTCGAACTCACTGACCAGGCCGAGCACCGCCCCGGCGCCGTCCACCACGGGGACTGCACTGATCCGGTGCTGTGTCAAAAGGTCGGCGACCTGACGAGCGGTGGCTTCCGGCGGCACGGTGACCACCGGCGAACTCATGATCTCTCCGGCTGTCGGCTGTGCGGCAGAACCCGCCGTTCCGGCCCAGACGTCCACTATTCGCAGGCTACACCGCGGCGGCGGCTCGACAAGGCGGCGGCTCGACAAGATCGCGCCGCCAGCGGCAGCGGGCGGGCCATGCCCTATCATCTGGACGATCCTGATGCCCGGATCCGACGGCAGAGACCGACTCGGCACATGGTCAGTGGCGGTCGCGTGCGACGGGCACGGTGACGCGCGGCGCACCACCCGGCCCCAGCTCGACCACGACGGGTAGCCGCGATCGCCCGGCCACCTCGGCCCCGGTCCTCGTCCTGCATGGCAGCGCGCCTGCGGCCCGGGCCAAGCCGTGAGTCCGTCCGCGTCGGCCCAGGCTCGGGGCAGGCGGCTCCCGGCGCGGGGGCGAACCCGCGGCGCGGTCAAGCCGCGCGGACGAACTGCAGCCGCCAGGCCGCCGGGCCGCGCTCGAGGTAGTCCACCGCAAACAGTCCGGGATTGCGCCGCTCGATCTGGGCCAGTAGGGGCAGTGGGTCGTGCGGTGCGATCAGCACCAGCCCGCCGCCCGGGCGCACCGTGTCGAGTGCTCCGAAGATCGTGGCGTGCCGGATGGCGTGCGGGATAGCCCGGGCGTCGAGCTCCGGGTAGCCCGGAGCGTCGACCTCGCCGCAGCCGCAGCTGTGGGTGCCCGCGTGCGAGTGCCCGGTGTGGCCGCTCTCGCTTGCGCCGCCGAGCAGCTCGTGCACGCCGGTCAGCAGGTCGGCGAGGGCGACGTCGGGCGCCGCCGCCAGCAGCGGGAGGATCAGCTCGTTCTCCTTCGTCAGGTGGGCGGCGAACATCACCCGGAGTGCGTGGCCTGCGGCCGCCGCCCTCGCCAGGTCCGGCGCTGCGGAGATCTCGCCGACCAGACCGGTGATCACCCGGTGCTCGTCGAGCATCCCGTCGATGAGGAGCCTGCCCTCGGCCTTCCCCCGCGCCGCGGGGTAGAGCGTCTTCTCCTCCGCGAGCGCGTGCGGGATCAGTTCGCGGTTGCACCATTCGACGAGCTCCCGGCGCTCACGATCGGCGGCCGCGTCTCCCCGCGCAACCGAGCCGAGCAGCGTCTCGACCCGCAGGCTCAGCGCCCCCGCCAGCTGCGCGTGGTGCTGCTCCGCGGCGGCGACCGTGGCCGCGTCGGCCTCGTTCGACGCGATGACGACGTTGTTCATCCCTCTTGTCCTCCACTGGACGCCCGTTGTGGGCCTTGCCTGATGGCGGCGTGCCCACGATTTTACTACACTATCTCCGTGGAAAATATCCGCCCGGTGTTCGGCCCGCGGCCTGTGCCACGCTTGTCCCGGCACCCGGCGCTGTCGGCCTCAAGGGACTCGTTGCTCGAGGTCCTCTCCGAACGATCGGAGCCGATGTCCATCGCGGCGTTGGCCACGGTGACCGGGCTGCACGTCAACACCCTGCGGGAGCATCTCGACGCCCTTGTCGACACCGGGCTCGTGCGCCGGGAGCGGGCCGCCGCCGTGGGACGGGGGCGCCCGGCCTGGCTCTACAGCGCGGTTCCCGACAACGAGCCGCCCGGCGGCGTCGCCGAGTACGCCGGTCTCGCATCGGCACTGGCCGAGGTGATCGAGCGGTCGAGCAGCTCGCCGCGCCAGGATGCGATCGACGCGGGCAGGCGGTGGGGCAGGCGCCTCGCCACCGAACGCGGACCGGGCGGCGCAGGAGAGGCGGATGCCCGGCGACGGGTCGTGCAGCTGCTCGACGGTCTCGGGTTCGCCCCGCAGCCGGACGCGCGGCACGCGGTCGTCAGGCTGACCCGCTGTCCGTTGCTCGAGGCGGCAGGCCGCCATTCCGAGATCGTGTGCGGGGTGCATCTCGGGATCGTCCGCGGCGCCCTCGACGTGTACGGCGCGGAGACCGAACGCGCGCACCTGCTGGCGTTCAGCGAGCCGGGTGCCTGCAGGCTCGAGCTGACGAGCGCCAGGCGGCACGACGACGGGGCGGCCGTGACCGCCCTCAGCGCCCCCACACGGTCGGCGACGGCCACCCGGTGGCGGCGCGCCGCATTCCTGCTGCCCGCCGTCCTCGCGCTGCTCGGCGGGCTCGATGCCGCTTTGATGCTGCACGGCCTGCAAGCCCCCCTCACCGTCGACCGGCTCCCGGACGTACACGGAATGCTGCTCGTGCTCGGCTTCGTCGGCACCGTCGTCGCGCTCGAACGAGCCGTGGCGCTGCGGCACCCGGCCGGGTTCGCCGCCCCCGCGGCGTTCGGCGTCGGCGGTCTGCTGCTGATCTCCCCCGCCCCACTCGTCGCGGGCCGGGTGGCGCTGTGCCTCGGCGCGCTCGCGATGGTGGGCGTGTACGTCCCACTGTGGCGCAGGCAACGTGACGACGCGGTCCTCGTCCAGGCCTTCGGCGCGGTGCTGGCGGTGGGCGCGGCGCTGCTGTGGCTCGCGGACCTCGACATCCCGGTGCTGCTGCCCTGGCTGATGGGCTTCGTGGTGCTCACGATCGGCGGCGAGCGCCTCGAGCTCGCCCGACTGGCGATGGGGCCATGCGCCGGTTCGGCGTTTCTCGCCCTGAGCGCCGCGCTGGTCGCCGGTGTCGTGGCCGCTCTGCTGTGGCCCGGCCCGGGCTATCCGCTTCTCGGGCTTGCCCTGCTCTTCCTGGTGAGCTGGCTCGTCGTGCACGATGTCGCGCGGCGGACGATCAGGGCGACCGGGCAGGCCCGGTTCATCGCCGGGTGCCTGCTGGCAGGCTACGGCTGGCTCGCGGTGGCGGGGGTCGGCTGGCTGGTCGGCGGGGCGATGCTGGACGGACCGGCGTACGACGCCGTCGTGCACGCTGTGTTCCTCGGCTTCACCCTCTCGATGATCATGGCGCATGCGCCGGTGATCCTGCCTGCGGTGCTGCGGCGGCCGCTGCCCTACCACCCGGTGACGATCGCGCCTGCCGTCCTGCTCCACGGCTCGCTCGCGCTGCGGGTGTGGGGCGGCGACGCCCGCGGAGTGCACCTGGCCTGGCAGGTCGGCGGCGTCCTCAACATCACCGCGTTGCTGCTGTTCGCAGGCGTGACGGTCTGGTCGTCGGTGCGCGCCGCACGTCGGGCCGATGCGTCATGAGGAGCAAATTCTGGCCTCTGCGGGACATACCGGTGGTGTTCTGGCTGGTCGCGCTCGTCGTCGTCACGGCCGCGCACCCGTTCGTGGCGGCGTCGGGGTGGCTGATGATCCACCTGCTGTTGCTCGGCGCCGTGACCCATTCGATCGTCGTGTGGAGCAACTACTTCGCCGAGACCCTGCTGCACGCCCCGACGAGGCCGGACGAGCGGCGCAGGCAGTCCTGGCGGCTGATCATGCTCAACGGCGGCGTGCTGCTGGTGGTCACCGGTGTCCCGAGCCGGGTCTGGGCGCTGACCCTCGCCGGGGTCTGCCTCGTCGCCGCGGCCGTCGCGTGGCACGGTGCCTCGTTGGTCCGCAAGCTCCGCCGGTCGCTGCCCTCCCGGTTCCGGCCGCTGGTGCGCTACTACGTCGCTGCCGCGGCGTGCCTGCCCATCGGCGCCGGGATGGGGGCGAGCCTGGCCCACGGGCTCGCCGACCCGCTGCACGATCGTGTCGCCGTGGCGCACGTCGTGGTCAACGTGCTCGGCTGGATGGGTCTGACCGTCGCCGGGACGTTGGTGACGCTGTGGCCGACGATGCTGCGCACCCGGATCACCGAGGGGGCCGAACGCGCCGCCCACCATGCCCTTCCCGTGCTCGTCGGCGCCGTAGTCGTCACGGCCACAGGGGCGATGGTCGGGCTCACCTACCTCGCCGCGGCGGGCGTGCTGGGCTACCTCGGTGGGCTGGCGCTGCTGGGACGCGCTTTCGTCGCCACCGCGCGCGGGAAGCCACCCGCCTCGTACCCCACCTGGTCGGTGCTCGCCGCAGCGGTCTGGCTCGGCGCATGCGTGATCGCGCTGGCCGTGTCCGTCGCGTCGGCGCCCTCCTGGGCCGCGGTCGGCACCCGGTTGGACGGGCTCGCCGTGCCACTCGCGGCCGGGTTCGGAGCCCAGGTGCTGCTCGGCGCGCTGTCGTACCTGATCCCGGTCGTGCTCGGCGGCGGTCCCGCGGCCGTGCGCGCCGCGAACACCGAGCTCGAGCGGGCCGGGGCGCTGCGGGTCACGCTCGTCAACGGCGGGCTGCTCCTCTACGTGCTGCCGGTACCGAGCCTCGTGCGGGTGCTGTGCGCCGTCCTCGCCCTGGTCGGACTGGCAGGCTTCCTGCCGCTGATGTTCCGTGGGATGCGCGCGTCACGCAGGGCGAAGGCCGACCCGCCACCCCGGCGGCCCCGCGGCGAGCGGGAGGGACCGGGCCCGCGAACGACCGGAGGGGGCCGCGGCGGGTTGGCCACCGGGCTCACCGCGCTCGTGCTCGCCGTCGCCGCCGGGGTCGCCGCCGATCCGACCGCGCTCGTCCCCGCAGGCTCCACCGCGACCGCGCACCCCACCGGCGAGACGACCCGAGTCGCGGTCCAGACCCGTGGTATGCGGTTCACCCCGTCGCGGATCGAGGTGCCCGCAGGCAAACGGCTGGTCATCGACCTGAGCAACACCGACGGCCAGCAGGTGCACGATCTCGTGCTCGACACCGGGCAGACGTCGGGCAGGCTGTCGCCCGGCCAGTCGGCCACGGTCGACGCGGGCGTGGTCGACCACGACATCAGCGGCTGGTGCTCGGTCCTCGGACACCGGCAGATGGGCATGGTCCTCGACATCGTGGTCACCGGCGGCCCCGCCACACGTCACGACGTGGCCACCGACGGGCAGGCACCCCCGGCCTCCTCCACAGCGGCGGCCCACGCCGTCGACTTCATGGCCGACCCCGGGCCTGCGTTCACCGCGCACGACCCGGCGTTGCCACCGCCGGAGACGAGGCCCGTCCATCGCAGGACGCTCACCGTGCGCGAGCTGGACCGGGACGTCGCGCCGGGCGTGAGCCAACACCTCTGGACGTTCGACGGGACCGCGCCGGGGCCGAACACTACCCGTTCCTCTCGCACTCCATGGTCGACGCCGAGCGTGGCGCGCACGGAATCATCGACGTGACCGGGTGAGCACGACTTGCAGCCACAACGCACACCGCTTGCCCCAGGTCGGAGTTGGCGATCTTGTATCCGTTGCGGTGCAGGATCGGAAGCACCGTGGCGTCGTGCACGAGGTGCAGGAACTTGTTGGCCTGCCACGCCCCGGCCAGCGGTCCCGTCTCGGCCTCGCCGTCGCCGATGACGCAAGCGACGAGCAGGTCGGGGTTGTGGAACGCGGCGCCGTAGGCGTGGGCGAGGGAGTAGCCGAGCTCGTCGCCATCGTGGATCGAGCCGGGGGCCTGCGGCGCGGCGGTGGCTGGGGGATGCCGCCGGGGAAGGAGAACTGCCGGAAGAGCTCCCGCATGGCCTCCGCGTTCTGCGCGACCTGGGATGGTGATTCGCACCGTGTCGGCAGCCCGGGCAGGCGGGCGACCTGCAGCCGGATTAGGGTGCCTTCGATGATCGGCAGCTCGCCGCGGTGGTCGAGCCAGGACCCGCGGGGGGCCAGCTGCGGGTGGCAGCGATGCCACGCGGTGGCCTGCGCGGTGCCGTAGCTCGACGATCAGCGACAGTCGGGATTCTCGGTCGGGAGGAACATCATGCGGACCGCACGTGGTCGTCCTTTCAACCTGCCCGGGCACCGACCACGCCGCGACGTCGGCGGCGCCCACCGCGTCGCCGAGCAGAGGGACGGGCCGGCTTCGTGATCGCCGCCAGGAACACAGCCGAGGCCACCACGCGGGAACCGCCCGGCGGTACGACTCATACTCAGCGCCGAACCTGCGCACCAGGACGTCCTCACCGAGCGAAGCGCGGGATGACCTCCCCGAACTCCCGACCCGTCCGCGTTACCGCCGACCGTCATGGCGCTGCAGGGTGAGCTGTCTGATCCAGCTCAGGTCGCTCACGACCGCGCAGCCGTCGAATGAGCCCAACGCCCGCAGACCGAGCGTGACGTCCTCGAACGCGGCCGCCGGGGTGATGCCCGCGAACCCGTCCACCTCGACGAGGCACCGTGATTGCGGTGCTCCCGCAGCGCATCGTCCAGAAGCGGAATGATGACCGCGTCGTAGTCCTCCCACGTGATTCTCCCGTTGCAGCGCACTCCGTCAATGCCGTCTGGCAAGCCCTCAGTCTTCTCGATCATGTCAGACACCATGCCGTGAAACGACATGCTCCGGTACGCCCAAGGACCCGGGCAGGGCTTTCGCCCGCGCCGTCGACGTCGCTGGGTGGCGTAGACCGCGGTCTCCGTGCGTGCCCCGGCCCTCGGCCCACAGCTTTCGCCAGGTCGGCCAGCCGCAACCGGTCCATCCGCGCGATCACGGCAACCACGGCGCGCACCGGTACCCCTCGACCAATGTCCACGGCCACCACCGGCGGACATCGCTCGGGTCCACCCCCCACCTGATGAAGCTGCGAGGTCAGCACGTGCATGCCGTCGAGCAGGTTCTCCTCTTGGCTGTCGTCGCCCACCACCCGGCGCCGGTCTTGGATCAGCCGGTGGCGGCCTGCGCCCTGTTGCCGCCATCGGGGGCGGATCCGGGCCGTTCCGCCCGCCTCATGCAACCCGCACCCTGCAGCGAAACCTGCGCTCGGTCCTGGCGCCACCCACAGTTCACCAAGTTTCCGCTGTTTTTACAAGTAGCTATCGTGTTAAATGAGGGATGTGCTGGACCGCACCGCGGGGAGGAGCATCGGTGACCTACGTGGTCGCGTTGCCCTGCGTGGAACCTCAAGGATCGCGCCTGCGTCGAGGAATGTCCGGTCGACTGCATCTACGAGGGCGCCCGCACGCTCTCCATCCACCCCGATGAGTGTGTCGACTGCGGCGCCTGCGAACCGGTCTGCCCCGTGGAGGCGATCTACTACGAGGACGACGTGCCGCAGAAGTGGGCCGTCTACATCGAGGACAACGCCCACTTCTTCGCCGAGACCCTGCCCGGCCGCGATGCCCCCCTGGGCAGCCCGGGCGGCGCGGCCAAGCTCGGGGCGCTACCAGCCGCCACCGCCCTCGTCGCCGCTCTCCCGCCACACCGGGCCACGGGCCACGGGCCACGGGCCACGGGCCACGGGCCACGGGAACGATGAATAAGCGACGCGCACGGGTACTTGACATGATCCACCACGCCACGCGACCGGTCGGCGTGGCCGAGATCGCCGAGCGCATCGGCATCCACCCCAACACCGCCCGCTTTCACCCCGAAGCGCTGGTCAGCGACGGCATCCTGGAGCGGGGTAACGGACGAGTCCTCCGACCCCGGACGCCATCGGTTCGGCTACCGGCCCCGCCCGCGCCGGATGCGCGGCGGTGTCCGCCGCTACCGGATGCCGGCCGGGATCCTGCTCGCCGAACTGTCCGCCACCGGCGACGAGCCTGCGGCCGCCGCGTTCGCCGCCGGCCGGACCTCGGGAGCGCACCAGGTCCCTCGGCCCGCACCGTTCGACGAGGTCACCCGCGACGAGGCGCTGGACCGGTTGACCGCGATGCTCGACGCGCTGGACTTCGCGCCCGAGCCCGTCGCCCCCGAACCCGTCGGCCTCAACCCGGCCGGCCAACACCCGCCGGATCGGATTCGGTTGCGGCACCGCCCTTCCTCGAACTCGCCGAACCCCACCGCGACCTCATCTGCCCCCTGCACCTGGGCCTGATGCAGGGCGCGCTGGCCGAACTCCGCGCGCCGGTCACGGTCACCACCCGGGAGCCCTTCGCCGAGACCACCGCCTGCTCGCCCATCGCGCCCACCCCACCGAACCAGGGAGACGTCATGAACACCGTCGATGTGGCCACCATCCCGGCCCGCCGGGCCCCCCTACCCGACGGGCCCACCGTACGAACCCTGCTCGGCTCGAACATCGGCCTTCCCGTCGCGGTCCTGCACGTTAGCCTGCCGGCGGACGGCCGCCTGCCCGAACACGCCCACGGACCCTCCCACATAGTGCTGATCCCGCTGCACGGTCACGTCTGGCTGCGACACGAGGGCAACGACCACGACCTGGGTCCCGGAACCGCGACGCACATCGACATCGGGGAGCGCGTCAGCCTCGCCAACTCCGGACCCGAGCCCGCCGAGCTGCTGGTCGTGGCCACGCCGCCCGATTTCGCCGACACCCTCAGCGTATGGCCGACCGCATGACCGCGAGCAGCGTCTCCGCCCGGCGCAATGACGTCGGCAACCCGCTGAGCCGTGAGGCGCACGCCCTACCGTTCACCGGGATCGGGACCGAATGCATCGTCGCCGGGGGCATGCTGGCCGCTGTCACCCGCACACGACCCCACCCGGCCGTGCACCTGGACGGTGGCCTGTCTCGTGCTGGTCGTCGCGCAGGTCGCGCCGGGTGGCGAGCAGGCACTGCTCGCCGCGCAGCCACCCCACCGCGGCTCCACGCCGGCGCGCTCATGCCGTGGAACGGCGGGAACTCCGCCGTTCTCACCAGCGCCCTGCTGGGCATCGAATCGCTCATCGACGCGGCGATCATCGGACCCGGGGCCGGGCCTCCTCCCACGCGCGAACATGTCGTCGCTCTTGCCGAGGGTCGACAAGTTGATCTCGGGCTAGATGGTGACCGATACCCCAATGGCCTTGCGCTAAGCCCACCTGCATCGCTTCTACCTGCGAAGACGCTCTGCAGGGCACCCAGGCTGACCGCCTTAACGCAAGGCCATTGACCGATACCCGGTGCCGCGGCCGATCGGCCGGGGGAGCCTGGACTCAGGCTGCTCGCGTTCGACGAGGCGGTGCTCGGAACCATTCCGGCCGTGTCCGGCCTGATGCGATGAACGAGGTGCGTTGTGCTCAGCGATTACGAACGGAAAAAGCTATCGGATGTGGAGCGTCGGTTCATGGCCGACGACCCGGAGTTCGCCCGATCCTTCCACGAGCAGCTTCGCCGTCAGCCCGCGCTGCACCGTCCGATCCGAACGCTTCCGACCCGCCCGCCGCAGCGGGCGTCACGATCCACCGACGGACCCGATCGGGCCGCAGACGGGCGGCTGGCGCGCCCGGCAACGCCACTGGCCGACGCCCCCGGATCGGGCGGGGGCCGGCCTGGTCGTCACAGGTTGAGCGAGCTCGTGAAGGACGCCCGGCGCTCTCTCCCGTCCACGCCGACAACGAACGAAAGAAGTGCGACGTGTCACGTGCCCGTAGCGGCAAACAGCTCTTCGTCTCTCAGGCCGTGCCGGCGCCTTTCCGGCCCATACAGATCGCGACGACGCAGGCGACGTCGTGGACGAATGGGGCAGGCAGTCATTCCCGGCCAGCGATCCACCGCAGAACTGGTAGCACCACCCCAGGATCAGGACCACCGTTCCCCTACCTTTCGTCACAGCTCGACAACATCGCCGGATCGGAGCCGCTCATGACCGAGACCGTCCCGCGTCCAGAGCCGATCACGTCGCGCCCCTACCCGGCGCGGGTGACGCCCAAGGGCTCCGTGCTCCTGCACATGCTGCGGACGACGGACCCGAAGGACATCGCGATCCTCTATCTGGTGACGTCGTTCGCGTTCTTCATGGTGGGCGGGCTGATGGCCATGCTGCTACGCGCCGAACTGGCCGAGCCCGGGCTGCAGTTCCTGTCCAACGAGCAGTACAACCAGCTGTTCACCATGCACGGCACGATCATGCTGCTGCTGTACGCCACACCGATCCTGTTCGGCTTCGCCAACTACATCGTGCCGCTGCAGATCGGCGCGCCGGACGTGGCGTTCCCCCGGCTGAACGCCTTCTCCTACTGGCTGTTCCTGTTCGGCGGACTGATCGTGCTCTCCGGGTTCCTCACCCCCGGCGGCGCGGCCGACTTCGGCTGGTTCGCCTACACGCCGCTCTCCGACGCCACCCACTCCCCCGGCTTCGGCGGTGACCTGTGGGCGACGGGACTGATCATCGCCGGTCTCGGCACCATCCTGGGCGCGGTCAACTTCACCACCACCATCGTCTGCCTGCGCGCGCCTGGCATGACGATGTTCCGGATGCCGCTGTTCTGCTGGGCCATCATGGTCACCGCGTTCCTGATCCTGCTCGCGTTCCCGGTGCTCACCGCCGCCCTGTTCGGGCTCGAGATGGACCGGCACTTCGGCGCGCACGTGTTCGACCCGGCCAACGGCGGTGCCATCCTGTGGCAGCACCTGTTCTGGTTCTTCGGCCACCCCGAGGTCTACATCGTCGCGCTGCCGTTCTTCGGCATCATCTCCGAGGTCATCCCCGTGTTCAGCCGCAAGCCGCTGTTCGGGTACAAGGGCATGGTCTACGCCGTGGTCGCGATCGCCGCGCTGTCCGCGGCGGTGTGGGCGCACCACATGTACGCCACCGGCGCCGTGGTGCTGGCGTTCTTCTCGGCCACCAGCTTCCTGATCGCGATACCGACCGGGATCAAGTTCGTGAACTGGATCGGCACGATGTGGAAGGGCCAGATCACCTTCGAGACCCCGATGATGTTCGCTTGCGGCTTCCTGGTCACCTTCCTGTTCGGCGGCATGACCGGGGTGCTGCTGGCGTCGCCGCCGATCGACTTCCACGTCACCGACACCTACTTCGTGGTCGCGCACTTCCACTACGTGCTGTTCGGCACGATCGTGTTCGCCACCTACGCGGGCATCTACTTCTGGTTCCCGAAGATGACCGGCCGGATGATGAACGAGACGCTGGGCAAGGTGCACTTCTGGCTCACGTTCATCGGCTTCCACACCACGTTTCTGGTGCAGCACTGGCTGGGCAATATCGGCATGCCCCGCCGCTACGCCGACTACCTGCCCACCGACGGGTTCACCACACTGAACGTGGTCTCCTCGATCGGCGCGTTCGTGCTGGGCGCCTCGACGCTGCCGTTCATCTGGAACGTGTTCCGCAGCTACCGCTACGGGCGCGTCGTCACCGTGGACGACCCGTGGGGCTTCGGCAACTCGCTGGAGTGGGCCACCTCGTGCCCGCCGCCCCGGCACAACTTCACCGAGCTGCCCCGCATCCGCTCCGAACGCCCCGCGTTCGAGCTGCACTACCCGCACCTGGTGGAGCAGTGCCGGCACGAGGCGCACGTCGGACACCAGGCGGATCCGTACGAGGTCCGCGCCCAGACCACAGAGCGCGAGTCCAGCCCGGGCGGCAAGGTCGACCCTCGTGAGCGATAACGTGAGATCCGCGGCCAGCCTAAGGCCACGCAGCGCACCTGAACGATGGCGGTCCGTGACTCCGTTGATCCTCACCGTGTTCCGGAGCAGCGAAAGGCGCCCACGCATCCGAGCATCTGTGGTTCGTCATCGTGCCGTCGGACCTCGACAAGGACATGCGGTGTCTCGAGACGAGGCGTCAAAGACCAATTTGGGAAGCGGCGCCCTCCGCCATCGAGGTCCTCGAGTCCAGAATCGTGATGGAGCGCAGCCGTGACTGTCACGCGCCGAAGGACGCGGCCCGGCGCTCTGCCGTGCAGAACCTAGTCATCGACTTGGTGCTCGCCGTACCGGCTCGAACACTGGTCGATCGGCAGGTCGGCAGGTCGGCGTGCGCGGCGATACTAGCTAGTGCGGTGGCCACAAACGTTTGCCGGGTCCTCGCGCGCCCAGACGACATCACCCCGTCAACGTTCGTGGCCACCGCACTAGTCGGTGCGGTCGGGGGGAGATGTCGTTGCGTGGCAGCGCCGCGATCGGCTAGAGCGCCTTCCCGTGCCCCTGTGCCTCGGCTCCGGTCTTGGCCACGGTCAGTAGCACGGCGGCGTCCTCGAGGGCGTCGAGGCGGTGCGGCCGTTGGGGCACGATCACGAGGTCGTCCTGTCTTCCCTCCCAGGTGTCCTCCCCGGCGACCAGCCGCACCCGCCCGCGCAGCACGTGCACCGTCGCCTCACCCGGGTTCTCGTGCTCGGCCAGTGATCGCCCGGCCAGCAGCGCGATCACCGTCTGGCGCAGCACGTGCTCATGCCCGCCGACAACGGTGCGCGCAGCGCGGCCCGCCTGCCCGCGCCTGGCGGCCTCCATCTGCTCGCGGGCCACCGCCTCGAGGGAGAGCTTCTGCACGCCCACTCCTTCCCGTCACCGCCGATCGGCTACCCTGATCATGGCAGCGCGCCTGCGGCTGTTCAAACCGCGACGGGCAGGGCCACGCCGGATAGAAGGGGCGCCCGACCGGCAGCGTGAGATATCGACCTGCGGCGACGCCAGGAGCACGGCAGACAGGTCGCGACGCGGAGTGGCGGGCAGGTCGTCGACGCCCTCGGCGCGCCAGCCGACCCGCAGGAGCAACCGGGGATGCTCGGGAATGTGCAGCACATGACATCGGACGGCTTCGCGTGCGGCGGGAACCTCAAGGGCTTGGCTGTGGCGTGGTGGCCACGCCGAGTCGGGTCGCGGCCAGCAGCCAGCCCGCAGCCGGTCGACCGGCTCGTCGCCTGGCGTGGCGATCACGAGCAGCAGCGCGGCGTCGTCGGCGGCGTGCCCGAGCGGTTGTGGAGGCTGTCGCAGCCGCCCGTAGGGGAAGGGGCGCAGCGGGACTCCCGTCGTTCCGACCGGCGACGCGAGACGATTGGCGGCGGGGATGCCGTCGTGGGCGCCCGTGTAGCGGCGGCTCCAGATCCGCAGCTCGGCCGGGCAGCCGGGGACGTAGCGCTGGGGGCGCCCTGCATCGCTGAGAACGTCAGTGAGCGGGTGGCGCATCGCGGCACTGGTCACCGACAGCAGCATCACCCCGTGCAGGCGTGCCTGCTCGGCAAGTGCCCGCAGGTACACTTCCGGGACGGCGCGCTCGCCCATCCGGCGCCGGTCGGTCGCCCGGCGCGCGATCGCGGGGAACAGGGCGGCATCGTTCGCATCAGGTGGGCCCGGCCAGACGGTGACGGTGGCCAGGTGACCGCTGTCTACGGGATCGGGTAGTCTCCACGTCGGCCGTCAACCCGCTCGCGGTCAAGGTGACGCGAAGATGGTGCAGCGCGGCCCCTCAGGACATCAGCAGGTCATGCCGGTCCGGCTCGGTCGCCACGAGGTGCCTGCTCCAGTCGGCGTGCAGTTCCACCGTGCCGAGCGGGGCATGCGGGCCGCAGCGGGCGCCGATCGGATCCGCCACAGCCACGGCTGGGTGTAGAGCACCGACGGGGAACGAAGGCATGCTCGACGGCCTCGGCCAGAGTCATGTCAGGCAGAGCGCACACGCGCGCCAACCGCGATCCGCCCGATCCTCTCGCGGACGTCCAAAGCAGCGGAAGAGTCGAGGACGTCACTGGCAAGCACGACCTCGACCTCGGCGACGAGCGCGGCAAGGTCCACCCCTGGCAGCGTCCCCAGCGCGGGGACCAGCACCTCCTGCTCGAGGTGCAGACCGACCTGCAGCGCTCCGACCAGCAGTTGCGCCACCGGGGCGACCTCGGTGGAGCTGCCGACCTGCCGCAGCTCGGCGATCCGGGCCGCGACCAAGGCGTGCTGGGCACGCAGGGCGCGCACCAACAACCGGGTCCCGGGCGCGCCGGCTGCGGCCGAGTACAGCACCCGGTCGGACGCCGCCAGGTGCCGGACCAGCCGCTGAGCGCAGAAGTCGACCAGCCTGTGCCGCGCGTTCTCTCGCTCGACGACGGGCATCTGCAGCTCGGCGGTCAGCGCAACCTTCGCGACCAGCTCAGCGAGCAGCTCGTCACCGCGCTCACGCAGCACCTGCTGCGCCCACAAACCAGGGTGTGACCTGGGGGGCTGGATGTGGTTCTGCGCGGTCACGACACGTCCTCCTACCTCTGCCCTGCATGTGCGTTGATGCGAGCAGTACATCAGGTTGGGGTGCTTTTTTACAAGATTTGATAGTTTAAACCACGCGTGATTTGGTCGCACGGTGCGGAGGCGGCCGTCACCCGACGTCATCGCACCGCCATGCGCGGATGTCGAGGACAGCACCCGCTGCAAGGAATGCCCGTCCAGCCTCAGCGGGCGGCCGAGCTGAGCGCGACCCGGGGATTTCATAAGCTGGCCTTTTTCTACAACATCAGTGCGGAAGTATCATGGTTTCATGACCGGCGACGCCTGGGTGGACAGGGCCACCGGCGTCGCCGTCAGCGGTCGGCGTGCTGCGGTGTTGGCGCGGGTGCGGGAGTCGCCGGAACCGCTGAGCGCGGCGCAGGTCGCCGAGCAGCTGAGCCTGCATCGCAATACCGCGCGGTTTCACCTGGACGGGTTGGTCGAGGACGGATTGGTCGAGCGCAGCGCCGAACAACGGCAGACTCCCGGGCGCCCGCGCATCGTCTACCGCGCCCGGGCTCAGGTTCCGGGCGATCGCAGCTACGGCTTGCTGGCCGAGATTCTGACCGGCCTGGTGGCTTCCCTGAACAGCGCAGGCGCCGCGGTGATCGAGGCGGGCCGGGCATGGGGCAGGCACCTGGTCGAGCGCTCGCCCCCGTCGGAGCAGGTCGGGCCCGAGGAGGCGATCGCCCGGCTGCGCCGGGTGCTCGAGGCGGTCGGTTTCCAGCCGCAGCTGCACACCGGAACGGACGGTCTGCAGATCAAGCTGCACAACTGCCCGTTCCGGGAGGTCGCCACCCGGCACACCGACGTGGTCTGCGCCATCCACCTGGGAATGATGCAGGGCGCCCTCGCCGAACAACGGGCGCCGGTGGACGCTGAGTCACTCGAACCTTTCGTCACCCCCACGCTCTGTGTCGCACAGTTGCGCGCACCTGCAGACCTGGTGCTTCCAGACGCCCAGCGCTGACGATCGCTACGGCCCGCCACCGGGACCGTGTGCGGCCCGACATCGCCCGGCTACACCAGGCGCGCCGAACCCCGCTGGGTTCGTCGCGCGGGTCGGGTTCGGTCGAAACGGCCACAGAAGCACCGGAGTCCCGGCTCCCATCGTTGATCATCGAGGCGGGCTGCCGCGGCCGTACGTGCATCGGGTCGGGCAGGACCTCGCCACCCGTACGGCGATCTGGCTCGATCTGGCCTGGCCCGAGCCGATGTTCGGGATCGAGTACGAGGGCGTGCCGCCACGGACTCGACGTCCTCGGTTCGTCTGCCCTGCCCTATGGTGAGCACCGTCTCTCGTCCCGCCGGAGTGTGGGGGCAGGCCAGGGCGGCCGCCAGCGCAGGTGCCGGTGCCTGGCAGGAGATGGAGTCGAAGTACGTCCCTCGCAGTGAGCGCGTGGGCTCCTGAGCTTGGCGTGACCTGCCAGCTTCATGCCCGCACCACAGCGTGCCCACCGACACGCACCCGCGGGCAAGGCGCAGGGCACGGTCACGACGGTGCCCCGTACTCGGGCCAGTCGGTGACCTCGTGGTCCTCGTTGGCCCGGAGGCAGAGCCCTCCCGCGTTGTCGTCCCACCCGACCTCGATCCAGCACACATTGCCTGCCCCAGCGCCTTGATCGCTAGTAATCTGCTCGCGTGAGGCGAACCCTCGCAGAGCGTGTTCGCCACGCTGTCCACGAGCTGAACCCGGGATACTTCGCGCTGGTGATGGCGAGCGGCATTCTGTCGGTCGGTATGCGTCTCTGTTTCGCGGTTACGCAGCGGCTGCGGCGCAGGCCAGGGCGTAGTCATGTAATAGATCAGGGTTGGGCTGACCTGGGGAGACGGTTGTAAACCGGGCCACGACCAGGGCCTTGCGCAGCTTGGTGATCATGTCTTCGAAGGACGGCTCGGTCTTGCTCTGGTACCACGGCTGGGCCAGGCGGCGGGCGAGGGCGTCGTCGGGGTGGTGCCCGTGCAGGGTGTACCAGATCACGACCAGGGACTGGACCAGCATCCCGAACGGGACCGTCCGCTCGACAGCCTTGCGGACCCGGTTACGGGCCTGCCCGACCCCCATCTGCTGCTTGCCCACGGCGTTGGCCGGCTCGATCGACCAGCGGATCGCGTACCGTTCTACGACCTGCCCGGGGGCGGCGGCCGGGTCGAGGGTGAACAGGGCCAGGTCGTAGGCGTTGGCCGAGCCGAGCTCGCGCAGCAGCACACACCGGCCCGGCCGGTTACCGAAGCTGCCGTACCAGATGCACGCCCGCTCGGCCAGCTGCACGGTCTCGGTGCGCCCGTACCGGTACACGCTGACCGTGCGCCAGCCCCCGTCGGCGGCCGCGGCGGCGAGGGCGGTGGGCCGGCCGAGCTTGCGGCCTTTCAACGCCGGCCGCCCGCGGCGCCCGGTCCGCGGCGGCGCGGTGTCGAACAAGCAGGCGTTGGCCGGTAGCCGGGTCGTCCACGTCGCCCCCGGCACCAGCAGCGGCTTGCCGTGGTAGGCGGCGTCCCCGACCCCGTGCACCCGCCGGCCGGGGAACTCGGCGACCAGCAACTTCAGCAGCTGGGCGGCCAGCTCCACCGGGGTGGTGGTTCCCTTGCCCGCCCACAGCCGCATCAGTACCGGCAGGCACACCGGCGCGGTACAGAACGGTAACCGGACCACGATCCCGGCGACCACCCACCGGTTCCCCCGGGCGATCTTCTTACCGCCCTGAGCAGCCCCGTCATGCGTCCAATGTGCACCGTGAACGTGGCGGCCCCACCGCTTGAACAGGGTGTCGTCGATCACCACCGTGACCGGCTCGCCCGGCCCGAGCAGCCGGGTCACGACCATGCGGGCCACGACCAGGCCCAGCCGGTCGATGTCCCACACCGCGTGCGAGAAGAACCGACACGCGGCATGGAACGAGATCTGCTGGGCCATCCGGGCGCCGGCCAGCATCCCGACCACCGACCGCCGCCCGACCGTGGTGACCATCCCGGTGGCCAGCACGGTGAACAGCACGAACGTGCCCCGACGCCGGAACACCGGCCGCAACGGTTCCAACACCCCGGCCCACGACCCCGGCAAGATCACCAAGCGACGGTAGGGACACCCCGGCCACGGACCGTTACGACACGCCGGGCAACCCGTGTCACGGCTCCCACGGGGAGGCCACCAAGCGGGACAGGCCATCATGCACGGCGTGCCCGAGCACCCCAGCCCGCAGACCCGCACCGCCGTCACCGCGCGGATCACCACGCACGTCCGGCGCGGCTGGCCCCACCTCGGCAAACCGGACGTGACCCACCGCGGCCAGTTCTGCTACGTCGCGGCCCGCCTACCCGGCCACCGCCAACCCCACCCGATCCTGCGACTGCGCTACCAAGGATCAGCCGACCGCTGGGCCATCGGGATCTACCTCGCCGGCGGCGAGCGCTACACCGAGACCGAACTACCCACGTCCTTCGGCCCCAAGACCGGTACCCCCGAACAGGGGATCGACCACACCTTCATCCTCTACGCCGGCCCCAGCCGCCAGCCCTGACACCGACGCGACCGGCCAGAACCGCGAAACACGAGATGCGTCTGAAGGGCCTCATCACGCTGTCGGTGCTGCTGCTGGCCGTCTGCACGGTCGCGTTCGTCGTCCTGGTCGGGCTCACCGGCTGGCGCCTGGTGTGCTGGCGCGACGCCGTCGTCGAAGACTTCACCGACCCGGCCCGCGGGTTCGGATTCTTCACCTTCATCGCGGGCACCAACGTTCTCGCGGTGCGACTGGCGATGGACGGCCACCATCTGATCACCGTGACGTTGTTGGCCGTGGCAGGCCTGACCTGGCTGGTGCTGGGCTATGTGATCCCCTGGTCAGCAGTGCTGGGCAGGACGCAGCGGCCTGTGGTGGCGACCGCCAACGGCACCTGGTTCATCTGGGTGGTTGCCAGCCAGTCGGTCGCGATCTCCGCCGCCACCCTGGAACCGGTGTTCGCCGGATGGCGACTATTCCTGGCCGTGGTGGCGGTGTTCTCCTGGTCGGTCGGAGTCTTCCTGTATGCGGCCGTCGGTATTTTCGTGGCTGCCCGCATGATGCTCTACGAGCTGCGCCCACTCGATCTGACCCCGCCGTACTGGGTGGCCATGGGCGCTGCCGCGATCACCGTCCTGGCCGGAGCGCGGATCGTGGAGATGACCGACGCGCCCATGGTGTCGGCCACTCGGGGGTTGATCGCGGGCGCGTCGGTGGCGTTCTGGGCCTTCGCCACCTGGCTGATCCCGGTGCTGACCGCAGCCGGTTGGTGGCGTCACCGCATCCACCGAGTGCGGTTGGCCTATGAGGCCACGCTCTGGAGCATCGTGTTCCCGCTGGGCATGTACGCCATCGCCGGGATCTATCTCGGCCAGGCGGATCAGCTTCCCCTGGTCGGTGCGATCGGTAGCGCCGAGCTGTGGGTGGCGTTCACCGCGTGGGCACTGACGTTCGCTGCCATGGCCGTGCACCTGGTTCGCACGATTGGCACCAAGTAGCACGTCGAGGCCCGCTCGTTCAGAACGTGGTGCCGACCCTGCGCCAGCGGCGGCCGCTCGTGCCCGGCTCGTTCGGGTGCCTGGTGCCGCGGGAGCGGTAGACGATGAACGGGCGCCACAGATACCACAGCGGATAGCTCCACGCGTGCACGAGCCGGGTGAACGGCCACACCAGGAACAGCAGCCACGCCGCGATCGCGTGGATCTGGAAGATCAGCGGCGCCCGTTCGGCGACGCTCACGTTCGCGCTGCCGGTGAACAGCCCGCGGAACCAGATCGAGATCGTCTCCCGGTATTCGTGTCCCAGCGGGACGTTGATCGCGGTCGTGACGATGCCGAGCCCGATCATGATGCCGAGCAGGATCAGCGCGACCCAGTCGACCGGGCTGGTGGTCGCCCGCACCCGCGGCACAAACAGCCGCCTGCTCGCGAGGATCACCACTCCGATGATCACCAGCACGGCGGCGAGCAACCCCGCGGTGGCCGAGAACACGTGGTAGACGTGGTCCGGGATCCCGATCGCGTCGATCCACGACTTGGGGATCAGGATGCCCAGGACGTGCCCGAAGATCGCGGCGAACGCGCCATAGTGGAACAGCGGCGCGCCCCACTTCAGCCTGCGCCGTTCCTGCAGCTCGGTCGAGTAGCTCGTCCACCCGTAGCGGTCGTAGCGCCACCGCCAGATGTGCCCAAGCACGAAGATCGCCATCGCGACGTAGGGCAGGATGACCCACCAGAAGTACGCCCAGGCGATGCTCACCATGCCTCCTTCGACCCGCGGTCTGCCGTGCCCAGGTACTCCGGCGGCGCGAACGGTTCCAGGCCGACCTCCTCGTGCGGGGGGCCGTCCACCCAGTGCTCACGAACCAGTTCCTGCTCCCGCCCGCGCAGCCTCGGCAGCTCGGCGCATACGGCCTCGACGACGTGCGCGTACGGGGACCCCGCCACGTCCAGCGCCCGGCGCAGCAGCTCCAGATCGGCCCGGCAGCTGCGCAGGAGCACCACCCCGGCCGGGGGGGCGAGCGCGGCGAACTCGAGCACGAGCGGCAGGTAGTCGGGCAGCTCAGCGTCCGAGGGCACGAACCGCGCCCGCCGGTAGGCGGCCTTGAAGCGCAGCATCGCCATCCCACGCTTGCGGGTGTCGCCGTAACGGTAGTAGGTGAGGTACAGGGCACAGCGGCGGCGCAGGTCGAAGGTCTGCACGTAGTGCTGCGCCACCTCGGTGGGGGTCGTGGCCCGCAGCCAGCTCAGGAAGCGCGCGAGGGCGCCCCTGCTCGCACGCGGGCAGCCCGCGGCCACGCCGTCCAGGACGTCCAGGCCATCGAAGAGCGCGACCGTCGGGTACTGCAACAGCACCGAGGCCAGCTTGTAGGTGCCCACATCGGGCGTGCGCAAAGGAGTCGGGACCGGCGCGCCGGTGTCGTCCGCCGCGCTCATGGCGTGCCGCGCTCGGGGAACAGGTACGGGGCGCTGCCGCGGCCGTCCCAGCCGAGCAGGTTGAAGTGCCTGCGCCCGTCCCCGCCGGTGACCGTGTGGCTGCCACCCGCTTCCCCGCCCGGATGGAAGGACTGCTCGCTGCCCGGCGGCCCCCCACCCATGCCGGGCCCGCCCTCGGTGTCGAGGCTGCAGAACATCTGCTCGTGTTGGGACATCAGCCGCCCCGCGTCCTCGGCGTGCGCGGGCGGTACCACGTAGCGGTCGTCGTACTTGGCGATCGCGAGCAGCCGGTAGAGGTCGGCGAGCTCGGCGGGGGTCGACCCCACCGCCGCCGCCAGCTGGGCGTTCGGCTCCAGCCCCAGCTGCTCGGCCCGCATCTGCGCCCGGATCGCGGCGAGCTTGCGCAGCACCCGGCGCACGGCGTCGACGTCGCCCGCGGTGAACAGGCTGGCGAGGTACGCCAGCGGGATCCGCAACGAGTCGATGGTGGCGAAGACGTGGTCCGGGTCCGCCTTCTCGTAGCCCGCCGCGTGCACCACATCCGCCACCGGCGACAGCGGCGGGATGTACCAGACCATCGGCAGCGTGCGGTATTCCGGGTGCAGCGGCAGCGCGACCCGGTGCCTGGCGGCCAGGGCGTAGACCGGCGAGCGGCGGGCCGCCTGGATCCAGTCGTGCGGGATGCCCTGCTCGGCCGCCGCCCGCTGCACCTCGCGATCCTCGGGGTCCAGGAACACCGACAGCTGCGCCTGGTACAGGTCCTGCTCGTTCGGGGTCGCCGCCGCCGCCAGGACCTTGTCCGCGTCGTAGAGCACCAGCCCGAGGTAGCGCAGCCTGCCCACGCAGGTCTCCGAACAGATCGTCGGCTGGCCGACCTCGATCCGCGGAGCGCACAGCGTGCACTTCTCCGCCTTGCCGGTGCGATGGTTGAAGTAGACCTTCTTGTACGGGCACCCGGAGACGCAAAACCGCCACCCGCGGCACCGGTCCTGGTCCACCAGCACGATGCCGTCCTCCTCGCGCTTGTACATCGCCCCGGACGGGCAGGAGGCCACGCACGACGGGTTGAGGCAGTGCTCGCAGATGCGCGGCAGATAGAACATGAACGCCTGCTCGAACTCCATCAGCACGTGCTCGTCCATGTGCTCGAGATTGGGATCGGCGGCGGCGTGCACGGCGGCGCCTGCCAGGTCATCGTCCCAGTTGCTGCCCCACTGCATGTCCATCGTCCGACCGGTCAGCGCCGAGTGCGAATGGGCGCTCGGGTTCACTGTCCCCAACGGCGCGTTGATCAACCTCTGGTAGTCGTAGGTCCACGGCTCGCCGTAGTCGTCGATCGTGGGCAGCTCGGGGTTGTAGAAGATCGACAGCAGCTTGCGCAGCCTGCCGCCCGCCCGCAGTTGCAGCCGACCCTTGCGGTCCAGCGTCCAGCCGCCCTTGAAGTGCCGTTGGTCCTCGTAGCGGCGGGGATAGCCCGCGCCGGGCTTGGTCTCCACGTTGTTGAAGTAGACGTACTCGGTGCCGGGCCGGTTGGTCCACACCTGTTTGCAGGTGACGGTGCAGGTGTGGCACCCGATGCACTTGTCGATGTTCATCACCATCGACATCTGGGCCATCACCCGCATCCGCGGCCACCTCCCGTCGACATCAGAACTCCACCTGCTGGGACCGGCGGCGGATCACGGTGATCTCGTCGCGCTGGTTGCCGGTGGGCCCGTAGTAGTTGAACCCGTAGGAGAACTGGGCGTAGCCGCCGATCATGTGCGTCGGCTTGATCACCAGCCGGGTCAGCGAGTTGTCCCCGCCGCCGTGCCACCCGGAGATCTCCGATTTCGGGGTCATCAGGTGCCGGTCCTTGGCGTGGTACATGTACACCGTGCCCTCGGGCATCCGGTGGCTCACCACGGCGCGGCAGGCCACGACGCCGTTGCGGTTGAACGCCTCGATCCAGTCGTTGTCCGAGACCCCGATCTTCGCCGCGTCCGGCGGGCTCATCCAGATCACCGGGCCGCCGCGGAAGAGCCGCAGCATGTGCAGGTTGTCCTGGTACTCGGAATGGATCGACCATTTCGAGTGCGGGGTGAGGTACCGGACGGTGATCTCCGGCCGGTCCGGGTCGCCCACCCCTTGATCGCCGAAATGCCGGGCGTAGTTCAGCGGTGGCCGATAGACCGGCAGCGCCTCGCCGTACTCGTGGATCCAATCGTGGTCGAGGTAGAAATGCATCCGCCCGGTCAACGTGTGCCACGGCTTGTTCCGCTCGACGTTGACCACGAACGGCGAGTAGCGCCGTCCGCCGGTCTCGCTGCCCGACCATTCCGGGGACGTGATCACCGCTCGCGGCTGCACCTGCGTGTCGGCGAAGCTGATCCGCTCCCCCATGCGCTCCTCGGCCAGGTCGGCCAGCGCGACGCCGGTGCGCCGTTCCAACGCCTTCCAGCCCGCGACGGCGACCTCGCCGTTCGTGGTGCCCGACAGCGCGAGGATGCCCTCGGCGAGATGGATGTCGCGAGCCAGGGCGGGCCGACCGTCGGCTACCCCGCCGCGGACCGTGCCGTTGGTCTGGCGCAGGTACTCCACCGCTCGCTCCGGCTTGACCGTGACGCCCTTGACCGTGGTACCGAGCGTGTCGATCAACGGGCCCAGCGCGGCCATCTTCTCCGCGACCCGAGCGTAGTCGCGCTCGACGCTGACGAACCGCGGCATGGTGACGCCCGGGATCGGCTCGCACTCGCCTGTCGCCCAGTCCAGCACGCGACCGCCGGGCTGGGCCGTCTCGTCGGCCGTGTCGTGCATCAGGGGGGTGGCGATCACGTCGGTCCGGGTGCCCAGGTGGTCCACGGCCAGCCGGGAGAACTCCCGGCCGATCGTGGCGAAGGCATCGAAGTCGGTGCGGGCCTCCCACGGCGGGGCGATCGCCGGGTTGAACGAGTGCACGAACGGGTGCATGTCGGTGGTCGAGATGTCGTGCTTCTCGTACCAGGTGGCCGCGGGCAGCACGATATCGGCGTACGTGCAGGTGCTGGTCATCCGGAAGTCGATCGCGGTGACCAGGTCGAGCTTGCCGCGCGGCGCCTCGTCCCGCCATCTGACCTCCGCCGGGCGCAGGCGCGGGGGGCACTCCGGGGCGCGGACCGCGTCCTCGATCCCGAGCAGGTGGCGCATGAAGTACTCCATGCCCTTGCCCGAGGAACCGAGCAGGTTGGCCCGCCACACGGTCATCACCCGGGGGAAGTTGGCCGGGTTGTCCGGGTCGGTGTCGGCGAACTGCAGCCGCCCGGCGCGCAGCTCGTCGACGATGTGCTCGCCCACCGGCCGACCGGCCCGTGCGGCCTCGTCGGCCACGTCGAGCGGGTTGCGGTCGAACGTCGGGTGGGACGGGGTCCAGCCGAGCCGACCGGCCTGGGCGAGGCAATCGGCGAACGTGCGGCCGGCGAAGACTCCGCGTCCGAGCGGGCTGGCGAGCTCTCCCGCGTCGAAGTTCTCGTAGCGCCACTGGTCGGTGTGCAGGTAGAAGAACGACGTTCCGGTCATGTGCCGGGTCGGACGCTGCCAGTCCAGGGCGAACGCGAGGTTCTGGAATCCGGTCAGCGGACGCACCTTCTCCTGGCCGACGTAATGCGCCCAGCCCCCGCCGTTGACCCCCTGGCAGCCGCACAACATGATCAGGGTGAAAAACGTCCGGTAGATCTGGTCGGAGTGGTACCAGTGGTTGGTGCCCGCACCCATCGC
Organism: uncultured Actinomycetota bacterium; assembly: GCA_963750095.1. GTDB lineage: Bacteria > Actinomycetota > Actinomycetes > Mycobacteriales > Pseudonocardiaceae > Pseudonocardia. The sequence goes on along the minus strand of CAVVPJ010000010.1, from coordinate 944,781 downwards.
GATCATCGAGCGGCCCCGGGACAGCTCGGCGTTGCGGGCGAACTCGCGCGCCACCCTGGCCGCGGCCGCCGCGGGCACCGAGGTGATCGACTCCTGCCAGGCAGGCGTGCCCGGCTGCGGGTCGTCGTACCCGGTGGGCCACTCGCCGGGCAGGCCGTCGCGCGGCACCCCGTACCGGGCCATCAGCAGGTCGAACACGGTCGTCACCAGCCGGTCGGCGACCCGCGTGGTCGGGACACCGCGGCGGACCACCGCGCCGCCCTCGGTCGCGCCGATATCGAAGCGGGGCAGGTCTACCGGTACGGCCTGCCCGTCCCGCCCGTACACGCTGAGCAGCGGGTCCACCTCGCCCAGCTCGAGGTTCCACCGGCCCTCGCCCTCGGCGGTGTACCGGAAGCCCAACGAGCCGTTCGGAACCCGGGGCTGCCCGGTCGCCGCGTCCAGCAGGACGGTCTTGTGGGCTGCGCCCTCGGTGCCCGCGGGCGCACCGCCGAGATCGGCCGCAGTCAGGAAGCGGTCGGGGACGTACGCGTCGCCGCGCTCGCGCAGGGTGACCAGGAACGGCAGATCGGTGTAGCGCTTGACGTAGTCGGTGAAGTAGTCGACCTGGCGGTCCCGGAAGAACTCGGTGAGGATCACGTGCCCCATCGCCATCGCCAGCGCGCCGTCGGTACCCGGGACCGCCGCCAGCCAGTCGTCGGCGAACTTGGTGTGATCGGAGTAGTCCGGGCTGACCACCACCACCTTCTGGCCGCGGTAGCGCGCCTCGGTCATGAAGTGCGCGTCCGGAGTGCGCGTGATCGGCAGGTTCGTGCCCCAGATGATCAGGTAGCTGGAGTTCCACCAGTCGCCGGACTCCGGCACGTCGGTCTGGTCGCCGAACGCCTGCGGCGAGGCGATCGGCATGTCGGCGTACCAGTCGTAGAACGACAGGATCGTGCCGCCGATCATCGAAAGGAACCGGGTGCCAGCCGAGTAGGACACCTGCGACATCGCCGGGATCGGCGAGAACCCGACACAGCGATCGGGACCGTACTCCTTGACCGTGTGCACGTGCGCCGCGGCGATCAGCTCGCCGACCTCCGACCAGCTCGCCCGGACGAACCCGCCCTTGCCCCGGTAGCGCTTGTAGCGGGCGGTGCGCTCCGGATCGCCGCTGATCTCCGCCCACGCCGCGACCGGGTCCCCGAGCCGCTCGCGCGTCTCGCGCCACAGCTGCAGCAACGGACCCCGCACATAGGGGTAGCGCACCCGCGAGGGTGAGTAGGTGTACCAAGAGAACGACGCCCCGCGCGGACAGCCGCGCGGCTCGTACTCCGGCGAGTCCGGCCCCACCGACGGATAGTCGGTCTGCTGGGTCTCCCACGTGATGATGCCGTCCTTGACATACACCTTCCAGGAGCACGACCCGGTGCAGTTGACCCCGTGCGTGGACCGCACCACCTTGTCGTGTCGCCAGCGCTCGTGCCAGAACTCCTCGGCCTCCCGCCCGCCCTTCAGGTGCAGCTCCCGATGATCGGGCGTCGGCTTGCCCGGTGTGAAGAACTGCGCGCCGCGCAACAACCGCTCGATGGGTGCACCACCGGGCAACAACGGAGCCAGCAGCTCACCCCGCTCACCGGCCATGACGCCGCCTTCCTCGCCAATCGCCGCACCGCCAGACGCTGCCTGCCTAGCACAAGGCAACGACAACCACCATGGCCGAGCGAGCCATCGAGTGCGGTGGCCATCGACCGAACACAGACGTGCGAAAGCAGAGTTTACACAGCTTCGACTTGTAGAAACATAGACTTCTTGAAACTCTGAATCAAGGGAGGACTCGCATGGCGGACGACGAGACGATGGAGCGGGAACTCGATATGCAGCCCTGCGCAAGCCCGCCAAGCACCCGACGATCTTCGCTGCCCACCGCGACTGCCGGTCGGCGGATCCTTCGTTCTGGTGAACGACCACAACCCGGTGCACCTGTCGAACAGGCCCGGCACGAAGCCCACGCCGTCGGGCGTTCGGGCCGCTCCGAGATGGCACCCTCGGAGGTCACGGCGCACGCAGTCCAAGACGACGCCGGGGACGATCCTGATGGGCGATGACCCTGGCCCAAACACGACCTGACCATCGACCGTTAGTTAGCTGACCGTCAGTTGCGTCGACCCCGGAGTACGTCCGGCGGTCCGCAACGAGCCGCGCATCGGCCGGAGGCCCTCGCCGCACCAGGTGGACGTCCAGGACACCAGTGCACGCCGTCACCGGCCCGGAGGGCGACCAACCGCCGGTTCGTCGGTCAGGGTCACGCAGCACCGGTCTGTGGTGGGGTCGAGCCGGGCATGGACGTCGGGATGGCCGAGCTCGTCGAGCAGGGCGGTGATGAGGTGCAGGTTCATCCCGCAGATCAGTGCGGTGTGGTCGCGGGCCAGGGCCTGGAACGGGCAGTTCGCGAGCACGACCCGCCCGCCCTGCGCCCGTGGTTCGTACCCGTAGGCGGCCAGCGCCGCGGAGATCGAGTCTGGCCGGTCTGCGGCGGCGCCGAGCTGGTGCCCGGTCTCGGCCGCCGCGTGCTGCACCTCCTCGAGGACGGGGGTGCCGTCGCGGACGGCGTCGCTGACGGCGCCTGCCAAGATGTGCGCGGCCAGTTCGTAGTGCCGCTCGGGCAGGGTGAGCGTGACCTGACGGTCAGAGCGCCGGTACAGCTTGGTCGGGCGTCCCGCCCCGGGGCCCCGCCGCCCGGACAGACGCCGGAACTCGGTGTCGACCAACCCCTCCTCGACCAGCTTGTCCAGATGGAACTTGACCGTGTGGCGGGGCAGCCCGGTGCCTGCCGCGGCCTGGTCACGGCTGACCGGTTCGGGCTGCGCGACAACGTAAAGATACAGCTCCCGCCGCGCCGGTTCGGCGAGCGCGCTGATGCCACTGACCTGTGCGACGAAGTCGTCCACCCCAGCCCACCCTTCTAAAAGACACACGCATTGACCTAAGAAGCTTGCCGGTCTAACGTCCAGCGTAAAGTCCTTTAGAGCGGAGACATCATGACCACCCATCGCGACACCCCCGCGGTTTGGCCGCCGCCCCCAGGTCCAGGAAGGGTTGACCATGCAGGTCGCCGACTGCCTGCAGACCCACGTGCAACCGCGCGGTGTCGGGCTGGTCATGGGGGCCGAGCACCGGTGCATGACGATGCGAATCCACGTTCCCGCCCGGTGCATGACGGTGCGAATCCACGTTCCCGCGCGGAGTTCCTCGCGCTCGCCACGCCACCCCTGTCGACGCCGACCGGGCACAGTCATGGCTGATCTCCTCGAGGAGCTGACTGCGGCCGGCGTGGCGATCTGGCTCGACGATCTCAGCCGCGCCCGGCTCGTCACCGGCGACCTCGCCGGTCTGGTCAGGGATTGCCACGTCGTGGGCGTGACGTCGAATCCCACGATCTTCCAGAAGGCGATCAGCGGCAGTGACCACTACGACCAGCAGATCCGCGATCTCGCCGTCCGGGGCGTCGCGCCCGAGGAGGCCCTGCGCATGATCACGACCTTCGACGTGCGGTGGGCCTGTGACGTGCTGCGGCCGGTCTACGACACCACTGGGGGCGCGGACGGCTTCGTGTCGATCGAGGTCGATCCCCGGCTCGCGCACGACACCGAGCAGACGGTCGCCGAAGCCCGCCAGCTGTGGTGGCTGGTGGACCGGCCCAACCTGTTCATCAAAATCCCAGGCACCATCGCCGGTCTGCCTGCGATCACCCGATGCCTCGCCGAGGGCATCAACATCAACGTGACCCTGATCTTCTCCCGGCAGCGCTACCTGAAGGTGATGGACGCCTTCCTGGCCGGTGTCGAGCAAGCGCATGCCGCCGGGCGCGACCTGACCCGGCTGGCCTCGGTCGCCTCGTTCTTCGTCAGCCGCGTCGACACCGAGATCGACCACCGTCTCGATGCGATCGGCACGCCCGAGGCGAAAGCGCTGCGTGGCTTGGCCGCGATCGCGAACGCCCGGCTGGCCTTCCAGGCCTATGACGACGTCTTCACCTCAAGCCGATGGCACCCGCTCGCCGGGGTAGGGGCCCGGCCGCAGCGCCCGCTGTGGGCCTCCACCGGCGTGAAGGACCCGGCTTACGCCGACACCCGCTACGTCGACGAGCTGGTCACCAGCGGCGTGGTGAACACCATGCCCGAGGCGACCCTGCGCGCGGTGGCCGACCACGGTGTCCTGCGCGGCGACACCGTCCGCGCAGGCTATGCCGACGCCGCCGCGGTGATGACCGCCCTCACTGACCTCGGCATCGACTATGCCGACGTGATGCACACCCTCGAGCAGGACGGGCTGACGACGTTCCAGGCGTCCTGGGCCGCACTGACCGAAACCCTGGACCAGACGCTGGTGGCCGCGCGCTGCGGCGGGGAAGGGGACGATCACCCATGAGCGACGCGCGCACCTTCGCCATCGTCGGCGCAGGCCTGGCCGGAGCCAAGGCGGCCGAGGCGCTGCGCACCGACGGCTTCGACGGACACATCGTCCTGTTCGGGGCCGAGGCGCACCGACCCTACGAGCGGCCCCCGCTGTCCAAGGGATACCTGCAGGGCAGCGCCGCCCGCGAGACCGTCTACGTGCACCCGCCGGAGTGGTACGCCGAGCACCAGGTGGACCTGCGCCTGGGCACCGAGGTGACCGGCGTCGACCGGCGGGCCCACGAACTGGTCACAGGCGGCGGTAGCCGGCTGCGCTATGACAAGCTGCTGCTGGCCACCGGCGCCGCGCCACGCCGCCTCTCGGTGCCCGGATCCGACCTCGTGGGCGTGCTGTATCTGCGCAGCCTCGACGACAGCGACCGGCTCAAGGCCGCGTTCCGCCCCGGCGCCCGGGTGGTGATCATCGGTGGAGGGTGGATCGGACTGGAGACCGCCGCCGCCGCTCGGATGGCCGGTGCCGAGGTCGCCGTGCTCGAACAGGCCGAGCTGCCGCTGCTGCGCGTCCTGGGATCACGAGTCGCGACCGTCTTCGCCCAGCTGCATACCGACCATGGCGTCGACCTGCGCTGCGGTGTCACAGTCGCCGCGATCCGGGCCGCCGCCACCGACCCGACGACCGCAGGCGGGGTGCAGCTCGGCGACGGCACTGCGCTGGACGCCGAGGTGATCGTCATCGGTGTCGGGGTCACCCGAACGTCGAGCTGGCCCGGTCTGCCCTGCTCGACGTCGACAACGGCGTCCTCGTCGACCAGCACCTGCGCACCTCCGACGCCGACACCTGCGCCGCCGGGGACGTGGCCAACGCCTACCACCCGCTGCTGGGCAGGCGGCTGCGCGTCGAACACCGGGCCAACGCGCTGAACCAGCCGGCCGTCGCCACGAAGACGATGCTCGGTGAGCCGGCCACCTATGATCGGTTGCCGTACTTCTACACCGACCAGTACGACCTCGGCATGGAGTACACCGGTTACGCCGAACCCGACGACGAGGTCGTCATCCGCGGCGACCTGCACGCCCGGGAGTTCATCGCGTTCTGGCTACGGGACGGTCGCGTGGTGGCCGGGATGAACGTCAACATCTGGGACGTGACCCCACAGATCGCGGACCTGGTCCGACCCGGTGAACGGGTCGACCCCACCGGTCTCGCCGACCCCGACACCCCCTGGTGAGCGCGGCCTGCGTCACGCGCGGTGCACGACCACGGTGAGCAGGACGGCCGAGTCCTCGACCGCGGTCAGGCCGTGCCGTTCGGCGGGTATGACGAGGTGATCGCCTGCCCACGGCCTCCCGGCTGTCGGTGCCGGTCGTGACGCGGACACGGCCGTGCAGGACGTGCAGGGTCGCCTCGCCCGGGCTGCGGTGCTCGGCCAGCTCGGACCCGGCGGTGAGCGCAATCAGCGTCTGCCGCAGCGCGTGCTCGTGCCCGCCGTGCACGGTTTGGGCGCTCCGGCCGCTCCCGAGGGCGCGGGCCGCGGCCAGCTGCTCGTCCACCAACGTGGTCAGGGACAACGGGTGCATCTGGCGCTTTCCTTCCGTTGGGGTGTTCAGGCCGCCAGCAGCAGCACACCGGTGGTGACCAGGGCGAGGACCTTGACCGTCTCACCGACGACGTAGGCCAGGTGCGCGTGCGACCGCGGCGCGTCCTCGCCCGCGAGGATCCGGGCCGATCGCCGGGACAGCAGCGGTCGGACGACGGCGAGCTGTGCCGCCAGCACGGCGGCGGCTACCGCGGCGGCCGCGAGGCCGCGGGCCGGTACGCCCGCTGCGGCACACGCCGCGAGCACGACCGCGGCGAGCACGGCCTCGGCGCCGTTGAGGGCGCGGAAGACCAGTCTGCCGATGCCGAGCCCGATCCGCACCGTGACCCCGGGCGCGTGGAACTTCAGCGGCGCCTCCAGGAAGGAGATCGCGAGCACCATGCCCAGCCACACGAACGTGGCCGCAGTGGCGACCGCAGCGCCCGAGCTCACGGTTCACCTGCCGGCTTCAGGTGCCCCGGCACAGGGCGGGGCCGAGGAAGGGTTCGAGACGGTGGACGGTGATGCCCGGGGTGAGCGGTAGCGGGCCGAGGTAGTGGCGGCCATCGCAGCCTCACGCCTGCACCGCGAGCCGCCCGATCCGGACCTGCCAGCGGTGCGGGCCTGCCTCGAGGTAGTCCCACCCGTACTGGTCGGGATAGGTGGCCTGGAACTCGCGGCGCAACGGCTTCGGGTCGTGGTTGTTGACCAGGACGAAGGACTCTCCGGGCGCCAGCCGCGCGTAGGTGCCGAAGATGCGCGGATGCCTGCGCCCGTGCGGGATCTCGCGAACGTCGAGCACCTTCGGGATGTTCAGTGCGCCGCCTGCGAGGAAGGTCTCGACGTCCTCGGCCAACGCCGAGAGCTCCACCCCCGGCAGCACGGCCAGCGCGGGGATCAGCACCGTCCGCTCGACGTGCCGGCAGACCTCGAGCAACCCCACGAGGGCGTGCGCCGAGGCGGCCACCTCCGCGGAGCTGTCGGCCCGCTTCAGCGCGGCGATCCGGGCAGCGACGAGGTCGTGCTGGGCGCGCAGCGCGCGCACCAGCAGCCGCGTCTCGACCGCCCCAGCCGCGACCGAGTACAGCACCCGGTCGGTTCCCAGGAGATAACGGACCACCTGCCGGGTGCAGAACGCGGTCAGCGTCTCCCGTGCCTCCTCCCGATCCCCCAGCCCCAGCTGCAGATCGGTAGCCAACGCCACCTTCGCGGCGAGCTCGGCGAGCAGCTCGTCACCGCGCTCCCGCAGCCTGTGCTGCGCTCGTGGGGCGGGGTCGGTGGCGGTGCCCTGGATGTGGATCTCCCGTGTCACGACGTTCTCCTGTCTGCGCCGCACCTCCTGGCGCACAGGCAGTCCATCAGGTTCCCACTATTTTTACAAGTACTTATCGTGTTAACTGAGGTGCTGGACTGCCGCGCGAGGAGTGAAGCCTGTGACCTACGTGATCGCGCTGCCCTGCGTGGACATCATGGACCGTGCCTGTGTAGAGGAATGCCCGGTCGACTGCATCTACGAGGGCGGTCGCTCGCTGTACATCCACCCCGACGAGTGCGTCGACTGCGGCGCCTGCGAGCCGGTCTGCCCGGTCGAGGCGATCTACTACGAGGACGACCTGCCGGAGCAGTGGGCCATCCACACCGCGGACAACGCGCGGTTCTTCACCGATACCCTGCCCGGTCTCGACGCTCCGCTGGGTTCGCCCGGTGGCGCGGCCAGGCTCGGCGCGCTACCAGCCGACACCCCGCTGGTGGCCGGGCTGCGGCCGCACCCGATGGAAGGCCAGAACCATGCGTGACCGTCGCCAACAGGTGCTCGACACGATTCAACGAGCCACGGAGCCGGTCGGCGTGTCCGAGATCGCCGACCACCTCGGTGTCCACCCCAACACCGCCCGCTTCCACCTCGAGACGCTCCTGGGCGAGGGCATCATCGAGCGGGTACCAAACACACCCTCGGGCCCGGGACGCCCACAAGTCGGCTACCGGGCGCGGCCTGGCCTGGCGCGCGGCGGCGCACGCCGCTACCGAGAGCTGGCCGAACTCCTGCTCGCCCACCTGTCCGCAACTAGCGACGACCCCACCGCCGCCGCGACCGCTGCCGGACGGACGTGGGGCGCACAACTGATACCCCGACCGGCGCCGTTCCACAAGGTCACCCCCGTCGAAGGGGTCGACCGGCTGGCCGCGATGCTCGACGACCTGGACTTCGCGCCTGAACCGGTCGCCAACCGACCCGGGCCACCCGACCGGATCCGCCTGCGGCACTGTCCGTTCCTCGAACTCGCCGAACCGCATCGCGACCTCGTCTGCCCCCTACACCTGGGGCTGATGCAAGGCGCGCTGGCCGAACTCGGCGCACCGATCACCGTCACCGCACTGGCCCCGTTCGCCGAGCCCACCGCATGCCTGGCCCACCTCGCGCCAAACCCCGCACGCTGAAGGAGACCGACATGACCATCGTCGACGATGCCGGCGCACCCCCACGTCGGGCTCCCCTACCCCGGCGGGCCAACGGTGCGGCCCCTTCTCGGCCCGGACCGCGGGGCCCCGGTCGCGGGTCCTGCCCGTGACCCTGCCCGCCGGCGGCGGCCTACCCGAACACGACCACGGACCATCCCACGTCGCGCTGATCCCACTGCATGGTCAGGTCCGGCTGCTCCACGACGGCACCAACACGACCTGCGGCCCGGAACCGCGGGCCACATCGGCGTCGGCGAGCGTCAGCATCCCCAACCCGGGCGCCGACCACGCCGAGTTGCTCGTCGTGGCCGCCCCGCCCGACTTCGCATGATCCACATCGAATCGAATGGTTGGGGCCGAGGCTTCGACCGGGAAAGGCTGCCGATGACCCACCAGGTGCACGTGCAGGTACGCCGGGTCTACGACACCCCCGAACACGACGACGGCGCCCGGGTACTGGTCGACCGGATCTGGCCGCGGGGACTGACCAAAACCCGGGCCGAGCTGCGCGAGTGGTGCAAGACGGTCGCACCCTCCACCGAGCTGCGCAAGTGGTACAGCCACGACCCGGACCGGTTCGCCGAATTCACCCGCCGCTACCAGCTCGAGCTGGCCGAACCGGAGCGCGCAGCCGCGCTGGCGCATCTGCGGGAGCTCGCGGCCGAGCAGCGGTTGACCTTGCTCACCGCGACGAAACAGCCCGAGATCAGTGAGGCGCAAGTACTGGCCGAGCTGCTCCGCGGCTGATCCGTGTTGACCGGCGTCCTGGATGACGACGCCGTGGTCGTGTAGCGACAGGTTGGGTGATGACGATCGGAGGGGCCGCTGGCTGGTGGTCCCTTTTTGGTGTGCGACGACAGGTTGCTGATCACGTTCCGGCAGCATGATCACGTTCTAGAAGCGCAACGGCCCTCCCCAGTCCTTGGCCGGAAGGGAGGGCCGTTCCTTGGTGCATGGAGGCACCCGTGGTCATGGTAGGGACGGACTCCGGCGAGGTCGAACAGCGACTGCGGGCCGGTGAGTTGACGTGCCCGTGCGGCGGTGATCTTGCTCCGTGGGGGTATGCCCGCGAGCGAACGGTCCGGAGAGTCGGCGTGGTGCGGCCACGCCGGGCGCGCTGCGGTGGGTGCCTGATCACTCATGTGCTGCTGGCGGTGTCCTGCCTGGTGCGCCGCGCCGACGGGAGCGATGTGATCGGCGCGGCGCTGCGGCTGAAGGCCACCGGCGCTGGGCACCGGCCGATCGCCGTGGCGCTGGGTCTGCCGGTCTCGACGGTGCGAGGTTGGCTGCGCGCGTTCACGCGCAACGTCGAGGCGGTGCGTTTGCTGTTCACCGCGTTGCTCGTCCAGCTCGATCCGCTGACCGGCCCGCTACCGAGCCATCCGAGCGTGTTCGCTGATGCCGTCGAGGTGATCGGCGGGTGTGCCAGCGCGGCGCGCCGCCGACTCGGGGTCATCGGCGCGTCGCCGTGGCAGCTGGCCTCGGCGGTCACCAGCGGCCATCTGCTTGCCGTGAGCCTCACCCCGGAGTTGATCAACACGAACTGACCCTTGGGCGCCTCGACATGATCAACGACGCTCGCGGCTGGTCTGGGTTCGACGAGTTGTGAGGAGGCGCCAGGTGGCGTTCGGTGATGACGAAGAGCGGGTGCGGGCCGAGCGAGCGCGGACGATCGGGCTGTTCCGGTATGCCCTGATCCGGGAGGCCGCCGACCCGAAGCTGTCCACCAGGCAGCGGGGTCGGCTGGCGCGTGGGCTGGTCGAGCGTGAGCACGAAGGCCCGTTCGGGCAGCCGGTGCGCCTGTCGCGGGCCACGATCGACCGGTGGATCCGGGACTGGCGCCGCGGCGGGTTCGACGCGCTGGTCCCGACCCCGCGCCGGGTCGCGCTACGCACCCCGGCCGAGGTGCTGGAGCTGGCGGTGGCGTTGAAGACCGAGGTCCCGGCCCGGACCGCGGCGCAGATCGCGGCGATCCTGCGGGCGCATTCGGGCTGGTCACCGGACGAACGCACGCTGCAACGCCACTTCGCCCGGCTCGAGCTGAACACCCGCCCGGGCGGCACGGCCCCGGCGGCGTTCGGCCGGTTCGAGGCCGACGCGCCGAACGAACGCTGGACCGGGGATGCGCTGCACGGCCCGACCGTGAACGGGCGCAAGGCGATCCTGTTCGCCTTCCTCGACGACCACAGCAGGCTGATCACCGGGTATCGGTGGGCCCACCGGGAGGACACCGTGCGGCTGGAGGCGGCGTTGCGCACCGGGATCGCTGCCCGCGGCGTCCCCGCCTCGATCTACGTCGATTATGCCGACTCGGGTGATATGCCGACCCCGGTGAGGACCGGCTGCTCAGCGGGGGTGCACGTGCCGATGATGTCGGCATAATCCAGGCGGTCCTGGCCGGGTCGATCATCCTTCCTTCTCCGATCTTGGAGGAGGAGAAGCGATGGGCAGACCGATCAGCAAGGTCGACAAGGTCGTGGTGGTGGGGCCTTTGGCGCCGTTCGCCACGGGGTTCAAGGCGAGGCTGGAGGAACTGGGCTACACGCCGTTGAGCACGGTCATCTGGATGAGGTTGATGGTGCATCTGAGCCGCTGGCTCGGTGCGCGGGGGATGACGGCGGCGGATCTGAGCAGCCATCGGGTCGAGCAGTACCTGCGCGAGCGACGGGCCGCCGGTTATGCCCGTTTCCTGTCGCCGCGCAGTGTGGCCGTTCTGCTCGGGTTCTTGAGCTCGATGGGTGTGCTGGCCCCAGAGGATCCGCCCCGGCGGTACTCGGAATCCGAGGCGCTGTTGGCCTCGTTCCGGGACTACCTGCTCACCGAGCGGGGGCTGGCACTGAGCACCGCGAGGGCCTATGTGCTGCGTGCGCACCGCTTCCTGGACAGCGGTGATCCCGGGGTGGAGCTTGTCGGGTTGACCGCCGCCGATGTGACGCGCGCGGTGCTGGGCCAGGCCGGCACGGGCGCGGTCGGCTCGACGCAGTTCTTCGTGGTGGCGCTGCGGGCGTTCCTGCGGTTCTGCTTCATCCAGGGCCTGGTGCCCGTCGATCTGTCCGCGGCGGCGTTGACCGCCACCGGTCGCCGCCGGCCCGGGCTGCCCAAGGGGATCAGCCGGGCGGAGGCGGTGGCTTTGCTGGATTCCTGTGACCGGCGAACGTCTATTGGACGGCGCAACTATGCGGTGCTGCTGCTCTTGCTTCGGCTGGGCCTGCGCGCCGGCGAAGTCGCCGCGTTGCGGCTGGGCGAGTTGGACTGGCGCGCCGGCGAGATCGTGGTGCATGGCAAGGGCCAACGCATCGACCGACTGCCACTGCCCGTCGACGTCGGCGAGGCGATCGCTGCCTACCTGCGGCGGGGCCGACCCCGCAGCACGCACCGGGAGGTGTTCCTGCGCGCGGTCGCGCCGCTCGCCGCGCTGAGCCGTCGGGGGGTGTCGTTGATCGTCCAGCGCGCCTGCGTGCGGGCCGGACTGACACCGGTGGGCGCGCACCGGCTGCGGCACACGCTGGCCTGTGACATGGTCCGGGCCGGCGTCCCGTTACCCGAGATCAGCCAGGTGCTACGTCATCACAGCTTGGTCAGTACCGCCATCTACGCCCGAGCCGATGTTGACCAGTTACGGACGCTGGCCCAGCCGTGGCCGAGTGCGGAGGCGGGTCGATGAGCGAGTTCGACCGCCATGCGCGCGACTACCTGACGATGCGCCGCGCGTTGGGGTTCAAGCTCCGACGCGAAGGCCAGGTGCTGGTGCAACTGGCCGCCTACCTCGAACGGGCCGGCGCCGAGCACCTGACCACCGAACTGGCGCTGCGCTGGGCGCAACTGCCGCAGAACGTGGCCCCGATCAACTGGGCGCACCGCCTCGGCGCCGCGCGCGGGTTCGCCGCCTACCTCAAGACGATCGACCCGGCCACCGAGATCCCACCGCGGGGGCTGCTGCCCGCCACCGCGCCCCGCCCGACGCCCTATTTGTGGTCAAAGACCGACATGGTCCGGCTGCTGACCGCGACCAAGCAACTGCGGCCCCCGCTGCGCGCGGCGACCTATGAAGCGTTGTTCGGTCTCCTCGCCGCCACCGGCTTGTTCTCCGCGGGTCGAACCCGTGGCGGAGGCGGGAACCTCGCGTTTGTGCAGCTCAGGAGCTGATGATCAGAACGTTACTGGTGCGACAGGTGTGGTGCAAGTGGCTGTGGGGGCCTTCACCTGTTGGTGGCGGGGGCGTTGATGCGGGTCATGAGCTCGCGGTTGGCGGCGCGGGCGGCGGCGAGGTCGGCCTCGCGTTCGTCGAGTTGCAGGCGTAGGTCGATGGCCTGCTGTTCGAGGTAGGTGATCTGCTGGTGCAGGGCGTCGACGTCGGCGGGGGCGCCCAGCCCGGACGCGCGCCAGGCGTGCTCACCGAGTGCTTCGGAGAGGCGCTTTTCGAGGTGCTGGACGCGGGTGTGCAGCCGGGCGGTGCGTTCGTGGGCGGCGAGCAGGTCGGCCTGCAGGGAGGCGCGGGTGACCCCGGGGCCGGTGTCGGCGCTGGCGGGTGGTTCGGCGGCCAGGGCGTGGATCTTCTCGAGGAGGTCGTGGTGGCGGTAGAGGAAGCTGCGGTCCACCCCGGCGGCGCGGGCGATCCCGGACACGGTGATCTCGGCGCCCTCGGCGACGGCGCGGTCGAGCGCGGTGTGGACGCGTTGGCGGCGGCGCATGGTGTCGGCGTGGCGCCCGTCGGTCATCGCTTGGGTCCGCGCGCTCGCCGCCGCGGGGGTGTGGGCGGGTGTGGGGGTCGTGCTCACGCGGGGATCTCCGAGGTCGTGGTGGTCAGCGGCGCCGGCGCGCCGGGCCGGGCGGTGGGCATCCCGAGCGGGACGGTGTGGGCGGCGCGGTGGCGGCGCACCACCGCGACGGCCTCGTCGATGTGGGCTCGCTCGGTCTGGTCGAGCTCGGCGAGATCGCCGGTGATGCGGTTGATCAGCCGGCGGATGCGGGTGATCTCCTCGTCGGTGGGGGTGGCGTCGGCGCGGGCCCACTCGTCGACCCCGTCGAGGGTGGCGGCGAGTCGTTCGCGGGTGCGTAGCAGGTCGTCGAGGTAGCCGGTCAGCTCGGGCAGGTGCGAGACGTCGGTGCGGAAGTGGTCGCATCCCGCGCAGCGGAACCGGACCGGGCAGGCGCCACCGCCGGCCGCGACGTTGGACGGCTCGCTGCAGGAACCGTAGGGGACGGCGACCTGCCCGACCGCGTAGCGGGCGTGCTCGGATTCCAGCAGCGCGTGGGCGTCGCGCCAGATCCGGTTGCCGTGCCGGTCGAAGCTGTGCGCGGTGACGGTGTCGACGGCGGCGCGGCGGCGGTCTTCACCGACCCGGTAGTACCGGCGGGTGACGTTGAGATTCCCATGATCAAGTAGCTCGGCCAGGACGTCGATCCCGACACCGGCGTCAGCGTGGCGCTGAGCGTAGGAGTGCCGCCAGGCGTAGGGGGTGATCCGGTCCTTGTCGAACTCGCCGCCGTCGCGGGTGCGCAGCGGGCCGAGGGCGTCGGCCCAGGCGCGGTGGCGGTTGTCGAGCGTGTCGATGCTGATCGGTACCCGCCCGTCGGGGTTGCGGCGGGTCGTGGGCAGCAGCGCCAGCGCGGCGGGCGGGGTGTGCGGGAAGCTTGCCCTGACCCGGTCCTGCTGAGCGGTGATCACTGCGGCGGTGGCTTCGGGGATCGGCAAGCGCCGGCCCAGCCGGTCGGCCTTGATGTTGTCGTAGACCAGCACGGGCGCGCCGTCCTTGTCGTGGGCCAGGCAGTCCAGCCGCAGACCGAGGATGTCTTCGGGGCGCCGTCCGGTGTCGATGATGAGCTGGGTGGCGGCCCTGACCTCGGCCGGCTCGAGGGCGTCCAAGTTCGCACACAGCACGGCCATGATCTCCGGGGGCAGGTCCCGGCCGGGCTCGCCGCGTTCGGGTTCGGCGGGGATATCAGCGCGCTCGATGGTGAAGTCCCCGGCCAGCCCGGCCGCCGGCCCGCCGGGCCGGGTCAGGCCCAGCGCGCGGATCCCGGCGAGCACCTCGCGCACGTCCCGGCAGATGCCGTTGCGCCGGTAACGGCTGATCTGGCCGGTCGACTCCAAGTAGGCCAGCCGGTTGAGGAAGCCCTCCATGTCTGGGCGGCCCAGCGCCGCCGGGACGAGCCCGTGATCGGGTCGGCAGCCCAGGTACTCCGACAACAACCCCAACCCGTTGATCTTGCCGCGGACCCGGGCGGCGCCGCGGCCGCGGTGGTGGGGCAACCGCTCGCCCGCCCACCGCTTGGCCGCCGCGACCAGCCACGGCTGCGCGATCGAGGTGAACGACAGCCGGCCATGGTGGCCAAAGACCGCCAGGTCCCAGGTGTCCTTGACCTGCTCGCGCGCGGGGTCGGCCAGCGCCCGGCGCACGTGGCGGGTCATCGCGTTGAGCAGCGAGCGAACCGGTCGAGTCAGGCCGGGCTCGACCTCGTCGGCTGTCAGCGAGCCGACCTGCTGGCGGCGCAGCGCGTCGCACAGCACCCGCAGGTCCACATCTGTGATCTTCGCGCCGCCCCGGACGCGTTGCTGCATGCCGACCAGCACCTCGACCACCACCAGCGCGGGCAACGCGCGCAGGTTCACCTGCCCAGGCTCGGCCACGCCCGATTCCCGGACCTGCCACCAGCGCTGATCCAGCTCGGGATCGGTTCGCTGCGCGGACCGCCAGCGCTGATAGTGGGTGTTGCAGTAGCCGACCGCGCCATCGGCGGTCCGCAGGCACGCGCTGACCTGGCAGGGCGGCATCGGCGCGAACGGGCGCACCCGCGGGTCGTCCAGGAACTGCTCGAGCGAGCGCGGTGGTCGGCGGGCCCGGAACTTTCTGGCATGCGGCTGGCACAACACCGCCTGGCGGACCGTCGGCGCGCACCGGCAGTCGGGCACCGCGCAGCGCTGCGCGCGCGGGGCCGCCGCCGGCAACGCCGGGGCGGCCGCGATCTCCTGCGCGTCCATCCCCAGACCGGTCAGCCGGGTGAAGCAGCGCAGACACACCCCGGGCAGGCCATGGTGGGCGGTGCGCTCGCAGCCGTCGGCCCGGCACACCCGCCGACCCAGCAACCGATGCTGCGCGGGCAGTGCCAGCACCCGGACCCGAGGATCCCAGCCGGCCTCGTTCAAGAAGCCGCGGTCCAGCATCCCGGCCAGTCGTGCCGCCGCCCCGTCGAGCACGACCCCGTCCAGCACGTGCGGGAACTCGCCGGCGCTCTCGGTGGGCGAGAACGCCTGGGCCGGCGTCGCGCCGCTCACCGATGCACCCCCGCCGCCTGCTCGCGGGGGCTGGGCACCGCGTCCACCGCGGCCCGCAGCCGCGACGCATCCGGATGCACGTAAACCTGCGACGACGAGACCGCAACGTGCCCGAGCAGGTCGGCGACCACATCGATACCCGCGCCGGCATCGGAACTGGTAACCAGCAATGTTCCAACCATGCAAATGGCCCAAGTGGATCAATGGCAAGTCGACCCGCACCGCAGGCGCGGCAACGCGCTGAGGAGCGGAAGCGACGCGGCAGCCAGCTTGAAGTGTTGCAGCCGATGCAACTTTCCGGCATAGGAAGCAACGGAATCTGATGCAACTTTGTTGCACTCATTGCAGCCGCGGGCGTCTATCGCCTGGTCAGGAGGCGTGACGGGGCGTGCACCAACTGAGGCCATGATCACCGTCGAACAGCGACGTCGCAGGCGCAGGCCGTTCACTGATCTTGTCGAATGATGCATCCGACGCAACTCTGCCCACTTCGAGGTTGCTGCCGCAGGCGTGCCGCAGCTGGTGCGGGCGGATCGCCGCGTCCAGCCCGGCCCGCCGCGAGGCCGACGCCATCAACTCGTTGATCGCATCCGGGCGCATCGGCGCCCCCAGCGGCGCGCGGAACAGGTTGACGAGCACGAAATCGCTGCCCGCGGCCTGCTGGACCCGCATCCGTTCGAGCTGGTAGGTGTCGAACGCCTGCACGACCAGGAAGTCCAGCGGCACCACCCGCTGGCGGCGGGACTTCGCCCACGCCCCGTTCGGGTTGTCCTCGCGGCGCACCACATGCAGATGCGCCCGCGCGGTCTCGCAGCCCAGCGCGCGCGAGTCCGCCAACAGATGCACATCGGCGCGGCGCAGCCCGCACAGCTCGCCGCGGCGCAGCCCGGCCCGGGCCATCAGCAGCACGATCAGCCGGTCCCGCGCCGAGCGACACGCCCGCAACACCGCCACGATCTCGGCGTCACCGGCCCGATCCACCGCGGTCTCCGGTTCCCGCAGCCGATGCCGCGCCCGCAGCCGCCACGCCATGCGGCCCTGCTCATCCCGGGCCGCATCGGGCAGATCCCGATCATCGGCGACCTCATACAGCAGCGCCACCAACTCCGCCGGGGCCTGCCCGGCGGCGACCGCGTGCACCACCATGCCCCGCACCGCGGTCAGCACCCCGTTGATCCGCGACGGTGACCGCGACGGCGCGGCACCCGGCCCGGACAGCACGACCGCCACGTCGCCCGGGTGCTGGCCGGGCGCGCCGCCCGGTCCCGTGTGGGCCAGCCACGTCATGAACAGGCCCAGCCGTTCGACCCCGCCCTGCCAGTCCCGGCCGATGCGCGCGCACCAACGCAAGAACAGCGCGAGCGCGTGCGCATACGCCTTCGTCGTGGACTCCGCGCCGTCGCGACCGAACCGCTGCTGCCGCAGGAACGCATCAGCGACCGCGACGACCTGCAGATCCTCGTCCAACACGGTCCAGTACCGCTGCCCGGACGGCAACCTCACCGGGAATGCCCGCATTCGGTCTTCCTCGCTCTCGAGCTGGTCGGACACGACTACCAGCCACGAGCGGCACACCCCCGGAGAACCACCGCGCCACCACCACGATCACCCGGATCGGGCGACATCACGCGGCGGACCGGCGACCCCCGGAGAAGGCATCCGGCTCGGCGAAGCGATCGCACTGGACCGCGACGACGTGGACCTCGCCGAGGGGCTGCTTACCATCCGGGAGGCCAAGTTCGGCCACACCCGACTGGTCCCGCTGCACGCCACGGTCACCGAGGCGCTGGGCGGCTACGCCGAGCGCCGCAACCGGCTCTGCCCGCAACCGCGCTCGCACACGTTCTTCGTTTCCCGTGTCGGCACCGCCCTGCTCCACAACGGCGTGCACCACACGTTCAACCAGCTCACCACCGACCTCGGGTTACGCACGGCGACCGTCCGGCCCCGCGTTCACGATCTCCGGCATTAGGTGGACGGTGGGGTTATGCGCCCTGCCGGGTGGTTGTGCCTGCTGAGGGCCGTGTCGGTCGTCTTTTCGTCGACGTAGAAGCCGGTGAACAGGGCGATGACGGAGCCGGCCATTGCGGTGCCGTGCCAGACCAGCCGTCGCGGCCGTGTCCGGCGGGTCCACCAGCCGAGGATGGCCAGGCCGAACGCGGCGGCGGCGATGATCGCGAGTGGCCAGTCCTGACACCATCGGATCGCCGCCATCACCTGAGCTGTAGCGAACACGATGCTGATCGCACCCAGGTAGACATGTCCGGCTCGGGGGTGACGCCCGGCGTGTTTGCTGGCCGTGGCGGCGAGGACTGCCGCGGTCACTGCGGTCAGCCCGGCGACGAGGTGTACGGCGAGCGCGGCCAGGAACAGCGGACCGGCATCGGGGATGAGGATCCCGCCGACGTCGATCGCAGGCTCGCCTGCCGTGCCGATCAGCTCGACCGTGGCGACCATCGCCCACCCCCTCTCCCCGCGGTGCGTCGAGGTTTGCTAGCGGCTGCGGCGTAGCTGGTAGCGCCACAGCTCGAAGCGTGCGCCGGACCGACGGCCGGTGGGGCTGAGATCGTCGAACGCAGGCTCGGCCACGACGACCTCCCACCCGGCGGGGCCGAACCGGTGGCGGACTTCCTCCTCGGTGAGGCCTGCGAACATCGGCGCGGGGCGTGGGGGCTGCCGGAAGCCGTAGAGCAGCAGCGTGGCACCGGCCTTGGCGGCCTGGGTCACCCCGTCGACGTAGGCGGGGCGGCGGTCGGCGGGCAGGGTGTGCAGGCAGCCGAAGTCCAACAGCAGGTCATAGTCGTGTCCGAGGCCGAGTTCGGGCAGGCGGGTGACGTCGCCGCGGACGAACCGCGGTGTCACCCCGGCACGGGCGGCGGCCCGTCGGGCGATGCCGAGCGCGCGCGCCGTGATGTCGACCGCCGTGACGTCCCAACCGTGTTCGGTGAGATAGATCGCGTCGACGCCGGTACCGCACCCCAACTCCAGCACCCGCCCGGCCGGCAACGGCTCCGGGGCGGTCGCTGCCGCGCCGCCCTCGACCAGGGCGACCAAGCCGGACGGCGGTGTCGGGCGCTGCCACACCACCAATCGCAGCAGGTACGCCGCCGCATACACGACGCGATACCAGCGCAGCCGGTCCCCAGCAGCGCGGTCATGACGAATCACGACACCCCCTGGCATGACATGAGATACAACGTCTCATCTAATGTAGTGCCATGGGTGTGGGGTTGTCACGAGACCCGGTGCTCGCGGCCGTTCGCCGCGCCTGCACCGGAGGGCGCCGGCCCACGATGGCGCAGCTGGCCACCGAAGCAGGAGTGGGCGTACGCACCCTGTACCGGCGCTTCGGCAGCCGTGACGCGCTGCTCGCCGAGGCCGGATGCGCACCACCGCCCGCGCCCCGCCAGCGCGTCCTCGACGCCGCCCTGGAGTTAGTTGGTCGCTCCGGGCTGGCGGGGCTGTCGATGGACGAGCTCGCCGCCCGTGCCGAGGTGTCGCGCGCGACGCTCTACCGCATGTTCGCCGGCAAGTCCGCGCTGTTCGACGCGCTGGTCCAGCATTTCTCCCCGTGGCAGCCGATCGCGGACCTGCTCGCCGCCAGTCCAGACCGGGACCCCGACGTGCTCATCCCGGCGATCGCCGAGTCCATCGCGGACACCCTGTCCGGGCGGGCCGGGCTGTTGCTACGGATCGTGCTCGAGCTGACAGGCACCGACCCCGACACCACCGCCGACACCGCCGCCGCCCGCCATCGCGCCCTCGGCCGCGGCCTGCCCGATCTCCTCGTCTACCTGGATCGGCAGATGAATGCAGGCCGACTACGGCGGATGTCCCCGGTACTGGCCTGCCAACTGCTGGCAGGCCCCATCCTCGCCGCCCAGCTGACCCAACCCCTGAGCGCCGAGATCGAACCCGAGGGCCCGACCGGACCTGCCCTGCTGGCGGAGATCGTGAACGCCTGGCAGCGCGCGATGACAGCGGACGATCCTCACGACTGATCGGCGACGCCACGCGCGCGACGTGACACGCGCAGATCGTTCACGGGCGAGGTGCCGTCACCCCACGCCAGCTCCCGGATGCGGCCATCGGCACCGTTCAGGGCGGACCGAGGTCGCTTGACGGCACGACCGCGCAGCAGACGAATGCTTGTCCATCCCAACTCCATCGTTTATCGTCGATTGACGATGGATATGCCGGTCGGGGTCGTGCCGTTGGATCGGGCCACCGCGTCGGAGTACGCGTCGTGGTTCAGAGCTTTGGCGGACGGGACGCGGGTGCAGATCGTGTCGCTGCTGGCGCGGGCAGGGCGGCCGATGAGTGTCGGGGAGATCGTGTCCGCGGTGGCTGTGGGCCAGTCGACGGTGTCGGCACATCTGAAGGTGCTCGCCGAGGTGCGGTTCGTCCTGGTGGAGCAGCGGGGCACGGCACGCTTCTACCGGGTGAACGACGAGTGCGTGGCGTGTTTTCCCACAGCTGCGGATGTGGTGATGGGTCGGTCCGCGCCCACGCGACCAAATACCGGTGGACGAGGTCGAGCAGAGGTGGGTGGCAGCGATGGCTCGTGAGC
The DNA here is from genome assembly GCA_963750095.1 of uncultured Actinomycetota bacterium. Taxonomy (GTDB): domain Bacteria; phylum Actinomycetota; class Actinomycetes; order Mycobacteriales; family Pseudonocardiaceae; genus Pseudonocardia. Next base: position 924,498 of record CAVVPJ010000010.1, on the reverse strand, counting down.
GGCAGTTCGAGACAGGCGAAGCACCGTCACGGGCCCAGGTGGTGGCGCGCTACTCCGGCCTGGCCCGGATCGCGGCCGCAGGGGGCGAGCCCGTTGACACACCTGGTGATCTCCAGGTCGACGGGTGCGGCGCGGCGGTCTATACCCGGTCGGCGGCGGACTTGGGGGTGCCGCAGGGGGCGCTGCGGGCCAGCATGGCCTGCGGTAACCCGGTCGCCGTCGCCGACCTGAACCCCGGCGACCGGGTGCTGGATCTGGGCTGCGGGGGCGGGCTTGACGTCCTGTTGTCGGCTCGCCGCGTCGGCCCGAGCGGACACGTCATCGGAGTCGACGCGAGCCCCGACATGATCGAACTCGCGCGCCGTCACGCCGCCGAGGCCGGGGTCACGAACATCGAGTTCCGTGTGGGCTACCTGGAAGCCATCCCGCTGCCCGACGCCGCGGTCGACGTGGTGATCTCCAACTGCGTCTTCACCTTGTCCACCGACAAGCCCCGCGCCCTGGCCGAGACAGCGCGGGTGCTGCGCCCGGGAGGCCGCTTCGGAATCACCGACGTGCTGGCCGAACCCGACCTCGATCCGGCCCAACGCGCGGCAGCCGAACACGAGGCGGGTTGCCCGGTCGGCACCCTCACCGCGGACGAATACCACGCCCTGCTGACCGCGGCCGGATTCGCCACTACCAACATCACACGAACGCATCCGATCACCGGTGGTCTCTACTCGGCGATTGTGCAGGCCAGCACGCCACCAGCGCCGCCATCGTCCTGACCGCGTCGGCAGCCAGCGGGCCGGAGATGTCCCGACCGTCGGTTGAGGCCGGGGCATCTCCACAGGATCGACGCGCCGACGCCGGTCAGCAGCAGGCCGTGAGCTGGCTGCCGTCCGCGGTGGCCGGTGTTCCACAGTCGCAGCCGCCGGACTCGCTGTCCGGGCGGACGCTGGTCGCCTGTAGCGCGTCGGCCTTGACCGTGTAGACCTCCCACGGCTCGTTCCCGGGCCCGTGCACCCACACCTTGTCCTGCACCGCGTAGCAGCAGGTGGTGTCGTTCTCCTCGACGGTGGGCATGCCGAGCCCCGACAGGCGCTTCGTTGCGGCGGTGACCTCTTCGGTGGTGGCGACCTCGACGCCCAGGTGATCGAGCACGGTGGCCTGGTCGGGCTCGCCTTCGATGAGCACCAGCTTCAACGGTGGCTCGGCGATCGCGAAGTTGGCGTACCCGGGACGCCGCTTGGCCGGTTCCGCCCCGAACAGCGACCGGTAGAAATCGATCGACCCCTCCAGATCGGAGACGCGCAGGGCCAGCTGGACACGGGACATAACGGGTTCCTCCCCTATCTATCGACGTCTGATTCGACGTCTGTCGAGACAGTTTGCCCACTGATTCGGTATCTGTCAAGATAGAGGAGTGTCGAAGCAAGAGTTGGGGTTGGTCGACCTGACGGTGACGGTGGGCTGCTGCGCCCCCCTGGCGCGAGAGCCACTGACGACGGAGCAGGCCGTCGATCTGGCGCGGGTGTTCAAGGCGATGGGCGACCCGGTCCGGCTGCGGCTGCTGTCACTGATCGCCTCGCACGACGGTGGTGAAGCCTGCGTGTGCGACCTCTCGGAGGTATTCGAGCTGACCGGGCCAACGATCTCCCACCACCTGCGGGTGCTGCGCGAGGCCGGACTGATCACCGGTGAACGCCGCGGTACCTGGATCTACTACCGCGTGCAGCCCGACGCGTTGAAGGTGGCCTCCACCGTGCTCGCGCCCGTTACCGGACCTGTCGCCTCGCCTGTGGCCGCTGCTACCTCCTGAGCCAAAGCAGCTCACGCGCGCCGCACCGGGCGATGGGTTTCGTCAAGTGACCTTGCCCCATCTGTGATCATGGACCTTGGCCCCACCTGTCGTGGATGAGCGGGTGCGAGAAGGGTTCGCCGTTCGGCACGCCGCGCGGACGATGACCGCCTAGCGATTCAGGACGGTGGGGCGGAGGGTGTGGTCATGCGAATCGAGCTGGTTGTTGTTGACGAGTGTCCTCACGAGGAGGCCGCCGCGGCTCTGCTGCGTCAGGCGCTCGGCGACATCGGCCTTGGGTCGGAGTCGTTCGCGGTGACCGTGGTCGAGAGCCAATCGGTGGCCGACGAGCTGCACTTCCTGGGTTCGCCGACGTTCATGGTCGAGGGTCGCGACTTGTTTGATGAGCCTGGTCGGCCGGCGGCACTGGCGTGCCGGATCTACCCCGAAGGCCATGCGCTGCCGTCGCTACGTGACCTGCGGCGAGCGCTGAAGGAGGCGGCAGCGCCGCTGGCACCCCGGTGACCGACTCGGCGGGCGCAGCGATCGAGAAGGGCCGCGCGGCATGGGCGCGTGGCATGGGCGCGTGGCGATCTCGACGCGGTGGAGGAGGTGCTGGACCCGCAGGTCACGCTCCGGGCGGTGGAGCCTGGCCCCTGGGACTGTGAGAGCCGCGACGAGGTGATGGCGCTGCTACGCCTGCGCGAGAGCCGGCGACCGCCGGATCAGGCTCGTGAGATGCGAGTGACACGACGCGACGACGCGACGTTCCTGGTGTCTGGGCTTGGCGGCAGCGATGGGACGGCGACGATGGTGACGATCGCGGGCGGCACGGTGATTGCCATGCAACAGGTGAGGGCCGAGCCGCGTGACACTGACGCCGACGCTGCCGTTGCTGCGCTGCGGGCGGGCGACCTGGCGGCATTGTCGCGCGTGCTGGACTCCCGACCAGACCTCGCCCGAGAGCGTGTGCCCGGGTATGGAGGCAGGACGCTGCTTCACGTCGTGGCCGACTGGCCGGGCTTTACGCCGCGCGGCCCGGAGGTGGTTTGCCTGCTTGTCGAGCGGGGCGCGAACCCGAATGTCCGAGGCGATGACGACGAGCACGGCGAGAGCCCGTTGCACTGGGCGGCCAGTAGCGACGATGTCGATGTCGCACGAGCGTTGCTCGACGGCGGCGCTGATCTTGAGATGCCCGACGGGTCGATCGGCACGCCCTTGGACAACGCAATCGGTTACGGGCTGCTGGCATGTCGCCGAACTGTTGGCCCAGCGCGGCGCACGTATCGAGAAGCTGTGGCATGCGGACGCCTCGACGTTCTGGACGGCCTCCTCGCGGGCCTACCCGAACACGACGCCATCTCGCAGGCGTTCTGGCACGCCTGCGCCGCGTACCAGCGTCGAGCCGCTGAGCGTCTCCTCGACGCCGGGGCGGACATCAACTGGACCCCGGACTATGCCGACGGCACGCCATTTGACGTGGCGACCGACCAGTCGACCCGGCAGCGGAATGTCATGGATTGGCTGAAAGAACTGGGCGCGAGCAGCCATCGACCTTCGCCCTCGGCAATCCCGGACGACAGCCGCTGACGACCACCTCCATGGCGGGTCGTCCGCTCAGCCGATTCACCAGCCTGGGCGGCGGCCGCGAGTCGTGGCCCGAACGGCACCAGGAACGCTCAGCCGGCGCGCGTTCGGCTGCTGATCTCGCCGCCGAGCCGTCCGACGAGTTGGGCACCCAGCAGCCGCCCGGTGTGGACGTCGCCGGTCACGCTGATCGTGATCGGGCGTGCCGGGATAGTAGGCCTTGTGGTCGTTCGGGCGGGACGTGACGGTCAACCGGGGCGTGACCCAACGGTGCGGCCTCGCGGTCACGCAAACCGGTCCGGGCGATGACGAGATCGAAGACCTTGACGACCTGGGTGCCGAGACTGCCCGCGAACCGTGTGAATCCGCCGACAGCGTTGGCCCCGGCCACCCCATCGCCGGACGATCCCCGAAAGCCCTGGTCAGTCCCGGCACCGTGCCGAGCAGCAGCGCCCGTCAGGTCTACGTCGAGGAACCGGCTCGCCGGTACCGCCACGACGCTCCGGGTGTCGCGGCCACGTTGAACAGCAGGTTGGTCGGCGTCACTGCCGGGCTCGGCACCCGCAAGCGGTCCGACTGCGCCGGCAACAGAAACACCGCACCCGATCGGCCCACCGGCGCGGTGATCACGGTGACCAGCACACCGGCGGCGAACGCCGCCGCCAGCGTCACGGCACCCGATCCGGGAACCTGGCTCCTCAGCAGTAAACCTCGTCCGGGCCGGCCGCTCAGTCGGTCGACAAGTCCTCGTTCTCGCCGTCGGGCGTGGACGGCAATGTCGGGAACCTCGACCACCACATTCGTCGACTTGATCATCGCCACAGCCACTACGCCAGGCTTGAGACCCATGTCGCCGACGGCCTCACGACTGATCAGCGACGCCACACGGTGCGAACCACATTGCATCTCGACCTGGGCCATGACCTTGTCAACATGCACATCGGTCACCACGCCCACGAGACGATTACGTGCGGAACTGGCCACCGGTGACGGGTCGGGTGCCGGTGTCATGGTCTCGCGCGCGAACGCGGTGACACGCGCGGCGAGCGCTACCCCGTCGATGACCCGACGGTTGGCCTCGTCGCGTGGTACCGGCAGGCGACCGAGCGAGATGTACCGCCGCACCGTGTCATCGCTGACCCCCAACAGGGCCGCGGCCCGGGACACCCGGAAGTACGTCACGGCCTGGAGCCTGGCGACGGCGAACAGACGACATCTGCCGCGCGGGGCTCCCCTTCGGCGCCTTCTGCGAGATTGTCGACGTTCTGACCTGGCCGCTATGGGCTTTGACTCCCGGGTGTGGCGCGACCGGGCGGCGTCTCAGTGCCTGACCGATCCGACCGACCGACGACCCATCGCACTCAGGACGCGTCCGCAGTGGCGCCGGGGCGGGTTCCTCGTCGTGGGCACCCATAAGCCGGCCGCCGCGTGCGCGACTGACGTCGCCACACGCCGTGGCGCGGCGCAGTGCTGCACCTGGCTCGTCCTGCAACGCCGCCGCTGACCCGGCACGCCGACGCCATCGTTTCGTGTGCTGCGCGTTGGACATCGAACCGAACCCCGGGGTTCCGCATTCAGCTATGTGCGTATAGGCTTACGGTTTGTGTCAGCTTACGGAGATGCGGGGTTGGGTCTGCTCGGTGATCCGACCCGCCGCGCCATCTTCGAGCTGCTCGCCCGACGACCCTCGTCGGTGCAGGAGCTGGCCGACCAACTGCCGATCAGCCGCCCCGCCGTCTCCCAGCACCTGAAGGTGCTGCGCGACGGCGGCCTGGTGGTGTCCCAGCCCGAGGGCACCCGCCGCATCTACCGGCTCAACCCGCAGGGCGTCGCCGCGCTGCGCGCCTGGCTGGAAGGCGTGTGGGAGCAGGCGCTGACCGACTTTCACAAGGCCGCCGACCAGGCCGCCGCCGACAGCCACTTCACCGGCTTCTCTTCAGACCACCCGACCGACCGTCCGCACCCCGAACAGGAGCAACCATGACCGCAGCAACGCTGCCGCCGATCGAGGGCAAGACCACCGTCAACGTGCCGGTCGAGCAAGCCTTCCAGGTGTTCACCGCATCCTTCGGCTCCTGGTGGCCGCACGCCTACCACATCGGGCAGGCCGAGGTCGCCGACGTGATCCTCGAACCCCACGAGGGCGGGCGCTGGTACGAACGCGGCGTCGACGGCAGCGAATGCGACTGGGGCCGCGTGGTGGCCTGGGAGGCGCCGCGCCGCATCGTGTTCACCTGGCAGATCAACGGCTCCTGGCAGTTCGACCCCGAACCCAGCCACGCCAGTGAGATCGAGGTCCGATTCCACGCCGACGGCCCCACCCAGACCACCGTCGAGGTCGAACATCGCCACTTTGAGCGCCTCGTCGACGGCCAGAACATCTACGGCGCCATCCACGGCGGCGGCGGCTGGCCCGCCCTGCTCGACAGCTACGCCCACCGTGTCAACGACCAGCCCAGCACCGAACAGGCATGAGCAGCGCCACCACCAGCGGGCCGGAGACGATGCGTCTGGCCCGCGACGAGCGGGCCGACCTCGCCGAGTTCCTGGCCACTCTCACCCCGGAGCAATGGGAGGCCCCGACGCTGTGCACGCTGTGGCGGGTCCGCGACGTGGTCGCGCACATCTACAGCTACGAGGACCTGGGCCTGATCGGGTTCCTGCGCAGGTTCGCTGCCGGTGGATTCAACGGGGACCGCAGCAGCGCCCTCGGGGTGGGCCGCCTACGCCGACCACAGCCCGCAGGACCTGCTCGCCCGGGCGCGGCGGCACCTGCAGCCGACCGGATTGACCGCCCTTTTCGGCGGCCGGATCGCGCTCACCGATGGACTCATCCACCACCAGGACATCCGCCGCGCACTCGGCATCCTCCGCGACATCCCGGCCGAGCGGGTGCTGGCGGCGCTGCGCTTCGCGCCCGCGGCCCCGCCCATCGGCGCCGCCGAACGCCTGCGCGGGCTCACCTTCGCTGCGACCGATCTGGCCTGGACCACCGGCAACGGCCCCGCGGTCGAGGGCCCGGGTGAAGCGCTGTTGATGGCCATGGCCGGACGCCCGGCCGCGCTCCCGGAACTGTCCGGGCCCGGCCTTGCCACCCTCGCAGCACGGATCAACGCCCGGCCCGGGTAAGCCGCGGGGCAACGCTCGTATTCATCGCCACCAAGCGTTAGCATCGCCGAATGGCGATGGATTGCTGTGCGGTGGATGCGGCGCCTGCGGTGGCGCTGTTCCGGTCGCTGGGCGACCCGACGCGACTGGCGATCGTGCTGCGCCTGGCGCAGGGCGAGGCCCGGGTGGTGGACCTCACCCGGCAGCTGGGTTTGGCCCAGTCCACGGTGTCCAAGCACCTGGCGTGTCTGCGCGGCTGCCGGTTGGTGGACTTCCGCACCGAGGGGCGCCAGTCCTACTACCGGTTGACCCGACCCGAGCTGATCGCGTTGTTGCGCAGCGCCGAACTGCTGCTCGCCGAGACCGGCTACGCGGTGGCGCTGTGCCCCGTCTATGGCGAAGACGCGCCAGCCCGGCCGGTGGCGTCGTGACCTCGGCGGCGCCGTCCACCGAGCGTCGGGCGATCCTGGAGCGCAGAATCCGGTTGCTGGTCGCCGCGACGATCACCTACAACGTGGTCGAGGCGGTGGTGGCGCTCGTCGCGGGGACGGTGGCCTCCTCCATTGCGTTGATCGGGTTCGGGTTGGACTCCGTGATCGAGGTCAGTTCGGCCGCCGCGGTGGCGTGGCAGTTCTCCGGGACGGATCCGCAGCGCCGCGAGCGCACCGCTTTGCGGATCATCGCCGGATCATTCTTCGCGCTGGCCGCCTACGTCACGGTCGAAGCCGTCCGCTCGCTCCTCGGCGCAGGCGAGGCGGACCGGTCGACCGTCGGGATCGTGCTGGTGTCGATCAGCGTGGTGATCATGCCGGTGCTGTCCTGGGCCCAACGCCGCGCCGGACGGGAGCTCGGATCGGCCAGCGCGGTGGCGGACTCCCGGCAGACGCTGCTGTGCACCTACCTGTCCGCCGCGGTTCTGCTCGGGCTGCTGCTCAACGCTGCGTTCGGATGGTGGTGGGCCGACCCGGCCGCGGCGCTCGTGCTGGCCGTTCTCGCGGTCCGCGAAGGACGCAACGCGTGGCGAGGCGAGGTGTGTTGCTCTCCGCCGTCGCTACCGGCGAGGGATCAGCAAGCCGGCTGCGACGACGGTTGTTGCCGGTAGGTCCCAGTCGTAAAGACCGTTCTGACTCTCGCAAGCCAAGTCGAAGTCGCGGCGCTTGGCGCAGGAGGTTGGCCGGCCGGATCATCGACAGCGTCCGGTAGCCCTTCCCGACAACGACGACGCGTCGGTCACCGTCCCTTTGGCCTGTGCTGCACCGAGCACATGCGGGCTCGAGCGGTGAACTGCCGCTCGTCCGGCGGAAAGCCAGGTCCGGCTCGATGGCCGGTGACCGGATCGGGCCGAGCAACCGGCTGCTCAGGCGGAGACCGGACCGACTCCGGCGGCGACGGGCAGACCGGCGTTGCGCCACTCGGGGAAGCCGTCTTCCAGGCGCGCCGCGCGGTAGCCGTGCTCGCGCAGGTGCCGGACGGCATCGTCGGCGTAGACGCAGTACGGGCCACGACAGTAGGCGACGATCACGCGGTCGGCGGGCAGCTCGCGCAGCCGCCGCCGCAGCTCTGCGATCGGGAGTGAGCGGGCTCCCGCGATGTGGCCGGCCGTGTACTCGGCCGCGGGCCGCACGTCGAGGACCACGACCTCGTCGCGGGCCAGCCGTGCCTGCAGGGCGTCCCGGCCGATGGCCTCCAGCCCGGCGCGGTCGCCGAGGTAGTCGCGGGCGAGCCGGTCCAGACCGGCGACGTGCTGTTCGGCCACCGTGCGCAGGGCCGCCCACAGCCCTTCCACCTGTTCGGAGCTCAGGGCGTAGTACACGCGGGTGCCGTCGCGGCGGGTGCGCACCAGCCCGGCCCGGAACAGCGTGCGCAGGTGGTGGGAGGTATTGGCCAGGCTCTGACCGATCTGCTCGGCGATCTCCTCGACCGAGCGCTCCCCCTGCGCCAGCAAGTCGACGATCTCCGCTCGCCGCCCGGACCCGAGCGCGGCCGCCACCTCGCCGAACGCCGCGAACAGCGCGTCCTTCGCCATCCGGTCTCCCACACCCACTATTCTTACGCTCAAACGATCGCTTGACGAGCTGGCCGGGTCGGAGGAGGTTCGGTCCATCGGCCCCGGGAGGCGGACGTGACCGACGTGTTGGTGGACCCGACGGTGCTGCGGGCCGAGGTGCAGAAGAAGTACCGCGAGGTCGCGCTGGAGCCGGGCGCACAGTTCCATTTCCATACCGGGCGGGGGTTGGCGGCCCGGCTCGGGTATCCCGCGCCGGTGGTGGATCGGCTGCCCGACGCGGCGGTGGAGTCATTCGCCGGGGTCGGGAACCCGTTCGCGCTGCGCGCGCTCCAGCCGGGCGAGCGGGTGGTCGATGTCGGGTGCGGCGCCGGGTTCGACACCGTCATCGCCGCCGACCAGGTCGGGTCGACGGGCCGGGTGGTCGGGGTGGACATGACCCCGGCGATGCTGGCCAAGGCCCGCCGCACCGTCACCGAGCTCGGCCTCGAGCATGTGGAGATCCGCGAGGGGCTGGCCGAAGCGCTGCCGGTCGAGGACGACTGGGCGGACGTGGTGATCGCCAACGGGGTGCTCAACCTGTGCGCGGACAAGGCGACCGTGTTCGCCGAGATCCGCCGCGTGTTGCGCCCCGGTGGGACGTTGCAGTTCGCCGACATCGCCAACGGCAACCCCGTCCCGGCCGCGGCGATGCGCGACATCGACCTGTGGACCGGTTGAATAGCCGGCGGGCTGCCCCGTGCGGGCTGGCAGGCGATGCTCGAACGATCCGGTTTCGACCAGGTCCGGATCGGACCGGCCTACGACACCTTCGGCGGGGCCACGGGCGAGTCCAACGCCCGCGCGTTCGCCGTCTACGGCTACGACTTCCTGGCCCGCTCCGGGGACGGACTTCATGCCGATGGCTGAACCCGACCGGCTCGTGACGACGGTGGTCGACGAGGGCCTGGGCAACTGCGCCTACCTGGTCGACCTGGGCGAGGGCGGTGCGCTCGTCGTCGACCCGCCCCGCGACCTGCGCGCGGTGCGGGCCGCCGCGGCGACGGCCGGATTGCGGATCCGGTTCGTCGCCGACACCCACCTGCACGCCGACTTCCTCTCCGGCGCCCGCCAACTCGCCCACGACGCGGCCGCCACCGTGCTGGCCGCGGCAGCCGGTCACCGACGCTACGAGCATCGCGGTCTGGGCGACGGCGACCCGGTCGACCTCGGTGGGCTGATCCTGACCGCGTGGGCTACGGCCGGCCACACGGATGAGCACCTGGCCTATCTGCTAGGTGACGGCGAGCGACCGCTCGGGGTGTTCACCGGCGGCTCGTTGATCGTCGGCTCGGCCGCGCGGACCGATCTGTCGGGCGCCGACCGCGCCCGGGAGCTCGCCCACGACCAGTACCGGTCGCTGCAGCGGCTCTCGCAGCTGCCGGACCCGACCGCGGTGTGGCCCACGCACGGCGCTGGATCGTTCTGCTCGGCCCCGCCCGGCGCCGCCCGCACCTCCACCATCGGCCGGGAGCGGGCCACGAACCCGCTGCTCGCGCAACCCGACGCGGACGCGTTCACCGCGGCGCTGCTGGGCGCGCTGGGCAGCTACCCGTCCTACTTCGCCCGGCTCGGGGAGATCAACCGCCGTGGCCCGACGCTGCTCGACCCGGCCGCGGGGCAGTTGGTTCCGCTGTCGGTGTCGCGGGTGCGCACGCTCCGCGACGGGGGCGCCACCGTGCTGGATGTGCGCCCGGTCCCCGACTATGCGGCCGGACACATCCCGGGGTCGGTGTCCATCCCGTTGCGCAACCAGTTCGCGACCTGGCTGGGCTGGCTCGTCGCGCCCGACTCCCCCGTCGTCGTGGTCCGCAACCCCGACCAGGACCCCGAGGAGATCGCCTGGCAGGCGTTGAAGATCGGGTACGAGCGGCTGATGGGCGAGCTCGACGGCCGCATGCCCGCCTGGGTCACGGCCGGGCAACCGGTCGCCACCACCGACCTCGTCCCGCCCTCGCAGATCCAGGGATATCGGGTGCTCGACGTGCGGCAGGACAGCGAGTTCCGCGGCGGGCACCTCCCCGACGCGACGCATGTCGAACTGGGTGCGCTCGCCGCGGCCGCAGACCGGCTGCCGGGCGACCCCACCGTGCTGATGTGCGGGCACGGCGAACGCGCCGCGGGCGCGGCCAGCCTGCTCGAACGCGCCGGACACCACGACCTCGCGGTATTGGTCGGCGGACCCGACGACTGGTCCACCGCCACCGGTCAACCCCTGAACGTCGACTGATGGGTCGCCCCACCGAGGCGGGCCGAGTTCTGCAGCTCGGGCTGCGGCCCAACCTCGCCCAGTTCAGCCTGCTCGTCGCCGTCAACGCCCTGGTCGGCGGCATGCTCGGCCAAGAACGCACCGTGCTGCCACTGCTCGCCGACACCGCGTTCGGGCTCACCGCCTACACCGCGGCACTGACGTTCATCCTCGCCTTCGGCGCCACCAAAGCGGCCACCAACTACCTCGCCGGCACCCTGTCCGACCGCTACGGCCGCAAACCCGTCCTCATGACCGGCTGGCTGATCGGGCTCCCCGTCCCGCTGCTGCTCATCTGGGCACCCAGCTGGGCGTGGGTCGTGGCCGCGAACGTGCTGCTGGGCATCAACCAGGGACTGACCTGGTCCACCACCGTCATCATGAAAATCGACCTCGTCGGGCCCGCCCGACGCGGCTTGGCCATGGGACTCAACGAGGCCGCGGGCTACCTGGCCGTGGCCGCCACTGCGCTGGCCACCGGCTACCTCGCCGCCCACTACGGGCTGCGCCCCACCCCGTTCTACCTCGGCGTCGCCTACGCCGCCCTCGGACTCGGACTGTCCACCCTGTCGGTCCGCGAGACCCGCGGCCACGCCCGCCTCGAATCCCGCACCCACACCAGCCGCGCCGACGGCCGCCACGACCACCTGCACGCCGAGCTCACCACCCGGCAGGTGTTCACCCAAACCAGCTTCCGTGAACCCGCGCTGTCCGCGGCCAGCCAAGCCGGGATGGTCAACAACCTCAACGACGGCCTGGCCTGGGGCCTGTTCCCCGTCCTTTTCGCCGCGGCGGGCCTGTCCGTCGCACAGATCGGGGTACTCGCCGCGCTCTACCCCGCCGTGTGGGGGCTCGGACAGCTCGTCACCGGCGCCCTGTCCGACCGCACCGGCCGCAAACCCCTGATCACCACCGGAATGCTGCTGCAGGCCGTGGCGCTCGGCCTCGTCGCCGCCACCCACAGCTTCGTGCTGTGGGCGCTGGCCGCGGTCCTGCTCGGCGCGGGCACCGCCATGGTCTACCCCACCCTGCTCGCCGCCGTCGGCGACGTCGCCCACCCGGCCTGGCGGGCCCGCGCCGTCGGGGTCTACCGGCTCTGGCGCGACGGCGGATTCGCCATCGGCGCCCTCTTGGCCGGCCTGCTCGCCGACGCCTTCGGCATCCCCACCGCCATCTGGGCCGTCGCCGCGCTCACCGCCGCCTCCGGGCTGGTCGTGGCAGTCCGCATGTACGAAACCCACCCGCGGGGCACGCCGTGACTCCCGCGATCCCAGCCATTGCAACCGCGGATCGGCCAGACCATGGGCGCGGCCGCCGCGCGCGTTCGGCAGCTACGGGGCATGGAAGGTCAGGTGCTGCGGCACCGCTCAGCGTTGACGACGGGCCACGCCCTCGACCCGGCCTGGTTGGAACAGATCATCGACACCGCCGACCTGCGCCCTCGGCTCGGGCACCAGCCCGCCGAGCTGTCCGGCGGGCAACAGCAACGGGTGGCCTGTGCCCGCGCGCTCGCCGCCCGACCCGCGGTCATCTTCGCCGACGAACCGACCGGCAACCTCGACTCCCGCGCCGCCGCCGACATGCTCACCCTGCTGCGCCGCTGCGTGCACGAGCTCGGCCAGACCATCGTCATGGTCACCCACGACCCGGTCGCCGCCGCGCACGGGCTCCTACGCACCCTCGGCATGACCCGCCCCCAGATCCGCCGCCTCATCCACCTCGAAGCCGTCCTCGTCGCCGTCCACGGCGCCGTCCACGGTCTCGGACTCATCGGGGGCGCCCCGCACAACAGGCCCTGACCGCCTACGGCATCACCACCCTGACCATCCCCTGGACCACCAACGCGGCCGTCCTCATCGGCGCCGTCGGCATCGGGCTCGCCTCAGCGGTCCTGCCCGCGCAGCGCGCCGCCCGCCTCAGCCCCCTGGAGGCGATCACAGCCTCGTAGGAGTTCTCTCGCGAGCTTGCAGACCTAGACAGCGACGCGGCAACCACTCCCCCGACCGCGTCGCAAGGGGCGGCGCCCACATGCCCTCGGGCGCCGCCCCGCCACAACCGACCTCGAGCAAAGGGGGGACGGCGTCAGGCCGAGACGGTGTGCTCGGCCGCAGTGGTGGCGGGCTTCTCCTCGCTCGGCGCTCGGGGCAGCCGCAGTCGTTTGAGCAGCAGGGCGTTGACGGCGACCAGGAGGCTGGAGCCGGACATCGACAGTGCCGCGATCTCGGGGCGCAGGACCAGTCCGAAGGCGGGTTCGAACACCCCGGCCGCGATCGGGAGGGCGACGGCGTTGTAGCCGATGGCCCAGCCGAGGTTCTGGCGCATCTTGCGCAGCGTGCCCCGCCCGATCCGCAACGCGGTCGGGACGTCGAGGGGGTCGGAGCGCATGAGCACGACATCGGCGGTCTCGATGGCCACGTCGGTGCCCGCGCCGATGGCGACGCCGAGATCGGCCTGGGCCAGGGCGGGGGCGTCGTTGACGCCGTCGCCGACCATCGCCACCCGCCTGCCCGCTTCTTGCAGGCGGGTGATCTGGGCGGACTTGTCAGCGGGAGGCGTCCTCGACGGCCCCGGCCAGCGCCAGCAGCTCCTCCTCGCCGACACCCGACGCGGGGACGACGTCGACCAGGCTCATCCGGCCGGTGGTGACGGTGCCGGTCTTGTCCAGCAGCACCGTGTCGATCCGCCGGGTGGACTCCAGGATCTGCGGGCCCTTGATGAGGATGCCCAGCTGGGCGCCCCGCCCGGTGCCCACCAGCAGCGCGGTGGGGGTGGCCAGCCCCAGCGCGCACGGGCAGGCGATGATCAGCACCGCGACCGCGGCGGTGAACGCCGCCTCCGCCCCGGCCCCCACGGCGAGCCACAACACCAGCGTCGCCACGGCCAGTGCGATCACGACCGGGACGAACACGCCCGAGACCCGGTCGGCCAGCCGTTGCACCGGCGCCTTGCCCGACTGCGCCGCCTCGACCAGGCGCGCGATCTGCGCGAGCTGGGTGTCCGCCCCGACCCGGGCCGCCCGCACGACCAGTCGACCACCGGCGTTGACGGTGGCGCCGACAACCTCGTCGCCGGGCCCGACCTCAACCGGCACCGACTCGCCGGTCAGCATGCTCGCGTCCACCGCCGACGAGCCCTCGACGACCCGGCCGTCGGTGGCGACCTTCTCCCCGGGCCGGACCACGAAGTGGTCACCGACCACCAGGGCGCCGATCGGGATCCGCTGCTCGCGGCCCTCCCGCAGCACCGCGACATCCTTGGCGCCCAGCTCCATCAAGGCCCGCAACGCCGCCCCGGAGCGCTTCTTGGCCCGCGCCTCCAGGTAACGCCCGGTGAGGATGAACACGGTGACCGCGGAGGCCACCTCCAGATAGATGTCCATCCCGCCCGCACCGGGCTGCGGGACCAGCTCGAAGCTCATCCGCACCCCGGGCACGCCCGCCCCGCCGAGGAACAGCGCGTACAGCGACCACCCGAACGCGGCCCAGACCCCGACGCTGATCAGGGTGTCCATGGTCGCCGCGCCGTGGCGCAGGTTGGTCCACGCGGCCCGGTGGAACGGCCACGCCCCCCACACCACCACCGGCGCGGCCAGCGTCAGCGACAACCACTGCCAGTAGGTGAACTGCAAGGCCGGGACCATGGCCAACACCAGCACCGGCACCGTGAGCGCGACGCTGATCGCCAGCCGCTGCCGCAGCGACCGCACCTCGACGTCCTCGGGATCGGCCTCCGCGCCGCCCGACACGGCGCCCGCGTCGGTCGGGGTGCCGGCCGGTTGCGGGAGCCAGGCCCGGTAGCCGGTGGCCTCCACGGTGGCGATCGCGTCCTCGACGTCGGTACCCGCCGGAAGCTCGACGTGCGCGTTCCCGGTCGCGTAGTTGACCGAGGCCGACACGCCCGGCATGCGGCCCAGCTTCTTCTCGATCCGCACCGCACAGGACGCGCAGGTCATGCCCCCGACCTGCAGATCCACCGCCGACGAGGCGTCCGCGGTGCGCCGCGGCGCAGACTCGCGCGCAAGCTCACTCACCGCGAGCCTCCACCAGCGCGTATCCGGCCTCGTCGACGGCCACCCGCACCTGGTCGTCGGGCACCGCGGCGGTGCTGGTGACCGTGACCCGGGACGTCCCGCCCGGGACGAGATCCACCTCCACCCCGGTCACCGGGTCGAGGTTGCCGAGCTCTGCACGCACGGCGGCCACACAGTGGTCGCAGGTCATGCCCGCGACGAGATAGGTCCTCGACGTCGTTCCTGTCCTGGTCGTGATGCTCATGGCGGCTCCTCCCGAGATGCTCGTGGCGGTCAGGACCGGACCAGCCGGGCGATGGCGGCCGAGGCCTCCTCGACCTTCTCCTGCGCCACCTGGCCGCCCTCGCGGGCCGCGTCGGCCACACAGTGCGCAAGGTGGTCCTCCAGCAGCTCCAGCGCGACCGCCTGCAGGGCCTTGGTCGCGGCGGAGACCTGGGTCAGGACGTCGATGCAGTAGGTGTCGGACTCGACCATCCGCGCCAGCCCGCGCACCTGACCCTCGACCCGGCGCAGCCGCTTGAGCAGCCCGTCCTTGTTGTCGATGTACCCGGCCACGCGGCCTCCCTCCCCACCACCACCTGTATACCCCCGGAGGGCATCCATGTAAACCCTAGTAGGGTATGGCAGTGGTGGGTCCGACGATGAGCGGGGCTTTGCCGGGCGGGGTGCGGGGGATGGCGTCGACGGTCTGGATCCGCACCGTGGGCGCGACGGCGCCGCGTGCGGTCAGCGCCGACCGGAGCCGGGTGGCCAGGGCCTCGGGATCGACCTCGCGCGGGTGGGCGAGCAGGACGTCGAGATGGCCGTCGTCGCGCTGCGCGATCTGCCAGCCCGCGGCGGCGACGTGGTCCATGACGTGGTGGAACGCGATGGGCTGCACGACCCGTGAGCCCGCGCCGTCGAGGCCGGGGAACCGCAGCGCGTCCTGCTCGCGGCCCTGGATGGCGTCCAGGAGGCGGTAGGGCCTGCCGCATCCACAGCGCTGGTCGGCGGCCAGGCGGACGCTGTCGCTCATCTCGTAGCGGATCAACGGCAGGGTGCGTGAGAACAGCACCGTGACCAGCACCTTCGCGCCGAACGTTCCCGCAGGGACGGGCCGGTGGTGCTCGTCGACGACCTCGGTGATCACCAGGTCCTCGAACAGATGCATGCCGGGATGGCGGTCGCAGTCGGCGGCGATGCCCGCGGTCTCGGTGGCGCCATAGACGTTGAACGGCCGGATCGTCCACGCCTGCGCGGCCAGCGCACGGGTGGCATCGGTGAGGACCTCCGAGGCGGAGAACACGAAACGCGGGCCGATCCGCAACCGCCCGGCCAGCTGCTCCTCGGCCAACAGCCGCACCATCGAGGCGTAGCCGACCAGCACCTGCGGTTGCGCGGCGTTCAGGCGCGCGACGATGTCCGCGACGTCGTCACCGGAGTCGATGCGCAGCGTCGGGATCCAGCGGCTGTGGATCGACGCGCCGACCCGGGCGGACTGGTGCGACGGGTTCGTCGAGCTGACCACCGCCATGGACACCCGGTGGGTCAACCCCGCAGTGGAGCCCGCCCAGTCAAAGGCCCGGTTGTAGGAGGCCAGGACCTGGACCCACTCCCGCCGGTCCCACACGAACACCCCGCGGCGCCCGGTGGTGCCCGCTGTGGCGCACACGAACCACCGACCCCGGTACAGCTCCCCCGGGCCGGGCCCGGCCAGGTAACGCTCCAGGCCAGCCAGCCGGACCTCCGGCCGGGTGCTGACCTCGTCGAAGTGCTCCATCAACACCGCTTTGGTCAACACCGGCAACTCGGCCAACGGCCGATCCGACCGTCCGGCGTGGAAGCGGCGGTAGAACACCGACCGCCGCAGCGCCCACTGGCGCAGCTCGGTCGACGCGCGGTCCTGGTGGGCGCGTAGCCGCTCGGGTGTCCACCGGTCGTGGCGGCGCAGGGTCCAGCGGCGGGCCAGCACCGCCGGCACCAGCGCGCTCGACCGGGTCGCCATCGTCTCAGCCCCGCCACGACAGGACCGGCGCCGCCGCCCGTTCGGGAAGGAGCCAGATCACCTTCCGCTCGTCGTCTGCTGCGGACCCCGCAGCGCGGCCAGCCGGCTCTGGTACTCCTGCTCGTCGATCTCGCCACGGGCGAACCGCTCCGCAAGCACCTGCTCAGCGCTCGCACGCGGCGTACCGGCACCGCCCGCGGACTGCCCGGAACGGGCCAGGTAGCGCACCAGCGCGACGATCCCGAGGATCACCACACCCCAGAACAGCACCATGCTCACCGACATCAGCGCATAACCCCATCCGGTCATGCCCTCGCCCCACCAGAACATCATCGGAGACTCCTTCCGTGTCAGCGACGGCCCGGGTCTTCACCCATGCCGCGCATCATCAGCGCCATCATCAGCGCGCACATCGCCGCGGCGACCAGAAACCCACCGCTCGCCTCGCCGGTGGCGACCAGGACTATCGCGATGGCGATCATCGGGAGGCAGACGACGGCCATCATCCAGCCGTGACCTCGATGGCCCGGCTGCCGGGCAGGCGGCGACCGGAGTGGTTCGGGGAACCCGTCGCTCCGCTGACGTGAGGTGATCATCGGTAGCTCCTCGACGAGGAGGCGGTCCTCCTGCACCCACCACGCTCGTCCTCCGAGCCCAGGCGCGGCTAGGGCCCTCCGGGCCCCCGGCCGAGCGCGTCAGACCCTTACCAGGGAGGGGTATGTACGCGCACCGCTGCGCGGTCGGCACGATCGGCAGGCGGCGCCCCGGGGCGGGGAAGGCCGGGTCAGCCTGCCCGCAGGCCGGCCAGGGTGACGCGGACCAGCCGCCGCACGGCGGCCCTGGTGCACAGGCCGGCTGCTGCGCCGAGGGCGTGCAGACAGTAGTCGGCCAACTCCGACGGCGGGACGTCGTCGCGGACGCCGCCTGCCTGAGCTGCCTCGACGAGCAGGTCGTGCAGCATGCCGTGGACCTGTCGCAGGGCGGGATCGAGATGTTGTCCCCGGCGATGCAGCAGGGCGGCGAGTTCACGGTCGTGCTCGTCGCGCGAGACATGCGACAGGAACGCGTACGCCTCCAGCACGGTGGCGAGCCGGCGCGGCGGATCCCCGCAGCGATCGCGGATCTCGGCCAACTGCGCGAGGTGTGTCTTGACCTGGCGCGCGTGCCAGGCGGCCAGGATCGCGTCCACGTCGGGGAAGTACTTGTACAGGGTGGCGCGCCCGATACCGGCCCCCTCAGCGATCCCTGACATGGTCACACCCCGCAGGCCATGCTCGGCCACCAGCGCCGCCGCGGCGTCCAGGATCGCCTCCCGCACCTCGCGCCGATGCTCCTCGATGGTCTCGGACCACAACTTCGGCACCCCAAGACTCTACGTCGCGTCCATATCCAATACACGCCGTATTGACTGAGACACTATGTCTCGTAAAGTGGGTCGAGTGAGTCCTTGTCAACAGCCGTTCGTTCACCCCGATGACCTCGACCCGCCGGCGACCTGCGGCGGCGTCGCCCTGGTGAGCGCCGGAAGGGCATGAGTTCGATGTCGACCATCGAAGCCACCCTCACGACCGCACGGGCGGCCCCCTACGCCGCCCAGCTCGGCCGCCACGCCTCCGCGATGGCGGGCGAGCGGGGCCACCGGATGCGCCCGCACGGAGGCGGTAACCCGCTTGCGGCAGGCGAGGTAACGCTGCGCGTTGACCAGAGCGTCGATCGGACCGTTCTCGTGTTCGACCCGTGGGGCAGCTGCACCGTGCGCGTCGAGGGGAAGCGGCTCGCGCTGCGCATCGACGCGGCCGACGAGCTCGGCCTGCAACGCATTCAGCAGATCATCACCGGCGACATCGAGCGGTTCGGCGCGCGCGAGCACCTGAGCCTCGCCTGGCCGGACTCGCCTGCGAGGTCGGCGTCGACATCGCCTGACGCCAGTTCCCGCCGCGGACGCCCGGCCACAGCCCAACCACGCCGCGATCGGCCCACCGCCACGCCCCCACCGGCCGCAGCAGGCCCGCCAACCCATCCCCGACCATTCCTACGGCTAGCCCCGAGCAGTCGGCAGACGCGACGGTGCGGTACCGCTGCCGCGAACGGCGCGGCTGCCCCCGAAGCGCGCCGAACCGGCCACAATCCCTGGAGCAGAGGGTTGACAGTATTTCGTGCCCTTGGACGCCGTGCTCCAGTTTTGCTCCAGTATCAGTACAGAGGCCGTGAATAGTCGATCACCACAAGATCGCCACCAAGCCCGCGTCACCGCTACTGACCTGCGACGACTCGCTGCGGGCCTACGTCACCGCAAGAGTGGAGCTGAGGGGATTCGAACCCCTGACCCTTTGACTGCCAGTCAAATGCGCTACCAACTGCGCCACAGCCCCTTGCGACGCCAAAGTTACACGACCCCGCGCGGTGGACGGCAACCGGGTCGAGCACCCGGGACTGCAACGGGCGACCACGCGGCCTACCGTCCCCGACGTGCAGCCCGCCGACATCGGGCGGCTGGTCGGGGTGTCCGACCTCCGCCTCTCCCCCGACGGCCAGATGGCCGCGTTCACCGTCACCCGCGTCGACCTGGAAGGCAACCGCTACCGCAGGGCGGTGTGGCTCGCCCCGACCGACGGGTCGGCCGCGCCGTACCCGTTCTCCGGAGGCGACGGCGACGGGAGCCCCGCATGGTCGCCGAACGGTCGGCGGCTGGCGTTCACCCGGAAGCGGGACGGCGGGGGCGGGGCGCTGGTCGTCGCACCCGTCGACGGGCCGGGTGAGACCGTCACGCTGTGCGAGCGTGACGAGGCCGTCGAGGAGCCGGTGTGGTCGCCGGACGGCAGCCGGATCGCGTTCGCCTCCCGCGAGCGGACCGGCCGCTACCGGGACGGCGACGACGACAGCGCCCGGCCGCCGCGGCGCATCGACCGCCTCTTCTCCCGCCTTGACGGCGTCGGCTGGACCATCGACCGCCCGCGCAGCGTGTTCGTCGTGCCCTCCGACGGCACGGCCGAGCCGGTGGTCGTCGCGGGCGGACCGCACGAGCACGGGGGGCTGGCGTGGTCGCCGGACGGCCGGACGCTCGCCGTGACGACGTCCCGCGGCGAGGACGGCGACCTGGAGATGGTCGACGACGTGCACCTCGTCGACGTCGACGAGCCCGACGGCGAGCCGCCCGCGCTCACCAAGCGCGAGCTGTCGCACGCGCTCCCCGCCTTCAGCCCGGACGGCTCGCGCATCGCGACGCTCGCGACCGACAACCGGCTGATCCCGTCGCACGGGCAGGTCGCGGTGCTGGACGCGGCCACCGGTGAGCAGCGCATCCGCACCGCGGGCCTCGACCGCCAGTGCGCCCCGTTCCCCGGCGCCCGCGCCCCGCTCTGGGACGGCGAGGACCTGCTGTTCAGCGTCGAGGACCGCGGCAACGTGCACGTCTACCGGGCGGAAGAAGACGGGTCCACCGAGCTGGTGCTCGGCGGGCGACGGGCGACTACCGGATACGACCTCGCGGGCGGGGTGCTCGCGTTCGTCGCCGCGACCCCGACGACGTTGCCGGAGGTGTTCGTGCGCCGCGCCGATGGCGTCGAGCGGCAGCTGACGAACCTGGGCGGGCCGTTCCTCAAGGCCGTGCCGCCGTCCGAGCCGGAGCATTTCACCGTGCCGTCGCCCGCCGGTGACGTCGAGCTCGACGCCTGGATCGTCCGGCCGCCCGACACGGGCGAGCGGGTGCCGGTGCTCCTGTCGATCCACGGCGGACCGATGACCCAGTACGCCAACGCCTGGTTCGACGAGTTCCAGCTGTGGACGGGGGCGGGCTACGCGGTCGTCTACACGAACCCGCACGGCTCGTCCGGCCGCTCGGAGGCGTTCGTGCGCGCGATCCGATCACCCGAGGCGGCGGCGGTGCCCGGCACCGGGTGGGGCGGCATCGACGCCGACGACGTCCTCGCGGTGCTCGACGCGGCGCTTCAGCGCGACCCGGCGCTCGACCCGGGCCGCGTGGGCGTGCTCGGCGGCTCCTACGGCGGCTACCTGACGAGCTGGCTGGTCGGCCACACCGACCGCTTCGCCGCCGCGTGCAGCGAGCGGGCCGTCAACGACATGGAGTCCGAGGAGGCCACGTCGGACTCGGCGGGCTACTTCCACTACGAGATCGGGGTGACCCATCTGGACGCGCCGGAGGTCTACCGGCGGATCTCGCCGATCACCTACGCCCGCGACATCCGCACGCCGCTGCTGATCCTGCACTCGGACGACGACCTGCGCTGCCACGTGGAGCAGGCCGACCGCCTCTTCGTGGCGCTGCGGATGCTGGGGAGGACGGTGGAGTACTGGCGGTTCCCCGAGGAGGGGCACGAGCTGTCGCGCTCCGGTTCGCCCCGGCACCGCGTCCAACGGGCGGAGATCATCCTGGACTGGTTCGGCCGCCACCTCGGCGGGCGGCGGCCGACGATCACCTGGGACCACCCGTCCCGCACGTGATCAGCTGCCGACGATCTGCTTGAGCCAGTTGGCGTCGTTGAGGTTCACCATGGCGCCGTTCGCGACCACCGTCGGGGTGCCGAAGACGCCGTTGGTCTGCAGCGCCGGGTCCGCGATCGCCTTCTGCGTCTCCGCGGTGACGGCGGCGGCGTTCTTCGCGCCCGTCACGCAGGACGCGAAGTCGCCCTTGGCGCCGAGCTCGGTGCCGAACTGCACGAGCTGGTCGTTCGTCAGTCCCGCGCTGCCTTCGCTGGGCTGGCTGGCGAACAGCTTCTGGTGGTAGGCCGGGTAGACGCCCGCCTGCACGGCACACAGCGCAGCGTTGGCGGCGCGGGTGGAGTAGCCCGCGGGGTTCGTCCGCGAGTCGAGGATGGCGATCGAGTGGAAGCGGGCGGTCAGCTTGCCCGAGTTGAGCGCGCTGACGATCTCGTTGCCGTACGTCTTCTCGAAGACCTCGCAGTTGGGGCAGAGGAAGTCCTCGTAGACGTCGATCGTCGGCTTGCCGGTGCCCGCGGTGACCACGGCGCCGGACGCGGTGGTCTTGTAGTTGGGGGTCACGTCGGGGCCGCCGGAGGAGTTGCGCAGGTACAGCACCACGCCGCCGACGAGCACCGCGACCACGACGACCGCGACCACGATGATCAACGGCGTGTTCGAGCGTTTCTGCGGCACCTGGATGCCTGCCGAGGCGAGCCGTCGGGCGGCCGCCTCCTGGCGCCGCTTGCGCTCGTTGCGTGACGCTCCGCCCATGTGTCAGGTCCTTCCCGCGGTCAGCCGTGAGTCCAGAGAGAGCAACGTGTGAGGTCGGGCGATGAGCCATCCGGCCATGGCGAGAAAGCCCGTGTCGCGGACGATCTCCTGCAGGTAGGCCGTGGCGCCGGGGGCGACGGGGCCGCCGCCGCCGAAGCAGCCGCAGTCGATCGAGAGCCCGCGCGCCCACGCCTGGATGACGCCCGCGATGAACACCAGCAGGAGGACCGCCGCGACGACCGCGACCAACCGCGTGCCGATGCCGAAGAGCAGCAGCAGACCCAGACCGATCTCGAGGAACGGCAGCACGGCGGCGACGACGTCGACCGCGGCCCGTGGCAGCACGTCGTAGGCGCGGACGGCGACGACCGTCTGGTTCAGGTCGACCGCCTTCAACGTGCCCGAGACCAGCCACACGGCGGCGAGGCCCAGACGCGCCAGCGTTCCGACCAGATCGAGGACGTGGGCCCGACTCACACGGAAAGAGTAGCGAGCACACCTGAGAACCTCGTCAGGAGTACTCGCGCGCCGACTCCTGCTCCAGCACGGCGTCGAGGTCGGGCAGCCGCCCCAAGCTCGCGACAGCCCGCGCGGTGCGGTGGTTGGCGGCCAGCAGCTGGCGGTGGCGGTGCGTCCACCCCCAGTACCCCGCCGTGAACGGGCAGGCGTCGTCGCCGAGCCGCCATCACCCCGCCGTCCGCGTGCTGGCTCATCCCGACGACGTTGGGCGGCATGACCCACTCGAAGCCGTCGACGAACGCCTCGCGGAACCAGTCGGACAGCTCAGCGGGCCGGTCGCCGCGCTGCAACGCGTGGTTGCCCAGCACATGAGCCGCTGGATGTGGTGGGTCCAGCCGCGGTCGCGGACGCCCTCCAGGGCCGTGCGCAGGCAACGGGCGGTCACCGTGTCGGCGTCGAGGGTCCGCCACCAGTCCGGAAGCGGCGTGCGGGCGCGCAGGGCGTTGCGGCGGGGGTAGCCGCGCCCGAAGCGCCAGTACCGTGGCGCACGGCCGTGCGGCCCTCGGCGGCGGTGACGGCGAACCAGCGCGGGCCGCCGTCCCGGCCGACCGCGGGCAGGTCCAGGACCCGTCGAGGTCGGCGCGCACCTGCTCGTCGATCGCGTCCTCGGTCGGCAGCCACGGCCCGGGAACGTCCAATGTGGTGGCGCCACGGGGCGGCGGCTCACGGTTGGCGTGGTCGTGGTTCCAGGTCCCACCGAGCGGCTCGGGGCCGTCCATCAGCACGTCGAACCGACGCCGCTCAGCGCGGTAGAACTCCTCCATCCGGAAGGTGGTGCGGTCGCCAGCCCAGTCGTCGAACTCCTTGCGGGACAACGCGAACGTCGGCGTCGGGAGGATCTCGGCGACGAGCCCGTCGCCGCGGAGGCACTCGACGAGAGCGGCCGCGGCGTGTGACGTCGGCTCGTGCACGAGCACCGGGCGTCCGACGCGGCGCAGCGCCTCGCGGTAGGTGTCGACGCGCAGGTACGTGGCGCGGTCGCCCAGCTCGGCGGCGAGGTGGCGCATGCCGGAGAGGACGACAAGTGTGCTGCTCGTCGACGGGTCGCGCGCGGCGGGCCGGGTTACGCTCCGCGGCATGACCGAGCCGGATGTCGCTCACCACCACGCCGACGTGTCCGGCGGCTGGCTGCGCGCCGGGGTGTTCGGTGCGATGGACGGCCTGGTCACCAACATCGCGTTGGTCGCGGGCGTCGGCGGCGGTGGGGCGGGCCGGAGCACGATCATCCTGACCGGGATGGCCGGGCTCGTCGCGGGCGCGTTCTCGATGGCGCTGGGCGAGTTCGCCTCTGTCGACACGCAGAACGACGCCGTGGCGAACGAGGTCCGCGTCGAGCGCGCCGAGATCCAGCAGCATCCCGAAGGCGAGATGGCCGAGCTCGCCGACATGTACCAGCAGATGGGCCTGTCCCGGCACACCGCGGAAGCCGTGGCGCGGGAGGTGCACGCCGACCCCGAGCTGGCGGTGAAGGTGCACATCACGCAGGAGCTGGGGCTCGACCCCGACGACCAGCCCTCACCGTGGACGGCGGCGACCAGCTCGTTCGTCGCGTTCGCGATCGGCGGGATCTTCCCGCTGGTGTCGTACCTGCTGGGCTCGTCGTCGCTGGTGGTGGCGCTGCTGGTCGGGGCGGTCGGGCTGTTCGTCGCGGGCGCGCTCACCTCCCGTTTCACGACACGGACGTGGTGGCTGTCGGGTCTGCGGCAGCTGATGTTCGGCGCCATCGCGGCGGGGGCGACCTACCTCGTCGGTATGGCGATCGGCATCAGCACGGCAGGCTGAGACGCTGAGTGCGTCGACGGAGGGGAGGACGCCGGTGACCGCCGGGCCGCTGCAGGCCACGAGCCTGGTCGAGCTGACCGTCCGACGGCTGCGCGGCGAGATCCTCTCCGGGGAGCTGGCGCCCGGCGAGCGGATCGTCGAGGAGCAGCTCACCCGCCGGTTCGGCACGAGCAGGGCGCCGCTGCGCGAGGCGTTGCGCCTGCTGGGACAGCAGGGGCTGGTGGAGCACCTGCCACGCCGTGGGGTGCGGGTGGCGCGGCTCTCCGCGCGCGACATCGACGAGCTGTTCACGTTGCGCGACGTGCTGGAGCAGTTCGCCGCGCGGTGCGCGCTCGGCGGAGGTGGGGTGCCCGATCCGGCCGGGCTGGAGGCGATGGCGGCCGCCGTCACGGCGATGGAGCACGCGACGGCCGAGGGCGACACGCTCGCCCAGGCCGCGGGCCATCGGACGTTCCACCTGGCGCTGGTGGCGATGTCCGGGCACCGGCACCTGCTCGACGTCTACGAGCCGGTGATCCTCAAGCTGCAGCTCTACATGGCGACGAACATGCGGCGCGAGGCCGCTCACCGACCGCCGGAGGAGGGGCCGGGCAGACACCGGCGCCTCTACGAGGCTGTCCGCGGGGGCGAGCTGGCGACGGTCCTCCGCGAGCTCGAGGCGCACGGCGCCCGCACCTACCTCGCCCCGGAGCTTGACGGCGGGTAAGCGGCCGCAACATGGCGTTAACGGCGCGAGGCTTTGCCTGACACCAAACCGTCGACAATCGACGGAGTGCGACTCTCGGCACTCGACATCACGCGGGTCTCCGCCCTCCGCGCCGCCTACGCGGACGGGCTGTCCGTGCATGCGGTGGTCGACACGGTCCTAAGACGCGTCGCGGCCCGCGGCGAGGACGCCACGTGGATCTCGCGGTTCGACGCCGCGGCGTTGCACGCGCGGGCCACGGCGATCGAGGACCGCTGGTCGGGCGGGGAGCGCCCGCCGCTCTACGGGGTGCCGTTCGCGGTCAAGGACAACATCGACGTCGCGGGGCTGGCGACGACCGCCGCGTGCCCGCGGTTCGCCTACTCCCCCTCCGTCGACGCCACGAGCGTGCGGCTGCTGCTCGACGCGGGCGCGATCGCCGTCGGCAAGACCAACCTGGACCAGTTCGCGACCGGGCTGAACGGCACCCGCAGCCCGTACGGCGCACCGGAGAGCGTGTTCGGCGGCGACCTGATCGCGGGCGGGTCGAGCTCGGGGAGCGCTGTCGCCGTCGCGGCGGGCGTGGTCGCGTTCGCGCTGGGCACCGACACCGCGGGGTCGGGTCGCGTACCCGCCGCGCTCAACGGGATCGTCGGGCTGAAGCCGACGCGGGGGCTCGTCAGCACGGCGGGCGTGGTGCCCGCGTGCCGGTCGCTGGACTGCGTGTCCGTGTTCACGGGCGACCTCGACGACGCCGACGCCGTCCTCGCCGTCCTCGCCGTCCCCGATCCCGCCGATCCCTGGTCGCGCGTGCCGAAATCCCGAACTCGGCGTGCCGAGACGCGGGACTCACCGCTGGACGGGGTGAGTCCCGCAATCGGACACGCTGAGTTCGCCGTTCCGGCACGCCGCCGCGTGCTCGAATCCGGAACTCGGCGTGTCGAGACGCGGGACTCACCGTGGGGGGTGGGGGTGCCGACGCGGGCCGGACTGCGCGGGCTCGTCGACGACGGGTTCGCCGACCTGTTCGACGACCTCGTCGCCGACCTTGCCGGGCGCGCCCGGCTGCACCCCGTGGCGCTGGAGCCGCTCTTCGAGGCAGGGGGCCTCCTCTACGAGGGCCCGTGGGTCGCCGAGCGGCTGGCGGGCCTCGAGGGCTTCCTCGCCGAGCACCCCGACGACGTCCTGCCCGTCACCCGGTCGGTGATCGAACGCGGCCGGGAGTTCGACGCCGTCGCCACGTTCCGCGCCCGCCACCGGCTGCAGGAGCTGCGTGCGTGGGCCGACCGGCTGTGGGAGCGCGTCGACGTGCTGCTGCTCCCCACGATCCCGACGACCTTCACCCGCGAGCAGATGGCCGAGGAGCCGGTGGCGCGCAACCGCGTGCTGGGCCGGTTCACCCAGTTCACGAACCTGCTCGACCTCGCCGCCGTCGCCGTCCCCGCGGGCGTGACCGCGGACGGGCGCCCTTTCGGCGTCACCCTCTTCGGCCCGGCCTTCTCGGAGGACCGGCTGATCTCCGCCGCGGCGGAGCTGCACCACCCGACACGGCGCACGACCTGACCAGGGAGGCCGTATGACGCACGCCCACCAGCACGGCGGCAGGGAGCACCCGGCATGACGTCCACTCTTCCGAAGACCGCGGTGATCGGCCCGGTCGCCGCGAACCCGTACGCCTGGCCCTACGACGGCTCGGTCAGCACCGCGCACGTGGCGCTGGTCTGCATCGACTGGCAGGTCGACTTCTGCGGCCCCGGCGGCTACGTCGACCGGATGGGCTACGACCTGTCGCTCACCCGCGCGGGCCTGCCCGCCACCGCCGCGATGCTCGCCCACGCGCGGTCGACCGGCATGCTGGTGATCCACACGCGGGAAGGCCACGCGCCGGACCTGTCGGACCTGCCCGCCAACAAGCGTTGGCGCTCAGCGCAGATCGGCGCGGAGATCGGCTCCGAGGGCCCGGCCGGGCGGATCCTCGTGCGCGGCGAGCCGGGCTGGGAGATCGTGCCGGAGGTCGCGCCGATCCCCGGCGAGGCGCTCGTCGACAAGCCGGGCAAGGGCGCGTTCTACGCCACCAACCTCGACCTCGTGCTCCGCACGCACGCGATCACGCACATCATCCTCACCGGCATCACGACCGACGTCTGTGTGCACACGACCATGCGCGAGGCCAACGACCGCGGCTACGAGTGCCTGATCCTGTCCGACTGCACCGGCGCGACGGACCCGTCCAACCACGACGCCGCCCTGCACATGGTGACCATGCAGGGCGGGGTCTTCGGCGCGGTGGCGACATCCCGCGCCGTCATCGAAGCGACCGTGACCGAGGGAAGAACCCATGCAGGTTGACGCCCAGCCGTACCCGTTCTCCTTCGACCCGGCGAGCACCGCGCTGGTGATCATCGACATGCAGCGCGACTTCGTCGAGCCCGGCGGCTTCGGCGAGACGCTCGGCAACGACGTGTCGCTGCTGCAGTCGGTGGTGCCGCCGCTGAAGAAGGTGCTCGAGACCGCCCGCGCGGTCGGCCTCACCGTGATCCACACCCGCGAGGGCCACGTGCCCGACCTGTCGGACTGCCCGCCCGCCAAGCTGAACCGCGGCGAGCCGAGCTTGCGGATCGGGGCGCCCGGGCCGAAAGGCCGCATCCTCATCCGCGGCGAGTACGGCCACGACATCATCGACGACCTCGCCCCGGCCCGCGGCGAGCTGGTGATCGACAAGCCGGGCAAGGGCTCGTTCCACGGCACCGCGTTCGGCGACGAGCTGAAGGCGCGCGGGATCACCAGCCTGGTGGTCACCGGCGTCACGACCGAGGTGTGTGTGCACACCACCGTCCGTGAGGCGAACGACCGCGGCTACGAGTGCCTCGTGCTGTCGGACTGCGTCGGCTCCTACTTCCCCGAGTTCCAACGGATCGGCCTGGCCATGATCGCCGCGCAGGGCGGGATCTTCGGCTGGGTCGCGCCGTCGGAGGCGTTCCTGTCCGCTCTGGTCCCCCAGGAGGTCGCGTCGTGACCACGTCCACAAAGGAAGATTCCACACTGAAGGTGCCGTGGTGGGTCGCAGGCGACACCAACGCGTTCTTCGGCCTCGGCTTCAACACGCTGGTCAACGTGCTCGTGCTCTCGGGCCTGTGCCTCGGCGTGGTCAACATCCCCGGGTCGGACGTGTTCGGGGTGATCCTGCCCGCGCTCGGCGTCCAGCTCCTGATCGGCAACGTGTACTACACCTACCTCGCGCGGCGCCTCGCCCGCCGCGAGAACCGGCTCGACGTGTGCGCGATGCCGTACGGCCCCTCGGTGCCGCACATGTTCATCGTGGTCTTCGTGATCATGTTGCCGATCTACCTTGCGACGAAGGACCCGCTGGTGGCCTGGGCGTCCGGGCTCGCGTGGTGCTTCATCATCGGGCTGATCGTGCTGGTGGGCGCGTTCGTCGGACCGTACATCCGCCGGTACACCCCGCAGGCCGCGATGCTCGGCACCCTCGCGGGCATCTCGATCGCCTTCATCTCGATGCGACCCGCCGCCCAGATGTGGGAGGCGCTGTGGATCGCGTTCCCGGTCATGGTGATCATCCTGATCGGCTTCTTCACCGACCTGAAGCTGCCGGGCAACATCCCGGTCGGGCTGGCCGCGCTGCTCGTCGGCACCGCGATCGGCTGGATCGGCGGCTACATGTCGGCGCCGGACGTCGTCGCCGCGGCCCAGAACGTGGCCGTCTCGCTCCCGACGGCCGACTTCGCCCGGCTCGGGCAGGGGCTCGCCGACGTCGCCCCGCTGCTGGCCACGGCCATCCCGCTGGGCATCTACAACTTCACCGAGGGCATGACGAACGTCGAGAGCGCGGCGGTCGCAGGCGACGAGTACAACCTGCGCTCGATCCTGCTCGCCGACGGCACCGGCGCGGTGGTCGGCTCGGTGCTGGGCTGCCCCTTCCCGCCCGCTGTCTACATCGGACACCCCGGCTGGAAGGCCGCGGGCGGGCGCACGAGCTACTCGCTGGCGTCCGGCGTCGCCATCGCGCTGATGTGCTTCCTGGGCCTGTTCAGCCTGCTCGGGGCGCTGCTGCCGCTGCCTGCGATCGTGCCGATCCTGCTCTACATCGGCCTGCTGATCGGCGCGCAGGCGTTCCAGGAGACGCCGAAGCGGCACGCCGTGGCCGTGGTGTTCGCGCTGATCCCGAACATCGCCTCGTGGGCGGGCGGGCTGATGGACAACGCACTGGCCGCGGCGGGGACGAGCGCGGCGAAGGTCGGCGAGGACGCGCTGACCAACGCCGGGCTGGTCTACGAGGGCACCAAGCTGCTGGGCGGCGGGGCGATCCTCGCCGGGCTGGTGCTGGGCGCGATCGTGGCGTTCATCATCGACAAGGAGTTCGTCTCGGCGGCGGTCTACTGCTTCATCGGCGCGGCGCTCGGCTTCATCGGGCTGATCCACGCCGAGCAGGTGGGCTGGAACGTCGGCGGGCAGATCGCTCTCGGCTACGCGTTCGCCGGGATCGTGCTGCTCGGGTTCGCCTTCGTCAGCAGGCGGGCAACGCTGTCGCCGACCGAAGAGCCGACGACCGCCACCATCGAGGAGGTGTCGCCGCCCGCGGTGGACGCGCCTGCCGCCGTCGCGCCGATCGACACGACCCGCCCGGTCACCGCGTGACGCCCGGAGCTTCATCGGAGTGCGGCCTGCGCGCGCGGGCAACGGTGCCTCGCGCGGGGCGGCGCGGGCGGCCGGGGGCGTGTCGGCGACCGCGGCAGTGCGAGCGACCGGGGCGGGCACGGCGGGTGGCGATGGGCTTCGGAGGCCCGGTGCTCCTCACAGACCGCGCCTACGCCTCGCAGGGCCCGCGGGGTCTGCGAGGAGCACGGCCGGTCTGCGAGGTGGTCGCGGCGGACCGGGCCAGCGCGGCGCGGGCCGGGCGCACGAGCGGCGGAGCCGCGTGAGCACCGCGACGGAGGTCGCGCTCGACCGGCCGGAGGTGGTCGCGTCGGTGCGCGCCGCCTTCGACCGGTACGAGCGCGCCCTCGTCGCGGGCGACGTCGCCGTGCTCACCGAGCTGTTCTGGGACGACGGGCGCTGCGTGCGGTTCGGGGTGGCCGATCGGCAGCAGGGCGCCGCCGAGATCGCGGCGTGGCGGGCTGCGCATCCGTCGGTACCGGCGGGGCGGCGGCTGCGGGAGACCAGGGTGCTGGCCGTCGACGACCGCACGGCCGTCGTCACCACGCTGTTCGGCTACCCGGACGGGGCGGTCGAGGGCAGGCAGAGCCAGACCTGGGTCCGGTTCGCCTCGGGGTGGCGGATCGTGGCGGCGCACGTCTCCGAGATGCCGCTCGCCGCGGCGCCGACCAGGGCGAGCGGATGACGACCGCGTCGCGGCGGGGTGGCGGGGGCCCCGCGGCCTCCGTGTTGGAGGAATGTCACCCCGCTGCGACTCAGTCGGAGGAATGTCACCCTGCTGCAGCCCGGGTGGAGCGGGAGCACCCCGCGGCGCGGGTGGCGCTGGCCGTCGTCGCGGCGCACCGGACGGGGCAGCCGCTGCACCGCGAGCTGCTCGCGCTGGGGGCGCGCTTCGACCGCGTGGCGCTCACCGCGCCGGTCTACCGGCTGATCGCGCTCCCGGGCGCGGGAGTGCCGCGCGGCGGGATCGTCGCGGCACCCCTCGACGGCACGTCGGTCGAGGTCGAGCTGCACGAGCTGCCGGTGGCCGCGCTCGGTGAGCTGCTGTGCGCCCTTCCGGCGCCGCTGGCGCTGGGTCGGGTCGAGCTGCTCGACGCCACCGTCCTCGGCATGGTCTGCGCCACGACCCCGCCGGGCTCGGTGGACATCAGCGCGCACGGCAGCTGGCCCGGCTACCTGGCCGCACAGATCGGAGGCTGAACCCCTCCGTTCCCTCCCGCGTCAGGGTAGCCTGACAGCCATGGCTGGTGGGCTGGGCTGGGCGGACGGGTTCGAGGCGTGGAAACGGCTGCGCGGGTGGCACGAGCGCAGCTCGGACGACGGCGACGCGGCGCTGGAGGCGCTCTCGGACATCGGCGCGGTGCGCAGGCTGCTCGACCAGGCCGAGCTGGCCGCCGTGCGCGCCGCCCGCGGCCGCTCGAAGGCGTGGGCCGAGATCGCCACCCGGCTCGGGGTGACCCGCCAGTCGGCCTGGGAGCGCTGGCGCGACCTCGACGACGAGCCGCGGACGGCGGCCGCAGGCGGCTCGCGGGATCCCCTGACCGCCGAGGAGGAGGCCATGGACCTCGCGGCGGCCGCCCTCGGCGAGCGCGCCCGCGCGCGGCGCGCCACGGTCGTCGTGCCGGACGTCATCGGGCTCGAATGGGACACCGCCCGCCGGGTGCTCGGGTCGGCCCGGCTGGCCGCAGCCAACGCCGACCCCGACGCGCCGCCGCCCATCCTGGGCCTGGACGGCTTCGTCGTCCTCGACCAGAAGCCCGCCGCGGGCGAACGGGTCCCCGCAGGCTCCGCGGTCGCCCTGTGGCTCGGCCGCGGGCCGGGGTCGGCGGGCGTGCGCGAGCCGCTGCGCCCGCACCCGTCGCCGCGCTCGACCGGTGGCGCCGTCGACGAGCAGACCGGCGAGAGCGTGCCGTGAGGCGCCTACGACGTCCTCCGAGCCGCGAAGCGCGGCCCGTCGGACGGCCCAGCCGCGCGCCCCGGAGCCGCTGCCCCGGGCCGGTCCCGCCGCAACGACGCTCATCCGAAGCCGTACTCCCGCCGCGGGGTGTCCCAGAGGATCGTGCTCCGGTCCTGCTCGTCGGGCACAGCTTGACCACCGCACGCCCGCGCGCCCCCCACCGCAGGAGCTCCACGAAGCCGGGCGCGTCCACACCGGCGGTCGGGTCCGGGCGTCCACAGTGGTCGACGTGCACCCGTACGCCGCTGCGCTCCAGCATCGCGGTGAGCCGGGGCAGCTGGTCGTCGACGACCTGGACGTCCGCGATCATGTCGAGTGCCTCCAGGTGGCGCAGGAGCGGGGCCGCGTCGGCGTAGTGGTCGACACCGAGCAGGGCGGCGTTGATCGTCACGCCGACGACGCCCGCCGCACGCAGGTCGGCGAGCAAGGCGCGGTCGGTGGCGTTGGGCACGACCGCCATGCCCCGGTAGCCCGCGGCCCGCAACGTCCTGCCGCCGAACGGAAACGCGCGTCCTCAGCCGAGCGCGGCGCGCACCTCGGGCACGACCTCCTCGGCGAAGCGGGCGATCTGGCGCTCGTGGTCGCCTGCGGGCCAGAACACGAACCCGTTCATGCCCAGCCCGTGCACGGCGGCGAGCTGGTCGACCCACTGCGCCACCGGGCCGCGGAACGGCTCGCCCGTCTCGGGCCCGACGAGCCCGGAGATGTTGTAGACCTTCCGCAGCGCGGCCGGGTCACGGCCCGCGGCGCGGGCGGCGCCGTCGATGCGGCGGATCGCGTCGGGCAGCGCGTCCACGCCGAGGAACGCGTGCGACGGCAGCCAGCCGTCGGCGGCGGCGCCGGTGAGCGCGAGCATCCGCGGCCCGTAGGCGCCGAGCCAGATGCCCAGGCCCGCGCCCGGCCGCGGACCCGGGTGGACGCCCGCGATGCGGTAGCGCTCGCCCTCGACCGTGACCGCGCGCTCACCGCTCCACATCGCCCGGATCACCGCGACGGCCTCGGCCAGCGCCGCCACCGCCTCCTTCGGGCTGCGCCGCGGCCCGCCCATCGCGGCGATCGCGTCCCAGAACGCGCCCGTGCCGAGGCCGAGCTGCACACGGCCACCGGTGAGGAGGTCGAGCGTGGCGGCCGACTTCGCCAGCATCGCTGGTGGGCGCAGCGGCAGCGTCGCGACCGTCGGCACGAGCGTGACCCGTTCGGTGCGCCCGGCCAGGTACGTGAGCAGCGTCCAGGCGTCGTAGAAGGCGGCCTGGTAGGGGTGGTCCTGGATCGTGAGGAGGTCGAGGCCGAGCCGCTCCGCCGCGAGCGCGTGCCGCACCGGGAGGTCGCTGGGCTGCCACAGCGGGTCGACGTTGGCGCCGAAGAGCACGGGGAGGGTCATGGGGCGCAGCGTCCCATCAGGAGGGGCCGCCGCCAACGGCCGACCGGCGGGCGGAGAGGAAGCGCACCTCCGCGGCGTTGGACGTGCGGGCCGCCGCCTCGGCGTACGCGTCGGCCGCCTCGGCGGCGCGTCCCAGCCTGCGCAGGAGGTCGGCGCGCACGGCGTGGTAGACGTGCAGACGCTCCAGCGGGAGCGGTTCGACGAGCGCGAGCGCCGCGGCCGGGCCGTCCACCTCGGCGACGGCGACGGCCCGGTTCAGCGCGGCCACCGGCGTCGGGGCGAGGGCGAGCAGCTGGTCGTAGAGCGCCACGACCTGGCGCCAGTCGGTGTCCTCGTCGGTGTGCACGGCCTGGATCGCCGCCTGCACCTGGTACGGGCCGGGCTGCCCGCGCCGCAGACAGCGCCGCACCAGCTCCCGCCCTTCGGCGACCAGCCCGGCGTCCCATCGGGCGTGGTCCTGCTCGGGCAGTGGCACCAGTGCGCCGTCGGCGGCGGTCCGCGCGGCGCGGCGCGCCTGCACGAGCAGCATCAGCGCGAGCAGCCCCATGGCCTCGGGCTCGTCGGGCATCAGCTCCACCAGCAGCCTGCCCAGCCGGATCGCCTCCCGGCACAGGTCGTCGCGCACGAGCTCCTCGCCTGCGCTCGCCGTGTAGCCCTCGTTGAACACCAGGTAGACGACGGCGAGCACGCCGCGCAGCCGCTCGGGGAGGTCGCTGTCGTGCGGCACCCGGTACGGGATGCGCGCGTCCCGGATCTTGGCCTTCGCGCGGACGAGCCGCTGCGCCATCGTCGCCTCGGGGACGAGGAACGCGCGGGCGATCTCCGCGGTCGTCAGGCCCCCGAGCAGGCGCAGCGTCAGCGCCACCCGCGCGGCGGGCGCGAGCGCGGGATGACAGCACGTGAAGATCAGCCGCAGCCGGTCGTCCTGCACGGGGCCCTCCTCCGGCGGCGGCTCACGCTCGGCGAGCCGGAGCGCCTCGGCGTGGCGGTCGTCGCGGGTGGCCTCCCGGCGCAGCCGGTCGACCGCGCGGTTCCGGGCGGTCGTGATGATCCAGCCCGCGGGCGCGGGCGGCGGCCCTTCGACGGGCCAGCGCGCCACCGCCGCCGCGAACGCCTCCTGGACGCACTCCTCGGCCAGGTCGATGTCCCCGAACGCCCTGACGAGCACGGCGACGGCGCGCCCGTGCTCGGCGCGGAAGACCTGCTCGACGTCGATGCCGGGGCTCATCCCAGGAACGGTTGCACCTCGATCGGCAGCGTCGTCGCGGCGGCGAAGCGACGCGCCCAGGCCAGCGCGGCGTCGAGGTCGTCGGCCTCGATGATCGCCAGCCCGCCGAGGTGCTCCTTGGCCTCGAGGAACGGGCCGTCGGTGAGCAGCACCTCGTCGTCGCCCGCGTTGTTGCCGGCACGCACGACGGTCGCCGTCGACGGTCCGGCCAGGCCGCCCGCGAACACCCAGGAGCCCGCGGCGCGCAGGTCGGCGTGGAGGGCGTCGAGGTCGGCGTTGATGCGCTCCAGCACCTCAGGCGGCGGCCGCTCCCCCGCGCCCGGCTGGTAGACCGACAGCAGGTAGCGGGTCATCGCGCGCCCTCCCGGACGTAGTGGTTGATCAGCACACCCGCGCCGGTCGGGGTGGCGTCCACGAGGCGCAGGGTCGCATGCGGCGCCGCGTCCGCGAAGAGCCGCTGTCCCGCGCCGAGCACGAGCGGGTGCACGAGCAGCAGGAGCTCGTCGACGAGGTCGGCCGCGAGCAGCGAGCGCACCAGCTCGCCGCTGCCGAGCACGGTGAGGCCGGGGCCTTCGGCCCCCCGCAGCGCCTTGACGGCGGCGTCGTCGGGAAGCAGCACCGAGTTCGCCCACACCAGGGGTTCGGTCAGTGTGCGGGAGACGACGAACTTGCGGCCCGCGTCGAGCCGCGGCGAGAACGGGTTGTCGGTGCGGCCCGCCCAGGCTCGGTGGAAGTCCTCGTAGGTGCGGCGGCCGAACAGCAGGTCCGACTCGCCCGCCATGTGCCCGGCCAGCACCCGGCCCTGCACGGGGTCGGCGGCGTACGGCACGGCCCATCCGCCGAACGCGAACCCGCCCCGCTGGTCCTCGTCCGGCCGTCCCGGCGCCTGCATCACGCCGTCCAGGCTGACCGACTCGACGGCTGCGATCTTCCTCATCCTGTCCTCCTCGGGGTCGTCTCACCTCCGATACGAACGGGCAGGCCCCACATCGACACCCGCCACGGATGCCGTCGCCCTCGGGTGATCACCAGCTCGGCGCGCAGAGCGGCCATTCCTGACCGGATATGCGCCAAGCCGATGATCACGGCCGGGCCGGTCAGCCGGGGACCGAGCGGTGCGGGCGGCGGTAGGCGGGGGCACGGCGGGGCGCCGCCCGGGGTGCGCTCGCCAGCAGCGGGAGGGCCCGCGGCGGCACCACGACCGAGAGGACGACGACGCTGTTCGAACGACCGACCGCGGGCGAGCGGTTCAGCGCGAGCAGCGCCTGCTGCAGGTCCTCGTGCGAGGACGCCGCGAGCCGACAGATCACGTCCGACGACCCCGTGGTGGCGTAGGCCTCCAGCACGGCGGGCAGCGCCGTGAGGTCGGCGGTGACCTCGTCGAGTGCGCCTTGCGCGATGTCGAGCGTGACGAACGCCTGCACGCGGTATCCGGCCGCCGCGACGTCGATCTCGGGGCCGTAGCCCGCGATGACGCCCGCGCGCTCGAGCCGGTCGAGGCGCGCCTGCACCGTGCCGCGGGCGACCCGGAGGAGGCGCGACAGCTCCAGCACGCCAACCCGGGGGTGGTCCCGCATCGCCGTCAGCAGGTCGATGTCGAGCTCGTCCAGTTCGGTCGGCATGTGGGCAGACTGTACAGCTTTGGCCGTCTTCTTGCGGTCAAAGTGGGCGGATGTGCCAGCTCAAGGACGGTCGGTTGCCCTCGATCTTCGATGTGAGGTGTCCTTACTGCACAGACCAACCGAGGAGGTACGCCGTGAGCATCGACTTCGCCCTCACCAGCCAGGAGCGGCTCGCCGACCTGGACCTCGAGCAGCTCCGCCAGCTCGTCGGCCTCGTCGAGTACGACGCCGAGCGCGACCCGTTCCCGGTCACCGGCTGGGACGCGGTGGTCTGGTCGGTCGGCAACGCCACCCAGACGGCGCTGCTCTACCAGGTCGTGTTCGGGATGGAGCTGGTCGCCTACTCCGGCCCGGAGACCGGCAACCGCGACCACCACGCCTACGTCCTGCGTTCGGGCGCCGTGCGGTTCGTGGTCAAGGGCGGGGTCGACCCCCAAAGCGCCCTGCTGGACCACCACCGCCGCCACGGCGACGGCATCGTCGACATCGCGCTGGAGGTGCCCGACGTCGACCGCGCCGTCGCGCATGCGCGTGCGGAGGGCGCCACGATCGTCGACGAGCCGCACGACGTCGTCGACGAGCACGGCACCGTGCGCACGGCCGCCATCGCGGCCTACGGCGACACCCGGCACACCCTCGTCGACCGCTCCCGCTACACCGGGCCCTACCTGCCCGGCTACGTCGCCCGCAGCTCCGCGGCCGAGCAGCCCGCGCGGTTGTTCCAGGCGCTCGACCACGTCGTCGGCAACGTCGAGCTCGGCCACATGGACGAGTGGGTCGACTTCTACAACCGGATCATGGGCTTCACCAACATGGCCGAGTTCGTCGGGGACGACATCGCGACCGAGTACTCGGCGCTGATGAGCAAGGTCGTGGCCAGCGGCAACCACCGGGTGAAGTTCCCGCTCAACGAGCCCGCCGTCGGCAAGAAGCGCTCGCAGATCGACGAGTACCTCGACTACTACGGCGGACCGGGCGTCCAGCACGTCGCGCTCGCCACGGGCGACATCCTCCGCACGGTCGACGTGTTGCGCGCCAAGGGGATCCAGTTCCTCGTCACCCCGGACTCCTACTACGAGGACCCGGCGCTGCGTGCCCGCATCGGGGAGGTGCGGGTGCCGATCGCGGAGTTGCAGTCCCGCGGGATCCTGGTCGATCGGGACGAGGACGGCTACCTGCTGCAGATCTTCACCAAGCCGCTCGGCGACCGTCCGACGGTGTTCTTCGAGCTGATCGAGCGGCACGGGTCGCTGGGTTTCGGCAAGGGCAACTTCAAGGCGCTGTTCGAGGCGATCGAGCGCGAGCAGGCCCAGCGCGGCAACTTCTGAGCGGTTCTGCGCGGCTCTGCGCGGCAAGGGGAGGATCCTCTCCCATGAGCACCCTGTTCGGCCTCGACAACCTGCCCTACGGCGTCTTCTCGACCCCCGGGGCCGCGCCGCGGGTGGGGGTGCGGCTAGGCGACAACGTCGTCGACCTGGCCGCGCTTCTGGACGATGCCACGTTCGCGGCGTCCTCGCTGAACCCGTTCCTCGCGCAGGGCCCGGATCGCTGGGCAGCGGTACGTGAGCGCGTCACCGCCCTGCTCGGGGACGACGCGGCCGGGCACCCCCTGGACGAGGTGACGCTGCACCTGCCGTTCGAGGTGGCCGACTACGTGGACTTCTACGCCTCCGAGCACCACGCCACCAACCTCGGGCGCCTGTTCCGGCCGGACGCCGAGCCGCTGATGCCGAACTGGAAGCACCTGCCCGTCGGCTACCACGGTCGGGCGGGCACCGTGGTCGTCTCG
The DNA here is from genome assembly GCA_963750095.1 of uncultured Actinomycetota bacterium. Taxonomy (GTDB): domain Bacteria; phylum Actinomycetota; class Actinomycetes; order Mycobacteriales; family Pseudonocardiaceae; genus Pseudonocardia. The sequence goes on along the minus strand of CAVVPJ010000010.1, from coordinate 886,866 downwards.
GGCACCGACGTCGTCCGGCCGTGCGGGCAGCGCAAGGCACCCGACGAGCCCGCTCCGACGTTCGGCCCGAGCAGGCGGCTGGACATCGAGGCCGAGCTCGGCTTCGTCGTCGGCGTCGGGTCGCCGCTGGGCACCCGGATCGCCGTGGACGCGTTCGCCGACCACGTCTTCGGCGCGGTGCTGGTGAACGACTGGTCGGCGCGCGACCTGCAGGCCTGGGAGTACGTCCCGCTCGGCCCGCACCTGGGCAAGACTTTCGCCACGTCGGTCTCGCCGTGGGTGGTGCCGCTCGCCGCGCTGCAGGCCGCGCGGGTGCCGCTGCCAGTGCAGGACCCCGAGCCGCTGCCGTACCTGCGGGGGACGCAGGACTGGGGCCTCGACGTCGACCTCGTGGTGGCGTGGAACGGCGAGGAGGTCTCCCGGCCGCCGTACCGGGAGATGTACTGGTCCCCGGCGCAGATGCTCGCCCACATGACGGTCAACGGAGCCGCGGCGCGCACCGGCGACCTGTTCGCCTCCGGCACCATCTCCGGCCCCGAGCGCCGCCAGCGCGGCGCGTTCATCGAGCTCACCTGGGGCGGGCGCGAACCCGTCACGGTCAACGGCGAGGAACGCACGTTCCTGCTCGACGGCGACGAGGTCACCATCACCGCCACCGCGCCGGGAAGCGGCGGCGGCCGGATCGGCTTCGGCGAGGTGACCGGCACCATCCGGCCCGCCCGCTGACCGGTCGACGGCGCCGTAGCGGCCGCGGCCCGCCCGCACTCTTCAGTCCGACGCCGAAAGCGCACGAGAGCGACACCAGCGGGCTTCGATCTTGCCTGAACCCCGCTCACGTCACTCTCGGCCGACATCACACCAGCCTCACCGTGGCCCACACCCACGCACTCCGCCTGCCGCCCGGCATGACGAGGCCCAGGTCATTGACCTGGGCGTTCGTCGGCTTGCGGCGTCAGCGGCGGACCGACCGCACGAGGGCCTTGGTGCTGTCGCGGCGGCCCCAGGCCACGGTGGCGGCCACGACGCCGACGACCGCGGGGATCGCGGCGAGGGCGCCGCCGCCGATGGCGAGCGTGATCGTCACGGCGCCGACCATCAGCGCGACGAAGCACGCCGCGGCGAGGCCGGTCAAGCGCGGCACGAACATCGCGACCGCTCCGGCCAGCTCCAGTGAACCGATGATGTACATGCCGGTCGTGCCCAGGCCCATGGCCTCGAAGCCCGCGACGTTCTGGGCCTCAGCGGTGAGCTTGCCGAACGCGGAGAAGGCGTAGACGGCGGCGAGCAGCACCTGCAGCGTCCAGAGGCCCACGTTCGCGGCCCGGGAGCGGGTGCGGGTCGAGGTGGCGGCTGCGGTGGCGGCGGTCGTGATGGTCATCGGGGGCTCCGTTCCTGCGGTGCGTTGCGGTCATAGGGGTAGACCGCGCCCTGGCCCACAGCTCATCGCCCGCCACCCAAACTGCTCGCGCAGCGCCGTTCAGCCGACGGCGGCCACCGGCGACGATGATGTGCGGCCGGGAGCGGGCGGCGGTGCCCAGCGCCGCAGCACCTCCTGCGCGGCGCCGGTCGGCACCAGCCGGACGGCGAGGTTGCGGACAGTGAGGCCGCCGCGGGTGGCGGGCACGAGGAAGGCCGCGCCCGCGCCGACCGCACGCTGGCGGGACTCCACCAGCGGGCGGTGCCGCGTCTCGTAGGCGCCCAGCGCCGCGGTGACGTCGTCCGGACGGGCGGCGAGGGCGTCGGCCAGCGTGGCGGCGCCCGCGATCGCCATGCTCGACCCGTCACCCAGCAGCGAGGCGCAGGTGGCGGCGTCGCCGAGCAGCCCGACGCGACCGCGCGACCACGAGTCCAGCCGCACCTGGCTGACGGCGTCGAAGTAGAGGTCGTCGGCGGTCTGAACCCGGTCGAGCAGCTCCGGGATGCGCCAGCCACCGCCCGCGTAGGCGGCGACGACGAGGCGCCGGTGCCGGTCGACGTCGCGGTGGTCGAGGTCGGACAGGTGCGGGCTGCGGAAGATGAAGGCGACCAGCGCCCGCCCGGTGGCCGGGTGCACGGCGACCGACCGGCCCGGCGTGTTGTGCATGACGACCGTGTGGGGGTCGGCGACGGGTCCGTCGAGCGTCAGCGTCGCGACGTACAGGCCGAGGTGGCGGACGAAGCGCGGCTCGGGGCCGAACGCGAGCCGCCGCACGCGCGAGTGCAGGCCGTCGGCCCCGAGCACCAGATCGAACCGGCGAGGCGCCCCGCGCTCGAAGACGACGTCCACGCCGTGCCCGTCGTCGGCCAGCCCGACGACGGTCTCGTCGAAGCGGAACTCCACGGCGTCGCGGCAGGTGTCGGCGAGGGCGGCGGCCAGGTCCCCGCGCGGCAGCTCGATCTCCGTGCCCGCGCCCGACTGCTGCGGGATCGACCCGATGCGGCGGCCGCGGTCGTCGACGAAGTCGAGCCGCGTGGCGCTGGTGGCCGCGGCGCGCAGGCGCGGGAGCACCCCCATCCGCTCGACGACCGGCACGGCGGGGCCGCGCACGTCGACCGGCGCACCGCTGGACCGCAGCCCGGCCGAGCGCTCGACCACGGTGGGCCGCCATCCGTTGCGCGCCAGCCAGTACGCCGCGGTCGAGCCCGCGACACCGGCACCGACCACCAGGACTGTGCGTGAGGACGTCGTCATGCCGCCGAGGATAACCGCATCAGATGCATTTTTGCAACGAGTGCAATTCTGCGCTCGATGCCATCTTGGGCTACGGTGTGTCGCATGTCCTCCGACGGGCTCACCCTCCGCGAGCGCAAGCGCGCGCGCACCCGCCGTGCGCTGGTCGAGGCCGCCACGGACCTGTTCGACAGCCGCGGCTACGAGCAGACGACCGTGGCCGACATCGCGGCGGCCGTGGAGATCGGGACGCGCACGTTCTTCGGCTACTTCGCGAGCAAGGAGGAGCTGCTCTTCCCCGAGGTCGACGGGCGGATCCAGGCCGTCGTGGACGCGATCGCGACGCGCGCCGACGACGACGGCCCCACCGAGGTCCTGTTGCGCGCCCTCGGCTCGGCGGCCGAGGCCGGGCCGGACCTGGTGGGCAGGCAGGCCGACCTGCGGATGCGGCTGATCCAGACCGTGCCCGCCGTGCGCGGCCGCGCCCTCCAGATCCAGCTCGACGCCCAGCGCGAGATCGCGCGCCACCTCGGCGCCGCCTTCCCCGAGCTCGACGAGATCCGCGCGGGCGCCCTGGTCGGGGCGTTTGTCGGGGCCGTGACGGGCGCGGTTCAGGCAATGCTCGACCGCGCGCCCGCCGAGCAGGTCGGGATGGTGGAGCGCCGCCGTCTCCTGCGCGACGCGACCGACGTCGCGCTGGGGCCGTGGAGAACACGGGCGGACGCGCCCGACCGGTAAGGAGCCCACCGGTCGGCGCGGCTGCGCAGGCGGGAGCACTCCTTGCTCGACGACGCCGAGCGCGCGGACCACCAGCAGCTCGCCCGCCGGGCCTTCTCCGGCGACCGGCTCCTTCCGACCCTGGACCGGCAACTGGTGCGCCGTGGCCGGCCGGTGGCAGGCTGCGGCCATGCCCGCCGTCGAGGTCCGACCCGGAGTGGAGATCGCCTACGAGCGGACGGGGTCGGGACCGCCGCTCCTGCTCGTCCACGGCATCACCGAGAGCCGCCACAGCTGGGACCCGCTGGTGCCGCGGCTGGCGGAGAGCTTCGACGTCGTCGCCGTCGACCTGCGCGGACACGGCGCGTCCAGCACGGTCGCCCCGTTCGACGTCGCGACGCTCACCGACGACCTCGCGGTGCTGATCCCGGCGCTCGACCTGGACCGGCCGCACCTCCTCGGGCACTCGCTCGGCGGGGTCGTGGTCAGCGCGCTGGCCGCACTCACGGAACCGGCGAGCGTCGTCAACGTGGACCAGCCGCTCGAGCTGAGCGGCTTCCAGGCCGCGCTCGCCCCGGCGGCGCCGCTCATCCGCGGCACCACCGCGGAGTTCGAGGGCTTCATGGACGCCCTGTTCGCCTCGGTCGACGGGCCGCTGCCCGCCGCCGAGCGGGCCCGCATCCGCGAGCACGGCCATCCCGACCAGGAGGTCGTCAACGGGATCTGGAGCGGGATCCTCGACGGTCCCGCCGAGGCGCTCGACGCGCAGGTGGACGCCATCCTCGGCGCGATCACCGCGCCCTACCTTGCCCTGCACGGCATCGACCCGGGCCCGGACTACGCCGCCTGGCTGACCAGCCGCTGCCCGTCGGCCGTCGTCGAGGTGTGGCCCGACCACGGCCACTACCCGCACCTCGTCGACCCGGAGCGGTTCCTCGCGCGCGTCACGGCGTTCACCTCGGCCGCCGCGCGTACGTGAGTGGACGGACGCGGGGTCCCCGCGCCACGGCACAAGCGTGGGCGTGGCCGCACCGGTGTCCGGACGCCGGTGCGGCCACCAGAACGCGTGTGCCGCCTGCGGGGTCGGGTCCGACGCGCCTCGACATACGTGACGCCGCCGGGTCGCGCGGCGGACGCCAGGGGTCAGGGGACGATCCGCTCAAACCGCTCCGGCGCCCCCTTCAGCGTGGAACGTGGCGGATCGCCCGCCGAGATCATCGGGTGGCCGTCGGGCTGCTCAACGGCGGCGCCCCAGGCCTGGCATGCCGCCTCCGACCGTCCGGACGCTGTCGCCGCTCTCCTCCGGGAACTGCTGATGGGCCGATCGGGCCGTCCCCCGCCCGTCGTCCCATCCGGCGATCCGGATCTCGGTGACGCGTCGCTGCTGCGGGGTCACGGGCGATGGCCGAGGGGTGGATGCGCCTCGCGGACCTCGATGACCAGCCGACGCAGGGCGACGACGTGGCGCTGGAGGTCGGGGTGCCCACAGGTCCTGGCCAACTGTCGATGGATGCGGCCGAGCTCCCCAGCGAGATGGCGGAGCCGCTCGGTGTCGGGCGCGGCCGAGGCCACACCCGCGTGCCGCGCGTTCCACTCGATCCGGACCTGAAGCCGGAACGGCGTCGTGCCGCTCGGGGCCCGCTTCTTTCGGGAGCGCTCCATGCCCGGCCGACGATCAGGTTGGGCGCGCCGGTCTCGTCGGCCCCGAAGGCTGTGACCTCGCCGCGGTACATCTCCACGACGAGGGAGCGCAGGTCCTCCTGCTCGGGCGGGATGGTGAGCCGCAGGCGGTAGATCGGGGACTTGCGGGTGGGCGTCGGGTCCGTGGTGGCCGAGGAGGTGCATGCGGCGCTGGCGCCGCTGGTCGACGGCGCGGCCACGTTGGAGGAAGACGAGGCGGACCGGGATCCGACCCGGCCGTTCCGGACTCCGCTCCTCGCTCCGCCCGCTCGTCGCGAGCCGGTCGACGGCGGTGCACCGCTGACCGAAGACGAGTTCGAGCGGATCCAGGCTGATGCCGTGGCGCTCCTGGCAGACGGCGACGGCGCGGCGGCGGTGCGCTTGCTGGAGGACGGCCTGGAGCGGTCGTCGGCCAACCGGTTCTTCGCGCTGGAGTTGCGACGGCTGCTGGGCCTGGCGTTGTTCTGCGTCGGCGAGTACCGGCGCGCCGCCGCCCTCCTCGCCGACGCAGGTTCTACCTGCAGAACACCGAGGTAGACGGTCCCGAGATCGCTGAGCTCGTCCTGGAGAGCAGGTTCGTGGTCGCACAGATGCTGGCGTCCGAGGACAGGCCGGACGAGGCGCTTGCCGAGCTCACGGTATCCGGGCTGGTGAGATCGGAGATTGAGGGAGGCCGAGCAGCGCGCGAGGTGCACACCAGCGGGGTTCGATGTTGCTCAAACCCCGCTCACGTCGCGCTCGGCCGACATCCAGCGGGCTTGCGCGGCGTACCCCGTTCTGACCTGAGCTCGGCTGGCGGAATCCCTCTAGGTTGGCGGCATGGACAGGCGTCGGTTGGTGGTCATCGGGGGCGACGCGGCCGGGATGAGCGCCGCGAGCCAGGCCCGCCGCCGCCGCGGGCCGGACGAGCTGGGCATCGTCGCGTTCGAACGGGGGCGGGCCACGTCCTACTCGGCGTGCGGGATCCCCTACTGGATCAGCGGGGCGGTCGAGCGCGAGGAGCAGCTGGTGTCGCGCTCGCCGGAGCAGCACCGGCGCAACCACATCGACGTCCGCACCCGCACCGAGGTGGTCGGCATCGACCTGGCCGCCCGCCACGTGCAGGCCCGCGACCTCGACACCGGCCGCACGTACGACGAGCCGTTCGACGACCTCGTCTACGCCACGGGCAGCGTGCCCGCGCGGCCCCCGGTCCCCGGCATCGACGCCGCGGGCGTCTACGGCGTGCAGACCCTCGACGACGGCGCCGCCCTGCGCGCCGCCCTGACCGCCGACGTCCGCCGGGTGGTGATCGTCGGCGGCGGGTACATCGGGCTCGAGGTCGCCGAGGCCTGCCAGGCCCGCGGCCTTGACGTCACCGTGGTCGACCGGTCCCCCACGCCGGTCGGGATGTTCGACCCCGACGTCGGGGAGTTCATCGCCGACGCCGTCCGCGGCCTGGGCGTCAGCCTGGTCCTCTCCGACGCCGTCGCCGAGATCGAGACCGGCCCCGGAGGGCACGCCACCGCCGTCCACACCCGGTCCGGCCGCCGCCTCCCCGCCGACCTCGTCGTGCTCGGCCTCGGGGTGCGGCCCAACGTCGCGCTCGCCCGCGACGCCGGGATCCCGCTGGGGCCCTCCGGCGGCATCGCGGTTGACCACCGCATGCGCACCCAGTCCCCCGGCGTCTGGGCCGCGGGCGACTGTGTCGAGTCCGTGCACCGCCTCTCGGGTCAGCGCGTCGTCGTCGCCCTCGGCACCCACGCCAACAAGCAGGGTCGCGTGGCGGGCATCAACCTCGGCGGCGGCTACGCCACCTTCCCCGGGGTGATCGGCACCGCCGTCACCAAGGTCTGCGACCTCGAGGTGGCGCGCACCGGGCTGTCCGAGGCCGAGGCGGAGGCCGCCGGATACCGCTTCGTCAGCGCGGTGGTCGACTCGACCACCAAGGCGGGCTACTTCCCCGGGGCCAAGCCGATCCGGCTCAAGCTCGTCGCGGAGAAGCGCTCCGGGCGGCTGCTCGGCGCGCAGATCGTCGGCCGCCGCGACGCCGCCAAGCGCATCGACGTCCTGGCCACCGCCATCTGGAACGAGATGGACGTCGACGAGATCCTCTCCCTCGACCTGTCCTACGCCCCACCGTTCTCCCCCGTCTGGGACCCCGTCCTGATCGCCGCCCGCAAGGCGTGGGACGCGGTACAGGCCGACACCGAGCGGTAACCCTCCGCGTTCGACCCGCGGGATTGGCCCCCGAACGGGGGACAGGATCCGGGCGTCCGACTACGCTCCGGCAGCAGTGGCGGCAGCGCTCGCGCTGGACCTACGGAGCGCTCCCCCTCGTCTCCGTGCCCGTTTCCGGGGCGCCGACGCCACAGTCGGAGACTTCGGCGCCCCGGCGCCACCGGAGGTGCCCGTTGCGACTCGTGACCTGTCTCGTGGCCGGGCTGGCCCTGCTACCCGGCCTGACCGCCTGCTCGACCACGATGCCGGGTGCGCCCGCCCCCGCGCAGCCCGCCCCCACGACATCGGCCCCGTCCACGCGGCCCGCCTTCGGCGCCTACCTCGACATCTCGGTGGCGACGCCGGACCTCGCCGCCCTCGGCGCGCAGACCGGGCTCAAGCACGTCGTGCTCGCGTTCGTGCTGGCGAAGGGCAACGGCTGCGAGCCCGCCTGGGCAGGCACCGACCCGCTGGACACGCCGAAGGACACGATCGACGCGTTCCACGCCGCGGGCGGCTCGGTCACGATCGCGACCGGCGGCGCGGACGGCACGTACCTCGAGAACGCCTGCCGCACCGCCACGGACCTCGCGGGCGCCTACACGAAGATCCTCGACGCGACGGGCACGAACCTGCTCGACATCGACATCGAGCACGACGTCACGATCGACAAGGTCATCGACGCCCTGTCGCAGGTGCAGCGCGCCCGCGGCACGGACATCACGCTGACCCTTCCGGTCGACCTCGACGGCCTCGGCCCGGGCCAGCTCAACCTCGTGAAGCGGGCCGCGGCCGTCAACCTCGCCGTCACGGTCAACATCATGGACATGGACTTCAACGCCCGCGGCGACTGGGGCAAGGCCATGGTCGCCGCCGCGGAGACCATGCTCGGCCAGCTGCGCAAGGTCTACCCGAAGGCGGGCGAGGCAGAGCAGAACCGCAGGCTCAGCATCACGATCATGATCGGGCGCAACGACAACGGCGTGATCACGCGGCCCGACGACGCGCGGACGGTGCTGGACTACGCCGCGTCGCACGGCGTCGGCAGGCTCGGGATCTGGTCGCTCGCGCGCGACCGGGGCACGTGCGCGAAACGCGTCGCGGCCCAGCCGGACTGCAGCGGGATCGCGCAGCAGGACTACCAGTTCACCCAGCTGTTCGCGGGCTTCAGCGGGCCGACCGACAGCTGAGCCGATCAGGCGACCAGACCGCTCAGGCCGCGGCCAGCGCCGCGTCGATCGCCCGGGGCGAGAGCACCTCGGCCAGCGCCATCGCCGCGCAGCCCGCGACCCCGGCGCTGGGCCCCAGCGCGCTCCGCTCGACCGAGAGCTCCCGGGTCGCGGGCGCGAGGGCGCGGCGGTACACCTGCTCGCGCACCCCGGCGAGCAACGGCTCGAACGCCTCGGCCAGGTCCCCTCCGAACACCACCACCTGCGGGTTCAACAGGTTCACCGCGACCGCGAGCACCTCGCCGATGCGCCGCCCGGCGTGCCGCACCAGCGCCACGGCCTCGGGGTCGCCCGCGCGGACCAGCGCGACCACCGCGGGGACGTCGGCGACCACGCGGCCGTGCGCGCGGAGCGCCGCGACCAGCGCGGCCCCGCTGGCCACCGCCTCCAGGCAGTCCCGGTTGCCGCACCGGCACAGCACGCCGCCGCCGTCGCCAACGGGGTTGTGCCCGATCTCCCCGGCGGCCCCGCGCGCACCCCGTTGCAGCACGCCGCCCGAGATGATCCCGGCCCCGATGCCCGTGGACACCTTGACGTGCAACAGGTCCGACACGCCCGGTCGGACAGTGCGCTCGGCGAGGGTCAAGGCGTTCACGTCGTTGTCGACCAGCACGGGCACCCCGGGGAAGCCGAGCGCTATCGGCACGCCACCCCACCCGGGCAGCAACGGCGACTCCAGCACGGTCCCCGACGCGACGTCCACCGGCCCCGGAAGACAGACGCCGACGCCGCGGACCGGCGCGTCGGCCTTGTCCCGCAGCCGGTCCAGCCGGTCGGCGACCGTGCGGAGCACCGCGTCCGGGCCGAGGGTCGTGTCCAGGTCGAGGCCGGACTCCGCCACCACGGCGCCCGCGAGGTCGCACACGCCCAGCTTGGTCTTGCTCGCGCCGATCGAGGCGGCCAGGACCACGCCGCCCGCCCGGTTGACGTGCAGCCTTCCCGCCGGACGACCCCCGGTCGTCGCGGCCGCGGCCTCCTCGGCCACGAGGCCGAGCTCGACCAGCTGCCGCACGCGCGCCGCCACCGCCGTGCGGGACAGGTCGGTCTGTCGTCCGATGTCGGCCCGGGTGCGCGCGAGCCCGTCGTGGATGAGCGCGAACACGGCGCCCGCGCTGACCCCGGCCCGTTCCCGCCACACCGCGGGCCTCCTTTCGACACGTGAGGTACGCAACAACTCTGACTTAGGCACTTAACATACCAAAGATCGCCTGTTAGCGTGAGGAAGTGTCAGCAGGTCGGCGATGACGTCGACCAGACCGACTGCTCACTTGGAGGCGGCTTTGCCGCACCTACCCCCCGTCGCCCCGTGCGACTTCCTCGTCTTCGGCGGCACCGGCGACCTCGCCATGCGCAAGCTGCTGCCCGCCCTCTACCTGCGTGACCGCGACGGCCAGCTGGCCGACGCGACCCGCATCTTCGCCATCTCCCGTGCCGGTCTCGACGAGGCAGGCTTCCGCGACAAGGTGGACGGACAGCTGCAGCGCCACGTCGGCGGCTCGCCGGACGCCGTCCGGGCCCGCTTCCTGGGCCGCCTGCACCACGTCTCGTTGGACGTCATGGACGAGACCGACTGGTCCGCGCTCACCGCGGCCGTCGACGAGCGCCCGGCGCCCGTCCGCGTCTTCTACCTCGCCTGCGCACCGCGGCTGTTCGGCCCGATCAGCGCGCGCGCCGCGGCCAACGGCCTGGTCGACGCCACGTCCCGGGTCGTGCTGGAGAAGCCCATCGGCCACGACCTCGACTCGGCCCGCGCGATCAACGACGAGGTCGGCGCGGTCTTCACCGAGGAGCAGATCTTCCGGATCGACCACTACCTCGGCAAGGAGACGGTGCAGAACCTGCTCGTGCTGCGGTTCGCGAACGCGCTGCTCGAACCGCTGTGGAACGCCGGGCACATCGACCACGTCCAGATCTCGGTGGCCGAGTCGATCGGCGTCGGCGGCCGCGCCGACTACTACGACGGCTCCGGGGCGCTGCGCGACATGGTGCAGAACCACCTGCTGCAGCTGCTCTGCCTGGTGGCCATGGAGCCGCCCGCCACGCTGGACCGCGAGGCGGTGCGCGACGAGAAGCTGAAGGTGCTGCAGTCGCTGCGCCCGCTGGCCGGGCCCGCGGCGATCCGGCAGACCGTCCGCGGCCAGTACGGCGCGGGCCTCGTCGACGGCGAGCCGGTGCCGGGCTACCTGACCGAGCTCGACGGCGAGAGCCACACCGAGACGTTCGTCGCGCTGAAGGCCGAGGTCGCCAACTGGCGCTGGGCCGGGGTGCCGTTCTACCTGCGCTCCGGCAAGCGGCTGGCCGCGCAGGCCTCGGAGATCGTCGTGCAGTTCCGGCGGGTGCCGCACTCGGTGTTCCCCGGCGTCCCCGACGAGATGGTCACGCCGAACCGGCTCGTGCTGCGGCTGCAGCCGGACGAGGGCGTGCGCCTGCACCTGGTGGCCAAGCGCCCCGGCCCCGGCGGCCTCCGGCTGCACCCGGCCGCGCTGAACCTCAGCTTCGCGGAGACCTTCAAGTCCCGCCTGCCCGACGCCTATGAACGGCTGCTGATGGACGTCGTGCAGGGCAACTCGACCCTGTTCATGCGCCGCGACGAGGTCGAGACGGCCTGGGCCTGGATCGAGCCGATCCGCAACGCCTGGGACGACAGCGGCCACAAGCCCAAGACCTATCCGGCCGGGACGGCCGGACCCGCCGCCGCCACCGCGCTGATCGAGCGCGACGGCCGCACCTGGCACGAGGAGATCGCATGACCCACCCCGTCGTCGCCGACGTCACCCGACGCCTGGCCGAGCGCAGCGCGGAGACCCGCGCCGCGTACCTCGACCGGGTCCGCGCCGCCGCACAGCAGGGCCCGGCCCGCAAAGGCCTCGGCTGCGCCAACTTCGCGCACGGCTTCGCGGCCGCGGGCGCGGACAAGGGCGCTCTGCAGCGCGCGGTCACGCCGAACGTCGCGATCGTGTCGAGCTACAACGACATGCTGTCCGCACACCAGCCGCTGGCCGAGTTCCCCGAACAGATCAAGGCCGCGGTCCGCGACGCGGGCGGGGTCGCCCAGTTCGCGGGCGGCGTGCCCGCCATGTGCGACGGCATCACCCAGGGCCGCGCGGGCATGGAGCTGTCCCTCTACAGCCGGGACGTGATCGCCATGGCGAGCGCGGTCGCGCTGTCGCACGACATGTTCGACGCCACGCTGATGCTCGGGGTCTGCGACAAGATCGTGCCGGGCCTGGTGATCGGCGCCCTCGCGTTCGGCCACCTGCCGACGCTGCTGGTCCCGGCGGGCCCGATGACCTCCGGACTGTCGAACGCGCTCAAGAGCGAGGTCCGGCAGCGGTACGCGGTCGGCGAGATCGGCCGCGACGAGCTGCTCGCCGCGGAGGCCGCCGCGTACCACGGGCCGGGCACCTGCACGTTCTACGGCACCGCGAACTCCAACCAGATGCTGATGGAGCTGATGGGCCTGCACCTGCCGGGCGCCAGCTTCGTCAACCCGAACACGCCGCTGCGCACCGCGCTGACCGAGGCCGCGGGCCGCCGGGCCGTCGCGATGGCGGCCGACGAGTACACGCCGATCGCCGACGTCGTCGACGAGTTGGCCGTCGTCAACGGCGTGGTCGCGCTGCTGGCCACCGGCGGCTCGACCAACCACACCATGCACCTGGTCGCGATGGCCAGGGCCGCGGGCATCGACCTGCGCTGGGACGACTTCGCCGACCTGTCGGCCGCGGTGCCGCTGCTGGCCCGCATCTACCCGAACGGCAAGGCCGACGTGAACCACTTCCACGCCGCGGGCGGCACCGCGTTCCTCGTCCGCGAGCTGCTCGGCGCGGGCCTCCTGCACCAGGACGTGCGCACCGCGGCCGGGCGGGGCCTCGAGGCCTACACGGCCGAGCCGACGCTCGCCGACGGACGGCTGACCTGGCGTGACGGCCCGACGGAGAGCCTCGACACCGAGGTGCTGCGCCCGGTCGACGACCCCTTCGACAAGGACGGGGGCCTGCGGATGCTGGCGGGCAACCTGGGCCGTGCCGTGATCAAGACCTCGGCGGTGGCGCCGGAGCACCGGCTGATCGAGGCGCCCGCCCGCGTGTTCGGCGACCAGTCCGAGTTCCAGGCCGCGTTCGAGGCCGGTGAGCTGGACGCCGACCTCGTCGCCGTCGTCCGGTACCAGGGCCCGAAGGCCAACGGCATGCCGGAGCTGCACAAGCTGACCCCGCCGCTGGGCGTGCTGCAGGACCGCGGCCACCGGGTCGCGCTGGTGACCGACGGGCGGATGTCCGGCGCGTCCGGCAAGATCCCGGCGGCCATCCACGTCACGCCAGAGGCCGCCGCCGACGAGAGCCCGATCGCGCGGCTGCGCGACGGCGACCTGGTCCGGCTGGACGCCGACGCGGGCACCATCGAGGTGCTGGTCGACCCGGCCGAGCTCGCGGGCCGCACGGCGGCCGACCCGCCGGACCGCCCGTTCGTGGGCACCGGCCGTGAGCTGTTCGAGTCCTTCCGCCGCGCGGTCGGCCCGGCCGACGCGGGCGCCAGCATCTTCGGAGAGGTCGCCTGATGAGCAGCGTGCTGGATGTCGCCCCCGTGGTGCCCGTCGTGGTCCTGACGGACGCGACGAAGGCCGTGCCACTGGCCCGAGCGCTCGCCGCGGGCGGGCTGCCGATCATCGAGCTGACCCTCCGGACGCCGTCGGCGCTCGAGGCGATCCGGCGGATCGCGGCCGAGGTGCCCGAGATCCTGGTGGGCGCGGGCACGGTCCTCAGCGCCCGCCAGGCCGACCGGGCCGCCGAGGCGGGCGCCCAGTTCCTCGTCAGCCCGGGCGCCACGCCCGCGCTGCTGGACGCGATGGACGCCACCGGGCTGCCGTACCTGCCGGGGACCTCGACCGTCTCGGAGATGCTGGCCGTGGCCGAACGGGGCCACACCGCGATGAAGTTCTTCCCGGCCGAGGCCGCGGGCGGAGCGCCCTACCTGGCCTCGCTGGCCAGCCCGCTGCCGTCGCTGCGGTTCTGCCCGACCGGCGGGATCACCGCGGCCGCCGCGGGGCGCTACCTGGGGCTGCCCAACGTCGGCTGTGTCGGCGGGTCCTGGGTGACCCCGGCCGACGCGCTGGCCGCGGGCGACTGGGCCCGGGTCACGACGCTCGCCGCGGAGGTCGCCGTCCCGGCCGCGGCGTGACCGAGGCCGGGCGCGTCAAGCCGCCGGGGTGAGGCGGACGAGCGGGAGGACCCGCGTGGTCTTCTCCTGGTACTCGCCGAACCCCGGCGCCCTGGCGACGATCTCGGCCCACTTCGCGTCCCGCTCGGCGCCCGTGATCTCCTCGGCGACGACCGGGATGGTCGCGGTCCCCACCTCGACCTCGAACCTCGGGTTGGCCTTGAGGTTGTGGTACCAGGCGGGGTTGGTCGGGAGCCCCGCCTTCGACGCGACGATCACCATCGACCCGTCGTCCTGCGCGAAGTAGCCGACGGGCGACTCGCGCACCTGCCCCGACTTCGCGCCGATCGTGTGCAGGATGAGCAGCGTCGCACCGGCGAACTGGCCGCCCACTCTGCCCTCGTTCGCCCGGAACTCCTCGATGATCTTTCTATTCCAGTCGTTCCATTCGTCGCTCATGGCATCCTCTCGTTGCGCCTGATGACCCAAACCAACGGGGACCGCGCGAATGTTCCGGGGGCCGCTCTGCATGATCGAGGTGACGGAGCGCACGCAGTGGCTGCGCGCTCCCGGGTGACGGAGCCGAAGACGGCCGAGGAGCGCGACCGCTACGGCATCCCCCGACGCTGTCGGCGGGCGCTCCCCCCGCGGGCGCCGCCACCATCGGCGCCCCGCACGAGCAGACGGACGGGCCCCGCTGGCGGCTCGGCTGGCGACCTGATCGCGCCGAGAGCGTCGTTCTCGGTGATCGAACCCCGAGAACGACGCACTCGCGGTGTGCGGGGTGGGACGGCTACGCGCGGGGCAGTGCGGCGATCGCGGCCAGCGCGACGAACGGGTCGAACGTGTGCGCGTAGCGGCGCGGCAACCGCGGGCCGCCCGGCCACGGCGACACCCGGCTCGTGGGGATGTGGGTGTGCTCGGTCAGGAACAGCGCGTCCAGCCCGCGCTCCTCGACCGCGCGGCCCAGCGTCAACGGCTCGATGCCGTAGTCCGTCAGGAACGTCACCACGCCGCGCTCCATGGGGCCCAGCCCCCCAGACGGCGCCGATTGAGTGACGCCCGGAAGAGTTTCCCGGCGTGCTCACGGGCCCGCCACTCGACGCGGCGACACAAGCGTTGTCGAGCACGCACCGGCGCCGGAACACGGGTGCGGCCACCGCGGCGGAGCGGCGCGCTGTCAGCGGCGTTGCTCGGTCAGGGCGGCGAAGAACCGGTCGATCTCCGGCCAGACGCGCGTGCCACCGGACAGCCCTCTCCACTCCCGCCGCACGAGGGCGACGAGCGCGAAGCAGTCGTCGATCGGCACGAGCCAGTGCTCGTGCCGATCGCGGGTCGTGTTCACCAGCAGCGCTTCCACCTCGGGCGCCAGGTCGGCGAGCTGCGGACAGCACGCCACGACGGCACGCCACGCGGCCGGGTCGACCTCCCACCGGGTCGGCCCGGCCGGGCTCGGATAGTGCGCGTCCACGGTGTCGCCGTCGCGGGGAACGAAGAAGGCCAGACCGACCGGCACGCCCAGCCCTTCGGTGGGCAGCTCCGGCAGGCGGAGGCGTCGACGGGGCACGAGGCGGTAGTGCCCGTCGCTGGCGGCCTCCCGGTGGAACAGCATCGAGCACGCCTGGCAGACGCACCTGACCTCGCGGACGTCGGTGTCGAGGAGGTGCCGATGCTCGTCCGGCAGGTCCACCGCGCACAGGTCGCAACGCTCGCCCACGGGATCGCGGCGACGCGCCCGCCGGATGACGCGGGCCAGGGGGTCGGTCATGGCGGGCGTGCGGACGTGGCGGTGCGCATCAGCTTGTCCAGCGGCACGAAGGCCGCGCTCGACCCTCCGGCAGGCACGATCGTCACGCCCGTCAGCTCCGGCACGGCGGTCAGCACCGCCCGGCGCACCGAAGGCTCGATGTCCGCCGAGCGCGAACCACACCCGGTCACCGAGAGCCGCACGACCGCCACGGCGCCGTCGAGCCGGTCCAGCTCGATCGTCCCTCCCCGGGCGTCCAGCGCCGCCCGCAGCTCCTCGATCACCCGGGCCAGCCGCGCCTCGACCGGCTCGGGGTGGATGCCGTGCAGCGCCAGCAGATGCCCGATCAGCTCGTCGCCGAGCATGCGTTCGACCACCGCCGGATCGGCCAGCTCCAGCGTTCGGAACAGGGCCTGGCCGTAGATCTCCGCCAGGCCTGCCACCGCGGTCAGCGCGAGCTCGCCGACCGGGCCCGGCATGGCCTCCAGCCGCGCCAGCTGCTCGTTGAGCACGGCGAGCAGAGCACGTACCGCGGCGTCGTCGAGCCGGGCCGGGGCGGGGGTGGCCCGCTCGTCGACGGCGGCCGGGTCAACCACTGAGGGCCCCGAGCACCGGTGAATGCTCCTGCCGCAGGGTCTGACCGTTGCCCAGGTACATGTGGACGCCGCAGGGCAGGCACGGGTCGAAGCTGCGGACCGTGCGCATGATGTCGACGCCCTTGAAGTCGTCCGGCCCGTTCTCCTCGAAGATGGGCGTGCCCTGGATCGCGTCCTCGTAGGGGCCGGGCGTGCCGAAGCTGTCACGGGGACTGCCGTTCCACGGCGTCGGCGGGTACGGGTGGTAGTTGGCGATCACCCCGTTCTTGATCACCATGTGGTGGGAGAGCGCCCCGCGCACCGCCTCGTGGAAGCCGCAGCTGATCGCCTCCTCCGGCACCTCGAAGGGGGTGAACACCTTGTCGTCGCCGCTGCGGACGCGCTGCAGGCCCTCCTCGACGAAGTTCAGGGCCATGGCCGCGGCGTAGGCGACGAAGTACACCCGGGCGCGGTCGCGTTCCAGCGCGTTGGACCACGGCGGGATCCGCCACTCCAGCGTGGTCTCCGGCAGCTCGGCGCTGCGCGGCAGCGAGATCTGCACGCTGCGCCCGGTCGCCTTGACATACGGGGTGTCGACCAGGCCGGACAGCGCGGTCGTGTAGAGCCGGGCGAACGGTCCGCCCCCCGTGTCCAGCGCGAGATGCTCCCCGGTGTGCGGATGCAGCCAGCGCGGGCTCATCACCCAGCTGTAGCGCTCGTCGAAGTCGCGCTTGCCCGGCTCCGGCAGCGTCGTCTGGTTCCAGGGGTGGCGGATGTCGACCGGGTTGCCCAGCGGGTCGTGGGTGACGAACGGGTCCTCGTTGACCCAGTCGCCGTAGAAGGAGCTGCCCAACAGGATGCGGATACCGAGGTTGACGTCGACCAGGTTGTTGGTCACCAGCTCGCCGTCGACCACGACACCGGGAGTGACGTACATCGCCTTTCCCCAGTCGTTCATCGTCTCGTAGCGGTAGTCACAGACCTGCGAGTTCTGGAAGGCGCCCCAACAGCCGAGCAGGATGCGCCGCCTGCCGACCTCCTCGTAACCGGGCAGTGCCTCGTAGAAGAAGTCGAAGACGTCGTCGTTCATCGCGACCGAGCGCTTGATGAAGTCCAGGATGCTCACCAACCGGGCGACGTAGTCGGTGAACAACGTCGGCTCGGACGCGACACCCACGCCGCCGGGATAGATGGTGGACGGGTGCGCGTGGCGCCCTTCCATGAGGCAGAACATCTCCCGGGTCGTCCGGGATACCTTCAACGCCTGCCGGTAGAAATCGCCCTCGAACGGGTTGAACGAACGCATGATGTCCGCGATCGTCCGGTATCCGTGCAGACCGGCATGCGGCGCCTCGGTGTTCTCCGCGCGGGCCAGCACGCTCGGGTTGGTCTGCTTGACCATGGCCTCGCAGAAGTCGACGAACACGAGGTTGTCCTGGAAGAGCGTGTGGTCGAACATGTACTCGGCCGCTTCGCCGAGGTTGATGATGTTCTCCGCCTGCGGCGGGGGCTTGATGCCGTAGGCCATGTTCTGGGCGTACACCGAGCAGGTGGTGTGGTTGTCTCCGCAGATCCCGCAGATGCGACTGGTGATGAACCCGGCATCACGCGGGTCCTTGCCTTTCATGAACACCGAGTAGCCGCGGAACAGCGACGACGTGCTGTGGCATTCGGCGACGACCCGGTTGGCAAAGTCGATCTTCGTGTAGACGCCGAGGTTCCCGATGATGCGGGTGATCGGGTCCCACGCCATCTCCACGATGTGCGGGGTCTGCCGCTCCACTCGCCTACTCGTCATCGTGTCGGTTCCTTCGGGGGTTGTTTGCAGAATGGTGTTCGGGTCGCTCAGCGCGCCCCGTGGGGAACGGGCTGCGGAGCACGATCGTGCGGCTCGTAACCGCTGGTCAACCGGGGGCCGTTGTGGCGCCACTCCGGTTCCAGGTTCAGCGCCATGCCGGCGATGCGACGCATTCGGTGCACGAAGTCGCCGTATTCCTTGATCAGGGCGACCGAGAGGCTCAGGTCGCCCCCGGTCGGCTCGTCCATGAACGGCATGAACGAGTCGGGGAAACCGGGCATGGTGCAGCCGATGCAGATCCCGCCGACGTTGGGGCAGCCCCCGACGCCACCGATCCAGCCACGCTTCGGCACGTTGCAGTTGACCACCGGTCCCCAACAGCCGAGCTTGATCTGGCACTTGTGCGCGTTGAAGTCCTTGGCCAGATCGCCCTGCTCGTAGTAGGCGGCCCGGTCGCAGCCGTCGTGCACGCTCGTGCCGAAGATCCACTCCGGGCGCAGCATCCCATCGAGCGGTGGCGCGGGCGCCGTGCCCGCGGCGTGGTAGAGCAGCCAGGTCAGGACGTCCATGAAGTTCTCCGGCCGAACGGGGCAGCCGGGGATGTTGACGATCGGCAGGCCCGCGGTGGACTGGAAGTCCCAGCCGAGGTAGTCGCCCAACCCCATGGCACCGGTCGGGTTGCCCGCCATCGCGTGGATGCCGCCGTAGCCTGCGCAGGTGCCGACCGCCATCACTCCCCAGGCCCGCGGGGCCAGGCGGTCGATCCACCAGTTCACGGTCAGCGGCTGCCCCGTGTCGGGGTCGTTGCCGAACGAGGTCCAGTAGCCGTCGCCCTCGATGATGTTCTGGTTGGGGATCGAGCCCTCGACGACGAGGAGGAACGGCCCCAGCTCGCCCGCCGCCGCCGCGCGGAACGGCGCCAGGAACTCCTCACCGCCCATGGTCGGGGACAGCACCTTGTTGTGCAGGTGCACCTTGGGCAGCCCCGGGATGAGCCCGAGCACGACGTCCTCGATCGAGGGCTTGTCCGCGGCGGTGACCGACACCGTGTCGCCGTCACAGCTCATGCCCTCCGAGATCCACAGGATGTGCATCTCGTCGATGGGGGCGCGGTCGACCGCGACGGCCTGTTCGAGGCCGGAGTCCGGCTCGGTGCCGGCCGGGAGCCCCCCGGCGTCCCACGCGGCAGGCGCCGGGGTCGGTCGCGGGCGGTCGGGCCGCTTGATGTCGGAGAAGACGACGCGCTGCCTGCCCTCCGGCGCGGCATGGCGGGCGTCGTCGAAGGGCGCGGCGGGCGCCTGCTCACCATCCCCTTCGTGCTGACTTGGCAATCCGGCCTCCGCATCCGGAGAGCCGCTCTGCGACCTTCTGGTCCACACCCGCCATGAGCTCATCGGCGTGCGACACCACCCTCGACTCTCACGCCGCGCGCGAGGCACCCGCCCGCGTCGCTCACGGCTTGTCTCGCTCGGACTCGAGCGGACGCATGGGGCCCCGCAGGGAACGCACCGCGCCATGCAGGCGGGCGAACGTCTCCTTCGGCAGGGCGTCGACCCGATCGATGATCGCCTTGGCCTTCGGGTCGGTGGCCCGCGCCTCGCGCTTCTCCTCCTCGGTCAGGGTCAGCGTGCGGAGCGAGAGGATCTCGTCGATCTCGCCCGCGTCGAACAGGTCACCGGGGCTTTCCGGGGCGACGCCCGGGTGGTCGTACATGATGATCGGGGACGACAGCATCACGTCCCGCCCACCGTCCGCCCCGGCCAGCACCGGGAACGTGTGCAGGTTCGCGCACTCGCGCGCGGCTCCCGACGCCCGGTCCGGCGGGTCCAACAGCGACAGGAAGGCCCCGTCCCGCACGGTCAGCAGGCAGTGGGTGGCGACGAGGCTGCGGCGCAGCACCTCGGCGCGCGGCGCGTCGACCGCCTGGTCGGGCACCGCGTTCTCGACGTCCACCCGCAACCGTCGCAGCGGGAACGCCGCCCCGGCATCGGAGACCGACAGGCGCAGCCGCGCCGACAGCGGCCACCGCGTGCGCACCACCCTGCCGCGGCCACCCGCCGAGTCGCCCAACGGCTCGGTCTCCTCGGCGCCGGGCACACCGATCAGCTCGATGTGCTCCCGATCGCCCAGGTCGGCCAGCCGAACGGCGATGTCGAACTCCCTCGGCACGGCCTCGTCGAAGGTCAGATGGCGCTCGCCATCCACCTCGAGCTCGTCGACCTCGACGAGCTCGCCGTCCGCTGCGCGTTGTCGCACCGAGCGGCGCTGGGGCTGCAGGAACCGCAGCCGCACCCACAGCCGAGCACCCGCCTTCGCTTCGAGGAGGCATTCGGTGCGCTGCCGCCACGCGTCCGCCGAGCCCGCGACGGTCTCCTTCACGGGCCCGCGCGCCTCGACCCACCCCCGTGGTGCGAGGACCCCGAACTGCCACCGCACCCGGTTCTTGCCCGACGAACGTCGGTAGGGGTAGAGCAGGTAGCCCTCGTACAGCACGGCGTCGGCCACCGAACGCGCCGCTTCCCATCCGGCGACGTCGGGTGCGTCGGACCGCAGCTCACCGCCAGGTGCCTTCACATCACGCCCCTTTGGTCACACTGCGTCTCCTCGTGCACACGCTCAGCCTCACAGTACTCAGCCCCGAGCCCAATGCCACAGGGGTGCATTTCGTCCGTATAGCCGTTCCTTTTCTACGCCATTTGGCAGAACGGTGGGCCCCACGTCCAGCGCGACAAGCCCCCACCCCACCAGCGCGACCCCACGATGCCGGGAGTCGCGATGCGCCGGAACGCCGTGCGGCCGCCGGTTCTGGGCCCGCCACCACCCGCAACCTCCGCCATCATCGCCGTGTGCAGCCCCAACGATTCGTGTCCACCGTGGTCAGCGCGCAGCGCATCGCGCAGGTCGTGGAGTGGCTGGCCGCGGGCCTCAAGCAGCGTCCCCGGCAGTAGGCGTCCGCGGCCGGCGGAAACCGTGCCGCACCACCACTTTGGAGCTGTCGGCGAGCGAAGCCCGCAAGCGGCTGTTTCCGCTGATCGAGCAGGTCAACGACGACCAGGAGCCTGTGGAGATCGTCTCCAAGGGCGGCACCGCCTACCTCGTTTCGGCCGACCAATGGCGCTCGCTGATGGAGACTGCGTACCTCCTCCGCTCGCCCGCCAACGCCGAGCGCCTGCTCCGCAGCATCGCCGACGCCGAGGCCGGACGCACCGAGACCCGAGAGCTGATCGATCCCCAGCGCGACATCACGTGAAGATCAGCTTCACGCGTGACGGCTGGGAGGACTACACCTCCTGGACGAACGAGCGGTCGATCCTCAAGCGGATCAACCGCATGATCGAGGAAGCCGCCCGCGACCCCGCTACGGGCATCGGCAAGCCAGAACGCCTGGCCCACAACCTGTCCGGGTACTGGTCCCGCCGCATCACCGACGAACACCGCCTTGTCTCCCAACTTCGCGACGCCGAGCTCATCGTCGTGCAGGCCAGGTACCACTACTGACGAAACCGCCTGCGCCGAACCGGCGTCAGCCCGCGGAGCCGCGCACCCTCGTCGGGTGAACGCTGATCGGCCGCGGTGGAACGGCGGCGTCACCGACATCCGGGCCGCGGCGGGCGTGCTCCCCAGCTGCGCCGCAGCGAAGCAGCCGGGGCAACGGTGCTCAGGCAGCGGTGCTGCGACCGGTGCGGCCACCGGCGCGAGCGCCGGTCCCGCGCTGAGCGCGGGCACGGGCCGGTCGGCCGGACCGCGAACCCGTCGGCCCACGGCGGCCTGCCGGATTCTGCGCCTGCGGGGCCTGCTCCTCGACCGGTGAGCCGGACGGCCTGCGCGCTCCGGCGATCCGCGCCAGCTCGGCGTGGCCCGCCACGACCTCGGTGCTGACCGCCCGCACGCCTG
Source organism: uncultured Actinomycetota bacterium (assembly GCA_963750095.1). Lineage (GTDB taxonomy): Bacteria > Actinomycetota > Actinomycetes > Mycobacteriales > Pseudonocardiaceae > Pseudonocardia. The sequence goes on along the minus strand of CAVVPJ010000010.1, from coordinate 865,220 downwards.
CCAGCCGCGTGAGGTGCTTCACCTCGGCCTGCTGCAGCGGAGTGACGATCGTGACCACGGTCCCGGACTCGCCCGCGCGTGCGGTGCGGCCCGCGCGATGCAGGTAGTCCTTCGGATCGGCTGGCGGGTCGACGTGCACCACCAGGCTGACATCGTCGACGTGGATCCCACGCGCAGCCACGTCGGTGGCGACCAGGACCGGCGAGTGCCCGTCCTTGAACGCGGCGATCGCGCGGTTGCGGGCGTTCTGTGCCTTGCCGCCGTGCAACGCGCCCGCGTTGACACCGGCCCGACGCAGCACCTTGACCAGTCGATCGACACCGTGCTTCGTGCGGACGAACAGGATCGTGCGGCCGTCGCGGGCCGCGATCTCGGTGACGACCTGCGGCTTCTCGGCGTCGGCGACGAGCAACAGGTGATGCTCCATCGTCTCCACCTGCGCGGTGGCCGACGCGATCGACCGCGTGACCGGGTCGCTGAGATAGCGCTGGACCAGGACCCCCACGTCGCCGTCGAGGGTGGCCGAGAACAACAGCCGCTGCCCGCCTGCCGGAGTGAGGTCGAGGATCTTGCGGACCTGCGGCAGGAACCCCATGTCCGCCATTCGATCGGCCTCGTCGATGGCGGTGATCTCGACCTCGGAAAGGTCACACGTCCGCTGGGTCGTGTGGTCGGTGAGCCGACCGGGCGTGGCGACCAGCAGATCGACGCCGCGCTGCAGCTCCGCGGCCTGGCGGTTGAAGGACATGCCGCCGACCACGCAGGCGGTCGACAAGCCCAACGCCGACGCGAACGGCGTGAGCGCGTCGATGACCTGCTGGGCCAGCTCCCTGGTGGGCACCAGCACCAGGCCGCGCGGCCTGCGGGCGAGGGCCCGGCCGCCCGCGAGCCGGGACAGCGCGGCGAGGCCGAAGGCGAGGGTCTTGCCGGAGCCGGTCTGTCCGCGGCCGAGCAGGTCTCGGCCCGCCAGCGTGTCCGGCAGCGTGGCGGCCTGGATGGGGAACGGCTCGGTGAAGCCCTCGCGCTCCAAGGCGTGCACGACCGACCTCGGCAGACCGAGCGCGGCGAACGAGGGCATCCCCGACTCGGGCACGGTCCAGAGCACCTCCGGGGAGACCGGCTCGACGAGAGCCGGACGGAGCTTCTGACCGCGAGCGGAGCCGGGACGGCCACCACCGGAGCGACGGGGGCGGGAGCTCGCCGAGAACTGGGGACGGCGAGCAGAAGACGAGTAGGACAAACGAACCTCCGGGACGTGGCACGTCGCACGGAAAGGCAGCGCCGATCTGGCGGCGGCTGAGATCTCAGAGACGAGCCCGGGCGCGGACATCGCGCCGTGGTGGGTACTGCGGACGCGCCCATCTCCGACCACGGTGATCGGGGGCGCTTGCCACCACCCTAGCGGAAGCTTGATCCGATACGGCCGGTACGTGCCGCTCTCGCGCTGTGACGTTGTCGGGGCGGCGACGGCACAGGCCGCCCGGGCATCGATCACGACCAACGGCCGCGCCTGCCTGGCCTGCCGGGCCTGCCGAGCCGAGCCACGCCAGGTCTGCGCCACCACCGGCGCAGACGGCACCGACCGCGCACCATGATCAGCCCACGATGACGCGGTCGTCCTCACGCAGCCTGGCGATCAACATCTGGCCGGGCGCGCCGCGGACGCCGAGGACACGATCCCGTGCCGTTTGTCAGTGCGGGACAACGATTGCGCGGATTGTCATCCGCCAGCGTGAAGTCGGTGAGGCATCCGAACACCTACCGTCGGTTGGCGGGCGTGGTGTCGACGAGAAGGGCAGAGCCATGGACCTCCGGAACGCGCATCCCAACCTCGGCGAGTGGATGGAACTGATCGACAGCAGCCTCACCGACCCCGACTCCGAGCCCCTGCTGAACCTCGAGGGCGACGACGACCCGGTCTACGACGCGATCTTCGTCGGCGGCGGGGCAGGCGGGCGTTTCGGTGCGTCGTACATGAAGGCCATGGGCGGCAGGCCGCTGATCATCGACGCGTGGCCGTTCCTCGGCGGGTCGTGCCCACACCAGGCGTGTGTGCCGCACCACCTGTTCTCCGAGGCCGCCGAGGAGCTCGACCGCATGCGGTGGTTCTCCGACGAGCTGTTCTTCCCCAAGTTCGACGCCTCGCGGGCGAGCATCCTGGAGCTGGTCAAGCTGTTCCTGGCGGGCCGGGGCAGCGCGCACGCGTTCATGAACTGGCAGACCAAGGAGCAGCTCGACGTCGAGTACGTGCTCAACGCGCGTGCCACGATCGTCGACAAGCACACCGTGACCGCCGCGGGGACGACGTTCCGGACGAAGAACCTCGTGCTCGGCATGGGCGCGCGCCCGGTCAACCCCGACATCCCGGGTCTCGACCTGCGCGGCGTCTACGACTTCGTCAGCCTGGTCGAGGAGCTCGACTACGAGCCCACCCGCTGCGTGATCATCGGCGGCAGCAAGGTCGCGATGGAGTACGGCTCGTTCTTCCAGGCCACCGGCTGCGACACCACCATCGTGTCGCGCTCGCCGCTCATGCGCACCAAAGCGTTGCACCACGTCGATGAGGACCTGCGCCGCTACGTCGTGGACGGCATGCGCCAGCGCGGCATGACGATCCTCGAGAAGGCCGTGCCGATCTCGGTCAACGGAGCGGGTGGCTCGGTGCGCAGCGTGACCGTCCGCCTCGCCACCGGCGAGGAGGTGGAGCTGGAGACCGACTTCGTCTTCCTCGGCACCGGCGAGCGACCGACCGTCGAGCAGGCCCAGGAGGCACTCGGCATCGAGGTCGCCCCCACCGGCCGGGTCGTGGTCAACAAGCGGATGCAGACGTCCGTGCCCGGCGTCTACGCGATCGGCGACATGATCAGCGGGCCGATGGAGATGTTCAAGGCCCGCAAGTCCGGCGTGTGCGCCGCCCGCAACATCATGGGCGAGGACCTGGAGTTCGACTTCACCGAGTTCCCCGACTTCCTGCACACCACCTACGAGGTCACCTGGGTCGGGCTGACCGAGGCCGAGGCCAGGGAGACCTACGGTGACGACGGCGTGATCATCATCCAGATGCCGCCGTACGTCGAGGGCCTGGACACGCCGAACCTGCCGCTGCCGTGCGCCGAGGGCACGATGCTCTACGCCTTCAGCAAGCCCGAGCTCTCCGGCTTCCAGAAGCTGGTGATCGACAGCGAGTCGCGCAAGGTCGTCGGCGCCCACCACGTCGGGTACGGCGCCAAGGACGCCTTCCAGTACCTCGACTTCCTCATCCACCGGCCCGAGGGCCTCACCGTCGACACGCTCGGCTGGATGAACGAGCTGTTCCTCAACCCGGAGCACTTCGTGCAGCTCTCCCGCCTGCGGGCCGGGAACGCGAAGCTCCGGCACATGTAGGTCCGGGCGGCGCTCGAACCACTCGGGCGGAGGCACGGTGGCCGCTGCGGCTCGGGCTCGCGAGAATGTCCGGGTGCCGCCCGAGGAGCACCCGCCAGCCGACTGGGCCGACGCGTGCCAGCGGATCCTCGACGCGGGCGGCGACGGCATCGACCGGGTCCACGTGACACTGGCCAGTGCCGCCCGGCGGCTGACGGGCGCGGCCGGAGCGAGCGTCGTGGCCTGGGGGCTCGACGGCGCGCACCAGCTCGCGACCAGCGGTGGCGCGCTACCCCTGCCCGCGCGCCGTCTCGCGGCGGGCGTCACGGCGGGGCCGACGGGGGTGGTCGCCTCGGTCGACGTGCGCGGTGAGATCGACCTCGTCGTGTGGTGGAGCGGATCGACACCCCCCAACTCCGACCTGCTCGAACAGCTGCGGCTGCTTGCCAGGCTGGCCGCCTCCGCCAGCAGGCAGGACGGTGCGGCGCTGTCGTCGCTCTACGCCGTCGCCCGCCAGCTGCTGGCCTCCCGCGACCGGGAGGAGGTTCTGCTGGGGCTGGCGACGGCCGCCGCCGACGTGCTGGACGCCGAGATCGCGGGGGTCTTCCTCGCCACCCCGGACGGTGCCCACCTCGAGGCGCAGGCGGTGGTCGGGCACCGGTCGATGGCCACGGCCCGGCTGCGCCTGGCGCGGGGCGAGAGCATGGTGGGCCACGTCTTCGCCACCGGCGAGGTCTACCGCTCCGACGACTGGACCACCGACCCGGTGATCAGCAAGGAGCTGCTGCCGGTCGCGACGGTCGAGGGGACCAAGGCGTGCATCGGGGCGCCGATGCGGGTCGACGGCGCGGTCGTCGGGGTGCTCGCGGCCTGGCGGCGCCGCCGGTCGGTCTACACCGACGACGACGTCGCGCTCATCGGCACACTGGCCGACCTCGCCGCGCTCGGCGTGGCGCGTGCGCTGGACGACGACCGGCTGCGCGACCTGTCCGAGCAGCTCATGACGGCCAACTCCGAGCTGGCGCGGCGCTACGAGGAGACCCGGCAGACCCTGGAGATCCACCGGCGGCTCATGCGCGTGGTCGTCGACGGCGCCGACCTCGGTTCCGTCGTCGAGGCGCTGCGCGCCATCACCGGCCAGGAGGTCGCCTTCGTCGGCCCCGACGCCGCCTGCGCGGGCGGCTGGCTCGAGGCGCTCATCGCGGGAGACCGCGACGGAGCCGCGATCGGCGAGAAGGCGGTGCTGCTGGGCCCCGACGGCGCGGGGCGGCAGGCGATCGCGGTCGACGTCGGGTCGGCCGGTCAGCGCTGGGGCAGGCTCGCGGTCGCCACCGGGACGCCCGCCGCGACGCGGGACGTCGTGGCCACCGAACAGGCCGCGGTCGCGTGCGCGTTGCTGCTGTCCCGCCAGGACGCCGCGGCCGGGGCGATGCGGCGGCTGGAGTCGGAGTTCGTCGGGGATCTGATCGACGGCCGGATCCTCGACGAGGCCGAGGCGATCGTGCGGTCGCGCCAGCTCACCAGGGAGCTCCCCGCGACCGCGCGGGTGGTGCTGGTCTCGGCGGCCGGTGCGGCGCGCGGCGGGCGGCAGGCGACCGCGCCCGAGCGGATCGAGGCGGTCCGGGCCGGGCTCGTCAGGGGTTGTGGCTCGTGTGCTCGCCGAGCATGGCATGCACGCGCTCGTCGGTGGGCGGGGCGAGACCCTCGTCATGATCATCCCTGACCGGCCTGCCGACGCCGTCCGCAAGCTGGGCCACGACGTCTGCTCGCTCGGCGGTGAGCGCGGGGTCGAGCTCTCGGTCGGGGTGAGCGCGCCCGTACGGGCCATCGGCCAGTACCCCGTGGCCGGACGGCAGGCCGCGTACGCGCGCACTGCCACCCGGGCCCCGGACGCGCCGGTCGCGGTCTTCGAGGACCTCGGCGCCGTGCAGTTCCTGCTCGAACCCGCCCACGGAGAGGACCTTGACCGCTACGCCGACCGGCAGCTGGGCGCCCTGCTCGCCTACGACCGCGACCACGACGCCGAGCTTGTCGAGACCCTGACCGCCTACCTGCGTTGCGATGGGCAGGTGCAGCGTGCGGCCGAGGTACTCGGCATCCATCCGAAGACGATGAGCTACCGGCTCGGCCGGATCGAGACGATCACCGGGATGGTGGTCGGCAGGCAGGAAGACCGCTTCAACGCCCAGCTCGCCCTCAAGATCCTCGCCATCCGTTCCGCAGGGCGTGAGGGGGACTAGCAGGAGGAAGGCGGTCTCGACGTGCGGGTTGTGCACGATCGGACAGGCCTGCGGCTTGCAGGCCGAGTACCGATTCCGATTGGTCTCCGATGTGCTAGCGGCTGGCTCATCTTCACCTGATCCGGACCAAGACCGCCGATGGGCCGCACTCCTACCCTAGACCGGCCAGGGGGCAATAAGTCGAGCAGCGCGCCGGAAGCCCATCCAGAACACCCGGTGATCGAGGAGCATGTGATGAAGGTCCGAGGTCAGGATGTCTTGCTGCCCGCGACGCTCGTCGGGGCGTATCCCCGGCCGATCTACATGGAAGGCAAGGTGTTCCCGGTCGGGGTGCACGAGCCCGAGTACGTGAGCTACCGGATGCGCGAACTCTACCACCACGCCGTATCGGCTGCCGTGCGGGACATGCTCGGTGTCGGTCTGGACATCGTCACCGACGGCGGCCAGTACTACGAGAACGAGACTGGCTACGAGTACGCCGAGCTGTTCCACGCCATGGCCCACAAGCTCGACGGCTACGCCGGGTACGGCGATCGGATCCAGGTCGGCGCGTTCGATCTGCCGATCTACAAACCGACTGTGCTCGGTGATGTCGCGTGGCGGCGCCCGGTGTTCAAGCCGGTTGTCGAAGCCGTCCGCGAGGAGACCGACGCACCACTGAAGGTCAACGCCTCGCTCGGCCCGGCCACGCTCAGCGCATTGTCGACCGACCAGCACTACCACGACCTCAAGGCGCTGTCCCAGGACGTCGCAAAGGCGTACAACGCGGAGTTCAAGGACCTCGCGCGGCGCGGAGTGGACCTCATCCAGATCACCGAGCCGCTCACCTTCTTCGAGCCCGAGGACTGGATTATCTCGGCGATCAACACCGCGTTCGAGGGTGTCGATGCCTACAAGGTCGTGCATATCTGCTATGGCCACGAAGAGGGGCAGCCCGGCATTCTCGATCTGAAGGCCGATCGGCTGTTCCCGTGGGCATTCGACCTGAACTGCGACCAGATCCACTTCCAGATGGCCAGCCACGAGTTCGCCGAGGTGGACTCGCTGCGGGGCTGGCCAGCCGATAAGGATCTGGGAGTCGGTGTGGTGGACATCGAGCTGCTTCGGGTGGAGTCGCCCGAACAGATCGCCGGCTGGCTGCACCGGCTGTTCGCGTCGGTGCCTCCCGAGCAGGTGTCGGTATCGACCGACTGCGGCATCGCGTCGATGCGGCGCAACGTCGCCAAGGCCAAGCTCGGCGCGATCGTGGCGGGCCGCGATCTCGCCAGGGCGCAGCTCACCGGCAGCTGACCGGGGCTGCTGGTCAGACCTCGATGGCGGAGAGATCGATGGTGGGGAGCGTGATGGCCGGCCGGCTCGATGGCAAAGTCGCGCTGGTTACGGGTGCCGGCTCGGGTATCGGACAGGCGACCGCGGAGATGTTCGCCGCCGAAGGGGCAGCAGTGGCGGTGCTCGATGTGCACGGCGATTCTGCCGACCACACGGCCGAACGCATCGCCGCCGATGGCGGCCGAGCGCTGGCGATCGCGGCTGACGTGACGGTTGCCGCGGATGTCGACGCCGCGTTCGCCCGCGTCGGCGAGGAGTTCGGCCACCTCGACGTTCTCGTGAACAACGCCGCGATCGATGTGTCCGGGTCGATCACGGCAGGGTGCGAGCAGGACTGGGATCGCTGCTTCGCCGTCAACGTCAAGGGTATCTTTCTGTGCTCGCGCGCCGCGGTGCCGCATCTCATCACGGCAGGCAGCGGGTCGATCGTCAACCTCGCGTCGGTGGCCGGGTTGATCGGCGTGCTGAATCTGGCGGCCTACAGTGCGTCGAAAGGCGCGGTCATTTCATTGACCCGGTCGATGGCCCTGGACCTCGCGTCGGCGCGAATCCGCGTCAATGCGATCTGTCCCGGGGCGGTCCGCAGCCCGATGATGGATGAGCTGTTGCGGGAACGGGGCGGCGGGGACATCGCGGTCGGGCTGTCCGAAACTCTGATGAAGTACCCGATCGGCCGGTTGGGACGTCCGGGGGACATTGCGGGTCTGGCACTGTACCTCGCCACGGATGCCGCCTCCTTCATGACCGGATCGGTCATCACAGCCGATGGCGGAATGTCCGCGCAATGAATGGCGCTAAGGGGGTCGCGATATGGGTGCGTTCGAGATCGAACCGAACGGTTCCACCTGGGCGCCGCCGGTCCGTCTGACAGTGTTCTGCGCGTCGTGCGGATTCGAGAGAACCACCCTTGCCATGCATTCAGACGCCGTCCGGCGCGCCGCGGTATGTGAGCGTTGCAGCAGTTCTGCCGAGATCGTGCGAGCCGTCGAGGTGGATGGGATCGGATGTTCCTGCTGCATTGCGCCACGACGCCGCCCGCGCGGGCGGGCGGATTCGGGACTGACGTGATCGGGCGGTTCTGTCCAGCGATACTGATCATACTCTGACGAAGGAGACCGCTATGCGAGTCGGCGACAATGATGTCCTGCTTCCCACCATGACGATGGCGTACTCGAACCCCCGATGGTATGACTTCATATCTGCTTCCTACAACGTCCCGTTCGGCGATCTGATTGAGGATCGGATCGAGACGGAAGTGTTCAAGGACGGCCTGTGGGCGGTGGTCGGCGACCTGGAGCGGGCTGGCCTGGACATCGTCTCGGACAGCCGTACCTTCGCTGCTGGCAACTACTCCGACGTCGTCGTGTACTACTTCTTCCGGCTCACCGGGCTGGTCCCCTACGGCCCGAACATCACCGTTCCTCTGTACTCCACGCTGCACTCTCCGACGGTCGTCGGCGACATCGCCCGGGCCGTCCCGATCATGCCGCCCGTCGCGCACGCGCTCACCGAGCTGACCGACGCGCCGCTGAAGATCCAGTGGTCGGCCGCAGGCACGCTCACCGGTCTGTCGGCCGACAAGCACTACGCCAGCGACCGGGACCGCGCGATGGCGATCGCGGCGGCGTTGAACGAGGACATCCTCGAGACGGAGTCGATCGACCAGGTGAAGATTCTGCAGCTCGACGAGTGGTTCTGGCCGTACCAGTTTGAGGACTGGAGCATCGAGGTCTTCAACCGGACGGTGCAGGGTGTGCGGAACGCCAAGGTGATGGTCCACCTCTGCGTCGGGAACTACCGTGGCGGCCGTGGCTATCGGCCCGACAGCACGGCGGTTCCCGGCGAGGGCGCCTTCGATCTGCATGCCCGACACGGCGAGAGCCTCGTGTACGAGTCGGTCATTCCCAAGGTCTACGAAGCCGACATCGATATCCTGAACCTCCAGGTCATCGAGGAGCCCGACTACGGCGTGCTGAAGGCGTTGCAGGCGCACCCGCTGCCGGACGGGATGGACTTCGTCGCCGGCGTCATCGATCCCAAGTCCACCTACGTGGAGACCCCGGACGAGGTCGCCGGCCGGATCAGCCGGGTACTCGACGTGGTTCCCGCCGAACGGCTCGGTCTCACCACGGGATGTGGTCTCAAGAACCTCCCGCGGCTCACGGCCTATCAGAAGATCCGCTCGCTCGCCGACGGTGCGCAACTCGTCCGAGAGCGGTTGGAGGGTTAGTGCCAGATTAGTGCAGCGGCCACCACGGTCACCACCGGCTGCTTGTGCAGCCGCAGTGCGAGGCCGCGGTGGTTGGTCACGCGATGCTCCAACCGCCGTCGACGACGAGCCCGTGGCCGTTGAGGTAGCTCGACGCCGACGATGCCAGGAAGAGGCACGCTCGCGCCTGCTCGTCCGGCTCCGCGACCCGGCCCAGCGGGACGGTGGCGCGGACCCGCTCCCGGAATGCCTCCTCCTCCAGCCGCCAGCTCATCATCGGCGTACGGGTCCAGCCGGGGCACAGCGCGTTGGCCCGTATCCCGTGCTCGCCGTACTCGACCGCGAGGTTGCGGGTGAGGTGCAGCACCGCGGCCTTCGACGCCGCGTAGGGCGACCGGCCGCCGAGCGCGATCATGCCCACCACCGACGCGACGTTGACGATCGTGCCCGACCCCCGGTCGAGCATCGCGGGCAGCGCCGCCCTGGACACCAGGAACGGCCCGGTCACGTTGACCTCGAAGACCTCCCGCCATTCGTCGGGAGGCGTGAGGTGGGTCGGCTTCGGGGAGTCCCGACCACCGGTCCCCGCGTTGTTGACCACCACATCGGGCGGACCGAGCCGGGCCCGTACGGCGGCGAGGGCCGCGTCCACGGAGGTCTCGTCGCGCACGTCGCCGACGACGGCCGTGCCCTCGGCACCGCTGGTCCGCAGCGTCTCCTGGATCGGCTCTGGTGCCGTGTCCAGCAGGCCGAGCAGCGCTCCCTGCCGGGCGAAGGCGAGCGCCATCGCCCGCCCGATGCCGGAGCCTGCTCCGGTCACGAGGACGACCTTGCCACGCAGGTCTGGGTACTCGGCGTCGGCAGGCGGCGGGGCAGTGGGGTGGCTCACCTCGTCGAGGCTAGGACCGGCGCCGGTGTGCCGACATGTGCGGACGCCCCAAACCAACCCGTTCCGTGGGCGGACTGCGCCATCCGGACAAACGAAGGCCCGCAGCTCGTCCGGGCCGGCGCAGGGATGGCCCTTGGTTCGCCGGGTGATCGATGCCACTGTTGATAGTCCGATCACGAGGTGGGCCACATGACCGAACCGAACGTCGACGGCAGCGGGATCCGGTTGGCGAGCTCCCGCGGGCCACGGATCGACCGCAGGCGGCCCCGGTGGCCGCGGGTGATCGTCGACATCGCCGCGGCTGCGGTCGAAGGGAGCCAGGCGGTCGCCGAGGCGGGCATCAGGGCCGCGCGGCCGCTGCTGGCCGCCGACGCGGCGGCGATCGTGCGCTGGCAGGACGGGCACCCTGTCGTGCTCGCTGCGGACGGCGACTTCGACAGCGTGCTCCGGCGGCGGCCCCCCGAGGGCCCTGGCTGGGCGGACGGGCGGCCGGTCGCGGCGGTGTCGGTCGACCCGCGCACCGATGTCGTCGTCGCCCGCACGGCACCGATCGGGTTCGCGGAGGCCGACATGGAGTCGCTCCACGCCCTCGGCGTGCTGATCAACTGGGCGGGCGGCGGTCGCCCGCCGGACGCGCTCCTGCGCGGGTTCGTCACCCGCGTTGTCGCCTCCTTGGAGCCCGACGAGGTGCTGGTCTCCGTCGCGGACGCGGTGGCCAAGCTCCTGCGCGCGGAGATCGCCGGGGTGTTGTTGCGCAACGAGGCGGGCGACCTGGAGATGCGCTGCGCGATCGGCAACACCCGGCTCGACACCGCGCGGCTGCGGATCCGCGCCGGTCAGGGCCTCGCTGGTCGCGTGGTGGAGTCCGGGCGGCCCGAACGGATCGACGACTACTCGACGGATCCGCGCTCCGCCCCCGAGTTCATGGCGCTGTCCGACGTCGAGGGCACCTGCTCGGCGATCGCCGTGCCGTTGCGCTGGGACGGCCGGGTCGCGGGCGCCCTGTGCGGCTGGCGTCGCAGGCGAGCGCCGTTCACCGACGAGGACGAGAGCCTGTTCGCGGCGTTCGCCCAGCTGTGCGGGGCGGCCATCCACAACGCGGACCGGCACCAGGCCGAGCGGGCCCGCGCCGCCCGGTTCGAGGCGTCCCACGCCGCATTGCTCGAGCGCAACCGGGCCGCCGAACGGGACCTGCACAGCTACGCCGAGCTCACCAGGATCGCCACGGACGGCGGCGACGTCGACGCCGTCGTCCGCACGGTGGGGCGGCTGACCCGCAGCCTCGCCGTCGTCGTCACCGAGGACGGCCGCGTGCTCGGCCCTTCGGGGCGCCGGGACGTGCACCGCCTGGTGGAGCAGGTGCAGCAGCTGCTGCCCCTGCCGGTCGACGACCATGCGGCGGTCGCGATCGAGCAGCCCGGCGGCTCCTGGCTGCTGGTGGCCAGGGTGCGGGCCGCCGGGGTGACCTTCGGACACCTCGCGCTGGCGCTGTCGTCCGCCCCCGCGCCAGGCGACCGCCTGGCCACCGAGCACGCGGCCGTGGTCAGCGCGCTGCTGCTGGCGCGCGAGGAAGCCGCGGTCGCGGCGGCGCGGAGGCTGCAGTCGGAGTTCGTGTGGGACCTGCTCGACGGCAGGCTGCCCGACGCGGTCGAGGCGAGCGTGCGGGCCCGTCACCTGGGCACCGGTTTCGCGCTTCCCGCCCGGGTCGTCGCGGTCATGGTGTCCGGTCTCGCCTACGACGCGACGGCGAGCGGCTGGAACCCGGAGCACCTCGAGCGGGCCCGCGGCGCGTGTGCCCGGCTGATCGGCTCGGGTCTCGACGGTGCCGGGGTGCCGGGTGCGGTGCTCGCACGGAGGGCGAACCTGTTCGCCGCGCTCGTCCCGGCCGCGGCCAGCCGCGATGTCACGTGGGCCCGGCGGCTGGCCGGGGCGCTCGCCGCGATCGCGTGGCCCGAAGGGATGAGCGCCACGGTCGGCGTCGGGGGTCCGGTGGAGACGGTCTCCGGCTTCCCGGGCGGCTGGCGCGAGGCCCAGCTGGCCAGGTCCGGTGTCGGGTCCGCGGGCGAGCCTGGCGTCTTCGAGGACCTCGGCGTCCTCCAGTTCCTGCTCGCACCGACCTCCCGTGACGATCTCGACGGCTTCGCCCGCCACCAGCTCGGACCGCTGCTGGACTACGACGCGAAGCGGGGCACCGAGCTCACCCGCACCCTCGACGTCTACCTCACGGCCGGATGCAGCACGCGCCGCACGGCGGAGCTGCTGTGCATCCACCACCGGACGGTGTCCTACCGGCTCGCGCGCGTCACGGAGCTGACCGGGCTGAGTCTCGACGACCAGGAGGACCGGTTCCGGGTGCAGCTCGCCTGCAAGATCCTCGCGCTCGGCAGGCGGGCCGACCGCGGCGACGGCTGAGGGCCACCGAGCGCGGACCTGCCCCCGGCGCCCGCTCGGCGGCCGGGGGCAGGAGCTGCGTGGGTGCCGCGTCAGCCGCCGTGCTCGGCGCGGACGATCTCGGCACCCTCGACAAGGGCGGTCAGCTTCAGCTGCGCGATCCACCTCTTCAGGTTGGGCAGGCCACAGTCGGTGGTGAGACCGAGGCGCTCGATCGGCACGTACTCCATGACCGATCGGATCCGGTCCGCGACCTCCTCCGCGGTCTCGACGGTGACCTGCTTGACGTCGATCACGCCCGCCACGAACGGCTTGTCCCAGTTGTTGTCGGCCAACGGCTTCAGGTCGTCGGGGCCCATCCGGCCGACCTCGTAGTTCAGCACGTCGATGTCGGCCCCGAGCACCTTCGGGAAGATGTTGCGCGCCCGCTCGGTGGCCTCTGTGGCGCCCCGTGGCCTGCGGGCGACGTCGTAGACGCCGAGCTCCTTGTGCGCCTCATCGCCCTCGTACGGCAGGTAGGACGGGGACGAGCCGAGGTTGCCCCAGCACACGTGCAGCCAGATCTGCGCATCGACGTCCTTGACAGCGGCGTTCAGGCAGTCGATCTCCCAGTCGCCCATGCCGTAGGGCCAGACGAACTCGTCGAGCTGGATGATGTCGACCCCGATGGCCGCCAGGTCCTTGAGGTCGTCGTTGATCGCCTTCGCCAGCGCGAGGCCGAGCACCTTGATGTCCTTGTAGTGGGTGTCGTTGGTGGCCGCCGTCATCGCGCCGACCCCGGTGTAGGAGATCTTGATGGGCCGGTCGGTCGAGCGGCGCATCGCCTTGAGCGTCTCGAGGTGGAACGGGTAGCGGCGCTTGACCTCCCCGACACAGGTGGGGGCGTAGAGCATGCTGTAGATCGGCACGCCCAGGTTGGGCCCGGTGAGCTCGTAGCCGGTCAGCCGCTCGATGTAGTGGTAGAGCAGCTGTCCGTACGCGTCCTCGCCGTCGAAGACCCGCCCGTCGGCCACGATCTCGAGGCCGACCCGTTCCTGGTCGCGGACGATGCACTGGATGACGTCGTTGTACGCCTCTTCGGAGATCGAGTCGAAGACGGCCCTGCCCGGCCGCCCCGGATAATTGGCGAACGCCTGCCCTTTCCACCAGCGCGGCTCCGGGTATTTCCCGACCATGGTCGTGGGGAGCAACATCTCTTGATTGCCGACGCGCATGTTGGTCTCCAATCATGGGAACGTTGGTGCACTGAACCACCGGGCGGGCGCGGCCCGACATGTCTGCGCGGCACAAAACGCCCCGGTGGTCTTGCGCGGTTGCGGCCGGGGCTCGACTCAGGGCCAGACGCGGGGGAACATCGCGCACTCGATCGGGCCCCCCTCGGCGAGGTCGGGTGCGGTGACGTGCCCGGTCAGGCTCTTGTTGTTGAACATGTTGGCCACGTGCGGGTTCCAGGTGGCCTGGTCGCCGACGTAGAAGCTGGTGATCGCGCGCCGGTAGTCGTTCGTGAGGTTGCCCAGCGAGCCGTGCACGGTACGGGGGTGGTGCAGCAGCAGGTCACCCGGCTCCGCCTCGGCCACCAGCCAGTCGTACTTGTCGTAGTCGGCCTCGAAGTCGGGCATGTCCTCGTACGGCGAGTTGACGTAGGTGTCGGTGATGATCGGGATGTTCTTGAACCCGATCGGGTGGTAGATCCTGCCCCACTTGTGGGATCCGCGCAGGTAGTGAACGGCGCCGTTGTCCCTGGTGACCTTGTCGAACGGCACCCAGATCCGGATCTGCTGGTCGCCCTTCACCGGGAGGAACGGGAGATCCTGGTGCCACGGCGTGCGCTTGGTCGCGCCCGGTTCCTTGGCGAAGATCTGGTCGTAGAAGAACATCACCGTCTCGGCGTCGGTCAGCACCTGGTGGGCGACGTCGACGAGCGGTCCGTGGATCGCCCACGCCTTGAAGGCGTCGTGGAACATCCACGGGAACGTGAGGGAGAAGAACCGCGGGTCGCCGTCGTCGGCGTAGTTCTGCGACGACGGGTCGGAGTCCTCGATCAGCCGGGTGACGGCATCGCGCATGAAGACGACCCATTCGTCGGGGATGACGCCCCTGACGACCGCGGCGCCGTCCCGCTCGTACGCTGCGCGCTCGGCATCGTTCACCGGGCGGATCAGCCCCGCGGTCGGATAGTCGATGCCGATGTCCAGGATTGCGGTGTTCATGCTCCTCATGCAATCAGGACGGTCCGCGACGGGCCCATGTGCGCCAGCGAAAACCTCCGGCCGACGCTTTTCCGTCCGCGTCCACCACTACCCGAAGAACTCGTCGAACGCGTCCTGCTCGAACGGGTTCTGCCAGACCTCGACGATCTTGCCGTCGCGGATGTGGTAGACGTTCACGTGCCGCCATTCGAGGCTTCGGTCAGGGCACTGCACGCGCATGGTGTAGACGCCGACGGCGTGGTCGTCCGACGCGAGCACGTCGTGGACGTCGATGGTCAGGGAGCCGCCGGTGAGCTCGCGGACCCTGGCCCCGAACACGCCGCGCCCGCGCAGGTCGCCCGCCAGCCTGCTGCGGCCGGGCACGTGCACGACCAGGTCGTCGGCCGCCACGTCGGCGTACGCGGCCGCGTCGCCTGCCGCGATCGCGTCCAGCGCGGCCCTGAGCACCTTCTCGTTGCCGTGCATGCCCGTCCTCCGGCTCGTGGGGCCCAGCGGCGCACCTCACCAGCAGCAGGCGCAGCCCATGCCGGGTATGGCGTGCGCGGCGACGACGTTCGTAGGGCAGGCGCACTTCGTGCAGGTCCGCGCCAGGGCGACGTGGCCGCTGTGCAACGCGAGCGTGGTCGACACGTGACCACAGCCCGGGCACTCGACGGTGAGGCGCACCGGAGGCGTGACCTCGTCCGGTCCGCGGTCTGCACGTTCCTCGACTGCCGCCATGAGACGGAGACGGTACTGCGGCAGAGCGGGCAGGCACATCGTCCGAGCGGGACCAACCCCAGCCGCCCGTGCCAGGGAGGCGCCGCAGCGCGTCCCCGAGCCGCCCGACGCATCGACGTCGTCCCACATCGCGGCGCCGTACCGGCCGGGTGAGACAGCCGTCGGGGCGAGCATTCCGCCCGCACCCCGCGCCGGCACTCCGCCGGGGGAGACGGGCGTGCGCTTCGTCCATCGGGGACCAGGAGAACGGCAGCCGACCTGCATGGCCTCGGCTGTCGTGAGCGTCGAGGACGCCTGGCCGATCGACCCGGACTCCCATCGCTGGCTCGCGAGCGGCGCCGATCCCGGCGACCTGTCCTCGCTGGAGGAGCCCTCGACGCTGGACGCGATCAGGAACGCCCGCTGAACCGCTGGTCGTGCACACCCGCGGTGTGCACGACCAACGGTTCGTGGCTATCCGCGGCCCTCGACGCGGGCGCGGGCGAGCGCGGCGCCCTGCGCCATGGCCTCGACCTTCTTCCTGGCCGGGACCCGCTTCATGTTGCCCAGGCCGCAGTCCATCGTGATGCTGAGCCGCTCCGGGGCGACCACCCCGCTGTCGACGACCCGCATGATGTCGTCGGCGACCTCCTCCGGTGTCTCCGTGACCGAGGACTTGACGTCGATCAGCCCCACGCCGAGGTCGCGGTCCTTCGGGAAGCCCTTGAGCGACGGAAGATCGGAGAACTGCCTGCGCTTCATCTCGATCTCGATCTGGTCGAACCCGGCATCGTAGCCGAGCGGGAACATGTCCTTGCCCCGGTCGACGAGCACCCCGGGGTTGCCGCCCTGGTTGCCGTAGCAGATGTGCCAGACCGTATAGGCGTCGACGCCTTCGAGGGTGCGCCGCCACACCTCGAGGTGCCACGGCTCCGGCTCGAAGTACGGCCACGGCTCGTGCAGGGTGAACTGGTCGAGGCCGCGGCGGGACAGGTCGCGCAGCTCGTCGTTGTAGACCTCGGCCATCGCCATGGCCATCTTCTTGGGGTCCTGGTAGTAGTGGTCGGTGACCGCGACCGACTGGGTCAGCGGCCCGATGAGGCCGAGCTTGACCGGCTTGCTCGTGTATTTCTTCACCGTTTCGAGCACCGGCCGGAGCATCGGCCGCACCCACTTGATTTCCCCGACCACGGTCGGCGCGTGGAACATGTTGTAGAGCTCGACGACGATGGGTTCGCCGTAGCGCTTGAAGCCCGCCGACCGGTGGGGGACGAACTGGAAGTGCTGGTGGTACTCGTAGTCGGTGTCGAACTCCTGGTACTGCTGGCCGTCGCTGATGATGTCGACGCCGGCCCGCTCCTGCTCCAGCACGGCCTGCGCGACGGCCATCTCGTAGAGCGTGCGCTGCTGGTAGTCCATGAAGTCGGGCTCGTCGAACTCGCCGAGCACCTTTCCGTGCAGGAACGGCGCCCGCGGGTAGGAGCCGATGATGCCGGTGGGGAAGATAACGTCCTCAGTGCCGACGCGTACCATTCTTGTGCTCCCGTCTGGCGGTGGCCCAGCGAATGGCCGAGCCTAGGATTCGGCGCCGCCCGCCGTCGTCGCCTCATCGGGACGAACCGGCTGCCCGACCCTGTCCGGTTCGGTCAGTGCGGCCGGCATGAGGTTCGGTGTCGCGATCCTCGCCACCGGCGACGGGATGGACGTAGTCGCTGACGTCGGTCGCGACACCGCGGAGCGCGGGCTCGAGTCGCTGTTCCTGCCAGAGCACGCGCACATCCCGACGAGCAGGCGCGGCCCTTGGCGGGGCGCCGCGGAGGTGGCCGCTCGGGCGCGGCCTCGTCTGGGCCGCCGCCGACCGGACGTAGCAGGTGGGCTCGCCGCAGGGCGGACGCGTGGTGCCCGGCCGGTCCGCCCTGTGCGCCCTCGCCCTCGCCTCGTTCGTCAGTAGCTACGACCGCTTCGCGCTGGCGCCGTTGTTGCTGGTCATGGCCGCCGACCTGGACGTGTCGCTGGGCGCGGTCGCGGCCGGTGGGTACCACCTCGCCTACGGACTCACCCAACCGGTATGGGGCATCCTGTGCGAGCAACGGGGCCGCGTCGCCACGACGTGCTGAGCGGTCGAATCCGCAGAAGCCGTCGTTGCACCACGTTCCTGTCGGCCCGCCGCGGCACGGCGTGGACTCCCCCGGGACGGTTTGGCCCGGCTTCGCAGGGGCGGCACGTCCGAGCAGGACAGAGATCGGGCCCGGGTTCGGCCGCGACCGATGAGACGCAACTTTGTCCGAACGTGTGAAGCCGACCGCCGAACATGTCCGTCCGAGACGAATCGTCCGGACGGGGTTGCGGGTTAGGGTCCGCCGGACGAAGGGGTCTCCTGGATGAGCATCCAACCGGACACCGGTGACCGGTACGTCGAGCTCCCGCTCGAGTGCGCCCTGCTCAGGGTCGCCGACCACGTGGGCGTTTTCTACCGCGGGGACGCCGAACGCGACGCGTTCGTGGGGCCCCTCGTGGCGGCGGCGCTGGCGGCGGACTGCGGGCTGATCTACGTCTGCGACGGCCGCACACCGCAGCACGTCGCGGCGCGGCTGGCGGACTCGGGTGGTGACGTCGAGGACGCCATGGCGAGGGACCAGGTCCGGATCGTCTCCTCGCAGGAGGTCTACCTGGCAGGCGGGCGCTTCGACCCCGACCGCACGGTGGACTTCTACTCCGGCCAGGTCGCGCGCAGCGTCCGCGCCGGGTATCCGGTGACGTGCGTCGTCGGCGAGATGAGCTGGAGCCTGCGGGGCTGCCCCGGCACCGAGCGCCTCCTCGAGTACGAGGCGCTGTACGCGGAGTCGTTCGGTGCCGCCCCCGCGATCACGCTGTGCCTCTACGACCTCGAGCAGACCCGCGGGGAGCAGCTGTTCGACCTGCTGCGGCTGCACGCCCGCCTGGTGCTCAACGGCATCGAGATGCAGAACCCGTGTGCCGATCCCGGCCAGCTGTTCGGCAGGCCCGTCCAGCGGCTCTGATCTGTCGGCTGGAGGAGCGAACCGGTGCGATCCGAGCGGCTCGGGCAGGCGCAGACGGTCGGCGACGCCGCCCTGGCACAGACCGTCGCGGGGCTGAACGCCGTCGTCATGCTCGGATCCTGCCTGCACGCGGCGCCGAGCTCCGAGGACGCGGCCGAGCTGGCCGCAGGCGGCCTCGCCGCGGTGACGAGGCTGCCGTTCGCGGCGGTCGGCTGGTACCCGCAGGGACCGGATGGCCCGATGACGGTCACCGGCCGCTGCACGGGCACGACGGGTGTCGACGCCCACATGGCCACGACGCTGCGGCGGCTCGGCCCCCGGCTGCACGCGTTCCGCCCGACCCGGCTCGACGCGGACGAGGTGCCGCGGTCCTTGCGCCAGGCCGGGGTACAGGCGTTCTTCGCGCTGCCGCTGCGCGTCTCGACCGACGCGCTGGGCTTCCTCCTCGCGGGCGGCGAGCGGGGCTCGATCCCCGAGGACCTCACCCTCATCCAGGCCTTGGGGGCGCAGATCTCCACGGCCCTCTACGTGGCCCGCATCCGGGAGTCGGAGGCGCGGCGGGCCCGCGAGCTCGGCGACCTCGCCGCCGAGCTGCGCGCCCAGGGGGAGCTGCTCTCGCGCGCGCTGGGCCTGCAGGAGGAGCTGATCGACCTGGTCCTGCGGGGGAAGGACGCTCGCACCATCGTCGAGCACCTCGCGGAGCGGCTCGGCGCCCCGATCTGGCTGCTCGACTCCGATCGGCGGACGCTGGCCCACGCCAGCGGCGGCTCCCCCCGCGGCGCGGCGCCCCCGCGTGAGACCGAGCTGGCCAGGGTGCTCGGCAGCCACCATCCCGACCACGACCCCCGGTCGGTCGAGCTGGCCACCGCCGCGGGCGTCCAGCCGTTCCTCGTGCAGAGCGTGGCAACGGACCGGGAGACGTTCGGCTACCTGATGGTCGGGTCGACGGCGCTGGGGCCGGTCGACCGCACCACGTTCCACGGCGGCAGGCTGGTGCTGGCCCTGCGCCTGCTCATCGAGCGCAGCGTCGCCGAGGCGGAGGAGCGCCTCGGTCGCGACCTGCTGCACGACGCGTTGCTGCGCAGCGGCGACGGGACGGTGCCTGCCGGGCTGGCCGTCCGGCTCGGCTACGAGGACGACGGCCCGGCGGTCGTTCTCACCATGCGGGCGGCCGGGTCCACCGGGGCCGCGGCCGAACGGGTCCGGCGACGGGTGTTCGCGGCCGTGCGCGACGAGCTGCGCGGGGGCAACCACGGGCTGGCCGGGACGATCGGGCCCGACATCGTCGTGATCATCCGGGCGCACGGCGCCGAGCGCACCGCGCGCAGGCTCCTCGAGCGGGTCGCCGCCCTCGTGCCCGCTCCGGACGTCGCGGTCGGGATGAGCGACGAGCGGCCGCGGCTGGGCAACCTCGAGCCCGCCTACAAAGAGTCGCTGGTCGCGGTCGCGATGGCGCTGCGCTGCCCGTCGCGGCTGCTGCGGTTCCTCGACCTCGGCCTGCACCGGCTGCTTCTCGACGCCGACAACGTCGACCGCGTCGACGAGCACATCGAGCGTTGGATCGGGCCGCTGCTCCGCTACGACGCCGAGAACAAGGCCAGGCTCGTGGAGACGCTGGCGTGCTACCTCGCGGGCGACGGCCAGCAGGGCACCGCCAGGCGGCTGGCCATCCACCCCTCGACGCTGAAGTACCGGCTCGGCCGGATCCGCTCGATCCTCGGGGTGGACTTCGCGCACCCGGAGACGCGGTTCAACATCGAGCTCGCCCTGCGGCTCACCGAGGACGTGCGCTCCCTCACCGCTGTCGACAGCGGCGGCGCGGCCCGAGCGATCCGTGATACTCACCGGCGGGGCCAGTGACCGGGCTGGGTCAGCGGCGGCACAAGCGTCGTGGTGCCCGCACCAGCGCCAGGACCGGGGTGCGGCCACCACAACACCGGTGCGGCAACGTCCGCACCCGAACGACAACAGCGGCCACCGGTACGACGACGTCGCACCTGTCCACGTCTGACCGACGAGGCCGCCCATGTGCATCGACCACCCGTCGTCGGCCTAACTCACATCCCCCAGCATCTCGGGGTAGGTGACATCGATCTCGGAGATCGAAGCGGGGAAGTCACGGCGGTTGTCGGTGATGAACCGATCCGCACCCGCGACGACGGCCGTTGCCAGATGAACCGCATCGGCTGCCCGCAGCCGGTACCCACTCGCCAACGTCGTTGCCACCTCGGCGGTCACCGGGTCCACGCTCCGCAGATCAAGCCTCCCCAGCAACCCCGCAAGCGCGGCCACCTCCTCGGCCGACCCATCCCGCATGGGCTTGGCCAACACCTCCGGCAACAACAACAGCGAGCCCACTCCCGCCACCACGCCCGGCTCCACCGAGAACAGCGCTCGAACCAACCGTCCCAGCGGATGGCCAGCCGCACTCGCGTAGATCAACACATCGGCGTCGAAGGCATCCATCAGCGATCACGATCGGCACGCACCGCCTCCGCCCACTCCCGCGCACCGCTAGTGCGGTGGCCACGAACGTTCACCGGGTCCTCGCGCGCCCAGACGACATCACCCCGGCACCCTTCGTGGCCACCGCACTAGTCCGCTGCCGCCGGGACGTAGGTCACCTTGGTGCGATGTCGCGAGGTCGACTCCGGGATCCGACCCCGCGACCATCCCGAAGGCCGTTGCCGATCTGATCGCCGCCCACGGCGACCCCCGTCGTTGAGCCTGCTCAGTACCGGGTCCTGATCCTGACCATGCACGACTCGCGCACCTCGGCAACATCGCCCACAGGGGCGCATGCCCGGGTAGGCCAGACGGTCGGAGTCGGACAGCGCATGCAGCGGCCTGCTGTCGGGCAGCGTCTGGAACGGCGAAGCAGGGTCTCGACCCCGCCCCAGGCTCGCGGTCGGCCAGATTCGCGTGGGTTGGGCCAACGGCGGCACCGTCGGTCGACGGCGTCGCCGTTGATCTTGCTGCGGAGGTCTCAGCGGCCCGGGCGGTACCTGGTCCCTGCGCGCTCGCGCCGGGTCCGGGCGACCCACAGCGTCGCCTGGAGCCGCTGGTGGAAGGCGAGCGCGGCGCCCAGGTGTTGGTCGGCCCGCCGTCTGCGCCCGAGCGCGGCCGAGAGAATCCCCAACCAGTGGTCGGCCGACCCGAGGAAGGCCGCCGCCCCGGCCCAGACGATCCCGGTGCCTGCGTGCGGACGGAGAATCTCGACCAGCCGGTCGGCCTGCTCCCGGTCGCCATGGCGGGCAGCAGCGCCAGCCAGGCACGCGACGTTGAACATCCAGTGCAGATCCCGGGGTTGTGTCACCGGGTCTCCGAGGCATCGAAGCGCGGCGCGGTACTCCGCCTCATCCATGCCGGACTTCGCGTCCCACAGCAGCCGGGCGCAGGCCAGCGTCCCGGCCACCCGTCCGTTCGTTGCCGCGTCGATCCCCGCGCTCAGCCGCCCGTGTGCCGGGCCGTCGCGCGCCTGGTCGAGCCATGCGGGGAACATCGTCGCGAGATAGACGTTCTCCGCGTCGGGTTCGCCGGTCCGGACGGCGATGGCTCGCCCCTCGGCCGCCAGGCGCTCGCCGTGGACCAGGTTGCCGGACAGGATCGCCCGCATCGCCAGCCTGCTGAGCACGTACCACCGGTGGCGGGGTTGGCGGAGGTCCTCCGCGAGCCGGGAGTAGGCCGCGAGCTCGGCGTCCAGCGTTGCCCGGTCACCCGCTTCGAGGGCGGCGGTGATGCCCCAGGCGTGCCCCTGCACCGCGAGCTCGGGGGCGCCAGCGTCGGCGGCGAGCGCGACGATCTCTCGCGCCCGGGCCCGCCGGGTCGCGCCGCCGCCCGGTCCCCAGCGGGCCGCGTTGTCGGCGTCCAGGCATATCGCGAGAGTCGCGGGGTCGGCGGCGCGGCGGGCGATCGCGACAGCCGTGGCCGCGTGCCTGGCCCGCGGCGCGGGATCCGCATCCCAATAGTGCGCGCCCGCCAGCGCGGCCAGCAGTCGGGCCCGCAACCGGTCGGCTCCGCGCGGCAGCACGGCCAGCGCCTCGTCCAGCAGGGCGATGCGTTCGGCGTCCGGCTCGCCGGTGGCGGCCCACGTGGCGGCCACCGCGAGCGCGGCCCTGGCCAGGAGCTCGCCGTCGCCTGCCGCCCGGGCCGCCGCGGCGGCGTTGCGCAGCGCCTGCCCCGCGAGGGGGTCACCGGCCCTGGTCAGGGCCTGGCCGACAGCGAGCAGCAGCTCGCCGCGCCAGTCCTCGGCGGCCTGGGGCAGCGCGGCGAGTGCAGCCTCGAACTGCCGGGCCGCGTTCTCGTAGGCGAGCTGCGCCACGGCCGCCTCGCCCGCCCGCACGGCGTACCGCGCGGCGCGGTCGGCGACCGCGTGCCCGGCGGCGGCGTAGTGCCGCGCCAGCTCTGACACCGAGTCCCGTGCCAGCATCTCGATGGCCTCCGCGACCGCGCGGTGCAGCAGGGCGCGCCGGTGTCCGCCGAGCTGCCCGTAGATCGCCTCGCGGACGAGGTCGTGGACGAACGCGAAGCCGGTGCCGTCGGGGAGCTCGAGCACCAGCCGGGCGCGGCCCGCACGCTCCAGCGCGTCGAGGGTGCCCGGCACGGCGGTGCCCGCGACCGCGGCCACAACCTCGACCTGGAACCGGCGCCCGATCACGGCCGCCGCGGTGAGGCAGCGCCACGCATCGTCGTCGAGGACCGACAGCCGCTGCCGCACGACCTCGATGACGCCGTCTGGGACCCCTGCGTTCCGGGGGTCCTCCGCGCCGGTGGCGTCGAGGTGCCGTACGAGCTGGCGGACGAAGAACGGGTTGCCTGCGGTACGCCGGTGCACCTCATCGGCCCAGCCTGCGCGGCCGGGCAGCATCGCGCCGACCTCCTGGCGGTCGAGGTTCCGTACCTGGATCGGCGTCACGAGGTCGTCGCGATGCAGCTCGGCCAGCACCGCCGCGGCTGGGTGGTCGGGCCCGACGTCGGCGTCGCGGCAGGTGGTGACGACGAGCAGCCGCGCGGGGTTGTCGGATCGCACGACGTGGCGCATCAGGGCCAGAGCGGACCGGTCCGCGGACTGCAGGTCGTCGACCACGAGCACGACCGGCCCGGCCCGGGCAAGGGCGGCGAGCGCGACGGCGACCCCCTCGAACATCCGGTACCGGATGATGTCAGGTGCGGCCGTGAGCGGCGCCGCGAGCGCGGGCAGCCGGTCGGCGATCTGCGGTAGCAGGCGGGCCAGGTCGGGAGCCCACGGGCCGAGGACCCCCCGTAGGGCCTGCGCGGGCAGCGCGCTCACCATGTGCCGCAGCGCCTCGACGAACGGCTGGTAGGGCACCAGGTGCTCGCTGTCGCAGCGCCCGAACAGCACCACCGCACCCCGGCCGTGCGCGATGCGGGCGAACTCGGTGGCCAGTCGGGTCTTCCCTATGCCGGGCTCGCCCGTCAGGTGAGCGACGTGCGGGCCACTCCCGTGCCGGTCGAGGAGGCCGTGCAGCCGGTCGAGCTCGACCCGCCTGCCGACGAACGCTCCGCGGTCCTCCATCGCCAGCAACGGGGGCAGCCGCAGGCGGAGGGGCGCTGAGTGGGGGTCGTCCGCCCGCAACGCCTCCAGGTGGGCCGCCTGGATCTCAGCGGACGGCTCCACGCCCAGCTCCTCGCCGAGGAGTCGGCGGCAGCGGGCGTGGGCCAGCAGGGCTTCGGCCCGGTTCCCGGCGCGCAGGTGGGCCCGCATCAGCCCGAGGTGGCCTGCTTCCCGCAATGGACGCAGCGCCAGCGCCTCCTCGGCGCTGCGCAACGCGGCGGCAGGCTCCGCGGCGGCGGTGACCACGTCCAGACTCCGCAGCAGGAGGTCCTCGAGCACGTCCCGCTGGCGGACGACCCAGTCGCAGTCCACCTCGGGCAGAAGGGGTCGCCGGGCAACCTCGGCGGCGGCCCGGGCCAGCTCCGCTGCCCGCGCGAGATCACCGCGATGCAGTGCCGACTCCGCCTCGACGAGCCGCGCGGCCGCGACCTCGACGTCGACCTCCGGCCGGGGCGAGAGGCACAGCTGGTAGCAGTCCCCGCCGCCGGGCAGCGCACTGGCCGGGTCGAGCCCGAGACGCTCGAGCAGCCCGCGCAGCTTCGACACGACGGCCGCCAGGTTGCGCCGCCATCCCGTAGGCGTCCTGTGCGGCCAGAGCACCTCCGCGAGCCGGTCCCGCGGCACCGGCTGGCCCGCCAGCGTCAGGTGGGCGAACACGACCCGCCCCTGCCTGCCGGGGAACGCGGCGGCATCCAGCTCGACACCGTTGTCGCCGCGCACCCGCAGCCGACCGGTCAACTGGATCTGCATGAGCCGCCAACATCTCGCCAGACCGGCGCCAACCACCGATGCCTAGTGTCCGGCACGCGCGGTCCCTACACCAGGAGGAGAGAGCGATGGCCACTCTGGAGCAGCGCGTGCAGCGGCTCGAAGACATCGAGCAGATCACCGCGGTGACGATGCAGCTGGCCCGGCACTTCGACAACCGCTACCACGCCGACGGCGTCGTCAGCCTGTTCACCGACGACGGGGTCTTCGACGGCGGGCCGTTCGGACGCCACGAGGGCGTCGACGCCGTCCGGAGCTTCTTCGCGGGCCTCAGCGAGCAGATCACATTCGCCCGGCACCACCTGGCCACCCGCGTGATCGACCTCGCGCCTGACAGCGACACCGCGACTGGCCAGTGGCATATGTGGGGCACCCACACGATCGGCGGCGAGGCGATGTTCCTCGCCAACACATGGGTCATTCGCTACCGCAAGGTCGACGGCCGGTGGCTGATCGGTGAGCAGCGCCTCGAATGGAAGTTCCTCACGCCGTACGAGGCGGGCTGGGTGAAGGTTCGCATGGCAGGCTGACACCTGCCGTCGGCGGACCTCCGGTGCCGTCCCGTCCAATCCGTTTCGGTGGACGCTCGGACCCGACGGTCGCCCCTTGAGAGGGACGACAGAGCGACGGCCTCTGCGGGACGCCAAGCCCGTTCCCAGCCCGGAACGGACCGCCCGACAGGGGGATCGGAGACTCGCCGAGTCTCTCAGCGCATCGACGTGGCGTCGGTGCCCGCCGGTACGAGGCGCTTCGGCCGCATCTGATCTGACCGAGCGTCAGCGGCGGGTGTGGCTGGGTGCCGAGGGCGGCCGGCTGGCGTGTCCGCGACGTCGTCGCCCACTGCATCCAGGACCACCGGGCGACGTACGGGAACTTCCTGCGCGAGTGGGTCAGGTCCGGCTTCAGCCTCGACACCCGCAACCAGCGGTGGGTGGCCAGGCGGCGGTCGCACAGCCCGGCCGAACTCCTCGCCGAATACCGCGCGACCCAGCACCTGTTCAGGGCACTCCGGTACGAGGCGCCCTTCGGGCTCTACGAGGTCGTCGTCCACGGCTACGACATCGCGGTGCCACTGGGGCGGCGGATCGAGACCGCGGAGCAGGGCCTGATCGTCGTCGCCGACGTCGTGCACCGCACCCGGCCCATCGTCCGCGGCAGGCAGCGCGGCGCCGGGCTCGCGTTCCGCGCGTCCGACCTCGCCTGGTCAGCGGGCCAGGGCCCGGAGGTCGTCGGGCCGCTCGCGTCGATCGTCATGGCCTTGGCAGGCCGCCCGGCCGCCCTCGACAACCTGTCCGGCGACGGGCTGGCCACCCTGCGTCGGCGGGTCCGATACGACGGACGGGACGCCTGACAGCGCGACACAGGGGGGCCGAACGACGGCCTCCGCCACACTGGCAGTACATCAGAGAACGATCCGCGGCCGGAGCAAGCTCGTCGCCGCGAGGGAGAGCACCATCAACGCCGCGGCGTACGACGCGAGACCGTCGCCGACATCCTCGCTCAGCCGATCGCGCAGGACCAGCAACGGATGCGCTACGGTCGGCGGCCGGTGTAAGCCAGCATCTTGTCCTGGGCGCTGGCGTCGTCCGGCACCTCGACGGCCTCGGCCATCATCTTCTGCCCGAGCGGGTTCGTGCCCCGGAGCAGGGCAGGCGGGACATGGTGGAGGCCGACCGTCGTGGCCGCGACGGCGTTCGGCGGGAGCGTCTCGTCGGCTCCGATCGAGCGGGCGAGGTCCCAAGAGTGGATCAACAGGTCGCCGACGAGGAACCCGGCCAGCTCCTGTCGCGGGATCCCGGCGAACTCGTCGACCGTCCCCGTCAGTCCCGCAGGGTCCGACAGGACGGCATCGAACGCGGCGTGGACCAGGTTCCAGTCGGCACCGGCCGCGATGTCGGCGCCGAGCAGCCGACCGCCTTCAGCCTGCCATCCCAGGGTGTGTTCGACCAGTTGACGCACCGTCCATTCCGCGCAGGGCGTCGGGTCGTCCCACTGGTCGTCCGCGATCCGGCCGGAGACGTCGCTCCACTTGGCGTCGACCTGGCGCCAGATGTCCACCGGTCCGCTCATGGCACTCCCCGCTCGATCGCGCAACACCGCTGTGACGTGGGCCCGCCTCGGCTATCCCATGGCTCGGCGCCGTGGCGGGCAGCGTTACCGCCGAGCGCAGCCTTCGGCCGATTCTCGTACCCATCGCGTACGGTGCTCCCGTGCCCGCCCGTCCGCCGTCGGGAACGGTGACGTTCCTGTTCACCGGCGTCCAGGAGTCGACGAGGCCGGGGGACGATGCGCCTGCTGAGCGGACGGCCGCCGCGCGCATGCACGACGCGATCGTCAGGGGAGCGATCGAAGGTCGCGGTGGGTACGTGTTCGCCGCCGACGACAATGGCTTCGGCGCAGCATTCGCGACCGCGGCGGCCGCGGCGGAGGCGGCGGTCGCCGCTCAGCGCGAGCTGCGGGTGGAGGCCGTGATCGGCTTCGGTGTGCGGATGGGCCTGCACACCGGGGAGACGGTCTTCCGGGACCGGTCCTACGTCGGGAGCGACGTCAACCGGGCAGCGGGGTTGATGGCCCTCGCCCACGGCGGGCAGGTCCTCGTGTCAGACACGACTGAGGTGCTGCTGCGCAACCGCATGTCGCTTCGCCCGCTCGGGCAGCACGCGCTGCGCGGGTTGCGCAGCAGGCTCTCGGTGTACCAGGCCGTCGCCGACGGTCTCGTGAGCGAGTTCCCGGTGCTCGACAGCCCCGAGCAGGCCCTCGGGAACCTGCCGCACAGGCCCAGCTCGTTCGTCGGTCGGGACAAGCTGGTCGGCGAGGTCGCCGAGCACGTGCGCGACTGTCGGCTGGTCACGCTGACCGGCGTCGGCGGGGTCGGCAAGACACGCATGGCGGTGGAGGTCGCGGCAGAGCTGGCCGGGGAGTTCCTTGACGGAGCCTGGATGGTGGAGCTGGCGGCGGTCAGCGATCCGGCGTCGATCGCCGGGGCGATCGCGGCGGCGCTCGGTGTCGTCCCGCAGGGCGACGCCCCGCTGATCGTCGCGGTGGCCACCGCCCTCTCGGGCAGGCGGCTGCTGCTCGTGGTCGACAACTGCGAGCACCTGTTGCGGGACGCCGCGTCGGCGATCGACACGATCCTCGGCCTGGCGGGCAGCGTCAGGATCCTCACCACCTCGCGCGAGGCGCTCGACGTGGACGGCGAGACGGTGCTCAGCGTCTCGCCGCTGGCAGTCGCGGGGGGCACCGAGTCCGACGCCGTCGCGCTGTTCGTCGACCGGGCGCGCGACGTCCGCCGGGGCTTCGGCCTCGGCGACCCGGACACGGCGACGGCCGTTACGGAGATCTGCGTCAAACTCGACGGCCTCCCGCTGGGCATCGAGCTGGCGGCCGCCCGCATGGCCGCCATGAGCGCGGTCGAGGTGCGCAACCGGCTCGCTGACCGCTTCCGCCTGCTGCAGGGGTCGACGCGGGACCCCGAACGCCAACACACCCTGCGCCATGCGGTGGCGTGGTCCTACGACCTGCTGTCCGAGGACGAGCGTGAGCTGCTTCGCGTCGCCTCCGTCTTCGCGGGCGGGTTCGAGTTGGCGAGCATCCACGCCGTCGCCAAGGGCGACGAGATCGACGTACTCCGGGGCATCGACTCGCTCGTCCGCAAGTCGCTCGTCGTCGCCGACCACTCGGCCACCCGGACCCGCTACAGCCTCTTCGAGACCATCCGTCAGTTCGCTGAGGACCGGCTCGACGCGACCGGCGAGCTCGCGGGCACGCGCGACCGCCATGCCGCCCACTACGCGGCGGCGGCCTGCGCGCGGTGGGACCGGTGGAACGGACCGGGCTGGCGCGACGCCGTCGACTGGGTCGACACGGAGCTGGGCAACCTCCGCGCCGCCTTCCGGTGGAGCTCGGCGCGCGATGAGATCGTCGTGGCGACCGACGTCGCCGCGCACGCCGCGTTGATGGGCTTCTCAGTGCAGTTGTTCGAGACGCTGGCGTGGGCCGAGGAGCTCATCCCGGCGGCGGCGGCGGCCGACGTGGCGCGCCTGCCTCGGCTCTGCACCGGCGCGGGGTTCGCCTGCTTCGCGGGCCGCGCCGAGGCAGGCCGGTTGAACGCTCATCGTGCCGTCACATTGGAGAGCGACCCTCGCTACGACCCGTGCGAGCCCGGGTACGCGATGTTCGTCGAAGCCCTCTGCCAGGTCTACTGCGGCGACCTGGACCGCTACGTCGAGCTGACCGGCGAGGTGGTTCGCCGATACGGCAGCGACCGCGGCTACGGACTCGCCTCGTACGTGGACGGCCTCCAGTCGGCCGCTCGGATCGAGGAGGCGCTGGCGCTCACCGAGGAGTCCGTCGCCGCTGCCCGCAGGCTCGGCAACCCGTACTGGGTCAGCTACGCGCTCTGGATCGCGGGCATGGCCTTCTCGCGCACGAACGCCCGGCGTGCGCTGGCGGCGTGGGAGGAGGGCGTCGCCTACGTGCACGAGCACGGCGTCCACTTCTTCGAGGGCTTCCTCGCGCGCGACGCGGCCCGGCTCAACACGACCGACGGCGAGCCCGCCGTGGCTCTCGGGCTGTTCGCCGAGGCGATCACCGCGTTCCACCGGGCGGGCAACGTGCCACAGCTGATCATCACGCTCGCCAGCGTCCCGGCGCTGTTCGAAAAGCTCGACCGTGTGGAGCCCGCCGCCACCCTTCTCGGGGCGATGTCGCGGGAAGCGTCGAGCTTCCACCACGTCCCCGAGCTGTCCGAGCTCGAGGACAGGCTCACGGCACGGCTCGGCGCGACCAGAGCGGGCGAGCTGGTCGAGCATGGCGCTCGCCTCGATCTCGACGCCGCCGCGGGCTACGCCCGTGACGAGCTGCGCGCTGCCCGCCGCGCGCCCCGACAGCGGGCGACCGCCGCCCGCCCCGGCGGCCTGAGCAGGCGCGAGATCGACGTACTCCGCCTGGTTGCCGCAGGCCGCACAGCCAGCACGATCGCCACCGAACTGTTCATCTCGACGAGGACGGCCGAGCACCACATCGGCAACATCTACACCAAGATCGGCGTGTCGAATCGGGCCGCCGCGACCCGGTGGGCATTGACCCATCGCGTGGTCGAGGACGCCGTTGACGCCTGACACCGCGGCAGGCCGCTGCCGTCGACCCGGCACAGCATCCACGGCCGCGCGCAGTCCGCGCGCCGCGAAGCCGCGGGCCGGGAGCGGTTGCTCCCAGCCCGCGGCCACGGACGTCAGTGGACGGTGATGGTGCCGGTCGCGGTCTTGGCGAACCGGCTGAGGTTGTAGATCAGGGTGGTGCCCGTGCCGGACCCCGTCGCCTTCGCGTACCGGCCGGTGCCCCCGATCACGGTCCATCGGTCGGTCCCCCTCAGCAGACCGGTGTCGCCGACAGGCACGGCGGACTGCTCGCATCGCAGCGTGATGCTGTCGCCGTTCTTCGCCGTGAGCGTCTCGACGAGGGTGTCGGTGAGCGGGACCACACCCGGCGCGCTGGTGATGGTGACGGTACCCGCGTAGCTCACCTGGCCAAGCCCGGTGGCGACCCCGGAGCCGGACAGGGTGAACGTCGTCGGCCCGGTCGCGGTGACGGTGCCCGCCACGGCCGAGGTGAACTTCGTGATCGACGGCGCGCCGGACGTCGTGGCGGCTGAGGCTGTACCGGCCACCAGCCCCAGCAATACGAGGGTGAGCACGGTCAGCGTGGTCAACAGGCTCGCGAGGTGGCGCCCACGGGTCTGTCCGGTCGGCGTTTCCGCCGAGCGCGCCACGTTCTGCACAGCATCCATGAGGGTCTCCTTGGCGTGAATCGGGATGGGGCGAGAAGGGGCGCGCGCTGCGCACGACCGTAAGAGGAATCCGCTGGTCGCGGATGGGTAGGTTTACCCATTTCCGCCGACGTCGTCGCCAGCGCCGTCGACGCGGGGTTCCGACACCTGCCCATCACCGCCGAACATGCCGCAGTTGCCGGTCGCCTCCCACGCCTTCACCGCGACCCCTTCGATCGCATGCTGATCGCACAGGCACGCTGCGAAGGCCTCACCCGCGTCACCCGCGACCCGCAGATCCATCAGTACGAGATCGCACTCCTCCGCGCCTGACCGTCGACGCCGCCCAAGCGCACCCAACAGTGACGAATGCCCAGGTCAGGTATCTGGGCATTCGCCAGTAGCCTGCCATGATCACCGAACTCGGGACATGGCGTGCGCTTGACGTAAGCCGGGTGTCAGAGCTGCTCTGGGAACATACTTGCCCACAACTGCCGCACGAGCTGGTCAGCCTCGGCGAAGGTTCGGCATGCGGTCTCGCCCTCCGCGACGAGCGCCTCATAGCGACCGGCCCACCCCTCCGGCAGAGGCGGCAACGCAGCAGGCGGCATCTGCCTGTCGCGCTCGGTGAACACATCGACCACAGACGCCGCGACCGCTGAAGGAGCCAAGAGGCCGTGCTCGATCATCACCACCAGATCCCGCAGCCAGCCCCGTAAGAGGCGGCGATCGCGGCCCTGTCCTCCGGCACGAACGTCCTACTCGCACACCTTGGGATCCCTCTGAGCTGCGCAGACTCCTCGCCACCGCACAGCCGGGTAGGCGCAACCAACCCCGTACGACAATGTGCGACAATGTGAGGCGTGGTCGATGATCTCTGGTGGCGGGACGAGGACGCCGACTACATCCGCCACCGCAGCGACCGCTACCGCGGTGCAACCGACCTCGACGTCGACTGGACGCTGGAAGCAGCAGCCGACCCACGCCGAGTCGTGCACGACCCAGACCCGAAGAGCCGAAGCGGGGCAGTTCGCATCATCGGATACTCCTCCAGCGCCGGCTTCGTCATCACGATCATCGCCACCGGCACCACACATGCTGGCGTCACCGCATGGAAGAGCAGCGGCGCAGACCTACGCGACTACGAAGGGCAGGGATGACCATGGCCGACTCCCCAACCCGACCGGCCCGACACGCCGACGATGCCGCAATCGCCGCCGACGTCCGCCGGGTACGCGAGGAGTACGCCGACGAGGAAGCCGAAGCTGCCGAACGCGAAGCGGCGGAGAACGCGGCCGCGCTCGACGTCAGCCTGTCGCTGCGCATCAGCCGCGACCTCGACGAAGCGCTGAAGCGCCGCTCCTCCGAAGAGCAGATCTCCCCCTCCGCACTGGCGCGACGCCTCCTGCGTCAGGCTCTACAGGCCGACGATCAGCCGGTGCTCACCACGCGACAAGTGGAGGAGATCGCCCGACGCGTCATGCGCGAATCCGCCTGAGCCACCCGGGCGGCAATGCAGGAAGATCGACACCTGTCGGCACTTACTCGCACACCCAAGAACGACGAAAAGCCCAGGTCAACGACCTGGGCATCCGCCTGTGGAGGTGCTTGTCGCTTACTCGCACACCCTGACACGGCCCTGAACTGCGCACACGCCGTAAGAGGGAGATCAGCGGTAGGCGTCCCGCCGGTGACTGACGTCCAGTACGACGACCTCCACGCGCGCGTCGTCGATCGTGTAGCGGACGCGATACTCGCCGCGGCGCGCCCGCCAGTGCCCCTCGAACGGCTTGCGCAGCGCTGCTCCGACACGGTGCGGGTTCTCCGCCAACGGTCCGTACAAGAACTCAACGCACGCGGCCGCCACCGATTCAGGTAGCCCTTCCGCGAGCTGCCGCGCAGCGGTCCTGGTAAGGCGAACGCGGTAGCTCACTCCTCCGGCATCCGCCGCTTCGCGACCATGGCGCGCACATCGTCCTCGTCGAGGAGCTCGCCGCGCTCGACCTCAGCCTGCGAGCGACGAACCCGCTCCTGAGCGGCGGGATCCGACAGCAGTTCGAGAGTCGCCTCGATCGACTCCAGATCCTCCGCCGCCAGCAACACCACGTACTCACGCCCGTTGCGCGTGATGTGCACACGCTCGTGGGTGCGCCCCACCTCGTCGGCGATCTCCGACAGCCGGGCCTTCGCTTCGGACAGCGGCACAGTAGTCATAGACTAGAATTATAGTCCGCGATCGCCGAACCGGGCAGCGAAGAGGAGGACTGCACAGCTCGACGCGATCGAGGGCGGCCACGACCGGCAGGCTCAGAGACCGGCCAGGTCGAGGCGGTTCTTCAGTGATGGCTTGCGCCGATGTTCGTCGCGAAGCTCGCTGATCCGGCGGCCGAACTCATCCTCCGAGCATGCTTCGCGCAGGTCGACCAGAAGGGCGACCGTTCGGTCGTGTTCAGCGGGCTTCTTGGTGGCCACAAGCGCGGCGATCCGCCGCCAGACACCCTCGCCTTCGGCGCGCAGGGCTGCTAGGCGCCGCTCCCGTGCCGCTGCCGAGGCACGTACCCGTTCGGCGCCAGCCGCCTCCCGCCGGATCCGCTCGGCGGTCAACCGAGCGTCACGACGGATCTCCGCGGCGGACTGCAGCTCACCGACGGTCCGCCGACCTTCCACCGGCGACGTCGCGCCCGCTCGGCGCAAGGTCACGGCCCGGACGACCCAGTCGCAGTCCACCTCGGGCAGAAGGGGTCGCCGGGCAACCTCGGCGGCGGCCCGGGCCAGCTCCGCTGCCCGCGCGAGATCACCGCGATGCAGTGCCGACTCCGCCTCGACGAGCCGCGCGGCCGCGACCTCGACGTCGACCTCCGGCCGGGGCGAGAGGCACAGCTGGTAGCAGTCCCCGCCGCCGGGCAGCGCACTGGCCGGGTCGAGCCCGAGACGCTCGAGCAGCCCGCGCAGCTTCGACACGACGGCCGCCAGGTTGCGCCGCCATCCCGTAGGCGTCCTGTGCGGCCAGAGCACCTCCGCGAGCCGGTCCCGCGGCACCGGCTGGCCCGCCAGCGTCAGGTGGGCGAACACGACCCGCCCCTGCCTGCCGGGGAACGCGGCGGCATCCAGCTCGACACCGTTGTCGCCGCGCACCCGCAGCCGACCGGTCAACTGGATCTGCATGAGCCGCCCGCAACATCTCGCCAGACCGGCGCCAACCACCGATGCCTAGTGTCCGGCACGCGCGGTCCCTACACCAGGAGGAGAGAGCGATGGCCACTCTGGAGCAGCGCGTGCAGCGGCTCGAAGACATCGAGCAGATCACCGCGGTGACGATGCAGCTGGCCCGGCACTTCGACAACCGCTACCACGCCGACGGCGTCGTCAGCCTGTTCACCGACGACGGGGTCTTCGACGGCGGGCCGTTCGGACGCCACGAGGGCGTCGACGCCGTCCGGAGCTTCTTCGCGGGCCTCAGCGAGCAGATCACATTCGCCCGGCACCACCTGGCCACCCGCGTGATCGACCTCGCGCCTGACAGCGACACCGCGACTGGCCAGTGGCATATGTGGGGCACCCACACGATCGGCGGCGAGGCGATGTTCCTCGCCAACACATGGGTCATTCGCTACCGCAAGGTCGACGGCCGGTGGCTGATCGGTGAGCAGCGCCTCGAATGGAAGTTCCTCACGCCGTACGAGGCGGGCTGGGTGAAGGTTCGCATGGCAGGCTGACACCTGCCGTCGGCGGACCTCCGGTGCCGTCCCGTCCAATCCGTTTCGGTGGACGCTCGGACCCGACGGTCGCCCCTTGAGAGGGACGACAGAGCGACGGCCTCTGCGGGACGCCAAGCCCGTTCCCAGCCCGGAACGGACCGCCCGACGGGCTACGCTGCCTCGCGCACCTTGACCGCGGCCCTCGGCGGCGCGCGCACCTCGCCACTTGTGAGCATCGCGGACACCCATCGCTCGACCGATTTCTGTGGTCGATGCGCACGCACGCGCCATCCGCGGCATCCGCTGCGGATCTGAACCGGCCGAAGCAGCGTCGGGCTTTCCGGGTCGGGCAGGGCGCGCAGAATTCCCGAGACGACCTGGTGCCTCGGCCCGTAGACGCGCGGGCCGAGGTTCTCGGTGAGGGAGCCGCCGAACACCTCCGCGGCGACGAACGTCGGCGGTGCAGCCGACGTGAAACAGCAGCCCCGTACAGGGTCTGCTGCGCGGTCGTCTCGTCGACGCCGAGCCGGTCGGCAAGGGATGACGATCGCCCCGACCCGACTCCCACCACAACTGGTGCTCGCGGCGGCGTGTGGCGCTGGGAAGCGCGCGGTGGCTTGGAACCGACAGCGCGGGGGTCGAGGTCGATTTATGTAGGCGGGACGTTCTGGTTGAGCCGCAGAAGGTTCGTCGGGTCATACCTGCACTTGAGGGCCTTGAGACGTGCGTATTTCTCCGCGCCGTATGCCTGCCGGATACGGTCCTGCCCTTCGTCCATCAGAAAGTTGACGTACACGCTGCGGTGGTAGGGCGCAAGGGCCGTCCAGAACGACCGGACCCACTCGCGCTCCTGGTCGAAGCCGTCGGCTGTCGCGGTCGCCGCGGTGATATTGAACGCGAATCGGTCGGCGCGACCGCTGAAGGCGGCTTCGGCGCCGTCCACGGCTCCGATCGCGCCGCCGGTCTGCCAGATCGGGAAGGTGGTCAGCGGCGAGTGGATGCGGTTGGCGTACTCGGATGTGATGTCGATGACCTCGTCGGACAGGGAGTCGACGTCGCAGGCGCGCATGTAGTACCACCAGCCGGACGGGAAACTGGGATCGAACATCGCCTGATGGTCGATGAAGGGTTTCGGTCGGCAGAGGTCGAGCACCGGCGAGGCGAATCGCCGCAGGGGCCGTAGCAGCCGTTGGCCGTCCTCCACTGCTCCGCAGTAGCAGCACACGATGCCGACGACCAGCTGCCCGCGAAGTTCGGCGGGGACAAACGGCAGCGCAGGCGCCCTGCGATGCACCACCATCGTCATGAGCGCGTCGGGCGCCTCGGTGATCCAGTCGCGGTAGAAGCGCAGCAGGCGCGGGGACTCGGCGACCGGCCAGAAGATCGGACCGGCCAGCACGACCGGCCCGAGCGGGTTCAGCCGGAACTCGAATTCGGTGACCACACCGAAGTTGCCGCCACCGCCGCGCAGCCCCCAGAACAGGTCGGCGTTCTCCTCCGCGCTCGCACGCACCACGTTGCCATCGGCCAGCACGACCATCGCCGACAACAGCTGGTCGATTGTCAGCCCGAACCGGCGTTGCAGCCAGCCCATCCCACCGCCGAGCGTGAGCCCGGCCACGCCAGTGTGCGTCACGATGCCAGAGGGCACGACCAGACCGTGCCGCTGCGCGGCCGCGTCCAGCTCGCCGAGCAGCACGCCGGCCTGGACGCGGGCAACCCGCCGCTCCGGATCGATATCTACCCGTCTCATCGGGGAGAGGTCGACCACGAGTCCGCCATCGCAGGTCGAGTAGCCGGGGAAGCTGTGTCCGCCGCCGCGGACCGCCACCAACATTTCGCGCTCGCGCGCGAAGCCCAACGCTGCCGCGACGTCCGCGGCGTCGAGGCACTGGGCGATCAGCGCGGGCCAACGCTGGATCGACCCGTTCCAGACAGCACGGCGCAGCTCATACTCGGCCGACCCCGGCCGAATGAGCACACCGCGCAGCGTCCGCTCGAATGCGTCCACGTCCGCCGCACCGACAAGGTGGCCCACCTCAGTCATGGGAGCCAGTCTGACGCCGATTCGGACGTACGTCAGCGACTCGCGTTCCACCCCTGCGCCTCGACCAGCCCGTCGAGGTCCGTGATCACGATCCGGTCCCGTTCGGTGCGAACAACACCCCGCTCACGCAGCTCGCGAAGCACCCGCACCGTCACCTCACGAACCGTCCCAGCGGCATCCGCCAACTCCCGCTGACTCACCCGGGCGACAAGCTCCCCATCTGCCGTAACCGAGTCCGACGCAAGGTCGAGCAGATGCCGGGCAATCCGCTGGGCCACGGTGCAGAATGCGTTGCGATGCGCCTCCACCAGGAACTCCATCGCCCGCTCGCTCTGCTCCTGCACTAAGGCCACCGCCACCTGCGGCTCCGCCCCGGCGCATCGCCGCACCACCTCTGGCGAGAGCCGAACGATCTCGGCATCGGTCAACGTCTCGATCAGCGCCGGAAGCACGAAGTCCGCCGCGAACAACGACATCACCCCGACCAGCGCGCCCGCGCGGCAGTACCGCACCGTCATCCGTCTGCCATCGGGGGCCGCCAGCACCGCCCGGACAACTCCGCAGACGATCAGCTCGACGTGCCGATCCACCTCACCTGCCCGGTGTAGCACCGATCCGGACGGCACACGGATGCGCCTCGAGCCGACGACCAACGCCCGTACCGCAGCCTCGGGCACACCCGCCAGACATGACTGGCGAACGGCGCTCTCGATCGCGGCATCCACGACCGCACGATATGCGGCCTCCGCCGGTACGTCTCCCACCAGAGCGACCGCCCCGAGTTGGACACGATCCGCCCGGACAATGCACCGGGATCCTCACGACGCGGCTGCGGCAGATGAGCGGTCCGGACATGGGGTTGAC
Source organism: uncultured Actinomycetota bacterium (assembly GCA_963750095.1). Classification (GTDB taxonomy): domain Bacteria; phylum Actinomycetota; class Actinomycetes; order Mycobacteriales; family Pseudonocardiaceae; genus Pseudonocardia. The sequence goes on along the minus strand of CAVVPJ010000010.1, from coordinate 828,151 downwards.
CTCCTGTCGAGTCGTTCGGTTCCCCTGACGCTGTCCAAGGCGCCGCAAACCTGGGCGTCGACTTCACCATCGGCTTCCTGGCCACGGTTCGACTGGGCCGTCGCCGGCCACCGCCTGAGCCACCCGGGCGGCAACGCAGGAAGATCGACACCTGTCGGCACTTGCTCGCACACCCAAGAACGACGAAAAGCCCAGGTCAACGACCTGGGCATCCGCCTGTGGAGGTGCCGGGAATCGAACCCGGGTCCTCCGTTGCTTCACGAGGGCTTCTCCGTGCGCAGTCCGCTCTGCCTCTACTCGGATCCGCCGGTCACGCGAACGAGCCGGTGTGACGATCCCAGTCGCTGTTTGGTGTCCCAGCCCGCCCCGCGACCGGGCGGACAGGTGAGTCCCCTAGCTGATGCCGGAACCCGGGTCGGGGAACGCACCCGGTCCGACAGCCTCTTAGGTCAGCCCGCGAGAGCGAACATGGACTTCGAGGCAGTGCGCTTATCAGCGGCACTTATTGGTGTACGACGCATGGTTAACGAGATCATCGTCGTCTTCCTCGGCACGCTTCCCCTCGATCGACATCCGGAGTCGAAACCGTTCACCCCCTTCGGCGCCCACACGGGCGTCCGCAGAGGATAACGCCTCACCCGCCGCGGTTCATCCCGGCTGCCCCGAGCGGCTCAGGGGCGGATCTCGTAGACCAGGTTGAACGCGGTCCGCGCGGCCCGCCGGAACCGGCTGAACCCCGCCTCCTCCGCCACCTGTCGCACCGCGCCTCGCCCGCCTGGGCCCCCAGTGCGTGTCCGCCCGGCTGGGACAGCGCGTTGGGCACGCACAGGAACAGCGAGCCGTTGTAGTACAGCCTGCCCACGGGGTTGAGGTTGTCCTCGACGTCGTCCCCCGCCAACGGCTCGACCAGCAGCCACGTGCCGTCCGGCGCCGGCGCCTCCCGGACCCGCCGGGCCGCGCCGACATCGCCACCAGGTCGTCACCGGTGCCGCTGAAGGTCTGCGCGGTGGCCACCTCGAACGTGACCCGGTCGCCGACGCCCGCCTCGGCGGCCTTCTTGCGCGCCAGCTCGATCGACTCCGCGTGGTGCCGAGCCGACCGACCTCGGACGCTGACATGGTCATGGCTGCTCCTCGCGTCGTCGTGCGAGAGTGCGGGTCGGCGCCTGCTGCCCGCTGTCGTGGCGGTGCCCGCCGAGGACAGCGGCTACCCGCCCAAGAGTCGGGCGGGGGCGTCGTGGAGCACGGAGCGCAGGAACCCGACGCCGAGCCGATGGTCGGCGGCGGCCCACCCGGCGATCGCCCGCAGCTGCTCGGCGTAGGCGTACGGGATGTTGGGGAAGTCGGTGCCCAGCACCACCCGGTCGGCGACGGCGACGAGCCGCGCGGGCCAGTCGTCCGGCAGCGGGGCGATGCGCTGGCTGAACGGCACGCCGACCATCGTCGTGTCGAGGTGGACGCGCTCGTAGCGGTGGACGAGGTCCAGGGCGCCCGCGAAGTCGGGCATCCCGGCGTGGGCGAGCACGACGGGCAGGCGCGGGTGGGCGGCCAGCACCTCGCCGAAGACGTCCAGGCCGGTGTGCCTGCCCCGGAGCGGCCCATGGCCACAGTGGACGATCGCGGGGACGCCCGCCTCCGCGAGGAGGCCCCACGCCGGGCGCAGCAGGGGGTCGCGGGGGTCGAACCCGCCGACCTGCACGTGCACCTTGACCGCGCGGGCGCCCGCCGCGACGGCCGCGCCGAGGTAGTCGGCGACGTCGGGCTCGGGGAAGATCGTGGCCGTCGGCACCGCGCCGGGCGTGTGCGCGGCGAAGTCGGTGACCCACTCGGTGAGCGACCGCGCCATGCCGGGCTTGTGCGGGTAGACGAGCGGGGCGAACGTGCGCACGCCGAGCTTGTCCAACGTGGCCAGGCGCTCCTCCATCGACGTGCGGTAGTGCACCGGCCAGGCGACGCCGTAGTGGCTCTCGGCGGCGTCGAAGTAGGCCCAGACCTTGTCCATCATGCGGTCGGGCAGGAAGTGCACGTGCGCGTCGACGAGGCCGGGCAGGCCCAGCTCCGCGACGAACCGCGCGACGTCCGCGTCTCCCTCCGGCGGCGCCGGGGTCACCGCAGCTCCCGCGCCCGCCCCTTGGCCGCGCGCCCGTACGCGCGCTGGATCTCGCGCGCGGCGTCGCGCTTGGCGAGGTCGGCGCGCTTGTCGTAGGACCTCTTGCCGCGCGCGAGGGCGAGCTCGCACTTCACCTTGCCGTCGCTGAAGTACAGCGAGAGCGGCACCAGCGTCAGCCCGCCTTCGCGGATCTTGCCGATGAGCCGCTCGATCTCGCCCTTGTGCATCAGGAGCTTGCGGGTGCGGCGGGGCTCGTGGTTGGTCCAGCTGCCGAGCGTGTACTCGGGGATGTTGAGCCCGCGCAGCCACACCTCGCCGTCGTCGACGGTGGCGTAGGCGTCCACGAGCGACGCCCGCCCGAGCCGCAGGCTCTTGACCTCGGTGCCGACGAGGGCGATGCCCGCCTCGTAGGTGTCGAGGATCGCGTAGTCGTGGCGTGCCTTGCGGTTCTGCGCGATCAACGAGCGGCCCTTCTCCTTCACCCGACCAGCCTACGCGCGAGCAGGCGTCGCCCTCGCCGGAGTTGGCGCGGGAAGTCCCCGCCGGGCGCGCGGATGGGCCATCCTGGCGGCATGTAGCGACCCGTCCCCGACCGGCTGATACGGCTGCAGATGCACCTGAACCTCGGCATCGGGTACGGCGTGTTGTTCGCGCTGGTGCTCGGCCTGGTCCAGCTCCTCCTCGCGCAGGGCGCAGATCCGCTGGTAGCGCTGCGCGTTGGCATGGTAGGCGGGTTCTTCGCGGGCATCCTCGTCTCGGTGGTCGTCGGCTTCCGGCAGTGGCGGGCGGCCGTGACGGCCCGCGACCGCCGGGTGGCCGCCGACCCGACCGCGTCGCCGACCGTCGACACCGGCGTGCGGGCCGAGCAGACCGTGCGGGTCCCGCTTTCCCGCGCCGAGGTCCTGCACCGGGCTCCCGAGGTCGCGGAGTCCCTGGGCAACGCCCGCGTCCGCGCGGTCGACGAGGCGGCGGGCCCGGTGACGCCGGCGACGACGACCACGGGCTGGAGCTGGGGCGAGCGCGTCGTGCTGACCGCGGGCGGCGAGGACGGCGGCCACACCACGGTGACGGTCGCCAGCAGGCCCCGCGTGTGGGGCGTCTTCACCGACGGCGGCGCCAACGCCGGCAACGTCGAGCGCGTCGCCGCCTGGCTGCGCGAGCTTCCTAGAGACGGACGTAGAGCCGCAGGGTGACGTAGCCGGTGACGGCCGCGATGCCGCCGCCGATCATGACGAGGATCGGCGACACCCACAGGACGTCGCTGAGCTGGATCGGGGGCACCACCCCGTTGGACACGATGCCCGACAGCAGCTGGTCGATGAACAGGAACTTGCCCACCAGCAGGCCGACCGACGCGATCACGGCCCCGATGACGCCGGTGACCACGGCCTCGATGAGGAACGGCAGCTGCGTGTACCACCGCGTGGCGCCGACCAGGCGCATCACGCCCACCTCGATGCGCCGGGTGAACGCCGACACCTGCACCGTGTTGGAGATCAGCATCAGCGCGGCGATGGCCTGGACGAGCGCGAGCGCGAACGTCACGTTGCGCACGCCGCCGAGGAAGTCGAAGAGCTTGGCGACGACGTCCCGCTGGTCGATCACGTTGCGCACGCCGACCTGGCCGTTCATCGCCTGCTTCACCGCGGCGGCGCCCGCGACCTGGTCCTTGAGCTTCACCCGCAGCGTCGCGGGCAGCGACTGCGGCCGCACGACGTCGGCCAGCGACTGCCCCGCGAACAGCTGCTTGTACCGGGTGTAGGCGTCCTGCTGGCTCTCGAAGCGCACGGAGTCGACCAGCGGCGAGTTCTTCAGGGTCGTCATCAGGCCCTGGCAGACCGGCTGGCCGCAGTCCTTGTCGTTGGCCGAGATGTCGGAGGCGAGCGCCACCTGGATCTCGACGCGGTCGCTGTAGAGCTCCTCCGTGCGGTCGATCGTGCGGACGGCGAGCAGGCCCGTGCCGACCAGCGCCAGCGAGATCGCCGTGGTGAGCACCATGGCGATCGTCATCGTGACGTTGCGCCGCAGGCCGGTCGTGACCTCGCGGACGACGAACTCGGACCTCACCGCCCGACCCCGTAGACCGCGCGGGCCTCGTCACGCACGACCTGACCCATGTCGAGCTCGATCACCCGCCGCCGCATCGAGTCGACGATCGAGTGGTCGTGGGTGGCCATGAGCACGGTCGTGCCGGTGCGGTTGATCCGCTCCAGCAGCAGCATGATGTCCTGGCTGGTGTCCGGGTCGAGGTTGCCGGTCGGCTCGTCGGCCAGCAGGAGCAGCGGCCGGTTGACGAACGCGCGCGCGATCGCCACGCGCTGCTGCTCGCCGCCGGAGAGCTCGTGGGGCATGCGGTCGGCCTTGCCGTCGAGCCCGACGAGGTCGAGCACCTCGGGCACGACCTTGCGGATCGTCGGCGCGGGCTTGCCGATCACCTCGAGGGCGAACGCGACGTTCTCCCCCACCGACTTGTTGGGCAGCAGCCGGAAGTCCTGGAACACGCAGCCGATGCGCTGGCGCAGCCGCGGCACCCGACGGCGCGGCAGCTTGGCCACGTTCAGGTCGGCCACGGTGATCGTGCCGCGGGTCGGGACGTCCTCGCGCAGCAGCAGCCGCAGGAAGGTGGACTTGCCGGAGCCGGACGGTCCGATGAGGAAGACGAACTCCCCCTTGTCGATCTCCGCCGAGACCCGGTCCAGCGCGGGGCGCGTGGAGGTCTTGTACATCTTGGTGACGCGGTCGAGACGGATCACGGCGGGAGGCTACCGCCCCGTCGCGACCGAACCGTGACCCGACCCGCCGGTAGGAGGGTGCTAGTCGTGCGTCTCCTGGTTGCGGCGCCAGCGGATGCCCGCCTCGATGAAGCCGTCGATGTCGCCGTCGAGCACCGCGGTGGGGTTGCCGACCTCGTACTCGGTGCGCAGGTCCTTGACCATCTGGTACGGGTGCAGCACGTAGGAGCGCATCTGGTTGCCCCAGGACGTGCCGGTGTCCTTGAGCGAGTCGAGCATCGCCCGCTCCTCCTGCCGACGCCGCTCCAGCAGCTTGGCCTGCAGCACGAGCATCGCGGAGGCCCTGTTCTGGATCTGGCTGCGCTCGTTCTGGCAGGAGACGACGATCCCGGTGGGCAGGTGGGTGATGCGCACCGCCGAGTCGGTGGTGTTGACGCCCTGGCCCCCCGGCCCCGACGAGCGGTAGACGTCGACGCGCAGGTCCTTCTCGTCGATGTCGATGTGGTCGGTGGCTTCGACGACGGGCGCCACCTCGACGCCCGCGAACGACGTCTGGCGGCGGGCCTGGTTGTCGAACGGCGAGATGCGCACGAGCCGGTGGGTGCCCTGCTCGACCGAGAGCGTGCCGTAGGCGAAGGGGGCGTGCACCTGGAACGTCGCCGACTTGATCCCCGCCTCCTCGGCGTAGGAGATGTCGTAGACGTCGGTGGCGTACCCGTGCTTCTCCGCCCAGCGCAGGTACATGCGCATGAGCATCTCGGCGAAGTCGGCCGCGTCGACCCCGCCCGCCTCCGACCGGATCGTGAGCAGCGCCTCGCGCTCGTCGTACTCGCCGGACAGCAGCGTGCGGACCTCCAGCGCCGAGATCTCCTCGCGCAGCTTCGCCCGGTCGGCGTCGGCATCGGCGACGGCGGACGTGTCCGCCTCGTCCTCGGCGAGCTCGTACAGCACGGGGAGGTCGTCGAGCCTGCGCCGCAGGTCCTCCAGCCGCCGCAGCTGGCCTTGCGCGTGCGCGAGGCGGCTGGTGACCTTCTGCGCGGCCTCCTGGTCGCTCCACAGGTCCGGCTGGCCCGCCTGGTCGGACAGGTCCTCGATCTCGGAGCGCAGCCGGGGAAGGTCGGACACCGACTCGATGCTCTCCAACGTGGTGGAAAGCTCCTTGATGTCGGCTGCTGCGTCGGCGTTCACAACGCTCCAGGTTACGCGGTGTCCCCCGCACCGTCCGGGATGGCGTCGAGCAGCGCGAGCATCGCCTCGAGATGGGCGATCGTGAAGTCGGCGACCGCGCGGGCGTACGGGTCGTCGAGCTCGCCCGCCGCCTCCTGCGCCGCCTTGAGCCGGTCGGTGTAGGCGACCCGGCTGGCGCCCACGAGCTGCGCGCGGTCGTCGGCCGAGAGGGTGCCCGCGTGCAGAAGCCGCAGCACCAGCGGGCTGCGCAGCGCGTCGACCCCGCCCGGCCCGGCGAGCCACGCCTTGAACGAGCGCTTGCCCGCCGCGGTGATCCGGTACTGCTGCGACGCCCGCGCGCCGAGCTTGCCGAGCCGCAGCAGGCCTGCCTCGGCGAGCGCGGGCAGCTCTCGGTAGACCTGGCTGCGGGTGACGGAGAAGAAGCCGCCGAACTGTTCCCCTGCCGCCGCGACGAGCTCGCCGCCGGTCATCGGGCCCGCGTGCAGCAGGCCGAGGATCGCTGCGGCGGTGGCGTTGACCGGGACCGGACGGGCGGGCATTCCCCTACCGTGCCACCGACCGTCGGAATGTGCAGGATGGACGGACCGCCCGCTCAGCCGTCAAGCGCGTCGTCGGCGTCCACTACGCACCGATGGTGAGCTCGGCAATCCGGGCGCGGTGGGCAGTGGCGTCGCCGAGCTGCCCGGCGAGCCGTTTGGCGCGCTTGTAGAAGAAGTGCGCCTCGTGCTCCCACGTGTACCCGATGCCGCCGTGGTACTGGATCATCGCGGCGGTGGCGGCCAGCGCGGCGTCTCCGGTCTTGGCCTTCGCGACGGCCACCGCCAGGTCCCGGTCGTCCTGGCCGACGTCGACGGCGTGCGCGGCGTACAAGGCGGCGTGCTCGGCCATGGTGACCGCGACGTGCAGGTCGGCCAGGTCGTGCTTGATCGCCTGGAACGACCCGACGGGCACGCCGAACTGCTTGCGGTCGCGGTCGTAGGCGACGGTTCGGGTGATCGCCTCGCGGGCGATGCCGACCAGGTCGGCGGCGACGAGCACGGTGGCGCGGGCGCGAAGGTCGGCGCTCACCCGCGGCGTGGCACCGGGGAGGGGCTCGCCCTCGGCCGCGGCCAGGTCGGCCAGCCGCACGGTGCCGTCATACGAGCCGCGCGGGGTGGCCTGCGCGCCGGTGACCAGCACCATCCCGTCGGCGCCCGTCGCGACGACGACGTCGGCGATCCCCCCGTACTCGACGGCGGGCAGCGCGCCGGGCGCCGTGCCGCGCGCCGCGAACGCGCCGAAGGCTTCGCCCGCGGCCAGCCGGGGCAGCCAGGCGGCCTTCTGCTCGTCCGAGCCCGCGAGCCGGACGGCCTCGGCGGCGAGCACGGTGCCCCGCCATGGCCCGGGTACTGTGCCCGCGCCGAGCGCGCGGGCGATGACCTGCGCCTCGACCATGCCCAGCCCCAGCCCCTCGTGCTCCTCGGGGACGGTGACGGCGAGCCAGCCCTGCTCGGCCGCGGCCTTCCACAGCGAGGCGGGGCTGCCGTCGGCGGACGGGTCCTCCACGACGCCGCGGACGGCGGCCAGGTCGAACCGCTCCGCGAGGTAGGAGCGGACGGCGGCGGCGAACTCCTGCTGGTCGTCGGTGAGTGCGAAGAACATCCCGGCCCCCTACCGCGGCAGGCCGAGCACGCGCTCGGCGGTGACGTTGCGCTGCACCTGGCTGGACCCGCCCCAGATCGTCACCGAGCGGGACCACATGGCCTGCGCGTGCAGCGGGCGCAGGTCGACCCCGTCCACCTCGTCGAGGGTGGCGTCGGCGCCGACGATGTCGTCGTAGGCCTCCCAGAGGTCCTGGAAGGTCTCCGACCAGATCAGCTTCGTCATCGAAGCCTCGAACCCCAGGTCGCGGCCCTGCTCGACCTGGGTGAGCACGTGCATCGAGTGCAGCCGGAGGCACTCGAGGTCGGTGCGGACGCGGGCGAGCCGGTCGCGGACCACCGGGTCGGTGTGACGGCCGAGCTTCCGCGCCACCTCGACGATCTGGTCGTACTGGCGGCGGAACTCGGTGTACTGGCTGATCCCCGAGGCGCCGCGCTCGAAGGAGAGCAGCAGCATCGCGGTGCGCCAGCCGTCGTCGACCGCGCCGAGCACCTCGGTGGCGGGCACCCGCGCGTCGGTGAAGAACACCTCGCCGAACTCGCTGGCCCCGCTCATCTGCTTGAGCGGGCGGGCCTCGACCCCCGGCTGGTGCATGTCGATGAGCAGCATCGAGATGCCCTTGTGCCGGGAGCTGCCCGAGTCGGTGCGGACGAGGGTGAAGATCTTGTCGCCGTGCACGGCGTTGGTGGTCCACACCTTCTGGCCGTTGACCACGAAGTCCTCACCGTCGCGGACGCCGCGGGTGGCCAGCGCCGCGAGGTCGGACCCCGCGCCGGGCTCCGAGAAGCCCTGGCACCAAATCACCTCGTTGCGCAGCATCGGCCCGATGATCTCCTTCTGCTGCGCGTCGGTGCCGATCGCCATGACCGTCGGCGCGAGGAAGGAGAGGCCGAGCGAGTTGACCGTGCGCGGGGCGTCGGCCAGCACCATCTCCTGGTCGTAGATGGCCTTCATGCCGGGTGTGCCGCCGCGGCCGCCGTACTCGACCGGCCACTGGATGCCCGCGAACCCGGCGTCGGCCTTGGCGCGCTCCCAGTCGCGGCGCAGGCGGAAGCTCTCGTCGTCGGGGAGCGCCGTCCAGAAGCCGGGGCGGCGCCACTCTTCGGGGATGTTCGCCGAGAGCCAGGACCGCAGCTCGCCGCGGAACTCCTCCTCCGCCGGGGTGTAGGTGAGGTCCATACGCCCACCTTGGCATACCGACGGGTAACTTGGGAGCGGCCGACGGCGGCAACGCTTCGTGACCAGCCTCGTCGTGGCCGGAGTATTCTCCCGGCATGCGCAGCGAGCGGGTGACGGTGAGCCTGCCCGCCGACCTGATGGACGAGATCCGCACGGCGGTCCGGCACGGGTCGGCGGCGAGCATCTCGGCGTACATCTCCGAAGCGGTCGCCGCACGGCAGCTGCGCGAGCGTTCCCTTGCCCGGCTCGCTGACCTCTACGGCGGACCACCGCCGGACGACGAGCTGGCCGAGGCGCGCCGCGCGCTGCGCCTCGTACCACCCGCCGCCGCCGTCTGATGATCGGCGGACGTGTACTCGACAGCACCGCGCTCGCCGCGTTCGCCGTCGGGCGGCCGGTCTACATGCGCGCGCTGGTGTGGGCGGCGGTCGAGGCGAACATCGTGCTCGCGGTGCCCAGCGCGGCGCTGGGCCGGGCATGGGGGCTGGTGGAGCCCGAACACCACGCGGCCCTGCAGGTGCTGCTCGACCTGCCCAACACGGTGATCGACGAGCTGACCCCCTCGTCGGCGCACGAGTCGGGGCTGCTGCTCGCCGCGGCGGGGCAGGACGACATCGCCTCGGCGCAGGTGGCGGCGTGCGCGCGGCGGCGGGGCTGGCCCGCGGTCACCGGCGAGCCCGGCACCCTGCGCAAGCTCGACGCGGGCGTGACGATCGAGGAACTCCCGTAGCCCGCGCCGTGGCCCCCGCGCACTGCCCCCCGGCGCCCATTGGAGGAATGTCACCCTGCTGCGACTGAGTCGCAGGAATGTCACCCTGCTGCAGCCGGGGCGGGCGGCAGCGGGCGGCAGCGCTTGGTCACCCCGTGAGGCGGGTGCGGAGGCGGTCGAGGGCCCGCTCGTCCAGCCCGCTCTCGCGCAGCCAGCCCGCGGCGCCCCCGTACGCGGCGTCGAGACGGTCGAGCACGGCGTGCATCACCTCGGCGCGCGGGTGGTGCGGCCTGAGGTCCTCGGGCATCGGCTCCCCCGACGCGGCGGTCCAGCGGCGGAACAGCGCCTCGATCTGCATGCTCGACAGCGCGTAGTCCTCGACGATCGCGTCCCGCTCGACACCGACGACGTCCAGCACCATGGCGACCACCACGCCGGTGCGGTCCTTGCCCGCGGCACAGTGCACGATCGCGGGTCCGGCGTCGGGCGCGGCCAGCCGCCGTACCGCCTCGACGACGTTGGCGGGCTGGTCGTCCAGGTAGCCGAGGTAGTTGCGCAGGAGCGGGTCGGTGTCCTCGCCGGTCTCGGGCAGCTCCCGGCTGGCCCCGACCAGGTTGAGCGCCACCGTCTCGACGCCGACGGCGGCCACCGGCGTCGGGCCGTCGCGGTCGATCTCGCGCGGGGTGCGCAGGTCGAGCACGAGCCGCAGGCCGAACTCGTCGACGAGCCTGCGCACGTCGGCGGGGGTCGCCCAGTGCAGCGCCGCGCTGCGCAGCAACACCCCGTTCCGGGTGCTGCCGCCGTCACGCAGCGGGAGGCCGCCGACGTCGCGCACGTTGTCCAGTCCTTCGAAGCGCAACCACCTGTCGAGCACGAAGCCGATCCTAGGAGGGCCCTGGGGCCACACCCAGCGGGTTCGCGTGCGCGCGGACGGCGGGGCAACGCGGCGTACGGAGCAATCGGAGCACCCCGTAGGCTGAGCGGAGAGAGTGACCGCGGCACCGCAGCCCGTCGACGCCGATAGTCGACTCCGTCGCCGGTCGTCGAGACCCAACCCGAGGAACCCGATGACGGACCCCCGCACCAGCCTGATCCGCCAGCAGCTCGCCGAGTTGGGCCGCCGACACGCCGCCGCGGCGAACGCGGGCGCGCTGACGACGCGCGCCCCGCGTGTGCTCGTGATCGGGAACTTCGGCAACGGCAACACCGGCGACGAGGCGATGCTCGCCCGCACGCTGCAGGAGCTGCCCGAAGACCGCGACGTCAAGGTCGTGTCGCGCAACCCGCGGATGGTCGAGGCGATGCACCACGTCCCGGCCGTGCCGATGGAGGGCGTGGCGTTCACCAAGGCGCTGCACTGGTGCGACGGGATCGCCGTGGTCGGCGGCGGGCTGTTCGGCACCGGCGCGTCGCCCCTGGTCAAGATCCTGCCCGCGGTGGTGTGGGCCACCACGGCGCGGGGGCGCGACATCGCCTACGTCGCGATCGGCGTCTACCCCGGCACACCCGACCGCGTGCTCTCGCTGCTGCGCCGCTCGGTGCGCAAGCCCGGCCGCATCACGGTGCGCGACGAGGTGTCGGCGGCCACGCTGGGCGACGCGATCGTCGCGCCGGTGGTCGGCGACCTCGCGATGGGCCTCGCCCCCGCCCCGGCCGCCGACGCCCGCCGGACCCTCGGGGCGGCGGGTCTCGACCCGGCCGTGCCGCTGCTGCTCATCGCGCCCAAGGCGCTGCCCAACCCGATCCTGCTCGACGCGCTGCAGGAGGCCGCCGAGAAGCTCTCACGGCGGTGGATCGAGCGCGGCGGCCAGGTCGCGGGGCTGGCCATCGGCACCCACGCCGACTACGGGCTCGGCCTCGCCCGCCGCGACGAGGTGCTCATCGAGGAGCTGGGCTCGCGACTGGGCCGCGACGTGCCGGTGCTCGGGCCGCAGCTGCCCCCGGCGCTGGCCAAGGCGGTCGTCGGCGAGGCGGACGCGCTCTTCGGCCTCCGCCTCCACGCGCTGATCTTCGCGGTGTCGACGGGGGTGCCGTGCCTCGGTGTCGGCTGGGAGGAGCGCACCACCGCGTTCCTCGCCGAGCACGAGCAGTCGGCGATCAGCACCCGCCCGCCGGACGAGGACCTCAACGCCTGGGTCGACGCGACCCTGCCCGCGCGGTGGTCGGCCCGGCCGCGGCTGCTGAGCAGCTAGCCCCGCCCCGCCGCGGTTGGCACCACGCCCGGCGACACCACCACTTGGCGGCACCACCCCCCCGCGACACCACCCCCGGGCGGCACCACACCGCCAGCGCACCCCGCCGGTGGCACCCCACCCGCTTCGCAGGGCAGACCTGCGCCTCGCAGAGCCCCGGGACCCTGCGAAGCGCATCCCCGGTCTGCGAAGCGGGCTGAGCCGAGGGCCGCAGACACCACGCCCCGCCGACAGCGTCGACACGCAGCCCGCCCGTCCCCGACCACGCGGCCCGACGCCCCCGGCGCCAACCGCGAACACAGCGCGCCGACCGCCCAGGCGCTTCCCGACCTCTTCGCAGAGCCGACCTGCGCCTCGCAGAGCCCCCGGCGCCACCGCGACCGCCGCGACCCCCGCGCCGACCGCCCAGGCGCTTCCCGACCTCTTCGCAGAGCCGACCTGCGCCTCGCAGAGCCCCAGGACCCTGCGAAGCACACCCCCGGTCTGCGAAGCGGGAGGAAGCCGGCGCGGCCCGGCCCATGGTGTGGCCGCGAAGCCCGCCGACGACGCATCGACGTTGCGGGAACCGCCGCCGCGACGCGGACGCCGCTCAGTGCCCCTCGCCGGGCGACGCGGACGCCGCTCAGTGCCCCTCGCCGGGCGACGCGGACGCCGCTCAGTGCCCCTCGCCGCCGACACCGCCGCCCGCTCAGTGCCCCTCGGCGCCGACACGCCCGCCAGTGCCCCTCGGCGGGGACCGACGCAGCATCGGGGGCAGCAGGCGGGCGCCCGCACCGTCACGCGAGACGTAGTCGTCGGGGTTGTAGAGCCTGCACCGCTGCAGCGAGAGACAGCCGCACCCGATGCACGAGTCCAGCCCGTCCCGCAGCGCGACGAGCGCCTGGATCTGCTCGTCCAGCCGCCCCCGCCACGACCGCGACAGCCGCGTCCAGTCGGCCTTCGTGGGCGTGCGGCCGTCGGGCAGCCGGTCGAGCCCCTCCCGCACCTCGTCCAGCCCGACCCCGATCGTCCGGGCCGCCCTGATGAACGCCAGGCGCCGCAGCACCGAGCGCTCGTAGCGCCGCTGCCCTCCCGACGTGCGTGTCGCCTTCAGCAGGCCCTCGCGCTCGTAGAACCGCAGCGCCGACTGCGGGAAGCCGCTGCGGTCGGCCACCTCCCCGATCGTGAGCAGATCTCGCTTGTCCACTTGACCTCAACCTGACTTCAGCTTGCACGGTGGTCTCATGCCTATCACAGCTATCGTCACCGGCGCAGGCACCGGCTTCGGCCTCGCCCTCACGCGGTCGCTGGCCGCCCGCGGCACGACGGTGGTCGCGTGCGCCAGGGACGCCGAGCGCCTGCGGACCGCCGTCGCCGACCTGCCCGGCGTGCTCGCCGTGCCCGGCGACGTCAACGACGCCGCCGACCGCACCGCGATCGTGGCCGCCGCGGGCAACCGCATCGACCTGCTCGTGCACAACGCGGGCGAGCTCGGCCCGTCACCACTCCCCCGCTTGGAGACCTACCCCGCCGACGCGCTGCGCGGCGTCCTCGAGACCACCCTGCTCGCCCCGCTGCAGCTCACCCAGCTCGCCCTTCCCGCGCTCCGCGCGGCGCGGGGCACGGTCGTGACCCTCAGCTCGGACGCGAGCGTGGAGGCCTACGAGGGCTGGGGCGGCTACGGCGCCGCCAAGGCCGCGCTCGACCACTACGCGGCCGTGCTCGCCGTCGAGGAGCCCGACCTCGCCGTCTACGCCTTCGACCCCGGCGACATGCGCACCGCGATGCACCAGCGGGCTTTCCCCGGCGAGGACATCTCCGACCGGCCCGAGCCGGAAACGGTGGTCCCGGCGTTCCTGCGACTGGTGGACGAGCGCCCCGCGAGCGGGCGCTACCAGGCGGCCGCGCTCCTGGCCGGGAGCCCGGCGTGACCGCTGCGTTCGTCGTCCCGCCCGAGCTCTCGGCCGACGCCCCACCCGAGGTGCGAGGGGTGCCTCGGGACGGGGTGCGGCTGCTCGTGGCCCGCACGGGTCGGCCGTTGCGGCACACCACGTTCGCCCACCTTCCGAGCGCGCTGCGCCGCGGCGACCTGCTCGTCGTCAACACCTCCGACACCGAGCCCGCCGCCGTCGACGGGCATCGGGCCGACGGACGGCCGGTCGTGCTGCACGTGTCGGGACCGACCCGGGACGGGCGGGAGTGGGTGGTGGAGCTGCGCACCCCCGACGGCAGGCGGGTCCTCGACGGGGCCACCGGCGAGTCCCTGCGCCTGCCCGGCGGGGTCACGGCGTTCCTGCTCGCCGCGCACCCCGACCCGCACGTGCGCACCGGCAGCAGGCTGTGGCGGGCCCGTGTGCCCGTGGCGGGCGGCCTGCCGACCTGGCTCGCGGCGTTCGGACGCCCGATCACCTACCCCCACCTGCGCGGCCCCCGCCCGCTTGTCGACCACCGCACGATGTTCGCCCGCCGCGAGGGCCACGGCTTCGCCAGCGCCGAGATGCCGAGCGCGGCCCGCCCGTTCACACCCGCGGTGCTCTGCGCGCTGCACGAGCGCGGCGTGCACGTCGCCGCCGTCGCGCTGCACACGGGCGTGGCGTCGTTGGAGGTGGGCGAGGAGCCGCTGCCCGAGCGCTTCGCCGTGCCGGACACGACGGCGGCGGCCGTGAACGCGACCAAGTCGTCGGGCGGGCGGGTCGTCGCGGTCGGCACCACGGTGACGCGGGCGCTGGAGACGGTGGCCGACCCCGACGGCGCCGTCCGGGTGGCCGCGGGCTGGACCGGCCTCGTGCTGGGCCCCGACCGGCCCGCGCGGGTGGTCGACGGCCTCGTCACCGGCTGGCACGAGCCGGAGGCGTCCCACCTGCTGCTGCTCGAGGCGGTGGCCGGGGCGGACCTGGTGCGGCGGGCCTACGCCGCCGCGCTGGACCGCGGGTACCTGTGGCACGAGTTCGGCGACTCCTGCCTGCTGCTTCCCGCGCCGCGGGCCACCCGGCGCTCGGGATGACCGCCCGTCGGCGCCACCGGACGGAGGAGGGAGAGCCGAGCGGGCCGCCGACAGCGCCGACAGGCACGTTCCGACCTTGCCGGTAGACGCCGGAATCTCCTAAGTTGCTCGGCACGCGTCACGATCCCATCACGAGCGCGATCGAGCCGGGACTCCCCACCCGGCTCAACCGGACCCCGAACCGGCCGCGCCCTGAGCGGATCGCTCCCCAGCGCGGACGCCCGCCTGCGGGCTTCGCACGGTGCCGAAAGGTCAGGTTCGTGGCAGGACACCGCTCCCCGCGTGGTCGTCGTGCGCGCCGCACCTCCGCGATGGTGCCCGCGCGCCATCTGATCGCAGGCAGTCCGCCGCCGTCAGGGCCGTCGCTGCGCACCTCGGTCATCGCGTCGGCGGCGGCCGTCGGCGCGGTCGCCACCGGCACCGTGACGGCGCTGATCCCGGCGGGCGTCTCGTCGGCGGCCGCCGACGAGACGTCGCTGGTGGGTTCGCTGTCCGGGCACACCACGGCCATGCTGCGCAACCCCTCCACGCGCGCCATCGGGACGCTCGCGCCCGTGACGGTCGACCCCTCCGACGGCTTCGCCTCCGCCGACGAGCACCTGGCGCTGCTGGGCAAGGCCACCGACATCGCCGCGCAGATCGCCGAGGCGCACCAGAAGGGGCTGGTCGAGCAGGCGGAGAAGGCCCGGATCGACGCGCTGGTGGCGCGGGGCGGACTGGACAGCTGGATCGCGCAGGCGCTGCAGGTCCTCGACCTGCCCCAGTCGCTAGCGCCGGGCGTAAGGAAGATCATCATAGCCGAGTCGGGCGGCAACCCAAGGGCGATCAACCTCACCGACAGCAACGCCCGGCGCGGCACGCCGTCCCAGGGCCTGATGCAGACGATCCCGACGACGTTCCGCCACTACGTGGCGCCCGAGCTGGCGAACCGGCCGATCACCGACCCGGTCGCCAACATCACGGCCGGGGTCAACTACATGATCAAGAACTACGGTATCAGCACGGTGGCGGCGGGCGGCCGCAGCAACTCCGCGGGCAGCTACATCGGCTACTGACGACGAGAACGGCCCCCCGAGGACCCGCAATGATCACCGCGATGCCGACCAGTGCCGCGATGTCGTGCTGGGCGCCGTTCGCGGGCGGCGGCCTGAGCGAGGACGAGGGCGGTCACGACGACGCCCCCCAGACCGCGAGGGCGGCGACGCAGGCGTCGACGAGCGCGTCGATGGGCTGGTCGAGGTCGATCGTGACGCCGTTCTCGTCGGCGCCGAGCGGCTCCAGCGTGGCGAACTGGGAGTCGACGAGCGCGGTGGGCATGAAGTGCCCCGGACGCCCGGCGACGCGCCGGGCGACGATCTCGCGGTCGCCCGCGAGGTGGACGAAGACCTGGTCGGGGGCCGCCTCGCGCAGGACGTCGCGGTAGGAGCGGCGCAGCGCCGAGCAGCTCATCACGCCGCCGTCCGCGAGCGCGGACTGCCAGGCGCCGACCGCGCGCAGCCAGGGCAGCCGGTCGGCGTCGTCGAGCGGGATGCCCGCCGACATCTTCTCCACGTTCGCTGCCGGGTGGAGGTCGTCGGCGTCCTCGAACGGCAGATGCAGGCGTTGGGCGAGCGCCGCGCCGACGGTCGTCTTGCCGGAGCCGGACACCCCCATGACGGTGACGAGCATCGTTGCTCTCCTCTCTCGGTACGCCCGGAGTACCCGGGCGGCCGCGTCGAGAGTGCGCCAATAAGTAGTACTTAGACAAGTCTGTATCGATACACATAGTACTTCTTCGCGCGGTTGGACTAATCGTGTGATGATTGCACAGTGACGACAGGCCTGCACGGCGAACTGCTCGACAAGCTCGGTCTCGCGCTCGCGTCCGGCGAGCTCGCCACGGGGACCGTGCTGCGGGCCGACGAGATGGAAGCACGGTACGGCGTCTCCCGCACGGTCGTGCGCGAGGCCGTCCGGGTGCTGGAGTCGATGGGGATGGTGAGCAGCCGCCGCCGGGTGGGCACGACCGTGGAGCCGCGGCAGAGCTGGAACGTCTACGACCCGATGGTGATCCGGTGGCGGCTGGCCGGGGAAGGGCGCGTGGAGCAGCTGCGGTCGCTCTCGGAGCTGCGGGCCGGGTTCGAGCCGGTGGCCGCGGGGCTGGCCGCGCGCCGCGCGACGCCCGCCCAGTGCGGCACGCTCACCGGCGCCGTGATGGACATGGCCGTGCACGGCCGGTCGGGCGACCTCGACGCCTACCTCGCCGCCGACGTCCTGTTCCACCGGACGCTCCTGCATGCGTCGGGCAACGAGATGTTCGGCGCGCTCGACACGGTGGTGGCCGAGGTGCTCAGCGGCCGCACCCGGCACGGCCTCATGCCCGCCACCCCCGAGCCCGCCGCCGTGCGCCTGCACGCCAACGTGGCCGAGGCGGTGCAGGCCCGCGACGCCGACGGCGCCCGCCGCGCCATGGAGGCGATCATCGAGGAGGCGTTGCAGGCGATGCTCGGCCCGGAGGGCTAGGCGACGCCCCATCCCGCCCGCCCCGGCCTTGCGCGCGGGCGCGCCCTATCCGCGCGACGCCATCTCCGCCTGCAGCGTGTCGCCGACGAAGGCCAGCGCCGCCGCGGTCGCGGGATCGGCGAACCGGCGCGTCATCTCGGCCACGGACACGTCCTCGACGTGCTGGTGCACCCACCAGCGGTGGCCCTGCGGGTCGCGGAGACGGGCGACGACGTCGCCGAACGGCAGCGCGGTCGGCTCGGTCACGACCACCGCGCCCTCGCGGAGCGCGGCGGACATCGTCCGATCGAGGTCGTCGACGTAGATCCGCAGGTGCGCGGGTGTCGCGGGCCAGGAGGGTGCGGCGTCGAACATCAGCACGCTGGCTCCCGCCAGTGCGACCTCGACATGGCCGATCGCCGAGCCGTTCATCACCCGCGAGCCGGGCTTCTCGACGCCGTCGAACGCCGCCGCCAAGAACGCGATCTCGGCCTCGGTGTCGCGGGAGATGAGCCACGGGGCGAGGCGGTCGACGGTCGGAGGGATGGTCATGCGCTGGACGGTACGAGCCATAGCGGCCGGTTTCTGTCCTCTTCCGTCGAGCATCCTGTCGAGCAGGACGCCGAGCCGCCTGCGCTCGGCCGCGCTCAGGCGACGGGTCATCGGCGCGATCATCGTCTCGACCTCGTCGGTCAGCCGGGCGGCGAGCGCGTGGCCGTCGGAGGTGAGGCTGACGCGGACGGCCCGCCCGTCGTCGTCGCCCGCATCGCGACGCACGAAGCCCCGCCGGGCCGCACGGTCGATCAACCCGCTCACCGACGAGCGGTCGAGGCCGAGGTAGTCGGCCAGCTCGGCCATCTTCGGCTCGCGGTCCCTCAGGATGGCCAGCACCCGCAACTGCGTCAGCGACAGGTCATGGGCGGCCGCCGCCTGGCTCAGCAGGGCCATGACCGTGAACGAGGTCCGCACCAGGCTGTCCGTCGAGTCCGCCATGACGGCGAGCATAGTTCGCACTGCAAACTAGTGTAGTTGGTGTTACCAACTAGATGAGGAACCCGAAACCATGCGCGCAGCGCTCGTCACGTCGTTCGACAATCCACCGACCTGCCAGGACATCCCCGCGCCCTCGCCGAGCGGCGCCGACGAGCTCCTCGTCGACGTCCTCGCCAGCGGGCTGCATCCCCGGGTGCGCTCGCAGGCCGATGCGTCGTCGCAGCATTGCGCTTGCCGAGGGAAGCGACCCGTTGCTCATCGCCGCGGCCATGAACCCCGCCATGCTCGTGGGCCGCGCTACGGCGGCGCGCGGTCTTCGCGGAAGGCCAGAGCGTCCTCGTATTGGGCGCGACCGGCGGAGCGGGCCAGATGGCCGTCCAGATCGCCGGTCGGCTCGGGGCGGGCCGTCGTCACGGGCCGCACCGACCGCGCCCGACCCCTGACCTGGGTCGAGATCGGCTCGGTCGCGGGCCCCACCGCGGCCATCCCGTCCGCCGCCCTCCGCGCGGCCCGCCTGCAGATCGTCGGCAGTGGGCAGGGCTCGGTCCCCACCCGCGACATCCTGGCCGAGCTCCCCACGCTGGCGGCCGAGATCGCGAGCGGAACGTTCCGGCTTGACGTGCGCGCCACGCCGCTGACGGACGTCGAGACGGCCTGGAAGGACACGACCGGCGAACACCGGATCGTCATCACGCCGTGAGGCCATCCGGCGACGGCAACCGCGTCTGCTGGGAGACGTTCGGCAACCCCGCGGGCAAGCCCGCGGTCGTGGTGCACGGCTGGCCCTGCCGCGGTCGGGGTCGGTGGGACCCCGACGTCACCGTCGTGCGGCTGTCGCGAGGAGGGCGTCGGCGATTCCGGTCGCCCATGCCTCGATGGCGGGCCAGTCCCGGTGATCACCCGCGCGGCCGCCCGTCATCCGGTAGAACAGGCGCCCCCACCGGGATATCCCGGTCAGCTCCAGGATGCCGCCGAAGACCCGATGGTCGCGGAGGGGCAGGCCGATCGGGAACGTCCGGGCGACGCGCCGGGCTTCGAGCGCCGCGAGGGTGCGTGTGAGCCGCCCGCGAGGTTGCACCGACCCGACGCTGAAGCACCACACGGACCGCGAGCCGGATGCGGCCGCACGGCGCAGGACGTCCAGCGCGGGCGGCAGCCAGGCCATGTTGTGCACGGCGCTCCCCACCACGAGGGCGTCGACGTCGTCGAGGTCGAGGTCGGCCGTCGCGGAAAGGCACCGCACCGCACAGCCCGCCCGCGACAGGGTGTCGGCGAGGCGCTGGGCGATGCCGGTCGTCGAACCGGCCGCGGTGGCGTACACGACCATGACTCGCGGAGAGGCGTCCATGCCTGCCACGCTGCCGTGTCGGCGTGACGGCCTGAAGGGTCCGAAGGCCTTCCTCGGCCGGGCGGAGGGACCGGCGCCGCGCAGGGGCGCACTCGACGTCTCAGTGCGCCACGGGTGCGGGAGATGTCCCGTTTGTCGTCGCCGCGGCGTCTGCCTGCCTGCTCGACGCGGCTGCGGTCCCGCGGGCGAGAAGTGCGCCGAGCTCGCCGACCGTGCTCATCAGCGGCGCCGGGAAGACCACCGTCGACGAGGGGATGACGCCCCCGGGTGCCCGCGCGCTCGTCCCCAGCTCCCTGCCGCACGGAGCACCGGGCTCGGCAGCCGTCGGTGGCGAAGGGCGTAGGTTTCCGGACGGATGACGGGCCGGAAGCCTCTGCCGGACGACCGCGGCACACCGGAGCCTCTTCCTTATGCCGGATGCGGGATCCCGCCTACGGGATCCGAGGAAGGAGTGGGCAGTGGACGCCACACGCGACGAGCGGGACCGCCGCGTCGACCTCGGCGGCCCGGTGCACTACGTCGACTTCGGAGGCAACGTCGATGGCCC
Source organism: uncultured Actinomycetota bacterium (assembly GCA_963750095.1). Classification (GTDB taxonomy): domain Bacteria; phylum Actinomycetota; class Actinomycetes; order Mycobacteriales; family Pseudonocardiaceae; genus Pseudonocardia. Next base: position 808,049 of record CAVVPJ010000010.1, on the reverse strand, counting down.
GACGTTCGTCCTCGTGCACGGGCTCGGCGGCTCACACCTCAACTGGGAGCTGTTCGCGCCGCTGCTCACGCCCGCGGGCCGGGTCCTCGCCCTCGACCTGCCGGGCTTCGGCCTCAGCGAGCCCGGCGAGCGTCCGGCGACCGTACCCGCCAACGTGCGCGTCCTGGAGCGCTTTCTGCAGCAGGTCGCGGCCGGTCCGGTCGTGCTGGTGGGCAACTCCATGGGTGGCATGATCGCGATCCTGCTGGCGGCGCGCCATCCCGAAAGGGTCACCGGCCTCGTGCTGCTCGACCCGGCGCTCCCGCCGCCCCTGACCCGCGTGCGGAACCCGGCCACGGGCGCGATGTTCTTCGTCTACGCGCTTCCCGGCGTCGGCGAGCGGATCATGCGCACCCGCCGCGCGCGGCTCGGCCCGCGGGCGCTGGTGGAGGCGATGCTGCGGCTGTGCGGGATCAGCCCCGCCGCGCTTCCTCCCGACCTCATCGCACGGTCGGTCGCGCTCATCGAGCGACGCTCCGACGTCGCCGGGATGGATCGCGCGTTCCTCTCCGCGGCCCGGTCACTCCTCTGGGTGCTCACGTGGGCCCGTCCCTACCGGCGGGCGATGTCCGCCGTCACTGCGCCGGTGCTCCTGGTGCACGGGGACAAGGATCGGCTGGTTCCGGTGGCTGCGGCGCGCGATGCCGCGCGGCGGCACCCGCGGTGGCGCTACGTCGAGCTCGCAGGCATCGGTCATGTGCCGCAGCTTCAGGTGCCTGACCGGCTGGGCCGCCTCGTCCTCGACTGGCTTCCCGCTCGCCCCGCCTCCTGACCACGGTGGCCGAGCGGCGCGCGCCCGGTGCCGACCGGCTGTCGAGCCGGGTCTGGCGGCCCTGCTCCCACCACCGGCACGGCCTGCGCCATGATCGGCGCATGCCGACCATCACCGGGCAGACATCGACCATGTCCCGCCGGGCGCTGCGGCTGGTGGGCGCCCTGACCCTCGTGCTCGCTGTGGCCGCCTGCGGCGGCGGGTCGTCCCCGAGCACGCCGACGACGCCACCGGGTCCGTCGACGACCGCGGCACCCACCGCCACCCCGTCCACCTTCGATCACCAGCCGCTGTGGCCCTTCGCGGACGCCACCCAGGTCGCGCGGTGGCAGCAGGCCTACCACGAGGGTGGCACACAGCCCTGGCACCTCGACGCGGGCGCCACCGCCACCTCCTTCGCCACGGGCTTCCTCGGCTTCCGTGAGCTCGACCGCGTCACCAGCAGCCAGCAGACCGGGCCCGAGGCTTGGGTCGGCGTCGGACAGGCCCTGCCCAACGGCGCAAACAGCACGGCGGCGGTCGTGCACCTCGCCCGTTGGGGCGACGGGGCGGATGCACCCTGGGAGGTCGTCGGAACCCGGGACACCACCCTGACCCTCGACACGCCCGCCTACGGCGCCGCGGTCACCTCGCCGCTGACCGTCGCAGGCGTGATCACCGGCGTCGACGAGAGCCTGCGGGTTCAGGTACGCAGGCCCGGCGCGGAGAAGCCGTTGGGCGAGTCGTGCTGCCTGCCGGCGGGCGGTCAGGGCACCCGCTGGTCGACGACGGTCGCGTTCTCCGGCGCCACCACCGAGGCGATGACCGTGGTGGTGTCCACCGGTGGTCACGTCGCCGACGTCGAGCGGTTCGCCGTGACCGGCGTCCGGGCCCGCTGACCGTGGTCGCCCCTCTGGACTCGCGCGGTGCTCGGCAGGACCGCGGTCGGCACCGGGGCGGCGAGTCACGAGCCTCAGGCACGGCTGGTTGCTGCGCCAGCAGGCGTGTCCGACGCGGACGCCGTCGACCTCGCCGTCACCCCCGCGGCGACCGCCAGCAGCGCCGCCGCCACCGCGGCCGCGACCCGCACCCCACCCACCTCCCGGACCGCATCGTTGAGAGCGCTGCCCAGCCCGACGGTGAGCGCCCACGCAGGCGTCGCCGGGGCCAGGCCCAGCGCGGCGACGGCGTGGACCGCGGCCGCCGCGAGCAGGCCGGAGGTCACGAGCAGGCGACGGTGCCGCCTCGGGACCGCTCCCGCCGCCAACGAGGCCAGGACCAGGGCGAATGCGTACGCCAGGATGTACAGGCCCGTGCCGAGCGGACCCACGCCGCGCACGGTCTGCAGGTACTGCGGCAGCAGGAAGGCGATGCCGAAGATCGCGCCGAACATCACGGACAGCGCGCAGGCCGACATGCGCAGCGGCGACGTCCGGAACAGCCGAAGCGGCAGCACCGGGTCGCCGCGCCGCTGGTGGCGTGCGTTGCCTGCCGCGCACAGCAGCGCTCCAGCGCAGGCCGGGACGACCAGCCAGGCATGCCGCGGCGCCTCCGTGACCGCGGCGACCACGCCGAGCATGACTCCGGCAAGCAAGGCGTTGCCCCGCACGTCGAGCCGGGCCACTGCGGGGACCTGGCGCACCGTCCGTGGCATCGCCGCCGCAGCGCCGAGCGCGAGCGGCACGTTGAGCCAGAACAGGCTCGGCCACGCTGCGGCCACGAGCAGCGCTCCGCCGACCACCGGACCGACCGCGACACCCAGCGCCACGACGCCCGTCCAGCCTGCGACCGCGCGCGATCGGTCGTCCGGGACGGTGGCGACGACCGCCGCCAGGGTGGCGGGCATGACCAGCGCCGCGGCCAGGCCGGTCAGGACCCGGGCCGCGACCAGCGCGCCCGCCGACGGCGCCGCCGCCGCGAGGACCGAGCCCGCCGCGAACCCGAGCAGGCCTGCACGCATCGTCACCCCGGGACCGAACCGGTCGGCGACCGCGCCGCCGAGCAGCAGCGGGGCAGCGAACGCGAGGACATAGGACTCGACGATCCACTGCAGCGTGGTCTCGTCGACGGCCAGGGCGTGCGCGAGCGTCGGCAGCGCGACGTTGACCTTCGTGTTGTCGACGACGACGGTGAAGACGGCCAGGAGGGACGCGGTAGCGGCGCGGCGGGTGCTTGTCATGCCTCCACGGTCGGCGAGGCGCTCCGGCGGTCACCAGTCGCGGAATCGGACTGGTCGGCGAGCCGGGCGATGGTGTCGTGCCACAGCGTCGCGGGGCCGAACCAGCCGGGGAACGCCGTCGCGATCGAGCGCGGGCCTGCGATGGTGATGGTGCCGGTGGCGAGCGCCTCGGCGAACCGGCGCCGACCGATGAACCACCGCTGCAGCTCGGCGGTGTCGCCGGTGACCACCACGTCGACGGGGTGGCCCGGGTCGAGGCTGCATGCGGTGGAGCCCGCGGGGTCGAGCAGCAGCCACTGCCGTGAGTCGGGCCGCCTGCAGCGCAACTCGACGACGGTGCGGTTCGGCGGCAACCGCGCGACGTCCACCTTCTCCGACATCCGGAACGCGAGCATCGCCGGGTCGAGCTGCTCGGGTGTCGGGTCTCCGAACAGCCGCCGCACCGACCAGTCCCCCAGCGCCATCAGCAGCGGCTCCAGCTCCCGGCCCGCCTCGGTGACCCGGTACTCGACGACGCGGCCGCTGCCGTGCGGCGTCCGCGTGACGACTCCCGCCCGCTCCAGCCTGGGCAGCCGGTCGGCGAGCATCGACCGGGAGATCCGCGGCAGGCAGCGGTGCAAGTCGTTGAAGCCGCGCCCGGGGCCCATCAGATCGCGGATGATCAGCAGGTTCCACCGCTCGGCGACGATCTCCGCCGCCATCTCGATGGGGCAGTACTGGGACAGCACGCCGCCAGTGTCCCGGCCCAGGCCGTCCGCACCAAGAGCCGCCGGGGCGTGCCGTCCGGCACTCCTACGCGCCGCTCTCGCTGGACAGCGACCCCAGGGCGACCGCTGCTGGCCTCGAACGGGTCGAGCCATGTTGATGCCAAAGTGAGCCATCGCGCCTTTGCCCATGGCGCCATGATGTGCCATAGTGGCGCCATGGACCTGACCACGTACGCGGCCGCTCTCGGTCGTGGGCTGCCGACCGTCATCGAGGCCGGTTGGTGACGACGCGTGAATACACTTTTCTGCAGTTGACCGGGAATTCTGAATTTAACGTGACTTTCGAGTTTGCAGAAAACACTCGCTATCGCGAGCAAGACCTATGCCGGTGAGAGGAACGACCATGGAACACACCGTCACAACGCTGCCTGCCGCGCGTCAGCCCGGCTGTCCCTTCGACCCGCCCAAGGAGCTGATCCAGGCCCGCGAGCACGGCCCGATCAGCCGCTACCCCTTTCCCGATGGACACCAGGGCTGGCTGATCACCGGATACGACCTGGTCCGGTCGGTCCTGGCCGACTCGCGGTTCAGCTCGCGCAAGGAGCTCATGCGCCACCACCCGTCCATCGACCTGGGCGACATCGAGGTCCCCCCGGCGCCGCTCGGCGAGTTCCTCCTCATGGACGAGCCGCAGCACGGGCGCTATCGGAAGCCGCTGGTGGGCAAGTTCACCGTACGCCGGATGCGACTGCTCACCGAGCGCGTCGAGCAGATCACCGCCGACCACCTGGACGCCATGGAGAAGGCCGGGCCGCCTGCGGACCTGGTGACCGCGTTCGCGGACCCCATCCCTGCCATCGTGATCTGTGAGCTGCTGGGGGTGCCGTACCAGGACCGGGGCTCCTTCCAGGCGCAGATCAAGTCGTTCCTCAGCGGGGAGGCGAGCGCGGAGGACCAGATAGCGGCCTACACCGCGACCCAGCACTACCTCGCGGAGCTGGTGGCCGCCAAGCGCGCGAACCCCACCGACGACGTGCTCAGCGACCTCACCGACAGCGATCTGACCGATGCGGAGCTGAGGGGGATCAGCCTGATTCTGCTGGCGGCAGGCTTCGACACCACCGCGAACATGCTGGCGCTGGGCACCTTCGCGCTGCTGCGCAACCCGGCGCAGCTGGCCGCGCTGCGCGCCGATCCCGCGCTCGCCGACCGGGCCGTGGAGGAGCTGCTGCGGTATCTGAGCGTCGCCAAGACGTTCATGAGGACGGCGCTGGAGGACGTCGAGCTGGGCGGCCAGACCATCGAGGCCGGCACGACGGTCATCCTGTCGTACAACACCGCCAACCGCGACCCCGAGCGCTTCGCCGATCCCCACGTGCTCGACCTCCGGAGGCAGGGCGGCGGGCACCTGGCCTTCGGCCACGGCATCCACGGGTGCCTGGGTCAGCAGCTGGCCCGCGTCGAGATGCGGGTTGCGTTCCCCGCCCTGGTCAACCGCTTCCCCACGCTGCGCCTGGCCGTGCAGGCTGAAGAGGTTGGCCTGCGCCCGGAGACCGCGGACATCTTCGGGGTGAAGAGCCTCCCGGTCACCTGGGACGTGTGACCGCGAGCGCGGGTTTACAGCCGTCGTGGTGTGGTCTTTGGTTGCGCGAGTAGTCGCGTAGCCGGTCGAACGCCGCGTCCATGCCGAGGGTTGCCGCGTTCGGCGATCGAACAGCAGCGGCCGTGGCCGGTGCCCGCGCAGCACGACCAGGTGCTCGACACGCTCAGCGCGCATCCCGACCCCGCACGAGGGACGCGCCGTCACGCACACGCCGCGGACGGGTGAGCGCGTCGCGGCGCTTGCCAAAGGGCCTCGAGCCGCTGGTCATGAGTCGAGGCGCTGCCGCGCACCAACCTCGCCCGCTATCCGAACGCCACCCTCCGCGGTGGCGTCGAGGTCACCACGATCGTCCCGGACGGTCCCGAGCGCTTCCGCGCGTCCCCCGGAGTATCTGTCGCGGCCGGTTCAGTCCTCGGACTTGCTGTCCTTCAACCCCGACGAGATCAGGTCCATGACGGTGGAGTCGGCCAGCGTGGTGACGTCGCCGACGTCCCGGTTCTCGGCCACATCGCGCAGCAGCCGCCGCATGATCTTGCCCGAGCGGGTCTTGGGCAACTCCTCCACGACCATGATCTGGCGCGGTTTCGCGATCGGGCCGATCTCCTTGGAGACGTGGTCACGCAAAGCCTTGATGGCCTCCTCACCGCCGTCCTTTGCCGCGTTGCCGCGCAGGATGACGAACGCGACGATGCCCTGCCCAGTGGTCTCGTCCGACGCGCCGACAACCGCCGCCTCGGCCACCGTCGGGTGGCTGACCAGCGCCGACTCCACCTCGGTGGTGGAGATCCGGTGCCCGGAAACGTTCATCACGTCATCCACGCGGCCCAGCAGCCAGATCGCGCCGTCGTCGTCGTACTTCGCGCCATCACCGGCGAAGTAGTAACCCTCCTCGGCGAACCGTGACCAGTAGGTGTCCCGGTAGCGCTGCTCGTCACCCCAGATACCACGCAGCATCGAAGGCCACGGCTTGTCCAGCACCAGGTAGCCACCCCCACCGGGGCCGACCGGCTGCGCCTCCTCGGTGACGATCTCGGCGCTGATCCCCGGGATCGTGCGCATCGCCGAGCCCGGCTTGGTCGCCGTCACCCCCGGCAACGGCGCGATCATGATCGCGCCGGTCTCGGTCTGCCACCAGGTGTCGACGACCGGACAGTTGTTGCGGCCCACGTTCTCCCGGTACCACATCCACGCTTCGGGGTTGATCGGCTCACCGACACTGCCGAGCACCCGCAGCGAGGACAGGTCATAGCGCTCCGGGATATCCTTGCCCCACTTCATGAACGTGCGGATCAGCGTCGGCGCGGTGTAGTAGATCGACACGCCGTACTTCTGGATGATCTCCCAGTGCCTGCCCTCGTGCGGGGTGTTCGGGGTGCCCTCGTACATCACCGACGTGGCCCCGTTGGCCAGCGGCCCATAGACGATGTAGGAGTGACCGGTGACCCAGCCGATGTCCGCGGTGCACCAGAAGACACTCTCGCCCGGCTTGTGGTCGAACACCACATGATGGGTGTACGCCGCCTGCGTCAGGTAACCACCCGAGGTGTGCAGGATCCCCTTCGGCGCCCCCGTGGTCCCGGAGGTGTAGAGGATGTAGAGCGGGTGCTCGGCGTCGAACGCCTCCGGGGTGTGCTCGACCGACTGCCTGTCGACCACCTCGTGCCACCACACGTCACGGCCCTCGGTCCACGGCACCTCGATCTCGGCGCGCTTGACCACCAACACGTGCTCGATCGACGGGGTGTCCTTGACCGCCTCGTCGGTGTTCTCCTTCATCGGCGCCGGCTTGCCGCGACGGAACTGCCCGTCGGAAGTGATCAGCAGCTTGCACTCCGCGTCCTCGATGCGGGCCCGCAGCGCGCCCGGGGAGAACCCGCCGAACACCACGCTGTGCATCGCGCCCAGCCGCGCGCAGGCCAGCATCGAGACGGCGGCCTCGGGGATCATCGGCAACTGGATGGCCACCCGGTCACCCCTACCCACACCCAACTCCGACAGCGCATTCGCCGCCTTGGACACCTGGTCCTTGAGCTGGGCGTAGGTGATGGTGCGCGAATCCCCCGGCTCACCCTCCCAGTGGAATGCCACCCGGTCCCCGTTGCCGGCCTCGACATGCCGATCGACACAGTTGTAGGCCACGTTGAGCTGCCCGCCCACGAACCACTTCGCGAACGGCGGCTCCCACTCCAGGACCGTGTCCCACTTCCGCGACCAGCTCAGCCGCTCGGCCTGCTCAGCCCAGAACGCCTCACGATCGGCGTCCGCACGCTCATACCACTCCGCGGTGGCATTGGCCTGCTTCGCGAACTCCTCGCCGGGCGGGAAGCTGCGACTCTCGACCGACAGGTTGCTCAGCGTCGCAGCCTGCATCGCACCCGATGATTCCTGTGCCATTTCCCCTCGCCTCCTCGTCTCTGCCTGTCCGCCGATGGTCGGCACCCGACAGGCAACCTGTCCACTACCCACAGCGCCAGATCAGCGCGGCCGACCCGTTCCGTCCCCGGGACGACGACGGCTGTCGATCGCAGGGCATGGACGCTAGCGGGCCAGCGGCATGACCGGCAGCACCGTCTTGCCGAACGTGGCGTTGGTGACCCCGGCGAACGAGGCGTACCAGGCCAGCGCCGCGGTCAGCAGACCCAGGTAGCCCCCGATCGTGCCGAACCCGGCCGACCCGGCGAGCTCGGCGATGGTGAGGCAGAGGAAGGTCAGCAGCAGCACGACGAACACCGCAGCGACCGCACCAGTGGTGCGCAGCGCCGCCACCGTCATGTACGCGGTGAAGATCGTCCAGGCCAGTAGGAACAACCCGGTCGCGGTGCCTGCGTCCGCGGCAGGCAGGCCCGGTGCGATGAACTTGACGTAGGCGGCGAACGACAGCCAGAACGCCCCGTAGGAGGAGAACGCGAGCGCCCCGAACGTGTTGGCCTTGCGGAACTCCCACATCCCCGCCAGCAGCTGCGCCAGCCCGCCGTAGAACAACGCCACCGGCAACACCACCGCCTCCAGCTTGGTGGAGAGCAGCCCGGCGTTGAAACAACTCAGCATGAACGTGGTCATCGCGAACCCCGCCAGCCCGAGCGGGCCCGGATCGGCGATGTGATCGGCCGGATTGGGCGGGACATACTCCGAGGGCTCGTCAACGCTGCGGCTGGTGGTCGTGTCGGCCATGACCACTCCATTCTCTGGTTTCCGCCGGCTGCTCACCGCGTCTGGATCGAACGTGCCGCGCCGGCGCCTCGGAGGATAGGGCTTGATGATGACCGCGGCACATTCTGCGCGGCGCGGACGTCGACCAGTCGACCGTAGCCTCGCCCGCAGATGGCGGATCATCCACGAGCACACCGCGAGCCTGCGGCTCACCCATGTCCGATGCAACCCCACCCGGCCCCGGCTGGGCTGTCCCCCGCAACCCGACCACCGGCCCAGGCTCGACGACCGTGCACCGCAACGTCGCAGGCTACGTGTCCCGCTCCGCCCAGCGGGTGATCGTTGCCCACATCTTGCCCACCTGGAACGTCAGAGGCCCTCCCCGCAAGATCTGCGGAGAGGGCCTCTGAACTGGCACTTTACCTTGGTAGCGGGGGTAGGATTCGAACCTACGACCTCTGGGTTATGAGCCCAGCGAGCTACCGAGCTGCTCCACCCCGCGTTGCTGTTGTGCTCACTACTGTACACGCCCCGGAAACACGGCCTCGGCGGGGGTGGGGCACCGCCAGAGCGGGATGAACCGCCAGTACAGGCGTCTGCGGACCCGCGCGCCGGGGCGGGTCTCGATAGCCGCCGCGCGGATCTCGGCCAGGCTGGTGACGGGTCGCGGAGGGGTACGTCGCCATCGCGGTGAGCGCCCGAGTCCTTGTGGGACGACACCGCAACCTGCCCTTCCGACGCGCCCGCTCGTGCCGCCCGTCGTCGGAGGACCCGGGTCGCGCCGACCGCGGAGTCGGCGATCAGCGATACCGGGGCGGCCGCGAAGTCGCCAACCGTCGCCAACCCGTGCGGCCCGACGACGACCAGCGTGCCGCCAGGGCCACCACCTCCGCAAGGCGGGCGAGGCCCGGGCGCAATGGCAGGCGGTGCAGGCTCGCCACCGCGGTGACGACGTCGCAGGCGGGGCGGCCGAGCGGCGGCTCCGGGTCCAGGATGTCCCCGACGATCCCAGTTCACCGATGTCGTTGACGGCCGCAGGCCGCGTGGCGGAGCGGACTGCCGGTCAGCTCCGGCGGTCGCGCGCGGGCAGGGTGCTGCGCGAGCCGTCGGGCCAGCCGCCCGCCCCGCACCCGACGTCGAGCGCGCACCTCACTCACACATGCCTCAAGGCATTCCGCTCGGCCACCGCGCAGACCGCACGCACACCTCGCAGACGCCCGGGGCCCTGCGAAGCGGCGGCCAGGTCTGCGAGGGCGGCGCGAGAACACCCGACGCGCACCCAACCCGGGGCGGGACGCCTCCCGCGGCGTCGAACGGCGCGGCGGGAGGCATCAGCTCACCCGCCGCCACCCGCCGCCTGCTGAGCGGCCTGGAACTGCTTCACCGCGGCGTCGAGAGCGGCGAGCGCCTGGCCCTGCGCGGCGAAGTCGCCAGAGGCCTGGGCCGCCTTCAGCTGGCTGATGGCCGTCTGGATCGCGGCCGCGGCCCCCGCGACCTGCGGGCTCGCGTTGCCGCCCCCGGCCGTGGGCGGTGTGGTCGGGTTGTTGTTCGGCGGCGCCTGGCCCGCGCCCGCGGTGCTGTTGCCAGCGCCCGCGCCGAACACCTGGTCCAGTGCCTGTTTCAGGGTGGGCGCGTAGCCGATGCGGTTGCCGTAGTACACGAGCACCTTCGCCAGCTGTGGATAGCTGGACGACTGGCCCGTTCTCTCGATGTAGATCGGCTCGACGTACAGCAGCCCGCCCGCCACCGGGAGGGTCAGCAGGTTGCCGTAGTCGACGGCGGTCTGCCCGCGGGAGAGCAGGCTGATGTTCGAGCTCACCGTCGGCGAGCTGATGAACTGCGACTGCACCTGCTGCGGACCGAGCGTCTGCGTGTCCGACGGCAGCTGCAAGACCGTGATCTTGCCGTAGGTCGCGGGATCGGAGCTCGCCGAGACGTAGGACGACAGGATGTCGCGGTTCTTGAACACCAGCGCGCTCGTGAGCTGGAACGACGGCGCGTTCGAGCCGGTCGCCCCCGGTTGGCCCGCGAGCACGTAGTACGGCGGCTGCGCCGCGCCCGCCGAACCCGACTGCACGGTCGGGTCGGTCGGAACGTCCCAGAAGGACACGCCGCCGTAGAACTCGGCCGGGTTGCCCACGTGGTAGCGGGTGAGCAGCTCACGCTGGACCTTGAACTGGTCCTCCGGGTAGCGGAAGTGCGACCGCAGGCTCGGGCTGATCGCCGAGCTGGGCTGCACGCTGCCCGGGAACGCCTTCATCCACGTCTTGAGCACCGGGTCGGTGTCGTCGAACGCGTACAGCGTGACCGTGCCGTTGTAGGCGTCGACCGTCGCCTTCACCGAGTTGCGCAGGTAGCTGATCGTCTGGTTCTGCCCCGGTTGGGCGGTCTGCTGCGCGTCGGTGGTGGCCGAGCCGAACGCCACCTCCTCCGAGTACGGGTAGTTCGGCAGCGTGGTGTAGCCGTCGACGATCCAGGTGAGCCGTCCGTCGACAATGGCGGGGTACGGGTCGGAGTCGGTGGTGAGCCAGGGCGCGACCTGCTCCACCCTGTCCTCCGGCTTCCGCACGTACATGATCTTCGAGTCGGCGTTGATGGAGCTGTTGAACAGGATGTTCCGCTCCTGGTACTCCAGCGCGAACACGAGCCGGTTGAACAGGCTCCCGATCGGCACCCCACCCGTGCCGGTGTAGGTGTAGCTCTGCGAGTCCGAGTCGTACTCGCGTGGCGTGGCGCCGCTCTGCCCACCGACGATGGAGTAGTCGGTGTTGAGCTCGCCGTAGTAGACCCGCGGCTCCTTGAGCTTGAGGCTGTCCGGGATCGACGGGTCGGTCTCGGTGGTCGTGTCGATGCTCGTGAACTTCGGCAGGCCGCCCTGGCCGCCACCGGAGTCGTCGAGCGGCGCGTTGATCTGGTTGGCGGGCGCCACCACCACGCCATTGCCGTGCGTGTAGACCAGGTGCCGGTTGATCCAGTCGGTCTGGTTGCCTGCGAGCCCGTTGGAGTTCAGCTCGCGCGCGGCCACGATGTAGTCCTGCACCGTGCCGTCGTTGGACGCGTAGCGGTCGATGTCCAGCTTCGGCTCGAAGCCGTAGAAGGTGCGCCGCTGCTGCAGCTGCGTGAACGTCTCGGAGATCTTCACCGGGTCGAGGAGCCGGATGTTGGGCACGGTGGCCTTGTCGTTCGCGACCGCCTGCGGCGACGCGGTGGACGTGCCGGAGTACTTGACGTAGTTCACCGTGTCCGGGCCGATGCCGAACGCCGCGCGGGTGGCGTCGATGTTGCGCTGGATCGGGACGGCCTCGCGCTCGTTCGCGTTGGGTGCGACGACGAACTGCTGCAGCACCTGCGGCCATGCCGCGCCGATCAGCACGCTCGAGAGCACGAGCAGGACCGTCGCGATGGCGGGCAGCTGCAGGTTGCGCCGGAACACCGCCGCGAAGAACGCTGCCGCGCAGATGATCGAGATGAACAGCAGGATCAGCTTGGCGGGCATCACCGCGTTGAGGTCGGTGTACGTGGCGCCGTAGAAGATGTCCTGACGACGGTCGGAGAACAGCAGCTCGTACCGGTCGAAGTAGTACGCCACGGCCTTGAGCAGCACGAACACGCCCGCCAGCACCGCGAGCTGGGCCCGGGCGGCCGCGCTCACCTGGCCCGCGCGGCCGGTGAGCCGGATGCCGCCGAACACGTAGTGGGTGATCAGCGCGGCCACGAAGCTGATCGCGACGGCGACGAAGAGCAGATCCAGCACCGACCGGAAGAACGGCAGCTGGAACGTGTAGAAGCTGACGTCGATGTTGAAGACCGGGTCGGTGACGCCGAACGGCGTGGAGTTGAGGAACATCTGGACGGTCTGCCAGTTGCCCTGCACCGCGAGGCCGGTGATGAAGCCGATCACCAGGGGAATGCCGATGCCGAACAGCCGCAGCCGCTGGATGATCACCGTGCGGTAGCGCGCGATCGGGTCCTCCGGCCCGCTGACCGGAACGAAGACCGGCCGCGAGCGGTAGGCGATCCACAGCGACAGCGCCACCATCCCGCCCATCACGAGGCCGCCGATGACGAACAGCAGCACGTGGGTGAACAGGACCGTGGTGAACACGCTGCGGAAGCCGACCTCGCCGAACCACAGCCAGTCGACATACAGGTTGAGCAGACGGGAGCCACCGAGCAGGAGCAGGACGACGACCGCTGCGACGATCAGCAGGATCCGGGTACGGCGGGAAAGCGTCGGGGCTCCCACCGGGGGCCGCATGGCCACAGGGCACGCTCCAGTGTTCGGTATGCGGACGCCGGACGACGACATGTCGGTCGGCGCACGTACGTCCAACTCTACGGGCGTGGTGTGGGGTTCCCGTTCGGGCCTCGAATGCCGGAAAAGACCGATTCAGGGACAGCCGGGCGGGTTCCGGTCCGCGTTGAGGTCGTCGAGGGCCGCGACGGCGTCGTGCAGCGTGCCGACCTTGACCAGCTGCAGCCCGGGCGGCACGGCGGCAACGGCCTGGGCGCACTCCCCCGAGGGCAGCAGGAACACGGTGGCACCCGCGGCGCGCGCCGCCGCCATCTTGAACTGGATGCCGCCGATGTTCTGCACGGTGCCGTCGGCGTCGATGGCGCCCGTCCCGGCGACGAAGCGGCCGCCGGTCAGCTCGCCGGGGGTGAGCTTGTCGACGATGCCGAGCGAGAACATCAGCCCGGCCGAAGGGCCGCCGACGCCGCCGAGGTCGACCGTGACCGTGCCGTCCTTGGGCAGCACCGCCAGCACCACGCCGAGCACCCCCTGGGCGCGGCCTTCGCCCGAGCCGAGCGTGACGGTGGCGGTCTGCTGCGCACCGTCGCGGGTGAACGCCACGGTCGCGGTGTCGCCAGGCTTCGTGCCCTGCAGGGCCGCGTTGACCGCTTCCGGCGACGTCATGGGGATGCTGTTGATCGCGACGAGCCGGTCGCCCGCGCGGAGCCTGCCGTCCGCGGCCGAGCCCGCGACGACGTCGGCCACCGCGGGCACCGACGGCAGCCCGAGCTCACGCACCGCCGCCGACTCGGCGTTGATCTCGGAGTCGGCGAAGTCCTCGGCGTTCTTCTGCTGCACCTGCTCGTCGGTCTTGCCGGGCTCGTAGACCGCGGAGCGGGGCACCACCTGCTCGCCAGGCGACACCCAGTACTTCAGCACGGCCGCGAGCGTGAGCCGGTCGGTGACCGAGACGGTGGTCATGTTCAGGTTGCCCGACGTCGGGTAGGTGTGGATGCCGCTCACCGTGATCACCGGCTTGCCGTCGACGTCGGCGAGGGTGTTGAAGGTCGGCCCCGGCCCCAGCGCGACCAGCGGGACCGGGACCGCGGCCGCGAGCACCACCAGCGCCGCGGCCAGCAGCACGCCCGCGAGCAGAGTGGAGATCCGGCTGGGCACCGGCAGAGCCTAATGCCGCCACGTGGCCGGTGATCACTCGGCGACGTTCGTGACCTGGACGCGGGCCGCGTACCGTGGGGGCCATGAGTGATGTGCCGTTCGGCTTCGGGCCCTCCGACCGAGGTGACGACCGTGACCGGCCGGAACGCCGCGAAGGGCCGCAGGATCCGTTCGGCTTGGGCAACATCCCGGGCATGCCAGGGATGCCCGGCGGCGCGGGCGGCTTCGACGTCAACCAGCTGGGCCAGATGCTCACCCAGCTCGGCCAGATGCTCAGCCAGGCTCAGTCGTCCGGCGGCGGCCCCGTCAACTACGACCTCGCCGCGCAGCTCGCCCACCAGCAGCTCGCCGCCACCACGTCGTCGCTCACGGCCAGCCAGCGGTCCGCGGTGAGCGACGCGGTGCAGCTCGCCGAGCTCTGGCTCGACCAGGCCACCGACTTCCCCGCGGGCGCCACCGAGGCCAAGGGCTGGTCGGCGACGGAGTGGGTGGACGCGAGCCTGCCCACGTGGAAGCGGCTGTGCGACCCGGTGGCCCAGCGGGTCGCCACGGCATGGGTCGACGGGCTGCCCGAGGAGATCCGCGCGCAGGCCGGGCCGATGATGGCGATGCTCGGGCAGATGGGCGGCCTCGCCTTCGGCAGCCAGCTCGGCAACGGGCTCGCGCAGCTCGCCGCCGAGGTGCTCACCTCGAGCGACATCGGCATCCCCGTCGGGCCCGATCGCGTCGCCGCACTGCTGCCGGAGAACGTCGAGAAGCTCACCAAGGACCTCGGCCGCCCCGCCAGCGAGGTGCTGATCTTCCTCGCCGCCCGCGAGGCGGCCCACCACCGCCTCTACACCCACGTCCCGTGGCTCAAGGAGCGCCTGCTGGGCGCGATCGAGCAGTACGCGCAGGGCATCCGGGTGGACAGCTCGCGCATCGAGGAGCTGGCCCGCGGCATCGACCCGAGCAACCCGGCCGCGATCCAGGAGGCCATGCAGTCGGGGATGTTCGAGCCGGAGACCACGCCGGAGCAGAAGGCCGCGCTCGCCCGGCTGGAGACCCTCTTGGCGCTCGTCGAGGGCTGGGTGGACGCGGTCGTCGCCGATGCGGTGGGCGACCGGCTGCCCGGCGCCGAAGCGCTGCGCGAGACCCTGCGCCGCAGGCGGGCCTCGGGCGGTCCCGCCGAGCAGACCTTCGCCACGGTCGTCGGGCTCGAGCTTCGGCCGCGTCGGCTGCGCGCCGCGGCGGAGCTGTGGCGGCTGCTGACCGAGCAGCAGGGCGTCAAGGGCCGCGACGCGCTCTGGGCGCACCCCGACCTCGTGCCGACCGCCGACGACCTCGAGGACCCGGCCGCCTTCGTCGCCCGCTCCGACGCGAGCGACCCGATCGCGGAGATCGAGAAGCTCGCCAACCAGCCTCAGGACGAGGAGCGTGATCAGGGGCCAGAGGGCCCCGGCAAGGAGTAGCTCAGAGATCCTCGCCGTCGACGCCCGCGAGGCCGAGCCCGGCGGCGGCCGAGAGGCCCTCCAGGTAGCCGATGGCCCGCTCCGCGCGCGGGAAGCGGTGCACCCACGTCCAGAACCGGTCGTCATGGCCCGGTTCGAGCAGGTGGGTGAGCTCGTGGACGAGCACGTAGTCGACCACCCATCCGGGCACGTCGCGCAGCCGCTCGCTGATCCGGATCGTGCCGTCGGCCGGGGTGCAGGACGCCCACCGGGTGCGCATCGGGGGCACCCAGCGCACGGTGGTGGGCTGCGCGCGACCCTCCAGGTAGCGGCGTGCGAGCTCCGCGCTGCGGCGGAGCAGCGCGTCATCCCCCGTGCGGGCGGGCGAGCGTCGGCGGGCCTCGCTGCGCTCCAGCCTGCGCACCATCTCATCGACCCAGCGGCGCTCCTCCGAGTCGCTCATCCAACCGGGGATGAAGACGACCACCGTGTCGCCCTCGCGCCGGGCGCTGACCATGCGCCTGCGGCGATCACTGCGTCGGACCTCGACGACCGCGGGGTTCGCCATCGGACCACCCTAGCCTCCCCCCCGATCGCGTGGAGCGCTGTCCACAGGCACGGCACGGGCTGTGGACAACCGCGGCGGACTGTCGGCAGGCCGTCGCATCATCGGGGCCATGCACCCGGTTCCGCCCGCCACCATCCGGTTCGCCCGCCACCGCACCGTGCTCGATCTCGGCGCCGCGGCGCGGGTCATCGGGCTCGACCCCGACACGGCACTGGTCGTCGACGGGCTGCCGCCGCCGCTGCCCGCACTGCTCGACCGGCTGGACCGCCGGGTCGTCACCGCGGAGCTCGTGGCCGAGGCGGCGGCGCGGGGAGTCGCGCCGGAGGTCACGCTGGCCCTGCTCACCCGGCTTCTCGACGCGGGGGCGCTGGTGGACGCGGCCGGGCTCGAACGCGCGGCGAGAGCGCGGACGGACGGGGTGGTCGTGGTCTCCGGAAACGGGCCACTGGCGGTCGGGATCGTCAGCGGTCTGCTCCACAGCGGGATCGGCACGGTCCACACCGCCACCGGCGGTGTGGTGCACGGCTCCGACCTGGGCACCGGGTTCGCCGACGCCGAGCGGGGCACCGGGCGGCTGGCCGCCACGCAGGCCGCGGTCGGCAGGCTGCTGCCGGACGCCGTCACCCGGGCGCCGCCGCTGCGCGCGGTCGTCGATCTCACGGTCGTCGCCGACGAGATCCCCGATCCGGCGTTCGTCGACGCGCTGCGGGCCGATCGCGTGCCGCATCTGGCCGTCCGGCTGCGCGACGGCGTCGGCGTCGTCGGGCCGCTCGTCCTGCCGGGGCGCACGGCCTGCCTGGGCTGCCTCGACCTCGCGCGGAGGGAGCTCGACGAGCGGTGGCCCGCGGTCGCGGCGCGGCTCGTCGGCCGCGCGGGCACCGCCGATCCCGGCTGCGTCACGGCCACGGTGGGCCTCGCCGTCGCCCAGGCCGTCGCCGCGGTCGAGAGCGTGCGTCCGCCCACACTGGAAGCCACGCTGGAGCTCGACGTCGGCGCGGGCAGTGTCCTGCGCCGCAGGTGGAGCGCCCATCCCGACTGTCCGTGCGGCGCCGTGCGGTACCCAGAGACGCCCGCCCGTGGCGTCGTAGATCGCGCATACCCGCGAAGAGGAGACACAATCATGAGGTGAGTGACATTCCACGGCGCACTGCGTCCCGCACCGCCAAGCTCGCCAGCCTGCCCCTCGGGGTGGCCGGGCGTGCGGTGGGCGGGTGGGGGCGCAGGCTGGTCGGCGGCGACGGCGAGGAGATCGCCGCGCAGCTCATGGCCAAGAGCGCCGAGCAGCTGTTCGCGGTGCTCGGCGAGCTCAAGGGCGGCGCGATGAAGTTCGGCCAGGCCCTGTCGGTGTTCGAGGCCGCCATCCCCGACGAGTACGCCAAGCCCTTCCGCGAGTCGCTGGTCAGGCTCCAGTCGGCCGCTCCCCCGATGCCCACCGACGACGTCCACCGGATGCTGGCCGAGCAGTTCGGGCGCGGCTGGCGCGGGCGGTTCACCGAGTTCGACGACACCCCCGCCGCCGCGGCCAGCATCGGACAGGTGCACCGGGGCGTGTGGCACGACGGGCGCGAGGTCGCCGTCAAGGTGCAGTACCCGGGCGCCGAGGAGGCGCTGCGGTCGGATCTGCGCCAGCTGTCGCGGATGAGCCGCGTGCTGCAGCCGCTCATGCCCGGCCTGGAGATCAAGCCGTTGATCGCGGAGCTGCGCGCGCGCATGGAGGAGGAGCTGGACTACCGCGACGAGGCGGCCAACCAACGCGCCTTCGCGGCGGCCTTCGACGGCGACGAGAAGGTGCGCGTGCCGAAGGTGGTGGCGTCCGCGCCCAAGGCGATGGTCACCGAGTGGGTCACCGGCCGGAAGCTGTCGGACGTCATCCGCGCGGGCACGCAGGAGGAGCGCGACGACGCGGCGGCGCTGCTGGCGGAGCTGCACTACTCCTCGCCGCCCCGGCTGGGGTTGCTGCACGCCGACCCGCATCCGGGCAACTTCCAGCTGCTCGACGACGGCCGCCTGCTCGTGCTCGACTTCGGCGCGGTCGCCCGGCTGCCCGACGGCCTCCCCCGCCCACTGTCGATCATGGTGCGGCTGGCCTTGGAGAACCGGCCCGACGACCTCCTTGCCCTGCTGCGCCGCGAGAGCTTCGTGCTGCCCGGCGCGACGATGAACGGGCAGGACGCCATCGCCTATCTGGCTCCTTTCACCGAGCCGCTGCGGTCGGAGGTGTTCCGGTTCAACCGGAGCTGGCTGCAGCGGCAGGCGGGCCGGGTGGGCGACCTGCGCAGCCCCGACTTCCGCACCGGCCTCGAGCTGAACCTGCCGCCTCAGTACCTGCTCGTCCACCGGGTCACGATGGGCACGCTCGCGGTGCTCTGCCAGCTCGACGCCGACGTGCCGCTGCGTGGCATCGTCCGGCACTGGCAGCCGTGGATCTTCGATGACGGCACCGCCGACGACCCCGCGGACGACACCGCCGACGAGGACGCCGCCCGGTCGACCTGACCCGGCCCAGGCGGCCGCGCCTCCGGCGTCGGGAACGACGACCAGCCGCACCGGGATCGGACCGGGTCTGGCGCCCACCGGCCCGAGGTGATCGTCGGCTCGGCGCAAATTGCGGCCAGATTGGGTATCACTGCGCACCGAGCCGATGATCATGGCGGCGATGCCGCGCACGCGACGGCGCCCCGACCGCGGAGGGTCGGGGCGCCGTCGTCTCAGGGCAGCGCGCGCTCGAGAGCCGAGCAGGCGACCGGAAGGGTCACCACGGGCGCTGCCGGTGGCGGGTGGCGGGACGCCGGTGCGTGGCGGGCCGCGCGCTCCACCGCCCGGACCGGCGACGCACACCGGGTCACCGGTCCGGGCCGGTGGGTGGTTACACGCTGCGCGGCACGCGGCGCGACAGGACGGGCACGCGTTCGGCCGCGGCGGCGCGCCGCTCGGCGTACCGGGCGAGCATGCGCCAGCGCCGCCCGGCGACGAGTGCGCGTACGAGTGCGTGCTCACGCGCGGCCTGTTCGGCCTCGCGCATTCGAGATCGGGCCAGGGCTTCGTGGAGCAACATGACGGTTCCTTCGTCTCGGACGGGTCGGGCGGTGGTCGTGCTGGTCGGGGCGGTCATGAGGTCGGTCAACGGAATCTCCTTCGGGGACTGCGGGCCCTCGAGGGGCCGACGGGAGGGGATCAGGCGGACTTCGCCGCGGCGTAGGCCCTGTCGCGGGCCAGGTCGGCCTTGCTGGGTCGACCGCGGGGCCGCTTGCGGTGGATGATCACCCCGCGTTCGAAGATCTGGCCGCCCCACACACCCCACGGCTCCTCCCGCTGGAGGGCGCCTTCCAGGCACTCGGCCTGGATGGGGCAGTGACGGCACAGCGCCTTGGCCCGCTCCAGCTCGGCAGGAGCCTCGGCGAACCACAGGTCGGCGTCGCCCGAGCGGCACGGCAGGTCCAGCCCGCCGCGGGCGGCCGCGGTGAGCACGGACCCCAGCGCCCCGGCGGCGCCGCCGAGTTGCTCGGGATGGAACGCTCCGCCGTCCAACGGAACTGATCTGACTAGCACTTCTACCTCCGCGAGAGAGATGGGTCTTGCGGGACAAACAAAAAGGCCGCGGATCCCGGTCGGGTCCGCGGCCTTGCTCTGGGGCCGGAGGCGTCGCCTCAACTTCGGCGATGCCACCGTGCGGACACTCCTATGTTGTTGTCGGTTGTGTGCTGAGCGAACGGCGCCACGCGCGGCTTCCAAGCACGCGCCACCGTCAGGACGGCGAGGGGGGCTCCGGAAATACGGGTGCCGACGAACTCACGCATGTCAGTGGTCATCTGGCACCTCCTCCGGGCGGATCGTGACGGACATGACAGTCCGTGCGCACCACGGTAGGGACACCCCCCGGGCCGCACAACCTCATTATCGGAAGTTTTCTTCGGGTCGGTCTGCGTCGGCCACCAGCGCGAGGACGGCCGCGCCGTAGCGGTCGAGCTTGCGTGCCCCGATCCCGGGGATGCCGACGAGCGCCGCGCGGTCGGCAGGCCGTTGTTCCGCGATCGCCGTGAGGGTCGCGTCGGTGAACACGACGTACGCGGGTACCTGCTGCTCACGGGCCTCGCCGCTGCGCCACACGCGCAGCCGGTCGAGAAGCTCGGTATCCACATCGGACGGACAGTCGCCGCAGCGGCGCATCTTCAGCGCGTCGACCCCGACGAGCGGCGCGCCGCACACCCGGCAGCGCGGCTTGGCACCGCCGCGTTCGCCGAGGGCGATCCGGGACGCCGGGTGGTGCTCGGGCACCAGCCCGTAGAGGAACCGGCTGCGCCGTCGACGCCGGGCTCCACCAGGCTGGCGGGCGAGCGCCCACGACAGCAGCACCTGCTGCCGCGCGCGGGTGATGCCGACGTAAAGCAGGCGACGCTCCTCCTCGATCGCGGGCTCGTCGCCGTCGGCGTGCTGGATGGGCAGCGTGCCGTCGACGAGCCCGACGACGAACACGACGTCCCACTCCAGGCCCTTGGCCGCGTGCAGCGACGCGAGCGTGACGCCCTGGACGGTGGGCGGGTGCGCCGCGTCGGCCCTGGTGTCGAGCTCCGCGGCGAAGCGGCGCAGGTCGGCCTCCGGTTCGACGGCGACCAGCTCCTCCGCCAGCTCGACGAGCGCGAGCAGCGACTCCCACTGCGCCCGCTGCGCCGCTCCGCCCGGCGGCTCCGGGGTGAGGCCGACGGGCGCGAGGACCGCGCGCACGTCGTCGACGAGGGCGCCCGTGCCCGCGCCCGCCATGCGGACGACGCTCATGGCCCGGCGGACCTCGGGGCGCTGGAAGAACCGCTCGCCACCGCGCACCTGGTACGGGACGCCCGCGTCGGTGAGCGCCTGCTCGTAGGTCTCGGACTGGGCGTTGACGCGGAACAGCACGGCGATCTCGCTCGGCGGCGTACCCCCGGCGATCATCCTGCGGATCCGGGCCGCGACGGCGGCGGCCTCGGCCACCTCGTCGTCGTGCTCGGTGAACTCGGGCTCGGGACCGCCGGGGCGCTGCCCGACCAACCGCAGCCGGGTGCCCGCAGGCCGGTCGCGCGCGGCGCCGATGAGCGTGTTGGCGCACGCGACGACCTGCGGGGTGGAGCGGTAGTCGCGCTGCAGCCGGACGACGACCGCCTCGGGGAAGCGGCGCGGGAAATCCAACAGGTGCCGTGGGCTGGCGCCCGCGAACGTGTAGATCGTCTGGTTGGCGTCGCCGACCACGGTGAGGTCGTCCCGCTCGCCGAGCCACGCGTCGAGCACCCGTTGCTGCAGCGGCGTGACGTCCTGGTACTCGTCGACGACGAAGCAGCGGTAGCGGTCGCGGAACTCCTGCGCGATGTCCGGGTGCTCCTCGAGCGCGCCCGCGACGTGCAGCAGGAGGTCGTCGAAGTCGAGCAGCTCGGCGGCGTTCTTGGCCTGCTCGTAGCCCGCGTAGACGGCGGCGACCTGCTCGGCGGGCCCCGGCACGTCGCGGCGCAGCTTCGCCACCGCCGCCGGGTAGTCCGTGGGGGTGATGAGGCTGGCCTTGGCCCACTCGATCTCCCCGGCCAGGTCGCGCAGGGTGGCCGCGTCGGTGCCCATCCGCGCCCGTCCCGCCGCGACACCGACGATGCGCAGCTTGCCGTCGACGAGCTGCCACTGCGGCCCGCCGACCGCCCGCGGCCAGAAGTAGCGCAGCTGGCGCAGCGCGGCGGCGTGGAACGTCCGGGCCTGCACGCCTGCGACGCCCAGCGTGCGCAGCCGGGTGCGCATCTCCCCGGCCGCGCGCGCGGTGAACGTGACGGCCAGCACCTGTCCCGCCGCGACATGCCCGGTGCCCACGAGGTGCGCGATCCGGTGGGTGATCGTGCGCGTCTTCCCGGTGCCCGCCCCGGCCAGCACGCACACCGGCCCGCGCGGGGCGGTGGCCGCGGCGCGCTGCTCGTCGTCCAGTCCCTCGAGCGTCACACCCGTCATCCTGACAGCCGGGGATGACCGCCCGGGCAGCCGCTGTTGAACGGGCCATGGTCACGATGTACTCGACGGTGTGGTGCGGCTACTGCCGCAGGCTCAAGTGGCAGATGGACCAGGCGGGCATCGACTACCGCGAGATCGACATCGAGCGGGACGCGGACGCCGCCCGTTTCGTCGAGGGCGTCAACGGGGGCAACCAGACCGTCCCGGTGATCGAGTTCCCGAACGGGCGGACGGCGACGAACCCGTCGCTGGCCGAGGTGCAGGAGGGGCTCGCCGCCTGACACACACCGCGGCGGGCCTGCACACCGCCCGCAATGGGTGCGGGCCGCAGATGGTGTGTGTGAGCCTCACTGGGGCCGGAACTGAGCCCGAATCCGCGCCGCGACGGGGGCGAAGGCCGCGCCCAGGTCGTCCCAGATCCATCGCGCCATCCCGAGGTCGGTGGCGCGCATGCGGTCCTCCCGCACCTTCTCGGCGAACACGACATCGCCTGGCGACTGCCCCGGCTTCAGCAGGCGTCCGTACTTGATCTCTCCGTCGAACTCCCCGACCATGCGCAGCCCTGGCCAGCCGAAGTCGGTGAACCCGAGGCTGCGGCCCGCTGCGTCGCGGACCTCCCACTGCAGGATCGGACGCGGCAGACCGGCGCGCAGGATCGCGACCCTGCTGCGCGACTCGCCGACGCTCTGCGCACCCGGCTCGGCGAACGCGACCGCCCGTCGCGCGGCGGGGCACCCCGGCCACCCGGTGGCACGCAGGAGCGCCTCCGCGAGCTGTGGGCCGTCGACAAGCTCCATCGCCAACGCCGCGTCCAGAACGACGACGGCCTGCTCGAACGGCACAGCGGGCGAGGTCGATGACGGTTCGGGCGGCCGAGGTGACCGCGATGCCGTCGACGAGCGCGATCTCGTCGGCGGCCAGCGGGGCGGTGTGCACGTGCACGATCCGACCCCGCCGCCCGCCCGACGGCCGCACCCGGGTCACGTGCACCCGCTGGAGCGGGACACGCCACAGCGGAAGGCCGTGGAGCACGGCCGCGGACACGTGGCTGACCACCGCATCGGCGGCGAGGACCGCGACCGCCGCCGTGATCGCGATGCGGTGGCGGCGAACGGGTTCGTCCGGCAGCGGACCGAACACGTAGCCGCCCGGCCGGACCCGGCTGAGGTCGCCGACGCGCAGAAGGCGCCGCACCTCGTCGTCAGACCAGCCGGAGGCCAGCAGGCGTGAACGGAGCTGCAACACCCCACCAGCCTCGCGGAAGACGGTCGAGGGCGAGGACGTTCGGCGAGGTCTGGGGATAACCCCGGCTCGCACGCACCCTCTGGGGCTCGCACACAGTGCGGACAGTGGGTGCGAGCCCCGCGGGGTGTGGGTGAGCGGAGGGGGTGGGGCCTACTCGGCGACGGCCCAGGAGTCGAGCATGCTCCGGGCGATGCTGACCTTGCCCGGCAGCAGCAGGGGCGCCGTGTCCGCGCCCCAGTCGCCCGCGCTGAGCGCGGCGCGCGCCTCCGCACGAGTGATCCACATCGCCTCGGCGATCTCGCCGTCCGCGGGCACCAGCGGCGCGTCGGGGTCGGCGACCGCCTCGAAGGCCACCATCAGCGAGCGCGGGAAGGGCCAGGCCTGGCTGCCGAGGTAGGCGATGTCGCGGACCTCGACGCCCACCTCCTCGTGGATCTCCCGGCGCACGCACGCCTCGAGCGACTCCCCCGCCTCGACGAACCCGGCGAGCACAGTGAACCGGCCCTTCGGCCAGACCGGCTGACGGGCGAGCAGCACCCGCGCGGTGTCGCCGGTGCCGCCGTCGTGCACGAGACAGATCACGGCCGGGTCGGTGCGCGGGTACTCCTCGTGGCCCGTCGCCTCGCAGTGCCGGTGCCAGCCCGCGGCCGCCGGACGGGTCGGCGAGCCGTCACGCGAGCAGAACCGCGCGGTGTCGTGCCAGTTCAGGGTGGCCACGGCGGTGACGAAGAGCCCGGCGCCCAGCGCGTCGAGCACGGCGCCCGCCATGCGCAGGTCGGCCCAGTCGGTGGGGTCGTCACCGCCGAACACGTCGGGCTTGCCCCGCACCGCCCAGTACGCCACGCCGTCGAGCTCACCGAGCAGCACGGCGCCCTCGGTCGGGGTGGACCCGGTGGTCGCGCGGGTGCGCAGCCGGGCCGCGCCGCCGCGGTCCCACGATCCGGCGTCGGCGACCTGGAAGCCCGCGGTGGGCGCGTCGGTCCAGTCGACCGGCGTGCGGCCTTCGTCGTCGACGACCACGAGCCGCGCCGACGGCCAGCCCGCCTCCTGCCGCGCGAGGTCCGTGCGCAGCGTCTCGTTGCGGAACACCTCGGAGCGCGAGAGCACCGCCGGGCTCGTCAGACGGAACGTCACGACACGCCGCCCAAGGCGCGGACGCCCGCGCCGATCACGTCCGCGTCGCCGACGATCACGCCGGTGAACGCCGTCGGCGCGAAGAAGCGCAGCGCGGCCGCAGCGACCTGCTCGGCGGTGACGGCCTCAAGTCTGGCCGGATGGGCGCGGAGCCAGTCGATGGTCAGGCCGACGGCGGCCAGCGCGGCGATAGTGGACGCGAGGCCGCCCTGGTTGTCCAGCGAGATCAGCAGCGACCCGACCGCGTAGGCCCGTGCCGCGTCCACCTCATCCCGCGTCGGCGGCACGGCGGTGAGCCTGCCCAGCTCGTAGCGGGTCTCCAGGAGCGCGGCGGCGGTGACGTCGCTGGCGACGTCGGTGTCGACGCCCAGCACGCCCCCGCCCGGCACGAACTCGACCCCGGAGTGCGCGCCGTAGGTGTATCCCTTGTCCTCGCGGATGTTCTCCATCCACCGGGAGGAGAAGTAGCCGCCGAAGACGAGGTTGGCCACCTGGAGCGCCGCGTAGTCCGGGTCGGCGCGGCCGACGGCGGGCGCGGTGAGGCGCAGCTGCGACTGCACGGAGCCGGGCCGGTGTACCAGCTCCAGGTCGCCCGCGACGATCGCGGGCGGCGCCGTGAGCTCCGCGGCCGCGTGGTCGGCGGTCCAGCCCGCGAGCTGCTTCTCGACCTCGGTGAGCGCCGCGGCCGGGTCGAGGTCGCCGACGAGCGTGAGGATCGACCCGCGCGGCACCAGCGACGCGGCCTGCAACGCCCGCACCTGCTCGGCGGTGACGTTGGCGACCTCGGCGGCCGTCGGCGTCTCCCGCGTGATCGGGTGGGTGCCGAACCGCTTGCGCTGCAACGCCTCCCGCGCGATCGTGCGCGGCTGGGCGCGGGCCATCGTGATCCGTTCGACGAGCCGGTCGCGCTCGCGGGCGACGTCCGCGTCGGGGTGGGTGGCGGCGGTGAGCACGTCGGCGAGCACACCGAGCACGTCCGGCAGGCCCGCGGCGAGGCCAGAGCCGGAGACCAGCAGGCGCTCGGGGTCGACGGTGACCGAGAGGTCCGCGCCGACCGCGGCGAGCTCGTCGTCGATGGCGACACGGTCGCGGGTGGGCGTGCCGGTGAGCAGGGTCTCGGCCAGCAGCTCGGCGACGGCGGCGTGCTCCGGCGCGGCGGCGTCGTTCGGGGCGGCGAACGGCGCACGCAGGCGCAGCTCGACCATGGGGATGCCCGGGCGGTGCGCGGCGAGCACCCGCAGGCCGCTGCCGAGCGTGCGCTCCTCGACGTCGGGCAGCGGGACGTCACGGGTCGGGCCGAGCGGCGGCAGCGGGCGGGGCCCTGCCGCGGTGCGCCCGATCTCCTCGGCGGTCCTGGTCACAGGGCACCTCCGGTGCTCGTGCGCGGAAAACGTCGTCCGAACAGTGTTATTCGCGCACGGCTCACGGGCGCTCCCCAGCAGGCTCCACCAGCAGCACACCCCGTCCGCCGCCGCGCAGTGCGGCCGCGGCGGCGCGCACCTGCTCGGACGTGACGGCGGCCAGCCGCTCCGGCAGCTCGACGGCGATCTCCGCCCGTCCGTAGAGCAGCTCGCGGGCGCCGAGGCCGAGCATGCGGTACATGAGGCGGTCGTTCTCCTGGTAGAGCCCCGCCGACCAGCGGGCGACCTGCCGGGCCAGCTCCTCGTCGGAGGGGCCCTCGGCGGCGAGCTTGTCCAGCTCCTCGTCGACCGCGGCCAGCACCCGGTCGGGCTCGACGGTGGCCGGGTGCACCGCGGTGATCGTGAACGTGTCGGGGTCGCGGGCGTCGAGGGCGCCCATCAGGCCCGCGCCCGCGGAGATGTCGGTGACCAGCTCGTCGGCGTGCACGAGGCGGCGCTGCAGCCGGGCGGCCTCACCGTCGCCGAGCACCGAGCCGAGCAGGGCGTGGCCGAGGTACCCGTCGAGGTCCTCCGCCGGGTCCGGCAGCCGGTAGCCGACGGCGAGTGCGGGCAGCGGGGCGTGCGCGTCGGGCACGGCCTGGCGGCGCTCGGCGGACGGCGGCGGCTCCGCGAAGGAGGGACGGGTGGGCGTCGCGCGGGCGGGGATGTCGCCGAAGTGCTTCTCCACCAGGCGCAGGGTCTCGTCCACGTCGAGGTAGCCCGCCACCGTGACCTGCGCGTTGCCGGGCGCGTAGTAGGTGTCGAAGAACGCCGCGGCGTCGTCGAGCGAGGCCTGCTCCAGCTCGGAGAAGTCCCCGTAGCCGTTGTGCGCGTTGGGGAACGTGTCGTACAGCACCGGCGGCAGCAGGATCCAGGGGAACCCGCCATAGGGCCGGTTGAGGACGTTGAGGCGGATCTCCTCCTTGACGACGTCGACCTGGTTGCGCAGGTTCGCCGCCGTCAGCGTGGGCGCGCGCAGCCGGTCGGCCTCGAGGAACAGCGCGCGCTCCAGCGCGGCGGCGGGCAGCACCTCGAAGTAGTCGGTGTAGTCCTGGTGCGTGGAGCCGTTGAAGACCCCGCCGGAGCTCTGGACGTGCCGGAAGTGCGCGAGCTTCTCGAGGCTTTCGCTGCCCTGGAACATGAGGTGCTCGAAGAGGTGCGCGAACCCCGTGCGCCCCTCGGGCTCGGACCGGAACCCGACGTCGACGTGCACCGCCACGCCCACGGCCGGGGTGGCGGGATCGGGGACGACCAGGACGCGCAGGCCGTTCGACAAGGTCGCGCGATGCAGTTCGGGGGGCGGCACCCTTCGAATCTAGCTGGCGAAGGCCGGTCCACGCGCTGCGGCGGGGGCCGTGACGGGGGTCACGCCGCGGTCATCTTGATCTCGCGGACCGCGTCGAACACCCAGGCCATCTCGAAGTCGACGTAGCGGGACAGGAACACCTCCTGGCGCGAGCCCTTGAGGACCACGCGGCAGAGGCAGAGGAAGGGCCCGTAGCACGCGGTCGTCATGCCGATCGTGGTCTTGGGGCCGGTGTTCTGGGCCGGGATGGGCCGGTCGCCCCAGTACTTGCCGAGGTAGAACTCGGCGCTCTCCACCACCTCGGTCGGATCGGCGCCGTGGGCACCCACGAGGTAGATGGACACGTCGTAGCGCTGGTTCGCGCGGGTCGACGGCCGCAGAGTGTGCGCGAGGAACAGGTCGTGGTTCTCCGCGTAGATCTCTCCGCGCTTGCTCGTCCACGACGGCAGCCCGACCGGGCCGGACCCGCCCGGCGGCGCGGCATCCGCCGCGCCTGGCTGAGGTTGGACGTCGGGCGGGCCGGATCCGGGCTTCGGGGCGGCCTGCTGCTGCCCCGGCGCGTTGACGGTTCCGGGAGGGGCGGGTGACCGCCTTGCGAGGGCCGCGAGAAGCCCTTCGCCCGTGTTCACCTCGAAGCCCGGCACCTTGATCGACTTCGTCAGCACCGCGAGAACCCGCAGCAGCGACGGCAGCCAGGCCAGAGAGACGATCCAGAGTGTCATGACCGACACCCGGAGCACGAGCGTCCACGATCCGTCATGCGGGATCGTGACGTCGACGAGGCTCACGAGGGCCGCCAACGCCACGGTGACGAGCCATCCTCGAGGAAGGTCGATCAGGATCGGCAACACCCGTTGCAGCTCCTGGATGTCCAGTGCGCGCCCGCCCTCCGCGGGCCGAGTGTCGCTCGTCGCCGTCTGCTCGGCCGCTGGGCGCGTGTCCATAATAGAAGGGAGGACGCGCGCCCTGCCTCTGATACCTGCGTCACCCGCATTCCGGAGCGGTCAGGCCCGTGCCGGGGCGGCAGTCGACGTACTCGAACACCTGCCCGTCGGCGGGCAGCACCGACACCTCGTGGTACAGCCGCAACCGGGCCGCCGGGCCCAGCGTCGACAGGTACCGCATGGCCGCCCCGAAGATCGCGAGATGCGTCGGGTGCGACTCCGACCAGCGCTCCAGCGCGTCAAGGCTGCGCCACCAGCTCATCCCGTAGCTGCGCTCCCCGCCGTCGACGGTGAGGTAGCGGTTGGCGAAGCACCCGACCGAAGCGCCCTCGTCGCGGAGGAACTCCATCCCGGCCCGCAGCACTGGCTCGACGTCGCCGAGGTACATCTGACGCTCGTCGCCGTCGGTGTCGGTCCAGTCCTGGCCGGACCGGATGAGGCACAGGCCCGCAGGCGGCCGGACGCGCACCCGTCCCCCGTCCGACGCGACGACCGGCGCGCCCGTCCCGGGCATGGGGTCGGTCTGCGACAGCGGGATCCGGTCGCGCATCCCGCCCCAGTACGCGTGCTCGACGACCGCACCCGACATGCCCTCGGCGAGCGCCGCCACGCCTTCCGGGCGCCCGAGCGAGGAGAACAGCGTCTCGTGCTCCTCCACGCGGGGCCGCACGACCTCGGCCCAGCGGCCGTGCCCGTCGCGGACGCCGTCGCCGAGCCAGGTGTCCCGGTGCGTGGCCCACCAGCGGTCGAACACGGCCGGGTCGGACCAGTAGGCGGCCGTGACGATCTCGCCCTCGCCGGTGGCGCGGTCGTGGTGCTCCGGACCGTCGGGTGCGGCGAGGGCGGCGTCGAGCGCGTCCAGCGGCGGCGGGTCGCCAACCGGCTGGAGGCCGAGATAGGCCATCACGACCTGGCGGACGGCGGGTGCGTTGCGCGCGACAAAGGACGGATAGGGCGGCGCGTAGCCGTCGGGAACACGGCGGGGCCGGGTGCGCTCGACGGTGAGGTGCGCCGGGATCGCCTGCTCGATCATGGGAGCGCGACCTCTCCCCCGATCTCGACGCCGGGCGCCGAGAACGGCACCACGCGGTCGCCGCGGGTCTTGTTGAGCAGGAGACGCGTCACGTCGGGCCGGGCGTAGTGGCCCGCCGGGTCGGCCGCCGCCTTGGCCAACGAGATCATGCCGAGGTCGAGGTCGGCGTAGACGAGCCCCTCGGCGTCCTCGGCCAGCGGCTCGTGCAGCATCTGGCCGTCCGGGCCGAAGATGCGGGCGAAGCCGCCGCCGGGCAGGAGCATCGCCTTCTTCGCGTCGTCGGTGCAGAGCAGCTCGACCATCTCCGGCGAGACGGTGGCGCACGGCGCGACCACGAAGCACCCGCCCTCGACCGCGTAGACGCGGCTGGCGGCGGTGTTGACCTCCGGCCCGAGCGCGTACGCGCCGCCGCGGTAGAGGGAGAAGCTCGGCCACGCGGCGACGTGCACCTGCTCGTCCTGCGCGTACATGGCGTACTTCGACAGCGGCTGCAGGTGCTCCCAGCAGCACAGCCCGCCGAGGCGGCCCAGGGGCGTCTCGTACACCGACAGGTCGCTGCCGTCGCCCTCGCCGAACACCGTGCGCTCGACGTGCGTCGGCTTGAGCTTGCGCCGCTGCGCGATCGTCTCGCCGTCCGGGCCGATGATCCACTGCGCGATGTAGAGGCTGCCGCCGCGGCGCTCGGACAGGCCCATCGCCACCGTGATGTTGTGCTCGCGGGCGGCCGCCGCGAGCTTCTCGGCCTCCGGGGTGCCGTACTCCAGCGCGTTGTCGTGGTAGCGGGGGAAGAACTGCAGGCCCCACGCGGGCGCGTCCAGCCAGATGAACCACGGGTAGCCCGGCAGCCACGTCTCCGGGAACGCGACGAGCTGGGCGTCGTTGGCGGCGGCCTCGGCGATGAGGGCGACCGAGCGCTCGATGCCCGCGTCGAGGTCGAGGAAGGCGGGCGCGGCCTGGACGGCGGCGGCGCGGAAGCGGGGGTGCGTGGTGGCCATGCGGTGAGGGTGGCGGCCCGCGGCTGGCGGCGGTGGTCCCAGCGTCGCGGAAACCTTGACCGAGGGTCGCAAGTCGTTGCCCCGGGTCGCGCGCCGTCCCTACGGTTGGCGGATGGCCCGCGTGCTCACCACCGACGCGGTGGACGCGCGCGAGCGGCTGGCCTACTGGAACGACGCGGTGTCCGACGCCTACGTCCGGCTGGACACGACCGCGCCGGGCGGCGACGTGGTCGGCGACATCAGGGTCGACGCGCTCGCCACGCTGGAGCTCTCGCGGGTGACGGCGACGGCGCAGCTCGTGCGCCGGACCCGATCGCTGATCGCGGCGGCGGCCGAGGACTTCTTCCTCGTGAGCATCCAGACCCGCGGCACCGGCGTCGTCGCGCAGGACGGGCGCGCCGCCGAGCTCCAGCCGGGCGACTTCGCGCTCTACGACTCCACCCGGCCCTACGAGCTCCGCTTCGACGGCCCGTTCCAGCAGTACGTGCTGATGCTGCCCGGCCCGGTGCTGCGTGCGCAGCTGCACGGTGCGCCGGAGCTGACCGCGCGGGCCGTGCACGGCTCCCGGGGCGCCGGGCACCTCATGATCGAGATGATCCGCACCCTCGCCGCCGACGTCGACGTGCTGGAGCCCGCGGCCGCGGCCGCCGTCGCACAGGGCGTCGAGCACATCCTGGTGGCGGGCCTGTCCTCGCTGCGCGCGGCGGAGCCGTCGGCCGCCGCGCGGGCGGCCCAGGCGCGCGCCGTGGCCCGGCGGCGGCTGCGCGACCCGGGGCTCTCGGTCGCGGCGATCGCGGCCGAGCTGCACGTCTCGGTGAGCACTCTGCACCGGGCGTTCGCCGACCAGGAGTGCACGATCGCGGAGTGGATCTGGGCGCAGCGCCTCGACGGGGTGCACGCCGACCTGCTCGATCCCGTGTGCGCCCACCGGACGATCGGCGACGTCGCCTTCTCGTGGGGCTTCGTCGACGCCTCGCACTTCAGCAGGGCGTTCCGCGCCCGGTTCGGCGCTACGGCGCGGGAGGTGCGGGCGGGAGCACCACGAACTGGCGCAGCGACAGGTCGACGTACGTGACCGGGCCGCGCGGGCCCGGCGTGTGGTCGACGTTGATGCCCGTCTCGGGCAGGCCCAGCAGCTTGTAGCCGTCGAGGAGGCGGGTGGTGGCGTTCCAGAAGACGCCGGTGCCGGTGTAGGCGTCGACGAACGCCGTGGCCGCCCGCTCGTCGGTGGCGCAGACGCACGCGGCGAGGCCGGAGGTCTCGCGGGCGGCGGTCTGGGCGGCGTCGACGGGGCCGTCGACGGTCGCGACGGTCACGTGCGCCTCGGCGCCCGCGTCCAGCGCCCACTCGTGGCCGAGGGGGTGGGCGTGCGGGGGCAGGCTGGGCTCGATCCCCCGCGCGCGCAGGGCCTGCTCGGCGACCGGCCAGAGGCGGTCGTAGGCGGGGGCGTCGATGAGCAGGAGGTTGAGGCGGTTGCAGACGCCGAGCCGGTCGGTCGAGTCGGTGACCAGCCGGGTGACGTCGGCCTCCGCCGCGCTGGCGTCGAGATAGAGGCACGCCGCCGCCGTCGGCGTGGGCGAGCACGCGGGTGCCCGCCGCGGCGCCGAGCGCGGAGAGCCTGCGGGTGACCTCGCCGGAGCCGCGGACGACGACGAGCGGGACGAGGTCGGGGAGGCCGACCAACGCGTCGGCGCCCGCGTGGCCGGGGGTGGGGACGAGCTGGACGGCGTCGGCCGGGATCCCGTTGGCCTCCAGCGCCGGGGCGATGACGAGCTCGACGAGGGCCTTCGCGCTGCCCAACGCGGCCGCGCCGGTGCGCAGGACGGCGGCGCTGCGGGCCTTGAGCACCTGCGACGCCACGTCGACGGTCACGTTGGGCCTGGCCTCGAACACCGCCCCGATGACGCCAACGGGCACCCGGCGCTCGTACACGCGCTCGCCGGTGGGGAGCTCGCGGACGAACGTCTGCAGCGGCGGCTCGGGGGTCGCCGCGAGGACGTCGAGCTGGGTGGCCATGTCGGCGAGGCGCTCGGGGGTGAGGCGGAGGCGGTCGAGCAGACCTTGCGCCATGCCGCCCGCCCGGGCGGCTTCGACGTCGGCGCGGTTGGCGGCGAGCAGGTCGTCGGCGCGGTCGCGGAGGAGCCCCGCGGCGGCGCGGAGGGCGGCGTCCACCGCCGGGCCGCCCGCCGCCCGCACACCCGGCGCCGCCGCGGCCGCGCGCCTGGCCGCCTCCAGGACGGCGGTCTGCTCGGGCGATGCGACGACGGCGGTGCTCACGCCGCAAGCCTGCCACGCGGCCACGCCAGGAGCGCAGGTGCCGCCGCTGGGCGCCGGGACCCGCGTCGGTGAGCGCCGGACGCGGGCGCTCCGCTCCGGCCCCGCGCTCCGGCCCCGCGGGCGCCCCGCTCCGGCCCCGCGCTCCGGCCCCGCGGGCGCCCCGCTCCGGCCCCGCGCCGCGGGCACGACGCCGCCCGCCTGCGGCCACCGCGGCCGCACCCACCCCCGGGCCCCGCGGCCGCACACGGTCCTGTCCCCCGGCGCCCGCCGCGCCGCCGCAGCCCGCAGACCCCACCCACCTCGCAGACCCCGCCTACGCCTCGCAGACCCCCGGGACCCTGCGAAGCGGTGGCCCGGTCTGCGAAGCCCCCGACTGCGCGGCCTCCGGGGGCGCGCCAAAGCGGGAACGTGGGCCCCACCCGCCTCGCAGGGCCCACCCACCGCACCTGCCGCACCTGCCGCACCCGCAGGGCCCACCCACCTCGCCTCGCAGACCCCGCCCACTCTTCGCAGACCCCCGGGACCCTGCGAAGCGGCGGCCCGGTCTGCGAAGGCGAACGCGCGCGTCGGGAGAATGGGCTTGACCTGAAGTCGGGTCGAGGTCGGATCATCGGTGCGTGACCACGACATCGCCGTCTCCGGTACGCGCGGAGCTCTTCGGCCCCGAGCGGCGGGCCACCACCATCGGGCTCGTCCTGCTGATCAGCCTCGTCGCGTTCGAGGCGATGGGGGTCGGCACGGCGATGCCCGCGCTGGTCGCCGACCTCGGCGCGGTGACGCTGTACGCGTGGCCGTTCGTGACGTTCCTCGCGGCGTCCGTGCTGGCGACCGTCATCGGCGGCCGCTGGTCCGACCGCGCGGGCCCGCGCCCGCCGATCCTCGTCGGCCCCCTGCTGTTCGGCGCGGGCCTGCTCGTCGCGGGCACGGCGACGGCGATGCCGCAGCTGCTCGTCGGCCGGGTGCTGCAGGGCCTCGGGGCAGGCGCGCTCACGGTCGCGGCGTTCGTGCTCATCGCGGCCGTCTACCCGGAGCGGGTGCGCCCGGCGGTGTTCGGGCTGATCTCCTCGGCGTGGGTGCTGCCGTCACTGTTGGGGCCGCCGGTGTCCGGCCTGGTCACCGAGACGCTGTCGTGGCACTGGGTGTTCCTCGGGCTGGTCCCGCTGGTCGCGGTCGCCCTGGCGCTCGTCGCGCCCGCGGTGCGGAACCTCGGGCGTCCGGCCGACGTCACGGCCGCCCGTCGGGGCACCGCGCCCGCCGCCGTCGGCGTCGCCGTCGGGGTGGCCGCCCTGAGCTGGGCCGGGCAGCACCCGGACGCCGTCGGCGCGGTGGTCGCCGTGGTCGCGCTCGCGGTGCTGGTGCCCTCGCTGCGCGTGCTGCTGCCGCGCGGCGTGTTCCGGGCGGCGCGGGGCATCCCGACCGTCGTGGCGTCGCGCGGGCTGCTCGCGGGCACGTTCTTCGCCGTCAACTCGTACCTGCCGCTGATGCTGCACGGCACCCACGGTTGGTCGCTGGCCGCGGCGGGGATCCCACTGGTGGCGGGCTCGCTGTCGTGGTCGGCCGCCTCGGCGTGGCAGGGCCGCCACCCCGACCTGCCGCGCGCACGGCTGCTGCGGGCCGGGTTCGTCGCCGTCGCGGTCGGGTCGGCGGGCACGCTGCTCGTCGCACCGACGTGGGGCGTCGGATGGCTCGCGGTGCCGTTCTGGATGATCGCGGGCCTCGGGATGGGCCTGGGGTTCTCCGCGGTGTCGTACCTGGTGCTCCAGCAGTCGCCGGGGGGCACGGTGGGGTTCAACTCCGCGGCCGCGCAGATGGCCGACCAGCTGACGACGGCGACGACCGTCGGCATCGGCGGGGCGTTCTTGGCGCTGTTCGCGTCCCCGGCGGTCGCGCTGCCGCTGCTGGTGGCCGTCGTCGTCGTGCTGGCGCTGCTCGGGGTGGCGGCGGCGGGCCGCGCGTCGGCGACGGCGGGGGCGGTCGTCGCCGCGGAGTGAGGGAATTGGAGGAATGTCACCCTGCTGCGACTGAGTCGGAGGAGTGTCACCCTGCTGCGGCTCAGCGCACCGGGTTCGACGGCGGCGGGACGACCGGGCCGATGTCGCCGTCGGGCGCTTCGTCGAGGTCGACGATCAGCGGCGCGTGGTCGCTCGGCCCGGATCCCTTGCGCGCCTGGCGGTCCACCCAGGTGGCGGCGACCCGCCCGGCCGGGTCGTCGCCCGCGAGCACCAGGTCGATGCGCATCCCCTTGTCCTGGTGGAAACGGCCCGCCCGGTAGTCCCAGTAGGTGAAGATCCGCTCGCTCGGCCAGCGGTCCCGCAGGACGTCGTGCAGACCGGCGTCCTGCAGCGCGGCCAGCGCCTTGCGCTCGGCGGGCGTGACGTGCGTCGACTCGGTGAAGAGCGTGGGGTCCCACACGTCGGCGTCGGTGGGTGCGATGTTCATGTCGCCCGCGATCACCGTGCGCTCGGGCGTCGCGACGGAGTCCCGCAGCGCGGCCAGCCACTCCAGCTTGTACGCGTAGTGCGGGTCGTCGGGTGTGCGGCCGTTGGGCACGTAGACCGACGTGACCCGCAGCCCGCCGCAGGTCGCCGTCACCGCGCGGGCCTCGACGACGTCGCCGAACGCGGGCGCGCCGGGAAGCTCGCGCACGACGTCGTCGAGCCCGACCTTCGACAGCAGCGCCACCCCGTTCCACCGCCCCTCGCCGACGTGCGCGACCTGGTACCCACGCTCGCGCAGCGGCTCGTCCAGGGCGTCGGCGAACGCCTCGTCGGACAGCTTGGTCTCCTGGAGGCAGACGACGTCGGGCGCCCGCTGGTCGAGCCAGGGCAGCAGCCGGGGCAGCCGGGTGAGGGCGGAGTTCACGTTCCAGGTCGCCAGGCGCACGGTCGCACGGTAGCCCGTGCGCGGATAACGTTGCCCGGGCCGTCGTTTCCGCGCACGAGCACCGGAGGTGCCTGTTGAGTCTGGTCGCCGGAGTCGACTCGTCGACGCAGTCCTGCACGGTCGTCGTCAAGGACGCCGCGACGGGCGAGCTCGTCCGGTCGGGGCGGGCGCCGCACCCGCCGGGCACCGAGGTCGACCCGGCCGCGTGGTGGGACGCGCTGCAGGCCGCGCTGGCCGAGGCGGGCGGCCTCGACGACGTCGACGCGATCGCGGTGGCCGGGCAGCAGCACGGGATGGTGTGCCTGTCCGCCGACGGCGAGGTCGTGCGGCCCGCGCTGCTGTGGAACGACACCCGGTCCGCGGCCGCCGCGACCGACCTGGTCAACGAGCTCGGGGCACAGGCGTGGGCGGACGCGACGGGCACGCTGCCGGTCGCGTCGATCACCGCGACGAAGCTGCGCTGGCTGGCCACGCACGAGCCGGAGAACGCGGCGCGGACGGCGGCGGTGTGCCTGCCGCACGACTGGCTGACGTGGAAGCTGCGCGGCACCGGCGCAGTGGACGACCTCGTCACCGACCGCGGCGACGCCTCGGGCACCGGCTACTTCTCCGGCGTCACCGACAGCTACCGGCTCGACCTCCTCGAGCGCGCGTTCGGCCGGACCGACATCGTGCTGCCGCGCGTGCTGGGGCCTGCCGAGGCCGCCGGGCGGACGCCGGACGGGGTGCTGCTCGGGCCGGGCACGGGCGACAACGCGGGCGCGGCGCTCGGGCTCAGCGCGGGCCCGGGGGACGTGGTCGTGTCGCTCGGAACGTCGGGCGTCGTGTCGGCGGTCAGCCGAACCCCCACCGCCGACCCCACCGGCATCATCGCCGGGTTCGCCTCCGCCAGCGGCGAGCACCTGCCGCTCGTGTGCACGCTCAACGCCGCCCGCGTGCTCGACGCGGCGGCGCGGGTGCTCGGCGTGGACCACGCCGGGCTGGCCAAGCTCGCGCTCGACGCGCCCGCCGGGGCAGGCGGTCTCGTGCTCGTGCCGTACCTGGAGGGCGAGCGCACGCCGAACAAGCCCGACTCGACCGGCGCCCTCCACGGCATCACGCTCGGCACCGCCACCCCCGCGCACCTGGCGCGCGGTGCGGTCGAGGGGCTGCTGTGCGGGCTGGCCGACGCGATCGACGCGCTGCTCGCGGCGAACGTGCCCGTCGAACGGGCCATCCTGATCGGGGGCGCGGCGCGGTCGGAGGCGGTCGCGCGGATCGCGCCCGCGGTGCTCGCCCATCCGGTCGTGCGGCCGACGCCCGGCGAGTACGTCGCGGACGGAGCGGCACGCCAGGCCGCGTGGGTGCTGTCCGGGGCTGCGGAGCCGCCGGTGTGGGCGGCGGCGGGTCAGGAGGAGTTCACCGCGGACCCGACCCCGGCCGTCCGCGCCCGCTACGCGGAGGCGCGGGAGCTCACGGTCAACCAGGTGCGCTGACGGTCACGGCTTGTCGGGCGGCCCCGCCTTGCGGACGTAGAGCAGCCGGTCGCCGGACTCCAGGGCGTCGACGACCGACGAGTCGACGCGGTAGAGCTCCCCGCCGCGGACCACGCCGAGCACGATGTCGGCGAGGTGCCGCGGCGACCCGCCGACCTCGGCCTCCTCGACCTCCCGCTCGCTGATCGCGAAGCCCGCGTCGGGCGTCAGCAGGTCCTCGATCACCTCGACGACGGCGGGCGTGGTCGTCGCCGCGCCGAGCAGCCTGCCCGCCGTCTCGGCCGAGACCACCACCGAGCTGGCCCCCGACTGCCGCAGCAGATGCACGTTCTCCGACTCCCGCACCGACGCGACGATGCGGATGTCGGGGGCCATCTCCCTGGCGGTCAGCGTGACGAGGACGGCGGTGTCGTCGCGGTTCGTCGCCACCACGATCGCCTTGGCCGCGGGCACGCCCGCGTCCCGCAGCACACTCGACCGGGTCGCGTTGCCCGCGACGGTCACCAGACCGTGCGCCGAGGCGGCATCGAGCTGGGTCCGGTCGGTGTCGACCACGACGATGTCGGTGGGGTCGGTGCCGTCGCCCAACAGCGTCTCGACGGCGGCGCGGCCCTTGGTGCCGTAGCCGACGACGACGGTGTGGTCGCGCACGCGGGACCTCCAGCGCTGGATCCGGAACGACTGCCGCGACCGCTCGGTGAGCAGCTCGACGGTGGTGCCGACGAAGGTGATGAGGAAGATCAGCCGCAGCGGGGCGACGACGATCGTGGTGATGAGGCGGGCGGTCTCGGTGACCGGCACGATGTCGCCGTAGCCCGTCGTGGAGACCGAGACCGTGGCGTAGTAGAAGGCGTCGGCGAGGGTGAGCGGGGTGTCGTGGTTGGCGTCCCGGTAGCCGTCGCGGCCGAAGTAGACGATCAAGGCGGTGATGACGAGCGCACCCAGCGCGATCGCGAGCCTGCGCGCCAGCGACGCCAACGGCGTGGCGGAGGGCTCGGGCATCCGGATCGCCCCCACCGAGGTGGGTTCCGCGCTCCGACCACGTCTCACGGCGGGTGAGCGTATCCCGAGAGCCCGACGATGATCGCCGACAGGCCGGTCAGGTGCCTGCCGGGCTCGCCCTGCCCTCGACGACGATGCCCGCGTCCGCCGCGCCCTTGACGACCGCGTCCAGGCCGAAGGCGGACACCGCGTCGAGCGCGCCGACGCCGTTCACACCGTGCTCGGCCACCCGCCCCGCGCCCCAGGCCAACAGCTCGGCAGTGATCGCGTAAGGCTCGGGCGAGCGGAGGCGGGTCCGGGCCAGCAGGGTGCCGGTCGCGTCGAACGCCTCGGCGACGACGTGCACCGAGGCCGTGGCCAGCGCGGCGGCGGAAGGGGCTGCGGGCACCCGGCGCGTCACGCGGTCGGCCGCTATCCCCGCGGCCCACCGGCTGCCCCGGATGCGACCGACCGTCGGCGTCACCCTGGAGGCGGCGTGCACCACGCCCGAAGCCGGGCCGAACCAACCCAGGTACACGTCCACCGTGCGCAGCTGTGGGGCGAGCCGGGGCAGCGCGAACTGCTCGCTCGCCCCGATGCTCACACCTGGGCGCGGACGGCCGTCGACGTCGAAGCTGCGCAGGCGGGCGCCGGTCGGCGCGGCCGCGAGCCGACCCTCCCGGAACGCGTACCCGTCCTCCAACGCCACCCCGAGCAGCGAGTGCAGCGTGCCGCGGGAGAACAGCCTGCCGCGCCCGGAGACGAAGTAGCCGACGTCGACGCGCGCCGCCGCCGCGCCCGCGTCGCGCAGCGCCAGCGCACCGGCGAGCACGCCGGGCACGTAGTCGTGGCCGAACGCGGTGAGCAGCGCGGAGCCGGTGTCCTCCGCCTCCGGACCCCACCACTCGTAGACGCTGCGGACGAACGGCGGCTCGCCCGTCGAGTCCAGGTAGGTCGCGCCCGCGTCGATGGCGGTGCGGATCGCGGCCCAGCCCATCTTGTGGAACGGCCCGACCGTGCTGACCAGCACGTCGTCGGGCTTCACCAGCTCGATGAGCGACGTGCGGTCGACGACGTCGGCGTAGGCGCACTCCAGGCCCCCGAGGCGCGCCGCGACGGGCGCGAGCCTGGCCGGGTCGCGTCCGGTGAGGACGGGCCGCAGGCCGCGCGCGACCATCGCCGCCGCGGCCCGTCCGCCCGTGTACCCGGACGCCCCGAACAACAGGATCCTCGCGCTCATGGCCGCAGGCTAAGGTGACGCCGTACCGCACCGGTGGCGGCATCCGCGAGCAGTCCTCCAACCCCGGGAGATGCGCCATGCCACCGATCGAGATCCGCCCCTTCCGCCGCAGCGACCGCGACCGGCTCACCGACCCGGTCAACGCCCACGTCGAGGCCGTCCTGCCGGGCGTCACGGTGCCGCCCAACGCCGTGCTGAGCCAGCTGGAGCACGAGCCGGGCGAGGCCGTCGTCGACCCATGGGTCGCGCACCGGGACGCGGGCGATGCTCGCTCACGCGCACCACCCGCGGTTGGATCTTGGAGTAGCCTCCTCGGCGTGCCCCGCTACGTCGTGCTGCTGCGCGGGATCAACGTCGGCTCGGCCAAGCGCGTCGCGATGGCCGACCTGCGCGCGTTGCTCGAAGAGATGGGCTACACCGCCGTCCGGACGCATCTGAACAGCGGCAACGTCGTCCTGACCGGCCCGTCCGCGCCCGTCGGGCGCATCGAGAAGGCGATCACCGCACGCACCGGTCTCGACGTTCGCTGCGTCGTGCTCACCGCGAAGGAGCTGCGCGCGATCATCGACGCCCACCCCTTCATCGACGTCGTCACGAACGGCTCGCGCATGATGGCCCACGTGCTCGGCGCGGAGCCGGACCCCGACAAGCTCGCCGACGCGATCAAGCTCGACCCGGACAACGCCCGGCCCGGCCCCCGCGTGATCTATCAGTGGTGCCCGGACGGCCTGCTGAAAGCGCCACCGGTGACCGACAAGCTCGGCGTGCTCGTCACCGCCCGCAACTGGAACACGATCGCCAAGCTGGACGCGCTGCTCAGCGCGTAGGCACGGCCTCGAGCAACGCGCGCAACCCGGCGGCGTCGAGGAGATCGGCGGGGCGCAGCGTGACGTCGGCGCGCACGAAATGGAACGCCGCGCGCACCCGCTCCGGCGGGACGCCCGCGAGCTCCGCCCAGGCCAGCCGGTACGCCGCGAGCTGCACGGCCATCGCGGGGAGGCGCGACTCGTCGGGGAGCGGCCCGGTCTTCCAGTCGACGACCGTGAACCCGCCGTCCGGGTCGGCGAACACCGCGTCCATCCGCCCGCGTACCGCCACTCCCGCGATCACCGTCTCGAACGGCACCTCCGCGTCGACCGGCCGCCGTTCGGCCCACGCGCTGGCCAGGAACGCCTCCTGCAGCGCGGCCAACGCGTCGTCAGAGGCGGCGCCTTCGTCGGCGGCGCCGGGCAGCTCGTCGAGGTCGAGCAGCTGGGCGGCTCCGAAGCGCTGCTCCAGCCAGGCGTGGAAGGCGGTGCCGCGGCGCGCGTGCGGGTTGGGCGGCAGCGGCAGCGGGCGGCGCAGCCGCGCGGCGAGCCCGGCCGGGTCGGCGGCGAGCTCCACGAGCCTGCTGACGGTGAGCTGCGACGGCAGCTCGACCGCGGGACGGGCGCGGGCGGCGGCCCGTTCGGCGAGCAGGACGTCGACGTCGGCGGCCCAGCCCTCGGGATCCTC
Organism: uncultured Actinomycetota bacterium; assembly: GCA_963750095.1. Taxonomy (GTDB): domain Bacteria; phylum Actinomycetota; class Actinomycetes; order Mycobacteriales; family Pseudonocardiaceae; genus Pseudonocardia. Next base: position 767,847 of record CAVVPJ010000010.1, on the reverse strand, counting down.
CTCGTCCGGCTCCGGCGGCGGATCGAGGTCGAGCAGCGGGAGCTGGGCGCCGGGGTCGGCCGCCGCGGCACGGGCGTCGCGGGCGTCGATGCGTGCCCGCAGCGCCGCGCGCACCCGCTCGGCGCCCGCCTGGACGTCGGCGGAGCGGGCGCCGAGCGGGTCGGCGGGCCACTCGGCGGTGGGCTGCTCCAGCGACGCCGGGTTGACGGCATCCGTGCCCGGCTCGTCGGCCCACACCTCGACGCCGTGGGTCTCGGCCGCCTCGACCAGGAACTCCGACGGCGGCCGCGGCTTCTCCCCCACCGCGGGCCAACGGTGCCCGGAGAGCAGCAGCACGCGCTCCGCCCGGGTGAGCGCGACGTAGAACAGCCGTCGCTCCTCCACCAGCCGCCGCTCGTCCAGCGCGTCCGAGTGGGCCTTCACGGCGGCCTCCATCGCGCGCCGATCGCCGTCGTCGGGCAGGGTGAGGCGAGGCAGGTCGAGGACGTCGCCGCGCAGGTCGACGGGGAGCTCAGCCGGGCTGGTCAGCCACGTCCCGCCGATCTTGCGTCCGGGGAACACCTGGGCCACCAGGTGCGGCACGGCCACGACCTCCCACTCCAGGCCCTTCGCGGCGTGCACCGTCAGCACCTGGACGCGGTCGGGGGTGACCTCGACCTCGCCCGGCGTGAGCCCGTCCTCGGCCTGCTCGGCGGTCCGGAGGTAGTCCAGCAGCGCCGGGAGCGTCGCGATCTCCGCGCCCGCCGAGAAGTCGGCGACGACATCAGCGAACGCGTCGAGATGCGCGCGCCCGACCGGTCCGGGGCGGGCGGCCGTCTCGGCGTCGAGGAGCAGCACCCGCTCGGTGTCCGCGACCAGATCGGTGAGCGGCGCGTTCGCCCGTGAGCGCAGCCAGCCCAGCTCCCGGGCCAGCCGGGTGATGCGGGCGAAGCCGTCGGGCGAGTAGGCGTCGGCCGGGCCGGGGTCGTCGAGCGCGTCGACCAGGCCTGCCTGCTCGGCCTGCTCGCCCGGCAGCGCGCCCAGCGCGAGCTCGGTGGGTGTGCGGGACCCGCCCCGCGGCGGCGCGGACGGCACGAGCTCGCGGGCCCGCGCCCACAGCGCGGCGAGATCGGCGACGCCCAGCCGCCACCGGGCGCCGGTGAGGATGCGGACGGCGGCGGGTCCGGCGAGCGGGTCGGCCACCAGCCGCAGCGCGCTGACCAGGTCGCGGACCTCCGGGGTGTCCAGAAGTCCGCCGAGGCCGACGACCTCGACCGGCAGGCCGCGCGCGCGCAGGGCCTCGGCGATCGCGTCCATGTCGACGCGGCGACGCACGAGCACGGCCGACGTCGGCGGCGGGCCCTCCCGCTTCCAGTGTTCGGCGATCGCGTCGGCCATCCAGGCGACCTCTGCGGCGACGTCGGGGAGCAACGCCACCCGCACGTCACCCGCCGTGGCCTCGGGTCCGGGCCGCAGCTCGCCGACCTCGACGCGCCCGGCATCGCCCGCCCCGCCCCGCCCCTGCCCCCGCCCCCACATCGGAGGAATGTCACCCTGCTGCGACTCAGTCGGAGGAGTGTCACCCTGCTGCGATGCCCCCGCCCCGGCCCCCGCCCCCGCCGCGCGCAGGGGCGCGGACGCGACGTTGGCCAACCGCAGGACCTCCGGCGGGTTGCGGAAGCTCGTGAGCAGGCCGTACTGGTCGGCGGGCCCCTCGGGGGCGGGGAAGTCGGTGCGGAAGCGGGCGAGGTTGCCCGCGCTGGCCCCCCGCCAGCCGTAGATCGACTGGCAGGGGTCGCCGACCGCCGTGACCGTCGGCCCGTCGGGGCGCACGGGGTCGCCGGGCCGCGTGCCGAACAACGCACGGAGCAGCACGCGTTGGGCGTGGCCGGTGTCCTGGTACTCGTCGAGCAGCACGGCGCGGTAGGTCGCGCGCTCGGCGGCCCCGACCTCCGGGTGGGCGTCGGCGACGCGGGCGGCGATGGCGAGCTGGTCGGCGAAGTCGACCGCGCGCTCGGCCCGCTTCCGCGCCACGAACGCCTCCACCAGCGGCAGCAGCGCGACCCGGCGGCGCTGGGTCGCGATCCACCGCAGGTAGGTCTGCGACGGGTCGGCGCGCTGGCCTTTGCCGCGCGGCGCGGCCTCGAGCGCCGCGGCGACCCGCTCGGCATGGGCGCGTACCGCGGTGGGTTCGACGAGGTGCTCGCCGAGCTCGCCTGCCAGCGCGAGCAGCCAGTTCGTGACCGTGGCAGGCAGGACGTCGACCTCCAGCTCGTCCGCCCAGGTGCTCACCACCCGGTGGGCGAGCTGCCACGACGCCGTCTCGCCCAACAGCCGCGCCGCGGGCTCGGCGGGAAGCAGGAGTGCATGCTCGCCGACCAGCCTGCCCGCGTAGGCGTGATAGGTGGCGACGGTCGGCTCGCCCGCCAACAGCGCGGCCTCGCGCGCGCCGCTGGGGTCGAGCTCGTCGAGCAGGCGGGAGCCCGCCAACCGCCGCAGCCGCGACCGGACGCGCGCGCCGAGCTGCTGGGCGGCCTTGCGGGTGAAGGTCAGGCCGAGGACATGCTCGGGGAGCACCGCGCCGGTGGCCACAAGCCAGACGACGCGTGCGGCCATCGTCTCGGTCTTGCCCGCACCGGCACCCGCGACGACGAGCGCAGGCCGGGCGGGGGCGGCGATCACCGCAGCCTGCTCGTCGGTGGGCGGGGGCAGGCCGAGCGCGGTGGCCAGTGCGCGCGGGGTCAGCTCCACGGGGTGGTTCTACCCGACGACGCCGACGGTTCCGGGCCCGGCAGGTCAGTTGTCCGACGAGCTCGGTTTCTTGGTGGGGCTGGGCTTGGCCGACGGCGACGCCGGGGCGCCCGCCCACGCGTAGGTGCGGACCCAGTCGACCTGGAGCCGGATCTTGTCGGGGGTGGTGGCATCGGGCGCGAGGATCCAGTCCTTCACCGGTCCCTGGTCGAGCTGGATCGCCAGGTGCATCGGGGTGTCCGGGATGCGCGACTTGTCGGTGACCGTGAACCGGGCCCGGCCGTCGACGTACCAGGTGATGTGGTCGGGCAGCCAGTCCACCGCGAACGTGTGCCACTGCGAGAAGTCGCCCGCGAGGTGGGAGCCGTTGAGCGTGTCGCCGCCGGAGCCGGAGTGCAGCACGAAGTGCGCGAGGTCGCGCTTCTCGAACGGCACCTCGGCGATGTCGATCTCGCCGTCGGACAGCTTCTCCGAATCGGGCCACAGCAGGATCGCCGACCCGAAGCCGCGGCCGTCGTCGGTGCGGGCGCGGAACTCCCAGCGGCCGTAGGTCTGGCCGAACGAGTCCGCCATGCCGCCCGACGTCTCGCCGGACGCGGTGATCACCAGGCTGCCGCCGGACACGCTGATCGCGCTCGGCCTGCGCAGGCCGTTGCCGAAGCCGCCGACGCTGTTGTAGGGGCCCCATTTCTTCGGGTCCAGGGCGCCGCCGTTGAACTCGTCGCCGCCGACGGGCTTGAAACCCGGGCCTGCCCCGACCGTCGGCGCGGTGCCCGTGGCGCGGCCCGCGGGACGACGGCCAGGGGCGGCGCTGGCGGGCTTCGGCTTGCCGGTGGGCGCCACGGTCGGCGGTGCGGAGGGGCTCGGCGGCGGCACGGTGGCGGCCGGTGAGGGCAAGGTCTGGATGTCGGGCGACGTCGGGGCATCCGGTGTGCTGCCGCAGGCCGCGAGCAGGGCTGCCGTGGCAGCGCAGGCGAGCAGGGCACGGGCACGGGCACGGGGGCGGATGCGGGACAAGGAGCCTCCAGGCACGCCGGGTGGAGAACGCGGGGGGAGCGCCAGCGTGCCGGGAACGGTACCGGGCGGGCTCCGCGCGCCCGGACCGCCCTACCCGCCCGGGCTGGCGCGCCCCACACCCGTCGACGAAGAGTGACCGCGACCTCACGCATCCGGCACACCTCGCCCTGCGCCGTGGGCCGGGCACGCGGTGCGCACCGGGCACCGGTCGCAGTCCGGCCCGACCCTGGCGACGAACACGGCGCCGGAGGTCTCCTCGGCACAGGTGTGCAGCACGCGCTGCCAGTGCGCGACGCCGTCCTCGTCCAACGGCGGCTGGGAGGGCTCCTTGGCCTGGCCGTCGGAGCGCTGGTCGGCCACGTAGACCAACCGTGCGCCGCCCGGCGGTGCGCCGTCGCGCACCAGCTTCCCGAACGCCCCGAGCGCCGCGGCGAGCTGGTAGAGCGCGAGCTGCGGGTGCTCGGCCGCGGCGCGGGCGCTGACCGCGGTGCGGCCCGTCTTGACGTCGACGACGACGGGGCGGCCCTCGGCGTCGACCTCGAGCCGGTCGACCCGGCCCCGCAGCCGCAGCCCCGCGCCGCCGCGGCGGGCATCGACCTCGTCGACGAGATCGAGCTGGACCGGCTGCTCGACGGCGACCAGCCGGAGCCCTTCCGCGCGGCTGGACCGCAGCCAGCCGTCGAACGCCCCGAGCATGCCGCGCACCCGCGCCAGCTCGCGGCGGGAGAACCACGGAGCGCCCACGTCCAGCCGCGCCCAGGCCGAATGCAGCGCGTTGTCCAGCTCGGCCGTCGGCGCCCCCGCCGCCTCGGCCTGGACGAGCGCGTGCACGAGCGAGCCGGTGACGGCCGCCAGCGCCCCCGTGTCGCTGCCGCCGTGGCGCTCCAGCACCCAGCGCAAGGGGCAGCGCAGGATCTTCTCCACGTCCGACGGCGAGACCGGCACGATCGCGCCGCCCGGCCGCAGTGGGGTGGCCGAGGAGACCGGGGATGCGCCGTACCAGTCATCGGGGTGGGCGCCGGGCACCCCTGCCTCGGCGAGGCGGGCCAGCTGCATGGCCGCCCGCGCGCACCGGGCGGCCGACGCCTCGGGATCCTGCCCGTCCGGCGCACAGGTGGCGCGGCGGAGCTCGCCGACCAGCTCGGCCAGCACCAGCGAGCGGCCCGGTCGGTGGACCGGGCGGTCGGACTGGCCCGCGGGCAGCGGGTCGAGCTCGTCGAGGAAGCGCGAAGGCTGCTCGTCCTCCCCCTGCACCGCGCTGACCAGCAGGGTGTGCCGCGCGCGGGTGCAGGCGACGTAGAACAGCCTGCGTTCCTCGGCCAGCAGCGGCGCCACCCGCGACACGGCCTCGGCGCCCGGCACCGCGACGCCCCCCAGCAGGTCGACGAGGCGCTCGTTGCCCAGCAGGCTGCCGCGGAGGCGCAGGTCGGGCCACGCACCCTCCTGCACACCGGGTACGGCGACGACGTCCCACTCACGCCCACGGGCGGCGTGCGCGGTGAGCAGCTCGACCGCCTCGGCGCGGGGGGCGCGCTCGGCCAGCGAGTCGCCGGGGAGCTGCTGCTCGGCGAGGTACTCGGTGAAGGTGGCGACATCGGCGCCGGGCAGCCGGTCGGCGAACCGCGCGGCGGCGTCGAAGAGGGCGAGGACGGCGTCGAGATCGCGGTCGGCGGCCGCGCCGACCGGTCCACCGCGCGCGCTCGCCTCGCTCCAGCGGCGGGCGAGGCTGCACGCCTGCCACACCCGCCAGAGCACCTCCTCGGCGCTCTCTCCCGCGCGGGCGGCATCGCCTGCGATCGCGAGCAGGCCGCCGATCCGGCGCAGCGGAGCGGTCTCCTGGGCGGGGAGGGCGGCGAGCGGATCCGGGTGCCCGGCCGCCGCCGCGCGCAGGGCCTCGACCAGCAGTGGGTCGCTGCCGACCCGCTCGGCGTCGGCGCCCGTAGGCGGTTCGCCGGGGCCCGACGCAATTGCCGGGGGCGGGTCGTGAGGCGCGTCCGGCGCCTCGGCCACGGGTGTGGAGGCCGCGTCGGCGGCGGGCGCGCCGGATGCGGCCGCGCGGGGCGGGGCGGCGGCTGGGCCGGACGTGGCCGCGTCGGACGGGGTGGCGGCGGCGCCGGATGTGGCCGCGGAGGGCCGCGGGGCGGCTGCGCCGGAAGCGGCGGTGTCGGCCGGTGTGGTGGCCGCCGACCCCGCGGCCCGCAGGCGCAGGAGACCGCGGCGCAGGCGCCGCATGCGCAGGGGGTCGGCCGAGCCGAGCGGCGAGGTGAGCAGCGCGGTGGCGGCATCGGCGTCGAGCTCGGCGGGGCGGGTGGCGTAGCGCAGCACCATGAGCAGTGGGACGACCGCGGGCTGGCGGGCAAGCGGCAGCTCGTCGGGCGGCGCGGCGATGGGGACGCCCGCGGCCAGCAACGCGCGTCGCAGCGTGGGGAGCGCCCGGCGGGCAGACCGGGCGAGCACGGCCATCCGCGACCACGGCACTCCGCCGGTGAGATGGGCGCGGCGCAGCTGGTCGGCGATCCAGCCCGCCTCCTGCGCGGCCGAGGTGAAGACGCGGACGGCCACCCTGCCGCCCTCCGCCTCACTCCGATCCTCCGTCGGCGCCGCACCCGTCGGTGGCTCGCCGCCTGCTGACGCCTGTCGGACCTCCCCCGATCCTGAGCAGGCGGCCGCCTGCGCATCGCCCGACCCGGAGCCAGCCGCCGCCTCACCCGACCCCGGTCGGTCCTCCCTCGGCGCGATCTCCGCAGGTGAGCGGGCCGGGGCCGACGTCTCGACGCCGGAGGGCCGCAGATGCGGGGCGGCTGACGGCCCCGTGGCGGGTGGCTGCGAAGTGGCGGCGCGGGGCGCGACCCTGCGCCGCCCCTCCCCCACCCCGGGCAGCCGGGCGGCGATCGCCGCGCCCGCGGCCCGGACCGCAGGTGCGTTGCGGTGATCGACCGTGAGCACGACGGTGTCGGCCTCGATCGCCCGCATCCCCGCGGGGTCGGCTCCCCGGAACGTGAGGACGGCCTGGTCGGGATCGCCCGCGAGGAGGACGGTGCGCGCGCTGCGGCCCAGCACCCCGACCAGCTCCATCTGCTGGGGATCGAGATCCTGCGCGTCGTCGACGACGAGGTGGCGCACCCGCTCCCGTTCGGCCGCCAGCAGCTCCGGATCGGCGGCCAGGACGTCGAGCGCGGCGGCCACGAGCTCGGCCGCGTCGAGCGCGGGCGCCGTCGCCTGCGGCGCGCCCCGCCCTGCGGCCCCGCGCAGCAGCGTGACCTGCTCGTAGCCGCGGAAGAACCGGCCCGCGGCCGCCCACTCGGCGACATCGTGGCGCGCGCCCAGCTCGGCGAGCTCGTCGGGCCCGAGGCCGCGCTCCGCCGCCCGCAACAACAGCTCGCGCAGCTCGGCGGCGAAACCCGGCACCGCCAGGGCGGGCTCGATGCGGTGCGGCCAGCCCGACCCGGGGACGACGCCCTCGACCTCACCGCCCAACAGGTCGCGGACCAGCGCATCCTGCTCCGCGCTCGCGAGCAGCCGCGGCGGCGGATCACCGTGCCGCGCGGCGTGCAGCCGAAGCACGCCGAAGGCGTACGAGTGGACCGTGCGGACCAGGGTCTCGCGGCTGGTGGCGCCGTGGCCCGCCCCCAGACGCACCAGCCGCTCGCGCAGCTCGGCCGCCGCGCGTCGGCTCCCGACGAGGACGAGCGTGCGCGCCGGATCGTCGCCGCGCGCCAGGCGTCCGGCGATCGCCGTGAGCAGGAGCGTGGTCTTGCCGGTGCCCGGGCCACCGATGATCCGCAGCGGCCCGGACCCGTGGGTGAGCACCCGCCGCCCGGCATCGTCCCACCGGAGCTCCGGCTCGGGCGGGCGGGCGGGGCGCACGAGCGAGGGAGCGAGCGCTGCGGTCATGTGACGGATGCAACCACGGGCCCCCGACAGTTCCGCGTCGGGAGTTGGCAGGATCGCCCGGTGAGCGAATCGGCACCGAGCCAGCGTGCGAGCGAGCCATCGGCACCGAGCGGGCTGCACGTCCACGTCTTCGGCCCGGACGACGGGCGGCCGGTCCTGGCGCTGCACGGCGTCACCGGGCACGGCGGGCGCTTCGCCGTTCTGGCGGAGCAGCTCCCGGAGCTGAAGGTGCTCGCCGTGGACCTGCGCGGGCACGGTCACTCGCCCATGACGCCGCCGTGGACGTTCGAGCAGCACGTCACGGACGTCCTCGCCGTCCTCGACGCCCACGGCCTCGACCGCGTGCCGGTGGTCGGCCACTCGTTCGGCGGGGCGATCGCGGTGCACCTGGCACGGACGGCGCCGTCGCGCGTCGAGCGGCTCGTGCTGGTCGACCCCGCCCTCGGCCTCGACCCGAAGGACATGCTCCAGACGGCGACGGAGGCCTGCGCGGGCGAGTCCTACCCCGATGTCGCCGCGGCGAGGGCCGAGCGCGCCAAGCGGTGGGAGGGCGTCGCGGACGAGCTGGTCGAGGCCGAGCTCGCGCACAACCTCGTCCAGGACGGGAGCCGGTGGCGGTACCGGTGGACGACGCCAGCGGTCGTCACAGCGTGGAGCGAGATGTCCCGCCCCGCGGTCACCCCGCCACCGGGGATGCCGACGTTGCTGCTTCCGGCGGCGAAGGAGGACTACGTCGATCCCGCCTGGGTGCGGCGCCTGCGCGACGAGCTGGGCGGGCACCTCGTCGTCCACGAGATGGACACCCGGCACATGGTCTACCTGGAGCGCCCGGCCGAGACCGCGGCCGCGATACGGGAGTTCCTCGGCTGATGGACGAGGAGGTGCTGGAGCGGGTGCGCGCGGTGGTGCGCGCGGTCCCGGCGGGCGAGACGTCGACGTACGGCGAGGTCGCGGCGGCCGCGGGCATCCCCGGCCGGGCGCGGCTCGTCGGCCGGATCCTCGCCGAGGACGGACACGACCTGCCCTGGCACCGGGTGCTGCGCGCCGACGGCACCTGCGCGCCGCACATCGCGACGGAGCAGCTGGCCCGCCTCCGCGCGGAAGGCGTGATCCTGGAGCGCGGCCGCCGACGCTGAGGTGCGGAGGGCCCGACGGTCACTTCGCACACCGTCGCGCGTCCTCGCACAGGGTCGACCCTGTGCGAGGACGCCCGAAGGTGTGCGAGGTCGGCCCAGGAGCGGTCGGGCTACGCGACCGAGGTCAGCTCGGCGACCGCGGCCGTGTAGCGCGCCACGACGAGCCGCGCGACCGCCTCGTGGGTGGCGAGAGGCTCGGCGACGACGTCGGCGCCCGACTCCGCCAGCGCGCGCTGGAACAGGCCGGGCGCGAGCAGCCAGGAGGCGACCGCCACCCGCCGCGCGCCGTCCGCACGCAGCTGCGCCACGGCCGCGCCCACCCGCGGGCCGCCCATCGCGATGGTGGCCAGCGTGACCGGCGCCCGCAGCGCGCGCGCCAGCCGCCGGGCGGCGGTGGCCCCGTCGGCCTGCGCGAGCGGGTCGCTCGACCCGACGACCGCCAGCACGACCGCGTCCCCCCGGCGCATCCCGGCGGCGCGCAGCCGGGATGCGGCGGCGCCGACCAGCGCGGGGTCGGGCCCGAACGTCTCGGCCAGCCGCACGTCGGCGCGTCCGGTGGCGGCGAGCTGGGCGGGCACGTCGACCCGCACGTGGTAGCCCGCGGCCAGGAACATCGGCACCGCGACGACCGGGCCGGGCATCCCGGCGAGCGCCTCGGCGGGCGTCGGACGCCGGACGTCGGCGTAGCAGGCCTCCACCCGGCCGTCGACGAGCGCGCGCACCTGCTCCGCCACCGCCTCGGTGACGGCGGCCCCCGCCGGGTCGCGGGTGCCGTGCGCCACCAGCAGCAGATCCGCGCTCACGGCCGCCGCCCGCGGTGTCCGGGGCGACCGGCGCCGCCGTCCCGCGCCCCGACCACCGCTGCGCATCTGCCGCCGCGCCGGGCGCTGCGAACCCGCTGCGAACCAGCACCTGCAGGACCCGAGCCCGGGTCTCCCGGCCGCGCCGCGACGCCCGTCAGGCCCCCGCCCGCGGCGCGCCGCACAGTGGACGGCCGCGCGCTCACCGCGCGTCCCCGTGCAGACAGTGGCCGCCGACCGGCACCGGTCCCGCCGCGGGGTCGAGCGCGAGCCGGTACCCCCGCTTGACGACGGTCTGCACCAGCTTCGGCTCCCCCAGCGCCGCACGCAGGCGCGCCATCGCCGTCTCGACCGCGCGCTCGTCGGCGCCCCCGCCGGGCAGGGCCCGCACCAGCTCGGCGCGCGTCACCACCCGCCCCGGCCGCCGCGCGAGCGTCCGCAGCAGCGCCATGCCCGCGGGCGCGACCGTGCGCAGCACCCCGTCGACCAGCGCGGCCTGCCCGCGCAGCTCCAGCCAATGCCCGGCGACGGGCAGCCGTCGGGCCCTGGCGGGCATCTCCGTCTCGAGCCGCCGCACCATCGCGCCGAGGCGCGACCGCTGTGGCTGCACGGTGGGCACGTCGACGGCCTCCAGCGGCGCGGCGGTCACCGGTCCGACGCACAGCGCCAGGACGGGCCCGCGCAGGGCGCGCAGCAGCTCGTCGACCACCTGCCGCTCCCGCGCCCGCGCCAGCAGGCTCGCCGCGGCGGGCGCGCTCGTGAACGCGACGACGTCGATACCGCCCACGAGCACGGCGTCGATGAGCCGGTCGACCGGCGCGATGTCGGCGGGCGGCATCCACCGGTACACCGGCACCTCGACGACCTCCGCCCCCGCCACGCACAGCGCCTCGACGACGTCCGGCAGCGGTTCGCCGTGCAGCTGCACCGCGATCCGGACGCCGTCGACCCCGCGTTCGAGCAGGTGGTCGAGCACCTCCGCCGACGACTCCGACGGCGGCGACCACGCGTCGGTCAGGCCGGAGGCACGGATCGCCCCGCGCGCCTTGGGCCCGCGGGCGATCAGCTCGCCGGAACCCAGCGCGCGCAGCAGGTCCTCGCCGAGACCCCAGCCGCCCGCGGCGTCGAACCATCCCCTGAACCCGATGCCGGTCGTCGCGACCGTGATGTCCGGCGGCCGCTCCACCAGCTCCCGCGTGGCCGCGAGCAGCTCGGTGTCGTCGGCGAGCGGGACGATCCGCAGTGCCGGGGCGTGCTGCACGGCGGCGCCGCGGCGTTCGAGCATGGCGCCCAGCTCGTCGGCGCGGCGCGCGGCAGTGACGCCCACGGTGAAGCCCGCAAGCGGCGGGACGTCCTGGGACACGGGTGCGGCGGCGGTCACGGTGGCCCACAGGGTAGTCGGACCTGACCGCACCGCCGTGGATCCGGGCCGGATACGTGGCAGGCTTCACGCCCGGATCGTCGAGACACCGGCCATCGACCAGCGAGAAAGCCTGCTTGTCGACGGGCGAGGCGACCGTGGGCTCGCGGCGGCGGTCGCCGACGATCCCCCGCGACAGGACCGCGGCCCCGGAGAACGGGTCGACGTTGCCCACCGCGCGCACCACCCGGTCGTGGGTGCGGTGAGAGGACACCGCACCTGCGTTCTGGTGGCCGCACCCCCGTCCGGACGCCGGTGTGGCCACCGCGATGCCGGTGTGGTCTACAGAAGCGCGCTGACCAGGCCGGCCGCGCGCTCCAGGCCCGCGAGCGTGCGCTCGGAGGAGTCCGGGTGCTGGGCGTGCAGGGCGAGGCGGTGCAGCACCGCGCGCAACGTCATCTGCGGCCACTCGTCCAGGTGCGACCAGCGGTGCAGCAGCCCGACGTCCGCGCCGCCCCACGCCAGCGCGTCGACGACGATCACGGCGGCCGCCCACTCCTTGGGCCGCCAGCACGGCACGAGGTCGACGATCACGGGGACGTCGTCGTCGTCGAAGAGGACGGAGCCGAAGAGCTCGGGGTGCACGACCTGCGGGGGCAGGTGCACGGGGGTGCGGTAGGCGGCGAGCTGGGAGTAGAGGTCGCCGCCCGCCTTCGGGTCGAGCTGGAGCTTGCGCTCACCGAACGCACCCGCCGCGGATCGGGTGAGGAGGTCGTCGCGGCTGTCGAGCAGGCGGGGGCGCTCGATCCGGGCGATGGCGGCGTGCAGCGCGACGGCTGCGGCGAGCACGGCGTCGTAGCGGGGCTCCAGCGTGCCCGCGACGAGCCTGCACGCCGCCCAGCCCGCGACGATCCAGCGGCCGTCCGACGAGCGGACGGGGTGGGCCAGGCGGACGCCTTCGACCTGCAGGCCGTCCAGCACGCCGGACGACCACGCCGCGACCGCGTTGTCCGGCACCGGCCGGATCAGGACGTCGCCGCACCTCCACGCCGGGCGCCCGGCCCACAGCACCGGCCGCGGCTCGACGTCCTTCGCCCCGAACGCGGTACGCACGTGCGGCGGCAGCTGGGCCGTCGGCGCGGCGGAGGGAGCGGGCTGGAGCACGGGCACGCTGGGCACGCCAGCACGCTACCTGCGCCGACCGTCGGATCGGGGCAGGCACGCCGGCTGCTCAGGTCCCGGTTCCGGCACCGGTCCCGGCCTCGGCGTAGGTCCGGCCCCCGCCCTGCTGTGCGGTCGTCGTGCGCGGGGTGGATGACGGTCGGGTCGGCGCGGGCTTCGGCGTGGCCTTGGCCGGACCGCTGCCGGACGTCGTCCGTGCGGCGGCCGGGCCCGCGGTCCTGGGCGCCGCCTTGGCCGGGCCTGCACCCGACGCCGATGCGGTGCCCGCGGTCGGGGCGGCGGGGGTGCTCGCCGCCGTCCGCGCGGCGGCCCGGTTCGCCGCGTTGGCGGGTGTCCCGCGCTCCGCGCCTGCGCTCGGAACGTCGGAGGCTGGGCTTGCCGTGGTCCGCGCGGCCACCCCGCCGCCGTCCGCCGTGGTGGGTCGCGGGAGTGTGCGCCCGTTGGGAACGGGCGCCCCGCCCCCGTACGGCGTGGGGCCGCCGACCTGGGGTCGCGCCGCGGTGCTCGCCCCGTTCCTCTGCGTCGTCCGGTCCGCGCCCGTTCCGCCCGCCCGCGAGGCGCTCCCCGCTCCGGCCGAGCCTGCCCCGGTGGCGTCGGCAGCGCCCGTGCCCGCGGTCACCTGGTTCGCCGAGGCGGTGCCGTTGTCGCTCGCCGTGCCGCCCGCACGCCGCGCGTCGCTCGGGCTCGATCCGCCCTGGGCAGGGGCACTCGACCGCGAGGACGCCTGCAGTCCGCCCCCGTAGGGCGTCGGGCCGCCCGCCTGTGCCGGACGTGGCGACGGGCGCGGAGCGGCGGCGTGCGATGACGCCGAACCATCGCGGGCCGCCGCGGACGCGCTCGATGGGGACGCCTGCGCAGGGGCTTCACGCACGGGCGTTCCCGATCCGGCCTGTTGCGCCGCCCCGTCGCTCCCCGACCGGTCCCGCGACGCGGTCGCGGACGGGCCTGCATCCGTCGACCTCACCCCGGAGCTCGTCGACGGCGCATCGCTGCCCGCCGTGCTCGACGTGTCCACGCCCGACCGGTCCACAGTGATCACAGTGACGCGGTAGCTGCTCGGTGGGGTGGCGGCCGCCGTCTGCCCTGCGGGGTCGGGCGTGGCGCTCTTCGTCCGCGTGTCGGGTGACGGCGCCGCGCGCGATGGGTGGTTCCCCGTTTGGTCCCCGCCCTGCTGCGGCTTGCCTGGCATCGGACGCGTCGCCTCCGAAGGCCCGACCTGTGCGTCGCCTGCCGTCGCGGAGAGGTCGGTCGGCGCGGTCGTCCGGTCCTGCGCACCCGTGGCGACCGGCGTCGACGGCGTCCGGTCGCGGACGGTCGGCCCGACGGATCCCGTCCGGTCGACGTCCGGTCGGGCGCCCGGCCTGCCGAAGGGACCCGGCCGGAGGGTCGTCGCCGTGGGGTCGACCGTGCCTTCGCCGAGACCGGGGTCGACGGTCGGCGTGCCGGGTGACGTCCGCGGGCTCTGCCGGTCGACGGCCGCCGGGTCGGTCCGGGTCGGTTTCTGCCGCGTCGACGTCGGCGAAGACCCGTCGTCGCGGGCGGGGGCGGTTCCCGGCGAGGCGGTCCGCTCTTGGACGACCGGCTGGCCGGGACGGGGCGGCCGTGGCCGGGACGATGGCTCGCCCGAGCCCGCCTGACCTGCGCCTGTTGTCCCCGGTGCGGCATCGGGAGCTGCCGGGATGCCCGGCTTGGGGGCGACCGGACCGACTCCCGGCGTCACGGGCACCGGCCTGTCCGGATGGGCGCCTGCCTGCGCCGCACCCGGCTTCTTGGGAGCGACCGGGCCCGCACCCGGCGTCGCGGCCCGGTGACCCGGGCCGTCCCGCCCGGCGACACCGGGCTTCCGGGGAGCCGCCGGGCCCGCACCCGACGTTCCGGGCGCCCCGTGACCCTGCCCGGCGACCGCAGGGCCCAGACCCGGCTTCCGCGGAGCGGCCGGACCCGTTCCCGGCGACGTGGGTGTGCCCTGTCCCGCGGGCTTCCGCGCCGCGTTCTGCCCGGCATCCGGCTTGCCCGAGCCACCGGCGTCGGCCGCCACGGGCCGTGGGCGGGCTCCGCCTCCTTCGGCACCCGACCGCTGGCCGTGGTCCTGCTGCGCGGCGCGCGACCGGACGTCGTTCACCACGCCGTCGATGCCCGAGAGCATGCGCCCGAGCGCCCCCTGCGACGGAGCGGGCCGCGGGGCGGGCCTCCCCTGTGTCTCGTCGCGCGGGCCGCGGGGGTCGGGCGGACCGCTGGTCGGCGTCTCCTGCTTCTCCTTGACGGGCTGCTCCCGGCCCTGCACCACCTCGGGCCTGCTCGGGGCGGGCGACGGAGTGGGCGAGGGCCGGGGCTCGCGGCCCGCAATCGTGTCCATCACCTTGTCGCGCGCCACGGTCGTCCGGCCGCTGTCGTCGGGAAGCGGTGTGCGCGCGGCGTCCGCGACGTTCGATTCGAGGCTTTCCAACTCGGCCCGCTTCGCGTCGCGTTGGGCTCGCCGGAGGTCGCGCTGCTGCTCCAACATGGCGACGGCCGTCGCCTGCTCGGGCGACCGGCTCGTGGCAGGGGTGTCGTCGAGGGCGCTCTCGACGGCGTCGAGGTTGCGCTGCGAGGCCTGCAGGGACGCGCGGGCGGCGCCGAGCGAGCGGTAGCTCGCGAGCTGCGACCGCAGGGCCGCCTTCCGCCGCTCGAGCAGCGCTTTGCGGTCCAGCAGCGCCCGTACGGCCGAGGGCGGGCTGGACTGCATGAGGCGTTGCGGGGCTCGGTTCCAGTCGCTCTCGGTCTGCGCGATGAGGTCGAGTTGCCGGTTCACCGAGGCCAGCGTGACCTCCGCGTGGACCGCCCACTCCGCCTCGGACGTCGCGACCGGCGCGGTGGAGGTGGCGACGTCGGCCGGCTGCGACGCCGTCACCGCATAGCTTCCGGCGAGGATGCCCGCCGCGCCGATCAGGGCGACGGCACGACGGCTCCTCCGCCGCCCCTGGTCGACGACCGGCGGCGGCTCCACCACCTCGACCCGCGGCGCCGCCAACACCGCGACCGCCGCCCCGCCCTCCGGTTCGCCCAGCCAGGGCAATGCGGCCTCGAGCCGGGCCTGCTGGTCGGGGCGCATCGCCGCCCGGCGGGCCTGCCGCGCGGCGTGCCGATGCGCCGCGCAGCAGTAGCGACGCGGCGGGCGTCCGGGGATGTCCTCGACAGGAACGTCACAACCAGCGAGGGCGCAACTCCGTGTCGCCGCGTCGTCCAACTCGCGACCCCTTCGTGTGAGAAGAGGGCGCACTTGAACCGCGACGCTGCCGCGCGGGCGCCCAGGGGATCCTCGGGTCTTCTCGGGGCCCTGGACGCTACCCGCGCCTTCGAACGATTGTCACTGCTCCGATCGCGTTGGCAACGCTGCGGCTACACAGCGTGACTAGTAGGTGGGCAGGCTCGGATCCACCTGCTTGGCCCACGCCAACACTCCGCCGCCGACGTGCACGGCGTCCCGGAAGCCCGCCTTGTGCAGCGCCGCCAGCGCATCGGCCGAACGCGCACCCGACTTGCAGTGCAGCACCACCGGCTTGTCCTGCGGGATCTCCGAGAGGGCTTCGCCGGACAGGATCCTGTCCTTCGGGATCAGCACCGCCCCGGGGATGTTGACGATCTCGTACTCGTGGGGCTCGCGGACGTCGATCAGCGCGAAGTCCTTGCCCGCGTCGATCATCTCCTTGAGCTCGAGCGGGGTGATCGTATGACCCGCGGCCGCGCGCTGCGCGTCGTCGGACACCACACCGCAGAACGCGTCGTAGTCGATGAGCTCGGTGATCGGCTTCGACTCCGGGTCCTTGCGGATGCGGATGGTCCGGTACGACATCTCCAGCGCGTCGTACACCATCAGCCGACCCAGCAGCGGCTCGCCGATGCCGGTGATCAGCTTGATCGCCTCGTTCACCATGATCGAGCCGATCGACGCGCACAGCACGCCCAGCACACCGCCCTCGGCGCACGACGGGACCATGCCGGGCGGCGGTGGCTCGGGGTAGAGGTCGCGGTAGTTGAGGCCCTGCCCGTTGGGGGCGTCCTCCCAGAACACCGAGGCCTGGCCCTCGAACCGGAAGATCGAGCCCCACACGTACGGCTTGCCCAGCAGCACCGCCGCGTCGTTGACGAGGTAGCGGGTGGCGAAGTTGTCGGTGCCGTCGAGGATGAGGTCGTAGTCGCGGAAGATGTCCAGCACGTTCGAGCTGTCGAGCCGCACCTGGTGCAGGCGGACCTCGACGAACAGGTTGGTCTCGCGGATGGAGTCGCGCGCCGACTCCGCCTTCGGGCGCCCGATGTCGGACTGGCCGTGGATGATCTGCCGTTGCAGGTTCGACTCGTCCACCTCGTCGAACTCGACGATCCCCAGCGTGCCCACGCCCGCGGCGGCGAGGTACAGCAGCGCCGGGCTTCCCAGCCCGCCTGCGCCGACGACCAGCACCTTCGCGTTCTTCAGCCGCTTCTGCCCGGTCATGCCCACGTCGGGGATGATCAGGTGACGGCTGTAGCGGGCCACCTCGTCCTTCGTCAACTCGGCCGCGGGCTCTACGAGCGGCGGTAACGCCATGATCTTTGCTCCTCACGAGGTGCGTTCGTACTGCCCGGGGCAACGCTCCAGTCAGCCGCCATCTTCCCATCGGCGTGTGGCGAGGGCGTCCCACATGCCCGCGACCCCCGCCGCGACGGCGGCAGGCGCCTCGATCTGCGCCACATGGCCGACACCGGGGAGCATCAGCAGCCTGCCGCCCAGCACCCGGGTGGTCTTGTCGGCGAGGCGGGGGGCGACGAGCCGGTCGACGTCGCCCCAGACGACCAGCGTCGGCACCCGGACGCGGGCGGCCACCGACCACAGCGACTCGCCGCGCACCCAGCTGCGCAGCATCGCCTTGGCCGTCCGGTCGAACGCCTCCCCCGCCCACGGCTGGCGGGACCGGGCGTCGAGCTCGGCGGCGGCCTCGGCCAGGCGGTGCTCGGGGGCGAGCGTGGGGTTGCCGAAGCACAGCCGCACGACGCTCTCGATGTGCTCCCGGTTCGTCATCGCCGCGAGCTCGGCGCGGGCGCGGCGGCCCGCCCGGCCCGGCAGCGACGCGAGGAACACCCGCGGGTCGGACACCCGTCGCGGGTCGGGCCTGCGGTCGGGCATCGCGGGCGAGACGAGGGTGAGGGAGCGCACGAGCTCAGGTCGCCGGGCCGCAACCATGATCGCGATGGCGCCGCCGAGCGAGTTGCCCATCAGGTGCACCGGCCTGCCGCGGCCCGCCAGGAAGCAGAGCAGCGCGTCGGCGTGGCCGGAGGGGGTGTAGTCGGGCGCGGCGGGCGGGCGGGTGAAACCGAACCCGGGCAGGTCCACGGCAAGGCCGGACGCCCTGGGCGCCAGCAGGCTCGCGATGTCCGTCCAGTTCGTGGCGGATCCGGAGAGCCCGTGCACGTAGACGGCCTCGGTGTCGGACGCTCCCGGCGTCTCGCGGACGTGCAAGGTGACCCCGCCCGCCGTGACCTCCCGTCCCGGCCAGGGGCGGGCGTACGGGTCGACGGGCGGGAGGGTCGCGGGGTCGACCAGCGGGGCCGTCGGCGTCACGGGACGGGGGCGCGTCACGAGCGTGACGAGCGGACGTACGGCGAGCGATGGCAGCGTGACCACAGGTCGAGCATGACCCGGACGGGTCGTTCGCCGCCACCGACGCTCCGCGGACACGCGTTCACAGGCACGCTCCCCGCGGTGAGTCCCGCGTTTCGGCACGGTGAGTCCCGCATCCCGGCACGGTGAGTCCCGCATCCCGGCACGGTGAGTTCGGCGATCGGACACGCAGGGCCGGTCTCGACGGCGAGAGGAGCGCGCTGTTACCGTTGGTAACAGATGATCGGAGGGAGCCGCAGGCGCCCGAGGAGCCGACGCCTGACCGTCGGAGCGTCCGCGCCGCGACGTTGGTCACCCAGGCGGGCCTGCTCGCCCGATGGGCGACGAAGACGGGCACCGACCTCGCCCGACGCCTGCCAGGGGCGGCCGTGGTCGAGGCCGAGTGGCAGCAGCTGGAGCGGTCCGTGCTCGGTGAGCTGCGACGGCGACTGGAGACCATCGACCCGCTCGACCACGGCCGCCCGACCGTGCCCGACGACCGCCCGGCGACGTCCGCGCGGCAGCCTCCGCCGAAACAGACCGAGCCGCTGCGCGTCGCCATGGCCGAGCTCCTCATGCGGTCGGTCGAGCAGGCTGCGCAGCGCGCCCGCGAGCACCTCTGCCTGGCCGTCGTCCGGCGCTGCTGCCGGACGAGGCGCGCATCCTCGCGGCGCTCTCCGACGGCAGCGCCTACCCGCTCGTCCAGGTGGAGTGCCGCACCGGCGTGGCCGGGTCGCGGCGCCTCCATGATGTGCTGGACGATCTGCGGCGGCTGCCGCTGCACCCTCCCGATCACGGCCTTGCGGCCGCTTCCGGGACCGACTCCCACGGGCCCGGCTGGTACTGCGTCGCGACCCGCCGGGTGATCTCCTCGATGTTGTCGAGGCCGCGGCGGGGCCGTCGGGCGCGTCGGCGCGCGGCGGGGACGTCGCGCGGCGGGTGCATTCGGGCGCGCTTCGCAGACCCCGCCTACGCCCCGCAGACTCCCGGGACCCTGCGAGGTGCACAAGCCGTCTGCGAAGGAGCCCACACCCGGCCGCCGAGGCCACCGGAACCCAGCCGCCGCAGCCCCACCCAAGCCCGCCCGGCACCACCCAGGCCGCCCTCCGCGGGAGCCGCCGTCCCCGTCCCCGTCGACGGCGTCGCAGCGGACGCTCGATCTCCTTGGCCACCCGTTCCGCGTCCAGGCGCGCGAAGACCTCGGCGGGTGAGATCAGCTTGGCCGTCATCGTGTCGCACGCGATGCTCGCCATCCGCGCCGCGCGCCGGGCACCACGGCCTGCCAGCCGAGGAACGGCCCGCGGCCGACGAACTCGATCGGCCGGAACATCATCTCGATTGGCCAGGACCTTCGTGACGTAGCCGATCGGCGCGGCGAGCAGCGGCATCGACGCGTGGACCGGCCAGTTGGCCCCGACATCGGCCAGGATCTCGTCCACGCCACCCCGGCTCTCCGACGACGTGGCGTGCGCATCCGTGCGGCCACCTGGTGGGTTACCGTTGGTTACAGCCGACCGCTCGTCAAGCTCCGTCATACCCCATGCGGCAAGCGGGGACATCCCCCGGACCGATCCGCCGTTAGACATGGCGGGCGACGAAGGGTGACGGCATGGGCACCGCGGGCAGGCTGGCGACGTACGCCTGCGCGCTCGGCCTGGTGCTCGGCATCAGCTGGGGCGTCGGGTGGTTCGTCGGCCCCGGCATCGCTCCGGTCAGCATGAAGGACCCGTCGGGCGCGGGACCGCACGGGCACCCGACCCGCGCCGACGGGCCGGGCGCGGGCGGGAAGGGCACCGCGCCGCCGCGGCTCGGCGGCAGGGCGGGCGGCGGCGGGACCGACGGGCTCGCCTCGGCGGCCGCGGGCTACCGGCTGGCCGTCGCGACGCCGCAGTTCCAGCCCGGGACGACCGGTGAGCTGCGGTTCACCGTTCTCGGCCCGGACGGCCGCGCCGTCACGGCGTTCGGCCCCAGCCCCAGCGACCCCAGCCCGCTGCACGTCGTCGTGGTGCGCCGCGACGCCGCGGGGTTCCAGCGGCTCGACCCCACGATGGGCGTCGACGGCACCTGGCGCGCCCCGCTCACCCTGCCCGCCCCTGGCGTCTGGCGGGCGTACGTCGACATGACGCCCACCGCCGGTCCGCCCCTCGTGCTCGGCGCCGACATCTTCGCCGCGGGCCCGTTCACGCCGTTCACCTTCCCCCCTTCGAGGGTCGTGGAGATCGGCGGCTTCCAGCTCCGGCTCGACGGCGACCTGGTGCCCGGCGAGCCGTCGCAGGTCTTCGCGACCGTCACCCGCGGCGGCGCGGCCGTCGGCGACCTGCAGCCCTACCTCGGGGCGTTCGGCAAGCTCGTCCTGCTCCGCCAGGGTGACCTCGCGTACACGGCCGCTGCACCCGGCGACGGCGGGGTCGAGGCGCGGGCGCCCGCGCCCGCCGACCGCGCCGGGCCCGCGCTGGCGTTCACCGCCGAGGTCCCGAGCGCCGGGGCCTACCGCCTCTTCCTGCAGTTCCGCGTGGCGGATGTCATGCACACAGCGGAGTTCACGATCGTGACGAGGAGCCCGTGACCGCGCGGATCGACCTCACCATCGGCGGCATGACCTGCGCGTCCTGCGCCAACCGCGTCGAGCGCAGGCTCAACGGGCTCGACGGCGTGGTCGCCACCGTCAACTACGCGACCGAGAAGGCCCGCATCAGCTTCCCCGACGAGCTCGACCCGGCCGCCCTCGTGGCGGAGGTCGAGGCGGCGGGCTACACGGCCGCGCGCCCCACCCCGGCGGAGCCCGACCCGAGCCGCGCCCTGCGCGACCGCCTGCTGGCCGTCGCGGGACTGGCCGTGCCGGTGGTGGCGCTGTCGATGGTCCCGTGGCTGCAGCTCCCCGGGTGGCCGTGGGTCGCGCTCGCACTGGCCGCACCCGCCGTCGTGTGGGGCGGATGGCCGATGCACCTCGCGGCGTGGACGAACCTCCGCCACGGCACGGCCACGATGGACACGCTCATCTCGCTCGGCACGCTCGCGGCGCTGGGGTGGTCGGTGGTGGCGCTGCTGGTCGTGCCCGACGCTCCGATCTACCTGGAGGTCGCGGCCGGGGTCACCGCGCTCGTCCTGCTCGGCCGTTACCTCGAGGCACGCGCCAAGCGCCGGGCGGGCGCCGCGCTGGCGGCGCTGCTCGACCTCGGCGCCAAGGAGGCGTCGCTGCTCCGCGACGGCAGCTCCGCGGTCGACGCCGCCCTGCTCACGGGCGAGTCGGTGCCCGTCGAGGTCCGTCCGGGCGACGCCGTCGTCGGCGGATGCGTGAACGCAGGGGGCCGGTTGGTCGTGCGCGCCACCCGCGTCGGCGCCGACACGCAGCTCGCCCGCATGGGCCGCCTCGTCGAGGACGCCCAGAGCGGCAAGGCCGCGGTGCAGCGGCTCGCCGACCGCCTGTCAGGGGTGTTCGTGCCGGTCGTGATCGCCTTCGCGGTCGCCACGCTGGGCTTCTGGCTCGGCACCGGCGCCGGGCCCGCCGCCGCGTTCACGGCCGCGGTCGCCGTGCTGATCATCGCGTGCCCGTGCGCGCTCGGGCTGGCGACGCCGACCGCGCTGCTGGTCGGCACCGGCCGCGGCGCGCAGCTCGGGATACTGGTCAAGGGCCCGGAGGTGCTGGAGTCGACGCGCCGCCTCGACACGGTCGTTCTCGACAAGACCGGCACGCTCACCGCCGGCCGGATGACGCTGCACCGCGTGGTCGCCACGGGCGGCGACAAGGCGGCGGACGAGGCCCTGCGGATGGCCGCGTCGGTCGAGCAGGGCTCCGAGCATCCGGTCGGCCGGGCGATCGTGGCGGCCGCGCGAGAGCGGATCGGGGCGGTGCCCGACGTCGCCGAGTTCGACAGCTCCCCCGGGCTCGGCGTCCGCGGGGTCGTGTCGGAGCTGTCCGGGGACGTGATCGTCGCCCATGCGGTGCTCGTCGGCGCGCCCGCGCTGCTGGCCCGCCACGCGGTGGAGCTGTCTGCCGAGCTCTCCGACGCCGTCGACGCCGCCCGCGCCGAAGGGCTCACCGCCGTCGCCGTCGCCTGGGACGGGATGGCGCGCGGGGTGGTCGTCGTCGGCGACACGCTCGGCGAGGGCAGCGCCGAGGCCGTCGCGCGGCTGCGCGGGCTCGGCCTACGCCCGGTGCTGCTCACCGGCGACCACCGCGCGGCGGGCCTCGGCGTGGCCGCGCAGGTCGGGATCGCCGAGAACGACGTGCTCGCCGACGTGCGCCCCGAGGACAAGGTCGCCGCCGTCAACCGGCTGCAGGCGGAGGGTCGGGTCGTCGCGATGGTCGGCGATTGCGTCAACGACGCGGCGGCGCTCGCGACCGCCGATCTCGGCATCGCGATGGGGACGGGCACCGACGCGGCCATGGAGGCGGGCGACATCACGCTGGTGCGCGGCGGGCTGCCCGCCGCCGTCGACGCGGTCCGGCTCGCCCGCCGCACCCTCGCCGTGATCAAGGGCAACCTGTTCTGGGCGTTCGCCTACAACGTCGCGGCCATACCGCTCGCCGCGTCCGGCCTGCTCAACCCGATGATCGCGGGGGCGGCGATGGCGTTCAGCTCGGTGTTCGTCGTGACGAACAGCCTCCGCCTGCGGCGTTTCCGCCCGTCTGACCACCCGAAAGTGGCTACCGGCGGGTAGGGTGAGGCCGCCGGAGACGGAGGTGGGGTGGTCATGAGCGAGGCGACGGTGCAGCGCGGCAGGCTGACGCGCAGCGCCAGGCGGGCCCAGCTGCTGGTGGCGGCCCGCGACGTCTTCGCCGCCCAGGGCTACCACGCCGCCGCGATGGACGACATCGCCGAGCGCGCGGGGGTCAGCAAACCCGTGCTCTACCAGCACTTTCCCGGCAAGCTCGAGCTCTACCAGGCGCTGCTCACCACCTACGCCGACGAGCTGGTAGCACAGGTGCGTTCGGCCCTCTCGACCACGTCCGACAACGAGGAGCGGGTGCAGGCCGCGGTCGCGGCGTACTTCGACTTCGTCGCGGGCGAGGGGAAGGCCTACCGCCTGATCTTCGGCTCCGACCTGCGCGGCGACGCCGCGGGCGTCGTCGAGGGCGCACTGAACCGGTGCATCGAGACGGTGGCCGAGGCCGTCACCACCGACGCGGGGCTGGACTCCGCGCGGGCGCGGCTGCTCGCCGTCGGGCTGGTGGGGCTCTCGCAGGTGGCCGCGCAGTACTGGCTCGACTCCGACCACGACGTCTCGCGCGACGAGGCGGTGGGGCTATTGGCGAGCCTCGCGTGGCGCGGCCTCGCGGGCTTCCCCCTCGTCCACTGACCGTGCGCGGAAAGCGTCGCCGGGACCGCTGTTTCCGCGCACGAGCGCCGTCAGGCGCGCTGCCACACCCGGCACCCGTTCCAGCGGAAGCATGTGCCCCGCGCCCGGGAACACCGTGAGCTGCGCGTTCGGCAGCGCGGCGACGATGCGGCGGGCCATCGGCACGGGCGTGAGCCGGTCGTGCGTGCCCGCGAGCACGACGGTCGGGGTGCGCACGAAGGCGGCCAGCGCCGCGTCGCGCTCGTGGGCGTCGAGGGCGGGCCGGAAGCCCGCGACGGTCGCCGGGCGACACCCCGCCACCGCCGCGACGGTGATCCGCCGAGCCTCGGCGTCTGCCCGCGGCCCGAGCAGCAGCCAGCGCAGGCCGGGCGCAAGCATCCGGGGGCTGCCCATGCTCGGCCTTCCGGTCCAGCGACCCGAGGCGTACAGCCGCCGCTCCCCGCGCGCGAAAGCCGACGCGACCAGCGGCGGAAGGCCGAGCGTGTGCCCCGCGAGGCCGCCCGCCGACGTCGCCACCAGCGCGACGCCCTGCGCGCGCGCCGCCACCTCGGGATGCCGCTGGGCCAGCGCCATGATCGTCATGCCGCCCATCGAGTGCCCGCCGAGGACGAGCGGGCCCTCCGGGGCCACGGCCGCGACGACGGCGGCGAGGTCGTCGGCGAGCTGTTCCAGCGTCATCGTGGCGGGATCGACCGCCGCCGAGCGGCCGTGCCCGCGATGGTCGTACCGGACGACGCGCACGCCCTCCAGCGCGTCGGCGACCGGCGCCCACGTGGTGGTGTCGAGGGTCCAGCCGTGGGCGAGGACGACGGTCACGGGGCCGTGTCCGCCGGTCTCGACGTGCAGGGGCACGCCGTCGGCGGCGCGGACGTCCATCAGACCAGGTGCGCCTTCCGCCAGAGGATCTCGGTCGGTCCCCCGATGATGCCCTGCGCGCGCAGGAACGGCACGAGCTTGCGGGCCGACCAGCGCAGCGACTCCTGCCAGTGCGGGTTGGCCAGCGCGGCCTTCCGCCCGACCTCGGGGTCGATGCCGACGCTCGCGTAGACCTCGGGATGCACGAGGTTGCGCGCGACGAGGTACGCGATGCGCGCGGAGAACCAGCGGGCGACCGCGCGCTGCACGCGGTTGGTCTTGGGCATGATCCGGACCAGCTCCTCGCGGGCGTACCGGACGTGCCGCACCTCCTCGGTCACGTGGATCTTGTTGACCATGCGGGTGAGCGGCTGGACGGTCTCGTCGCGCATCGACTCGCGCTGGAACTGGTCGAGGATCTCCTCCACGAACAGCGTGCCCGCGAACATGGCGGGCCCGGTGCCGATCGTCTTGAACAGCCTGCCGAGGTTGTGGGTGAGGCGACGGGGCGCGTAGTCGGGCACGCCGTACCGCTCGGTCATCTTGGCGAACATGATCGAGTGGCGGCACTCGTCGGCGATCTCGACCAGCGCGTACTGGATGTGCAGGCGACGGGGGTCGCGGTCGTAGGCGTACCGCAGCAGCATCTGCATGAGGATCATCTCGAACCACAGTCCGATGCGGGCGACGCTGCACACCTCATGGATGGTCAGCGTCCGCCGCTGCTCCTCGGCGAGGCCGTCCCAGAGCGCGGTGCCGTAGAGCGACGAGCGGTGCTGCGGGATGCCCCACAGGCCGTCGACGAGCGGGGCGTCCCAGTCGATGTCGATCGCGGGCTCGTACGAGTGGTCGAGCGACGAGCGCAGCAGCCGCTCGGCGGTGGCCTCGCGGTCGTTCACGGGCTTGGCGGGGGCGGTCATGGGCACTCCCTCTTGCGTGTTACCGCCGGTAACTGTTACCACTGGTACGGTGCACGCTTCCCAGCTCGCTGTCAACCCGTGGACGGTGCGGGACAATCGGATGGTGGACGGCAGGCAGCGGCGACGCGCGGAGCGCAGAGCCGAGATGGTGCGGGCCGCCATGAGCGCGGTGCGCACCCATGGGCCCGGGGTGTCGGTCGCCGAGATCGCCGCGGCGGCCGGCATCACGAAGCCCGTGCTGTACCGGCACTTCGAGGACCGCTCCGACCTGCAGCGCGCGGTCGGCCGCGAGGCCGCCGCGACGCTCATGGCGCGGATCGCGCCCGCGTTGCAGGTGGAGGCCGATCCGCAGCAGGTCGTGCACGCCGTCGTCGACGCGTTCCTCGGCGGGATCGAGGACGAGCCCGAGCTGTGGCGGTTCGTCGTGCACCACCCGATCGAGCGCGCGCCCGGCGCGGAGATCGTCGACGACGCCCGCGAGGAGACCGCGCGGCTGCTCACGGCGCTGCTCGTGCACCGGCTGGAGGCCGTCGGGCGCGACACGGCCTGCGCGCAGGTGTGGGCACAGGGGCTGGTCGGGATGGTCCAGAGCGCGGGCGACTGGTGGCTGGAGCGGCGCACGATGAGCCGCGCCGCGCTCACCGGCTACCTGACCTCGATCATCTGGGGCGGGCTGTCCGAAGTGCTGAAAGGGGAGGGTCGTGTCTGACGGCGACGGCTACGCGGGCCCGGCCACGCTCACGGTCGACGGGCGCGCGGTGCCCGTGCACGTGATGCTCGACGCCCGCCATGAGCCGCAGGACGGGCGGCTGCACTGGTTCGGGCGGATGCGCGCGGCGGAGAGCGCGCTCGGCGACATCCCCGCGACGGCCGTCGTCCATCTCGACACGGGCGCGGGGCCGGTGGCGGCGCGGCTCGGCGACGTCGACCCCTGGGGCCGCGTGCGCGTCACGGGTGTCGGCCTTCCGCCCTACTCCGAGCCCTGAGCAGCGCGAAGGGGGCATGCGGCATGTCCCCCGTCGCGGCGTTCCGCTGGCTCAGCCGATGGCGAAGCCGACCTTGCGCCCGTCCTCCGGCGCGATCTCGACGTACGCGATCTGCGCGGCGCGGACGACGTACCGGCGGCCCTTCTCGTCGACCAGCCGCAGCAGCCCGTCGGCGCCGCCTGCCAGCGCGGCGTCCACCAGGTCCGACACCTCGTCCGCGGACTGGTCGCTGGACACCACGAGCTCCCGCGCGCTCTCCGCGATGCCGATCTTGACCTCCACGGGGGACCTCCTGGTCGTGACGAATGGAGTGCGCGACCCAGGCTAGTCGTGCGGGCGCGGACCGGCCGCGGCCGGGCGTACGCCCTCGGCGAAAGCCCGGGTTGCTGGCGGAGGACCTCGACGCGGAGCGGGTGCGGACCGAGATCCCCCTCGAGGACCTCACCTATGTCGTCGTCCGGCGCACAGGCGGGCGGGTCCGGCGGGCGGCCGGGCCGCGCGGGCAGGCGGGCCCTGGGCGGGCGCGGCGGCCCCGCCCAGCCGCCTTCGCAGACCTGGCCGACGCTTCGCAGGGCCCCGGGAGTCTGCGAGGCGTAGCGCCGCTCTGCGAAGTCGGCACACGGCGGGCGGGCCACGACAGCCGGGCTCCGCCTCGCGGAGCGCGTCAGTTCAGGCCGAGCTTGGCCATCCGCTTGCCGTGGTTGGACTGGACGCGCCTGAGCAGGGTCGCCATCCCCGCCAGGTCGCCGCTGCCGGAGATGATGAAGGCGGCGAGCTCGTCGCGCTCGGCGACGATCTGCTGGGCCTGCGTCACGGCCTCGCCGAGCAGCCGCCGTCCCCACAGCGCGAGCCGGTCGCGCATCCGCCGGTTCGCCTCGCAGGCCGCGTGCACCTCACGCTCGGCGAACGCGCTGTGGCCGGTGTCCGCCAGCACCCGCTGCACCAGCTCGCCGGTGGCGCCGGGCAGCCAGCCGGAGATCTCGCGGTAGAAGTCGCCCGCGAGCCCGTCGCCCAGGTAGACCTTGACGATCGACTCCAGCCAGCTCCGCGGCGCCGTCGACGCGTGGTAGGAGTCCCACGCTGCCACGAACGGGACCATCGCGTCCTCGACGATCACGCCCATCCCGCGCAGGTGCTCCTCCAGAAGCACGAAGTGGCCCATCTCGGCCGCCGCGATCTTGGACAGGGTCGCGCGCCCGGCCAGCGTCGGTGCGGTGCGGGCGTCCTCGGAGAGCCGGTCGAACGCCGAGAGCTCGCCGTAGGCGAGCAACCCGAGCAGGTCGACGGTGGCGCGCGCCGCGCCCGCCTCGTCGATCCCGTCCGGTGTCGCGGCAGTCGTCATGGGCCGGAGCCTAGATGACCTGCGGCGGTGCGGCGCTTCGCGCGACCAGGGCCCGGCCGGACCTCCCCGCGCACCCACCTCGCCCCGGTCGGGCTGGGTGTGACGGGCGGCGGCGTGCGGTGAGCGGGCGGCCGGGGCCTCCTGTGACGGACTCGCCGGGCCGCGGCGATGACGGCGCACCACCCAGCCGGGTATGCTGTAGCGAGCGCGCCACTCGCGCGCCCTGCCGCGGCCCACCGGCAAACGCCGGGAGCCGCACACGACCTGGTGCGTGCAGCGCCTCGTCGGCTCTCCTGCCCGGTCGGCTCCCTCGCCACGGGCGGTCGACGAGCCGGCCCCGGCTCCTGTGCGCGGAGAGAGGCGATCACCCTGTCCGTTTCGACCGAAAACTCCATCGACTCCCCCGACGACGTGCAAGCGCACCCGCTGCAGGCGGGCGCGTCCGTCCGAGAAGACTCCCCGACGTTCGCCGAGCTGGGCGTTCGCCCCGAGATCGTGCGCGCCCTCGCCGAGGCGGGAATCGTGCGCACGTTCGCCATCCAAGAGCTCACACTGCCCCTCGCGCTCGCGGGCGAGGACGTCATCGGGCAGGCCCGCACCGGCATGGGCAAGACGCTCGGGTTCGGCGTCCCGATCCTGCAGCGGCTCGTGCCCCCCGCCGAGCGGGCCGCGGCCACAGCCGACGGTGAGGCCGCCGACCGCACCCGCGACGTCCCGCAGGCGCTCGTCGTGGTGCCCACCCGCGAGCTGTGCGTCCAGGTCGCCAAGGACCTGTCCGACGCGGGCCGCCACCTCGGCGTCCGGGTCGTCGCGATCTACGGCGGCCGCGCCTACGAGCCGCAGCTGAACGCCCTGCGCAAGGGCGTCGACATCGTGGTCGGCACGCCAGGGCGCCTGCTGGACCTCGCCGAGCAGCGCCACCTCGCCCTCGGCCGGGTCAGCGCGCTGGTGCTCGACGAGGCCGACGAGATGCTGGACCTGGGCTTCCTTCCCGACGTCGAGCGGATCATGCGGATGCTCCCCGAGCAGCGCCACACCATGCTGTTCTCCGCCACCATGCCCGGCCCGATCATCGCACTCTCCCGCGCGTTCCTCAACCGCCCGACGCACATCCGCGCGGAGGAGTCCACCCAGGGCTCGGTGCACGAGCGCACCCGCCAACTGGTCTACCGCGCGCACGCGATGGACAAGGTCGAGCTGCTCACGCGGGTGCTGCAGGCCGAAGGCCGCGGCCTCACGATGGTCTTCGCGCGCACCAAGCGCACGGTGCAGCGCGTCGCCGACGACCTGGCCGATCGCGGGTTCGCCGCCGCCGCCGTCCACGGCGACCTCGGCCAGGGCGCGCGCGAGCAGGCGCTGCGCGCGTTCCGCTCCGGCAAGGTCGACGTGCTGGTGGCGACCGACGTCGCCGCACGCGGCATCGACGTCATCGACGTCACGCACGTCATCAACTACCAGTGCCCCGAGGACGAGAAGACCTACGTGCACCGCATCGGCCGCACCGGCCGGGCGGGCAAGGAGGGCGTGGCCGTCACGCTCGTCGACTGGGACGAGATGCCCCGATGGAAGATGGTCAGCGACGAGCTCGGCATCGGTATCGACGAGCCGGTCGAGACGTACTCGACGTCCGAGCACCTGTACTCCGACCTGGCCATTCCCACCGCGGCATCGGGTCGGCTGCCGCTCGCGAAGCGCACCCGCGCGGGCCTCGCGGCGGAGTACGTCGACAGCGAGGGCGACGTCGGCGGACGCACGCGTCGGCGCGGCAGCCGATCGCGGGGCGACGAGGCCGCCACCCCGGTCCGCGCGCGCAAGCCACGGGTCCGCACCCGCGGCGGGCGCTCGGGCGAGGCGGCGATGGCCACCGACGAGGCGCCGACGACCACCCCTGCCGACACCCCCACCACCGGCCCCGAGTCGATGAGCGAGGGCACCAAGCCCCGCCGTCGCCGTCGCCGGGGTGGCGCACAGCGTCGCGGCCAGGCCCAGCCGATCGGCAGCGACGCTCCGGACGCCGCCGCGAGCTAAAGGAGGGTCCCTCCTGGTGACGAGCGCCCCACCCGACACACCCACCCCGCCCCGACGCCGGATCGCCCCCGAGCGTCGGCGGCGCGGTGACGTGGTCGCGGCGGCGGTGCTCGTCGCGCTGCTGCTCGTCGGGGCGTTCGTGATCTGGCGCACCAGCGCCGAGGTCGCCACCGTCGACACGCCGGACACCGCGCCGATCGCGGCCCCGACCCCCGCCGGTGACGTGCCCGCCGGCTTCGTCGAGGCCTGGAAGGCGCCGAGCGGCGCGACCCCCGCACCCGTGGTGGCCGGGCCCGCGGTCCTCACCGGCGACGGCGACACGGTGTCCGGCCGGGCCGCCGAGTCCGGGGACGTCGCGTGGACCTACCAGCGGGACCTCAGGCTCTGCACGGTCGGCGCGGGCTTCCCCACCGTCGACGACGGCGACGGCCACGCGCTGGCCCTCTACGAGAGCCGCACCGGCTGGTGCAGCGAGCTCACCGCCCTGCACCCTTCGAGCGGGCGGCGCGCCGACGCGAGCAACCCCGACATGAGGCCCGGCGTCCAGATGCTGGCCAACGGCTCCTACGTCACCGCGACCGGCGAGAACTACCTCGAGGTGTGGCGCTCCGACCTCGTGCGCACCCTCGAGTACGGCAACGTGCCCACCCCCGTCCAGCCGGACAAGCAGCCCCGGCCGCAGTGCACCTACGGCTCCACCGCGGTCACCAGCGACCGCATCGGCGTGGTCGAGCGCTGCCCCGACGCGGCCGCCGACCGGCTCACCGTGCTCACCCCGGACGGCCCGAAGGGCGCCGACACCCCCGACATCAAGTTCACGGCGGAGCTTCCCGGTCCGGGCGCGGTGCTGGTGGCGATGTCGGGCGACCGCGAGGTCGTCGCGCTGCCGAACCCCGCGCGCCTGATCGTCCTCGACCGGGGCGGGTTGCCGATCACCCAGGTGCCGCTGACCGTCCCCGACGCGGCCATCACCACCGCCCCCGCGGGCGCGCCCGCCGCGGTCACCACCGACGGCACCAGGGTCTACTGGTGGGTGGGTGGCACCACGGTCGCGCTCGACGCCACCCAGCTCACGCCGGTGTGGACGCTGCCGAACACCCTCGGCCCTCCGGTCGCCTACGGCACCGGCCTGTTGGCGCCGGTGCGCGACGGCCTGGCCGACCTCGACCCGGGCCGCGGCACGACCCTGCGCACCCTCCCCGTGCCGCGCGCCGACCCGGACGCGCCCGTCCGGCTCGCGGCCACGGGCGAGGTCCTGCTGGAGCAGCGCGGCGCCGAGCTGGTGGCACTGCGGCCCGGCACGTGACCGGTCAGACCAGCCACGCCGAGGTCAGCACCATCCCGATGAGCACGACCACCCCGAGCGCGGCGAGCGTGCCGCGCGGGCCCGGGGTGCGGTCGGCGTAGACCTGGACGGCCACCGCGACCGCCGCGGCGACGACGTGCCCGGCGAGCATCGCCGCGCCGGGGCCGGGCGAGCCCTCCCGCGCCGCGACGACCCACGCCACCACCAGCACCACGACGAGCACGACCAGCCCGCCCGCGAGCACACCGGACAGGCCGCGCAGGAACCCGCCTCCGCGCCGCGCCCGGTGCCGGGTTCGTTGGGTTCGCTCGGGCCGATGGTTCAGGGGACCAGCTGAGCCCATGGCTCGCTCTCCGGTGCCGCGGCGCGCCCCTCGGGGCAGTGGCGCCGCACGTCGCAGGATCCGCACCTCGGCGCGGGCACGGCGGGGAAGCGGGTGTCCGCGTCGGCGCCCGCCTCCAGGTCGTCGGCCGCCGTGGCCAGTGCGTTCGCCGACCGCTCCGCGGCCGCGACGTGCGCGCCGAGCGAGGCCCGGTCGTGGCGCCACGCCATCACCTGTCCGCTCGGCAGGTGGTGCAGCTCCACCTCGGTGCAGCGGCGCCGCAGCGTGCGCTCGGTGGCGACGGCGTACAGGGCGAGCGCCCGCGACGCCCTCGCGTCGTCCTCGGTCGGTGCGCGGCCGGTCTTGTAGTCGACGACGACGAGCTCGTCGCCGCGCCGGTCGATGCGGTCGACCCGGCCCTCGGCGACGATCCCGCCGACCGCCGCCGACACCCACTGCTCCAGCCCCACCGCGTCGACCTCCGCCGCGTCCTCGGCGTACTCGGCCACCCAGGTCCTCGCCCGTTCGCGGTAGTCGTGGGCCTGCGCCGCGTCCCGGAAACCCTCGCTCGACCAATGCCGGTCGACGAGCCGGGCGGCCGCCTGCGGCGTGCGCTCCGTGGGCGGCAGCGCGAAGAACGACCGCAGCGCCAGGTGGACGACCGCGCCGAGCGTGCTCGCGGCCCGCGCGCCCGAGCGGACCGGCGCGGGCCGGTCGAGGTAGGTGAGCCGGTAGCGGCGCGGGCAGTCGTCCCAGGTGGCGAGGCGGGCGGGGGTGACGCGCACCAGGCGGGGAGCCTCGAAGTCGAGGCCGAGCTGCGCGCCGGTCATGGTCCCAACGGTAGCGAGGTCATCCGACGACGATCCCGACGCCCGACGTCAGCGCCACGAGCGCCTCCAACGCGTCCGGCGCGGTTCGTTCGGCGGCAAGGGGCGTGGACTTGTTCGTGCCGTGGTAGTCGCTGGACCCGGTGACGACGAGGCCGTGCTCGGCGGCGAGGTCGCGCAGGAGCGCGCGGTCGTCCGGGGCGTGGTCGGGGTGGTCCACCTCCACCCCGGCGAGACCGATCGCCGCGAGATCGGCGATCACGGACGGCTCGACGACCCGCCCGCGGCGGCGGGCCAGCGGATGCGCGAACACGGCGACCCCGCCCGCGGCGCGCACCATGGCGATCGCCCGCTCGACGGGCGTGTCGGCCTTCGGCACGTAGTAGCGGCTGCCGTTGTGCAGCAGCCTGGCGAAGGCCTCGTTCACCGAGTCGACCACCCCGGCCGCGACCAGCGCGCGCGCCAGGTGCGGGCGTCCCGCGCTGGTGCCCGCTGGTACCAGGGCGAACACCGACTCGACGTCCACAGGGAACCCGTCGGCCGCCATCTTCTCCGTGATCCGTTCCAGCCGGGTGACGCGCTCGTCACGCAGTCGGGCCTGCTCGGCGACGATCGCCTCGTGCGTCGGGTCGAAGAGGTATCCCAGCAGGTGCACCGACACGGGCCGCTCGTCGCGTCCGGTCGGGCTCACGCACGAGAACTCAGCACCGCGTACCAGCTGCATGCCGGGCGGCAGCGCGGCAGCCGCCTCGGCCCAGCCCCCCGTGGTGTCGTGATCAGTGATCGCGAGCACGTCCACGTCCGCCCGATGTGCCGCGGCGACGAGGTGCGCGGGACTGTCCGTCCCGTCCGACGCCGTGGAATGGGTGTGCAGATCGATGCGGGGGTGCGGCACCCCCGGAGGCTAACTGTGGTCAGCGCCGCCAGCGCGGGCGCGCCAGCATGCCGGTGGCGCGGGTCTTGCCCTTCTCGCCGAAGACGAGCTCGGACAGGGCCTCGTAGACCTCCTCGGGGCGCGGCATGTAGTCGATCCGGTTGAGCGCCTGGATCTGGCCCGCCGACTCCACGATCAGCGTGCCGTAGCCGAGCATGCGCCCGCCGATGCTGCGCTCGAACGTGAGGTCGGTGACCTTGCCCAACGGCATCATGCCCACCTTGTGCACGATGAAGCCCTCGGCGAGCATCACCCGCTTGTCGGTGATCACGATGCGCTCGATCCACCACAGGATCGTCAGCACGGTGAACCGCACCACCGCGACGAGCGCCAGGTAGAACGTGACGTTGTCGACGAGCACGCTCGTGGGCAGGTAGCGCTGGGCGATCACCATCACGAGCAGGAAGCCCGCGGTCTGGATGACGTTGTTCCACATGTACGCCCAGTGCTGCCGCACGCGGATGACCCGCCGCTCCGTGGGAAGCAGGTACTCGTCGATCTCGCGCGGCGCCAGCATGGGTCAGGTCACCAGGCTCGTGAAAAACTGCGTGACGGCCACCGCGGCACCGCGCAGCCAGCCGACGATGCTCTGGACCGAGTTGGCGGCCGCGGTTGGCTGCGTGACAACGAAGAAGATGAGCAACGCGAGCGCGAGAAGCCCAACGATCTTGTTCACGTTCACCGACATCCGCCGTTTCTGCGTCGGGGGAGGGACCCTTGACTTCTGATTTGTACCGCACTCGGGGGGCGGACGGTATCCGGCACGCGGGCCCGGATGGCGGTCGGCGATGACCGACCGTGATGCCGTGGTGCCCTGTGTGGGGGCCCTCGCGTACGACGTCGACGGCCGACTCCTGCTGGTCAGGCGCCGCAACGAGCCCGGCCGCGGGCTCTGGTCGGTGCCCGGCGGGCGGGTCGAGCCCGGTGAGACGGACGCCCAGGCCGTCGTCCGCGAGATGGTCGAGGAGACCGGACTCACGGTGGAGCCGGGTGAGCTGGTCGGGCGCGTGCGGCGGGGGTCCTACGACATCGCCGACTACCGGTGCACGGTCGTCGGCGGCACCCTGCTCCCCGGCGACGACGCCACCGACGCGCGCTGGTGCGACGCGGCCGCGCTCGCCAGCCTGCCCCTGGTGCCGTTGCTGCACGACACCCTCCGATCGTGGGACGCCCTCCCACGTCGGTGACGCGCGATCTTGTTGCGATGTCGGCGCCATGGCCCCGGGACCGCAACAAGATCCGCAAGGGGCCTCGGGCTACGGGGCAGGTACCGGGCGGCCGGGCTGCTCGCCGCCGCGCGCGTCGCCGTAGGAGCGCTTGGGCACCATCACCTTGCGGCGGAACGTGCACACGACGGTGCCGTCCTGTTTGTAGCCGCGGGTCTCGACGTAGACGACGCCGCGGTCGTCCTTCGAGCGCGACTCCGTCTTGTCCAGCACCTCGGTCTCGCCGTAGATCGTGTCGCCGTGGAACGTCGGCCGGGTGTGCTTGAGCGACTCCACCTCGAGGTTGGCGATCGCCTTGCCCGAGACGTCGGGCACCGACATGCCCAGCAGCAGCGAGTAGATGTAGTTGCCCACCACCACGTTCCGCTTGAAGTCGGTCGTCTCCTCCGCGTAGTGCGCGTCCATGTGCAGCGGGTGGTGGTTCATGGTGAGAAGGCAGAACAGGTGGTCGTCGTACTCGGTGACCGTCTTGCCCGGCCAGTGCTTGTAGACGGCGCCGATCTCGAACTCCTCGTAGTACCGGCCGAACTGCAACGTCGTCGCCTCCATCGCCGATAGTCACCGCAGGGAGGTAATCTATCCCGTGGCCAGCCGGTGAGCGGGTGGCCGATACCACAGGGTCAGGAGGTGAGCGCGGTGCCGACGGCACCCGGATGCAGTAGTCGCCGCGCCCCGGACCCCGAGGACGGCTGAGCTGGTCTCCCGAGGCTCAGGGCGCGCGAATCGTCACCGCGCGTGAGCGCGCCTGTACGTTGGAGACCTCGTGATGCCTGCCTTGCCCAAGACTGCCCTGTCCTCGATCCGGCCCGCGTTGCTGACGTCGCGGCGCCCCACCCGGGAGTCGCTGCTGCCCAAGCTGCGCGTCCCGATGTCGGCCTATGTCGTCGACTGCGGCGTCTACGTCGACGGCAAGCGCCTCGACGGCCGCTTCACCCACGACCGGGCCATCGACGAGGTCCGCCGCCGCGGCGAGGGCTTCGTGTGGATCGGGCTGCACGAGCCGACCGACGAGCAGATCACCGCGATCGCCGAGACGTACGGGCTGCACGAGCTGGCCGTCGAGGACGCGGTCACCGCCAAGCAGCGACCGAAGCTGGAGCGGTACGAGGACTCGCTGTTCATGGTGCTCAAGACGGTCACCTACGTCGATCACGACGAGCCCACCACGGCCACCGAGCTGATCAAGACCGGTGAGGTCATGGCGTTCGTCGGCCCCGACTTCATCGTCACCGTCCGGCACGGCGACCACTGTGGGCTGCACCGCGTGCGCGAGCAGCTGGAAGCCGACCCCGAGCAGCTCGCGCTGGGCCCAGCCGCGGTGCTGCACGCGATCGCCGACCACGTCGTCGACCAGTACGTCGCCGTCACCGACGCCATCGAGAAGGACATCGACGAGATCGAGGCCGAGGTGTTCGAGCCGCGCTCGGCGATGGACTCCGAGCAGATCTACGTCATGAAGCGCGAGGTGATGGAGCTGCGCCGCTCGGTGGCCCCGCTGGTGGCGCCGCTGCGCAAGCTGACGGAGGGCTACTCGTCGCTCGTGCCGCACGACGTGCGGTCCTACTTCCGCGACGTCGACGACCACCTCTCGACCGTCACCGAGCGCGTGACCGGCTTCGACGAGCTGCTCACGACGCTCGTGGACGCCGTCCTCGCGAAGATCACCATGCGGCAGAACAACGACATGCGCAAGATCACCGCGTATGCGGGGCTGATCTCGGTGCCGACGATGGTCGCGGGTATCTACGGGATGAACTTCGACTTCATGCCGGAGCTGCACTGGCACCTCGGCTACCCGCTGATCCTGCTGGTCACCGGCGTGCTGTGCATGGGGCTGTACCGCAACTTCCGGCGCAACCGCTGGCTGTAGCCACCGCCGCGCCGGGGCCGCGACTCCTGGCTATCGTCAGCGGAGTGAACGACCGCCCGGTCAACCCGCTCCGCCGTCTGCGCCGCCCGTCATGGGCCGACCAGCCGCCGAGCTGGGCGGACGCCAAGCCGGGGCTGATCCGGGCCGCGCTCAACCGCGCGCTGGCGCGGCCGTCGGGCGGG
Organism: uncultured Actinomycetota bacterium; assembly: GCA_963750095.1. GTDB lineage: Bacteria > Actinomycetota > Actinomycetes > Mycobacteriales > Pseudonocardiaceae > Pseudonocardia. The sequence continues at coordinate 732,015 of CAVVPJ010000010.1, read as the reverse complement.
TGGTTCGTCATGGCCGCGAGCCGGGAGGTGCGGCCCGGACGGGCGTTCGGGCGCACGATCGGGGGCCGCGAGCTCGTGGCGTGGCGCGACGTCGACGGCACGCTCGCCGTCGGTCCCGGCGCCTGCCCGCACCTCGGGGCCGCGCTGTGCGACGCGCCGGTGCACGAGGGCAGGCTGGTCTGCCGCTGGCACGGGATGGCGCTCGGAACGGGCGGCCGCCCGGGCTGGCGAACGCTGCCCGCGTTCGACGACGGCGTGCTGGCCTGGGTGCGCCTCGACGACCTCGCCGACGGCCCGCTCACCGACGCCCCCGTGCTCGGCCCGCGCCCACCCGCAGGGGCGAGCCTCGACGCCGTCGCCACCGTGATCGGCCACTGCGAGCCGGAGGACGTGGTCGCCAACCGGCTCGACCCGTGGCACGGCGCGTGGCTGCACCCCTACTCGTTCACCGCGTTGAAGGTGCTCTCCGCGCCGCCGCTGGAGTGTCCGCCCGCCGAGGACCGCTTTCTCGTCGAGGTGACCTTCACGGTCGGCAAGCGCCTCGGCGTGCCCGTCCACGCCGCGTTCAGCTGCCCCGACCCGCGCACGGTCACCATGGAGATCGTCGACGGCGAGGGCGCAGGCTCGGTCGTCGAGACCCACGCCACCCCCCTTCGCGCCGACGCCGCGGGGCGGCCGCGCACCGCCGTGATCGAGGCGGTGGTGGCGCACTCCGACCGCGCGGGCTTCGCGCTGACCCGCCGGGTCGCGGGCGCGCTCCGCCCGCTCATCGCGCGCGCCGCCGCCCGCCTCTGGCGCGACGACATCGCCTACGCCGAGCGCCGCCACGACCTCCGCACCCGCCCCTGACCGCGAGGTCTCCGCAACACGCCGCAACGGGGTGGTCCACTGCGACGAGGCGCGCCCCCACCCACCTCGCAGACCGGTCCTCCCCTTCGCAGACGCCCGGACCTCTGCGAGGTGCACGCGCGGTCTGCGAAGAGCGGCGCGGGTGCGACGCGACGCGGGCGACCCCGCCGAAGCGGCCGCGCGAGCCTCTCACCGCGCCGCCGCGCGGGCGACCGGCCCGCGCCGCCGCGCGGGCGACCGGCCGCGCCGCCGCGCGGGGCCGCCCGCACAGCGGTTACTCCTCCGGCGGGTTGATCTTGGAGAGGTTGAGGCCCAGCGGCGGCGTCGACGGCTCGGGCGGGTGCTTGCCGAGGAAGGTGTGCACGATGTGCTGCTGCCACCCCGGGAACGTCTGGACGCGCACGTCGACGAACCCGGTGGCGTGCATGCGTGTGGTGAGTGCCTCCACCCCGTCGAAGTCCAGCACGCTGCGCCACAGGTAGCGGTAGAGGTCGGCAGAGCCCGCGCGCAGCTTGCCCATCGGGATGATCATGCCCCAGCAGACCGCGCTCCAGATCAGCTTGCTGCGCGTGGAGTCGGCCACCGAGTACTCATGGACGGCCAGCGGGGCGTCCGGCTTCAGCAGGCCGTAGAACGTGCGCAGGGCGGCGTTGGGCTCGCTGAGGTTGCGCAGCAGGTAGGCGGCGAGGATGCCGTCGTAGTACCCGGTGACCCCCACCCGGTCGAGCTCGTCGACGTTGCCGTGCACGAACTTCACGCCCGGCGGCCACGTCTTGCTCCTGGCGACCGCGAGCATCTCGGCCGAGGCGTCGACCGCGGTGATCGCGGCCTCCGGCGCGACGTCCAGCAGCGCCTGCGTGGACGCGCCGGTGCCGCAGCCGAGGTCGAGCAGCCGCAGGCCTGCGCCGCGGTCCCGCAGGCCCATCCGCCGTGCGGTCATCCGCAGGTGCTCGTGGTAGCCGCGGTTGGCGCCCACGAGCCGGTCGTAGCTGCGCGCGTGCTCGTCGAACGCGCGTGCCACGTTCGAAGGGCCGATCCGTCCGGGCTCCGGCTTCGGGGGGCGCACGCCTGCATCCTCGCGCATTCTTCCGCCGTACGCCCGTAGGCTGGGCCCGGTGGTGACCGCCCTGGTCGTGAGCGACGAGGAGGACAGAGGCCTGATGGCGGGTGCGCGCCCCGACGGCATCGACCTCATCGTCTCGGCGGGCGACCTGGCGTTCGACTACCTGTCCGACCTCGCCGACCGGCTCGACTGCCCCGGAGTGCTCGTGCCCGGCAACCACGACCCCGACCTCACCGGGTTCCGCGAGCGGCGCGGCATCTGGATGCGCGACGGGCTCCCCGCGTCGTGGCCGGGCCCCGCGGGATACGACGACGTGGACGGCCGCGTGGTCGACGTGGCGGGGCTGCGGTTCGTCGGCCTCGGCGGCTGCGTGCGCTACCGGCCGGGGCCCAACCAGTGGACCCAGCGCGAGCAGGCCAGGCGGGCGAGGGCGGTGGTGCGCTCGGCGCAGCGCAAGGTCCGACGGGACGGGCGCCGGGTCGACATTGTGCTCGCCCACGCCCCGCCGCGGGGGCTCGGCGACCGCGAGGACCCTCCACACCACGGCTTCACGTGCCTGCACGACGTGGTCGCCGCCCTGCGGCCACGGCTGCTCCTGCACGGCCACATCCACCCCTACGGGCAGCCCGTCCCGGATCGCGTGATAGGAGACACGCGGATCGTCAACGTCGTCGGGCGGCGGACGATGGAACTCTAGAAGGCGATGGTCGACACCGGATACCCCCATGCCGACGCGGAGAGCGACTTCCAGCGCCAGCGCCGCCGCCAGGTGCTTTCGCGCCTGGCGGCCCGGCTGCGCCGCCAGCCCGACGACGTCTCCGACATCCTCCCCTTCGGTGAGGTCGTGGACGCGCTGGGCTACCTCGGCGAGCGGCCGCTCGGCCTGCAGACCATCGAGCTGGAGTCCATCGTCGGCAGCGTCGACAGGGCCGCCGACTTCGACCGGTGGTTCCGCCCCAGGTCCCGCGTCTCGCGGGAGCGTTGGGAGCGGCTGGACCGCATCATCCGCCAGGGCGAGGGCCTGCCGCCGATCGACGTCTTCCGGGTCGGCGAGCTGCATTTCGTGCAGGACGGCCACCACCGCGTCTCGGTGGCCATCGCACTGCGGCTGCGGACCATCGACGCGTACGTGACCGAGGTCCTGACCAAAGTGGACGCCACCGGCATCTCCTGCCGGGGCGACCTCATCGCCAAGGACCTGCGCCGGGTGTTCCTCGACCGCGTGCCGCTGCCCGGCCCGGCGCTGTGCACGATCCTGGTGACCTCACCGTGGTCGTACGCGGTGCTCAGCGAGACGGTCGAGGCGTGGGGATTCCGGCTGATGCAGCAGGAGGACCGCTACCTCGACCGCGCCACGGTGGCCCGGCGCTGGTACGCCGAGGAGTTCCAGCCCGTCGTGCGGATGCTGCGGGCGGCGGACCTCGTGGGCGAGCGCACCGACGCCGAGGCCTACCTGGACCTCGCCTGCCAGCGGTACCAGCTCATGCGCACGCACCGCTGGGACGACGAGGTCGTGCAGCGGCTGCGCGCCGCCCGCGCCGACGCCTGACCCGCGTCACTCCGAGGTGACGGAACCGCCCGAGCTCATCGCCAGCTTCGCCAGCAGCTCGCGCGCCTTCTCGGCGTTGCGGGGCTGGCACAGCACGTCGTAGCGCCCGGCCACCATCTGGCTCTGGGACGTGAAGTCGCGCCGACCGCGCGCGGCACCGTAGCCGACGGCCGCGAACACCGCGAAGAAGACGATGCCGCACACCAGGCTGGTGAGGATCGGGCCGATCGGGTTGGCGTTGGTGGAGAAGAAGCTCAGCAGCAGGCCGATGAAGAGGCCGAACCACGCGCCGGAAGCGGCCCCCGAGGCGATCACGCGCCCCCACGTCAACCGCCCGATCACGCGCTCGACCAGCATCAGGTCCACGCCCACGATCGTCACGTCCCGCACCGGGAAGTTCGCGTCGGCCAGGTAGTCGACGGAGCGCTGCGCCTCCTCGTACGTGGCGTACGACCCGACCGGCCATCCGGTGGGCGGCGTCGGCAGGTTGGGCAGGCCGGGCACGGAACGTGCGGGCCCACCGAACGGCGTGGTCACGGGGTCTCCTTACGCGAAGTTCGTCAACCCGTCAACGCCCGAACTCGCCAGGAAGTGCCCAAAGGTCACGTGATCGGATGATCACCTTGTCTTGTATTCCCGCAACAGCCCCCGGCTGATGATGGTCTTCTGGATCTCGCTCGTGCCCTCGCCGATCAGCAGGAACGGCGCCTCACGCATGAGCCGCTCGATCTCGTACTCCTTGGAGTAGCCGTAGCCGCCGTGGATGCGGAACGCGTCCTGCGTGACCTCGGCGCAGTACTCGCTGGCCAGGTACTTCGCCATGCCCGCCTCGACGTCGAAACGCTCGCCGGAGTCCTTGAGCCGGGCGGCGTTGACCATCATCAGGTGCGCGGCCTCGACCTTGGTCGCCATCTCGGCGAGCTTGAACGCGATCGCCTGGTGCTGGGCGATGGGCTTGCCGAACGTCGAGCGCTGCTGCGCGTACTCGATGGCCAGCTCGAACGCCCTGATCGAGATCCCGCACGCCCGCGCGGCGACGTTCACGCGGCCGACCTCGACGCCGTCCATCATCTGCGCGAACCCGCTGCCACGCTTGCCGCCGAGGACGCGGTCGGCGGGCACCCGGAAGCCCTTGAACACCATCTCCGTGGTGTCGACGCCCTTGTACCCCATCTTGTCGATCTTCCCGGGGACGACGAGGCCGGGCGCGACCTCGCCGTACCCGACGGGCTTCTCGACCAGGAAGCAGGTGAGGTTCTGGTAGGGCTTCTCGGCACCCTCGTCGGTGCGGACGAGCACGGCGGTGAGGTTGGAGGTGCCGCCGTTGGTCAGCCACATCTTCGCGCCATCGAGGACGAACTCGTCCCCGTCCTGCACGGCCTTCGTCTTGATCGCCGCGACGTCCGAGCCGAGGTCGGGCTCGGACATCGAGAACGACCCGCGCGTCTCACCGGTCGCCATCTGCGGGAGGTAGCGGGCCTTCTGCTCGTCCGTGCCGTGGCCCGAGATCATGTGGGCGACGATGAAGTGGGTGTTGATCACCCCGGAGACGCTCATCCACCCGCGCGCGATCTGCTCGACGACCAGCGCGTACGTCAGCAGCGACTCCCCCAGCCCGCCGTACTCCTCCGGGATCGTGAGCCCGAACAGGCCCATCTCCTTCATCCCGTCGACGATGTCCTGCGGGTAGGCGTCGGCGTGCTCCAGCGCGGTGGCGTGGGGCAGGATCTCCTTGTCCACGAACGTCTTGACCGTGGCGAGGATCTCCTCCTGGATGTCGGTGAGACCGGCGGTCTGGGCGAGCCGGGCCATGGTGTCTCCCCTCGGCGCGAGCACACGTACTGACCGGTAAGTATCGCGCGCGGTAGTGCGGGAATCGTGTGACGATCGGCACCTATCGTGCTCGCACACACCGTCCATGGCTCACGCACACGTCCCGCAATGTGTGTGAGCCACACGCGGTGTGCGCGAGCGACCGGTCAGGACTCGGGCGGGGTCCAGCGGTCGCTGCGCCGCATCCCGGCGGCGCGGCCCTTGCCCGCGATCACCAGGGCCATCTTGCGGCTGGCCTCGTCGATCATCTCGTCGCCGAGCATCGCGGCGCCCCGCTTGCCGCCCGCCTCGGAGGTGCACCACTCGTAGGCGTCGAGGATGTTCTCCGCGTGGTCGTAGTCGGCCTGCGACGGGCTGAACGTCGCGTTGGCCGCGTCGATCTGGCCGGGGTGCAGCACCCACTTGCCGTCGAAGCCCAGCGCCGCCGCCCGGCCCGCCACCCTGCGGAACCCGTCGACGTCCTTGATCTGCAGGTAGGGGCCGTCGATGGCGAGCTTGTCGTGGGCGCGCGCCGCCATGAGGATGCTCATGAGGATGTGGTGGTAGGCGTCGCCCACGTCGTAGCCGGGCGGCTGCTCCCCCACCACGAGGGACTTCATGTTGATCGACGCCATGAAGTCGGCCGGGCCGAAGATGATCGTCTCGACGCGCGGGGAGGCGGTGGCGATCGCGTTGACGTTGATGAGCCCCAACGCGTTCTCGATCTGCGCCTCGATCCCGATGCGCCCGACCTCGTAGCCCATCGTCTTCTCGACCTGCGTGACCAGCAGGTCCAGCGCCACGACCTGCTCGGCCGTCTGCACCTTCGGCAGCATGATCGCGTCGAGGTTGGCGCCCGCGCCCTCGACGACCTCGGTGACGTCCCGGTAGGTCCACTCGGTGGTCCAGTCGTTGACGCGCACCACGCGGATCTTCCCGTCCCAGCCGCCCTCGTTGAGCGCGGCGACGATCGTCTTGCGCGCGCCCGGCTTGGCCAGCGGCGCGCAGGCGTCCTCCAGGTCGAGGAACACCTGGTCGACGGGCAGCGTGCGGGCCTTGTCGATGAACTTCTGGCTCGAGCCCGGCACGGCAAGGCAGGAACGGCGGGCGCGGGTGCGGGTCGTCATCGTCCCATCATTGTTTGCGACTCCTCCGGGTCGGCGGCTGCACAGATGCTGGCACGGATGCGCCGCGCCGACGCCCCGAGGTGATTGGTTTCTCACCCGCTCACGGCTTGCGGGCCACGCCTGCCCAGGAGTAGGCGGCGTGCGGGTCGGCCACGGGTGCGCCCGGCCGCCACATCAGCACCGGGACCACACCGGGCTCCACCGGCTCGAGGCCGTCGAGGAACGCGCCGACCTCGGCCTGGTTGCGCGGGGTGAACGCGACGCCTGCCTGCGCTTCCACCGCCCGCACCCCGGCGACCGCGTCGGGGTCGAAGTCGCCGGTCGGGTGGCTGAGCGCGACATAGCTCCCCGACGGCAGCGCGTCGACGAGACGGCGCACCACCGGGAAGGGGTCGGCCCCCCGCGCGGGGTCGAAGTACATGAGGATCGCGATGAGCAGCAGGGCCACCGGCTCGTCGAGGTCGAGCGTCTCCAGCAGCTGCGGGCTCTGCAGGATCGCCTCCGGCTCCATGAGGTCGCCGAGCATGAACGCCGTGCGCCCCTGCGGCGTGCTCGACATCAGCGCGCGGGCGTGCGCGAGCACGAGCGGGTCCTTGTCGACGTAGAGCACCCGCGCGGTCGGGTCGATCCCCTGGGCCACCTCGTGGACGTTGGGCGCCGTCGGGATGCCGGTACCGATGTCGAGGAACTGGCGCACACCGGCCGCGCCCGCGAGGAAGCGGACCGACCGGTCGAGGAAGGCGCGGTTGGCCCGCGCCATCTCGCCGATCGTCGGGATGCGGGCCCTGACGAGATCGCCGAGCGCGCGGTCGGACGCGTAGTTGTCCTTGCCGCCCAACCAGTAGTCGTACATCCGGGCCGCGTGCGGCACGGTCGTGTCGATGTCCGGCGGCCCGCTGCCCGCGCCGACGCCCATGTCCGCCCTCCCCCTCGTCCGGCGATCGCGGCGACCGTAGACCAGGCGCGGCGCGCACGATCGGATCACGCCCGGCGGTTCCGCCGAGCGGCGCAGCGGGCACGGCGGAAGGCGATCTACGCTGCGTGCGTGGCCTCGGATTGGGTCTTCGTCGCGCGGCTCGTCGGACTTCCGGTCTACGGCCCGGACGGCGAGCGCATCGGCAAGATGCGCGACCTCGTGGCGGGCCTGCGCGTCGACGCGAACCCGCCACGGGTGCTCGGCATGGTCGTCGAGATGGTCAGCCGCAGGCGGATCTTCGTGCCGATGCTGCGGGTGACGACGATCGACCCCGGCGCCGTCACGCTCGCCACCGGTTCGGTGAACCTGCGCCGGTTCGCCCAGCGGCCCAACGAGGTCCTGGTCGTCGGCCAGATGCTCGACGCCCCGGTCCGGGTGACCGAGAGCGGGATGGACGCGGTCGTCGTCGACGCGGCGATCGAGCCCGCCAGGTCACGGGACTGGGTCGTGGGCAGGCTCGCCGTGCGCGAGCGGCGGGGGCGGCTGGGGCGACGCGGGCAGGCGCAGGTCGTGGCCTGGCGCGCGGTCACCGGGCTCACGCTCACCGACCGGCAGGGCACGGCGGGGCTGCTCGCCGTGCTGGAGAAGATGCGGCCCGCCGACGTCGCTTCGACGCTCGCGGAGCTGCCGGTGAAGCGGCGCCACGAGGTGGTCGACGCGCTGGACGACGAGCGGCTGGCCGACGTCTTCGAGGAGATGTCCGAGGCCGACCAGCGCGCGCTGGTGGCCCATGTGGGCGCGGACCGGGCCGCCGACGTCCTGGAGGCGATGGCCCCCGACGACGCCGCCGACCTGCTCAAGGAGCTGCCCACCGCCGACTCCGAACGCCTGCTCGCGCTGATGGAGCCCGACGAGTCCGCGCCCGTCCGGCGCCTGATGCGCTACGCCTCCGACACGGCGGGCGGCCTGATGACCCCGGAGCCGGTTGTGCTGCGGCCCGACGCCACGGTGGCCGAGGCGCTCGCCCGCATCCGCAACCCCGACATCCCGCCTGCGCTGGCCAGCATGGTCTTCGTCTGCCGCCCGCCGAACAGCACCCCGACCGGGCGCTATCTGGGCTGCGTGCACGCACAGCGGCTGCTGCGCGAGGCGCCGTTCGACCTCGTCGCGGGCTTCGTCGACACCGAGCTGGCGACCTTGCCTCCCGAGGCGCGGATACCGGAGCTGACGCGCTACTTCGCCGCGTACAACCTCGTGGCGGGCCCGGTGGTGGACGGCGGGGACCACCTGCTCGGCGCCGTGACCGTCGACGACCTTCTCGACCACATGCTGCCCGTTGACTGGCGGGACCACCTCAGCCCCGACGGACAGGAGAGCGCGGATGCCTGAGATCACGGCGCGCCGACGGCTGGACCAGCCGCTGATCTCGCGGCGACGCCTGGACCTCGACCCCGAGCTGGTCGCCCGGCTGTCCGAACGCGTGGCCAGGCTCCTGGGCACCGGGCGCTATCTCACGATCCAGACCGTGATCGTGATCGTGTGGATCGCGCTCAACGTCGCGGCCACGACGTGGCGGTGGGACCCGTACCCGTTCATCCTGCTCAACCTCGCGTTCTCGACGCAGGCCGCGTACGCCGCGCCGCTGATCCTGCTCGCCCAGAACCGCCAGGACGACCGCGACCGCGTCGCTCTGGAGGACGACCGCGCCCGCGCCGAGCGCACCAAGGCCGACACCGAGTACCTTGCGCGCGAGCTGGCGGCGCTGCGGCTCGCGGTGGGCGAGACGGTGACGCGCGACTACCTGCGCGGCGAGCTGGACAAGCTCGCCGACCGCCTCGTCGAGCGGGAGAAGCTCACTCGACCAGCCGACGACTGATCCGCTCGAGCGCGGCGAGGTCGTCGGCGTCGAGGTGCTCGGCGAAGTGCCGGACGACGCCGCCGAGATGCGTCCGCGAGGCGCCGCGCAGCCGCGCGAGCCCCGCCGGGGTGAGCTGCGCGGCCACCCCGCGCCCGTCGCTCTCCACGGGGCAGCGCGACACCAGCCCCGCCCGCTCCAGCCGGTCCACCAGCCGGGTGACGCCGGAGCGCGACAGCAGCACGGCGTCGGCCAGCTCGGTCATCCGCAGCCTCTGGTCCGGCGCCTCGACCAGCTGGACGAGCACGTCGTAGGCCGCCAGCGAGAGGTCCTGCTCGGCGAGCAGCTCCGTCTCCAACGTGCGCGTGATGACGGCGTGGGCGCGCAGGAACGCCCTCCACGAGGACAGCTCGCTGTTGCTGAGCCGTCGCTTGGCGGCGGTCCCTGAGCGGGTCGCGGTGTCGCTCGGCCCCCCGGCCGCGAGATCGGTCACCGGGGACATGCTAGGCGCGGAGGGGGCGCCCGGCATGGACGTAAGGTTGGGGGCATGAGCACCACCACCGTCGAAGAGGCCGTGCACGCCGCGCTCGTGGGCGTCGAGGACCCCGAGATCCGCAAGCCGATCACCGAGCTGGGCATGGTCAAGGGCGTCACGGTGGACCCGGACGGCACCGCGCACGTCGGTGTGTACCTCACGGTGGCGGGCTGCCCGATGCGCGAGACGATCACCTCGCGCGTCACCGCTGCGGTGGAGCGGGTGCCGGGGATCAGCGGTGTGCGCGTCGAGCTGGACGTGATGAGCGACGAGCAGCGCACCGCCTTGCGCCGCAACCTGCGCGGCGACGCCGCCGAGCCGGTGATCCCGTTCGCGCTGCCGGGCTCGCTCACCCGCGTGTACTGCGTGGCGTCGGGCAAGGGCGGGGTCGGCAAGTCGTCGGTCACGGTCAACCTGGCCGCGGCGATGGCCGCGCGGGGGCTGTCGGTCGGCGTGGTGGACGCCGACATCTACGGCCACTCCGTGCCCCGCATGCTCGGCACGAGCGACCGGCCCACCAAGGTCGAGAACATGATCATGCCGCCACAGGCGCACGGCGTGAGGGTGATCTCCATCGGGATGTTCACGCCGGGCAACGACGCCGTGGTGTGGCGTGGCCCGATGCTGCACAGGGCGCTGCAGCAGTTCCTCGCCGACGTGTACTGGGGCGACTTGGACGTCCTGCTGCTGGACCTGCCGCCCGGCACCGGGGACATCGCGATCTCCACCGCGCAGCTCGTGCCGAACGCGGAGCTGCTGGTGGTGACGACGCCGCAGGCCGCGGCCGCCGAGGTGGCCGAGCGGGCGGGGTCGATCGCGCTGCAGACCCGCCAGCGGCTGGCGGGCGTGGTGGAGAACATGTCGTGGATGGAGCTGCCCGACGGCACCCGCATGGAGATCTTCGGCTCCGGCGGCGGCGCCGCGGTGGCGCACTCGCTCTCCACGGCGCTCGGCGCGCCCGTCCCGCTGCTGGGCCAGGTGCCGCTGGAGACGCGGGTACGCGAGTGCGGCGACGACGGCACCCCGATCGTGCTGGCCGCGCCCGACACGCCCGCGGCCGTCGCGCTGCGGAAGATCGCCGAACGGCTCGCCGTCCGGGCCCGTGGGCTGGCGGGGCGCAGCCTGAACATCTCCCCGCGCTAAAGCGCTCGTGCGCGGAAAACGTCGCTATAGCGACGTTTTCCGCGCACGGGCCGACGAAGGAGGCCCAATGTTGGACCCGGCCGACCTGAGCGCCGTCGAGATGCTCGCCGCCTTCCGGGCGCGCGAGCTCTCGCCCGTCGAGGCGACGACGGCCGCGCTGGCCCGGATCGGCCGGTTCGACCCGCTGGTCAACGCGTTCTGTCTGGTCGACGAGACCGCCGCGCTGACGGCGGCGAAGGCGTCGGAGGCGCGGTGGGCGGCGGGCGGGCCGTGCGGGCTGCTCGACGGGGTGCCGCTGGCCGTCAAGGACCTGCTGCTCACGAACGGCTGGCCGACGCTGCGCGGCTCGCGCTCGATCGACCCGGCGGGACCGTGGGACGTCGACGCCCCGGCCGTCGCACGGGTGCGCGAGCACGGCGCCGTGCTCGTCGGCAAGACCACGACGCCCGAGCTGGGCTGGAAGGGCGTCACCGACTCGCCGCTGACCGGGGTCACCGGCAACCCGTGGAACCCGGCGCGCACCGCGGGCGGGTCGTCGGGGGGCAGCGCGGCCGCTGTCGCGCTGGGGATGGCGCCGCTGGCGCTCGGGACCGACGGCGGCGGCTCGGTGCGCATCCCCGCGGGGTTCTCCGGGGTCACGACGATCAAGCCGACCTGGGGTCGGGTGCCCGCGTACCCGGCGAGCCCGTTCGGCCCGCTGTCGCACATCGGGCCGATGACGCGCACCGTGGAGGACACCGCGCTGCTGCTCGACGTCCTGTCCGGCGCCGACCCGCGGGACCCGTGGGCGCTGGCGCCCCCCCACTCCGCCGTCGCGGGCCTCGGCGACGTCGTTGCGGGCCTGCGGGTGGCGGTGAGCCCGACGCTCGGGCACGTCGACGTCGACCCCGGGGTCGCCGCGGCGTTCGAGGCCGCGGTCGACGTGGTGGCGGCGCTCGGCGCGCGGGTGGAGGCGGCCGACCCGGGCTTCGCCGATCCGGTCGACGCGTTCTCGACGCTGTGGTTCGCGGGCGCGGCGACGTCGCTGGCCCCGTTCCCCGCGCACGTGCAGGCGAAGATGGACCGCGGGCTGGTCGACATCGCCGCGGAGGGGGCGCGCGTCACGGCCGTGGCCTACCTGCGGGCGATGGCGGTCCGCAACGAGCTGGGCGTGCGGATGGGGGCGTTCCACGAGCGCTACGACCTGCTGCTCACCCCCACCCTGCCGATCACGGCGTTCGCGGCGGGCGTCGAGGTGCCGCCGGGCTGGCCGCGGGAGCGCTGGATGTCGTGGACGCCGTTCTCCTACCCGTTCAACATGACGCAGCAGCCCGCGGCGAGCGTGCCGTGCGGGCTGGTGGGCGGCCTGCCGGTCGGGATGCAGATCGTCGGGCCGCGGCACGCCGACGGGCGGGTGCTCGCGCTCGCCAACGCGTTCCAGCAGGCCACCGACTGGCACAGGGCCCGACCGCCGCACTAGTGCGGTGGCCGCGAACGTTGCCGGGGCGAGGACCCGGTGAACGTTCGTGGGCACCGCACTAGGTGGCGTCGTCGTCGATCGGAGGGAGCTCGTCCTTCGCCAGCGAGGGCTTGGCGGGCTTGGTGAGATCGGGGGTGCCGTTCGGCGAGGCGCCGCTCGGGCCGGGCGCGAAGCCGTTGGGCTTGACGGGCTCGTCGTCGTCGAAGAAGGCGCGCGCGGCGGCGGTGCGGGGGTTGAAGTTGCGCAGGCCGCGCAGCTCGTCGAGCGGCTTGCGCAGCTCGTCGAACTCGGGGCCGAGCTCGTTGCGCAGCTGCTCGCGCGCGCCGGTGGCGTACTGGCGCACCTGACGGATCGACCGCCCCACCCACGCCGCGGCGCTCGGCAGCCGCTCGGGCCCGAGGATGAAGAGCCCGGCCACGATCAGGACGAGGATCTCCCCCCATCCCACGCTGTCGAACACGGGTCGACTCTACCCGCGTCGGACTCGGTCAGTCCCCGGTGAGCGTGACCGAGACGGTCAGCGTGCGGCTGTCGCGCACCAGCGTGACGGGCACGACGTCGCCGGGGTTGTGCGCGCGCACGGCTACCACGAGCTCGTCGGCGCCGCCGATCGTCCGGTCGCCGACCTTCACGACGACGTCGCCCTCCGCGATCCCCGCGGCCGCGGCCGCCCCGCCCGCCTGCACGTTCTGCACCTGTGCGCCGTCGGTGGCCGAGTCGCTGACCGAGCGGGCGTTGACGCCGATCTCGGCGTGGGTGACGGCGCCGGTGCGGATCAGCTCGTCGGCGATCTCCCGCGCGTCCTCGATGGGGATGGCGAAGCCGAGGCCGATGGAGCCGCCCTCGCCCTGGTTCTGGCCGAGGCTGCGGATCGCGGTGTTGATGCCGACGACGGCGCCGGTGGCGTCGACGAGCGCGCCGCCGGAGTTGCCGGGGTTGATCGCGGCGTCGGTCTGGATGGCGTCGATGACGGCGACGGTGTCGCCCGTGCCGTCCAGGCGCACCGGCCGGTGCAGGGCGCTGACGATGCCGGTCGTGACCGTGCCCGCGAGGCCGAGCGGCGACCCGATGGCGATCACGCCGTCGCCCACGGCCAGGCTGCCCGACGAGCCGATGCTCGCGACGACGGGGTTGGCCACGTCGACCTTGAGCACGGCGAGGTCGGTCTTGGGGTCACGCCCGACGATGCGCGCCTGCACCCGCGTGCCGTCGTGGAACACGGCGTCGATCGTCGCGCCGGACGTGTCGGCCGCGGGGGCGACGACGTGGTTGTTGGTGATCACGTAGCCCGCGGGGTCGACGACGACGCCCGAGCCGGTGCCGCCCTGCTCGCCCACCTTGACCTCGACCGACACGACGGCGGGCACCGTGCGCTGGGCGATGTCGGCCACCGAGCCGACCGGGCGCTCCTTGGCGGCGATCGACTGGGTGATCGTGGGGTCGGCCGTGGTGAGACGGGAGGCGTCCTCGGCGGTCAGCCTGCCGACCACCCCGCCGACGGCGCCGATGAGCAGCGCGACGGCGGCGAGCGCGGCCAACGCCCGAGGGTGGACGCGCCCGCCGAACAGGACCTCGCGCACGCTCAGTCGGGCGCCGTGCCCCAGGGTCTTGGGCGGTTCGGGGGTGTCGGGCTCGGCGGGTGGCCCGAGACCGACGGTCGTCTCGGGGTTGCGCCAGGGGTCGACGGTGGCATCGGGGTTCCAGAAGGCGCCGTCGTCCGGCGCGGCGGGCCGGGCGGAGCCGGGCGGGCGCTGCAGCGGAGCGGCGGCGGGATCGGTTCTGCCGAACGCGGTCGCCAGCGCGGGGTGCGGGGCGGGGACGCCCCCGTTGGCGGTGGCGTGCGGCGGCCGGGCGGCGCTGTGCCCGTTGACGGAATGGGCGAACCCGCCGTCGACGCCGTCGGGCCTGCCGAACAGCGCGGCCGTGTGAGCGTCGACGGCGGGGCGGTCGAGCGGTCGCGGGCCCAGCCGCGGCGGCTCCGGCCGTCCGCCCGCGCCATGGGTGGGAGGGGAGGCGCCCGCAGCGGTCGGGGAGGCTGCGGCGTCCGCCTCTGCGGTGTCCGCGTCGTCGGCCGCGGTGTGCTCGGTCATGGCGACAGAACGCTCCTGGGCAGGTGTGGGCCGACGTAGGCCCTCAGCCTGCCGCAGGAGCGGTGAATTCGGTGTACCGGGGAGGCGGGAGATCAGGGCAGTTGCAGGTGCGCGTCGACGCTGGGCGGTGTGCCGGGCGCCGACGCGGGGGTGTCACCGGCGATGATGGCCGCGCCGAGCGCCAGTGCGCCCAACGCGAGCCCGGAGATGGCGGCGCCCGCCCCGATCCGCGTGGAGCGACGCGTCCTGCCGGAGGGCGGCTCGGCCAACCCGGCGGGCGGTGCCTCGGCCGGACGGGACGGCTCAGGCCGCAGCATCGCGACGATCTGACCGTCCGGGCTCATGGCGAGGCCGTTGGGCGCGCCCGGCAGCTCCGCGACCTGGGGGATCGACCGCAGCGCCGACATCAGCGACGACGGGAGGCTCGGGCATCGCGCCGACCGCAGCGCCGCGCTGGCCTGGCCTTGCGCGACGACCTGGGCGGCGCACTCCGGGCACGCCGCGAGATGGCCGGTGGCACGGTCGAACGGGCGCTGCGCGAGCTCGCCGTCGACGTACGCGGCGACGGCCTCCGCCGACAGGTGGTCCTGCCCCCAATCGGGAACCTGGACCGAGAAGCGGCGCCCGCCTGCACTCACCCCACGACCTCCTGCAGCTCTCGTTCCTGCGCGACCCGACGGCGCTCGAGAGAGCTGCGCAGCGCCGCGCGTCCGCGATGGATCCTGCTTCTCACCGTACCCAGCTTCACGCCGAGCGTCGCGCCGATCTCCTCGTATGACAACCCCTCGACGTCACAGAGCACCACGGCGGCGCGGAACTCGGGCGGCAGCTCGTCGAGCGCCTCCTGCAGCAACGGGTCGAGATGGGTGTCGGAGAACACCTGCTCCGGCTCCGGTCCCCGGCCCGCGATGCGGTCGGAGTCCTCGGGCAGCGCCTCCATCCGGATGCGCGCGCGGCGGCGGACCATGTCGAGGAAGAGGTTGGTGGTGATGCGGTGCAGCCAGCCCTCGAAAGTGCCGGGCTTGTAGGACGACAGCGAGCGGAAGACCCTGACGAACGTCTCCTGGGTGAGGTCCTCGGCGTCGTGCTGGTTGCCGGTGAGCCGGTACGCCAGCCGGTAGACCCGGTCGGCGTGCTCCCGGACGACCTCGTCCCAGCTCGGCGGCGTCCAGTCCGCGCCGTCTCCGGGCAGCACCGTCTCTGCCGACGGGAGCGTCGACGGGGCGGGGCTTGCGGTCATCGTGGGCTGGCACCTCCTGCGGTGGGTCGTACCGCTTCCGACAACGGCCTGCTGGGCGTCCGTGTTCCCGCCCTCGGCACCGGCCGACGACCCCGACCGATAGTGAAGACGATGCCGGATACCTGTGAACGACGGGTGAGAAGCATCTGAGAGATGGCTGTGAAAGCGCGGCCCGCGGCGGCGCGCAGTAGCCTCTGCGACCATGTACGGCCCGGATACCGCCGATCTCGTCGAGTTCTACGTCGCGGAGGACGACGTGATGGCCGATGCGCGCTCGGCGGCGGGCGTGCTGGGGTGCGCCCCCGTCTCGTCCGGTGTCGGGACGGCACTGCGGTTCCTCGCGTCCGCGATCCGGGCGCGGGCCGTGGTGGAGGTCGGCACCGGCACCGGGATCTCGGGGCTGTGGCTGCTGCGCGGGATGCGCGAGGACGGCGTCCTCACCTCGATCGACGTCGACCCCGAGCACCAGCGCATCGCCCGCGCCGCGTTCACCGCGTCCGGCCACGGCCCTTCACGGATCCGACTGATCAACGGCATGGGGCTCGAAGTGCTGCCCCGGCTCACCGACGGCGGCTACGACCTGGTGCTGGTCGACACGAGCCCGGCCGACCACCCTCGCTACCTCGACGAGGCGCTGCGGCTGCTGCGCCCCGGCGGGATCGTCGCGCTGCACGGGGTGCTCGGGCCTGGCGTGCTGGACCCCGAGGCCGTCGACCCCGGCACGCTGGCCATGCGGGAGGTGACCCGCCAGGTGCGCGAGGACGACCGGCTCGCCCCCACCCTGCTCCCGCTGGGCGAGGGCCTGCTGGCCGCGCTGCGCATCTGACGCCACCCGCAGCGATGGCCGAGCACCCACCCGTTGATCCCCGCCGTCCGCAGCAGGCGGACGAGCACGCGCTCGGCGGCGGAGTCAGCGCGGTCCACCGCCGCGACGAGCAGCCCGCCGATGGCGGCCGATCCGCGCTGTCCCACCGCGGTGCGTGGGGTGTGCCTGCGCACCTCAGTCGCCGAACCCGGCGATCACGGCCGCACGGCCTACTGGGCGGTGACGCCCTTCCCGAGCACCACCACGCCGCCCTGGCTCACGGTGTAGCGCGCCCGGTCCGTCGCGAGGTCGACGCCCACCAGCGCGCCGTCGGGGATCACGACGTTCTTGTCCAGGATCGCGCCGCGCACCACGGCGCCGCGGCCGACGCGCACCCCCGGCATCACGACCGAGTCGGAGACCTCGGCGCCCGCCTCGATGCGCACGTTGGGGCCGATCACCGAGCGCCGCACGATCGCCCCGGAGATGATCGTGCCCGCGCCGACGATCGAGTCCTGCGCGATGCCGCCCTCCACGAACTTGGCGGGCGGCAGCGGCGCCATCGCCGTGCGGATCGGCCACCGCTGGTTGTACAGGTTGAAGATCGGGTGCACCGACACGAGGTCGGTGTGCGCCTCGTAGTAGGCGTCGATCGTCCCGACGTCGCGCCAGTAGCCCGCGTCCCGGTCGGTGGCGCCGGGCACGACGTTCTCGGCGAAGTCGTAGACGTGCGCCTCGTTCTCGCCGACCAGGCGCGGGATGATGTCGCCGCCCATGTCGTGGTCGGAGTCGCCGTCCTCGGCGTCCGCGCGCAGTGCGTCGAGCAGCACCTCGGTGGTGAAGATGTAGTTGCCCATCGAGGCGAACGTCACCTCGGGGTCGTCCGGCACCGACGGCGGCTCGCTGGGCTTCTCCAGGAACTCGGTGATGCGCCCGGTCTCGTCGGAGGCGATGCAGCCGAACGCCTTCGCCTCGGCGCGCGGCACCCGGATGCCTGCCACGGTGACGCCCGCACCGCTCTCGATGTGCGCGGTGAGCATCTGGCTCGGGTCCATGCGGTACACGTGGTCGGCGCCGAACACCACGATGTAGTCGGGCGTCTCGTCATAGACGAGGTTGAGGCTCTGGAAGATCGCGTCCGCGCTGCCGGTGTACCAGCGGCGGCCGAGGCGCTGCTGCGCGGGCACCGTGGTGATGTACTGCCCGAGCACGCTCGAGAGCCCCCACGTGGTGGAGATGTGCCGGTCCAGGCTGTGCGACTTGTACTGGGTGAGCACGCAGATCCGGTCCATCCCCGCGTTGACGAGGTTGGAGAGCACGAAGTCGATGAGACGGTAGTTTCCGCCGAACGGCACAGCAGGCTTCGCCCGGTCGGCCGTGAGCGGCCACAGACGCTTGCCTTCACCCCCCGCGAGCACGATCCCCAGCACATTGGCGGTCGACCCGCGGGTCGAAGCGGGCGAAATGCGGACGCCGGTCACGGCGCCGACCCTAGTGTGCACCTGCGGTGGCTGACCACCGCTGGTCGATCGACGCCCGGTGAACTCCTTGGTGAACTTCGCACTCGGCGCCGCGGCCGTGACGTACTACGGTGCTGGTCGTGCGCATCGGCCTGCTCACCCGCGAGTACCCGCCGGACGTCTATGGAGGGGCGGGGGTGCACGTCGAACATCTCGTTCCGGCGTTGCGGTCGCTCGTCGACGTGGACGTCCACTGCTTCGGCGAACCGCGCGACAGCGCCTACGCCCATCCCGTGCCGATCGGCCTACAGGGCGCCAACTTCGCGCTCCAGACCCTCGGCGTGAACCTGGCGATGGTCAACGCGCTCGACGGGGCGGACGTCGCCCACTCCCACACCTGGTACGCGAACATGGCAGGGCATCTGGCCAAGATGCTGTACGGGGTGCCGCACGTGGTCACCGCGCACTCGCTGGAGCCGCGGCGGCCGTGGAAGGCCGAACAGCTCGGCGGCGGGTACCGGCTCTCGTCCTGGGTGGAGCGCACCGCGTACGAGGCCGCGGACGCGGTGATCGCCGTGAGCGACGGCATGCGCGCGGACGTCCTCGACTGCTACCCCGCGCTGGACCCCGCACGCCTGCACGTGGTCCACAACGGAATCGACACCGAGTTCTACCATCCGGACCCGGCCCGCGAGGCCCTGCTGGAGAACGGGATCGACCCGGACAAGCCCACCGTCGTGTTCGTCGGGCGCATCACCCGGCAGAAGGGCGTGGGCCACCTCATCGCGGCGGCGCACCACATCGACGCGCACGCCCAGGTCGTGCTCTGCGCGGGCGCCCCGGACACGCCGGAGATCGCGGAGGAGACGGAGAAGGCCGTCGCGGAGCTGTCCGCCGCCCGCTCCGGCGTGGTGTGGGTGCGCGGGATGCTGCCCACCACCTCGGTGCGGCAGGTGCTCTCGGCGTCGACGGTGTTCGTCTGCCCGTCCGTCTACGAGCCGCTGGGGATCGTGAACCTGGAGGCGATGGCGTGCGGCACGGCCGTCGTCGCGTCGGACGTGGGGGGCATCCCCGAGGTCGTCGACGACGGCACCACCGGCCTGCTCGTGCACTTCGACGAGCACGCGATCGAGGACTTCCGCTCCGGGCTGGCCGCGGCGGTCAACGCGTTGCTCGCGGACCCCGCACGCGCTGAGGCGATGGGCACGGCCGGGCGGGAGCGCGCCGTGCGCGACTTCGCGTGGGAGACGGCGGCCGCCCGCACGGTCGACATCTACCGCGGTCTGGTCTGACCCTCGCGGATCGACAGGACGGCACCGGGCCCGGCCTTCGGGTACGGCGCCGTCCGCCGGTGGTGGATCGTCAGCTGGAAGCAGCCTTCAGCGCATCGCCCAGGTCGCTGGCCTCCTCGGCCGACATCTCCACGACCAGACGACCACCGCCCTCGAGCGGTACGCGCATCACGATGCCCCGACCCTCCTTGGTCACCTCCAGGGGACCGTCTCCGGTCCGGGGCTTCATCGCGGCCATCTCCTGCTCCCTCCGTCGTTCTCTTACCGGGTCCAGCCGTGGCGGGTTCTCTCAGCGCTCCGCAGCGCGATGGGGAGCGCACGGCGGGATGCCTTGATGTCCATCTTTCCTCATCGATCGGACGGGCAGGAAATCGGAGCGATCAACCGCGCGGCGTGTCACATTCGGCTAAGGGTCGACCACGGCGCGCCAACAGGTCGCGACGTGGTCGTCGACGAGCCCCGCGGCCTGCATGAGCGCATAGCACGTGGTGGGCCCGACGAAGCGCAGCCCGCGGCGCTTGAGCTCCTTCGCCATCGCCGTCGACTCCGGGCTGACGGCCTGCACGTCGGCGAGCGTCGAGGGCCGGGTGTGGGCGGCGGGCGCGAAAGACCAGAGCAGCTCGTCGAGCGGCGTGTCGAGCTCCAGGACCGCGCGGGCGTTCGACACCGTCGCCTCGATCTTGGACCGGTTGCGGACGATGCCCGCGTCGCCGAGCAGCCGCGTCACCTCGGCGTCGCCGAAGCGGGCGACCACGGCGGGGTCGAAATCGGCGAAGGCCGCCCGGAACGCGGGCCGCTTGCGCAGGATGACCAGCCACGACAGCCCCGACTGGAAGCCCTCCAGCGAGAGCCGCTCGAACATCGCGGCGACACCGTGCAGGGGGCGGCCCCACTCGTCGTCGTGATAGGCGAGGTACTCGGGCGCCGAACCCGCCCAGCCGCACCGCGCGAGCTCACCCACGCTGCTCGGCCTCCAGGCGGCGCGCCATCGTGCGCAGCGACCGCGCGATCCCCCACCGGAAGGCGGGCGCCACCACCCGCCAGCCCAGCGCGCCGACGGCGCCGAGGGGCAGGTCGAGCTGCTCCGACCAGAGGAACCGCGACCGGTGCGGGCCCAGCACCACCACCTCGAAGACGCCGTCGCCGCGCACCACCTTGCCGGTGTGCCGCACGACGCACCGCCGCGGCGGCTCCCAGGCGACGATCTCCATCGGGTCGGTGACCCCCACCGCGCCGACCCCGGTGACCGCGCGCAGCCGCGCGCCGAGATGGCGCCCGTCACCGCCGCCAACGACCTCGACCCGCGTGCCGAGCATCCACTCCCCCTGGCCCGGCCAGTCGGTGACCTTCTGCCACACCGCCTCCGCTGACGCGCCCACGTCGACGGGCACCGTGATCTCGACGCGGCTCATTGCGCCCCTTCGTACTCGGCGATCCGCGCCGCCAGCTCATCGCGCTCACCGGTGACACGGTCGATCTCCTCGGCCAGCCGGTCGAGCACCCAGTCCACCTCGGTCATGCGGTAGCCGCGCACCGCCTGAGGGAAGCGCAGGTCACGGACGTCCTCGCCGCGGATGTCACGCGATGGCAGGCGGGTGGGGGTGGCGTCGGGGGCCAGCGGCGCGAGCTCCTCGCCCCGGCCGAACACGAACGCGGCGACGACGAAGAACACGGCCGCCACCACCGTGACGACGATGAGGTAGACCAACGCGGTGCCCACAGAGCCATCCCACCATGAGGCCCCGACAGTCTCGATGTCCCGGCCCCGCGGCTGGCGCCGATGTTCGCTCCGCAAGCTCCGCTCAGCGCCGATGTTCGCTCCGCAAGCTCCGCTCAGCGCACCCGCACCTCCCGCATCGGCGGCCGCTCGGCCACCGCGACCGGCGTGGCCGACGGCAGCCACTCGCCCCCGACCTGGACGAACTGGGTGAGCGCGCCACCGGCGTCCGGCACACCGCAGTGCCGCAACGTCGCCGCGAGGATCTGCCGCGCCATGACGCCCAGCTGCAGCAGTGACCGGTTGCGGTGCTTGCGCACCCCGAGGTTGACCTGCGCGATCGCGTCCAGCCCCCGGCCGGCGTGGGCGTCCAACAGCAGCCCGATCTCCACCCCGTAGCCCGCCGCGAACGGCAGCGACTCCAGCAGCTCCCGCGTGCCCGCGTACTCCCCGCCCAGCGGCTGCACGACGCCCGCGAGCTCCGGGCGCAGCGCCGCGAGCAACGGCCGCACCAGCAGCTCGGTGACGCGCCCTCCGCCCGTGTCGACCTCGGAGGTCTCCAGCCGCAGCGGCCGCCGGTAGAAGCCCTTCACCAGGTGCACCCCGTCCTCGACCAGCAGCGGGCCCAGAAGGGCGGGAACGAAGGCGGGGTCGAAGTCGACGAGGTCGGAGTCGAGGTAGCAGACCACGTCGCCGGTGGTGGCGGCGAGCGCCCGCCAGAGGACCTCGCCCTTGCCCGGCAGCGGCGCCAGCTCAGGGACGACCTCGGTGCGGCGCACCACCCGCGCGCCCGCGGCGGCGGCGACCTCGATGGTGCGGTCGGTCGACCCCGAGTCGACGACGACCAGCTCATCGACGAGCGGCGCCGGACCCTCCGTCAGCGGGACGAGCGCGGCGACGATCGCGCCGACCGTCGCCTCCTCGTCCAGCGCGGGCAGTGCGACGGACACGCGCCTGCCGCGCTTGGCCGCGACGAGCTCCTCGACGCTCCACGGCGGCTCCTGCCAGGTGCGACGGGCGAACCAGCGCTCGGTGACGTCGTCCACGGGCCTCTCCTCACAACAGGGGGGTGGGGAGCGGCCTCGTTGCCGCGGAGATTCACGCCAGCGCGCGGACCGTGCGGGCGGGTGCCCGGGTGCCGACGATCGACGCGACCATCTCCACAGTACGTCGGGTGGCCGCCACCTCGTGCGCCCTGAACACCCGCGCGCCCGCCGCCGCCGCCAGCGCGGTGGCCGCGAGCGTGCCTTCCAGCCGGTCGGTGAGCTCGGTGACACCCAGGGTCTCGCCGACGAAGTCCTTGTTGGACAACGCCATCAGCACCGGCCAGCCGGTGGCGACGAGCTGGTCGCAGTGGCGCAGCAGGGCGAGGCCGTGGAAGGTGTTCTTGCCGAAGTCGTGGGCCGGGTCGACGAGGATCCCCTCGCGTGGCACGCCCCGCGCGACCAGGCGCTCGGCCTGGCCGGTGACCTCGGCGACGACCTCGGCCACCACGTCGGCGTAGCGCACCCGGTGCGGTCGGCGCCGGGGCACCGCGCCGCCGGTGTGCGAGCACACGATGCCGACGCCCAGCTCGGCGGCGACGTCGCCCAGTGTCGGGTCGGCGCCCGCCCAGGTGTCGTTGAGCAGGTCGACGCCTTCCGCCACGGCGACACGGCCCACCTCGCCGCGCCACGTGTCGACACTGATCACCACGTCGGGGTGGCGGGCCCTGACCGCGGCGATGAACGGCACCACGCGGCGGATCTCCTCGGCGACGTCGACCTCGTCGCCGGGACCGGCCTTCACGCCGCCGATGTCGACGATGTCGGCGCCCTCGGCCACCGCGGCGTCGACGCGGGCCATCGCCGCGCCGTCGGTGAACGTGGCGCCCCGGTCGTAGAACGAGTCGGGCGTGCGGTTGACGATCGCCATGACGAGCGCGCGGTCCTGCGCGGGCGCGCGGGCGCCGAAACGGATCACGCGCGCACCGGCGCCACGCAGGCGTCGAGCGCCGTCCCGACGTCGTTGGTGACGACCAGCCGCTCGATGGACCGGGGATGCAGGAAACCCTCGCCCGCGATGCCACGCACCCATTCCAGGAGGCCCGCCCAGTGCCCGCCGGGGTCGAGGAGGACCACCGGCTTGGCGTGCAGGCCGAGGAAGCCCGACGTCCAGACCTCGAACAGCTCCTCACAGGTGCCGAGGCCGCCCGGCAGCGCGAGGAACGCATCGGCGTGCGCTTCCATCTGCGCCTTGCGCTCGCGCATGCTGTCGACGACGAGCAGCTCGTCGGACGCGTGGTCGGCCCACTCCCGCTGCACCATCGAGCGCGGGATGACCCCGGTGGTGTGGGCGCCGCCCGCGCGGGCGGCGGCGGCGACCGCGCCCATCATCGAGCGCCTGCCGCCACCGGACACGAGCGCCCACCCCCGCTCGGCGACCTGGCGGCCCACCTCCGCGGCCAGCGCGATGTGGCGCTCCTCGATGCCGTCGGCCGACGAGCAGTACACGCACACGGCGGTCACTAGTGGGTGTCCTCCCACGCCCGGTAGGCCTCGTGAACGACGCGGACGGCGTCGTCGACGTCGTCCGTGACGTACAGCAGCGCCATGTCCTTCTCGCCGATCTTGCCCCCGTCGAGGACGGCCTTCTCGACCCAGTCGTAGAGCCCGCCCCAGTAGTCGCTGCCGAGCAGCACGACGGGGAACTTGGTGACCTTCTTCGTCTGCACCAGCGTGAGCGCCTCGAACAGCTCGTCCAGCGTGCCGAACCCGCCGGGGAGGCAGACGAACGCCTGCGAGTACTTCACGAACATCGTCTTGCGGGCGAAGAAGTAGCGGAAGTTGATGCCGAGATCGACCCAGTCGTTGAGGCCCTGCTCGAACGGCAGCTCGATGCCGAGCCCCACCGAGAACCCCCCGGCTTCGGAGCAGCCCCGGTTGGCCGCCTCCATCACGCCGGGTCCGCCGCCGGTGATCACGGCGTATCCGGACTCGGCGAGCGCGGTGCCCAGTGCCCGTCCGAGCGCGTACTCGGGATGGTCGCGGGGCGTGCGGGCCGACCCGAACACCGTGACCGCCCTCGGCAGCTCCGCCAGCGCCCCGAAGCCCTCGACGAACTCGGCCTGGATGCGCAGCACCCGCCACGGGTCGGTGTGCACCCAGTCGCTCGGGCCGCGGGAGTCCAGCAGGCGCTGGTCGGTGGTGGTGGGCTCGTTGCGGCGCTCCCGGCGCAGCACGACCGGACCGCGCTGCTTCTCCTCCGGATGCGGGTCCGCCCCGTTCGTACTCATGCAAACCAGCGTAATGACGTCCGCCGACAACCGATCGCGGCCCGTGCCGCACGGCCGTCGGTCAGGCGAGGAACCGACCGAGGACGTCGACGGCCTCGACGATGCGGCGGACGTCGACGTTCTCGGCACGGGTGTGGGCGAGGTTCGGGTCGCCGGGGCCGTAGTTGACAGCGGGGATGCCGAGCGCGGCGAACCGCGAGACGTCGGTCCAGCCGTACTTGGCCGTCGCGATGGTGCCCGTCGCCGCGAGGAACTCCTGCGCCGCGGGCGCGCGCAGACCGGGAAGGGCGCCGGGCGAATGGTCGGTGACGACGACGTCGAACCCGTCGAACACCGCGCGGACGTGGTGTTCGGCGGCCTCGACGGTGCGGTCGGGCGCGAAGCGGAAGTTGACCGTCACGACGCACTCGTCGGGCACGACGTTGCCCGCCACGCCGCCCGCGATCCGTACGGCCTGCAGACCCTCCCGGTACGTGCAGCCGTCGATCTCGACCTGGCGCGGCGGGTACGCGCGCAGCCGGTCCAGCACCGCGCCTGCCGCGTGGATGGCGTTGGCGCCCAGCCATGATCGCGCCGAGTGCGCTCGCCGACCGCGCGTGGTGACCTCGGCCCGCAACGTGCCCTGGCAGCCCGCCTCGACGGCGCCGCCCGTCGGCTCGCCGAGGATGGCGAGGTCGGCGTCGAGCCATTCGCGGTGGTCGCGTTCGACCCGACCCAGGCCGTTGCGGGCCGCCTCCACCTCCTCGCAGTCGTAGAACACGACCGTCAGGTCGTGGCGCGGTGCCACCACCGTTGCCGCGAGATGGGCGAAGACGGCGTCGCCCGCCTTCATGTCCGACGTGCCGCAGCCGTAGAGCAGGTCACCGTCGCGGCGGCTGGGCAGGTTGTCGGCCACCGGCACCGTGTCAAGGTGGCCCGCCAGCAGCACTCTGCGCTCCCTGCCCAGCCGTGTGCGGGCCAGCACCGCCGCTCCGCTGCGCAGCACCTCCAGATGCGGTGCCTGTGTGCGGAAGGCGTCCTCGACGAGATCGGCCAGCCCGGCTTCGGCGCCGGACACACTCGGCACGTCGACGAGCGCCGCGCACAGGTCGACCGGGTCCCGCGTCAGATCGAGCACGCGCCCACCCAACCACAAAAAAAGAGGGGCCCGCGTTGGCGGGCCCCTCCTTCAGGGGTTTGATGTCGGCGGCGTCCTACTCTCCCACACCCTGACGAGTGCAGTACCATCGGCGCTGGAAGGCTTAGCTACCGGGTTCGGGATGGGACCGGGCGTTCCCCCTCCGCCAAAACCACCGACAACACTATTTGATTCATCAAACCCAGCAAACCAACCGCCAACGGGTGGTGTGCTCAGGGTCACACAGTGGATGCGAACACCTTCATTACCCAACATTCCCCACACAACCAAAACCGTGCGGGTGTTGTGGTAAGCCCTCGGCCTATTAGTACCAGTCAACTCCACCCCTCACAGGGCTTCCATCTCTGGCCTATCAACCCCGTCGTCTCCAGGGGGCCTTACCCCCACAAAGGGGGTGGGAGACCTCATCTTGGAACGAGCTTCCCGCTTAGATGCCTTCAGCGGTTATCCCTTCCGAACATAGCCAACCAGCCGTGCCCCTGGCGGGACAACTGGCACACCAGAGGTCCGTCCGTCCCGGTCCTCTCGTACTAGGGACAGCCTTCCTCAAGTCTCCAACGCGCACGGCGGATAGGGACCGAACTGTCTCACGACGTTCTAAACCCAGCTCGCGTACCGCTTTAATGGGCGAACAGCCCAACCCTTGGGACCTACTCCAGCCCCAGGATGCGACGAGCCGACATCGAGGTGCCAAACCATGCCGTCGATATGGACTCTTGGGCAAGATCAGCCTGTTATCCCCGGGGTACCTTTTATCCGTTGAGCGACATCCCTTCCACCAGGAGATGCCGGATCACTAGTCCCGACTTTCGTCCCTGCTCGACCCGTCGGTCTCGCAGTCAAGCCCCCTTGTGCACTTACACTCGCCACCTGATTGCCAACCAGGCTGAGGGAACCTTTGGGCGCCTCCGTTACCTTTTAGGAGGCAACCGCCCCAGTTAAACTACCCACCAGGCACTGTCCCTGAACCCGATCAGGGCCCGAGGTTCAGACACCCCATCCGACCAGAGTGGTATTTCAACAACGACTCCACAACCACTGGCGTGGCCACTTCACAGTCTCCCACCTATCCTACACAAACCGAACCGAGCATCAATACCAAGCTATAGTAAAGGTCCCGGGGTCTTTCCGTCCTGCCGCGCGTAACGAGCATCTTTACTCGTAGTGCAATTTCGCCGAGTCTGTGGTCGAGACAGCGCCCAAGTCGTTACGCCATTCGTGCAGGTCGGAACTTACCCGACAAGGAATTTCGCTACCTTAGGATGGTTATAGTTACCACCGCCGTTTACTGGCGCTTCAATTCTCCGCTTCACCCCCGAAAGGGCTGACAGGTCCTCTTAACGTTCCAGCACCGGGCAGGCGTCAGTCCGTATACCTCGTCTTACGACTTCGCACGGACCTGTGTTTTTAGTAAACAGTCGCTTGGGCCTGGTCTCTGCGACCACCCACCCCTAGCCTGCAAGAAGCTTCAGAGCAGACGGTCCTCCTTCTCCCGAAGTTACGGAGGTATTTTGCCGAGTTCCTTGACCACAGTTCACTCGATCGCCTCGGTATTCTCTACCTGACCACCTGTGTCGGTTTAGGGTACGGGCCATGACAGCACTCGCTAGAGGCTTTTCTCGACAGCATGGGATCACCCTGCTTCGCCACACACGGCTACGCATCACTCCTCACCCCCGTCATCCAAGACA
>CAVVPJ010000010.1:0-700000 GCA_963750095.1 uncultured Actinomycetota bacterium | reverse complement strand
GGCTGGCCGAGCCCGTGACCGTCGACCGCTCCGACGCGCCGGTGCACCACGTACGGGCGTCGCTCGACCTGCGGCTGCGCGCGATGCTCGCGCACGAGCCCGGCACGCGCACCGGCGAGGACATCGAGGACCTGCACCAGATGCGGGTCTCGGTCCGTCGAATGCGCGCGACGTTGAAGGCCGCCCATCCCCTGCTCGACGCGGCGTGGGCCGATGACCTGCGTGCCGAGCTGGGCTGGCTGGGCAGCGCGCTGGGCCCCGTGCGGGATCTCGACGTGATGCTGCTGCGGCTGCGCGCGGAGATCGCGACCCTTCCCGAGGCCGAGCGGGCGGCGGGCGGGGCATTGATCGCCACGTTGGAGGAGGACCGCCGCTCGGCGCGGGCCGCGATGCTCGAAGCACTCACCGCGCCCCGGTACTTCGCGCTGCTGGAGCGCCTCGCGGAGGCTGTCGGTGCGCCGCTGCCGACGGGGCCGACAGGGCCGACGACGGGGACGGCGACCGACCAGCCCGACCTCCTCGAGCTCGTCCGCGTCGAGGCCCACAAGCTGCGCCGCGCGGTCCGCCGGGCGGGCGATGACCCGCCCGACCCGATGCTGCACGCGCTGCGCATCCGGGGCAAGCGCGTCCGCTACACGGGAGAGCTCGTCGCGCCCGCACTGCGCGGCACGTCGACAGGAAAGGCGGTCAAGCGGCTGCTCGACGCCACGGCCGACCTGCAGGAGGTGCTCGGCGACCACCAGGACGCCTGTGTCGCCGAGGAGCGGATCCGGACGCTCCTCGGCGAGCTGGGTCCGCAGGCGAGCGCGGACGTCGCGTTCGTCGCGGGCAGGCTCGCCGAGCGCGAGCGGCATCGCGCGGAGGAGAACCGCGGCGCGTGGCGGGACGTGTGGGAGCGGGTCGACGCCTGCATCGCCGAGGTGTGACGGGCGCAAGTGCCGATGCTCGCTACGCAAGCTCCGCTCGGTGCCGATGCTCGCTACGCAAGCTCCGCTCGGTGGTCGCCGATCACGACGATCGCCCACGCCTGCACGAGGCCTGCGACGAGCAGCACCGCGATCGCCGCGGCGTAGCCCCCCGTGACGTCGATCAGCACGCCCATCAGCAGCGGGCCGAGCCCCGCGCTCGTGTAGCCGACCCCCAGCGCGAGCCCGCTCGTCGCCGCGCTCGCCGCGCCGTGCGGGGTGCGCCACGCGATCGCCGTGAGACCCATGGGGAATCCCGCCCCGACCCCGATGCCCATCAGCGCCGCCCACAGCCACGGGCCCACAACGGGCGGCAGCGGCAGCAGGAGCGCGCCCAGCGTCCCGACGATGCCGCACAGCAGCGTGAGGCCCGTCCAGAACCGCCATCGACGGCGTCGCTCCGCGATCATCGGCACGAACAGCGCGGCCGGGATCTGCGCGATGCTCCAGACGGCGAGCAGCAGGCCCGCGCGCTCGGGGGTGAACCCGTGCCCCTCGTAGTAGGGGGCCAGCCAGGTGAGCCACCCGTAGAACATCAACGACGTGCCTGCCTGGTAGCAGGCCACGACGCGAGCGAAGGGGTGCCGCCAGGGCAAGGGCGACCGGAGGGGCTCGGCGTGCACGGGCACGCGCCGGGCGATCGACGTCCAGATGGCGGTGGCGAGCGCCGCGGGCACCGCCCAGACCGCGAGCGAGAACGACCAGCCGCCGAGCAGCGCGGCCAGTGGGACGGCGACCGCGCTCGCGACGGTGGCGCCGACCATCATCGCGACGACGTAGCCGCCGGTCGCGGCACCCGCCCGCGCGGCGAGGTGCTCCTTCACCACGCCCGTGATCAGCACGCCTGCGAGGCCGATCCCGAGCCCGACGACGAGGCTGCCGCCGATCAGCGGCGCCACGGCCGGGATGCCCCTGACGAGGCTGCCCGCGGCGACGAGCCCGACCGAGAGCCCCAGCGCCCGCTCCCGTCCGGCGCGCACCCCGAGCGCGGGCCCGACGAACGAGCCCACCGCCATCATCAGCACCGCGCCCGCCTGCACGAGCCCGGCCAGGCCCGCCGTGAGGCCCAGCTCGCCGCGCACCGTCTCGAGGAGCGGCGGATAGCCCGCGAGCGCCGCGCGCAGGTTGGCGGCGAGCGCGAGCACCCCGAGGAGCACGACGGCCGGGCGGACCCGCACCGCGGCCGAGCCGCCGGTCATGCGGCACTCCCTGCCAGTGCCGCGGTCCATCCCGGCCTGGCACGCCGCGGACGCGCCCACCCCGGGGGCGGCGCGACGGCCGGGCACGCGGCGGGCGATGCCGCCGTCACAGCCGGGCGAGGCGCCGGGCCGCGGTCTCGACGCGTTCGTCCGAGGCCGTCAGCGCGACGCGCACGTGCTGCGCGCCCGCCGGGCCGTAGAACTCCCCCGGTGCCACCAGCACACCTTCCTTCGCGAGGCGGCGCACCGTCAACCGGCAGGGCTCCCCCGCGCTCGCCCAGAGGTAGAGCCCGGCCGCGGAGTGCTCGACGGCAAGGCCCGCCTTCTCGAGCGCGGGGCGCAGCAGCGCACGGCGGCGGTCGTACACCGCGGCCTGCGCGACGACGTGCGCGTCGTCCGACGCGGCGGCGGCCATGGCGGCCTGCACCGGGAACGGGACGATCATGCCCGCGTGCTTGCGGACCTCCAGCAGGCCCGCGACCAGCGACGGGTCGCCCACGACGAAACCCGCCCGGTATCCCGCGAGGTTCGACGACTTCGACATCGAGTGCACCGCGAGCAGGCCCTCGTGGGAGCCGTCGCAGACGTCGGGATGCAGGATCGAGAGCGCGTCGGTGTCACCCGCGAGGGAGAGGTAGCACTCGTCGGACGCGACGACCGTTCCCCGTTCACGGGCCCACGCCACGACCTTCCGCAAGTGGGCGAGCGGCAGGACCCGGCCGGTCGGGTTGGACGGCGAGTTGACCCACAGCAGGTGGACGCGGCGGGGACCGAGCGCCGAGGTGGCGTCGGCACGCAGGCATTGCGTCCCCGCCAGCCGGGCGCCCACCTCGTACGTCGGATACGCGAGCTCGGGGACGACGACGGTGTCGCCCCCGGTGAGGCCGAGCAGGGTGGGCAGCCAGGCCACGAGCTCTTTGGAGCCGATGGTCGGCAGGATCGCGGTCGGGTCGGCCGTCACCCCGAAACGCCGTTGCAGGGCCCCGGCCACCGCGGCGCGCAGCGCTCTGGTGCCGTGCGTCGTGGGGTAGCCGGGCCGCCCGGCGGCCGGGCCCGCGAGCGCCGCACGGACGACGGCGGGCACCGGGTCGACCGGGGTGCCGATCGACAGGTCCACGATGCCGTCGGGGTGCGCGGCGGCGAGCGCCTTGTCCTCGGCGAGCGAGTCCCAGGGGAAGTCGGGGAGCGCGAATGCCCTCACTCGTCGTGCTGCTGGGGCGGCAGGCTCAGCGCGGGCTCGACGTCCCGGTCGACCTTGCCGACCTTCGAGGCGCCACCCGGCGAGCCCAGCTCGTCGAAGAAGTCGACGTTGGCCTTGGTGTACGCGGCCCACTGCTCGGGGACGTCGTCCTCGTAGTAGATCGCCTCGACGGGGCAGACGGGCTCGCAGGCACCGCAGTCCACGCATTCGTCGGGGTGGATGTACAGCATCCTGGCGCCCTCGTAGATGCAGTCCACCGGGCACTCTTCGATGCACGCCTTGTCGAGCAGGTCGACGCAGGGCTCGGCGATCACGTAGGTCACGGGTGGGCCATCCTCCACAGGCGCTGACAGAGACGTCGAACAGTATGTATCGCGAGGTGAGCGATGGTAGAGCCGGGGCGGTGTGACGCGGCGTACGTCGATGGGCTGATCGGACGGCGGGTCGTGGTGCGGCACCGGAGGGGCGACAAGCTGACCGACGCCGTCGGTGACCTGGCCGCGGACGGCGCCGACCTGGTCGTGCACACCCGGCGCGGACCGGTCCGGGTGCGGCGGTCCGCGGTGACGGCCGTGCGCGCCGTGCCGCCGCCGGTGCCGAAGCGGGCGTCGCTGTCCGCGGTCGCCCGGCTCGAGGGCCTGTGCGCCGACGCGTGGCCCGCGCTGGTCGACGAACCGCTGGGCGCGTGGCGGCTGCGGGCCGCGGACGGGTTCACCGGGCGGGCCAACGCCGCGCTCGCGATCGGCGACCCCGGCATGCCCGTCGCCGCCGCGCTCGACGCCGTGCGCGCCTTCGCCGGGCGGCACGGGATCCCGCCGCGGGTGCACGCGCCGATGGGCTCGCCGTGGGACCGGCGGGTCGCGGAGGCGGGCTGGGTGCTCGACGAAGGGCACGCCGCGGGTGCGGTCGTCTCCGTGCAGGTGGCGGAGTTGGACGCGGTCGCCGAGCGGGTCGGCCCCCCGCCGAAGGGTCAGGAGTGGTGGGGCGGGACGGCGGCGGGCGGGGCGGACGGCGCGCTCTGGGAGGGGGACGGCGGGCGGCCCGGAACCGAGTGGTGGCGACTCGTGCTGGGTGAGTTGCCGACGGCGGCGCAGCGGCACGTCCTCGCGAGCCCGCCGACGGCCGGGTTCCTGTTGCTGCGCGACGACGACGGCGGCCCGTTGGGGGCGGCCCGCGGGGTGGTGATCAGCGATCACCTGCACGTGTCGCAGCTGACGGTCGCCGCGGAGGCCCGCCGCTCCGGTGCCGGCACCGCGCTCCTCGCCGCCGCAGCGACCTGGGGGCGTGCGCGCGGGGCCCGCTGGGGAGTGCTCCAGGTGGCGGTGCACAACACCGCCGCGCTCGCTCTCTACGCCCGCACGGGGTGGACCGAGCACCACCGCTACCGCTACCTGGTGCCGCCGGGGACCGTCCCGATGCCGTGATCGTCGGCTCGGCGCGTAAACCGTCCACATCTGACCGGAATTGCGCCAGGCTGGTGATCACGGGTGGGGCGCGGGCGTGCGGGCTGGTGCGCGACGCGGATGCGGCATGTCGGCGGGCAGGCGGCGCGGGCGGGGACCGGTCAGCGCACCCGGCGCAACGCCAAGAGCCCCGCCCCGACGCCGCCGACGAACAGCAGCACCGACTGCCACGAGCCCGGCAGCAGGACGTCGCCGCCGGGCCCGGCGAGGCCGAGCACCCCGACGGTGGCGAACCACCCGAAGATCGGCGCGCCCGCCAGCCGCCGGTCGACCTCCCCCGCGCGCAGGACGAGCCACGGCAGCACCAGCACCGACAGCAGCACCCCGAGCGGGGCGGGCACCGAGCCCAGGTAGAGCGGGGTGAACGCGAGCCCGACGCCGCCGACGAGCACGCCGTCCAGGGTGAGCAGCGCGACTACACCCAGCCCGCCCCGCTCCTCCTCATCCATCGCCTGGCCCCTGGCCCTCGGCCAGCTCGGCGCCGAAGAGGTCCGGGGTGGGCAGGCCGTCCGCGGCGACGTACTCCTCGACGTCGAGGATCGGCTGGGCGACGAGGTTGCTCATCGCGAACGTGCGCTCGTCCGGCGCGACCAGCACCTGCGTGGCGTGCGCCCGCATGGCCGCGACCCGCCGCTCGCGTTGGGCGCGGACGTCCAGCCGCGTGGTGACCGTCGCGTCGGGCACGCTGGGCAGCTCGTCCGGCGCGGGCCTGACGAACGGGCACTCCCCCAGTGCGGCGAGCCCCGCGTCGAGCGTGCGGCGCCCGACCACGGTGTACATCAGCCGCGCGGGCACCCGCCCCAGCGCGGCCACGGTGATCTCGTGCGCCCGCACGTGGTCGGGATGCCCGTAGCCACCGTCGGCGGCGTACGTGACGACGACCTGCGGCCGCACCTCCTCCAGCACCGCCACGAGCGCCTCGACCTCCTTGCCGAACGCCTCCGGCGCGGAGAACGCGCGCGGGTGCAGCACCGGCAGGCCGGTGGCCCGCACCCCGTGCCCGGAGTGCGCCATGCCGGAGTCGCGCCAGCGGCCCGCGCCGCCGAGGTACCGGTGGTCGGCGACACCGAGCGCCGCGCAGGCCGCCGCCCGTTCGGCCATGCGGTAGCCGCCGAGCTGGTCGGCCTCCGCCGCGACGAGCAGCGCGAGCGCCGAGCCGATGACCTCGCCCTCCTCGCCGAGGGTGCAGGTCACGAGCGTCACCGACGTGTCCGGCCGGGCGGCGTGGCGCGCGATCGTGCCGCCGGTGGTGAGCGTCTCGTCGTCGGGGTGCGCGTGGACGAACAGCAGCCGTCTGGTCAGTTGAGCCGCACTCTCGGGTCGAGGACCGCGTAGCCGATGTCGACCAGGATGTTCGCGACCACGACCGCGGTCGTCGCCAGCAGCACGATGCCGATGATCACCGGCTGGTCCTGCTGGTTGATGGCGATGACGGCCGTGCGGCCGAGCCCGTCGATCGAGAACACGGTCTCCGTGACGATGATCCCGCCCAGCAGCGTGGCGACGTCGATGCCGAACTGGGTGATCACCGGACTGAGCGCGCTGCGCAGGCCGTGGCGCAGCACCACGCGCCGCTCGGATATCCCCTTCGAACGGGCCGTGCGGATGTAGTCCTCGCTCAGCACCTCGAGCATCGACGTGCGGGTCAGCCGGGTGTAGGCGGCGGCGGAGACCAGCGCGACGGTGATCCACGGCAGGATCATGTGCTGCAGCCAGCCGCCCGGGCTGGTCGTGAAGTCGACGTAGCCGCCCGGCGGGAAGATCCGGATGCCCGCCAGGGTGAGCTGGAAGTAGAGGTAGTACAGCAGCAAGAGGCCGAGCAGGAACGTCGGCATGGAGTAGAAGAACAGCGCGAAGGCCGTCAGCCCCCTGTCCACGAACGAGCGCGGACGGACCGCGGAGACCACGCCGTTGGTGATCCCGATGACCAGCCAGATGACCGCGGCGCCGAGCGCGATCGACGCCGTCTTGGGCAGGGCGTCACCGATGATCGTCGTGACGGGGATCTGCTTGTAGTAGTCGTAGCCGAGGTCGCCGTGCAGGGCGTTGCCGACGAAGCTCAGGTACTGCTGCCACAGGGGCCGGTCGAGCCCGAGCCGCTGTTCGATCAAGGCGATCGTCTGGGGGGTGGCCTGGCGCCCGCCGAGCGTCTGGGCGACGTTGCTGGGCGCCACGAAGAACATGCCGAACAGGACCAGCGTGATCAGCCAGACCACCAGGAGGCCGCGCAGGACGCGCCGGACGAGGAAGCGGGTCATCGGCGCCTCACTCCTCGTCCGCTTCCGCGACGGTGGAGGTCTCTGCGGCGAAGAGGCGCTCGGAGCGCGGGTCGAACGCGTCGCGCACGCCGTCGCCGAAGATGTTGAACGCCAACGTGGTGGTCAGCAGCGCCAGGCCGGGGAACAGCAGGTACCACCAGGCGACGCGGTAGTAGCCGAGCGAGCCGTCGAGCATGCCGCCCCAGGTCGCCGTCGGCGGCGGAACACCGAGGCCGAGAAACGAGAGGACGGACTCGGAGACGATCGACAGCGGGATGAGCAGCGTCGTGTAGACGATCACCGGGGCGAGCACGTTCGGCACCACGTCGACGAACATGATCCGCACGTCGCTCGCGCCGAGCGACCGGGCCGCCTCGACGTACTCCCGCTCGCGGATCGACAGCACCTGCCCGCGGACGATGCGCGCGATCGACGACCAGCTGAAGAACGCGATCACGACGATCGTCACGGTGAGGCTCGGACCGGAGATCGACACGATGGCGATGCCCGCCAGCAGGAACGGGATCGACAGCACCACGTCGATGAGCAGACCGAACACCGTGTCGACGACGCCGCCGAGATAGCCCGTCACCACCCCGACGATGACCCCGAGGGTGATCGCCAGCAGCGTCGACACCACGCCGACGAGCAGCGAGATCCGGCTGCCGTAGGCGATCCGCACGAGCAGGTCTCGCCCGAGGTCGTCGGTGCCGAACCAGAACGTGCTGTTCGGTGGCTTGGGCAGGCCGGTGGGGGTGAGCCCGAGCTCGCGGTACTGGTTGTCGGGCCCGTGGCCGATCGCCGCGGCGATGAGCGGTGCGCACAACGCCATGAGGATGATCAGCACGATGACCACGAGGGAGACCATCGCGGCCCGGTCGCGGCGCAGTCGCTCCCACGCCAGCTGCAGCGGACTGCGGCCCTCGATCCGGGACTCGCCCTCGAGCTCGCGGGCGTCGACGAGCGCGCCGTCGGGGTCGGGGTCGCGCTTGCCCAGCTCGATGCTCACGACGTCCCCTCCTCGGCGGCTGTCGGGTCGAAGCGCAGGTCGGGCTCCACGTCGCCGATCGTGGGCCTCGACGAGGCCAGCCGCTCCCCGTCGGCCAGCGGGAAGTGGCAGGCCGCCTGGTGGCCGGGGCCGTCGCCGCCGCGCGGCACCAGCTCGGGGTCCTCGGTCACGCACCGCTCCTGCGCCTTGGGGCACCGCGGGTGGAAGCGGCATCCCGACGGCGGTGCCGCTGGCGAAGGCAGGTCGCCCGCGAGCACGATCCGCTCCCGACCGGACGCGGCATCCGGGTCCGCCGTCGGCGCGGCGGAGAGCAGGGCGCGGGTGTACGGGTGGCGGGTGTGCTCGTGCAACTCCTCCACGTCCGCCACCTCGACGATCTTGCCGAGGTACATGACGGCGATCCGGTTGCTGACGTGCCGCACCACCGAGAGGTCGTGCGTGATGAACAGGTAGGTCAGGCCCAGCCGCTCCTGCAGGTCGGCCAGCAGGTTGATGATCTGGGCCTGGATGGAGACGTCCAGCGCCGAGACGGGCTCGTCGCACACCATCAGCTTCGGGTTGAGGGCCAGCGCCCTGGCGATGCCGATGCGCTGGCGCTGGCCGCCGGAGAACTCGGCGGGGAACCGGTTGAAATGCTCGGGGTTGAGGCCCACGAGCTCCATCAGGTCCTGCACCTTGCGCTTGCGTTCCTCGCCCTCGGCGATCCCGTGGATCGCGAAGGGGTCGCCGATGATCGAGCCCACCCGTCGCCGCGGGTTGAGCGAGCCGTACGGGTCCTGGAACATCACCTGCATCTCGCGGCGCAGCGGCCGCAGGGCGGCGCGCGAGAGCGTGCTGATGTCGGTGCCGTTGAACATGACGGTGCCCGACGTGAGGTCGTAGAGGCGGGTCAGGCAGCGGGCCAGGGTCGACTTGCCGCAGCCGGTCTCCCCCACCAGGCCGAGCGTCTCGCCTTGCTCAATCTCGAGGCTCACCCCGTCGACAGCCCGCAACGACGGCCGCTCCCCACCGAAGAGCCTGCGCCGCCCGACCGGGAAGTACTTGCGGACGTCCGTGGCCTCGAGCAGTGCGGTCATCGCGCGGCCTCCGTCGGACGTGGCCCGTCGGCGGTCATTGTGCCCCTTCCAACTGCCGTTGCGCGCGGTCGGCAGGCAGCCAGCACGACGACGCGTGGTCGACACCGATCTCCTGGAACGGCGGCTTGCGCGCGCAGTCGTCGAACGCGTAGGCGCACCGCGGCTGGAAAGGACACCCCGGCGGCGGCGAGATGAGGCTCGGCGGGGTGCCGCCGATGGGCGTGAGCTTGCCCCCGCGGCCGGTCGTCGGCAGCGAGCGCAGCAGGCCCTCCGTGTACGGGTGGTGGTTGCGGTAGAAGAGCTCCCGCCGCGGGGCGCGCTCCATCACCTGGCCCCCGTACATGACGACCACGTCGTCGGCCATGTCCGCGACCACGCCCAGGTCGTGCGTGATGAGGATGATCGCCGTGCCGAACTCGCGCTGGATGCCGCGCATGACGTCCAGCACCTGGGCCTGCACGGTGACGTCGAGCGCGGTGGTCGGCTCGTCGGCCACCAGCACCGCGGGCCGCAGCGCCACCGCCATGGCGATCATCACGCGCTGCCGCATCCCGCCGGAGAACTCGTGCGGGTAGGCGTCGATCCGCGCGCGCGGGCTGGGGATGCCGACGGCGTCGAGCAGCTCGATCGCCCGCTCCCGCGCCGCCGACTTCGACGTGCCGTGCTCGTGCTCCCGGATCATCTCCACGATCTGCCAGCCGACCTTGTAGAACGGGTGCAGGCTGGACAGCGGGTCCTGGAAGATCATGCCGATCTTCGCCCCGCGGATGCGACGCAGCGCCTCCTTGCTCGCGCCGAGCAGGTCCTCCCCCTCGAGGGTCGCCCGACCCGAGACGCGCGCGCCCCGGGTCAGGCCGACGATCGTCTGGGTCGCGACGGACTTCCCCGAACCGGACTCGCCGACGATGCCCAGCGTGCGTCCCCGCTCCACGGAGAACGACACGCCGCGCACCGCGCGCACGACCCCGTCTGAGGTGTCGAACGAGACGTGCAGGTCCTCGACGTCCAGCAGCGTCCCTGACGGATGGGCCATCGGGGGGCGTCAGCCGTTCTTGTCCGGCGAGAGCCACACGTTGGCCGGGTCGAAGTCCTGCAGGCCGTCGAGGTAGACCGCGTTGTGCACCTGGGCCGCGTGGTAGGTCGGCCACTTCGGGTTCGTGATCGGGTAGAACGCCGCGTCCGCCATCACCTGCTTGTCGGCCTTGGCCCATGCGTCGGTCGCGGTCTGCTGGTCGGTGGCCAGGAGCGCCTGCTTGATGAGGTCGTTGGTGGTCGCGCTGTCGTAGAAGCCGAAGTTGCTGCCGATCGGCGGGTA
The DNA here is from genome assembly GCA_963750095.1 of uncultured Actinomycetota bacterium. GTDB lineage: Bacteria > Actinomycetota > Actinomycetes > Mycobacteriales > Pseudonocardiaceae > Pseudonocardia. The sequence continues at coordinate 689,514 of CAVVPJ010000010.1, read as the reverse complement.
CGACGGCGGCCCGGAGAACAGCGGGTTGAAGTACGAGGCCGCGGCGTTGCCGTACCAGTCCGAGCCCCAGCCTGCGAGCGAGAGATCCCACACGCCGCGCTGCGCGACGTCGGGCACCTGCAGGTACTTGGTGTAGAAGTCGGCGTTCGGCGACGGCACGCCCTCCACCGTGATGCCCGCTTTCGTGAGGTCCTGCTGCACGGTGGCGAAGGTCTTGCTGCTGCCCTCCGAGGCGTTGCGGTAGAGGAACTTCAGGGTCAGCCCGTTCGGGAAGCCCGCCTCGGCCAGCATCTGCTTCGCCTTGTTCGGGTCGTAGGGGTACGGGTTGAAGTCCTCCGAACCCAGGATGTTGGGCGGCAGTACATGCGTGAGCGGCGGCACGACCTGCGGTCCGCCGTTCACCTGGATGATGTTGTCCCGGTTGATCGCGTACGAGATCGCCTGGCGGACCTTGACGTTCGACAGCGCCTTGTTGTTGTTGGGCGACTTGATGTTGTAGATGAGGTACGGGTTGCTGGAGGAGGTCTCACCGAGCGCGAGGTTCGGGTCGTTCGCGGCCAGCAGGCCCGGGATCTGCGAGGCGGGCGTGGCGACGTCGAACTGCATGTCGGCGTTCGGGGAGCCGGTCTGCAGCTGCTGCTGCACCGACTCCTGGTTCTGCGTCTCGTCGATGACGATCTTGTCGACGAACGCGCCGCGGATCGGGTCGGTCGCGCTGTTCCACACCGGGTTGCGCGAGAACTCGATGCGCTTCGTCGGGTCGTAGAGGTCGACCTTGTACGGGCCGTCGGAGAGCGTGTGCTGCCCGAGCTCGGTGCTACCGGGCACGAAGTCGAGCATCTCGACCGGGATCGGGGTGAACGCCGCCATCGTCAGCATGTCGACGAAGTACGTGGCGGGCTGGCTGAGGGTGAACACGACCGTGCGGTCGTCCTTGGCGGCGACGCCGGACAGCGGAGTGTCCTGGATGTACTTCTTGATCGAAGGCGCGTCCTGGCCAACCTCCGCGAAGCCGTCGCAGAACTGCTGGAAGCCCGCGATGAGGCCCTCGTAGTCGGGCAGGCCACCGAAGGGCTGGGCCGGGTTGCAGGTGCGCTTGACCCCGGTCACGAGATCGGCGGCCGTGACCTGGCGCGGCGGGTTGGAGTTCCACATCACGCCCTGCTTGATGGCGATCGTGTAGGTCTTGCCGTCCGCGCTGATGCCGCCGTTGTCCGCGGTCGGGATCTGCTCGGCGAGATCGGGCTGGGCGGTGTCCTTCTTGTCCTGGTCGGCGGGGTTGGCGAACAGCTGGCGGCTGATGAGCCGCCCGACGAGGTGGCCGGCCGAGTAGTAGGTGATGCCGGGGTCGAGGTAGTCGACGTCGCCCGCGCCGAGAATGTTCAGCGTGCCGCCCTTGGCCGCGCCTTCCGCGGTGCCGTTGCGGGCCAGTTCCTCGCTGCCCGCCCCACCGCCGCCCGACGTGCCCCCGCCGTTCGTGTTGGCGGTGCCGCACGCCGCGAGCATGATCGCCGCGGCCGCGGCGACCGCGACCTGCGACGCCCTCGATCTCCTCATCGAACCTCTGCCTCCTCGTTGGACCGGCCTGGTCAGGCGCTCCGTCCTTGGCATGGATGACGCGCCTCCGGCGTCGACGAACGGCGCGTCGGCCATGGAACCGTAGAAACCTGCGGTCCGCTCGGCACAACCGGCCCCCCGATCGTGACCAAAGGGTGACACTGCGGATCGGTCAGCGGGCGGTCGGCCGCCAGCGGGAGGCTCCGGTGAGCGGACCGCCGAGCAGCGATCCCGGCCCGATCGATGTGGCGGCATCCGCTTCCGCGGTGCTGACGACGAGCGTGACCGGCTGGAACAGCGGCAGGGCAGGCATCTGCTGCCAGAGGATCCGCTCGACGGTCGCGGCCGTGTCGGCGCGCGGCGCGGCGGACATCAGCTCGGCGAAGAGCGGCTGCAGCGCCGGGAAGCAGAAGCCGGTCGGGCTGCGCGGCGGGTCGGGGAGCTGGGCCGTGGCCTGTGGGCAGCCGTAGGCGCTCGCGAGCTCGGTGCCGAGGTCGCCGCCGACCGCGCGCGGCGTGACGATCACGTCGGCCGCCACCCCGGCCGCCGTCGCCGTCGCCGTCGGGGTGGGCGTCGGCGTCGCAGTGGCCGAGGGTCGCGGGCTCGGCGGGGTGGGAGCGACGGTCGGCTGGGCGAAGAGGTCGGTCGCGGCCGGGGCGATGACCAGCGTGTCCACCCCCGCCGCGGTGAGCTGGGTGGCCACGGCCTCGGCGACGCGCACATCGTCGGGGCGCTCCGCGGCGGCGCCGATCACGACCCGCACGGCGCGGCCGTCGGCGGTGTCCCACCGGCGGGTGACAACGTCACGCTTCCAGCCCGCGGCGGTGAGCAGCTTGGCGGCGCCCGCCCGGTCCGGCTTGACCATCGGCGGGGCGGTCGGGGCGTAGCCGGGCTGCGAAGGGGCGAGGCCGAGCGCGTCGGCCGGAAGCGCGTCCGGGGCGACGGCGGCACGCAGCGCGTCCCGGTCGACCAGCATGGCGAACGCCTCGCGGACGCGGACGTCCCGCATCGGGCCGCTGTCCGTGCGCATCGCCAGCTGCGTGACGCTCGACTGCGGCGCCTGCTGGATGCGCGGCGCCGGGTTGAGGCCGGTCATCGCCGCGCGGACGGCCTGGTCGGCCTCCGGAATCGCCACGTCGACGTCGCCGGTGGCCAGGCCCGACGCCATGCTCGACGGGCCGAGGCGGCGCAGCACGAGCTGGTCGAGGACGGTCGGGGTGTCCCAGTAGGCGTCGTTGCGGGTGAGCACGATCTCCCCGCGGCCGCGGTCCACCGTCGAGACCTTGAACGGTCCGCCGGACGTCGGCAGCCCGCCCGAGGTGGCCCCGATCCACGAGCCGGGTGCGTCCTTGAGCAGGTGCGCGGGCAGCAGGCCGGAGAAGAGCTGCTGCCACGCCGGGTACGGCTGGGAGAACACGACGTCGACGGCCTTGCCGCCCGCGCGGGAGCGCACGTCGGTGATCAGCTGGTAGCCCGCGGCGCCCGCGACGCCGGGCTGGCCGCGCATCTGCTGCCACAGGTAGACGAAGTCCTCGGCCGCGATCGGGGCGTTGTCGGACCAGGACGCCTCCAGGTTGAGCTCGTAGCTCACCGTGAACGGGTCGCTGTCGACGACCTTGGCGCTCGTCACGATCGTCGGGTCGAGCTGGAGAACACCGTCGGCGGCCACCTTGAACGGCGAGGGCAGCACGAGCGTCGCCAGCGCCGTCGTGATCGAGGACCGGTCGGCCAGCAGGTGCGGGTTGAACCCGGGCGGGAGGTCGTCGATCGCGACGGTGAGGCTGGTGGGCTCGGCCTTCGGCGTCGGAGTCTGGGCGGGTTGTGGGCCTGCGACCGGCTCGTTGGAGCACGCGGCCGCCAGAGCCGTGACGAGAGCCACGAGCAGCAGCCGCGCACGCGTCACCGGGGCAACACCTCATCCCGCTAGAGAGCCTGCCCGACCCCGTCGGCCGGGGCGGCCATCCTCCCACCGGGCGACGACGCGCCGTGGCGGGGCTCAGCCTGCCGCGGCACGGGCGCGTGCGCGGGCGCGTCCCCTGGTGTGCGAGTCGAGCTCGACCTTGCGGAGGCGGACGGACTCCGGCGTCACCTCGACGCACTCGTCACTCGCGCAGAACTCGAGGCTCTGCTCCAGCGTCAGCACCGTGGGTGGGGTCAGCTTGATCAGCTCATCGGCGGTGGAGCTGCGCATGTTGGTGAGCTTCTTCTCGCGGACGATGTTGACCTCGAGGTCCTCTGCCCGCGTGTACTCGCCGATCACCATGCCCGCGTAGACGAGGGTGCCGGGCCCGACGAACAGCGTGCCGCGGTCGGCGAGCTGGTCGACCGCGTAGCCGGTGACGGGGCCCTGGCGGTCGGCGATCAGCGAGCCGCGCAGCCGCGCGCGGATCTCGCCGACCCACGGGCCGTAGCCGTCGAACACATGGCTCGCGATGCCTCCGCCGCGCGTGATCGTCAGGAACTCGGTGCGGAAGCCGATGAGGCCGCGCGAGGGCACCCGGTAGTCCATGCGGACGCGGGTGTCGCCGTGCACGAGGTTGACCAGCTCGCCCTTGCGGCCCGCGAGCAGCTGGGTGACCGCGCCGAGGTGCTCGGTGGGCACGTCCGCGGAGAGCTGCTCGAACGGCTCGTGCAGCTTGCCGTCGATGATCTTGGTGACGACCTCGGGCTTGCCGACCGTCATCTCGAAGCCTTCGCGGCGCATCGTCTCCACGAGCACGGCCAGCGCCAGCTCGCCACGGCCCTGCACCTCCCAGGCGTCCGGGCGCTCGGTGGGCAGCACGCGGAGCGAGACGTTGCCCACCAGCTCGCTGTCCAGCCGGTTCTTGACCTGGCGGGCGGTGAGCTTGGTGCCCGGATGCGGGTCGCGGCCCGCGAGCGGCGAGGTGTTGATGCCGATGGTGAGCGAGATGGCGGGCTCGTCGACGTGGATGCGCGGCAGGGGGACGGGGTTGTCCGGGTCGGCGAGGGTGTCGCCGATGGTGACCTCGGCGATGCCCGCCACCGCGACGAGATCGCCCGCCACGGCCTCGTCGGTCGGCACGCGGTCCAGCGCCACCGTGCGGAGCAGCTCGGTGATCTTGACGCGGCTGACCCCGCCGTCGGCCCGGCACCAGCCCACCTGCTGTCCGCGGCGGATCACGCCGGCGCGCACCCGGCAGAGCGCGATGCGGCCGAGGTAGCTGGTGGCGTCGAGGTTGGTGACGTGGGCCTGCAACGGCGCGTCCGGGTCGTCGGAAGGCGCGGGCACCGTCGCTTCGATGACGTCGAAGAGGGCGTCGAGGTCGGGCTCGTCGGGCAGGTCGCCGTCGGCGGGGCGGTTGCGGGAGGCGCGGCCCGCGCGGCCGCTCGCGTAGACGACCGGAAGGTCGAGCAGGCGGGTGGTGACGGACTCGTCCAGCTGCAGCTCGTCGGCCAGCTCCAGCAGCAGCTCGAGGCTCTCGTTGACGACCTCGGCGCAGCGGGCGTCGGGGCGGTCGGTCTTGTTGACCACCAGCACGACGGGCAGGCCCGCCATGAGGGTCTTGCGCAGCACGAAACGGGTCTGCGGAAGCGGGCCTTCTGACGCGTCGACGAGCAGCAGCACGCCGTCGACCATGGACAGGCCGCGCTCGACCTCGCCGCCGAAGTCGGCGTGCCCCGGCGTGTCGACGACGTTGACGGTCATCCCCCGCCAGTCGATCACCGTGTGCTTGGCGAGGATCGTGATGCCCTTCTCCCGCTCGAGGTCGCCGGAGTCCAGCACGCGGTCGACGAGGGCGGCGCGCTCGCCGAACGCGCCGGAGCCGCGCAGCATCGCGTCGACCAGCGTGGTCTTGCCGTGGTCGACGTGCGCCACGATGGCGACGTTGCGCAGGCGCGGGCGGGACCCCCGGGTTGCGGAGGACAGGTCCGCGGGCGCGGCGAGGGTGGAAGTGCTCACGTCTCAGGGTAGCCCGCCGCGGAGATCACCCATTCCCGGTGGTGCGGACCTGCGGGCGTTCGCTGAACCGATACGGCCGCTGACCGGCCGGGACGCCGTTGGGTTGGGCGGGGTCGTGGCCAACATCACGCGGGACGGTAACGACTCGCCGTAGTCGACCGAAGACCCTCTGTATCCGCTCCCCGTAAGGACGCACTGTGAACGACCGAACGTCGCACCTTCCTCCCGCCTACCCGGTCGCTGCCGAACCGCCGACTACGCCGATCCGCCGCTCCAGCCCGCCTGCGCGCTCGACCGCGGCCGCGACGTCGGCGGCCGCGGGACAGGCGTCGGCGCGGGCACGGTCCCGCGCTGACCTCGCACAGCCCGATGCGTCCTCGCACGGGTTCGAACCCGTGCGAGGACACCTCGCGGTGTGCGAGGTGGGGTCAGGTCCGCGTCGCCGCGTGGTGCGTGCGGCGGCGACGGCCCGTCGTCGCCTCGGCATCCGGGGACGCAGGCTGTGGGCCGGTGTGGTCGCCGTGTCGGCCGCGGTGGCGATGGCGACGACCGTGTCGGTCGCGTGGGCGGCGACCGCGCCCGCAGGGTCGGTCGGGCGGGACGTCTCGTATCCCTGGTGCGGCGCCGCCCTCCCGAGCCCCGCGGCGTTCGCGATCGTCGGGGTCGGCGGTGGGCGCGCGTTCTCGGCGAACCCGTGTCTGGCCACCCAGTACGCATGGGCGGCGAAGCGACCGTCCTCGCCCGGGGTCTACGTCAACACCGGCAACCCGGCGCCGCGCAGCGCGTTCTACTGGCCGACATCCGGCTCGCGCGATCCCGCGCTCTGCCGTGACAGCACGTCCGTCACCGACGCGGGCTGCGCCTACGACTACGGCTGGCACGCCGCGGGTGACGCGCTCACCGTGGCCGCGCGGGCAGGCGTCCCGAAGACGATCACGTGGTGGCTCGACGTCGAGACCGTGAACAGCTGGAACGGGGACGGCCGGGCCAACACCGCCGACCTGCAGGGGATGTTCGACCGGCTCCGCACCGCGGGCGTCGTGGAGGTCGGGATCTACTCCACCGCCCGGCAGTGGGCGGCGATCACCGGCGGCTACACGCGCACCTCGGCCAACACCTACCGCACGGCCTGGCGGCGCGCGTTCGCCCCGCGCTTCCCGATGGCGGTGGCGCCGCTCTGGGTGGCGACCGGCGGGGACCGGGCCGCGGCCTCCACCGCGTGCGGCACGAGCTTCACCGGCGGCCCGACCCGGCTTGCGCAGTACCTCGACGGCACCGGGTTCGACGCCGACCTCGTCTGCCCGCGCCGCTGACCCGCCCCTCGGCCCGCCCGCCCCTGCCGACCACCACCGCACCCGCCCATGCGGCCGCCGGCCGTCCACGGTGTGCCGACCGTCCCCAAGAGACCTCGCCCGCCCTACTGCTCGTCCCACCGCCCACCCACGCCCCTGCGCCCGTCCCTCCCCACCGGCCTCGCCCGCCTCCGCCATTCGCCCACCGCACGTGCCCGCGGACGGCCGCCCCACCGACGACCCGGCACAACGCCGCCCGCCACCACCGCGAATCCCACCGCCGCCTTCCGCGGTCAACCCCGGCCACCGCCGTTGCTCCTACCCACCGGCGCAGGCCGCCGACTCGGCCACCGCCGTCCGACCCGACGCCGCGAACCCCGCGGAGACCGCCGCGGCGCGGGGCGGTGGGAGCGGGAACCGGGCCCCGGCGGGCGTCATCCAGCCCGGCCCGGCACGGCCATGCCGCGCGACACGTGCCGTGCGATCTCGGCGAGCACCGCGTGGGGGCGCTCGACGATGTCCTGCCACGTGAAGCGCAAGACCGTCCAGCCATGGGCGAGCAAGGCTCGCGTCCGTCCCACCTCGGCGCCTGCGTCCAGCAGGTTGGCGGGCGCCCGACCGGACGCGACGACGGCGACACGAGCGGCCGGGAACGCCACGTCGACCGGGTGCCCGTCGACGTCGAGGGCCTCCGTCCAGCCCGATGCGCCCGAGCCGCGCAACAGCGCCCGAAGCTCACCTCGCGCGGTGACGGTCGAGCGCTCCGCGGCCTCCGTCAGGAGGCGACATGCCGCGGACGAGCCCGCAGAGCCGAGGTTCCGGCAGTACGCGGCATGCGCGTCGGCGAACGACACGCGGCCACGGAAGGCCGCGTCGAGGAGAGGTCCGCCCGTATCGCCGAGTGCGACGGCCGCCTCGATCGCGGTCAACGGCAGTGCGGTGACGCGGAGGCCGCGATGGACGGCGAGATCGCACTCCGGCAGGTCCCGCCTGCGCATCTCGACGTCGACGCGGCCGCGCAGGCGGCGACGCCTGCCGACGGTCACCTCGACCCTCGGCGGCGGCGCTGCGAGAAGGCCGAACCACCACGCCGCCGTCAGCCCGGAAAGGACCGCGTCGACACCCGCCCAGAGGAGCGCGGCGCGAACCCGCACCTCGTCGTCGAGCCGATGACCCGCCACGAGGTACACGGCAGGATGCAACGGCCGCCACCGCCGGGCGCGAACGCGGTGGTCGACGGTGTCGCGGCTGAGACCGGCGGCGAGGGCCTGCTGGCGGCTGATCACGCCCGCCTGCCGGGCGAGGAGGGAGTCGAGAGTCATGCCGCCATTGACGAGGCCCGTGGCCGCGCGGTTCCGCAGGCGGCCAAGAAGTTCGCGTCCGCGAACGTTCCGACCGAGATCAGTCGCTGCCGGTCGTCAGCGTCGCGGAGCTCGGCGAGGACCGCCCTGTCGGCATCGATCCAGTCGACGGTATCGAGGTCGGACGGTCCGAGCCAGCGCAGCGCGGCGTGCTCGGTGGCCGCGGGCTCCGGCGATCCCGGCGCCAGTCGGGCGAGGTGCACGCGCAACACGCCCGCGTCGATCGGCAGGTCGGTGGTGAGGCGTCGGTCGACGCGGACGGTCGCACCCAGCTCCTCACGGCATTCGCGAACGACGGCGGCACGTTCCGACTCCCCCGGCTCCACGCGCCCGCCGGGCAGCTCCCATCGGCCCGCCACCGCGCGCGGCCGCGTGCGCTGCGCGGCCAGCACCCGACCGTCCTTGACGATCGCCGTCGCGACCACGACCGGTGCGTCGGCGAGCGCGCCCACCCGCGTCCTCAGCTCCTCGGCGCGGGCGGCGAGCAAGCCTCGCAGGAGCCGGGTGACGAGCATCGGATCGGCCGCCCCGCGCATCGGACCGACCCAGCGCAGCTCGTCGTGCACCTCGGTGAGCGACCCGTCCCGCGCCACGGACACGACCTGCTCCAGGTGCCGCAGTGGGCCGCTCACCAGCGACGACGCGATCCCGCCCGTGGAGACCGCGGTCACCTTCGTGCGCACCGGGACGTGGACTCCCGGCGCGAGGCGCGCCCGGATCCGCAGCTCACTGCCCGGGATGAGCAAGCGGCGGTCGCTCACGACCCGATGTCCCACTCGGCCCAACGCCGCAACGACCATGTCGGCGTCACGCAGCACGCCCGCGACCGTGCGCGGGCAGGCGTCGAGCCGAATGCGGGAGCGGAGGACGGGCACGGCGAGATCGTGGCAGGCGCGCAGGCCCGGCCTGGCACACGCGTCCGCCAGCCGCAGCTCGGCGCTGAGGGACTCCTCGCCCGGGCCGCGGCCGACCCGCCCCGAATGCCAGGCAGCGGGCTCAGGGTTGACAGAACCCACCGAGACTCACCGTGCCGCAACGCGAGACTCACCGTGCTGAAACGCGGGACTCACCGTGCCCGTTTGCGGGACTCACCGTGCTGAGACGCGGGACTCACCGTGGGTGGGGCCGACCGGCCAGCGGACCTCGATGCGGGCGCCGCCCGCCATCGTCGCGCCCGCCGTCGCCGTGCCGCCTCGCCCCCGCACGAGCGCCGCGACGAGCGCGAGGCCGAGGCCGGAGCCGCCGCCCGCCTCGGGCTGCAGCCGGGTGAACCGGTCGAACACCCGCTCGCGGTCGGCCTCGGGGATGCCGGGGCCGTCGTCCTCTACGAGCAGCCGCACCCACCGTCCGGCGGGCAGCACCATCACCCGCACGACGGAGCGCGCGTGCCGACGGCCGTTCGCGATGAGGTTGTCCAGCACCAGCGCGACCTCGGACGGCGTGGCCGCCACGGCGGCGGCAGCAGGCGCGACGAGCTCGACCACCGGCCCGTCCCCCATCGCCCTGGCCAGCGCGGATCCGGCGGCCGTGACGAGGTCGACGGCCACCGCGGGCGGGCGCTCGCCCGCGTCGGCCCGCGCGAGGACGAGGAGGTCGTCCAGCAGCGTCGACAGCCGAACGGCCTCGGCGGCGACCGCGCGCAAGGTCTCCTCCGCCATCTGCGGATCCGGATGCGCGACCGCGACCTCGGCCTGCGCCCTGATCGCCGCGACCGGCGAGCGCAGCTCGTGCGCCGCGTCGCCGGTGAAGCGCTCCATGCGGGCGACGGCCTCGTCGCGTCGGCCCAGCAGCCGGTTGAGCTCCTCCGTGAGGGCACGCAGCTCGTCGCGCGCGGCCGGGACCGGCAGCCGCTCACCCGGCGGGAGCGCCGCGGCGGCGGCCCGCAGCCGGTCGACGGGGCGCAGCGCCGCCCGCGTCCCCACCCACGCGGCAGCGCCGACGAGCACCGCGGCGCCCAGCGCGCCGAGCCCGAACGCGACCGCGGCCCTTCCGAGCAGGGTCGTGCCGCCGACGAGGTCGCCGGTCACGACGACCAGCCGCGTCGACCCGTCCGGGAGCACCGCGGGCTCGGCGAGCCACCGCCGCAGACCGTCGACGCCACCCGTGACGATCGGGTTCCCGCCGGAGAGCTCCCGGAGCTGTTGGGGCCGCAGCGGGAGGGTCGGACCGCCGTCGACCGGGTGCCCGACGGTGTCGACGACCCGCAGTCCCGGTCCGGTCACGACGGTCGCGGGTTTGCCAGCGGCCAGCTGCGCGACGGCGGCGGCGGCCTGGCGCTCGAGCTCGGCGTCCGCCGCGGCGAGCAGCGACGACGCCAACAGCCCGACTCCCAGGCGGGCGAGCAGGAACAGCACGACGACCGCGACGAGGCCCACGGCGAGCGCCATCCGCATGCGCAGGGTCCGGCCCGCCCACCATCGTCGCCAGCGCACGGGTCGGGTCATGGCACGGCCAAGCGGCCGGGCTCGGTCGGCACGACGCTGCTCGGCGCACCGGCAGACACGGGGCTCGGCAGCGCGGAGACGGACTGGTTCGCGCCGAGCTCGGCGATGCCGCCCGTCCCACCCGCATGATCACCGGTTCGGCGCGAAGAGCGGCCAGAAATGACCGGGTTTGCGCCAACCCGGCGATCATGGCGGCGGCAGTGCGCGGCGGGGGGCGGGACGGCGGGGTCGACGTGCGTCGCGCCGCCGGTCACGGCGACCCGACGAGGTAGCCGTATCCCCGCACCGTCCGCAGGACGTGTCCCGCGCCGACCGCGTCGAGCTTGCGCCGGACGTACCCCACGTACACCTCGACGACGTTGCGGGTGGCGGCCTGCTCGTCCCCCCAGACCAGGCGCAGGAGGTCGTCCTTCGACACCGCGGTGTCCGGCCGCGACGCCAGCGCGTGCAGCAGCGCGAACTCCCGCGGCGACAGCTCGATGGCCGCACCGTCCCAGCTCACCGCCCGCGCCACCGGGTCGACGACGAGCGCGCCGAGCCGCACCCGCTGCCCGGTGCGGCCCAGCGCCGCGTCGCGCCGCCGCAGCAGCGCCTTCAGCTGCGCGACGAGCACGACGAACGCGAACGGCTTCACCAGGTAGCCGTCGGCGCCGAGGTCGAGCCCGTCGGCCTGGTCGAACTCGCCGTCCTTCGCCGAAAGCAGCAGCACCGGCGTGTCGACCCCCGCGGCCCGCAGCCGTTCCAGCACGCGGTAGCCGGACAGCCCTGGAAGGATGATGTCGAGCACGATCGCGTCGAACCCGCCGGTCAGGGCCGCGGCGAGCGCGGCGTTGCCGTCGCCGACCGCCTCGACCTCCATCCCCTCGGCCGTCAGCCCACGCGCCACCGCCGTGCGGATGCCCGCCTCGTCGTCGACCACCAGCACGCGTGCCACACGCGGAAGCTACCCCGCCGCGATGAGAGTGCTCTCAGGTCGCATGGACGAGGCTGGGCCCATGGTGATGGGACGCACGGGCCGCGGCGTGGCGGCAGGCATCGCGGTCGCAGGCGTCGTGGGGCTCGCGCTGCTCGCGCTTCCCGGCGGGGCCGGAGCGGCGCCGGAGCTGCCGCCGGTGACGCCGGAGGACCTCGTCGCCTCCGTGCTGAAGGCCGACCCCGGCCCCTTCGACGGCACCGTCGAGCTGGACAACGAGCTGGGCCTGCCCGCGCTGCCCAACCTCCCGCAGGCCGCCAACGGCACGAGCACCGCACAGGTGTGGTCCGGCGGCGACGGCAAGGGCCGGGTCCAGATCCCCACCCCGACCGGCGAGCGCACGCTCGTCTCCGACGGCACGACGTCCTGGTCGTGGAACTCGGCGGACAAGACCGTCACGAAGTCGACGAAGCAGGCAGGGCAGGCGCACTCCACGCCCGCCGACCCGACGAAGGCCGCCACCGAGGCGCTCAGCGCGCTCCAGCCGACCAGCGTGATCAGCGTGGACGGCACCGCCGAGGTCGCGGGCCGTCCGGCGTACGACCTGGTGCTCGCCCCGAAGCCGACCGAGCGCACGCTGCTGCGGGAGGTGCGGATCGCCGTCGACTCCGAGAAGCGCGTGCCGCTGCGGCTCACCGTGCTGGCGCAGGGCTCGTCGACGCCCGCGCTGCAGGTCGGGTTCACCGACCTCACGTTCGGGCCGCAGGACCCGGCGCGGTTCACGTTCTCTCCGCCGGAGGGCGCGACCGTCACCGACGCGCCTTCGCGGCCCGAGAACGCCGCGAAGCCCGACGCCCCGACGGTCGTCGGCGACGGTTGGGACCGCGTCGTCGTCGAGAAGCTGCCCGCCGACGCCAACCAGAAGGACCTCACCGCGCTGGGCACACCGGTGAGCGGCTCGTGGGGCAACGGGCGGCTGATCAGCACGGCGGTGGCCACCGCGATCGTGACCGACGACGGACGGGTCGCGGCGGGCGCCGTCCCCGAGCAGGTGCTGTCGGAGACACTCTCCCGGTGACGTCCACGACGGCTCCCCCCGTGACCGCGGGCCTCGCCGCCCCGGCCGCGCGGGCGGTGGGCCTGCGTAAGGTGTTCGGCTCGACCGTCGCGGTCGACGGGATCGACCTCGAGGTGTCGGCCGGGTCGGTGCTGGGCATGTTGGGCCCCAACGGGTCGGGCAAGACCACGCTGATCCGGATGCTGCTCGGGCTCACCCCGCCGACGTCGGGATCGGTCGAGCTGCTGGGCCACGCGGTGCCCGAGGCCGCGCTGCCGCACGTCGGCGCGCTGGTCGAGGGCCCGGGGTTCCACGGGTTCCTCTCCGGCCGGGAGAACCTGCTGCGGGTCGCCGCAGCCGAGCCGTTGCTGCCCTCGCGCGACATCCGGGACGCCGTCGGCGCCGCGCTGGCTCGGGTGGGGCTCACGGATGCGGCCGACCGGCGCTACCGCGGCTACTCCCTGGGCATGAAGCAACGGCTCGGGCTGGCGGCGGCGCTGCTCATCCCCCGGCGGCTGGTCGTGCTGGACGAGCCGACCAACGGCCTCGACCCGGCGGGCACCCGCGACGTCCGGCGGATCATCGCGGAGCTGCACGCCGCGGGCGCGACGGTGATCGTCTCGTCGCACCTGCTGGCCGAGGTCGAGGCGACCTGCACGCACGTGGCCGTGCTGCAGGCGGGCGCGCTCGTGGCGGCGGGCGAGCTCGCGACGCTGCTCGACACGGGCACCGGCGGGTTGGTCGTCGCGACGCCGGACGTCGACCTCGCGCTCAACGCGCTCCGCGGCACGGCCACGGCGTACCGCGCGGACGCGGTCGACGAGATCGTCGTCGCCGACGGACCGCCCGCGCCGGAGGTCATCGCACTGCTGGTGCGGGCCGGGGTGGCCGTGCACGAGGCCCGGCGCAGCCGCACGAACCTCGAGGAGCTTTTCGCCCGACTCACGGAGGAGCCATGAGTGATCCGCGCGAGAGTGTCGTTGTCGGGGTTCGACCACCGGAAACGACGCACTCGCGCGGATCATCCCGTGCTCCGACGGGGCGGTTGTTGCGCTCCGAGGTGCGCTGGGTGCTGCGGCGCCCGCGCACGCTCGTGATGCTCGGCCTGTTCGCGCTGATGCCGGTGACGATCGCGATCGGCGTCGTCACGGCTGGCCGCGGCGGTGGCGGGCTGATCGGCAACGTCGCGGGCAACGGACTGGTGCTGCCGGTGGTCACGCTGATCCTGGCGCTCGCCTTGCTGCTGCCGTTGGCGGTCGGCATGGCGGCGGCCGACGCGATCGCCGGTGAGGCCGCCGCGGGCACGTTGCGGAGCCTGCTGATCGCGCCGGTGTCGCGGCTGCGGCTCGTCGTGATGAAGGCGTTCGGCGTGCTGGTGGTGGCCGCGCTCGCGACCGTCGTCATCGTGGTCGTCGGCGCGCTCGCCGGGATCGTCGTGGTGGGCGGGGCGGGGCATTTCGTGACGCTGTCGGGCACGACCCTCGGGGTGGGCGACGCGGTGGTGCGGCTCCTGCTCATCGTCGTCTGGTCGGTCGGGCAGCTCGCGGCGATCGGGGCGGTCGCGCTGGCCGTCTCGGCGTGGACCGAGCACCCCCTCGTCGTGCTGGCGAGCGTGCTGGGCATGGTGATCGTGTTCGGCGTGCTGAGCGCGATCCCCGCGCTGGACTGGCTGCAGCCCTACCTCCTGACCTCGGGCTGGACCGCCGGGGCGGACGTGCTGCGCGACCCGATGCCGTCCCACGGGCTGGTCCAGAGCACGCTGCGCGCGGCGTGCTACCTGGCGTTGGGCGGCGGGCTGACGGCGTACCGGATGCTCCGCCGCGACGCCTGACGTCCGCGCGCGGCAGGATGTGCGGATGGCCGAACTCCTGGACGACGCCGCCATCGCCTCCGCACTGGACGGGCTGCCCGGTTGGACCCGCGAGGGCGACGAGCTGGTGCTGACGGCGAAGCTGCCGTCGTTCCCCGCGGCGATCGGGGTGGTCGACCGGGTCGCCGAGATCGCGGAGTCCCGCGACCACCACCCCGACATCGACATCCGGTGGCGCACCCTGACCTTCCGGTGCTCGACGCACTCGGCGGGCGGCATCACCGACCTCGACACCGACCTGGCCGCGGCCATCTCGGCGGAGGTCCAGGCGGCAGACGGCGCTTGACCGTCGGCGCCCGCCGCGCGGCCCGTGCCGGCGCCCTCGCAGACCTCGCCTGCCCTTCGCAGACGCCCGGGACCCTGCGAAGCGTCGGCCCCCTCTGCGACGAGACCCGACGGCGGGTCCGGCGGGTCCGGCGGGCCCGGCGGGTTGGTGGAGCGGGCGGCCGCCGACCGTCAGCGCTGGGTGAACGCGGCCAGGAGAACGGCGGCCAGGCCCGCGGTCGGCGACGCGTCGCAGGCGCTCACCGCGTCGAAGCGGCGGCAGTGGCAGGTGCCGCAGTCGCGGCCGGACCGGTAGTGCTCGTGGGCCTCGGCGGTGTGGCCGCAGCGGCACTGGGACGGGTGGGTCATCGCTGGCTCCGGAGATGTCGCGGTTCTTCTCGTCGGACACCCGCTTCTCGGGCCGCGGGCCCGGCTCGCTACCGGCACCTGCCTGCCTTCATCACATCGAGCGACCGGTCCACTACGCAGCGGGCGTGAGCAGGTGCAACACCCGCCCCCGCGCGACAAGCGCTACGGCGACGTGGAAGAGTTGTCGGCGGTCGTGATTTCGGGGTCCGTGCGCAGTGCTCGCGGGGAACGGGTGCGACCGGGGACCGCGCGGTGCGGGCCCCATCACCACCTGCAGGGAGCAGTTGCATGGCACAGGGAACCGTCAAGTGGTTCAACGGCGAGAAGGGCTACGGCTTCATCTCGGTCGACGGGGGCGGCGCTGACGTCTTCGTCCACTACTCCGAGATCAACGGCGCAGGCTTCCGCACCCTCGACGAGGGGCAGCGCGTGGAGTTCGAGATCGGCCAGGGCCAGAAGGGCCCCCAGGCCCAGGGCGTCACGGTCATCTGATCCTCGCGGTAACCAGGAGGAGCCCGCCCCTCAGGGAGCGGGCTCCTTCTGCATGAGCGGGCGTGCTCCGGGGCCTTTCGCCGCGGCCGAGCCGGGCGTTTCAGTACGTCATCGACGCCGTCGTCGATGAAGGTGGCCCGGACGCGCTCCTACGCGGCCTGAGCGGAGATTGCGGAGCGAACATCAGCGCTGACCCGGCTGGCCTGCGTCGAACGCGCGGCGCAGTGTCGCGGGGGCGCGGCGGCGCCAGGCGTCGGCGAGGAGGTCGGCGACGACGTCGGGGTCGGCGGCGGGGAGGTGGACCGCCACGCCGCTGACCGTGGCGCCCCACCGGAGCACCGAGCACTGGTCGGGCGCGGCGGCGACGGCCTCCTCGACGGCGTCGGGGTCGAGCATCACGCGCAAGGTGTCGTCGTCGGGCAGCGTGGCGAAGATCCGCCCGCGGACCCGGAACGAGGGGAAGCCGTGATGGTCCTGCTCCACCGCCTCGGGCAGGGCGAGGGCCAGACCGCGCGCGTCGACCACGCCGACACGGTAGCCGTGATCACCAGAGTCGGTGCGTTCCGTGCGTTGGCACACGGAACCTGCCCGACACGGCGATCATGCCTGCGGGGCGGGCGTCACCTCGATGTCCATCGCCGCGAGGATCGCCGCACCGAGCGGGACGACCTGGTCCGCGCTGATGCGTGCTCCGCGCAGCGCGGAGGCGTCCCGCACCGCGTCGAGCGTGGAGCCGTGCAGCAACACTCCGGGGAGACGGGCCTCCGCGAGCGTGGCGTCGGTGAGGTCGCAGCCGAGGAACGCGCAGCCGGAGCCGTCGAACTCGTAGAAGTCGGCGCCGCGCAGCGAGGTGTTCTCCACCCACAGGTGTCGGGCGGTGGCCATGCGGAACAGCGCGAGGTCGGCCCGGCCGTCGACGACGTGCACGTCCACGAGCTCCGCACCGGACAGCACGACGCCGGTGAGGCGGCACTCGGTGAACGCCACGCGGGTGAGCGAGGCGCTCTCCAGGACGGTCCCCGAGAGGTTGCAGTTGACGAACTCGGTGTCCCGGCAACGGAGCCCGGCCAGCCGCCGTCCCGACAGGTCCGCGCCGACCCACCGGCTCTCCTGCAGCCGGACACCAGCCACGTGCTCGGGGACCTCGACGTCGGCGCCCGCCTCGACGCCGTCCCAGAACGCGCTGGGCTCGAGGACGTCCGGCGCCGGGTCGCGGCGGGGCGCGAGGTCGGGCTTGTCGGGCCGGATCTTCGTCGCGCGGCGGGCCACGGCGAGAGCGTAGGCGCGTGCGGCCAGGATGGGGCCATCGGCCATGGCGAGCACGCGCACGACGACGTCGACCCCGCGCAGTTCTACCGCCGCGCGTTCTGGGACGAGCGCTACGGCGGCGAGCGGGTCTGGTCGGGCAACCCGAACGCGCAGCTGGTGCGCACTTCGTGCACCTGCCCAGCGCGGTGCGCGGCGACCTGATCGGCAGGCTCGCGGCCGCCGTCCGCGTGGGCGGGACGCCGCTCGTGGTGGGGCACCACCCGTCCGACCTGGAGGTGGAGGGCATCCGGCGTCCGCACCTGCCCGACATGTTCGCGACCGGCGAGCAGATGGCGGAGGTGCTCGATCCCGCGGAGTGGACGATCGAGACGGCGGCGCCCACGCGGGCCGCGACCGATCCCGACGGCAACCCCGTCACGATCACGGACGCGGTGCGGCGGGGCTGAGGCGCGCCCAGCACTCCACGTCCTGCGGCTCGGCCGGGTCGAGGTTGGGGAAGAGGCAGTGGCGCCGCAGCACGCCCTCGAACGCGAAGTCCGCCTTCGCCAGCACCCGCGCGGACGCCCGGTTCTCGATGTGGCACAGGGCGTACAGCCGCGCGATGCCGAGCAGGCCCGCGAGCTGCGCCATCGCGACCGCCACCTCCGTGGCGTAGCCGCGGCCCCACGCGCGGCGCGCGAGCACGTATCCCGTGGACGCCCGGTGCGGGGCCTCGACGTCCAGTCCGGTGGACCCGACGACCGCACCCTCGCCGTCGACGACCAGGTACGGGCCTGCCGGAGCGGCCGACCACACGTGGTCGCTCCAGGCGACGAAGCCGAGCGTGTCGTCGAGGCCGGTGTGGCGGGGCCAGGCCAGCAGGCGGGTGACCTCGGGGTCGCCCGCGTAGGCGTCGAGGATCGCCCGCGCGTCAGCGGCGGTCGGCCTGCGCAGCGTCAGCCGGTCGGTGGTGAGCGTCTCGGGGGCACGCATCGGATCAGCGGGTGGCCCGCTCCACCAGCTCGAGCACGTGGACGTAGGGCTGCCCGGTGGCGCGGGTCATGCCCAGCTCGCAGGTGCGGTTGCACGAGGCGTGCGCGTCGAACTCCCCCGCCCGCAGCTCCGCGGCCTGCGTGGCGGTGGCCGACGCCGTCAGCTCCGGGTGCAGCAGGCCGCGGTCGCCCGCGAACGCGCAGCAGCCCCACGCCACGGGCACGGTCACGGTGCCCGCGATCGCCTCGGCGAGCCCGCGCAACGTCTCGGTGAGCCCCAGCCGCGTCGCCGAGCATGTGGGGTGCAACGCCAGGGAGCCGAGCGGCCTGGTGATCGTCAGCCGGGGCAGCACCGTCTCCGCGGTGAACGCCACCGCGTCCACGACCCGGATCTTCGCGCACGGCTCGGCCGCCGTCTCCAGCATCTGGCGCAGCCCCTCGGTGCACGACGACGCGTCGACGACGACGGGCAGCTCGCCCTCCCGGGTGGCCGCCCACAGCGCGGGCAGCACCTTGCCCGTCATCTCCGCCAGCCCGCGGCGCATGCCCTTCGACTTCCACGGCGTGCCGCAGCACAGCGACGGCAGGCCTTCGGGGCGGGCAAGGCGGATCCCGGCCCGCCGGCACAGCGTGGTGAACGCGCGCGTCGCGCCGGGGCCGTCGGCGGCGGGACCGAACATCGTGCCGGTGCAGGAGGCGAACAGCACCGCGTCCGGCGTGTCCGAGATGTCCGAGGACGGCCCGTCGCGCCGGGAGCCGCCGCGGGGCAGGTCGGGCGACCATGCGGGCAGAGTGTCCGGGTCGACCACCTTCCGGCCCGCGGCGGCGGCGGCCGCGACCGCCCGCGCGGGCAGCACGGCGGCGACGTCCAGGGCCGCGGCCGCCGCGCGGGTGGTGCCCGCCCAGTGCCGCGCGGCGGCGGTCCACCCGGCGCTCGCGGCCCGGCCCGCCTTCTGCTGGCGCAGGTGCTTCACCAGGTCCCCGGTGTTGATCAGGACGGGGCACGCGGTCTGGCACATGCCATCGACCGCGCAGGTGTCGACCGCCGCGTAGCCGTACTCCTCCTCCAGCGTCGCGACGAGCGCGGCGTCGCCCGCTGACCGCGCGCGCTGCAGCTCCCGGCGCAGGACGATCCGCTGGCGCGGGGTGGTCGTGAGGTCGCGGCTCGGGCAGACCGGCTCGCAGAAGCCGCACTCCACGCAGCGGTCGACCTCCGGCTCGACCTCCTGGACGGTCTTGAGGTCGCGCAGGTGCGCGTCGGCGTCGTCGGTGAGCACGACGCCGGGGTTGAGGGCGTTGTGCGGGTCGCAGAGCCGTTTGATCTCCTGCATCACCAGGTAGAGCTCGTCGCCGTACTGGCGGCGCACGAACGGGGCCATCATCCGGCCGGTGCCGTGCTCGGCCTTCAGCGAGCCGCCCTGGTCGAGGATCAGCGTGACCATGTCCTCGGTGAACCGCGAGAACCGGTCGAGCGAGCCGCCGGTGAGCCGCTCGGTGAGCATGAAGTGGACGTTGCCGTCCTTGGCGTGCCCGAAGATCACCCCGTCCGCGTAGCCGTGGCGGTCGAACAGCGCCGTCAGCCGCTCACAGGTGGGCAGCAGCTGCGGGACGGGGACGACGACGTCCTCCAGCAGCGCCGTCGTGCCCGTCGGGCGCGCGCCTGCCACCGCGGCGTAGAGGCCCTTGCGGATGTGCCAGAGCGCGGCGCGGGCGGCGGGGTCGGCGGCGAGCGTGCGCGGCCCGGTCACCGGGAGGGTCTCCAGCACGCCGCGGGCGTTGTCCGCCACCGTGTCCGCCGCGCCCGGGGTGGCGCCCTGGTACTCGACGAGCAGCGCCGCCTGCCGGTCGACGGACAGGCCGCGCAGCAGCGCGTCGGCCTGCGGGTCGGCCTGGCCCACCCGCAACGAGGTGGCGTCGAGCAGCTCGATCGTGGCAGGCCCGGTGCCGACGAGGGCGGGCAGGGCGCCGGTGGCCGCGCTGAGGTCGTCGAACACGAGGAGGGCGGTGCGGGCGTGGCGCAGCAGCGGCACCGTCCGCATGACGATCTCGGCGATGAACGCGAGCGTGCCCTCGCTGCCCACGACGAGGTGCGCGAGCACGTCGACGGGGCGGGTGTGGTCGAGGAACGCGTTGAGCCCGTAGCCCATCGTGTTCTTCATCGAGAACTGCTGCTCGATCTTCGCCGTGGACGCGGGGTTCGCACGCAACCGGTCGCGCAGGCGGGCGAGCCCGGCATGCAGGTCGGGTTCGCGGGCGGCCAGGAAGGCGTCCGCGTCCGGCGCTCCGGTGTCGACGACGGTGCCGGACGGGAGCACGAGCGTGAGGGAGTCGAGCGTGGCGTAGCTGTTGGCGACCGTGCCGCACGCCATCCCCGACGAGTTGTTCGCGACGACCCCGCCGAGCGTGCACGCGCCCTCGCTCGCCGGGTCGGGGCCGAGCTTGCGGCCGTAGGGGGCGAGCCGGGTGTTGACCGCCCGCACGGTGGCGCCGGGCCCGACGCGGACGCGCGCGCCGTCGTCGTCGAGGATCTCGATGCCGCGGAAGTGGCGGCGGGTGTCGGCGAGGATCCCGCCGGTCACCGCCTGCCCGGACAGGCTCGTGCCGCCGGAGCGGAAGGTCAGCGGCACACCGGCCCGCCGTGCCGCGGCGAACAGCCTGCCGACCTCGGCGGCGTCGCGGGGCACCACGACGGCCTGCGGGGTGAGCACGAAATGCGAGGCGTCGTGGGCGTAGGCGAGCCGGTCGGTGGCGCGCGTGCGGACGTCGCCGACGGCACCGGCCAGGGTTGTTACCAGCGTCCCGGTCTCGGTCACGACCAGGACGGTACGGGCTCGACGCGCCTCCGGTCAGCCTCTGGCCTGCAGTGGGTCTCGCCGCGTTCCGGAATGCCGCTCGGCGCCGCCGAGTTGGTCGAGGAGTGAAGAAGATCGGGTTCCTGTCGTTCGGGCACTGGTCGGCATCCCGGCACTCGATGGTGCGGTCGGGGGCGGACGCGCTGCTGCAGTCGATCGAGCTGGCGGTGGCCGCCGAGGAGGCGGGCGCCGACGGCGCGTACTACCGCGTGCACCACTTCGCCCAGCAGCTCGGCTCCCCGTTTCCGCTGCTCGCCGCGGCCGCGGCGCGGACCAGCCGGATCGAGCTGGGCACGGCCGTGATCGACATGCGCTACGAGAACCCGCTCTACATGGCCGAGGACGCGGGCGCCGCCGACCTCATCTCCGGAGGCAGGCTCCAGCTGGGCGTCAGCCGCGGATCACCGGAGCAGGTGGTCGACGGCTTCCGCTACTTCGGGCACGTCCCGGCGGAAGGCATGAGCGACGCCGACATGGCTCGCGAGCACACCAGGGTGTTCCTCGAGGTGCTCAAGGGCGAGGGCTTCGCCCAGCCCAACCCGCGCCCGATGTTCCCCAACCCACCGGGCCTGCTGCGGGTCGAGCCACACTCGCCGGGTCTGCGTGACCGGATCTGGTGGGGCGCGGGCACCCGGGCGACCGCGGAGTGGACGGCCGAGCAGGGGCTGAACCTGATGAGCTCGACCTTGCTCACCGAAGACACGGGCGTGCCCTTCCACCAGCTCCAGGCCGAACAGATCGGGCGGTTCCGGGACGCCTGGAAGGCCGCAGGGCACGACCGCGAGCCGCGCGTCTCGGTCAGCCGCAGCATCTTCCCGATCGTCAACGACCTCGACCGGCAGCTGTTCTGGCGGGAGCGCGGCAGCACCGACCAGGTCGGCATGCTCGACGGCGGCAACGCCCGGTTCGGCCGGACCTACGCCGGTGAGCCGGACAAGCTGGTCGCCGAGCTTGCCGAGGACGAGGCGGTCGCCGCCGCGGACACGCTGCTGCTCACCGTGCCCAGCCAGCTGGGCGTCGACTACAACGCGCACGTCATCGACAGCGTGCTCGCCCACCTCGCCCCCGAGCTGGGCTGGCGCTGACAGCGGAGGTGGTCATCGCCCGTCTGCGCCGGGTGCGACGTTGAAGCGGAGCTCGACCACGTTGCGCGGTCGAACAACGTCAGCGGATGGCAGGAATCAGGAACGTCCGTTCAGGATGCGACTGCACCAGGCCTTCGTCGAGGGTCGCCAACCTCGCGTCGGCTCGCCCCGCGGCCAGGCTCACGAGATACGCATCCGTGACCTGCCGGTGGCCGCGAACACGATCGAGGTCAGACGCGGCGTACGAGAGCGAATCCGGCCAGAACGCGCAGCCTGGGAGCGCGTGGACCGCGCGGAGCACCTGCTGCGCGACGGCGGCGCCCTCTCCGACGCGGACCAGGAAGCGAACCAGCGCCCCCTCCACCACCGGGCACACCGCGAACATGGTGATCCCGGACGCCCAGGCAGATGTCCGTGCGTGGTGCTCGTGATCGGCGACCGTGAGGGCGACCAACACGTTGGCGTCCAGGAGATAGGTCGTCACTCCTCGTCCAGCGCGGCCGCGACCTGCTCCGACGTGACCCGGCGACCGATCGTGATGACCGGGAATCCGGACCTCTCATCAGTACCGATCACGACCGGCTCGTCGAGCTGGCCCAGGCCGCGGACGGCCAGGTCGGCGACCACAGCCGAGAGTGACCGACCCGACCGCTTGGCGATCTCCAGAGCACGCCGATGCACAGCCGGAGGGAGGTCAACGGTGGTACGCATACGTGCATCATACCTGCATCACAAACGATGCAGCATCGTCCAAGGATAGGAGGGCGCGGCAAGGTCAGACGTTGAACCGGAACTCGACGACGTCGCCGTCGTCCATCACGTAGTCCTTGCCCTCCATGCGCACCTTGCCCGCCGCCTTGGCCGCGGCCATCGACCCGGCCGCGACGAGGTCGTCATAGGACACGATCTCGGCCTTGATGAACCCGCGCTCGAAGTCGGTGTGGATCACCCCGGCGGCCTGGGGAGCGGTGTCGCCCTTGTGGATCGTCCACGCGCGGGCCTCCTTCGGCCCTGCCGTCAGGTAGGTCTGCAGGCCGAGGGTGGCGAACCCGGCTCGGGCCAGCGCCCGCAGGCCCGGCTCGTCCTGTCCGATCGACTCCAGCAGCTCGGCAGCCGACTCCTCGTCCAGCTCCAGCAGCTCGGCCTCGACCTTGGCGTCGAGGAACACCGCGTGAGCGGGTGCGACCAGCTCGGTCAGCTCCTTGCGCCGCGCCTCGTCGGTGAGCACGGCCTCGTCGGCGTTGAAGACGTAGAGGAACGGCTTCGTGGTGAGCAGCGACAGCTCCCGCAGCGGGGCGCGGTCGACGCCCGCCGAGAACAGCGTGCGACCCCCGTCGAGGATCGCGGCCGCCGCCTGCGCCGCCTCGAATACCAGCCGCCGGTCTTTGTGGGTGCGCGCCTCCTTCTCCAGGCGCGGGACGGCCTTCTCGAGCGTCTGGAGGTCGGCGAGGATCAGCTCGGTCTCGATGACCTCGATGTCCTGCGCGGGGTCGATGCGGCCGTCGACGTGCACGACGTCGGCGTCGTCGAACACGCGCACGACCTGGCAGATCGCGTCGGCCTCGCGGATGTTGGCGAGGAACTTGTTGCCCAGCCCCGCGCCCTCGGACGCGCCCTTGACGATGCCCGCGATGTCCACGAACGACACCGTGGCGGGCACGATCCGCGCGGACGAGAAGATCTCGGCGAGCTTGTCGAGGCGTGGGTCGGGCAGCGGGACGACGCCGACGTTGGGCTCGATCGTCGCGAACGGGTAGTTGGCGGCGAGCACGTCGTTGCGGGTGAGGGCGTTGAACAGGGTCGACTTGCCGACGTTGGGCAGCCCGACGATCCCCAGGGTGAGCGACACGGAGAACCAGGGTAGTCGCGCGCGCCGGGTCGCCGTTCGGTCGCGGTCGTTCGACAATTCCCGTGCACTTCGCCGCACGGATGGACTACCGTGAGGGACGTCACTCGTGTGGGTGACCGGGCCCGCTGTCGGGGGGAGCGTCCCGTGCTGCAGATCCTGCGTATCGCGGCGGCGATCACGGTCGCTGCCGTCCTTGTCGCGAGCGGACTGACCACGACACTGCTCATCGTCAAGCCGTCCTCGCAGTGGTCGGCGTGGTCGATGTGGCCGGAGGCCTCCGCCACGCCGCCCGCAGGCTTCCCGAGCACGCTGGCGCAAGACCAGAGCGTGGCCGCGCCGTCGGTTCCGGTCGTCGGGGTGGTGTCGGACGTGCAGGCGCCGGAGCCCGGCGGCGGTCAGAGCGCGGACGGGCCGTCCGGCTTGTCCGACGACGGGCAGCAGATGGCCTCCCGGAGTAGCGGCCGGTCGTCCGACGACCGCGTCGTCCGCGTGGCACGCGCTGCTCGGGACGCCACCGGCGGCTCCGCTCGGGCGCTCGCGCCCTCCATGGTGAGCGCGAACCGGCAGGATGCGCCGAGCGGCTCCGTCGGGACGGCGCCCGGGCCTGGCACCGCGGCGCTGCCCGTCCTGCCGGGGCAGGCCCAGACCGCACCCGCGGGCGTCGCAGCCCCCGCACCCGCGGCTCCGGTGCCCGCAGCGCCCGCGCCCGCGGCTCCGGTGCCCGCAGCCCCCGCGGCCCCGGTACCCGCAGCGCCCGCGCCCGCGGCTCCGGTGCCCGCAGCCCCCGCGGCTCCGGTACCCGCGGCTCCGGTACCCGCGGCTCCGGTACCCGCAGCGCCCGCGCCCGCGGCTCCGGTACCCGCGGCTCCGGTACCCGCAGCGCCCGCGGCTCCGGTTCCTGCCGCGCCCGAGGGCGCCGGCCAGGGTGCGCCGGGTGGCGCAAGCCCGGGCACCGACGTGTCGCGCCCGTCCGGCGGCACCGACCAGGGCGCTTCCGGATCGAGCAACGGCACCCCGGGCGGCCCTCCCGGCGGCTCGGGCACCCCCGGATCGAACAACGGCGCCTCGGGCGGCTCCGCGTCCGGCTCGTCCGGCAGCGGCAAGACCCCCGGACCAGGCAGCACCTCCGGCGGCTCCGCGTCCGGCTCGTCCGGCAGCGGCAAGACCCCCGGACCAGGCAGCACCTCCGGCGGCTCCGCATCCGGCTCGTCCGGCAGCGGCAAGACCCCCGGATCAGGAGGGTCCGGCTCGGGTGGTTCAGGACCGAACGGGTCGGGCGCCGGTGGCACCACGCCGTGTCCTCCAGGGACCGGCAAGTCCGTACCGGGAAGCCCGAAACCCGGCGGCGCGACTGGCGGCGCGACCTCGCACGCCTCGACCGGAGCCGGGCCCGCAGCGCCCGCGCAGGGCAAGCCCAAGCCAGGCACCACCGCGGGGAGTGGATCGACATCCGGCAAGCCGCGCGCCACCGCCTCGGGCGCAGGTGTGAGCGGTTCCGGCAACGCCGCGGCACCGGCAGGGCCGCCTGCCAAGCCCAAGCCCAAGCCCAAGCCCGCTCCGCCGAGCCGACCGGCTGCCGCGGCGCCCGCAGGCCCCGCGGCGCCCGCCAGCCCCGTCGTGCCCGCCGCATCGGCCGCGGCTGCGCAGGTGCCTCCCGCGACGGGCGTCCCACCGGTCGGCCAGCCGGTTCCGCCACCCCCGCCTCCACGGGCCTGAGTCGCCCCCGCCACCGCGTCCGATTTCCGCCAGTCGCGCCAGCCTGAGGGTGGCAGAGTCGTCGTTGTGCTGCTCGATCAGGAACGCTGCTACCGCGCCGTCGCCTCGCGCGACGCCCGGTTCGACGGCCACTTCATCACCGCCGTGCGCACGACCGGCATCTACTGCCGTCCGTCGTGCCCGGCGACCACGCCGAAGCGCGCCAACGTCGAGTTCCTCCCGACGGCGGGCGCGGCCCAGCAGCGCGGCTACCGCGCCTGCCGCCGCTGCCTGCCCGACGCGGTGCCGGGCTCGCCGGACTGGAACGTGCGCGCCGACCTCGCCGCCCGCGCGATGCGGCTGATCAACGACGGGGTCGTCGAGCGCGACGGCGTGCCCGGGCTCGCGACCCGGCTCGGCTACTCAGATCGGCACCTCAACCGCGTGCTGACCGCGGAGCTCGGCGCGGGCCCGCTCGCGCTCGCCCGCGCCCACCGCGCGCACACCGCCCGACTGCTGATCGAGACGACGCCGCTGGGCATGGCGGACGTCGCGTTCGCGGCGGGGTTCGCCAGCGTGCGGCAGTTCAACGACACCGTCCGCGCGGTGTACGGGGTGGCGCCGACGACGTTGCGTGCGGAGGCGGGCAGGCGGCGGGGCGCGGTGCCCGCGGTCGCAGGCACGCTCGTGCTGCGGCTGCCGTTCCGGCCGCCCTTCGACGCGGAGGGGTTGCTGCGGTTCTTCGCCGCTCGGGCCGTTGCCGGGGTGGAGGCGCTCGACGACGACGGTTACCGGCGCACGCTGCGGCTCCCGCACGGCCCGGCGACCGTGTCGCTGCAACCGCCGCTCAACGCTTCGGAGACCGCAGGGTCGCCGTCCGCCCCCACGCACGTCACCGCCACGCTGCGCCTGACCGACCCCCGCGACCTCGGCCCCGCCGTCGCGCGGGTCCGGCGGCTGCTGGATCTCGACGCCGACCCCGTCGCCGTCGACGAGCTGCTGGGCGCGGACCCCGGGCTCGAAGCGGCCGTCAAGGAGGTGCCGGGGATCCGGCTGTCCGGCACGGTCGACGGCGCCGAGACCGCGATCCGCACTCTGCTCGGCCAGCAGGTCTCGGTGGCCGCGGCCCGCACCACAGCGTCCCGGCTGGTTGCCGCGCTCGGCGAGCGGCTGCCGCCCGCCGTCGCGGTGGAGGGCGCGGACCTGCTGTTCCCCACCCCGGCCGGGATCGCCGATCATGGCGCGGCCGTGCTGACCGGGCCGGCGCGGCGCACCGCGGGCGTGCTGGGTGTCGCGGCGGCGATCGCCGACGGCTCGCTGGTCCTCGATCCGGGACGCGACCCGGCCGATCTGCGTGCGGAGCTGGTCGCGCTGCCCGGCGTCGGCCCGTGGACGGCGGGCTACCTGGCGATGCGCGTACTCGGCGACCCGGACGAGCTGCTGGCCGAGGACCTCGGTGTCCGCCGCGGCGCCGCGGCGCTCGGCCTCCCGTCCGCCATCCCTGCACTGACCGCGCGCGCCGCGGCCTGGCGTCCCTGGCGGTCCTACGCCGCCACCCACCTCTGGAGAAGAGCATGAGCACCTGGAAGACCTACGACACGCCGATGGGACCGTTCACCGCGGTCGTCGACGGCGACGGGGCCGTGCTGGCCTCGGGCTGGACGGCCGCGCTCGACGACCTGCTGCCGCTGATCCACCCGACGTTGCGGCCCGCCGAGCTGGCCGAGGACGGGCGCGGCGCGGTCGGCGACGCGGTCCGCGCCTACTACGACGGCGAGCTGTCCGCGATCGACGACGTGCCGGTGCGCCAGCGCTCCGGGGCGTTCCTCGAGCACGCGTGGGACGTGCTGCGCACCGTGCCCGCCGGGGCGCCGGTGACCTACACCGAGTACGCGGCGAAGTCCGGCCGTCCGGCGGCGGTGCGCGCCGCGGCCTCGGCGTGTGCCCGCAACGCGGCCGCGCTGTTCGTGCCGTGCCATCGCGTCCTGCGCCTCGACGGCTCGCTCGGCGGCTTCCGCTGGGGCGTCGACGTGAAGCGCGCGCTGCTGGACCACGAGTCGGCGGCGTAACGCCTGCAGGAGCGCGACTTCGCACACCGTGGGGTGTCCTCGCACAAGGTCGACCGTGTGCGAGGACGCCACAAGGTGTGCGAGGTGGAGGCAGGAGCCCGCCCCAGGCCCGGGGCCGCGCCCCGGGGCGCGGGCGCTTTCGATCATCTGTTCGGCGTGCCTCACCGGTTTTGTCGGGCCGCGGGTGCACGCTGGGCCCCGTGAACGTCGTACCGGTCCTCCTGCTGGGCCTCGCGATGGGCGTCGGGCTCGGCGTGCTCGGGGCCTGGCTGCTGGCGGGCGCGCGGGCACGGGCCACCGTGGCCGACGCCGCCCGCGCGGCGGCCGACGCCTCCGCGATGCTCCGCGCCGACGCCGCGGGCCTGCGCGCCGAACGCACCGGACTGCTCGCGCGGCTCGACGAGCTCGGGCGGGCGCACGAGCAGGCGGCCGAGCGGCTGCGCGCGGCGGAGGCGGCCGCGGCGGGGGCGCAGGCGGCCCTCGCCAGCGAGCGCGAGGCGCACGCCCGCCGCGAGGAGCTGCTCACCGCGCGCGACGCGGAGCTCAAGCAGGCGTTCCAGGCACTCTCGGCCGATGCGTTGGCGCACAACACGGAGCAGTTCGTCGCGCTCGCCGAAGGACGGCTCAAGGAGGCGACGACCGCGCTGTCCGCCAAGGCCGACGGCGATGCCGCCGCCCGCGCCGCGGCGATCGGGCAGCTGCTCGACCCCATGTCGGCGGCGCTGCAGCGGGTCGAGGGGCAGCTGCGCACGGTCGAGAAGGAGCGCGAGTCGGCTTACGCCGGGCTGCGCGAGCAGGTCAGCGCCATGGCCAGCAACTCAGAGCAGCTGCGCGGGGAGACCCGGCAGCTGGTCAACGCGCTGCGCGCGCCGCAGGTCCGCGGCCGGTGGGGCGAGCTGCAGCTGGAGCGGGTCGTGCAGCTCGCCGGGATGGTCGAGCACTGCGACTTCTCCACCCAGGTCGTCGGCCGCGGGGAAGGTGGCGGGGTGCGGCCGGACATGGTCGTGCACCTCGCGGGCGGCAAGCAGGTGGTCGTCGACGCGAAGGTGCCGTTCGCGGCGTACCTCGACGCCGTCGAGAGCCAGGACACCACCGTCTACGCCGAGCGGATGTCCGCGCACGCACGGCAGCTGCGCCTGCACGTGGACACGTTGGCGGCCAAGGCGTACTGGGAGGCGTTCACGCCGTCGCCGGAGTTCGTGGTGCTGTTCGTGCCGGGCGACCCGTTCCTGGAGGCGGCGCTGCAGGCCGATCCCGGGCTCATGGAGCACGCGTTCGCGGCGAACGTCGTGATCGCCACGCCCACCACGCTGATCGCCCTGCTGCGCACGGTGGCCTACGGCTGGCGGCAGGAGGCGTTGGCGCGCAACGCCGCCGCGGTTCATCAGCTCGGCCGCGAGCTGCACGGCAGGCTCGCGACGATGGGCACGCACGTGGCGAAGCTGGGCCGCAGCCTCGACTCCGCCGTCGACAGCTACAACCGCACGGTCTCCTCGCTGGAGGCCCGTGTGCTGGTCAGCGCGCGCAAGCTCACCGAGCTCGAGGTGGCCGACGGCGAGATCCCCGAGCCTGCAAGAGTCGACCGGGTTCCGCGCAGAGTGTCCGCGCCCGAGCTGGTGGCCTCGGCCGACGACTACCTGATCGCGCTCGACGAGAGGGGGCGTGGCGACGGCGGAGAACAGGGTTCCCGGGCTACCGTGACCGGGTGAGCGAGCGGATCCCCGATGCGGCGGACAGCGCCGATCCGGTCCGTCGCGCGCCGTTCGCGGACGACGCGGCGATCGGGGGCCGGGCGCCAGGCGGCGACCGGCGGGGAGGACGCGCGCGGGGACGTGTCGTGCGCGGCGGCCGCGGCCCCGCAGAAGCACCTCGCGCCACGCGGACCGCGGCCGACGTCGCCCGCGAAGCCGAGGCCGCCCGCGCCCGCCGAAGCTCGGCCGACGCCGGGGGGACCGGCTCTGGCGACGGTCGCCCGGCCCGGGTAGGCGACGCGAGCGGGACCGACGGCACCGGCCGGGGCGACGCGGGCGGCGACCGGGCAAGCGGTGGCACCGGCAAGCGCGACGGGGGCCGGACCGGCCGGGCGAGCAGCGGCACCGGCCGAGGCGACGCGGGCGGCGACCGGGCAAGCAGTGGCACCGGCAAGCGGACGGGGGCCGGACCGGCCGGGCGAGCAGCGGCACCGACCGAAGCGACGCGGGCCGAGCCGACCGGACAAGCGGCGGCGCCGACCGGGGCGGCGCGGGCGGGAACGACAGAGCGAGCAGCGGCGCCGACCGGGGTGGCGTGAGCGGCGGCGACCGGACAGGCGGCACCACCGGCCGGCGCGACGGGGGCCGGACCGAGCAGGCGAGAAGCGGCGCCGACCGGGGCGGCGCGGGCGGGAACGACCGAGTCAAGGGCACGGCCGCTCGTGGCGGTGACACCGGCGACGAGCGGGCCGCCACAGAAGCCGCGGCAGGCGGCGACGATGACGACGTGGGCCTGCCCGCGCGCGGGTCCTCGCGCAGCCGTGCGGCCCGGCCGTGGTCGATGGCCGAGACCTCGCTGATCGCGAACGTGCTGGGCGTGCCGCCCGCGGCGGCGGTGGGTGTGGCGGCCGCGCTCACGGCGATCGGCGTGGCGGTCGACCTCTTGCGCACCGGCACGTTGGGCACGGTGTTCGCCGTCTGCTACATCACCGGCTGTGTGCTGGCCACGGCGTGGGTGCGCCGCAACGGCCTGTTCTGGCCGATGGTCACGCCGCCGCTGTTGATGGCGGTGGCGGTGCCTGCGGTCGTGCTCGTCGCGGGCACGACGAAGCCCGGCGCGGGCGTGGCCCAACGGCTGCTCGTGATCGGCGCGCCCCTGGTCAACGGGTTCCCGATGATGGCGTGGACGACCGGCCTCGTGCTCGCGCTCGGCGTGTTCCGGCTCGTCACCCAGCGGATCAAACCCCGCCCGCGCGGGAAGGGCGCAGCTCGCGCGGAAGGGCGAACGTGAGCGTCTCCTCGGCGGTCGTGAGCTCCTCGACGTCGGCCCAGCCCCGCTCGGCCAGGTGTTCCAGCACGCCGCGCACGAGCAGCTCCGGCACCGACGCGCCGCTGGTGACCCCGATCGTCGCCACGCCCTCCAGCCACGTGTCGTCGATCTGCCGGGCGTAGTCGATCAGTCGGGCCGCGCCCGCCCCGGCCTGCAGCGCCACCTCGACCAGCCGCACCGAGTTGGACGAGTTCACCGACCCCACCACGAGCACGAGGTCGCAGTGCGGCGCCATCGCCTTGACGGCCGTCTGGCGGTTCTGGGTGGCGTAGCAGATGTCGTCACTCGGCGGGTTCTGCAGCCCGGGCAGCCGCTGGCGGAGGGCGTTGACCGTCTCCATCGTCTCATCGACGGAGAGCGTGGTCTGTGACAGCCAGACGACCTTCTCCGGGTCGCGCACCGTCACACGCTCGGCGTCGGCGGCCGTCTCGATGAGCTGGATGTGCTCGGGGGCCTCCCCCGACGTGCCCTCGACCTCCTCGTGGCCCGCGTGCCCGACCAGCAGGATGTCGTAACCCTCACGAGCGAACCGCTTCGCCTCCTGGTGCACCTTCGTGACCAGCGGGCAGGTGGCGTCGATCGTGTGCAGCCGCCGCTCGCGGGCCCGCTCCCGCACGGCTGGGGAGACGCCGTGCGCGGAGAACACGACGATCGCGCCGGGCGGCACGTCGTCGGTGTCGTCGACGAACACGGCGCCGCGCTCGGTGAGCGTCTCCACGACGTGCACGTTGTGCACGATCTGCTTGCGCACGTACACCGGCGCGCCGTGCTGTTCGAGCGCTCGCTCGACGGCCTCGACGGCGCGGTCCACGCCCGCGCAGTAGCCGCGGGGCTTGGCCACCAGGACTCGCTTGGAGGTCATGACCCCGAGAGTACGTGGGGACGGGTGAGCGCGACCGCGCTCGGCCCGGCAGGATGGACACCATGAAGCCGCTGCCGTTCCCGGTGCGCATCGCCGCAGGTCTCGTGGCCACCGCCGTCGAGCAGGCCCGCGACCTTCCCCGCCTGGTCGTCGAGTTCCCCGTCACCGCCGTCAGCCAGGCGCTGCAGGCGTCGATGCGGGTGCAACAGAAGGTCACCGAGCTGGCGATCAAGGGCGACCGCGTGCTGGGCACGCTGCGCCCGGTCGAGGAAAAGCCGAGCTGGGCGACGTTCGACGAGGACGAGCCGCCGTCGCGCAACGGCGCGAGCACGGTCACCGAGCTGCGTCCGCTCGGCCGCCCGACCTCGGCACCGCCTGATCTCGACGACCCGCGCATCGACTCACCGGAGGCCGACACGGTCCTCGACGACCTGCCGCCGACCCTGCCCGTCCAGGACTCCGTCCTCGACGACCTGCCGCCGGTCCTGCCGGAGGCCGAGGACGTGCCCGCGGACACCGTGACCGACGAGCTGGCGGCCGAGGAGGTGCTCGCCGAGGCGACCGCCGAGACCGTCGACCCGTCCGAGCCGCCCGCCCTGCCCGGCTACGCCGAGATGTCGATCCCGCAGCTGCGCGGAAAGCTGCGCTTCCTCTCCCTCGACGAGCTGCGCGACCTGCTCGCGTGGGAGATGGCCCACGGCGAACGGCCCCCGTTCGTGACGATGCTCACCAACCGGATCACCACGGTCCTGGAGGGGTGAGCACCACCACTCCGGAGCAGCCGTGGCCGGTGCGGACGGTGGCGCGCAAGATCGCCGAATGGGTCGACCGGCTCGGCGCCGTGTGGGTGGAAGGCCAGCTCGCCCAGGTGACCGCCCGCGCGGGCACCGGCACGGCGTTCCTCGTGCTGCGCGACCCGGCGGCCGACGTGTCCCTGCAGCTCACCGCGCCGGTCGGGCTGGTGCGCGGCAACCCTGCCGTGGCCGACGGCAACCGGGTGATCGTGCACGGCAAGCCGTCGTTCTTCCTCGGTCGGGGGACGCTCTCGCTGCGGGTCGACGAGATCCGCGCGGTCGGCATCGGCGAGCTGCTCGCCCGCATCGAGCGGCTGCGCAAGCTGCTGGCCGCCGAAGGGCTGTTCGACCGCGAGCGCAAGCGCCGACTGCCGTTCCTGCCGCGGCGCATCGGGCTGGTCACCGGGCGGGCCTCGGCGGCCGAGCACGACGTCGTGACGAACGCGCAGGCCCGCTGGCCCGCCGTCCGTTTCCGGATCGAGAACACCGCCGTGCAGGGCGCGCTCGCCGTCCCCCAGATCGTCGACGCGCTCAATGCGCTCGACCGCGACCCGGACGTCGACGTGATCGTGCTCGCCCGCGGCGGCGGGAGCGTCGAGGACCTGTTGCCGTTCTCCGACGAGACGTTGTGCCGGGCGGTCGCCGCGTGCCGCACGCCGGTGGTCTCGGCGATCGGGCACGAGCCGGACACGCCGCTGGTGGACCACGTCGCCGACCTCCGCTGCTCCACACCGACGGAGGCGGGACGGCGGCTGGTGCCGGACGTCGCCGAGGAGTCGGCGCGCATCGCGGGCCTGCGTGACCGGGCCCGGCGGGCCCTGGAGGGCTGGGTGGACCGCGAGCAGCGCCTCCTCGGCGCCCTGCGCGCGCGCCCGGTGTTGGCCGACCCGCTGCGTGCGGTCGAGGCGCGCACCGAGCAGGTGCGGCGGCTGCGCGCCGACCTGCGGGGATCCGTCCTGCGCGGGCTCGAACGGCGCGCCGTCGACCTTGAGCACGTCCGCGCGCGGCTCACCGCCCTCGGGCCGTCCGCGACGCTCGCCCGCGGCTACGCGATCGTCCAACGGGTGACCGACGACCCCGTGCTGCCGGTGCTGCGTTCGGTCGACGAGGTGGCGGCTGGCGACCGGCTGCGCATCCGCGTCGCCGACGGAGCGGTGGCCGCTACGGTGGATCCGTGAGCGAGCCCGCGAGCGAACCGGTCGACAAGCTGGGGTACGAGCAGGCGCGCGACGAGCTCGCCGAGGTCGTCCGGAAGCTGGAGACCGGCGGCCTCTCCCTCGACGACTCCGTCGCGTTGTGGGAGCGCGGCGAGGCGCTGGCCCGCCGGTGCGAGGAGCAGCTCGCCGGGGCACGCGAGCGCGTGCAGAAGGTGCTCGACGCGGTCGAGTGATCGCCGCGAGCCTGCGGTTTCCGGTGATCGAACCCCGGCAACCACCGCCTGACGCGGATCACCGGGGTTGCGGGTCGGTAAGTCGCGCGTCTGCCCGCGGGGCACCGACGATGCTCGGCGCGGGAATGGTGGTCGGTAGGCCTGCCGAGTGAACCTCGGGGGGCGTCGCACCGCGGCGACGCCGACACCGAAGGAAAGATCATGTTCTCCGCATTCACCGGCCGCGCCCGCGCGACGATCGTCGTCGCCGGGATCGTGGTGGCGCTGGCCGCGGGGCTCGCGCCCGGTGCGTCGGCGAAGACGAAACCGGACACCGCCGACGGCCCGACGACCGGTGCCGTCGCGAGCTCCGCCACCATGACCGCACACCACGGGAACGGCCGCCACGTGAACCGGAATGCGGGCGCGTCGGTGACCGACACGGCTGCAGGCACGGTCGACCCCGCCGATTCCGCGGGCGGCGGCACGGCTTCGACGACACCGGCGACCACCGACCCCGCGGCACCGCCCGCCGACCCGACCAGCAGCCCCGTGGCCCCGTCTACCGGCGACCCCGCCGCGCCCCCGACCAGCACCCCTGCAGCGCCCCCGACCAGCACTCCGGCCACCCCACCGACCAGCGCCCCGGCCACGCCGCCCCCGCCCGCCGCGCACAAGGGCGTGATCATCGCCACGCCCACGCCGCACCCGGCTACGGCCGCCGCGGCGACCGACCTCCTCACCGGGCTGGCCAACACGATCACCGTCAAGAGCAAGAGCGTCACGACGATCGGCTGGGTGCCCGCGGGCGTGTTCGCTG
Source organism: uncultured Actinomycetota bacterium (assembly GCA_963750095.1). Lineage (GTDB taxonomy): Bacteria > Actinomycetota > Actinomycetes > Mycobacteriales > Pseudonocardiaceae > Pseudonocardia. The sequence continues at coordinate 655,317 of CAVVPJ010000010.1, read as the reverse complement.
CCGGTGGCGACGAGGTGAGCATCCTGTTCGGCCTCGGGCCACGCCAGACGCAGAGCTACGACCCGTTGCGCGGCAACACGTTCCGCTTCGACTTCCCCGTGGGTGACGGCTCGCCGCGACAGGAGAACGTCGCGATCAGCCTCGCCGACTTCGCGGCTGGCGGCCACTACGGGTTCGTGCGGAAGGTGCCGGTCGAGGCCCACTACAACGCCACGATCAGTCCCCTGCGCTTCACACTGATCAACGACTGCGACTTCAACCTGGCAGGCCTCTTCTCCTCCACCAACGAGGTCAAGATCTCGTGGAGCGACGACCGCGGCGACGCGCGGCAGGAACTGCTCATGGCGGCAGGGCAGACCAAGGCGGTGGACGCGTTCGGCCACACGGTCACCGACGTGACCGCGCGCGACGGCCTGCAGCTCCCCTTCGTCAGCTTCGAGGAGTTGGACGCCGAGCTGCCGTTCCCGCCGTACAACTTCCCGGACCCGGTCGCGGCCAAGCCACAGCCGCCGCTGCTGCCCGACAGCCGCACCGTGCAGTTCACGTCGCACTCCCCCGGGGACGAGTTCTGCAACGGCACCTTCATCTACGCCACCACGGTCACCCTGCAGACCTACGACACCCTGTGAGCGGCAGCGACATGACCACCTCACTCCGGCGGACGGCGCCCAGCCCGCGCACCGTCCTCGCCGTCGCGTCACTCGGCGGGTTCATGGCGTTCGTCGACGCCACGATCGTCAACGTCGCGTTCCCCGATGTCCAGACGTCGTTCCCGGACGCACCGATCGGGGACCTCTCGTGGATCCTCAACGCCTACAACATCGTCTTCGCCGCGCTGCTCGTCGCGGCGGGCAAGCTCGCCGACGTCCTCGGCCGCCGCCGGATCTACCTCGGCGGGCTCGTGGTCTTCACGCTGGCGTCGGCGCTGTGCGCGGCGGCACCCAGCCTGGGGGCGCTCGTCGGGCTACGGGTGCTGCAGGCGGTCGGCGCGGCGCTGCTCGTGCCGTCGTCACTCGCGTTGGTGCTGCAGGCGCACCCGGCGGGGCTGCGGGCGCGCGCGGTGGCGACCGTCGCCGCGGTCAGCGCCCTCGCCGCGGGCCTCGGACCCGCGCTGGGCGGCGTGCTCGTCGACGCAGGAGGCTGGCGGTTGGTGTTCCTCGCCAACGTGCCGTTCGGCGTGCTCGGCTACGCGCTCGCGCGGGCCAAGCTCGTGGAGGGCAGGCAGGAGGGCAGGCGGCGCATGCCGGACCTGCTCGGCGCGCTGCTGCTCGCGGGCGCCACGGCCGCGCTCGTCCTCGCGATCGTGAAGGGCACCGACTGGGGCCGGGTGAGCCTGCCCACCGGCGGCACGTTCGCGGGCGCGCTCGTTCTGCTGGCGTTGTTCGGCTGGCGCTGCCGCGTGCACCGCTCCCCGCTGGTCGACCTCGCGCTGCTGCGGCACCGGCCGTTCGTCGTCGCCAACGCGGCATCGATCGTCGCGGCGGCGGGGTTCTTCGGGTACACGCTGGTGAACGTGCTGTTCCTGACCGAGGTGTGGCGGTACTCGGTGCTCGGGGCCGGGCTGGCGATCACGCCGGGTCCTGTGGTGGCGATCGCGGTCTCGCGTCCGTTCGGCAGGCTCGCGGAGAAGGTCGGGCACCGGCTCGTGCTCCTCGGCGGCGGGCTGTGGTGGGGTGCGGCGGTGCTGTGGTTCGCCGAGCGGGTCGAGCTGCGGCCCGACTACCCCGGCCAGTGGCTGCCGGGCACGGTGATGCTGGGGATCGGGGCGGGCGCGCTGTTCCCCGGGCTCTCGGCCGTGGCCGTGGCGTCCGCACTCGGCGACGGGTTCGCCTCGTCGACCGGGCTGAACACGGTCGCCCGGCAGGTGGGCGCCGCGCTCGGCGTCGCGGCCGTTGTGGCGATCGTCCAGTCGGCCGACCCGACGTCGCCCGCCGATGTGCTGCGCACGTTCGACCACGCGTGGGTGTTCGCGTCGGCCTGCCTCGGGGCTGCCGCGCTCGGCTGCGTCTTCATCGGACGGCGGCCGGTCGCCGCCACCGATGCGGCGACGCCGGTCTCCGACCAGTCCGCGCTTCGACCGGCCATGGCCGGGCAGTTCCCGGGTCCGGTGATGCCCGGCCCGGTCGCCGCGTCGGCGGGCGGGACGGCGGGGCGGCGTTCCGCGCACGTGACGGTGGACCTGCGACCGGTCACGTCGCTGCGGGCATCGGGATCGGCGCCCCGCCCCCCGGGCAGGCCGCGCCCCGTGGGCTCGCCCGTCGACGAGGCCGCGACGGTCCATCTCGCACGCCGGAGCGAGGAGCCGACCGCCCACCTGGCCCGCACGTCCCTGGATGACGCGACCGTCAACCTGGCCCGCCGGACGCCCACGGACATCGGCGCCGCCATCGGGCTGATGGGCCGGACACCGCTCTTCGCGGCGCTGGACGAGCGGGCGCAGCGGGCGGTCGCCCAGCGCTCCGCGACGGTGCGGCTCGCGAGCGGCGAGTGGCTCTACCGCGGCGGCGACGCGGCCGAGGCGGTGTACGTCGTGCGGTCGGGGCAGGTCGAGGTCCTCGACGAGGCCAGCGGGCGGGTGAAGGCGGCGCTCGGGCGCGGCGAGCTCGTCGGCGCCGTCGCGGTGCTGGGTGACGGCACCCGCGCCAGGTCGGCCCGCGCCACGCGCACGACCGAGCTGCTGGCCATCCCCGCGTCCGCGTTCGAGCATCTGCTCCTCGGACGGCCCGAGATGTCGTTGGCCCTCAACCGGATCCTCGCCGACCGCATCAGCGCGGACGGCCCACCGAAGAGCAGGCCGACGCCGTCGACGATCGCGCTGGTTCCGCTCGACCCCGGCGTGCCGGTGGTCGCGCTCGCCCACCACCTCGCCGCCGAGCTGCGCCGCTTCGGCCGGGCCGACATGCTGCTCCCGGTGACCGACACGGGCTTCGGCCCGATGCTCGACCGCGCGCTGGCGGGCAACGACCAGGTCGTGCTGCCCGCGGTGCCCGGCACGCCGTGGGCCGAGTTCTGCCTGGCCCAGGCCGACCGCGTCCTCGCAGCCGGGTCGCGGGTGGCGGGACAGCCCCGTCCGCACCCCGCCGAGCTGCGCGGCGCCGACCTGGTGACCTGGGACGTCGCCCCCGGTTCCGGGGCGCTGGCAGGCTGGGCTGAGGAGCTGCAGCCGGTCGAGACCCACGCCGTCCGCGTGGCGAGCGTCGGCGTGGACGTCGCGCGGCTCGCCCGCAGGCTCGCCGGGCGCTCGGTGGGGCTGGTGCTCTCCGGAGGCGGCGCCCGTGCGTTCGCACACCTGGGCGTGCTGGAGGAGCTGCACGCGGCCGGTGTGGTCATCGACAGGGTCGGTGGCACCAGCATGGGCGCCTTCATCGGCGCGCTCTACGCCATGGGCCTGGACCCCGCCGAGATCGACGCCCGCTGCTACGACGGGTGGGTGCGCGGCAGGCCGCTGCGCGATGCGGCAATCCCGCGGCACGGGCTGATCCGCGGCGACCGCGCCCGGTCGATGCTGCAGCGCACGTTCGGCGACGTCGCGATCGAGGAGCTGCCGCGCGGGCTCTACACGGCGGCGACCGACCTGCGCGAGGGCGAGCTCGTCGTCACGCGGTCCGGGAAGGTCGTCGACGCGGTGGGCCCGAGCCTCGCGGTGCCGGGGCTGGCGCCACCGGTCGTCCGCGGCGGCCGGATCCTCGTCGACGGGTGGCTCGCCGACAACCTGCCGGTGGCGACGATGGCCGCGCTCGGCGAGGGCCCGATCATCGCGGTCGACTGCATGGCGGACGCGATGCCCGAGCGCCCGCCGACGTTGGCGGAGACCCTCTCCCGGGTCGTGATGCTCGCGGGCGCCCGCAACGCGCCGCAGCACGCGGACCTGACGATCACGCCGCGCGACCCCGGCATCGGGCGCCTGGAGTTCTCGCAGATCGACGCGGCCAAGGAAGCGGGTCGGGAGGCGGCGCGGCGGGCGTTGGGCGCGGCCCCCTCAGCGGCGGTGGCCTGACGCTACCTATCCCTTACCCACGCGCCGTGGGTAGGAAATAGGTAGCAGCCGCCGATGCCCAGCCGACCCCTTACGACGCAGCATTGCCGCATGGACACCTACCTGGAGGTGTCGTCTGCGGCAGCGAGCGGGCGACGGCACCTCGACGCCGACCACGTCGTGATCGGCCGCTCGCCGCTGTCGGACGTCGTGCTCACCGCGGACGCCCAGGTCTCGCGCACGCACGCCGTACTGGAGCGCATCGCCAACCGGTGGATCCTGCGGGACGTCGGATCCCGCAACGGCACCTACCTCAACGGTCAACGGGTGCGCGACCGGGTTCCGCTGCGGGCCGGTGACGAGATCCGGATCGGCAAGAGCGTGCTCGTGCTGAAGTCGGAACGCTCCCCCGACGGCGCCGCCACCGAACGGCAGGCCCCGCCGCCGCCGCTGACCGTCCGCGAGAAGGAGGTGCTGCTCGCCGTGCTGCGCCCGCTGGTGGCGGCCGGACCGTTCGGCCAGCCCGCCACGACCCCGGAGATCGCCCGCGCGCTGTGGGTGTCCGACGCCGCCGTGAAGCGCCACCTGATCCACCTGTACCGGAAGTTCGGGATCGACGGGCGCGGCGCGTCCCGCCAGGCCCGGCTGGCGTCCGCCGCCCTGCAGCGCGGCGCCATCACGCTGGCCGAGGTGCAGCGGGTGGCGTAGGCCGCGGCTGGTTGCAGCAGGGTGACATTGCTGCGACTGAGTCGGAGGAGTGTCACCCTGCTGCACGACGAAGGGGCCCGCTGCGGCTACCTCACTGCAGTGGCCAGGGTGCGGAAGTCGTCGTCGGTGCCGCTGCCGGTGACGACCAGCCGCACGCCCTGGACGTCGGCGATCCACACCGGCTCGCCGGGGCGGGTTCCGTAGACCACCCAGCGCAGCCCGCTGACCTCCTGTGCGCCCTGCGCGACCAGCGTGCGCGTGCCCGCGGCGGCGGCCAGCAGCGCCTCCTCGGTCGCGTCGCTCTGCTGCAGCTGCACGTAGCCGCCCGACGGCGTGAGGTAGCCTGCCCGGACCGCTCGGCGATCACCGACCACGTCCGTTCCCACCGAGTTGGCCCGCCACCCCGGCGGCGTCGCGGGCACCCGGACGGCGAACGGGACCGCGCCCGCCAGCCCGCGCAGCTGGGTGGGCGCGTCGACCACCCGCACGGCCGACGGGTCGGCGACCGGACCCGCGGGCGTGAACCCGGCGCCACTGGACAGGAACCCGAGCACCAACACGACCAGCACCAGCACGCCCACCGCGGCGATCATGTGCCGGATCGTCAGCGCCGAGCGTGGGGGCTTCGAAAGCGGCTCACCCACGTGTCCATCGTCCCAGCCCGCGCGCCAAGAGGATCTGCGAGGATCGAGGATCGGAGAAGGAGGCCGCCATGCCCACGTCCGACAGCCAAGAGCGCCGTCGCGAGGCACCCGACCGCAACCTCGCGATGGAGCTGGTCCGCGTCACGGAGGCCGCGGCGATGGCGGCCGGACGGTGGGTCGGGCGCGGCGACAAGAACGGCGGCGACGGCGCGGCGGTCGACGCGATGCGCCAGCTCATCGGCAGCGTCTCGATGCGGGGCATCGTCGTGATCGGCGAGGGCGAGAAGGACGAGGCGCCGATGCTCTACAACGGCGAGGAGGTGGGCAACGGCGAGGGCCCGTGGTGCGACGTCGCGGTCGACCCGATCGACGGCACCACACTGATGGCCAAAGGCATGCCCGGCTCGGTCGCGGTGCTGGCGGTGGCCGAACGCGGCACGATGTTCGACCCGTCGGCGGTGTTCTACATGGAGAAGCTCGCCGTCGGGCCGGAGGCGGCCGACGTCATCGACATCACCGAGCCGGTGGCCGAGAACATCCGGCGCGTGGCCGCCGCGAAACACACCGATGTGACCGACGTGACCGTCTGCGTGTTGGACCGGCCGCGGCACGCCGAGCTCGTCAAGGACATCCGCCGCACCGGGGCGCGCATCCACTTCATCTCCGACGGCGACGTCGCGGGCGCCATCTCCGCGGCCCGCCCCAACACCGGCATCGACCTGCTCTACGGCATCGGCGGCACCCCGGAGGGGATCATCACCGCGGCCGCGATGAAATGCATGGGCGGGGCGATGCAGGGCAGGCTGTGGCCGCGCGACGACGCCGAGCGCGCCAGGGCGATCGGCGCGGGGCTCGACCTCGGCCGGGTGCTCACGATGGACGAGCTCGTGCGCAGCGACAACGTGTTCTTCTGCGCCACCGGCATCACCGACGGCGACTTGCTCCGCGGGGTGCACTACCGGGCAGGGGGGTGCACGACGCAGTCGATCGTCATGCGGTCCAAGTCGGGCACGGTCCGCATGATCGACGGATACCACCGGCTCACCAAGCTGCGGGAGTACTCGTCGGTCGACTTCGACCTCACCGACGAGCAGCTCGCCGCCGACCCCGTGCCGCCCTTGCCGTGACGAGGGGTGATCCGATCGTGGCCATCGGGCGACTTGCCCTCGGGCGACCCGCTGCCTGATCCTCAATCCCTCCGATGGGGACGATCGGGTGGGGGGACCATGATGCGTAGGTCGGGAATCGCGGGTATCGCCGTGACCGCGTTGGTGCTGGGGCTGACGGGCGGGGGTGCGGCGGCCGTGGCCAACGCCGCTCCCGCGGTTCTGGGAGCAGCAGCACCGGTAGCGGTGGCTCCTGCTGCGGCGCCGGGGCGGGGAGCGGCACCCGCTGCCGCCGCTCCGGCCGCGGCGCAGGCCCCGGGCGCCGCACAAGCGCCCGCGCAGGCGGCCCCCGCCCAGGCCAACCCGGCAGCAAAGGCCGCGGCGCCCGCGGCGGCGCCCGCGCCCGCCAGGCCCGCCGCCCCCGCCAAGCCCGCTGCCCCGGCCGCCGTGCCGGGCGTCCCGTGCTCGGCCGCCGCCCGCGCCTGTATCGACCTCACCCACAACAAGGCCTGGCTCCTGCGCGGCGGCGTCGTCGAGTACGGGCCGGTGCCGATCACCAGCGGGCGCAAGGGCTGGCGCACGCCGGTCGGCACCTTCCGCGTCCTGTCCAAGGAGCGGCTGCACCTGTCCCGCGCGTTCAACAACGCCCCGATGCCGTACTCGGTCTTCTTCATCCCCGGGATCGCGTTCCACCAGGGCAGCCTCGGCGTGGCCTCGCACGGCTGCATCCACCTCTCCAAGGCGGCCGCGATCCGCTTCTACAACACCCTGCGGATCGGCGACGTCGTGCAGGCGGTGCGCTGAGCACACCGCCCGCCTTCGGAGAAGACTGGGCGCCATGGGTGAGGAGAACGGCTTCCGGACCGAGCACGACACGATGGGCGAGGTGCGGGTGCCCGTCGACGCGCTGTGGCGCGCGCAGACCCAGCGGGCCGTCGCGAACTTCCCGATCTCCGGACGTGGCCTGGAGCGGGCGCAGATCCGCGCCTTGGGGCTGGTCAAGGCGGCCGCGGCACGGGTGAACAAGGACATCGGCGTGCTGGACGCCGACATCGCCGACGCCATCGCCGACGCCGCCGACGGGGTGGCGGCGGGCGCGCACGACGCCCACTTCCCCGTCGACGTGTTCCAGACCGGCTCCGGCACCAGCTCCAACATGAACGCCAACGAGGTGATCGCCAGCCTGGCACAGAAGGCCGGGGTGAACGTGCACCCCAACGACCACGTCAACGCGTCACAGTCGTCCAACGACGTCTTCCCGACCACGATCCACCTCGCCGCCACCGAGGCGCTCGCCACCGACGTCGTCCCCGCCCTCGAGCACCTGGCCGCCGCGCTGCGTCGCCGCGCCGCCGCGTGGGCGGACGTGGTGACCGCGGGCCGCACCCACCTCATGGACGCCGTGCCGATCACGCTGGGGCAGGAGGCGGGCGGCTGGGCCACCCAGGTCGAGTACGGCGTGGCCCGTGTCCGGGACGTGCTCCCCCGTCTGGCCCAGCTCCCCATCGGCGGCACGGCCGTCGGCACGGGGCTCAACGCGCCTCCCGGGTTCGGCGCGGCCGTCGTCGAGCGGCTGCGCGCGGCCACCGGCCTCGACGTGCTCAGCGAGGCTCCGGACCACATCGAGGCCCAGGCGTCCCGCGACGGCCTCGTGGAGGCGTCCGGGGCACTCCGCACGGTGGCGGTGTCGCTCTACAAGATCGCCAACGACATCCGGTGGCTGAGCTCCGGCCCGCGCACCGGCCTCGCCGAGCTGCATCTTCCCGACCTGCAGCCGGGCAGCTCGATCATGCCGGGCAAGGTCAACCCGGTGATCTGTGAGGCCACGATGATGGTCGCCGCGCAGGTGCTCGGCAACGACACCACCGTCGCGTTCTCGGGCGCCTCGGGCAACCTGCAGCTCAACGTGATGATGCCGGTGATGGCGCGCAACGTGCTGGAGTCCGCGCGCCTGATCGCCAGCGTGTCCCGGCTGCTCGCGGACAAGGTGGTCGACGGCATCGAGGTCGACGTCGCGCGCACCCGGGAGTTCGCCGAGTCCTCCCCCGCGATCGTCACCCCGCTGAACAAGTACCTGGGCTACGAGGAGGCGGCCGCCGTCGCGAAGCAGGCGCTCAAGGAGCGCCGGACGATCCGCGACGTGGTGGTGGAGCGCGGCCACGTCCGCGACGGCCACCTCACCGAGGAGCAGCTCGACGCCGCCCTCGACGTGCTCGCGATGGCCCGCGGCGGCCGCTGACCCGGAGCTGTCGGTGGCCCGTGCCACACTCGCCGCGACGAGGGAAGGAGCGACCGTGACCGCCGCCAGTGCGACCGCCCCCGCTGAAGAGCCGCGCCTGTTGACCGTCGCCGAGTACGTGGAGCTCGGCGAGACCCCGTCCAGATACTCCGAGCTGACCGAAGGACGGGTCGGCATCGCCGAGCCCTTCCCTGTGGCTCTGGACCTCACAGCCCTGCTGTAGACGGTCGCGGACCCGCCCGACACCGGCGGACGGGTCGGCGCGCCTGCCGGACCGGCTCAGAAGCGGTCGCTCGTCTCGAAGACCTGATAGCTCACGGCGCTCGGCTGCCCGCTGAGGCCGACCTCCGCGATGATCTTCTTGATGTCCTCCTGCGCGCCGAAGAAGCCCTCGAACTCCGCCATGCTCCCCCACTCGTCGATGGCCAGGACGTCACCGTTCTCGTCCTGGGCGAACAGGTGGTGGATCGCTCCTTTGGACCGACCCTCCGCCGAGATCGCGGCCATCGTGTCCGCGTGGCGGGCGTAGACCTCCTTGAACCTGTCGACGTGGGCGCCGGGGAACTTGACGACGACGATGACGCTCATGGCAGTCCTCCGTTGGACGGGATGGTCGGGCGGGCATGGTCCCGGCCCGACCACGACACCATGGGCTCGCCGTCGCCACCCCGTGCGTTAACCGGCCCGCGCCGGACCACCGGATCGGGGCATCCACAGCGGTCGACCCGCTACCCACCGCGCCGCCGTCACCGGACATTCACCCGATCTTCGCGGCCCGGAGGCGCGGCGGTCGCGGACCCTCCCCAGTCGAACAAAGATCACCTCTGCCTGCCACGGGGCGGGCCGTAACCGGATCGAGCCTCGATTCTGTCGGACCCCGGGGATAGATTCCGCGGACGGGTGATCGTCACCTCCCATGCAACGTCCGACCGGCCCGGCATGCGCCGGTACCGGCACCGAGGAGCACATCTGATGATCGGTTCACGTCGTCTGCTGACTCTCGTCACGATCGGCGCGGCGGTCGCCATGGGCGTCTCCGGCTGCGTCAGCTCGGGAGGCAGCGGGAGCGGTGGCGGCGGCACGTCCGGCGGTGGGGGCACCGGCTGGGCGGCGGCCACGTCGGCACAGGCGGGCGGCGGCATGGATGCGCTCGTCGCCGAAGCCAAGAAGGAGCGCACGCTCAACGTCATCGCGCTGCCGCCGGACTGGGCCAACTACGGCGCCATCCTCAAGGCCTTCACCGACAAGTACGGCATCAAGACCAATTCGGCGAACCCCGACGGGTCGAGCCAGGACGAGATCAACGCCGTCAAGCAGCTCGGCACCCAGGACCGCGCGCCCGACGTGCTCGACATCGGCCAGTCGTTCGCCAACAGCAACACCACGCTGTTCGCTCCCTACCAGGTGGCCACGTGGGACTCGATCCCCGCGGGCAACAAGGACGCGAACGGCGCCTGGGTGAACGACTACGGCGGCTACGTCTCCATCGGCTGCAACTCCAAGATCGTCCCGAACTGCCCCACGACCTTCGCCGACCTGCTCAAGCCCGAGTACAAGGGCCAGGTCGCGCTCAACGGCGATCCCACGCAGGCCGCGTCGGCGTTCGCGGGCGTCTGGGCGGCCGCGCTGGCCAACGGCGGCAGCCTCGACAACATCGGCCCCGGGGTCGACTTCTGGGGCAAGGTCGCGAAGGCGGGCAACCTGCTGAAGGTCGACCCCAACTCGGCCACGATCGAGAGCGGCCAGACGCCGATCGTGCTCGACTGGGACTACCTCAACGTCACGCAGGCCGAGAAGTCGAAGGCGTCGTTCGACTGGAAGGTCGCCGTGCCCTCGGACGGCCTGTTCGCCCAGTACTACGCCCAGGCGATCAACAAGAACGCGCCGCACCCGGCCGCGGCCCGGCTCTGGCAGGAGTTCCTCTACTCCGACGAGGGGCAGAACCTCTGGCTGGCGGGCAAGTCGCGCCCGGTCCGGCTCAACGCGATGCAGCAGGCGGGCACCGCGGACAAGGCGGCCCTCGCGGCGCTTCCGCAGGTGACGGGCGAGCCGCAGTTCCCGACCCAGGCCCAGACCGACGCCGCGCAGAAGGCCGTGGCCACGGGCTGGGCCGCCGCCACCGCGTGACGTCACCGTGACGAGCGTTCTCGACGCCCCGGCCGAGCCCGCGCAGGAGAAGGCGCGGCCGGGGCGGTCGTGGCGGGCCGCTGGCGGCCTGGTGCCGTTCGCGCTCTACCTGCTGCTCTTCCTCGGCGGCCCGCTGTACTTCGTGGTCAGCGGGGCGCTGTCGGACCCGTCGGGCATGCCCACGCTGGAGAACCTGGTCGCCACCGTCACGCAGCCGCAGTACCTCGTGGCGTTCACGTCCAGCTTGGAGATCTCGCTGGCCACGGCGTTGATCGGGGCGGTGTTCGGCGCGTTCCTCGCGCAGGCGGTGCTCATCAGCCGCCCGGAGAGCGGGCTGCGCAGGGTCGTCTCCACGGCCTCGGGCGTGCTGGCGTACTTCGGCGGCGTTCCGCTCGCGTTCGCGTTCATCGCCGCGCTGGGCCAGACCGGTCTCGCGACGATCGCGCTGCGCGGTGTCGGCATCGACCTCTACGCGGCGGGATTCCGCATCGACTCGCTCACCGGCCTCGGGCTCACCTATGTCTACTTCCAGATCCCGCTGATGGTCATCCTCATCACGCCCGCGCTGGAGGGGCTGCAGCCGCAGTGGCGGGAGGCGGCGGAGAACCTGGGCGCGTCGGCGTGGGCGTACTGGCGGCACGTGGCGCTGCCGGTGCTCGGCCCCGCGTTCGCGGGCGCCACGCTGGTGCTCTTCGGCAACGCGTTCGCCGCCTACGCCACCGCGCTCGCGCTCACCAGCGGCACGATCCCGCTGGTGCCCACGGCGATCGCGTCGGCGCTGTCGGGCAACGTCCTGGCCAACCAGCAGAACGTCGGGCTGGCGCTCGGCCTCGACATGGTGATCGTCATCGGCGTGGTGATGGTGCTCTACCTGTGGCTGCAGCGACGGGCGTCGAAATGGGCGCCCCGGTGAGGCGGGCCGGATGAGACGCAGGCGCTGGCGGGTCGTCGTGCTCACGCTGGCGGCGCTGTACTTCGTCGTGCCGCTGCTGTCGTCGCTGGAGTTCAGCCTGCGCAGGCCCGGCGGCGGCTACGGGGTGGCCAACTACCTCGCGATCGCCACCGACCCGATCCTGCTCGATGCGCTCACCGTCTCGCTGCAGATCGCGGTGATCACCGCCGTGCTGGTGCTGCTGCTGGTGGTGCCCACCGCGGTGTGGGTGCGGCTGCGGCTGCCGTCGGCGGCGGGGCTGTTGGAGACCGCCACGATCCTGCCCATCGTCGTGCCGCCGGTCGTGATGGCGGCGGGCATCGCGTTCGTGCAGGCCAACCTCAACACGCCGCTGTTCAACGCGCTGTTCTCGTCGCCGATCAGCGCACTCACGCCGTTCTACATCGTGCTCGCGCTCCCGTTCGCCTACCGCGCGATCGACAACGGGCTGGCCGCCGTGCCGCTGCGCACGCTCGTGGAGGCAGCGCGCAACCTGGGCGCGAGCCTGGCGGTCGCGTTGGCGCGGGTGGTGCTGCCCGCCATCCGCAGCGCCGTGCTGGGCTCGGCGTTCCTCACGCTCGCGCTGGTGCTCGGCGAGGTCGTGATCGCGCGGATTCTGCTCTACACCAACACGTTCCCGGTCGCCGTCGTCGTGGTCGGGCAGAGCCAGGCGGGCGTCTCGGTCGCGTTGACGCTGGCCAGCCTCGTACTCACGTGGCTGTTGCTGCTGCTCGTGTCGCTCGCGGGCGGACGGAGGAGGGCTTCGTGACAGCCACCGCTGTGGAGTTCCGCGGCATCCGGCGCAGCTTCGGCGCCACCCACGCGCTGGACGGGCTCGACCTGCTGCTCAAGCCCGGCGAGCTGCTCGCGCTGCTCGGCCCGTCGGGGTGCGGGAAGACCACGGCGCTGCGGCTGCTCGCGGGCTTCGACAACCCCACCGCGGGCCACATCCTCATCGGCGGCAAGGACGTCACCGGCGTGCCTGCGGCGAAGCGCGACACTGGGATGGTGTTCCAGGCCTACTCGCTGTTCCCCACGATGACGGCCGCGGAGAACGTCGCGTTCGGGCTGCGGATGCGCAAGGTCGGGGCCGTGGAGCGGGCGAAGCGGGCGGCGGACCTGCTGGAGATCGTCGGGCTGGGGGCGCGCGGCGGCGCCTACCCGCACCAGCTGTCGGGCGGCCAGCAGCAGCGGGTGGCGTTGGCCCGCGCGCTGGCCGTCCAGCCGTCGGTGCTGCTGCTGGACGAGCCGCTGTCGGCCCTCGACGCCAGGGTCCGCGTGCAGCTGCGCGACGAGATCCGCCGCGTCCAGCTCGCGGAGGGCATCACCACCCTCTTCGTGACGCACGACCAGTCCGAGGCGCTCGCCGTCGCCGACCGGGTGGCCGTGCTCAACGCGGGCCGCCTGGAGCAGGTGGACGTGCCGCAGGTCGTGTACGCGCGCCCGGCCACACCGTTCGTGGCCGAGTTCGTGGGCGTGATGAACACCCTGCCGGTCGCGGATGGCCGGATCGTGCCGGGCGCGGGCGAACGCACCCAGGTGCGCCCCGAGTCGCTGCGGGTCGGCGCGCCCGACGGCATCGCGGGCACCGTCCTGACCAGCACGTTCCTCGGCGCGGTCACCCGGCTCGTGGTCACGACGGAGGTCGGCGAGCTGACCGTCGACTCGGTGAGCCACCCCGGCCTGCCGGGCATCGGCGACCCCACGACGGTCGGCCTCACCTGACCGACGGCTCCCCACCCCGGCCACCCCGGCCACCCCGGCCATGATCATCAGCTCGGCGCACAATCCGGCCAGAAACGGTCACTTCACAGCCCCAGCCGATGATCAAGGCGGCTCGGGCCGCGCGACGGCGTGCACGTCCGCCGCACTCACCGTGCCGAAACCAGCAACTCGCCGTGTCAGGACGCGGGACTCACCGCCTGCGCCGACCGAGCCTGAGCGGCGCGGCTGAAGCGGGCGCCCCAGTCGCGCACCAGCTCCGTCAGCTCGGGCGGTGAGCGCACCTCGAAGTCCGCGCCCACCATGCCGAGGGCCATCGCGGGCCAGGCGAGCACGTCGGCGGTCATGCGCACCACGCAGCGGCCGTCGGGGGCGTCGGTGATCTCGGCCCAGCGGTCGATGTGCGGGCGGACGCGCTCGGCCGGGGCGTGCACCAGCACCTCCACCTGGAAGAACGTGGGGATGTTGCGGATACCCGCCCGCACGAACTCGGCGGCGTCGGCCTCGGGGAGCTCGCGGGGCCGGAAGCGGGCGCCGGTGCGGCGGGGCTCCGCGACGCGGTCGAGACGGAAGCTGCGCCAGGCGTGGCGGTGCAGGTCGTAGGCCACCAGGTACCAGCGGCGGCCGAGCGGGACGAGCCGGTGCGGCTCGACCAGCCGCGTCGCGTGGCCCCCCGCCTTGGTGGTGTAGCCGAACTCGACACGCTCGTGGTCGCGGCACGCCTGGGCGAGGGTCGTGAGGACGTCTGGATCGAGGGCGGGGCCCGCGTTCCAGGTGGGCGGCACGGTCACCGCGCGCAGCGCCTCGACCCTGCGGCGCAGGCGCGGCGGCATCACCTGCACCACCTTCGTCAACGCGCGCACGGCGGGCTCCTCGATCCCCGGTACCGTGCCCTGCGCCGCCGCCTGCATTCCGACGGCCAGCGCGACGGCCTCCTCGTCGTCGACGACGAGTGGGGGCAGCGCGGCACCGGCCGCGAGCTGGTAGCCGCCCTCGGCGCCGCGGTGGGCGTCGACCGGGTAGCCGAGCTCGCGGAGCCGGTCGACGTCGCGCCGCAGCGTGCGCGCCGACACGCCGAGCCGGTCGGCCAGCTCGGGGCCGGGCCAGAACCGGTGGGTCTGCAGCAGCGAGAGCAGACGCAGCGTGCGGGAGCTCGTGTTCGCCATGTTCCCAGTCTCCCGTCAATGCGGTCAGAAAGTGACCGCTGGGGGTCGTAGAGTTCTCCTCATGACCGAGCGCGATGACCTTCTGGAGTCCCTCGCCGCCCACCGCGGCTTCCTCCGCTACACGGTTCAGGGCATCACCGACGATCAGGCCCGGCAGCGGCTCACCGTCAGCGAGCTGACCCTCGGCGGGCTGATCAAGCACGTGTCGAAGACCGAGGAGGGCTGGGCCGACTTCATCGTCGACGGCCCGCAGACGATGGAGTTCGACGAGAGCAGCTACGCGGAGCACGCCGACGGGTTCACCCTCCGTGCGGACGAGACGCTGGCAGGCGTGCTGGCCGACTACGAGAAGATCGCCCAGCGCACCGACGAGCTGGTCCGGACGGTGGATCTCGACGCCGTGCAGCCGCTGCCCGCCGCCCCGTGGTTCCCGCCGAACGCCACCCGCTCCGCGCGTCGGGTGTTCGTGCACATCGTGGCGGAGACGGCCCAGCACGCCGGGCACGCCGACATCCTCCGCGAGACCCTCGACGGTCAGAAGACGATGGGGTGAGCCCCACGAATCTGCGCTGAGAGGATCGGGGCATGTTGTTCGCCGAGGTCGTCGCCGCGTCCGCCGCCGTGGGGGCCACCCGCGCCCGCACGGCCAAGGCGGCGACGATCGCGGCCCTGCTGCGCGCCACCCCGCCCGACGAGGTGAAGCCCGCCACCGCATGGCTCGCGGGCGAGGCGCGGCAGGGCCGGATCGGCACGGGATGGCGCACGCTGTCGGGCATCGACACTGCCCCGGCCACCGCGTCGACACTGACGGTCGGGCGCGTCGACGCCACCTTCGACGCGCTCGCCGCCACCTCGGGCGCGGGCAGCGCGGCGCGCCGCGGTGAGCTGCTGCGCACGCTCTTCGGCGCGGCGACCCGCGACGAGCAGCGGTTCCTCGTCGCGCTGCTCGGCGGCGAGCTGCGGCACGGCGCGCTCGAGGGCGTGATGCTGGAGGCGATCGCCGCCGCGGCCGAGGTCCCGGCCGCGACGGTGCGCCGCGCGTTCATGCTGTCGGGCCGTCTCCCCGAGACCGCCCGGCTCGCGCTCGACGGCGGCGCGGCCGCCCTCGAAGCCGTCACGCTGCGGGTCGGACGGCCGGTGCGGCCGATGCTCGCCTCGCCGGGCGACTCCCTGGATGCCGCGCTCGCCGTGCTGGGGTCGGACGTCACCGTCGAGTACAAGCTCGACGGCGCCCGCATCCAGGTGCACCGCGACGGCGACGACGTCCGGGTCTGGACGCGCACGCTGCGCGAGATCACCGGTGGCGTGCCCGAGCTGGTCGAGCTGGTCCGCTCGCTCCCCGGGCGGGCGATGGTGCTCGACGGCGAGACCCTCGCGCTCGACGACGACGGCAGGCCCCGCGCGTTCCAGGACACGATGAGCCGCTTCGGCAGCGACGGCGGCGCCGAGGTGGTGCTCTCGCCGTTCTTCTTCGACCTGCTGCATGTCGACGGCAGCGACCTGATCGACGAGCCGCTCGACGTCCGGCTCGACGCGCTGGCGAAGCTGCTGGTCGGGCACCCGCCGCTGCGGATGCCCGGCGTCCGCCGTCCCACGCCGGAGCAGGCGGCCGACGTGCTGGACGCGGCGCTCTCCGCCGGTCACGAGGGAGTGGTCGTCAAAGCCCTCGACACCCCCTACGCAGCCGGGCGGCGCGGCAAGGCGTGGCAGAAGGTGAAGCCGGTGCACACGCTCGACCTGGTCGTGCTGGGCGCCGAGTGGGGGTACGGGCGGCGCACCGGGTCGCTGTCCAACATCCACCTGGGCGCCCGCGACCCCGACGGCGGCGAGCCGATCATGGTGGGCAAGACGTTCAAGGGCATGACCGACGAGCTGCTGGCGTGGCAGACGGCCACGTTCCCCGGCCTCGCCCGCGAGGAGCAGGACGACGAGTCCCGCCACGCCGTGCTGCTGCGCCCCGAACTGGTGGTCGAGATCGCGCTCGACGGGGCCCAGCGCAGCCCGCGCTACCCCGGCGGCGTGGCGCTGCGCTTCGCGCGCGTGGTGCGGTACCGCCCGGACAAGACGCCCGCCGAGGCCGACACGATCGACGCCGTCCGGGCGCTGATGCGCGAGTAGTCGCCCGCCCGGCCACTGCCCGCGTCCTCGCAGACCTCGCCGCCACCTCGCAGACTCCCGGGGCTCTGCGAAGCGCCTGCCTGGTCTGCGAAGCGCCGACAACACGGCCGACACCGCCGCCGTCGCGTCGAGCGGTCCCGCCGAAGGCCCGGGCACGCCGGAGGCGACTACCGCCCCGGTCCGGCCCGGCGACCGAGCTCAGGGCCCCAGCCCGGCGGCGCGTAGACTCCCTGCACCGTGCGCTACCTCGACGGGCATTCCCCGCAGCACGACCTCACCTACGACGACGTGTTCCTCGTCCCCGCGCGCTCGTCGGTGACGTCGCGGTTCGACGTCGACCTGACCAGCCCCGACGCCTCCGGCGCGACCGTGCCGGTGATCGCCGCCAACATGACGGCCGTCGCCGGGCGGCGGATGGCCGAGACGCTCGCCCGCCGCGGGGCGCTCACCGTGCTCCCGCAGGACGTGGCCCCCTCGGCGCAGGCCGCCATCGTGGCGTGGAT
Organism: uncultured Actinomycetota bacterium; assembly: GCA_963750095.1. Classification (GTDB taxonomy): domain Bacteria; phylum Actinomycetota; class Actinomycetes; order Mycobacteriales; family Pseudonocardiaceae; genus Pseudonocardia. The sequence goes on along the minus strand of CAVVPJ010000010.1, from coordinate 638,077 downwards.
CAAGTCCCGCCACGTCGTGTGGGACACCCCGCTCACGCTCGGGCCCGGGGACGCGGTCGCCGAGGCGCTGTCGCTCCTGCCCAAGCGGGCCCACGGCACCGTCGTCGTGGTGGACGACGGCGGGCGCCCGATCGGCACGGTCGACGAGGCCGCGTGCACGGGGGTCGACCGGTTCACCCGGCTCGCGGACGTGCTCGACCCCCACGCCGTCGCCTTGCCGGTCGACACCCCGCCGCGCGACGTGTTCGAGGCGCTCGGCGGGCGCGGGGTCGCGCTCGGCCTCGACGCCGACGGCAGGCTCGCGGGCCTGCTCACCGCGCTCGGCGCCCTGCGCGCCGGGATCTACACCCCCACACTCGACGCGACGGGCAGGCTTCGCACCGCCGCGGCCATCGGGATCAACGGCGACGTGGCCGTCAAGGCGAAGGCGCTGCTCGACGCGGGCGTGGACGTGCTGGTCATCGACACGGCGCACGGCCACCAGGACAAGATGCTCGACGCGCTGGCCGCCGTGCGCGCGGTGGCGGGCCCGGACGTGCCGGTGGCCGCGGGCAACGTCGTCACCGCGGAAGGCGTGCGCGACCTGGCCGCGGCGGGCGCGGACATCGTCAAGGTCGGTGTCGGGCCCGGCGCGATGTGCACCACCCGGATGATGACGGGGGTCGGGCGCCCGCAGTTCTCGGCCGTGGCCGAGTGCGCGACCGCCGGGCGTGAGCTGGGCGTGCGGGTGTGGGCCGACGGCGGCGTGCGCCATCCCCGCGACATGGCGCTGGCGCTGGCCGCGGGCGCCTCCGCCGTGATGATCGGCTCATGGCTGGCGGGCACCTACGAGTCGCCGGGCGACCTGCTCCGCGACGAGGCCGGACGCCCGTACAAGGAGTCGTTCGGGATGGCGAGCAAGCGGGCGGTGAGCGCACGCACGCGCGGCGACGGCGAGTTCGACCGCGCCCGGAAAGCCCTGTTCGAGGAGGGCATCTCGGCTTCCCGCCAGCTGCTGGATCCGCACTCCCCTGGCGTCGAGGACGTCCTCGACTCCATCTGCGCCGGTGTGCGCAGCGCGGCCACCTACGTCGGCGCCCGCACCCTCGGTGAGCTCGCCGAACGCGCCGTAGTCGGCATCCAGACGGTGGCGGGCTTCACCGAGGGCACGCCGCACGGGCTGTAGCCGTGCGCACGGGCCGGTCAGGCCGCCGGGCCCTCCAGCATCTCCGTGACCAGCGCCGCGATCGGGCTGCGCTCGGAGCGCGTGAGCGTCACGTGCGCGAAGAGCGGGTGGCCCTTCAGCTTCTCGATCACGGCCGCGACCCCGTCGTGCCGCCCGACGCGCAGGTTGTCGCGCTGTGCGACGTCGTGGGTGAGCACGACGCGCGACGCGGTGCCCAGCCGCGACAGCACGGTGAGCAGCACGCCGCGCTCCAGCGACTGTGCCTCGTCGACGATCACGAAGCTGTCGTGCAGCGACCGCCCGCGGATGTGGGTGAGCGGCAGCACCTCGAGCATGCCCCGCGCGATGACCTCCTCGACCACGTTCTGGCTGACGAGCGCGCCGAGCGTGTCGAACACCGCCTGCGCCCAAGGCGCCATCTTCTCGCTCTCGCTGCCCGGCAGGTAACCGAGCTCCTGCCCACCGACGGCATACAGCGGCCGGAAGACGACGACCTTGCGGTGCTGCTGGCGCTCCATCACCGCCTCCAGCCCGGCGCACAGCGCGAGCGCCGACTTCCCGGTGCCCGCCCGGCCGCCGAGGGAGACGATGCCGACCTCCGGGTCGAGCAACAGGTCCAACGCCACCCGCTGTTCGGCGGAGCGACCGTGGAGCCCGAACGCCTCGCGGTCGCCGCGCACGATCCGCACCCGCTTGTCGGCCGTGACGCGGCCCAGCGCGGCCGAGCCACCGCCGGTCAGGCGCAGGCCGGTGTGGCAGGGCAGCTCGCGGGCCGGGTCCAGGTCGATCACGCCCTCGCGGAACAGCGCGTCGATGTCGGACGAGCCGACCGCCACGTCGGTCATCCCGGTCCACCCGGTCGAGACCACGTCCAGCGCGTGGTACTCGTCGGCCGTGAGCCCGACGGCGGCCGCCTTCACCCGCAGCGGCATGTCCTGGGTGACGAGCACGACCGGGCCCTGCCCGGCGGCGCGGCGCTCGGCCGCGAGGTTGAGCGCGCAGGCGAGGATGCGCGAGTCGTTGGAGTCGGTGCGAAAGCCCGCGGGGAGCACCTCCGGGTCGGTGTGGTTGAGCTCGACGTGCAGCGTGCCGCCCGCGTCGCCGACGGGGACGGGCGCGTCCAGCCGCCCGTGCTCGATGCGCAGGTCGTCGAGCGTCCGCAACGCCGTCCGGGCGAACCACCCCAGCTCGGGGTGGTGCCGCTTGCCCTCCAGCTCGGAGATCACCACCAGCGGCAGGACGACCTCATGCTCGTCGAACCGCGTGAGCGACCACGGGTCCGAAAGCAGGACAGAGGTGTCGAGCACGTAGCAGCGCCGGGGTTCCGAGCCTTGCGCGACAGCAGCAGGTTCGATCACGGGTGCTCCCTCGTGGGCGCGGCACCACGCCCACTTCTCCGGTGGGCCGGCCTGCCCTGGCCCGGGCCTCCGCGACACCGCCGCGGACGCCCGCGAGGGCCGGTTGCCGGCCCTCTCGGGTGTGTGACACCACGACCAGGGCCTCCCGGGCGGTCCGCATCGGGTACGTCCCGCCGAGGGAAACGCTACCGGCGGTCACCCGGGTGCGGTCAACTGCAACACCGTGTCGTCGCCGTGTCGCCACCACAGATTTAACACAACGGCCTACCGCTCGTCGTTGGACGCATACCGCCCGTCGCGGTCTGGGCCGACCGGGGGATGGGTTCGGCCGCCAGTTCGCGACGCAGGGCCGTTGGGGTCAGGGGCTCGTCGAGCAGGCGGCACAACCGGCCGTCACCCGGTCGGAGGCGCCACCAGCGCCCGACAAGCGCAGGCCCGGCGACCGACGCCGCTGTGTAAGCGCGCCAGAGCGGGTGCCGCAGGAACCGCACCACCCGTGTGGCGCGCGGCGCGTCGAGCAGGGCCCACCGTCGCAGGTGCACCACGACGGCCGCGGGCGGGGCCTTGCGGCCGTGCAGCATCAGGGCGGCGTCGAGGCGTGCCGAGGCCAGCCGTGCGACGGCGGTGTCGACGCGTTCGGCGAGCTCGCCGTCGCAGCGCACGCCCACCGCCGCGAGCACGTCCTGTGCCCACATGCCCCATCCCGGCCCGACGAGCGCGCGGAGCCCGAGGTCGGCCGCGCCCTCGGCGACGGTGCTCTGCGGCGAGCCCACGACGACGGCGGCGTGCTCGATCCATCCGCGCGCGACGGGCCCGACCTCCTTGCGGCAGCGCTCCGTGTGGTGGCCGGGGTAAGCCTCGTGGGCGACGAGGCGTACCAGCTGGCCCGGGCGCAGTCCCCCCGCCACATTGACCGTGACGACCGACCGGAGCCCGCCGCGGTACTGGTGCAGCGCCGCCCACGGGGTGTCGCCGACCAACCGGTAGCCGACGGACTCGCCCGCGGGGAGCCCGATCCGGGCGGCCGTGCGCTCGCGCAGGGCCGCGGAGAGCGCGCGGACCGCCGCGCCGAGGTGACCCTGCGGCAGCCGCTCGCGGTCGCGGTGGGCGGCCAGCCGGGCGGCGAGCGGACCCGTCCCCGGCAGGAGGGCGTCGAGCTCGCGGTGCGCGGCCCGGTACGCCTCGGGGTCGCCGACCGCGATCCGGAGGTCGAACGTCGCCCGGACCTCGTCGTCGAAGGCGACCGACTGCCCACTGAGGCGCCGCGCGGTCGTCTCGATGGCCGCCAGCTGCGCGGCGAGGAACGCGGCCCGTTCCGGCTCCACGTCGCCGGGCAGCGCGGCGCGCAGCCTGCCCGCCTCCCGGACGACGGCGCCTGGCGAGCGGACGGGGACGGCAGCCGGGTCGAGCACGGACGCGCGGTCGCCCACGGCGAGCGTGCCCGGCAGGAGCCGGTCGAGCGCGGCCGCGAGGTCGAGGTACGCGCGCGCCGCCGCGTCCATGGTGTCGACGGTACCCCGCCCGGCTGACGCCGCTCACCGTGCGCAGTGGGGTGCGCGCGAAAAGCCTGCCGAAAGGCCATCGGGTGCGCCCGAAAAGGAGGCGTATCCCGTGCGGCGAGTATTCCGCCACCCGATAGTGGATCTTCGCTAGGACGCTGACCAGCGGCAACGTAAGTTAAGCCTTGGTCGGCGGCGGCTCCCCCATCCGAAACCGCCGACTTCGGAAGAATCCCCTGCGGTCTGACCGCAGAACCATCAAGGAGAACAACTGTGCTGAAGAAGGCTGCCGTCGCCGTGGCGATCACGGCCGCGGGCCTGCTGGCCGTGAGCCCCCTGGCGTTCGCGGGTAGCGACCACTCCGGCCACGGCAACACCGCCGTCGAGAAGTCGGCCGGGCTCGTCAACGTGGCGGACAACAACGTCAACACGCCGATCCAGGCGTGCAACAACGACGTCCCGGTCAACGGCGGCCCGGGCGCCGTCCAGGTCCCGGTCAAGGACATCACCGGTGCCGCCACCGGCGCGCTGGGCATCCTGGGCTCGGCGAAGGCCAAGACCGACCAGACCGTCGACAACTCCCGCACCTGCGGCGACAACACCGCCTCGGGCGACTCGGTGAAGCAGCACGGCTGAGCCGGGCGACACCGCGAAGGGCGCCGGACCGAGCGGTCCGGCGCCCTTCGCGCGTTGACGGCACGGTCACGCAGCGTGTGCCGCGAAAAGGATACGGCTCGAATCGGGTGAGAAGCCGCTACCGAACGTCGCGAAAAGGCTCGGTCGACCGGCGCCGAGCCGGTTGGACGGTCCCCCGGAAAGAGGCGTATCCGCACGCAAAGTACTTCGCTCACCCGATAGTGTGACACGGTTTGGCGGCTTGACTGCCGCACCGCTAGCGTTTTTCCCGGTCGGCGCGGGCTCCCCTGTCGCACGTCGACTCAAAAGGGAGTCGGTCTCGGCCGAGTCCGCATGACCAACAGGAGATGAACTGTGCTGAAGAAGGCTGGAATCGTTGTCGCTGCGGCCGCCGCAGGCCTGCTCGCCGTGAGCCCGCTCGCCTTCGCAGGTGAGCAGGGCCACAAGGGCGACAAGGGCGACTACGGTCGCCACCACAAGGCCGACACGTCGCACTCCGTGACGTACGACCACTCGCCGTCCTGCAACGCCGCGCCGCAGACCGTCGGGAACAACCAGCCGCAGTCGGCTGGCGTGGCATCGCCGCTGGTCGCCCTGGCCGGGGTGGCCGCCAACATCGCCGCGCCGATCACCCCGCAGCTGCAGACGCCCATCCTGTCCTGCAACAACCTGCAGGACATCGCCAACGTGGACATCCACGACAACTTCCAGGACAACAGCCGCTCGGTCACCAACCGGTCGTTCAACGGCAACGACTGAGCATCGAGCTGACGCAGAGGCCCGGACCCCGCTGGGGTCCGGGCCTCTGTCATTTCCGGAAAATACAGCTTCACCCAGAATGGGGAATAACCCTTTTTCCCCACGGGTGCGGTCACTCAATAGTGGTAGAGGATTTGTTTTCCGCCGCGCCTTCCGATAAGTTTTTCCGTGGCTGGCACGGCTCCCCTTCCAAGCTGGCCCGAATGAAGATGATGCGGACTCACGTGAGTGCGCACCACACATCAGGAGAGACTGTGCTCAAGAAGGCTGCAATCATCGTCGCCGGCTCGGCTGCCGCAATCCTCGCGGCCGCTCCCCTCGCGCTGGCGCACAGCTACGACCACTCCCCGCAGTGCAACGCCGCCAAGCAGGTCGTGGGCAACTCCCAGCCGCAGACGGCGGTCGTCTCGGCGCCCCTGGCGGCTCTGCTGGGCCTGGCGGCCAACGTCTCCGCACCGATCACCCCGCAGGTGCAGGCACCGATCGCCAGCTGCAACAACGTCGAGAACGTGCTGAACACGCACATCCACGACAACGTCCAGGACAACAGCGTCACCAAGATCAACCGTTCGGGCAACAACAACGGCGGCTGATCACGCCGCAAGGCGCCTGGTAACCGGGCCCGGATCCCCAACGGCGGGGGTCCGGGCCCGTCGCTGTTACACCACGACAAGGAGTCCCATGGAAAGGCTCTTCCTCCGCACCACCGCCGCCGTGGTCGGGCTCGTCGCGGCCGGGGTCGGCCTGGCGGGCGTCGCGGCGGCCGCCCCCGACACAGCCCCGTCGCCCGCGTCGTCCGCCCCGTCGTCGGCCGACCCCGCGCCGCGCCCGCCCGCGCTGTCGGACCCGGCGCCGCGGCTCCTCATCCCGCCGATCGACGCGTCCGACGGGTTGCTCGGCGTCCCGCGCGGCGCCGTCCCCACGGCGTCCACGCCGAACCTGGGGCGGCAGATCCCGGCCGCGCGCAGGCTGCCCGCCGTCGACCTGACGCCCCTGCCGTCGCGCGCCCCGTCCGACACGGCGTCCGACACAACATCAGCCGCGGCGTCCGACGAGGAGCCCGCGACCGGGCCGTAGCTCAGGATCCGAAGCGGCGGTGGCGGGCGGCGTAGTCGCGCAGCGCGCGCAGGAAGTCGACCTTGCGGAACGCGGGCCAGTAGGCCTCGCAGAACCAGAACTCCGAGTGCGCCGACTGCCACAGCAGGAAACCCGACAGCCGCTGCTCACCGGAGGTGCGGATCACGAGGTCGGGATCGGGCTGGCCCGAGGTGTAGAGGTTCTCCGCGATGTGGTCGACGTCGAGCACCTCGGCCAGCTCCTCGATCGAGGTGCCGGACTCCGCGTGCTGCAGCAGCAGCTTGCGCACCGCGTCGGCGATCTCCTGCCGACCCCCGTAGCCGACGGCCACGTTGAGCTCCAGCCCGCTGCGCCCGACCGTCCGCTCGGCCGCTGCCGCGAGCCGCTGCGCGAGCTCGGACGGCAACAGGTCCAGCGCGCCGACGATCCGCAGCCGCCAACGCGCGGCGGGGCCCGCCAGCTCGTCGACGACGTCCGCGATGATCTCCAGGAGCGGCTCGAGCTCGTCGGCGGGACGGTTCAGGTTGTCGGTGGAGAGCAGGAAGAGCGTGACGACCTGCACGCCCTCCTCCTCGCACCACGCGAGCAGGTCGGCGATCTTGGCGGCGCCCACGCGATGCCCGTCGTTGACGTCGACGAAGCCCGCCTCGCGCGCCCATCGGCGGTTGCCGTCGAGCATCACCGCGACGTGCCGGGGCCGTTCCCCCACCGAGCGCAGGCGGCGTGACAGCCTGCGTTCGTACAGCGCGTAGAGCAGGTCGCGAGCGCCCACGGCGGGTGAGCCTACGCCGGGCGCCGCCTCGTGCTCGGGCGCACCCGAGCGACCCGCCCGGATCGGGCGACGGGTGCCGTAACCTCGAAGCGTGCCCGCCGGGACCGTCTCCTCGCACCCCGTGCCGCCGGTCAAGCCGCGCATGCGCGGATGGCTGCACCTCTGGTCGTTCGCCGTCTCTATCGCCTCGGGGATCACGCTCGTCGCGGTGGCGGGCGCGCACGTCGGGGCCGGCGCGGCCGTGGCCACCGCGGTGTACAGCGTCACGATTCTGGGCCTGTTCGGCGTCAGCGCGCTCTACCACCGCCGCACGTGGCGCACCCCGCGGTCCCGGGCGGTCATGAAGCGGCTCGACCACTCCATGATCTTCCTGTTCATCGCGGGCACGTACACGCCGGTGGCCGCGCTGGCGATGGAACCGGCGACGGCCCGGTGGGTGCTCACCGTCGTGTGGGGCGGCGCGCTCGCGGGCGTGGTGCTCAAGATGGTCTGGCCGCACGCGCCGTCATGGCTGGCTGTGCCGGTCTACGTCGCGCTGGGCTGGGTGGCGGTGTTCGTCCTGCCCGAGCTGCTGGCGAAGGCCGGGGTCGCCGCGCTGGTGCTCCTGCTGGTCGGCGGCGCGCTCTACACCCTCGGGGCGGTGTTCTACGCGACGAGGTGGCCGAACCCGTGGCCGCGCACCTTCGGCTACCACGAGTTCTTCCACGCGGCCACGGTGCTCGCCGCGAGCTGTCACCTCGTCGCGATCTGGCTGGTGCTGTTCCGCTGACGGGTCCCGTGATCGCCGCGAGAGCGTCGTCAGCGGGCTTCGATCACCGGAAACGTCGCACTCGCCGGGGCCGCGTCTAGCTAGTCCTCGTCTAGTCCGAGGCGCCGTCGGGGCCCTTGGCGCGCAGGTCGTCGACCTTGGCCATGGCCGAGCGCAGCTCGGCGAGCCAGTCGTCGGCGTGCTGGCCGACGAGCTTGACGGCCCAGGCCAGCGCGTCGGAGCGGGACCGCGCCACGCCCGCGTCGACGAGCGTGTCGAGCACGACCCGCTCCGGCTGGCGCAGGCGCGTCATCACCGGGACCGAGGCGACGGTGAAGAGCTGCTCGGTGTCGCCCACCCGTGCGCCCCACGCGACCTTCCGGCCGTACCGGTGCTCAGCCTGACGGGCGATCTCGATGCGCTCTTCGCGCGTGGTCTCGCGGAACCGTGAGATGCGGCCCGCCTCGGCGGCGGCGCGCTCGGCGCTCCCCGCGTCGCCCTCCGCGAACTCGCCCTCGACCGCGGGCAGCGTCCCGACGATCACGATCTCCTCGCGGTCCACCGTGATGTCGGGCGCCTCGGTGAACCAGCCGTCGGGCAGCCGTCCCTGCAGCCACGCGGCCGCGTCGTCGGCGCCGGGCAGGTCGGCCTGCTGCCATCCGCCGCGCCCTGGCCCGCGGCCGCGGCCGTGCCATCCCCGATGCATCCGTCCGGTCATGCTGACCTCCACTGCGGTGTTGCCGTAGCCCCCGTCCTGTCGACTTCTCCAGGCGGGTTGCTTACGAGATTACACCGCAAGCGAAGCGGCGGGTGGTGTTTCACCGCGGGCGAACCTCGGCAGCGTCGCGGTGGTGGTCACCGGCTCACCGACCGCGGGCGAGGGCGTCCGCCAAGGCGTCCGGGTCGGTGACGGGGCGGTCGCACACGAAGCCGCGGCAGACGTAGGCCGCCGCCCGGCCGTCGACGAGGGGGCGCGCGGCGAGCAGAGGGACACCGGGCGCGTCCGGCGCCCCCGCGACGATCACTGTTCCCCCTGCGGCGACGCGGCGGGCAAGGGCGAGCAGCTGCTGCCCTTCGCCGACAACCGCCACCTGCAGCGGGCCCCCGAGCAGCGCCTCCGCCGCGGTGAGCCACTGGCCCGCGAACCGCGGGTACTTGCGCAGCAGGGTGCCCGCGCCGTGCAGCGCGTCCTCGGCCGTCGCACGGTACCGGCCGCCCTCCTCGGTGAGCACCGACGCGGTGAGCAGTGCCGACGCCAACGCCGAGCTGCCGCACGGGGTCGCGTTGTCGGTGACGTCCCGCGGCCGGTGCAGCAGGGCCTCGGCGTCGTCGGCCGTGTCGAAGAAGACGCCCGCGGCGGTGTCCTCGGCCGCGGCCGTATGCGGGTCGGGGCCGGTGCCTGCGTCGGCGGCGAAGTGGGCGAGGGTGAGGTCGAGCAGGTCGGTCGCGGCGGCGAGCCAGCGGGCCGCGCCCGTCGCCTGGTGCAGCGCGAGCAGGCCGTCGGCCAGCGCGGCGTGGTCCTCCAACACCCCCGCCGCGGCGCCGACGTGTCCGTCGCGGGAGGAGCGCCGCAGCCGACCGTCGACGACGTGCCGGGTCAGCAGCAGATCGGCGGCCGACGCGGCCGCGTCGACCCACCCGGGCCGCTCGAGCGCGGCCCCACCCTCGGCGAGCGCGACGATCGCCAGCCCGTTCCAGGCGGTGACCACCTTGTCGTCGCGGGCGGGCTGGGGGCGCTCGTTGCGCGCGGCCAGCAGCGCGGCCCGCACCCGGTCCCACCGCGCGGCGTCGTCGGGATCGGCGAGCAGCTGCAGGGTGGAGGCGCCGTGCTCGAACGTGCCTGTCCGGGTGACGGCCAGCAGCCGCGCCGCCCACGCCCCGTCCTCCGCGCCGAGCACCTCCACCAGCTGCGCAGGCGTCCAGGCATAGGTCTTGCCCTCCACGCCGTCGGTGTCGGCGTCGAGCGCGGACGCGAAACCGCCCTCGGCGGTGCGCAGGTCGCGCAGCAGGAACGCGGCGGTCTCGTCGGCGACGCGCAGCGCCAGGGGCGACCTGGTCAGGCGCGCCAGGTGGGCGTAGACCCGCAGCAGCAGCGCGTTGTCGTAGAGCATCTTCTCGAAGTGCGGCACCACCCACCGCGCGTCGACGCTGTAGCGCGCGAACCCGCCCGCCAGCTGGTCGTACATGCCGCCGCGGGCCATCCGCTCGCAGGTCAGCGTGACCATCTCCAGCGCCTCGGCCGAGCCGGTGCGCTCGTGGTGGCGCAGCAGGAACTCCAGCGCCATCGACGGCGGGAACTTCGGCGCACCGCCGAACCCGCCTGCCTGCGCGTCGAACGTCTCGCGCAGACCGGCGACGGCCTCGTCGAGCGCGGCGCCGTCGACCGCCTCAGCAGGCAGCACGGCGCCGGTGGAGTCGGCGAGCCTGCCCGCGATCTGGCCCGCGGCACCGCGCACCCGCTCGCCGTCCTCGCGCCAGGCCCGCGACACCGCGTCCAGCAGCTGGCGGAACGACGGCATCCCGTGCCGCGGGGCGGGCGGGTAGTACGTGCCGCAGTGGAACGGTTCACCCGCGGGGGTGAGGAAGCAGGTCATCGGCCAGCCACCCTGGCCGGTCATGGCCTGGGTGGCCGCCATGTAGACAGCATCGATGTCCGGCCGCTCCTCCCGGTCGACCTTGACCGCGACGAAGCCCGCGTTCATCTGCGCGGCGGTGGCGGGGTCCTCGAACGACTCGTGCGCCATCACATGACACCAGTGACAGGCCGCGTACCCCACCGACAGCAGCACCGGGACGTCCCGCCGCGCGGCCTCCGCGAACGCCTCGTCCGACCACTCCCACCAGTCGACGGGGTTGTCGGCGTGCTGGAGCAGGTACGGCGAGGTCGCGCCCGAGAGCCGGTTTGCCACGACCTCAGGGTGCCACTTCAGCCTTTGTCCGACTCCGCCTTGTCTGACTGGGCCTCGGGGTTCTCGGGTGGGTCGAAGGTGGCGGGCACCCGCTTGAGGTGCTTGGTCATCGAGCGGATCAGGAAGACGAGCGCGACGCCCAGCAGGATGACGACGACGAGCGCGATCGGCGACGCCTCGCCGAACTCCGGCCCCTGACCGGGCGGCGGCTGCGGGTCCTGCGCCAGGACCGTGGCGACGGAGCCCCCATGCCCCGGAACGACGGCCCCCGGACCGACGTCGACCAGCAGCGCGTTCACGGGCTCAGGCTACGCGGGCCGGACCCGCTCAGCGGACCCGCCCGCCGACCCGCGCGTCGATGCCCGCGAACAGGTCGTCCTCCGGGACGTCGGTGTCGACGAGGCTGCGCACCAGCTCGTAGTCCTCGGTGGGCCAGATCTCGCGCTGCAGGTCGCGGGGCACGGTGAACCACCGGCTCGTGGGGTCGACCTGGGTCTCGTGGGCGAGCAGCGCCCGGTCTCGCACGTCGAACCAGTCGGCGCACTCGACACGGGTGGTGACCCGCTCACCCGGATCCGGCCGGTCGGTGGTCCAGTTCTTCACCCATTCCTCGTAAGGCGACTCGAGCCCCCTGGCCAGCAACGCCTCGTGGAACGCGAGAACGCGCGCCCGGGAGAAGCCGTGCGAGTAGTAGAGCTTGAGCGGCGACCACGGCTCGCCCGCATCGGGGAACCGGTCCGGGTCGCCCGCCGCGTCGAACGCGGCCACCGAGACGACGTGGGTCTTGATGTGGTCGGGGTGCGGATAGCCGCCGTTCTCGTCGTAGGTGATGAGCACGTGCGGACGGAACTCGCGCACCAGCGCGATGAGCGGTGCGGCGGCCTTCTCGTCGTCGACGAGCGCGAAGCAGCCCTCGGGCAGCGGCGGCTTGGGGTCACCTTCCGGGAGGCCGGAGTCGATGAAGCCGAGCCAGCGGTGCCGGACGCCGAGGATCTGGGCGGCGCGGGCCATCTCCCGGCGCCGGATCGCGGTCATCCTCGCGCGCACCTCCGGCCGGTCCATGGCGGGGTTCAGCACGCTGCCCGCCTCGCCGCCGGTGCAGGTGACGACCATGACGTCGTGCCCCTCGGACACGTACTTGGCCGTGGTGGCGGCGCCCTTGCTCGACTCGTCGTCCGGGTGGGCGTGGACGGTCATCAGCCGCAGCGGAGTGTCAGGCATCGGTGGGGTCGCAGTCCTTCCTGGCCGATCGGGCGTCTGCGCCGATGGATCTCTGGGATGGTCGCAGAGCCCACCGACAAAAGCGCGTCGACTCCTGGCAACGCCGTCGTGCCTCCACACCTTCCCGATCACTCAGAGCGATAATTCGACTACGGAAAGCAATGCTCCTCCACCCGCTCGGCCGCCAGGACTCGCGCGGGCGCGCCGATGCGGTTACCTTAGGCGCCCGTCGCGTCGGCTCCAGGGCCGACGCGGCGGGGTGGTGCTGCTCGCTCACGGCCGTGACCAGCGCAGATGCACGGCCGGGGAACTCCCCACCCCCTCGGACCGTTCGTCGAAAGACGGCGACGAGCGGCTGACACCGTGTTACCGTGAGCACCACACGGCCCGCAGGCGGGTCGTGTTTTTCCTTACTCGGGGCCGCTCGGCCACGAGATCGGGTGCGGACCCCGCGCCGGGCCGCACCCGGGTGCAGCACGCGGGCGCGCCGGACCGTGGCCACACGGGCCGCTACAGGCTGGAGGAGTGATGACCGTGACGGACGCGTCGGTGACCTGGCTGACCCAGGAGGCCTACGACCGGCTGAAGGCCGAGTTGGAGGAGCTCATCGACAACCGCCCCGTCATCGCCGCGGAGATCAACGCCCGCCGCGAGGAGGGCGATCTCAAGGAGAACGGCGGCTACCACGCCGCCCGCGAGGAGCAGGGCCAGCAGGAGGCACGCATCCGCCAGCTGCAGGAGCTGCTGCGCACCGCGCAGGTCGGCACCGCGCCCACCAGCACCGACACCGTGTCCCCCGGCATGGTTCTCAAGATCCGCTACGAGGGTGACGACGACACCGAGACCGTGCTGCTCGGCTCCCGCGAGGAGGGCGTCCGCGGCGGGCTCGAGGTCGTGTCCCCGAGCTCGCCGCTCGGCGCCGCGCTGATCGGCGCGCACGTCGGCGACACCCGCGAGTACCAGTTGCCCGACGGCGGCAGCATGAAGGTCGCGCTCGTGTCCGCCGAGCCGTTCCGGGCGTAGGTCGGCTCACGGTATCTCGTCGATCACGGTGTGACCCGCGGCCTGGATGGCCGCCACCAGCTCCGCGCAGTGTTCGGGCCCGCGGGTCTCCAGCGAGAGGTGCACGTCGACGTCGCCCAGCGGCAGGGCCACGGACGTGCGGGTATGGGCGACGTCCAGCACGTTGCCGCCGTGCGCGCCGACGAGCGTGAGCAACCCCGCCAGGGCGCCGGGCGCGTCGCCGAGGCGCACCAGCAGCGTCAGGTACCGCGCCGCGGCCGCCATGCCGTGCTGGATGACGTGCAGCAGCACGAGCGGGTCGATGTTGCCCCCGGAGAGGGTGGCGACGACCGGCGTGGCGAACCGCTCCGGCTGCTCCATCAGCGCGGCCACCGCCGCCACGCCCGCGGGTTCGGCGAGGAGCTTCGCGCGCTCGAGGCACAGCAGGAGGGCGCGGGACAGCGCGTCCTCCCCCACGGTGACGATCTCGTCCACGAGCGCGGCCACCTGGGGGAAGGTTATGTCGCCTGGACGGCCGACCGCGATGCCGTCGGCGATCGTCCGCATGGACGACAGCGCGACCGGCTCGCCCTTGGCGAGCGAGGCGGGCCATGCCGCGGCTCCCTCGGCCTGCACGCCGATCACCTCGACGTCGGGCCGGAGCCCCTTCACGGCCGCCGCGACGCCGCCGAGCAGTCCGCCGCCGCCCGTGCACACCAGCACGGTGCGCACGTCCGGCACCTGTTCGAGGATCTCCAGTCCGACGGTGCCCTGCCCGGCCATGACGTCGACGTGGTCGAAGGGGTGCACGAGCTCGGCCCCGGTCGCGGCCGCGAACCGGTGGGCCGCGACGAGGCTCTCGTCGATCGTCGCGCCCTCCAGGTGCACGTCCGCCCCGTAGCCGCGGGTCGCCGCGACCTTCGGCAGCGCCGCGCCCACCGGCATGAACACGGTCGCGCGGATCCCGAGCAGCTGCGCCGCCAGCGCGACACCCTGCGCGTGGTTGCCCGCGCTCGCCGCGACCACCCCGCGGGCGCGCTGCGCCTCGTCGAGCCGGGAGATCCGCGTGTACGCCCCGCGGATCTTGAACGAGCCGGTGCGCTGCAGGTTCTCACACTTCAGCCACACCGGGCCGCCGCACCGCTCGGAGAGGGCGCGAGCCCCGGCGACGGGGGTGACCGCGACGACGCCCGCCAGCAGCTCGCGGGCGGCTTGGACGTCGGCGAGCCCTACCGGAGGGGCGATGGCGGTCACCGGCGCATCCTCGCACCGTTCCCACTTTCGGGCGGGCCGCCATCAGGTCGCCACGGCGGGTAACCTCGGTGGCATGTCGTCGCGACTCCGCACCGTCGCGCCGCTGCTGGTGGCCACGGTGCTGGCGCTGGTCGCGGTCTTCACCGTGCAGCATGCGTCGTGCGCCGACCCCGGCCGGTACGTGCCGGTCGGTGGCGGCGGCTACGTGCTCGTCGGGGGCTGCGTCGCACCCGGCGACATCGTCGTGCCCGACCGTGCGCCCACCCCGGCCGCCGACGACGCCACCGCGCCCACCCGCTCCTAGGAGGGCGCTCCTAAGCGCGGTTCAGCGCGCGGCGCAGGTCCTCGAGCAGGTCCTCGACGTCCTCGATGCCCACCGACAGGCGCACCAGGTCGTCGGGCACCTGGAGCGCGGAGCCCGCGACGGACATGTGCGTCATCTGCCCAGGGTGCTCGATGAGCGACTCCACCCCGCCGAGCGACTCGGCGAGGGTGAAGACCTCCGTGGCCGCGCAGACCCGCAGCGCCGCCCCGCGGCCACCGGCGAGACGGAACGACACCATCCCGCCGAACCGGCGCATCTGCTTCGCCGCGACATCGTGGCCCGGGTGCTCGGGGAGGCCGGGGTAGTACACCTGCGCGACGGCGGGATGCCCGGTGAGCATCCCGGCCACCCGCTCGGCGTTGTCGCTGTGCCGTTCCATGCGTACGGCCAGGGTCTTGGCACCGCGCAGCGTGAGCCAGCAGTCGAAAGGACCGGGCACCGAGCCCACCGCGTTCTGGGTGAACAGCACCTGCTCGGCAAGCTCGTCGTCGGACGTGATCAGCGCGCCGCCGACCACGTCGGAGTGGCCCCCGATGTACTTGGTGGTGGAGTGCAGGACGACGTCGGCACCCAGCGCGAGCGGCGCCTGCAGGTACGGCGACGCGAACGTGTTGTCGACGACGAGCCGTGCCCCGGACGCGCGTGCGACATCGGCGAGCGCGGCGATGTCGGCGATGCCCAGCAGCGGGTTGGTCGGTGTCTCGCACCAGATCACCCGCGTGGTGGGGCGCAGTGCGGCGCGCAGAGCGTCCATGTCGGCGAGGTCGACCGGCGTGTGCTCGACCCCCCACGGCGCGAGCACCTTGTCGACCAGCCGGAACGTGCCGCCGTACGCGTCGTGTGGGATGACCAAGTGGTCGCCGGGACGCAGCAGCACCCGCAGCAGGACGTCGGTGGCGCCCATGCCCGACCCGAACGCCACGCCGCGGCGTCCGCCTTCCAGCGCGGCCAGGCACTCCTGCAGTGCCGTACGGGTGGGGTTGGCGCTCCGCGCGTACTCGTACCCGGCGCGGGTGCCCCCCACGCCGTCCTGCGCGAACGTCGACGACGCATGGATCGGCGTGATCACTGCGCCGGTGGTGGGGTCGGGCTCCTGACCCGCGTGGATCGCCCTGGTCGAGAAGCCATGCATGTGGCCGTGCATGTGTCCACGCTACGCGGCGCCGGTCCCGCCTCCGCCGCAAGGAGCATGTCGGCGGCTAGTGCGGTGGCCACGAACGTTGACGGGGTGATCGCGTGATCCAGGCGGCGAGTCGCAAGGCGCCGCCTGACGCTCATACCGGGCGTATTCGCGAAGGCGGCGCCGCCGCGAGTCGTCGTCTGGGCGCGCGAGGACCCGGCAAACGTTTGTGGCCACCGCACTAGGAACCCAGGAAGGCGAGCACGTCCGAGCGGGTGACGACGCCCGCGGGTTTGCCGTCCACGAGCACGAGCGCGGCGTCGGCAGCGGCGAACGCGCTCATCGCCGTCTCGAGCGTCTCGCCGGCCCCGATCGTCGGCAGCGGGGCCGACATGTGCTTCTCCAGCCGGTCGTGCAGCTGGGCGCGGTTGGTGAACAGGGCGTCCAGGAGGTCGCGTTCGACGACCGCGCCCACGACCTCCGCCGCCATCACCGGCGGCTCGGCCCGCACCACCGGCATCTGGGACACGTGGAACTCCCGCAGGTAGTGCGCGGCGTCGGCGACCGTCTCGTTCGGATGCGCGTGGACGAGCGCCGGGATCGCGCCGTCCTTGCGACGCAGGACGTCACCCACCGTCGCGCCGGGCGCGGGCGGCAGGAAGCCGTAGCCCGCCATCCAGGCGTCGTTGAAGACCTTGCCGAGGTAGCCGCGGCCGCCGTCGGGGAGCAGCACGACCACCACCGCTTCGGCGGGGAGTTCGGCGGCCACGCGCAACGCCGCCACCGTCGCCATCCCGCAGGACCCCCCGACCAGCATCGCCTCCTCCCGCGCGAGCCGCCGGGTCATCGCGAACGAGTCGGCGTCGGAGACGGCGACGATGCGGTCGCAGATGTCCTTGTCGTAGGTCGACGGCCAGAAGTCCTCGCCGACCCCCTCCACCAGGTACGGCCTGCCGGTGCCGCCGGAGTACACCGAGCCCTCCGGGTCGGCGCCGATCACCTGCACGCGCCCCCCTGACACCTCCTTGAGGTAGCGGCCGGTGCCGCTGACCGTGCCGCCGGTGCCGATGCCCGCCACGAAGTGCGTGATCCGTCCCTCGGTCTGTTCCCACAGCTCGGGGCCGGTCTGCAGGTAGTGCGACTCCGGGTTGTGCACGTTGGCGTACTGGTTGGGCTTCCACGCGCCCTCGATCTCGGTGACGAGCCGCTCCGAGACCTGGTAGTAGGAGTCGGGGTGGTCGGGCTCGACCGCGGTGGGGCAGACCACCACGCGGGCGCCATAGGCGCGCAGCACGTTGCGCTTGTCCTCGCTCACCTTGTCGGGGCACACGAAGACGCACGCGTAGCCCTTGCGCTGGGCGATCATCGCCAGCCCGACGCCGGTGTTGCCCGAGGTGGGCTCGACGATCGTGCCGCCGGGGCGCAGCTCCCCGGACGCCTCGGCCGCCTCGATCATGGGCAGGGCGATGCGGTCCTTCACGCTGCCGCCCGGGTTGAAGTACTCGACCTTCGCCAGCACGGTGGCGGCGATCCCGTCCGCGACGGGCCCCAGCCGCACCAAGGGGGTGTTTCCGACCAGGTCGGCGATGTGCTCGACGAACCGCATGCCGGTCATCCTCGCACCGGGTGGCGGCGCGGAGGTGTCCCGCCGACCGAAACGGGGAACCCGGCAGATTCGGGGCACGTTGCCGCGGTGGGTGGGAGGAGTGGGCATGGCGTCGAATCCGGCCAAACGCATCGCGGTGATCATCGCGGGCGGCCTCGTGCTGCTCGTCGGCGTGGCGCTGCTCGTGCTCCCCGGCCCCGGTCTGCTGCTCGTGCTCGCCGGGCTCCTGATACTGGCCAACGAGTTTCCGGCCCTCGACAAGTACGTCGACCCGGTGCAGAAGCGGGCCATGCAGGCCATGGAGGAGAGCGTCTCCTCCCCGCTGCGGATCACCGGATCGGTGCTCGCGGGCCTCGCGCTGATCGCCGCGGGCGTCGTGTGGGGGCTGAACAAGGAGCTCTGGCTCGGCGGATGGCCCACCGGCTCCAGCCTGATCCTCTCCGGCGTCGTGCTGCTCGCCCTGCTCGGGTACAGCTACCGGCGGGTGCGCGCCAAGCGCGCCGAGGCGTCGAGCCGCGGCAACGATCTCACCCGATCGTGAGAACCTGACGTTCTCCCTGCTCAGCGGGCCGACCGCGAGCAACTCCATTTCCGCCTCGCATTGCGCTCCGTGCGTACGGGAGCACTCACCGCACCGTTTGGTGTCATCCGGTCGAGACCCTGTGAAGCGGCGGTACTACTCTCAGCGCCACTCAGGAGCTCCCCAGCTAAGGAGAGGGCACACTCCGCGGCCTGAGGCGTTCCCGTGACCAACCCCTGTCGTCGTCCCGTTTGCCACACCCGGCATCCGTTCCGACGGCACCGATTCGGAACCCGACCGGTTCCGGTCCTCATCACGGGCACAACAGCAGGAGGGGCGTCTCGGTGCTTACCGCCGAGTGCGAGCAGGTGGACAACAGAACACACGACGGAGGCGACGACGAGGACAATCCCGGGCGGCATCGACCCGGGGGCGGTCTCGCCGACGCCGACCTGGGGCCCGCCGCGGGCGCGGCGCGCCTGGAATCGGAGATGGACGAGCTCGCCCTGCGGGCGAGCCGCGGTGAAGAACGCGCACTGGCCGAGCTGCTCGACCGCATCCGAGGGCCGGTCGTCTGGCAGTGCCGCGCCCGCATGGGCGGGCGGACCGTCGGCCAACAGACGCCGGAAGACATCGCCCAGGAAGTGCTCATCGCCGTCTGCGGCGCACTGAGCCGCTTCCGCCCCGCCGAGACGCGGTGGATGGCGTTCGTCTACGGCATCGTGCGCAACAAGGTGATCGACGCCTATCGGGCGGCGGGCCGGGACCGCTCCGAACCGACGGACGAGATCCCCGACCACGTCGACGAGGGCGACTGGACGGGCCCGGAGGCGGCGGTGCTGCGCTCCGCCGACCGTGCGCTGCTGCACGAGCTGCTCGCCGAGCTGCCCCAGCAGCATCGGGAGGTGCTCGTGCTGCGCGTCGCGCTCGGCTACTCCGCCGAGGAGACGGCACGGACCGTCGGCTCGACGCCCGGTGCCGTGCGCGTGACCCAGCACCGGGCGATGGCGAGGCTGCGTGCGCTGCTGCAGCAACGGCTCGCCCGCCGGGACGAATAGGCGGGTTCGGGGAGGCGGGGTCATTCGCGCTCCACACAGCGGAGACCGCGCGCAGGGGTCCAGAACTCGATGCGCAGAGCCTTGGCCGACGGCGTGAGGGCGGTGAGCACGACCTCACGCACGTCGGCCCGGAAGAGCTCGCCCTCCATGCCCTCGACCGGGCCCGCGGGCACGGCGACGCCCGCGACCTTCGCATCGCCCGCCCACGAGGCCTCCTCGCCCTCCGGCGGGGCGAAGGATGCGCTGTGCAGGGCGAACCGCGGATCGCGGCGCAGGTCGGCGCCCTTGCGCGCGTGGGGCATCGAGCCGAAGGTCAGCTCGCCGTCGGCGAACTCCGTCTCGATGCCGGAGATGCGCGGCGAGCCGTCGGCCCGCAGCGTGGCGATCGTCTTGTGCTTGTGGGCTTCGAGCAGCGCCCTGACCCGCGCGGCGAACGCGGGCTCCGCGGTCTCGATCTCGCTCCAGCTGGCCATGTCCTGACCTTGGCACTGACCACCGACATTTCTGGGACGTCGCGCACACCGGAACTGTCGGAGTGCGGGCGTAGAGTCGGCTCACCGACCTGGACAAGGAGAGACGATGCCCGAAGCCGTGATCGTCGCAGCGGCGCGCTCGCCGATCGGCCGCGCGTTCAAGGGCTCGCTGGCGAGCATCCGGCCCGATGACCTGACGGCGCAGATGGTCCGCGCCGCGCTCGCCCAGGTGCCGCAGCTGGATCCCGCCGAGATCGACGATCTCATGCTCGGCTGCGGTCTCCCCGGTGGCGAGCAGGGCTTCAACATGGCCCGCGTCGTCGCGGTCCTGCTCGGCTACGACACGCTGCCGGGCACCACGATCACGCGGTACTGCTCGTCGTCGCTGCAGACCACGCGGATGGCGATGCACGCGATCAGGGCGGGCGAGGGCGACGTGTTCCTCTCGGCGGGCGTCGAGACGGTGTCGCGGTTCACCTCGGGCAACTCCGACTCGTGGCCGAACACCCACAACCCGATCTTCGCCGACGCCGAGGACCGGTCGCGGCACGTCGCGGAGAACGGCGCCGACGACTGGAGCGATCCCCGCGCGGACGAGCACCTCCCCGATGTCTACATCGCGATGGGCCAGACCGCCGAGAACCTCGCCCGGCTCAAGGGCGTCACCCGCAAGGACATGGACCACTTCGGCGTCCGCTCGCAGAACCTCGCCGAGAAGTCGATCGCGAACGGGTTCTTCGCACGGGAGATCGCGCCGGTCAGGCTGCCCGACGGCACCGTGGTCAGCACCGACGACGGGCCGCGGGCCGGGGTCACGTACGAGGGGGTCAGCCAGCTGAAGCCGGTCTTCCGGCCCGATGGCCGGGTCACGGCGGGCAACTGCTGCCCGCTCAACGACGGCGCCGCCGCACTGGTGGTCATGTCCGACACGAAGGCGGCGGAGCTCGGCATCACCCCGCTGGCCCGCGTCGTGGCCACGGGCGTGTCCGGGCTGTCGCCGGAGATCATGGGCCTCGGCCCGGTGGAGGCCTCGAAGCAGGCGCTCGCGCGGGCTGGGATGACGATCGACGACATCGACCTCGTCGAGATCAACGAGGCGTTCGCCGCCCAGGTGCTGCCGTCGGCGCGCGACCTGGGGATCGCCGAGGAGAAGCTCAACGTCAACGGCGGCGCGATCGCGCTGGGCCACCCGTTCGGCATGACCGGCGCGCGGATCGCCGCCACGCTGCTCAACGGGCTGCGCACACACGACAAGACGCTCGGCCTCGAGACGATGTGCGTCGGCGGCGGCCAGGGCATGGCGATGGTGCTGGAGCGCCTGAGCTAGCGGGCACACCCGCAGACGGCGACGGCCCGGCGCCCCCGCTTCCAGAGGGCACCGGGCCGTCGGGCGGCTGCGCGTCAGTTGTCGCGCAGGTAGCTGAGCAGGCGCAGGATCTCGATGTAGAGCCACACCAGGGTGGTCATCAGGCCGAACGCGATGTACCAGGCGAAGCGGGCCGGGGCGCCGCCGCGGATGGCCTGGTCGGCCTGGTCGAAGTCGAGCAGCAGGCTGAACGCCGCCACCCCGATCACGACGAGGCTGAAGATGATGGCGAGCGGGCCGCCGTCACGCAGCCCGGTGTTGATCCCGAAGAGGCCCAGCACCAGGTTGAACAGCATCAGCACGATGACGCCGACCATCGCGCCCAGCAGCCACTTCGTGAACCGTGGCGTCACGCGCACGGCACCGGTCTTGTAGACCACCAGCATGCCGAGGAAGACACCCGCGGTGCCGACCACGGCCTGCAGCGCGATGCCGGGGTACACGTTGTCGAGCAGGCCGGTGATGCCACCGAGCGCCACGCCCATCGCCGCCGAGTAGAGCAGCACCAGAGGCGCCTGCGCCAAATGCGGCTTGAAGATCAGCACGATCGAGACGACGAACCCGACCAGGAACGCGGGCAGCGCCAGAGCGTAGAGGCCGGAGACCGCGGTGAGTGCGCCGGTGACGATCGCCGTGCCCGCGGAGAGGCCGGTCTTCATGACGATGTCGTCGATGGTGATCGGACGCTCCGCGGTGCCTGCCCGGCCCGGTTCGACGCGTCCTGCCTGCGCATCGGCGAAGGCGGTGCCCGCGCCCGTGCGGTCGAACGTGGCGTAGCCCCCGCTTTGCGGCAGGTTGCGGAACGCCGGGTTGCTACTGCTGCGCACCTGGTCCTCCTCGTGGAACCTCTGACAGCCCGTCCAACGCGCGAGCGGGCCGGGGCGTTCCCGGCCGAGTAAAAGAGACTTTACCGTCGCTCGCGGTCGCGACGCGAGATCATGCCGCAGCAGCGCCCGGTGGGTCGAGGGCGATGCCCGCATCTTCGAGCTGGGCCTCGGTGAGCAGTCGGGCGAACGGCCGCTCGGAGTCGGTGGCCTCGGTGAGCGGAGCGTCGACCCCGACGATCCGGCAGGCCTGCACGAGCGTGTCGTCATAGGCGGCCAGCAACGCGAGGTGCCGCACCTGCGTGGGGTGGCGGCCGCGCACCTCGCGGCGCAGCCTGCGGAGGTTGCCGACCACGGACTCCAGTGTCGGGCCGGGTCGTTGGCGACGCTGCAGACGAAGATCGAGGATGTGGCCGATGGCAGGCGGAAGCACCCGGACGGCCACCCAGATCATGATGGTGGGGGCGGCGGCGACCAGAGCGTAGATCAGCAGGTCGAGAATGACCGAGCCGTCTCCCGGCACCGCTCCAGGGTACGCCCCCACCCCGGCCTGCCTGCGCGGACGTCACATCATCGTTGCAGGGGTTTAGCCTTGCGCGTCGCCGGGAACCGCTCCGCGACGAACTCGGGGGTAACGGACATGTGGGCCTTCTTCTCGAAGCGGCTGCGGATGTGGCTGATCCTGGCCGTCGGCGTACCGGTGGCGGCATGGCTGCTCAGCCGGATCGGCGACGCCATCGAGGCCCGCAAGGGACCCAACCGCGTGAGCCGCGGCCTGCAGACCGTGGGCGGCTGGCTGCACCGGCGGGCGACCGGCCCCTTCGCCCGGCGCGGCGCCGACCCGACCAGCGGCCGCGACCCCGGCGCCCCGGCCCGCTGATCCGCACCTGACCCACGTCCGCGACCGTCGACAGCTCGGGCCGCGGCCCTTGGGCGCTGACCCCGGCAGGCCCGCCCGCCGATCGCTGCCGACCGTCCGCGTCTGCGGTGCGACGGCGCGGCGGCCCCGGCCGCTGACTCCGCCCCGCAGCCCCGCTCCCTCACGCTTGATCACCAACTCGGCGCACAGAACGGCCAGAACTGACCGCATTTGCGCCCAGCCGACGATCACCGGTGTGGGGCGGGCGGGCGGGCAGGCACGGGCGGGCGGCGCGTCTGCAGCGCGCGGGCGGGCGGCGCGTCTGCAGCGCGCGGGCGGCCGAGCGGGTCGGCCGGGTCAGCGGGTGAGGCCGTGCAACAGCAGGTCGGCGAGGTGGCGGTAGGCGTCGGCATCGGCGAGCCCGGTGGCGGCGGCGAGCTCGCGCTGCTGGATGCGGACGGTCGTGGCGCTGACGACGTCGCCCACGAACCCCGCGTGCACCGCCCGGAACTCCCCCGCCGCGACACCCGCGTCCACCAGCTCGCTCACCCGCAGGGCGGCGGCACGGGTGTTGCGGCCGTACACCTCGGCCGCGGGCGTGAATCCCGCCACGTCGGCGAGGAACTCCGGCGAGGCCGGGGCGAGCTCCGTCGCCACCGCGTGCAGGTACGCCTGTACCTTCGCCGCCGCGCCCGGCGTCCGCGCGACGGCCGCCTCCACCCGTTCGGTCGCGCCGCGGAAGAAGTGCACGGCGGCAGCCCTGACCAGCTGTTCCTTGCTTCCGGCCAGCGCGTAGAGGGTGCGTTTGGAGCATCGGAGCCGCGCGGCGAGGTCGTCGAGGGTCAACGCGCTGAAACCCTCGGCCAGCAGGAGCGCGACGAGCGCGTCGAACAGCTCGGCGCGGCGGGCCAGGGTGCGCGTCATCTGGCCAGCCTAGCGGTCTTGTTCTACTGTTATCGGTACTGACGTACCTCTTCCAGTACCGCTTTGGAGCGACGATGGCCGTGGACCGCCTGCTGCCGACCCAGGAGTCCCGCGACCTCCTCGCCCTTGTGCGCGAGATCGGGGACAAGGAGCTCGCGCCGCGGGTCGAGGAGCACGAGCGGACCGAGACCTACCCGGAGGGCCTCTTCGCGACGCTCGGCGACGCCGGTCTGCTCGGGCTGCCTTACCCGGAGAAGTGGGGCGGCGGCGGGCAGCCGTACGAGGTGTACCTCCAGGTGCTGGAGGAGCTGGCCATCCGGTGGGCGGCGGTCGCGGTGGCCGTCAGCGTGCAGGGGCTCGCCTGCCACCCGCTCGCGGCGTTCGGCACGCCCGAGCAGCAGGAGCGCTGGCTGCCGCGGCTGCTGTCCGGTGAGCTGCTCGCCGGGTACTCGCTCTCGGAGCCGCAGGCCGGGTCCGACGCGGCGGCGCTCACGTGCAAGGCCGAGCGCACGGACGCGGGCTACACGATCACCGGCACCAAGGCGTGGATCACGCACGGCGGCAAGGTCGACCTCTACGCGCTGTTCGCCCGCACCGCGCCGGGCAGCGGCGGCATCTCCTGCTTCCTGGCTCCCGGACAGGCGGACGGGCTGTCGTTCGGCCAGCCGGAGGAGAAGATGGGGCTGCACGCGATCCCGACGGTCACCGCGCACTGGGACGGCGTGCACGTCGACGCCGACCGGCTGGTCGGGCGCGAAGGCCAGGGCCTGCCGATCGCGTTCAGCGCGCTGGACTCCGGCAGGTTGGGGATCGCCGCCGTCGCCACCGGGATCGCGCAGGCGGCGCTCTCGGCCGCCGTCGACTACGCCCACGAGCGCAAGGCGTTCGGCCGCACGATCATCGACCACCAGGGGCTGGGCTTCCTGCTCGCCGACATGGCGGCCGCGGTCGACTCCGCCCGCGCCACGTACCTCGACGCGGCCCGCCGTCGCGACGCGGGCCTCCCCTACAGCCGTCAGGCGTCCGTGGCCAAGCTGGTCGCGTCGGACGCGGCGATGAAGGTCACCACCGACGCCGTCCAGGTGTTCGGCGGCTACGGCTACACGCGCGACTTCCCCGTCGAGCGCTACATGCGCGAAGCCAAGATCACCCAGATCTTCGAAGGCACCAACCAGATCCAGCGCCTCGTCATCAGCCGCAGCCTCGCCGCAGGCTGACCGATGACTTCGCAAGGTGCGGACGGTCTTTTCTCGCATGAGCCGCATTGACGCAGGCTGCGGATAGGCGCGTGGACGACGACGCGCCCGTCCCGACGCGTCCAGGCCCCGCGTTCCGGCGGCGCACGGTGACGATCCGGCCCCAGGACACCGTGCCCTACGTCGCGCGGGACTGGCACGACGCGCTCGTCGTGATCGAGCGCGGCGAGGTCGACCTGTGCTGCGTGCGCGGCGGCCGCCGTCGCTTCGGCAAGGGCGCGATCCTTTTCCTCGAGGGCCTGGCGCTGAAGGCCTTGCACAACCCCGGCCTGGAGGACGTCGTGCTGACAGCGCTGTCCCGGCGGTAACACTCTGACCCCGCGAGCGACCACACAGTCACCACTGGCTCGCTCCCCGGGACCATCCATGATCGAGAACTCGACGCTCGGCCTGACCATGCTCGACGGTGACCGCAAGGTCGTCGTCACCGGCGAGGAACACCACCAGGACGTGCTGTGGGCCTACACCCCGCACGCCGGTCGCGCGCGTCGGGTCGCGGTCGAGCTGGTGCCGACGGGCGGGCGGCGGATCGAGGCGCGGCTGGACGGCAGACGCGTCGGCGAGCTGACAGCGCTGATGTCGCAGCGGTACGGACGGATCGTCGACGACGTACAGCGGCACGGCGGCCGGGTCGGGTGCCTCGGCCTGGTGGTGGCCGGGAAGCGCGGCATCGAGGTGGAGCTGCGCCTGCCCACGGTCGGGCCGGGCAGGCCGGTGCCGACCGGCGCCGCGCCGACCCTCCGGCAGCCCGGCCCGCCGCTGCCGCGGCTGCCGGGGCCGGACGCGACCGGCCCCGGGCTGCCGCCGACACGCAGGCGGAGCCGCAAGCCGCTGTGGGTCGGCGGCGGGGTCGTCGCGGTGCTGGTCGTGGCCGCCGCGGTCGGCGGGACACACGACGCGACGCCGACCGCCACGCCCGCCGCCACCTCACTGCCGACGGTTGCCGCAGTAGCCGCCCCACCGACCACCGCCCCGACGACCGTTGGCCCGACCACCGTCCGAGAGGCCGCTGTCAATGAGGGTGACGGCGCCGCGCAGGCCGGCCAGGCGCCGCGGAAGACCAGCGCCGCCGCCCGGCCCGCCCCACAACCCGTTGTCGACGCCCCCGCGGCGCGCGCCGTTCCCGATCCGGCACCCGCGCGAGCGGCCGACCCCGCCCCGGCAGGCGTCTCCTACAAGAACTGCACCGAGGCGAGGAAAGCAGGCGCGGCGCCGCTGCACGTCGGCGACCCCGGATACCGCGCAGGGCTCGACCGCGACGGCGACGGCGTGGCCTGCGAGTAGTGCCAGTTCGCGGCAGGCGGCCCTGTCCTCGGCCCGCGGCTGCGCCTAGCGTCCCCGACATGCGCATCCGCATCATCGACGCCTTCACCGACCGTCCGTTCGCGGGGTAACCCCGCCGCCGTCTGCCTCCTCGACGGGCCGCAGTGGCCGGACGAGGCGTGGATGCAGCGGGTGGCCATGGAGATGAACCTGGCGGAGACCGCCTTCGCCGCCCCCGACCCGGGCCCGGACGCGGACTG
This sequence comes from uncultured Actinomycetota bacterium, assembly GCA_963750095.1. GTDB lineage: Bacteria > Actinomycetota > Actinomycetes > Mycobacteriales > Pseudonocardiaceae > Pseudonocardia. The sequence goes on along the minus strand of CAVVPJ010000010.1, from coordinate 611,823 downwards.
GGGGCTGCGCTGGTTCACCCCGGCGGTCGAGGTGCGCCTCTGCGGGCACGCCACGCTGGCCACCGCGCACGCCCTGCGCAGCGACGGCCTGCTCAAGGGCATGGTCCGGTTCGCCACGCGCTCCGGTGTGCTGACGGCCGAGGCCGCCGACGACGGCTCGATCACCCTCGACTTCCCCGCCGCGCCACTGACGCCGATCGACCCGCCGGACGGTCTGGTCGACGCGCTCGGCGCTCCCGCCGTCGCCGTGTTCGACACGGGCGCGTTGGACGACCTGGTGGTGGAGTTGGCCGACGAGGCCACGGTCCGGGGCCTCGCCCCCGATCTCACGCTGCTCGCGCGGCTCACCCGCCGCGGAGTCGCGGTGACGGCCGCAGGCTCGGACGGGATCGACTTCGTGTCGCGCTTCTTCGCCCCGGCCGTCGGCGTGCCGGAGGACCCGGTGACCGGCAGCGCCCACACCGCGCTGGCCCCGCTGTGGTCGGCACGGTTCGGGCGGGACGAGCTGGTCGGGCTGCAGGCCTCGCCCCGGTCGGGGGTGGTCCGCACCCGGCTCAGCGGCGATCGCGTACTGCTCACCGGCTTCGCGACGACCACCCTGGAGGGCACGCTGCTCGCCACCGCGCCATGAGCGCGGCCCGTCCGTTAGCTTCGAGCGCCTCAACAGGGTGGGGGGCAGCTCATGAGCAAGGTCGTGCTCGACATGTCGATGTCGGTGGATGGGTACATCACCGGCCCGGACGACGGGAAGGACCACGGACTCGGCGTCAACGGTGAGCGGCTGCACGACTGGCTGGGCGCAGGCGGCGTAGATCCGCGTTCGTACCGGCCCGCCGACGACGTCAACGCCACGGTGTTCGACGAGGTGATGGCAACGGGGGCGGTGATCGTCGGTCGGCGCACGTTCGAGCTCGCGGGCGGCTGGGCGGGCGACCACCACGACGGGGTGCCGATCTTCGTGCTGACCCACGCGGCGCCCGAGGAACCCGCACCGGGGCACGCGCGGTACGTCACCGAAGGCATCGCGTCGTGTGTCGCGCAGGCCAAGGCCGCGGCAGGCGGCCGCGACATCCTGCTGCACGGCGCCGCGACCGCGCAGGACTGCCTGCGCGCGGGCCTGCTGGACGAGATGGAGCTGCACCTGGTCCCGGTGCTGCTCGGGCAGGGCCGACGGCTTTTCGCGAACCTGCCGCCGGACCACATCGAGCTCGAGCTGGTCCGCGCCCTCGACGGGCCGGGCGTGCAGCACCTGCGCTACCGCATACGCCGCCCGTGACCGCGACGTCCGTGCGCGCCAGAGGTTGGCCACACGGGTGGCGGAGCTGGGGCCTGCTGATCCACCCTGGACTCGACGTGGCGCGGGGTGGTATTACCGACGGGTAACCGTGCCCAGTGGCATCGATGGACCCTGCGATCGAGCCTGGAGGGGCCGGTGGCGATTGGACCAGACCTCGACCCGAGCGGGCTCGAGCCATCACCGACGCAGCATGCGGCATCCGATCCGACGCGCGCGTCCATCGAAGCCGCAGAAGGGGACGGCTCGGCGCTGACGTTCCCCGATCTGCCACGGCTGGAGCTGGACCAGCTGCTCGGCCAGCTGGTGGACCGGGCGCAGGAGGTGATGCGCACCCAGGGTCGGCTCCGGGGCCTGTTGCGGGCCAACCAGCTCATCGCCGGTGATCTGTCGCTCGAGGTGGTTCTGCGCCGGATCGTGCAGGCGGCCCAGGAGCTGGTCGGGGCCCGTTACGCGGCCTTGGGTGTGATCGGCCCCGAAGGAGGGTTGATCGAGTTCGTGCACGTCGGCATGCCGGAGGACGTCGTGACGCGAATCGGCGCCCTGCCGCAGGGCAAAGGCCTGCTCGGCGCGCTCATCGACGACCCGCAACCGATCCGGCTGGACCGGATCGACGACGATGGCCGGTCCTCCGGCTTCCCCGCGGGGCATCCGCCCATGGGCAGCTTCCTGGGGGCGCCGATCCGGATCCGCGGCGAAGTGTTCGGCAACCTCTACCTGACCGAGAGCGCCCGCGGCGGGTTCAGCGCCGAGGACGAGGAACTGTTGACGGCGTTGGCCGCAACCGCGGCCGCCGTGATCGACAACGCCCGCCTCTACGCCTCCGCACGCTCCCGCGGCGAGTGGCTGCAGGCCACGGCCACGATCACGCGCGAGCTCCTCGCGCCGACGCTCACGGGCGCACAGCGGGCGCTGCAGCTGATCGGGGAGCAGGCCCGCGAGGGTGCGGCGGCCGATCTGTTGTGCGTCGTGCTGCCGACCGTGCCGACGGGGGACCTGCGCGTCGCGGTGGCGGTCGGGGTCGGCGCGGACCGCATGCAGGGCCGGGCCGTCCCGTTGATCGGGTCTCCGTCCGGGCACGTCTACACCGGCGGTCAAGCACTCCGGCTGGCCCACCTTGGCGAACAACCAGGATTCACGACGGTCGCCGGAGATGTGCTCGACGTCGGGCCGGTCCTGGTCGTGCCACTGCGCGGCCCGCGTGAGGTGCACGGCCTCCTGTCGGCCGTGCGGGCCAACGGGAAGCCGCCGTTCACCGCCGACGAAGCCGAGATGGCGGCCAGTTTCGCCAACCAGGCGGCGCTCGCCATCGAGTTGGCCGAAGCCCGCGCCCGGCAGCAGGACGCGGCCCTGCACGACGAACGTGACCGCATCGCCGAAGACCTGCGCGACAAGGTCATCACGGAGCTGTTCGGAATCGGCCTTTCACTCGAAGGCGTCGCGGGCCAGCTGCCGTCCGGACCGGCGGTGGACCAGCTCCGGGCCAGGATCCTAGACCTCGACGCCGTGATCCGGACGATCCGCGGTGCGATCTTCGAAATGGGGAACCCGACCGCCTGACCAGCCGGTTGACCCCGCAGCTCGGCCCGGCCGTGTCGTGGACGGTCAGGCGGGGACGACGGGGCGGGCAGGCGGGGTGCCTGCGACCATCCCGGCTGTGATGGGGGACGGCCGGAAACCCTTGAAGGTCATCCACAGACCCAGCGAGAACTCCCACAGGGCCACGGGGAGGGTCGCGATCGCCGTCCACGGGGAGATCGGCTCGATGACGCCGAAGAACACCGCGATGGTGGAGGTGATGAGCAAGGGGGCTCCGATGAGTCCCATCAGGGGTAGGACGCGCGGCACCAGGCCGGATCGGTACATCAAGGTGCCCAGCAGGAGCGCGCTCATGCACGGCATGAGGGTCTGTCCGAGGAGGAACGTCCCGTTGTAGGTCGCGACGAGCGACGCGCCGGTCGTCACCAGCGAGGCCGAGTCCGCTCCGGCCGCCGCGCCGAGGTCCTGCCGCAGGTGCACGAGCGAGAGAAGGCTCAGTACACCGGTGAAGATCATGACCGCCTCGACGGTGCGAACGGCGACGAAGCCGAGCGCCATTCCTTCGTTCTGCCGCTTGACCACCGGAAACAGCGTGACGGCCGTGCCGATCCCCGCCAGAGCGACGATCACCTCGAGAAGGGCGCCCCAGAGCACGCCGGTGCTGCTGCCCGCGCTGGTGACGAAGTCCCGATCGGTCTTGACCTGGCCGTAGAGGAACAGCGTGGGAATGGAGATGAACGTGATCAGGTAGAAGATGCCCGCGACGAGCGCGGTCTTGCGCAGAGGGGTCATCGGGTCGCCCCTCGTGGTCGCTGCGGTTTGCCGGGGAATCGTCATGTCCGTCTCCTACCAAGGGCGAGGAAGTACCCACCGAGGCTCGATGGTGAGTGGCCTGTGCTCAGCGCGCACGGACGCTGTCGGCCTGCCGACGCCGGGGTCTGGGGTGGACTGACCTGTCGTTCGCGTGGGCGCCCGTAGACCCGCATCCACGGAGGACGAGCGCCCGCCGATATGACTACCCGGGCGCTACCGACACGAGGCGTGTGAACAGAACGTTCCACGTACGACGTCAACCTAGACCTGCCCAGCTCAAAGAGGCAACAGGCCGTCACGCGACCCCGCGGTGCGGGCGGAGTGGGACGGGCGCTACGCCGAGCGGGAGCAGCTGTGGAGCGGTCGGCCGAACGGTGCGCCCGTGCCGAGGTCGCCGGGCTCGGGCGCCGAAGGCCCAGTTGGGCAGGTGCAGGAGCCCGAACAGGAGGGTGGAGATGAGCCACACCCATCCTTCGGATAGCGGGCGCGCGGGCCGACCAGCAGCAGCCCCCGGTTCGCATGGCTCCTCCGGCGCGCCAGCCATCCCTGTCCTCGGGGCATGCCGACCGCGGTCTTCCTGTAGACGGCGGCGGTTGGCCGGATCCGGCGGTGTCAGCTGCGAGTGTGGTTGACCGACAGCTCGACTGTCGAGAGACCGACCGGCCTCTACCGGCCGGGTTGGACGATGACTTTGACGGCGGTGGGGTCGGAGCGGGCCGCGGTGAGCGCGGCTTCGGCGGATGCGAGGTCGTAGTGGCCGGTGACGACGGCGTCGAGGTCGACGCGCCCGGATGCGGCCAGCTGGATGGCCGTTGGCCACGTGTTGGCGTAGCGGAACGCGCCGGTGAGGGTGATCTCCCGGTCCTGCAGGTGCGGAAGGGGCAGGCGGAGCTCGTCGCCACCCATCCCGACGAGGACCACCCGGCCTGCCCGCGCGACGGTCGCGAAGGCGTCCCAGGTCGCCCGCGGGTTGCCCGAGCATTCGAGCAGGACGTCCGGTTCGAGGCCGACGGTGTCCAGGGGGGTGGCGCTGACGTCGATCGCGTCCAGGCCCAGGCGTGCGGCGAGCGCGAGCCGGTGCGGGTTGACGTCGGTGACGGTGACGCGGTCCGCTCCGTAGGCCCGCGCGACCTGGGCGGCGATGATTCCGATCGGTCCGGCGCCGGTGACAAGGACGCTGGATCCGGGGGCGACGCCGGAGCGTCGGCAGGCCCAGATCCCGACCGAGAGCGGTTCGAGTAGGCCTGCCGCGTCGTCGCTGATGGTGTCCGGGACCGGGAAGACGAACTCGGCGGGCATGACCAGGTACTGGCTGAACGCGCCGTCGTACGGAGGGGTGGCGAAGAACCGCACGTCGGGGCAGAGGTTGTAGCGGCCCGCCAGGCACTGTCGGCAGTGACGGCACGGAACCCCGGGTTCGATCGAGACCCGCTGCCCGGGTCGCAGCGTGCCCACCTCGGGTCCGACGTCGGCGACGACGCCGCCTGCCTCATGCCCGAGCACGAGCGGGGAGTCGACGACGTAGGGGCCGATCCGGCCGTGCTCGTAGTAGTGCACGTCGGACCCGCAGACCCCGACCGAGCCGACCTCGACCAGCACCTCACCGCGGGCCGGGGTGGGGATCGCACGTTCCTCGATGCCGATGTCACCGGCCTTGCGCAACACGCTGACCCGCATCGTCGCCACGGTCATCGCTCTCCCCGCTTCGGTCTCAAACGAGCGCTTCTCTCAGAATTGCTCAGATGCTAGTCTCAGGAAGCTCAAACGAACAAGAGGCGAGGTTGATGCTCATATGAGCAGTACGACGACGCCGACGACCGAGAAGGCCCGGCCGGATGAGCTGGTCCTGGCCACGCGGATCGCTCGCCGCTACTTCCTCGACAACCGCTCGAAGATCGAGATCGCTGACGAGTTCGCCATCAGCCGCTTCAAGGTCGCCCGACTGCTGGACATGGCCCGCGACAACGGGATCGTCACCATCACCATCACCGGTCCCGGCGCGCTGGACACCGAGCTGAGCGAGGCGATCCGTCGACGGTTCGGTCTGCGCCACGCCATCGTGGTCAGCACCTCACCCGGCGACGACGCCCGGATCCGCCAGCAGCTCGGTCAGGTGGCCGCGGAGCTGTTGACCGAGATCGCGACACCCGCGGACGTGCTCGGCCTGGGCTGGGCCCGCGCGGTGTTGGCGATGGCGCCCCATCTGCGTGACCTGAGCCTCACCGGTGTCGTGCAGCTCACCGGCGCACTGACCCGTCCCGATGTGGATGTCAGTGCCACCGAGCTGGTCCGTGACATCGCCCGCCGCACCCGGTCCGAACCCTCGGTGTTCTACGCGCCGATGATCGTCAGCGACGCGGCGGCGGCCAAGGCCCTGACCCGTCAACAGCAACTGATCGACACCTTCGCCCGCGTCGCGCGGGTGACCAAAGCGGTCGTCGGCATCGGAGGATGGCACCCGCCCGCATCCACCCTCTACGACGCGCTCAGCCCACGGGAGCGCGACCTGATGCGCCACCAGGGCGTGCACGCCGACCTGTCCGGCGTTCTCCTCGACGCCACCGGAGCCGCGGTCGCCACACCGTTGAGCAAGCGGATCATCGCCATCAGCGCCCGCCAACTGCACCAGATCCCCATGGTCATCGGCATCGCCTACGGCTCGCCCAAGGTCCCAGCCGTCCGCGCCGCCCTCAACGGCGGCTACCTCCAAGGGCTGGTCACCAACACCACCCTCGCGGAACGCCTGCTGTCCCAGTAGCCCGACCTTTGGCATGGCCAACCTCGTGGCTGGCGCGCCGAACGGTCGGTCAGCCGGTCAAAGCGTGGCTACGCTGTGAATGCAGTTCCAGACCCCCGGCGGCGGAATCAGAGGCGTGCGCCTCTCGCGCACCGTCGAGAGGGTTTGAACGGTGCAGTTCTATCTCAACGGCTACAAGACCGGCGACCCGTTCATCGAGGACCCGCATCCGTCCGTCGCGCAGCGGCCGGGAGGCCTCCCCGGGGAAGTCGACGTCCTGATCATCGGATGTGGTCCGGCCGGTCTCGTCCTGGCTGCACAGATGGCCAACTACCCCGGCATCAGCACCGTGGTCATCGACCGCAAGGACGGTCCGCTCGAGGTGGGCCAGGCCGACGGGGTCGCCTGCCGCACCGTGGAGATGTTCGAGGCGTTCGGTCTGGCCGATCGTCTGGTCAACGAGGCCTACTGGGTCAACGAGACCTGCTTCTGGCGGCCGGATCCGGACGACCGGACCAAGATCAAGCGCACCGGGCGCATCCAGGACACCGAAGCGGGCCTGTCGGAGTTCCCGCATGTGATCGTCAACCAGGCGCGGTTGCTGGCCTACCTTCTGGATCACATGCAGCGGTCTGCCAGCAAGCTGGAGCCGTTCTACAGCCTCCACGCACGCGACGTCCAGGTCGACACCAGCGGGTCGTCGGAGTACCCGGTGACGGTCACCCTGGCGCACATGAAGGACCTTCAGGAAACCGGGGAGACCTCGACGATCCGGGCCAAGTATGTCGTCGGCGCCGACGGCGCGCGCAGCGGCACCCGGACCGCGATCGGCCGCGAACTGGCCGGGGACCCGATGAACCAGTCCTGGGGCGTCATGGACGTCTTGGCGGTCACCGACTTCCCGGACGTCCGGCTCAAGTGCGCGATCCACGCCACCCTGGGCAACATCCTGATCATCCCGCGCGAAGGCGGATACATGGTCCGGTTCTACGTCGCGCTGGACAACGTCAGAGACAAGGAAATGCTCGACAACCGGAGTGTTAACCCGGAGAAGCTGACGGCGGTCGCGAATCGGATCCTGCATCCCTACACCGTCGAGGTCAAAGACGTCGGGTGGTGGTCGGTGTACGAGATCGGTCAGCGGCTCTGCGACAAGTTCGACGACGTGCCGGTGGAGGAGATGGCCACCCGCCTGCCGCGGGTGTTCATCGCAGGCGATGCCTGCCACACGCACAGCGCCAAGGCCGGTCAGGGCATGAACGTGTCCATGAACGACACCTGGAACCTCGGGTGGAAGCTGGGTGCCGTCCTCAGTGGGACGGCCAAGCCGGAACTCCTGCACACCTACTCCGCGGAACGTCAGAAGATCGCCAAGCAACTCATCGACTTCGACCGCGAGTTCTCCAAGATGTTCAGCGCGCACCCGACAGAATCCGGTGACGAGGTCGAGGGCATCGACCCCGAGGAGTTCCAGGAGTACTTCATCGCACAGGGCCGCTTCACCGCGGGAACCGCGACCAAGTACGCCCCGTCAATGATCACCGCTGAAGCGATGTTCGAGCACCTCGCGGAGGGCTTCCCGGTCGGGATGCGTTTCCACTCTGCCCCGGTCGTCCGGTTGGTCGACGCCAAGCCGGTCCACCTCGGCCATGTCGCCCGAGCGGACGGTGCCTGGCGCGTCTACCTTTTCGCCGACCGGAACGACCCGACCGGCGGAAGCTCCCGTGCCCGAGAGCTGTGCGAGTTCCTGGCCTCGGACGCGTCTCCGATCACCCGCTTCACGCCGAAGGACGCCGACCCCGACTCCGTGATCGATGTCCGGGCCGTCTTCCAGCAGGGGCATCGTGACCTGGCCGTGGACCGTATGCCGTCGGTTCTGCTGCCGAGGAAGGGCAAGTTCGGCCTGGTCGACTACGAGAAGATGTTCTGCCCCGACCCGAAGGCTGGTGACATCTTCGAGCTGCGGGGCGTGAACCGCGAGACGGGCTGCATGGTCGTCGTCCGCCCGGACCAGTACGTCTCGCACGTGCTCCCACTGCACGGACACGAAGCATTGGCCGACTTCCTCGCCGAAATCCTGATCGACGCCCGGTAGGGCCGCCACATCCCGCTACGGACCCCGGCAGCGATGGGACCTGTAGGGGCGAGACGCAGAGCTACCCGCCGGCGCACCGGCTCCATCCGGCGCAGCTCTTGCTCAGCCCACCGCATTGAGGGAGATACGGAATGACCACGACGGTCAGCACGAGTTCCGAGCAAGACGCCCGACGCCGCCGCACCGTGCTGTGGGTTGTCACGCTGGCCACCATCGGCCTGATGTTCGATGGATATGACCTCGTCGTCTACGGGACGGTGGTCTCGACCTTCCTGCGCGACCCCACCCAGATCGGCCCGGTGACCCCGGCCGAAGCAGGCGCGCTGGGCAGCTACGCGCTCGTCGGCGTGCTGGTCGGAGCCCTGCTCGCCGGCAGCGTCGGCGACATCCTCGGCAGGCGGAAGGTGATGCTGTTCGCCTACGCCTGGTTCTCGATCGGCATGGCGGTGACCGCCCTGATGAGCAGCGCGACACCGTTCGGCCTGATGCGGTTCGTCACCGGCGTCGGCGTCGGCGCACTGGTCGCCACGACCGGCGCCATCGTCTCGGAGTTCGCGCCGCCCGGAAAGAAGAACCTGTGCAACGCCATCACCTACTCCGGGGTGCCGCTGGGGAGCCTGCTGTCCGCCCTGCTCGCCATCATCCTGCTCGCCGGGATCGGGTGGCGGGGCATGTTCTGGATCGGGGCGCTGCCGATCGTCACGCTCCTGCCGCTGGCCTTCGTCAAGATGCCCGAGTCGCCTGCCTGGCTCGCCGCACGGGGCCGCATGGACGAGGCGAGTGCGATCGCCGAGCGGACCGGCGTGCCGCTGACCGAGGCCGCCCCGACCAGCGCCCAGAAGGGCGTGCGACGCGAGCGCGCCGGGTTCGCCGGGCTGTTCGGTCGCGAGTACTGGCTGCCCACCGTGCTGCTGGGCCTGATGAGCGCCACCGGCCTGGTGCTGGTCTACTCGCTCAACACCTGGCTGCCCGAGCTGATGCTGCGCGCCGGGTTCAACGCCAAGGGGTCGTTGTCGTTCCTGCTGGTGCTCAACGGCGGTGCGGTCATCGGGGCGCTGGTCGGTTCCCGCTTCGCCGACCGGTTCGGACCCAAACTGGTGGTCGCCAGCTGCTTCCTGATCGGCGCGGTGGCCATCGCGCTGCTCACCGTGAGCCTTCCACTCGCCCTCCTGCTGCTGTTCGTCGCGACCGCAGGCCTGGGTACCAGCGGCACCCAGACGCTCATCTACGGCTTCGTCGCCAACTACTACCGCACGAACGTGCGGGGCGCGGGCGTGGCCTGGTGCGCGGGGTTCGGCAGGCTCGGCGGGGTCGGCGGCCCGCTGATCGGCGGCCTGCTCATCGGTGCGGGCCTCAGCACGAACTCGATCTTCTACGTCCTGGCCGGGCTGGGAGTGCTGGGTGTGCTTCTGACCCTGCTCGTGCCGGGCGTGCACCGGGCGCGCGAGCTGCGCTCGATACCGATCGAGCCTTCCGGGACGGCCACCGGGGTGGCCGCGCACACCGACCCGCACCGCGACCCTGACTCCACGACCCTGACCCCGCAACCCTGACCCCACGGCCCCGAGCCGACGGGCCCGACGCCGAGACCATCCCGTCGCGCTCATCTTCCGGTTTGGAGAAGACATGTACGAGCGCATTCTCGTCGCGATCGACGCCTCACCCGATTCGCCCGACGACTCCCTCAACCGCACCACCCAGTTCGCGAAGATGACCGGTGGAACGGTGTACCTGCTGCACGTCGCGCGCGGGCACATCATCCCGACCGACATCAGCGCAGGCTCGGGGTTCGGGGTTCGATCGGCCGAGGACGACGTTGACGTCCGGGAGCGGCAGGTGGTCCAGAACGCCGTCGACCAGCTCGCCGCCGCGGGCGTCGAGGTGCACGGCGAGATGATCGAGGCCACCGAGCACGACGCCGCGGACATCATCGTCCAGCGCGCCAAGGAGCTCGACGTCGACATCATCGTGCTTGGCTACCAGCACCACCGGGGATCCGTCGTCGCCGAACACGTCATCCACCAACGCCCGCACTGCTCCATCCTCTTGGCACGACCACCCGATGAGGAGCGGCACCGCAGGTAGGCCCGCCAACTGCCGGTGCACGCGGACTTCTCACAGGAGAGGTGATGGAGGGGACGTCCGGGCGCGGTCCGGCACCGCCGGAACGGACCCGCTCCCGCACGCCGCTGGGCGGGCGCACGGCGTGGGTCGTGCTGACCGTCGGCCAGTTCGCCGCCGTCATCGCGGTGCTGCAGCGCTCGTCGCTGGGCGTGGCCGCCACCGAGGCGCTCGCCCGCTTCGGGATCGCCGCCGCGACCCTTGCGGCGTTCTCGATGGTCCAGCTATTGGTGTACGCGGCCCTCCAGGTTCCGGTCGGGGTGCTCATCGACCGGTACGGGTCGCGGCTCCTGATCGTGCTCGGGTCGCTCATCATGGCCGGGGCACAGACCATGTTCGCGTTCGCCGCCACGCTGCCGGTGGCGTTCGCCGCGCGGGTGGTGCTCGGGACCGGCGACGCGCTGGTCTTCATCAGTGTGATGCGGCTGGTGCCCGCGTGGTTCCCGCCCGAGCGCAGCGCGAAGCTCACCAACGCGACCGGTCCGGTCAACCAGCTCGGGTTCGTCCTGTCCGCGGTGGGGTTCGCCGCGGTCCTCGCCGCCGCCGGGTGGACGCCCTCGTTCCTGACCGCGGCCGCGGTCAGCGTCGCCTCCGCGCTGCTCGCGCTGGTCCTGCTGCGCGACTCGCCGCAGGGGCGGCCATCCCGCGTCCCCCTCGGGCGGGCACTCGCCACCGCCGCCCACGGCGTGCGCGAGGCGTGGGCGGAGCCGGGCACCCGGCTGGGGTTCTGGCTCGGGTTCATGGCCCTGTTCACCGGCATGACCTTCGGCGTGATGTGGGGCTACCCGTTCCTGACCGTCGGTCAGGGGGTGTCCTCCGGGAGGGCGGGGGCCCTGATGCTGGTCCTCGCCATCGCAGGCCTCGTCTACGGCGTGACGTTGGGGACGTTCATGGCGCTCCACCCGTACTACCGCAGCCTCATCGCGACCGGGGTCGTGGCCGTGGTGGCCGCGATCTGGGCGGTCGTGCTGCTGTGGCCGGGCCGCGCCCCACTCTGGCTGCTCATCGTCCTGGTACTGGCCGTGCCTGCCCCGACCATCGGCGCGGTCATGACCTTCGACATCGCCCGGACCTCCAACCCGCCGCACCGGCTGGGCAGCGCCATCGGCGTGGTCAACGGCGGGGCGTTCCTGGGCACCCTCACGGCGGTGATGGCGATCGGGCTCGTCCTACAGGCGACCACCCCGCCAGGATCGACCGCCTACACCCTCGAATCGTTCAAGTGGGCCTTCGCCACCCAGTACCCGCTGTGGGCGATCGGCATCGTGCAAACCCTGCGCTACCGGCGGCGGACAATCCGCGCCCTGATCAAGCGCGACCCCGACGCCCACGCCGCGCTCCGGCGCGGCGTCCACCTGTCGCCACCGACCTGAGCAGCAGAAGTCGCAGGCGTGACCGAAGTGCGCAGCTCGAACCACACTCATGGACCCCGGCAGCCACACCGGCAGGCGATGAGCCACCCGAGGCGCCTGCCTCCCTAGCCTGGGACGTACGACGATCCTGCGGATGGACCACGTCGGCGTCGTTGTCGACGACCTCGAGGCTGCTACCGGGTTCCTCGTCGACTCGGCATGGAGCTGGACGGCGAGGCGCCCGTCGAGGGACGTTGGGCGGACCGCGTCGTCGGGCACCGGCGAACACGCTGGGCATACGCCGCATCATGTTCGTCGTCGTGTTCGTCGTCGACGACATCGAGGACGTCCTTGCCCGTCTGCACGCCCATGGCGCCGAGAGGCCTCCTCGGCGCCAGCGGGGGTCAGCCGGACGCGGCCAGCCCAGTCGCTCCGGGAGCGGACTCACAGTGAGCTGGCAAACCGGCTCTGACTTGCCGCGTAGCTGCGGACCCTCTGCCTACGTCCTCGCATGGCCCGCGACAGCCGTCCTTTGCCCTCGCACGCCGGGTTCTGGTGGTGATCTCCGCGCGGCGCGGGCCTGCTGCCGTTTCGTCGCGCCGTGAGGAGATCACCGCCCCGCCGTATCCTCTTGATCTCCGAAGCGGTGGCGGGTCCGGGCGGAGCGCGGTGCATCATCGGTACCCAGACTGAGGTCGCCTGCCTGGCAAGAGAGGTCGTTGGTCCGCTGATCCCGGTTCTTCGCCACGTTGAAACTTGGGTGATGCGACTCAGAGCAGCGTTGACGGTGTTCGCGGCTGGCCTAGCCGCCTTGCTCCTGGCTGGGTGTGGTGCGGCTGCTTCCTCGTCGGACGGCGCGGGACCGGCCCAGAATCCGGCGCCTACGGTTGGCCCCGGGATGATGGGTGATCAGAATCCGTCCGGCGTTCAGGGCCCGGGGATGATGGGCGGGCAGGGGGGTGGCCTGACCTATTCACGCTCGACCTGTTCCCCGCCCGCCTCCTTGCCGGGCCAGACGGTGCGAGTTGTGCTGGCTGACATGGGGATGAATAGCCCGATGGGCGGCACCGCACCGATGGGCGCGCGCATGATGCTGCGTGCCACGCCTGGGTCGGTCTCGGCAGGGACGGTCAGCCTGGTCGCTCAGAACATGGGGTGGCGTCCTCATGAGCTGGTGATTCTGCCGCTGGCTCCGGGCGCCTCAGCTGGACAGCGGGTGCCGGGTTCTGACGGGAAGATCGACGAGACGGGGAATGTGGGCGAGGCGTCCGCCACCTGCGCCAGTGGAACCGGGGACGGAATCGCGTTGGGCTCGGCAGGCTGGACGACCGTGACCTTGCCAGCTGGGCGCTACGAGCTCGTGTGCAACCTGCCCAACCACTACGCCGACGGGATGTGGCAGGAGTTGGACGTCAGCACCGCGCCGTCCTGACGCACGGCGAATTCGGAGCGTGATGCAGGCCGCAGCAGATGCGACGTGATCAGCGGTCCGCTACCGGTGGTTGCGGGCCGTGTAATCGGCCGCGCGGTGCTCCACCAGATCTACGTGAGGTGCATCGTCGGCCAGGACGAGTCGGCGCGCGCCGACTGATCACTGCGGCGCTCAGGACGGCTCCCGACGGCGAGAACTTCGGCGCGAATGTCGCGTATCCTCTCCAGTCGCCTCGCTGAAGCCGCTCTCCCTTTGTCGGGTCGAGTTGGGTCACGCGCCGCGGCGGCCTCCGCCTCCATCGACAAGCGACGCGGGCTCCAACTCACGCGCTCGCCGCCAGGCGATGACAACCAGCCAGATCATCCACGCCAGGTTCACGACCCAGGACAGCACGATTGCCAAGTCGTGCGTTCGTGTGAAGCCGTCGGCGCCAGCCACCCAGCCCTGGAATAGGTAGGTGAGGCCGGAGAGGCCCATCAGGTACGCGATCGGCCGCGGGACCCAAGCCGTCCGACCGACTGCGGCGGCGAACAGGAGCAAAGCCAGGCCCAGCGCAAAGTTCTCGTAGCTCCTCGCTCCCCATTCAATCCAGCGGATCGCCTCGGCGCTCGCGAAGCGCGCGGCCTTCTCGGCGTCCGGGGCGCTCACCCACGCATTCACGGCCTGTTTGAGCGCGACGCCGTCCACCGCCATGACGACGCCGTAGAGCGCGAGCGTCACCGCAGCCAAGGCAGCACCGAATCGACCCGCCCATCTCGCCGTTCCACCCTGGGCGTCGAGGACGAAGAACAGGGCGAACAACCCCGCGAGCAAGATCGCCGTGGCCACGAACTGGCCGACGTGCACAGCCGTCCAGATCCCGCTGCCGGCGTACTCGGCGAACACGGCGGGGTGGTTGTTGGCATCCCCATCGGCGTGGAACTGGGTGATCACGATGTACAGGAGTTGTCCCACAAGCAGCATCACCGCGGACAGACGCACCGATGCATGATCGAATGTCCGGTCCTTCATGACCATCCTCCTCGCCTGGTTGAAGAGAGGCATCGCTGTGTGCGGCATTCTGCCGGTCCCTAGGGGTGCGCAGGAAGTACGAGACCCCACGCGTTGGAAGCCGCCACCGCCCGACGATGGCCCGAGCGCAGGACCCACCGCACCATTACAAGCCAGCGGTCGTGATCCCGCGGCGCTGGTTCATCCCTACCGGCTGCCGAGTCGGTTGCCTGTGGCGCGTTGCGAGGAGATCACCACCTGGCGCACGTTCCCGTGATCTCTGAAGCGGTGCCGGGTCCGGGCGGGTCCCGTGGATCTTCTGGTCGCCCGTCATCGCCGACTGGCCGTTCGTGCTCGTAGGATCGGAAGTCGATGCGGGGGGCGGGCCGGGTAGCCGTCCGTCCCCACCGGCCGCGACCGGGCCGGAGGTGGGCCCTGATGTTGCGCAAAGTCAATCTCGCGCTGCCCGCCGAGGGGCGAGGTGAGCTGCTGCTGGAGTCATCATCACCGGTTGCCGGACCGGCGTGGACGGACAGCGGGCGGCGGCGGGAGGAGCGGCCGTTGAGGCACCGGGCCCGCGGCGAGACCCGCAAAGTCCCGTGCCCGCCCGCGTTGACGGCACTGCTGCATGCGCACCTGGAAGCGTTCGGCAACGGCACGGACGGCCTGTTGTTCCGCGGGGTCCGGGGCGGCGAGATGTCGGAGATCTCCCCGTTGGCGCGCAGGCCTTACGACCTCCGGCACGCGGCCGTCTCGATGCCGCCCTGACCGGGGCCGAACAGCTGGGAGACGGAGGGCACCCGGGAGCGCCGTTCCGTACCGGTCCCGTTGCTGGGCAGTCTCGCGCTCGGACCCGCACTTCCCCTGTCCCCCTCGTCCTGGCCGCATTGCTCGTCGGAGCGGTGGGGGCAAGGATGGCGCTTGCGCCATCGCGGAGCGACGCCGTCGGCGCCCTTGCGGCCACCGTGGAGACGTGGAGCATTCTCGGCCGAGGGGGCCGGCATGGCGTCATCACCTTGGGAACCAGTGCGGCCTACTTCCGCACGCGGAAGCGGAGCATCGTCACGGGACCCGACTGCGTGTTGCTGAACGGTTCCAGGTCGATCCTGCCGAGGCCCGGAGTCGAGAAGCGCACGCCGTCACCGAGCAGCACTGGCAGCACGTACACCAGGACCTCGTCGACGAGCCCTCGCTGCAGGCACTGACTGGCCACGTCGGCACCGAGGATCTCCAGGTTCTTCCCGCCCGCGGCGGCGCGCGCCGTGGCGACGGCCTCCGCGAGGTCGCAGGTGAGGAACGTGACGCCTTGCTCCGGCTCGTCCGGCGGCTGGTGCGTCAGGACGAACACCGGTCCCCCGTCGTAGTCGGTGTCCTCGGGAGGGGGCATCCGCTTGGCGACCTCGTGGGTGCCCCGGCCGACGAGCATGGCGCCGGTGGCCTTCATGACCTCGGGAAACGGGTCCTCTCTGAAGTACTCGATCACCCAGTCCATCGCGTTGTCGGGGCCGGCGATGAAGCCGTCCAACGACATCGCCCTGTTCACGACGACCTTGCCCAGGCCAGCATCCGTATCGCTCATGCCGGTGACGACCCGGAGTAAGTCACGAACTCATCGGCGTCGGCGGAGCAATCCGCGGACCGCCCCGGCACGACCGCACCGAGGGCAGGCCGTACACGCTCGGCATCGCTGGTCGGGAGACCCCCAACTCCCGCCGGTTCGACAGCGCGCCGGCCGCGTCGGAAGTCGGGCGGCCGTCGACGCGGGCCTGCCAGTCGGCGGCGGTGTCGCGCCAGAACCTCGCGTCGTCGCGGGCCCGCGTGGGGTCGCCAAGCGGGTGTGCGCTGGCTGCCCGGTGCGCAAGATCTGCCTGGCCGACGTTATGGCCTGGGAGGACCCCGCCCGCGTCAGGGCGGTCGTAGTCCGGTCAATAGGCTCCGGGTCGACGTGCTGGCACGCCGCGCCGCCCCGCCAGTCGTCGGGTCCGTGGTCGCGGATCATGCCGTCACCCCTCTGGGGGTGCCGCGTGACGACGGAAACGAACGCCGGCGGCGTGCGCCGGCGGATCGCCGACAGCTACCGCGCCACCGGCATGCACGCCCCGCAGGCGGGCCCGGGCAAGCACGGGCCGCGCCCGAACCCGGGGGAGGCCGCTTGACCACTGCTCGTGCGGAGGGGAGCCACGGCAACCGGGCTCCCCTCCTGATCTCCCAAACCGCAACGCCCAGCACAGGCAGTTCGTCTTGGAAGGACACCGAGGGTAGATGAGCACCCGTGAGGCGTTCATCGTCGGGACCGGCCGCCCGACTTCGATGGACCGGGCCGAGCGTCAGATCAACTGGCTGACGTTCGCGCGAGAGTACGCGGTGGAACGCCGGCTGTTGACCGAGAACCCGATCACCGCCCTGCCGAGGAGGGCGCCGCAGGTGGCTCACGCGGTGGACCGACGGGTCGTTGTCAACCCCGCGCAGGCACGTACCCTGCTCGATGCGGTGGCCGAGGAGAAGCCCAGTGGAGATCGGCTCGTGGCGTTCTTCGGGACCATGTACTACGCGGCTCTCCGGCCCGCCGAGGCGCTGATGCTTCGGAAGGTCAACCTCGCGCTGCCCGCCGAGTGTTGGGGCGAGCTGCTGCTGGAGTCCTCGTCACCGGTCGCCGGACCGGCGTGGACCGACAGCGGGCGACGGCCTGCTGTTCCGCGGCGTGCGCAGCGGCGAGATGTCCGAGAGCACGTACTGCCGCGTCTGGCGCAAGGCCCGCGTCGTCGCGCTGTCGCCCGATGAGGCCCGCTCCCCGTTGGCGCGCAGGCCCTACGACCTCCGGCACGCGGCCGTGTCGACATGGTTGAACGCCGGAGTGCCGCCGACGCAGGTCGCCGCCTGGGCCCGGCACAGCGTCGCGTCCTGCTGCAGATCTACGCCAAATGCCTCGTCGGCCAAGAGGACGCTGCACGACGCCGGATCGACGCCGTCTTGGGTGGGCCGTGAGACTTTGGCGCGTATTCGGCGCAGACGACCAGCGCCAACGGGTTGCAGCCGGATACCACTGGACACCGCAAGATCACGAGTCGGTCGTATCGCCGCAGCTCAGAGGCCATCGACCCGGGTGCCCCCGGTGGGACTCGAACCCACACTCGAACCCTTTTAAGGGGCTTGCCTCTGCCGATTGGGCTACGGGGGCGCGGCGCCAGCGTACGACCCGTTCGGCAACGCACCGGGGATCAGGGGGCGGTCGCGCTGACCTCCCGCTCGGGCGCGGCGACGCGCTCGAACTCCGCCTTCGGCTCGCTGATCTGTCCGAGCGACACCACCTCACGGCCGAGGAAGAGCGCGCCCGTCCAGTCGAACAGGATGCGGATGCGGCGGTTCCAGGTCGGCATGCGGCTCACGTGGTAGGTGCGGTGCATGAACCACGCCACGATGCCGCGCAGCTTCACCCCGTAGATCTCGGCGACGCCCTTGTAGAGCCCCAGGCTGGCCACCGACCCGGCGTAGCTGTGCTTGTACTGCGTGAGCGGACGGCCGCGCAGGTGCGCGATCACGTTGTCGCCCAACACCTTCGCCTGGCGGACGGCGTGCTGCGCCGACGGGCTGGTGCGGGCCTCGGGGTCGTCCTTGGACAGGTCGGGCACGCCCGCGCAGTCGCCTGCGCAGAACACCCCGGGCAGGCCGTGCACCTGCAGGTCGGCGCCGCAGTCGACGCGTCCGCGGGAGTCGCGGGGCAGGTCGGTCTGGTCCAGCATCGGGTTGGGCTTGACGCCCGCGGTCCAGATGATCGTGTCGGTGTCGAACTCCTGGCCGTCGTCGAGCACGACGTGCCCGCCCGCCATCGACGTGACGCGCGTGTCGAGGTTGACCTCGATGTCGGCGTCCAGCAGCCGCTCCACGGTGTAGCGGCCCATCTTCGGGCTGACCTCCGGCATGATCCGGCCGGTGGCCTCCACGAGGATCCAGCGGATCTCGTCGCGGGCGATGGTCGGGTAGTACCTGCTCGCGTAGCGGGCCATGTCGGCGAGCTCCGCGAGCGCCTCGACGCCCGCGTAGCCGCCGCCGACCACCATGAACGTGAGCAGCCTTTGGCGCAGCACCGGCTCGATCGTCGTGTCCGCGGCGTCGAGGCGGGACAGCACGTGGTTGCGCAGGAAGATGGCCTCGCCGATGGTCTTGAACCCGATGCCGTGCTCGGCCAGCCCGGGTATCGGCAGCGTGCGCGCGACCGAGCCGGGCGCGACCACGAGCACGTCGTAACCGAGCGCGGTGGTGTGCCCGTCGGCCAACGCGACGGTGACCTCGCGTTCCGCGTGGCGGATCGCCGTCACCCGGCCGGTGAGCACCTGGCACTTGCGCAGCACCCGTCGCAACGGCACCACGACGTGGCGCGGCTCGATGGAACCGGCCGACGCCTCCGGGAGGAACGGCTGGTAGGTCATGTGCGGCTGCGGGTCGATGACGGTGACGTCCGCCTCGCCGCGGCGCAGCTTCTTCTGTAGCCGCAGCGCGGTGTACATCCCCACATAGCCACCGCCGACGACGACGATCCTGGTTGAGCGCGCCATGCGTCCATGCTCCCACTCCCCGACGCCCACCACCGCACAAACTCGGGTGACGAAACCGACGATTAAAGGCCCGCCGCCGCGGCGGCCGCGCGCAGGACGTCCTCCACCATCGCGGGCGTCAGGCGGCCGGTGAAGGTGTTCTGCTGGCTCACGTGGTAGCAGCCGAACAGCGTGAGCGGGCCGCGCGCGCCGGTGAGCGGCACCCGAGCCCCGTGCCCGAAGCGGGGGCGCGGCCGCGGCACCGCCCAGCCCGCCTCGGCCAGCACCGGCAGGAGCGCCTGCCAGCCGAAGGCCCCCAGCACGACGACGGCCCGGGGCGCGAGCAGCGCCAGCTCCTGGCGCAGCCAGCGCCCGCAGGTCTCGCGCTCGGCGGGCGTGGGCTTGTTGCCCGGCGGCGCGCAGTGCACCGGCGCGGTGACGCGGGTGCCGCGCAGGGCGAGGCCGTCGCCGATGTGGGTCGCGGTGGCCCGGTTGGCCAGGCCGACGGCGTGCAGCGCGGCGTAGAGGACGTCGCCGGAGCGGTCGCCGGTGAACATCCGCCCGGTGCGGTTGCCCCCGTGCGCGGCGGGCGCGAGGCCCACGATGAGCAGCTTCGCGTCGGCGGGGCCGAAGCCGGGCACCGGGCGTCCCCAGTAGGTCTCGTCGCGGAACGCCGCGCGCTTCTCCGCCGCCACCCGCTCACGCCACGCCACCAGGCGCGGGCACGCCCGACACTCGACGAGCGCCGCGTCGAGGGCCGCGAGCCCGGCGCTCACGCGATCGAGCGCGCGATGCCGTCGAGGATGTCGTGCTCGCTGATCACCAGCTCGTCGATCCCCGCGCGGGCGTGCAGCTCCGCGCCCATCACGTCGACGATCAGCGCGCCGCCGCCGATCACGTCGATGCGGCCGGGGTCGATGGCCGGGTGCTCGCCGCGCTCGGCGCGGGACATGGCCAGCAGCTCGTCGGCGACCCGGTGCAGGTCGTCGACGGACAGGCGGGACAGGTGCACCGCGGCCCGGTCGTACGCGCGCAGCCGCTGCGCGTAGGCGGAGAGGGTGGTGATCGTGCCCGCCACGCCGACCCACGTGCGGGCGCCCTCGACCGGCACGGCGGCGAACGCCTCGTCGAGCACGGTCCTGGCGAGCTCGCGGCCCTTCTCGATCTCCTCGGCGGTCGGCGGGTCGCCGTGGAGGCAGCGCTCGGTGATGCGGACGCTGCCGATGTCGACCGAACGCGCGGCCCGGACCGTCGCCCCGTCCTTGTCGAGATCACCGATCACGAGCTCGGTGGAGCCGCCGCCTGCGTCGACGACGACGAAGGGCCCGTCGTCGGGGTTGAGCTCACCCACGGCGCCGACGAACGACAGGTGCGCCTCCTCGTCCCCGGAGATGATCTCCGCGTCGACGCCGAGGGTCGCGCGGACCATGCCGAAGAAGTCGTCGCGGTTGCGGGCGTCGCGCGTCGCGCTGGTGGCCACCATCCGCACCCGCTCGGTGCCCGCGCGGCGCAACACGGCCGTGTAGTCGGCCAACGCGACCCGGGTGCGCTCCAACGCCTCGGGATCCAGCACGCCGGTGGCGTCCACGCCCTTGCCCAGCCGCACGACCCGCTGCTCCCGGTGCACGTCGCGCAGCGAGAGCGCGCCGTCGACGGCGGTGGTGACGTCGGCGACGAGAAGGCGGATGGAGTTCGTGCCACAGTCGATGGCGGCGACCCGGGACATACACCCACCGTACGGGTGTCCCCGAACCACCCCCGCAGGCCCGTCCGCGCGGCTACCCTCGGGCCGTGGCCGATCCTCCCGCCCGACCTGCGCAGGGCGGCCCGCGACGTGCCTCCGCCGACTGGCCGACCGACGAGGCCTGGCCCACGTGGTCGGGGCCGACCTCGGGCGACCGGCCTCCGGTCCCCCGGCCACGCCCCGCGCCGGATCCGCCCGCCCGGCCGGACCAGCGCGCCGGACCGGAGGCGCCCGCCGTCGCGGACGTGCCGAACCAGCCACCGCCGCTGGTCGGGTTCGACGCGCTGGCCTGCGACCCCGCGCTCACCTCGGCCCTCGCGCGCGAAGGCGCGGCCGATGCGCGGCCCGCGCTGGAGCACCTCGCCGCGCTGGTGGCGTCCGCCGAAGGCCGTGAGCACGCCCGCCTGGCCAACACCTACGGTCCCGTCCTGCACACGCACGACCGGTACGGCAGGCGGATCGACGAGGTCGAGTTTCATCCGTCGTGGCACTGGCTGATGCGCAGGGCCGTGGGCTCGGGCCTGCACGGCACGCCGTGGGAGGCCGGTGCGGGTTCGGGCGCCCACGTCGCGCGGGCGGCGGGGTTCTACCTGATGGGACAGCTCGAGTCCGGCCACTGCTGCCCCATCTCCATGACGTACGCGGCGGTGCCCGCGCTCCGCAACGACCCCGCGATCGCCGCGGCGTACGAGCCGGGGCTGCGGTCGACCACCTACGCGTTCGGCCTCGCCGAGCCGTCGACGAAGCCGGGGCTGCTGGCCGGGATGTCGATGACCGAGAAGCAGGGCGGCTCGGACGTGCGGGCGAACAGCACCCTCGCCGTGCCGAGCGGCGACGGCACCTACCGGCTCACCGGGCACAAGTGGTTCACCTCGGCCCCGATGAACGACCTCTTCCTCACCCTCGGCCAAGCGCCCGGCGGGCTCACCTGCTTCGTGCTGCCGCGCGTGCTTCCCGGCGGCGCGCGCAACGGCATCCGGCTCATGCGACTGAAGGACAAGCTGGGCAACCGCTCCAACGCCTCAGCCGAGCTGGAGTACGAGGGCGCGGCCGGATGGCGGCTGGGCGACGAGGGCCGCGGGGTCGCGACGATCATCGAGATGGTGTCGATGACCCGCCTGGACTGCGTGCTGGGCTCGGCGTCGCTGATCAGGGCGGCGTTGACGGAGGCGGCGCACCACGTCGCGCACCGCGGCGCGTTCGGCAGGCTGCTGGGCCAGCAGCCGTTGATGCAGACGGTGATCGCCGATCTCGCGCTGGAGTCGGAGGCGGCGACGGCGCTGGCGATGCGGCTCGCGGGCGCGGTGGACCGGGCGGAGCGGCCGTTCCTGCGGCTGGCGTTGCCCGCGGCGAAGTACCTGGTGTGCAAGCGGGCGCCGACGGCCGTCGTCGAGGCCTTGGAGTGCCTGGGCGGCAACGGGTACGTCGAGGACTCCGGGCTGCCGCGGCTGTACCGCGAGGCGCCGCTCAACTCGATCTGGGAGGGCTCGGGCAACGTCACGGCGCTGGACGTGCTGCGCGCGGTGACGCGGGAGCCGGAGGCGGTGGAGGCGGTCAACGCCGAGCTGGACGCGGCGGCGGGCAAGGACACGTGGTACGACCGGGCGCTGCGCGAGCTGCGCACCGAGCTGCGGAGCCGGGAGCCGCGACGGGCGCGTCGGCTCGCGGAGCTCCTGGCGCTGTGTCTGCAGGGGAGCCTGCTGCTGCGGCACGCGCCCGGCGAGGTCGCGTCGGCGTTCGTCAGCTCGCGGTACCTGCCCGACGGGCCGTGGCGCACGGCGGGCACCCTCCCAGCCGAGTCGGCCACCGAGCCCCTGGTCGCCCGGGTCACCCCCACCCGGTGACCCCCCGACCCAGGGTGAGTCCCGCATCTCGGCACGGTGAGTCCCGCGTTTCGGCACGGTGAGTCCCGCATCTCGGCACGGTGAGTCCCGCATCTCGGCACGGTGAGTCCCGCGTTTCGGCACACCGAGTACGGCTACTGGACGCGGCTAGCGAGGTGGTGCCGGTTGTCGCGGATGGCGGGGCATGGCGCAGCCGTGAGTAGGGCCCATCAGCGCGGCCCGGGCATAATCACGGGCTGGGCGCGAATCCGGTCAGATGTGGCCGCTCCATGCACCGAGCTGGTGATCATGCCCATCGGTGACGTCCGAAAGCTGCTGGCGACCCCCGGCGGCCGAGCGCAGTGGCTCCGCTTGACCAGGCGCGGCGGGTCCAGCGCGTCTGGTCAAGCGCGCAGGCCACGCCGCCGCCGGCGCCTCATCCAGGCGGCGCCTCATCCAGGCGGCGCCTCATCGGACGGCGCCTGTGCGGCCTACGCGGTCGCGCAGGGCCCGGAGCGCCACCATTCGCCGAGCTCGGCCAGCACCTCGTCGCCGAACGGGTTCACACCCGGACCGGCGGCCAAGGTGTGCGCGACGGCCACGTGCAGGCACTTCACCCGGCTCGGCATCCCTCCGGCGCTGACGTCGGTGCCGAGCGGCTCGATCGCGTCACGCTCCGCGAGATACGCCTCGTGCGCCCGCCGGTACGCCGCCGCGAGCTCGGGGTCCTCGGCGAGACGGGCCGTCATCTCCCGCATCCGACCCTCGGCCTCGATCGTGCCGATGCGGGCGGCCAGGCGCGCGCACGTGAGGTAGTACAGCGTCGGGAACGGGGTGCCTTCGGGCAGTCGCGGCGCGGTGCGGACCACCGACGGCTGCCCGCACGGGCACCGGTGCGCCACGGCCATCACCCCGCGCGGAGCACGGCCGAGCTGGGCGGCCACCGCGGCCAGGTCGGTCGGGGCGACCTCAGAACCCGCCGTCACGGCGAGCCCTCGGCGACCTGACGCCACAACGTGCGATACCACAGCGCGCCGTTGCCCGCGGGCGCCGCCTTGGCCGGGGGCGGTGACGGCAGCTGGACGACGTACGGCACCTCACCGGGCACGACGTACCCCAGCCTGGACCGGGCCTGCGCCTCGACCTCGGCCGAGTCGGACAGCCGCGCCCGCTCGGCCTGCAGCTCGGCGACCTCGGCGGCGAGCGCCTCCTGCCGCTGCGTGACGGACGACAGCTCCTGGCGCTGGGAGACGTAGTTGCGCAACGGCACCACGACGGTCAACGCGAGCGCGCAGACGACGAGGGCGAGGATCGCGGCCCGGCGGGTGGAGGACAGGCCCAGGAGGCCGGTCGTGGCCGCGACCACGCCCCGCTGTCGCCCGCGGGTGAGCTGCGGCTCCCGCCGCCGGGCCCCGATGGCGCCGCCGGGCCGAGCCGTCCGTCGCTGCCCCTTCGCCTCCGCCATGCGCGCCTCCCTCAGCCCTGGGTCTTCCGCGCGGCGTCGCCCGCCCGGAAAAGCCCCGACATCCCCGCCCGCGTGCACAAGCCGCCGTGCCACCACGCCGAACTCGGCGTGCACAGACGCCGCACTCGCCGTGTCGAAACGCGCGACTCGCCGTGTCGAAACACGGGACTCACCGTGTGGGGCGGGCTCGAACGACGAACTCGCCGTGTCGAAACACGGGACTCGCCGTGTCGAGATGCGGGACTCACCGTCAGGGGGCGGCGAACCGGGGGAAGGCCAGGTCGCCCGCGTAGCGCGCCGCGTCGCCGAGTGATTCCTCGATGCGCAGCAGCTGGTTGTACTTCGCCACCCGGTCGGAGCGGGCGGGGGCGCCGGACTTGATCTGCCCGCACCCCGTGGCGACGGCGAGGTCGGCGATCGTCGTGTCCTCGGTCTCCCCGGAGCGGTGGCTGATCATGCAGCGGTAGCCCGAGGTGTGCGCGAGGGTCACCGCGTCCAGCGTCTCCGAGAGCGTGCCGATCTGGTTGACCTTCACCAGCAGCGCGTTGGCCGCGCCGCGCGCGATGCCGTCGTCGATCCGCTCGGGGTTGGTGACGAACAGGTCGTCGCCGACGATCTGCACCTTCGAACCGATCAAGGTCGTGAGCTCCACCCAGCCGTCCCAGTCGTCCTCGGCCAACGGGTCCTCGATCGACACCAGCGGGTAGTCCGCGACGAGCCCCTCGTACACCGCCGAGAGCTCCGCGGCCCGCAGCTTCTTGCCTTCGTAGGAGTAGATGCCGTCGGAGAAGAACTCGGTGGCCGCGGCGTCCAGCGCGAGCGCGATGTCCCGCCCGAGCACGTAGCCGGTCTTCTCCACCGCTTCGGCGATCAGGTCGAGCGCGGCGCGGGAGCCGGGCAGGTCGGGGGCGAACCCGCCCTCGTCGCCCAGCCCGGTGGCGAGCCCCTTCGACTTCAGCACCGACTTGAGTGCGTGGTAGACCTCGGCGCCCCAGCGCAGCGCCTCGCGGAACGAGTCGGCCCCGACCGGCGCGATCATGAACTCCTGCACGTCGACGGACGTGTCCGCGTGCACGCCGCCGTTGATGATGTTCATCATCGGCACCGGGAGGACGTGCGCGTTGGGCCCGCCGACGTACCGGAAAAGCTCCAGCCCCGACGACTCCGCCGCCGCCTTCGCCACCGCCAGCGACACGCCCAGCAGCGCGTTCGCGCCCAGCCGCGACTTGGCCGGCGTGCCGTCGAGGTCGACGAGGCGCTGGTCGACCAGCCGCTGGTCCACCGCGTCCATGCCCACCAGCTCGGGCCCGATCTCGTCCAGCACGGCCGAGACGGCCTTCTCGACGCCCTTCCCGCCGAAGCGCAGCGGGTCGCCGTCGCGCAGCTCAACCGCCTCGTGCTCGCCCGTCGACGCCCCCGACGGCACGGCCGCGCGGGCCAGTGTGCCGTCGTCGAGCGCCACCTCGACCTCGACGGTCGGGTTGCCCCGCGAGTCGAGGATCTCGCGTGCGCCGACCTGCTCGATGACCGCCACCGTTGCTCCGTCCCACGAATCCGTTCTGGCTCGGGGCGTCAGCCTAACGGGCGGCGGACCCCCGCCCGGGGAGGATGTCAAGCCTCGCGGTTCGTGGCGGTTGCACCTAACGTTGGTACGACCATGACGAGCGCCCCCGAGAGCCTGTTCGACCTCTTCCGCCGCGCCGAGATGCTCGTCGCGCGGAGCAGGCCGCTGGACGCGCTGCAGGCGCTGCTGCCGGTGCTCGCCCATCGGCCCAACGACGTGTCCGTCCAGCTCCTGGCCGGTCGGGCCTACCTCAACTCCGCGCAGCTGCTGCGGGCGGAGGCGGCCTTCGTGCGCGTGCTGGAGCTCGACCCCTCCGACCACTACGCCCGCTTCGCGCTGGGCAAGGCGCTGCAGCGCCAAGGGCGGCTGGCCGAGGCGCACGCCCAGTACAAGATGGCCGCCGCGATGGACCCGCGACCGGAGTACCAGGAGGCGCTCGGCGAGGTGCGCGTCCGCATGGCGTTCGACGCGGACGAGTAGGACGTTCCACCCGAGCCGATCACGGAACGACGGCCCTTTCCACCGCACGCGGTCACCGGCTAGCCTGCCCAGCGGATAAGCAAGCCTGCCCTAAGGAGAGGGAAGCCATGCTGGGCAACTTCCTCATCGGCCTGCGGGAGGGCCTCGAGGCCTCGCTCGTCGTGAGCATCCTCGTGGCGTTCCTCGTGCGCACGGACCGACGGTCGGTGTTGCCCAAGGTCTGGCTCGGTGTCGGAATCGCGGTGGCCGTCAGCGTGGGCGTCACGGCGGCGCTGGCGCTCACCCAGCAGGCGCTGACCTTCGAGGCGCAGGAGGCGTTCGGCGGCTCGCTCTCGATCATCGCGGTGGGCTTCGTCACCTGGATGATCTTCTGGATGCGCCGGACGGCGCGCACCATCTCG
Source organism: uncultured Actinomycetota bacterium (assembly GCA_963750095.1). Taxonomy (GTDB): domain Bacteria; phylum Actinomycetota; class Actinomycetes; order Mycobacteriales; family Pseudonocardiaceae; genus Pseudonocardia. Next base: position 585,441 of record CAVVPJ010000010.1, on the reverse strand, counting down.
GCCGAGCTGCGCGGGCGGCTCGAGGACGCGATCCGGCTCGGCACCGGCGCCATCGTGCTGATGGCCGCGCTCGCGGTCGGGCGCGAGGGCCTGGAGACGGCCCTGTTCTTCTTCACCGCGGCGCAGGCGGCGGGCGAGACCACCCAGCCGTTGATCGGCTTCCTGCTCGGCATCGCCGTGGCCGTCGTGCTGGCCTACCTCCTCTACCGCGGCGCTGTGCGGCTCAACCTGGGCAAGTTCTTCATGATCACTGGCGCGCTGCTGATCTTCGTGGCCGCCGGGATCCTCGGCTACGGCGTGCACGACCTGCAGGAGGCGGGGATCCTGCCGGGGCTCAACACGCTGGCGTTCGACGTGAGCTCCGCCGTGCCGCCGGACTCCTGGTACGGCGTGCTGCTCAAGGGCGTCTTCAACTTCTCCCCCCAGACGACGGTGCTGCAGGCGGTCGTCTGGGTGCTCTACGTCGGCATCGTGCTGACGCTGTTCCTCCGGCCGGGGCGCGTCAAGGCGCCCGTCCCCGCGACCCGCTAGGAGAGATCCCGCATGTCCCGCATCCCCTGCGCAGGAGGTGCCGTCATGGCCGTCGCCGCCGCAGCGCTCGCCGGTTGCACCAGCACCACGCCCACCTCGTCGGGGCCGGGCGCACCCGGCGCGATCAGCGTGAAGGCCACCGACACGAGCTGTGCCGTCAGCGCGACGACCGTGCCCGCGGGAACGATCAACTTCACCATCGCCAACACGGGCACCAAGGTCACCGAGTTCTACCTCTACGGCACCGGCGACCGGATCATGGGCGAGGTCGAGAACATCGGCCCCGGCCTCACGCGCCAACTGATCGTCGAGGTCCCCGACGGGGGCACCTACACCACGGCGTGCAAGCCGGGCATGGTCGGGGACGGCATCCGTGCGCCGTTCACCGTCACCGGCTCGGCCGCCCGCTCCGTCGACGAGAACGCCAGGCTCGCGGAGGCCACGACGGGCTACAAGCGCTACGTGACCTCGCAGATCGACGCGCTCGTGCCCAAGACGCAGGAGTTCGCGGACGCGGTCAAGAAGGGCGACGTCGCCGCGGCCAAGTCGCTCTTCCCGGTGTCGCGCACCTACTGGGAGCGCATCGAGCCGGTGGCCGAGTCGTTCGGCGACATCGACCCGAAGATCGACGGCCGCGAGGACGACGAGCGCGACCCCGGCGTCGCGTGGACCGGCTACCACCGGCTGGAGAAGGACCTGTGGGTCACCGGCCTGCAGCCCGACTCCGCCGCGATCGGCGACCAGCTGATGACCGACGTCAAGGACCTCGCCAACCGCGTGAAGACCGTCGAGCTGACCCCCGTCCAGATGGCCAACGGCGCCAAGGAGCTGCTCGACGAGGTCGCCACCGGCAAGATCACCGGCGAGGAGGACCGGTACTCGCACACCGACCTCTGGGACTTCAAGGCCAACGTCGAGGGCAGCCAGGCCGCGGTCGCCGCGCTGCGACCGGTGATCGACGACAAGGACAAGCAGCTCGGCCCCACCCTCGACGCGCGGTTCAAGGCCGTCGACGACCTGCTCGCCACCTACCAGGTCGGCGACGGCTACAAGCTCTACACCGAGCTGACGCCCGACGACACGAAGAAGATGTCCGAGGCCGTCGACGCGCTCGCCGAGCCGGTGAGCCAGGTCGCGGGGGTCGTGACGTCGTGACGGTCACCGACCGGCCGGTCACCCGGCCCCCCGACGAGCCGCCGCCCCGCGGGATGTCGCGCCGCCGCCTGCTGGGTGCGGCGGGCATCGGAGCGGCCGTCGCAGGCGTCGGGGTGGCGGGCGGGTTCGCGGTCGCCGACAGTCTCTCGAGCCCGTCGGCGGGGGTCGTGCCGTTCCGCGGTCCGCACCAGGCCGGGATCATCACGCCCGCGCAGGACCGGCTGCACTTCGTCGCGGTCGACCTGACCACCACCGACCGCGCGGCCGTCCAGCAGCTCCTGCAGCGCTGGACGCGGGCGGCCGAGCGGATGACGGCGGGCGCGGAGACGATCCCTGGCGGCGCGGTGAACCTCAACCCCGAGGCCCCGCCCGCCGACACCGGCGAGGCGCTGGGGCTGCCCGCGTCGTCGCTCACGCTGACGTTCGGCGTCGGGCCTGGCTTCTTCGACAAGCTCGGCCTCTCCGCGCAGAAGCCCGCGGGGCTCGCCCCGCTGCCCGCGTTCCAGCTCGACCAGATCGACCCCGCGCTCTCCGGCGGCGACCTGTGCATCCAGGCCTGCGCCGACGACCCGCAGGTGGCCGTGCACGCCATCCGCAACCTCGTCCGCATGGGCTTCGGGGCGAGCGCGGTGCGCTGGTCGCAGCTGGGGTTCGGGCGCACGTCGTCGACCACCACGAGCCAGGCCACGCCGCGCAACCTGTTCGGGTTCAAGGACGGCACCCGCAACCTCAAGGCCGAGGACACCGACCTCCTGCGCGAGCACGTCTGGATCCAGCCCGGCGACGGCCCGTCCTGGCTCGACGGCGGCAGCTACCTGGTGGCGCGGCGCATCCGCATGCACATCGAGGTGTGGGACCGCACGTCGCTCTCGGAGCAGGAGAGCATCATCGGGCGCAACAAGGGCGAGGGCGCCCCGCTGGGGTCGCCGCACGAGTTCGACGAGCCCAACCTCGCGGGCACCGCGATCGCCGAGGACGCGCACATCCGGCTCGCCTCCGGCCAGAACCTGGGCGGCGTGCGGATCCTGCGGCGGGGCTACAACTTCGTCGACGGCAGCGACGGGCAGGGCCACCTCAACGCCGGCCTGTTCTTCCTCGCCTACATGCGCGACCCGCAGAAGCAGTTCGTGCCGATGCAGCGCGCGCTGGCGGGCAAGGACCGGCTGATGGAGTACATCGAGCACACCGGCTCGGCCGTCTTCGCGATCCCGACGGGGCTCGGCGAGGGCGCCTACTGGGGCCAGAGCCTGCTGGAGGCCTGACGGCCGTGCGTGGAGGAGGCCTGGACCTCAGCAGGGTGACACCGCTGCGACTGGATCGGAGCAGGGTCACCCTGCTGCACTTCAGGGGCGAGCTAGGCAGGCCAGTGCCGCGACCACGCCGGGGGGTCCAGGGCGTGCGGGTCGGCGCCTTCGGCGGTGGCCGCGCGTTCGGTGGCGCGCACCGCGGCGGCGAACCGCAGGGCCGCGGCGCGCAGCTCGGCCTCGGGGTCGACGCCCGCGAGCTTGGCCTTGGCGGCCAGCGCGAAGAGCTGGTCCCCCACGCCGGGGCCGGACGGCAACAGCTCGGCGGGCAGCCCGGCGCGCGCGGCACGGCTGATGAGCTTGGCCGCCAGCGCGACCGCGGGCTGCCCGAGCGCGACGCCGTCCACACTGGACGCGCGCTGCTTCTCCGCCCGCTTGAGCTCCTCCCAGCGCTGCTCCTGGCGCTTCGCGGTGTCGACCCGCTCGGTGCCCGCGAACACGTGCGGGTGCCTGCCGACGAGCTTGGCGACCAGCTCGTCCGCGACGTCGTCGATCGTGAAGCCGCCGTACTCGTCCTGCGCGACGCGGGCGTGGAAGAGCACTTGCAGCAGGACGTCGCCGAGCTCCTCGCGCATCGCGTCGGCGTCGCCGTGCTCGATGGCGTCGTAGAGCTCGTAGCACTCCTCGACGAGGTACTGCAGCAGCGAGGCGTGGGTCTGCTCCGCGTCCCACGGGCAGCCGCCGGGCGAGCGCAGCCGGTCCATGACGGCCACCGCGTCGAGCAGCGCGGCGCCGGGCGGCGGGGCGATCACCGCGTCGCCCGCCCGGCCGGGGTCGGCGGTGACGAGCACGGCGCCCGCGGGCGGCTCGCCCTCGACGAGCACGGCGCCGAGCTCGGCGCGGACGGCGGCGGGCACCGAGGCGTCGGCGACGACGGCCGACGCCCCCCGCAGCGCCTTCACCGCGGCGGCGGAGAACACGTCGGGCCGCCGCGCCGACAGCACGACGACGGTCAAGCCCATGCGGCTACCGGCCCTGCGCCAGCACGAGGCCGGAGGTCTGGTCGGCGGGCACGACGCGCAGCGCGACCTCGTCCCAGACGCCGTAGCGCGGGTTGACGCGCACGGCGAGCGCGTCGGCCACCGGCTGCAGCGTGCGCTGCCCGATCAGGTAGAGCTCCTGAAGGGAGAGCGCCGCCGCGGCGGCCGGGTCGGCCGGACGGGCGTCGGTCTCCCTGCTGACGACCCGGAAGACGTTCCACGTGGCCGCCTGCGGGTCGGGCTGGTAGGCAACGACCTCGCCGACCGGGGTGCCGAACACGACGCTGCCCGCGTTCTGCGTGTCGGTGAGCGCCGCGACCCGCACGCCCTTCTGCGCGGTTCGGCTGTTCTTGAACAGGGCGTCGGCGGCGGGGCCGCCCGCGGCGAGCACCCGCGCCTTGGCCTCGGCGTCGGCGCGGTTGGGCGAACCGACCAGGTCGACGGTGACCACGAGGCCGGGCGCGGCGCGACGGCCGAGCTCGGTGGCGATGAGGAAGTCGTGTGCCTGCTGGCGAAGGCCCTCGACGTCGAGCACGGAGTTCTGCAGCAGCGCCTGGGTGCCGCCCTGCTGCTCGATGAACCCGTCGACCTGCGCGTCGGTGACCGTGACCCCTCGCTGGGCGGCCGCGCGGCCGAGCAGGTCGTGCAGCAGCTCGTTGGTGACGATGTCGCGGGCCAGCGACGGCGCGGTGTCCTGCTGGCGCTGGTCGGCGGGCACGCGGGCGAGCAGGGTGCCCACCTGGGTCTGCACCTGTTCCAGCGGCACGGTCGTGTCGCCGACGATCGCGGCCGAGCCCGCCTGCACCGGACCGCCACACCCGCTGACCACCGCGCCGACGGCCGCGACCGCCGCGACGACGCGGCCCACCTTGGTGTACACGCCCGTCACCTTCTCATGGGCAGGTCAGGCCGCCGCGACCGGCTGCAGCACATCCGCGAGCAGCTTGAGGCACCAGTCGAGCAGAGCGACGTCGCGCAGGGCCGCGCCACCGAGCCGCCCGCCCTCCACCGGCCGCGGCACCGTGATCACCTGCGCGGCGGGCTTGTACTGGGCACGCGGGTGGAGCCGCTTGAGCCGCAGCTGCGCCGAGTCGGGGATCGCGACCGGCGCGATCCGGATCCCGGTGCCGACCACCGTGATCTCGCTGACGCCGAACGCGCGGCAGCTCTGCCGGAACCCCGCGACGGCGAGCAGGTTGCGCACGGCCACCGGCGGCTCGCCATAGCGGTCGGTCAGCTCGTCGACGATCGCGTCCAGCGCGGCGCGGTCGCCCGCCTCGGCGATCTTGCGGTAGACCTCCAGCCGCAGCCGCTCGCCGTCGATGTAGTCGTGCGGGACGTGCGCGTCGACCGGCAGGTCCACCCGCACCTCGGTGAGCGCGTCCTCCTCGGGAGCGTCCGACCCGGCCTGCTTGCGGAACGCGGCCACGGCCTCGCCGACCAGCCGGATGTAGAGGTCGAACCCGACGCCCGCGATGTGGCCGGACTGCTCGGCGCCCAGGATGTTGCCCGCGCCCCGGATCTCCAGGTCCTTCATCGCGACGGCCGTGCCCGCGCCCAGCTCCGAGTGCTGCGCGATCGTCGCGAGCCGGTCGTGCGCGGTCTCGGTGAGCGGGTGCTCGGGCGGGAACAGGAAGTAGGCGTAGCCGCGCTCGCGCCCGCGCCCCACCCGTCCGCGCAGCTGGTGCAGCTGGGAGAGCCCCAGCGTGTCGGAGCGTTCGACGATCAGGGTGTTGGCGTTGGAGATGTCCAGGCCGTTCTCGACGATCGTGGTGCACACCAGCACGTCGAACTCGTTGTGCCAGAAGCCGTTCACCGTGCGCTCGAGCAGGTCCTCGTTCATCTGGCCGTGCGCGACCGCCACCCGCGCCTCCGGCACCAGCTCGCGCACCTTCCGCGCCGCCCTGTCGATGCTCGACACGCGGTTGTGCACGTAGAACACCTGCCCGTCGCGCAGCAGCTCGCGGCGGATCGCGGCGGCGACCAGCTTCTCGTCGTAGGCGCCCACGTTCGTCAGCGTCGGGTGCCGGTCCTCGGGCGGGGTGGTGATCGTCGACATCTCCCGGATGCCCGCGAGGCTCATCTCCAGGGTGCGCGGAATCGGTGTCGCGGAGAGGGTGAGCACGTCCACGTGCGTGCGCAGCGCCGTGATGTGCTCCTTGTGCTCGACACCGAAGCGCTGCTCCTCGTCGACGATCACGAGCCCGAGGTCCTTCCACCGCACGCCGGTCTGCAGCAGCCGGTGCGTGCCGATCACGACGTCGACCTTGCCCTCGGCCAGGCCCTCGACCGTGTCGCGCGCCTCGGCGGCGTCGGTGAACCGCGAGAGACCCCTGACGTTGACGGGGAACGCGCGCATGCGTTCGGTGAACGTGTCCAGGTGCTGGCTGGCCAGCAGCGTGGTCGGCACCAGCACGGCGACCTGCTTGCCGTCCTGCACCGCCTTGAACGCCGCCCGCACCGCGATCTCGGTCTTGCCGAAGCCGACGTCGCCGGAGATCACGCGGTCCATCGGGACCGGGCGCTCCATGTCGGCCTTCACCTCGTCGATCGCCGAAAGCTGGTCGGGCGTCTCGGTGTAGGCGAAGGCGTCCTCCAGCTCGCGCTGCCACGGGGTGTCCTTGGCGAACGCGTACCCGGGCGCGGCCTGGCGCGCGGCGTAGAGCCGCACGAGCTGCGCCGCGATCTGCCGGACGGCCTTGCGCGCTCGGCCCTTGGTCCTGGCCCAGTCGGCGCCGCCGAGCTTGTTCAGCGTGGGCACCTCGCCGCCGACGTAGCGGCTGACCTCGTCGAGCGCGTCGGTGGGCACGAACAGGCGGTCCGCGGGCTGGCCGCGCTTGGACGACGCGTACTCCAGCACCAGGTACTCGCGGGTGGCACCCTGCACCTCGCGCCGGCGCATCTCGACGAAGCGGCCGATGCCGTGCTGGGCGTGCACGACGTAGTCGCCCGGCCGCAGCGTGACGAGGTCGACGGCGTTGCGGCGCCGGGACGCGAGCTTGCGGGTCTCGGTGCCTGCCGCGCGGTTGCCCGTCAGGTCGGCCTCGGCGAGCACGACGAGCGGGCCCGCCGTGAACCCCTCGACGATCCGCCCGCAGGTGACGGTGACCAGGCCCTTCTCCGGCTCGTCCACGACGTCGTCGACGAGTGTGGCGGGCACGTCGGCATCGCGGAGCTGCTCCATCGCGCGCTGCGCCGTGCCGTGGCCGCCGAAGATGAGCACGGCCGCGCCGCCGGTGGCGACGTGGGCGCGCAGGTCGACCAGCGCGCGGTCGGTGTCGCCGCGGTAGGCCGTCACCTCGTGGACGTCGGGCGCCAGCGCGTCGTCACGGCCGGAGCGCAGCGGGCTGAGCGTCACCACCGTGCGCCCGGTGGCGGTGGCGTGCTCCAGGACGTCGCCGAGGTCGCGGTAGGCCGAGGCGCCCACGTCGATCGGGGCCCCGCCACCCATGCCCGCGGCGAACCAGCTGGCCTCCAGGAACTCCTGGCCGGTGCGCACGAGGTCGGCGCTGCGGGTGCGGACCCGCTCGGGGTCGGCGACGAGCACGAGCGCGCCGTCCGGGAGCAGGTCGGTGAGCAGCTGCAGCTCGCCACCGACGAGCGCGGGGATGAGCGACTCCATGCCCTCCGTGGGAATCCCCTGCGCCAGGTGCTCCAGCAGCTCGCGCAGGGCCGGGTTGTTCTCGTGGGTGCCTGCGAGCGCGGCGGCCTTCTCGCGGACCGGGTCGGTGAGCAGCAGCTCGCGGCAGCCGGGCGCGTCCAGCTCGTCGACGGGGTGGGTGGAGCGCTGGTCGGCCACCGTGAACGCGCGCAGCTCGCTCACCTCGTCGCCCCAGAACTCCACGCGCACGGGGTGCTCGGCGGTGGGCGGGAAGATGTCGACGATCCCGCCGCGCACCGCGAACTCGCCGCGCGCGGTGACCATCTCGACCCGTGTGTAGGCCAGCTCGACCAGCCGCACGAGCAGGGCGTCGAAGTCGTGCTCGTCGCCGACGCGCAGCCGGACGGGGTCGAGCGCGCCCAGGCCGGGGGCGATGGGCTGGATGAGGCTGCGTGCGGCGGCGACCACCACGCGCGGGGCGTCGTCGGTGGCGAGGCGGCGGAAGAGGGTGAGCCTGCGCCCGACCGTGTCCGGGCGGGGCGAGAGGCGCTCGTGCGGGAGGGTCTCCCAGCTCGGGAGGACGGCGACGGCCGCCGGGTCGACCAGGTCCGCCGCGGCCGCTCCGAGGTCCTCGGCCTCCCGGTCGGTGGCGGTGACGACGAGCACCGTGCGCTCGGCGGCGAGCGCGGCGGCGAGGAAGGGGCGCAGCGCCGAGGGGCCCTCGACGCGCAGGGCGGGCGTCTCGGCGGGGCGCGGGTCGGCGTCGAGCACAGCGCGCAGGTCGGGCTGGGCGAAGACGGAGCGGAGCAGACCGGAGAGCTGGGCCACTGGTAGGAAAATCCCTTCCCCCAAAGATGCGCACGCGGATAGACCCCTGCCTGGGACCAGGCGGGGCCTACGTCCAGGTTACGCCGGTCGGGTCAGGCGTCGCGCAGCTGGGCGCGGCCCGGACCCTCGTGATCACCGGCTCGGCGCAGAAGGCGGCCAGTTCTGACCGAATCTGCGCCGAGCAGGCGATCACCTCGGGTCAGACCGGCTCGACGGCGAACCGCTCCTGCTGGGCGTCGATCGCCACCACGCGGACGCGGACCGCCGCGCCGACGGCGGGCGGGGGCTTCTCGGGCAGGAACCCGTCCACCTCGTCGACCCGCACGAACGCGCCGAACGGCATGGCCTGCACCACCTCGCCGTCGACGACCTCGCCGACGGACCGGCGCGCGGCGAACCGCGCGAAAGGCGTCTGCTCGGACATGAACTCTCACCTCCTCTCCGCTGCTCGTCCGAACATCGGGTGCGGAGGTGGCGGCGGACCACGGGCCCGCCCTGCCGTCACGCGCTAGCCGGGCACCCTCTCTCCTCGTGGCGCCCCGTCTCAGGGGGCAGCGCCGACCCGGCAGTCACACCCACCACGCTAGTGGTGAGTCCCGCGTTTTCGCCACGGCGAGTTCGGCATCTCGGCACGCCCGGCGGCCGGACACCCGCATGCGTGGCGCGGGGGCCTACGGGCGGGGTGGCAGGGGCGGGCGGGCGCGGGAGGGGCGGGTCGCCGGGTCCGGCGGGGTCGCCGCGGGCCGCTCGGCAAGCGCCTCCAGCGCGAGGTCGACGGCCCGTTCGAGCTGCGGGTCGCGCCCCGCCGACCAGTCCTGCGGGGTGATCACCACCTCGACGTCGGGGTCGACCCCGTGGTTCTCCACCCCCCACGACAGGTTGTCGAACCAGAACGCGTAGCGCGGCTGCGTGACGTGCGTGCGGTCGACCAGCCCGTAGCGCCCGTCGATGCCGATCACCCCGCCCCACGTGCGGGTGCCGACCACGGGTCCCAGGCCGAGCCTCTTGATCGCGGCGGTGACGATGTCGCCGTCCGAGCCGGAGAACTCGTCGGCGAGCGCGACGATCGGGCCGCGCGGGGCGTCCTCGGGGTAGGTCACCGGTTGGCGGTGCCGCACGACGTCCCACCCGATCACCCTGCGCGCCAGCTTCTCCACGATCAGCTGCGACGTGTGCCCGCCCGCGTTGCCGCGCACGTCGAGCACGAGGCCTTCGCGGGCGGTCTCGCGGGAGAGGTCGCGGTGCAGCTGCGCCCAGCCCGTCGGCATCATGTCCGGCACGTGCAGGTAGCCCAGCCGCCCACCGGAGCGCTCGGCCACCGCGGCGCGCCGCCCGGCCACCCAGTCCTGGTAGCGCAGCGCGGCCTCCGACCCCAGCGGCCGCACGACGACCCGCCGCACCTCCTCCCCGCTCTGCACCGTGAGCTCCACCAGCTCCCCGGCGCGTCCGACGAGCAGCGGCGCGGGCCCCAGCCGCCGGTCCACCGGCTGCCCGCCGACCTCGACGATCACGTCGCCCGCCCGCACGTCGACGCCGGGGCTCGACAACGGGCTGCGCGCCGCCGGGTCGGACGTCTCGGGGGGCAGCACCCGCACGACGCGCCAGCCGTCGTCGGCGGGCTCCAGGTCGGCGCCAAGGAGGCCGGGCCGTCCGTCGCGACCGTCGCCGCCGTGCGCCGTGACGTACGCGTGTGACGTGCCCAGCTCGCCCTGCAGCTCCCAGAGCAGGTCGACGAGGTCGTCGTGGCTGCCCACCGCGTCGACGAGCGGGCGGTAGCGCGCCACCTCCGCGGCCCAGTCGACGCCCGCCATGTCGGCCACCCAGAAGTGGTCGCGCATGAGCCGGGCGGCCTCGTCGTACATCTGGCGCCACTCGGCGGTCGGGTCGACGGTGACGACGATCCGGCGTGTGTCCACCGTGTACTCGTCGGCGCCCGCGTCGACCGGCGCGTCGGTCGGCGCGCCTGCGCCGGAGCGGTCGGTGCGCAGCACGCGCAGGGTCGACCCGTCCCGGACGACCAGCCGCGTGCCGTCGCCGCTCACGGCGTAGGCGTTGAGCGGGTCGACGATGACGTCGAGCTTGCGGCGGGCGAGGTCGAACCGCTCGAGAACGGGCTTCTCGGCCTTGACCTCGGTGCCCGCGCGGCCGTCGCCCAACGTCCCGTTGATCGGCAGCCGGAACCAGAGCAGGCAGTCCTTGGCCGCGCGCATGCCGTGGTAGCGGCCCTCGACGACCGGGATGGGGACGACCCTGGCCGCGAGCCCCTCGACGTCGACGACCACCTCCGGCGGCCCCTCGTCGTCCTTCTTCTCGGAGTCCTTCTGTGGCGGCTCGTCGGTCTCGTCGGAGGGGTCCGAGGAGTCCAACGCGGGCGGGTCCTCGAGCCGGTCGTCCTCGGGCGACACCGGACGCCCGTCCGGGCTCGCCCCGAACGGCGACGGTGTGCGCGCGCCCAACGGCACCAGGAACGGCCGCCACGCCGCGGGGAAGGTCAGGTCGAAGGAGTGCTGGTCGTAGATCGGGTCGAAGCTGCGCTGGGAGAGGAACGCGAGGTGCTTGCCGTCGAGGGTGAACACCGGGTCGGCGTCGACGAAGCGGCCCTCGGTGACCGGCACCGCCTCGCCGTCCGCCAACCGCACGATCACGACCTGCGAGCGGCCGGAGCCGAGCGGGTCGCAGTAGGCGAGCCAGGCGCTGTCCGGGGAGTACGAGACGTCGTAGATCTCGCCGTCGCCGCCGCGGGCCAGCTCCCGGAACTCCCCCGACGCGGGGTCGAGCAGGAGCAGCCGTCCGTCGTGGGTGGTCAGGGCGAGGCTGTCGCCGTCGGGCGCGGGCTCCAGCTCCAGCACCCTGCCGAGCTCGCCTGCGCCGAAGCGCTGCTCGGCGGGCGCGTCCGGGGCGCGCGGGTCGAGGGGGGCGAGGCACACGGCGTCCTCGCCGAGCGCGTCGTCGACCCACACGGCGCGGTCGGTGCCGAGCGGAGCCGCCAGCCGGGCGCGGACGCCTGCGCGGGCGAGCAGGACCCGGGCCGGGCCGTCGCGATGGGTGAGGCGGTGCACGGTGCCGCGGACCGTGGCGATGCTCGAACGACCGGTGGTGTCGGGGACGACCGGACCCAGCCACTCCCCCGTCCCGATCCGGTACGGCTCGCGCGCGATGCGTGGCCCGCCGAGGCGGACGTCGAGCGGGCGCGGCTCCACGTCCAGGTCGGTGAGGTCGCTGAGGATCCACAGCTGGCCTGCCGACTCGTAGACGACCCGCGTGCCGTCCGAGGCGGCGTGGCGGACGTAGAACGCGGGCGCGCCGTCGGCGCCGTGGTCGGTGTGGCGACGCAGGCCCGTTCCGTCGGCGGCGAGGGAGTAGAGGTTGGCCCAGCCCTCGTGGTCGGAGAGGAACGCGATGCGGTCGCCGACCAGCATCGGGGCGTCGAGGTTGCCGTCGAGGTCGGCGGCGAGGCGGACGAACTCGCCGTCCGGGTTCCACCAGAGCTTGCCCGCGGTGCCGCCGCGGTAGCGCTTCTGCCACGCCATCTCGCGGGACATCATCGCGGAGAGCAGCACGGTCGGGGCGCCGTCGCGCTGCGCCAGGTCGGCGAGCGGGCCCAGCGGCAGACGGCGGGGGGTGCCGCCGTCGGGGGGAAGGGCGTAGGCCCACGGATGACGGCGCGAAGGCCGGCCCGCGGCGCTGACGGCGAGCACGTCGCCGCCGGGGGTCCAGCCGACCGCGCGCGTGGTGTGGTCGCCCCACCACGTCAGCCGCCGTGCCGCGCCGCCGTCGACCGCGGTGACGAAGACCTCGGGGGCCCACTCCCGTGTGGACGTCCACGCCACCAGGCTGCCGTCGGGCGAGAGCCGGGGTCGCGACACCGGCACGTCGTCCGCCGTGAGCCGGTAGGCCCGGCCGCCGCCGACCGGCGCGGTCCACACGTCGTTCTCCGCGACCAGGACGAGCGTGTCGCCGTGGAGATGGGGATAGCGCAGGTAGCTCGCCATACGGAGAAGGTAGCGAGCCGATTGTGGGGCCCGGCACGATGTGCCCCGTGGCCATCGGACGAACCGGATGTTTCGCCCCGGCCGCGGCTGCGGTCGTGATGGCCGGGTGCGCGGCGCCGTCGGCAGCGGGCCCGGCCGCGCAGGCACCCGCCGAGGTGGACGGCGCCCGCGCTCGCCGTCTCGGTCGTGGCGGACGGGCTGAACGACGTCTGGGACATCGCCGTGCTCCCCGACGGACGGGCGCTCGTCACCGAGCGGGCCGGGCGGATCTCGCTGCTGTCGGGCACGCGGGCCGGTGCGACGGTCACGCCGCTCGACGTCGACCTCGCCGACCTGGCACGTGCGCGGCGAAGGTGGCCTCATGGCATGGTCGCGCATCCCGACTTCGCCTCGAGCCGCCGCTTCACGACCTGCCCGACGCACGCGGAGAACGACCGGCCCGTCGACGTCCGGTTGGTGACGTGGCAGCAGGCGGCCGATCGGCCGCGGGTGCAGGATCCGCCGGTCGGGCGGACTGCCGATCAACCCATCCGGGCGGCGCTCGGGGTGTCGTCCGACGATGGCGGCGGACGGCGCGCTGCACCGCGCTCGGCGACCTCCCGCAGGACCTCACGTCGCTCGGCGGCAAGGTGCTGCGCGTCGACCTCGCGACCGGCGGCCCCGCCGCGGGCAACCCCTTCGCCGACGCCGCGAACCCCGCACAGCGGCTGGTGTGGAACGACGGGCACCGCAACGTGCCAGGGGTGGCGGTCGAGCACGGCACGGGGAGGGCCCGGTCGGCCGAGCACGGACCGGCCACGGACGACGAGGTGAACGTGCTGGTCGCCGGGACGAACTACGGTTGGGACCGGCGCACGGTCGGCGGGTACGACGAGTCGGTGCCGAGGACCGATCTCGCCCGGTTCCCCGACGCTCGGCGCGCCGCCTGGAGCTCGGGGCGCCCGGTGGAGGCGATCTCGGGGGCGGCGTTCCTGTCCGGCCCGCGGTGGGGCGGGCTCGACCGGACGCTCGCGGCCGCCCGGGACCCGACTTCGCAAGGGTTCGTGCGTCCTCGCAAAGGGTCGGCGGTGTGCGAGGACGCCGGAAGGTGTGCGAGGTCAGGCGTAGCGGGCAGCGGCGCGCTCCCGCGCCTTGGCCGCCTCCACCTCGCGGTTCTTCGGGGGCGCGGTCGTCACCAGCTCGTCGAGCAGGTGCCGGGTGGCGTCCGCCACCGCCGCTACGGCCCGCTCGAACGCCGCCGAGTTCGCCTGGGACGGCGCCGCCGCCCCGCTGACCTTGCGCACGTACTGGAGAGCGGCGGCGTGCACCTCGCTCGTGGTGGCGGGCGGCTCGAAGTTGTGCAGGGTGCGGATGTTGCGGCACATGCGGCCACGGTAGCCGCGACGGCGGTGTCCGCGTGCCCACGCGCCGGCCCCCGTCCACCCATGATCACCAGCTCGGTGCACGGAGGTACCAGAACTGGCCGACTTTGCCCCCAGCCGGTGATCATGCGCCGTGGGCCCACCCCTCGTGAGGGGCGGGCCCGCGGGCGCGGCGACCCCAGCGCCCCATGACGCCCCCCGGAACGCGGCCAGGCCAGGCGGGCAGGACGGGCCAGCGGGCCGGTGCGGGGCCCGGGGCGTGCAGGGCCGGGTGGGCCGGGTGGGCCGGGTGGGCGGGGTGGCCGGGTGGGCCGGGTGGGCCGGGTGGGCCGGGTGGGCCGGGTGGGCGGGGTGGCCGGGGGCGGCGCGGGCGGCGTGCCAGGGTGAAACGGTGCCGCCTCCTCCCGACCCGGTCGTCGCCCGGCTGCGCGCCGCCGGATGCGTGTTCGCCGAGGACGAGGCCCGGCTGCTGTGCGAGGCGACCCGAGCGCCTGCCGAGCCTGGGGCGGGGGCGATGCAGGCCGCCCACGACGCCGCCGAGCTGGGCGCGGGTACCGAGGTCGGAGGTCCGGTCCTCGGCGCGGAGGCCGCGGCGCGGCTGGACGCGCTGGTCGCGCGCCGGGTCGCGGGCGAGCCGCTGGAGTCGATCCTGGGCTGGGCGGAGTTCCGCGGGCTGCGCATCGCCGTCGACCCCGGCGTGTTCGTGCCGCGGCAGCGCACCGCGTTCCTCGTCGCGCAGGCGGCGGAGCTGGCCCGCCCTGGCGCCGTGGTCGTCGACCTGTGCTGCGGCACCGGCGCGGTGGGCGCCGCCATCGCGGCTGCGGTCCCGGGGGTGGACGTGTACGCCGCCGACCTCGACCCCGCTGCCGTGCGGTGCGCCCGCCGCAACCTGCCGCCCGAGCGCGTCTACCAGGGCGACCTCTACAGCGCCCTCCCTGCCCGCCTGCGCGGCAGGGTCGACCTGCTCGTCGTCAACGCCCCGTACGTGCCGACCGCACGCGATCGCGACCATGCCCCCCGAGGCCCGCGACCACGAGCCCCGCATCGCCCTCGACGGCGGCACGGACGGGGTGGACGTCCACCGTCGGGTCGCGGCCGCAGCCCCGACCTGGCTGCGGCCCGGCGGCACGCTCCTCATCGAGACCGGCCTGGACCAGGCGCCGTTGACCGCCTCCGCACTCGCGGCCGCGGGCCTGACGTCGCGGGTGGCCCACTCCGACGAGCTGTACGCGACCGTCGTACTCGGCCGCTAGGACCACCCGTGCTCGGCGCGGTTGCCCGCGTTGTCCTCGACCAGCCGGAAACGGCCGACCGCCCCGTCGACGACGGTCACGCGCCAGATGAGTGACAGGCCGACCTCCTCGTCGTCGGGCAGGCCGAGGTGCGACCCCGTCGTGTGTCCCAGCACCGCGGCCGTCCGCTCCGCCACCGCAAGCTGCCGCGGATAGATGACGTACCGGGGACACGCCGCGAAGTACCCACGCCATGCCTCGACGTTCGCGTCCCGTCCGACCAGCGGCTCCTCATCGAACACCTGGAGGGTGTGGTCGGAGGTCATGAGGCCGCTCAGACGGTCGGGGTCGGCGTGGTTGATGGCGTCGATGAAGGTGATCGCCGTCGCGACGGGCGGCAGGGGGCTGCGCATCCGCCGACGCTACGACCGCGCCATGCCTCCCTGCCCTACCGCCGCCAGGTGCTTGCCGCATGGCGGCCGACGGCCTCGTCGCCGATCTCACCGACCTGGGCGAGCGGAACGTGGCGTGACCTGCTGCCGCCCGTGCCTAGTGCGGCGGCCGGACCTCTGCATGAATCAGAACGGTGGACGAGTGCCTGCCACCTCGAACGCCGTCACGTCGACCGCGTGGATCTCAGGGCTGTTGGCCCCACGCGGAGATCAGCGGCAACGTGCCGATCGTGACCGTTCCATCGGCCATCGCGCGAAGGTGGCCATCTATCTCCTCATCGGTGGCGAGTCCTCGCGCAACGAGGGCCTCTCGTAGTTGCGTGACATTGGCGATGCCGAGCATGTTGCCAGCGGGTGCGCTGAGGGAGAAGTAGGCGTCTGCGCCCACCTCGCGCAGTCCGGCCTCGTGGAGGATGCGCGGCAGGGCTCGGGCGTACTCCAGATCCAGTCCGTGTTCAGTGAGGAGCGCTCGCACCCCGGCGTGCACCTTGTTGGCCCGGTGGTGTTCGGGCCGGTGGGCGTCGACACACACGAGCGGCATGACATGGTCATAGTCCTCGATCAACACCCAGCCACCCGGGCGAAGGGCTCTGATCATCCGCTTGATCACTTCGACCCGGGCGGGTAGATGGAGTAGGACATGCCGTGCGTGCACGAGGTGGAACCGTCCGCGCGGGATGTCGTCGCGGGTGATGTCGTGACGCTGGACGTCCACGGCTGGGTCGACGTGGTTGGTGAGCCCGGCGATGTCGATGTCGGTGGCGAGTACATGCCCGCTCTCGCCTACGCGGTGAGCCAACCAGTTGGCAACGGTGGGTCTGCCTGCCCCGACCTCCCAGCACCGCCACCCTCGGTCGATACCCAGCGATTCACAGTGCCGGAAGCTCACGGGGTCAAAGAGGGCGGAAAGGGCGTCGAGGCGCTGGCCGGGGTCTTCCTCGGCGAATGCATAGCCGCTGCTCTTCATTGTGAAGATCCATCCCCTGAACCGTCTTGACTCAGCTCAGTGCGGGTTGCCGTGTAGTGCGCCGAGCTGTTGCCAAACAGCTCCCCGAGGCGCGATTCTCCTCGCGGTGCGGGTGGAACCCTGCCGGGCCGTCGAGCGTAGGGCAAGCTGCACTTTCCGCCTTGCCTACGCTCGCCGGGTCTGGCTGCCTCGGGAGCGCCGTGAGGAGATCGCCTGTCGCGCGCTCCCTGATCTCCGAAGCGATGTCGGTCCCGGGCGGAGCCCGGATGTCGACCCGCGTCCAGGTGATCGCGTCCAGGTCGAGACCCGCGGCCGGGTGGTTGAGCTGGAGCTCCGCGGCGAGGTGGCCGGGGCCCTGGTCGAGCTGGACGGCGTTGCGGGCGTTGTCCGGCTCCGGCGGTCGCCGACTCCCTCCGCTCGGACCTTGTTTCGACAACTCGTCGTGGGAGGTGAGTCTGTCAGTCTGACTTGGCCGCACCCTGACGGTCTGATCTGGCCCCAGCAGGTGGCGTGAGTCGGACGGCACCGGGCCGGTCCGGCCTGCGGCAGCGCCATCGCCCCGGGCAGGGCGGCGGGACGCCCGGCTGGAGGAGAGTTGTCCGAGGCGGCCGTCGCGCTCTGGACGTCGAGATCACGAGCCCGCGCTCCAGGCAACTTCCCCGCTGTTCCGGCACCGTGACACCGGCGTACGCGGCGGCGCGGTCGAGGATCGCTGCGACGCCCGCTCCGTCGGCGCGGTGCCCGGGTCCCTCCCGGTGAACAATCCGGCCCCGCCCAGGCCGGTCGCGCAGCGTTCCCGCGTCGAAGGGAAGACCCGTGGCCCCGTGCGAGTCCACATGACGCCGACGCAGAAGTGCGATCAGCCACGGTGGCGGGCGATCGTGCGCATCCCCGCCAGTAGCCGGGGGTGAGGAAGCGGGTCGCGGTCACGGCGTCGGCGACCAGCCGCAGGAGCTGGTCCGCGGTGATGCCCCCGGCGGGGCGAGGACGGTGTCCGGGGTCGGTCGGATCGCCAGGTCCAGGCGAAGCAGGGCGTGAAAGTGCACGATCTCGCGTATTCTGGAACGGGGTTGTCGACGGACTCCGCGAGGAGGTTGGATGCGCCTCGTCCGGATTCGGCACGAAGGTCACCCCCGATACGGCGTCATTGACGGGGACCGTGTCGTGCTAGTGGATGGCGAACCCTTCGGCGGACTGCGAACGACGACCGTTTCGATCCCTTTGCAGCAGGCACACCTCCTCGCACCGGTCGCGCCCACCACTGTCTACGGCATGGCCGCGAACTCCGGCGTGGACGTCTCGGCGTCGCCGTTGGCGTTCTTGAAGCCGGCGGCCACGGTGATCGGCCCTGATGTCACGATCCGGGTGCCCGACGTGGGGCTTGTGGAGTTCGAGGCGGAGTGCGCGGCCGTGATAGGACGCTTGGCTCGTCGCGTACCCACCAGCGCCGCCCTGGGATATGTGCTCGGCTACACGTGCGCGAACGACGTCACCGCTCGGGATGTGCAGGCAGCGGAGCCCACATCCATGCGTGCCAAAGGCTACGACACCTTCACCCCCCTCGGGCCCTGGCTTGAGACCGACCTGGACCCGCACGATCTCGCGCTTCGCGGGTCCGTGAACGGTGAGCTGGTCCAGGACGCGCGCACCAGTCAACTGGCCCGCCCGGTGGAGGAGGTCATCGCCTGGCTGTCCTCCCTGGTGACGCTGCAGCCGGGTGATGTCGTGTTGACCGGCGCGCCCGGGCGCACGGGGGCGCTCAAGGACGGCGACGTCGTCGACATCGAGGTCGAAGGCATCGGTCGACTGCGCAACCCGGTTCGTGGGAGTACTGATGGCTAACCGCGATGTGGTCGTGTTCGGCGAGGCGATGGCCATGTTTGTGCCCATCGACGACCTGCCCCTGGAGACGGCCGAGACGTACCGCCGGTTTGTCGCAGGCGCCGAGTTCAACGTGGCGGTGGGCTTGTCGCGACTGGGCTACCGGGTCGGGTGGATCAGCCGGGTGGGGGCGGATCCCCTCGGTACGTATCTCATCGACCAGGCCCGACGTCACGGCATCGGCACGTCCCGTGTGGTCGTGGATGGCTCGCGCCCCACCGGGTTCCAGCTCAAGAGCCAGGGCGAGGACCCGCAGGTCGTCTACTTCCGTGCAGGCTCCGCCGCGAGCGCGCTGGCGCCGGACCCCGCCGACCTGGACTACGTCGGGGGCAGCAGGCTGCTGCACGTCACCGGCATCCCCCCGGCGCTGTCCAGCACAGCACGTGCATTCACGGTGGAGGCCATGAAAGCCGCGCGAGCAGGTGGTGCGGTGGTGACGTTCGACCCGAACCTCAGACCGGTGCTCTGGAAGTCGGTCGAGGAGATGCGTGCGGTGCTCAACGCGTTGGCCGCGGAGGCGGACTGGGTGATGCCGGGCGTGGCGGAGGGCGAGGCGCTGGTCGGCAATGCCGACCCGGACGACATCGCGGCGTTCTACCTCGATCGAGGCAGCCAGGGAGTCGTCGTCAAGCTCGGCGTCGCCGGATCATGCGTGATCACTGCCGACGGGCGCACAGATGTCCCGGCCTACCCGGTGACGGTGGTCGACTCGGTCGGCGCAGGGGACGGCTTCGCCGTCGGGTTCATCAGTGGACTTCTCGGCGGCCACGATCTGACCACCTGCCTGCACCGGGCCAACGCCGTCGGCGCGCTGGCCGTCACGCAGCGAGGGGACAACGAGGGCTTGCCGACGCGCAGCGAGCTGGACGAGTTCATGGCCCGGCATCGGCCCGATCCGGATGCCGCCCAGCACGAGGGCGCGCCATGACCGCGCAGCTGCAGGTTGCCCTCGACCGACTCGCTCTGGACGACGCTGTGCGGATTGCCGGGCTGGTGTCGCACACGCCGACTGGGTGGAGGCGCGGACCTCCGTCTCGGGTTCGGGAACGACGCCCGCGACGCTGCGCACGGCACGGCAAGCTCACGAGAAGGAGGCAACATCGCAGCAGCCGCTGGGCTCCCTGTTCGACCAGTGCACCCATGTGCTGCTCGACGCGATCTGCCTGGGGATCGCCCGACGGCGGGACGTCTCACTGGAGGCGGCCCGCTCCCAGCACGCGAGCGAGTAGGCCCTCTCGCAGCCGCAGCCCCGATGTCCCTAGTGCGGTGGCCACGAACGTTCACCGGGTCCTCGCGCGCCCAGACGACGATCACCCCGGCAACCTTCGTGGCCACCGCACTAGCCCTCTCCGGGAGCGGGTTTGCGAACGGTCGGTGGCGTGACACTCCCGGATGCGCCTCGCCGTCCACGCTCGGTCACCAGGAACATGAGGAGCGACGCCAGGAGAAGTGCTGCGGCCATGAAGGCGAAGGCGGCGCCGTCACTGACGCCACCCTGGAGCCAACCGACGACGTACGCCCCCACGAAGCCACCAACGGCTCCGGCACTGTTGATCAGGGCCATCGCGGCACCGGACACGTTCTGCGGGAGGAACTCGGGGACGAGGGCGAAGTACGGTCCGTAGGGCGCGTACATGCAGGCACCGGCCAAGATCAGCAGAATGTAGGAGACCCAGTAGTGCCCAGTGCCGAGGACGACGGAGACGACGAACAGCACGGTGGCGGCGAGCAAGAAGGGCCAGACGAACTCGCGACGGTTTCCGCTGCGGTCGGAGTACCGCGAGGCAACGAGCATCGCCACCGCGGCCAACGCGTACGGCACGGCCGACAGGAGCCCGATGATGCCGATTCCGTTGTGCTCGGCGGTCTTGAGAATGCTGGGCAGCCAGAAGACGAAGCCGTAGACTCCGATGCTCCAGAGTGCGTACTGGATGGCGAGGACGACGACGTTGCGCGATCTGAACGCCTCACGATAACCGCCGGGCACAGGCGCGAGATCGTCCTGCTCGGCCGCGAGCCTGCGCTCGATGTCGTCTCGCTCCTTGGGGTTCAGCCACTTCGCATCGCGTGGATGGTCGGCGACCAGCGCCCTGAAGACGAAGGCCCAGGCGATCGCAGGCACTCCCTCAATGACGAACATCCACCGCCAACTGGTCGCAGCGACGAGGTAGCCAGAGACCGCGGACAGCCACATCACGGTGACCGGGTTGCCCAGGATCAGGAATGTGTTGGCGCGGCCACGTTCGCTTCTGCTGAACCAGTGGGTCAAGAAGATCAGCATGGCCGGGATGATCGCCGCCTCGGCCACCCCCAGCCCGAACCGGACGACCATCAACAACCACAGCCAGGGGATCACGCCTTGGGCGCTGGCGAACACGCCCCAGAGCAACACCACCCAGAAGATCAGCTTCCCCACGCTGCGGTTCTCCGCGTAGTGCGCGGCGGGTATCTGGAAGGCGAAGTACCCGAGGAAGAAGACGGCGCCGAGCATTGCGGACCATCCGGGCGTCAGCCCGAGGTCCTCCTTCAGCCCGCCTGCGACGCCGATCGAGTAGTTCGACCGGTCGAGGTAGGCAAGGCTGTAGGTGAAGAACACCAGCGGCACCAGCCGACGCCAACGCTGGCTGGCGAGCGCCGCTGTTGGGGCGCCCATTGCGGCCTCCTGGCTGCGGAGAGACTAAGTCCGGGTACGCCGCCACGCCTCGACCTCGCGGCGTCACCGTCGTGCAGTGTATGTCGCCGCTCATGTGCCGGCACAACGAGGCGCGTTGACTCCTCGAAGATGCGCGCAGGCCTTGATCATTCACCGGGGAGGGCATGCTCGACGGGGAACGCGACGAGCCGGTGCGGACCAGCGCGGACGTCGTTCGTCAGCAGGCACACCCACGGCAGGAGGTCGACACGGACCATGACCACTCGCGCCCAGCCCGCCCGCACGATCCTCACCCGCTGCCCGGTCGTGCCCGTCGTCGTACTCGACGACCCGGCCCTCGCCCTGCCGCTGGGTGAGGCGCTGCTGGCAGGCGGCATCAACATCGTCGAGATCACCCTGCGCACTTCCGCGGGCCTCGACGCCATCCGTCGCCTGGCCGACATGCCGGGCCTGCACGTCGGTGCCGGCTCCGTCCTGGTCGCCGAGCAGGTCGACCAGGTCGTCGACGCCGGTGCCAGGTTCATCGTCAGCCCCGGCCTGTCACGCACGGTTGTCCAGCGTTCGCGCGCTTTCGACGTACCGGCCCTTCCCGCGGTCGCGACCGGATCCGACCTGATGGGCGCCGTCGAACTCGGACTGAGCGAGGTCAAGTTCTTTCCGGCCGGGATCCTCGGCGGCCCTGCGGCGATCAAGGCCCTCTCCGCGCCGTTCCCGAACATGTCCTTCATGCCTTCGGGTGGCGTCAACCCCGACACGATGACCGACTACCTCGCCCTTCCTGCCGTGCCCGCGGTCAGCGGTAGCTGGATGGTGGACCCTGCCATGCTGCGAAGCGCACGCTGGGACGAGGTGACCGTCCGGTCCGCCGATGCGATGAAGAGTGCGCGCGTCGCCCTCGATACCTGCCACTGAGCGCGGCGCGTTTCGTAGGCTGACACCGACCTCAGAAGGTGTCGGCGTCCCACTCGTCGGGGTTCAGCGGCCACAGGTCGGTCGATCCGGTCGGCGAGCACTCTGCTCGGACCGACCGGGGGACTGTTGCGGTCATCGACGCAGATCGTGGGCATGGACCGGGCGAAGGGCCAGTTGCCGCGCTCGTTCGCCCCGGTCGGCGCGTGTCGTGAGTGTCTCGACGTCGCGCCCATGGCATGTGCGTCCCGCATCGTCCGTACACAGTCGGGGCCTGAGATCCGCGGACGTCCGGCGCATAGGCACACGCCATCTCTCGTCTTCGAGCCCTGCTAGAGATCGCAAGTTCCGGCAGTCCCGGCCCATGAGTCGGTGGCGTCAGTGGCTTGGCAGTCGTTCGGTCGAGCCCTCGGTCAGTGCTCGACTCACGTTTTCTAGTCCGCTTCTGACCAGCTCGCCGTACGCGTCATCGGTCAGCGCGTCGATCGTGGCCCGGGCCAGACCAAGGAAATCGTAGGCGCGGTCCGCGTCGCCGAGCCGCCGGTGATCATCGGCGAGGCTCAGGTACAGCGACGGCATGAACCCTCGAACCCGCAACGACGCGTGGAACTGCTGCGCCCGCTCGTCGGTCACACCGGCCACAGCGGCCAACGCGCGCTCGTCCCACATCAGTTCGTCTCGGACATCATCCTGGAGGTCGGCGAGGAAATGCGCGATCACGCAGCGGTGGAAGGCGTCTCCCCCGGTCTGCTCGACCTCCGTCCAGATAGTCTCCAAGTCCTGCCGGGCAGTCGCTCGATCGCCTGCCTGCCCACGCTGCACGGCAGCGGTCACGCGGCCCATCACGTCGTCTTCCATCCACACGCTCCTGGTCGCTGCCGCGGGCCCGTACTTCGACCTCAGGCAGTCGAGGGAGCCTAGTGCGGTGCCACGGGTGGACGCCGACCCATGCTCTCGGGTGTACACGCCCCCAACGGATGGCTCTTGGTGGTGATCTCCTCGCGGCGCGGTCTGGCTGCCTCTGGCGCTCCGTGAGGAGATCACCGTCGTCCGCACGTTTCGAGATCGGTCTCCGAAGCGGTGCCGGGTGTGGGCAGAGCGTTCTTCTGGTCGCCTGTCATCGTCGGAATGCCCGCGTGCTCGCTGGATCGGACGTCGACGCAGCGGGAGCGGGGCCGGGTAGCCGGGCACGCCGACCGCGACCGGGCCGGAGGTGGAGGCGGCGGGACCGGCGTAGCCGGTCACGCGCGCCGCCGTCGGGCGGCGCCTTGATTCGGTTGGCCAGCAGCGGCCGTCGCTCGTCGCGTTCTTCGCGGTGATGTAGTACGCAGCGCTGCGACCCGGCGAGGCCGTGGACCTGGCCGAGGACGACACGCCACCGGTCGGCCGCCGGCGCCGTGGTGTCCGCGGGGGTCCGCTCTCCGAGAGCCTCTACGGCCGCGTGTGGGGCCTGCCACGCGCCGCGGTTCTCACTGTCGAGGAAGCAGGGTCGGCGCTCGCACGTCGTCCCTACGACCTCCGGCACGCCGCGGAATCCACATGGCTCAACGGTGGCGTTCCCGCGCCTCAGGTCGCGGCCTGGGCGGGCCACAGCATTGACGTCCTGTTGCGCGTCTGGGCGAAGTGCATCGCCGGTCAGGACCAGGCGGCCCGGCGCCGTGTAGGGAAGCCCCGCGGGAAGGCCGTTCATGATCGCGTCCGTGATGCGTCCGTGGATCCCCGTAGACAGCCGGATGGAGCCGGACACTGCCGGACGGGCAAACGAACGGCCCCTGACCGTGTTCTGGCTGGTCAGGGGCCGTTCTCCCCGGGTGTGGCAGGTGAAGGATTCGAACCTTCGTAGGCTGAGCCGACGGATTTACAGTCCGCTCCCTTTGGCCACTCGGGCAACCTGCCGGGGTGCGCCGTAGCGCGAGACGAGGATACGACAGCCGCGAACCGGGCCGCGCCCCGGGCTCGGCAATGAGGAGGAACCGTGGCCGACCCGTCGTTCGACGTCGTCAGCAAGGTCGACCGGCAGGAGGTCGACAACGCGCTCAACCAGGCCGCGAAGGAGCTGGCCCAGCGCTTCGACTTCCGTGGGACGGGCACGTCGATCGCGTGGGCGGGCGAGGAGGCGGTGGCGATCCAGTCCGAGACCGAGGAGCGCGCGAAGGCCGCGGTCGACGTCTTCAGGGACAAGCTCGTCAAGCGCCAGATCTCGCTCAAGGCGTTCGAGGCGGCCGAGCCCGCGCTCTCCGGCAAGGTCTACAGGATCAGCGGCAAGATCCTGCAGGGCATCGAGGCCGCCAAGGCCAAGGAGATCAGCAAGGTCATCCGGGACGAGAAGCTCAAAGGCGTGCAGGCACAGATCCAGGGCGACCAGCTCCGCGTGAGCGGCAAGAAGAAGGACGACCTGCAGGCCGTGATCGCACTGCTCAAGGGCAAGGACTTCGGGATCGCGCTGCAGTTCGTGAACTACCGGTAGCACACCCGCCCTGAGCAGCGGAGACGCTTCACGGGACACCCGCGGGTACAAACATCGGTACAACCGGGCGCGGAGTCCACGAGCGTCCGGCCAGTGCCCGACGTCGGTGCTCGGCGTGACCGTAGCCCGACAGCCTGCGGCCACGCCATCGGACGCCGCCTGCTCGTCGCCGCCCAGGACGACGGCCACACAGTCCCCGATCAGCCCCGCCTGACGCTGGCTCTCACCTCCGAGGCGTACCCCGCGGTTACCTTCTTCTCCCGACAAGGCAGCGCTTGCCGCGCCTCGTGCTGTGCGTCGAGCGACCGTCCGCGGAGAACTCGGAAGCCGATACCGGTCAGGTCATTCCGGTGCCGGGCAGGCCCGGCCGAGATGCCGGGCCAGGAACTCGTTGTCGACCCCGATCCGGCGGATGGTGCGATGATCGCCAGGGTTGGCGTGCAACGTCTTCTCCTCGGAGGCGAAGGCGTCGAACAATGCGAGCGCCGATCGGCGGTCGACGTGCTCGGCGTCCCACGGGAGCAGGAACTGGATCGGGACGGTGATCCGTCTCGCCGCCTCGATCAGCGCCTCGTACACGAAGAACCCGCCACCGAAGATGGCGGCGGTGATCCGGGGTTCGATCGCCGTCAAAGCGCCGATCTCGGGCAGGTCCTGAAGGGCGTCCAGTGGAGAGCGGCACCGCGCGCCATGGCGGGGGCCATGTGGCGCAGAGCGTCGGAGCGGGCTTTCGACCGCGTTGTCCGGTTCGCTCAGCCTGCAGCGCAGCAACGCACAGCGCCGCCTCGCCGGGCGTCGGCGCCGCCCGACAAGGCCCCGGTAGCAGGGTCACGAGCGACGGCTTGGCACCCGCCGAAGAACAAGTTCGGTTCGCGGAACGCCGACACGGGCAGGCCGGTCGCCGCCAGCCCGGCTTCGGGCAGCCCAGGCTCCGCGTACAGCTGCGCGCTGTCGCAGTGCAGCCGCGGCGCGTCGACGGCGTCCTGCGCGGTCATGCCGTGGTCAAGCACGTTGACGATCACCTGCAGGACGGCGCTGCGGATGCGGTTCGACCCGGCCGAGCCCAGTACGAGCTCGGCGACGCCGTCGCGCAGCACCACTGTCGGCGACATCATCGACGGCAGCCGCGCACCCGCGGGATACTGGTGGAAGCCCAACGGGGACAGGTCCTCCTCGCCCAGGACGTTGTTGAGATGCACGCCGGTGCCGGGGACGACGATGCCGGAGCCCTCGCCGTTGGAGGTGGTCACCGCGCACGCCCAGCCGTCGGCGTCGAGCACCGAGACGTGGGTGGTGGACCCGAGACGGTTCGCCCGCGCGATGTCCACGGAGCCGAGACCGGTGAGGAACTCCGGCGTGCGGTCGCGCTCGGCGGCGACCATGGCGGCGACCAGCGCGGCCACATCCGGCCTGCCGGGTGTGGAGTCCAGCTCGGCCAACGACCGGCCCAGGAGTGCACCGCCCGCGCTCGGCGGCGGGTTGAGGAAGACGGTCCTGCCGCGGTATGGCGCCCGCAGCGGTTCGCGGCGGATCACCTGGTAGGCGGTGAGGTCGGCGGCACCGAGCAGCCCGCCGTGGGCGCGCATCTCCCCGACGACGGCCGAGGCGATGTCGCCGGTGTAGAAGGGCGCGGGCCCGTCGGCGCCGAACCGGTCGAGGGCGTCCGCCAGCTCCGGGTCGGCCACGAGCTCTCCCGCACGCGGCGGCGCACCGCCGGGCAGATGACGGGCCCGACCCGCGGGCGTGGCCGCGTTGATCTCTGCGAGCAAGGCGTAGAGGTACGCCTGCATCGGCAGGACCCGCACGCCGTCACGGGCCAGCCGCGCGGCCGGGGCGGTCAGCTCGGCCAGCGGCGTCCGCCCGAACATCCCGACGGCCGCGGCCAGCCCAGCCGGGTTGCCGTACGTGCCACAGGAGGCCGCGCCGACGTGGAAGACCTGCGTCGCGTCGCCGAAGTCGATCGTGACGGCCCGCAGCGACGCCCGCTCGTCGGGATCGCGCCCCCGGCCAGGGGCCTCGACGAAGAAGTCCAGCAGCACGGGGGATGCGCCGGGCGGCACGACCAGCAGGTAGCCGCCCGCACCGAACCCCGTGAGCAGGGGCTCCGCGACGAACGAGGTCAGCACGGCGGCGACCGCGGCGTCGACGGCGTTGCCGCCCGCCCGCAGCACCTCCGCGCCCGCCTCGGCCGAGGCCGGATGGCCCGCGGCCACCACGCCCCTGCTGTCGTCCGCCATCCCGCTCCGCCTCGTCGACCGGTGACGGGGGTCAATGTAGGGAGACCTACGCGGAAAGGTCGGGCGGGGCGGACAATCGGACGACAGGGGGAGGCGAGATGACGGCTGCCGACGAGCGGGCGGCGATGGTGAAACGGCTGCGCAGCGCGGGGATCTACGACCCGCGGGTGCTCGCCGCGATGCAGGACGTGCCGCGCGAGCGGTTCGTGCCCGCGCACCTTGCGCACGCCGCCTACCGCGACTCGCCGTTGCCGATCGGCCTCGGTCAGACCATCTCGGCGCCGTGGATCGTCGCCTTCAGCGCCGCCGCGCTCCTGCACGGCCCGGACGCGCACGTACTGGAGATCGGGACGGGCTCGGGGTACGGCGCCGCGGTGCTGGCCCGCTGCTTCCGGGACGTCGTCACCATCGAGCGCCACCCCGAGCTCGCCGAACGGGCGCGGGCGACCCTCGCCGCGGTGGACATCACGAACGTCGAGGTGCGCACGGGCGACGGCACCGCGGGCGCGGCCGACCGCGCGCCGTTCGACGGCATCGTGGTCACCGCGATGGCCGACCAGGGCCCGCCGCCCGCCCTGCTCGACCAGCTGGCGCCCGACGGCACGCTCGTCTGCCCCGTCGGGAAGGGGCGCCGCGGGATGCTGCGCCGCTATCGCGCGGGGGTGGTCGAGGACCTCGTTCGGGTCGCGTTCGTGCCGCTCGTGGCCGACGCCGGTGTGCCGCCGTCATAGGGGGTGGGCCCACCGTCGGCTGGCCCGCGGCGCCGCGGCGTCGTCTCGTGGCGGCCCGGCCGTCCCGGGGGCTGGGCGAGGGCCGGGTCGATGGACCGGTGATCGGCGACCTCGCAGACCCGGTTGACGCTTCGCAGGGCCCCGGGACCCTGCGAGGCGCCGGCCCGCTCTGCGAAGTCGGCGAGCACTCCGCCGCCCGGTCTTGGGGCAGGGCCACAGGCGGCAGCGCGTCCGGCGACGAAGCCGGGATGACGGGACCGCCCGCGACAGGGCCTGCCGATCGCTCGGCCTGGGGCCTCAGGTGCTCACGGGCTCCTCCTTCCGGCGGCAGGCCTGTGCGTAGGCGACGGGCGTCATGCCGATGGCGCCGGTGAAGTCACGGATGAAGTGGGACTGGTCGAAGTAGCCGAGCTCCGCCGCGACATCCGCCCACGGCCGGTCCTGCTGCTGCGCGAGCGCGGCGGCCGCCTCGTGCAGCCGGTAGCGGCGCAGCACCCACTTCGGGCTGACGCCGACGTAGCGCGCGAAGAGCCTCTGCAGGGTGCGCGCCCGGATGCCGAAGCCGCGGGCGACGTCCTCGACGCGCGCGATCTCCCGATCGTGCAGGAGCGCGGCCACGATCCGCCCGACGAGCTCGACCTGC
The DNA here is from genome assembly GCA_963750095.1 of uncultured Actinomycetota bacterium. Lineage (GTDB taxonomy): Bacteria > Actinomycetota > Actinomycetes > Mycobacteriales > Pseudonocardiaceae > Pseudonocardia. Next base: position 557,517 of record CAVVPJ010000010.1, on the reverse strand, counting down.
GGATCCTCCGGCGGCAACCGGGCCAGCAGGAATGCTTCGACCGCGCTGATGAGCTGCTCGACCCTCGGCATTCCGGCCATCTCCCCCGCCAGCGCCGCGGCCGCCGGGCCCCACACCTGCTCGGCCGGGAACGTGCGGTCGGTGATCGTGCCGACCGGGGCGCCGAGGAACGGCAGGAAGGCCCCCGGCCGGAACTTCACCCCGAACACCCGACCTGTGCCGCGATAGACGTAGGTGAACCGGTCGCGCCCCACCCCCGCGACGGCCAGCCGCCCGCGGTCGAGGACGAGGTTGACGCAGGGGTGCGGGAGCAGCGTGACCGACGCCTCCCGTCCCGGCGGCAGCTCCCAGGTGACCAGCCAGTGCCGCTCGACCAGCGCGGCCAACTCGGGTGCGGGCGGGAACCGCTCCAGCCCGAAGTCGATGTCGCGCACGCCGAGGATGCCGTGCTCACTGGTGGTCTCCCGCATCACGCCCTCAGCATGCTCCCGCCGACCGACAAGTTCGGCGAGCCACCAGTCCGACGGGTTGCCTCGTGCGCGGAAAAAACGGCGGGAACAGTGTTATGCGCGCACGAGCTCCGTCAACCGCCCGACCGACGCGAGGTGTCCACCGGCCCGCGCCCGCTCGCGCGCCGCCGCGGCCAGCGCGGGCGCCCGGGGATCACCCTCCGCGGCGGCCAGCTCGACCTCGGCCAGCCGCGCCTCGTAGTGCCCCAGCGGGGGTCCCATCGCGAGCGCGCGGGCCACCAGAGCCGCGGCGCCGCGCGTCTCACCCATGGCCACCGCCACCAGCGCCTGCCGGGCGGCCGCCCACGACGCGAACAGTGTCAACGACTCCCCCGCCACCTCCGCCGACGTCGCGAACGCCGCGGCCGCCGCGTCCAGCTCGCCGCGGGCGACCAGCGCGATGCCCAGCGCGCGATGCGCGGTCGCCGTCCACCCGCGGTGCCCGGCGGCCAACGCCAACGCCTCCCGCGCGTCCGCCTCGGCCTCGGCGACCCTGCCCAGCGCGGACAGCGCCTCGGACCGGTGCCACAGCGCGTAGGCCTGCCCTTCGGCGCTGTCCAGCTCGCGGGCGAGGCGCAGCGCGGCGGACGCCTCGTCGAGGCCCGGGGCGGGCTCGTCGGCGAACACCAGTCCGTGCCCGCGGGTGGAGCGCGGCGTGACCACCCGAAGCAGCTCTCCGGAGTCGGCGAACAGCCTGGCCACCCGTCCGAACGTCGCCACCGCCTCGGTGATGCGCCCTTCGAGGAAGGTCGCCATCGCCCGCCCGTCGAGGATCCGCGCGACCCCCGTGGCGTCGCCGAGCCCGCGGTAGGCGACGAGCGCGGCCTCGGACCGGTCCCGCGCCCGGTCGGCGTGGTCGGTGTTCATGTCGACGATCGCGGCCGTCTCCAGCGCGACGGCGCGCGCCCCGACGTCGTCGCCCGCTTCGACGAGCGCCAGCTCCGCCAGCTCCGACGCCCGCGCGACGTCCTGCGCCCCGAACGTCACCATGGCGAGCCGGGACAGCCGCCGTGAGCGCAGCGGACCGCTGTCGGTCGCGGCGAGCGCGGCGCGCAGGTCGTCGGCCGCGGCCCGGTCGCCGTGCGCGGCCAGCGCCTCCGCGCGGACGGCGAGGAGATCCGCACGGAGCGTCGGGCCGGGCGACAGGGTCAGCCCCGTCGACGCGAGCGACGCCGCCTCGGCCGTCGCGTGCCCGCCGAGCGCGCGTTCGGCGGCGCGCAGGAAGGCCCGGGCGGCCGCGGTCCGGTCACCAGCGGCGCGGTGGTGGCGCGCCGTCTCGGACGGGTCGGCGTCCTCGGCCTCCAGCGCACGGGCCAGCAGGCCGTGCAGCCTGCCGCGGTCGCCGTCGCCGAGCCCGGCGGTGACGGTCTCGGCGACCAGGTCGTGCGCGGTCGCCCAGCCCTGCTCCCCCAGCCGGACGAGCCCGGCGGCCGTCAGCCCCGACAGCGCGTCCAGCACCGCCCGCGCGTCGACGCCCGCCGCGACCGCCACGGTCTGCGCGGGCGCCTCCCTCGACAGCAGCGCGAGCAGGGCCAGCACCTCGCCGCGCAGGCCCGACTGCCGCCCGGCCCGCCGCCCGATCGCGGCACGCTGCCCGGCGCGGCCCAGCTCCTCGGCACGCGCGAAGGCCGTCGGATCGCGGGCGGTCCACAGGCCGTCCGGAAGGGTGGCCAGCTCGCCGCGGGCGGACAGCTCGCGCAGCACCTCGGCGACCGCGAACGGCGTGCCGTCGGTGGCGCCGCGCATCGCACGGGCCAGGCCCGGCTCGACCAGCGCGGCGACGGCCGTCTCCGGCAGCGGACCGAGCGCGACCTCGACGGCTGAGCGCACGCCGCGCAGCCCGTCGAGGGTCTCGGCGGGCAGCTCCTCCGGCCGGTAGGCGAGCACCGCCGACAGCAGCGGCAGGCGGGCCAGCGCCGAACCGAGGAGGGCGAGGCTGCTGGGGTCGGCCCACTGCAGGTCGTCGGCCACGAGCAGGGCACCCTCGCCGACCGCGGCCTCGAGCATCCGCAGCCCGCCCGCGAGCACGAGCGCGCGGCGGCTCTCGGCGTCCAACGCGGACGTCGAGCCGCCGAGCTCGGGCACCAGGACGGTCAGCGCGTCGCGCGCGTGCGGCGGCAGGCCTTCGGCCACGGCGGCGTCCAGCGCGAGCGCCTCACGCAGCACCGAACGGGCGAACCCCCACGCCTCGGCCCGCTCCGGAAGGAACGCGCGCGCCGCGAACACCGGAAGAGGCGGGTTGCGCACCAGCTCGGCGAGCAGCCGCGACTTGCCCGCCCCCGCCACGCCGCCGAGCAGGACGAGACCGCGCCCGGCCACCGCGCTCCGGATCCGGCCCAGCTCGTCGGCGCGGCCGACGAAGGGCAGTTCGCCGAACGGGCGCGGCGCCATCGGGGCGACGGCCACCGCCGCCCGCGGCCCGGCGAGCTTGTCGCGGCCAACGGGGGCGGGCGCGCCGACGCGGCGCACCTCGCCGCGCAGCAGTGCGACGTGCAGCCGCTCGACCTCGGCGGACGGGTCGACGCCGAGCTGCTCGGCCAGGAGCTCGCGCAGCCGCGCGATCCGGGCCAAGGCGCCTGCCGGGTCGCCCGCGGCCGCCAGCGCCTCGGCGAGGACGAGCACGGCCGACTCGTCGAGCGGGTCGTCGGCGACCGCGTCGGCGGCGTGGGCGGCCGCGGCGCGCGCGTCGCCCAGCGCGAGCGATGCCCGCGCGGCGAGGACGCCCAGCTCCCGCCGCGCGCGGTGCAGCCGTTCCCGCGTGGCGCGGGCCCAGTCGGCGTAGGTGTCCTCGGGCAGCGGCTCGCCCCACAGCGCGAGGGCCGCCGCGCACGCCTGCGCGGCCGTCGCCGGGTCCGTGGCGGCGCGGGCCTCCGCGAGCGCGGCGAGCAGCTCGTCGACGTCGACGGCGCAGCGCCCCAGCGCGTACCCCCCGCTGCCGGTGACGACCACGGCCGGGTCCCCGAGCGCGCGACGGGCACGGTTGACGAGCACCCCGAGGTTGGTGGCGGGGTCCGCGGGAAGGCGGTCGGGCCACAGGGCCTCGGCGAGGGCGTCGTGCGGGACGAGGTCGGGACGGCGGACGGCGAGCATCCGCAGCAGCGCCCGCACCTTGCGACCGCCGAACGCCGCGGGGGGCACCTCCTCGCCGCAGCGACGCGCCTGGAAGCGCCCGAGCAGCTGCAGCTGGACCTCCACGGCGATCATCGTCCCGCACCGCTCCCTGTGCGCAAATGCCCTATTTCGGGAAAGGAAACAGTGTCGTCGCGGATTCGACCGACCACCGGTCCACCTGTCCTGCCACGGGCCGGAGCCGCGCGGACGTCCCACGCGCCGCGCCACCGGAGCCTCCCGGCGGCGCGGCGCGCGTCCGCTAACCAACCGCAAGGTCGCCTCCCTAGCGTTCCGGTCACCCGGTTCCTCAGGAGGAGACATGTACGAGCAGATGGACTTCGCCACCCCGTCCGAGACCCGCGCCTTCCCGCATGGGCGCGTCGACCTGCTGCGCATCGGCGGCGCCGAGATCGGCAGGCTGACGCTGGAGCCGGGCTGGCGCTGGTCGAACGACGTCCGGCCGCTCGCGGGCACCGACCTGTGCGAGGCGCCGCACTTCCAGTACCACGTCGCCGGGACGCTGCGGGTGCGCACGGCCGAGGGCCTGGAGTTCGACGCGACGCCCGGCCAGGTCACGGCGCTGCCGTCGGGCCACGACGCCTGGGTGGTCGGCGACGAGCCGGTCGTCGTGGTGGACTGGTGGGGCGCCTCCAGCTACGCCCGCGACGACTCGTGAACGCCGCCGAGCTCTATGCCCACTGCGACGCGGCCTTCACCGCGCGGCTGGCGACCGTCGACGGCCACTGGGACGCGCCGACCGCCCTGCCCGGCTGGGACGTGCGCGCGCTGGTGCACCACATCGTCCTGGAGGAGCGGTGGACGCCGCCGCTCCTCGCGGGACTGACGATCGCCGAGGTCGGCGACATGCTCGACGGCGACCAACTCGTCCCCGACCCCCGCACCGCCGCCCGCGACGCGTCGGACGCCGCGCTGGCCGCGGTGCGCGGGGACGGCGCGCTCGACAGGACCGTGCACCTTTCGTTCGGCGACGTGCCCGGCGCGGAGTACGCCCGGCAGCTCGCCGCCGACCACCTCGTGCACGCCTGGGACCTCGCCCGCGCGGTCGGCGGCGACGACCGGCTCGACCCCGACGCCGTGCACGCCGTGCTGGAGTGGTTCGGCGACACCGAGGACGCCTACCGCGCGGCGGGAGTGATCGGCCCGCGCGTCGACGTCCCGGCCGACGCCGACGAGCAGACCCAGCTCCTGGCCCGGTTCGGACGTCCGTCATGAACCCGGCGGTCGAGCGGTTCGCGAAGGCGTTCGACGCCAAGGACGTCGACGCGGTCATGGCCGCGATGACGACGGACTGCGTCTTCGAGGACACGGCGCCGCCCGACGGGAAACGCCACGAGGGCGCCGCGGCGGTGCGCGCCGCGTGGACCGCGTTCTTCGCGGCCTCGGCTACAGGCGTGTTCACCACCGAGGAGGTCATCGACGCGGGCGACCGCGTGGTGACCCGCTGGCGTTACGACTGGGGAGACGGGCACGTGCGCGGCGTGGACGTCTTCCGGGTGCGCGACGGGCTCGTGGCGGAGAAGCTCTCGTACGTCAAGGGCTGATGCCCTCGTGCGCGGAAACAGCGGCTATAGCCGCTGTTTCCGCGCACGGGCGCGTCAGCGCCGCACCATCTCCTCCAGCCGCCGGATCCGCTCCTCCATCGGCGGGTGGGTGGAGAACAGCCGGGTCATCTGCTCGCCGACCCGGAACGGGCTGGCGATCATCAGGTGCGACTGCGTGACCAGCTGGGGCTCCGGCGGCAGCGGCGCCCGCTGCGTGCCGTACTCCAGCTTGCGCAGCGCGGAGGCGAGGGCGAGCGGGTCGCCGGTGATCCGCGCGCCGCTCGCGTCGGCCTGGAACTCGCGGGAGCGGCTCACCGCCATCTGCACGAGCCCGGCCGCGATCGGGCCGAGCAGCGCGAGCAGCAGGACCGCCAGGGGGTCGTCGCGCTCGTCGTCACCGCCGCCGAAGATCCCGGCGAACATCGCCATGTTGGCCAGGAAGCTCACCATCGAGGCGAGCGCGCCCGCGACCGAGGAGATCAGGATGTCGCGGTTGTACACGTGCGACAGCTCGTGGCCGAGCACGGCGCGCAGCTCCCGCTCGTCGAGCAGCTGGAACAGCCCGGTCGTGGCGCAGACGGCGGCGTGGCGGGGGCTGCGGCCGGTGGCGAACGCGTTGGGGGCGGCGGTGGGGCTCACGTAGAGCCGCGGCATCGGCTGGCGCGCCTCGCGGGACAGCTCACGCACGATCCGGAACATCACCGGGTGCTCCGGCTCGGTGATCGGCCGGGCGTGCATGGCGCGCAGGGCGAGCGTGTCGGAGCGGAAGTAGGCGTAGCCGTTCATGGCGAGCGCCAGCACCAGCGCCACGACGAGCCCCGTGCGGCCGAACAGCGACCCGGCGAGCAGCACCAGCGCTGAGAGCCCGCCCAGCAGCAGGGCCGTCTTCAGGCCGTTCAGGTGCCCGTGCACGCTTGAGGTCCTCCTCGCGTCAACCATCAGGAGAACGAGGGATCAAGCGGGCGTGTTCCAGGCTTCGCTCACCAGCCGCGCAGGTCGACCTCCCAGGTGTCGAGCACCTCGTCGCCGCGCACGACGTGCATGCGCTCGTGCAGCGTGACCGTCGGGTCGACGTGGGCGGGCAGCACCCGCACCCGGTCGCCCACCCGCAGCGGCTCCCCCGGCGCGAACGTCAGGTGCTCGTCGGAGACGAACCAGACCTGGCCCGTCGCAGCAGGGTGACACCCCTCCGATTGAGTCGCAGCGGTGTCACCCTGCTGCACCGGGGGGCGCGCCTGCACAGCGGGATTGCCGTGGTCCATCCCCAGCGCCTTCAGGCCGACGTCGGCGACGGCCCAGCCGGGGAGGCTGCCGACGTGGTCGGTCACGGAGATCACGGTGGCCAGCACCGTGAGCGCCTGCCGGAACGGCAGCCCCGCGTCGGTGTACGCGGTGTCCATCAGCGCGTAGGAGCCCGCCTGGACCTCCGTGACCCAGGTGTTCATCGCGTACGTCCCGGTGCCGCCGCCGGAGACCACGTCGCCGCCGACGTCGGCATGCGCGGCCAGCAGCTTCGCCATGCACTCCTCGGTGAGCCGGGCCCGTTCGGCCGCGTCGGGCAGCATCATGAGGTGGCCCTCGTAGCCCATGACGCCGCGCACGGCGAGCCCGGCGGCGCGGGCCTTGTCGGCCAGCGCGCCCGCCTGGTCCGGCTCGGTCCCGCAGCGGGGAAGGCCCACGTTGACGTCGACGAGCACCTCCCGCACCCCGCCCGCGACCGCCGCGGCGAGGGTCTCCGTCGAGTCGATCGCGACGGTCACCCTGGCCCCGCTGTCGACCAGCACCCCCAGGCGGCGGGCGTCGAGCACCTCGTTGGCCAGCAGCAGGTCCTCGCCCAGGCCTGCGGCGGCCATGCCCTCGACCTCGCGCACGGTCGCGCAGGTGAACCCGCGGTGGCCCGCTGCGGCCTGGCGGCGGGCGAGCGCGGTGGTCTTGTGCGCCTTCACGTGGGGGCGCAGCCGCGCACCGGGACGGGTCGCGGCCATGTCGGCGAGGTTGGCCTCCAGCGCGTCGGCGTCGACGAGCAGGGCGGGCGTCGGCAGGTCCCGGATGGTCTTTGCGGCGTTCATCCCAGTACCCGTTCGAGGTAGGGGTTGGTGAACCGGCGTTCGGGGTCGAGCCGGTCCCGCAGCGCCACGAAGCCGTCGAAGCCCGGGTAGGACGGCCGCAGGTCGGCGGCGGTGCGGGTGTGCAGCTTGCCCCAGTGCGGGCGCCCGTCCAGGTCGCGCAGCACCGCCTCGACCGCGCCGAAGTACGTCTCGTGCGGCTCCCCGCGGTGCACGTGCACGGCCAGGTAGGCGCTGTCGCGCCCGGACGCGGTGGAGAGCGGGACGTCGTCGGCCGCGGCCACCCGCACCTCGACGGGAAACGTGACGGCCTTCCCGTGCCGTTCGACCGCGCGGCGCACCCCCGCGAACGCCGCACGCAGCGCGGCCCGCGGCACGGCGTACTCCATCTCGAGGAACCGCACCCGTCGCGGGCTGGTGAACACGCGGTAGGAGCGGTCGACGTACGCGGCGTCCGCGAACTGGCCCGCCACGACCCGGTTGACCGACGGCACCAGCCGCGGCACGACGGCGCCGAGCCTGCACGCCAGCGCGAAGGCGCCGTTGCCGACGAGCTCGTCGGCGACCCACCCGGCCACCCGCCCGCGCGCCGGGCCGTCGGCGTCGGTGGGGTTGTTGCGTTTGGTCGCGGCGACGTCGGTGTGCGGGAACCAGTAGAACTCGACGTGGTCGTCGTCGCCGTCGAGGAGGTCGAGGGCCTGCGGCAGCGGCAGCACGGCTTCGACGGCGTGCAGGCGGAACGCGGGCACGGCCTGCAGGGTCACGCTGACGAGCACCCCCAGCGCGCCGAGCCCGACCCGCGCGGCCGCGAACACCTCCGCGTTCTCGGCGGCCGAGCAGGTGAGCACGCCGCCGTCGGCGGTCACCAGCTCCAGCGCGCGCACCTGCCCCGCGAGCCCCTGGTGCGCAGCGCCCGTGCCGTGGGTGCCGGTGGAGAGGGCGCCCGCGACGGTCTGCGCGTCGATGTCGCCGAGGTTGGGCAGCGCCCACCCGCGTTCCCACAGCAGGGGGTTGAGCGCGCGGAACGTCATGCCCGCCGGGACGGTGGCGAGGCCGTCCGCGTCGACGGTCAGCAGCGCCGGGTCGGCCGGGGCCGACACCGCCACGCCGTCGGGGACTCCGATTGCGGTGAACGAGTGGCCGGAGCCGAGCGCCTTGACCCGCAGGCCGTCGCGCGCGGCGGCCTTGACGGCGTCGACGACGTCGACGGTGGTGTGCGCGGTGACCGCGCGTACGGGGTCGGTGCGCTGGTTGCCTGCCCAGTTGAGCCATGACGCGCCGCCGCGGAAGGGGTCGCGACGGCGCGTCATGCCTCCACCTTCGCCATCAGGCCTGCTGAGCCCTCGGCGAGGCGCCGCCGCAGAACGGCGACGTACCAGATCCCGGCCAGCGCGAGCGCACCGAGAACGACGTAGTCGGCGGCCCGGAAGGCCTCCGGAAGGGTCAGTGAGGCCACGACGGCGAGCAGCCACAGCAGGGCGAGCCCTGCGACCGGCATCGCGGCGGCGCCGAGCGTGAACCCGCCGTCGCCCGCCTCGACGATCGCGCGGCGGCGGGCCAGGTAGCCGACCAGCGTGAGCAGGTACACCAGGTACGGCACGAGCGCGGTGGCCCCGACGAGCACGGCGAACGCGTCGCCGTCGAGCGTGCCGTAGGCCAGCAGCACCAGGCACACGACCAGCGAGCCGATCAGGGCGGGCACGGGGGTGTTGGTGCCCGCGTGCACCTGCCGCAGCCAGCCGGAGAGCGGGAGCATGCCGTCGCGCGCCATCGCGAAGATCAGCCGCGAGTTGGCCGCCGCGGCCACGACGATCAGCGCGAACATCGAGAACACCACGACCGCGAGGAACACCGTGGTGAGCGCGGGGCCGAGCCAGTACTCGGCGATCGCGGCGAGCGGCACCGCGGACGCCGACACCGTCGCGAGATCGGGGATCGCGACCGTGAACCCGACGAGCGCGACCATGCCCAGCACCCCGGACACCACGAGCGAGAGGATCATCATCCGGGGCACGGCACGGCGGGCGTCCACCGCCTCCTCGGCCATGTCCGCCGCCGCCTCGAACCCGACCAGGGTGAACACCCCGATCAGCGCGCCGCCGACGATCGCGGACGCGAGCGGCTGGTCGGACGACACCGTGAAGAGGAAGCCCGCGCCGTGCCCGTCCGGCGTGCCGCCGCGCACCCAGGCGAGGAAGACGACCACCGAGAGCACGACCGTCCCGATGATCTCGGTGAAGACCGCGACGTTGTTCACCCGGGCGGCCAGCTGCACCCGCACGACGTTGATCAGGTAGGCGATGACGAGCGCGAGCACCGCGAGGAACACGAGCAGGCGGCCGTCCTCGGCGTCGAGGCCGAGCACGGTGGCGGTGAGCGGGGCGAGCCCGAGCAGCGCGATGCCGGGCAGGCCGACCGCGCCGTACAGCACGCCGAGGGCGCCCACCACGTAGCCGAAGCGGGCGTCGACAAGGCGCGCCGCCCACTGGTAGTTGGCCCCCGCCAGCGGGACGTGCCCCGCGAGCTCGGCGAGCACGAGCACGACGAGCAGCTGGCCGACCGTCGCGACCGGCCACAGCCACACCGCGGCCGGGCCCATCTGGGTGAGGCCGTACGAGTAGTTGAGGAAGATCCCCGTGGTGATCGAGACGATCGAGAACGCCACCGCGAACAGCGCGAACCGGCGCAGCACGCGCGGGAATTGGGCGTTCCGTCCGAGCTCGTCCACAAGCGACCTCCGGGTGATGCCGAAAGGATGGGGAATACGACAGACTGAGTCAAGCGTCTTGGACAGTTGACCCACTTCTGGGTCGACCCCACTTGGGGAGGGAGCGCGGATGGCCCGGGTCTCGGCCGAGGAACGACGACGGCAGCTGGTGGCCGCCGCGTTCCGCGTGATCGGACGCGACGGCTTCGCCGCGGCCACCACCCGCCGCGTGTGCGCCGAGGCGGGCGCGCCGCTCGCCGCGTTCCACTACTGCTTCGCGTCCAAGCAGGAGCTGCTGGCCGAGCTGACGACCCAGACGATGGCCGGGCTGCTCGCGGCGCAGCGGGAGGTGCCGCTGCGGGAGACGGTCGAGGCGACGCTGAAGGCGGCGCTGCGGCACTACTGGCGCACGGTGGAGAAGGACCCGAACCGCGAGTCCGTGCTGATGGCGCTCACCCAGCACGCGCTGCGCGACCCCACGCTCGACGGCGTCGCCCAACGCCAGTACGACGCCTACCACGGCACGGCCCGCGCCACGCTCGAAGTGATCGCCGCGGGGCTCGGGGTGGAGTGGACGATGCCGGTGGAGCAGGTGGCGCGCATGCTCGTCGTCGTGACGGACGGGGTGACGCTCGCGTGGCTGGTCGACCGCGACTCCGCCGCCGCCGTCGCCGCCCTCGACGCCTTCGCCCTCCAGCTCGCCCGCCTGGCCACCCCCGGGCCCACCCCCCACCCGGTGAGCCCCGCGGGTTCGGCACGGTGAGTCCCGCGTTGGGGCACGGTGAGTCCCGCGTTTGGGCACGGTGAGTCCCGCATTCCGACACGGCGAGCTGCACCGCTGACCCGCCGCTGATCACTAGCTCGGCGCATTTTCCGGCCAGACACGGTCCCTTTGCGCACCGAGCTGGCGATCACGGCCATGGGCCGAGGCGGGGGCGGCGGGGCGGGCCGGGTGCGGGCCCGGCAGGGGGCCGCCGGGCGTGCAACGATCGCCTCCCTGCCAAGGAGGTCACCGTGGCCCGCCGCAGAGCGCCCGCGTCCGCCGTGCTGCTGCTCGCGCTCGCCGCCTGCACGGCCCCGCCCGGACCGGCGCCCGCGAGCCCGCCCGCCGCGACCGTCACCACCGGCGCGGCCGCGGCCGCGCTCACCCTCGGCGCGGAGTGGCCCACCTACCACCGCGACGCCGCGCGCTCCGGCGCCGTCCCCGACGGGCCCGACCCGGCGTCCCCCGCCGTCGCGTGGAAGGCCGAGCTCGACGGGGCCGTGTACGCGAGCCCGCTCATCGCGCGCGGCCTGGTCATCGCGGCCACCGAGGGCGGCACCCTCTACGGCCTCGACGCGGCCACCGGCGCCACCGTCTGGCGCACCCACCTGGCCGATCCCGTGGACGCAGGCGACCTGCCGTGCGGCAACATCTCCCCCACCGTCGGGATCACCGGCACCCCCGCCTACGACGCGACCACCGGGCAGGTGTTCGCGGTCGCGACGACGAAGAGCGCGACGACCACCGGCGAGACGACAGCCACCCCGCCCACGTCGACCCCGCAGGCCTTGCCGACGCCCGCCCCACCGCCCGGCGTGCGGCACGTCCTCGTCGGGGTCGACCTGCTCACCGGCCAGGTCCGCACGAACCGCCAGGTCGACGCCCCCGGCAGCGAACCCGCCCCGCATCTGCAGCGTGGCGCGCTCCTGGTCTCCGACGGCGTGGTCTACGTGCCCTACGGTGGCAACTTCGGCGACTGCGGGGCCTACCTCGGCCGGGTCGTCGGCGCGCCCGTCACCGGCAACGGCCCGTTGTCGACGTTCGCCGTGCCCACCCCGCGCGAGGGCGGGATCTGGGCGCCGCCGGGACCGGTCGGGCTCCCGGGGGGCGACATCCTGGTCACCACGGGCAACGGCGAGGCCGTCGGCGGCGAGTGGGACCACAGCGACTCGATCCTGCGCCTTTCCCCCACCCTCCAGCTGCGTGACGGGTTCGCGCCGGTCGGGTGGGCGCAGGAGAACTCGGTCGACGCCGACCTCGGCTCCACCGGCGCGGTCCTGCTGCCGGGCGCGCACCGGGTGCTGGCCGCGGGCAAGGGCGGCGCCGTCTACCTGGCCGACGTCGACCAGCTCGGCGGCGTCGGCGGGCAGCTCGCCCAGCTGGACGGGTGCCGGTCGTACGGCGGGGCGGCCGTCACGGCGGGCCCGGGCGGAGCGGCGGTGGTCTACCTGCCGTGCACGGAGGGCCTCACCCAGCTGACGGTCGGTCCGGGCGACCGCATGACCCAGGGCTGGCGCAGCGCCGACGTCAACAGCTCGCCGGTGCTCGTCGGGCACACCGTCTGGGCGGTCGACCGCAACGGCACCCTGCACGCGTTGGACGCCGCGACGGGCGCCGCGAAGGCCACCGTGGCGGTCGGCGCCGCCTCCCGGTTCGCCACCCCCGCGGTGAGCGGCGCCGCGTTGGTCGTCCCCACCCTGACCGGCGTGACGGCCGTGGCGATCACCCGCTGACGCCCCCACCGCGCACGGGGCAGGATGCGGGCATGGCCGACGTCGCTGTGCACACCTCGATCACCGACCGGGTCGCCGTGCTGACCCTCTCCCACCCTGCCCGCCGCAACGCGCTCAACATCGCGCTGTCGGGGCTCCTGGAGGAGGCCGTCCACGCGGTGGAGGCGGACGAGGGCGTCGGCGCGGTCGTCGTCACCGGCGAGGACCCCGCGTTCTGCGCGGGCGGCGACCTCGCCGAGCTCGCCACCGCGGGCCCCGCCCAGCTCAAGACGGTCTACGCGGGCTTCCTCGCCCTCGCGCAGTGCCCGCTGCCGACGATCGCGGCGGTGAACGGCGCCGCGGTCGGGGCGGGCCTCAACCTCGCGCTCGCCGCCGACCTGCGCCTGGCGGGCCCGCGCGCCTCCTTCGACTCGCGCTTCCTGCAGCTGGGCCTGCACCCCGGCGGCGGTTACACCTGGATGGCGCAGCGCATCCTCGGCCCGCAGGGCGCCGCGGCGATGACGCTGTTCGGCGAGGCCGTCGACGCCGCGGAGGCGGCCCGCATCGGGCTCGTGCACCGGGTCGTCGACGACGTCGTGGACGAGGCCGTCGCGATGGCCGCGCGGGCCGCGGCGGCGAGCCGGGAGCTGGCCGTCGCGACCAAGGGCACCCTCCGGCTCACCGCGGGCATGGCGACCCAGGCCGAGGCCGTCGAGGTGGAGGTGCGGGCCCAGGCGGAGTCGGTGCGCTCCGACGAGTTCCGCGAACGGCTCGCCGCGCTGCAGGCGCGCATCGGCCGCGGTCGCTGACCACACGTTTCGTAGGGCGGAACCCGGGGGATGTGAGGTGTACCAGGGTGCGACAACACTCCCGTGCGCCTGGAGTTAACCTCGAACCAAGAGATGTCCCCGACCCGACCCGAGGAATGACCTCGACATGACGTCCACAGACACCGCCGTCGACCATTCCCACGTCGTCCAGAAGGACCGGGTCGTCATCCGGTTCGCCGGAGACTCGGGCGACGGCATGCAGCTGACCGGCGACCGGTTCACGTCGGAGACCGCCGCCTTCGGCAACGACCTCTCGACGCTGCCCAACTTCCCGGCCGAGATCCGGGCGCCCGCGGGCACGCTGCCGGGCGTGTCGTCGTTCCAGCTGCACTTCGCGAACTACGACATCCTCACGCCGGGTGACCGGCCGGACGTCCTGGTGGCGATGAACCCGGCCGCGCTCAAGGCGAACATCGCCGATGTCCCGCCGGGCGCACTGATCATCGCCAACACCGACGAGTTCACCAAGCGCAACCTGACGAAGGTCGGCTACACGGCCAACCCGCTCGAGGACGGCTCGCTCGAGCAGTTCGCGGTGTTCCCGGTCGCGATGGCCACCCTCACCCGCGGCGCGCTCGCGGACACGGGCCTCTCCAAGAAGGACGCCGAGCGCGCGAAGAACATGTTCGCGCTCGGGCTGCTGTCCTGGATGTACCACCGGCCGCACGAGAGCACCGAGCGCTTCCTGCGCGAGAAGTTCGCCCGCCGCCCCGACATCGCCGAGGCCAACATCCTCGCCTTTCGGGCAGGGCATGCTTACGGCGAGACGACCGAGGCGTTCGCGGTCACCTACGAGGTGGCGCCCGCCCACCTGGTGCCGGGCACCTACCGGCAGATCACCGGCAACACCGCGCTGGCCTACGGGATCGTGGCGGCCGGAAAGGTCAGCGGGCTGCCGGTGTTCCTGGGCTCGTACCCGATCACGCCCGCGTCGGACATCCTGCACGAGCTGTCCAAGCACAAGGCGTTCAACGTCACCACGTTCCAGGCCGAGGACGAGATCGCGGGCATCGGCGCGGCGCTGGGTGCGGCGTTCGGCGGCGCGCTGGGCGTCACCACGACGTCGGGCCCCGGTGTCTCGCTGAAGTCCGAGACGATCTCGCTGGCGGTCGCGTTGGAGCTGCCGCTGCTCGTCGTCGACGTGCAGCGCGGCGGCCCGTCCACCGGCCTGCCCACGAAGACGGAGCAGGCCGACCTGCTGCAGTCGATGTTCGGCCGCAACGGCGAGGCCCCGCTGCCGATCGTCGCACCGCGCTCCCCCGCCGACTGCTTCGCGGCCGCGCTGGAGGCCGCCCGGATCGCGGTCACCTACCGCACACCGGTGATCCTCCTGTCGGACGGGTCGCTGGCCAACGGGTCCGAGCCGTGGCGCGTCCCGGAGGCGGCGACGCTCCCGACGTTCGACCCGGCGTTCGCCACCGGTCCGAACGCGCCGGACGGCTCCGGAGAGTTCTGGCCCTACCTGCGCGACGACGACACGCTCGCCCGTCCGTGGGCCGTGCCCGGCACCCCCGGCCTGGAGCACCGCATCGGCGGCCTGGAGAAGGCGGACGGGCGCGGCGCCATCTCCTACGAGCCCGACAACCACGACCGGATGACCCGACTGCGCGCCGCGAAGATCGACGGCATCCCGGTGCCCGACGTCGTGGTGGACGACCCGACCGGGGACGCCACGCTGCTGGTCGTCGGCTGGGGCTCGACCTACGGGCCCATCGGGGCGGGCGCGCGGCGGGTGCGGGCGCTGGGCCACAGGGTCGCCACCGCGCACCTGCGCCACCTCAACCCGCTGCCCGCCAACCTGGGCGAGGTGCTCGAACGTTACGAAACGGTGCTCGTCCCCGAGATGAACCTCGGGCAGCTCTCACTGCTCCTGCGCGGCCGCTACCTCGTGGACGCGAAGAGCTACACCAAGGTTTCCGGCCTTCCGTTCAAGGCCGAGGAGCTGCAGGACCTGTTCCTGGACTACCTGTCAGGAGTGCACGCATGACCGCGCTGGATCTGGGGCTGCCGACCGTCGGCGGCGGCCTTGACGGGGTGCCCACCACCTCGGAGAAGCAGACGGCGAAGGACTTCGCCTCCGACCAGGAAGTGCGCTGGTGCCCCGGCTGCGGCGACTACGCCGTGCTGGCCGCCGTCCGGCAGTTCCTGCCCACGCTGGGCATCCGCCGGGAGAACACGGTGTTCGTGTCCGGCATCGGCTGCTCGTCGCGGTTCCCGTACTACCTCAACACGTACGGCATGCACTCGATCCACGGCCGCGCGCCCGCGATCGCCACGGGTCTGGCGATCACCCGGCCCGACCTGTCGGTCTGGGTCGTCACCGGCGACGGCGACGCGCTGTCCATCGGCGGCAACCACCTGATCCACGCGCTGCGCCGCAACGTGAACCTCAAGATCCTGCTGTTCAACAACCGGATCTACGGGCTCACCAAGGGGCAGTACTCGCCGACGTCCGAGGAAGGGAAGATCACCAAGTCGACCCCGTTCGGCTCGGTCGACCACCCCTTCAACCCGGTCTCGCTCGCGCTGGGCGCCGACGCCACCTTCGTCGGGCGCGCGATCGACTCCGACCGCAAGGGCCTCACCGCCGTCCTCGAGGCCGCCGCCGCGCACCGGGGCACCGCGCTCGTCGAGATCTTCCAGGACTGCCCGATCTTCAACGACGGCAGCTTCGACGTCCTCCGCAAGGCCGACACCGCACCGGAGCGGCTCGTCCCGCTCGTGCACGGCGAGCCGATCCGCTTCGGGCCCGCCGGTGACGACGGGCTGGGCACCTACGCCGTCGTCCGCGAGGGCTTCGGGCTGCGGGTGGCGAAGGCCATCGAGGTGGACGACTCGGAGATCGTCGTCCACGACGCAGGCGACCACAACCTGGCCTTCGCGCTCTCGCGGCTGTCCGACCAGGACCTGACGCACACGGTCACCGGGATCTTCCGCAACGTCGCGCGGTCGACCTACGACGACGCCGCCCGCGCGCAGGTCCAGCACGAGCGCGCGACCCGCTCACCGGACCTGCAGGCGCTGCTCAACGGCCGCGACACCTGGACCGTGGTGGGCTGACCGCCCGCCCCTCCTAGCGCAGGCCGATCTCGACGCGCCTGCTCTGTGCGGGGGTGGCGAGCGGGTCGGCGGTGCCCCGACCTGCGACGACGATGCGGTCCCTTTCCACGCCCGCCGCCACCAACGCGTCGGCGACGACCGCCGCCCGCCGCTCCGAGAGCCGTTGCGCGACCTCTGCTGGCCCCGGGGCGTCGGCGGCGAAGCCGGTGAGCGTCACCTGTGGCCCGGGGCCGGTGCCGAGGACGTGCGCGACCCGCTCCACGGTCGTGGTCGACGGCCCCACGAGGTCGGCGCGGTCGGCGGCGAACGTGATCGAGCCCGCGGACGCGAGCGCCGCGGCCAGCGTGACCCGCTGCGGGCCGGGGTCGAGCGGCGCGGGCACCGGCGCGACGGCGTCGGACGGGCGCAGGACCTGCGGGGCGGGCCACAGCAGCCCGATCGCCGCGAACGCGAGCGGAACCAGGGCGAGGGCGACGGCCCACCACGTGGCACGCGCCACGGGACGCGGCGGAGCGGCGTGCAGGGCCATGGTCACTCCCGGGGAGCTGGGGATCCCCCCACACCGTCAGCGAGCGACATCACAAACAGGTCACAACCCGATAACAGCTCACCCCCGCGGTGAGTCCCGCATCTCGACACGCCGAGTGTCGCGTTCTGACACACCCGAACCCGCGCGGACACCCCAGGATCTAGCGTCCGGGGCATGACGGTGTTCGACGACCCGATGGTCGCCCGGTGGGGCACGGAGCACCCGTCGGCACCGCTGGTCGTCGCCGTCCACGGCAACGGCACGAGCGAACACTCCATGATCGAGATCGCGCCGTGGCTCCCCCACGGCCCGGTCACCTACGTCGCCCTCCGCGCGCCGATCCTGGGCGAGACCGGATACCGCTGGTACACCGAGTCCGAGCCCGGCCGACCGGACGCCGCGAGCCTGCGGTCCTCCGTGGACTGGTTCCTGAAATGGCTCGACACCGAGGGGGGCGACCCCGAGCGTCCCGTGATCCTCCTCAGCTTCCGCGAGGGGGTCACGGTGGCGGGGGCGCTGATGCTGACCGAGCCTTCCCGCTGGGCGGGTGGCGTGCTCCTCTACGGCGCGCTCCCTTTCGACGTCGGCGTGCCCATGAGCAGGGGCAGGCTGGCGGGCATGCCGGTGTTCCTCGCCCACGGCGCCGACGACATCCGCACCCCGCCCGAGCTGCTCGGCCGCACCTGGGAGTGGCTCGCCAAGGAGAGCGGCGCCCCGCTGTGGGCCGAGCGGGTGCCGGGCGGAGACCAGTTGGCGGGCAAGGTCGTCGGCGACGTCTGCACCTGGCTCGCCGACCGCCTCGACCACCTGCGCACCCACGGCGAGAACCCCGTGCCGGACGGCCAGGACACGCCATGGCCCACCCTGCGGGGCGGTCGCCTGCCGCCACGCACCGGCGAGCCGCCGGAGGTGACTCCCGCCATCCCTCAGCATCAACGGTCGCCGACCACACCTGCGGACCTGCAGGCCGAGCTGTGGACCCGGGTCGCGGCGCTCGACGGGGTGACGACGGCGCCGAGCACCGTCGGGACCGACGGCACCCGAGCCCTGCTGGTCGACCGCGGCCGCGCGAGCGGGCCGGACGCCGCGTTCATCCTCCCGGACGACGGCGAGTTCGCGCACATGCATCCCGCGCCGGACGCCAGCCTGCACGTCGTGCTGCCGGACGCGCAGGCGTACGACGCGCTGGCCAAAGGCTGGGCGGTGGCGCACCCGCTCGCCGGGGTGCGGCTGAGCCCGGGGATGGTGCTGGTCTACGGGCCCCGCGACCCGGCCGAGGTCGAGATCGTGGCAGGCATCGCGGCGGCGTCCCACCGGTACGCGACCAGCGGCTGACCCTGTCGCCCGCGCGGGTGATCAGCCTCACGGGCCCGGGTGGGTCGGTGCGGTGTTCTCATGGGACCCGTGGCGACGGAGCTGGATCGGCGGGGTGCGGCGGCCGCGGTCGGGGCCTACGCGATCTGGGGCCTGTTCCCCGCGTTCTGGCCGCTGCTCGTGCCCGCGGCGCCGGTCGAGGTGCTGGCGCACCGGATCGCCTGGACCGCCGTCCTGATGGCCGTCGTGATCACCGTGACCCGGCGTTGGCCGGACCTGCGCAGGCTGCCCGCGCGCGGCTGGGTGATGGTGGCCACCGCCGGTGCGCTGATCACGGTCAACTGGGGCCTCTACATCTACGCCGTCTTCGCCGGGCACGTCGTCGAGGCCGCCTTGGGCTACTTCGTGAGCCCGCTGGTCAGCGTGCTGCTCGGCGTCGTCGTGCTCCGTGAGCGTCTGGGGCGCATGCAGTGGGTCGCGGTGGCACTGGGCACGGTGGCCGTCGTCGTGATCGCGGTGGAGGCGGGTCGGCTGCCGTGGATCGCGCTGAGCCTCGCGTTCTCGTTCGGGCTGTACGGGCTGCTCAAGAGCATGATCCCGCTGAGCGCCTCGGCAGGCGTCGCGGCCGAGGGGCTCGTTCTCGCACCGGCGGCGGTGGCCGTGATCGTCGTGTACGAGGCGACGGGGGCGGGCACGCTGACCGGGCACGGCGTCGCCCACGACCTGCTGCTCATGGCCGCTGGCCCCGTGACGGCCGTGCCGCTGATGCTGTACGGGGCCGCGGCCCGCAGGGTGCCGCTGTCCACCATCGGCGTGCTGATGTACCTCAACCCGATCCTGCAGTTCCTCTGGGGCGTGCTCGTCGTCGGTGAGCCGATGCCCGCGAGCCGGTGGGTCGGCTTCGTGCTGGTGTGGCTGGCGCTCGCGGTGTTCACCGGCGAACTCGTCCGCTCGGGTCGCAGACAAGCGAAAATGGTCGTCAAAGTCTGATCAATTGTCGGATTCGACCCTATCGTGTCCCCGAGATGCTGATGCAGGCGCCGAGGATCGGAGTTTCATGGGGGTCTGAGACACGAGCTGCTGCGCCGCAAGCCGGTCGGGCACCACGACGTCGGAGAGCACGCCGCAGGCGAGGGTCTGCAACGGTCGATCGGGACCTTCCAGCTGGCGATGTTCGGCGTCGGCGCGACGATCGGCACCGGGATCTTCTTCGTCATGTCCTCCGCCGTGCCGGAAGCCGGACCCGCGGTGGTCCTCTCCTTCGTCGTGGCGGGCATCGCGGCGGGCCTGGCGGCCATCTGCTACGCGGAGATGGCGTCGTCGGTTCCGGTGTCGGGCAGCACCTACTCCTACGCCTACGCGACGCTCGGCGAGGCCGTCGCGATGGGCGTCGCCGCGTGTCTCCTGCTGGAGTACGGCGTGTCGACGGCGGCGGTCGCGGTCGGCTGGAGCGGCTACCTCAACGAGGCGATCCGCAACATCACCGGGCTCGAGCTCCCGCACGCGATACTGGCCGCGCCGTGGGACAAGGACCCCGGCGTGATCAACCTGCCCGCGGTGGCGCTGGTCGCGCTGTGCATGTTCCTGCTCATCCGCGGGGCGAGCGAGTCGGCCAAGGTCAACGCGATCATGGTCGTGATCAAGCTCGTCGTGCTGGCGATGTTCATCGTGATCGCGCTGACGGCGTTCGACGCGAACAACTTCGCCGACTTCGCGCCGTTCGGCGTCGCGGGCGTGGCCACGGCAGCGGGCACGATCTTCTTCTCGTTCATCGGCCTCGACGCCGTCTCCACCGCGGGCGACGAGGTGAAGGACCCCCAGCGGACGATGCCGCGCGCGCTCCTCTCCGCGCTGTTCATCGTGATCACCTTCTACGTCCTGGTCGCGGTCGCCGCGGTGGGCACGCAGCCCTGGCAGGACTTCGAGGGCCAGACCGAGGCAGGCCTGGCGCGGATTCTGGAGAACGTCACCGGCACACCGGTCTGGGGCACGATCCTCGCCCTCGGCGCCGTCATCTCGATCTTCTCGGTGACCCTCGTGACGCTCTACGGCCAGACGCGCATCCTCTTCGCGATGGGCCGCGACGGCATGCTGCCCCGCCTGTTCGCCCGGGTCAGCCCACGGACCCAGACCCCGGTGCAGAACACGGTCATCGTCGCGATCGTGGTCGCGATCCTCGCGGCGATCGTGCCGCTGGACTACCTGATCGACGTGGTGTCGATCGGCACCCTGACCGCGTTCATCGTCGTCTCGCTGGGCGTGCTCATCCTGCGGTACCGCGAGCCGGACCTGCCGCGCGGCTTCAAGGTGCCGGGCTTCCCCGTCACCCCGGTGCTGTCGATCCTCGCCTGCGGCTACATCCTGGCGAGCCTGCACTGGTACACCTGGCTGGTCTTCGCGGGCTGGGTGGCCGTGTTCCTGGTGTTCTACCTGTTCTACGGGCGCAGGCACTCGGCGCTCGCCCGTCGCGGCGGGGAACGCGCGGCGGAGCGGCGATGACCATCGTCGTCGGATACATCCCGCACCGCGGCGGCCGTGGCGCCCTCGACCTCGGCATGCAGCTGGCCCACGCTCGCGGCGAGGCGATGGCGGTCGTCACCGTCGTGCCCCGGCAGTGGTCCACGCCGTCGATGGCGAAGGTCGACGCCGAGTACGCCGACTACGCCCGGCTGGTGGGCGAGGAGTCCGAGCAGCAGGCGCGCGAGTACCTCACCGACACCAGCGTGACCGTGCCGACCTCCTACCGGACGGCCACCGGGCGCTCGGTGGGAGCCGCGCTGGTCGAGGCCGTGCACGAGCTGGACGCCAGCACGCTGGTGATCGGGTCCTCGGCCGACGGGCCCGAGGGCCGCATCGTCACCGGCTCCACGGCGGACAAGCTGCTGCACTCCGCGTCGGTGCCGCTCGCCATCTGCCCGCGCGGCTACCGCTCGGTGGCCGCCGCCGGGTTCACGCGCCTGACCTGTGCCTTCTCCGACAGCTCGTCGTCGGTGCGCACGGTCGCGCAGGCCGCCGAACTGGCCAAGGTGCTCGGCACCCCGCTGCGCGTGGCCAGCTTCGGCGTCCGGCACGCGACGATGTACCCGCCCGAGGTGGGGGTGACGGCCGAGGACTCCGTGCTCGACTCCTGGGCCACCCAGGCGGCCGAGGCCCAGCACCGGCTCGTCGCCGACGGGATCATCACCGCGGACGTCCCGTGCGTCATCGGCACCGGGTCCGGCTGGGGCGAGTCGGTCGCGAGCATCGACTGGGTGCGCGACGAGCTGCTCGCCATCGGGTCGTCCGGGGTCGGTCCGCTCGCCCGCGTCTTCCTGGGCTCGCGGGCCGGGAAGCTGATCCGCGCGTCGCCGGTGCCGGTGCTGGTGCTGCCCGCCTGACGCCGCTCGGGCCGGTCCGCCACGGGCATGCATCCTCGCAGACCTGGCCGACACCTCGCAGAGTCCTGGGCGCCTGCGAGGCGTAGGCGCGGGTCTGCGAGGTCGACCGCTGCCGCCGTTGGGCGTGCCCGAACGCCGCACTCGGCGTGCCGAAACGCGGGACTCACCGTGGGGTGGGGTCAGCCGGTGCGGTCGATGACGTAGGCCGTCAAGGCCGACAACGCGTCCGAGGCGGCGCAGACGGGGAGCTTGCCCAGCTCCGCGCGGGCGGCGGCGGCCTGGTCGGCGAGGACGTCCCGAGCGCGGGCGAGGCCCGAGCCTGACCGCAGGAGGTCGAGGGCCTCGGCCACCTCGGCGTCGTCGGTGATCGGGCGGGCCAGCAGCACCCGCAGCCGGTCGGCGTCGCGCCCCTCCCCCTGCAGCGCGTAGAGCATCGGCAGGGTGTGCACGCCCTCGCGCAGGTCGGTGCCGGGCGTCTTTCCCGAGCTGTCCGACGGCGACGCGATGTCGATCACGTCGTCGGAGATCTGGAACGCGGTGCCGATCACCGCGCCGAACTGGCGCAGCGACTCCACGTGCTCGGGCGGGCAGCCCGCGAACATGCCGCCGTAGCGCCCCGCGGTGGCGATGAGCGAGCCGGTCTTCTCCGCGACCACCGTGAGGTAGTGCCGCACCGGGTCGTCCCCTGGCCGCGGCCCGCGGGTCTCGCGCATCTGGCCCGTGACGAGCTCGGCGAACGTCTCGGCGATGATCCGCACGGCGTCCGGGCCGAGGTCGGCGACCAGCCGCGACGCGTGCGCGAACAGGAAGTCGCCGGTGAGGATCGCGACCGTGTTGTCCCACCGCGAGTTGGCGCTCTCGGCGCCGCGGCGCATGGTGGCCGAGTCCATCACGTCGTCGTGGTAGAGCGTGGCCAGGTGGATCAGCTCGACGACGGCGGCGGCCGTGAGCACGTCCGACGACTCGGGCCGCGGCCCCATCTGCGCGCCGAGGAGCGTGAACAGCGGGCGGAACCGCTTGCCGCCCGCGTCGATCAGGTGCAGCGAGGTCTCGGCGACGAAGTGGTAGTCGCTGCGCACCTCTCGGTGCAGCAGCGCCTCGACCTCGTCCAGACCCTTCTGCAGCGCCGCGGCCAGGCTCGGGTCCTCGACCGCGACACCCGCGACCTCGTTGCTCGTCACTTCCTCAGCTTACGAAGCCACCGGCGCTCGCCCAGCCCAAGGCCAGCGACGGGACGATGCCGAGCAGCAGGGTGACGAGCACGCCGAGGGTGATGGCCGCCGTCGTGAACGCCCCCGGCACGCTGACGGAGGGGCCGTCGGCGGCGGGCTCGCTGAAGTACATGAGCACGATCACGCGCAGGTAGAAGAACGCCGCAACGGCGCTCGCCACCAGCGCGATGACCACCAGCGGGGCCATCCCGTCGCCGAGCGCGGCCGAGAACACCGCGAACTTCGCGGTAAAGCCGCTGGTCAGCGGGATGCCGGCGAGACCGAGCAGCAGGAAGGTCATCACCCCGGCCACCACGGGCGAGCGCTTCGCCAGCCCCGCCCACTGGGAGAGGTGGGTGGCCTCGCCGTCGGCGTCGCGCACCAGGCTGATCACACCGAAGATCGCGAGCGTGTTGAAGCCGTAGGCCAGCAGGTAGAACAGCACGCCCGACGTGCCCGCTTGTGTGATGGACATCGCCCCGAGCAACAGGAAGCCCGCGTGCGCCACCGACGAGTACGCCACCATGCGCTTGACGTCGGTCTGGGTGAGCCCGAGCACAGCGCCGATCACCATCGAGACGATCGCCACGGCCCACAGCACGCCGCGCCACTCCCAGCGGGTGTCGCCGAACGCGACGAACAGCACCCGCGCCAGCGCCCCGAACGCCGCCACCTTCGTGCACGCGGCCATGAACGCGGTGACCGGCGTGGGCGCGCCCTGGTAGACGTCGGGCGTCCACGTGTGGAACGGGCCGACCGAGGCCTTGAACAGCAGCCCGACGACCAGCAGCGCCAGCCCACCCAGCAGCAGGGTGTCGGAGCGCTGCGAGCCCGACGCCGCCACGGAGATGTCGTGCAGCGTGACCGAGCCCGCGTAGCCGTAGAGCAGCGCCAGGCCGTACAGGAAGAACGCGGACGCGAACGCGCCGAGCAGGAAGTACTTGACCGCCGCCTCCTGGGAGAGCAGCCGACGCCGCCGCGCCAGGCCGCACATGAGGTACAGCGGCAGGCTCAGCACCTCGAGCGCGACGAACATCGTGAGCAGGTCGTTGGCCGCGCAGAAGGTCATCATCCCGCCGAGCGCGAACAGCATGAACGGGAAGACCTCGGTCTGCATCGTCGGTGCACCGGAGCCGCCGCCGCGAGCGTCGTAGTCGCGCTCCTCGTCGCCCCCGTTGGTCGAGCCGCCGACCGAGCGACCGCCGACCGCGAGGCGCGCCGCCGCGGACGCGATGAAGGCCCCGCCCGGCTCCACCGAGCGGTCGGCGATGAGCAGCAGGCTGCCCAGCCCCAACGCGAGCAGGGTGCCCCAGAGGAACAGCGTGGGCCGGTCGACCGCCACCGCGCCCGCCACGGTGGTGATGCCCTGTGCCGGGCTGGCGCCCGCGTAGAGCACCAGCGACAACCCGGCCACCACGATGGCCAGCACCGACAGGACCACCTGCGCGGGCCAGCGCTGGTAGCGCGGCAGGAACGCCTCGACGAGCACCGCGATGCAGGCCGCGCTGAAGATCACCAGCACCGGCATCAGCGCGCCGTAGTCGATCGCGGGCGCCTCGATCGGGACGGGCGTCTGAGCGAGGATCGTCTGTGCCATCGGTTCGGTCGCAAGCTCCCTCACGGAACCAGTCCTCCCACCGGGTCGGGCAGGCCGACCTCGTTCATCGTGCTCACCACCGACGGGGTGATCACGTTCAGCACCGGGCCGGGGAAGAACCCGAGCACCAGGATCAGCGCGACGAGCGGGGTGAGCGCCGCGATCTCGCCCTTGCGCAGGTCGGGGAACCCGCGGCCGGGCTTCGTGGCCGCCACGTCCGGGTCGAGCATCGTGCCGGGGCCGCCCGCCCGCTCCAAGGCGCCGAGCACGGCCGCGCCGCGCAGCGGGCCCTGCATCGTGCGCTGGTAGGTCCACAGCACGTACAGCGCCGCGAAGATGATCCCGACGGTGGCCAGGATCGTGAACACCGGCTGGCGCGGGTACGAGCCGACCAGCACCAGGAACTCCGAGACGAACGAGTTGGTGCCCGGCAGCGCCAGCGACGACAGCCCGGCCACCAGGAACATCCCGGCGAGCAGCGGCGCGACCCTGTGCACGCCGCCGTAGTCGCCCACCAGCCGCGAGCCGCCGCGGGCGATGACCAGCCCGATGACCATGAACAGCATGCCCGTCGAGATGCCGTGGTTGACCATGTACAACGTGGCGCCCGCGAACGCCTGGCTGGAGAACGCGAAGATGGCCAGGGCGATGAAGCCGAAGTGCGCGATCGAGGTGTACGCGACGAACCGCTTCATGTCGGCCTGCCCGACGGCCAGCAGCGCCCCGTACAGGATGCCGATCACCGCGAGCGTCAGCACCAGCGGCGCGAGGTCACGCGACGCGAGCGGGAAGAGTGGCAGGCAGTAGCGCAGGAAGCCGAACGTGCCCACCTTGTCGAGCACGCCGACCAGCAGCACGCCCGCCCCGATCGGGGCCTCGGCACCGGCGTCGGGCAGCCAGGTGTGGAACGGCACCAGCGGCGCCTTGATCGCGAACGCCACGAAGAAGCCGATGAAGAGCCAGACCTGGGTGGACTCCGGAACGTTGGCGGCCATCTTCTGCAGCTCGGCCCAGGTGAACGTGCCCTGGCCCAGCTGCTCGCCGGACACGACGTACAGCCCGATCACCGACGCCAGCATGATCAGGCCGCCGAGCAGCGAGTAGAGGAAGAACTTCACCGCCGCGTACTGCCGACGCGGGCCGCCGAAGCGCCCGATCATGAAGTACATCGGGATGAGCATCGCCTCGAAGAAGACGTAGAACAGGAACACGTCCGTGGCCGCGAACACCCCGACCAGCAGGCCCTGCGTGGCCAGCAGCAGCGCGAAGAAGCCCGCGGCCGTGCGGCCCTCCGGCAGCTTCTCCTCCCACGAGAAGCCCATGACGATCGGCACCAGCACGGCGATCAGCGCGAGCATCACCAGCGCGATGCCGTCGATGCCCAGTGCGAAGTGCGTGCCGAAGGACGGGATCCACTCGGCCGAGGACTCGAGCTGGAAACGGGTGCCCGACGACGCCGCGGCCGTCGAGTACGAGAACCAGACGACGATCGTGAGCACGAGCTCGACGAGCGCGACGGCCATCGCCGTCATCTTGGCGGTGCGCGGGTTGGCGCCCATGGGCGCGACGGCCGCCGCGCCGACGAGCGGCAGCAGCAACAGGGCCAGCAGCAAGGCTCCTCCGTTGGTCATGCGAACCGCACCGCCAGCAGCGCCGCGACGACGAGCACCGCGCCGCCGAGCATCGAGAGTGCGTACGAGCGGACGAAGCCGGTCTGCAGCCTGCGCAATCGCCCGGAGCTGCCGCCGAGCAGCGCGGCCGTGCCGTTGACCACCCCGTCGACGCCGCGGTTGTCGACGTAGACGAGGAACCGCGACAGCCAGGTGCCCGGCGTCGCGATGAGCGCCTCGTTGATCGCGTTGGCGTAGAGGTCGCGGCGGGCGGCCCGCACGGGGAACGACACGTGCCGCGGGCGCTCCACCGGGGTGGCCCGCCGTCCGACCGCCAGCCAGGCGATGACCACGCCGAGCGCCGAGCACACCAGCACCAGGGTGGAGACGGCGGCCGCTGGCAGCGCGCCTTCGCGCTCGCCGAGCTCGCCCAGCGAAGGGGTGAGCCAGTTGGCCAGCAGGTGGCCCTGGGTGAGCACGAAGCCCGCGCCGACCGAGCCGACCGCCAGCAGCACCATCGGCACGGTCATGACGGCGGGCGCCTCGTGCGGGTGGTAGTCGTGACCGTCGGCGGACTGCAGGTTCTGCCAGCGCTTCTCGCCGAAGAACGTCATGAACATCAGGCGGGTCATGTAGAACGCGGTGAGGCCCGCGGCGATCGTGGCGATCAGGCCGAACGTCCACCCCTGCCAGCCGGGCGCGGCGAACGCCGCCTCGATGATCGCGTCCTTCGTGAAGAACCCGGAGAGGCCGGGGAAGCCGATCAGCGCGAGGTAGCCCAGCCCGAAGGTCACGAAGGTGATCGGCATGACCCGCGCGAGGCCGCCGTAGTGGCGCATGTCCACGTTGT
The DNA here is from genome assembly GCA_963750095.1 of uncultured Actinomycetota bacterium. GTDB lineage: Bacteria > Actinomycetota > Actinomycetes > Mycobacteriales > Pseudonocardiaceae > Pseudonocardia. The sequence continues at coordinate 530,709 of CAVVPJ010000010.1, read as the reverse complement.
CGTTCATCGCGTGCATCACCGAGCCCGCCCCGAGGAAGAGCCCGGCCTTGAAGAAGCCGTGGGCGAGCAGGTGCGCGATGCCCAGCGCGTAGCCGAACGGGCCGAGCCCGACGGCGAGGATCATGTACCCGATCTGGCTGACCGTGGAGTACGCGAGCACCTTCTTGATGTCGTCGTAGGCGCAGCCGATGATCGCGCCGATCAGCAGCGTGATCGTGCCGATGATGGCGACGACGATGCGGCCGGACTCGGTGAGGTCGTAGATCGGGTGCATGCGGGCGATGAGGTAGACACCCGCGGTGACCATGGTTGCCGCGTGGATGAGCGCGGACACCGGGGTGGGGCCCTCCATGGCGTCCGGGAGCCAGGCCTGCAGCGGGAACTGGCCGGACTTGCCGCACGCGCCGAGCAGCAGCAGCACCGTGATCGCGACGAGCGCGGCAGGGTCGACCTTGCCGATGTTGGCGAACACCTCGGTGTACTGCAGCGTGCCCAGCTGGGTCCAGAGGATGAAGATCGCGATCGCGAGCCCGACGTCGCCGACGCGGTTCATCAGGAACGCCTTCTTCGCCGCGGTGGCCGCGGACGGGCGGTCCTGGTAGAAGCCGATCAGCAGGTAGGAGGCGAGGCCCACGCCCTCCCAGCCCAGGTACAGCAGCACGAAGTTGTTGCCGAGCACCAGCAGGAGCATCGCGGTGACGAACAGGTTGAACTGCGCGAAGAACCGGCGCCTGGCCGAAGGGTCGGGGTCGTGGTGCGACGGCGCCATGTAGCCCACCGCGTAGATGTGGATCAGGCCGCCGACACCCGTGATCAGCAGCACGAACGTCAGCGAGAGCGGATCCAGCCGCAGCCCGAAGTCGACATGCAGGCCCGCGACGGAGAACCAGTTGTAGAGCGACTGCTCGCGGGTGCGCGCGGTGGCGTCGAGCCCGGCGGTCTGCACGAAGATCAGCAGGCCGATGACGAAGGCGCCGACCACCGACAGCACACCGAGGATGTGCCCCCAGGCGTCGGCCCGGCGGCCGAGAACGAACAGCACGAGCGCGCTGAGGGCCGGGAGCGCGACGAGCAGCCAGGCGAGCCCGGCGGCTCCGGTGGCGGGGCCGACCTCCGGGAGCTCGGCGGCGAGGACCAGGGACACGGGGAGCTCCTAGTACTTCAACAGGTTCGCGTCGTCGACCGACGCGGACCGACGCGTGCGGAAGATCGACATGATGATCGCGAGGCCGACCACGACCTCCGCCGCGGCCACGACCATGACGAAGAACGCCATGACCTGCCCGTCGATCTGCCCGTTGGTGCGGGCGAACGTGACCAGCGTGAGGTTGACCGCGTTGAGCATCAGCTCGACGCACATGAACACGACGATCGCGTTGCGGCGCACGAGCACGCCGACCGCGCCGATCGTGAACAGCAGGGCCGAGAGCAGCAGGTAGTTGGTCTGGCTCATGCCTGTTCCTCGGAGTGGGCCGGGCCGGTGAGGGCGTGCGCGTCGGCCTCCGGCGGCGGGATCTCCTCGACCGGGGTGGCGTCGATGATCGCGGAGATCGACTCGGGGGCGACGGAGCCGTCGGGGAGGATCGCGGGGACGGCCACCGAGTTGCCGGTGGCGAACACGCCGGGCCCGGGCAGCGGGGAGATGCGGTCGTGCTCGCCGCGCAGGCGGGCCTCGACGGTGGCCCGCTGCCCGATCTTCGACAGGTTGCCGCGGGACTGCGCGTACGCCAGCACCATCGCGCCGAGCGCGGCCGTGATGAGCAGGGCCGAGGTGAGCTCGAACGCGAAGAGGTACTTCGTGAAGATGAGCCTGCCGAGGCCGGTGACGTTGCCGCCCGTCCCGGCGTTGCCCGCGGCGAGGCCGACGGACGGGGTGCTGGCGAGCGCGTTGCCGAGCGCCCCGACGAGCAGCACCGCGAACCCGACGCCGAACACCAGCGCGGCCAGCCGCTGGCCGCGCAGCACCTCGACCACCGAGTCGGAGCTGTCGCGGCCGACGAGCATCAGCACGAACAGGAACAGCATCATCACGGCGCCGGTGTAGACGATGATCTGCACGAAGCCGAGGAACGGGGCCTGCTGGGCCATGTAGAGCCCGCCGAGCGACAGCATCGTCATCGCGAGAAACAGCGCCGAGTGCACGGCGTTGCGGGCGAAAACCATGCCCAGCCCGCCGAGCAGCGCGATAGGGCCGAGGATCCAGAACGTGACGGCCTCGCCCGTCGAGATCACATCGGGCATCCCTACTTCACCTGCTTCCCCACCGGCTCGTTGGCCAGGTTCTTCTTGGCCAGCGTCGGGCCTTGGACGTAGTAGTCCTGCTCGTTGTCGCCGAGGCGCATCGGGTGCGGCGGCTGCTCCATGCCCGGCAGGAGCGGGGCGAGCAGCTGCTCCTTGGTGTAGATCAGGTCCTGGCGGTTGTCGTCGGCCATCTCGTAGAAGTTCGTCATCGTGAGCGAGCGGGTGGGGCACGCCTCGATGCACAACCCGCAGCCGATGCAGCGCAGGTAGTTGATCTGGTAGATGGCGCCGTAGCGCTCGCCGGGCGAGTAGCGCGCCTCCTCGGTGTTGTCGCCGCCCTCGACGTAGATCGCGTCGGCGGGACAGGCCCAGGCGCACAGCTCGCAGCCCACGCACTTCTCCAGGCCGTCGGGATGCCGGTTGAGCTGGTGGCGGCCGTGGTAGCGGGGCGCGGCGGGCGGGAAGTCCTCCGGGTACTCCTCGGTGACGACCTTCTTGAACATCGTCGAGAAGGTGACGCCGAAGCCCTTGAAGAACTCGAACATGGCTACTCGCTCTCCTTCGCCGAGAGGGCCGGGGCGCGCCGCTCACGGCGGGAGCGACCCTTCGGCTTGGCTGACTTCGTGGGCACGACCAGGTCCAGCGGCGGCACCGGGTAGTCGGACGCGAGCTCGACGACCGGCTCGGTGGGGGCGCGCCGGTCCGGCACGAGGAACGCGATGATCAGCACGACGGCGACGCCGATGCCGACGGCCACCAGCAGCGCGACCGTGCTGCCGCCGCTGTTGCGCCAGGTGCGCACCGCGAAGATCAGCAGGATCCACAGGATGCTGACCGGGACCAGCACCTTCCAGCCCAGGCGCATGAACTGGTCGTAGCGCATCCGGGGCAGCGTGCCGCGCAGCCAGATGAAGACGAACAGGAAGATGAACATCTTCACGAGGAACACGACGAACTCGAGCCAGCCGTTGAGACTCAGGAACGGCAGCGTGCCCCCGCCGAGGAACAGGGTGGTGGCCATCGCCGAGACGGTGACCATGTTGACGTACTCGGCGAGGAAGAACAGCGCGAACTTGAGCGACGAGTACTCGGTGTGGAAGCCGCCGACGAGCTCCGACTCCGCCTCGGGCAGGTCGAACGGCGCCCGGTTGGTCTCGCCGACCATCGCGATCACGAAGATGATGAAGCTGGGCAGCAGCAGGATGACGTTCCACAGGCTCGTCTGCTGCGACGCGACGATGTCCGCGGTGGACAGCGAACCCGCGTAGAGCACGACCCCGACGACCGAGAGGCCGAGCGCGATCTCGTAGGAGATCACCTGCGCCGCCGAGCGCAGCGCGGCCAGCAGCGGGTACGGCGAGCCGGAGGCCCAGCCGCCGAGCACGATCCCGTAGACGCCGACCGAGCTGCACGCGAGCACCACGAGGACGCCGACCGGCAGGTCGACGAGCTGCAGCACCGTCGGCTCGCCGAAGATCGACACCTCGCCGCCGAACGGGATCACCGAGAACGCGACGAAGGCCGGGATGCACGAGATGACCGGGGCGATGAAGTACACCCGCTTGTCGGCCATCACCGGCATGATGTCTTCCTTGAACGCGAGCTTGAGCCCGTCGGCGAGGCTCTGCAGCCAGCCGTTGGGGCCCACGCGGTTCGGCCCCGGCCGCTGCTGCATGCGGCCGACGACCTTGCGCTCCCAGTTGATCATGAAGAGGGTCAGCACCACACCGATGGCGAACAGCGCGACGACCTTGAGGATGACCAGCCACAACGGGTCGTCCGCGAGGAGCTGCTGCGTGTGCGTCAGCCCGCCGTCCGTCGGCGCCTGCGCCAGGATCATGCCGTCACCCCCACCAGGTCGCCGTGCCCTGCGCCCAGCACGGCGCGGACGTGGGATTCACCGGAGTTGCCTGGCAGCCAGACGACCCCGTCGGGCAGGTCGGCCAGCGCCACCGGAAGCGTGATCGCGCCCCGCTCGGTGCGTACCGTGGCGGACTCGCCCTCGGTGAGCCCCAGCCGCGTGGCCGTGGCCGCGTTGACCCGCGCGAGCGCGGGCCGTGCGGTGCCCGCGAGGTGCGGCTCGTCGACCGCGAGCGAGGAATCGTCGACGAGCTGGCGCCACGTGGCGAGCACGGCCTGCCCGAAGCCCGGCGCGCGCGGGACCCCCGCCGTCGCGGTGGGCGGGGCGGGCGCGGCGGCCGAGCGGGCGCCGAGCCTGGCCAGCTCGCCCCCGGCCGCGGCCGGGGTCTGGGTGAACAGGTCGACGTCCATCTCGACGGCCAGCGTGTCGAGCACCCGGCAGTCGGGCAGCACGCCGCTCGCGTCCAGCGCGGGCCCGAACGCGCGGGACCGGCCCTCCCAGTTGAGGTAGGTGCCCGCCCGCTGGGCGTCCGGTGCGACCGGGAGCACCACGTCGGCGAGCTCGGTGACCGCCGAGCGGTGCATCTCCAGGCTCACGAGGAACCCGACCTCGCGCAGCCCGGCCAGCGCGGCGGCGGGATCGGCGAGGTCGTTCGGGTCGAGCCCGCCGACCACCAGCGCCGACAGCTCGCCGAGGCTCGCCGCGCCGAGGATGGAGTCGGTGTCGCGGCCCGGCGCGGCGGGCAGCGTGCCCTCGGCGAGCCCCCACGCGGCCTCGACCTCGGCGCGCGCGGCCGCGTCGGTGACCAGCCGCCCACCCGGCAGCAGGTTCGGCGCCGCGCCCGCGTCGAGCGCGCCCCGCTCCCCCGCCCGCCGCGGCACCCAGCCGAGGGCCGCACCCGTGCGGGCGGCCAGCGCCGACACCGCCGAGTAGAGGCCTGGCACCTCCGCGGCCCGCTCGCCGACGAGGACCACCCCGCCGCGGGAGAGCGCGATGAGGACGTTCACGGGCAGGTCCGCGAGCACCGCGGCCTCGGCGCCGGGCACCGCCGGGATGAGGTTGTCCTTGGCGGCGGGCGACGCCACGCCGGTGGACAGCGAGGTGCGCTCCACCGCGGGCGTGGTCCACTGGCCGAGGTGGTACACCTGCTGGCCGTGCTTGCGCGCGGCCTTGCGCAGGCGGAGGTAGACGATCGGCGACTCCTCCTCGGGCTCCAGCGCGACGCACAGCACGGCGGGCGCGGCTTCCAGGCGCGTGTAGTCGAGCACCTCGGGGCCCTGGCCGACGACGTGCGCGGCGAGGAACTCCAGCTCCTCGTGGGAGTGTGGGCGGGCGCGGAAGTCGACGTCGTTGGTGTGCGCCGCGACCCGCGCGAACTTGGCGTACGCGTAGGCGTCCTCGACGGTCAGGCGGCCGCCTGCCAGCACGCCGATCCCGCCTTCGCGGGCGGCCAGCAGCCCGCGTGCGGCGACCGAGAGCGCATCGGTCCACGACGTCTCGGCGAGCACGCCGTCGGCGCCGCGGACCATGGGCCGGGTGATCCGCTCACGTGAAGCGAGGTAGCGGAACGCGAAGCGGCCCTTGTCGCAGGTCCACTCCTCGTTGACGGCCGGGTCGTTGCCCGCCATGCGGCGCAGCACGACGCCGCGGCGGGTGTCGACGCGCTCAGCGCAGCCCGACGCGCAGTGCTCGCACACGCCGTCGGTGGACCGGAGGTCGAACGGGCGGGACCGGAAGCGGTAGGCCGCGCTCGTGAGCGCCCCGACCGGGCAGATCTGGATCGTGTTGCCGGAGAAGTAGCTCTGGAACGGCTTGTCCTGCGCCACACCGATCTGCTGCTGCGAGCCGCGCTCGAGCAGCTCGATGAACGGGTCGCCCGCGATCTGCTCGGAGAAGCGGGTGCAGCGCTGGCAGAGCACGCAGCGCTCCCGGTCGAGCAGCACCTCGGTGGAGATCGGGATGGGCTTCGGGAACGTGCGCTTGGTGTCGACGAACCGGGACTCGGTGCGCCCGGAGGTCATGGCCTGGTTCTGCAGCGGGCACTCGCCGCCCTTGTCGCAGATCGGGCAGTCCAGCGGGTGGTTGATCAGCAGCAGCTCCATCACGCCGTGCTGCGCCTTCTCGGCCACCTTCGACGTGTGCTGCGTGCGCACGACCATGCCGTCGGCCACCGTCATCGTGCAGCTGGCCTGCGGCTTGGGCATCGGGCGCCCGCCCATCTCGACCTCGACGAGGCACTGGCGGCACGCGCCTGCCGGATCGAGCAGCGGATGGTCGCAGAAGCGCGGCACGATGATCCCGAGCCGCTCGCAGGCGCGGATGATCAGCTCGCCCTTGGGCGCGTCCACGACCCGGTCGTCGATGGTCAGCCGGATGTGCCCCTCCGGCACCGGTCGGGTGTCGGCGCCTTCTTGCGTGAGCGTCATGCCATGGCTCCGGCGGGTGCTGTGTCGCGGTCGGACTTCTGGGCGGCGGGCTGCCCGGCGCAGAGGTCGAGGAACTCCTGCCGGAAGTACTGGATGCCGCTGGTGATCGGGCTCGTGGCACCGTCGCCGAGCGCGCAGAACGCCCGGCCGAGGATGTTGTCGCAGACGTCGAGCAGCGTCTCGATGTCTTCCTCGGTGCCCTCGTGGTGCAGCATCCGCTCCAGGATCTCCAGCAGCCAGTAGGTGCCCTCCCGGCACGGGGTGCACTTGCCGCAGGACTCGTGCTTGTAGAACTCGGTCCACTTCATGACCGCCCACGGCACGGACACGGTCTCGTTGAACACCTGCACGGCCGTGGTGCCCAGCATCGAGCCCGCCGCGGCGGCACCCTCGAAGTCCAGCGGGACATCCAGGTGCTCGGCGGTGAACAGCGGCGTGGACGAGCCGCCCGGTGTCCAGAACTTCAGCGGGATGCCGTCCTTCATCCCGCCGCACAGCTCCAGCAGCTGCCGCAGGGTGGTGCCCAGCGGCGCCTCGATCTGGCCCGGCCGCTCGACGTGCCCGGAGATCGAGTAGATCTTGGGGCCGGGGCTCTTCTCGGTGCCCATGGACCGGAACCAGTCGCTGCCGCCCTGCACGATGAACGGCACGCTGGCGATCGTCTCGACGTTGTTGACCACGGTGGGCGACGCGTAGAGGCCCGAGGTGGCCGGGAACGGCGGCTTGAGCCGGGGCTGGCCGCGGCGGCCTTCGAGGGAATCCAGCAGCGCCGTCTCCTCGCCGCAGATGTAGGCGCCCGCGCCCGCGTGGACGACGATGTCGATGTCGTACCCCGTGCCGAGGATGTCCTTGCCGAGGTAGCCCTTCGCGTACGCCTCGCGGACGGCGTTGGCCACCCGGCGGATCGGGTGCAGCGCCTCGCCGCGCACGTAGATCGCGCAGAAGTGGGCGCGGATCGCGTAGCAGGTGATGATGCAGCCTTCGATGAGCGAGTGCGGGTCGGCCATCATCGTGGGGATGTCCTTGCAGGTGCCCGGCTCGCCCTCGTCGGCGTTGATCACCAGGTACTTCGGCTTGGCGCCCGGACCGGTCGGCCCCTGCGGGATGAAGCCCCACTTCATGCCCGTCGGGAAGCCCGCGCCGCCGCGTCCGCGCAGCCCCGAGTCCTTGACGAGCTGGATGAGGGCATCGGGATCGGCGCGCAGCGCGGAACGGAAGGCCTGGTAGCCGCCGGTGCGCTCGTACGTGTCGATCGACCACGAGCGCGGCTCCGACCAGCGCTTCGTGAGCACCGGGGTGATGAGGTCGGCGTTCATCTCTTGTCGGCCATCTCTTCGGGGTCCCTCGCTATCTCGATGGCAGGGCGGGGGGCGTGTCGGGCATGGCGGGTGCGGCCCAGCCGCGCTCGGCGGCCACCCGCACGCCGAGCAGCGTCTCAGACGCCTCCGACAATCCTTCGACGCTCGCCGCGAGATCGGGGAAGACGCCCGCCAGCTCGAGCTCGACGGTGCGGAAGCTCGTGAGCGGCGCGCCGCGCGTGGGGTGCGGCTTCTCGCCGCGGCGCAGCGCGTCGACCAGCTCCTCGGCCTTCTCCGCGGTCTGGTTGTCGTAGTACTCGTAGTTGACCTGGAGCACGGGGCCGAGGTCGCAGGCGGCGAGGCACTCGGCGTGCTCGAGGGTGATCGTGCCGTCGGCCGAGGTCTCCTCGTGGCCCAACGGCTCGCCGGGCTCGCCGAGCCGCTCCCGCAGGCGCTCGTAGATGGCGTCGCCGCCGAGCGCGGCGCACAGCGTGTTGGTGCACACGCTCACGAGGTGCTCGCCGCAGGGGGTGCGCTTGTACATCGTGTAGAAGGTGACGACCGCCGCGACCTCGGCCGTGGTGAGCTCCAGCTCGTCGGCGCAGAACCGGATCCCGTCCTGGCTCACGTGCCCCTCGACCGACTGCACGAGGTGCAGCAGCGGGAGCAACGCGGAACGCGACTGCGGGTACTTGGCGATGATCTCCTTCGCCCGTTGCCGCGTGACCTCGTCGAAGACGCCGCCGACGATCGGCTGGTCTTCCGGCCCCTCCCAGACGACCTCTTCCGGCTTCGCCGACGGCCCGAGGGACTCCGGCATGCCTTCCGGCAGCGTCATCGGGCACCTCCGGTGCTCGTGAGCGGAAAAGACGGTCGAGGCAGCGTTTTCCGCGCACGGGCGGCGAAGCCGCGGCTCATCGGTCACATCCCCCCATCACCGGGTCGATCGAGGCGACGGCCGCGATGACGTCGGCGATCATGCCGCCCTCGCTCATCGCGGGCATCGACTGCAGGTTCACGAAGCTGGGCTCGCGCACGTGGACGCGCAGCGGGCGGGTGCCGCCGTCGGAGACGAGGTGGAAGCCCAGCTCGCCGCGCGGCGACTCGACCGCCGTGTAGACCTGGCCCGCAGGCACCGCGAAGCCCTCGGTGACCAGCTTGAAGTGGTGGATCAGCGACTCCATCGACTGACCCATGATCTTCTTGACGTGCTCGAGCGTGTTGCCCATGCCGTCCGAGCCGATGGAGAGCTGGGCGGGCCAGGCGATCTTGCGGTCCTGGACCATCACCGGGCCGGGCTCCATCGCCTTCACGACCTGCTCAATGATCTTGAGCGACTCCCACATCTCGGCGACCCGCAGCCGGTAGCGGGCGTAGCAGTCGGCCTCGGTGGCCGTCGGCACCTCGAACTCGTACTCCTCGTAGCCGCAGTAGGGCTCGATCTTGCGCAGGTCCCACGGCAGGCCCGCGGCGCGCAGGATCGGGCCGGTGGCACCGAGCGCGAGGCAGCCGTCGACCGGCAGGTAGCCGACGCTCTCCAGGCGCTGACGCCAGATCGGCTGCTCGGTGAGCAGCTTGTCATAGCCGGGCAGCTGGCCGCGGATCTGCTTGACGACGGCCAGGACGTCCTCTTTGTAGCCCTCGGGGAAGTCCTGGGCGAGGCCGCCGGGGCGGATGAACGCGTGGTTCATGCGCAGGCCCGTGAGGCGCTCCAGGAGGTGCAGCAGGTCCTCGCGCTCGCGGAACCCGTTGGTCATGCCGGTGAGCGCGCCCAGCTCCATGCCGCCGGTGGCCAGCGCCACGAGGTGCGAGGCGATCCGGTTGATCTCCATGAGCATGACGCGGCCCTGCTGCGCGCGCCGCGGCGCCTCCACGCCGAGCAGCTTCTCGACGCCGAGGCAGTAGCCGGTCTCGGTGAACAGCGGCGCCAGGTAGTCCATGCGCGTCACGAACGTGACGCCCTGGGTCCAGGTGCGGTACTCGCAGTTCTTCTCGATGCCGGTGTGCAGGTAGCCGACCACGGCGCGGGCCTGCGTGACCGTCTCGCCTTCCAGCTCGAGCACCAGCCGCAGCACCCCGTGCGTCGACGGGTGCTGGGGGCCCATGTTGACGACGATGCGGTCGTCGTGCTCCTCGTCGATGAGGGTGTCCCAGTCGCCGCCGGTGACGGTGTAGACCGGCCCCTCGGTCGTGCGGCGCTCTTCGGCAGGTGTGGTCATGAGTAGGACCGCCGCTCGTCATGCTTGTCGGGTTGTTGGCGGGATCTCCGCGCCCGAATGCCGATCATGAGTAGGACCGCCGCTCGTCATGCTTGTCGGGTTGTTGGCGGGATCTCCGCGCCCGAATGCCGATCATGAGTAGGACCGCCGCTCGTCGGGGGGCGGGATCTCCGCGCCCTTGTACTCCACCGGGATCCCGCCGAGCGGGTAGTCCTTGCGCTGGGGGTGTCCCTCCCAGTCGTCGGGCATGAGGATGCGGGTGAGGGCGGGGTGGCCGTCGAAGACGACGCCGAACATGTCCCAGGTCTCGCGCTCCTGCCAGTCGGCCGTGGGGTAGACCTCCACCACGCTCGGCACGTGCGCGTCGTCGACGTCGACCGCGACCTCCAGGCGGATCCGGCGCCGGTAGGTCATCGACGTCAGGTGGTAGGCGAGGTGCAGCCGCTGGTCCACCTCGGGGCCGTAGTCGACGCCGGAGACCGAGGAGCACAGCTCGAACCGCAGGCCGGGCTCGTCGCGCAGGGTGCGGCACAGCCCCACCAGCGACTCGCGGCGCACGTAAAAGGTGATCTCGCCGCGGTCGATGGTGATCTGCTGGACCGAGTCGCGCGGGATGCCGCCCCGCTCCAACGCGTTGCCCAGCTCGTCGGCCATCTCGTCGAACCAGCCGCCGAACGGGCGCTCGGCGGGCGCGGGCGCGTAGCCGGGCAGGCGCAGGCCGCCGAAGCCGGACGTGTCGCCGGAGCCGTGCACGCCGAACATGCCCTCGCGGGCGCGCGCGGGCGGGACCCGGGTGCCGCCCTCTGGCACCGCACCCAGCTGCTCCACCTCGCCCGCGGCCGGGGCCGCTCCCCCGCCCGCGTGGTGGGCGGCGGTGTCCGTGCCGCTCGCCTCGGACGAGGAGTGCTCGCCGCCGGTGGGCTCGGCGTCGTCCTTGGACGTGCCGGTCCTGTCGTCAGAGTTGTTGCCAGCCATCTACTTCTTCTTCGCGAACTTGATCGACGACGGCACGAGCTCGGTCTCGTGACCGGACGCCGCGAGCGCCGCGGCCCGCTTCGCGCCCAGCGGCTCGTCCATGATCTTGGCGTGGATCTTGAGGATCGCGTCGATGAGCATCTCCGGGCGCGGTGGGCAGCCGGGGAGGTACATGTCGACGGGCACGACGTGGTCGACGCCCTGCACGATCGCGTAGTTGTTGAACATGCCGCCCGAGCTCGCGCAGACCCCCATCGCGAGCACCCACCGGGGCTCGGGCATCTGGTCGTAGATCTGGCGCAGCACAGGGGCCATCTTGTTGCTCACCCGACCCGCGACGATCATCAGGTCGGCCTGGCGCGGCGAGGCGCGGAAGACCTCCATGCCGAAGCGGGCGAGGTCGTAGCGCGGCGCGCCGGTGGTCATCATCTCGATCGCGCAGCACGCCAGGCCGAACGTGGCGGGCCACAGCGACGACTTGCGCGTCCAGTTGACCAGCTTCTCGACGCTCGCCAGCAGGACGCCGTTCGGGAGGTGTTCCTCGAGTCCCATGCCCTAGTGCCCCCTAGTTCCAGTCCAGCCCGCCGCGCCGCAGCACGTAGACGTAGGCGAAGCCGACCGTCACGATGAACAGCACGATCTCCACCAGCCCGAACAGCCCCAGCGCGTCGCTGGTGACCGCGAACGGGTAGAGGAAGACCATCTCGATGTCGAAGAGGATGAACAGCATCGCGGTCAGGTAGTAGGCGACGGGCATGCGCCCGCTCCCGACGACGGGGTCCGGCGAAGGCTCGATGCCGCACTCGTAGGCGTCCAGCTTGGCCCGGTTGTACCGGTGCGGCCCGACGTACGGCGCGGACGTCACGGAGAACAGGGCGAACAGCCCCGCCAGGACGAACAGCAGTACCAGCGGGAGGTAGGTCATCAGCCCTCCTGATCTCTAGCGGGCGCCGCGGACCCTAGGTCCTCGGCGCCGTCCTCGTGCACCCAGGCATGCCTAACCTGCGATGTTCGCTTGTGAACGGATTCACGAAGTCGCCGTGAGTCTATTCATGAAGGTCGAGGGCCGCGAGACGGACGCCACGCAGCGCGCGGTGCTCACCGTCGGGGCCGCCGCGGGCCCGACGTGACCGTGATCCCGCTCTCACTCCGCGTGCATCTGCGCCACGAAGGAGCTGGCCGAGGCCGGTGCCACACCGCAAGATCGGCTCTGGCGCACAGGAGATGGTCCACCCGGCTGCTCTCGGTCCGCTGGCGGGCACGGCAGCGGCGCCCGGCGACGACGGCCGAGAGGAACACCAGCGGGGTTTCGGCGTGATCGAACCCCGCTGGTGTTCATCTCGGCACGCACGCTCAGCGGGCCCCGTTCCACCGGTGCGGAGAACTCACCACCTCATGTGCGCCAGAGCAGCAAGATCGACAGGACATCGCCTACGAGCTCCGCAAGATCGTCGAGGCTTTGGACACGAAGGCGCCCGACCCCGCGCCGGTGAAGACGCGCTGGGACACCGTGCGGAAGCTGCTCGGCGGGGTCGCCGCTACCGGCACGGCTGTGGCGACAGCGGTCAAGGAAGTCACCGGGCTGGTCACGGCGGTGTTCGGCGGCAGCTGAACGCTACGGACGGCGGGCGCGGTGCAGGGCGACCGCCCCGCCCGCGAGGTTCCGCCAGCCCACCTGCGCCCAGCCCGCGGCGGCCATGCGGGCGGCCAGCTCGGGCTGCGGCGACCAGTCCCTGATCGACTCGCCGAGGTAGCGGTAGGCCTCCGGGTTGCTGGACACGCGGTCGGCGATCGCGGGCAGCACCCGCTCGAGGCCCAGATGGTAGGCCGCCCGGTAGGGCGTCCATGTCGGGCGGCCGAACTCGCAGACGACCAGCCGCCCGCCCGGCTTCGTGACCCGCGCCAGCTCCCTCAGCCCCCGGTCGGCGTCGTGCACGTTGCGCAGGCCGAAGGAGATCGTCACCGCGTCGAAGACGGCGTCGGCGAACGGGAGCGCCAGCGCGTCGGCGGCGACCTTGGGAACGGCGCGGTCCGCGCCCTGCGCGCAGCATGCCGAGGGAGAAGTCGGCCGCGACGCACCAGGCGCCGGAGCGGGCGAGCTCGACGGTGGACACGGCCGTGCCCGCCGCGAGGTCGAGGACGAGCTCGCCGGGGGCGAGGTCGAGCGCGCGGCGGGTGAGCGCCCGCCACCTGCGGTCCTGGCCCGCGGTGAGCACGGTGTTGGTGAGGTCGTAGCGCCGTGCCACGCCGTCGAACATCTCCGCGACGGCGCGGGGGTCCTTGTCCAGCTCGGCGCGACTCACGCCGCCACAGTACGACCGTCCCCGGGTCACCCCGCTGCGACGCCGGGGGCGCGGCGGGCCGCCATCGTCGCCGCGTAGTGGGCGAGCAGCGCGTCGTCGGCCGGTCCCCCCGGCCACGGCGGCACGAGGTAGCCGGTGCGGCCGGGGAGCACGAGGTCGCGCGGGCCGCCCGCGTCCGGCGCGACCACGGGCAGACCCGACGCGGGCGCCTCCTGCACGGCTTGGCAGAACGTCTCGGACGGCCGGTGTGCACGAAGACGTCGGGCGACGCGTAGACCCTCGCCTGCGCCGCGCCGTCGAGGTGGCCGAGGAACGGGCGCCGGGCAGGGCGGCGCGCGGGCCCGCCGCGCTCGGCCCGTCGCCGACGACGACGAGCCGCATCCCCGGCCGCCCGGCCAGCGTCGCGAGGGGCTCCACCTGCCTCTCCGGCGCCAGCCGCCCCACGTGGCCGACGATCAGGTCGCCATCGGGGGCGATCGGGCACGCCAGCCGTCGTCGCGCCGCGAGGGGGTGTACCGGCTGGTGTCCACGCCGCGCGCCCACGGGTGCACCCGCGGCACGCTGCGGGCCCGCGGGAGAGCGCGAACCCGGCGACGTCGGTCTGGTACCCCGCGACCGTCGGGATCCCCAGGCGCCGCGCCGCGGCGAGGCGACCGTCGGGAACCGGCACGCCGACGGCGGGCGGTCGCGGCGGCGGACAGCCGCCCAACTTCTCTGGCCGCGGGCGCGGGTCAGCGGCGGCGGCGCAGCAGGCGGGCCAGCGGCAGCAGCGCCGCCCACGTCACGACGATCACGCCGACCAGCGGCGTCGCGGCCGTGACGGCGCTGCGGCCGGCGACGCGGACCCGATCGGGATCCGTGGCGTCGTACTCGACGGCCACGGACGTGCCCGGCGTGAGCCCGCGCGGGTAGGCCACCCCGAGCTCCGGCACCGCCACCTCGCCGTCGAGCAGCGTGAACCGCACGAGCGTGCGGAAGAACGTGGAGCCGTCGAGCACCTCGGCCCGCGCGACGGCCTCGTGCGCGGTGATCCGTCCATCGTCGACGGCCGCCCCCGCCAGCGCGAAACCGCACAGCAGCGTGACCACGACGGCGATGCCGAGCACGATCTGGGCGCGGGCGCGGGACACGGCGCGCAGGGCTGGCCCGACGAGGTCGTTGAACTCGTCGATCACCCGGGTACGGTCGGTCATCGGGCCCGATCGTACGGGTCGCGTTGGCGAGATGTGTCCGGCGCCTCGCGGGGCGGGCGGGCGCCACCCGCCGCGGGCTCCTACTCTCGGAAACGTGACGATCGCCCCGCTACCGACCGGGTTGGGCGTACGAACCAGGCTCGTCGACGACCCGGTGCGCCTGCTCGACCTGCTCCCCGACCGCGAGGGCGCGCTGGCCTGGGTCCACGGCGAGGAGGGTCTGGTCGGCTGGGGCGAGGTCGCGCGGCTGTCCATCGCGGGGCCCGACCGCTTCCTCGAGGCGGACCGGTGGTGGCGCTCGTTCGCCGCCCGCCTCTCCGTCGACGACGAGGTCGGCATGCCCGGCACCGGGCCGATCGCCTTCACCAGCTTCACCTTCGCCGACGACGCGCCGGGCTCCGTGATCGTCGTGCCGCGGGTGGTCGTCGGGCGCCGCGACGGGGTCGCGTGGGTCACCGAGTTCTCGCACGGCGACGGCGTGCACGCCATCCGCCCGGTGCGCCCGTCCGGCTCCGTGCGCTACGCCGACGGGCAGCTGTCCGTCGCGGGCTACCGGCGGGCCGTCGCCGAGGCCGTCCGGCGGATGCGGGCGGGTGAGCTGGACAAGGTGGTGTTGGCGCACGACCTGCTCGCGGTCGCCGACGCCCCGCTGGACGCCCGCCACCTGCTGGCGGGGCTGGCGCAGCGGTATCCGGCGTGCTGGTCGTTCTCGGTGGACGGCCTGGTCGGCGCCACGCCTGAGCTGCTGATGCGACGCAGGGCGGGCACGGTGTGGTCGCGGGTGCTGGCGGGCACGATCTGGCCGGGCCCCGCGAACGGGGGTGACCTCGGGGACGCCCTGCTGGGCTCGGCGAAGGACCGCCACGAGCACAAGCTGGCGATCGCCTCGCTCGCCGATTCGCTGCGGCCGCTGTGCGCCGGGCTGACGGTGCCCGACGAGCCTGCTCCGCTGGTGCTGCACAACGTGACGCATCTGGCCAGCGACGTCGCGGGCACGCTGCCCGAGCACGCGCCCGCGTCGCTGCTGGAGCTGGCCGCCGCCGTGCACCCGACGGCCGCGGTCGGCGGCACACCCCGCGCTGTCGCCGTGCCGATGATCGCGGCGTTGGAGGGGATGGACCGCGGGCGCTACGCGGGGCCGGTCGGCTGGGTCGACGCCGACGGCGACGGCGAGCTGGGCATCGCGCTGCGGTGCGCGCTCCTCGGCGGGCCGGTGGCGCGCCTGTTCGCGGGCTGCGGGATCGTCGCCGACTCCGACCCGGACACCGAGGTGCGGGAGGCCGCGGCGAAGCTGCTGGCCGTCCGCGAGGTGCTCGCCACGCCCTGACGGGCTACCGGAGGCTCCTGGCCAGCGCCGCCGCCTCGAGCTGCGAGCCGACCTCGAGCTTGCCGAGGATCGAGCGGATCTGCGTCCGTACCGTGGCCACCGAGACGACGAACTCGGCGGCGATCGCGGTGGGGCGCCGCCCGTCGGCGAGCCGGTCGACGATCTGGCGTTCCCGCGCCGTGAGCCGCGCGAGCCGGGCGAGGGCCTCCGTGCGGGCGCGGCCCGCGGTGTCGGCGAGGCCGCAGAGGCGCTCGCGCTCGTCGTCGGGCAGCGGCGAGCGGCCTTCGGCGACCCGCGCGACGGTGGCCACGAGCTGGTCGAACGGCGCCGACTTCGCCACGCACCCGACCGCGCCCGCGGCGACCGCCGTCGCGATGCGGATCTCGTCGGCCGAGCCGGTGACGAGCAGCACCCGCCATCCGGCGCGGCGCAGGCGCGGGACGAGCGCGGCGCCGTCGAGCCCGCCGCCGAGGTCGAGGTCGAGCAGCACCAGACCGCCGGGCGGGGCGGGCGCGTCGAGGCGGTCGAGGAGCTCCGAGGGCGTCGTGACCGTCACGCCAACCCCTTCCGCGCGCAGCGCCACCGCGAGCGCGGCCGCGATCAGCGCGTGGTCGTCGACGATGACGACAGGGCAGGTCATCCCGCCCCGCCCTTCGCCCAGCGCCCGGCCGACCGCGGACCGACGGCGACGGGGCCGGTCATCCCGCGATGCGCTGCCGCAGCCCGGCGGCGACCGGCAGCTCCACGACGGCGGTGGCGCCGTGGACGGTCGAGCGCAGGGACAGCGACCCGCCGCGGGCGCGCACGAGGTCCGCGGCGATCGCGAGCCCGAGGCCCGACCCGGACGAGCACGGCCCGCGCACGCCGCGCCGCAGCAGGTCGACCGTGCCGGGCGGCAGTCCCGGACCGTCGTCGGCGACCTCGATGCGCACCCGGTCGGCCACCCTGCGCGCGCGCAGCCGGACGGCGGCGCCCGCCGCGTGTCGGGCACAGTTGACCAGCAGGTTGGCGACGACCTGGGCCAGCGCGCCGCGGCCGACGGCGGCGACCGGCTCCCCGTCGACCACCACCCGCACGTCCATTCCGGACGCGCCGTGGACGGCGGCCAGGTCACGGAGGACCGGCGCGACCTCGGTGGCCACCTCGCCGTCGCCCGCGCCGCCGGAGAGCATCTGCCGCAGGCGGGCGAGCTCGGCGCGGGCGGCCCCGACCAGGAGCGTCCCCTCGCCGGGGGCATCGCCGAGCACGCTCACGACACCGGCCAGCCCGGCGACGAGGTTGCGCAGCTCGTGGTCGCGTTCGGCGACCGCGGCGAGCGCGGCCTCGGCGGCGGCGAGGCGGCGGCGGGCGACCGCCAGCTCCCGGCGCAGGTCGCGGGCGGCCGATCCGCGGGCCCCGCCGGACGCGAGCATCGGACGGCAGGGACCGGTCGGGGAGTCCATCACGTGCGCCTCTTCGTCGAGCGGGCGGTCGCCGGACGGGACCGGGAGCCGGGCGGCTTCCCCCCGCAGTTCGACCGCCCTGAGAGGCTTGTTACAGAGAGACACGCGTCGCAATCACTGAGTCACTGAACGGCCTCCGAGGACGGTTCGGCGGTCGGCGCGCGACCCCGGCATCGGCAGCGCGATCGCCGGACCCGGCAGGCGCCGGATCGGGCCGCTTCCCACCCCGGCACTTCACCGACGGGCGCAGGGGCCGAATACCACGGTTGTGGTATGCGCCACCCTCCGGTGCTGGGCATGCTCGTCTTCCAGGCCGCCGACCGTGGCCGACACTCCGGGTGGAGCGGCGGGTCCCCTCCCTGCCGCTCCACCCGGTTCACGCCGCGGAGCAGCGGTCCGGATCGCCCGTGCGCCTGCCCGCGAGGCAGGATCGACGACGTGACCACGACTGGACGCGCCGGAGAGGCGGGATGAACCCGTCGACGACGACGGCGCGGGTTCTCGTCGACGAGCTGGTGCGCTGCGGGGTCACCGACGCCGTCCTGTGCCCCGGCTCACGCAGCGCGCCGCTCGCCTTCGCGCTGCACGCCGCCGACCTCGACGGCCGCCTGCGGCTGCACGTCCGCATCGACGAGCGCACGGCCGGTTTCCTCGCGCTCGGGCTGGCGGTCGCGTCAGGCAGGCCGGTGCCGGTGGCGACGACGTCGGGCACCGCCGCTGCGAACCTGCTGCCCGCCGTGCTGGAGGCCGCGCACTCCGGGGTGCCGGTGCTCGCGCTGACCGCGGACCGGCCGCCCGAGCTGGTCGGCACCGGCGCGAGCCAGACCATCGCGCAGGTGGGGATGTTCGGCGCCGCCGTGCGGCTCGCGCCCGCGGTGGGGGGCACGCAGGCGCAGGTGCGCGCGGCGGTCGGGCGGGCGCTCGCCGCGGCGACCGGAACGCCGCCGGGGCCCGTGCACCTCAACCTGCCCTTCGCCGAGCCGCTCGTCCCCGACGACGTCGCCCCGACGGGGCCGTGGCGCGCGCGGCCGCCGACCGGGGCAGGCCCCCACTACGTGCCCGCCACCGCGGCCGCCTGGCCCGGCGGGCGCGGCGGCGGCGCGCCGTGGACGTCCGTGGCGACCGTTCGGCGGGAGGCGCCGCTGCTGCCGCTCGACCCCGCGGCCCCGACGGTGGTGATCGCGGGGCCCGGCGCTCCGCGGCTCGACGTCGCCGTGCCCGTCGTCGCCGAGCCCTCGTCCGCGCCCTGGCCGAGCGCCGTCCGCACCGGCCCGTGGCTGCTCGGCACCCCTGACCTCACGCCCGCCCAGGTCGTCGTCGCGGGCCGCCCGACGCTGCACCGGGCGGTCGCGCGGCTGCTCGCCGACCCGTCGGTCGCGGTCTACGCGCTGGCCGACGGGCACGGCATGCCCTGGACCGACGTCGCGGGCACGGTCCGCGCCGTCGGCGCGCTGCCCGCGCTGCACCCCGACCCGGAGTGGCTGCGGCGCTGGGCGGCCGCCGACAAGGCCGCCGCCGACGCGCTCGACGAGGCGCTCGACGGGGCGGCCCCGGCGGGGCTGCGGCTGGCCAGGGCGCTCGTCGCGGCCCTGCCGGAAGGCGCGCAGCTGGTGATCGGCTCGTCCAACCCGGTGCGGGACGTCGCGCTGGCCGCGGCCCCGCGCACCGGGCTCGTCCTACGCTCCAACCGCGGCGTCGCCGGGATCGACGGCACCGTGTCGACGGCGATGGGCGCCGCACTGGCGCACGCGCGCCCGACCGTCGCGCTCCTCGGCGACCTGACCCTCCTGCACGACACCACCGGCCTGGTCCTCGGCCCCGACGAGCTGCGCCCCGACCTCGCGATCGTCGTCCTCAACGACGGGGGCGGCGGCATCTTCAGCCTGCTGGAGCAGGGCGCGCCCGAGCACGCGAGGTCGTTCGAACGGGTCTTCGGCACGCCGCAGCGGGTGGATCTCGCCGCCCTCGCCGCGGCGATGGGAGTGCCGTACGCGCGGTGCGGTCCGGCCGACGTCGCGACGCACCTCGGCGGTCCCGGCATCCGACTCGTCGAGGTGCAGGCGACGCGCACGGGCCTCCGCGACGCGCACGCCGCACTGCGGGCCCGTATCGCGGCCGCGGTCCGGAGGTGACCCTCGACAACGGCGAGCGACGGCGGGCCGCGCGGGGCGGGCCGCCGCGTCCGTACCCTGGATGGCGTCATGAGCGCCACCGTCAAGGCCACCTCGCTCGCCGCAGGCCACGGCGCCCGCATGCTGTTCTCCGGCCTCGACCTCGTCATCGCCGCGGGCGACGTCGTCGGGCTGGTCGGGGCCAACGGAGCGGGCAAGTCCACGCTGCTGCGCCTGCTCGCGGGCGGGGCCATGCCGGAGGAGGGCACGGTCACGCTCAGCCCGCCGGACGCCACGGTCGGCCTGCTGCCGCAGGAGCCGGAGCGGTGTCCCGGCGAGACGGTGGCCGCGTTCGTCGCGCGGCGCACGGGGGTGACGGCCGCGCATGCGGCGCTGGACGCGGCCACTGCGGCGCTGGCCGAAGGCGCGCCCGGCGCGGACGACCGCTACGCCGTCGCGCTCGACCGCTGGCTCTCCCTCGGCGGCGCCGACCTGGAGGAACGCGCGGGAGAGGTAGCCGCTGACGTCGGGCTGGGCGTAGCGCTGTCGGCGGAGATGACTGCGCTGTCCGGCGGGCAGGCCGCCCGGGCGGGGCTCGCGGCGCTGCTCCTCTCGCGCTTCGACGTGCTGCTCCTCGACGAGCCCACCAACGACCTCGACCTCGACGGGCTGGCCCGGCTGGAGAAGTTCGTGCTCGGCCTTGCCCAGAACGGTCGGGGCAGCCCGGCCGTGGTCGTCAGCCACGACCGGGAGTTCCTGGCGCGCACCGTGAACCGGATCGTCGAGCTGGACCTCGCGCAGCAGAAGGTGGGCATCTACGACGGCGGGTACGAGTCGTACCTCGTCGAGCGCGAGGTGGCGCGGCGGCACGCGCGCGAGGTGTACGAGGAGTACGACGACAAGCTCGGCACGTTGAAGGAGCGCGCCCAGACCCAGCGCACCTGGATGGCGCAGGGCGTGCGCAACGCCCGTCGCAAGAGCAAGGACAACGACAAGATCGGCCGCAACAAGCAGGTCGAGACCAGCGAGAAGCAGGCCGCGAAGGCCCGTCAGACCGAGCGCGCGATCGAGCGGCTGGAGGTCGTGGAAGAGCCGCGCAAGGAGTGGGAGCTGCGGATGACGATCGCCGCGGCGCCGCGCTCCGGCACGGTCGTGGCGTCGGCTCGGGGCGCGGTCGTACGGCGTGGGTCGTTCACGCTGGGTCCGGTGGACGCGCAGGTGGACTGGGCCGACCGCGTCGCCATCACCGGCGCCAACGGCTCCGGCAAGACCACGTTGCTGGGTGCGTTGCTCGGGCGGATCCCGGTCGACGAGGGGTCGGCGGGGCTCGGATCCGGCGTGCGGGTGGGCGAGATCGACCAGGCGCGCGGGCTGTTCCTCGGACCCGACCCGCTGGCGAGGGCGTTCAGCGATGCGCTGCGGAGTGACCGCGGAGCGCGCCGCGGCGCGATGGTCGACTGGTCGGAGTCGGACGTGCGCACGCTGCTGGCCAAGTTCGGCCTCACCCGTGACCACGCCACCCGGCCAGCGGCGTCGTTGTCGCCAGGCGAGCGCACGCGCGCGGCGCTGGCGCTGCTGCAGGCCCGCGAGGTCAACCTCCTGGTGCTCGACGAGCCCACCAACCACCTCGACCTGCCCGCCATCGAGCAGCTGGAGCAGGCGTTGGAGAGCTTCGGCGGCACCGTCCTGCTCGTCACGCACGACCGGCGCATGCTCGACACCGTGCGCACCACCCGGCGCTGGGAGCTCTCCGCGGGGGGCCTCAGCGAACGCTAGCGGAGCTTGCGGAGCGCACCTCGGCGCTTGCGGTGCTTGCGGAGCGGATGTCGGCGCTGGCGGGCGCGCGACCACGCCCGGACGCCCAGCGCGTCCAGCACGGCCACCTCGGTGAGCGCCAGCCCCCGGCTCCATCACACCGAGGGGCGGGAACGGCCACCACGGCACGCCGCTGAGCGGGCGCAGCGCCACGCCGGACAGGATCGCGCCGAGCCAGGTCAGCGCGGCCACCGCGAGCAGGCGCGTCCAGGAGGCTGGGCCCCGTGCGACGTGCCCCGGTTCCCACGGCGGGACGACGGCGACGCCGTGCCGGAACGGCCCACTCGCCGTGTCACGACGCGGGACTCACCGTGTCGGAATGCGGGACTCACCGTGTCGGAACGCGGGACTCACCGTCAGCGGGGGGCCAGGCTGCGCACCAACGCCTCGGCGGGCTCGTACATCGCCCGCGCGGTCTTGCCGTCGTGGAAGTCGCCGATGGCCGTCATGTCCCAGGTCGCGCCCGCCCTGACCAGCACGCACATGATCACGCCGGTGCGCGGGGCGGAGTCGGTGAGCTCGAAGCGCACGAGCTCCGCGCCGGAGTCGAGGTCCAGCAGCCTGCAGTACGCGTTGCGGACGTCGGTGAACTTCTGGCCACGGAAGGAGTTCACCGTGAACACGAGGGCGTGCGCCTCCGCGGGCAGGCGGCCGAGGTCGACGGTGATCGTCTCGTCGTCGCCCTCGCCCGCACCCGTCAGGTTGTCGCCCGAGTGCTCGATCGCCCCGTTGTAGGCGCTCTTGGCCATGAACCACACGGCGTCGACCTTGCGTCCCTTGGCGTTGACGACGATCACGGAGGCGTCGAGGTCGATGTCCCGGCCCCGGCGGGCCGGGTCCCAGCCAAGGCCCATCGCGGTACGCCGCAACGGCGGCGCGCCGGTCTTGACCAGCGAGACCGTCTGGCGCTTGGCGAGCGACACCCTGCCCTTGTCGAGGTTGATCTTCGTCGACGCGGGCGGCGCGGCGGCGGGCGCGGGCTCGGGGGTCGGCTCCTCGACCGTGATCCCGAAGTCGGTGGCGATGCCCGCCAGGCCGTTCGCGTAGCCCTGCCCGACGGCGCGCACCTTCCACGCTCCCGACCGGCGGTAGAGCTCGACGCACAGCAGCGCGGTCTCGGGCCCGAGGCCGTCGGGGACGAACCGGGCGACCGGCTGCCCGCCCACCGCCACGTCCATCCGCAGGTCGCCGAGCGCGCCGAAGGTCGTGGGGCCGCTGCCGTCGAGGCTGGCGGTGACGACCACCCGCTCGATCGCGGCGTCGACGGCCGACGGCTCGACGTCGACCCCGGCCACGTCGTAGCGCACCCCGGGCGCGGTGGGCTGGTTGTAGAAGACGAAGTCGGCGTCACCGCGCACCTTGCCCGCGGAGGTCACCAGCAGCGCGGAGATGTCGACGGGCGCCGCGGCGCTCACGCGGACGGCGACGGGACCGGGCGGGAGCGGCGCGTTGGCGCCCTTGGCCAAGGTCTGCACACCCCCGATACTGCCGGCGGCCCAGCCGTTGTGACCGGCGCGGCCGGGAACCTAGGGTCGGGAGCGACGACGTCGAGGAGGACGAGATGGCGGAGCTCGAGAAGTTCTCGATGCTGATCGGCGGCAAGCCGGTGGGGGCACTGTCGGGAAAGACCTTCCCGAGCCAGAACCCCTACACCGGCGAGGCGTGGGCCGAGATCCCCGACGGCGGCCCTGAGGACGTCGACGCGGCCGTCTCGGCGGCGCGGGCCGCGCTCGACGGCGAGTGGGGTGCCACCACCGGGTTCGCCCGCGCCGCGCTCATGCGCAGGCTCGGCGACCTGATCACCGAGAACGCCGCGCGCCTCGCCCGGCTGGAGGTCAACGACTCCGGCAAGCTCTTCCGGGAGATGATCGGCCAGCTCAACGGGCTGGGCGGCTGGTACCACTACTACGCGGGGCTCGCGGCCACCCTCGAAGGCCGCCAGATCCCCACCCCCAACCCGAGCTACCTCGTGTACACGCGGCGTGAGCCGGTCGGCGTCGTCGCCGCGATCACCCCGTGGAACTCGCCGCTGCTGCTCATGACGTGGAAGCTCGCCCCCGCGCTGGCCGCAGGCTGCACGATCGTGATCAAGCCCTCCGAGCACTCCCCCGCCTCGACGCTCGGGTTCGCCGAGCTGATCGAGCCCGCTGGCTTCCCGCCGGGCGTGGTGAACGTGGTCACCGGCCTGTCCCGGGAGACGGGGGCGGCGCTGGCGGCGCACAAGGGCGTCGACAAGGTCGCGTTCACCGGGTCGACCGCCACCGGGCGCGCGGTGGCGCACGCGGCGGCGGAGAACCTCAACAAGGTCACCCTGGAGCTGGGCGGCAAGTCGCCGCAGGTTGTCTTCGCCGACGCGGACCTCAAGGCCGCGGCGAACGGCCTGGTCGCGGGCGTCTTCGCGGCCACCGGCCAGACCTGCATGGCGGGCTCGCGGCTGATCGTGCACGAGTCGGTGCACGACGAGCTCGTCCGGCTCGTGGCGGAGCGGGCCGCGCAGATCAAGCTCGGCGACCCCAACGACCCCGCCACCGAGATGGGTCCGGTGGCCAACCAGCCGCAGTACGAGAAGGTGCTGGGCTTCCTGCGCACCGCGCAGGAGGAAGGCGCGACGGTGGCCTACGGCGGCGCGGCCGAGGACAGCCTCGGCGGCTACTTCGTCAAGCCGACCGTGCTGTCGGTGAAGCCCACCGACACGATCTTCCGGGAGGAGGTGTTCGGGCCGGTGCTCTCGGCGGTCACGTTCACGGAGGAGGACGAGGCCGTCAAGCTCGCCAACGACACGCCCTACGGCCTTGCGGGCGCGGTGTGGACGAAGGACGTGCACCGGGCCCACCGCGTCGCGGCCAAGGTGCGCGCGGGCACGGTGTGGATCAACGCGTACCGGGTGGTCGCGCCGTCGGTGCCGTTCGGCGGCTACGGCGCCAGCGGGCTCGGCCGGGAGAACGGCGTCGAGTCGGTGAACGAGTACACCGAGAACAAGTCGGTGTGGGTGGAGCTGACCGGCGGCACGCGGGACCCGTTCACTCTCGGCTAACGTCCGGGCGTGGCCGACTCGCCCTCCGAACTGTTCGATCCCGACGCGTGGCGCGCGGTGCCGGGGTTCGACTTCGTCGACATCACCTACCACCGCGCGGTCGAGACGGGCGCGGTGCGGATCGCCTTCGACCGGCCCGAGGTGCGCAACGCGTTCCGGCCCGGCACGGTCGACGAGCTGTACCGGGCGCTCGACCACGCCCGCCAGACCTCCGACGTCGGCTGCGTGTTGCTCACGGGCAACGGACCGTCGCCCAAGGACGGCGGCTGGGCGTTCTGCTCGGGCGGCGACCAGCGCATCCGCGGCCGCACCGGCTACCAGTACGCGTCCGGCGAGACGGCCGAGACCGTCGACCCGGCGCGGGCCGGTCGGCTGCACATCCTGGAGTGCCAGCGGCTGATCCGGTTCATGCCGAAGGTGGTGATCGCCGTCGTCAACGGGTGGGCGGCGGGCGGCGGGCACTCGCTGCACGCGGTGGCCGACCTCACGCTCGCCAGCGCCGAGCACGCCCGGTTCAAGCAGACGGACGCCGACGTGGGCAGCTTCGACGGCGGCTACGGCTCGGCCTACCTGGCCCGCCAGGTGGGCCAGAAGCTCGCCAGGGAGATCTTCTTCCTCGGCCGCACCTACACCGCGGAGCAGATGCACCACATGGGCGCGGTCAACGAGGTGGTGCCGCACGCCTCGCTGGAACGCGTGGCGCTGGAGTGGGCTACGCAGATCAACGGCAAGTCCCCGCAGGCCCAGCGGATGCTCAAGTACGCGTTCAACCTGCTCGACGACGGCCTCGTCGGCCAGCAGCTCTTCGCGGGCGAGGCGACCCGCCTGGCGTACATGACCGACGAGGCCGTCGAGGGCCGGGACGCGTTCCTGGAGAAGCGCGCCCCGGACTGGAGCCCCTACCCCTGGCACTACTGAGCCCTGATCTCGCGGGCCACCCCGGCGTCATCGCGAGCTTGATCGCCGGGTCTGGCGTATTTCGTGCGCTGGCGCACGTCATCCGCCGGACTCGGCGATCACGTATACCTGAGCCGTGGAGGTCGCGGTGCGGGCGGTGGAGGTCGACGGGTCGCCCGAACGGGTGGCGGTCCTCGTCGACGCCCTGGCCGCCGCGCTCGACGGCGGGCCCCCCGTCCTTCCGCTGCCGCCGGGTGGCTCGCCGGGGGTCGCCACAGCGCCCGCGGGCACGGCCGTCGTCATCGCCACCTCGGGGTCGACAGGGGAGCCCAAGCTCGTGGCGTTGACGGCCGCGGCGCTGCGCGCGTCGGCGCGGGCCACCGAGGCCCGGCTGGGCGGGCCGGGACGATGGCTGCTCGCCCTGCCCGCCGAGCACGTCGCGGGGGTCCAGGTGATCGTGCGGGCGCTGCTCGCCGGGGCACCTCCGCAGGTGATGGACCTGCGCGCGGGGTTCCGGCCCGCGGGCTTCGCCGCGGCGACGGCGGCCCTCGGCCCTGGGCGCCGGTACACGAGCCTGGTGCCGACGCAGCTGCGCCGCATCCTCGACGCCGCCGAGCAGGTCGCGGCACCCGCACGCCCGCCCATCGCGACCGACAGGCGCGGCGCGGACGCGACGGCAGGGGGCCCGCCCCCACCCACCGCGGCCGTCCCCACCGCAGGCCGCGGCGAGCGTGGGTCACCGGAAGTGGGGGCCGCGGACGCGCTCGCGGCCCTGCGCAGCTACGCGGCGGTGCTCGTCGGCGGGGCGGCGCTCGACGTGGCGACGAGGCAGCGGGCGCTGGCCGCGGACGTGCGTGTGGTGACGACCTACGGCATGAGCGAGACCGCAGGCGGATGCGTCTACGACGGCCTGCCCCTCGACGGCGTGACCGTCGACCTCGACGCCGACGGCCTGCTCCTGCTCGGCGGCCCGACCCTCGCGTCCGGCTACCTCGGGAGGCCCGGCGATCCCGCGCTCGCGGGCGGCCGGTTCCGCACCGGCGACCTCGGCCGCTGGCGCGACGGCAGGCTCGAGGTGCTCGGCCGGGCCGACGACGTGATCGTCACGGGCGGGGAGAAGGTCGCGCCCGCCGCGGTCGAGCGCGTGCTCGCCGCGCAGCCCGGGGTGCTGGCCGCGTGCGTCGCGGGGGTGCCGGACGCGGTGTGGGGGCAGGCCGTCGCCGCCGTCGTGGTGTGGGCCGATCCACCCGGGCGGGGCGACCGGGCGCAGATGGACGGCGCGGCCGACCGCCTGCGCGCCGCGGTGCGGGCCGAGCTCGGCCGGGCCGCGGTGCCGCGTCGGATCGTCACCGTCGCCGAGATCCCCCTGCGAGGCATCGGCAAGCCCGACCGTGCCGCCGTCGCACGTCTCGTCACCGCCGCGGGCGCCGGGGGCATTCCGACCGGGTGAGCCCGCACACCACTCCTTCGGGGCGATCACTGTGCGCTCATTGACCACTACAGCCTCATCCGGTGTGCTGCGCCTCGCACACCTCATTCGTCACACGCGCCACTGCCGGGGGGACAGCCATGCGGGCGACGTTGCACGCCTCAGCCCTACTCGCCGCGCTCACCGTCGTGGCCGCGTCCGCGCAGCCCGCGCTGGCCGCCGACACCACCACCTGGAGTCCGGCGCTCACCACGGGGAGCGGCGCGGGCGTCACCGTCGCGGACGGCGCTGCCCGCATCGACCAGCGCACCGCGTTCCTCGCCCCCGCCGACGAGTCGACGCGCGGCGCCGAGGGCACCGCCGACGCCGTCCCCACCGGCCTGCTCACCCTCCGCTCCCACACGCTCGCCACACCGACCAACCGCGTCGGGACCACCGTCGACGCGGTGCACTCCGACGGCTCCTACGCGACGGTCGACGTCCGCGGGCTGCGGGCCAGCGGCAACTGGTCGGAGTGGGTCCCCGCCGACGACGGCACCGCCGTGCTGCCGGAGCCGTCCCGCCAGGTCCAGGCGCGCCTCGTGTTGACCGGTGACCCGGGCCCGGTCGTGACGGCGGTCTCGCTCACCGCACTGACCCCGTCGCAGGCCGAGGGCGCGAGCGCAGCAGGCGTCGCGCTGACCTACCGTATCTTCGCCACCCGCGAGGGCCTGACGGGCGGCACCACCGCGAACGGGCACGTGATCACCGATCACGACCATTTCGTGGCGCTGCCGTCCCGCCGCGCGCTGTCCCCCAACGGCAAGAGCGACTACTCGGTCCGCGTCTGCGCGCCCAACGGCCGCTGCGCGTTCGCGCCCGTGTGGGACGTCGGGCCGTGGAACACGAAGGACGACTACTGGAACCCCTCGACGACCCGCGAGCAGTGGGCCGACCTGCCGCAGGGCACCCCGCAGGCGCAGGCGGCCTTCACGGGCGGCTACAACGGCGGCAACGACCAGTTCGACCGCCATGTCGTCAACCCGGCGGGCATCGACCTCGGGGACGGCACGTTCTGGGACGACCTGGGCCTGGTGAACAACACGACGGTCACGGTGGACTACCTGTGGACGGGCAACGTCCGGCTGTCCAAGGTCCTCGACACCGGACCGGTGCTGGCCTCCCCCGATGCAGACGCCGACGTCGTGGGGGTCGCCGCGAGCGACGCGGGCGTCCCCGTGGAGTGCGCGGCGGGCGACTGGCTGCGCATCGGCGTCGGCCAGTACCTTCCGGCCGCCGCGGTGCCGGACGTCGGCAAGATCGGCGCCTGCTGACCGGCGGCGGCCCGGACGCGGGGCAGGCGCGGGCGTTTGCCCCGGCGCGTTAGCGTCTCCCCGTGGCCACCCCGGCACAGTGGATCCAAGGCGCCCGTCCGCGCACGCTGCCGACGGCGGTGTCCCCCGTCGTCGTGGGCACCGGCGCGGCGATCGGCAGCGGCACCGTCGCGCCCGGACGGGCGTTGCTCGCGCTCGTCGTCG
This sequence comes from uncultured Actinomycetota bacterium, assembly GCA_963750095.1. GTDB lineage: Bacteria > Actinomycetota > Actinomycetes > Mycobacteriales > Pseudonocardiaceae > Pseudonocardia. Next base: position 502,621 of record CAVVPJ010000010.1, on the reverse strand, counting down.
CCGTCGCGCTGGTGATCGGCGTGAACTACGCCAACGACTACTCCGACGGCATCCGCGGCACCGACGACGACCGCGTCGGGCCGCTGCGTCTCGTGGGGTCGAAGGCGGCCAAGCCGACGACCGTCCGCACGGCGGCGCTGGTGTGCTTCGCGGTGGCGGGCCTGGCCGGGTTGACGCTCGTGTCGCTCTCGCGGCAGTGGTGGCTGATCGCGGTGGGCGCGGTGTGCATCGCCGGAGCGTGGTTCTACACCGGGGGGAGCAGGCCGTACGGGTACGCCGGGCTCGGCGAGGTCGCCGTGTTCGTGTTCTTCGGACCGGTCGCGGTGCTCGGCACCACCCTGACCCAGAGCGGGCCGCCCAACGCGCTGGCGATCGTCGGCGCGCTCGGCGTCGGGATGCTGACGTGCGCGGTGCTCGTGGCCAACAACCTGCGCGACATCCCCACCGACGAGATCGTCGGCAAGCGCACCCTCGCCGTGGTCCTCGGCGATCGCGACACGCGCAGGCTCTACGCCGCGCTCGCGCTGCTGCCCTTCCTCCTGACGGCGGCGGCGGGGCTGCGCAGCTGGCCGATGCTGCTCACCCTGATGGCCCTGCCCGCGGCGATCGTGCCCGTGCGGCCGGTGCTCGCGGGCGCCGACGGCCGAGCGCTCATCAGGGTGTTGGGCCAGACCGGGCTGTTACTGCTGGCCTGGTCGGTGCTCACCGGCGTCGGCCTTGCGCTCGGCGCCGTCCTGTGAGCCGCCGTCCTGTGCGCCGCCGTCCTCTGCGCCGCCGTCCTCTGCGCCACCGTCCTCTGCGGCACCGGCGAGGTCGTCCCCGCGCAGCCGGGCGCGCAGCACCTCGCGCTCGGCCGCCCGCCGCTGCCGGACGGCGGCCAGCGCGGCATCGAGCCGCCCCCGCAGGCCCCTCAACAGCAGCATCGACAGCGGCAGCGCGGCAATCAGTCCGATGAGCGCCGCCAGCAGCAGCGGCACGCCCGCCAGCACCAGCAGCCCGGCGACCGCGACCACGACGCCGAGCCGGGCCACGGTGTAGGCCAGCAGCGTGCCGACGAGACCGGGCGCGGTGGTCATGGGCCCAGCCTACGGGTCCACGCTGAGCGACCAGACCTGTCCGGTTCGTCCTTTAAGAGCCCTTTACCGGGTGACAACTGTTCGAGTACCTGGGGTCCCGGGTGTCACGATGGCCCGGAACGGCGGCCGGAACGGGCGGCCGCGGGAGTCCAGGAGGACCAGCATGACGGTCACGACCACAGGCAACGCCGAGCGGCTGCTCACCCCCGGAGAGGTCGCGGCCCTCTTCCGCGTCGACCCGAAGACCGTCACCCGCTGGGCGTCCGCGGGCCGCATCGGCTCGATCCGCACGCCGGGCGGGCACCGCCGCTTCCGCGAGTCCGAGGTGCGCGAGATGCTGGCCGACCTCACCAGCGAAGCCACGGTCACGCGCGTGCACTGAGACCCGACGCCGCGGCCGACCCGATTCGGCGGACCGCAACACAGCACCCGCCGTGCTGGGCTACCCTCCAGGGTGGAGGTGGTCGTGGATGCTGCTGTTCCTCATCGCGTTCGTCGGCGCCGCAGTCATCGCTATGGTGCTGTGGAAGGCGATGAACACGGCACAGGGTGAGACCCCGGCCGAACCGATCCGCCGCCCCGACACCGCCCGCCCGCGCGTGAGCGGCCCCGACGACGACCCCGAGTTCCTGCGCCAGCTCGACGAGCGCGTCCGTCGCCGGGAGGACCCGCCCGCCTGAAGGGCTCCCGCTCCGGACGCCCGACTCATGGTCCGCGCCCGGGCGCCTCGGGACGGGCCTTCGCAGAGCCGCCGCACGCTTCGCAGCGCCCCGGGACTCTGCGAAGCGTCAGGCCGGTCTGCGAGGAGCCAGCTACTCGGCTAGAGGGCGTGGACGCGGTTGAAGGCGTCGGCGACGTTCGCCGCGAGGTCGAGCAGCGCCATCCGCGTGTTGGGCTCCAGGCGGTCGAGGTCGATCTCCGCGCCCTCCTCGAGGTGCGCGTCGAACGGGATGCGCACCACCGCGCGGCACCGCGCCGCGAAGTGCTCCGACACCCGGTCGAGGTCGACGCCGCCCCGCGAGCGGTGCACGAAGTTGATCACGACGACCGAGTTCGCCACCAGCTCGCCGTGCCCGTGCGCGTCGAGCCAGTCCATCGTGGCCGAGGCGCTGCGAGCCCCGTCGATCGAGCCGGACGAGACGATCACCAGCTGGTCGGCGACGCCCAGCACCCCGTACATGGCCGAGTGCATCAGCCCGGTGCCGCAGTCGGTGAGGACGATGTTGTAGAAGTGCTCGAGCAGGTTGACCGTGCGGCGGTAGTCCTCCTCGCTGAAGGCCTCCGACACGGCCGGGTCCTGCTCGCTCGCCAGCACCTCCAGCCGCGAGGGGCCCTGTGACGTGTAGGCGCGCACGTCGGTGTAGCGGCGCACCCGCTGGGCGTCGCGCAGGAGGTTGCGCACGGTGGCGCTGGTCTCCAGCGGGATCTTCTGGCTGAGGGTGCCGCGGTCGGGGTTGGCGTCGACGGCCACGACGCGGTCCCCGCGCAGGGAGGCGAAGGTGGCGCCGAGGGTGGCGGTCATGGTCGTCTTGCCGACGCCGCCCTTCAGGCTCAGCATCGCGATCTTGTAGCAGCCCAGCAGCGGCTGGTTGACCCTTGCCGTGAGCTCGCGGCGGCGGATGTCGGTCGGGCTCTCCCCCGGGTTGATCATCCGACCGGACAGTACGTAGATCATCCGGCGCCAGCCGCTCTGCGGCGGCCGCTTGGTGTTGCGCAGCAGGCGGGCGGAGGACAGGTCGGTGCGCTCGGGCATCCTGGCGCGCTGGGCCTCCTGCGCGGCGATCGCGCTCGGGTCGGTCCAGTGCGCGTCCCGCGGCGACCCGCCCAGCGGGGGTCGTCCCGCCCGGGCGCCGTCGACTGCCGGGAACGGGCCGGTGGAGCTCGAGCGGCCGACGCTGCTCGGCGGGGTGGCGAGGCTCGGTCCCCCCGCGACTCCCGGGACCCCCGACCGACCGGAAGCCGCGGCGTCGCCCGGTCCCCCTGCCGGATGCGGATCGAGGCCGGAGACGGCAGCTGCGCCGCGGTCGTCCGACCATTCGGCGCCGCCCGCACGGCCCGGCATCGGCGCAGCAGGGCCTGCGGACGGCCCGTGCTCGGCCTGCCATCCTGTCCTGCCCGGTCCGGCAGGGTGAACGGCCGCGCTGCCCGCGTCGTGCCTGCTCGTGGCGGCCTGCCCACTGGGCGTGGCACCGTCCGTATCGCCGTCGTCGCGCCAGACCGAAGTGCCAGGGTGGACGGCCGCGCCGCCCGCCTCATCGCCCCTGCCCACGGCGACGGGGGCGGCCGAACGCGCGCCTGTGGTGTCGCCGCGCAGGCCTGCGTCGCCGGGGAAGGCGGACCGCGGGCCGCCGACGTCGGGTTCATCGCGCTGGCCAGGGACGTCCGGAGGGCCCGCCGCGGGGGCTGCGGCGCCCGCGTCGGCGGCGTCGCGCCACGGCACACCTCCGAGGCGGCCGGGAGCGGCATTCGCGACACCCGAACCGCCCGGCGACCCGGCCGAGGCCGAGCCGCGCGCCTGCTCCTCAGGCACCGCGCGCGCGTCGCCCGACCTCGGCGACGGGCCGGGCGGCTCGTCCGCTGCCCCTTCGGCCTGCTCGTCGGGCCTGCCGTCCTCCCGGGCGGACGCCCAGGTGTCGCTTCCGTACGCCACGCCCGCGAAGGGGTCGTGCGGCTGCGGCTCGGGGGCTGTCGAGCGGGAGTGGATCTGGGTGGGGTCGGTCTCGGTGTCGTCGTTGTTGCCCGCCGCGCTCGGTGTCGAGCCGCCGCCGGTGTCCTGCCGCGGCAGCACCGTCGGTCGCGACTCGGGACGGGGTGGCCAGGCGGTGTCGGGTTGGTAGGCCCACGCGTCGTCGCGGCCTCCCGCGCTCTCCTCGTCCTGCTCGTCCGACTCGACCTCGGGAGCGGGCCGGGGCGCGGGCGGCTCTACCTGCTGGACGTAGGGTCGCGCGGCGCGCGCCGGGCGGGTGGGCACAGCACCCCACTTCTCGCGTACGTAGCGACCCACGGACCCGTCCGGGTAGTCCCGGTCCTCGCCGTGATCACGCTCCGTCATTGGACCACCCCGCCGCACCCCACACGTAGACCGCTCATCCCTTCCTCCGACGCCGACGGTAGCCGCGCGACCACCCTAAGGTCGAGTCGCGGACGGGTACCCCCCTTCAGTTCACTCCGGCGTACGAGTGAAGGCCTGCGACGACGAGGTTGATGAAGAACAGGTTGAAGACCACCGCGGCGAGGCCCAGGACGTTGACCCACGCGGCCCGGCCGCTGGTGCGCCAGCCCGCCGTGGCCCGGGCGTGCAGGTAGGCGGCGTAGATCACCCAGGCGACGAAGGCGACCGTCTCCTTCGGGTCCCAGCCCCAGAACCGGCCCCACGCCGCCTCGGCCCAGATCGCGCCCGCGATCACCGCGAACGTGTAGAGCGGGAATGCGACGATCGTCACGCGGTAGGCCACTCGGTCGAGCGACTCGGCCGAGGGCACCTTCGCGTCGAGCGCCGCGGGCAGCCGCCCGGCGACGCGCAGCAGGTAGAGCACGCTGGCGATCCCGGGCACGAAGAAGAGGCCCGACGCGATGCTCACCGCGGTGACGTGCACGACCAGCCAGTACGACTGCAGTGCGGGCATCACCGGCGCCGCCTGCGTGTACAGCACGGTGCCGCCGAGGAACTGCAGGATCACGATCGGGAACAGCACGAAGGCGCCGAGCGGGCGCACGCCGGGCACGCGCCTGAGCACGACGAGCCAGGTGAGCACGGCCGCGAGCGTGATGGCCGAGATGAACTCGTACATGTTCCCCAGCGGCCACCGCTGGGCGGCGAGCCCCCGCAGCACGATGGAGACGAGCTGCAGGCTCGCCCCGAGGACGACGAGCGACACACCCATCCGCCCCATGCGCTCCGAACGCGGCCGCCCACTCCCCCGGACGGGCGCGGCGGGATCAGCCGCCTCCGCCGCACCAGCCAGCGCCGGAGCCGCGACCCGCTCCCGGGCGAACTCCCAGCCGTGCATCACCATCGCGAGGACGTACACCCCGGCCGCGGCCATGAAGCAGCGGTCGCTGTAGAGGGCGAGTTGCGCCAGCATCAGCCGTCCTTACGTGTCAGCAGGTCCGCACGGAGGCGGTCGAACTCCTCGCCGTACCCCGCCCGATCGGTGCGGGCCAGACCACCGATCTCGACGACCGTACGACGCACGCCGTCATCGCTTACCACAGGGGTGAGCCGGGCCCAGAACCGCCGTCGCCGCACGGTGAGCGAGAACCCGAGCCCGACCAGCAGCGCGATCGCGAACACCAGCACGGCCAGCTCGCCGGGGTCGTGGCTGACCTGCAGGTTCACCCACTGGCTCACGCCGTCGAAGCGCACGACGGTGCCGTCGTCGAGACGGACGCTCTGGCCCGGGACGAGGTTGGCCCTCGCCACCCGCTTCAACGCTCCGGAATCCACCTTGGACTGGTCCACGGAGAAGATCGACTGACCGCGGCCGTCGTCCAGCCCGAGATCGCCGCGCAGGATGTCGACCGCCACCTCGGGATCGTTCGGCGCCGGGAACACCGACGTGACGACCGCGCCGCCGGACGTGGTGGGCGCGAGCAGCCCGGTGACCGCCAACCCGGTGGCCTTGCGCTGCGTCTCGTCGGTGACGCCGGGGCGCTGGAACTTCGTGGCGCCCTGCGACAGCAGCGTGGTGAGGTCGACGGGGCTCCACTGCACGGCGCCGGTGCGCTGCCGGCCGTCCGGGAACGTGACGGTGAACCGCGGCGTGTAGCCGTGGCCCTGCAGGTACACCCGCTCGCCGTCGAGGCGCAGCGGGTTGTTGACCGCCAACGGGAACGGCCGCCACGCGCTCGTGCCCGCGGCCAGGTCGGCCGCGCTCTGGTAGCCGATGCTCGCGCGGTAGGCCGACGCCTGGCCGTCGGGCAGGTAGGTGGCGGTGAAGTCGTCGACCTGGACGCAGAACGGGTCGAGGTTCGTGCCGTCGACGCGCAGGCCCGCGCGGAACGTGTCGTACCCGAGGATGCCGGTGTTGCAGAACTGCCCGCCGTCCGCCTGGACGATGACCTGGCCCTCGTAGCCGAACAGCTTGCCGCCCGCGAACCCCAGCAGCAGCCCGATGAGCGACAGGTGGAACACGAGGTTGCCCGCCTCGCGCAGGTAGCCCCGCTCGGCGGAGAAGGCGCGCGCCTCCCCCTCCCCCGGCGCCTCCTGCGACTCGGCCTTCCGCCAGCCCTTGAGCCGGGCGCGGACGGCGTCGGCGACGTCCTCGGGCGCGGCGTCGAGCGTGGCCTCGGCGTGGTGCGGCAGGCGCGCGAGGTTGCGCGGCACCGCCACCGGCGCGGCGCGCAGCGCCTTCGCGTGCTCCACCGCGCGCGGCACCACGCAGCCGACCAGCGAGATCATCAGCAGCAGGTAGACCGCGGCGAACCAGGGCGCGGCGAAGACGTCGAAGAAGCCGAGCCGGGAAAGCAGCGGGGCGATCGTGGGGTGGTCGGTGAAGTAGCGGTCGACGAGGGCCTCGTTCAGCGCGCGCTGCGGCAGCAGCGCACCGGGCAGCGCGCCGAGTGCCAGCAGGAACAGCAGCACCAGCGCAATGCGCATCGACGTGAGCGCGCGCCATCCGTTGCGCAGCACCGTTCCGACGCCGCTGCGGGGCGTCTGGGGCGGGTGCGGCGGGGCCGCCGTGGTGACCACGTCAGATCACCGGCACGAACGAGCCGACGGAGGTCTGCATGGAGGCCAGCCAGCCGTCCCACAGGCCGGTGAGCAGCAGGATCCCGACGCCGACCATGAGCGCCCCGCCCCCGATCTGGATCGTGCGGGTGTGACGGCGCAGCCAGCCCAGCGCGCGGACCGCCCGCGACGCGGCGACCGCGATGACGACGAACGGCACGCCGAGGCCCGCGCAGTAGGCCAGCGTGAGCACCACGCCGCGCAGGGATCCCCCGCCCGTGCCCGCCGCGACGGCGACCACCCCGGCGAGCGTCGGGCCGATGCACGGCACCCAGCCCAGCCCGAAGACCGCCCCGAGCAGCGGCGCGCCCCACACCCCCGCGCGCGGCACCCAGTGCAGGCGCCGCTCCCGCTGCAGCACGGGGATGAGCCCGACGAACGCCAGCCCCATGGCGATCATGACGACGCCGCCGACCCGCTGCAGGACGGCCTGGTTGTCAACGAGCGCATCGGCCAGCCACACGACCCCGACGAGGATCGCGCCGAACACCACGGTGAACCCGACCACGAACAGCGCCGCGGCGCCCGCGACCCGCCACCGGTGGCTGGGCGCTCTGCCGTCGTCTTGGGGGCCGAGTGGCGCCTCCGCCCCCACCAGGCCCGCGAGATAGGCGAGGTAGCCCGGCACCAGCGGCACCACGCAGGGCGAGGCGAAGCTCACCGCGCCCGCCGCCACGGCCACCACTGCGGCGAGCAGCAGCGGGCCGGAGACCGCGAGTGAGGTGGTCGGATCCATCACCGAGCAGGGTAAGCCGGGGCACCGACAATTCGCACGGCGGGTTCTACAGGCTGTAGTGCCCGGATGCCGCCGTCGCAGCAGGGTGACATTCCTGCGACTCAGTCGGAGCGGTGTCACCCTGCTGCAACACGGCCCGCGCCTGCGCCCGGCTACTCGGCCACCAGGCGCTGCACGATCGGGACGAGCCTTGCCACCTGGACGGCGACCAGCGACACGTAGGCCACCCGGTGCTGCTTGTCCAGCACCACGGTCAGCGGGACGACGTTGCGCGGCACCCCGCCCAGCCCGGCGAGGCTGCGGCCGGGGTAGTCGGAGATCGAGTCGTAGGTGACACCCGCCGAGTGCGCGAAGTCGAGGGCGGCCTGCCGGTCGTCGCGCACGTCGATGCCCAGCACCGCCACCCCGCGCGAGCCCTCCTGCTGCGCCACGAACTGCAGGTTCGGCGCCTCGGCGCGACAGGGCCCGCACCACGACCCCCAGATGTTGAGGACGACGACCTTGCCCGCGTAGTCGGCGAGCGCGAGCGTGCGGGCCGGGTCGGCGAGGCTCGGCCCGGCCACCGCCCCTACCGTGCCGCGCGCCGAGGGCGGGTCGTAGGTCAGCTCCGTCTTCCCGCCGGGCGCGACGAACTGGAACGTGCCGCCCGTCGCCACGGCGTCCTTGCTGGCCGAGCACCCGGCGAGGGCGAGAAGGACCGCGAGGACGAACGCCGCGGCCGCGCGCCCGGCACACACCGTGTGGGGCTCACGCACACTGCGGGCGGTGTGTGTCGGCCCCACACGGTGTGTCGCGGCCGGCGGCCGGGCCACGCGCGCGGGCGGCCGGGGCGGGCCCTGCGCGGGGCGGGCCGGGGCGGCGGCGGGCCCTGCGGGGCCGTGTCATGCCCCGGTCGTCGTCGGCGTGCTCGAGCCGGCGGGCTCGCTGTAGGCGAGGCTGGTCAGCTCCGCGCCGGTGAACACCAGCGACGTCACCGACGCCAGCGAGCACTGCCGGTGCCGCGGGTCGTGCCACAGCCGCCTGCCCTCGACGAACCGGCGCAGCGTCCAGATCGGCAGCTGGTGGGACACGCACAGCGCCTCGTGCCCCTCCGCGAGCTCGCGGGCGCGGTGCACGGCCCCCAGCATGCGGTGCGCGATGCGCAGGTACGGCTCACCCCAGGACGGGGTGAACGGGTCGCGCAGCAACGGCCAGTTGCGCGGGTCGCGCAGCGCGCCGTCGCCGACGCCGACCCGTCGCCCCTCGAACCGGTTGCCCGCCTCGATCAGGCCGTCCTCGAGGACCACCGGCAGGTCGTGGGCCGCCGCGGTGGGCGCCGAGGTCTCCTGCGCCCGCTGCATCGGCGACGCGAGGACGGCGACGAGGTCGGCGTCGGTGAACGCCTTGGCGACGATATCGGCCTGGTGGCGGCCGAGCTCGGAGAGGTGGAAGCCGGGCAGCCGCCCGTAGAGGATCTTGTCGGGGTTGTGCACCTCGCCGTGACGCAGCAGGTGGACGACCGTCCGCGTCATGCCTGCTCCTCGACGGCCGCCGCCGCGGCGGCGGCGAACGGGAGCGCCGACTCGATCACCCCGAAGCAGTCGTCGTCGAGTGCGGCGGAGACGAACCACGCCTCGAACGCGCTCGGCGGCGCGTACACCCCCCGTTCGAGCAGCGCGTGGAAGAACGCGGGGAACCGCCAGGTGGCGGCGGCCTGGGCGCCCCCGAAGTCGCGGACCTCGTCCTCGGTGAAGAACACCGACAGCAGGTTGCCCGCGTACTGCACGCGGTGCGGCACCCCTTCGGCGGCGAGCGCCTTGCCGATCATGTCGCCGAGCCGGGCGGCATGCGCGTCCAGCGCGGCGTAGACCGACGCGTCCGCGGCACGCAGGGTGGCCAGGCCCGCCGCGACCGCGACGGGGTTCCCGGACAGCGTGCCCGCCTGGTAGACGGGCCCGACGGGGGCGAGGTGCGCCATGTGCGCGGCCGGGCCGCCGAACGCCGCCGCGGGGAGGCCGCCCGACATGACCTTGCCGAAGGTGTAGAGGTCACCGGCCACCCCCTCGAGCCCGTACCAGCCGGAGGACGACACCCGGAAGCCCGTCATCACCTCGTCGACGACGAGCAGCGCGCCGTGCTCGTGGCACACCTCGGCGAGCCCCGCGTTGAACCCCTCGACCGGGGCGACCGCCCCCATGTTTCCCGCCGCCGCCTCGGTGATCACGCAGGCGATCTGCGCACCGCGCTCGGCGAAGACCGCGCGGACGGCGTCGAGGTCGTTGTAGGGCAGGACGATCGTGTCGGCGGCCTGCGCGCCGGTGACGCCGGGGCTGGTGGGCAGGCCGAGCGTCGCGACGCCGGAGCCCGCCTGCGCGAGCAGCGCGTCGACGTGGCCGTGGTAGCAGCCCGCGAACTTGACGAGCGCCGACCGGCCCGTGATGCCTCTGGCGAGCCGGATGGCGCTCATCGTCGCCTCGGTGCCGGAGTTGACCAGCCGCACCTGCTCGACGGGCGGCACCCGGCCGACGATCTCCTCGGCCAGCTCGACCTCGGCGGGCGTCGGCGCGCCGAAGGACAGCCCCCGTCCCGCCGCCTCCCGCACCGCCTCGACGACGGCGGGATGCGCATGCCCGAGGATCATCGGGCCCCAGGAGCTGACGAGGTCGACGTAGCGGTTGCCGTCGGCGTCGGCGAGCCAGGGGCCCGCGGCGGAGACCATGAACCGCGGCGTGCCGCCGACGGCCTTGAAGGCGCGGACCGGCGAGTTCACCCCGCCGGGGATCACGGCGCAGGCACGGGAGAACAGCTCAGCCGAGACGGTGTCCACGTCCTCCAGTCTGGCCCCCCGGCCCGCCGCGCCCGCGCACGCCCTAGCGACGGGACGCGTACCAGGCGTTCGCACCCGGGCTGAACAGGATCGCGACCGCTCCCAAGATCAGAATGAGCAGCAGGCCGGACACGGAGACGGTGTCGATCGCCCCGCCGCTGGCCACCAGCCCCGCCACGAGCAGCAACGCGAAGCCGATGGTGAAGACCGTCAGGATGATCCGGGCCCAGTTGCGGCCCGCGAAGGAGAGGATGCCGAAGAGCAGGTACAGAACGGCGAACGCGAGCACGATGCCGCCGACCAGCCGCATGGCCGAGATGATCAGTTCCGGGGTGGCCCCCGCCTGCTGCAGGCGCGGGCTGTTGAGCAGCTCGGGCGGGATGTTGCTGGTGTTCAGCGGGGCGAGCAGGAACAGCGCGCCGAGGAAGAGGAAGGGCAGCGTCGCGAGGATCTCGAGCAGCAGCGCGACGACCATCACGCCGGGTCGGCGCACCGGCTCCGGCGCGGGCGCGCCCGGGTAGGGCGCGGGCGCGCCCGGGTAGGGCGACCCGTACGGGCTGTAGGAGTGCGGGTTCTGCTGCGGCCCGGGATAGGGCCCGGGGTTCTGCGGCGGGCCCGGGTACGGCCCCGGGTACTGCGGGGTGTTCACGCAGGCCAACCTAGGTGCGGACGGTCAAGGGTGTCCATCACACGCTGCGGGCGGGTCAGGTCCGCCGGACCCGACCCGCCCGGGAAGCGCGCTAGCGAGGCTGGGCCTTCACGACGATGGTGCCGGTCCACTTGTCGTGCAGCGCCTGGCGGCGCACCGAGTCTGTGAGCACGAACAGGCCGTCGACCAGCGTGAAGAGACCGATGAGCATCGAGACGAACACGCCGCCGAAGATCGAGATAAACCCGAGGAGGCCCGCGATCGCGATGACGCCGGGGTAGATGGCCGCGCGCTTGATGAGCGCGCTCTGGTCGGGCCTGCCGCCGTTCACCGTGACGAGGCGCGTCTTCATGATCTTCTTGCCGAGCGTCTGGCCGTCCCGGCCGTGCATGAAGACGTCGTAGCCCGCGTAGATCAGGCCGCCCAGCAGCGGAGGCAGCACGACCGCCAGGACGATGAGGCTCCCGCCGGTGACCTGGCCGGTCTCCGGGTTGAACGCGATCTGCGACACGAAGATCGCCGTGAAGATCGCGCCGAGGATGAAGTAGAGGATCCCGAAGATGATGCCGTCGATGAAGCGGGCGACGAGCCGCTCCCACCACTCGGCGAGGATCAGCCCGGGCGCCTCGGGAGCAGGCGTGCCCTGTGCGCCGTACTGCGGGGCGCCGTACTGCTGAGGAGGCGCCCCGTACTGCTGCGGCGGTGTCCCGTACTGCTGGGGCTGCTGGCCGTACCCGGGCGGGGGCTGCTGCCCGTAGCCCGGCGGCGGTTGCTGCCCGTAGCCCGGCGGGGGCGGCTGGCCGTAGCCGGGCGGCGGCTGCTGGCCGTACCCGGGCGGCGGCTGCTGGGGATAGCCGCCCTGCTGCGGCGGCTGCCCGTAGCCCGGCGGCGGGCCGTAGCCCGGCTGCTGGCCGTACGGGTCGGGAGGCGACGTCATGGGGCGAAAGGTAGGGCGAGACCTTCTACCGTGTCCAGCCGCCTTGCGCAACCGTGACGTTCTGCGGTGGCATCGTGCGCCGAGCCGCCGTTGTCCGCGTCAATCCAACCGGTGGGCGATCTCGCTCGCCCAGTAGGTGAGAACGAGGTCGGCTCCGGCGCGACGGATCGCGGTCAACGTCTCCAGGATCGTGCGTTCGCGGTCGAGCCAACCGTTCGCCGCGGCGGCCTCCACCATCGCGTATTCGCCCGACACCTGGTAGGCCGCGACGGGCACGTCGGCGGTCTCGGCGACGGCGCGCAGCACGTCGAGGTAGCTCATCGCGGGCTTGACCATGACGATGTCGGCGCCCTCCTCGAGGTCGAGCGCGAGCTCGCGCAGCGCCTCGCGGACGTTGGCCGGGTCCTGCTGGTAGGTCTTGCGGTCGCCGCGCAGCTGCGAGTCGACGGCCTCGCGGAACGGCCCGTAGAACGCCGAGGCGTACTTCGCGGTGTAGGCGAGCAGCCCGGTTTCCTGGTGGCCCGCGGCGTCGAGCGCCTGGCGGATCACGCCGACCTGGCCGTCCATCATCCCGCTGGGGCCGAGCAGGTGCGCGCCCGCCTCGGCTTGTGCTGTGGCCATCTCGGCGTAGACGGCGAGGGTGGCGTCGTTGTCGACGCCGCCGTGCTCGTCGAGCACGCCGCAGTGGCCGTGGTCGGTGAACTCGTCGAGGCACAGGTCGGACATGACGACGGCGGCGTCGCCGACCTCGGCGCGCACGTCGCGCAGCGCGACGTTCAGCACGCCGCCCGGGTCGACACCGCCCGAGCCGGTGGCGTCGCGGCGGGCGGGCACGCCGAAGAGCATCAGCCCGCCGACGCCCGCGGCGACCGCCTCGGTGGCGGCCTTGCGCAGCGTGTCGCGGGTGTGCTGGACGACGCCGGGCATGGACGCCACGGGCACGGGCTCGTCGATGCCCTCGCGGACGAACATCGGGAGCACGAGCTGCCGCGGCCGAAGATCGGTCTCGGCGACCAGGCGCCGCAGGGCAGGCGTCGTGCGGAGACGGCGGGGGCGGTGAGTGGGGAACACCAAGCACCTCCGGTACTCGTGCGCGGAAGACGTTGCTCCGACCACCGTATCCGCGCACGAGCGGCCTGCCACGCCCCGGGTAACGTCCCCACCTGACAGCCGCGAACGGGACGGGAGCTGATGTGGCCGAGCAGTTCGGGCCGTACCGGCTTGAGCACCTCATCGGTCGCGGAGGGATGGGCGAGGTCCACCGGGCCTACGACACGGCGCGCGGCCGCACCGTCGCGCTCAAGCGGCTGCCCGCCGCGCTCGCCGACGACCCGGAGTTCCAGGCGCGCTTCCGCCGCGAGTCCGCGCTGGCCGCGCAGCTGTCCGAGCCGCACATCATCCCGATCCACGACTTCGGGGCGATCGACGGCAGGCTCTACATCGACATGCGGCTCGTCGAGGGCGTCGACCTCGGCACGGTGGTCGCGGCGCAGGGCGCGATGCCGCCGCGCCGGGTGATCACGATCCTGGCCCAGGTCGCGGCCGCTTTGGACGCCGCGCACGCCGCGGGGCTCGTCCACCGCGACGTCAAGCCGTCCAACATCCTCGTGCGCGGCTCGGGCGAGGACGAGTTCGCGTACCTCATCGACTTCGGCATCGCCAGGGCCACCGCGGGCCCGGTGAACGGCCCGGCGGTGACCCAGACCGGCGCGACGATCGGCACCCTCGACTACATGGCCCCCGAGCGGTTCGAGAACGTCGGCGCCGACGGTCGCGCCGACGTCTACTCGCTGGCCTGCGTGCTGTTCGAGCTGCTCACCGGCCGACCGCCGTACCACGGCAAGCCCCCGCTGGCGCTGATGCACGCGCACATCGCGCTCGACGCCCCCCGCCCTTCGGCGCACCGGCCCGGGCTGCCGCCGGGGCTGGACGCCGTCGTGCAGCGGGGCATGGCGAAGAACCCCAACCACCGCTACCCGACGGCGGGCTCGCTCATCGCGGCGGCGCGCGCGGCGCTGCGCGCGCCGACCCCACAGCCACAACCGACCCCGCCGCCGCAGCCCCCGCCGCCCGTCTTCCCACCGCCGTTGCGGAGCGGCCCGACCGGCCACCGGCCGATCGGGCTGACCGCGCCGCCCCGCCCGGTGCCGCGGCCCGGCGGCGTGGTGGTGGCGTTCATCCTCCAGCTGCTGTCGGGCGGGCTGTTCCTGCTGGGCTGCTTCCTGTTCCTCATCGGCGTGCTGACGGGGTCGTCGAGCACGGGCATCTCACCGTCGGAGGTGGGCATCAGCGTCACCGTCAGCGTCGTGCTGATGCTGGTCTCCTTGCTCTACATCGTCGGCGCCTGCCTGGCGTTCGCGGGGCGCAACTGGGCGCGGATGACCGTTGCGGTGATCAACGGGGTCTTCGCGCTCTTCATGGTCATCGTGCTGGTGGCCGCGGTGGTCGACTCCTCGAGCGACAGCAGCACGGCGCTCGGCGCGTTCGTCATCTTCGTGGCGACGGCGGGCGTCCTCGTGGGCTGCACGTTGCCGATGTTCACCCGACCGGCACGCGAGTACTTCACGGCCGCCCGCTGACGGGGTCGTGCGCGGAAAACGTCGCTCTGACGACGTTTTCCGCGCACGAGCGCGTCAGCGCCTCCGGGCCTTCGCCTTGCGGGGCGGGGGCAGCGCGCCCTCGGCGCGCAGGCGGGCGGCGTGCGCGGCGAGGGCGTCGACCAGTGCGGGCACCCGCGCCTCGTCGGGCTGCACGTCCACCCGGAGGCCGAACTCGCGCGCGGTCTCGGCCGTCTGCGGGCCGATGCACGCGACGATCGTGCGCGCGTGCGGCTTGCCCGCGATCCCGACGAGGTTGCGCACGGTCGAGGACGACGTGAAGCACACCGCGTCGAACCCGCCGGTCTTGATCGCCTCGCGGATCGGCGCGGGCGGCGGCGCCGCGCGCACCGTGCGGTAGGCGGTGACGTCGTCGATCTCCCACCCGCGGTCGCGCAGGCCCGCCGCGAGGGTCTCGGTGGCGATGTCGGCGCGCGGGAGCAGCACCCTGTCGACGGGGTCGAGCACGTCGTCGTGCGGCGGGAAGATCGAGAGCAGGCCCTCGGACGAGGTCTCGGCGGGTTCGGTCTCGTTGGGCACCAGGTCGGGGTTGATGCCGAACTCGCGCACCTTGTCCGCGGTGGCGGACCCCACACACGCGATCTTGACGCCGGAGAACGCCCGCGCGTCCAGCCCGAACTCGGCGAACTTCTCCCACACCGCGCGCACCGCGTTGGTCGAGGTGAACACCACCCACTGGTAGCGGCCGTCGACGAGGCCCTTGACCGCGCGCTCCATCTGCGCGGGCGAGCGCGGCGGCTCGACGGCGATCGTCGGCACCTCCTCGGCGGTGGCCCCGTGCACGGCCAGCCGGTCGCTCATCGCGCCCGCCTGGTCCTTCGTGCGCGGGACGAGCACGCGCCAGCCGTAGAGCGCGCGCGACTCCCACCACGACAGCTCGGCGCGCAGCCCCACCTCGTCGCCGATCGTGAGCACGAGCGGTCCGGCCAGGTCGGCGCCGTCGGCGGCCAGCGTGGCAAGCGTGGCCTGCACGGTGCGCTGGGTGGTGAACGTGCCGTTCGCCGTGACGGCGACGGGGGTCTGCGTGGGCACCCCGTGCATCGCGAGCGCGGAGGCCACCTCCGCCAGGTGCGAGGCCGTCGCGTGCAGCACGATGACGCCGGGCGACGCGGCCAGCCGCGCCCAGTCGACGCCCGCGCGGACGTCGGCCTCGACGTGCGCCGAGCCCAGCGGCACGCCCGCGTAGGCGGGCACGGCCGTGCCCGACGGCACGCCCGGCACGACGTCGAACGGCACCCCCGCGGCCGAG
Organism: uncultured Actinomycetota bacterium; assembly: GCA_963750095.1. Classification (GTDB taxonomy): domain Bacteria; phylum Actinomycetota; class Actinomycetes; order Mycobacteriales; family Pseudonocardiaceae; genus Pseudonocardia. The sequence continues at coordinate 486,819 of CAVVPJ010000010.1, read as the reverse complement.
ACGGCGAGCGCCTCCTTCACGACGGAGTCGACGGTCAGCGGGTCGCCCGCCACCAGGCGGGTGACCGAGCGGCCGCCCGCGGCCTCGGCAAGGAGGTCCCGCGCGACGTCGGCGGGGTCGCCGACGGCCGGGCGCACCTCGGCCCCCTCGGCGACGAGCGCGAGGACGGCGTCGGGCACGTCGGCGTCGGTGACCACGATCGGCGCGGCCGCGAGCGCGTCCCTCGCCCTGACGGTGAGCAGGCCGGGGTCGCCCGGTCCCGTGCCGACGAAGGCGATCCGGCCCGGCGGGCGATGCGTTGGTGCGCGGTTCATCTGCTTCTGAGCTCCTGATCCTGCGTGTTCTCCTCTGCGGCACGCGGCCACAGGTCGAGCAGCTCGGCGGCCAGCGCCGCGCCGAGCTTCTCGGCAACGTCCATGTCCCCCGTGGCCGAGGCGCGCAGCAGCGCGCCCTCGGCCGTGCCGACCACCGCGCGCAGGGACACGCGGTCGACGACGGCGCCGTCGTCGGTCAGGTCGGACACCACGTCGGCCAGCGCAGCGATCGGGGCGCTGCATCCGGCCTCCAGCGCGGCGAGCACCGCGCGCTCGGCGGTGACCGCCGCGCGGGTGGGCTCGTCGTCCAACACGGCGGCGAGGACGTCCGCGAGCGCGGGGTCCTCCGCCCGACACTCGATCGCCAACGCGCCCTGTGCGGGCGCGGGCAGCATCTGCACGGGATCGAGCAGCTCGGTGGCCTCGCCGATCCGGCCCAGCCGCCGCAGCCCGGCCGCGGCGACGACCACCGCGTCCAGCTCGCCCGCGGCGACCTTGCGGACCCGCGTGTCGACGTTGCCCCGGATCGGGACGACCTCGAGGCCGAGGCCCAGCGCGTCGAGCTGCGCCTTGCGCCGCGCGGAGCCGGTGCCGACCCGCGAGCCGCTCGGCAGCTCGCCCAGCACCATGCCGTCCCTGGCCACGAGCGCGTCGCGGGGGTCCTCCCGCTGCGGCACGGCGGCGAGGACGAGCCGTGGGTCGGGTGCGGTGGGCAGGTCCTTGTAGGAGTGCACCGCCAGGTCGACCTCGCCCGCGGCGAGCGCGTCGCGCAGCGCGGACACGAACACTCCGACGCCCAGTTCGGCCACCGGGGCCGACGACCGGTCGCCCGGCGTGCTCACGTGCACGAGCTCGCACGGGTGCCCCGCGGCCCGCAGCCGGTCCGCGACCTGCGTGGTCTGCGCGACGGCCAGTGCGCTGGGCCGGGTGCCGATCCGCAGGGTGCGGTCGGCGGGCGGGCCGGTCGCGCGCATCGCAGCGGTGTCACCCTGCCGCGACTGGGTCGGAGCGGTGTCACCCTGCTGCCGTCGGGGGCGCGGGGCCAGCGCGGGATGCCGCGCCGACAGCCCGGGGGCGTGGGGCGGCAGCCCCGGGGTGCGATCCGTCATCGGCGCTCCTCCCGAGCCTCCAGCGCACCCAGCACGTCGCCGCTGCGCTGCAGCGCGACCGCGGCCGGGGTGTGCGGGTCGAGCTCGAACAGCGTGCGCAGGGCCGCGGCGTAGCTGTCGCCGTCCGGGCCCGCGGCCAGCTTCTTGACCTGCACGGTCGGCGTGTGCAGCAGCTTGTCGACCACCCGGCGCACCGAGCGCGCGAACTCCTCGCGCACCGGGTCGGGCAGCTCCGGCAGGCGCGCGTTCAGCCGCAGCAGCTCGGCGTCGATCACGTCGGACGCCCGGCGGCGCAGCGCGGTGACGGTCGGGGTGACCTCGGCGGAGCGCTGGGCCGCGACGTACGCCTGCGCCTCCTGGGCGACCAGCTCCTGTGCCAGCGCGACGGCGACGCCGCGGGGCCCGTCGCCGAGCCTGCGCTGCAGCGCGGCGAGGTCGATGAGCCGCACGTCGGGCAGCGCGGCGACGGTCGGGTCGACGTCGTGGGGCAGCCCGAGGTCGCAGACGGCGAGCGGACGGCCGAGGCGGGGGCGGACGGCGACGCGCTCCACGACGGTGCCGACCGCGCCCGTGCAGGCCACGAGGAGGTCGGCGGCGACCAGCTCGTCGGCCAGCGCTTCGAGGGTGCCCGCCCGCGCGGGCGTGCCGTTCTCCGTGGTGATCGCGGCGAGCCGGAGGGCCCGTTCCGGGGTGCGGTTGAGCACGACGACCTCCGCCGCGCCCGCCCGCCGCAGGTGCGCCGCGGCGAGGCCGCCCATCGCCCCCGCCCCGACGACCACGGCGCGGCGGCCCGCGAGCCCGCCGCCCAGCACGTCGGACGCGTCGGCCAGCGCCTCGGAGACCACGGACGCGCCCGCGGTGTCGATGCCGGTGTCGGCGTGCACCCGTTTGCCGACGCGCAGCGCCTGCTGCGCGAGCTCGTGCAGCACCCGGCCGACGGTGCCCGCCTCGGCGGCCGCCGAGTAGGCGCCGCGCAGCTGGCCGAGGATCTGCGCCTCGCCGACGACCATCGAGTCCAGGCCGGACGCCACCGCGAACAGGTGCTGCACGGCGGAGCCCGCGTAGTGGACGTAGACGTGCTCGGTGAGCTCGGGAAGCGCCATGCCCGCATGCCGCCCCAGCACCGTGGAGACGTCGGCGAGCCCGCCGTGGAACGCGTCGACGACGGCGTAGACCTCGATGCGGTTGCACGTCGAGACCAGCATGGCCTCCGTGACGTGCTCGGCGCCGAGCATCTCGCCGACCAGCTTGGGCACGTCGTCCGCGGCGACGGCGGCGCGCTCCAGCACGTCCACCGGGGCGCTGCGGTGCGAGAGCCCGACGACAAGGACCGTCACAGAAGTCCTCCCGTCCCGTTCAGGGAGTGGCCGTTCACCGCGAGCGCCTCCGGCTGCTGCTCCGCGCGCCGCGTGACGTGGAACGCGAGGATCTGCAGCTCGACGGCCAGGTCGACCTTGCGGACCTCGACCTCGCGCGGCACCTGGAGCACGACCGGGGCGAAGTTGAGGATGCTGCGCACGCCCGCGCCGACGAGCTGGTCGCACACCGCCTGCGCGGCCTGCGCGGGCGTCGCGACCATGCCGATCGTGATCCCGCGCTCCGCGCAGACCGACGGGATGGCGCGCACGTGCTCGACGACGATGCCGTTGATCGGCACGCCCACGAGGTCGGGGTCGACGTCGAACAGCGCGATGACCGGGAACCCGCGCCCGCCGAACCCGCCGTAGCCCGCGAGCGCGTGCCCGAGGTTGCCGACACCGACGAGCGCGACGGCCTGGCGGTGGTCGAGTCCCAGCACCCGCTCGAGCTGGTAGCGCAGCGCGCGCACGTCGTACCCGACGCCCCGGATGCCGTGCGAGCCGATGTAGGAGAGGTCCTTGCGGAGCTTGGCGGAGTTGACACCCGTGGCGGCGGCCAGCTCCTCGCTCGACACCGTCTCCGCGCCCTGCTCGGCCAGCTCGCCGAGCATCCGCAGGTAGACGGCCAGGCGCGCGACGCTGGCCTCGGGGATCGTCCGCGGCCGCTCGGGGACCTCCACCGGCTCCGGTGTCACGCCGCCGCCTCCGGCCGAAGGGGTGCGTCGGCGGTCACGGGCTCTCCTGGCGGACGATCTCGGGCGGATGGATGGTCGGCCGCAAATTCGCCGGGGACCAGGCCTTGACGGCGACCGAGTTCCACGGTAGCCGCTTGTGAAGGCAGGCACAAAGTTGCGATCTTGACCCCGATCGTGCTCACGGAACCGCCCGGACGGGACGACCGGTGGTCGCGCCCGACCATCCGCTCGGCGCACCCGGTGGCCGTCGGCCCGACCCGACCACGCCTCTCGAGGGCAGCGGGAAGGGCGGCCCCGGACTACCCGGGACCGCCCTGGAGGAAACCGCGACCGCTCAGCTCTTCGGCATGAGCACCCGGTCGATCACGAACACCGTCGCGTTCGAGGTCGGGATGTTGCCGCAGAGCACCTTCGCGGTGTTGCCCTGCCCGTCGGTGATCGTCGGCGCGTCGGGCGTGCCGCCGATCGTCAGCGTCCCGCCCGCCAGCTCGGTCGTCGTACCGGCCGCGACCAGGCTCTTCGCGTCGTACCGCGTGCCGACGACGTGGTAGGACAGCAGGCCGCCGAGCTTGTTCGGGTCCTTGAGCAGGCCCTGGAACGCGCTGTCGCCGATCTGCTTCTGAACGGCCTCGAAGGCGCCGTTGTAGGGCGCGAAGACCGTGAGGCCCTGCGTGCTGTTGAGGGTGTCCGGCAGGCCCGGGACCGCCTTGACCGCGGTCACCAGGGTCGTCAGCAGCGGGTTGGTGCTCGCCGCCGTCGCGACGGGCTGCGGGCCCATGGAGTTGAGCGAGCCGGGCGCGTCGCCCTGCGGCAGCTGGCTGCACGCCGGGCCGAAGACGTCCGCGTTGGTGGTGACGCCGTTGTCGGCGGCGGCGGCCGCGGCGGAGGTGGCGGGCGCGGCCGCGGGCGCGCTCGTCATCGGGGCGCTGGAGGACGGGGTGGCGGAGCTGCCGCAGGCGGCGAGCGCCAGTGTCACGGCGGCCATGGCGCCGACGGCGGCGAGTCGCTGGATCTTGAGCACGGGACTTCCTCTCGGCGGGTGATCCGGTCGCTCCGGACCTACACCCGGCATTCGCAATCCGGCCGAACATGGTTCACAAGTCGTGCGCGGAAACCGTGGCTATAGCCACGGTTTCCGCGCACGGGCCGTCAGCCAACGGTGAAGCGCACGCTCGGCCAGCCGGAGGCGCCGTCGGGGATCGGGTCGGCGCGTTGGTCGGTCTGGGTGTATCCGGTCTTGTCGGTCGCGCGGGCCTCGACGTAGTGCCCGCCCTTGGGCAGGGCCAGCTCGACGTGCCACATCCGCCACGCGTCCACCGTGACCTCGTCGGAGAGCGTCGCGGGCTGCCACGCGCCGCCGTCCACCCGCACCTCGACCTTCGCGATCCCGGTGTGCTGGGCCCACGCCACGCCCGCGACGGTCACCGTGTCCGCGGTGACGGTCGCGAAGCCCTGCGGCGCGTCGATGCGCGACATCGTCTTGATCGGCCCGCGCTGCGACCAGCCGCGCTCGAGCCAGAAGCCGCGCCGGAAGGGGTTGTCGAACGTCGTGGCCTCGAGGTCGACGAGCCACTTCGTGCCCGACACGTACCCGTACAGGCCCGGCACGACCATCCGCACCGGGAACCCGTGCTCGGGCGGCAGCGCTTCGCCGTTCATGCCGATCGCGAGCAACGCGCCGCGGTCGGGTTCCATCACCACCGCCGTGGGCGTGCCGGTGTACCAGCCCTCCGTGCTCCGGCTGAACAGCTGGTCGGCGGCCGGGTCGACGCCCGCCTCCAGCAGGATGTCACGCAGCGGGACGCCGATGAAGTTCGCCGTCGAGACGAGGTTGCCGCCGATCGGGTTCGACACGCACGTCATGGTGGTCGGACGCTCGACGAGCGGGCGCCCGACCAGGTCGGCGAAGCTCAGGGTGAGCTCCCGCGCCACCATCCCGTGCACGCGCAGCTGCCAGTCGGCGGCGGCGAGCGTGGGGATCCGCAGCGCGGTGTCGATCCGGTAGAAGTCGCGGTTGGCCGTCAGGAACGTCGGCGTGCCCAGCTGCGGGAACGCCGCGGCCCGCGGCGCCTGCGCGGCCCGCTCGAGGTAGGTCGCGCGGGCGAGCTGCGCGGTGACCTCGGCACGGGAGCCTTGGACGTCGCGCGCGACCAGCGTCCCGACGCCAGCCGACGCCAGCGCGCCGAGCCCGACGGCCGCGGACCCGCCCACGAGCACGGCGCGCCGCGACACCCCGCCTTGGGGCGCCTCGCCCTGCTCACGGGCCCGCAGGGCGAGGTGGTGCAGCCAGCGGAAGGCGCCGATCCCCGCCACCATCGCCATCGCGGGCGCGACGAGGTCGAGCTCGGCGAACACCGGCGAGAAGTACGCCGCCGCCGCGCCGAGCCCGCCCATCGCGGCCACGGCCCAGACCCCCGTGTTCGGCCGCTGCCGCGACAGCAGCCCGGCCACGGCACCGACCAGCGTGATCACCACGAAGATGCCGCTGAGCAGCACGAGCTTGTCGTTCGTGCCGAAGGTGGTCTTCGCGAACTCGGTGAGCGGCTCGGGCGAGAGGCGGACCACCGTGTCCCCGACGGCCAGGAACGGCGAGGACGCCACGGAGATCAGGCCCGCCGTCAGGTGGCCGACGCCGAGCGCCGCCCACACCGCCAGCACGCCGATCACTGCGGCGACCGGCCGGGAGAGGCGGGGCGTCGACACGGTTGCGGTCACGGGTGGGAGTTCGTCCCCGGCCCTGCCGCGGTTCGGGCCGGTCACGCCGTGTCGATCATGACGGGTCGATCATGACGGGTCGATCATGCCAGGGCGGCGCGCAGCCGCTTCTCCTCGACCCGCCAGAACCCGTGCTCGCGGCCGTCGACCATGATCACCGGCACCCGGTCGCCGTACTCGGCGCGCAGCTCAGGGTCGGTGTCGACGTCCACGCTGCGGAAACCCTGGCCGAGCTCGCCGCAGATGCGGGCGACGTCGGCCTCCGCGACCTCGCAGAGGTGGCAGCCATCGCGGGTGTAGACCAGCACCCTGTCCGTCATGAGGTGGCCAGCTGACGACGGGCCACCTTGCCGGTCGGCGTGCGCGGCAGCGCGTGCACAAACGTGATCACCACGGGCACCTTGAACCGGGCCAGCCGCTGGGCGCAGAACGCACGGACGCCGTCCTCGTCGACCCCGGCGGCGGGGTCGACGACCAGCACCGCTTTGACCACCTCGCCCGCCCGCTCGTCGTGCTGGCCCACAACGGCAGCCTCCATGACGCCCTCGATCTCCAGGAGCACCTGCTCCACTTCCCGAGGGTAGACGTTGAAGCCGCTGACGATGACGACGTCGGAGGACCGGTCGACGAGGTGCAGGTCGCCGTCCGCGTCGAGGAAGCCGATGTCGGCGGTGCGGAACCAGCCGTCGGCGTCGGGGCCGCCCTCGCCGTCGGGCCAGTAGCCGGAGAACAGGTTCCGGCCCCGCAGCGCGACGAGACCGGTGTCGTCGTCGATGTCGTACTCGTCGTCGCTGTCCTCGTCGGGCTCGGTGGGCTCGACGGGACGGCCGTGGGCGTCGACCAGCCGCAGCTCGACACCCGGCAGCGGGCGCCCGACCGAGCCGGGCTTGGGCGGCGCGCCGAGCGGGTTGGTGGTGACCACGGGGCCCGCCTCGGTGAGCCCGTAGCCCTCGACGATCGCCAGCCCGGTGGCCTGCTGGAACCGCGCGAGCCACTCGGGCGGCAGCGGCGCGCCGCCCGAGGTGCACAGCCGCACGCCCTCGGTGGCGGCGCGGAGCTCGTCGGCGGGGAGGTCGAGCAGCGCGCGGAACATCGTCGGCACGCCCGCGAGGGCGCTGACCCGGTGCGCGCGCAGCACGTCGGCGATGTCGGCGGGGTCGAAGCGCTCGGTGAGGACGACCGTCGCGCCGACCCAGCACACCTGCAGGAACCCGGCCGCGAGCCCGAAGATGTGGAAGAGCGGAAGGGAGATCAGCACCCGGTCGACCGGCGTGACCGGGGCCGGGCGCAGCGCCGCGGCCTGCTCGCGGTTGGCCAGCAGCGCCCGGTGCGAGAGCCGGATGCCGCGCGGCGCGCCCGTCGTCCCCGAGGTGTAGACGAGCAGCGCGATCCCCTCGCCGCCGCCGATGCCCGCGCGACCCGGCGCCCGCGCGGCGAGGTCGGGAGGCGCGACCACGGTGGCGCCGGTGGTCGCCGCGGACCCGGCCGCGGCCTCGTCGGTGGGGAGCGCGACGACCAGGGAAGGTCGGCAGTCGGCGAGGACGATGTCGAGCTCGCGGGCGACCGCGATGGGCCCGTGCGGCACGACGACCGCGCCCGCACGCAGCGCACCGAGCACGGCGACGCAGAACGCCGCGCCGTTGGCCAGCCGCACGACGACCCGGTCGCCTGCGGCGACACCCGCGTGCGCGACGCGGTCAGCCTCGGCCGAGACGGCACCGTCCAGATCGGCCCAGGTGAGGGTGTTCCCGCTGGTCACGTCGACGATCGCTGGCTGGTCGGGCACCCGCGCGGCGTTGCCTGCCACGAGATCGGCGACGTGCGTCACGGTGCGCCTCGGGTCGTTCGAGCTGGGGCCGTCCACGGTTCTCCTGGTCTGCTCGGCGGACGGTGGGCAGTCTCGCACGGACCGAGCGGCTCTTCCGTGCGGACGCTCGGCGCACCGGGTGCGCCCACCCACCGCGACACGCGCGGGCCGGTGACACTCACCGCGCGTATCCGTCCGCTTACCTAACGGATCAGCCCGGCCACGGCGGTGCGCGCGGTGACCGATCGGGACGCCCCTATGCTCCGCCGCTACAGACCGGTTGCCGATGGCGATGGCGATGGGAATGGCGCTGACGTGTCAACGCCCCGGCGCACCGGTTCGTCGCGATACTCACCCGAGGGAGTGGCATGCAGCCAGGCGTTCTCGGCACACCGCGCTCGAGGCGAAGGTCCGCCCCGGACTCGTGACGCGGCCGATGCGACATCCCCAGGCGCACGCGGCGGCCGTGGTTCCGACGCGGACATCACCCGCCCGGCCCCCGCTGCCCGAGCCCCGCCCGCCGACCCCGGCCGGGAACCCGTCCGATCCGCACGACCGCCGTGCTCCACGCGGCGTGGAAGAGGCCGTGAGCGCACTACCATCCGAGGCCCCCCTCGGACCGGACGCCCACGCGGCGACCGGACCGGAGGCCTGGCCGGTCAGAGATACCGATCCGCCGGAGACGCCGTCGGCGGACCACGGCTCCTGGGCGCTGGTCAAGGCCGCGCAGTCGGGCGACATGGCGGCCTACGGCGAGCTCTTCGAGCTCTACTTCGACATGGTGTTCCGCTTCGTCCTGTTCCGCACGGGCGACCGCGGGCTCGCCGAGGACCTCACCTCCGAGACCTTCGTCCGCGCGCTGCGCCGGATCTCGTCGGTGAGCTACCAGGGCCGCGACATCGGCGCCTGGTTCGTGACGATCGCCCGCAACCTGATCTTCGACCACGTGAAGTCCAGCCGGTACCGGCTGGAGCAGACGACCAGTGAGATCGTCGAGCTCTCGCCGAGCACCGGCGGCCCCGAGCAGCAGGTGCTCGACGGAGCGATCACCGAGGAGCTCCTGCGCTGCGTGGCCAAGCTCAACCCCGACCAGCAGGAGTGCATCACCCTGCGCTTCCTGCAGGGCATGTCCGTCGCCGAGACGGCGCGGATCATGGACCGCAACGAGGGGGCGGTCAAAGCCCTCCAGCACCGCGCCGTGCGGCGGCTCGGTCAGCTGCTGCCGGAGGGGGTGCGGTGGTGAGGCGCCTTATCGGTGGTTCCCCCGGCGCCGTTACGTGTTCGGCGAATGGACAACTCGATGCGGTGAACGGTCGCCGGGCCGTATCCGCGGGCCTCGGCGTTCGTTGTGCTGGTGAACGTCGAACGTGTCGGGTGCGAGAGCATCAGGCCTCGTACGGAGCTGATGCGGAGTGAGGACAGCCAACATGCCCGACCAGGGCGACCCCGTCCGGGGTGTCGAGGAGCGGTTCGCCGCGGCGGTGGAGCCGGGGCGACCCTCCGGCGCGCCCGCGGACGCCGATCTCGCCCGGGACCTGGAGATCGCGGCGATGCTGCGGGCCCTGCGCCCCGCCCTCTCCGCCGACGCCGACGCGAAGGCCCGCGTCCGCGCCAGGGTGATGGCGGCCCTCGCGGCCGACGCCTCGCCCGACGGCGAACCCCGGGGCGGCCCCGCCGACCCGGCGACCCCGCGGCTCGCGGCGTCGGACAGCACACCGACCGAGCAGCTGCCCGTCGTCCCGCCCGCCGAGGGCCACCCCGGCACCCCCGCGGACGCACCCGGTGGCGTCGCATCGGCGGACCCGACCACCGCGATGCCCTCGGGCGTGACCGCCGAGGCCGCGACGACGGCGGGCCCGTCCACCTCGGTGCTCGCCGAGCCCGACCTGGGCAAGGCGCTGCGCCCGCGCCGACGGCGGCGCCACGCGCTGCCCAGCCGCCCCTCCGGCCGTCCCGGCGCCCCCAGCGCCCGCAGCCGGATCCTGTTCGCGGGTGCGGCCGCGCTGCTCGCCGTCGTCGCCGTCGCGGGCGGCGGCATCTTCGCCAGCCGCGACGCCGTGCCCGGCGACGCCCTCTACGGCATCAAGCGCGCCGCCGAGGCCGCAGGCGGGATCTTCGCCGCGGGCGACGCCTCCCGCGGCCAGCGCGACCTCGACCTCGCCGTCACCCGCCTCGACGAGATCGAGCGGATGGCCCGCAGCGGCGCGGCCGACCCGGTGCTGCTGCAGACGGCGTTCCAGGACTTCGACGCCGCCACCTCGGCGGGCTCGCGGCTGGTGCTGACCGGCGCCGACGCCGACCACTCGGCCGCCGACCTGGCCGCATGGTCGACCCAGCAGACCGCACGCCTTTCCGCGCTGCGTGGCGCCCTTCCGGCGTCGGCCCAGCCGAACGCGGACGACTCGCTGTACCTACTGGACCGCGTGCACCGCCGGGCCGTCGCGCTCGCGGCCCGCGCATCGTGCCCCGACCCGGCATCCGGCACGGTCGACGACATCGGCCCGATGCCCGCCACCGGCCCGTGCGGCACCGCGCGCTCGACGGCCGGGGCAGCGTCCTCGGAGCCCTCGGCGACCGACCCGGCCGCCCGCACCGCGCCCGGCTCGTCGAGCGCGCAGGAACCGGGCGCAGCGACGCCGCCGCAGCAGCAGCAGCAGCAGGACGGCGGGACGGATCCGGGGCTGGTGCCCGGGGTCAGCGTCGGCACCTCCGGCGACGACGGCACCTCCCAGGCGCCGACCACCAGCCCGGCGCCGCCGAGCGGGAAGAACGTCGACGTGCCCCTTCCGCTGCCCGTCCCGATCACGGTGCCGCCGCTGGTGCCGGGGAGGCCCGGGGTGACGCTCGGCTGAGCGGAGCCCGCGCGGGGAGGTCGCGACAGTAGGGTGGGTGTCCGCAGTCCGCAGCACCGGAGGCCCGCACGTGGTTCGAGAAGCTCCGTCCGGCGATGCCGCTGTCGTCGCCGGTGAGGCCGCGGCGGCTGCGGCAGCTGAGCAGGTCAGGGCGGCCGACGAAGGGCCTGCCGACGCCCCGTCCGCCGACCTGACCGCCGCGGCCTTCTTCGACGTCGACAACACGATGATGGTCGGCGCGTCGATCTTCCACTTCGCGCGGGGGCTCGCCGCGCGCAAGTTCTTCACGACCTCCGACCTGGTCGGCTTCGCCTGGCAACAGATCAAGTTCCGGGTCGGCGGGCGGGAGACCGACGTCTCGGAGCACCGCGACACCGCGCTCTCCTTCGTCGCCGGGCGACCGGTCGAGGAGGTCACGGCGCTCGGCGAGGAGATCTACGACGAGCTGATGGCCGACCGGATCTGGGCGGGCACCCGCGCGCTCGCGCAGATGCATCTTGACGCGGGCCAGCGGGTGTGGCTGGTCACCGCGACCCCCGTCGAGCTCGCGCAGATCATCGCGCGGCGGCTGGGGCTGACCGGGGCGCTGGGCACGGTCGCGGAGAGCGAGAACGGCGTCTACACCGGACGGCTGGTCGGGGAGATCCTGCACGGGCCTGCCAAGGCGCACGCCGTGCGCGCGCTCGCCGCGTCCGAGGGGCTGAACCTGCGTCGCTGCACGGCGTACTCGGACTCGGTCAACGACGTGCCGATGCTCTCGGCCGTCGGCACCGCGGTGGCCGTCAACCCGGACTCGGAGCTGCGCGACGTCGCCAAGGCCCGCGGCTGGCAGATCCGCGACTTCCGCACCGGCCGCAGGGCCGCCAAGATCGGCGTTCCGTCCGTCCTGGGCGCGGGCGCGCTGGCAGGCGCGGTGGCCGCCGGGGTGGCCTACCGCCGCCGCTGACCCGCGGCCGCCACGTCTCGCGGCCTGCAGGCCCCTGCCGCTCGCCGGTGCCGCGGCCGCCGGCGCGGAGGTTGTCTCTGACCTCGCAGACGCGGCCGACGCTGCGCAGAACCCCGGGCGTCTGCGAAGCACAGGCCGACCCTGCGAGGAGGTGGGAGGCCGACCCGGACTCCCGCCCGTCCGGCGCGCCACACCCCCATCACGCTCGACCTCCACCTCGTCGGCAGCGCAGGCCCGCGTGATCCGCCCGACCACCCGCCTCGCAGACCCAGCCCACACCTCGCAGAGCCCCCGGCGACTGCGAAGCGCACGCCCGCCCTGCGAAGAGCCCCGCCGGGCAGCGTCGGCCCGACTGGATCCGCCCCACCTGTCTGCGGCGCGCGGCCCGCCGCCCGCAGCTCGGCGGCGGCCGAGCTCAGCCCAGGAACGCGTTGCGGCGCTGGGAGAGCAGCCGGTAGAGGGTGTGCTGGATCGTCTCCCGCACCTGGTCGGTGAGGTTGAACACGGTCATCGGGTCGTCGGCCTCGGCGGCCGGGATCGTGTCGGTGCGGATGGGCTCGCCGAACTCGATGAGCCACTTGGACGGCAGCGGGATCAGCCCGAGCGGGCCGAGCAGCGGGAACGTCGGCGTGACCGGGAAGTACGGGGCGCCGAGCAGCCGGGCCAGCGGCTTGATGTCGCCGATCTTCGGGTAGATCTCCTCCGCGCCGACGATCGAGCACGGGACGATCGGCACACCGGTGCGCAGCGCGGCCGCCACGAAGCCGCCGCGGCCGAAGCGCTGGAGCTTGTAGCGGTCGCGGAAGGGCTTGCCGATGCCCTTGAAGCCCTCCGGCCACACCCCGACGAGCTCGCCGGAGGACATCAGCCGCTCGGCGTCGGGGTTGCAGGCCAGCGTGGAGCCCTGCTTCCGCGCGAGCGGGCCGACCCCCGGGAACTTGAACATGAAGTCGGCACCGAGCATCCGCAGGTGCCGCTGGGCGGGGTGGTCGTCGTGCAGCGCGACGGCGGTCATCAGCGCGTCGAGCGGCAGCGTGCCGGAGTGGTTGGCGACGACGAGGGCGCCCCCGACGTCCGGCACGTGGTGCATGCCGATCGTCTCGGCCCGGAACCACTTCCGGTACAGCGGCCGCAGGACCGGGAGGATGACGTTGTCGTTGAGGTCGACGTCGAAGCCGAAGGGGTCGATGGCGTAGTCGCCCTCGAGCCGCCGCCGCAGGAAGTGCAGCGCCGCCTCGACGTTCTCCTCCCAGGACGACGACGGCTGCTCGTCGACGGGCTCCGGCTCGGGCGCGGGCGGCGGCACGCGCACCGGCGTGCTGCGCTGCGCCCCCAGCCGCCAGCGGGTGCGTCCGCTGGCGTCGTCGGCGTGCAGCGGGATGATGCGGGCCTCCGACACGGCGGCTCCCCTCGTGGTGGCTCGCGGGCGGATGCGGGTCGGCGTGCTCATCGGAGGGCTCTCACGGCGGCGAGCACTCCCCTTTCCAGGGACTCGACGCGCTCAGGCGCGATGACGGGGCTCAGGGCGCGGCCGTGCACGTAGTCGTCGAACGCCTGCACGGTGGTCCAACGCGGCGTGAAGCCGAACTGGGCCTTCAGCCGCCGGTTGTCCACCACGCGACCGAAGTTGAGCAGGCGCATCTGTTCGGGCGAGAAGTCGACGAGGCGCGCGCCGCGGAAGATCCGGCCGACCGGGCCGACGGCCGGGCTCGGCACCGGTATCGCGATCCGGCCCGCCCTGCGGATGGCCTGGGACAGCAGCAGCACGCCGTCGGCGGCCACGTTGTACGTGCCGGGCAGCTCGTGGCTCGCGGCGCGCTCCAGCACGGCGAGCGCGTCCTCCTCGTGGAGGAGCTGCACGCGGGCGTCGTAGCCGAGCACGGTCGGCACGACCGGCAAGGCGAAGTACCGGGTGAACACCGTGTCGATGCGCGGGCCGATGAAGTTGGAGAACCGCAGCACGGTGACCGACACGTCGGGACGGCGTCGGGCGAAGCCGCGCAGGTAGCCCTCGATCTCCACGGCGTCCTTGGCGTAGCCGCCCGAGGGCAGGTCCTTGGGCGTCATGGCCTCGTCGAACAGTGCGGGGTCGCGCGGGCTCGAGCCGTAGACGGCGGTGGTGGACTTCAGCACGACCCGCCGCACGCTCGGCGCCTTCTGGCACGCGGCGAGCAGCTGCATCGTGCCGATGACGTTCATCTCCTTCATCGTCGTGCGGCCGCCGGACGAGCTGGGGTTGGCCGCGAGCGACGCGTGGACGACGGTGTCGACCGACGCCTGGGAGATGACCTTGGCGATGAGCGGGTTGCGGATGTCGGCGCGCACGAACTCGGCGCGGCCCATGCGACGCAGGAGGTCCCGCGGCGGCGGCACGGTGTCGACGCCGAGGACGCGTTCGATCGAGGGGTCGGCGGCCAGGCGCGAGGCGAGGTGGCCACCGAGGAACTTGCTGACCCCGGTGACGAGAACGACGGACGGCGGCACGGTGTAGCCCCTGAGCTCATGACGGTGGGTGTGCGGTGAGTGACCGATGCTAGACCGGTCAAGCCGGGGATGGTGCGGCGACCGCGTCACATCCCACTCATGCACGAACGGCCGGTGAGCGATCCACCGGCCGTTCGCAGGAACGTCACTTGCCGAGCTTGCGGCGCTGCACGCGGGTCTTGCGCAGCAGCTTGCGGTGCTTCTTCTTCGACATCCGCTTGCGGCGCTTCTTGATCACGGAACCCATACGGCGGCCTTCCTGTTGAAACGGGAGTCATGCGGCCCGGAACCGGGCGAGAGACTGGTTGCCGAGTCTACCGGGAGACCGCCGCGACGCTCAGCCGACGTCGAAGTAAGCGGAGCGCAGGTACTCCTCGACGGCATGGCGGGGCACCCGGAACGAGCGCCCGACCCGGGCCGCGGGCAGCTCGCCGCCGTGGACGAGGCGGTAGACGGTCATCTTGGACACGCGCATCATCGCCGCGACCTCGGCCACCGTCAGGAACTGGACCTGGGCGAGGTGGATCTCGGGCTCAGTAGCCATCCGCTCACCGCTTTCTCGCCGAATGTTCTGGCTGAGTCTAGCGGTGCCCGTGTGACGAGGAAGACCGGCGGCTGCACCCACCTGGGGCATTCAGTGGCGCGTCGGGGTGACGAGTCGTCCTCCGATCGGTTCAGGACTGCTGCGCCGCGCGACCCAGCTCGACGGAACGGTCCCGCGCCGCCTCGATGGCATCGAGCAAAGCGGCGCGCACACCATGGCGCTCCAGCTCGCGGATGGCGGCGATCGTCGTGCCCGCCGGAGACGTGACGGCCTCGCGCAGGAGCACCGGATGGTCGGACGACTCCCGCAGCATCCGGGCCGCTCCGTACGCCGACTGGACGATGAGGTCGGAGACGACCGTACGCGGCAGCCCGAGCAGGATCCCGGCGTCGATCATCGCCTCGACGAGGAAGAAGAAGTAGGCCGGACCGGAGCCGGACAGCGCGGTCACCGCGTCCTGCTGCGACTCGGGCACCTGCACCACCCGCCCGACGGAGGCGAGCATCTTCTCGACGACGGCGAGCTGGTCCGCCGTGGCGTGCGCGCCCGGCGACATCGCGCTCATCGCCTCCCCCACCAGCATCGGCGTGTTGGGCATGACCCGCACCACCGGCGTGTCGGGCGGCAGGGCGCCCTCGAACAGGGCGATCGGCAGCCCGGCGCACAGGGAGACGACCAGCGTGCCCTTCCGCAGCACCGGGGCGAGCTCGGCGAGGACGGGAGCGATGTCCTGCGGCTTGACGGCGACGACGATGACTTCGGCCTTGGCCGCCGCTTCGGCGACGTCGACCGCCGCGACCCCGTGCCGCGCGGTCAGCTCCGCCGCCCGCTCGGGGTGGCGCTCGGTGAACAGCAGCTCGTCGGTCGTCCGGCCCGCGGCGAGCAGCCCCTGCAGCAACGCCTCACCGATCTTCCCTGCCCCCAGTACGGCCACAACGCCCATGGCGCGAGGCTAGTCCCCGGGGATCCCCACCTCCGCCCGCCGGGCCCGCCCTCCCGCCCCGTGGTCAACGGTCGTGTGACATGACGGCCATATACGGCGCGGATGTCACCCAAGCGTGGATCAGCTCAGCGGGGCGAGCGCGAGCTGGCGGGCCTGGCAGATCAGCCGCCCGGCGGAGTCGACGACCGCCACGTCCTCGTCGAACCACGGGCCCGCGACGACGTCGGCGCGGGCGGCGATCCGCAGCCACCCCGCCGCCGGACGGCCGCGCAGCAGCGCCGTGAGCTGCACGGTGGGAGCCCAGCCCATGGCTCCGCCGAGGTTGAAGACCGTCGGCGGGAGGACGTCGCCCGCCAGCAGGGCGAACAGGACGTCGACCGGCTCGTCGCGGGTGCGCGCCCAGCCCCGCAGGACCGGCGGCCCCTGCTCGCGGCGGGTGAACGCCATCGTCGGGGCGTCGAACCGCAGGTCGCAGGTCTTGGCGAGCCCGAAGACGGTACGGCCCGCGCCGGGGTCGATGGCGTCGGCGGGGGGCTCGGCGGGCTGGTCGGGCAGGTCCCACCAGCGGGGCTCGTCGGCGGGCAGCCGCCCGGCCGTGACGGACGCGGCCAGCATGAGCATGCCGTCCTGGTGCATCCGGACGCCGACCACCGACGCCGTCCGACCGGTCTTGAGCACCTCGGTGGCCAGCGTGACCGAGCCGGGATCGGGGGCGCGCAGGAAGTCGGCGGCCACCGCGAGGGGGTCGGGGGCGAGGCCGGGCGCCTCGGCCTCGAGGCGGGCCAGCGCCGCGCGGGCGAGCAGCACGAGCAGCAGACCGCCGTGGGCCTTCGGGCCGACCGTCCACTGCTCGCCCAGCTCCGCGTGGAACCGACCGTCCCCGAGGGGTTCGATGGCGACGGCGGCCCGGAACGGGGGCACTGTGACGTCCGGTGTGGTCGGTCCTGCCTGCATGATCTCTGCCTAGCATCCCCGCGCCGGGATCACACCGTGGGACGCGCCACCTCACGCGGTCGCGGCGCGGTCGGCTGGAGGCCGAGCCGGGCGAAGAGCAGTGTCTGGGCGAGCAGCTCCGCCCGCTCGTAGCGCGTGCGGCAGCGCCGGGTGCTGATCTCGGCGACGACCGTGCCGTCGAACTCGGCGTCGGCGAGGCGCTCGAGCACCTCGGCGCAGGGCTGGTTGCCGCTGCCGGGCACGAGGTGCTCGTCACGGTGGCTGCCGCTGCCGTCGGCGAGGTGCAGGTGGCGTAGGCCTTCGCCCATCCGTTCGAGCATCGCGAGCGCGTCGACGCCCGCGGCCGCGGTGTGCGAGAGGTCCAAGGTGTAGTGCGGGTAGCCGACCTCGGTGGGGTCGAAGCCGGGCTCGTACGGCACGGTGCGCACGCGACCGCGGACCACGGGGAACATGTTCTCCACCGCGATCGCGACCCCGGCGGCCTCGCCTGCGCGCGCGACCTCGTCGGCGAACTGTGCGGCGTACCGGCGCTGCCAGCGGAACGGGGGGTGCAGCACCACCGTGGTGGCGCCGAGCCGCTCGGCGGCCGCGACCGACCGGCGGATCTTCCCGATGGGATCGGCCCCCCACACGCGCTGGGTGACGGCCAGGCAGGGCGCGTGCACGGCCATCACCGGGACGCCGTGGCGCTCGGCGAGACGGGCGACCGCGGCGACGTCCTGGCTCACCTGGTCGGTCCACACCATCAGCTCGATGCCGTCATAGCCCAGCTCCGCGGCCAGCTCGAACCCGGCGGCCGCGGGTTCCGGATACACCGACGCCGTCGACAGCGCGACGGGCGGGCCGGGGCTGGGCCGCACGGGCGTCACCGCCCGAGCAGGACGAGGATCGCCGGAGACACCGTCAGCAGCAGGCCGACGAGCACGGCGAAGAGGGTGGTGCGGCGGTCGTCGTTGCGCATCAGTGCGCGCACGACGAGCACGAGGCCGACGGTGACCAGCACGGCGGCCGCCAGCGCCACCACCGGCAGATCGCGCCAGAGGAAGCGGAACCCGACCCACAGCGCGGCCCCGCCGATCGCTCCCGCGATCCACTGCGCCACGACGGCCGCCCACGCCTGCCCCGTCGACGGAGCGGAGGACGTGCGGCCGCGGCGCGCGGGCTCGGCAGGCAGACCCGCGGGCGGGTCGTCGACGACGTCGACGGTCTCGGCGGCGGGGTCGGCATCGCGGCCTCGGCGCGCCGTGCGCTCGCGATGCCAGTCCTCGGCGCCCACAGGGGCCAGGCCGACCGCGGTCGAAGGGCCGTCGTCGTCGTCCTCCGGGAGCTGCACCTCGATCGGCCCGGTCTTGCCGGGGTCGAGCATGGCCGTGCGGTCCGAACGGAGGCGCGGCATCTCCTCGGTGGGACGCGAGCGGGCCTCGTCGGCGGACATCGGCGACCACCGCTCACCGACGCGCGAGGTCGGCAGCCCGTCAGCCTGCTCGGGCGGGCCGAGTCGTGGCGTGGGCCGGTAGGCGACGGCGTCGGTGTCGGCGTAGACCGCACCACCGTTCACGAAGGGCGCGTCGCTGTCGGGATGGGGCGTCAGAGCCGCGGCGATGTCGGGCGGACCCGAGCTGCGCCTCGGGGAGGGCGGAGCCGGGCGCGGCTCGGCGCCGTTGCCGAAGGGAGAGGGCGCCGCGCCGGACCCGTTCCCGTTGGCGTAGGGCGCCGGGCGGTCGGCGGCGGGCGCGGATCCCACGCCGTTGCTCGGCCCGTACCCGTTCGCCGGCGCGAACCCGCTCGGCGACGGTGCGCCGCCGTTGCCGTAGGAGCGGCCGACGCGGGGGGCCGTCGGGAAGCCGCCGTTGCCCGGAGGAGCGGGACCTGCCCCGTTGGCGTAGCCGCCGACGTGAGCGCCGTTGCCTGCCGCCCCGTGAGCGATGGTGGCAGCGGTGGCAGCGGTGGCATTGCCCGGGGGAGCCGCCGGAGGATCTGCCCGTGGCGCGAGCCCGGGACCCCCGTTGCCACGGGAAACGACCGCCGCGTCGGGAGCCGCCTGCGCATCCCCCGTGGGCGGTACGGGGCTCGCCGTCTCCTCCTCCGCCGCGCGCCTGCGTGCGCGCCGTCCGGTGACGGACCCGTCGCCGTGCGCGGCGAGAAGCTCCGCGACGGTGCGCTGCCGGGGGTGGTCGGTCTCCGAGCTCATCGCGTACACCGTGCCCCGGATGACGTCAAGCGTCCAGGCCCGTCGGGCGCGCCGTGCGCCGAACGGTTGCTCCGGGACGTCCCATCGCCCCGTCTGACCTGGTGCATGATCACCTCCCTGGCCTCGACCGCGGGTTCAGCGTACGCCGCGACCCGATCACGAACGGCGGGTCCGCGCGACCGGCGCCCGAGTTGTCCACATGCCCACAAGGTTGTCCACAGGCACGGGCCGCGCGGTGGGTGGCCGGTGGTCGTCGCGTATCGTGGTCGTCAGTTCCGCGGCGAGGGCGGGTGCACGTCGGCCCGCCGTGATCGACGTGGCCCGGTCGAGTCCGGTGCCCTCGCCGCGCGTCAACATCACGCAGAACGAGGAGTGTCCCCCGTGGCCGAGGCCCACATCATCGCCGATACCCGCACGGAGTTCGGCAAGGGCGCCGCCCGCCGCACCCGGCGCGCGGGCAAGATCCCCGCTGTGCTGTACGGGCACGGCACCGACCCGCAGCACCTGGCTCTCCCCGAGCTGGAGTTCAAGCGCATCGTGCGCGAGCAGGGCCGCAACGCCGTCCTGACGATCGACATCGCGGGTCGTCCGCAGCTGGCGCTCACCAAGACGGTCGTCGCGCACCCGATCCGCCCTTACATCGAGCACGTCGACCTGCTGGTGATCCGCCGCGGCGAGAAGGTCGTGGTCGAGGTGGCCGTCGTCGTCACCGGCGATGCCGCGCCCGGCACGTTCGTCACCCAGGAGCTCAACACCCTCGAGGTGGAGGCGGACGTCTCGAGCATCCCCGAGCAGATCGAGGTCTCCGTCGAGGGCGCCGAGGTCGGCACGCAGTTCCTCGCGCGCCAGATCACGCTGCCCGCCAACACGGAGCTCAGGGGCGAACCCGAGCAGCTCATCGTCAACGTCGTGGCGGCCACCGAGGCCGATGCCGGTGAGCCCGCCGAGGCCGAGGCGGCGACCGAGGCCGGAGCGGCGGAGGAGTCCGCCGCCGTCGAGGAGGAGTGACCGCGATGCCGGGCCCCGCCCTGGTGGTCGGGCTCGGCAACCCCGGCCCCGAGTACGCCGACACCCGGCACAACGTCGGCTTCCGCGTGGTCGAGCTGCTCGCCGCGCGGGCGGGCGGCGGGCGGTTCTCCAGGCACCGGTCGAACGCCGACGTCCTGGAGGGACGACTCGCCGGGCGACGCGTGGTGCTGGCCAAGCCGCGCACGTACATGAACCTGTCCGGCGGGCCGGTGGCCGGGCTGGTGCGCTACTTCGGCGGCGATCTGGTCGTGGTGCACGACGATCTCGATCTCGGCTTCGGCGTCGTCCGGCTCAAGCTGGGCGGCGGCGAAGGCGGCCACAACGGACTGCGCTCGATCAGCGCGTCGCTGGGCACGAAGGACTACCTGCGAGTGCGCTTCGGCATCGGGCGTCCGCCGGGACGCCAGGACCCGGCCGACTACGTCCTGAAACGCTTCTCGGCCGCCGAGCGCAAGGATCTGGAGTTCGCCGTCGACCTCGCCGCCGACGCCACCGAGGCGCTGCTCGCCGACGGCCTGGAGCCCACCCAGAACCGCTTCCACGCGCTGTCCGGCTGAGCGCACCAGCGTCGTGGTGGCCGCACCCCCGCCGGACGACGGTGCGGCCGCGGCATCACGTGTGCCGTGGCTGTCCGGCTGACCTGGCGGGCGCCTCAGGCCCGAAGGAGCTCGCCGGTGGCCGCGCGGCGCAGCTTGCCCGAGGGCGTCTTGGGCAGGCTGCCGGGCGGCAGCACCACGACCTCGGCGGGCCGTACCCCGACCGCCGACACCACGCGGCTCGTCACGTCCTTGCCGATCGTGCGCTCGGCGTCGGCGTCGCCCGCCTTCCGCGACTCGACGACCACGGCGAACGACTCCCGGTGCCGCCCCTCCCCCGCCGCGAGCCGCACCGCGACCGCATTGCCCGCCCGCACGTCGTCGGCCTCGGCAGCCGCGCGCTCGATGTCGGTCGGGTAGATGTTGCGCCCGCCCATGATGATCACGTCCTTGCGGCGCCCGCACACGACGACCTGACCGTCGGCGAGGTAGCCCTCGTCGCCGGTGTCGAGCCAGCCTTCGGCGTCCTGCGCGGCGACCGGCCCGTCGACGGTGAGGTAGCCGGGCGTCACCGACGGGCCGCGCAGCTGCAGCACGCCGACCTGCCGCTCGCCGAGGACCGCCCCGCCTTCGCCGACCACGCGCACCTCGATGCCCGGCAACGGCGGGCCGAGCTTCGGGAAGCGGCGGCCGGTGCCCGGGGTGGCGAGCCTGCGGGCTTCCAGGTCGTCGGCGTCGATGTCGTCGACCGCAAGCCCCGTCTCCACCGGCGCGAACGCCACGCCGAGCGCCGTCTCCGCCATCCCGTACGCGCAGAGGACGGCCTCGGGGCGCAGCCCGAACCGCGCGCCCGCGTCGACGAGGCTCCGGACCGCCACAGGGTCGATCGGCTCGGCGCCGTTGAGCGCGATGCGCAGGGACGAGAGGTCGAGCGGCCCGTCCGCGCGGGCCAGCTGGCGGCCGAGGACGGCGTAGGCGAAGTTCGGCGCGGCGGTCACGGTGCCGTGGTACTTCGAGATCAGCTCGGCCCACAGCAGCGGACGGGTGAGGAAGTCGACCGGGGTGACCGTGACCAGCTCCAGACCGACCGTCATGGGCACGGTCAGGAACCCGACCATGCCCATGTCGTGGAAGAGCGGCAGCCACGAGACCATCACGTCGCGGTCGAGGTCGAGGCGCGCCGCCTCCGCCATCGCCGAGATGTTCGCGTGCAGGTTGGCGTGGGTGATCCGGACGGCCTTGGGCTCGGCGGTGGAGCCGCTGGTGAGCTGCAGGAGTGCGGTGTCGTCCTCGGCGGCGACGTCCGCGTCCGGGGTGACGGTGGCAGCCCCGTCGACACCGCCGTCGAGCGCGTCGACGGTGCGGAACGGGATGCCGCGGTCGGCGAGCACGGGCGCGAGCGCGTCGAACGGGGGGCCGAGGACGACGAGCGCGGCGTCGATCATCTTGAGCACGGAGACGGTGTCCTCCGCCCATGCGGCGAGGTCGGTGCGCACCGTGGGCTGGTGGAGCATGGTCACGCTGCCGCCGCACAGCCACACGGCCTGGGCCAGCGGGGCGATCGCCACCGGCTCGCCCGCGAGTACGCCCACCGCGCGGCCGTGGACGAGGCCGGGGCTGTCGGCGCGGTCCGCGCGCAGCGCAGCCGCCATCGCGCGGGCCTGGTCGTGGACCGCGGACCAGGTGCGTCGCACCGGTCGCTTCGGCTCGCCCGTGACCATGCCGTGGGGTGATCGGGCGGCGGACTCCAGCAGCGTCGCCAGGAACCGAGACATGTCCGCAGCCTACTTTCCGCTCCCGGCAGGCGGGTGCCGCGCGACGCGCCGGGGCGCGAGGGGCTCACCCGTGCCCGAACGCGAGACTCACCGTGCCCGAACGCGGGACTCACCGTGCCGGAACCGGAGACTCACCGTGCCCGAACGCGGGACTCACCCTCGGGTGGGGACGGCGTAGAGTCAGCCGACATGGCCGACGCCTCCCCGACCGCCTCTGACCTGCGATCCGACGACCTCCGCGCGGCCGTCGAGCGGGAGCTGCCGCAAGCGCGCGCCGATCTCGAGCGGCTCGTGCGCATCCCGAGCATCTGGGCCGACCCGGCGCACGCCGACGACACCCGCCGCAGCGCCGAGACGGTTGCCGAGCTGGCGCGCGGCGCGGGCGCGGCCGATGTCGCGATCATCGCGGTCGACGGGGGCGCACCGGGCGTCCTCGCCCACTGGCCCGCCCCGCCGGGCACGCCCACCGTGCTGCTCTACGCCCACCACGACGTCCAGCCGACCGGCGGCGACGCGGAGTGGACGTCCCCGCCGTTCGAGCCCACCGAGCGCGACGGACGGCTGTACGGCCGCGGCGCCGCGGACGACAAGGCGGGCGTCATGACCCACATAGCGGCGTTGCGCGCCTTCGGCGGGCGCCCGCCGGTCGGGGTCACCCTGTTCGCCGAGGGCGAGGAGGAGTCCGGTTCCCCCACCCTCACGGCGGTGCTGCGCGAGTACCGCGACCAGCTGGCCTCGGACGTCATCGTCATCGCCGACGCGGGCAACCCCGCCGTCGACGTGCCCGCGCTCACGACGAGCCTGCGCGGGCTCGTGGACGTGGTCGTCGAGGTGTCGGTGCTGGAGCGACCGGTGCACTCGGGCGTCTTCGGTGGCCCGATCGGCGACGCGCTCACCGCGCTGTGCCGGACGCTGGCGTCGCTGCACGACGAGCACGGCGACGTCGCGGTCCCCGGTCTGACCAGCAGCGCGTCGGCCGCGCCCGACGTCGAGGAGGCCACGTTCCGCGGCGACGCAGGCCTGCTGTCGGGGGTCGCGCTGATCGGTTCGGGCAGCATCGTCGAGCGCACCTGGACCAAGCCCGCCGTCGCCGTGCTCGCCGTCGACGCCCCGCGGGTCGCCGAGGCGGCCAACATCCTGATCCCCCGCGCGCGGGCGATGGTCAGCATGCGCCTTGCCCCCGGCGACGACCCCACCACCGCGCAGAAGGCCCTCGCCGAGCACCT
Organism: uncultured Actinomycetota bacterium; assembly: GCA_963750095.1. Taxonomy (GTDB): domain Bacteria; phylum Actinomycetota; class Actinomycetes; order Mycobacteriales; family Pseudonocardiaceae; genus Pseudonocardia. The sequence goes on along the minus strand of CAVVPJ010000010.1, from coordinate 463,341 downwards.
GTCGGCGCACGTGCCGTGGGGCGCCCACGTCACCGTGGTCCCGGGAACGGGCACCGCCGAGCCGTTCTCCCTCGCGACGGTCGGCCCGGCCTACGACGTCGCCCGGCGCACCTTCGCGGAGGCCTACGGCAACGAGATGGTGGAGGTCGGCATCGGCGGGTCGATCCCGTTCATCGCCGAGTTCGCGCGCGCCTTCCCCGGTGCCGCTGTGCTCGTCACCGGCGTCGGGGACCCGTCGAGCCGCTGGCACGGCATCGACGAGAGCCTGTCCCTTTCCATGTTCGCCAAGTGCGTGCTGGCGGAGACGCTGTTCCTGGCCGAGCTCGCACCATAACTGTCGGGGGCCGGGGTTACCGTCGCCTCGTGATCCAGGCACGCGGGCTCGCCCGCACGTTCCGCACCCGCCGGGGCCAGGTCGAGGCCGTCGCGGGAGTGGACATCGACGTCGAGGCGGGCGAGCTGGTCGGCTTCCTCGGCCCCAACGGCGCGGGCAAGACCACCACGCTCCGGATGCTCACCACGCTCCTCACGCCCACCGCGGGCACGGCGACGGTCGCGGGCCACGACCTGGCCACGGACCCGGTCGGGGTGCGTCGCAAGATCGGCTACGTCGGGCAGAGCGGAGGCGGTGGCCTCGACTGCCCGGTCGCCGACGAGCTCGTCCTGCAAGGCCGCTTCTACGGCCTCGCCCCTCCGGTGGCCCGCCGCCGCGCCGCGGAGCTGCTCGAACAGCTCGACCTCGGGGGCACGGAGAACCGCATCGTGCAGACCCTCTCCGGCGGCCAACGCCGCAGGCTCGACATCGCGATGGGCCTCATGCACGTGCCGGTGCTGCTGTTCATGGACGAGCCGTCCACCGGGCTGGATCCGCAGAGCAGGGCCAACCTCTGGGAGCACATCCGCGGGCTGCACGCCGAGCACGGCACCACGCTGTTCCTCACCACCCACTACCTCGACGAGGCCGATGCGCTGTGTGACCGCATCCTCGTCATCGACAAGGGCCGCATCGTCGCCGAGGGCACTCCCGACGCGCTGAAACGACGGGTGTCCGGCGATCTTGTGCTGGTCGGCACGGGAGAGCCCAAGCGGGTGGCCGAGATCGCCGAGCGCATCGACGGCACCACCGATCTCGCGACCGACGACCACACCGCCCGGTTCCGCGTGCCCGACGGCGCGAGCGTGCTCCCCGGCCTCCTGCGGGAGCTGGACGCGTCGGACATCGCGATGACGTCGGTCGAGGTGCGCCGCCCGAGCCTCGACGACGTGTTCCTCACCCTCACCGGGCGCACGCTGCGCGACGCGGAGCAGGGGGCACCGGCATGACCACGCTCACCCAGACGCTCACGCAGATCTGGTTGATCTTCCAGAGGGCGATGCGCCAGTCGCTGCGCAACCCCGCATGGGTGATCATCGGGATCGTCCAGCCCGTGCTCTACCTCGCGCTCTTCGGCCCGCTGCTGCAGCCGATCATCGCCAACACCCCCGGCTTTCCGCCCGGCGACGCCTACCAGGTGCTCGTACCCGCGCTGCTCGTCCAGCTGGGCATGTTCGGCAGCCTCTTCGCCGGGTTCAGCCTGATCCAGGAGTACCGCAGCGGGGTCGTCGAGCGAATGCGCGTCACCCCGGTCAGCCGCACCGCGCTGCTGCTGGGCCGGTCGATGCGCGACGTCGTGGTGCTGGTGGTGCAGGGCATGCTGCTCACGCTCGTCGCCTGGGTCTTCGGGCTGCGCGCTCCGCTGCTCGGCGTCCTCCTCGCGCTGGTGCTGGTGGCGCTGCTCGCGCTGGCCACGTCGGCGGCCTCATACGCCATGGCGCTGCGGCTGAAGAGCGAGGATGCGCTCGCCCCGCTGCTCAACACGATCGTGCTGCCGCTGCTGCTGCTCTCGGGCATCCTGCTGCCGATGACGCTCGCCCCGGCGTGGCTGTTCGCGCTGTCGCGGATCAACCCGTTCGTCTATGTCGTCGACGCCGAGCGCGCGGTGTTCCGCGGCGCGCTCACCAGCGGCACCGTCGCCGTCGGCCTGATCGTCTCGATCGTGCTGGCGGCGCTCACGGTGGCGTGGGGGGTGCGCACCTTCCAGCGCGAAAGCGCGTAGCCGGGCCGGGCACACTGGGGCGGTGCGGATCGGCGTGCTGGGCACCGTCGCCCCGACGGCCTCGCCCACCTGACCGACTTCGCCACCCGCCCGCCTGACGGGCAGCGGACGGCGCACCCTCGCAGACCCGCTGTGCGCCTCGCAGACCCCCCGGACTCTGCGAGGCGCCGGAACGCCCTGCGAGGCCACGCCCCACCACAGCGGCCACCACAGCGGCCCCCGCAGCGGCGCCACCGCACGGCCCGCGGCGGGACCGACGCAGCGGCCCGCCCCGACCCGCCTCGCAGACCCACCATGCGCCTCGCAGACCCCCCGGACTCTGCGAGGCGCCGGAACGCCCTGCGAGGCGACGACCCATCGCGGCGACCGCCCTAGCGGCGGCACAGCGCTGGCCCGAGCGTCGGGCCCGATTCGGCCGCGGGCCGCCGCGCGCCGTCCCGACGGCCGCTGCCTGGGCGGCGCCCTGCCCGCGCGCGACACCCGTCAGGTGCGGCGCCGGTAGAGGAACACCGCCAGCGGGGCGAACACCGCCATCACCACGCCGGACGAGATCAGCGCGAACGTGACGGGACCGGCCACCGGGCCCCCGGTGAGCAGGCCGCGCGCGGCGTCCACCACGTGCGTGACCGGGTTGATCTCGACGAACCCGCGCAGCCAGGCGGGCATGGTGTCGGCGGGGACGAAGGCGTTGCTGCCGAACGTGAGCGGCAGCATCACCAGCGCGCCGAGGCCCTGCACCGAGCGCGGCTGCCCGACGACCATCGCCAACGCGGTGAACACCCAGCACAGCGCGAAGGCGAACACCATGACGAGGCCGAAGGTCGCGGCGAGCGCGAGCGGCGTGGTCGTCACCCGGAACCCGAGGGCGAACCCGATGGCCACCATGATCAGTCCGGACGTCAGGTACCGGACCAGATCCGCGGCGATCGCGCCCACCAGGGGTGCGCTGCGGGCGATGGACAGGCTGCGGAAGCGGTCGAAGATGCCGGTCTGCAGGTCCTCGGCCAGCCCGACACCGGTGCCCGCCGAGGCGAACACGATCGTCTGGACGAGCACGCCGGGCAGGGCGAGCTGCAGGTAGTCGGTGGTGTTGCCGGAGATCGCGCCGCCGAACACGTACACGAACAGCAGCAGGAAGATCACCGGCTGGAGGGTGACGTCGAGCAGTGCCTCCGGGGAGTGGATCGTCTTGACGATCCCGCGCCAGGCCAGCGTGGCCGCGTGCCGCAGGACGGGCGGCCCGTGCCGCACCGCTGCGGCGTGGCGGGGAGGCGCGAGGGGCGCCGGAGTGGGCGCCAGGGTGGTCATGCCGCCTCCTGCGAGCCGGAATCGGCCGTCTGGCCGGTGAGGGTGAGGAACACGTCGTCGAGGCTGGGCAGGCGCAGGCCGATCTCGGCGACCGGGATGCCCGCGTCGTCGAGCCGATCGGCGACGTGGCGGAGCAGGGCGGGCTCGAGCGCGGGCACGACGAGCTCGCCGCTCGCGTCCACGACGGGTGTCTGCCCCGGTCACGGTCGATCAGCTCGGCGGCGCGGGCGCGGGCGCCGCGCCGGGACATGTCGAGCAGGCGGGCGACGAGGACCAGGTTGTCGGTGCCCGACAGCGCCTCGTCCACCGCGGCGTACTGCCCGGTGATCCCGGTCCGCCCCCGGACGGCGGGCGCCTCGCTGACGACGTCGTGCCCGAAGACGGTGGCGCGCCCGGCGTCCGGCCGCAGGAGGGTGGCGAGGACGCGCACGGTGGTGGTCTTGCCCGAGCCGTTGGGGCCGAGCAGGCCGAGCACCGCGCCCGGCCGCGCGACGAGGTCGACCCCGTCGAGCGCCGTGGTGTCGCCGAAGCGCTTCACGAGCCCCTCGACGTGGATGGCTGCGTTCATGGGGCCGAGTGTGCGCGCGACCCCTGACATTTCCCGGCCACGCCACTGATACGGGCGGCTCCCGCGATGTCAGCCCTGTGGTGGGCCGAGCATCGCCAGCAGCAGCGCCACCCACGAGACGCCCAGCCCGACCGCTGCGCCGAGCGCGGGCCACCGCCACAGCGGTGTGCGCCGCAGCAGCCACAGCGACGGCGCCAGCCCCACCCCGACCAGCAGGTTCGCCGGAATCCACAGCCATCCGAACGCCTCGGCGAAGGCACGGCACAGCGCCACGTCGGCCAACGTCAGGAAGACGGCGACGAACGCCGCGATCGGCAGTCCGGTGGCCCACGGCGTGGGGCCCGGCTCCGGGGTGGGGGGGCGGGCGAGCGGGTTGGCCGGGCGCGCGGCGTCGGCCAGGTCTGCGGGCGGGTGGACCGGATGGGCGCGCGGCACGGCGGCCCGCAGTGGGGTCGGCCCGGCGGCCGATCCCGCCTGCCGGGCGGCCGCGCGCAGGGGGGCAGCGGGCTGGGGACGGGGCTTCGCGAGGTCGACGGGCAGCACCGGGTCAGCCGACACCGATCCCCACCCCCCTTTGCGCTCCCCGCTTCAGCCTACGGGTACCGCGACCGCGTGGAAGGCCACGGCGGCGGCTGTGGCCACATTGAGAGAGTCGACGCCCGCCGCCATCGGAATCCGCACGCGCAGGTGCGCCGCCCGCTGCGCCTCCTCGGTGAGCCCCGGCCCCTCAGCGCCGAGCAGGAGGGCGACCGTGCGGCCCGCGAGGCAGGCATCGGCCAGCGGCACCGCTTCCGGCGAGGGCGTCAGCGCCACCACCGTGTGCTCGGCAAGAGCGGCGAGTGATGCGGGCCAGTGGCCGGGCAGCGGCGCGAACGGCACCCGCAGGACGTGCCCCATCGAGACGCGCACGCTGCGACGGTAGAGCGGGTCGGCGCACCGGGGGCCGAGCAGCACGCCGTCGACCCCGAGCGCGGCGGCGTTGCGGAAGATCGCGCCGAGGTTCTCGTGGTCGTTCACCCCTTCCAGAACGGCCAGGACCCGGCCGCGGGCGAGGTCGGTGAGCGACGGCGCGGGCGCCCGGTCCGCGACCGCGAGCACGCCCCGGTTGAGGTGGAAGCCGACGATCCGGGCCATCGTGTCGGCGTCGGTCGCGTAGGCCGGGACGTCGACGCCGGTCAGGTCCAGCTCGGCGAGCCGTCGGGGCACGCCGAGCAGCGAGCGGACGGGGTAGGTCGACTCCAGCAGCCGCCGCACCACGACCACACCCTCGGCGATGACGAGCCCGCGCCCGCCGGGTCGGTCGGGCCTGCGGTCGGCGGCGGTGAGGTCGCGGTAGTCGTCGACGCGGCGGTCGGCGGCGTCGGCGACGGTCGTGAGGATCGCCACGACGCGTCATGGTCGCAGGCGGTGCCGGGGCACTGTCGCGGCCCGTCATCCGGTCAGCCGTAGCGAAGAGATCACGAGTATGTCACGGTGGACAGCCGCGCGGCCGTCAGCCCGACGGCGCGGCCGCGGCCAGTGGCCCGGAGCCTAAAAGGAGGCGGCGCCCGCATGGGCCAGGACGTCGACCGGACCCTGTTCAGTCGGCGGGACCGCCAGACCTACCGCAACAAGGTGCAACGTTGCCTCGACGCGCTGATGGTGATGCTGCGCGAGCATCCCTTCGCCCGCGACGAGCCGATGACCGGCGTCGAGGTGGAGCTCAACCTCGTCGACGGCGATCTGGTGCCCGCGCTGCGCGGCAGACAGGTGCTCGACACGATCGGGAACGCCGGGTTCCAGCCGGAGCTCGGCCGCTGGAACCTGGAGCTGAACCTGCCGCCGCGCCCGCTGCCCGGCGACCAGTGGCGCCACCTGGAGCTCCAGCTCACCGACCGTCTGGGCCTCGCCCGCTCCGCGGCGGACGCGTGCGGAGCGCGGTTGGCCGTGATCGGGATACTGCCGACGATCGAGTCGCGCCACCTCGTCGTGGACGCGCTGTCGACCGAAGACCGCTACACCGTCCTCAACGAGCAGATGATGAGCGCGCGGGGCGAGCCGATCCGTCTCGACATCACGGGCGACGACCCGTCGGGCCGCCACGCCGTGCCCCCCGACCATCTCGCCGCCGACTTCGACTCGATCGCCCCCGAGGCGGCGTGCACGTCGATGCAGCTGCATCTGCAGGTGCACCCGGACGCGTTCGCGGGCTACTGGAACGCCGCGCAGTGCCTCGCGGGCGTACAGCTCGCGGTGTGCGCGAACTCGCCGTTCCTGCTGCGGTCGCGGTTGTGGGCCGAGACGCGGATACCGCTGTTCGAGCAGTCCTGCGACGTGCGCACGGTGGAGCTGCGCAACCAGGGCGTGCGGCCGCGGGTGTGGTTCGGCGAGCGGTGGATCACGTCGATCATCGATCTCTTCAGCGAGAACGGGCGTTATTTCCCCGGTTTGCTGCCGCTGACCGAGGACGTCGACCCGATGGACGAGCTGAAGGAAGGCCGGGTGCCCCGCCTGGACGAGCTGCGGCTGCACAACGGCACGATCTGGCGCTGGAACCGGCCGGTGTACGACATCGCGGGCGGGGTGCCGCACGTGCGCGTCGAGAACCGGGTGCTGCCCGCGGGCCCCACGGCCATCGACATGGTCGCCAACGCGCTGCTGTTCTACGGGCTGCTGCGGGTGCTGGTGGAGGCCGAGCGGCCGCTGTGGAGCTCGATGTCGTTCGAGGCGGCGCAGGAGAACTTCACCACCGCGGCGCGGCACGGCCTTGACGGCCCGCTGTACTGGCCGGGATCGGGGTGGATCCGGCCCGACGAGCTGGTGCTGCGCAAGCTCCTGCCGGAGGCGGCGGACGGCCTGGCGCGGTGGGGGGTGGCGTCCGCGGTGATCGACCGCTACCTGACCGTCATCGAACGCCGCTGCCTGCGACGGCGCACCGGCGCCGCGTGGCAGCTCGACGCGGTCGCGGCGCTGGAAGCGCGCGGCGCGGACCGGAGGACCGCGCTGCGCGGCATGTTCGGCCGCTACCTGGATCACTCCGAGGCGAACGAGCCGGTGCACACCTGGCCGCTGCCGCATGCCGCCTGACCTCGTCGCCGCCCCCTGAGTTCGTTCGCATCTGCAAACCGTTTCGCGAAACGGCCCCGCGGGGCGGTGCAGCGCTCCTAGCGTCGGACGCGTTCGCCTGGCGGCCGGTGGGTCGCCGATCAAGGTCGACGTCCGCCCGCGGTGGATCGCCGCGGGTGCGATCCGCCGCGCCCCGAGGACGGGAGAGCCATGCCCGCGCACCCCCGACGACTGGTCCTCCGGTGACCGTCGTGTCCCGATTCCGCCTCTTCGGCAGGCCTGACAACGCCTCGGCGGACGACCCGGCCGCCGACGAACCGCCGGAGTCGGCCCGGCGCTCGCCGGATGGGCGGGGCGCCGTCCCGCCGGGCGGTCCGGACACCGGGCCGTCTCCCGGAGGTGTTCCGCCGTCGGCCGTGTGGGGCGCCGGGCCGCCGCCGTCGGCGGCGTGGGGCGGCGGGTCCCCGCCGTCGGCCGTGTGGGGCGCCGGGCCGCCGCCGTCGGCGGCGTGGGGCGCCGGGCCGCCGATCGGCACCGGCACACCGCCGCCGATCGGCGCGGGCGCACCGCCGCCGATCGGCGCGGGCGCGCCGTGGCCCGCGGGAGCGCGGTCGGGCCAGCCCGTCGGGGCGGGGCCCCCCGACGGTCCGGTGCCGCGGGCGGCGGGGAACGCGTGGTCGGTGCCGCCACCGACGCCCACGCCCTCCGGACCGCTCACCAGCGGTGACCCCCGTGTCTTCGCCGACCCGCCGACCGATCCCTACGGCTTCCCGCCGGTGCCCGCGTTCGCGCCCGCCGTGCTCGACCCCGCCGAGGCGGCGGCGCTGGCGGGCGCGTTCGCCGTCGACTATCTGTCGTGGGACGAGGACGATCCGGAGCGCCGTGGCCGCGTGCTCGTCGACTACCTGCCCACCCCGGGGCGGGATCCCGCCCGTCTGGGCTGGTCGGGCACGGGCCGCCAGCGTGCCGAGTTCGCGCTGCCGGGCCTCGTGCGCCCGGACGGCGACGGGCGTGTGCTCGTCGACGTGCGGGTCCGCGTCACCCCGTACCGCGCGGTGGGCGACCACGGACCGGGCGCCGACGACGACGACGTCCCCGGGGCGGCCGCGACCGCGCCCGCTCCCACCGGCCGGGGCTGGCGCAGCCTGGCGTCGACGTGGATCCGGTTGTCGGTGCCGGTCACGCTGGACGGCGGCAGGCTGGTCGTCGACGCGTGGGAGGAGACGCTCGGCGAAGAGCCGCCGCACTTGCCCCGCCCGACGCCGACCGGCGGCGACGACCACTCGCTCGCCGACGACGACCCGCTCGCCGACGACCCGCTCGACGAGCCCCTCTCCGGCGGTGCGGCGTGAGAGGGCCGCGCGTGCCCGTCGTCCTCGGGCTCGGTCCCCGGGTCGGGGCTCGGACGCTCGCGACCGCGCTGCACGCCTACGACGAGGACCTCGCAGGGATGGCGGCGCCTCTGCGCGGGGCGGCCCACCTCGCACCCCTCGATGCCGCCTCGCACCCCGCCTGCGCCGTGCGGGGTCCACGCGTGGGGGCCGGAGCGTCGGGAGGCACCTGCCGCATGGCGGCCGACGTCGCCGTCTGCTCCGGCGACGACGCCTCGCTGCGGCGGGCGGAGGCGCTGCGCGGCGCGCCGGTTCTGGTGGTCGTGCTCGTCGCGGACGGGCCGCCGCCGTCGCGGGCACGGCAACGCGAGCTCGGTCTGCGCCACGGCGCGGTGGCCGTGCTCCCCTACGTCCCGCACTGGGCCGGGCTCGCCGACGCGCCCGACGAAGCCGCCGTCCTGCTCGCCCAGAGCCCGGAGCATCTGCCGCCGGTGCTGCGCGCCTATGCCGGCGGACTGCGGCTGGTCGTCACGGCGCTGATGCGCGGCGGCCACCTCCACCGTCCCGAACCCCCGCCACTGATCTGGGCGCCCTGCGCTCCGGGTCCCCGTCAGCCTGCGTTCCCCGTCGCGCACCGCCCGGCCCCCGCTCCCTCCCCAGCGCGCGGCCCCCGGCCACCGCACCTGGCCCCCGCGACCGCGCCGACCCGGCACGTCCGATCCCCGCAGGCTTCGCCCCGCACACGAGGGGTGGACGGAGGCGGCGATGGGCCGGTCGCCGGGTCGCCGCCGAGCGCGGCGGGTCCGCCGCGGGTTCCGTCAGGCCAGGCCGCGCGGGCAGGCGCACGCCCGCCGGACAGGGCCGCCAGGGGGGAGGCGCCCGCCGACCACGGGCGGGCGCCCTCGGTCCAGTCGGTGCGGGGGCATCTGGGAGTCGCCCCTGCCGCCGAGCTCGACGACGAGGCGATCGAGAACGAGGCACTGGCGGCGAGCAGCGCCCCGCCTGACGTCCGCACACCTTCCTCGCAGGCGCCCACGTGCTCGGCGATGGCCGGGTGAGCGGGATGGGTCGCCTCCACCGCACGGTCGTGGCGCTGCTGGTGCTGGCCGCGGGCCTGGTCCTGGTGGATGTGCAGCCTGCGGCGGCCGCCGAGCCGATGGATGTCGTCACCGGGGTGGCCGCGGCCGGGTTGCCCGCGCTGGCCCGGCGGTCGCTGCCACTGATCAGTGATCTCACCGCGGCGACGTGCCCTGAGCTGCCGCCGGTGTGGGTGGTCGCGCAGGTGCAGGCCGAGTCGGGCTGGGACGCGTCCGCGCGCTCCGCGTCGCCGGGCGGTGCCGCGGGCCTCTACCAGCTCACGCAGTCCGCATGGGTGGCGGCGGGGGGCAGCCCGTGGGCGTCCGACCCACCCGCCGACGGCGCCGCCGTGCTGTCGCCCGAGGCGCATCTGCGCGTCGCGGTCCTGTGGGTGTGCGCGAACCTGCGTGCGGTCACCGCCCATCTCGCCGCCACGGACAAGCCCACCGCGCCGCTCGACGCGATGCTGGTCTGCCACGTCGCGGGCTGCGCGCGGGTCACCGGCAGCCGCACGGGCGTCCCCGCGCCGGGGGAGGCGGGCTGCGACGACCGCTGCGCCCAGCTCGTCCGGCGCTACCTCACCGCGGTACACGACAACGTGGCGCGCTTCGCCGCCCCGACGCCGGGTGCCCCCGCGTTGTCCGGTGGTACCGCGCCCCGCGGTTCCACGGCAGCGGACGGATCGGCGTTCGTCCCCGCAGTTCCGACGCCCCCACCGTCGCAGGCACCCGACGTACCGAACCCGACGGGCAGCGGCCGCGGGGCGAGCCCCGGCCCCCGGTATCCCGACGCGCCGTCGCGGGAGCCGGACAGGGCGGGACCCCTCGCCCTGCCGATGCCGTCGCCCCCCTCCGTGGGGCGCCCGCCGGTGCCCGCCCTCCTCCCGGCGGCGCCCGCCGTCGCCCCGTCGCCCACCGCGTGGGCGGGCGGCGCCACGCGGTGCACCCCACCCGACCCGACCAGCGGCGGCTGCCTCACCGGGGCCACCCGCCACGGGCTCGCCGCCGTCGGCGCGGCGTTCGGCGGCTTCCACGACGGGCCGGTCGTCCACTCGACCGGCTGCTGGGACCGACACGCATGGAACCCCTCCAGCGACCACTCGAGAGGCAAGGCGTGCGACTTCATGGTCACCCGGCCCGGCACGTTCGCGAAGGGCGCCGAGCGGGACAACGGCTGGGCGGTCGCCAACTGGCTGCGGGCCAACGCCGGGCCACTGCAGGTGAAGTACCTGATCTGGCAGGGCCGCTACTGGGACCCGAACGTCCACGACGACGCGGGCAGCTGGGGAAGCCGCTATACGGGCGCCGGGATCTACGACGTGCGCAACGCCACCGGCGGCCACTTCGACCACGTCCATGCGAGCTTCCGTGAGTAGCCCCGCCATCCCCCTGGCCGCGCGCACGGTGCTGGCGGCGCTCGCCGTCGCCACGGTCGTGCTGCTGGTCGCGGGCGCGGCGGGCGCCCTGCGCCGGTCGGAATACCTCAGCGGCGGCGGCGTGCTCTCCGACGGCGACCGGCACGCGCTGGCCGCCGCACCCGCGCTCCGCGGCGCCGATCCCGCGCCGCCGGACCCGAGGGTCGACCTGACCGACCCGGAAGCGGTCGCGCGCGCCTTCCTGACCGCATCCCACACGGTCCTTCCGGGCGACGCCGGGCACACGCAGCTGCGGGCCGCGGCCTACGCCCAGCCCGGCAGCCCGGCCGCGGCGGTCGGTGTGGTCGTCCTCGACCCGCCGACGCCCGGCGCGCACCGCACCGCCGACGTCCAGGCGCTCGTGCCCGCGGGCGAGGACGGCAACCGCCGCGGCTACCGCGCCCAGCTCAGCACGACGACCGGCGCGCCTGACGGGCCGTGGACGGTCGCGCTCGAACGCGCCCTCGTCGTGCTCGGCCTGCAGCCGGACGGCCGATGGCTCGTCGTCGCCGAGACCGCCGAAGGCGCCGACAACCCCGATCCCTCCGGGGAGGACTGATGGACAGGAGCGTGCGCCATGACCGCTGACCAGCTCGAGGAGCTGCTGCGCAAGTACCTCCAGACCGGCCTGGCCGTCGTGATCATCCTGGTCGGCCCGGCCACCGTGGGGCCGGGGACGAACGCGCAGCCCCAGGTGGTCACGGTGACGCCCGGCACCCAGGCCACGGGGGCGGGCACGACGACGACGCGGGCCACGGACGCCCAGTCCGCGGCCCCGGGCGCGAGCCCGCCACGCGTCACCGGCACGGACACGGCAGGCACGACCGCCACGGCCGGGGCGGCCACGGCGACGCCCGGCGGCACGGCGGACAGCGCCGCGGACGGCACCGACACGGGAACGGCGACCGCCAACGGCGCAGGCACGACAGCCACCGGCACGCAGGCGCCCGACACCGCCACGGCGGCACCCGACTACGGCCCGACGGCGGCGGGAGAAGGCCCGACGACGGGACCGACCGGCACCAACGCCACCGAGGAGGGCCCGGTGACCGCGACTCCTGACGGGGCGACCGGGCCGCCCTCGGCCGCCAAGCCCACCGCCGCCGACAAGCCCGCCAAGCCCGCGAGCCCGACCGTCGACGCCAAGCAGAAGGACAAGAAGAAGAAGGACAAGAACAAGAGCACCCGCACGACCGCACCCGGCGACACGGGAGACCCAGGCGCCGGGCAGGACAACCCGGCCACCCCCACCGTCGAGCCCGACGTGGCGACCGCCGCCCCGGCGGACCAGACCCCGGCGGCATCCGCGTCCGGCGAGGGCACCACGGCCGCGGCGAAGTTCGGCTGGGGCACCCCCAACCGCGAGGACGACTTCTCCGGCGACCTCTCCGGCTGGGGCCTCTACGACGGCCCCGGCCACGCGGGCAAGGGGAAGCGCTCGCCCGCGGCGGCCAGCGTGGCCAACGGGATGCTCACGATCACCGGGGACCCGCGGGGCACCACCGAGGGCATGGCCTGGAGCAGCGGGAAGGGGCAGAGGTACGGCCGCTGGGAGGGCCGGGTGCGCGCACCAGCGAGCGATCCCACCTACAACGCCCTGCTGCTGCTCTGGCCCGACGCCGAGAACTTCCCGGAGGGCGGCGAGGTCGACTTCATGGAGATGACCGACAACAGCCGCCAGTCGACCAACTTCTTCCTGCACTACGGCAAGAGCAACGCGCAGGTGCACGGGGAGGTCGCGGTCGACGCCACGCAGTGGCACAACTGGGCGGTCGAGTGGACGCCGCAGGGCATCACGGCCTATGTCGACGGCAAGCCCTGGTACCACACCGCCGACACCGCGACCCTCCCGCCGGGCCCGATGCATCTCTGCATCCAGCTCGACTGGTTCCCGGGCAACGGCAACGGGCCCGTCAAGACCTCGCAGATGCAGGTCGACTGGGTGCGCCAGTACTCGCTCGACGGGGCCAACCCGGCGACGGCCACCGCCGCCGACACCCCCGGACCGGGCAGCTCGCGAGGGTCGGTGATGCGCGATGTGATCGACCGCATGTTCAGCTGGTGAGGGCTCTCAGCCGGGCCACAGTGCGGCGTCCTTACGCTGCCCGACGTGTCCGAGACCCCCGTCGTCGTCACGCCGTCACCCGACAGTGATCCCCCGCCACCCCCCGGCCTGCGACGGAGCGTGGTCATCGCACTGACGATCGCGGTCGTCGTCGCGCTCGCCGCGATCACCGTGGTGGCCGTGCGCACGGCGAACTCGGAGTCCGCGCTGTCCTCGGACAACACGCCGTCGACCCACCGCCGGAACCAGAGCGACCCCGTCGCGCCGCAGCACGGCGCGACCCTCGACCCGAGCAAGCAGTCGAGCACCGAGGCCGCGGTCCGGTACGGCTGGCGGCTGCAGGACCGCGACGAGTTCGACGGCAGCGCCCTCGGCCCGCAGTGGGGCCCCTACAGCGGCGAGACCACCGGCGGCGTCGGCAGGCACGACCCCGCCAACCTCATCGTGCGCGACGGCATGCTGACGATCCTCAGCCACGGCCTGTCCTCCGGGGGCTTGGCGTGGAACAAGGGCCAGCAGTACGGGCGCTGGGAGGTGCGGGCGCGCACCCAGCAGGCGGTCGGCTACGGCGACGTGCTGATCCTGTGGCCGGACGCCGAGGACTTCCCGGAGGGCGGGGAGGTCGACTTCATGGAGATCCCGAAGCCCGCCCGCAACGACTTCACCTTCAACCTGCACTACGGCGCCGACAACAGCCAGAACGGCATCCACGTGCCCGGCGACTTCACCCAGTGGCACAACTACGCGGTGGAGTGGACCGCCGACCACGTGGCCGGGTTCGTCGACGGCCAGCAGGTCTTCTACTCCGACGAGCAGGAGCAGATCCCGCCGCGCCCGATGCACCTGGCGATGCAGCAGGACATCGGCCCCTACGGCGACGACTGGATCCCGTCGCGCGACTCGACCACCCCGGCCGAGGTCCGCTTCCAGATCGACTGGGTGCGCATCTACCGCGCGTAGGCTGCCGGTCGTGCTCGACGTCCCGCCGCTGCCCCCGGGGTTCACCCGGGTCCGCACGGTGATCGGGCTCGGCACCCTGCTCTGGCTGGCCGCCGCCGCCGCGGTGCTGGTGGCGACCCTGGCCGGGGCCGCGCTGCCCCCGCTCGTCCTCGCCACCTGCCTGGTCGGGGCCGGGCTGGGCGGCGTCGGCTGGGCGATCTTCTCGTGGCAGCGCGCCGCCGCCCGCCGCGGCTCGCGCACCGCGCAGCAGGGCGTCGACACCTGAGCACACGACGCCGGACCGCACGGCTACGCCCCGGCGCAGCGGGAACCGGTCAGAGGGCCGAGAGCTTCTTCCACTGGTCCCAGGACAGCGTCCAGTCCCAGATGTCGCCGTCGCGCGACGCCAGCTGGACGGGGGTGCCGGTGACCTCGACCGGGTCGCCGTACCGCGCGATGTCGTAGTAGGCCTTGGCGCTCTCGATCGAGAGGTTCACGCAGCCGTGCGTGACGTTGGCCGAGCCCTGCGCCCGCGCCGACGCCGGGTTGGCGTGGATGAACTCGCCGTTGTTGCTGATCCGCACGGCCCACTTCTCGACCGTGTCGTAGCCGTAGCGCTGGCTCACCATCCGCTTGTCGGTGAACTTCTCGCTGACGACGTGGATGCCGGAGCGCGTGTTGCGCTCGGGGTCCGAGCCCAGCCCGTAGCTGGCGGGCACGTCGAGGATCTGCTGCCCGTTGCGGAAGACGACCATGCGGAAGCTGTTGACGTCGGCCTTGACCACCTGCGCGTCGCCGATCGTGAACGTCGAGGTGACGTCGGCGGCACCGACGGTGTCGCCCCCGTAGGGCACGCCGCCGAGCTTGGCCGTGACCGTCACCTTCGTGTGCGCGGGCCAGTACGCGCGCGGCCGCCAGTCGACGCGCGACCCGCCGCCCTCGTCCGGCAGCCAGCCCCACGCGCCCTCGACCGGCACGGACGTCGACACCGACAGGGCCCGCTCGGCCGCCGCCCGGTCGGCGACGTGCCCGTTGAACTGGATGCGGATCGGCGCGGCCACGCCGACCGTCCGCCCGTCCCCGATGTTGACCGTGCCGCGGATCTTCTTGCTGGGCGCCCGAGTGCCGAACGTGCCCGCGAGCGGGACCTCGGCCCCGTCGGCGCCCTTCGCGGTGCCACCCCAGGTGTAGGTGACGCCGTAGGTGAGCCGGTCGGTGCTGGCCCATGCCGTCTTGTCGGCGGTGAGCGCGCCCCCGACCGGACCCTTCGGGCCGGTGAGCGTGACCGTCTCCAACGTGCCGTTCGTGACGCTCACGCGCGCGGGCTGGGCCGGGTCGGCGCCGGTGGCGCCCACGGCCGGGGTGTAGGCGAGCCCCGCGGCGGGCCGGGCGGGCGCGGACGGGGCGAGGCCGCCGATGGCTGGGCGCCCGCCACCCGCGGCGATGGCGACGGTGACGACGCCGAGCGAGCCGACGACGACCACCGCCGCGATCAGCACGATCCGTCGCACCGCCTCGCCCCCGTCCTTCGGCGTTCCCATATCCCAGACGTTCCGCACGGGGCGTGGGTTGCCCCCGAAACAGGCTAACCCGTCAGAAGGAACAGCCGACGAGGACCGGCTCGGCGGCGAGCGTCACCCCGCACCGGTCACGGACGCCGTCGCGCACCTCGGCGGCCAGGGCGAGCAGGTCAGCGGTGGTGCCGCCGCCGCGGTGCGTGAGTGCCAACACATGTCGCCCCGAGAGCGCCACCCGCCCGCCAGGACCCGGATGGCCGCGCCGGAACCCGGCGCGCTCGATCAGCCACGCGGCCGACACCTTGACCAGGCCGCCCGCAGCGGGCCAGGTCGGGGCGCCCGCGGGCGAACCCGCCAGCACCGGGTTGGTGAAGAAGGAGCCCGCGCTCCAGGTGTCGTGGTCGGCCGGGTCGAGCACCATGCCCTTCCCGCGCCGCAGCGCCAGCACCGCCTCCCGCGCCACGGCCGCGGGCACCCGCCCCCCCGGCGCCACGCCCAGGGTGCGGGCGAGCTCGGCGTAGCGGATCGGGGCGCTGCGGTCGTCGCCGGACAGGGCGAGCCGCACCCGCAGCACGACCGCCTCGGAGCGGCCCTTCAGCGCGCTCGTCCGGTAGCCCAGGCCCAGATCGGCGGCGGGGACCCGGCGGACGGTGTCGCGCACGCGGTCGTAGAGGTCGACGTCCACCAGCACGTCGGCGATCTCCACGCCGTACGCGCCGACGTTCTGCACGGGCACGGCGCCGACCCGGCCGGGGATGCCGGAGAGGCATTCGAGCCCGCCGAGGCCGTCGGCGACGGTCGCCGCGACGACGTCGTCCCAGTCCTCGCCCGCCTCGACGGCGAGCAGCACCGATCCGTCCTCCCGCCGCTCGACCCGACGCCCGCGCGACGCGATCCGGACGGCGACGCCGGGCCACCCCTCGTCCGCGATCACGAGGTTGGACCCGCCGCCCATAACGAGCAGCGGCTCCTCGGCCTCGCGCAGCGCCATGACCACGGCGTCCGCGCTCGTAGTCTCGACCAGCGCTCGCGCGGGCCCGCCGAGACGCAGGGTGGTCAGCGGCGCGAGCGGGACGGCCAGATCGGGTAGCACCACGGGGATCAACGGTAGCCTCCGGCCATGTCTCGCCAGTTCGACTACCGGGCGACGTCGACCAACCCGGCCGAGGCGGTGTTCGCCGCCATGGTCGACGCCGAATGCCTGCGCGCCCGCCTCGAGAGGCTCGGCGGCTGCAACGCCGCGCTGCTGGAGCACGAGACCGACGCGCACAGCGCGCGGTTCCGTGTGCAGCACGGCCTGGACGAGAGCGACATGCCGCAGGCGGTACGCAGCTTCCTGCCGTCGGACTTCGTCATCAACCGGCTGGAGACGTGGCGGCGCACCGCCGACGGCCACTACACCGGCATGGCGGACGTGGACGTGCCGGGCACGCCCGCGTCGGCGTCGGGGCAGATGGGGCTCCGCGCCATCAGCATGGGCGCCACCGGGGCGGGCAGCGAGCTGCGGGTGCGCACCCACGTCACCGTGCGGGTGCCGCTGCTCGGCGGGCGGATCGAGGCGACGGTCGGCGAGCAGATCCTCAAGCTGCTCGAGGCGGAGACGGCGTTCACGCTGGACTGGATGGCCCGGCGCGCCTGAGCGTGTCGACCAGCCACGCGCACCACCCCAGGGCCGGGAACACCGCGGCGAGCAGGCTCACCCCCGTCCAGCCGTGCGTGGCGTACACCAGCGCGGACAGGCCGCTTCCGGTGGCGCCGCCCAGGAAGTAGGCGGTCATGTACGCGGAGTTCAGCCTGCTGCGGGCCTCGGGCCGCAGCGCGTAGACGACCGTCTGGTTGGAGATGTGGGTGCCCTGCACGCCCGCGTCGAAGACGACAAGGCCGGCGGCGAGCGCGACCAGCGACACCGCGCCCGCGCCGATGAGAATCATCGAAAGGGCCGTCAGCGCGAGGGTCGCGCCGACCGTCCAATGCGCCCAGCCGCGGTCGGCCAGCTTCCCCGCGCCGCGCGCCGACAGCGCCCCGGCCACCCCGAACAGCGAGAACAGGCCGATCGCGCCTTCGCTGAGGCTGTGCGGCGGCCGGGCGAGCAGGAACCCGATGCTCGTCCAGACGGCGCCGAACGCGGCATAGGACGACGCGCTGTAGACGATCCGCCACCGCAGCACGGGCTCGTCCCGCAGGAGGGTGAGCACCGAGCGCAGCAGCGCCGGGTAGCGCAGACGCGTCGACGGTGCGAGCACCGGGAGCGCGCGCCACAGCGCCACGACGGCCACCGCGGTGAGCACCGCGCCGAGGACGAACACCGCCCGCCAGCCGAGCAGCTCGGCGACGCCGCCCGCCACCACCCGCGAGAGCAGCACGCCGACGAGCAGGCCGGACATCACGGTGGAGATCGTCTTGCCCTGCTCGCCGTCGCGGGCGAGATGGGCGGCGAACGGGACGAGGATCTGCGCGGCGACGCTCGTCAGCGCCACGACGGCCGCGGCCGACGCCAGCACGGCCAACGCGGGGCTCAGGGCGACGGCGAACTGGCCGAGCGCGGTCGCCGTCAACATGGTCACGACGAGCCTGCGACGCTCCAGGAGGTCGCCCAGCGGCACGAGCAGGGCGAGACCGACGGCGTAGGAGAGCTGGATGGTGGTGAGCACCGCGCCGACCGCCGAGCTCGACGCCTGGAACGCGGACGCGATCGCCGCTTCGAGGGGCTGGGCGTAGTAGTTGTTCGCGATGATGACGCCGGTGCTGAAGGTCATCGCGGCCACGGCGTTCCGCCGGGTCCGGTCCTGCGTCGTCACGGCTCGATGCAACCATGGACGCCGTGGATCCGACCGTCGAGCGCCGTTACGTCATCACGCTGAGCTGCCCCGACACCATCGGCATTGTGGCCGAGATCTCGGGCTTCCTCGCGCGGGCAGGCGGATGGATCGTCGAGGCGGGCTACCACTCCGACCCCGACACGGGCTGGTTCTTCACCCGCCAGGTGGTGCTCGCGGATTCGCTGCCGTTCGACGTGGAGGAGCTGCGGGGGCGCTTCGGTGAGGTCGCCGACCGGCTGGGCGGCACGTGGAGGATCAGCGACACGGGTGCGGCCAAGCGGGCCGTGCTTCTGGTGAGCAAGGAGGCGCACTGCCTGCACGACCTGCTCGGCCGGGTGGCCACCGGCGAGCTGCCCGCGCGGCTGGCGGCGGTGATCGGCAACCACGACACGCTGGGGCCGATCGTGGAGGCGCACGGCGTGCCGTTCCACCACGTGCCGTTCCCCCAAGTCGGGGTGGGTAGGGCGGGCGAAGGAAGAGCGGAGGCGTTCGCCCAGGTGCGCAAGCTGGTGGACGCGGCGGACCCGGACGCGATCGTGCTCGCCCGGTTCATGCAGATCCTCCCGCCCGAGCTGTGCACGGCCTGGGCCGGGCGCGCGCTGAACATCCACCACAGCTTCCTGCCCTCGTTCGTCGGCGCGCGGCCCTACCACCAGGCGCACGCCCGCGGCGTGAAGCTGATCGGGGCGACCTGCCACTACGTGACGGCCGACCTGGACGCGGGACCGATCGTCGAGCAGGACGTCATCCGCGTCGACCACGGCGACACGGTGGCCGACATGGTCCGCCGCGGCCGCGACATCGAACGCCTCGTGCTCGCCCGCGGCCTGCGCTGGCACCTGGAGGACCGGGTGCTGGTGCACGGCAACAAGACGGTGATCTTCCGCTAGTTCACTGCATCGGCAGACACGCCTGCACGCCCCCCTTGCGGCCTGAGTCGAACGCCTCGACACGCTGGAAGGCGTCGCCGTGGTCGCTGGTGTTCGTCCAGGCCGTGTTGTCCGCGAGCTGGGTGAGGCTGGTGGCGATGGCCTTCTCGTCGCCCTGCTCGAACTGGAGGTTGCCGTCGGCGGCGGCGCCGTAGATCGTCGCGCCCGCGAAGCAGTCGGCCTGCAGCTCGGCGGCCTGGCTGTTGAGGCCGTCGGTGAGGCGGTTCTGGATCGCGTGGCCCCACTCGTGCGCGACGACGAGGTAGGTGAAGCTGTTCGTCCCGGACTCGTACCCCTTGGCCAGCAGCGGCGCGCCGAAGGCGAGGAAGTCGCCCGCCGGGCAGTAGAAGGCGTTGTCCGGGTCGGCTCCCTGCTCGTTGCCGCATGGCGGGGCGGTGGAGGAGTCGTAGAGCCCGAAGACCTTGGGCGAGCGGTAGACGCCGGTGAAGAGGTCCGTCCAGTGCTGGGACCAGAACTGGTCGGCCACCTGCTCCGCCGCGCTCAGGTCCGCGTTGACCTGCGCCTCGTCGACCCGGCCCGTGCCCGACGGCGAGCGGGTCGACCCGGCGTCCGGCGCGGTGGTGCGCGGCGCCGCGGACGGGGTGGGCGCGCTGGTCGCGAGCGCGGGCAGGCCGCACCCGGTGGCGAGCAGCCCCAGCGCCAGCATGACGGCAAGCCAGGGGAGACGAGCGCGCTCCTGCGCACGGAATGGCATGTCCGGCACCCCTCCGTCTCCGCGGCCGCCGCCGCATGTGTCCCGCGGGAGGACCTTATCGGCGCCCAGCCGTCAGAAGCCGCGGACGCGGCGCGGGGTGAAGCGCAGCGGCACGGAGTACTGGGCACCGAACTTCTCGGCCGATCCCCATCCCGACGCGATGCGCCTGCCGTACTTGGCCAGGTAGTCAGGGTTGTCGGCGGGCGCGGGCTCGTCGGGCGCGTCGACGATCCCCCCGGTGAGCACGACGATGTCGCCGCCCTGGTCGTTGCCGTTGAGGTGGAGCGCGACCCGGGGCCGGGCGCGCAGGTGGGCCAGCCGCTTGGCCTCGGTGCGGCTGTAGATCAGCGCCGACTCGCCGTCCCACAGGAACCAGACCGGGGCGGGTTGCGGTGTGCCCGCCCCGTCGACGACGGTGAGCCACGCGACGGGCTCGTCGGCGAGGCGGCGGACGACGCGGGCCCCGAAGTCGGTGGTCGGGTCGGGCAGCACGGTGCTCATGCGCGCTGCAACGCCGCCCGGGCGCCGCCATTCCCGCCGCCGCCCCCCAATGCCAGCAGGGTGACATTCCTGCGACTCAGTCGGAGGAATGTCGCCCTGCTGCAACTTGCGGGGCCGCACCCTGCGGGGCGGCCGTCGACGGCTTACGCGGCGGCGACCGCGGCGACCGGCTCCGGCTCCAGGGCCAGCGCCAGGACGTCGGCGACGTCGGACACCGGGTGGATCCGCAGCTCACCGCGGACCGACTCGGGCAGGTCGTCCAGGTCGGGCTCGTTGCGCTTCGGGATGATCACGTCGGTCAGGCCTGCCCGGTGGGCGGCCAGCAGCTTCTGCTTGACCCCGCCGATCGGGAGCACCTTGCCCTGCAGCGTCACCTCGCCGGTCATGCCGACCGATCGACTGCACCGGCCGCCCGACTGCCAGCGACGCGAGCGCCGTCGTCATCGTGATGCCCGCGCTGGGCCCGTCCTTCGGCACCGCGCCCGCGGGCACGTGGACGTGCAGCTTCTTCGCCGCCAGGTCGCCCGCCAGCCCGCGCGAGCGCAGGTAGGACAGCGCGATGGAGACCGACTCCTTCATGACGTCGCCCAGCTGCCCGGTGAGGATCAGGCCCGGGCTCGCCCTCCATCGAGGTGGCCTCGATGAACAGCACGTCGCCGCCCGCGCCGGTGACCGCGAGCCCGGTCGCGACGCCCGGGGTGGACGTGCGCTCCGCCGTCTCCGGCGTGAACTTCGGCCGTCCCAGGTACTTCACGAGCGCGTCGGCGTCGACGTGGATCGGCGACTCGGTTCCGGAGTCCAGCGCGACGGCGACCTTGCGCAGGACCTTCGCCAGGCCCCGCTCCAGCTGCCGCACGCCCGCCTCGCGGGTGTACTCGGCGGCGATCATGCCCAGGGCCACGTCGGAGAACTCGACGTCGGACGGCTCAAGGCCCGCCTTCTCGATCTGCCGCGGCAGCAGGTGGTCGCGCGCGATGGCGACCTTCTCCGCCTCGGTGTACCCGTCGAGCGTGACGACCTCCATCCGGTCCAGCAGCGGGCCGGGGATGGTGTCGAACGCGTTGGCGGTGGCGAGGAACAGCACGTCGGACAGGTCGAGGTCGACCTCGAGGTAGTGGTCGCGGAACGTGTGGTTCTGCGCCGGGTCGAGCACCTCGAGCAGCGCCGCCGTGGGGTCGCCCCGGAAGTCGGAGCCGACCTTGTCGATCTCGTCGAGCAGCACGACCGGGTTCATCGAGCCCGCCTCGCGGATCGCGCGCACGATGCGGCCGGGCAGCGCGCCGACGTAGGTGCGCCGGTGGCCGCGGATCTCCGCCTCGTCGCGCACGCCGCCGAGCGCGACGCGGACGAACTTGCGCCCGAGCGCGCGAGCGACCGACTCGCCCAGCGACGTCTTGCCGACGCCGGGTGGGCCGACCAGCGACGAGCACGGCACCCGAGCCGCGGCCGCCGACCTTCTCCATGCCCTTGCGCTCACGCCGGGACCGGACGGCCAGGAACTCGATCAGGCGCTCCTTGACGTCGTCGAGGCCCGCATGGTCGGCGTCCAGCACGGCGCGGGCGGCGACGAGGTCGTCGGCGTCGGTCGTGCGGTCGTTCCACGGCATGTCGAGGACCGTGTCGAGCCACGTGCGGATCCAGCCCGCCTCCGGGCTCTGGTCCGACGCGCGCTCCAGCTTGCCGACCTCGGTGAGCGCGGCCTTGAGCACGTGCTCGGGGAGGTTCGCGGCCTCCACCCGGGAGCGGTAGTCGTCGGAGCCCTCGGGCTCACCCTCGCCCAGCTCCTTGCGGATCGCGGCGAGCTGCTGGCGCAGCAGGAACTCGCGCTGGGTCTTCTCCATGCCCTCGCGGACGTCCTTGGAGATCTTCTCCGAGACCTCCTGCTCCGCGACGTGCTCCTTGGTCCACTCGATGACCAGCTCGAGCCGCTTCACCACGTCGGTCTCGGCGAGCAGCTGCGCCTTGTGCTCGAGGTCGAGGTAGGACGCCCAGCCCGCGGTGTCGGCGAGCTGGCCGGGGTCGGTGATCTGCTGCACCGAGTCGATCACCTGCCAGGCACCCCGCTGTTGCAGGATGCCGACGACCAGGGCCTTGTACTCCTTGGCGAGCTCGGTCATCCGGCCGGTGACCGGCTGGTCGGCCACGAGGGTGGCCTCCACCCACAGCGCCGCGCCCGGCCCGGTGACGCCGGACCCGATCTGCGCGCGGGTCTCGCCGCGCACCACGGCGGCCTTCTCGCCGCTGGGCAGGCGGCCGACCTGCTCGAGGACGGCGACTGTGCCGATCTTCGCGTACTTGCCGTCCAACCGCGGGACGACCAGGACCTTGCGGTCGGCGCTGCCTGCCGCGTCGACCGCCGACTGGATCTCCGCCTCGTCGAGGCGGAGGGGAACCACCATGCCGGGCAGCACCACCGAGTCGGAAAGCGGAAGCACCGGCAGCTTCAGCGTGTCTGTCATGCCCTGCACAACCGTTACACCGTTGAACTTGTTCCAGCGTTCAAGCAAGTCCGCTGTCGGCGAACGCAGGAAGGTTGAGCCGAAGGCGCGCTATCCCGGCTCGGCCCGGATCGGCCCGGGAGGACCTCGCGTAGGTTCAGGCGTCCTCACACACGGTCGACCTCATGCGAGGACACCCCGAGTTGTGCGAGGTCGCTCTCGGGACGGGGCTACCGAGCCAGACCGTCGACCACTTCCACCCCGGGCAGGTGGGCGGCCAGCTCGCCGGGCAGGGCCAGCTTGGAGCCGCGGATGCCGCTGCCGATGACGACGGCGGGCGCGGCGGCCACGGCCGCGTCGACGAGGATCGGCCAGTCGGCGGGCAGCCCGACCGGCGTGATGCCGCCGTACTCCATCCCGGTCAACGCGACGGCGTCGTCCATCGGGGCGAACGAGGCCTTGCGGGCGTTGAGGCGCTTGCGGACCAGGCCGTTGACGTCGGCCCTCGTGGTGGCGAGCACCAGGCAGGCCGCGTATCGGGTGTCCTCCCCGCGCCGTCCCGCGACGACGACACAGTTGGCCGAGCCGTCCATCGGCGAGCCGTAGGCCGCGCAGAACTCGGCGGTGTCGGCGAGCGCCGGGTCGATCTCGGCGACGCCGACGAGCGCGGCGTCGGCGGGCGACAGCTGCTCCAGCGCGACGGCGACGGGCTTGGCGAGCAGATCGGGGCGGTCGAGCGCGGGCACCGCGATGAGGGTGCCGAAGACGTCCCAGCTCACCAGCGGCCGCCGCCCTGCACGCGGACGACGGCCGGTTTGACGTCGACGATGTAGACCATCACCGCCACGAGCCCGGCCAGCCAGAACAGCGTCATGCTGCTGCCCGGCCCTTGAAACGCGGCGACGATGCCCGGCGGGTGGTAGTTCGGGTCGCCCGCGTAGGCGAACAGCGGCGTGAACGGGCCGAGCGAGATCGCCGTGAACGCCGGGATGAGGAGCATGAAGAACACCGCCGCCCCCGTGATGCCCAGCCAGGCGTTCTTCGTGAGCTTGCCGACGGCGGTGAACGCATCGGCACGTTGGCGCAGCGCGTGGATGAACGCGTACGCCGCCACGGGCGCCGACGCGATCCCGATCACGAAGAGCACGAGCGCGTCGAGGTGCTTGGGGTCGAACACCGGCCCAGGGTACGTGTGGATCGCGGGCTAGCACATCCCCGCCTGCGAACAACGCGGACACGGCTGCGCCCCCGATGCACGGGAGTCATCGGGGGCGCAGGGCGTTCCAGCTTACTTGCCGGAAGCCCCGTTGGTCGTGCGACGCGTCGCGGGCTTCGGGGCGGCGGCCTTCGGCGCCGTGCGGTTCGCGACCCGGCGGCTGGTGCTGCGGGTGGTGTGTGCAGCCTCGTCCCCGGCCTCGGTGATGCGCTCGGCGACGTCGTCCGCCACCTCGGTGACGGTCTCCGCGGCCTCGCCAGCCACCTTCTGGGTGGCCTCGGCGAGCTTCTCGCCCTTGGAGCGCGTCTGGCGGGTCACGAGGGCGAGGGCCTTCGTCGCGGCGTCGTGGGCGTCGTCCACGAAGCCGTCGACGCGGGAGTCGAGCTGCTCGGTGTAGGCCTCGATCCGCGCGATGGCCTGCTGGACCTGTGGCTGCTGGCGGATCTTGCCCCAGGTCTGCTCGCCGCGCTTGGCGAACTCGGCGTAGGCGGTCTCGGCCTGCTCGCGCAGCTCGGCGGCGGTCTTGCGGGCCTCGTCGGCGGTGAGGCGCTGCGGCAGCGCGGCGATGCGCGCCTGCACATCCTCGGCCTGGGCCTTGCTGCGGGCGCGGGCCTCGGTGACAGCCTTGGTCACCGCGGTGACGGCGGCGTCGCCCGCGCCCAGCGCGGCGAGCAGCGGCGTACGGGCGGCCTCGGCCCGATCGGCGGCGTTCTTGGCGGCCTGCTCACGGACCTTGCGGACGTCAGCGGCGGTCGGCAACGTAACGGCCATGATGATCACTCCTGTTCGATGACGGCGGCGGCGTTCTCACGCCGGAAGGACTGGTAGACGTCGAGGAGCACCTGCTTCTGGCGCTCCGTCAGCGACGGATCGGCGAGCACAGCGTCGGTGACGGCGCTCGCGGGCTTCTCCTCCAGGATCCCGGCCTTGACGTACAACGCCTCGGCGGAGATGCGCAGACCCTTGGCGATCTGCTGGAGGATCTCGGCGGACGGCTTGCGCAGACCCCGCTCGATCTGGCTGAGGTAGGGGTTGCTGACGCCCGCGGCCCGGGCGAGCTGGCGCAGTGACACCTGCGCGCCTTCGCGCTGGCTGCGGATGTAGCTGCCGATGTCGTCGACGGCCTTCTCGACCGCCTTCTCGACAACGGTTCCGACGTGCTCGACCGCTTGGCCGACCGTCGCGCCCCCCGAGTTCTCAGGGCTCTCGCTGCTCATCCGCTCTCACCTCCGATCCCGACACCCATGACGCTACGCGCTAGTGCTAGCTATTGCAAGCAGTCTGCTTGCGCAGGTGACGTGGCCTCGGTCACGCGGACGTGCTAGACCACGGGCATGTCACTTCCCCAGGGCGGCGAGGACGAAGTCTTCGCGCCACCCCCCAGGGTGCTCACGCCGCTGGCAGGCCAGAGCCCCGCGTTCGCCGCGGTGGCGGCAGGCGGCGCGGTCGGGGCGCTGGCCCGCTACGGCGTCGGGCTGCTCCTGCCGCACCAGCCGGGCACGTTCCCCCTGGGCACGCTGCTGATCAACGTCGTGGGCGGCCTTGCCATCGGCGCGCTCATCGTGGCGATCGTCGAGCGCGGGAAGGCCCACCCGCTCGTGCGCCCGTTCGTCATCACCGGGATCCTCGGCGGCTTCACCACGTTCTCGACCTTCACCGTCGACGCCCAGCAGCTCCTGGCCGCGGGCAGGCTCGCGACGGCCGGGGCGTACCTGGCCTGCACGCTGGTCGCCGCGGTCGGCGCGACCTGGGTGGGCCTGGAAGTCGCGCGCTGGGCGGTGCGGTGATCCCGCTGCTCGTGGTGGCGGGCGCGGTCGTCGGGGCGCCGCTGCGCTACGCCACCGACCGGCTCGTCCAGTCCCGGCACGGAACCGGCTTCCCGTGGGGCACGTTGACGGTCAACGTCGTCGGCTCGTTCCTCCTGGGCGTCGTGGTGGGCTCGGCGGCGTCGCAGTGGCTGACCGCGCTGGTCGGCACCGGGTTCTGCGGCGCGCTCACCACCTACTCGACGTTCGGCTACGAGACCGTCCAGCTCGCCGCGGGTGGCAGCAGGCTGTTCGCGCTGTTCAACGCGCTCGGCTCGGTGCTGGCCGGGCTCGGCGCGGCCGGGCTCGGACTCGCGGTGGGCGCGGGCTGACGCCGCCCGTGCGCGGAAACACTTGCCGGAACAGTGTTATCCGCGCACGGCGGCGTCAGCCGCCGAACAGCAGCTGGGCCACCGTGTAGATCACCAGCCCGGCCAGCGACCCGACCACGGTGCCGTTGATCCGGATGAACTGCAGGTCGCGGCCCACCTGGAGCTCGACCTTGCGCGAGGTCTCCTCGGCGTCCCACCGCGCGACGGTGTCGGTGATCAGGGTGGTGATCTCGCGCCGGTAGTGCCGCACGACGTACCCCGCGGCGTCGGCCAGCCAGCCGTCGAGCTTCGTGCGCAGCTCGGGATCCGCGGAGAGGCGCGCGCCGAAGCTCAGCAGGCCGTCGCGCACCCGCATGCGCAGCGCGCTGGACGGGTCAGCGGCCGCGTCGAGGATCAGCCGCTTCACGGTGCCCCACGCCTGCCCGATGAACTTCTGCACGTCCTGGTGCTCCAGCACCGCGGTCTTGATGCGCTCGGCGCGCTCGATCGTCTCGGCGTCGCTCTGCAGGTCGAAGGCGAACTCGATGAGGAACGTGTCGACGGCCTTGCGCAGCGGGTGCTCCGGGTCGGTCTTCACCGCCCACGCGAAGTTCTGCACCTCGGCGAACACCTTGTCGGCGACGATGTCGTCGAGGAACCGCGGCGTCCAGCCCGGCGCCCGCTCGTGGACGATCCGCAGGACCATCTCCTGGTTGCCGGTGACCCAGTCGTAGGCGCGGTCGCAGACGAGGTCGACCAGCCGATGATGGGCGCCGTCGGCCAGGATCCCCTGCAGCACGGCGCCCAGCGGCGGGCCGATCGGGCGTTCCATGAGCTTGCGCACGAGGACCTGCTCGATCACCTCCTGCACGTCGTCGTCGCGCAGGACGGTGACGACGCCGCGGGCGGCCGTCGCGAGCTCGGCGGTCACGCGGTCGGCGTTGGCCCGCTGCCCGATCCACGACCCGACGCGCGCCGCGACGTCGACGCGGGCGAGCTTGTCGCGCACCACGTCCTCGGCGAGGAAGTTCTCGCCGACGAAGTCGCCGAGGCTGTCGCCGAGCACGTCCTTCTTGGTCGGGATGATCGCCGTGTGCGGGATCGGCAGCCCCAACGGGCGGCGGAAGAGCGCGGTGACGGCGAACCAGTCGGCCAGCGCGCCGACCATGCCCGCCTCGGCCATCGCCCCGATGTAGCGGACCCACGCGGGGCCTGCGTTGACCTCCCACCACCGCGCGCCCAGGAAGATCAGCGCGGCGAGCACCAGCAGCCCAGTGGCGAACCGCTTCATCTTGCGCAGGTCTTTCGCCCGGGTGGCGCTGTCGATCCGCCCGAAACCCAGGCCGATTTCCACGACCGGACGAGTGCGTGGCTGCCCGATCGGCGCAGGCGCATCCGATCGAGGGGTTTGTGAGGTCGTCACGAACCCATAGTGCCCGTTCTGCGAACGCCAGGAGTCCGGATCGATAGGGCGCGGCACCGCGCGTCCGCCCGGACCGCGGCGCCCGGCTGCCGGACACCGGCCGGGGGCGGCGTCGTCGGTCGGGTGTTTGCCCCCACCCGACCGGCGGCGTTCGGCCGCCGCCTGCGCCGTCGGCAAGAGTGGTACTGGCCGGGGTCGGCGGTGCTCCACCGACCCCGGCCACGTTTGCGGTGCGACGCGCGCGGCCGACGGGGAAGTGCCCCGTCGCCGCGGTCGCACCGGCGGCGACCCGGATGCCCTCGGCGCGCCGCGACGGGCTCGCGAAACGAGGGCAGAACCGGATGCCGGGTCCGCGGTCCCTAGGACCGCACGCCGACGGTCACCACACCGGCGGGCCGCTGGGCGCCCGGATGTGGCTCGTCGGCCCGCTGCGCGACGGCGTGGGCCGCGGCGGCGAGAATCAGGTCGGCGGGCGCCACGCCGTAGTCGCAGGCGGCGGGCGAGACCCGCCAGTGCACCCAGCCGTCGGGCACCTGCGAGGGCGGGGCCGCGACCGCGTCGCCCGCGCCGTGCAGGGCCACCCCGGGGACGCCGCGCAGCGCCTGGGGCAACGTCGCGCCGGGCGTCACGGGGTACCACCACGAGCCGGTCGGCGTCGCGGCCACCGGCACGACCACGTCGGCGTCGCGCAGCTGCGCGCAGACCCCGCGGCCGATGGCGGCGGGCACCTCGAGCACGTCCAGCGTGCGCCCGGTGACCAGAAGCAGTGTGTGCTCCGACTGCTCGACCACGGGCCACCCGTGGTCGAGGAACTCCCGCGCCGCCGCGCGCAGCTCCGCGCCGTACACCGTGCGGTAGCTGTCCCAGCCCGGCATCGCAACCTCCTCCGACAGCGCCGTCGTGGCGCTCCGTGCATGTCGTCCAACGTGAGTGTGGCGCAGAGGAAACGGGGGTTGAACCGGCAGGCGGCGACTGAGCGTGACGCCGAGACGAGCGGAGTCACCACGTGATCACGGTGCGCGTTCGCCCGCTCGTCGTGGGACCGCCGGTCCGCCTCCCGGGTTCGGCGGCCCGGACGCTTGACGCCCGTCGACCGCCCGTCTTGCGTCGCGCACGGTGAGCGGCCGGCGCCCGCCCGCGCTCACCTCCCCGCGACTTCGCACAGGTCCGGACGTCCTCGCAGAAGTTCGGCGGTCGGCGAGGACGCCGCGAGGTGGGCCGAAACGACGGTGCCCGGCGACCCACTCGGGTCGCCGGGCACCGTGGCTCGGGGGAGCGAAACTACATCGGGCGGACCGTGTCGGCCTGCGGGCCCTTCGCACCCTGGCTCGCCTCGAACGAGACGCGCTGGTTCTCCTCGAGGGTGCGGAAGCCGTCGGCCTCGATGGCGGAGTAGTGGACGAAGACGTCCGGACCGTTGTCGTCCGTGGCGATGAAGCCGTAGCCCTTCTCGGCGTTGAACCACTTGACGGTGCCCTGCGGCATGCGTGTTCTCCATGTGCGACGCGATCCCGACGGCACCGCGCCGCCGGGGGGCGCGGAACGTATCACCTCCAGCCGCGACGAGGGGCCTGTGCAACGCGACAAGGGGCCTCGACGAAGCGCGCCGTTGCGATATCGTGACCTTTGGCCGCGGCGACACGCTCGCTGAACTCTCCCGCCCTGGCCCTGCGGGTCCCGTGCGCAGAGAAGAAGGTGACGTATGTCCGCAGCCCTGTCCGACGGGCCCTCGGCCGCCCCCCTCTTCGAGGGTCGCAAGTCCGCGGTCGAACAGTCGCTGGTGGTCGCCTTCATGGTCGTGCCGGTGCTCGCGCTGGGGGTCGCGGTGGCGCTGGCGTGGGGCTGGGGCATGTCCATGCTGGACGTGGTGATCGGCGTGGTCGCCTACTACGTCAGCGGGATGGGCGTGACGGTCGGGTTCCACCGGCACTTCACCCACAAGTCCTTCAAGGCCTGCCGCCCGCTCAAGATCGTCCTGGCCGTGGCGGGCAGCCTCGCGTTCCAGGGCGGGGTGGTGAGCTGGGTCGCCGACCACCGGCGCCACCACGCGTTCTCCGACAAGGAGGGCGACCCGCACTCGCCGTGGCTCTTCGGCACCGGCCCGCTCGCCGTCGCCCGCGGCTTCTGGCACGCGCACATGGGCTGGCTGTTCGACCGCGACAAGACCAACGCCCGCCGGTTCGCCCCCGATCTGCTCGCCGACCCTGACATCACCGCGGTCGACCGCCAGTTCGTGCCGCTCACCGTGGCCAGCCTCGGCGTCCCCGCGCTCGTCGGCGGGCTGGTGAGCTGGTCGTGGTGGGGCGCGCTGACCGCGCTGCTGTGGGGCGGCCTGGTGCGGGTGGGGCTGCTGCACCACGTCACGTGGTCGATCAACTCCATCTGCCACATGTTCGGCGACCGGCCCTTCGCCTCCCGCGACCGCTCGGCCAACGTCTGGTGGCTCGCGGTGCTCTCGTTCGGCGAGTCGTGGCACAACCTCCACCACGCCGACCCGACCTGCGCACGGCACGGGGTCCGGCGCGGGCAGGTCGACATCTCCGCGCGGCTGGTGTGGATCTTCGAGAAGCTCGGCTGGGTGCACTCGGTGCGCTGGCCGACGGCCCGACGGCTGGAGCGCCTCGCCGCGCGCTAGGTGGCTGGTGTCGAACGGCTGATACGAGTGTGGGCTCTGCCGGTTGGGTGGGCGATACGGGCTTCCACGCGGGCCGGGCTGGGACGTGGAGGCGGTCGGCTGAGCCGTGTGGGCGCTGGGTCGTCCGCACCTGGGCGGGGTTGAGCCCGGGTTCGAGCTCTGTTGGTGCTGGTCAGGCCGCTACCGCCCATCCCTGGGTAGTTCCGCGCACCCCGAGCACGGCCATCCTCGCCAGGTTGGTCGCGGCGGCCAGCAGCCGGAAGTCGGCGTCGACACGAGCGGTGCCGCGAACCCGGGCTCGTCGCCCGCCGTGCTTGCGCCGCACAAGGTGCCCGAGCTTGCGTTCGACCTTGGGTCGGGTGCCGCGGTAGTCGGCGACCCAGGCTAGGTCGGTCTGGCGGGCCCGGGCGTCGGTGAGGGTTTGCTCGTACGGGCCGATCGACACCGTGCGCCCGCCAGCGGCGCTGGTGCACTGGGCGCGCAGCGGGCAGCCGGTGCAGGCCGACCCGAAGTAGGCGGTGCCGCCGCCGGCGTGGGCCGGGTGAATCCGAACGGTGATCCCGGCCGGGCAGCTCACCGTGTCGGCGGCGAGGTCGATGTCGAACCGATCCTTGCTGAACAACCCGCCCGCCGCGGTGGGCGTCTGGGTCTTGCAGCGGTCGGTGATCCCGGCCCGCTGCAGCCGGTCGTGGAACTCACCGGTGCCGTAGGCGTTATCGCCGTACACGCGCGGCTCCTCGGTGTCCTCGACCGCTGCCGCGCTGGCCTCGACCGGCTGCTGCGGCTCGACCGGCTGCTGCGGCTCGACCGGCTGCTGCGGCTGCTTTTGGCCCGCGGTGTCGTCGGCGGTGTCGTCGGCGGTGTCGTCGAGCAGGTCGGCGACGAGGTCCTCGGCGACGCTGGCATCCCCGGCGTTGCCCGGGGTGACCGTGGTCGCGGTGATGATCTCGGTGTCTGGGTCGATCGCGGCGTGGCCCTTGTAGCCGTCGAACCCGCGCGCGGCGGTCTTGTGCCCGTGCCGGGCCTCGGGGTCCACGGTGGAGATCACTCGATCCTTCGCGACGCGGCGGGCGATCCGGAACACCCCATCCGGACTGGTCTGCAGGTCCTGGCCCAGCACCGTCGCCAACAGCGTCGCGGCCTCGGTGACCGGCTCGGCGAGCTCGCGACCATCCAGCAGGGCCAGCAGCGCATACCCATCCCGGGCCCGGGAGTCGATCAACTCCTCGCGGGCGGCCCGGTCGTCCCAGTCGATCTGCGGCTTGCCGCTGCCGGCGTAGTCGTCCCCGCTGCTCAGCGCGCCGCGCAGCTGCGCGGCCAGGTCGGCGTCCGCAGCCAGGTCGGCGTCCGCAGCGGCGGCGACCCCGAGCAGCCCGCGCACTGCCGAGCGGATCAACGTGATCGTGTCCATCGTGGCCACCGCGTCATACAGCGGGGTCGAGTCCAACACCCGCCGCCGCCCGACCAGCCCGGCCTCGGCCGCCGCCGCCAGGCCCACCTCGAAGATCCGGTCAGGGCGGGTCGAGCGGCGCAGCCGCGCGCGCATGTCCACCAACACGGTGTGCACGAACCCGCCGGCCCCCGCACCCGAGCCGGCGTAGCCGCCGACCCCGGCCGCATACCGCCAGCGCGCGTCGAAGCTGTACTGCTCGACCGCCTCCCGGTCCGAGAACCCACCCAGGCGCTGCAACACCATCACCGTGGCCACCACCGACGGCGGCACCGAACGCCGACCCCGGTCGCAGAACAGGTCGGCGAACAGCTCGTCGGGGAACAACCGGTCCCGCTCCCGCGCCAGGAACCGGTAGATCGAGTTCTCCGGCAGCGACTCCTCACAGAACCGAGCCGCCTCGTCGAACAGATCACCCTGACGATCAGCCCGCCCCAACGTCACTTGATCATTCTCGCGGAGGCCAGGTCCGGGGCGGGTCAGCGACACGCGAAAAACACCAGCCACCTAGGAGGGTCCTGAACGACTCCGGCCGTAGCGAGCGGCGGCCCAGGTGGCCGCATCGCAAGGCGGAGGAGGGCCCGATACCGACAACGCCGCGAGGTGGCCGCCTGGCGTCGCGCAGTAGGTCGGAGTTGTTCAGGCGCTCCTAGACTCACGGTCAGTGACCTGGACCGATCTGGTGAGCACGGAGAGTGCCGATCATGGACGGTCGGCTGAGTCCCACGCCGAAGGGTGACGGTACCGCCGATCGTCGAGTACCGGGTCGTGCGCCTCACGGCGCGCTCGGGTGAGCGGACGGCGCGCGTCCCGGATCGGGTTCCCCCGATGCGCTGAGGGAACCGGCGGGTACTCACCGACGGTCACGGCGCGAATCGCCGACACGATTTCGGCCTCTAGCGGGGAATGGGCGGGCGCCCCATGATTCCCGGCGCCATCAACCCCTACCCGGATCGGGAGGCTCCCGTGCGGAGTCGAGGAATGTCCATCGTGATCGCCGCAGCAGCGGCCGGATTGCTGATCACCGTCTGGGGGGCGGGGGTGGCCCAGGCCGCCGAGACCCCCCGCAGCGCGGCCGCGTCGACCCTCCAGGACGTCCCGCCCACCCCGCTTGGCGGGCTGTTGAACACCGTGCTGCAGACCGTGCAGGGACTGCTGCTGCCGGGGCTTCTGGGCGGGCTCGTTCCCGCCCCTGACGCCGCGACCGCCGCCGTAGGCGGCGCGGCGTCCGCCCTGCCCGCCGTCGGCGGCGCCACGCCCACGCTGCCCGCGGTCAGCGGCACCACGCCCACCCTCCCCGCCGTCGGCGGCGCGGCGCCCACCCTCCCCGCGGTCGGCGGCGCCACGCCCACCCTCCCCGCCGCGGCCGCGGGCGCCGCGGACGCCGAGGCGTCCCCGGCGGCCGGACCGCGGGCCGCCGCCGCCGCGCGGGATGACACAGCTCCCGCCGCGAGCCCGAACACGGCCGGACCGAGCGCCGCCGGGGCAGGCTCGGACGTCCCCGCCGCGGGCGCCGCTCCCGCCTCGCCCCCCGTCCTGGCGCTGCCGGGCCTTTCGTTGAACTCCGTGACGCTGCCGAGCCTCTCGGCCGCGGGCCTGCTCGTCCCGAGCGTGACCGTCCTGGACGGCGCGGACGCCCCCGCGCCGGGCCCGGAGCCGACACCGGACACGCCCGACACCCCGGCCGCCACCGCTCCGGCCGTGACCACGCCTGCCATCACCACGCCGGGAGCCGCCGCGGGCGCCTGCCAGCCCTCGCCCGGCACCCCCGGCGGCGCACCCGTCGATCCGGCCGCGGCGCCCGGCGACACCCCGCCCGCGCCCTGCACACCGGCGGCGCCCACCTCCCCCGCCGCCCCCGTCATGCCCGCCGACCCCGCCGAGCCCGCCGTGCCCGCCGCACCGGTCGAGCCCGCGCCCGCCGTGCCCGCGGCACCCGCGGTCGCGGAACCCGCACCGGCCGCCGTCGACCCCGCCCTCTGAACCAGACTGCCCGACCCGGGCAAAGAGGAAAGGGCCTGCGCCTTTGCGCAGGCCCTTTCCGGCGGGACCGTCGAATACCGCGGTCACCCCAGGCGACGGCGATTCTTCAGCTCGGCCGTCGCGTCCGCGGCGTACCCCATCTGGACAAGGTTGCGGCCCGCGCGCTTGGCCTGGTACATCGCCGCGTCGGCCGTCTCGAGCAGCCCGGCGAGGTCGCTGCCGTCACGGGGCGTGGTGGCGCCGCCGATCGACACGGTGAGCCCGTCCACGATCAACGTGCCCTGCGCGCCCGGCACGGCGATGCGCAGCCCGGCGATCCGCTCCCGGATCCGCTCGGCCACCGCGTGGGCGCCCGATCCGTGGTCGTCCCCGTCGGCGCCGCGCAGCAGCACGACGAACTCCTCGCCGCCGAAGCGCCCGACGATGTCCTCGTCGCGCACCTCGTCGCGGACGGAGGCGGCGACGGCGGCGAGCACCTGGTCACCGACGAGATGGCCGAACCGGTCATTGACGAGCTTGAAGTGGTCGAGGTCCAGCACCAGAACGGTGGCGGGCCGGTCGGCACGCTCGGAGCGCAGCACCGCCCGCCCGGCCTTGTCCTGCCACGCCGCGGCGTTGAGCAGGCCCGTCTTGCCGTCGGTGTTGGCGTCCTCCTCGAGCTGGCGCACGAGCACCGTGCGGTGCAGGACGATCAGCGGCGGCAGCCCGAGCAGCACGTACGGCGCGCCGAACGTCGACGCGGCCGCCGCCAGCAGCGCGCCCATCGACAGCGTGGCGAACTCGAGGGAGACGTCGTCGAGCGGCCCGACGACCTCCCGCACCGACGCGAACCCCCGCCGCGGCTCGCTGAAGACGATCGCCAACACGACGAGCGCGAGGTTCACCGCCGTGTACGCGATCATCCCGGCGACGACGGCGAGCACGCCGGGAATGCTGTGGAAGAGCGCGTCGCGGCCGATCCACATCGTGACGAACGACGCGACCTGGACCGCGAGCAGGATCGTCGCCGTGCTGAACAGCACCCGGTGCGCAGGCACGCCGTTGCGTCGCCACACCCGCAGGTAGATGTGCAGGTAGATGACCATGGCGACGACGGCGGCCAACGGGACCGGCAGCAGGACGGCGCCCGCGAACGTCCACACGGAGCTGAGGTCGAGGTGCGGGTTGGCGCCCGACTGTCGCCGCACCCGCTCGACGCCCAGCGAGGCCTCGGTGCCGAGGAACCCCGCGACCACGAGAGCCAGCGCGAACCACACCCACGGACCCGACGGCTGGATGCCGTCCGTGAGGCTCATGACGGTGCCCGCGACGAGGGAGGCGACCACGAGCAGCTCGACGCCGAGGATCGGGATCTTCACCCGCGCGGGAAGCGACCAGAACGGAAAGCGGGAAACGCCGTCCGGCCGTCCGAGCGGTTGCTGCATCCTGCTGAACCCTTCCCCACGGTCGGCGGGCCATCAAGGAAGCCTTTTGCCGATCGATGCTAGCCGGGCGCGACTCGCCTGGCCGACCGGCTCAGGCCGGAACAGGCTGAACCGCGGCCCGCCGCCGACGTCGACCGCCGGGAGAAGGTGTGGCCAGGGGCGGGGTCGAACCGCCGACCTACCGCTTTTCAGGCGGTCGCTCGTACCAACTGAGCTACCTGGCCGTGCCGATGCCGTCGCATCGGACGGGGGAAGCGACCCAGACGGGACTCGAACCCGCGACCTTCGCCGTGACAGGGCGACGCGCTAACCAACTGCGCCACTGGGCCAAACCGGTACTGCTGGTGAAGCGTACCCCCAACGGGATTCGAACCCGCGTTGCCGCCTTGAAAGGGCGGAGTCCTAGGCCGCTAGACGATGGGGACTCGGACCGTCTTGACCGTCCTCGCGAGGCCCCGACCGTCCGTTGGGAGCGGTACCCAGCATAGGACAGCGTCGCCCTGGCGCGCGCAGCCGGGGTGCCTGCCACCCGTCTCCGCTGGTCAGCGCGTGACGGGCGGGGGCTGGTCCGGGTTGGGCGAGATCAGGCCGAGCATGTCGAGCAGCTGTCGGAGGTCTTCCTGGTCCGCCGAGTTGCGCGCCACCACCATGCGCGCCCGGTGGAGCTGGTCGTCCGACACCCGGTAGGCGTCCGCTGCCGTGCGCTGGCTCGGGATGTCACCCGGACCGATCCGGTCGTCCCCCACGTCTCGTCGCACGCTCCCGATGCTGCCGCTCATGCGCGTCTCCCGTTGTTGGTTCCCCTGACCGGCACACGGGGGCTTGGTGGGCGACTCTGCCCTCGACTTCACCCGACCCGGCACTCCCCGCGCCTGCTCGGCACTCCCCGCAGCCACCCCCGTGGCCGTGACCGCAACGTTACCCATTCGGGGCACCGCGTTGCACGCCTCTTCCCGGGTGAGCCCCCGCGAGGAGCAGTGACGCGCTGAACACGGCCAAGTACCCTCGCAAGCTGGCTCGCCGGGGCGTCTGCCAAGATCAGCACGGCTGGGCCCTTCGAGGAGGCATGCATGTCCGTCCGGACACCGATCCGCAGCGAGTTCCACGTCGCCGGGATGACCTGTCGGCACTGCGCGCTCTCGGTTTCGGAGGAGGTGGGCGGCATCGCAGGCGTCAGCTCCGTGGACGTCGAGCTGGCCACCGGAGCGGTCACCGTCATGTCCGTGCGCGAGATCGCGCGGGAGGAGGTCGGCGCCGCGCTGTCGCACGCGGGGTTCGAGCTCGCGGGTTGACGCTCCCGCGGGCTACGGCGGTCGTAGGCTGCCCGCCATGACGTCGCCCCGCTCGCGTCACCGCGCCCCTGACGCGCGCCTCGAGTCCGATGCCCAGGTGGACGCCGCGCTCGGCGGCGACGGCGACCTGGACTCGTACCTCGCCGCGCTCACTACTGACGACCCCGAGCACCCCACCGAGCTGACCGGCCGGTTCGGGTCGGCCCAGGTGTTCCAGCTGCGGCTGCCCGCGCTGCGCATCGAGCAGCTGCGGCGGATCGCGACGGAACGGGGGGTGTCGCCGGGCGCGCTGGTCGTCGACTGGGTGATCGACCGCCTGGACCGCGAGGACACCCCCACCGGTCCCCTGCCGCTGGTCCTCGACGAGCCGACCCGCAAGCGCAGCCTGCGCCGTCTCGGCCTGCGTACCTAGGAGCGCCGCGTTCCACCTCCCTGTGATCGTCGGCTCGGCGCAACTCCGGTCATGTCCGGCCGCTTTCCGCACCCATCCGGTGATCACAGCCCAGGTGGGGTCCGGCAGCTGCGCGGTCAGCTCAGCGACCGGAAAGGGCCACCGACGCGGGCGCGCTGTCGGCCAGGCACGGGCTGCCGGTGAGCGCGTTGACCGGCACCGCGGCGGCGAGGGCCCGGTAACCCGCGGCCGACAGGTGCAGCCCGTCCCCGGCGTCCGCGCCGCGGTCGAGCCGCTCGGGGTGCGCCGGGTCGGCCACGGCCGCCGCGAAGTCGACCACCCCGCTGGCGTGCTCCCGCCCGTGTACGCGCACCCAGGCGTTGACGGCGTCCCGCGTGGCGACGGCCGCGGGCGTCCCGTGGTCCCCGACCGCCGACGGCGTGATCGTCGTGAGGAACACCCGCTTGCCCGCCGCGCGGGCCGCTTCGGCGAACCGCGCGAGCCCCGCCTCGATCGCGGCGGCGTCGCGACCCGCGGCGATGTCGTTGGTGCCGATGTTGAGCAGAACGTCGGTCGCGCCGACGGCCGCCGCGACGTCGCGGGCGTAACGGTCCTGCGGCGTGTCCCCGCCAACCGCGGTGTCGGCCAGCAGCTCGTTGCGCGAGATCCCGGCGTTGAGCACGGCCATGGTCGCGCCCCCGCCCGCGGCGGCCAGACGGCCCGCCAGCGCGTCGGTCCACCGGGCGTCGGCGTCGGGGGCGGTGCCGACCCCGTCGGTGATCGAGTCGCCGACCGCGACGACGGCGTGCACCGGCCGCGGCGTGAGCACGTCGACGCCGCTGAGCACGAACCAGGACGTCAACGGCACCCCGAACGCGCGACCGGCCGCGCCGGGGAGGAGGTCGCGCCGCGCGAGCCACGACGTCTGCAGCGCGACCGGATGCTCGCTGACGACGGGGGGCAGCTGCGGCATCGAGATCGTCACCGCGAGCGGGGTGGCGGTGTCGGCGACCACCGACACGGCGTCGCTCACCGCGGTCCCGCCCGCCGGGATCACGGTGGCGCCGCGCCCGCCGAAGGTCACGGGCTGGACCGTGCCCGGCACCAGAGCGGCGCCACCTGCCGAGCGCGCCGCCGAGACGGCGTCGACGCTCAGCGGCGCCGTCCCGTAGGCGTTGGACAGCCGCACCCGAACCTGCGCGCCGGTCGCCCGCGGACGCACGATCATCCGCAGCGTCGCACCCTGGACACCGTGCGGCGCCGCCCCGGGCTGCATCGCGGCCTGCCACGCGGTGACCCACGCGGGCCCGCACGCGTCCCCCGGCGCCAGCCGCGGCGGGCTCGGCGCGCCACGGAAGCCCACCAGCCCGACCACGAGGCCTGCGACGGCGACCGCGCCGATGGTCGCGGCGAGCGCTGGCAGCGACCGGCGCCGCGACGGCACCCGCGGCGGCACCCGCGTCCAGGGCATCACAGGGACAGGCCGTAGCGGCATGGTCACGTTGAGTCGAACGAGTGACTCAAGCCCGCGGAAAGCCCGCCAAACGGGTGATACCTGCACTGGCCACTGGGCGGGTGGTCGCCACCCGGGCCGCGGCCATAGGGTCGAACCCACAGGCAAGCAGGCGAGGAGGCCGACCGGTGGGTGCGTACGAGGACGTCTTCCGAGCCAGCACCGAGGACCCGGAGGCCTTCTGGCTGGAAGCCGCGCGCGGGATCGACTGGGACACCGCGCCCACCCGCGCCCTCGACGGGTCCCGTCCGCCGTTCTACCGCTGGTTCCCGGACGGCAGGCTCAACGTCTGCCACAACGCGCTCGACCGGCACGTCGCCGCCGGGCGCGGTGAGCAGGCCGCGCTGATCTACGACTCGCCGGTCACCGGCACCCAGCGCACCTCCACCTATCGACAGCTGCGCGACGAGGTCGCCCGGTTCGCCGGTGTGCTCGCCGGGCTGGGCGTCGGCGTCGGCGACCGCGTCGTGGTCTACATGCCGATGGTGCCCGAGGCCGCCGTCGCGATGCTCGCGTGCGCCCGGATCGGCGCCGTGCACTCCGTGGTCTTCGGCGGGTTCGCGCCCAACGAGCTGGCCGTCCGGATCGACGACGCCCAGCCGTCCGTGGTCGTCTCGGCCTCCTGCGGCATCGAGGGCAAGAAGGTGCTGCCCTACAAGCCGCTGCTGGACAAGGCGATCCAGCTGGCCACGCACAAGCCGGTCAAGCGCGTGATCCTGCAGCGGCCGCAGGTCGAGGCGGAGATGGGCGCCGACGACGTCGACTGGGCCGACGCGATGGCCGCCGCGACGCCCGCCGAGTGCGTGCCCGTCGCGGCCACCGACCCCCTCTACATCCTCTACACGTCCGGAACGACGGGGAAGCCGAAGGGCGTCGTGCGCGACGGCGGCGGTTACGCGGTGGCGCTGAACTGGACGATGCCCAACGTCTACGCCGTCGGCACCGGGCAGACGATCTTCACCGGCTCGGACGTCGGCTGGGTCGTCGGGCACTCCTACATCGTGTACGCGCCGCTGCTGGCGGGGGCGACCACCGTGCTCTACGAGGGCAAACCGGTCGGCACCCCCGACGCGGGCCAGTTCTGGCGCGTCGTCGCCGAGCACGGGGTGCGCAGCCTGTTCACCGCGCCCACCGCGTTCCGCGCGATCAAGAAGGAGGACCCGAACGGCGAGTACCCCGCCAAGTACGACCTCTCGTCGCTGAAGTACCTCTACCTTGCCGGTGAGCGCCTGGACCCCGAGACCTACCGATGGGCCTCCGACCTGCTCGACATCCCGGTGATCGACCACTGGTGGCAGACCGAGACCGGCTGGCCCATCGTCGCCAACCCCGCGGGCATCGAGCTGCTGCCGATCAAGCCCGGCTCGCCCACGCGGCCGCTGCCCGGCTGGGACGTGCAGGTGCTCGACTCCTCCGGCAGGCGGGTCACCGACGGCACCGACGGCGCGATCGTCGTCAGGCTGCCGATGCCGCCGGGGTCGCTGCCGACGCTGTGGAACGACGACGAGCGCTTCGTCTCCTCCTACATGGCCGCGTTCGACGGCTACTACCTCACCGGCGACGGCGGGCGCATCGACGAGGACGGCTACGTCTACGTCATGGGCCGCACCGACGACGTGATCAACGTGGCCGGGCACCGGCTCTCGACCGGCGGGATGGAGGAGGTCCTCGCCTCCCACCCCGACGTCGCCGAGTGCGCGGTGATCGGCGTGGCCGACTCGATGAAGGGCCAGATCCCGCGCGGGTTCGTCGTGCTGAAGGCGGGCGTGACGCGCGAGGAGGACGAGCTGCGCGCCGAGCTGGTGCAGCTCGTGCGCGACCGGATCGGCGCGGTGGCCTCCCTCAAGGACGTCGCGGTCGTCGCGGCACTGCCCAAGACCCGCTCCGGGAAGATCCTGCGCAAGACCATGCGCGGGATCGCCGACGGGGCCGACGAGCCGGTGCCGAGCACGATAGAGAACGTCGACGTCCTCGACGCCCTCCGGCCGGTGCTGCGCAAGTCCTGACACCGCCCCACTTGCCCGCCGCCCGACCGTGATCACCAGCTCGGCGCGTGCATAGGCCATTTCTGGCCGGACCTGCACCCAGCCGGTGATCACGGGGCGACGGGCGCCGCCAGCCGTGCCCAAACGCGGGACTCACCGTTGCCGAACGCGCGACTCACCGTGCCGAGATGCGCGACTCACCGTGCCCAAACGCGGGACTCACCGTTGCGCGGGGGATGCGCGGCGACGGTGACTGCGCCGTTCGGCCCAACTTGGCGGGCATGGGTAACGCCGTGTGACCCGGGCCCGGATGAGTCAGTAGGCCGACGCTCCCCACGTCCCGGCCGTCCGATGAGAGGTCGTCCCATGTCCCTGCCCTGCCGCGCCAGGGTCGCCACGGCGACCGCGGCACTGAGTGTCGCGCTCGCCCTCGCCATGACCGGCACGACCCTCGCCGCGGGCCCGACCGATCTGCCCACGCCGCGGGCCGCCGTGGCCGGGTTCGCGGTCGGCGCGCAGCCCGGTCCCGTACCCACCACCCCGGCCATGCCCGTGGTGACACCCTGACCAGATGAGGGTCACCTGACCTTCCCCGCCCGTCCTGGCAGGAGCACCATTCCCGCCATGAAGGTGAAGGTCGACTTCGATCTCTGCGAGTCCAACGCCGTCTGCATGGGGATCCTGCCCGAGGTGTTCGAGGTGCGGGACGACGACTTCCTGTACGTCCTCGACGAGCACCCTTCGGAGGAGCTGCGCCCGAAGCTCGAGGAGTGCGTCGCCTCGTGTCCACGCGCGGCCATCTCGATCGAAGAGGACGAGTAGCCCCCGCCGGTTGCCGCGGGCGCACGTCAGGCGTGAGGATCAGGCCATGACGGCCGTCTGGAACACGCAACTGAGCCCGCTGGCGTTTCTGCGCCGCTCCGCCGAGGTCTACCCGGAGAAGACGGCCATCGTCTACGGCGACCGCCGCCACACCTACCGTGAGTTCGCCGCCGAGGCGACCCGGGTCGCGCACGCGTTGCGCGGCTCGGGCGTCGAGCCCGGCGACCGCGTCGCCTACCTGCTGCCCAACGTCCCCGAGATGCTCGTGGCGCACTTCGCGGTGCCGCTCGCGGGCGCGGTCCTCGTCGCGATCAACACGCGGCTGTCCACCGAGGAGATCCGCTACATCCTCGACCACTCCGGCTCCAAGCTGCTGGTGGTCGACGCCGCGCTCTATCCGACGGTCGCGCCGGTCGCCCGCGAGCTCAAGACCGTCGAGGAGATCGTCACGGTGGTCGACCCGGTGCACCCCGGCGACGGCACCGGCTCCGGCGTCACCTACGGCGACCTGCTCGCCCGCGGTCGCGACGACGCCCTCCCGTGGACGGTCGACGACGAGGACGCCACGATCTCGATCAACTACACGTCCGGCACGACGGGCCGCCCCAAGGGCGTGATGTACCACCACCGGGGCGCGCACCTGAACGCGTTCGGCGAGATCGTCCACTCGTCGCACAGCGTCGACAGCGTCTACCTGTGGACGCTGCCGATGTTCCACTGCAACGGCTGGTGCACGCCGTGGGCGGTCACGGCGATCGGCGGCACGCACGTCTGCCTGCGCGAGGTCCGCGGCGAAGCGATCTGGGACCTGATCCGCGAGCACGGCGTGACGCACCTCAACGGCGCGCCGACCGTCGTCACCACGATCCTGCG
Organism: uncultured Actinomycetota bacterium; assembly: GCA_963750095.1. Taxonomy (GTDB): domain Bacteria; phylum Actinomycetota; class Actinomycetes; order Mycobacteriales; family Pseudonocardiaceae; genus Pseudonocardia. The sequence goes on along the minus strand of CAVVPJ010000010.1, from coordinate 421,456 downwards.
CGACAAGGCCGCCGCGCCGCTCGAGAACCCCATCGTGATCACGACGGCGGGCGCGCCCCCGTCCCCGACGACGATCAAAGCCGCCGAGGACAAGAGCTTCCGCATCGTGCACGTCTACGGGCTCACCGAGACCTACGGCCCGTACTCGGTGAACTGCTACCGCGCCGAGGACCTGCAGGGCGACGACCGTTCCGCGAAGCAGGCCCGCCAGGGCGTCGGCATGATCTGCGCGGACTGGATGCGCGTGGTCGACAAGGACATGAACGACGTCCCCCGCGACGGCACGGCGTTGGGCGAGGTCGTCATGCGCGGCAACAACGTCATGAAGGGCTACTGGGCGGACCCGGCGGCCACCGAGAAGGCGTTCGAAGGCGGCTGGTTCCACTCCGGCGACCTGGGCGTCATGCACCCCGACGGCTACGTGGAGCTGCGCGACCGCGCCAAGGACGTCGTCATCTCCGGCGGCGAGAACATCTCGACGATCGAGGTGGAGCAGGCGGTCGTCTCGCACCCCGCCGTGCTGGAGGCCGCGGTGATCGGCGTGCCGGACGAGCGGTGGGGCGAGCGGCCGAAGGCGTTCGTCGTGCTGGAGGAGGGGCAGAGCGCCACGCCGGAGGAGCTGATCGAGCACGTGAAGTCGCGGATCGCCCGCTACAAGGCGCCCCGCGACGTCGAGCTTGTCGACGCGCTGCCGAAGACGTCGACGGGCAAGGTGCAGAAGTTCGAGCTGCGCGAGAAGGAGTGGGGCGACCGGTCGAGCCGGGTCAACTGAGCCGTTCCGCCAGGGCTATCGCGTCGAACGGGGCGTGCACCTTGGCGTCGTTGTCGAAGTAGACGAACACGTCCCCGTCGGCCAGCCAGGCCCGCACCCGCTCGGCCCACGTGTCCAACGCCTCCGCGGTGTACCCGGAGGCGTACAGCTCGTCGGCGCCGTGCAGCCGCGCGTAGCGGAAGTGCGCGGTCGCCTCGTCGAACACCGGCCAGGTGCCCGCGGAGTCGGCGACGACCAGCGCGACGCCGTGCTCGCGCAGCAACGCCGCGAACGCCGGGTCGCGGAAGCTCTCGTGGCGGGGCTCGACGGCGTGCCGCAGCGGCCGGTCCGTGTCGGTGGCGGTGACGGCCCGGCCGTCGAGGCGCTCGTCGTGCTTCTCCGCGAGCCGGGCCGCCGCGGCCGTCGAATGCGGCAGCAGGTCGAGGAACGCCGCGACCTTCTCCGCGTCGAACCGCATCCGCGGCGGCAGCTGCCACAGCACCGGACCGAGCTTCGGACCGAGCGCGAGCACGCCCGACGCCAGGAAGTTCGCGACCGGCGTCTCGACGTCGCGCAGCTGCTTCAGGTGGGTGACGAAGCGCGGGCCCTTGACGGCGAACACGAAGTCGTCGGGGGTCTCGGCGGCCCACGCCTGGTAGCTCTCCGGCCGCTGCAGGGAGTAGAAGCTGCCGTTGATCTCGATCGTGTCCACCTGCCCCGAGAGGTACTCGAGCTCCCGGCGCTGCGCCAGGCCCTCGGGGTAGAACGTGCGCCGCCACGGCGGGTAGCGCCACCCCGACGTCCCCACCCGTGCCCGCGCCATGGCCGACAGCGTGCAGGATAACGCGCATGGACGCAGCGATCGTGACGGGCGCCGCGGGCGCGCTCGGCCATGCGGTAGTGGACGAGTTCCTCTCGGGCGGGCGCGCGGTGGTCGCGCTCGACCGGCCCTCCCCCGCGCTCGACGCGCTGGGCGAGCGGGACGACGTGCACGCCGTCGCCGTCGACCTCGCCGCGCGCGACGCGGTGCAGGCCGCGTTCGCGCAGGTCGACGGGCTACCGATCGACCCGAGCGCGCTGGTGGGGTTGGCGGGCGGGTTCACCCCCGGCAAGCTGGCCGACACGACCGAGGACATGCTCGAAAGCCTCTGGACGTCCAACTTCGGCTCGGCGCTCTGGACGGCGCAGGCCGCGGCCACCCGGTTCGCCGCGCGCGGCGGCGGCGCGATCGTCATGGTCGGGTCGAAGACGGCGGTCACCGGCGCCGCGCCGGTGGCGCACGCCACGAGCAAGGCCGCGGTCGTCCGGCTCGCCCAGATCCTGGCCGACGAGCTGCGGCCGCAGCACATCAGGGTCAACGCCGTCCTGCCCTCGGTGATCGACACCCCGGCCAACCGCACATGGATGTCCGCCGACCTCGCCGCCCGCGCGGTCGCCCCCGCCGCGATCGCGAAGGTGATCGCGTTCCTGTGCGGGCCCGACGCGGCCCCGATCAGCGGGGCACAGGTCCCGGTCTACGGCGATGCCTGATCTTCGGCTCGCCGTCGGGACGGTGCTGGACTGGCCGGTCGACCACGTGGGCGCCGCCGTCGTCACGGCCGATGGCGCGGTCGCCGCGACCGCGGGCGAGACCGCACGGGTGTTCCGCCTCGCCTCGGTGACGAAGCTGCTCGCCGCCTACGCCACGCTGATCGCGGTGGAGGAGGGCGCGGTCGACTGGGACACCCCCGCCGGACCCCCCGGATCCACCGTCCGCCACCTCGCGGCGCACGCGTCGGGCCTCGCGTTCGCCGAGGACAGGACGCAGGCCAAGCCCGCGGCCAGGCGGATCTACTCCAACGTCGGCTTCGACGCGCTGGGCGAGACGGTCGCCGCCGCGGCGGGCATGCCGTTCGCGGAGTACCTGCACGAGGCGGTCTGCCAGCCGCTCGGCATGACGGCCACACGGCTGGAGGGCTCGCCCGCCGCCGACGCGGTGTCCAGCGTGGACGACCTCGCCCGCTTCGCCGCCGAGCTGCAGGCGCCGACGCTGACGGCCACGCTCGGCGACGCCACGCAGGTCGCGTACCCCGGGCTGGACGGCGTGCTGCCCGGTTACGGCCGTCAGAAGCCGAACGACTGGGGGCTCGGGTTCGAGATCCGCGACGGCAAGTCGCCGCACTGGACGGGCGCGGGCAGCTCGCCGCGGACGTTCGGCCACTTCGGGCAGTCGGGCACCTTCCTGTGGGTCGACCCCGACGCCGGGGCCGCCGCGGTGGTGCTCGCCGACCGCGACTTCGGCCCGTGGGCGATCGAGGCCTGGCCGGTCTGGACCGACGGGGTGCTGGCCGCGCTGGACCGGTAGCCCCGCCCAAGCCACCTTTCCGTCCCGCGGCCGTCACCGGGTCCGCGGCCGAGATGCACATGAGCGGGGTTTCGGCTCCCTGGAACCCCGCTGACGTGCATCTCGAGCGTCCCGTGGCGCGCGGACAGTGGCCGCACCGGCCGACCGGAAAGTGCCGCGCCCGCCGGGAATGGACCGGCGGGGGGCTGTGTTGAACAGGCTGTCCGTGCCAGGTGATCCGTGTCCCCGGGTCTCAACCATTGCCGCCTACGGGTGTGCCACGCGCCGAGAGGCGACCGGCACCGGCACGGACGCCACGACATTTCTTCACACCAACCGCGTCCCGGCGATTCCCGCCGCCGTGCGACGCGGTCGCGACGGGCGGCGCCGCTCCCCGACGGCGCCGCCCCCCACCGCGTCACGAGAGAACGGGGTACGCCATGAAGGGTGACCGGGTAGAGATCGTCATCGACGCCGGGAGCGGCACCACGCGCACGTACGAGGTGGTCGCGACCCGTGCGGGCCGCAAGGTCACGATCACGCACGGGCGCGGGGTCGTGGAGGTCGCCGAGATCACCCGCGGCGGCAGCGCCGTGCGGACTGCCCGGTTCCTCGCCAACCGCGTGCTGGCGCTCGTCGAGCACCCTGCGGCCGACGAGCCGGTGGCCGACGAGATCACCCCGACCCTCCGCCCGGCCTGACGGCAGGCACACTGGACGTGATGGCGCGCCCCGAGTTGCAGCACGGCCCGGCCCCGGAGCAGGCCAGCGCCTCCGCACACCCCGGGTCCCGCCGCCACAGCCGGTCCGCCCCCGACCACGGCCAGGCCACACCGGCCCCTGCGCGCGCCAGCGCCCCCGACACCCCGCGCGTCGCCGCGACATCTGGCACCGGCGCGCGACGCGAACCCGCTGCAGGCCCCGGCGCCGCGCAGGACCAGACGACGACCCCGCCCGACGTCGCCACCTCAGGCGCCGCGGCGCCGGGTCCGACCACTTCCGCGTCGGACGGGCCGTCCCGCGGCCGCCGACCGCGGGCGGCCGCGTCACAGGCAGGCGACGGCGCCGAGCGGCGGCCCGGGCGCAACCGCCGCGGTCGCGGGCAGGCCCGCCCCGCCGACGACGGGCCGATCCCGACCTTCGCCGACGCCACCGGCGAGGTGGCCGCGCTCGCCGCGCGCCTGCCCGCCCTGGGCCTCGACGACGAGCACCGCCTCGCCCGCCGCCTCGCCACGGCCGCCCGCACCCGCGATCCGCGGGCCCACGAGAAGGCGCTCGCCGCCGTCACCGACGGGATCGACGCCGCCGAGCGCCGCATCGCCGCCCGCCGGGCCGCCGTCCCCGCGATCGACTACCCGGCGCAGCTGCCCGTCAGCGCCCGCCGCGACGACATCGCCGCCGCCATCCGCGACCACCAGGTCGTGATCGTCGCGGGCGAGACCGGCTCCGGGAAGACCACCCAGATCCCCAAGATCTGCCTCGAGCTGGGCCGCGGCGTCCGCGGCATGATCGGCCACACCCAGCCCCGCCGCCTCGCCGCCCGCACGGTCGCCGCCCGCATCGCCGAGGAGCTCCACACCGAGGTCGGCGAGGCCGTGGGCTGGAAGGTCCGCTTCACCGACCAGGTGGGCGAGAACACGCTGGTCAAGATCATGACCGACGGCATCCTGCTCGCCGAGCTCGCGGGCGACCGGATGCTCCGCCGCTACGACACCCTCATCATCGACGAGGCCCACGAGCGCAGCCTCAACATCGACTTCATCCTCGGCTACCTCGCCCAGCTCCTCCCCCGCCGCCCCGACCTCAAGGTCATCATCACCTCGGCCACCATCGACCCCGAGCGCTTCGCCGCGCACTTCGCCACGAACGGCGTCCCGGCCCCGATCGTCGAGGTCTCCGGCCGGTCGTACCCGGTCGAGATCCGGTACCGCCCGGTCGTCGACCCCGAAGACCCGGACTCCGACCCCGACCGCGACCAGCTCGACGCCATCGCCGACGCCGTCACCGAGCTGCGCCGCGCGGGCCATGGCGACATCCTCGTGTTCCTCCCCGGCGAGCGGGAGATCCGCGCCACCGCCGACGGCCTGGCCAGGCGGAACTTCCCCGGAATCGAGATCCTCCCGCTCTACGCCCGGCAGACGACGGCCGAGCAGCAGCGGGTGTTCGCCCCACGCCAGGCCACGCTCGGCAAGCGCGTCGTGCTCGCCACCAACGTCGCGGAGACCTCGCTCACCGTGCCGGGCATCCGCTACGTCATCGACCCCGGCCTCGCGCGCATCTCCCGCTACTCGCGCCGCCTCAAAGTCCAGCGCCTGCCGATCGAGAAGATCAGCCAGGCCAGCGCGAACCAGCGCGCCGGACGGTGTGGCCGCGTCGCCGACGGCATCTGCATCCGCCTCTACGCCGAGGACGACTTCGACGCCCGCCCGGCCTTCACCGACCCGGAGATCCTGCGCACCAACCTCGCCTGGGTCGTGCTGCAGATGATCGCGCTGGACCTCGGCGAGATCACCGCCTTCCCGTTCGTCGACCCGCCCGACGCCCGCGCGGTGCAGGACGGCCTCGCGCTGCTGCACGAGCTCGGCGCGCTCGACGGGCCCACGCTGACCCCGGTCGGCCGCGCCCTGTCCACGCTGCCGGTCGACCCGCGGCTCGGCCGCATGCTCGTCGAGGCCGACCGCACCGGCTGCCTGCGGGAGGTGCTGGTGATCGCGGCCGCGCTGTCGGTGCAGGACCCCCGCGAGCGGCCCGTCGACCAGCGCCAGGCCGCCGACGAGAAGCACGCCCGCTTCCAGGCCGAGGGTTCGGACTTCCTGACCTACCTCAACCTCTGGCGGCACGTCGCCGAACGCCGCGAGGCCCTGTCCGGCAGCCGGTTCCGCAAGGAGCTGCGCGCGGACTTCCTGCACTTCCTGCGCATCCGCGAGTGGCAGGACCTGCACGCGCAGCTGCGCCAGGCCGCCCGCAACGCCGGGCTCACCCCGAACGACGCCGAAGCGACCCCCGACAAGATCCACATTGCCGTACTGTCGGGTCTGCTCTCCCAGATCGGCCTGCGCGAGGGCGAGACGCGCGAGTACCTCGGCGCCCGCGGCGCACACTTCATGATCTTCCCCGGCTCCCCGCTGGCCAAGAAGAACCCGCGCTGGGTGATGGCCGCCGAGCTGGTGGAGACGTCGCGCCTCTTCGCGCGCACGGTCGCCCGCATCCAGCCGGAGTGGATCGAGCCGCTCGCCGGACATCTCGTCAAGCGGACGTATTCGGAGCCGCACTGGTCGCGCAAGCGCGCCGCCGCCGTCGCGGTCGAGCGGGTGACGCTGCACGGCGTGCCGATCGTCGTCGACCGGCGCGTCGACTACTCACCGCATCGACCCCGAGACCTCCCGCGACCTGTTCATCCGGCACGCGCTCGTCGAGGGCGACTGGGACACCCGCCACCGCTTCTTCCACGCCAACCGCGCTCTGCTCGAGCACGTCGAGGAGCTGGAGACGCGGGCTCGGCGGCGCGACCTGTCCGTCGACGAGGAGACGCTCGTCGCGTTCTACGACGCTCGCATCCCCGCCGACGTCGTGTCCGGCAGCCACTTCGACTCGTGGTGGAAGAAGCAGCGCGACAAGACCGCGCTCGACTTCACCGACGCGATGGTCCGCACCGCGCAGGCCGACGCGGTCGACCCCGCCGCCTTCCCGGACCACGTCGAGGCGGGCGGGCTGACGCTGCCGCTGTCGTACGCGTTCGAGCCGGGGCGCGCCGACGACGGGATCACCGTCGACGTGCCGGTCGCGGCGCTGCACCAGGTGGACCCGACGCCGTTCACGTGGCAGGTGCCGGGCTTGCGCGAGGAGCTGGTCACCGCATTGATCAGGACCCTGCCCAAGAGCCTGCGGCGGCAGTTCGCCCCGGCGCCCGACCACGCCCGCGCGGTGCTGGCCCGGCTCGCCATCGGTGACGGACCGCTGCTCGACGGGCTGGAGCGGGAGCTGGGCCGTATGCGCGGCGTGCGGATCCCCCGCGAGGCCTGGGAGCTCGACCGGCTGCCGGAGCACCTGACCGTCACGTTCCGGGTGGTCGACGAGCGTGGCCACGAGGTCGCGCGCGGCACCGACCTCGACGCGCTGCGCCGCGAGCTCGCCCCGCAGGTCCGGGCGGAGCTGGCCGCCGCGGGCGCCGACCTGGAGCGCACCGGCCTCGCCACCTGGACGATCGGCGAGCTGCCCCGCGAGATCGGGGTCCGCCGGGGCACCCACGTCGTCACCGGCTATCCCGGGCTGGTCGACCGGGGCACGTCGGCGGACGTGCGCGTGTTCCCGACCGCCGCCGAGCGCGACGCCGCCCACGCCCGGGGCGTGCGACGGCTGCTGCTGCTCGACACGCCCTCACCGGCGCGCCAGGTGCAGCGCGGCCTGGACAACCCCGCCAAGCTGACGCTCTCCCGCAACCCGCACGGTTCGGTCGCCGCCCTGGTCGAGGACTGTGTCACGGCCGCGGCCGATGCCCTGATCAACGCGGCGGGCGGCCCGGCATGGGACGAGCGCGGCTACGCCCGACTGCGTGCCCTCTTCGCGAAGCGGCTCGGCGGCACGACCCTGCAGGTGCTGGAGGCCGTGCGCGCGGTGCTCGCCGTCTGGCATCGCGTGCAGGCGGCGCTCGCCGACCTCCGTGCGGTGCCGCCCGACCTCACCGCCCAGCTCGCCGACCTCGTCGGCCCCGGGTTCGCCACCCACGACGGCGCCACCCGGCTCGGGGACGTCGCGCGCTACCTGGAGGCCGTCGAGCGCCGCATCGAGAAGCTGCGGGTCGACCCGGCCCGGGACGCCGAGTGGACGGCGCAGGTGCGGGTCGTCGCCGACGAGTACGCGGAGCTCGTCGCCGCGCTCCCGCCGGGCACCGACCCGCCGCCCGCGCTGGTGGAGATCCGCTGGATGGTCGAGGAGCTGCGGGTGAGCCTGTACGCCCACCCGATGCGCACCCGCTACCCGGTGTCGGTCAAGCGCATCCAGCAGGCGGTCGACGACGCGCTCACCTGAGCGGCAGGGCGGTCGTCACGGTTTCGGTGGTGCGGCGGCGGTGCCCGAACCACGCACACGGCGTGCCGAAACGCGGGACTCACCGTGCCCGATTGCGGGACTCACCGCCGTCAGGGGGTGACCTGGATCTTGCGGCCCACGCCCGCCCGGAACTGCTCCAGCGCGGCCGGGTACGCGTCGAGCGGCTTGCGGTCGGAGATCATCACCTCCGGCTTGAGCACGCCCTCGGCGAACAGCTGCGCCGCGCGCTCGAAGCTGTGCAGCACCGCCATCGAGCCCACGATGCGGATCTCCTGGTGGTAGACGGTGAACGGCGAGAAGCGGCCAACCGCCGTCTCACTCGCCACGCCGAACTGCTGGAACGTGCCGCCCTTGAGCACCCGCGGCAGGCCGTCCTCGATCGCGGCGACGACACCGGTGCAGTCGATCACGTTGTCCCAGCCGCGCGGCCGGTCGAGCTCGTCGGCCGACCCCACCGCGGCCGTGCACCCCAACTCGCGCGCCGTCTCCAGCCGGGCCGGGTTGAGGTCGACCATGCTCACGCTCGCCGCCCCGGCCCGCTTGGCCAGCTCCATCATCATCAGGCCCATCGTCCCGGCCCCGTAGATGAGGTAGTGGTCGCCGAGGGCGGGCGCGAGCACGTCGAAGCCGTGCACCGCGCACGACAGCGGCTCGACCAGGGCCGCGTCGACGGGGCGGACGTGCTCGGGAAGCACCACGCAGTTCGCCACCGGCGCCACGACGAACTCGGCGGCGCCGCCGGTCGCCGTCACCCCGATGGCGCGCCACCGCTCGCAGAGGTTCCCGCGCCCGCGTGCGCAGAAGTAGCACTCGCCGCAGTACAGGGAGGGGTCGACGGCCACCTGGTCGCCGAGCCGCACCCCGTCGACCGCGGCGTCGACGGCCGTGCCGACCGCCACGACCTCGCCCGCGAACTCGTGCCCCGGCGTGACGGGCAGGGTCGGCGCGAACTCGCCGTCGGCGATGTGCAGGTCGGTGCCGCAGATGCCGCACGCGGCCACCTTGACGACGACCTCGCGCGGGCCGGGCGCCGGGTCCGGGACGGACTCGACCGTGACGCGGTCGACGTCGATGACGGCAGCCTTCATGTGCGCCTCCGGCGCCCGTGCGCGGAAAACATGGCGGGAACAGTGTTATCCGCGCACGGGCCGTAGGCCTTCCAGCGTCGCCCTGGCGCCGTGCTCGTGCAACGACGCGAGGTGGCGCTGGAAGGTGGAGGCGAACCGCTCGTCGTCGACGAGGCCGCCGAAGACCTCCCGGTTCCGGACGAAGGCCAGCGGGTCCGCCCGCTGGCCGAGGGCGAGCGGGATGAGCGTGTCCTTGAGCCGGTCGACGATCTCGATCGGCTCGCCCTGCTCGTCGACGCCCTCGGCGTAGCGCGCCCACGAGGCCACGACCGCCACCGAACGCTCGATCTCCCCGCCGGTCTCGAGGTTGTGCCGGATCACCGGCAGCAGCCACTTCGGGATCCGGTCGGAGCTCTCCGCGCACAGCCGCGCGACGGTGTCGCGCACCTGCGGGTTGGAGAAGCGCTCGATCAGCTGCCGCTTGTAGGCGTGCAGGTCGATCCCCGGCACCGGCGAAAGGGTCGGCGTCGCCTCCCGGTCCATGTAGGCGAGGAGGAACTCGGCGAACAGCGGGTCCTGGCACACGTCGTGCACCAGCCGGTAGCCCGCCAGGTAGCCGAAGTAGCAGAGGCCCTGGTGGCTGGCGTTGAGCAGGCGCAGCTTCATCAGCTCGTACGGCTCGACGTCGGCGACGACCTGGACCCCCGCCTCCTCGAACGGCGGGCGGCCGAGGCCGAAGTCGTCCTCCAGCACCCACTGGCTGAACGGCTCGCACACCACCGGCCAGCGGTCCTCGACCCCGAACCGCTCGGAGAGCGCCGCGCGGTCGTCGTCGGTGGTCACCGGGGTGATGCGGTCGACCATGCAGTTGGGGAACCGGACGTGCTCCTCCACCCACTCCCCGAGCTTCGGGTCACGCAGCCGGGCGAACGCGGTGAAGCTCCGCTTGGCGGCGTGCCCGTTGCCCTGGATGTTGTCGCAGGACAGCACGGTGAAGGGCGCGAGGCCCCGCTCACGGCGACGGGCGAGGGCCTCGGTGACCAGCCCGAACGACGTCTGCGGCGCCGCGCCCGGCTGCAGGTCGTGCACGACGCCGGGGTCGTCGGCCTGGAACTCCCCGGTGACGGCGTTGAAGTTGTAGCCACCCTCGGTGACGGTGAGCGAGACGATCCGGATCGCCTCGTCCGCCATCTTCTCGATCACCGCCTCCGGGTCGTCCGGGGCGAGCAGGTAGTCCACGATCGAGCCGATGACCCGGGCTTCCTGGGCGCCGTCGGGCCGCTTCTCCACCAGCGTGTAGAGGCAGTCCTGGGCCCGCAGGGCGTCCCGCATCCGCGCGTCGCCCGGCAGCACCCCGACCCCGCAGATCCCCCAGTCGAGGGCCTTGCCGTCGTTCATCAGCCGGTCGAGGTACAGGGCCTGGTGGGCGCGGTGGAACGCACCGACGCCGAGGTGGACGATCCCCGCCCGCACCGCGCCCCGGTCGTACCGGGGCACGGCCACGGACGGGTCGAGCGAAGACAACGACGCCGTGTTCAAGGGCGTCATTACTTGATCGCCCCCAGGGAGAGCCCCTGCACCAGCTTGTCCTGGGCCGCGAACCCGGCCGCGATCACCGGGAGCGACACCGTGACGGCCGCCGCACACACCTTCGCCAGGAACAGCCCCTGGCTGGTGACGAAGCCGGTGAGGAACACCGGAGCGGTCTGCGCGACCGTCGCGGTGAGCACCCGGGCGAACAACAGCTCGTTCCAGCTGAAGATGAAGCAGATCAGCGACGTGGCCGCGATCCCGGGCAGCACGATCGGCACGATGACCGAGACCATCTGACGCATCAGCCCGGCACCATCCAGCGAGGCCGCCTCGAGCATCTCGACCGGCACCTCGGCCAGGAACGAGCGCATCATCCACACCGCGATCGGCAGGTTCATCGAGGTGTAGAGGATGACCAAGAGGTAGATGTTGTCGAGCAGGCCGATGTTCTGCGCGATCAGGTAGACCGGCAGCAGGCCCGCCACCACGGGCAGCATCTTGGTGGAGAGGAAGAAGAACATCACGTCGGTCCACTTGCGTACCGGCTTGATCGACAGCGCGTACGCCGCCGGGATCGCCAACGCCAGCACGAGGATCGTGGACACGATGCTCGCCGTGGCCGAGTTGATCAACGGCGGCCACGGGCTCGCGCCGGTGGCGGCGCCGAAGAAGTTGCCGTAGCCGTCCAGGGTCAACGGCGCGAAGAACGACGGCGGGTTCGTCGCCGCGTCCGGCTCGCTGTGCAGCGACGTCAGCACCATCCACAGCACCGGGAAGAAGAACAGGATCCCGATGATCCAGGCCACCACCCCGACGATCGCGCCCGACATCCGGCGGCGGGCCTCCGGCGACATCCGCGGCTCGTCACGGGCCGCCCTTGGACGTTCCACAGTGGCGGTCATCGTTAGTCCTCCCTGAACAGGCTCGACACGGTGCGCAGCGCGAAGGTGGCGATGATGATCGTGCCGATCACGACCACGACGCCCGCCGCCGACGCCTTCCCGTAGTCGTGCGCGTTGTAGAAGATCGTGTAGATGATGTACGGCAGGTTCGCCGTGCCCAGGCCGCCCGACGTGATCGTGAAGACGGTGTCGAAGTTCTGCACGATGTAGATCGACCCCAGCAGGCCGCCCAGCTCCAGGTACTGGCGCATGTGCGGGAAGGTCATGTAGCGGAAGACCTGCCATCCGTTGCAGCCGTCGATCTTGGCAGCCTCGATGACGTCCAGCGGCTTGCTCTGCAGCCCAGCAAGCAGGATCAGCATCATGAACGGCGTCCACTGCCACACGAGCGCCGCGACGAGCGACGTCAGCGGTGCGTCGGAGATCCAGTCCGGCTGCGGGGCGTTCGGCCCGAACATCAGTCGCAGCAGGCCGTTGAACAGGCCGTAGTTGGGGTTGTAGAGGGCGTGCTTCCAGACCAGGGCCGCCGCGACCGGCATGACCAGGAACGGGGTGATCATCAGCGTGCGGATGATCCCCCTGCCGAGGAACGCGCGGTCGAGCAGCAGCGCGATCCCGAAGCCGATGACCAGGCTGACCAGCACCACCGACACGGTGAGCAGGATCGTCGTCCAGATCGCCGAAAGAGTGTCCGGGTCTCTGAAGACCCTGACGAAGTTGGACACCCCGGCGAAGCCGATCTGGTCGGGATAGTACGCGTTCCAGTTCATGAACGAGATGACCAGCGTGCCGACGAACGGCAGCTGGGTCACGATGATCATGAAGATCAGCGCGGGCATGAGCGGGGCGCGCCGCGCCCAGTCCCCCGCGACACGGATGGCGCTTCCACCGCCCGGGGCGGGCGCGGAGGAACCCGCGCCCGCCTGGGGCTCAAGAGCGGTGCTCACGTCGGCACTCGCCTCACTTCTTGTACTTCGCGGCCACCTGCTCAGCGGCCTGTTGGCCCTTGTCCAACGCCTGGTCGACCGTCTGCTGACCGGCGATCGCCGCGCTGATGTCCTGCGAGACCCTGGTGCCCAGGTCGGGGAACTCGGGGATGTCGATGAACTGGATGCCGGGCGCGGGCCGCGGCTGCACGCCGGGGTTGTTGGGGTCGGCGGTCGAGATGGCGTTCTTGGTCGGCTCCGCGAACGCCTGCGCCACCTTCAGGTAGTCGGGGTTGGAGTAGGTCGAGGCGCGCTTGCCTGCTGGCACCTTGGCCCAGCCCTCCTGCTGGCCCACGAGCTTCTCGTAGTCGGCGCTCGACGCCCACGAGATGAACTTCCACGCCGCGTCCTGCTTCTTGCTGGCCTTCTGCATGGCCCAGGCCCAGGTGTAGAGCCAGCCGGACTCGGAGGTCTTCACGACCGGCGCCGCCACGTAGCCGACCTTGCCCTTGACCGGCGAGTTGTCGGCCTCGAGCGAGCCCGCCGCCGACGTCGCGTCATACCACATCGCGACGTTGCCCTGCTCCATGTTGTTCAGGCACTCGGTGAAACCGGCCTGCGGAGCGCCGTTCTCGCCGTGCGCCTTGACCAGGTTGACGTAGAAGTTGGTCGCATCCTTGAACGGCTGCGCGTTGACCCCGGGGGTCCAGTCCTTCTCGAACCAGGTGCCGCCGAACGTGTTGACGACCGTGGTCAGCGGCGCGAAGACCTCACCCCAACCGGGCTGCCCGCGCAGACAGATGCCCTTCATGTTGGGCTGCGCCCCGTCGACCTTGGCCGCGATGTCGGCAACCTGCTGCCAGGTCGGCTTGTCGGGCATCGTGATGCCCTTCGACTGCAGCACGTCCTTGCGGTACATGAGGAACGACGACTCGCCGTAGAAAGGCTCGCCGTAGAGCTTCCCGTCCTCCGCGGTGAGCGAGGTGGTCATCGGCTTGAGGATGTCGGCCTGGTTGAACGCCGAGTCCTTGGCGACATAGTCGTCCAGCGGCGCGACCCAGCCGTTCTTGGCGTAGATCGGGATCTCGAAGTTGGACAGCGAGGCCACGTCGTACTGACCGGCCTGGCTGGAGAACTCCTGGCTGATCTTGTCGCGGACGTCGTTCTCGGGCAGCACGGTGTAGTTGACCGTGATCCCGGTCTGCTTCGTGAAGTTGTCCGCCGTCAGCTTCTGCAGATCGACCATCTGGGGGTTGTTGACCATCAGGACCGAGATCGCGTTCTCGCCGGCGCCGCCTCCGCCACCGCCGCCAGCACCCGCACAGCCCGACGTCGCCAACAGCATGGCGAATCCGAGCACGGCTCCTCGCCGACCCCACCGCTTCATCGCGCCCTCCGGCCATCGAGTTCACGCCGCCCCGACGGGCGGCGTCCGGATCATGCCGAAAGCCTGTGCGACGGGTCACCCCTCGTCAATCTCTGTTGCAATAATGTGCTCAGAAGCGCTCAGATGAGCGATCGCTGGAAGGGTTTTCACGGTGGCGGCAGCACACGGCAACCTGCGGGGTCCGGCTCAGCTCGTCCTCACGGCGTCAGTAGCGCGACGCTACTACCTCGACGGCCGATCCAAGATCGAGATCGCCGAGGAGTTCTCGCTCAGCCGCTTCAAGGTGGCCCGGCTGCTCGACGACGCGCGCAACAGCGGTCTGGTGCGCATCGAGATCGGCCATCCGGGTGTCGTCGACGTCGAGCTGTCCGCCCGCCTGATGGAGGCGCTGGGGCTCACCCACTGCGTCGTCACCGACACGCCCGACGACCACCCGGCGAGCCTCCGCGAGCACCTCGGCGCCGCCGCGGCCGAGCTGCTCAGCGAGATCGTGACCACCGACGACGTGCTGGGGCTGTCCTGGGCCCGCTCGGTCAGCGCGATGGCGAGTGCGCTGCGGGTGCTCGCGCCGGTTCCGGTCGTCCAGCTGACCGGGGCGCTGGCCCGGCCCGGTGCCGACGACAGCTCGATCGAGCTGGTGCGTGAGGTCGCGCGGGTCGCGGGCGGTCCGGCCTACTTCTTCTATGCTCCGATGGCCGTCTCCGATCCGGCGACGGCGACCGCTCTGCGCGGGCAGCCGGAGGTGGCGCGCGCGTTCGGGCTGATCGGCTCGGTGACGAAGGCGATGGCGGGGGTCGGAGCATGGGAGCCCGAGCAGTCGACGCTGTACGACGCCACCGGCGAGGCCGAACGCCTCGAGCTCGGCCGCGAGGGCGTGTGCGCCGAGGTGTCGGGCGTCCTCATCGACGCCGAGGGGGAGCCCGCGCCCGCGGCGCTGACCGAGCGGATGATCGGTATCACGGCCGACCAGATGCGCGCCGTTCCGGAGGTGATCGGGATCGTCTACGGGCTGGCCAAGACGCGCGCGGTGCTCGCCGCGGTGCATGGAGGGTACGTCGACAGCCTGGTGACGCACTCGACGCTGGCCACCGCGCTGATCGAGGCGGCCGCGAGCGGGACGGCGCGCGGGTGAGAGCGGCCGAGATCCCGCTGCTCGGCGGCACGGCCAACCGGGGACAGGTGCACCGCGTCGGCGACACGGTGCGGCGGCCGCGGCGGGCCTCGACGCCGGGCGTCCACGCCCTGCTGCGCCACCTCGAGGACGTCGGGTTCGACGGGGCGCCGCGCGTGCTGGGCGTCGACGAGGACGGGCGCGAAGTGCTGAGCTACATCCTCGGCGACGCCGTCATCGCCCCCGCGCCCGCGTGGGGGCTGACGGACACGGCGCTGCACAGCGTCGGCGAGCTGCTGCGCCGGTTCCACGACGCCGCGGCGGGGTTCGACCCTTCGCCCTACCCCTGGCCGCACCGCCCGCCCCCGCCGCACGACACCGGCGGCATGCTCCACAACGACCCCAACCTCGACAACGTGGTGTTCCGGGACGGCCGCGCGGTCGCGTTGATCGACTTCGACCTGGCGGCGCCCGGCGCGCCGCTGTGGGACGTGGCGGCCACCGCCCGGCTGTGGGCGCCGCTGCGCTCGCCGTCGGACGTCGCGGACGGGCGTCGGGACCGCGCGATCGCCCGCACCCGGATCCTCGTCGACGCCTACGGGCTGGACGAGGAGGGGCGGGCGGGGCTGGTCGACGCGGTGCGCGCCAGCCACGACTGGATGTGCGACATCGTCGCCGAGGGCGCGGCGCACGGCGTGCCCGGCTTCGCCGCCTACTGGGGCCTCGACGCGGCCGCCCGCGCCCAACGGACCGACGCCTGGCTGAGCGCGAACACCGCCCCCATCACCCGGGCGCTGGTCGCCCCCTGACCCTTCGGCTCGGCCCCCCTGCCCGGCCCCACCGCGCCCGCGGCCCGCCACCGCCCACCCCGCGAGCCCGCCCCACAACCTCGCCAGCCCGCGCCCCGCACACCTCGCCTGCGCCCACGACCGCCCCGTCTGACGCCGCCCCCGGGCCATGATCACCGGCTCGGCGCACAAACCGGCCAGAAGTGACCGCAACTGCGCCGAGCCGACGATCACCGGCCGCGGCCTGCCCCCGGCGAGGCCTACGCGACCACCCGCACCTGCCGCACCGCACCCCGCAGGCCGACACAGCCGACGCAGAACACACAGCCGACGCAGTCGACGCACCCGATGCAGAACAGGCAGCGTCGACACCGCACGCAGGCCAGGCTGCCCACGCACGCGACGAGCGCCACCGACAGCAGGCTGAGCACGCTGCCGATGATGCCGACGCTGCCCGATGTGGCGACGCTGCCCACGACCCCCGCGCTCCCGCTGGTGGCGGCGCTGCCGACCACCCCGGCGCTGCCCGCGGTCGCGGCGCTGCCCACGACGCCGACGCTCCCGGCCGTCGCGACGCTCCCGACCACACCGACGCTGCCCGCCGCAGCGTTGCTCCCGACCACCCCGACGCTGCGCTCGACGGCGACGCTCCCCGCCACCCCGACCCTCGCTGGCTCCCGATCGTCCACACCGGCAGCATGCCCTGCCTGCCCCACTTCGCACAGCCTCCGGCGTCCTCGCACAAGGTCGACCGTTGGCGAGGACACCACAGCCCTTGCGAAGTCGGCCCGCGGTCAGGCGACCGGGAGGCCCGCGGCCTTCCAGGCCCGGAATCCGCCGTCCAGGTCGGTGGCGTTGCGCAGGCCCAGGTCCTGCAGGGAAGCGGCGGCCAGGCTGGACGCGTACCCCTCCGAGCACACGACGATCCACGTGACCTCGTGGTCGACGGCCTCGGCGACGCGGGTGTCCGAGGTCGGGTCCAGCCGCCATTCCAGGTGGTTGCGCTCGATCATCAGCGCGCCCGGCAGCTCGCCCTCCTCGGCACGCTGCCAGCCAGGGCGGGTGTCCACGAGGTAGGCGCCGCGCGCGGCCATCTCCGCCGCCCGTCGGGGGCCCGGCCGGTCCAGCCGGGCGCGCGCGCCCGCAAGCAGCTCGTCGATCCGGCTCATGCCGCCTCCCGTCGAGTCGACGCCGTCGTGCCCCGGTCGGCCGTCCGGCGCGGGTGCCGCCACGCCACGACGGTCGTCCGCGTGGTCGATCCTGCTCGCCCCACCACCGCGCCGTGTGGTGGGTACCCCGGTCGACCGGCCGTCACGCCGCCCCCTCCACCAGCTCGCTGCGTGTCCGCCGCAGCCGCCCGTCCGGCGCGACCGCGTAGTACGACATGGCCGTCAGCGGCGGTGAGTACGCGTGCACGCTGACCGTGGGCTCGACCGCCGGGTTGGCAACGTCGTGCACGTGCCCCAGCGGGAAGCCCGCGCTGCGCCCGGCCCGCAGCGTGCGGGTGCGCAGGCCGTCGCCCGCCCACCGCTGCTCGACGAGGCTGCCGGAGACGACCGTCAGCGCACCGAGGGAACCGGCGTGGTCGTGCAGCTCGGCGGCCTGGGAGGTGGCCCAGCTGATCAGCCAGACGTCGACGAAGTCGTCGCTGCGCAGGAGCCGGTACCAGCGTTCGAGCGGGTCGACGTGGACGGCGTGCAGGCCAGCGCGCACCTCGTCGGCGACGCGGCGGGTGAGGTCGGTGAGGTCGGCGAGCGCCAAGGGTGTGGGGGCGTGCAACAGCGCGGGTGCCCGCCACCTGCTCCCAGCCAGCGGGCACGGGCCCGGGAAATGTCCGACCGTGTACGTGGTGTCACCGCGGATCACCCGATGCGCGTCTCGCGGTGCGGGGCGTCGCCCGGCGACCCTTGAGGTCCGTCCACGAAACGGAGGTTCAGATGCTGCGGTCCACCAACTGCGGGTGCGGGACGTCGGGCTGTTCGACACCGAAGGGCTGATCCCCTTCACAGGCGGCGCGCGGCCAGCCACTCCCGCAGGTCGGCGAGCGGCTGGGCGCGCTCCGGCTCGTTGTAGATCTCGTGCCACAGGCCGTCGTACCAGCGGACGGTCTTGTCGTGTGAGCCCACAGTGGACTCCAGCTGTCGGCTTCCCGCCGGGTCGGCGAGCGCGTCTTCCCTGCCGTGCTGCAGCAGGAGCGGGATCGTGAGGGCACGCGCCCGGTCGGGCAGAGTGTCGAACTGCCCGTAGAGGGCGAGCGCGAGGCCGAGCGTCGGCTTGCCGTGGTGCACCAGCGGGTCGGCCTGGTAGGCGGCGACGACCGCCGGATCCTTGCTGATCTTCGTGGTGTCGATGCCCGCCGGGCGCAACGTCGGCGCGACCCGGCCCAACGCCCGCAGCGCGGGCAACGCCGCCTTCGGCACGGCATCGCTGACCAGCGCGGGCGCCGAGAGCACGAGCCCGTTCAGGTCGGACTGGTGGTCGAGGGCGTACGCGAGCGCGATCTGCCCGCCCATGCTGTGGCCGAGCAGGAAGACCGGCGCGCCGGGGTGGCGGGCGACGACGAGGCGGCGGAAGGCGTCGAGGTCGTCGAGGAAGTCGGCGTAGTCCACGAGGTGCGAGCGGCGGCCGCCCGAGAGGCCGTGCCCGCGGAGGTCGAGCCCGTAGACGGCCCAGCCGTCGGGGCGCAGCGCGTCGACCACGTTGCCGTAGCGACCGGAGTGCTCGCCGAGGCCGTGGCAGATCAGCAGCACGCCCGCGACCTCGCCCGCGGGCAGCCAGCCCTGCCAGAACAGCTCGACGTCGCGCGCGCCGACGAGCCTGCCCTCGACGCGTTGCCGCTGGTCAGTCATGGGTGGTCCTCCCGCGGTCAGTGGTGACCGATCATCACGTGGGGGTGGTCGGCGGGAAGGCCCGCGGGGTCGAGGTCGACGTCCTGGCGCAGGTCCTCCTCGTCGGCCACGCGCAGAACCACGGCCGCGGGCTCGCACTCCGGCGCGCTGACCGACAGGCCGTACTCCCCCGCGGCCACGTCGGCGAACCGGTAGGCGCCGTCGGCGGCGCTCTCCGCGGTGGCGACGATCTCGCCGTCCTGCACGAGCACGAGCCGTGCCCCCACGACGGGACCGTCCTCGCTGGACACCGCGCCCGCGACCGACGCCGAGCGGGTGAGGGGGATCTCCGTGTCGACCGGCCCGTCGCCGACGGCGAGGGTGATGGCGCCGGGCTGGTAGCCGTCGGCCGCGGTGACCACCATGTAGCTGCCGGGGTGGCAGGCGGTCAGCTCGCCGCGGCCGTCGGCGTCGGCGACGGTGCCCGCGGTCTCGCGGCCGTGGTCGTCGAGCAGGGTGACCGAGGCGTGCGGCACACCGCGCCCGTCGCGGCCCACCACCTGGAACACCACCGGTTGGGCGGCGCCCTGCGCGGGCTCGTCGTCCGCGGCGGCGCACCCTTCGAGCTCGACCTCGGTCTCCTCGGCGGCAGATGGGCGGTGGGCCACGCCGAACGTGCGCAGGAGGGCGAGATCGGCGGCCGCCTGCTCGGCCGCGGTGGCCGAAGGGCTGCGCCGGACCCGGCCCGCCACCCGCGCCGGGGTGGGGACGGGAGCGTCGACGGCGTGGCCGTTGGTCGGCGGCTCGGCGTGCGCAGGTGCAAGGGAGCCCGCGGTCGTGGCCTGGTCGACGCCGGGCGCGGGGGTCGCGGACATGGCCCCCGCTGGCGACGGCTGCTCGCTACCGGGCGTCCGGACGTCGGCGGCCTCCGCGACAGCCGACGGCGCGTCCGCGACCTCGGACACGTCAGCCGCAGCGGGTCCGGCGGTGGCTGCCTCCGGCGCGGCAGGAGCTTGGGACGCGACAGCGGAGCAGGCGGCAGGGACCTGCGGCGGGGCGGGGGTCGGGGAGAGAGCGGACAGGCGCGCCGCGGCGCGCTCGGGCGGATACAGCAACGCCAGGCTGGGCGGGGGTGTGGCGGGGGCGTCGCCCCGGTCGCGCGGGGTCGGAACCGGGCGCGGCCCACCCGTAGCGCGGCGACCGTCGGGGCGGCCCGCCGACGGCCGGGTGCCGTGCGGAGGCGACCACTGGTCGGCCATGCGCGCGGCGCGCGCCCACGGCGTGTCGTCGGAGCTGGGCCGCCCCGGCACCCAGGCCGGATCCCGGTCTTCCCGGGCAGGCCCGGCGCCCTCAGCGGATCCACGGTCCTCGACGGGCGCGGCGGCGCCCTCCCGGACCGCGTCGTCGTCCTCCGGCGCCAAGGGTCCGGCCGCGCCTTCCGCGGTGGTCGCCGCATCCGTCGTCGCGGCGTCCGTCGTCGCCGCATCCGTCGTCGCGGCATCCGTCGTCGCCGCATCCGTGACGGCGGCATCCGTGGTCGGCGCGGCAGCGGTGCAGGCGACCGCAGGCCGCGCGGGCGTGGAACCCTCCGACCCCGACAGATCGGCGACCGCCGCCCTGGCCGCGGCCTCCTCCCGCATCCGGACGAGATCGGCCACCGTGCGCGGCTGGCCGGGAGCGGGTCGCGACCGCCGCTGCCACCACGCCAACAGCGCGACCGCCACCGCGACGAGCAGCACCAGCAGCAGGAGTCCCACGGTGAGCGCACCCAACGTGGTCATCGGCACTCCCTGCTCCGTCCGCGTGCGCACCCGGCACCGGAGAACGGCGTTGCCGACCTCGAGCGCGGGGGTGCCGGGCGACCCGCCCGCACATGCGAACCTAGCATCCCGACGAAACCGCGCCCGGGACCGGTGCACGGCGTGTTACCGCAGCTCAACGCGGGAAAGGATCGGTGTGGACGAGGACCTGGCCAAGATCGCCGCCGCCTACGGGGTGGCCACCTCCTATCGCGACGGGGACCGACGGCTGGTCAACGTCGCCCCGGAGGCGGTCGTCCGGGTGCTGGCGCTGCTCGAGGTCGACGCGGCCACGCCGCAGGCGCGCCGGACCGCACTGGCCGGTCTGCGTGAGCGTTCCCCCCGGACGATCGCGGCCCGACCGGACGAACCCCGACCGCTCCCCGCCCCCGGCGTCCTCGTCGACGAGGCGGGCGCGCGTCGGGACGTCACCGAGATCCCGGCCGGGCTCACCCCCGGCTGGTACCGGCTGGAGACCGACGACGGCGAGGTGACGGTCGTCGCGGCCCCCCGCTCGCTCGCCCCCACCGCGCGTTCGTGGGGCTGGATGCTGCAGCTCTACGCCCTGCACTCGCCCGCGTCGTGGGGCATCGGCGACCTCGGCGACCTGCGCACGTTCACCGCCTGGACCGGCGCCGAGCACGGCGCGTCGGCCGTGCTGCTCAACCCGTTGCACGCGATCACGCCGGTGCCGCCGGTCCAGGCGTCGCCCTACACGCCGTCGAGCAGGCGGTTCGGCACGCCGCTCGCGCTGCGCGTCACCGACATCGAGGCCTACCCGCGCGCCGACCCCGCGACGAGGGCGGAGGTCGACGCGCTGCGCCCCGAGCAGGTCGGCGACCGCATCGACTACGACCGCAGCTGGGCCGCCAAACGCGCGGCGACCGAGCTGCTGTGGCGCGCGGCGGGCCGCCCCGGGCTGCAGCAGGGTGACACTCCTGCGACTCAGTCGCAGCAGGGTGACATTCCTGCAATGCGGGGCGGCCTCCACCAGTTCGCCGTCTTCTGCGCCCTCGCCGAGCGCTACGGCGGCCGGTGGAGCCGCTGGCCCGAGGGCCTGCGCCACCCGTCGTCGCCGGACGTCACCCGCGCCGCCGACGCGCTGGCCCCGCGGGTCGCCTACCACGCGTGGCTGCAGGCCGAGGTGCAGCGCCAGCTCGGCGCCGTCCGCGAGGCCGCGCGCGCCGCCGGTGTGCGCGTGGTGCACGACCTCGCCGTCGGCTGCGACCCCGACGGCTTCGACGGCTGGGCCTGGCAGGACGTGCTCGCGCTGGGCGCGCGGGTCGGCGCGCCGCCGGACGCGTTCAGCCAGCAGGGCCAGGACTGGGGGCTGCCGCCGTGGCACCCCGACCGGCTGGACGCCACCGGCTACGCCGCCTACCGCGACCTCGTGCGCGCGCTGCTGCGCCAGGCCGACGGCCTGCGCGTCGACCACGTCGCGGGCCTCTTCCGGCTGTGGTGGGTGCCGCCGGGCTCCGGGCCTGCGGGCGGCTCCTACGTGCACTCGGACGCCGACGTCATGCTGGCCGTGCTCACGCTCGAGGCACACCGGGCGGGCGCGCTGGTGGTCGGCGAGGACCTGGGGACGGTGGAGCCGGAGGTCACCGAGGCGCTGCACAGCCGCGGGATGCTCAGCTCGGCGGTGCTGTGGTTCACCCGCGACCGCGACGCCCCCGGCGAGCCCCTCCTGCCCCCGGACGCCTGGCCGGAGCGGGCGGCGGCGAGCGTGTCGACCCACGACCTGCCGACGGTCACCGGCTTCCTGCGGGCCGAGCACGTGCGCGCCCGCGCCGAGCTGGGCCTGCTCGACGACGTCGCCGCCGAGGAACGGAAGGCGGCGGCCGAGCGGACCGAGCTGGTCGACCTGCTGCGGGCGCAGGGGTTGGTCGGCGACCACCCGACCGAGCGCGACCTCGTGATCGCCATCCACATCCTGTTGGCCGAGAGCCGGTCGGAGCTGGTGCTGGTCGCGCCGTACGACGTGGTGGGCGAGACGCGGCAGCCCAACCTGCCCGGCACGGTCGACGAGTACCCGAACTGGCGGCTGCCGCTGCCGTTCTCCCTGGACGAGCTGCGCGACCATCCCCTGCTGACGGCGGTCGTCGCGGAAGTGCGCCGCCGCAGGCCTAGCTGAGCGGAGCTTGCGGAGCGAACATCGGCACCGAGGCGGCATCATCGACCCCGTGGACTCGACCCGCGTGGACCGCTGGCTGTGGGCGGTGCGGCTGACCAAGACCCGCCCCGACGCCGCCGCGGCCTGCCGGGCGGGCCATGTGCGGGTCAACGACCGGCCCGCGAAGCCCGCCACCACGGTCGCGCCGGGCGACCAGGTGCGCGCCCGCATCCACGACGCCACCCGCGTCGTCGAGGTCGTGCGGGTGATCCAGCGGCGGGTGGGCGCGGCCGACGCCGTCACCTGCTACGTCGACCGCACTCCCGCTCCCCCGCCGGAGGCCGCGATCCCGGTGGCCCGCCGCGACCGCGGCACGGGTCGGCCGACCAAGCGCGAGCGCAGGGTGCTGGACGCGTTCCGCACGGGCCGCAGCTAGCGCGCTCAGCCCGTCACGGGCAGGTGCGCGGTCACGACCTGCGGCTTCGGGGCGGCCGGGGGCGCGCCCTCGACCGGGTTCTCGACGGCCGTCCGCGGGAGCGGGTTGCACGTCGCCGAACCGATGACGATCGGCACCCCGGAGGTGGGCAGCGCGGCGAGCACGTCCCCGACCGTCTCCGCGGCCACCGGCACGCGCAAGCCCAGCGCGTCGAGGCCGGGAAGGGCGGCCTGCTCGACGCCGCTCCGCACCCGCGTGGGCGACGGCGCGTCCGGGAGGACGGTCACCGTGATCCCCTCGACGGTCAGCGAGCCGTCCTCGTGGGTGACCTGGTGGTTGAGCTCCACCTTCACCAGCGGGCCGACCGCGACCGTGTCGTTCCCGATCGGGGTGCGCGGCAGCGGGTGCCCCATCACCGCGCCCCCGACGATCTCCAGACCACCCTGGCCGTCCGCGCACCAGGTGCGCACGGCGTCGGCCTTGAGCAGGCCCGCGAGGCCGAGGTCCGCGACCGTGGCCTCCGCGCGACCCCGCTGCGCCGAGACGGTGAACACGCCCGCGCCGAGTGCCGTGCGGACGAGGCTCTTCCGCACCGGCGCACCGTCCTCCGACATCACCGACGGCACGGGCGGCACCCCCGCCGTCGCGAACCCGTACGCCGCGTCCGCCCGCCCGGGCTCGTCGGCCAGCGCGCCCGCCGCGCACACGGTGCCCATGACGAGCGCCGCGGCCACCGCGGCGCCGACAACGATCGACCTCATTGCTTCCCTCAACCTTCGTCGATCACGACGAGCGTGCCGAGCGGCACCTCGGTGAGCCGTTCCAGCGCGTCGGACGGCACCCGGACGCAGCCGTCGCTGCTCGCGGTGCCGAAGACGGACGCGGTCGGCCAGGTGTGGATGGCGACGGTCCCCGGGCCGCCGCCGAACGTGTCGTGCGTGCGGCTGTGCGTCCCCAGCGGGAGGATCACCGGCGAGTAGTGCTGCCGGGCGTCGGAGATCGCGCCGAGCACGAACGTCCGGCCCGTCGGGGTGGGGGCGCTCTTCGTGCCGGTGCCGACCGTCCACGAGCCGACGACGGCCTGCGCGGTGTCGGGGCCCTCCACCAGCTCCATCCGGAACGACCCCAGATGCACGCGGACCACGTACGGCGTGCTCGCCTTGCGGACGTCGGCGGTGCGCAGCCAGCCGGTCGCGCCGTTGGGCCGCGACGGCAGCAGCACCCGAAGCCACTCACCCTGCGTAGCGATCACCGGCAGCCAGGTGTCGCCGAACCCGGTCGGGTCGACCCGCGCGAACGGTGCGCCGGAGGGCGCGCCGTAGAGGGCGGCGGGCCATCGCGGATGGACGACGAGGCCGTCGGTGACGCCCGTCGGGTCGGGGTCGGCGGGGGCGCCCGCGAGAGTCGCGTAGGTGTCGGCGACGGGCAGCTTGGCGACGGCCGCGGCGTCGAGCGCCGACGCAGGCGCCACGGCGGGGCCGGGCAGGCCGACGACGACGACGGCGGCGGCCGCGGCGAGCGCGGCCACCGCGGCCGCGATCATCCACCCGAGCCGGGGACGCCGGTTCGTGCGCTGCGGGCGCGGAAGGGTGTGCAGGGCCACGCCGCGCTCAACGCGCGGCCACCCGGACGGGTGATGCGGCCATCCCGGTGCTCCGCGATCACGCTCGGTGACGGGCCTCGACGGCCCCCCGGGGGCGCCCCACCCGGGCGTCGACGCCGCACCCGACGTGCGCCAGGGTGGGGGCGTGGATGCCGACGTGATCGTCGTGGGGGCCGGGCTCGCCGGGCTGGTGGCCGCCGCCGAGCTCGCCGACGCGGGCAGGCGGGTCGTCCTGCTCGACCAGGAGCCCGCCGCGAGCCTCGGCGGACAGGCGTTCTGGTCGTTCGGCGGCCTCTTCCTGGTCGACTCCCCCGAGCAGCGCCGCCTCGGCGTCCGCGACTCCGCCGACCTCGCGCTGCAGGACTGGCTCGGCTCGGCGGGCTTCGACCGCGGCGTCGACGACCCGACGGGCGAGGACTTCTGGGCCCGCCAGTGGGCGACGGCCTACGTCGACTTCGCGGCGGGCGAGAAGCGGGCCTGGCTGCACGGCCAGGGGGTGCGGTTCTTCCCGGTCGTCGGGTGGGCCGAACGCGGCGGGTACCTCGCCGACGGGCACGGCAACTCGGTGCCGCGCTTCCACATCACCTGGGGCACGGGGCCCGGCCTCGTCGAGCCCTTCGAGCGGAGGGTGCGGGCCGCGGTCGCGCGCGGGCGGGTGGAGCCGCGCTTCCGGCACCGGGTGGACGGCCTGGTCGTCACCGACGGCGCGGTCACCGGCGTGCGCGGCGCGGTGCTGGAGAGCTCCGACGCCGCGCGGGGCACCGCGAGCTCCCGGGTGGAGGTGGGCGCGTTCGAGCTCTCGGCGCAGGCCATCGTCGTCACCAGCGGCGGGATCGGCGCGAACCACGACCTCGTCCGCGCGCACTGGCCCGCCCGGCTCGGCCCCGCGCCGCGCGCCATGATCTCCGGGGTGCCCGAGCACGTCGACGGCCGCATGCTCGGCATCAGCGAGGACGCGGGCGCCCGGCTGGTGAACCGCGACCGCATGTGGCACTACACCGAGGGCATCCGCAACGGGAACCCGATCTGGGCCCGGCACGGCATCCGGATCCTGCCCGGCCCGTCGTCACTCTGGTTCGACGCGCGCGGCCGCCGCTTCCCCGCGCCCGCGTTCCCCGGCTTCGACACCCTCGGCACCCTCGAGGCGATCACCGCGACCGGCTTCGACCACTCCTGGTTCGTGCTGACCTACAAGATCGCCGAGAAGGAGCTCGCGCTCTCCGGCTCCGAGCAGAACCCCGACCTCACCGGCCGCGACATCGGCAAGGTGCTCGGCCGCGTCCGCCCCGGCGCCCCCGCGCCGGTGCAGGCGTTCCTGGACAGGGGCGCCGACTTCGTGGTCGCCGACACCCTGCTCGAGCTGGTGGCGGGGATGAACAAGATGACGGATCAAGACCTGGTCGACCTGCGCACGCTGGAGCGGCAGATCGTCGCCCGCGACCGCGAGATCGACAACCCGTTCACCAAGGACCTGCAGGTGATGGCCTTGCACAACGCCCGCCGCTACCGCGGGGACCGGCTCATCCGCACCGCGTCGCCGCACCGGATCCTCGACCCCGCGGCGGGCCCGCTGATCGCCGTGAAGCTCTCCATCCTCACCCGCAAGACGCTCGGCGGGCTGCAGACCGACCTGTCCGGACGCGTTCTCGGCGTGGACGGCGGCACGCCGCTGCCGGGCCTCTACGCGGCGGGCGAGGTCGCGGGCTTCGGCGGCGGCGGCGTGCACGGCTACCGCTCGTTGGAAGGCACGTTCCTCGGCGGCTGCCTGTTCAGCGGCCGCCAGGCGGGCCGCTCCACCGCGCTCGCCACCGCCTGATCACACCGGCGACTCCACCGGCCGCCCGAACAGGAACCCCTGCCCGTGCGGACATCCGTGCGCGGTCAGCCACAACGCCTGCTCCCGGGTCTCGACCCCCTCGGCGACGACGTCGAGCCCCATCCCGGTGCCCAGGCTGATCAGCCCGTCCACGAGGGACGCGCTGGTCGCGTTGTTCGGGATGCCCGCCACGAACGAGCGGTCGATCTTGAAGGCCCCGATCGGCAGCTTGTGCAGCGCGGTGACGCTGGAGTAGCCGGTGCCGAAGTCGTCGAGGCACAGGCCGATGCCCATGTCGGAGAGCGCCGTCGTGGACGTGAGCGTCGAACGCGACGCCGCCAGCACGAGGCTTTCGGTGATCTCCAGAACCAGCCGTGTGGGCGGCAGGCCGGACGCGGAGAGGCACCCCGCGACGAACCCGACGAACCCGGGCTCGGCGAGATGCCGCGCCGAGACGTTGACGTGGACCGCGACCCCGTCGGCCCACCCGGCCGCAGTCGCGCAGGCCAGCTGGAGCACCTTCTCCCCGACGGCGACGCCGAGCTGGCTGCGGTCGGCTCCCCCGAGGAACGCGGCCGGGCCGAGCAGGCCCCGCGTCGGATGCGCCCAGCGCACCAGGGCCTCCTGCGCGATGACGCCGCCGCGGCGCAGGTCGACGATCGGCTGGTAGAACACCCGCAGCTCGCCCCGCCCGATGCCCTCGGCCAACGCGGCGTGCACGGCGAGCTGGTCGGCCGCGATCGTGCCCAACACCTCGGAGTAGACGTCGATCCGTCCGCGTCCGCTGTGTTTGGCGGTGTACATGGAGCGGTCCGCCTCCTGGAGGAGGGTCTCGCCGCTCTCGGAGTCGCCGACCGTCACCCCGACGCTGGCCGAGATCCGCACCTCGTGGCCGAGCACGTCGAACGGCCTGCCCACCGCGGCCCGGATCCGCTCGGCGACCTGCGCCACCTCGTCGGCCGAGTTCACCTGCTCGCAGACGACGACGAACTCGTCACCGCCCAGCCGCGTGCTGGTGTCGCCCTCCCGCGCCGCGCGCTCCAGCCTGCCCGCCACCTGCCGGAGCAGGTCGTCGCCCGCGTCGTGGCCGAAGGTGTCGTTGACCTCCTTGAACCGGTCGAGGTCGACGAACAGCACGCCCACCAGCCACCCGCTGCGCCGGGCGAGCGCCAGCGCGTGCCGGAGCCGGTCCATGAGCAGGAGGCGGTTGGGCAGGCCGGTGAGGGTGTCGATCGTCGCGAGCCGCTCCATCTCCCGCTGCGCGTTCTTGCGCTCGGTGACGTCCTCGGTCTGGGAGATGAAGAACCGGGGGCGTCCGTCGTCGTCGCGGACCAGCGCGAGGGCCAGCAGCCCCCAGACGACGCTGCCGTCCGGACGCAGGAACCGCTTCTCGAGCCGCCCCTCGGTGGTGCTGCCGTCGAGCATCCGCCGGAGGACCTCGTTGCTCTCGGAGAGGTCGTCGGGATGGGTGATGTTCCGGAAGGTGCGGCGCAGCAGGGCCTCCTCGTCCTGCCCGAGCAGCTTGCACAGCGCGCCGTTGACCCGCAGGAACCGCCCGTCGACCGACACGAGGGCCATCCCGATCGGCGCGGCGGAGAACGCCGACTCGAACGTCGTGCGGGCGCGCGACAGCTCGGCCTCCAGGCGTTTGCGGTCGGTGACGTCCCGCATTGTCGACAGCAGAGTGGTGACGGTCCCCTCCGGCCTGCGCACCCCCCGGATCTGTTCCTCGACCCAGAGGAAGCCGCCGCCGGGGCGCCGGTACCGGTAGGTCACGCTCACCTGCTCGTCGTCGCCGAGCAGGGCACGGCGTTTGGCGTGGACGTCGGCGGCGTCGTCGGGATGGACGAAGTCGTAGACGGTCCGCCCGACCAGCTCGTCGTACGGCCAGCCCAGCACCCGCAGCGCCGACGGCGAGACCCAGGTGTAGCGGGACTCGACCGCGGTCGTCAGCGCGATGACGTCGCTGGTCTGGCTCATGAGCATCTGGTGCAGCTCGTTGACGGCGGCGAGCTCCGCCAGCGCGTGGCGCTCGCCGGTCACATCCCGCACGACGACCAGCGCCCCGACGATCTCACCGTTCTCGACCGCGGGCCCGTACGCCATCTCGAACGCCGCGCCCAGCGACTCGATCTCCCGGACCTCGGTGAACATCTCTCCTGCCAACGCCCGTCGGAGCGCTGGTCCGACGAACGCGGAAGTCTCCGGCGAGAGCGTGGTGGACACGAGTTGGCCGATCATCTCCGACGGCTCGAAGCCGTAGTAGCTGATCGCCGCGCCGACCGCGGCGCGGTACCGCAGGTCCGCGTCGACCAGCAGCACGCTGGCGAATGGCAGCGACATGAGCGCGGTCCGGACGACGCGGTCGTCCAGATCGGGCGTCGGCGTCCGTCGCTCAGACGGCACGGGGTCGTCCTTCCACACATTCGCTGGGCGTCGCAGAGTGTTCCACACCCTATGCGGAGCGCGTTCACGCTCGGCTCGGCTCCCGGACGCCACCCCGACCGACCCACCGCAGCCACCCGCGAAGACCCCGCGGCGCAGACCGCGCCGACACCTCGCAGAGCCCCCGGCCCCTGCGAAGCGCATAACCCCTCTGCGAGGTGGTCGCGGGCTCGCGCACGGCTCGTCGCCACCGACCTCGACTGGGCGTGCGGCGACGGCGAACGGCTGGAGGGCCGCGCGATCGACCTGCTCATGGTCGCCTGCGGGCGTACCGCGCTCCTGCCGCAGGTGACCGGCGCGGGCGCCGCCGTCCTGCGCGAGCGCCTGTGAGGCCCGCCGCGGGCGGCGGCCCTGTCACGTCGAGGCGGGTGC
The DNA here is from genome assembly GCA_963750095.1 of uncultured Actinomycetota bacterium. Lineage (GTDB taxonomy): Bacteria > Actinomycetota > Actinomycetes > Mycobacteriales > Pseudonocardiaceae > Pseudonocardia. The sequence continues at coordinate 392,208 of CAVVPJ010000010.1, read as the reverse complement.
GCTGCGGGCGTGGCAGGGTCGAGACTGTCCGGCGTGGGCCAGCAACTCTCGCGTGGGCGGGACGCCTTCGGCAGGCGCGCGTGGTCGACGGCCCACGCCGAGCTGGCGGGCGCCGCGTCCGAGCCCGCGGATCTCGAACTGCTCGCCGTTGCCGCCCACCTGCTCGGCCGCGATGCGGAGAGCGTCCGGGCGTGGACCCGGGCGCACCTGGGCTGGGTTCGGCTCGGTGAGCCCGACCGCGCCGTCCGGTGCGCCTTCTGGCTGGCCATCGCGCTGCTGCTCCGCGGTGAGCCCGCGCAGGCCGCTGGCTGGCTCGCGCAGGCGCAGCGGCTCGTCGAGCAGCGGGACGGCGACGGGGCGGGCCGAGGCTTCCTGCTCGTCCCCGCGTTCCTGAGCGCCCTCGGCGGTGGTGCGAAGGCCACGGCAGCCGCGCTGGCCGACGAGATCGTCGGTGTCGCGCAGCGGTTCGACGACGCGGACCTCCTCGCGTTCGGGATGCTCTCCCGCGGCCAGGCCGCGCTCGCCACGGGCGATGTCGACGACGGCATGCGCCTCCTCGACGAGGTCATGGTGTCGGTACTGGCGGTTGAGCTCTCGCCGATCACGACCGGGATCGTCTACTGCGCCGTGATCGAGGCGTGCCTGGAAGTGGCCGATCTGCGGCGGGCCGGGGAGTGGACCGCCGCACTGCACGGATGGTGCACGGACCAGCCGGACCTCGTGCCCTACCGCGGTCAGTGCCTGGTGCACCGGTCCCAGATCCTCCAGGCCCACGGCCGCTGGAGTGAGGCGGTGACCGAGGTCGAGCAGGCCCGGCGTCGCCTGTCGAAGCCCGCGCACCCCGCGCTCGGGCTCGCGCTGTACCAGCGGGGCGAGCTGCACCGGCTGCGCGGCGAGCCGGACGAAGCGGAACGGGCGTACCGGGCCGCGGGACGTCACGGGGTGGACCCGGCACCGGGCCTGGCGCTCCTTCGGGTGGCCCAGGGGAAACTGGCAGCGGCCGTCGGCGCCGTCCGAAGGATGGTCGAGGAGAGCCACGGCAGGCTCAACCACCCGACGATGCTGGCCGCCGCCGTGGACGTGCTGCTGGAGTCCGGTGACGTGGCGGCCGCCGAGGCCGCCCGCGCGGAGCTCGCCCGGATCGCCGACGTGCGCGGCACCCCGCTGCTGCTGGCGATGGCCGACTACGCGACCGGCTGCGTCCTGCTCGCCACGGGCACACCCGCCGGTGCGCTCAAGGTGCTCCGCCGCGCAGGCGTGCGGTGGCGCGAGCTCGGCATGCCCTATGACGCCGCGCGCGCGGGCGTGCAGGTCGCGCTCGCGTGCCGTGCGCTGGGCGACCACGACACCGCCGCGCTCGAGCTCGACACCGCCCGCGCCACCTTCGCCCAGCTGGGCGCGCGTCACGACCTCGCCAGGACGGAGCGGCTCGCGGATCCGACGGGCGGCGGTCGGGGTCGGTTGACCGCGCGGGAGTGCGAGGTGCTGCGACTGGTCGCCGCCGGTCGGACGAACCGCGAGATCGCGAGCGAGTTGGTGATCAGCGAGCACACCGTCGCACGGCACCTGCAGAACATCTTCGCCAAGCTCGACGTCCCGTCCCGCGCCGCCGCGACGGCCTACGCCTACGAGCACGGCGTGGTCTGAAATCACCACACCGCCGCCGTGGCGGATGGTCGATCCACGCGATCCGCCCACGCCCGATCCGCCCTAGCGTCGTCCCGACCACGACGTTCCGAGGAGGCGGCAGTGCCGACCCAGCAGATGCACACCACTCTCGACCACGCCGTCGTCGACCGCCTGAGCGCGGCGTTCAACCGCTGCTTCGCGACGTTCGACCCGGGGGAGGACGTCTTCGCCCCGGAGGCCTTCTTCGACCTCCTGCCGCCGTTCTGGCGCTTCCAGCTCCAGGGCCCCGAGGCGTTCGCCGCACAGCTGAAGGCCGTGGCGGGCGGTCGTCCGACGAGCGCGCGCGTGCTGCGGGTGGTCCCGACGGCGACCGGCTTCGCCCTGGAGCACGAGGAGGTCGCAGGCGGGGAGGTCGCGCGGCGCCTGTGGTTGTGCGAGGTACGCGACGGGCGGATCACCGAGGTGCTCGGCTACTGCAACGGCGGCTGGGACGACGCGCTGCGGGCGCGGCACGCCGCCGAAGCCCCCATGCTGCGACCCTGAGGAGCACCGGCGATGACTGCCACAGACGTGCGGACGCCGCAGGCGGTCCTGGACGCGGTCGGCCTGCTCGCACCGCAGATCGCGGGCCGGGCCGCCGAGGTGGAGGCGGACCGGGGGGTGCCGCGCGACCTGCTCGACGAGCTGATCCGCGCGGGCTGCTTCCGCCTCCTCATGCCCACCAGCCACGGCGGCCTCGGTGCCGACCTGCTCGCCACGATGCGCGTGCTCGACGCCCTCGCGCAGGCCGACGCCTCGGTCGCGTGGACGGTGATGATCGGCGGCGGCGCCTGGTGCGACCTCCTCGGACTGCCTCGCGCCACGTTCGACGCGATCTTCGCCCGCCCCGACGTCGTCGTCGCGGGGGTGTTCGCCCCATCGGGGTCGATCGAGCCGGTCGACCACGGCTTCCGGGTGCGCGGCCGATGGGCCTTCGCGAGCGGATGTGAGCACGCCGACGTGCTGTACGGCAACTGCGTCGAAGGGATCGTCGACGGCGTTCCGCGGCTGCGCACAGCGGTGTTCACCCCGGCGGAGGTGGTCATCGAGGACACCTGGACAGCGGTCGGGCTGCGCGGGACCGGCAGCCACCACTTCCGGGTCGAGGGGCTGACCGTCGCTCCCGACCGCACCACGCGCCCCTTCGACGACCCGCGGTGCCTCGACGAGCCCATCGCGCGCATCCCGGCGCCCACGCTGCTCGCTCCGCTCATCGCGACCGTCGCGGTCGGCATCGCCCAAGGCGCGCTGGACGACCTCCTCGCGCTCGCCGCGCACAAGGTGCCGCTGCTCGACCGGGGGCCGCTGGCCGCGGGTCCGCTGTTCCAGGCCGACCTCGCGGAGGCCGACACCGGCGTGCGGGCGGCGCGGGCGCTCCTTTCCGACGTCGCCGGGTCGACGTGGACGGCCGCGGTCGACGGCACGCCGTTCGCGCCCGAGCACCGGGCCCGGGTGCGGGCGGCGGCCACCTGGGCGACGGACCGCGCGATCGCCGTCGTCGAGACCGCCTACCGGTGGGGCGGCAGCGATGCCGTCCACGCCGCGTCGCCGCTGCAGCGTCGGCTCCGCGACGTGCACACCCTCGCCCAGCACTTCCTCGTCAAGCGCGACGTCCTCACCACGGCGGGCGCCGTCCTCGCGGGGCGGGACCTCGACGTCGCGATCTTCTGACGACCGACCCCTAAGGGTCGTCCCTGATCCGGAGAACCGCGCTCGCGGCCTAGCATCGGCGCCAGGTCACGAGGGGGGTCGGCATGAAGGCGGTCGTGTCGCAGCGGTACGGCGGTCCCGAGGTCCTGGCGTTCACCGACGTCGCCGAGCCCGTGCCGGGACCGGGCGAGGTGCTCGTCCGCGTCCATGCCGCCTCGGTGAACGCCGCCGACTGGCATGTCATGCGCGGCGACCCCTACGTCGCACGCCTCGCCCTGCCCGCGACGTTCGGGCGCAAGGGGCCGCGACACGCGGTCCGCGGGCGGGACTTCGCGGGCCGGGTGGAGGCCCTCGGCGACGGCGTCACCCGGCTGCGCGTCGGCGACGAGGTGTACGGCGACGCGAACGACCGGGAGGGCGCGTTCGCGGAGTTGGTCGCCGTACCCGAGGACCTGGTCGAGCTGAAGCCAGGGAACCTCTCGTTCGAGCAGGCGGCGGCGGTGCCGTTGGCGGGCGCCACGGCGCTCGTCGGGATGCGCGACGTCGCAGGCGTCACGCCGGGCACGCGCGTACTCGTCAACGGCGCGTCCGGCGGGGTCGGCACGTTCGCGGTGCAGGTCGCGGCGGCGTTCGGGGCCGAGGTCACCGCCGTGTGCCGCGCGCGCAACGCGGACATGGTGCGCGCGCTCGGCGCCGACCGCGTCGTCGACTACACCCGCGAGGACTTCGCCGACGAGGCGCGACGCTACGACGTGCTGCTCGACCTCGTGGGCAACCGATCGCTGGCCGCGTGCCGCCGCGCGGTGACGGCGAGCGGCACGGTCGTCCTGTCCGGGGGCGGGGTGTCGCGCGGCGGCAGCCTCGTCGGGCCGATGGCGCTGATCGTCGGGGGGCGGCTGTTGAACCGGTTCGTCGGCCAGCGGCTGCTGACGCTGACGCTCGTCCCGAAGGCCGAGCACCTGACCGCCCTGCGCGAGCTCATCGAGGCCGGGAAGGTGGCCCCCGTCGTCGACCGGACCTACCCGCTGTCCGAGGCGGCCGAGGCGATCCGGTACCTGGAGCAGGAGCACGCGCGCGCCAAGGTCGTCATCACGCTCTGACCGCGCGACCGGGGCTGCCTCCCGACCGAAGTTGTCGGTGGTCGATGGTGAGATGGGAACATGCGATCGGGCGAGGCAACAACTACGGAGGTCGAGGACCCTGTCGTGGCCGAGGTGTCCGCGATGCTCGCCCGCTTGGGCGTGCTCGCCGCCGCGCCCGAGCAGGCGTCGGACGCGGTCCGCGTCGACCGGATCGCGGTCCTCGAACGCCTCCGCGGCGCCGTGGCCGCCGCCCAACACGGCGAGATGGTCGCCTTCGCCCGCTCCCAGGTCGAGGCGCACATCGCCGACAGCCGCCTCGACGCCCGCCACGTCGGGCGCGGGATCGGGGACCAGATCGGGCTCGCCTGCCGCGTCTCCCCGTTCACCGGCGCCCGCCGCCTCGCGGTGGCGCGAGCGCTGCACAGTGACCTGCCCGGCATCCGCGCGCTCCTCGCGGCGGGCCGGGTCAGTGAGGACACCGCCGCGCTGGTCGTGGCCGAAACCCGCCACCTCGACCCCGACCGACGCCGCGAGATCGACCGCCTGCTCTGCGCGGCCGGGATCGACACCCTCGCCCCCCGCCGGGCGGCGATGCTCGCCCGCACCCACGCCTACCAGGCCGATCCCGCAGGCTACGTGGCCCGCGGCCGCACCGCGCGCGGCGACCGGCGCGTGTCACTGCGTCCGGCCGCCGACACAATGACCCTGCTCACCGGCTTCCTGCCGGTCGAACAAGGCGTGGCCTGCCTGGCCGCGCTCCGCCGACGGGCCGACACGCTGCTCGCCGATGGGGACGCGCGCACCCGCGGGCAGATCATGGCCGACACCCTCGTCGAACGGGTCACCGGCCAGGCCCACGCCGCAGATGTCGACGTCGAAGTCGGCATCCTGATGCCCCTGCGCGACCTTCTCCACCCGCGGCGTGGCGGCATCGCCGAGGTCGTCGGCCACGGCCCGATCCCGGCCGGGATCGCCCGCGACCTGCTGCACTCCAGTCAGGGGCGTCGGTGGTGGCGGCGGCTGTTCACCCTCCCCGACGGCGGCCCTCTCGTCGGCGGCGACTCCCGCAGGCGGTGTTTCGACGGGTTCCTGGCCCGACTGATCGGCATCCGCGATGGCGGCCGCTGCCGCGACCCCTACTGCGACGCCCCGATCCGGCACATCGACCACATCCGCCCCCACCGAGCGGGCGGGCCCACGACGTTGGCGAACGGGCGCGGAGTGTGCGCCCGCGGCAACTACGTCCGCGAGATGCCCGGCTGGCGTGTCGACGTCGTCCACGACGGGCTCGGGCGACATCCGCACACGGTCCGCATCACCACGCCGACCGGACACACCTACACGAGCACCGCCGGGCCTGCCCCCTGAGCGACGCTCCGTACCCTGACCACGAGGTGCCGGTGCTCACGCTGCTCCGCTGTCCGATTCATCCGCGGTGGGAAGGTTCGTCGGGCGCGCGCCGCATCCGCGGGCGCAGGCGGCCTGCTGCTGCCCGGCGCAGTCGCTCCCGGAGGCCTGCGCTGGCGGCTGCCGCACGTCAGACGCGGGCGCCGCCGCGCTCGGCCCCGATGCCCGCGACGACGACGAAGGCGATGCCCGCGACCGCGGCGGCCCCGGGCACCTGGCGCAGCGCGACGAGCCCGATCAGCAGCGCGATCGCGGGCTCGAGGCTCATCAGTGTGCCGAACGCCGCGGTCGTCAGGCGCCGCAACGCGAGCATCTCCAGGCTGAACGGCACCACCGGGAGCAGCAGGGCCAGCCCGAGCCCGAACGCCATGAGGCCAGCGTCGAGGTGCGCGAACACCGCGCCCGCCGAGCCGATCCCGACCACGGCGGTCGCGACCAGGCACGCCACGGCCATCGAGACCGCCAGCCCGCGCAGCCCGGCCACCTCGTCGCCGACCCGCTGGGTCAGCAGGATGTAGGCCGCCCAGCAGAGCGCCGCGGCCAGCGCGAACCCGACGCCTGCGAGGTCGATCCTCCCCAGCCACGGCTCGGTGAGCAGCACGACCCCGATCGCCGCCAGCACGGGCCAGATCCGCCTGCCGCCACGACCGCGCGCGACGGCCACGCCGAGCGGCCCGAGGAACTCCAACGCGCTGGCGGTGCCGAGCGGCAGCCGCGCGACCGCCGCCATGAACAGCAGGGTGAGCCCGGCCGTCACGACTCCGAGCGCGAGGCAGGCCACGAGGCCGGACCGGCTGACCGTCGTGATCCGCGGGCGCACCAGCACGAGCAGGATCGCCGCCGCGCACACCAGCCGCAGCCAGGCCGCGCCCTCGGCACCGATCCGGTCGATGAGCCCGACCGAGACGGCCAGCCCGAGCTGCACAGACGTCATCGCCACGAGGGCGAAGGCGGCTCCGGAGCGGCTCGGCGTCAGGGTCACCCGTCCATTGAAGACGACGTCGACCATTCATGTCCACGTGACTTTTCTGGACACACCGTTCACTATTTACGAATGGAAACGCGCAGGCTGGAGCTCCTCGTCGCGCTCGCCCGCCTCGGCTCGATGCGGGCGGTCGCCGAGGAGATGGGCATCACGACGTCGACGGTGTCCCAGCAGATCGCCGCCCTCGCCGAGGAGACGGGCAGCGCGCTCGTCGAGCCGGTCGGGCGCAACGTCCGGCTCACCCCGGCCGGACGGCGGCTCGCCGACCACGGCATCACGATCCTCGCGGCCGTCGACGCGGCCCGCCGCGACCTCGCTCCCGACGCCGAGCCCACCGGCACCGTGCGGATCGCGGGGTTCGCCAGCGCCATCCGCCGCGCGCTCCTGCCGCTGCTGCCCGCACTGTGCCGTAGCAACCCGCTGCTGCGGATCGTCATCGCCGAGCACGAGCCCAACGAAGCGCTCGCCCTGATCGAGGCCGACCTTGTCGACCTGGCCGTCGTCTACGACTACGACCTCGCACCGCGCACCTTCGCCGACCGGGTGGAGACCACTCCCCTGTGGACGGTGCCGTGGGGCCTCGGCGTGCCCGCCGCCGACCCGCCCGCGGACGGCGGCGCCGTGGCCACCGTCGGCCGGTACCGGGACCACCCGTGGATCGTCAACTCCCGCAACTCGGCCGACGAGCAGGTGGTCGCCACGCTTGCGGCGCTGGCGGGCTTCACCCCGCGGCTGACCCACCGCGCCGACAGCCTCGACCTGCTGGCGGACATCGTCGCCGCCGGGATGGGCGTCGGCCTGCTGCCCGAGGGATCCCCGTTGCGCGACGGCGTACGGCTGCTCCCGCTGCGCGACCCGGACGTCGCCCTGCGCGCCCACGCCGTCGTCGGGCGCGGGCGTTCGGGCTGGCCGCCGCTGGCCCTGCTGCTGGACCACCTCAGGGTGACCGGCGGCGAAATGCCGGTTTCCTGCCGAAACATACCGATCAGGTCGGGGCGCGGGTGATACTGCGGCACGTTGGGAGGCGACGTGCGGGAGACGGCGGACGGCCTGCTCGGACGGCAGCCCGAGCTGGATGCCGTGCGCGCGCTGCTCGGGCGCGCTGTCGTCGTGACGCTGACCGGCGTCGACGGTGTCGGCAAAGACCCGGCTCGCCCTCGCGGTGGCCGCAGGCGAGTCGCTGCGCGGTGCCGCGGTGTGCGAGCTCGGCGTTCGACAGGCCGCCGGGTCGTCCGGGTCACGCTCGTCGCAGCGCCGCCGAAATGCGCACGAGATGCACACCAGCGGGCTTCGGCCTTGCCCGAACCCCGCTCACGTCACTCTCGGCCGCATTCGCACCAGCGAACCCCGCTCACCCGACTTCTTCGACCGGCGCTCGGGTCGACGTCTCGCGCCGAGCGGATGCCGGGTGCTGGACCGGCTGGTCCTGCGGACGGATACGGTCCGCCCATGCAGCTCGGTCGGCCGATGACCGCCGCCGACCTGCTCGCCACCTTCGTGTTCGCCGTGCAGGGCGGCGTGACGGCGGGCGCGGCGGGGCTGGACGTGTTCGGCATCCTGGTCGTCGCGTTCGTCGCGGCGCTGGGCGGCGGCATCGTGCGCGACGTCCTCATCGGCGACGTGCCGCCCGCCGCGTTGCGCTCGACGAGCTACCCGGTCGTCGCGTTCGCGGGCGGCGCGGCGGCGACGCTGCTGTTCGGCCTGGTCCGGGAGATCCCGCCGCTCGCCCTCGGCACGCTCGACGCGGCGGGGCTGGCCCTGTTCGCGGTCGTCGGCGCGGCCAAGGCGCTCGACCACGGGATCAACCCGCTGCTGGCCGCCCTGCTCGGGACGATGTCCGGCGTGGGTGGTGGTGTCGTGCGCGACATGCTGCTCGGCCACGTGCCGCTGGTGCTCAACAGCCAGATCTACGCCGTCGCGGCGCTGGCGGGCGCCGCGACGACCGTCGTCGTGATGCGCGTCGGCGCCCCGCGCGCGATCGCGCTGGGCGTTGGCGCGGCGGTCTGTCTGCTCCTGCGCCTGCTCGCCTTGCGATACGGCTGGAGCCTGCCCCGGCTGGTCTGACCCGGCGGAAAATGCAGGGAATCCGCGGCGATCAGTCGGGCGCTGTCGGATCCCGCTCGGGATCGAGCAGCGGGGCCGCCATGCGGTCGACCCACTCCCCCAGTTCGGCGCGGTCGGCGTGGGAGAGCGCGCGGGTGCCGACCTTCTCCCGCAGCAGCGCGATGCCGGTGAGGAGCGCGGCGAACAGCTCGGCGCGCAGCGCGGCATCGGGCCCGTCGAGGCGCTTGGCCAACCGCCCGCTGAGCCCGCCCTCGATGCGCTCCCGGATGAGCGCGCGCAGCGTCGCGTCGTTGGCACCGGTGGCGAGGGTGGCCAGGCTGCTGGCGCGTTCGCCGCTCGCCGCGCTCACGTCGAGCGCGTGCCCGAGCAGGAGGTGCGGGAGATCGCCGAGCGGCGCCTCGGCGATGACCTTGGTCGGGCCGTTGTCCTCAGCGGTGCCCGCGGCCTCGGTGAACAGCTTCTCCTTGGACCCGAAGTAGCGGTAGACGAGGGCCTGGTTGACGCCTGCCGCCGCGGCGACGTCGCGCGTGGTGGTGCCGTCGAAGCCCCGTTCGGCGATCTGTTGACGCGCGGCCGTGAGCAGCGCACGCCGTGTGACGGCCGCGTTCCGGCGTCGTCGCGGACGCTCGTCGTCCACCTGCGGGCCTCCCACATCGTCAGCCGACGACTTGACCTTAGACGGGCGCCGCGTCCGGGCGCCAGTGATCACCACCACACAAGTAGTCGATCGATGACTTGTCGGCGTAGCGTCATGTCGTCAATTGACGACATCGGAGGTGGGCGTGCCATGACGACCGAGCAGCTCCACCGTGCTCGGGACGTCGCCCCGGCGCCCGCCGCCACTCCTGCGCCCTCGGTCGCGACCCAGCCCGTCGAGGGGCCGGGCTGGGTCGTGCCGCTGGCGGTGCTGATCGTGGGCAGCTTCATGTCGGTGCTGGACTCCAGCATCGTCAACGTGGCGATCCCGAAGATCCAGCTCGAGCTGGGGGCCACCGCGGAGTCGGTGGCGTGGGTGGTCACCGGCTACAGCCTCGCGCTGGGCGTGGTCGTGCCGGTGAGCGGCTGGCTGGGGCTCCGGGTGGGCCGGACGACGCTCTACGTCGCGTGCATCGCCGGGTTCGCGGCCGCGTCGGCGCTCTGATGCTCTACCAGATCGTGCCGCGCGACCGGATCGGCGCCGCGATGGGGCTCTACGGGCTCGGCGTGATCGTCGCCCCCGCGATCGGGCCGACGCTGGGCGGGCTCCTCGTCGACGCCATCGACTGGCGGGTGATCTTCTTCATCAACGTGCCGATCGGCGTCCTCGGCGCGGTGGCCGCGCTCGCGGTGTTTCCCCGCGTGCGCCCGACCAGCTGGCCTCGACTGGACGTCTGGGGCTTCCTCGCCGCGGGCTACGGGCTCTTCGCACTGCTGCTGGCCTTCTCCGAAGGCGAGAGCTGGGGTTGGACCGGGTATCGGGTCCTCGTCCTGCTGTCCTCCGGCCTGCTCAGCCTCGCGCTGTTCGTGGTGATCGAGCTGGAGGTCGACCATCCGCTCATCGACCTGCGGATCCTGCGCACCTGGCCGTACACGCTCTCGCTGCTCCTGCTGGCGGTCACCATGACCGCGCTGTTCACCGGGCTGTACTTCCTGCCGCAGTTCCTGCAGGTGGTGCAGGGCCTGACCGCGCTGGACGCCGGGCTGACGCTGCTGCCGTCGGCGCTGGTGATGACGGTGCTGATGACGGTGCTGATGCCGGTGGCCGGTCGGCTGTACGACGCGGTCGGGCCGCGCTACCCGGTCGTGGTCGGGCTGCTGATCATCGCCTACGGCTCATACCTGCTGGCGAGCATGACGCCGAGCACGCCGCGCGGGGACATCATCGTGTGGACGTCGATCCGCAACGTCGGCATCGGGATCGCGATGATGCCGATGATGACCGCGGGCGTCTCTGCGCTGACCCCCGCGCTGACCTCGGCGGGCAGCGCGATGAACAACGTCGTGCAGCGGGTGGTGTCGAGCGTCGCCGTGGCCCTGTTCGGCGCCCTCAACATCGGCGACGCCGCGACGCGGATTCGCCCGCTCGGGTCAAGCTCCACGCTGCCGTGCGGGCGGTGGCTGTTCTAGCCTGTGCGCCAGCGGGTCTGCGGGAACGGGGGCGGACACATGCATGTCGTCACGATCTCGGCCAGTTACGGCGCCGCGGGCTCGGTGGTGGGGCCGGCCGTCGCGGAGCGGCTCGGGGTGCCGTTCCTCGACCGCGCCATCCCGACCGCGGTCGCGGGCGAGCTCGGCATCCCCCTCGAGGAGGCGATGGACCGCGACGAGCAGGTGCTGGGCTGGCTCTCGCGGCTGCTGCTCGCCGCGGCGCCCGCGTCGAGCGAGTGGATGATCGGCACCGGACCGCCGCCGAGCGCCATGGTGCCTGACCGGCAGGTGCTCGCGTGCACCCAGGACGCCATCCGCAGGAGCGTCAACGCCCGGGGCGGGGTGATCCTCGGCAGGGCGGGCGCGATCGTGCTGCGCGACCACCCGACCGCCCTGCACGTTCGCCTCGACGGCGACCCGGAACGCCGCGTCAAGCAGGCGATGGAGCTGCTCGGCCTCACCGAGCGCGAGGCACGCGACGCGTTGCGGGACAACGACGACGCCCGCACCGCGTACGTCCGCCACTTCTACCGCGCCGATCCGGCCAGCGCGAGCCACTACCACCTCGTGCTGGACAGCACCCGGATCCCGCCGCGGGCGTGCACGGACATCATCGTCGACGCGGTCAGGTCTTGTGGATCTTGATGGTGACGTTCATCCCCGGCACCAGCGCCAGGTTCTGCTGCTCCGAGATCGCGATCTTCACCGGGATCACCTGCGTGACCTTCTGAAAGTTGCCCGACGTGTTCGCCTGCGGGAACAACGAGAACACCCCCGCAGCCCCACCCTGGACCTCCGACACCGTCCCGCTCAACGCCGCGTCCGGGAACGCGTCCACCGTGATGTCCACCCGCTGCCCGGCATGCACCGCATCGATGTCGGTCTCGTCCACCCGCGCGGTCACGAAGATCCTCGCGAAGTCATACGCCAACGCCAACTGCGTGCCCGCGGGCACGAACGCGCCCTCCACCCCGTTGTCCACCACCACCGTGGCATCCCCGGGCGAGCGGATGCTCTGCTGCGGCTGCACGAACCCGCCCTGGATCCGGATCCGCCCCACCACGTCGTTCTTGTGCAGCTCGGTGCCCTGGGTGGCATGCCAGTCGATCAACGTGCCCGACGTCGGCGCATTGATCGAGATCTTGTCCCCGTCGATCTGCGCGTTGTCCGTGGACACATAGTTGCGCGCGTTCAGCACGTACGACGCCGTGATCGCCGCCGCGATCAACACCGCCACCACCAGGATCACCAACAACCCGATCCGGGTGGTGCGCTTGAGCTTGCGCCGCCCCGGCCGCTCCTGCGGCGGGTTGGCCACCGCGACCGGGCCGGTCGCGGGCTCGTTCGGCTCGCTCATGGCGTCGCAGGCAGCACGACCTGCTGCCCCTGCCGCAGACCCGACAGAATCTGGGTCTTGCCATCACCACTGGCACCCGGCTGCACCGGCACCGACCGCTGCGTCCCGTTCGGATCCAGCACGGTCACCACGCTCGCCCCGTTCTGCGTGTGCACGGCCGCGCTGGGCACCGCGAGCACGTTCGGGATCTCTGTGGTGAGGACCTCGGCATGCGCGGACATCCCGCTCTTGAGGCGCGGGTCGGACTTCGGCACCGCCACCGTGACGTAGTACGTGATCACTCCGGAGATCACCGTCGCGGTGGGGGCCACCGACAGCACCGAGCCGCTGACGGTGAGGTCCGGAACGGCGTCGAACGTGAGGTTGACCTTCTGGCTCGGCGCGATCGTGGCCGCGTCGGTCTCGGTGTAGGCCACCACCGCCTGGAACTCGTCCACGTTGTCCAGGACCAGGAACTGGGTGCCACCCGGGCGGGTCGGGCTCGCCGCCGCGGCCGCGGCCGCCGCACCTGAAGCACCGTTCGTGCCGGGCAACGAAGCGTCGCTGCCCGGCGCCAACGCCGAGGTCCCCGCGCTCGGCGCGACGAACTCACCCACCGCCCCGTTCAACGCCGACACCACCCCGCCCACCGGCGCCCGCAACGTCGTGTTGTCCACGTCCCGCTGCGCGGTGTCCACCGCCGCCTGCGCCGCGGACACCTGCGCCGCCTGCGCCGCGATGTTCGACGGCCGGTCCGACGCCGCGGAGTTCAACGCGTTCTGCGCGCTCACCACCCCCTGCTGCGCGTTGGCCACCGCCAACTGCCCGCTCTGCTCGTCGACGTCCTTCTTCGCCTTCGCCGCGTCCACCGCGCCCTGCGCGGTGACGACCGCGCTCTTCGCGCTGGTGACGGCCGCCTCGTCGCTGGGGATCTGGCTGCAGGCCGCGGGCGTGGTGGCGGCGCTGACCGCGGACACGACGCCGGTCATCGCGGCCGAGCCGCTGCCCGTGGACCCACTCCCGGACGACCAGGTGCTCGACGAGCCGGAACCACTGGACTTGGTGCTGGCCGCGCTCGCCGAGCCGGACCCGCTCGAGATGCTGGAGCCCGACCCGCACGCCGACTTGTCGCTCTTCAGCTGGTCCTCGGCCTTGTCGAGGGCCTTCTTCGCCTGGCTGAGCTGGCGGCGGGCGTTGTCGATCGCCGTGTCGTCGGCGGACTGGGTGGCGTCGGCCTGGTCCTGGGTCTGCTTCAGGATCTCCTGCGCCTGGTCGAGGGTGTCCTGCGACCCGGACACGACCGGCGAGTTCGTGATCTTCGTCAGGGTGGCCGACTGGGTGTTGAGCTGGGCCCGCGCCTGGTCGAGAACCTGCTGGGCGGGGAACGGGTCGATCGTGGCGAGCACCTGGCCCGCCGTGACCCGGTCGCCGACCTTCACGTTCACGGCCGTCAGCTGGCCGCCCTTGGTGAACCCGAGGTTCTGCTCGGTCACCGCGGTGAGCGCCCCGGTGGCCGACACCCCGCTGGTGATCGTGGTGAGCTGGACGGGCGCGGTGCGCGGCAGCGGCGGCGCGTTCGTCGTCGCGCAGGCCACGACACCGCTGGCCACCAACGCGATCGCGACGCTGCCGCGCGCGGCGCGCAGCATCCCCGGCCCCTGCCATCGGCCTGCCACCTGGCTCTGCGCCCGATGCCTCGACATCCGCATGCTCCTCCCGACGAATGCGGACCCGGCGGCCTTCCGACCGCCGCACCGGGTCGAGGTTAATCGATTACGAAACGGAAACGATTTAGGGTCACTAACGGCATGTTGGGTGACACCCGGACGGTTCCGTGAGCACCACCCGACGGCTCCCTTTGACGACTTACGCCGTGGTTGACTACATACGTTCCGTGCGGCGCGGCGGAGAGTTGCCGGGTTCCCGACGGCGTCTGCGAACGGGTCGCGTCCGCTCGACGACCGTGTGAGACGGCATTGCGGAAAGCGGATCTGACATTTCCGGTCCCGGCCGCTCCGGAAATCCCGACATTTCCTTGGACGCGTCGGAACTTCCGGACGGCGGGAGGTTTCACCGCTTGAGCCAGCGCGGATCAGGGCTCGGAGGGTGGGCCTGCCGCGCGGGGGAGGAGCCCCGCCCGCGCGGTGCGGAGTGCGGCGGCGACACGGTCCACTCGCCGCGCCCTGGCGCCCACCGCACCCCCGCGCGAGCGTCGCAGCCTGGCCACGCCGGGAACGGCACGCCTCGGCGTTGGCACCCGGGCATGCCGGTCGGCCGCCCGTTGCCGGGATGTGGTTGACTGATGGCGGTCGTTCAGTTTCGGTGATCGTGTTTGCACGCCGCGGGAACCTGATTCGGTGCCGAGGCCTGTATCACGATGATGCCGTCCACCTCGCCGCCGAAGGTCGGCCGGCCCGCATGTCGCGGGCTACCAACCTGCGAGGAGCAGAAATGGCACAGGGAACTGTGAAGTGGTTCAACGGCGAAAAGGGCTTCGGGTTCATCGCCACCGACGGCGGCGGCTCTGACGTCTTCGTGCACTACTCCGAGATCGACGCCGGGGGCTTCCGCAGCCTCGACGAGGGTCAGCGGGTGGAGTTCGAGGTCAGCCAGGGCGCCAAGGGCCCGCAGGCCACCGGCGTGCGCGTCATCTGACGCTCCGCTTCGACGTGAGCCCGCTTCCCGCTCCGGGGAGCGGGCTCACGTCTGTCGCCATCTCCGTGGAGCCGGTGTGAGGACGGCGTTCAGGGCCTCGACGTGGTGCTCGGTACGGTCTCCGTTGCGCTGTGCCCCTGATGCGGCGTGACGGGATGTGTCGGTGATGAGTCCGAGCGATGCTCCGCAGGCCGCGGGGCCGGTTGATGGCTGAGCTTGGGGTCGTCACCAGGGCGTTGCTGTCGATCACGAGGGACGACTCCGATGACCGGGTCGTGGCTTCCCGGATCTGCAAGGCGTGTGTTGACGGGCTCGATGTCGACGGTGCGGCGATCTCGCTGTTCACCGCGCGCCCGGTGCGGCATACCTTGGCCGCCACCGACAAGACGGCCGAACTGCTGGAGGATCTGCAGTTCACGTTCAACGACGGAGCCTGCGTGGAGGCCGCGACGACCGGCCGACCGGTGCTGGTCGCCGACCTGTACGAGAGCACCGAGACGGCCCGGTGGCCGGTCTTCGCTGCCGCGGTCGCGCAGCGGACTCGAGTTCGGGCGCTGTTCGCGTTGCCCCTGCAATGGGGTGTGGTCAACCTCGGCGTGCTGGACCTGTACCGACTTGCCCCGGGACTGTTGCCGGAGGCCCAGCTGCAGGACGCGATGAGCGCCGCGGACACGGCGGCGCTGATGATGCTCGGCTTGCGAACCGATCCGGGCGACGGCATGGGGGGCTGGCTCGAGCACGCCGTCGGGCATCGCGCGGAGATCCATCAGGCCACGGGGATGGTGCTGATCCAGCTCGGGATCAGCGCGGCCGACGCGCTGGCCCGGATGCGGGGCTACGCCTTCGTCCACGACCGGCTGCTCATCGACGTAGCCCGCGAGATCGTTGCCCGGAAGCTGATACTCACCGAGGATTCGAGGTAACCATGGGGTTCGGGGAGTCCGCGCGATGACGTCGCCGAGCATCGGACGAGAAGGGTCGCTGAGCCGCGCGTTCGTCGTCCTGGCCGACACCCTGGTCGACGACTACGACATCATCGACCTGCTCGACCGGCTGGTCGGATACTGCGTGCAGCTGCTGCCTTCCGACGCGGCAGGCATCGTGCTCGGCGACGCGCGTCAGGAGCTGCGGGACGTCGCCGCCTCCAGCGAGGCCGCACAGCTGATGGAGCTGCTGCAGCTGCAGAGCGACGAAGGACCATGCCTGGACTGTTACCAGAACGCGGAACCGGTGAGCATCGCCGATCTGGAACAGGCCGTCGACCGGTGGCCGACCTTCGTCGCCGCCGTCGCGGAACGCGGGCAGTTCCGGTCGGTCCACGCCTTGCCGTTGCGGCTGCGAAACCGGGCCATCGGCGCGTTGAACCTGTTCCATCGCCTGCCCGGGCCGCTGCCCGAAGCCGACCTCGTCGTCGGCCAGGCGCTGGCCGACGTCGCCACGATCGGCATCCTCCAGGAACGTGCCATCCGCCGCGGCGAAGTGCTCAACGAACAACTCCAGGCGGCGCTGACCAGCCGGGTCATCATCGAACAGGCCAAGGGCGCTGTGGCGCAGGCCTCAGGAGTCGGTATGGAGCAGGCCTTCAACCGCCTTCGCGGCTACGCCAGAACCCGCAACCTCAAGCTCAGCGACGTGGCCCGCGACGTCGTCAACGGCATGCTCGATCCGGAAGCGCTGCCGACGCCACCGGCTCATCCCCTGCCCCGATCCGGTCGCTAGTTAGGCGCGTCGCGCGCGTCGGCGCTACCCTCGTGCACGTCGTTGCTCCAGACCTCGGTGACGTTGCCCTTCTACAGCACGAACCGGATCTACGGTGGTGACGACATGCTGGAGGCCGACTCCGCTTTCTGGCGCGATCCTGTCCATCTGTCCTGGCCTGCCGACCCGCACCTGTTGGCGAACCTGCGGTCCGTGGTGCGGAACTGGCTGCTCGGGCTGGGATTCTCACCGGACACCACCGGGGACATCGTTCTGGCCGCCAGCGAGGCGGCGAGCAACACCATCGATCACGCCTACCCGACGACCAGCAGCGCCAACACCGTCGAGCTGCGCCTCTGGGTGGGCGACTCCGCCGCTCACATCGAGGTTCTCGACCGCGGGCGGTGGCGGGCTCCGCAGCCGGGGCCGACCCGTCGCGGACTCGGGCTGCGGATCATGGAGCAACTGATCGACACCGTCTCCATCCACCGCGGGCCGGCCGGAACAACCGTGCTCCTTCGACATCCGCTACCGCGAGCCACCCCCGTGTAGGTGGCCGCGCGCCCTACACGTTGGCCCGGGCGTGGCGGCGGGCCAACCTTCTCGCCCAGCAGGTCGCCGACGGCCACGCGGATCACGGTGGGGTTGAGCTCGACGGCGACGACCGCTCCGGCGGTGGGGGCGAGCTCGAGGAGCAGTGGCCGGTCGTCCGCTTCGCCGACGTCGCCGCGGGCACAGCCCCTCCGGACCGATCTACTACCCCATCGCCTACGACCTGTGCGGCGCCGTCAACGGCCAGTCGCCGCCGGTCACCGAGGCCCACCACGCGGCCCTGCTCCCGGCGATGAGCCCGATCCCGGACGTCGAGCCCGGTGACCCGGTGTGGTGGCACGCCGACGCCGTCCACTCGGTCGCCCCGGTCACCGACCAGAAAGGCTGGGGCAACGTCATGTACATCCCCGACGCGCCGCACTGCGCGAGGAACGCGGCCTACGCGCGGCGGTGCGGCCAGGCCTTCCTCGCCAGCTCGGACTCGGTTCGGCGAGCGGAGTCCCGTCGGGCTCACATGAAGTTGCGGGTGTGCAGTGCGGAGAGTTCGGCCGCCTCGTCGGGTGGGAAGCCGAGGCGGGCGAGCCGCTGCCTGCGGCCCTCGTCACCACGCGCGCAGGTGCACCCCCAGTGCCGGGCCGCCGCCGAGCACGTGCACCTGCGGCCGCTCCCGCAACGCCCGCGAGACCAGCAGGTGGGCGCCCCGCTCGAAGCCGAGCCAGCCAAGGTCGAGCGGGGCGCCGCCGGTCACGGCAGGTACTCCCCCGCCGTCACCATGCCCTGGCTGTCGTAGAACCCGGTCTCGTCGACCGCGGTGCCCAGTGGGCCGAAACCGCTGGTCCGACCCTCGCGCCAGACCCGAAGACCTTCCAGGTCGAGCAGCGGGCGCACCGCCGGGTCGTCGTAGGACATGGCCAGCAGCAGCGCCACGAACCGGTCGGCGAGCACCGCGGGCGCGGTGTCCGCGATCGTCATCGTGCAGTGGTCATACACCGGGGTCTGCGCGAGGATCCGGCTCCCGCCCGCAGGCAGCGTGCCCTCCTGCACGAACAGCAGGTGGTTGCCGTCGATCATGCACGCGGCGTCGACCTCGCCCGCCACCAGTGCGCGCGCCGCGGCGCGCTCGCCGCCGATGTGGTCGCCGTGCAGCCCGACACCGACGTCGAAGCGGCGCACCGTGAAGTCCTCACCCGGACGCAGACCCGCACCGCGCAGGAACGACAGCGGAATCAGCGTCGACTGTGGAGAGTCCACCGCCCCGACGGCCACCGTCGCGCCCTTCAGGTCCGCGAGCGACGCGACGGGGGAATCGGCGCGGACCACCACGACCGAGGTCAGGTCCTGGTCGGTGTCGCGCATGACGGCCGAGCGCACCGAGCGCACCCTGGCCGCGGCAAGCCGCTCGGAGCGCAGCCACGCCAGCGGGGAGTTCCAGGCGGCATGGATCCGTCCGGCCACGAGGTCCTCGACCTGGCGCTCGTAGTTCGAGTAGAGGACGAAGTCGAACTCCAGGCCCTCGGTGCGGAGCCAGCGCCGGAAGCCCTCCCAGATCGTCACGACCTTGGGGTCGTAGGCCACGGCCCCCATCAGCAGCGCCGACATCTTCTGGGATGCCATCAGGCGTCCCCGAACAGCGGCAGACCCAGCGTGGCGCGCCCGACGAAGTCATGCAGCGCATCCGTGGTGGGGGCCATGACCCGGGCGCCCAGCGAGTCGCGGAACCGCCGTTCGACCCCGACGTCCTTGCGGAACGCCGCGCCGCCGCACAGTCGCATCACCCCGTCGGCCACCTCGGACGACGCCTCCGCGGCGACCGCTTTGACCTGCAGCACGCGCAGCGTCGCGTCGGGCCTGCCCGTGGTCAGCGCGGCGAGGGTGTCGGCAAGGAACGTGCGCGCCTCGTCGGTGCGGGTGCGCAGGCGCGCGAACTCGCCGCGCGCGATCGGCTGCTCCGCGAGCGTCTGGTCGAGGTGGTCGAGACGCGTTCGCGTCAAGTGCGCCGCGGCCTCGCCGACGAGCGCCTCCGTCAGCCCGATCGAGAACGCCGCGTTGCCGACGAGGAACGTCGGGAGAGCGGTGCCGAGCGCGATGTCGAGGCCCGCGCCGTCCTCACCCAACCGCGCCGACTCGGGGACGATCACGCCGTCGGCCCGCACCGGGCTCGAGGAGTTGCCGCGCAGGCCCAAGCCGTCGAACGGCGCCGTGGTCGTCAGGCCGGGAGCGTCCGCGGGGACCAACCAGAGCGTCATCGGGCCTGCGGCGGCGACCGGGCGGCTCGACCACACGTAGCTGTCGGCCTCCCCCGCCGAGGTGATCCAGCTCTTGGCCGCGTCCAGGCGCACGCCGTCGCCGTCGGCGGTGGCGCTGCTCAGCGGCGCCCAGAAGTGGCTCCGCGACCCGGCCTCGGAGAACGCCAGACTGCTGACGTGCCCACCTCCGGCGATGGCCGCACGCACGTCGCGGGGGCCATGCGCCTCCACGACCGAGGTGGCGGCAAAGTGCATCAACACGACCATGGCCGTCGAGCCGCAGGCCCCGGCGATCGTCTCGATCACCTCGGCGACATCGGCGAGCGAGCCGCCCCCGCCACCGACATCGGTGGCGCTCAAGAGGCCAAGGACACCCGCGCCACCCAGGGCGTCGAGGGCGGCACGGGGAAAGTCACCGGTCCGGTCGACCTCGGCGGCGGCCGGGGCGATGACGTCAGCGACGACCGCGGCCAGCGCGGGCCGATAGTCCAACACACGCAGGGCAGAACTCATCGAACACTCCTCAAGGATCAGGGAGATCGCGAGGAGACGCCGGAGAGTCAGCTCAGGCCAGCACTACCGTCGCGACCGGGAAGCCCGCCCGACCGGGCGGAACAACACGAGCGATTCAAAGACGTCCCGACACGACGGACCTTCCTCCGAGGGCGACGGCAGCTGCTCCGCGGACGCTACGTGCGGCCGAGGACCACGACCAGTACCGGCTGCGGCACGTCGGGCTGCCGCAGCGTGGCGGGGTTCATGATCAGGGCGTTGGTCGAAACGGGGTGACCCCGACGGGAGCGGGTGGGGCCCGGGGATCGAACCCCGAACCCGCGGACTTGCGATCGGGTGCGAACACCCTTCCAGCGGCGGGTCCATCGGCTCGCCTGCCGCGCACGGCCCGGCCCAGGTTCCTCCCCCACCAGCAGGCGCCGACCGCGGAGTTGGATCATCACTGCCACGTCGTGCACCAGTGAGCCGGGTGCTCTGGCAACGGCGGAAGATTGGAAGACTTGCCTTTGGCGACGGCTGACGTTGACCTTCCCGGTTGATGGTTCGCATGGGACCCAGACATCCCGGACGAGGCCGAGGCTGCTGATGAGCACCCGGTTGTTCGACCCGTCGGTGCACGTCCGCGTGCTGGTCGGGATCGAGCGGATCATCCGAACAGAGGTCGTCGCGTCAGGAGCGACGCGTATCCGGAGGTCAGTGTTTGCACGGCTTCCCGGCAGTGGTCAACGACGTGGCCGTCTGCGTACTCGCGGCCGAGGTCACGAGGCAGGCCCGACTGGGAGCTCGTCGTGGTCTACCTGACCGAGCAGGGCGAGGGTCTGCGACCGCGGTGGGTGGCGGCGTCGTGCCACGACCACGCAGCGAACGCGAGCTCGCGGCCCTCTGCGCCGAACGGGCCCGCCTGGCCGACGCGGTTGCCGTGCACTGCGAGCACCTGGACCGGCAAGCGGTGCCGACACGTTCAGCCTGCCGAGAACCGCGGCCGTCGCGGCGTAGCCGAGCACCAGGAGGGCACTGACCACGGCCGCTGTCATCACGAGGATCGGACCCGTCAGCGCGTCTCGTCGGGCGGAGGTGGTCCTGGCAACGGCTCGTGAGGGGTGACGATGGCGAAGTCGGGGTCGGGGGCGTCCAGTGTCGCCAGCAACCGCCCGAGGGCTGCCGGGTCGCCGTCGATGGTGGCTCCCACGGCGGTGAGCGCAACCGGGTCCGCCGCTCCCGTGGCCACCGCGGGAAGTGCCGCGGCCGTCAGGTGCAGCACCGCGTCGGCGGCCGTGGTCTGCGTGGCGGTCGTATAGATCAGAACACCGTTGCGCAGGGTCAGCCGGTAGCGGACGCCGACGTCGGTCAGGTCGACGTCCAGGGTGAGGTGCTCGTTCCAGCAACGGGGAGCGTTGACCCGGATGGCCAGGGCGTCGAAGAGCTGCTCGGGTGTGAGCTGGGCCAGCACGTCGGGCGAGACGGGGCTCACAGGGGTACCGAAGTTGCCGTGGCGCAGTTCGTGGGCGCCGGACAGGTAGGCGCAGCGCCAGGTGCCGTTCTCCGCGCCATAGCCGAGCTGCTCGTAGGTGTCGGCCAGCAGCTCTCGGGCGCCCTGGTGCTGCGGCTCGGCGAACACCACGTGGTCGAGCACCTGGGCCACCCAGCGGAAGTCCCCGGCGTCGAAGGATTCCCGGGCCTTGGCCACGACGGTGTCTGCACCGCCCATGAACTCGAGGTAGCGGCGTGCGGCCGCCTCGGGCGGGTGCGGCCACAGGCGAGCGGGGTTGCCGTCGTACCAGCCCATGTAACGCTGGTAGATCGCCTTGACGTTGTGGTTGACGGAGCCGTAGTAGCCGCGGGCGTGCCAGGCGTCCTCCAGGGCAGGCGGCAGTTCCATGGCCTCGGCGATCTCCGGCCCTGTCATGCCCTGGTTGAGCATGCGCAGGGTCTGGTCGTGCAGGTAGGCGTACAGGTCCCGCTGCAGGCTGAGAAACTCCACCGCCCGCTCGCGGCCCCAGGTGGGCCAGTGGTGGGAGGCGAAGACCAGCTCCAGGTCGCCGCCGAACAGGTCGATCGCCTCGGTCAGGTAGCCTGCCCAGGCGTGCGCGTCACGGACCTGCGCGCCGCGAATGGTGAGGATGTTGTGCAGCACATGCGTAGCGTTCTCCGCCATGCACAAGGCGTGCCGCTGCGGGAAGTGGACGTGCATCTCCGCCGGCGCCTCGCTGCCCGGCGCCATCTGGAACACCATGCGGACGCCGTCGACGACCTCCTCCTGGCCGGTCGTCGTGACATCGAGGGTCGGCGCGATGATGCCGAAGGCGCCGGTCGAGGTGGTCTGCCCCAGCCCGGCGCCCACCTGTCCCTGCGGCCCGCGCGCCAGTGCCGCGCCGTACATGTAGCCGGCTCTGCGGCCCATCGCCGTTCCGGCGAAGACATTCTCGCTCACCGCATGGGCCGTGAATCCCTCCGGGGCCAGGATCGGCACCTCGCCGGAGTCGACATCCTCCTGCTTCACCACCCCGCGCACGCCGCCGAAGTGGTCGGCGTGGCTGTGCGTGTAGATCAGCCCCGTCACCGGCCGGTCTCCGCGATACCGGCGATACAGCTGCAACGCCGCGGCGGCGGTCTCCGCAGAAATCAGCGGATCCAGGACGATGACCCCGCGGTCTCCCTCGATGAACGTCACGTTCGACAGATCCAGGCCCCGCACCTGGTAGATCCCGGGCACCACCTCAAACAGGCCTTGGATCGCGTTGAGCGCCGACTGGCGCCACAGGCTCGGGTTCACCGTCGCGGGCGCGTCGCCGGTCAGGAACGCATACGAGTCGTTGTCCCACACCACCCGGCCCTCCCCGGTGCGGACCACCCCGGGCTCCAGCGCGCCCAGGAAACCGCGACGCGCGTCGACGAAGTCCTGCACGTCGTGCATCGGCAGCGACTTCACCAACCGCTCGTGCTGCGCGACGATCGTCGCCGTCGCCGCCTTCTCCTGCGTATTCACCGTGACCTCCGTGAGGGTGGAATGAGCCGGTCCCGTGCTGGGCACCGCGGTCGGCACGGACATTGGTGGTGTTCGATCGCCCCTGGCGGACGTAGTCGATCCCAGCGCGTCGTCGGGGCCAGCGCGCGCGGGGTAGTGCTCGCGGTTGCCCGGTCACCTCGCCCCAACAACGGCCTGCCGGGCGGGGGGTCTCGATGACGATCCGGTCTCCTCAGTCGACGCGCGTGTCCGGTCCTTCGGCTTGCCGGTCTTGCACGGGGCACCGACAGCGTCCGGTGCTGCGGTGGGACCCGCTAGGGCCGATTGACCCGTGCTTGGGCGGTGGACATCGCGTGCTCGTGCTGCTGAGCCTCCGGCCGACCGAGTGCGGTCCATGCGGCGCGGTAGGCGGCATACGCCTCGGCCCGCCGGGCTGGCGAGGGGCGTGACCGAGGGCGTCGGTGGGGTCGTCGTGGCCGTGCAGCTCGCGGTAGACGGCCACGATGGCGGCTCGGCGTTCCCGGTCGCTGCGGGCGGGGTCGTCGGCGGCGGGGACGGGCCCGAGGGCTTCGATGGCCCTCGCGGGGGGCCTGCTCGGCGGTCTCGCGGCCCAGGACGGTGGCGCGCTGGTCGGCGGCCTGGGCGAGACCGGCGAGGTAGGCGTCCCAGTCGGGGCGGCCGGTCGCCGGTAGCCACTTCGCCCAGCTGTCGCCGTGGGGTCGAAGCGACGGGTGCCGCCGTCGGTGATACGGGAGACGAGGACGTTGGAGACGTGAAGATCGGTGCCGCAGATGCCGGTGTAGGCGCGTTGCGTAGCTTGACCTCCCCCGGACCCGGCGAGGGTTCTTCGACCTCTTCGTCGCGCAGGTCTTCCTTGCCGTAGAAGCGGACCGCCTTCATCTCGACACCACCGGCAGTTGCCTTCGCCCGCGCTCCTGCGCCTCCCGGGAGATCAGATCCGGCGACGAGTCCAGTCCCTGGTCACCTGTGACCCGGACGCTGCGCACCCCCGGCAGGGCGCCCACCTCGTTCTGGGCTTCCGACTGCATGAACGCGATCATGTGGCAGAACGGCGAGGTGAGCCGGAGGTGCACGGCCACGTCTCCGTCTTCGCTGATCTCCACCGACCCGACCAGGCCCATCTCGCTCAGGCCCATCGGGGAAGCGCCTGCGACGCTGCAGGGGTCCTGGACGCGGTCGAGCCTGCGCAGGATCGCCGCGCGCAGCGCCGACTCACCCTCATCAGGCATGGGCCCGCTCCGCGGTGGAGGGCACGGGACGCTGCGCGCCGGTCAACTGGTCGCTGGCCCGCCGGGCGTCGACCTCGTTCGCCAGGGAGATCGTCGAGTACGGCTCCCGTACCTGCCCGCTCTCGGCGCGGCTGAACTCGTCACCCGCGATCGCCTGCGTCCACTTGTCGATGTCAATCCCGTGCAGCCGGGCCCGGCATCAGGGGGAAACACCGAGACGCTGGGCGGGACGGCCCGTCCCCGGCCCACACTGCGCCCAACGACAACGACGCGAGCGACCACCCGGCCGCCGCGTCGTCACCGATCTCCTCGCAGAGAGCCACACTCGCACGGAGGAGCTGCTCCGCGGCGGCGTGGTCACCCTGCGCAAGGACCAGGCGTCCCAGTGCGTCGCGGGCGGCCGCCTCCAGCGCCGGGTCCGCTATCGCGGCCGCGAGCACCCGTTCCAGCTGGGCACGCCCCTCGACAAGGTGGCCGCGCACGTCCCAATACCAAGCCAGCGCCGTGGCTGTGCGCAGCGCAACCGGATCTCCCGGCGGTGCCTCCGCCAACGCGCGGCGCAGGTTCGCGTGCTCGGTTTCGGCGCGGTCCAAGGCGGCGCGTTCGCCAGTCGTACCGAACGCCGCAATCACCTCCTGCGTCACCGGCTGCGCCCATTCCCGATACGCCGCGCTAAGGGCTCACAGAAGAATTACTTCTGTGATTTCGGGTGTGTCGTGTCAGCGTCCGGCGCGGCGGTCACGGTGTAGTTCCAGTCGCCGTGGAAGGTGTGTCGTTGCAGGTGGGCG
Source organism: uncultured Actinomycetota bacterium (assembly GCA_963750095.1). Classification (GTDB taxonomy): domain Bacteria; phylum Actinomycetota; class Actinomycetes; order Mycobacteriales; family Pseudonocardiaceae; genus Pseudonocardia. The sequence continues at coordinate 367,222 of CAVVPJ010000010.1, read as the reverse complement.
GCCTCGAATGCCGTCATCTCCTTGTCTGTGATCTTGATGCCGCGTTGGTAGGTGTTGGTGTCGAGGACCGCTTGGATCGTCAGTCCGGTCTTCGTGGTGGTCGCTGCGATCGTCTCGACGAGCACCTCGTGCGTTTCCAGGGGTCGGCCGCGCCAGTTCATGGTGATCGCGAAGAACATCCGGTGCTCGATCTTGTTCCACTTGGAGGTGCCCGGCGGCAGGTGGCACACGGTGATCTCCAGACCGGTCTCGGCGGCCAGCATGGCCAGCTGGGTCTTCCACAGCCGCAGCCGGGAACCGTTGGACCCGCCACCGTCCGCGGTGATCAGCAACCGGCGCGCGTCGGGGTAGCCGGGTTGCCCGATGGTGCTCCACCAGCGGCGGATCGACTCGACCGCGAACACCCCGGTGTCGGCGTCGACGCCCACGTTCACCCACCCGCTGTTCGCGCCCACGTCATACACCCCGTAGGGCACCGCCTTGCCGCCCTCACCGATGAAGTCGTAGGTGTTGGTCGGTACCGGTTGACCCTTGTGCTGGTACTCCCGGCCGCCGTTCTTGTAGGTCCCGACCGGTCTCATTATCTGCATTCGCGCTTGGACATGAAGCATCTGCTGAGCCCGAGCACCGTCCGGGCGTGTCCCGAGAACTTGCTGAGTCCGGCGTCTCCGCGTTTGCCCGGTTGGTCCGTTCTGCTGCGCCAGGAGTCGTTCCCTGACGACCTCGGCGAGCCGCTCCCATGCAGGCGAGGCCTCCATCGCCGCCGGGACCAGGCGCGTGATCGTCGGGTTGAGAGCCAGGACCGGACACCGCCGCGCGGCAAACGCCAGCTCATACACCGGCCTGCCCGTGGCGGGTCGGTGCGCACGAATGTGTTCCCGCGGGCTCGAACGTTGTGGCCGCGCATGCCGCACCAAGCCCCGGCAACCGCGCCCGGCGCCGATCGTCAGACCGATTACCGGCAGAGGGTCCGGCCGCCGTCGACCTTGATGAGGTCGCTGTGGATGTAGCTGGACTCGTCGGCGGCCAGAACCTGTGCGCCAAGCACTTGAACGGACGCGCCGACTCGGCTGGCCACCGACCTACCGCGACGGCGTTGGCCGCGTGGGCGAACGAACCCAGGCGCACCCGTCGCACTGCGACCACTGATCGCCGCGAGTTCGCACCACATATGACTCCACGACGGCATGTCCGCCGCACCGCTACGTGCCCACAGCAGCCCTTGGGCGAAGCCCCCATGTGACACCACGCACACTCCCCAGCGATGGACCGTCGGCCGCAGGCGGTCCCCCGACGCGCTGAATCGGCGACCCGGCCGGGTCTCACCCGAACCGGGGGAACATCCACCTGTCTTGCGGGTCGTTGGCGCCAAGACGACCCGAGGGGGAACCATGACCGGCCTGCAACCACCTGCGCGTCCCCGTGTCGAACGGTGGGCACTCACCTCCGCCGCGGTGACGACCGCCGCCGCCGCGGTGACGTTGATCGCGTTCGCGAACACGACGACGTGCACGGTCGCGGTGCCCACCGCCTCGACGATGAACGCGATCACCACGACCGCCACGCCGACCCACACCTGGACCGCCACCCCAACCACCACGACCGCGACCGTCACTACCGCAGCCACCAGCTCCCGACCCACAGCGAGCGTGGGCAGGGTCGAGGACCACGGTGTCATCGAGGCCAACGAGACAGGCGGATCGGTAAACGGTGGCGTTGCAGGCGGCAGCGGCGAAGGCGGTCCGGGGGCGACAGGCGCTGCGGGAGGCACCGGGGGCGCAGGCGGTGCCGGAGGCGGCGGGGGGACCGCGACGGGCGGGGCAGGCAGCACCGGAGGCGGGACGCTGATCCTGATCCCGATCCTGTCGCCCAACAGCTCTGCCGTCGGCGGGGGCAACGGCGGTGACGGCAGGTCCAATGGGGGCGCATCGACAGGCGGCACCGGGGGCGAGGGCGGTGACGGTGGCACGGGCGGCGCTGGCGGGAATGTGTCGTCGTCACGCGGGCACGGATGACCGCTCGAGGTGCGCCGCTCCAACAACAGCGGCGCGCTCGGCTGCGGCGTCATCAACAGCGGGTCGCCGAGGAGCACGCGCGGCGGCGCCGCGCTTCATTCCTGAGGTGGGCATCCTCACCCCTCTTACGAGCACAACAAGGGCGATCCACCGTCAGCGTAGATCGAGGACAGGTTCAGCAACCCCGTTGGGCGCGGTCGCGCGGTCCAGCACGAGCGCGCCGTCGGGTAGGCCGAGTAGCCATGCGGCTACATCCGTCAGCAACGACGGATAACCACGGCGGCACAGGGATCGTTGAACCCAACGGATCTCTGCGTGGTGCGAAATCCCGGATACTCGAGGTGACAAGCCAGCCAGACCTGACATAGGTAGCCGCAGGTCAACACGTGGGCCCCGGGCGATGGAACCCCGAACCCGCGGATCAATAGATCAGCGCCACGCGCCCTCGTAAGCAGATAGCGCAGGTCAGGGCGCCGTAGCCAGTGTCGACGGTGCACCTGTTGCACCCGTCGGACGCAGATTCGCAGCCAGCGTGCTTGCCACTTGATCATCCACTATGGACCCCGGCAGGCTCATCCGCCGCTCCTGTCGGTGTCGACCGCCATACTCGCGGCCATGACGTACCAGGTCAACGAGCCGGAGCCGGGCGTCGTCGATGCCATGTCGACGACGCGGCTGCCGTTCGAGCCGAAGTGCTGGCTCGTCGACTTCCGTCGCGAGCTCGGCGCCGCCTGCCGCCACCTCGTCGCCGCATCGGGCCAGGTGCTGCACGCGACCTACACCTCGACGGACCGAAGCCGCTCCGACATCGAGAACATCCTCAGCTACAACCTCGGAACCGGCGCGATCCGCGCCGGCGCCACTCACGGACTCGTCCTGGAGCGCTCGTTCGCGAGCGAGGTCGGCCTCGGGCACGGGTACCGCTACGAACTCGCACCTGCTCACAGCGCTTGGACCGGCTGGCGACGCGGCCGCCCGCTCTGCTCGATGCAGTTCGCCGCCCCACTCAACGTGTTCACGGCCGCGAGAGTCGGCCTGTGGTGGCTCCACGCCCGTCGCGGCAGCATCGCCGTCCACGAGGCCAATGACAAGGTTCCCAATGCCTACCTGCTGAGTATCACCGTCAACCCGCCCACACGGTGGCGCGGCGCGCTCGCTGGGCTACTCAAGCCCCTCGCCGACGGCGTCGTCTCGGCCATGCACGCTCACACCGGGCCCTTCGATGCGGTGGTCTCCCGAGCAGCCTCCGTCGACCCACTTCTCGCGCCGAAGGACTTCGGGCTCGAGCAGGTCGTGCGCCCGTGCCGGTGCCGGGGCCGCGTCAGCCGCAGACAAGTCATCGCGGCCAGCGCCACCCTCTGCCGCGATGGGGACCTCGACCGCATCCGGGCTGGGGTTTACCAGTGGTCCGGCGGCCGCCGCGCCCTCCCTGTCGCGCTCGACACCACTCCGCGCCCTGCCGCTCCCCCACCCGCGGCGAACCGGGCCAGGGCCGCGGCAACCCGAACCGTCGCCGAGCCCAGGGCCTGTCGGCGGCCACAAACCCGACGCCGCCTCCCTCTTCCAACAGCTGTTCCCGGACGGCGTGCACATGACCGCTGGGATGCTGGCCGAACTCGAACAGTGGTCCGCTCTGACCGAGAGGCTCGTCCGCCATGGCAATGCCTCTTGACCCTTCTCCACTGCAGCACGTCCACCGACTTCAGGCCGCGCTGCTCCGCAGATCCCGCCACGTTAGATCGTCTCACCGCCCCAGCCTGCTCAACCCAGCACACGACGCAGACCTACCGGGCGCGCGTGGGCGGCAGCGCCAGTCAAGACGCATCCGGACTCGCGGCGCCGATCCCGTCAACTACCTACGATCTTCACACTGTTCTGCGGGATATGTAGCGAGTTGCGACTATCGCAATTAATGGTGCAGACTGTCATCATGATGACGCGTGACCTGGTGTCCGATCTGGCCGCACTGCTGCTGCCGCTGCCCGCCCGTCCCGGGTCGTCCGCGGAAGACGACCTGGACGAAGCGGCGTGGTCGGCGGTCAGCGAGCAGATCTACGAAGAGCGGGCCGAGCTGGAGGAATCGCTGCGGCTGGGATGGGATGAAGGGGGGCACGACCCGGTGCTGGCGCTTGTCGCGGAAGCTCGGCGTCAGATGCTGGACGCGGAACGGCGGATGCGGCTGCTGATCGCCTACGCCCGCGAGTTCGTCGGCCCCCGTCCTTACACCCTTGATGACCTCGCCCGCTCGGCGGGCATGTCGATCTCCGGAGTGCGCACAGCCTATGACGACGACGAGGTCGCGGACGTCGCCGCCCGGACCGGGGCGCGGCCCCGGCGGCGAGCAGACGCCCCCCTGCTCACGCCCGACGGTTCGAGCAGGCGGTGATCTCATGACACCGACCAGACCGGGACCTGCCCATCCCCGCCTCAAGAGCGACGGACGTGTGGGAAAGGTCGTCGAGCGGCCTGCGGATCCGAGTCTGCAACAGACGCCGTCGGCACCCCCGAGCGGTGCGACAAAGGGTGAGCGGGTCCGGGAGCTGCAACAGCTACGCGAGCAGTTGGCGCAATGCCGCCGGGAACGCGAGCGAGCCGAGCACGACGCGGCCGCCGAGGCCATGCTGCAACGCGAGATCGTCGCGGTCCGGCGCGATCGCGACGCCGGTACCTCAGCCACGTTGCGCCGCGACCGCGGCGTGTTCGAGCGGCTGTTGGCCGACGTCGACGACCTCGTCGTGCTGGCCGCCCGGATGTCGGTTCGGCTCGGCATCTACGGGCTGTCGGCCGATCATCCTCACGTCCAAAGCGGGGTGGTTGCCGGGAACGCGTGTCTCGACGCGGTCGCGGCGCTGGCTGCCGCCCTTGATCCGCCGCCCAACACCGCCAGCGCTGCATCGGCCGACCCACCGGGGACGGCCACCGATGGTCGGACCCGTGCTCGACGGACCCGAGGCACAAACGCGGGGAGCGCGGCATGAGCCGGGGCAAGTACAGGCGCCGCCGCGACCGGCGCGACGAGTCGGCTTATGCCGCCTCCGTCGCCCACTTGCAGACGCAGATCGCAGCCGAGCAGGACCGGCTCCAAGAGGCCCGCCGCGCCGCTGCCCGAGCCGCCGCCACGCGGCTACGGCTCGACCGTGAGGTGGAACTGGCCCACCGTCGAACGGCAGCCGCCGAAACCGAAGCCGCCGCGGTGACGCGCCGCATCGGCGCACCGTGGCAGAACCTGTGCGCAGCCACCGCCCAGCTGCGCCGGGTCGATCAACGCCTTACCGCCACCACCGGCACCGAACCCGGCCGAGCCGGGGACGCGGGCCACGCGTCCGCAGCCGCCCGAGCCGAACACGCCATCGCCGCAGGGCTGCCCATCACCATGCGCGAGGTCCACCGCCGCGCACCCAACACCTACCGCTACCAGCGTTACCGCACGCGCATCGGCGGACGGCCCGAAACGCTGATCAACCTCGAAGACTGGATCCCCGAGCACACCCCGACCGACCGCGACAGCCTCGCTGTCTACGCGTTGTCCACCGCGCACGACAACAACTCTGCCGGAGCATGGTGCTGGGCAGTACCACCCTGGCTCGGCGACCCCGACGGCACCGACGCTCCACGTCTACGGGCCGCGCTCGGCGCCACGACCAGCGGTGCCCCCACCCTTCCGTCACATCCCTACAGCGGGCCGCCGCTGCCCCGCACCGCGACCATCACGCTGCCCTGGCGGCAGCGCCCACTGGTTGCGGACCCAACCGACGCCGCCGACCTCGCGCACTGGTACCACCGCAGCGGCTGGGCCCAAGGCTGGTCACCTCTCGCCTGCCACGGCGCCGACGGGCCCTCCGAGGCCCGGCGGCCGAGCATAGCCGTCCCGTTCTGGGTGCCCGACGAGTTCTGCGGAGCGTTCGCTACCGCTCAGCCGCTTCCCGCGGGCACCCCGCTGCGACTGCCCTTCCCGAGGGTTTTCGCCTGCTTTTCTGATCCGTGGACCCTGCCGCCGCAACCGGACAGCCCCGACGACGGCGGCAACGCGAACCGGGCCGACGCCGCGGTGGCCGCGCCACGCACGTGGCCCTATCCGGCGATGCTGCACGCCCGCGGGCGCGCCCACCGGCACGAGGCTCCCACCCTCGAAGGTGTCCTGCACCGACTCCAGGCCTGGACCGTCGAGAGGTCGCGACTACCCACGCCGCTGCAAGTCGCCACGCAACTCGGCGCCCGTGTCGAGGGCCTGATCTTCACTGCCGAACCGGACGGCACCCCGCACGACGCGTTCGCCTGGTGCCTGAAACTGCCCCACCCGTGGGGCACAACGCTCGCACGGATCCTCGTCCCGGCGTCCCGCCAGGCCAGCGCCTGGCGCGCACCGGTGGACAACCTCCTCGCTGCGATCGCCCTCAGCTCCTGGCACCCCATCGACAGTGCGCATCCCCAGCCCGGCGACACCAGCCCTCGTCCGACGACGCCAATAATGGACGACCCGGCGGCGCAGGTCCGTGTCCTGGACATCGACACCACCGCTGCGCCCCGTCGGGGTGGCCGTTCCGATGGCGTCGCCTCACGTCGATCGCATCTGCGCCGCGGCCACTGGCGACAGCAACGCGTCGGTACGGGACGCCGCGACACCCGGTGGACATGGGTCCGTCCGACCACCGTTAACCCGGGTGGCTCCCACTCAACGCAGGTCTACCGGCTGCCCGTCATCACCGAGTGAGGCGGCGCAGACGCCCTCACGAAGGATCGGTCGGGTGCCGTTCGGCCCACGCTTCCCCCGACGGTCGGCGCTTCATCGATGTCGACGCACTCACGACCAAGACCGGCCACACCGTCCGCTCGGCGTACAAGGAACCCAACACGTCCGACGATCTGCCGTCCGCCGATGCAATGATCGTCGCCCCGGCCACCTGCAACACGATCGCCAAATGGGCGGCCGGTATCTCGGACACGCTGCCGCTCGGCCTCGTTGTCGAGGCTGTCGGCAAAGGTCTGCCGGTCGTCGCCATGCCGTTCAGCAACCGCGCCCAGTTGAGCTTCCCGGGGTCGCCGAGGCACTCGACAAGCTTGCCCGCTGGGGCGTACGTGTCCTCGTTGGGAACGACGTCTGTCAGCCCCACGAGCCGGGTACCGGCAATGACTACATTCGTCTTTTTTTCCATGGCACCTCGCAGTCGCGGCCGTCGACTAATCGCACGGTACCTGACCGTCTAAGCCATCGCCGACTCCTGCTCCGATCTATCACCCGACAGGTTGGGTAGCTTAGTAGCGCGAGCAGTTCCAGCGCTTTATTCTCAGCCAGCTCGGGCCGGTCAGGATGCGAATAAACCCTGATCGTCAGGATCCCGCCTCGCGCGAGGCGTATCGACATGACCACCCGCCGAACACCTGACGTTGCAGGTCAACCGACAAACCGCCCAGTGAGGCTTCGCCTCGGACCGCCGAGGTGGTGGTCGGGTTGGCGGGTGACGTCACGTTCGGGTGGGGCCAGGCTGGCGGGTTGAGCTGACGCTGGCCCGGAGGTGCGCGATGGCGACCCGTGTGCTGACCGTGAACGACATCCTGGACGGGCACGTCGGGTTGGATCTGGAGTGTTTCGACCGGATCTACCTCAACGGCTGGGTGCCCAACCTGCAGGTGTCCGGGCAGGTGGTCAACTTCCTGACCCATCACCTGGGCTTCCCGATCCCGTCCCCGGCGCTGCTGGAGAAGATCGGGCTGCGGTTCCGCAGGGCGGTCACCGAGTACGCCGCGGCCAACGACATCCCGGTGATCCGCTTCGGCAAGGGCGAGCGGAAGCTGGAGGTGATGCGCCCGCACCTGGACCGGCTGGCCCGCCAGGGCCGGTGTGGGGTGGCCGCGATCGGGGTGGCCCAGGAGTTCCAGCGGGTGTTCAGCGGCACCACCTACCACGCCGACCCGGACGGTGGCGGGGTCCCGCGGTTCGGCTATCACAAGGCCGACCGCCGGGTCACCGCCTACTACTTCTATCTGGTCGATGAGGTGTTCGGGCCGGCGTTCGTGAAGGTGTGCGCGTACTTCCCCTATCCGCTCAAGATCTGGTTGAACGGGCACGAATACGCCAAACGCGCCGCGGCCGCGGCCGGGATCGGGTTCACCGAGCTGGACAACGGGTTCGCCACCACCGACGACCCGGCCGGGCTGCAACAGCTCTGCGACAGTCTGGGGCCGGGCACGGTCCGGGGGTTCTGCGAGCGCTGGTGGGCGCGGCTGCCGCTGCCGCTGACCGCCGCCGACCGGGCCGGCGGCTACTGGTGGGACATCGCCATGCGCCAGGTCGAGGTCTCCCGCACCATCGTCTTCGACGCGCCGCGGCACGCCCGTGGGTTCTTCGAGGCGCTGTGCACCGACAACCTGGACATCGGCCGCCCGGAACAGATGCAGATCGTGTTCGGCCGCCGGGTCCGCACCCCACCGCCGGAGGGCTACCGGACCCGGCTGCTGCGCTCCGGTGATGAGGTCACCCTCAACGCGCATTTCGGGCACTCCCGGGTGAAGTCCTACCTCAAATGCGGGCGGGCGTTTCGCATCGAGACCGTCGTCAACGACACCGCCGATCTCGGAGTGGCCCGGCGGCTGGAGCATCTGCCGGAAATCTGGGTCAAGGCCCGTGACGTCAACCGTCGCATGGTCGATGCTTTCCGGGTCGGCCAGGGCTGTGTCCTTGCGAGCCCAGCCTTTGAGCGGGTCGCGCGACCCACCCTCGAGGAGGGTCGGAGGGCCCCGGCCCTGCGGTTCGGCGACCCTCGGGTCATGGCCCTGGTCGGCGCCCTGTGCGCGGGTCTGCACGTCGTGGCCGGGTTCACCAACCGGAGCCTGCGCGCCCGGGTGGCCACCCTGCTCGGCATGCCGTACTCGATGGGCCAGATGAGTTATGACCTGCGGCGCCTGCGGATGAAAGGCCTGATCACCCGGCTACCCGGTCCAACACCTACGTCCTGACCCCGGACGGGCAACGTGTCGCGATCTTCTACACCAAGCTGCACAACCGGCTGCTGCGACCACTGGCCGCGGCCAATGACCCACCCGCCCCGCTGCCGCTGCGCCAAGCCTTACGAGTCATCGAACGCCACGTCGCCGACTACATCACCGAGGCCCGCATGATCGCCTGAAGACTTGGCTCAAGATTCAGACACCTAGCGACCAAGGCCGCTAGACCTTGGTTGCATCTTCCCAGTTCAGCGGGTGGGCCCCCGGGGGATCGAACCCCGAACCCGCGGATTAAAAGTCCGCTGCTCTGCCGATTGAGCTAGAGGCCCGTGCCCTCAGCCTACGACCCCGCCCCGACGCCGAGCCCCACCCGCACGGCATCGGCGAGCCAGGCGTGCCGTCGGGTCGACGGCGGCGCCGCTCTCTGCGCCACACTCACCCGGTGGCGCGATCGGCTCTGCCCGACGAGGTCGCGGCGGTCCTGCGCGCGTTCCGCTGCTGCGAGTTCGCCACCATCGCCCGTGAGGGCACGCCGGTCGCGTGGGCGGTGAGCCCGCTCTGGCTACCCGGCCGGGACGTGTTCGTGCTCACCACCACCATCGGCTTTCCCGCCAAGGCGGCCAACATCAGGCGTGACCCGCGCGTCTCCCTCCTCTTCCCCGACCCCACCGGCAGCGGGCTGCGGGCCGCGCCGCCCGCGCTGGTCGAGGGTCGCGCCACCGTCTCCGACGTCCAGGCCTCCGGCGCCGACCTCGAGGCGCGCTGGCGCCGGGTCGCCGAGATCCAGCCGATCAGCCGGTTCTTCTCCTTCATCCACGTGACGCCCACCCGCGTGCTCTGGTGGCCCGAAGGTGACACGTCCGCCGCCCCGAAGGGCGAGGTGTCCGATGTGGGCTGAGGTGGTCAGCGGGATCGCCTGCGCTCCCGGACGTCGTCCTCACCGGCCGAGACCCGGACGGCCACCCCTTCAGCCTCCGGTGGCGGCCCCGTGCCGTCCCCGCCGAGCGCGTCCTCAGGGCGCCGCGCGCGGCGGGCGTCGACTTGGCCGACGGGCCTGCCTCGCTGCTGTGCCACAACCTCGACAAGGACGTCGGGACGCTGCTGGTGCGCGGCACGCCGCGCGCGGTCGGGGACGACTGGGAGCTCACCCCCACCGCCCTCACCCCCGGCCTCGGCGTCCAGGGGGTGCTGGGCGACGCCCGCACGTTTCGCACCGCCCGACGGCGCGCCGCGCGGTACCTGCGTCGCCAGGGGCCGGCGCGCCCGACCGTGCCGTGGGCGACGATCCGGCGGGTGCGATGACCCCCGACCTGTTCGAGCACAGCCTGCGCAGCGCGTTCGACTACGCCCCGATCGGGATGGCCGTGCTCACCCCGACCGGCATCGTGATCACCTGCAACGCCGCGCTCGGCGAGCTGCTCGGGCGGGCGCCGGAGAGCATGGTGGGCTCCACCCTGTTCGAGGTCACCCACCCCGACGAACTCCCCGAGGTGCAGCACAACTGCCACCTCATCCAGACCGGCACGCGCCGCATCCCTCCGTCACGAGTGCCGGTTCGTCCGCGCCGACGGGCGGGCCGTCTGGGTGCTCGCCAGCACCGCCATGGTGCCTGAGGTCGCAGGCCGACCCGCACATCTGATCATGCACATCGAAGACATCGACGACCGCAAGTCGCTCGAGACCGAGCTTCTGCACCGCGCGTTGCACGACCCGCTCACCGGGCTCGCCAACCGCGCGTTGCTCGCCCAGCGGATCGACGACGCCCTCACCCGGCCCCCGAGCTGCCTGCTCTTCGTCGACCTGGACGGGTTCAAGGCCGTCAACGACCGGCACGGGCACGCCGCGGGCGACCAGCTCCTCCAGGAGCTCGCCCAGCGCCTCACCGCCCTCGTCCGCCCGCAGGACGTGTGCGCCCGCCTGGGCGGCGACGAGTTCGTGGTGCTGTGCGTCGACACCCCGCCGCGCCGGGCCGAGGCGATCGCCGCGCGGCTGCGCGCCGCCGTCGCCGAGCCGTTCACGATCGACGGCCAGGTGATCAGCGTGACCGCGACCGTCGGCGTGAGCGTTTCGGACGCCGTCCGCGCGGACGCCGCACGGCTGCTCCGCCAGGCCGACGAGCGGATGTACGAAGCCAAGCGGCGACGCGGCGGTGATCAGGCGGCGGCGGTCACGTAGAGGCAGCAGTCCGCGTGCGAGTGCACGGTGTCGATCCAGACGGCCTTCAAGATGCGGCTGCTGCGGTAGTAGGTGACCCGCACCGTCCCGCGTTCGTCCTCGGTGACGATCGCGCCGCCGGACTCGAGGTCGACACGCGCCTCGAACTGGCAGCGCGTCGCGTCGCCGATGACGTGATCTGACGGCGCGGTGAGGGCGGCCTCGTAGACCCGCTGGTCCTGCTCGTTCACGAACCTCTTCATCGAGACCTCCTGCCCAGCGCCACTGCCGGGTTCCCTCAATTGTTGGGACCCAATCATCTTGACGACATAGTCGTCGGTCGCAGATGGGCGAGGGAAAATTGTCAGGGTTTCGTCACCCAGCAGCAAGCAGACGTGGAGAATGACCCAACGTGAGTGCTCCCGCCGTCACGCGTCCGCTGCGCATCGGGCCGTACACGTGCGCCACGCCCGTGGTGCTGGCGCCGATGGCGGGCATCACCAACCCCGGGTTCCGACGGCTGTGCCGCGAGCAGGGCGCCGGGTTCTACGTCTGCGAGATGATCACCTCGCGCGGGCTGGTCGAGAAGAACCCGCTGACGTTCCAGATGATCGCGTTCGACGACGACGAGCTCCCCCGCTCGATGCAGCTCTACGGCGTGGACCCGGTGGCGATGGGGAGGGCGGTGCGCATGGTGGTCGAGCGCGACCTCGCCGACCACATCGACATGAACTTCGGCTGCCCGGTGCCCAAGGTCACCCGCCGCGGCGGCGGGGCGGCGCTGCCCTACAAGCGGCGGCTGTTCGAGGCGATCGTGCGGGCGGCGGTGGAGAACGCCGACGGGCGGCCGGTCACCGTGAAGATGCGCATCGGCATCGACGCCGACCGCCACACCTACCTCGACGCCGCGCGCCGGGCCGCTGATGCCGGGGTCGCCGCGGTCGCCCTGCACGCGCGGACGGCGGCGCAGCGGTACTCGGGCACGGCGGACTGGTCGGCCATCGCCCGCCTCCGCGACGCCCTGCCCGCCGAGCTGCCCGTGCTCGGCAACGGCGACATCTTCTGCGCTTCGGACGCGCTGCGGATGGTGGCCGGGACCGGCTGCGACGGCGTCGTCGTCGGGCGGGGGTGCCTGGGGCGGCCGTGGCTCTTCGGCGACCTGGAGGCCGCGTTCGCCGGACGCGCGCTGCCCACGCCGCCGACCCTGGGGCAGGTCATGGCGACCATGCGCCGCCACGCCGAGCTGCTCTGCGTCCACATGGGCCCGTACAAGGGCATCCGCGACATGCGCAAGCACATCGCCTGGTACCTCAAGGGCTTCCCGGCGGGGCCGGACATCCGCCGACGGCTCGGGCTGGTCGAGAGCCTCGACGAGCTGGACGAGCTGCTGGCCGGGCTCGACCCGCGGCTGGAGTTCCCCGCGGACGCCGAGGGGCCGCGCGGTCGGCAGGGCTCGCCGGGGCGGGTGGTGCTGCCGGAGGGGTGGCTCGACGACCCGGACGACGCCGCCGTGCCACTGGGCGCGGAGCTGGAGCACTCAGGCGGCTGAGGTCCGGAGCCATGATCAACGCTTGGGTGCCATGAGCGCCTATACGGCGCGGATGTCACCCAGACGTCGATCATCGACGCGGAGTCCCCGGTCGGGTGGGCGCCGCGCGCGAACGGGTGCGTTGCATCAAGACCGGCGCTCGTCCCGTCGACGTCTCCGGACGGAGGTGGTTCGCGGTGGTCTCGGTCGAGCAGCCGGTCGGCGTGGCGGCACAGCACACCGCCGCCGCCGAGGAGCTCGCCGCGCTGGGCCGGTGGGAGGAGGCCTACACGCATCTCCGCGCGGCCGTCCGACTGCTCCACGGCAGCCCTTCGGACGAGCTCGACCGTCTCCGTCGCGAGCATGCGGAGGCGCACGAGCTCTCGCGGCGCGACAGCCTCACCGCGAGCTACAACCGCCGCTACCTCGACGAGCGGCTGGTCGCGCTGCTCGGCGACCCGGTGGCGCGGGGGCGCACCGCGCTGTGCGTCGCCCTGGTCGACGCCGACCACTTCAAGCACGTCAACGACACGTACGGCCACCGGTTCGGCGACCGGGTCCTGCAGCGGATCGTCACCGAGCTGGGCACCGGCCTGCCCGACGGCGCGTTCTGCGCCCGCTACGGCGGCGAGGAGTTCGCGCTGGTCCTGCCCGGCTGCACGCAGGCGGAGGCGGTGCTGGCGTGCGAGGCGGCCCGGTGTCGGGTGGCGCGACACCCCTGGCACGAGCTCGACCCCGGCCTGCGGGTGACGGTGAGCATCGGCGTGGCGCACGGCGCGGGGCCGCTCACCGACACTGAGCGGCTGATCGGCGCAGCGGACGTTCTGCTGTACGCAGCCAAGCACTCCGGCCGCAACGCCGTTGCGTTCCGCGACCAGGCCACCGGACGCGTACATCTCGCTGGTCCGGCCGGGGGTCGGCGCGCGATCAGCCAAGTGCACCACGCCGAGACCCACCTGTGATCGGATCGATGGCCACTTCGTAAGCTCTTGCGCGTCAGAGGGGGCGGGAACGAGGTCGGGACGATCTCGCCCGCCCTCTGTCGCGAGCGGCGCGAGGGGGTGGCGTGGCCGACGGTTCCGACCCGGCCCGGCGCACCCGCGCCGCCGAGGCCGACGACGACGTCCTCACGAGGCTCGGTCTGACGGGCGCGACGCCGACCGGAGGGCGGGCCGCTCGTCGCCGGGCGGCCGAGGAGGCGGAGCGACGCCGGACGGCAGACGGTCGGGCCGCTGCCACGGTGGCGCAGTCCGAGCCGGGGCGCGCCGAACGCGCGCCGACAAGCGATCGGCGTCCGTCCGGGAACGGCACCACCAGCGGCGTAGGCACGCCCAACGGCACCACCGGCCGCGCAGGCATGCCCGGCGGCGCGAATGGCGGACCCGACGGCCGCAACCGCGAGGGCGCGGCGGCGGGCGGGCGACCGAACGACGGTCAGGCGCTCACCGCGGGCGGTGCGGCCAGGGTGCGCCCGTACAGCGGCCTGGCGACGGGTGGGTTGCCTGCGGCGCGGTCGGGTGCCAGCCCCGCGGCGCGGCCACTCGACCGTCGGCTGGGCGGGCAGGCAGGACCCGCGCCATCTGACCGGACCGCGACGCCGGGTCCTGGCCGCTCCCCGATGCCTCCTGACGGGACACCCGCCCGCGGAGTTCCCCGGGCGGGGCCTGGGCGGGGTCGTGCGCCCTGGCAGTCGCCCCGGCCCGGTGCCCGCGGCGGCGCCGGCGGACCGCCACCTCCGGGCGCGGGCGCGAACGGGACGGCCGCACCGGCCGCCGGGATGCCACGCACCGGTGCGGGTGCGGACGATGCGGTACGCGCCCCGCGCGACGGCGAGCCGGGTGTGAGGGTCGCGCCTGGCGGACCGTCACGTGGCGACGGGCTACGACCCGACCGTGGGCCGCTACAGGCCGTCCGGCGCGGCCCGGGCGTCGCCTCGACCGAGGACCGTGCTGGTCGTGGCGCGACGGCGGGAGCAGCGACGAACGGGCGCACCAACGGCCGCACCCCGCCGCCCCGCGCGGCGCAGGCGACGCCTCTGCCTGCGGGCGACCGCGCCGGTGGCCGCGCCACCGACGGCCGCGGCTCCGCCCGGACCACGGCCGACGACCCCGCACGCGGCACCCGCGCCCGGTCGGCCGCTGAGCGGACACCGGCCGTGGGCCGCAACCGCCGCGCCCCGGCGGGTGACGTGCGCGACGGGCCCGACGCCGTCGACGCCACCACGCGCGTCCGGCGGATCGACGAGACCCTCACCCGCCTCACCGCCGCGCACGCGGGCATCACGCTCGGCGAGCCGCGCGGCGAACCCGCCGACGACGACGCCTGCCCCGCGCCCCGACGTCGGCCGGGCGCGCTGCGGCTGGCCGTGCTCGCGGTGGCCGCGGTCGTCGTCGCCGCGAGCGGGACCGGTTGGGGAGCACAGCGATGGCTCGCCTCGGCCGTACGCCCCGCGGCCGCGCTCGACCCCGGCTCGGGCGCCATCGTCGACCCCGCCGACCAGGCGGGCGCGGAGAACGTGCTGGTCGTCGCGACCGACCGCGCGTCCACCCCGGGCGCCCCGACGCGGCCCGACACGGTCGTCGTCGCCCACCTCCCCGCCGAGGGCGCCCCGATGACCGTGCTCGCGATCCCCGCCGACCTGGAGCTCAGCCGCCCGCCCTGCGAGAGCTTCGACGCCGCGTCGGCCACCTACACCGCCGACACCGTGCCCGCGCAGGCCCGCACCCCGCTGGCCAGCGCGCTCGAGCTCGGCGGCCCCCGCTGCGCCACCCGCGCGGTGCAGCAGCTCACCGGCCTCGCGATCACCCGGTACGTGGGCGTCGACCTCGACCGGCTCGGCGCCGCCGTCGACGCCGTCTCCGGGGTCAAGGTCTGCACGCCGCGAGCGGTCGTCGACGCCACGCTCGGGGAGGTCGCGCCCACCGCGGGCACCGTCACCCTCGACGCACGGCGGGCCACCGACTTCGTGCGGGCCACCTCCGTCGCCGACGACCCCGCGGCAGGCCGCGGCCGCATCGAGCGCCAGCAGCAGGTGCTCGCCGCGGTGCTCGGCGACACGCTGTCCGACACCGGCCTCCTGGACCTGCCCCGCGTCGCCACCCTGCGCCCGGCGCTGGGTGACGTCCTGTCCACCGACGACGCCGACCTCGGCCAGGTGCTCGCCCTCGCCCGCTCGATGCACGACCTCGGCGCGGCGGGCGTCACGTTCACCGCCGTCCCCGCCGACCCGGACCCCGCAGGACAGGGCTCCATCCTGCGCGCCACCGACGCCGCAGCGCTCTTCGACGCCCTGCGCACCGACGCCGCGCTGCCGTCGACCGGCGGCGGCCAGTCCGCGGGGCCGAAGCCGTCGGACCTGGTCGTGCAGGTGCGCAACGCGTCCGAGAAGCCCGGCGTCGCCGCCAAGACCGCGGACACGCTGCGCGGGCTCGGGTTCGGGATCGGCGACGTCACGAACGCCGACCAGCCCACGCCGCAGACGCTCATCCGCTACTCCCCCGACCAGACGGCGGCGGCCGAGCTGCTCGCCGACACCGTCCCCGCGGCGACGACCGTGCCGGACCCCGGCGCCAAGGGGGTGCTGCAGCTCGTGCTCGGCCGGTCGTTCGACGGCGTCGTCCGAGCGCCGACCTCGCCAACCGAGCCCGCCGCGAGCACCTCACCCACCCCGGTGACCTGCGCCTGACGGACGGCCGCCGTTCACTCCAGGTTCATCGGCGGATACGTGTCGATCGGCTGATCCCGGATACCCTCGATCCATGCGGGACGCCTATCAGGACCAGCTCGACGACCTGGCCGTGAGCCTCGCGAGCATGTGCGACGAGGTCGCCGAGGCGTTGGCCAAGGCCACGCGGGCGCTGCTCGAGGTCGATCTGCAGCTGGCCGAAGAGGTCATCACGGAGGACGTCCGGGTCGACGAGCTGCGCGACCGCGCCGAGGAGCAGGCGTTCGCCCTGCTGGCGCTGCAAGCGCCGGTGGCCACCGACCTGCGCATCGTCGTCTCCGCCATCCACGGCGCGGGGGACATCGAGCGCATGGGCGACCTCGCGCTGCACATCGCGCAGGCCGCGCGCCGCAGGCACCCGCAGCCCGTCCTCCCCGCGGAGGTGGCACCGTACTTCGCCGAGATGGGCCAGGTCGGCTGCGCGCTCGCGCACAAGGCGGGCGTCGTCATCCGCTTGCGCGACGTCGCGAAGGCGGCCGAGATGGAGGCCGACGACGACGCGATGGACGACCTGCACCGGCACATGTTCTCCGTGCTGATGGACCCCCGGTGGACCCACGGCGTCGGGCCCGCCGTCGACATCACGCTGCTCGCCCGCTTCTACGAGCGCTACGCCGACCACGCCGTCGCGGTGGCCCGCCGGATCGTCTACGTCGTCACGGGGCGGATGCCCGGCCCGCTGACGGTCTAGCTGCCCGCTGACCCGCTGCCCCGGCAGCTCGCCGACCTGGCGCGACTGCTCGCCGAGATGAGCACGGCCACGGCCGGGGCGATGCAGCGCGCCACGACCGCGCTGCTCGAGGGCCGGGAACGCCTCGCGCACCAGGTGGTCGTCGGGGACGCCGCGGTCGACGCCCTGCGCGAGCGGGTCGAGGACGTCGCCACCGACGCCATGCTGTTCCACGCGCCCGTCGCGGGCGACCTGCGCGCCGCCGTGGCCGCGATCCGCGCGGCGGGCGACCTCGAGCGGATGGGCGACCTCGCCCAGCACGTCGCACGGGTCGCCGAGCTCGGCAGGACGGTGCCCGCCGAGCTCCGCGCCGACTTCGCCGAGATGGGCAGGCTCGCCGTCGCCATGGCGCTGAAGACGGCCGAGGTCGCGCGCACCCGCAACGTGCTGCTCGCGGCCGAGCTCGACTCGGACGACGACGCCATGGACCGGCTCCACCGGCACATGTTCACCGTGATGCTGGACCCTGGGTGGGCGCATGGCGTGCCCACGGCGGTCGACCTGACGCTGCTGGCGCGCTACTACGAGCGCTTCGCCGACCACGCGGTGCTGGTCGCGCGCGCGACCGTCTACGCCGTGACCGGGCATGCCCCCGACGCCCTCCCGATCTAGTCTAGGGGCCCGGTCCGCACCGCGGTCTTCGCGCAGGCGCTGGCGGGCGAACTCTCGGCCAGCAGCGGCAGGAATGATGACCACGGTGGCAGGCAGTTCTTCGTTGACGCGATCGCAGACCGTGACGACCACGTCGCCGATCATGCGGACCTCCGCCAACGGAGCGGGTGCCCGCGCGATCATGACCACCCCGTGACGCTCGGCCGCGTCCACCGCTCCGGGGTGGACACGTGGTACGGGATGTGTGCCCGCCGACGCGGCGGCCAGCTGCGAGCGGGCGGCGTTCTCCGTACACACGAACAGCACCCGGGCCGCCTGCGTGACCGTGTTGGGGACCAGGCCGCTCAGCGCATCGTGCGCGAGCGTCAGGTAGGACCGTCGCCGGTCGGCCTGGGACCGCATTCGTCGGATCAACCCGGCACGCTCCAAGACCTGGAGATGGTGAGCCAGGAGGTTCGATCCCGTGCCTAGCGCCATACCCAGGCGACTCGGCGAGACGTCCCCGCGGAGCAGCTCTTCCACGATCGCGAGGCGTCCGACGTCGCCGAGTGCGGCATGTCGCTGCGCCCGCGCTCGCAGGCCCGCGCTCGCAGATCGGAGACTCGCTCAGCTTTCATTGACTCAATGAAAGCTGACCAAACTCGGAGCGTCGAGGGGAGCTCACCCCGGGCAACGTCGGATAACGTCGGGACGGCGTTGCGCGACCGGTAGATCGGGCGCGCGCGTCGGCCAGGCCGGAGATGCCGCGACGGTTAGCCCGATCGAGTGCCGATCATGGCGCCGGATACCGCCCGTCGTTCATCGTGAGTTCATCCTGGTTGCAGACTGCATTCATCGCCGGGCCCTACGTTGCGGTTGAGCAGCGATGATGCTGCGCTGCGGACTTGTCCGCAGTTCCCTCGGACGCCCGCGGCGACCGGCCGCGGGCACACCGTCATCCCCCGAAGGAGCTACGTGAAGCTCAAACGACCCGGTGTCGCGGTCAGCGTTCTCGCGGCTGCTGCGCTGCTGCTCGCCGGTTGCGGCAGCGACAACAACTCCCCGTCATCCGGCGGCAGCGCAAGCGGTGCGGCCGCCGGTGAGTCCGCGGTCCAATGTGGCGGCAAACCGACCTTGAAAGCCAGCGGGTCGACCGCGCAGGCCAACGCCATGACCCGGTTCGTCGCAGCGTTCGAGAGCGCCTGCTCGGGCCAGACCCTGAACTACACCTCCAACGGCTCCGGCGCCGGGGTGAGCGAGTTCATCGGCAAGCAGACCGACTTCGGCGGCTCCGACTCCCCGCTCAACGCGGCCACCGGGGAGCCGGACAAGGCCGCCGCGCGCTGTGGTTCACCGGCGTGGAACCTGCCGGTCGTGTTCGGTCCGATCGCGATCACCTACAACCTCGCGGGCGTGGATGGGCTCACCCTCGACGGACCCACCGCCGCCAAGATCTTCAACGGCGGCATCACGGAATGGAACGACCCCGCCATCGCCGCGCTCAACAGCGGCAAGACCCTGCCGGCGACGAAGATCACCGTCGTGTTCCGCAACGACCAGTCCGGCACCACGGACAACTTCCAGAAGTACCTCGACGCCGCCTCGGACGGTGCGTGGGGCAAGGGCGCTGGCAAGGGTTTCAACGGCGGTGTCGGTGAGGGCGCCAAGGGCAACGAGGGCACCTCGGCGGCGATCAAGAGCACTCCGGGTGCGATCACCTACAACGAGTGGTCCTTCGCCAAGGCCCAGAACCTTGCCATGGCCAGCGTCGTGACCTCGGCCGGACCCGACCCGGTCCAGATCAGCACCGACTCGGTGGGCAAGACCATCGGTGGCGCCAAGGTCGAGGGATCAGGCAACGATCTGGTGCTGGACACCTCGTCGTTCTACAAGCCGACCGCGGCGGGCGCCTACCCGATCGTCCTGGCGACCTACGAGATCGTCTGCTCCAAGTACACCGACGCCGACACCGGCACGGCGGTCAGGGCCTTCCTGCAGTCCACCATCACCGGCGGGCAGACCGGCCTGGCCGACAACGGCTACATCCCGATTCCGGACTCCTTCAAGACCAAGCTGACCACCGCCATCAACGCCATCTCCTGATGCGCGCAGTTCCCACCGCCCCGGACCCCGGCCGCGGCGCCTAGCGGCGCCGCGGCCGGGGTCCGGGCATGACCGGAAGGCCGCCCTGCCATGGCCGAAGTCGTCACGTCGCAGCTGTCCACCCGACGACGCGTCGGCGACACCGTGTTCGAACGGCTCACCACCGCCTCGGGCATGGTCATCGTCGTCGCCATCGCCCTGATCGCCGTGTTCCTGCTGGTCAAGGCGATACCGTCGCTGGCGGCCAATCAGGCGGACTTCCTCACCAGCACCGAGTTCTCCACCTCCGATCCGACCAACCTGCGGTTCGGCATCCGCGACCTGCTGATCGTGACCGTGCTGAGCTCGGCGTTCGCCCTCGTGCTCGCGGTGCCGGTCTCGATCGGCATCGCGATCTACCTCACCAACTACGCCCCGCGGCGTCTCGCGTCGATCTTCGGGAGCATCGTGGACGTGCTCGCCGCCGTCCCCTCGATCGTCTTCGGGTTGTGGGGCACGCTCGTCCTCGCCCCCGTGATCACGCCCTTCGGGCAGTTCCTCAACGACACCCTGGGCTGGTTCCCGCTGTTCGCCACGGGCAACGTCTCGATCGGCGGCTCGATGTTCGTCGCAGGCGTGGTGCTCGCCGTGATGATCCTTCCGATCATCACCGCCATCACCCGCGAGGTATACCGACAGACCCCCCGCGGCCACATCGAAGCCGCCCAAGCGCTCGGCGCCACCCAATGGGAGGTCGTGCGCATGACGGTGATCCCCTTCGGTCGCAGCGGAACCATCGCCGCCGCCATGCTCGGGCTCGGCCGCGCACTCGGCGAGACCGTGGCTGTCCTGATCATCCTGCGCACCGCGTCGACGCCGTCGCACTTCAGTCTCTTCGACGGCGGCTACACCTTCGCCTCGAAGATCGCCTCCGCGGCCGCGGAGTTCAGCGACCCGCTCCCGACGGGCGCCTACATCGCGGCCGGTTTCGTGCTGTTCGTCCTGACCTTCATCGTCAACGCCATCGCCCGCTACATCGCAGGCAGGGGGGTCGCGAAATGAGCACCACCGCAGGAACCGACACCGGCACGGGAAAAACCACGACCCAGCCGATCCGGACGCCGACGTTCATCCCGACCAGCAGGGCCCGCCGCACCAAGGCCCAGGTCGCGAAGGTGCTGGTCACCCTGTGCTTCCTGGTAGCGCTGGCGCCACTGCTGTGGGTGCTCGTCGAGGTGCTCCTGAAGGGCCTTCCCGCGGTGGTGTCCGCCGCATGGTGGACCAAGTCCTTGCAGGGGATCCTGCCCGAACAGTTCGGCGGCGGGGTCTACCACGCCATCTACGGCACCCTCGTCCAAGCCTTCACCGCCGCGATCATCGCCGTGCCGCTGGGTCTGATGGTCGCCATCTACCTCGTCGAGTACGGGCGGGGACGCCTGGCCCGGGTGACCACGTTCCTCGTCGACGTGCTCTCCGGCATCCCCTCGATCGTGGCCGCCCTGTTCGTGTTCAGCGTCTGGATCTCCACGTTGGGCTTCGACCAGAGCGCCTTCGCCGTGTCTCTGGCGCTGATCCTGCTCATGCTCCCCGTGGTGATCCGCTCCACCGAGGAGATGCTGCGCCTGGTCCCCAACGACCTCCGCGAGGCCTCCTACGCACTGGGCATCCCGAAATGGGTCACGATCCTGCGCATCGTGGTGCCGACGGCCCTGTCCGGCATCATCAGCGGGATCCTGCTGGCGCTGGCTCGCGTCATGGGCGAGACCGCACCGGTGCTGGTCCTCGTCGGCTACAGCCGCTCGATCAACTACAACCTCTTCGACGGCAACATGGCCTCGCTGCCGCTGCTGATCTACACCGAGCTGACCAACCCGCTGCCCGCCGGTCAGTTCCGCATCTGGGGCGCGGCCCTCACCCTCATCCTCCTCGTCGGCGTGCTGATCCTGCTCGCCGCCATCGCCTCGCGCCTGCTGGCGCCCAAGAACTCCTAGATCGGCAGGCAGCCCCCATGGCCAAACGCATCGACATCAAGGACCTCGACATCTACTACGGGTCCTTCCACGCCGTGGAAGCGGTCACGATGACCGTGGCGCCCGGCTCGGTCACCGCCCTCATCGGACCCTCCGGCTGTGGGAAATCCACCCTGCTGCGCACCCTCAACCGGATGCACGAGGAGATCCCCGGAGCCCGCGTCGAGGGCGAGGTCCTGCTCGACGGCGAAGACATCTACCGCCCGGAACTGGACCGCGTCTCCGTGCGACGAACCATCGGCATGGTCTTCCAGCGCCCGAACCCCTTTCCCACGATGTCGATCCGCGACAACGTCGTCGCCGGACTACGTCTACAGGGCATCCGGGACCGCAAGACCCTCGACGAGGTCGCCGAGCGCGCCCTGCGCGCGGCGAACCTCTGGACCGAGGTCAAAGACCGCCTCGGCAAACCCGGCGCCAGCCTCTCCGGCGGCCAACAGCAGCGCCTCTGCATCGCCCGCGCGATCGCCATCCAACCCGACGTACTGCTGATGGACGAACCGTGCTCGGCACTCGACCCGATCTCCACCCTCGCCGTCGAGGACCTCATCGGCGAACTCAAACAGGAGTTCACCATCGTCATCGTCACCCACAACATGCAGCAGGCTGCGCGAATATCGGACCAGACCGCATTCTTCAACCTCGCCGGGGTCGGGCAGCCGGGAAGACTCATCGAGATCGACGACACCAGGACCATGTTCTCGGCCCCCAAGGTGGCAGCCACCGAGGACTACATCTCGGGTCGCTTTGGCTGATCTGCTCAGCCGCGCTGTCGCCATCGTCAGCGTCACGGCGGCCCAGGCCGCTCCTGCGACCCCAACGGGGAGGGTAGCCAGCGATGCCGGCGGAGAGGCGTACCGATGGCCGATGCTCCGCCCCGACGGTTGAATGGGGAAGCCCGCTGACCATGCTGCTCGTTGAGCCCGACGAGGACTTCGGACGCCAACTGGTAGAGCTTGCCCGTGAGCGAGGACTGCGCATCACGTGGTCGCGCGATGGTGGGGACGCCCTCGTGCAGGCCGGAGCGACACGGCCGGATCTCATCGTCGTCGCCGCCCGGCTGCCAACTCTGGATAGCGCTGTGGTCATCCGGACAATCAGCCACCGCTGGAAGATGTGCATTCTCGTCGGAGCCGCACTCGCCGAGCACGGACTGGCCCGCGAAGCGCTTGAGGCCGGCGCGTACGCCACAGTAGCCCGCCCTTACGACCTGGACGCCGTCCTTACGGTCGGCCGCGGCGCCGAGCCGAGCGACCAAGCCGGCCTAGATGCCGCAGTCGTCTTGAGCGCGGGGCCGATGATCGTCGATCTGGCTCGCCACGAGGCGTGGTTGGACACGCGCCAGGTGCAACTCACCACGCGCGAGCTGCAGCTTCTCGCCTACCTGATCCGCCGCGAGGGCCGGGTGGCCAACCGTCACGAAATCAGCACCGCGGTCTGGGGGCACGTGGTCGACACGAACACCGTGGCGGTCCATATCAAGAGATTGCGTGACAAACTCGGCCGACATCCGGTTCACGGCCAGCTCATCACCACGATCCGGGGGGCAGGCTACCGGCTCTCACCCTCGCTCTACGCCGATCGCCCCTCAGCCGCGAGCTGATGCGCTCGAACCGACGAACGCAACGGCCACCCGCCAGTGGCGAATCTCGCACGACGGTCATCGCACATAGGAGACATCGGTGTCCCACCGCGTGAAGCCCAGGTCGCGGTAGACCCGCACCGCGGCGTCGTTGTCCGCCTCGACGTAGAGCATCACCTGGCGCAACCCCTGGTCACGCAGGTGGCGCAGCCCGGCGAGGGTGAGCGCGGCGCCCAGGTGCATGCCCCGCGCCGCCGGATCGACGCCGAGCACGTACACCTCGCCGATGGGCTCGTGTGAGTGGGCACCATCACCGTGGACCTTGGTCCAGTGGAAGCCGAGCAGCCGGTCGTCGGCGTCGACGGCGAGCAGGAAGCCCTGCCGGTCGAACCAGGGCTCCCCCTCGCGGAGCTTGACCTGCTCGAGGTCCCACCCGCCCTGCTCGGGGTGCCAGTCGAAGGCGGCGTTGTTGACGCGCAGGAACTCCGCCTCGTCGGCGCCGACGACGAACGGGCGCAGGCGCACGCCGTCGGGGAGGCGGGGCTCGGCGAGCGGGGCGAGCAGGCTGCGGCGCATCTGCCACAGCACCCTGGCCTGCGTGAACCCGAGGCCGCGGGCCAGCGCGACCGCGCCGGGGTGCTCGCCGTGCGCCCACAGCCGCAGCCTGCGTCCGGCCGGTGAGCCCGCCTCCGCGGCACGGCCGAGCAGCGCCTCCACCACCCGGGTGCCCAGCCCCGCCCTGCGGTGCGCGGGACGCACGACGAGCTCGCCCGCCCCGCCCGCGACCGGGTCGGTGAGGTCGAGGTGCGCGAACGCCGCCAGCTCGCCGTTCTCCCGGGCGAGCAGCTGCGCGGCCTGGGTGTCGCCGCCGTGGCGCAGGTGCAGCAGGACGTGCTCGGACAGCGGCGCGGTGCCGTCGACATCGGTGGCCGCGGCGACCAGCGCCTGCACCTCCGCGATCTCCGCGCCGGTCAGCGCACCCCGCCACTGCAGCTCCGCCACACGTCGGACACTACCCGCGGAGGTGGGGCCTCCACCGCGTCCGTGGATCACCTCCTACGCGAGCCCCGCCAGCCGGGTGGGGGCTCGGTCGGCTCGGTCGGCTCGGTCGACATCGTCGTCGGCCTCCTCGTCGGCGTCCCCGACGACCGCGGGCACACCGAGCGCGCCGCGGCTGGGCCGGACGAACTTGTAGCCGACGTTGCGCACGGTACCGATCATCTGCTCGTGCTCGGTGCCGAGCTTGGCGCGCAGCCGTCGGACGTGGACGTCGACCGTGCGGGTGCCGCCGAAGAAGTCGTAGCCCCACACCTCCTGCAGCAGCTGCGCGCGGGTGAACACCCGGCCCGCGTGCTGCGCGAGGTACTTGAGCAGCTCGAACTCCTTGTAGGTCAGCTCGAGCAGCCTGCCGCGCAGCCGCGCGGCGTACGTGGCCTCGTCGATCACGAGCTCGCCGAGGACGAGCGCGCCGCCCTCGCGGCCCGCGTCCGCGCCCGGGCGCGACCTGAGCAGCCGCAGCCGGGCGTCCACCTCGGCGGGACCGGCGCTCGGCAGCAGGATCTCGTCGACCACCCACTCCCCCGACACCGCGACCAGGCCACCCTCGGTGAGCACCGCGATGACCGGCACGTCCATCCCGGTGCTGCCCAGCAGGCGGCACAGGCTGCGCGCGGCGACGAGATCGGTGCGGGCGTCGACGAGCACGGCGTCGTGCGGACCGGCGTCGAGCAGCGCCGCCACCTCGGGTGCGGCGGTGCGGACGCCGTGGGGAAGCAGCGTCAGTGCCGGCAGCACCGACCCGGGTTCCGGATCGGCCGTCAGCAGAAGGAGTTCCACTCCCGGTCTCCTTTCAAGCCGGGGCTTCACGGCGGGCGACGCTGACCGCACCGTTGCCTCCACGTGACCCGGCTGAAACACCACCACGTGGATCGTTGCAGGATAACCGCGTGGACGCCCGCATGCGTAGCGCCGACAGCGCGCGCTTCGACACAGCTCCCCCGCACACCCACCGTGCGCGTCGACGGAGAGGAGGCGGCATGCGACGGCTGGTCATCACCCTGCTCGTGCTCGCCGCTCTGCTCGTGGCGGCCGACTTCGGCGCCGCGGCGCTCGCGGAGTCGGCCGTGTCCCGGCAGATGCGCGCCCAGCTCGGCCTCGTCGACGACCCCTCGGTGCGGATCAACGGTTTCCCGTTCCTCTCCCAGGCGGTGTCCGGGAGGTACCCGAGCATCGACGTCGACGCCACCCGGATCCCGTTCGGCGAGATGCAGGAGCTGGAGATCACCGCGCAGCTGCACGACGTCAGCGCGCCGCTGCCGATGCTGCTCGGCTCCGGGCCCAAGACGATCACGGTGGCCAGCGCCGACGGCACCGTGAAGATCGACGCGGCCGACCTGCAGCGGCTCGTGCCGCAGGCGAAGAAGGTGCGGATCGAGACCGTCGACGACAAGGCGCTGCAGCAGGCCGTCAAGAACGGGGCCGACTCCTCCGTGGGCGACCTCGACGCCGACCGCGTCGCGCGGCTGGTCGGCACCGTCGACTTCTTCGGCGAGCCCGCCGAGGTCGCCGTCCTCGCCACGCTGGAGCTGAACAAGGGCAAGGCCGACATCGTGCCGGTGGACGCCCGGCTGTCCGACGGCACCGGCCTGCCGCTGTCAGGGGCGGCGCAGAAGCAGATCCTCGGGCTGTTCCGGATCCCGCTGAGCACGGGCCCGCTGCCGTTCAACGTCGCCGCGACGAGCTTCAAGGCCAAGGACGGCACCCTCCAGATCAGCGGCAGGGCGACCGGCCTGACCCTCGACTGACCCCGGCCCGCCATGATCCACGGTCCAGCCGTCCACCTCGACCGCGACCTTGGCCTCGGGGAACGCGAGGTCGATCGTGTACGGGCCGAACGGCACCCCGACCTGCCAGCCGGTGATCCCGGCCCGCGGCAGGAGCCGTTTGAGCACGCGTTCGGCGGCGGAGTCGGCCCGGTCGGCGGCCGCCCTGACCAGGTGGCCCGCCGCGGGCGAGCCGTGGCGGCCCATGTTGCGACAGAAGCAGCGGTAGAGCGCGGGGAAGCGCACGTGCCGCTGCAGGACGCGGTCGAGGAACACCGCGCCGTCCGGGAGCGCCACCGCGGCCTCCAACGCGGCGAGTGGCGGCGCGGCCACCCGGATCCCGCCCACAGTCGAGATGTCGACGGGCAGCAGGTCCCGACGGCGCACCCGCACGCCGGGCCGTCGCCGCGGACTGCGGCATCTCGGCACCGTCACCTGCACGGTGGACGGCGCAGGCGCGGGCAGACCGTGCCAGTGCGCGGCGGCCTGCCCAGTGAGCACGGCGTCGTCCACGCCGAGGTCGACGTCGCCGAGCGGCCGGACGTCGCACGCGACCTCCACGTCACGCGGACGCCCACCGTGGTCGCGTTCGACCGGGCGGGGGCCGAACTGCTGCGCGTCTCCGGCGTCCCGCGCGCGGACGGGCTGGCGTCGGCGCTGGTCGACGCTCCCGCAGGCCGCGATCGTCGGCTACGCTCGACGCCGTGAACTGGCCGCTGACCCGACGCCGCGCAGTAGACCTGTGCCGCGTCGGCAGCTGCCTGTGTCGGGCCGCCTGAGGGTTCTCACCGAAGTTCGCCACCACTCAGGAGCACTGCCATGCCCGACCCACGGCCGGATCCGCCGGTCGATCCCCGAGGAGTGCGGTCTTCCGCCGCCATCACCACGCTCGTGGCGCCGCGCCTGCGCCCGCCGAGCGCACGCGAGGACGCCGCCCCGGTCCGGTTCTCCCAGACCGTCGGGCTCGTGTTCGCCCTGGCGGGCGCGCTCGGCTACGCCGTGGGCGTCACCCCGCTCGGCATCGGCGCCACCGCGCTCGCGCTGGCCGCCGCGTTCCTCAACGCCGCCTTCGGCTACTGCCTGGGCTGCGAGATGTACGGCCTGATCGCCCGTCTCCGATCGAATTCCATCAAGGGAGTATCCGTATGAGTCGCCAGGACGTCCTGGTCACCGCCGACTGGGCCGAGAAGAACCTCGGCACCGAGGGCATCGTCTTCCTCGAGGTCGACGAGGACACCACCGCGTACGACGGTGGCCACATCCCGGGTGCCGTAAAGATCAACTGGACCACCGAGCTGCAGGACCAGGTGCGGCGCGACATCGCCTCTCCCGAGCAGTTCGGCGCGTTGCTCTCCGCCAAGGGCGTTGCCGAGGACGACACCGTGGTCCTCCACGGCGGCAACAACAACTGGTTCGCCGCCTACGCCTACTGGCAGTTCAAGCTCTACGGCCACGCCGACGTCAAGCTGCTCGACGGCGGGCGCAAGAAGTGGGAGCTGGACGGTCGCACGCTGACCGCCGAGGCCACCACCCGCCCGGCCACCACCTACACCGCCAAGGCGCCCGACAACTCGATCCGCGCGTTCCGGGACGAGGTCGTCGCCGCGATCGGCGCGAAGAACCTCGTCGACGTCCGCTCGCCCGACGAGTTCTCCGGCAAGATCCTCGCGCCCGCGCACCTGCCGCAGGAGCAGTCGCAGCGACCCGGCCACATTCCCGGCGCGATCAACATCCCGTGGAGCAAGGCGGCCAACGAGGACGGCACGTTCCGCTCCGACGAGGAGCTCGCCAAGCTCTACGGCGAGCAGGGCTTCGACGGCTCCCGGGCGACCATCGCCTACTGCCGCATCGGTGAGCGCAGCTCCCACACGTGGGTGGTGCTGCACGAGCTGCTCGGCCACGGCGACGTCAAGAACTACGACGGCAGCTGGACGGAGTACGGCTCGCTCATCGGCGTGCCGATCGAGCTGGGCGCGGGGGTGAAGGCCTGATGTGCGGCGCACCTGAGCAGGGCGTGAAGCTGCCGCCCGGCACCGATCTCAGCAAGGAGACGGTGCTCACCGGGCGGGTCGTCGCGGGCGGCGAGCCGGTGGGCGGCGCGTTCGTGCGGCTGCTCGACGGCACCGGCGAGTTCACCGCCGAGGTCGTCTCCTCAGCCAGTGGCACGTTCCGCTTCTTCGCCGCGCCGGGCACGTGGACGATGCGGGCGCTGCACCGCAGCGGACACGGCGAGGCGCAGGTCACGGCGGACGCGCCGGGCCTGCACGACACCGTCGTGACGGTCGGCTAGATCCAATTCCACGGGCCCCTCGGCGCGCGGCGAGGGGCCCGTGGCGTGCCGGGACTACGCTGGCCGACCGTGCAATGGTTCTTCACCGCGCTGCTCATCGCGGCCTCGGCGGGCACCGTCGGGTACGCCGCCTACCTGCTGCGGCGGCTGTTCACCACACCGCCCGCCGCCGCCTGTGCTCCGGCGGAGGCCGAGTCGTGACCGAGCCATCGATCACCGGTGCCGCCAACGCCGCGCCGGACTCCCCCCAGCGCAACCGGCCCCGCTTCGACGACCTGCCCGTGCCGGACGACACCGCCAACCTCCGCGAGGGCCCGGACCTGCACGAGCAGTGCCTCGGGCTGCTGCCGCTGATCGGGGTGTGGCGGGGGGCGGGCGAGGCCGTCTACCCGACGATCGACGGGCCCTACACGTTCGGCCAGCAGCTCGTGTTCGCCCACGACGGGCGGCCGTTCGTGTCGTACGAGTCGCGGTCGTGGCTGCTCGGGCCGGACGGCGAGGTGCGGAGGGCCGCCGCCCGCGAGACCGGGTTCTGGCGTCCGCAGCCCGACGGCGAGATCGAGGTGCTGGTCACCCACAGCAGCGGGATCACCGAGATCTTCTACGGACGGGCGCGCACGCTCACGTCGTGGGAGATGCAGACGGACGCGGTGGTGCGCACCGCTTCCGCCAAGGACGTGGTGGCGTCGCACCGGCTGTACGGGCTCGTCGAAGGCGGCGACCTGGCCTATGTGGACGAGCGGCAGATGATGGGGCAGCCGCGGCAGCCCCACCTCTCGGCGCTGCTCAGCCGCGTCGCTGGGTGAGCGGGCGGCTGCGCCCGCCCGGTCGCCGGAGCACTCCGCAGACCGGCCTGACGCCTCGCAGAGTCCCGGGGCTCTGCGAAGCGTACGGCAGCTCTGCGACGTGCTCCCGGCTACCGGTGCAGGGGCGGCGGTCGCCGCCCGAGCCCAGGTAGGACTAGCCCGCGACGTTGCGGCGCAGCAGGTCGGCCACGTCGTTGTCGGAGAGGCCGGACAGCCGTGCGAGCTGGTCGGACCGCAGCCCCGAGCTGGCGAGCCGATTCAGCACATCCCCGAGCCTGCCGCGCTCGTCCCGCAGCTCGCCCGTGAGGCGGTCGATGCGCTCCTGGCACTCCTGGAGGTCGACCGCCGCGCCGACCGCGCGGTGCGGGTCGTCGAGGAGGACGGCGAGCAGGCGGTCCCGGGCGTCACCGTGCCGTTCGGACCCCGACACGGCGGCCCTGGCGGCCAGCACATGGGCCACCGCCGCCGCGACCGTGCGGCTCGACCCCGCCGGTGACTCCGGGTCCGCGTGGCGGGGATCGGGGGTGGGGCGGTCGGCGACGCTCGGGTCGGTCCCCGGAGCTCGAGAGTCACCGATCGGCTCCGCGAAGCGCGAACCGGTGACTCTCGCCGCGCTGGGGCCCTCCTCGGTGGGTGCCGCGTGGGCATGCGCAGGGCCCGCATGAAGCGGGTCGACCGGCGTCCGCGCCCACGGCGGCGGGGGGACGGACGAGTCGGCGGCTTCCGGTCGTGCGGCACCCTCAGGCGCTTCGCCTGCCTCACGCGCCGCACGCACCCCGGGCACTGGCCCCACCTCACGTGCCGCGGCAGGCCCGCCCGCCGCGGCGTCATCGCGGGCTGCACCGGACGCGGGCGCCGCCCCGACCCCAGACCCAGGGCCGACCGCGGACCCAGGGCCAATCGCGGGCACCTTGCCGACGCCTGCCGCGGTGGCATCCTCGGGCCGGGCGCCCTCGCGCTCCACGGCGTCCCCGGGCGCAGCGCCACCCCGTCCCCGCTCGGGGTGACGCCGCTTCGCGCCCCGCGGCGACCTCGGCCGGGGCGGACGGGAGGTCGACGAGCGCCCACGCCGAGGGGGTGAGCGGAGGGTCGCCGTCGGCTGTCGGGTCGGCGGGGCGGCCCGTCTCGTCGCGTTGGTCCGGGACGGCGGGCGGTGGCACCGCGGGGAAGGGATCGGTGTCGGCCTGGCGGGCCGCGATCGCGTCGGCCACCGTCCGCGTCGAGGCGGCCTGACCCGAGGGCGCGGCGGGGCCGCCGACGTTCTCGCCGGTCCAGTCCGCGTGCGTCGGGGCGGACGCGTCGTCGCTCTTCCGACGGAGACCGAACACCAGCACCACGGCGGCCATGACCGCCACGATCCCTCCGATGGCCAACGGCACAAGCACGTCAGCGGGCAACGGCAGCTGCATGAATGTGCACCGTACGCCCAAGATCGCCACACTGCGCGATCGGGCTCACGCGGAGCGTAAGAATTTTGCGGCGTTCAGCGTGCGGGGCCGTCCGGCTTCTTCGTCAAGGAGGGGCCGGAACCGGGCGCCGACCCGACCGCGACCGCGGAGTCCGATGCCAGCGGATGCGGCTCGGTCTCCTGCGCACTGCGCGGCGCGGGTCGGAAGAGGTCGGCGGGCTCGGGCGGCGGCTCGTTGCGCGGGCGCATGGAAGCAGGTTCCGTGGGCACCACCGGATACGCACCGGTCGGCAGTCGATGCGCGGCCTTCCTGGTCCGCTCGCTCTCCGTGCCGATGGACTCAGCAGGCGTCGACGTACCGCCGCGGTCGGACTGCCCGAGAACGGCCGACCGGTCCGCGGCCGTCACCGGCCGGGTCACGTCGGACGACCGCGACCGCGCGGGCTGCGGGGTCTGCAAGGCCGAGTCACCGGCCACACCGTCGGCAGTGGGCCGAGGTTCGGACGTCGGAGCAGAGCCGGGAACAGCGGCCGCACCGGACGCGGGGGAAGGCTCGGAGCTACGGGTCGGTTCCGAGCCGGGTTCGTCGGACGACGCCTGGTCCGGCTCGGGCTCCTGGCCGGACGCGTCCGCGCCCGACGCGGCGTCTTCGCGCTCGGCGGCCGCCGACGCGGGCTCGTCGGGTGCCTGCTCGGCCGCTGCTCCCTCGGACTCCGCGACAGCGTCGCCCGCGGACGCAGGCGCGGGGGAGGCACGCCGGGACGGCGCCGACGCGGACGACCCGTCGGGAAGGTCCGGCGCGGGGTCCTTGGAGAGGCCGACACCGGAGCGGGTGTCCGAAGGACCCGAGTTCGTCGGCTCAGCGCCCGCGGCATCGCTCCCGCTACCCGACCGGGTCGGGCCCGGCTCGGCGCCGGACGGCGCGGCGGGTGCGCCCGAGTCGGGCTCCTGTGCCGAGCGGCCGGGACCGGACGGCGGCGACGCCGGGCGGGCCGGAATCGCCGAGACGGGGCCGGGCCCGCTGTTTCCGGCCGTCGGCGAACCGGGTCGGTGCCCGGACGAGCCCTGGCGATGCTGCACGGAGGTCTGGTCCGCCGAGCGTCCGGCCTGCCTGCGGGCCTGTGGGCCCGACCAAGGCTCGTCCGGTCCGCCGGACGAAGGGGAGCGCTCCGCGGCGGCGGTCGGCCCACCGGACCGCGACGGGTCGGCGAGCGGATTCGGGTCGTCCTGTCCGAGGGCGGACTCGCCGGATGCGCGGCCCTGCTCTCCGGACGGTGTGCCAGGGGCCGAGCCGGACGCCGCCGCCACCGCGCGGCCGATCCACGCGCCGAACCCCCCGCCACGCCCGGATCCCGCGCCGTCGGAACGCGCAGCGTCGCCCGCCGTGCCCGGGTCCGCGGCCGGAGCCGAGTCGCCCTGCGCGCTCGGTGCCCCCTCGGGGCGTCGCGACGACGGGTCGCCTGCGCCGAACTCCGGCACGGGCGGCCCGCCCGCGGTCGAGCCCGGCACGGTGGGACCAGCCGCGCCGGACCCCGGCGCCGAGGGACCGGCGCCTGAGCCGGACCGCGAACCGCCCCCGCCCGACC
Source organism: uncultured Actinomycetota bacterium (assembly GCA_963750095.1). Classification (GTDB taxonomy): domain Bacteria; phylum Actinomycetota; class Actinomycetes; order Mycobacteriales; family Pseudonocardiaceae; genus Pseudonocardia. The sequence goes on along the minus strand of CAVVPJ010000010.1, from coordinate 334,932 downwards.
CGGGGACGGCCGCACCGCCAGCGCCGGACCCGGCAACCGAGGGACCCGCGCCCGACCCGGGCACACCGGAACGACCGGCGCCCGACCCGAGGACGGCGGCATCGGCACCGGGCAGGCCGGGCCCATCGGCGCCGCCCTGACCACCGGTGCCCGACCCGGACGCACCGCGACCCGCGGTGCCGGACCCGGGAACCGTCGGTCCCGCGCCCGGGCCACCCGCGCCCGGTCCCGGCACGGTCCTGGCGCCTGGGCCTTCCGACGGCCTGCCGGGGATGGGCGCCTGCTGCGTGTCACGTTCGCGGGCCGCGGGCGCGGCGTCCTGGCGCCGTTCGGGCGAGGGAAGCCCCCCGGTGCGCGGGGTGCCGGGACGCGGCGAAGGCGGGCGGGCGCCCGGTCCCTGTGCTCCGCGGGTGACGACGGTGCGCCCCTCGTTCGACGCGCCGAGCGGATGCGGGCTCCCGGACGGCGCCTCCGCGCCACCCGACGGCCGCCCGGCCGGTGCGCCGGGCTTGCCGGGACCCGGCGGGACGCGGAACGGGCCGCCCGTCGCGGGCTGCGGCGGCCCCGCCACCGAGCCCGTGCGGGGGGCGCCTGCAGGGCTCGGGTGCGGCTTGGCCCCCTGTCCGGGCTGCGCCGGATGCTGGCCGCCCGGTGAGCCCGGCCGCGGCACGCTTGACGGCGGGTGCGGGCCACCGGCCGCCGCAGCCTGCCCGGCTGGTGTGCTGGAAGGGGATGCACCCGACGGGCCGGGCTTCCCACCAGCGCCTGCTGCGGGCGCAGCGGGCTGCTGGCCACCGGGCGCACCGCCGCCGTGGCCGCCGGGCTTGCCGGCGCCTCCGGGCGATTGGCCACCGGGTGCGCCTGCACCGACCGCAGGGCCTCCAGGCTTGCCGCCCGCGTACGGCTGCTGGCCACCGGGCGCGCCGCCGCCGGGCTTGCCGCCGCCGCCGGGCGTCTGGCCGCCGGGCGCGCCCGCCGGGCGCTGGTGGGCGCCGGTCGGCCCGTGGGGGACGCCCGCGGGCTGGTGCGACGCCCCTGACTTCCCCCCGCCTGGGGCATGCGGGGCCGCCCCTGCCTGCCCGGGGTGGAGACCGCCCGGCGGGTGGGGCGTGGGCTGGGGGCGCGGGCCTGCGGGCTCGACGACCGTCCTGGCGCCCGCGGGCGACTCGACGACCGTTCGGGCGTCGTCGTCGGAGCTCTTGCGGCCCGCGGGCCCGCCGCGCAGCGCGTCCGCCTGCCCGCGCAGCCGCGCGACCTCGGCGCGCAGGCCGTCGCGCTGCCGCAGCAGGTCGGCCAGCTCGGCCCGCACCGACTCCTTCTCTGCCTGCACGGCGGCCCGCGCCTTGGTGCGGATCTCCGTGGCCTCGTCCTCCGCGGACTGCAGGATGTTCTGCATGCGGTCGGTGAACGTGCCGATCATGTCCGGCTGCTCGCCGCGCGGGCGCGGGGTCGGACGGGGGCGGGGGTTCGGCGGCGGCAGGCCGGGCCCGGGGCCGAACCCCGGCGGCGGGACGAGCGGCAGCGGCTGGCTGCGGGCGGACTCGATGTCGGCGCGCATCCTCGCCAGCACGCGCTGAAGGCGGGCGATGTGCTCGTCGACCTGCCGTCGGTCGTACCCCCGCAGGACGACGTCGAAGCGTGGAGCGCCAGGCCCCCCAACATCTGCCGTCATTGCGAAGCCCTTCCGCTGGTCCCCTTCACCTCGCCGAGGGTAGGGAAATCCGGTATCCCCCCACCGGCCCGTTCACTCCTACGGAGCATACCGAATCGGTATCGATCACTGATCGGCGGTGTTTTGCCCCAGGTCAGGCGGTCGCCGCCGAGTAGTGGGCGCGCGGCTACGATCGATGTCGTGGACACCTCCCTGCGACACACGCTGCACGAGCGCGGGATGCGGATGACGCCGCAGCGCCAGCTCGTGCTCGACGCGGTGCGCACGCTGGGCCACGCCACCCCGGAGCAGATCTGCGCGCACGTGCAGCGCTTCGCGCCCGCGGTCAACATCACCACCGTCTACCGCACGCTCGACCTGCTCGACCGCATCGGCCTCGTCCGCCACACCCATCTCGGCCACGGCGCGCCGACCTACTCCGCGCAGGAGCACGAGCACGTCCACCTGGCGTGCCACAGCTGCGGGGGGGTCACCGAGGTGCCGAGGGAGCTGCTGGACGGGCTCGCGGCCGATCTCGCCGACCGCTGCGGCTTCGCGCTGGACGTCAGCCACCTCGCGCTCTCCGGCCTCTGCACCGACTGTCAGGACACCCCATGACCCAGGACACCCGATGACGCAGGACACCCCATGACACTGCCGGACCACCACCTCGACGACGCCGTGCCCGCCCACCGGGGCGACCCGCTGGCCGAACAGCGGGCGATGGCCAGAACGGCGGCGGTCGTCGACCGCAGCCACCGCGGGATCATCGCGGTCACCGGCGTCGACCGGCTGGAGTGGCTGCACCTGCTGCTCACCCAGCACGTCAGCGCGCTGCCCGAGGGCGGCGCCACCGAGGCGCTCGTGCTCGACGGGCAGGGCCGCGTTCTGCACCACATGGGGGTGGCCCACGTCGGCGACGTCGTCTACCTCGACTGCGAGGCGGGCGAGCTGTCCGAGCTGCTGGGCTACCTCACGAAGATGGTGTTCTGGTCGAAGGTCGAGCCCCGCGACGCGACCCTCGAGCTCGCGATGCTCTCCGTCGTCGGCCCCGACACGCCCGCCGTGCTCGCCGCGGCGGGTCTGCCCCAGCCCGAAGGGGCCGCGCCGATCCCCGACGGCGGGTTCGTCCGGCGCACCCGCGGGCCCGGCGCCGCGTCGGCCGACGTCGTCGTCCCCCGGGCCGCGCTCGGCTCCTGGTGGGAGCGCCTCACCGCCGCCGGGGCGCGTCCGGCGGGCTCCGTGGCGTACGAGGCGTTGCGGGTCGAGGCGCTGCTCCCCCGCCACGGCCTCGACACGGACGACCGCACGATCCCGCACGAGGTGGGCTGGATCGGCGCGGCCGTGCACCTGTCCAAGGGCTGCTACCGCGGCCAGGAGACGGTCGCGCACGTGGCGAACATGGGCCGCGCCCCCCGCAGGCTGGTCCTGCTGCACCTCGACGCGGGCGACGAGCGCCTCCCCGTTCCGGGCGAGCCGGTGACGATGGAGGGCCGCGCGGTCGGTCGCGTCGGCACGGTCGTGCAGCACCACGAGCTCGGTCCCGTGGCGCTGGCGCTGGTGAAGCGCTCGGTGCCGGTGGACGCGGAGCTGACGGCGGGCGCCGAGACGCCCGCCCGCATCGACCCCGCCTCGGTGCCGACCGAGGAGCAGGACGCCCCGGGCCGCGCGGCGCGGCAGCGCCTGGGCAGGCACTGAGCGGAGCTTGCGGAGCGAACATCGGCCCTGAGCGAGCTTGCGGAGCGACCATCGGCCCTGGGCGGAGCCCACCGTGCCGCCGAACGTCCGACGAGCGGCAACGCGCACGTCGCGGCGGCCGACCGGGCCCGTTCGTCGATTCTCCCGGCCCCCCACGTCACACAACCGGTGCCACGTCGCACATCCGCCGCCGCGCAAGGTACGGTAGATGGCAGGACATTGATGAGATGAGAACGGGGCCGCCGAGACATCCGGCCGCCCCTTCCCTGTTGTAAGGGGGACCAGCCATGGGGCGCGGACGAGCCAAGGCCAAGCAGACGAAGGTGGCCCGTGAGCTCAAGTACAGCTCCCCCCGCATGGATCTCGACGCCCTGCAGCGTGAGATCGGCAGCGGGACGGCTGTCCACGACGGGGAGGCGGAGGACGAGTACGACGAGTACGACCCGTATGCCCCCGCCGAAGACGAGGACGACGACGACCGCCAGCGTGGCTACACGCCCCGCCGATGAGGCGCTGACCCGAAGGCCTGCCCACTGAGCGGGGCCCGAACCCGCCGCCCGCTGAGGTGTTCAGGCCGGCCCCTTGATCACCAGCTCGGCGCAGTCCCGGTCAGATGTGGCCGCTTCACGCACCCAGTCGGCGATCACGAGCTGCGGGAGCCGCGCCAGCGCGGCCGCGTCCAGCGCGTGGTGCCGGTCGGCGAGGTAGTCCGAGCGCGCGCCCAGTAGGGTCGCGGGTCCGCGGGCGCCGTCCGCGGGAACCGCTCGGTGACGGCTTCGCTACCCTCCGAATCAGACGGTCAGGCTCAGCTCGAACGAGTAGCGGCTCGCGCGGTAGACGTGCGCGCCGTACTCGACGGCCTCGCCCTTCTCGTCCCACGCGGTGCGGCTCATCGTGAGCAGCGGCGCGCCGCGGCCCTCGGCGAGCACGCGCGCCTCCGCGGCGTTCGCCGCGCGCGCCCCCACCACCTGCGTGGCCATGCGCGGCACGTGCCCGGCGGCGCGCAGCAGCTCGTAGAGGCCGCGCTGCTCGAGATCGGCCTTGGTGAGCGACAGGACCGAGGTCGGCACCGCGTTGTGCATCAACGCGAGCGGCTCACCGCCCGCGTGCCGCAGCCGCTCGAACCACGAGACCTCCTGACCCTCCGGCACGCCGCACATCTCGGTCATGCGCGCGGTGGCCGGGCCGACGACGAAGTCCAACACCTCCGTGGCCGGTGCCTGCCCGCTCTTCGCCAGGTCGTCGTAGAGGCTGGTCAGCTCGACCGGCCTGCGCACCTTCGGGTGCACGATCTGGGTGCCCACGCCACGCTTGCGGACGAGCATGCCGCGCTCGACCAGGTACTGGATCGCGCGGCGCATGGTCGGGCGCGAGACGCCGAGCCGGTCGGCGAGCTCGACCTCGTTGGCCAGCCGCCCGCCCACGGGCATCTCGCCGCTCTCGATCATCTCCTCGAGCTGCGTGGCCACCTGGAAGTACAGGGGGACGGGGCTCCCGCGGTCGAGCGAGACCGCGAACCCATCGATCGGCTCCGACACCCGCGCCCCTCTCGGCGGACTTTGTCCTGACAAAGTGTTGACTTGTCGACGCCTTGGAGAGTACACCTTGAACCCGCACTTCACGGGCAACGGCGACGAGAGGGGGCGCGATGGAGGTCCTGACCATGGGCCGCATCAGCGTGGACGTCTATCCGCTGCAGGTGGGTGTCCCGCTCCAGAAGGTCGAGACGTTCGGCAAGTACCTCGGCGGCAGCCCGTCGAACGTCGCGGTGGCCGCCGCCCGCTACGGACGCTCCAGCGCGGTGATCACCCGCACCGGCGACGACCCGTTCGGGGAGTACCTGCACGACGCGCTGCGCGGCTTCGGCGTCGACGACCGCTACGTCTCCCCGGTGCCGCTGATCCCGACGCCGGTCACGTTCTGCGAGATCTTCCCTCCGGACGACTTCCCGCTCTACTTCTACCGCTACCCCACCGCACCCGACCTGCAGATCAAGGCCGACGAGCTGGACATGGACGCCGTGCGCGACGCAGGCGTGTTCTGGGTGACGGTCACCGGCCTGTGCCAGGAGCCCAGCCGCGAGGCGACGCTCGCCGCGCTGCGGGCCCGCGCCAAGCGCGGGATCACCGTGCTCGACCTGGACTACCGCGCCATGTTCTGGCCCTCCCGCGAGGAGGCGCACGCCGTCGTCGCCGAGGCGCTGCCGTACGTCTCGGTGGCGGTCGGCAACCTCGACGAGTGCGACACCGCCGTCGGCGAGCGCGAGCCGCACGCCGCGGCCGCCGCCCTGCACGCCGCGGGGGTCGACCTGGCCGTCGTCAAGCAGGGCCCGAAGGGCGTGCTCGCCTCCGCGACCAGCGCGGACGGCAACCGGCTCGTCGAGGTTCCCCCCGTGCCGGTGGAGGTGGTCAACGGGCTCGGCGCAGGCGACGCGTTCGGCGGCGCGCTCTGCCACGCGCTTCTCGCTGAGTGGGAGCTCGAGCGATCGATGCGGTTCTGCAATGCGGCGGGGGCCATCGTCGCCGGGCGGTTGGCCTGCGCGGACGCCATGCCGACCGCGGACGAGGTCGAGGCGAAGCTGCTGGAGGTCGTCGGTGCGTGAGGAACAGCTGCGTGACCTGATCGCCACGCGCGTGCACCGGCCGCAGGCGATCGCCGAGGCCGCGGCGCGGCGGGTGCGCCCGAGCTCGCTGCTGGCGGAGCACGGGCGGCTGATGATGATCGCCGCCGACCACCCGGCCCGTGGCGCGCTGCGGGCGGGCGAGCGGCCGCTGGCCATGGCCGACCGCGCCGACCTGCTCGACCGGCTGGTGCTCGCGCTGTCCCGGCCCGGGGTGAACGGCGTGCTCGGCACCCCGGACGTCCTCGAGGACCTGCTGCTGCTCGGCGCGCTGGAGAACAAGGTGGTCGTCGGGTCGATGAACCGGGGCGGCCTCGCGGGCACCGTCTTCGAGCTGGACGACCGCTTCACCGGCTACGACGCGGCCGCGATCGCCGCGGCCGGGTTCGAGGGCGGCAAGATGCTCACCCGCATCGACCCCGACGACGCGTCGACGGTCGCCACGTTGGAGGCCTGCGGGCACGCCGTGAGCGACCTCGCCGACCACGGCCTGATGGCGGTGGTCGAGCCGTTCATCTCCCACCGGATCGAGGGCCGCGTCCGCAACGAGCTGACGGCCGAGGCGATGATCCGCGCGATGACGGTCTGCGCCGGGCTCGGCAGGACGTCCGCGCACACCTGGCTGAAGGTGCCGATCGTCGAGGAGATGGAGCGCGCGATGGCGGCCACCACGCTGCCCGCACTGATCCTCGGCGGCGAGGTGGGCCACGACCAGGACGCGGCGTTCGCGGGCTGGGCCAAGGCGCTCGCGCTGCCGACCGTGCAGGGCCTCGTGATCGGCCGGTCGCTGCTCTACCCGCCCGGTGACGACGTCGCCGCGGCCGTCGACACGGCGGTGGGGCTGCTGTGAGCCGCGGCTGCGCCGCCCGTGCGCGGAAAACCTTGCCAGGACCGCGTTTTTCGCGCACGAGTGCCGGAGGCGCCCGATGAGCGACCACATCGTCCGGAAGGGACAGGCGGCCGAGGGGCCGTTCGCGCTGGTCGTCACGCCCAAGACCGCGGGATGGGGCTACAGCTCGCTGCGGATCCTGGAGCTGGTAGCGGGCGGGAGCGCCACCTTCGCCACCGGCGAGGACGAGGCCGTCGTGCTGCCGCTCTCGGGCGCGTGCACCGTGGCGTGTGACGGGCAGGAGTTCGCGCTCGCCGGTCGGCGTGGCGTGTTCTCCCGGGTCACCGACTTCGCGTACGTCCCGCGGGACGCCGAGGTCACCGTGTCGTCCGCGGGCGGCGGTCGTTTCGCCCTGCCTGCCGCCCGCGCGACCCGGCGCCTGTCCGCCCGCTACGGACCCGCCGAGGGTGTCTCGGTGGAGCTGCGCGGCGCGGGCCAGGCCAGCCGCCAGGTCAACAACTTCTGCATGCCCGGCACGTTCGAGGCCGACAAGCTGATCGCCGTCGAGGTGCTCACCCCAGGCGCCAACTGGTCGTCGTTCCCGCCGCACAAGCACGACGAGGACCGGGACGGCGAGTCGGTGCTGGAGGAGATCTACTACTTCGAGGTGGAAAACGACGGACCCGGCTTCCAGCGGGTCTACACCTCCGGCCCCGGCCGCGAGATCGACGTGTGCACCGAGGTGCGCAGCGGCGACACCGTGCTCATCCCGCACGGCTGGCACGGCCCGTCGATGGCCACCCCCGGCTACCACCTCTACTACCTCAACGTCATGGCCGGGCCCGGCGCGAAGCGGGCCTGGCAGATCTGCGACGACCCGGCGCACGCCTGGGTCCGCGGCACCTGGGACGCCCAGGCGATCGACCCGAGGCTGCCGTTGACGTCGACGGTGGAGCGCGCCGAGCCGCAGCAGGGTGACACCGCTGCGACTGAGTCGCAGCAGGGTGACATTCCTGCAATCCCGAGGACGACCCGCGCCGAGGAGGAGAAGTGACCCGGCTGACCGTGGCCCAGGCGCTGGTGAAGTTCCTGGCCAACCAGTACAGCGAGCGCGACGGCGTCGAGCAGCGGCTTGTCCCGGGCTGTTTCGGCATCTTCGGCCACGGCAACGTCGCCGGGGTGGGGCAGGCACTGCTCCAGGTAGCTGAATCCGGCGAGCTGCCCTACCACCTCGCCCGCAACGAGCAGGGCATGGTGCACGCCGCCGTCGGCTACTCGCGGATGCGCAACCGGCTGCAGGCCATGGCGTGCAGCGCGTCGATCGGGCCCGGCTCGACGAACATGCTCACCGGCGCGGCGCTGGCCACCACCAACCGCATCCCGGTGCTGCTGCTGCCCAGCGACATCTTCGCCACCCGCGTCGCGAGCCCGGTGCTGCAGGAGCTGGAGCAGCCCTACGGCTACGACGTCAGCGTCAACGACGCGTTCCGACCGCTGTCGAGGTTCTTCGACCGGGTGTGGCGGCCCGAGCAGCTGCCCGCCGCCCTGCTGGGCGCGATGCGGGTGCTCACCGACCCCGCCGACACCGGCGCGGTGACCATCGCGCTGCCGCAGGACGTGCAGGCCGAGGCCTACGACTGGCCCGAGGAGCTGTTCGCCAAGCGGGTGTGGCACATCGCCCGCCCGGTGCCAGAGCCCGCCGCGCTGGAGCGGGCCGCCGCGATCATCCGCGCCGCCAGGCGGCCGCTGGTGGTGGCGGGCGGGGGGGTGCACTACTCCGAGGCCACGGAGGCGCTGCGCGCGTTCGCCGAGGCCACCGGCATCCCCGTCGCCGACACCCAGGCGGGCAAGGGCGCGCTGCTGTGGGACCACCCACAAGCCGTCGGCGGCGTCGGCTCCACCGGCTCGCCGGTGGCCAACGCGCTCGCCCGCGACGCGGACGTCGTCATCGGCGTCGGCACCCGGTACTCCGACTTCACCACGGCCTCCCGCACCGCGTTCCAGCACCCGGGCGTGCGGTTCGTGAACCTCAACGTCGCGACGCTGGACGCGGCCAAGCACGCGGGCGCGATGCTCGTCGCCGACGCCCGCGAGGGCCTCACCGCGCTGACCACCGCGCTCGACGGCTACCGGACCGAGGTCACCTGGGACGCCACGGCGTGGAACCGGGTCGTCGACGAGTCCTTCCATCTCGGCCACCAGCCGCTCCCGGCCCAGACCGAGGTGCTCGGCGCGCTGAACGAGGAGATGGACGCCCGCGACGTCGTCGTCCAGGCGGCGGGCTCGATGCCCGGCGACCTGCAGATGCTCTGGCGGGCGCGGGACGCCAAGCAGTACCACGTCGAGTACGCCTACTCCTGCATGGGCTACGAGATCGCCGGTGCGCTCGGCGTCAAGATGGCCGTGATGACCGAGCCGGGACCCCCCCGGGAGGTGTTCGCCCTCGTCGGCGACGGCTCCTACCTGATGATGGCGTCCGAGATCGTCACCGCGGTGTCGGAGGGGATCAAGCTCAACCTCGTCCTCGTGCAGAACCACGGGTTCGCCTCGATCGGCGCGCTGTCGGAGAGCGTCGGCTCGCAACGATTCGGCACCAGCTACCGCTACCGCGACCCCGCGACGGGAATGCTGACGGGCGACAAGCTGCCCGTCGACCTGGCCAAGAACGCGGAGTCCCTCGGAGCGGAGGTGATCCGGGTGACGACGATCGCCGAGTTCCGGGCCGCGATCGCCACGGCCCGCGCCGCGACCCGCACCACCGCCATCCACATCGAGACCGACCCGCTCGCGCCGGTCCCCAGCTCGCAGAGCTGGTGGGACGTGCCGGTGAGCGCGGTCGCCGCCCTCGACTCCACCCAACAGGCGCGCAAGACCTACGAGGTCCACAAGCGCGACCAGAAGCCCCTGATCGGAGGCACCCAGCCGTGAGGACCGTCAGCCACTGGATCGGCGGAAAGCCCGCCACCGGCACCTCCACCCGGACGAGCCCGGTGTGGAACCCGGCGACCGGCGAGCAGCAGGCCGAGGTGCTGCTCGCGTCGAGCGCCGACGTCGACAGCGCGGTGCAGGCCGCCGCGGCCGCGTTCGCGTCGTGGTCGCAGGCGTCGCTGTCGAAGCGCGCCAAGGTGCTGTTCGCGTTCCGCGAGCTGGTCAACGCGCGCACCAAGGAGCTCGCCGAGATCATCTCCGACGAGCACGGCAAGGTGCTCTCCGACGCCGCTGGCGAGGTCCAGCGCGGCCTCGAGGTCGTCGAGTTCGCCTGCGGCATCCCCACGCTGCTCAAGGGCGAGTTCTCCGACCAGGTCTCCACCGGCGTCGACCTGTTCTCCTTCCGCCAGCCGCTCGGCGTCTGCGCGGGCATCACCCCGTTCAACTTCCCGGCCATGGTGCCGATGTGGATGTACCCCATCGCGATCGCCACCGGGAACACGTTCGTGCTCAAGCCCTCCGAGCGCGACCCTTCGGCCTCGCAGTACGTGGCCGAGCTGTGGGCCGAGGCGGGCCTTCCCGACGGCGTGTTCAACGTGGTGCACGGCGACAAGGAGTCCGTCGACGCGCTGCTGACCCACCCCGACGTCGCCGCGGTCTCGTTCGTCGGCTCCACCCCGATCGCCAAGTACATCTACGAGACCGGCCTCGCGCACGGCAAGCGCGTGCAGGCCCTGGGCGGGGCGAAGAACCACGCCATCGTGCTGCCGGACGCGGGCATCGACTACGCCTCCGACCACCTCGTCGCCGCCGCGTTCGGCTCCGCGGGCGAGCGCTGCATGGCGATCTCCGCGGCGATCGCGGTGGGCGGGGCGGCCGACGAGCTCGTCGCCGCAGTGTCGGAGAAGGCGCGGGCCACCAAGGTCGGCCCCGGCCGCGACGCCGAGTCCGAGATGGGCCCGGTCATCACCGCGGCCGCAAGGGACCGGATCGTCGGGCTGATCGGCTCAGGCGCCGAGCAGGGCGCCGAACTCGCCGTCGACGGCCGCGGCCTCACGGTCCCCGGCCACGAGAACGGCTTCTTCGTCGGCCCTACGGTGATCGACAACGTCACCACGTCGATGGACGTCTACCGCGAGGAGATCTTCGGCCCGGTGCTGTCGGTGGTCCGCATGGACACCGTCGACGACGCCATCAAGCTGATCAACTCCAACCCCTACGGGAACGGCACCGCCATCTTCACCGGCTCCGGCGAGGCCGCGCGCACGTTCCAGCGCGGCGTCAAGGTCGGCATGATCGGCATCAACGTGCCCGTCCCGGTGCCGATGGCCTACTACTCCTTCGGCGGCTGGAAGGACTCGCTGTTCGGCCAGAGCCACATCCACGGGCCGGAGGGCGTGCAGTTCTACACCCGCGCCAAAGTCGTCACACAGCGGTGGCCGCACGTCGAGGCCGCGAGCGGCTCGTCCTTCCACTTCCCGACCGCGCAGTGATGGCCCTCTCGGTAGGGGTCATCGGCACCGGGATGATCGGGCAGGACCACATCCGCAGGCTGAGCCACGTCCTGTCCGGCGCGCGGGTGGCGGCCGTGGCCGACGTCGACATCGACCGGGCCCGTGCCGTCGCGGAGGACGGCGTCACCGTGCACGGCGACGGGCAGGCGCTGATCGCCGACCCGGCCGTCGACGCGGTCGTCGTCACCTCCTGGGGGCCCACGCACGAGGAGTACGTCCTCGCCTGCATCGCCGCGGGCAAGCAGGTGTTCTGTGAGAAGCCGCTCGCGCCGACCAGGGAGGCGTGCGACCGGATCGTCGACGCCGAGGTCGCGGCCGGGCGGCGGCTCGCCGCCGTCGGCTTCATGCGTCGCTACGACGCGCAGTACCGGGCCATGAAGGCCATCGTGACCAGCGGGGACATCGGGGCGCCGCTGCTCATGCACGCCGCGCACCGCAACCCGTCCGTGCCCGACTTCTTCACCAGCGCGATGATCATCAACGACACGGCTGTGCACGACATCGACGTGGCGCGGTGGATGTTCGACGAGGAGATCGCCGCGGTCACGGTGCTCAAGCCGCGGGCGTCGTCCAAGGCGAAGCCGGGGTTCAACGACCCCCTTCTGGTGCTGCTGGAGATGGCGTCCGGCGTGCTCGTCGACGTCGAGGCGTCGGTCAACGCCGGGTTCGCCTACGACATCCGCGGCGAGGTGGTGTGCGAGGACGGCACGGTCGAGCTGTCGGAGTCGGCAGGCGCGGTGGTCAAGCGGGCGGGTGCCTACTCGGGACGCGTCCCGGCCGACTGGCGGGAGCGGTTCCGGCTCGCGTTCGACGCCGAGTTCCAGGCGTGGATCGACGCGGTGACGGCGGGCGACACCACGGGGCCGTCGGCGTGGGACGGCTACGCGGCCACGGTCGCCTGTGACGCAGGCCTCGTCGCGCTGCGCTCCGGGGCGCGGGAGCCGGTGGTGCTGCGTGACAAGCCCGACCTGTACAAAGAGGCGATGTCGTGAGCCGGGTCGCCGTCGGGCTCGCGGGACTGGGCCGGATGGGCCGCGTGCATGCGCGCAGCCTCACCGCGCGGTGCGGGGACGCGGGCCTGGCCTGCGTCTACGACGCCAACCCCGCTTTGGCGCAGCAGGTGGCGGCCGAGCTTGACGTGCCGTGGGCGGCGTCGTTCGCCGAGCTCCTGGAGCGCTGCACCGCCGTCGCGATCGCCACGCCCACCGACACCCACGCCCCGCTGACGATCGACACCGCCGCCGCGGGCAAGGCCGTGTTCTGCGAGAAGCCGCTCTCCCTCGACCGGGACGCCGCGGTGGCCGCCGTCGAAGCCTGTGAGGCCGCGGGGGTGGCGCTCCAGGTCGGGTTCCACCGCCGCTTCGACCCGGACTGGGTGGCCGCGGCCGAGCGGATCCAGGCGGGCGAGCTGGGCGAGGTCCAGCTCTTCCGGACGTCGCTACGCGACATGGATCCGCCCGATCCTGCGTTCCTCGCGCACTCGGGCGGCTTCTTCACCGACGTCACCGTGCACGACCTCGACGTGGCCCGGTGGCTGGTCGGCGAGGTCGTCGCGGTCACCGCCCACGGCGCGGCGGCCGACCCGGCCTTCGCAGCCTACGACGACATCGACACCGCCGTCGTCGTGCTGCGGTTCGCGAACGGCGCGCTCGGCGTGATCGACAACAGCCGGTCGGCCCGGTACGGCTACGAGTGCTCGACCGAGGTGATGGGAACCCTCGCCACCGCCCGCATCGACGCACCGTATCCCCGGGGGGTCGAGTGGCGCACGCCGGGCGGCGCGACCCGCGAGTTCGCTCGGAACTTCGAGGAGCGCTACCCGTTCGCCTACGCCGCCGAGCTGGACGCGTTCGCCCGGTGCGTCCGCGATGGGAGCCCGCCGCGCGTCACCGGCCTCGACGCGCTCGCGGCATCCGATCTGGCCACCGCCGCCGCCGAGTCGTGGCGCAGCGGCACGACCGTGGTCCTGGAGGTACCCGTATGAACCGCATCGCAGGCGCGCCCATCTCCTGGGGGGTGTGCGAGGTTCCCGGCTGGGGCTACCAGCTCGAACCCGACCGGGTGTTGGCCGAGATGGCGGAGGTCGGGCTCGCCGCGACGGAGCTGGGACCCGCGGGCTTCCTCCCCGACGACCCGCGCGGCGTGCTCGCCGAACACCACCTGGCGGCGATCGGCGGCTTTGTGCCCGTCCGGCTGCACCGGACCGACCACGATCCGGCCCCCGAGGTGGAGAAGGTGTTGGCGGGCTACGCGGCGACCGGGTCCGACGTGCTGGTGCTCTCCGCCGACACCGGCCTGACCGGCTACGACGCCCGGCCCGAGCTCGACGAGGACGGCTGGCGCACGCTGCTGGCCAACCTCGACCGGCTCGCCGCGCTGGCCGCGGAGCACGGGGTGCAGGCGGTGCTGCACCCGCACGTCGGCACGATGGTGGAGAACCCCGACGACGTGCGGCGCGTGCTGGAGGGCTCGTCGATCGCGCTCTGCCTCGACACCGGCCACCTGCTCATCGGCGGCACGGACCCGGCCGAGCTGACCCGGCAGGCGCCGGAGCGCATCGCGCACACGCACGTCAAGGACGTCGACGCGCGGCTGGCGAAGCAGGTGCAGTCCGGGCGGCTCACCTACACCGAGGCGGTGCGCGCCGGCATGTACCGGCCGGTCGGGACCGGCGACGTCGACTTCGGCGCGATCGTCGAGGACCTGCGCGGCCGCGGCTACACCGGCTGGTTCGTACTGGAGCAGGACACCATCCTCACCGAAGAACCCCGCGGCGAGGGGCCGGTCGCCGACGTTCGGACCAGTGCGGACGCGCTGCGCAGGCTGCTCGCCTAGTGCGGTGGCCACAAACGTTTGCCGGGTCCTCGCGCGATCACCCCGTCAACATTCGTGGCCACCGCACTAGCTGCGAAAACGCCCATCGCGCGTGCCCGAGTCGTGATCCGCGATGGCTTTACTAGAAACGGTCCGTGGTGATCACAAGTCGCCCCGGCCCGAGGTACCGCGCGAACACCCCGCGCGACGGCATGTCCCGACAGCGGTCTCGAGCGATCAGACCGACCCCGAAAGGAATCCAATGAAGCTTCTTCGCAAGGGCGTCATCGCCGCCGCTTCGGCGCTGTTGCTCGTGGCGGCCGCGGGCTGCAGCGGGACCGGTCAGCAGTCCGGTTCGGCATCGAGCAGCGGCGGTAGCGGCAAGTACGGCTACAAGATCTCGGTCGTGACCCACGGCGCCGCGGGCGACTCCTTCTGGGACGTGGTGAAGAAGGGCTCCGAGAAGGCGGGCAGCGACATGGGTGACACCGTCACCTACCAGGACAGCAACGGCGACCCGACCAAGCAGTCGCAGTTGATCGACGCGGCCGTCAACGAGAAGGTCGACGGGCTCGTCGTCTCGATGGCCAACCCGGACGCGCTCAAGGCGTCGATCGAGAAGGCCATCGCGGCGGGCATCCCGGTCATCACGATCAACTCGGGCCAGGACAAGTCCAAGGAGTTCGGCGCGCTCGCGCACGTCGGGCAGGACGAGGTCATCGCCGGGCAGGGCGCCGGGGAGAAGTTCAAGGAGGCCGGGGTGACCAAGGCCCTGTGCGTGATCCAGGAGGCGGGCAACATCGGCCTGGAGCAGCGCTGCCAGGGCTTCAAGCAGGGCTTGGGCGGGCAGGTGGAGAACCTGCAGGTCGAGAACAGCAACCCGTCCGGCGCCCAGGCGACGATCAAGTCGAAGCTGCAGACCGACCCGTCCATCAACGGCGTGCTCACGCTCGGCCCGGTGATCGGCGCGGCGGCGATCCAGGCCCTCAGCGACGCCAACTCCCAGGCCAAGCTCGCGACTTTCGACCTCAACGGTGAGGTCACCAAGGCGATCGCTGACGGCAAGATGCTGTTCGCGGTGGACCAGCAGCAGTACGTCCAGGGCTACCTGCCGATCGTGATGCTGACCCTCTACAAGGCGAACCTCAACACCATCGGCGGCGGCCAGCCGGTACTGACCGGGCCGGGCTATGTCACCAAGGACAACGCGGCCCAGGTCCAGAGCCTGGCGACCGAGGGAACCCGCTAAGGATCCGGCCGGAGGGGAGTCGGCGCGGCAGCGGACTCCCCTCCGTCGGGAATGGAGGCACACCATGACCACCACCCTGTCCCCGCCACCGGCAGGTACCGACGAACGGGTAGCCAGAGTCGGGCTGGTCCGACGGCTGGTCGTCCGGCCCGAGATCGGATCGCTCATCGGCGCCGTCGTGCTGTTCGTCGTGTTCGCCGCGGCGTCGTCCAACTTCTACGCGTTGTCCGGAATCTCGAACTGGTTGGACCCGGCATCGCTGTTCGGCATCATGGCGGTCGGCGTGGCCCTGCTGATGATCGGCGGCCACTTCGACCTGTCGGCGGGCGTCATGACCGGCACCGCAGGCCTCGTCGTCGCGATCACCACCACCCAGTGGGGGCTGAACATCTGGGTCGCCCTGGTGCTCTCGCTGGCGATCTGCCTGGGCATCGGCTTCTTCAACGGCTATATGGTGACCCGCACCGGCCTACCCAGCTTCATCATCACCCTCGCCACGTTCCTCATGCTGCAGGGCCTCAACCTCGCCCTCACCAAGCTGATCACGGGCACGGTGTCCGTGGGCGGCATAGCGACCGTGCCCTTCTACAGCACCGTCCAGCCGATCTTCGCCAGCAAGATCAGCCTGTTCGGCGTCGACTTCAAGATCCAGATCGTGTGGTGGATTGTGATCACCGCGATCGGCGCCTGGGTGCTGGCCAAGACCCGCTTCGGCAACTGGACGTTCGCCGTCGGCGGCGACCCGGTCGCAAGCCGCAACGTGGGCGTGCCCGCGGTGCGTACCACGATCACGCTCTTCATGATCGTCGGCGCGTGCGCATGGCTGGTGGGCACGCTCAAACTGCTGGTCCAGACCTCGGTGCAGACCAGTCAGGGCTTCGGCGAGGAGCTGATCTACATCGTCGCCGCCGTGATCGGCGGTTGCCTGCTCACCGGCGGCTACGGCTCCGTGATCGGCGCCTCGATCGGTGCACTGATCTTCGGGATGACCAACCAAGGCATTGTCTACGCCGGGTTGGACAGCGACTGGTTCAAGTTCTTCCTGGGCGCGATGCTGCTGCTGGCGGTGCTCGCGAACCAGTTCGTCCGCCGTTACGCCGAGAGCAGGAAGTAGCCATGACCGTCGAGGCTGCCAAGACCAACGAGACCGCGCCGCTGATGGAGATCCGGAACGTCTCCAAGTTCTTCGGCGGCGTGATCGCCCTGCAGGACATCTCCACCAAGGTCGGCGAAGCCGCGGTGACCTGCGTGCTGGGCGACAATGGCGCAGGCAAGTCCACGCTGATCAAGATCTTCGCCGGAGTGCACCAGCATGATGCCGGGGACTTCCTGGTGGAGGGCGATCCGGTCAAGTTCTCGTCACCCCGTGAGGCGCTCGACCGCGGGATCGCCACTGTGTACCAGGATCTCGCCGTGGTGCGGCTCATGCCCGTGTGGCGGAACTTCTTCCTCGGGTCGGAGATTCGCAAGGGCAGGGGTCCGGTGGCGCGGCTGGACACCGACGCCATGCGGAGGACCGCCAAGTCGGAACTGCTTGCGATGGGCATCGACCTGCGCGACGTCGACCAGCCGATCGGCACGCTGTCCGGCGGCGAGCGGCAGTGCGTGGCCATCGCGCGTGCGGTGCACTTCGGGGCCAAGGTGCTCATCCTGGACGAGCCGACGGCCGCGCTGGGCGTCAAGCAGGCGGGGGTCGTGCTGAAGTACGTCATCCAGGCCCGTGAACGGGGGCTCGGCGTCATCTTCATCACCCACAACCCCCACCACGCCTATCCGGTCGGCGACCGGTTCATGCTGCTCAAGCGCGGCCGGAGCCTCGGCGACTACGCGAAGAGCGAGATCACCCGCGACGAGCTGACCGCGCTCATGGCGGGCGGTGCCGAGCTGGAGGCGCTCAGCCACGAGCTGGAGGGGGGCGGTGGCGCCGCGGCCGCAGCGGCGCAGGAGCTGGGAGCCGAGGTGCATGAGCTGCACGTCCAGACCGCAGAGGAGCACCTGGGCCTGTCGACGGACGCCGCCGACCTGCAGACGCCTGCGGGGCGTTACGAGAAGGAATAGCGCCCGAGCGGGACGTGACGGGGGGTTTCACGGTCGGAGAGCCCCCGTCACGTCCCGCTCGCGCGGCAATGGGAAGGTCGGCGCGTGCCCCCGAACGTGAGTCCCGGGTTTCACCACGCCGAGATGCGGATTCCGCCACGGTTCCGGTCACGTCCGCAGCGCCGCTACGTATCGGGGTCCTCGGCGCGACCGGCACGGGGTCGAGCGGGTGCTCGGCTCGTACCCCGACTTGTTTGCGGATCCCGAGGTCGACTCGCGGCCAACGCCGCCGAGGCTCGTGAGGTGCGGGACGCCGCGCTCGCTGCGGCGTGACCGCCGTCGAGGCGTTCCACTATTTCCACCACCCGCTCGCGGTACGCCTGCTGCAGATCGTGCGCTCGGGCGAGCTGGGCGAGATCCGCCGCATCGAGACCCACTTCCGCATGCCGCGCCCCCCGATGCCGACCCGCGCTGGCAGTGGGAGCTCGCGGGCGGCGCCCAGATGGACCTGGGCTGCTACACGCTCCACCTGCAGCGGTTCCTGAGCCACGCGCCGCGGGTCGTCGCGGCACGTGGGGGCGAGCGCGCCGGGCATCCCGGCGTCGACGAGTGGCTCGAGTCGGATCTCGAGCACGCCGACGGCGTCACCGGCTTCGCGCACTGCCGCATGGCGGCGCCGGACTGGCAGATCACCTGCCACGTGTACGGCTCGCGCGGCGAGGCGTTGGCGCACAACGTCGTGCTCCCCCAATGCGACGACCGGCTCACCGTCGGGACCGGCGACGACGCGGTGGCCACCGCCGAGCTGATCGACGCGGCCTACACGGCGGCGGGCATGCCGCCGCGCCCCCGGACGAGGCTCTGACGGGCACCCGCACGGGTTGGCGGGTCGTTGCACGGCGTCGACCCGGTGCGAGGACGCCCGCGGGCCTGCGAGATCGGGCGGGGCGTCCGCACGGCGTCGACCCTGTGCGCGGTCGGGCCGGGCACGACCACGCGGGGCGCGATGTGATACATGTCGCATCCAGCACTGATACGTCCGTCGCCGACGCGGCGATTACTCCTGGGTACACAGCAGTCCCACACACCCAGGGAGGCAAGCCGCCATGATCAGCATCTCAGTCTCCGCACGGTCGCTTGCCGCCGCGCGTGCCGTGGATCCCGACGTCTCGCCCGCGGCCGTCCGCGCGGCGGTCGAGGCCGCGCTGGCCGAGCACCTGCGCCAGTCCCGCCAGGAGCCTCGCTCGAACCACCTGCGCCGCGCGAGCTGACGCCTAACGGCCCACCGACGTACCCGGCCGCGCCGTCGTCCGGCCACAGCGGGTCGGACCAGGTCAGGAGCATCGTTCCAAGCGGCTCGCCGTCGCACTCGGCGAGCCACATCCGCCCTCGCCGACCCTCGCCTCGACCCATTCGCGCGGGAAGGCGGGCGGCCACTGCACGATGCCCGTTCGCCCAGCCACGCCGCGGCCTCGTCGAGGATCGCGAGGACGGTGGTGGCCTCCCCGGCGCCTGCGGGCCGCACCGTGGCATCGTCCATGGCCCGATCGTCGCGGGCACGCCCGATGGCGCGGCATCGGGGGCCGCACACCGGCTCGGCCGTGCGCGAGGAGGTCGGGGGGCGGGACGGCAGAAGGCCACACCCCAGGTGGCCTTCCGCCGGGCTCCGCTCAGGCCGCGACGATCTTGATCAGCGTGCCGGTCGGGTCCGACAGACCGGCCATGCGGCCGTAGGGCGTGTCCACCGCGGGCTCGCGGACCTGGCCGCCGAGCTCCACCGCCGTCGCGCACGCGGCGTCGACGTCCGCGACACTGACGTAGACCACCCACACCGAACGAGCGCCCTCGGGCAGCCACGCGCGCGCGTCCAGCACGCCCGCGAACGGCTCGCCATCGGCGACGGCCTGGGTGTAGCGGAACTCGTCGGAGTCGCCGATCTCCTCGGTCTCCCAGCCGAGCACCGAGCGGTAGAAGCCGAGGGCGGCGGCGTAGTCGCGGGTGAGCAGCTCGTGCCAGCAGGGCGCGCCCACCTCGGCGACCCGGCCGTAGCCGCGGTGCAGGCCGGGCTGCCACCTGGGCGGTGATCAACGTTTCCGTGACATGAGGGCCATATGTGGCCGTCATGTCACACCAATGACGATCATCGGGTCAGCTCGGGCGGGGGCGGCTGGGGCGCGTTGTAGGGCGTCACCACCTGGATGCTCGACGGCCACGAGTGGATCCCGCCCGGCAGCGCGCGGTGCGCCTGCATGATCACGTGGCAGGCGCGGCGCATGTCCTGGCCGAGGTCGTGGTGCAGCACGGCGGAGATCCGCCCGGCGCGCAGGAGGGCGACGTTGTCGTCGTCGAGGTCGTGCGCGACGAACACCGCGCACTCCCGCCCGCGCTCCGCGAAGGCGTCGAGCACCGCGGTGTTCCCGCCGCCCGCGGAGTACACGGCGCGGACGGCGGGGTGTCCGTCGAGCGCGGCGCCGACGAGGTCGCGCATGGTCGCGTCCAGCCCGTCGGTCTCGGAGACGACGACCAGCGCCCGCCCGGGCTGGCGCTCGCGCATCACCGCGCGGAAGCCCATCTCCCGTTCCTCCTCGCCGCGGAACGCGCTGCGGGACAGGGTGACGAGCACGTCCCCGTCCGCGGTGCCGAGCCACCGCCCGACGAGGTAGGCGGCCGTGGCGCCCGCGGCGCGGTTGTCGATGCCGACATAGGCCAGCCGACCGCTCGCGGGCACGTCGGTGACGAGCGTGACCACCGGTATCCCCGCCGCCACCAGCCGCCGCGCCGCCTCCGCCACCTCGGGCACGTCCGGGCCCTTGAGCAGCACCCCCTGCGAGCCGCGCCTGCGCACGCCGTCGAGGAGCGCGACGAACTCGGCGACGGGCGCGGTCTCCCGCAGATGGAACCGGGCGCGGAAGACGGCGGGTCGCAGGCTCGGCAGCTCCGCCTCCAGCGCGTTGCGGACGGCGGTGGTGAAACGGGCCGGGGCCTGCATGACGACGTCGACGAGGAACGTGGCGCCCGTGAGCCGCACCTGGGTGCGCTGGCGGTCGAGGTCGTCGATGGCCCGCCGGACCGTCAGCGCGGTGCTCGCGCGGACCCCGCCCCGACCGTTGAGGACACGGTCGACCGTGGCCTCGCTGACGCCCGCCTGCCGGGCGATCTCGCGCAGCGGGTACGGGTGCCTTCTTGAGGGGTTTTTGCCGGCTTCCTGCCGTGTCACCGATCGAACGTACTGCTTACGGTCGTGAGCATGCCCACACTCACCGAGACCGGGTGCAGGCTGGCGGACTTCGTCGAGGTCCTCGCCGACCGCACCGACCCCGCCCACTACCCGCACGCCGCCGCCGTCGAGCAGGAGGTGCTGCTCTACGACCGCGACGGCCTGCTCGCCGCGCCCGACGACGAGCTGGTGCACGCCCTCTCCGCGGGGCCCGGCATCGTCGTGATCCGCGGCGCCTACCCGGACGTGTCGGTCGTCGAGCGCACCACGGCCGTGTTCGAGGAGCTGATGACGCGCCAGCGCGTCGAGGGCGGCGGGGCGGGCGACCACTTCGCGCCGTTCGGCGTCAACGAGCGGGTGTGGAACGCCCTGGAGAAGCTCGCGGTCACCGCGCCCGAGGTGTTCGTCGCGTACTACGCCAACGACGCGATCGCCAAGGTCGCCAGTGCCTGGCTCGGGCCGAACTACCAGGTGACCTCGCAGGTCAACGTGGTCAACCCGGGCGGGAAGGCGCAGAGCGGCCACCGCGACTACCACCTGGGCTTCCTGCGCACCGAGACGATCGCGCGCTTCCCCGAGCACGTGCAGCGCCTCTCCCCCGTGCTGACGCTGCAGGGCGCGGTGGCGCACTGCGACATGCCGCTGGAGAGCGGCCCGACGATGTACCTGCCGCACTCGCAGAAGTACGTGCCCGGCTACCTCGCGATGAACCTGCCGGAGTTCCAGGCCTACTTCGAGGAGCACCACATCCAGCTGCCGCTGCGCACCGGCGACGCGGCGTTCTTCAACCCGGCGGTGTTCCACGGGGCGGGCACCAACCGGTCGGCCGACGTGCGCCGCATCGCCAACCTGCTGCAGATCTCCTCGGCGTTCGGCCGCGCGATGGAGAGCGTCGACCGCGCGCGGATCTGCGCGGCGATCTACCCGGCGCTGCGGGCCCACCCGCACCCCGAGCACGCGGTCGCCGCGTCGGCGGAGGGGTACGCGTTCCCGACCAACCTCGACCGCGACGCCGCCGTCGACGGCCGCACCCCGCCCAGCCAGGCCGACCTGGTGCGGCAGGCGCTGGCCGAAGGCTGGGACGAGGACCGTTTCCTGGCCGCGCTGGACGCGAACTCCCGGCTGCACGAGACGCACTGACACTCCACAGCCGTGATCGTCGGCTCGGGCGCGCGGGCGCCATCCCGCCGTCGTGATCGTCGGCTCGGCGCAATGCCGGTCAATTCTGGCCGCGGAACGCGCCGAGCTGGTGATCATGGTCTGGGGTGCGCGGAGGTGGCGACATCGGCAGGCCACACCCCATGATCTAATGTCAGCGCGACGATAAACGACTTCCCAATTTCTCGTCAAGGTGACATTCATGCGGGGCAACCTGTTCGCGGTCGCGGTCGACCTGGTGATCCTCACGGTGCGCGAGGGCGTCCTGTCGACGTTGCTGGTGCGGCGCGGCGTGGCGCCGTTCGTCGGCGCGCTCGCCCTGCCTGGCGGGTTCGTGCTGCCCCACGAAGACCTGATCGACACGGCGACGCGGGAGCTCGTCGAGGAGACGGGGCTCGCCGTCGCGGGCCACCACCTGGAACAGCTGGCCAGCTACGCGGCGCCGGACCGGGACCCGCGCGGCCGGGTGCTGTCGGTGGGCCACCTCGCGCTCGTGCCCGACCTCCCCGAGCCGACGGCGGGCTCCGACGCCACCGCCAGCGCCTGGTACCCCGTCGCGGACGTGGCCGGGCTCGCGTTCGACCACGACCGGATCCTCGCCGAGGGCGTCGAACGGGCCCGCGCCAAGCTGGAGTACACGACGTTGGCGACGTCGTTCTGCCCGGCGGAGTTCACGGTGTCGCAGCTGCGCGGGATCTACGAGTCGGTGTGGGGCACGGCGCTGGACCCGCGCAACTTCCAGCGCAAGGTGACGGGCACGCCGGGCTTCCTCGTGCCGACCGAGCGGCTCGTCACCGGCGGCCGCGGCCGCCCTGCGCAGCTCTACCACCGCGGCCCGGCCACCAGCCTGCACCCGCCGATGCTGCGCCCGTGCGCGGATAACACTGTTCCCGCCGCGCTTTCCGCGCACGGCTAGAAGCGGGGGTGCTCCCCCACCAGCTCCACCCCGCGCCCCCGGCGCACCTCACCGAGCACCCACGCGGGCACGTGCCGCGCGGTGAGGACGGCCAGCGCTCGGTCGACGTCGTCGCCGGGCAGGACGGCCACCATGCCGACCCCCATGTTGAACGTCTGCTCCATCTCCGCCCGCTCGACCCGCCCGCGGGAGGCGATCAACCGGAACACCGGCTGCGGGGTCCAGCTGCCGCGCTCGAGCACGGCGCCCAGCCCCTCGGGGAGGACCCGCGCCAGGTTGCGCGCCAGCCCACCCCCGGTGACGTGCGCGAACGTGCGCACGCTCGTCTCGGCGACGAGCGCGAGGCAGTCCTTCGCGTAGATCGTGGTGGGGACGAGCAGCTCCTCGCCGAGGGTGTGGCCGAGCTCCTCGACGTGGCCTTCGAGCGGCATGCGGGCGATCCGCAGCAGCACGTGCCGCGCGAGCGAGTAGCCGTTGGAGTGCAGCCCGGAGCTGCCCATGCCGACCAGGACGTCGCCGGGGCGCACATGCTCCGGCCGCAGCATGGCGTCGGCCTCGACGATGCCGACGCCGGTGGCCGAGAGGTCGTACCCGCCCGCCTCCATCAGGCCGGGGTGCTCGGCGGTCTCGCCGCCCAGCAGCGCGCAGCCCGCGCGCTGGCAGCCCTCCGCGATGCCCGCCACCACCGCCGCGACGTGCTCGGGCA
Organism: uncultured Actinomycetota bacterium; assembly: GCA_963750095.1. Lineage (GTDB taxonomy): Bacteria > Actinomycetota > Actinomycetes > Mycobacteriales > Pseudonocardiaceae > Pseudonocardia. The sequence continues at coordinate 311,595 of CAVVPJ010000010.1, read as the reverse complement.
CGAGCTTGCCGACCGCGATGTAGTCCTGCAGGAACAGCGGCTCCGCCCCGCAGACCACGAGGTCGTCGACGACCATCGCCACCAGGTCCAGCCCGATGGTGTCGTGCTTGTCCAGCGCCTGGGCGACGGCGACCTTGGTGCCGACCCCGTCGGTCGAGCAGGCCAGCACCGGCTCGGTGAACCGGCCGAGCTTCAGCGCGAACAGCCCGGCGAACCCGCCGATGCCGCCCAGCACCTCCGGCCGCCGCGCCTTGTCCGCGTACGGGCGCAGCGCGTCGACCGCGCGTTCCCCCGCGTCGATGTCGACGCCCGCGGCCGCGTAGCTGGCCCCCTCGGTGTCGCTCGCCATGCCTGCTCTCAGGGTCGGTTCAGTGCGTCCGCCGCACCGTATCCGACGGCGAGCGGTGTCGGCCCGCCCGCGAGGTCCTCCAACAGGTGCTTGCCCAGCCGCGCCTCGTCGGGTAGCGGGATGGGGTAGGTGCCGTCGAAGCAGGCCATGCACAGCCGGGTGCGCGGCTGCTCGCTGGCCGCGACCAGGCCGCCGAGGGAGATGTAGCCCAGCGTGTCGGCCCCGATCGAGCGACGGACGCCCTCGACGTCCAGCCCGCTGGCGATCAGCTCGGCGCGGGTGGCGAAGTCGATGCCGTAGAAGCACGGCCACTGCACCGGCGGCGACGCGATCCGGACGTGCACCTCCAGCGCGCCCGCCTCGCGCAGCATGCGGACGATCGCGCGCTGGGTGTTGCCGCGCACGATCGAGTCGTCCACGACGACGAGCCGCTTGCCCCGGATGACCTCGCGCAACGGGTTGAGCTTGAGCCGGATGCCGAGCTGGCGGATGGTCTGGCTGGGCTGGATGAAGGTGCGGCCCACGTAGGCGTTCTTGACCAGCCCCTGCCCGTACGGGATGCCGGAGCCCTGCGCGTACCCGACGGCGGCGGGCGTGCCGGACTCCGGCGTGGGGATCACGAGGTCGGCCTCGACCGGGTGCTCGCCCGCGAGCAGCCGCCCGATCTCGACGCGGGTGGCGTGCACCGAGCGGCCCGCGATCGTGGTGTCGGGCCGGGCGAGGTAGACGTACTCGAACACGCAGCCCTTGGGCTCCGGGTTGGCGAACCGGGAGCTGCGCATGCCGCCCGCGTCGATCGCGAGCAGCTCGCCGGGCTCGACCTCGCGGACGAACGAGGCGCCGACGATGTCCAGCGCCGCGGTCTCGCTCGCGATCACCCAGCCGCGTTCGAGACGGCCGAGGACGAGCGGGCGGACGCCGTGCGGGTCGCGGGCGGCGTAGAGCGTCTGCTCGTCGGCGAAGACGAGGGAGTACGCGCCGCGCAGGCGCGGCAGCAGCCGCATCGCGGCCTCCTCGACCCCGATGTCGGCGGCCGTGGCCGCGAGCAGCTCGGTGACGAGGTCGGAGTCGGTGCTCGCGCCCATGCCGGATCGGCTGCGCAGGGTCTTCACCTCGTCGCGCAGCTCGGCGGTGTTGACGAGGTTGCCGTTGTGGCCCAGCGCGATCCCGCTGCCCGCGGCGGTGGTGCGGAACGTCGGTTGGGCGTTCTCCCAGGTGGTGGAGCCGGTGGTGGAGTAGCGGCAGTGCCCGACGGCGATGTGGCCCTTCAACGAGCACAGCACCTGCTCGTCGAAGACCTGGCTGACCAGCCCGAGGTCCTTGTAGACGACGGTGCGCCTGCCGTCGGACACGGCCATGCCCGCCGCCTCCTGCCCACGGTGCTGCAGGGCGTAGAGGCCGTAGTAGGTGAGGTTGGCGACGTCCTCGCCGGGGGCCCAGACCCCGAAGACCCCGCACTCCTCGCCGACTTCGGGGTCTGTCGTCTGGTCTTGGGGGTGGTTGTCGGGGGGAATCTCGTCCGGGTCGGAACTCGGGCGCACGACACGCTCCCTGTAGAACTCCAGCGGATCAATGCCTCATCGTACGCCGCACAAGCTGCGGCACCCACTCGCCGGGACCGGCGTCACCGAACCATCGGCCTTGCCCCAGGTCGCACGCGAGGGCGGTCAGGCGCTCCGCCTGGAGATCGGTCTCCACCCATTCGGCCGTCACCTCGATGCCGAGGGCGTGGGCCATCCCGATGAGCGCGCCCACGATCGCGGCGTCCGGCGTGTCGGGGTCGGCGTGTCGCAGGCCGTCGACGAACGACCCATCGATCTTGAGCGCGTGCACCGGGAGACGGCGGAGCCACGCGAGGCTCGACCAGCCGGTGCCGAAGTCGTCGAGCGCGAGCCGCACGCCCGCCGAGCGCAGCGCGGAGAGGCCCTTCGTGACCGCGGTGCCGTCGCCGAGCACGGCCTGCTCGGTGATCTCCAGCTGCAGCTGGCGCGGTGGCAGGCCGGCGGCGCGGAGGCTGGCGATCACGTCGTCGACCCAGTTCGGCTCGCTGAGCTGGACCGGGGAGACGTTGACGCTCACGAACGGCGCGTCCTCCTTCAGCTCGCGCCACCAGCGGGCGGCCTGCTCGCAGGCGGTGGTGAGCACCCAGCGGCCGAGCGCGACGATCGCGCCGCTCTGCTCGGCCAGCTCGATGAACCGGCCGGGCCCGATGAGCCCCTCCTGGGGGTGCTGCCAGCGCACGAGCGCCTCCGCGCCGCGCACGCGGCCCTCCGGCAGCGTGACCAGCGGCTGGTAGACGACCCGGAACTCGCCGTCGGCGAGGCCGCGGCGCATCCCCGCGACCAGGGCGTAGCGCGCCGCCTCGCCCGCGTCGCGGCGGGCGTCGAAGACCACCCGCCGCCCGCCGCCGGACGCCTTCGCCCAGGAGCGGGCGACGTCGGCGGCCCGGCGGATCTCCCGGGGGCACGCGTGCGCCGCGGGGCCTTCGGCGACCCCGATGCTCGCGGAGACCACCAGGTCGCGGCCGTTGATCGGGAACGGAACGGCGAGCGCGCTCTGCAGCCGGTCCGCGACCCGGCAGACGGCGTCGACGTCCTCGGGGTCGGCGACGAGCACGGTGAACTCGTCGCCGCCGGTGCGGGTGGCGAGGTGCTCGCCTGCGGCGTAGCGCAGGCGGCCCGCGACGGCGAGCAGGAGCCGGTCGCCGACCGCCTCGCCGTGGGCGTCGACGATCGCGCCGAACCCGTCGAGGTCGAGCGCGCAGATCCCCACCCTGGCGATGCCGTCGCCTGCGACGCGCGAGAGCCAGTCCTCGGTGAGCGACGCGCCGGGCAGGCGGGCGAGCTGCTCGCGCACCGAGCCCTTCCCGGAGGGCGACCACAGCCGTTCCGGCTCGTCCTCGACGACGACGATCACGTGCGACGGCGCGCCCTCGGCGTCGCGAGCCAGGGAGGCGACGAGCCGCACCCAGACGACCACGCCGTCCGGGCGGACGAGCCGCGCGTCCATGCGCTGGGTGTCGGGCGCGGCCTGCAACAGCCGCGCGTAGCGCTCCACGACCTCCGGGAGGTCGTCGGCGTGGACGAAGTCGGTGAACGGGCGGGGTTCGGCCAAGGTGCCGCCGAGGTCGAGGAAGGTCGTCAGCTCCGGGTTGGCGGCGGCGACGTGCCCGTCGAGGCTCAGGATGGCGATCCCGATCGCGGCGTGGTCGTAGACGGTGATCCGCGGGTCGGCCGCGGCCTGCGCGGGTCGGAGGGTGTGGGCCAGACCCGCCGCGAAGCCCGCGGCGAGCTCGTCGAGGGCGTCCTGGAGCCGCTGCGCGCCGTCGGGTCCGGCCACGCCGAGGACGGCGGGCATCTCGACGCGCAGGATGCCGAGGCTGACGGCCAGCACGTCGGCCTGCTCGGCGCCGTCGTGGGACGGCACGGGCGTGGCGCGCAGGCCCATCAGGGCCAGCCCGGCCCCGATCCCGCGCGCGGTCTCGGGGCGGAACGGCTCGGCCCGCAGCACCCCCGCGAGCCTGCGCAGGACGGTGGCCAGCCGCTGCACCGCGGCCGTCGAGACCGCCGCCCCGCCTGCCTGCGCGGACCGGGCACCGACCGAAGCGCCGGGGCCCTGGCTCGCCGTGCGGCTCCCCAGCGCCGCGAGCGACCCGGCCCACTGCCGGGCCAGCCGGGCGAGCGCGGCGTGGTCGACAGCATGTTCGCCGCGCACGGCTCCCGTCGGTGGGGTCGCCAGGCCGCGCGGTGCGCTCACTGGTGCACCCCTCCTCATCGCCCGTCAGGCCACGGCGCGCGCCCGGGTCAGAGCAGTCTCCGCCTCGGGCCGTGATCACGCCACCACTACGGGTGTCACTCGCACGCCGGTCGGTCAGCGTTGTCAGTCTGGATCAGGTGAGCGGCAGGAGGCGCCGTACTTCACCCGTCCGGGTACCGGAGGCGGACAGCCGCCCCGTCCGCAGCGCCTCGTCCCACCCCAGGCGACCGGTGACGAGCGCGAGCCAGGTGCGTGGGTCGGCCTCGACGACATTGGGCGGCGTGCCGCGGCCGTGGCGTGGGCCGCTGATGCACTGCACCGCCCCGAACGGCGGCACGCGCACCTCGACACTGCGCCCAGGGGCGACCGCGGCGAGCGCGGCGAGGCTCTCCTTCACCGCGGCACGCTGGGTGGACCGGTCCGGCGCCGGGCCGCCGTCGACCCACGCGAGCACGGCGGCCAGCCCGTCGTCGCCCACGTCGTCCGGCACGGGCCGACGCTAGCCGAACAGCGCCGGCAGCGTCCCCTCCCACGCCTTGCGCAGCTCGTCGAGGAGAATCGGGGGGACCATGTCGACGGCGAGCGCGTTGCCGCCCGTCCAACCGATCGGCGCCGCGGGAACGCCCGCGACCGCGGCGCGCGCCAGGAGCGGCTCCGAGTCGGCCACGGTGACCAGCACCCGGGCGGGCGACTCCGAGAACAGCGCCACGAACAGGTCCCGCCCGGGAAGCGCGTCGATCATCGCCCCGGCGCCGCCGATCAGGCAGGACTCGACCAGCGCCTGCGCCAGCCCGCCGTCGGAGAGGTCGTGGGCGCTGCGCAGCAGCCCGTCGGCCGCGGCGGCGGCGAGCAGCCGGGCGAGGCGGCGCTCGGCGTCGAGGTCGACCGCGGGCGGGCGGCCGCCGAGGTGCCCGTGCACGACGTGCGCCCACTCGCTCCCGCCGAGCTCCTCGCGCGTCGCGCCGAGCAGGACGACGACGTCGCCGTCGCCGGAGAAGCCCGGCCGCACCCGCCGCGCGACGTTCTCGACCACCCCGAGCACGCCGACGACCGGGGTGGGCAGGATCGCGCGGTCGCCGGTCTGGTTGTAGAAGCTCACGTTGCCGCCCGTGACCGGGACGCCCAGGCGCGCGCACCCGTCGGCGAGCCCGCGGACGGCCTCACGGAACTGCCACATGACGTGCGGGTCCTCCGGCGAGCCGAAGTTCAGGCAGTTGGTGACGGCGAGCGGCACCGCCCCGGTGCTCGCCACGTTCCGGTAGGCCTCGGCGAGGGCGAGCTGGGTGCCCGCGTAGGGGTCGAGCGCGACGAAGCGGGCGTTGCAGTCCGTGGCGACCGCGACACCCCGGCCGGTGCGCTCGTCCACCCGGACCATCCCGGCGTCGGCGGGCTGGGCGCAGACGGTGTTGCCGCGGACGTAGCGGTCGTACTGGTCGGTGACCCACGCGCGCGAGGCGAGGTTGGGGCTCGCGACCATCCGCAGGATCTCGGCGCGCAGCTCGGAGGGCGCCGCCGGGCGCGGGAGCTTGTCGGGCACGTCGGCGACGAGCGCGTCCTGGTGGTTGGAGCGCGCGACCGGGCGCCGGTACACCGGGCCGTCGTGGGCGACCGTGCGCGGCGGCACGTCGACGACGGTCTCGCCCTGCCACGTGATCAGGAGCCGGTCGCCGTCGGTGACCTCGCCGATCACCGTGGCGAGGACGTCCCACCGGCGGCAGATCGCCAGGAACGCGTCGACGTCGGCCGGGCGCACGACCGCGCACATCCGCTCCTGCGACTCGCTGGAGAGGATCTCCGCGGGCGTCATCCCGCTGGCCCGCAACGGGACGGCGTCGAGCTCGATGCGCATGCCGCCGTCGCCCGCGCTGGCGAGCTCGGACGTCGCGCAGGACAGCCCCGCTCCGCCGAGGTCCTGGATCCCGACGACCAGCCGCGCGCCGATCAGCTCCAGGCAGCACTCGATGAGCACCTTCTCCATGAACGGGTCGCCGACCTGCACGGAGGGGAGCTTCTTGCGGCCGTCGGCGGACTCGTCGCCGTCGAAGGTCTCGCTGGCCAGCACCGAGACGCCGCCGATGCCGTCGAGCCCGGTCCGCGCGCCGAACAGAATGATCTTGTTGCCGGTGCCCGACGCGAACGCCCTGTGCAGGTCCTCGGCGCGCAGCGCACCCACGCACAGGGCGTTGACCAGCGGGTTGCCCGCGTAGGAGGCGTCGAAGACGACCTCGCCGCCGATGTTGGGCAGGCCCAGCGAGTTGCCGTAGCCGCCGATGCCCGCGACGACGCCCGGCAGCACCCTGCGGGTGTCGGGCGCCTCGGCGGGGCCGAACCGCAGCGGGTCGGCGACGGCGATCGGCCGGGCGCCCATGGCCATGATGTCCCGCACGATCCCCCCGACCCCGGTGGCGGCGCCCTGGTACGGCTCCACGTACGACGGGTGGTTGTGCGACTCGATCTTGAACGTGACGGCCCAGCCGTCGCCGATGTCGACGACGCCCGCGTTCTCGCCGATCCCCGCCAGCATCCGCTCGCGCATGGCGGGCGTGGTCGTCTCGCCGAAGTAGGCCAGGTGCACCTTCGACGACTTGTACGAGCAGTGCTCGCTCCACATCACCGCGTACATCGCCAGCTCGGCGTCGGTGGGGCGACGGCCGAGGATCTCCCGGATGCGGGAGTACTCGTCGTCCTTCAGCCCCAGCTCGCGGTGCGGCTGGGGGTGGTCGGGGGTGGCGGCGGCGTTGGCGACGGTGTCGGGCGGAGCAACGGTCGTCACGGCCGACAGCCTACGGAGCCGACCTGGGCCGATGCTCACGACGGTGGGGTTGCCGTCACGATGAACAGCGCGATCACGTTCGCATAGCGCGGATGCCGCTCGACGAGGACGTCGGCTGCGAAGCATGCCGCGGCCAGGATCCTGCGGGCCTGCACGAAATCGCGGACCTCAAGCCCGGCGGGGCAACTGACCAACACACGGACGCCTGCCGCCTTCGGCGAGCACCACAAGATTGCGGGCAACCTGCCCGCCAGCGTCGTGAGACCAGCCTCATGGAACGCCGTGCGCAGGCGGTGCTGGACCAGAGCGCAGTGGTAGCGCCCACGCACCAATGCCGTCGCGGGCGGCCAGAGGGCGACAGCGACGACGACCGTCAACGCCACGGCGAGTGCCGCCGCCCAGTGCGTCACCTGACCCAGCCGAACTACGCCGCAGACGAGCAGAACGGCGCCGATCTCGTACCGCCACCTCCAGCACCATAGGACCAGGTTGGGCCGCCGTCGCCTGCGACCGTCACCCGGGCCGAAGACGCGAACCCGCTTCATGACCAACCAGCCCCTCTCCGCTCGGATCGACCAGCCCAGGTCTGCGTCGCGCCCTGCCATCGGCGACGTGTCGTGATGATAGCTCGTCATAAGCACGATGTCATTCTGCCACATCGCATATTGCTTGGCGGCAACCCGCTGTAACGCGCCTCTAGCGACGAACGAGACCAAGCGCGTGGAGTGGATGACCGCGGGCGACAAGCCGAAACCCGCAGTGGCGACCCGAATGGCCTAGCGGTACGTTGCAGCTTGACATGTATCACTTCGACCAGCACCAGACTCGCAAGTAGCACGAGGCGAGCATCCCCGAGCTCTGCTCTCTGCCCAGCAGTACCGAAAGGAATCTCGAGCGTGACGGACGACCATCCCGCCGCCCTTCGCAGGCGGCTCACCGCCGCATTGCGGCGAAACCGATCACGCGCCGGTCTCACCCAGCGGGAGGTAGCGAAGAGCCTCGGCTGGTCTCCGTCGAAAATCATTCGCATCGAGCAAGGCGATGTCGGCATTTCCGTCGCTGATCTCTGGGGCCTTCTCCGGCTTTACGGGGTCAACGACGAGGCAGTCGCCAATGAGCTCGAAGCCATGGCACGCGAGTCACGGAAAATGCCGTTCTCGGACTTCTCCGACGTCGTTTCCAGCGAGCTGTTGAGATATTTTCGTTACGAGGCATCGGCGTCCCTCATCCGTCAGGTCACCCTCACCGTGATCCCCGGCCTACTCCAGACGGACGCGTACGCGCAGACAATCTTCAGGGCCAACCAGGTGGACGATGCTAAGGCAGCCAAGCTACTGGCGTCACGACAGCAACGCCGGACCCTCCTTGAAGGGGAGCATGCGCCGGACGGGTTCTTCATCATCGACGAAGGAGCACTGCGCAGGCTGGTCGGCGGTCCTGAGGTCATGGGAGAACAGCTCGACCATCTGACCCGGATGGCGGAGAAACCGCACATCAAGATCCAGGCCCTGACGTTCGACGTCGGCGCCCATCCCGCCCTGACCGGGCCTTTCAACCTGCTTGAGTTCGCCTACGAGGACGATCCCGACGTGCTCTTCATCGAGAACCCGATGGGCGACGTCCTTTCCCTCGACGACCCGCAGGTCACCGCAAGCTACCGTCTGCGCTTCTGGGAGATCGAGGACCTCGCCGTGGAGCCCGCAGACTTCCGCCGGTTCCTCGGTGCTCCCTGAAACACACCGTTGTGACGTGTACCACTGCGCTGCCTGCCTGCGCGCAGGAGATCACCTCTGCCGCTCGTCGATCGACATCGAGGGTGAGCAGCACCGACGGCGATCGACCGTGTTCGCCGTGGCACCGGACTTCGGCCGAAGCCGCGATCTGACCCACCCGCACAGGATGGCGCTTCATCTCACCGTTACCTACGATCTCGGCACGTTGGTACGAGTGCGCCAGGGCTGACCAGACAGGTGTGTCGCGGTTCCTCGGTGACGGCAGAGGGAGACGAACGCGCATGTCCCGAAGTCATGATCCGGCTCCCGGCTGGCGAAAAAGCAGCCTCAGCACCGGCGGCGAGTGCGTCGAGGTGAAGTTCGCCGACGGCGAGGTACAAGTGCGTCACTCCCGCAATCCACTCGGGCCCTCACTCACCTTCAGCCAGATGGAATGGGCGGCATTCATCCGCGGCGTCCGAAATGATGAATTCGACGTTCCGGTGTCCCGCCACACGCATTAGTCGATGCCTCTCGGCCGGGCGAGCCGGTTGCAGACAGTGACCAACCTAGGCCAACTCAGTCCTCGGAGGCGGAGGGCAGCTGGACGACGCTGACGAAGAAGTGGTCGATCTGCTTGATCGCCTCGATGAACCCGTCGAAGTCGACCGGCTTGGTGACGTAGGCGTTGGCGTGCAGCTGGTAGCTGCGCAGCACGTCCTCGTCGGCCCGCGAGGTGCTGAGCACGATCACCGGGATGTGCTGGAGCGTCTCGTCGGCCTTGACCTCGGCGAGCACCTCGCGGCCGTCGCGGCGGGGCAGGTTGAGGTCGAGCAGGACCAGGTCGGGACGCGGCGCGTCGGCGTACTGCCCCTCGCGGCGCAGGTACTCCAGCGCCTCGGCGCCGTCGCTGACGACGTCGAGCCGGTTGTCCAGGTACTCCTCGAACGCCTCGCGGGTCATCAGCACGTCACCGGGGTCGTCCTCGACGAGCAGGACGTTGATGACGCGTACCTCGGAGGCGATCATGTGGTCTCCCGGGGAGCTGGCAGAGTGAACCGGATCGTGGTGCCCGGCTCAGGGCGCGGCGGGTCGATGCCGATGCGCCCGCCGTGGAACTCCACGATCTTCTTCGCCAGCGCGAGGCCGATTCCGGTGCCAGCATAGACGTCGCGCGCGTGCAGCCGCTGGAAGATCACGAAAACCTTGTCGACGTACTCCGGGTCGATACCGATGCCGTTGTCGGTCACCGTGATCTCCCAGCCGTCCTCGACCTCGGCCGCGGCCACCGACACCTGCGGCGACACCCCGTCGCGGTGGAACTTCAGCCCGTTGCCGACCAGGTTGACGAACAGCGCCCGCAGCAGCGAGGGGTCGCCGCTGACGGCAGGCAGCGGCTTGACGTCGACCGTTCCGTCGACGTCCGCCCTGGCGTCCTCCATCTGGGCGACGGCCGCGGCGACGACGTCGTCGAGCGCGACGTCGACGAACCCGGCCGTCGTGCGGCCGACCCGGGAGAAGGCGAGCAGGTCGTTGATGAGCTGCTGCATGCGTTCGGCGCCGTCCACGGCGAAGGCGATGTACTGGTCGGCCCGGTCGTCGAGCTTGCCTGCGTAGCGGCGCTGCAGCAGCTGGCAGAAGCTCGCGACCTTCCGCAGCGGCTCCTGCAGGTCGTGGCTCGCCACGTAGGCGAACTGCTCGAGGTCGTTGTTGGACCGTTCCAGGTCGCGCGTCTGGTCGTCGAGGAGCCGGTTGCTCTCCTGGGCCGCGTCGAGCTCGCGGAGGATCGACACCCGCATCGAGTCGACGTCGGCGCCCAGCTCGACGATCTCGCGGGAGCCGTCGGCGATGACCGGCTGCTGCACGTCGCCCGACGCGACCGTCCGCACCTGCGCCGCCAGCCCCGACACGGGCCGCAGCACCGAGCGCCGGAGCCCGAAGCCCGCCGCGATGAGGAACCCGGCGACCATCGCGATGATGCCTGCGCCCACCCATACCAGGCTGTCGGCGGCGACGTTGAGCCGGTCGCGCGCGACCAGGCGCTCGGTGTTCAGGTTGGTCTGCAGGTCGGTGAGGGCGCCGCGCACGCCGTCGAACAGCATCTTGCCCTCGTCGATCGTGGGCGTCGTGGGCGAGCGGGCCAGCGCGGGCTCCGCGTAGGTGCTGCGCCAGGTGGCGACGGCCGTGTCGAGGGCCTTGAGGTCGGTGGCCACCGCCGGGTACGCGCCCCCCGCGACCAGACTGCGCAGCGCCGCCGTGTCGGCCTGCTGGTCGGCGAGGCCCTGGGTGTACGGGTCGACCAGGCTCGACTGGCCGCCGCCCAGCACGAACCCGCGCACCCCCGTCTCCTGGTTGAGCAGGTCGCGCTCCAGGTTCTGCGCCGCGAGCACGGCCGGGCCCACCTGGTCGAGCAGCACGACACGGCTGTCGGCCAGCCGGACCAGCGCGGCCGTCCCCAGCGCCGCGGCGCCCACCGTGACCAGCCCGGCCGCCGCCGCGCCGAAGGCGAAGACCCGCTTGAGGGTCCAGCGCTTGTCGGGATCGGGGCGCATCAGGCGTCTCCCAGCAGGAGGATGGCGACGTCGTCGAGCAGCGGGCCCCCGTTGTAGGCCTCCGCGCGTTCGACGAGGCGGGCGGGCAGCTCCTCGGCCGGGGTGGCGCGCTCCTTCTGGAGCAGCTCCAGGAGGCCGTCGGTCCAGAGGGACTCGCCGGTGGCCGGGTCGCGGGCCTCGATGAGGCCGTCGGTGTAGAGCAGCAGCGCCCAGTCGGGCGCCACCTCGACCGTCAGCGACGGCCACGTCGTGCCGGGAGCCACGCCCAGCGGGAGCCCCACCGGCGCCTCGAGCATGGTCGACGACCAGAGCGCCACCGGTGGCGGGTGCCCGGCCAGCCGGACGGCGAGGCTCGTCCCTTCGATCGTGACCGTGCACGCCGTCGTGAACAGCCGCTGGTCGTGCCGCTCGCTGACGAGCAGGCGCTGCAGCTCCGGCAGCAGCCGCTCCTCCGCCACCCCGGCGAGCACGAGCGCGCGCCACGACACCCGCAGCAGCGCGCCGAGCGCGGCCTCGTCCGGCCCGTGGCCCGAGACGTCGCCGATGATCGCGTGCACGGTGCCGCTGGGGCCGCGGACGGCGTCGAAGAAGTCGCCGCCGAGCACCGCGCGGGTGCGCCCGGACCGGTAGAACATCCTCGGGTGCACGCCGCTGCCCTCGAGCAGCGGGGACGGGAGCAGCCCGCGTTCCAGGCGGACGGACTCCGCGGCGACGAGCTGCTCCTCCTGCAACCGCAGCATGCTGGTCTCCGCGCGGCGCCGTTCGACGGCGTAGCGCACGGCCCGGATCAACAGCTGGCCGTCGACCTTGCCCTTCACCAGGTAGTCCTGCGCGCCCGCCGCGACCGCGGCCGTGCCGAGGTGCTCGTCGTCGAGGCCGGTGAGGACGCAGACGGCGGCGAGCGGGTCGGCGGCGAGCACCGCGCGCAGCCCGTCGAGGCCGGTGTAGCCGGGGAGGTTGAGGTCGAGCAGCACGCAGTCGGCGTCGCCGAGCTGGGCCAGCGCCTCCGGCAACGAGGCGGCGACGGTCAGCGTGAGGTCGGGGTCGACCTCCGCGAGCAGCTCACCGACGAGGAACGCGTCACCCGGGTCGTCCTCGACGAGCAACAGCCGCTGAACCGGCTCACGCACCTCCCCGGGATCCGTCATGACGCCGTCGCGGTCGCTCTCAGCACCGAGGTGAAGACGGCGAGGCCGTCGGTGGAGGGGCCGGTGAGCGTGTCGACGGCGTGCTCCGGATGGGGCATCAGCCCGACGACGCGGCCGTCGGCGGACGAGATGCCCGCGATGTCGTTCAGCGAGCCGTTCGGGTTGCCGCCCGTGTAGCGGAACACCACCCGGCCGCCGTCCTCGAGCTCGGCCAGCGTGGCGGCGTCGGCGACGTAACGGCCCTCGGCGTTCTTGACCGGCACGAGGACCTTGCGGCCCGCGAGCCCCTCGGTCCACACCGTGGACGCCTCGACCCGCAGCCACTGGTCGCGGCAGACGAAGTGCAGCCCGACGTTGCGCACCAGCGCGCCGGGGAGCAGGCCCGCCTCGCAGAGGATCTGGAAGCCGTTGCAGATGCCGAGCACCGGAAGGCCGCGCCGGGCGGCCCTGACGACCTCGGTCATGATCGGGGCGAGGCTCGCGATGGCGCCCGCGCGCAGGTAGTCGCCGTAGGAGAAGCCGCCGGGGACGATCACCGCGTCGACCCCGCGCAGGTCCTGGTCGGCGTGCCACAGCGCGACGTCCTCGGCGCCCGCGATGCGGACCGCGCGGGCGGCGTCGACGTCGTCGAGGGTGCCCGGGAAGGTGATGACGCCCACTCTCATGGCGTCACACTGACAAGCAGGTGCCGCGTTCTCATCCGCGGGTGACTCTCCAGTCCTCGACCACCGGGTTCGCGAGGAGCTGACCCGCGATGCGCTCGAGGGTCGCGTCGTCGACGGCGTCGTCGACCTCGAGCTCGAAGTGCTTGCCCTGGCGCACGTCCGCCACCCCGGCGATGCCGAGCCGGGCGAGCGCGCCGGTCACGGCCTGACCCTGGGGATCGAGGATCTCGGGCTTGGGCATGACGTCCACCACCACTCTGGCCACGGCTGTGCAGCCTACGACGCGCCAGGATTCCCGCACGTCCGGCGGTTGCCTGCGTTCGGGATGTATCAGCGCGGGCGGACGGCCCTCTAGGAAGAAGCGTCGGGGCACCCGAAGGGAGATCCAGGTGTGCGGTCAGGAACCCCACGGCCCCGTGGACGACCGGGTACTGGCGAGGCAGCGGCCCCGCGACATCGACGAGGCCCTCTGCTGGATGCGCCAAGCGCTGGACTGCTACCACCAGCCGGGCGAGAACCGCCGATGCGACCAGCGGGCCGTCTTCATGCGGCTCTACTACATCATGACCCTCGAGGTCCATGCGGCGATCAACGGCTGCGGCGCCTACAGCGACCAGCAGATCTTCATCGACCCCGGCTGGGTGCGCCGCCTCTCCGGCCTGTTCTCCTCCCTGTACTTCGAGTCGCTGGAGATCGCGATCGGGATCGGGGAGGGGCGCGACCGCGATGCGGACTGGAAGCCCGCGTCGCAGGCGTGGAACATCGCGTACCGGCAAGCGAGGGACCCGCGGTCGACGGTCGTGGAGAACGCGCTGCTGGGCATCAACGCGCACATCAACTTCGACCTCCCGAGGGCCCTCGCCGCGAACCTCACCGACGAGGACATGGGCAGCTACCGGACCATGCAGATCCGCAAGTTCGACCATGACCAGGTGAACAACCTGCTCATCCGCACCCTCGACCCCATCCAGGACGTCCTCGCGAAGGACTACGAGCCGGGGATCGACTGGGCCGACCGGGTCATGGGAGGGCTCGACGAGGCGATGAGCAGGGTCGCGCTCAAGTACTACCGGGAGCGCGTCTGGTGGGACGCGCTCGCCTACCGCGCCGCGGCGGCGCAGCAGGGCGCCGACGACGCGGAGCAGGCGAAGGCGAACGAGCGCCTCGCCATCGTCAAGGCCAAGCTGGACTGGGAGTCCTACAAGATCGCCCTGGTGGTGCGGGACTCGCGGTGGCTCTGGCGCTGGGAGCGCCTGTTCGACCGCGTCGCGGCCCTCGTCGGGAAGAAGAGGTCGGCGCGAATCACGCTGGAGAAGCCGGGGGGCGTACCGATCCCGGCGGGGGTACCGATCAACCTCGCGCAGCCGAACCCGCGCAGGCCACGTCGACTCAGGAAGGCTCGCCCGGCGGCGGTGGCCGAGCCGTGCCCGCCCCTCCCGGCGCAGGCCGCACCGGCGAAATAGGGTGTGTCGGGCCGGGCGTCTAGGGCATTCACCCGACGCCGGTCGAAGATCATCGGTTGAGGCTGTTCGCACCCCGCGACGACGCGTGCGAGGAGAGCCTCATGACCGTTCTCGACGCCCCGCTGTTCCCCTCGACGACCACCGAGCTCCTGCGCGCCGCGATGAGCGGCGATCGCGACGCGTGGGAGCGCCTGATCAACCGCTTCGAACCGGCCGTCGTCGCGACCATCAACACCTACCGGCTTCAGGACGCCGACGCCCGCGACGCCGCCCAATGCACGTGGTTGCAGATGCTCGAACACGGCAGGCAGATCCGTGAGCCCGAGGCGCTCGGCGGGTGGTTGCAGACGACGGCGAAACGCGAATGCCTGCACATTCTCCGCGAGCGGCGACGCGTCGCGACACTGCTCGACGCCGAGCGGTCGGAGCGGCCCGACGCGACGGTGGACGTCGAACGCTCCGTCGTCGAGGCCGATATGACGCACCGCCTGCGCGACGCGGTGAAGACGCTGCCCGCACGCTCGATCACGCTCATCTGGACGCTCTTCCAGGACGATCCTCCGGCGTACGTCGAGATCGCCCACCGCGCGGGCATCCCGGTCGGGAGCATCGGCCCGACCCGGGTCCGCACGCTGCGCAAGCTTCGCCAGCTGATCGACGTCGACTCAGGAGACCGGTCGTGAGCGGTGCAGGAAGGCGCTGGCCTGCACCCGGCTGTGCACACCGATCTTGGCGAAGATGCGCGCCACGTGGGCACCCACCGTCTTCTCGCTGATGTAGAGCCTGCGTCCGATCTCGCGGTTGGTCAGGCCCTTGGCGAGCTCCCGGAGCACCTCCCTCTCGCGTGTGGTGAGCGGGTCGAGCGGGTCCGGAGAGCTCGCGGGTGGCGGTGTCTCGGGCGGGTCGGCGTCCTCGGGCGCCGCGAGCGAGATGCGGGCTCGGGTGGCGAGGTCGGCGATGTCCTCCAGCAGCGGGCGGGCGCCGAGGCGACGCGCGATGCCGTCGGCCCGGCGGAGCGCGTCCGCCCCCGCGGAGCTGCGTGACCTGGGGGCGAGCAGCGCCTCCGCGTGCCGCATTCGGGCATACGCCTCGGGATAGGGCTGACGGTGGCTTTCCCAGGTGTCGGCGGCGCGCTCCCACGCCGACGGATCCGCCTCGTGCTCGGCGCGCGCCGTCTCCGCCGCGCACATCAGGCTGAAGGCCTCGATCACGGCACGGACGGCGGGCACGGTGCTCATACCCCGTCGGGCCAGCTCCGCGCAGTGGTGGCGCAGCCGGTCGACCTGACCAGACGACGGCTGCGGCAGGCCCGCCGCCGTGATGTCCGCCCAGGCGCGGGTGCCGTGCCAGACCAACGGGGCGACCGACCAGATGTCGTCGGCCCCCGCCTCGGCGACCGCCAGGCCGTCCTCCACGCAACGGAGCGCCGCCTCGGGCTGCCGCCGCCACAGCTCGAGCGCGGAGAGGAGGACCAGGAGCGGGATCCGGTGGCGCGGGCCGGTGGTCGAGCGCGCGAGCAGCTCCACCGCTTCGAGATCGTTCGCCGCCGCGTCCAGCTCCCCCTCGCCGAGGTCGATGCGGCACCGCGCCAGCCGCACGTCGAGCGCGGCGCCGCCGGTCGGGCCGAGGCTCCAGGCTTCCGCGACCGAGCGCCGCGCGTCGTCCCACCGGCCGAGCCGGAAGTTGGCGTTCGCCGCGTACGTCAGCAACGCCACCCCGGCCGTGCGCGCGAGTCCCAGCGACCGCATGCGCTCCACTCCGAGCCTTGCGCACTCGATGCCCTCGACGAGCTGGTTCAACGGGCCCGCGAGCAGCTCCGCGCGGCGCAGGTGCGCCTCCCCGATGGCCTCCGGCTCTCCCGTCCGCTCGGCGACGTCGAGCCCCTCCGCGATCGCGGCCGAGCCCGCCTCCGCGTCCTCCAGATAGGCCAGGCTGAAGCCCAGAACGGCGAGGATCCTCGCCTCGACCGTGCTCGCTCCGGCGCTGCGGGCGAGGGCAAGGGCCTGGAGGGCGACGGCCCGCGCCCCGGCGAAGTCCATGGCGTGCAGCGATGCGCGGCTGTGTGCGGCGAGCACCGCGGACCGCTCCGCCTCCGCACCGGTGTCGGGCAGCAAGGCAGCAGCGGCCCGGTAGGCCTGTTCGGCCTCGGTGGCCAGGCCCAGCGCCGCGAGCGCGCTGCCCTTGCGGGCGTGCAGGAGCGCGGCGGGCAGGCCCCGCGGAGCGTCCTGGGCGCCGAGGAGCTCTTCGAGCAGCTTGACCGCCTGGTCGTGGTCGCCCGCGAGCTCCGCGGCCCGTGCCGCGCGGTCGAGGCACTCCGGGCGGGCGATGACGGCCCCGCCGGACACCAACGGAACGAGCTCCGCGGCACGCAGCCAGAGTCGGTGGGCCTCGGAGTGCGCGTAGACCCCCTCCGACGCCCGGGCGGCCGCGACGGCGGCCACCAGCGCGTTCTCCGGCTCTCCCGCCTCGTACCAGTGATGCGCGATCTGGGCCGCCAGCCCTGGCTGCGTCGGTTCCTGGTTGCGCGGCAAGGCGATGGCGTAACGGCGGTGCAGCTCGATGCGCTCGCCCGGCAGGAGATCGGCCGAGACGACCTCGGTCATGAGCCCGTGGCGCAGCTGGTAGCCGTCGCCGTTCTCGTCGACCCGGGCGATGCCCTGTGCCACCGCCTCCCGGATCGACTCGAGCAGCGTGGTGACGGGGAGGTCGAGCACGTCGGCCAGGAGCTGGTGGCGCAGGGGCCCGATGCCGGACGCGATCGCCCGCACCACCTGCCGGGCGTTCGGCGAGAGCAGCGCCACCCGACTCAGCACGACTTCGCGCAAGGTGGTCGGCAGGCCCGACGCGTCGCCGCCGAGCACCGCGCGAACCGTCTCCTCGGCGATGAACGCGTTGCCCTCCGAGCGCTGCCAGACGAGCCGCTCGAGGTCGGGGCGTCCCGGCGCCCACTGCGCGAGGAGATCCGCCACGACCGACCGCGGGAGCGGGCGCACCTCGAGTGCCGTGACCTTCTGATGTCTGCGCAGTTCGGCGAGCGCGACGCCGAGGTCCGGCGCGGTCACCGGCCCGTCGTCGCGGTAGGTGCCCACCACCAGGACGGGCTCGTTGGTCAGGTTGGCGACGAGGTGGGCGACCAGATCGCGGGTCGACCGGTCCGCCCAGTGGAGGTCTTCGATCACCAGCAGCACCGGCCGCAGCTCGGCAAGATCGATGATCAGTTGATGGAGGAGTTCCCATAGCCGGATCGGACGTCGGGCATCTTTCGCAGCGTCCGTGTGGGGGAGCCGCGCCACCCCTTGCCGCAGGAGTGCACTCGTCTCTTTGTCCGGTGCGGCGCGCGCGGCGTTGCGCACGGCCGACAGGACGGGCCAGAACGGCGGCGCATCGGCAATATCGATCGCATTTCCGACGAGGGCGACGGCCTTCCGTCGCCGTGTGTGCCGGACGAGTTCGCTGACCAGGGTCGTCTTGCCGATGCCCGCTGCGCCGCCGATCAGTACCGCGGAAGCGTGACCTTCGGAGGCGGAACGAAAAGCGTCCGTCAAAACGGACAGCTCACGCTCACGTCCCCGCAGCGCGGGGACTCGCTCCTCCTCACCCACTTGCGTCAGGTTACCGAAAGCGTTTGCGTATGGGGAACAAGGTTTTTCGATCTCGGCGCAAACCCCCCGCGAGACGGAAACGCTCAGCAGCGCCGCGCGCGCGGGGGCAGACTGTCAGCCGTGCAGATCTCCCACTATGGACACTCCTGCGTCCTCCTCGACACCGGCGCCGCCCGGCTGCTCCTCGACCCCGGCACGTTCTCCTCCGGGTTCGAGCAGGTGGACGGCCTCGACGCGGTGCTCGTCACCCATCAGCACCCCGACCACCTCGACAGCGACCGGCTCGGCGCACTGCTGAAGGCCAACCCCGACGCCCGCCTGATCGTCGACGCGGGCACCGCGGCCCAGCTCGGCGGCATCGACCACGAGGTGGTGGCGCCGGGCGGGTCGGTGCAGATCGGCGGCGCGCGGGTTGACGTGCTGGGCGGCGACCACGCGGTGATCCACCCGGACATCCCGATGATCCCGAACAACGCCTACCTGGTGGACGGCACCCTCCTGCACCCCGGCGACTCCTTCACCCTTCCCCCGGGGAGCTGGACGTGCTGCTGCTGCCGACGGGCGCGCCGTGGCTGAAGCTGTCGGAGGCGGTGGACTACCTGCGCGCGGTCGCGCCGCGCACGGCCGTCCCGATCCACGAGGCGGTGCTGGCGATGCCCCAGATGTACTACCAGCGGTTCGTCGACCTGGGCCCCGCCGAGACCACCGTCCGGGTGCTCGACCGCGGCGAGGCCGTCACGCTCTGACCCAGGCCGCCCTCCGGACCGGACGGTAGGTCGCCGGGCGGGCACCCTGGCCCAGCGCGAGGTCGACGGCGGCGAGCGCGACCTCGGACCGGCCGCGGCGCAGGTCCTTGGCGCGGACGTTGATCCGCACCGGGCCGCCGCGCCGGAGGGTCCACGCGACCTGCGCGCCGAGCAGCCGCTCCCCCGCCGCGCGGAAGCCGAGGACGCGCGCGGGGACGACCACGGCGTCGACGAGGTCGTGGATACCGGCCTCGTCGGCGAGCACGCGGAAGCCCTGCTCGATGAGCGCCGCGACCGTGCCGCCGGACGCCAGCCAGCGCGGCGGCACGAACAGGTCGGTCCGCAGGCCCGCCGCCGTGAGCGCGCGGCGCGCCGCCGTCAGCCGCAGCCCGGCCTCGTGGCGGGGCAGCTCGGCGAACTCGCCGCGCCCCCGCCCGTGGCTGAGCGGACGGGGGGTGTGGTCGTAGCCGTGCAGGGCGAGGGCGTCGCCGTCGGCACCGCGCGCCCGTACCCACGCGACCAGCTCCGCGGGCGCCGACGCGGGCCGCAGCAGGTGCGTGAGCGGCACACTGCGTGCGTCGAGCGCGGCGGCGAACGCGCGGGCGGGCGCCAGCTCGTCGGAGAGGCCGGACAGCGAGACGATCAGCTCCGTCACGCGCTCATTACCGCAGAGCGAAGTGAACGCCGGTGAGCCGCTCGTAGACCTCCACATAACGGGCGCGGGTGGCGGCGACGACGTCGGGCGGGATCGGCGGCCCCGGCGGTGTGCGGTCCCAGCCGAGGCCCGCCGACCAGTTCCGCACGAACTGCTTGTCGAACGAGAACTGCGGCCCGCCGGGCGCCCACTGGTCGGCGGGCCAGAAGCGCGAGGAGTCGGGCGTGAGCACCTCGTCGGCGAGGACGATCGCGCCGCGCGCGTCGAGGCCGAACTCCAGCTTGGTGTCGGCGACGAGGATCCCGTTGGCCGCCGCGAGCTCGGCGCCACGCCGGTAGACGTCGAGCGTGAGCGTGCGCAGCCGGTCCGCCGTCGCCGCCCCGACGAGGCCCTCGACCTGCGCGAAGGTCAGGAACTCGTCGTGCTCGCCCACGGGCGCCTTCGTGGTCGGCGTGAAGATCGGCTCGGGCAGGCGCGAGCCCTCGACGAGGCCAGGCGGCAGCGCGACCCCCGAGACCGTCCCCTGCTTCTCGTACTCCTCCAGGCCGAGGCCCGCGAGATAGCCGCGGGCGATGCACTCCACCGGCAGCATGTCCAGACGGCGGCACCGCAGCGCCCGTCCGGCGTACTCGGCAGGCACGTCCGTGGCGGAGACCACGTGGTGCGGCACGAGGTCGGCGAGCCGCTCGAACCACCAGAGCGACAGCCGCGTCAGCACGGCGCCCTTGTCCGGGATCGGCGTCGGGAGGACGACGTCGTAGATCGAGATGCGGTCGGAGGCGACGAGGATGAGGTCGGCAGGATCGCTCGAGTCGTCGAGGTAGAGGTCGCGGACCTTGCCGGAGTGCAGCAGCCTCACAGGATCCCCCCCGGCGTGTACGCGGCGGCCTCGGGGTGCGCGGCGACGATCGCGTCCACGCGCTCGACGACCGCAGCGACCTGCGCCGACGCCGCGCCGGTGAAGCGGATCGGATCGGGCAGATCGAGGCCGGGCAGGCCCAGTCGCTCGTCGGCCGCGAGGCGGGCGAGAAGGTCGTTGTCGGCCTGGCCCTTCTCCCGCATCGCCAGCGCGACGGCGACGGCGTGCTCCTTGATCACCTCGTGCGCGGTCTCCCGGCCGACCCCCGCCCGCACCGCGGCCATGAGCACGGCCGTCGTCGCGAGGAAGGGCAGGTAGCGGTCGAGCTCACGGGCGATCACCGCGGGGTAGGCGCCGAGCTCGTCGAGCACGGTGAGGGTCGTCTCGAACAGGCCGTCGAGGGTGAAGAACGCGTCCGGGAGCGCGACCCGGCGCACGACCGAGTCGGAGACGTCGCCCTCGTTCCACTGCGCCCCGGCCAGCTCGCCGACCATGCCCACGTAGCCGCGCAGCAGGACCATCATCCCGTTGACGCGCTCGGTCGAGCGGGAGTTCATCTTGTGCGGCATGGCCGAGCTGCCGACCTGGCCGGGCTGGAAGCCCTCCGTCACCAGCTCGTGGCCCGCCATCAGCCGGATCGTCGTGGCCAGCGACGACGGCGCCGCGGCGAGCTGCAGCAGGGCGGAGACGACGTCGAAGTCCAGCGAGCGGGGGTAGACCTGGCCGACGCTGGTGAGCACGTCCGCGAAGCCGAGGTGGGCGGCGACGCGTCCTTCCAGGTCGGCGAGGCGGGCGGGGTCGCCGTCGAGGAGGTCGAGCATGTCCTGGGCGGTGCCCATCGGGCCCTTGACGCCGCGCAGGGGGTAGCGGGCGCGCAGGTCCTCCAGCCGGGCGTAGGCGACCAGCATCTCGTCGGCGGCGCTCGCGAAGCGCTTGCCCAACGTGGTGGCCTGGGCGGCGACGTTGTGGCTGCGCCCGGCCATCACCAGCTCGGCGTACTCGGCGGCGCGGCGGGCGAGGCGGGCGAGGACGGCGACGGCGCGGTCACGCACGTGCTCCAGGGAGAGCCGGACCTGGAGCTGCTCGACGTTCTCGGTGAGGTCGCGGCTGGTCATGCCCTTGTGGATGTGCTCGTGCCCGGCGAGCGCGCTGAACTCCTCGATGCGCGCCTTGACGTCGTGCCGGGTGACGCGCTCGCGTGCGGCGATGGCGGCGAGGTCGACCTCGTCGACGACCCGCTCGTAGTCCTCGAGCACGCCGTCGGGCACGGGGACACCCAGGTCGCGCTGGGCCCGCAGGACGGCGATCCACAGCCGCCGCTCCAACACGATCTTGGACTCGGGCGACCACAGCCGCACCAGCGCTGGGCTCGCGTAGCGGGCGGCGAGCACGTTGGGGATCACGTCTGAACAGAGTAGTTCGTGCGCGGAAACCGTCGCGGGAACGACGTTATCCGCTCACGACTCGTTGCAGGACCGCGCGCGCGACGGCGCGGGGATCGGGGTCGGCCTCGATCAGCGCGCTGATCACGGCGCCGTCGATGATGGCGACGAGGTCGCACAGCGCCGCGTCGTCCAGCCGGTGGCCGCCGCGGGCGAGGATGTCACGCAGGAGGGCGTCGAGCTCGACGCGCATGGCCCGCATGAGCGCGGAGAGGTAGGGCCGCCTGCCGGAGCCGACGAGCTGCTCGTAGCGCAGCAGCACCGCGTCCAGGCCGCCGTCGCGGGACTCGACGCCCAGCAGCTGGTCGAGGAAGAGCTCCACCAGCTCGGCCTGGTCGGCGGGGTCGGCGGCGGCCAGGCGTTCCCGGCCCTCGGCCAGCCCCTCCCGACCGTGCCGCTCCACGGCCGCGGTGACCAGCTCGGGAAGCGACCCGAAGTAGTACGTCGTCGACGCCAGCGGCAGGCCTGCCTTCTCGGCGACGGCCCGGTGCCGCACGGCGTCGAACCCGCCGGAGCCGAGCAGCTCCGCGGCGGCCGCGATCAGCTCGTCGCGACGTCGCTCGCCCTTGGGGGTGCCCACGGGCTCCAGTGTGCTCACCCGCAGAGGGCGCGGGCGGCGGGGCCCGGGGTCGGCCGAACGCCGCCAAGGCACAGGCGACCCCGCCGCCCGGCCGACCCGGTCGCCGCACCTCGCCGGGCCGACCCGCATAGCCGACCTTCGCAGGGCAGACCCACACCTCGCAGGCTCCGCGGACCCTGCGAAGCGCACGCCCGGTCTGCGAGGACGCCCCATCTCGGCTTCACCCCGCCATCGCTCGGCGCCCGACCCGGTGCCCGGCCCGGCGCCGGACTTGGCGCCCAGCCCAGGGGCCGGGGGCCGGGGTTCGGGGGCCGGGGTTCGGCCGCCCCGGCACGGGGCCACCGGCCGCGGCAGGCCAACTCACCGCACCTCGCAGAGCAGCCCCACGCCTCGCAGAGTCCCCGGGCCCTGCGAAGCGCGCGCCCGGCCTGCGAAGTGCCGCGCGGCACGGCTGACGCAGCTTCGGCGCAGTGAGATCGCCCATCACGCAGGCCGAGCGTGCCCTGGTTCCGGGCGTGATCAGCGATCGCGGCCGGTCACAGGCGAGGCCCAAGGAAGCTCAGCAGCGCTGGGACGCGGTCGCGGTAGGAGGGCGGCGCGGTGACGACGACCGTGCCGTGCGACGCGGTCGGCGCGCTCGCCGCGCCGTCGGCGAGGCTCGGCGCGGTGCCGGGCGGCAGGTAGCCGACCGTGAGCACGCCCCCGCCGAGGTCGAGGCTGACGGAGCGCTCGCTGCCGGGCAGGCAGACGTCCGTGGTCGCCGCGGCGGGGGCGCCCGCCACCTCCGGGAGCGCCCGCACCACGAGCGCGCGCAGCGCCGGGTCCTGACGGTCCGCGCACGGCGTGGAGCCGGGGCCCAGCGGGGCGCCCACTGGGGCGGGCGGCTGGGCCGCGCCGCCCGAGCCCGCTCCACCCGCGGCCGCGCCCGGGCCGGACCCGTCGCCGCAGCCCACGCCGGAGCCGCAGGCGGCGGGACCACCGGGACCGCCGACAGCGGCTTCGGGGGCGGCGGCACCGGGGGCGGCGGCTCCGGGGGCGGCGGCTCCGGGGGCGGCGGCCTGACCCGGACGCGCGCCAGAGCCCGCCGCGTCCTGCGCGGGCGCGGCCGGGGCCGCGGCGGTGAGGGTGTCGGTGTGGCCGCGGGGCAGGGCGACGACCGTGCCGACCCCCGCCACCACCAGCAGCGCCACCGCGCCGCCGATCACGGCCGAGCGTCGTCGCGTCGTGATCCGCCGCGAGGTGGCGACGACGTCGCCGTGGTCGAACCGCGGTGGCGGCGCACCCGAGTCGGACGCGGCGGCGCGGAACAGCCCCGCGATCCGCTCGTCCTCCGACATCTCGCCGGTCATCCGTGCCCCCCTCTCAGCGTCGATCTTCCGCCGCATTTCAGCATCGATGTTCGCTCCGCAAGCTCCGCTCAACCCGCCGGTCGCAGGTCGTCGAGTGAACCGCCGAGCGTGGCGCGCAAAGCCGCGAGCCCGTGCGCGGTCTGGCTCTTCACCGTGCCCTCGCTGCACCCGAGCGCGACGGCGGTGGCGGCGACGTCCAGCCCTTCGAGGTAGCGCAGCACCAGCACCGCGCGCTGCCGAGGCGGCACCCGGCGCAGCCCGTCGACCAGCACGTGCCGCGTCGTGACGTCCGGGTCCGCCACCTGGCGGTCGATGGTGACGACGTCGTCGGTGGACCGCTCCCGCCGCCACGGCCGCCGCGACTCGTCGACCACCGCCCGTACCAGCGTCCGACGCATCCACGCGTCGAGCGCGGACTTGTCCCGCACCCGGCGCCAGTGCCGGTGGAGCGCGACGAAGGCGGCCTGCGTGTGGTCGTCGGCGCGGTGCCAGTCCCCGCAGAGCAGGTACGCGGTGCGGCGGACGCTGTCGCGGCGCGCGCGGAAGTAACGCTCGAACTCCGCTTCGGCGAGCGCGTCCACGTCCCTCCTTCCGGTCGAGGACGATAGAGCCGTCGCGCACCGTTGCATCGGCCGCCCGGAATCCCCCGATCGGCGCAACAGCGTGACCGTTCCGTGACGCGGGCGCGACCAATGCGACGCCGACTGGTTGAATCAGAACCCGTGCGACCCACCACCCGAGCGCGGCGGACCCCCGTGGGCCCGATCGACCTCCGGTCGGACACCGTCACCCGGCCGACCAAGCAGATGCGCGCCGCCATGGCCGACGCCGAGGTCGGCGACGACGTCCTCGACGGCGACCCGACCATGCGCGAGCTGGAGGTCCGCGTCGCGGGCCTGCTCGGCGTCGGCGACGCGCTGTGGACCCCGAGCGGCTCCATGGCCAACCTCATCGCGCTGACCAGCCACCTCTCCCGCGGCGACGCCTTCCTCGCCCCGGTGGGCGCGCACGTGCTCGACAACGAGCTGGGCACGGCCGCGTGGCTCGCGGGTGGCATGCCGAGGGCCCTGCCGCACGACGCGGGCCCCGGCAAGATCACGCCGGACGCGGTGCGCCGCGCGGCGGGCAGCCCCGGCCCGTACTACACGCTGCGCACCACGCTGCTCTGCCTGGAGAACACGCACAACGCCGCGGGCGGGACGGTCACGGCGCCCGACGAGCACGCCTCGCTCGCCGCGGCGGCCCGGCGCGCGAAGCTCCGCGTGCACCTCGACGGAGCCCGGCTCTGGCACGCCGCCGTCGCGCTCGGGGTGCCGCCCGCCGCGCTGACCGTCGGCGCCGACACCGTGCAGGTCTGCCTCTCCAAGGGCCTCGGCGCGCCGGTCGGCTCGGTGGTGGCCGGGTCGGAGGAGTTCGTCGCCGAGGCGCGGCGGCTGCGCAAGATGCTCGGTGGCGGGGTGCGGCAGGGCGGGGTGCTCGCGGCGGCTGGGCTCGTCGCGCTCGACCGCATCGACCGCCTCGCCGAGGACCACGCCAAGGCCGCCACCCTGGCCGCGGGGCTCGCCGACCGCGGCTGGGCGGTGGGCGAGCCCGAGACCAACATCGTGCTCATCACCGTGGCCGACCTGCCGGGCACGCTCGAGCGCTTCGAGCAGGCCGGGGTGCGCGCCACACCGATGGCCGGACGGGTGCGGCTCATGACCCACGCGGACGTGAGCGACGCCGACATCACCGCGGCGCTCGACCGCATCGGCCCGGTGGAGGAGGGCCGCGCAGGCGTGACCGTGCCCGCGCCGCGCTCACTGCGCCACGGCATGGGTCGGGCCGCCGCGGGGCGCTGACCCTACGTCGCGACCGCGATGCCCGGGATGCCCTTCAGCTCCCCCAGCAAGGCGGATGAGACCGTCACCGAGAAGCGGTCGATCGACAGCGGGGTCTCGCGGTCGCGGTAGCACAGCACGAGCTGCAGCGGGGTGTCGCCCGCATGCGCGACCAACGCCGACTTCAGCTCGCCGACGGTGGCGTGGTCGAGCCGCAGCGCATCGGCCTTGAGCACCAGCGGCTGGACGAGCCCGGCCTGCGCGTCGGCGATGTCCAACGCCACCACCCCGGAGGCGAACACCGACATGCGCTCGTCGCGCCAGTTGACCCGCCCCTTGACGGCGACGGCCGAATCGGCGACGAGGTCCTCGTACATCACCGAGTACGACTTCGGGAAGAACAGCACCTCCATCGACGCGTCGAGGTCCTCGATCGTGACGATGGCCCAGGGCTCGCCCTTCTTGTTCACCCGCCGGTCGACCGAGGAGATCATCCCGGCGAGGACGATCTCGCCCTCCTTGGGAGCCTCGTCGATCAGCGCGGCGATCGGCTTCGGCGCGTGCTTGCGCAGGATCCGCTCGGTGCCGTCGAGCGGGTGCGCGGACACGTACAGCCCGAGCATCTCCCGCTCGTAGCCGAGCATCTGCTTGCGCGGCCACTCCTCGCCCTCGATCTTGAGGTGCGCCAGCGGCGAGACGTCGGCGGCGGCGGGCTCCCCGTCGTATCCACCGTCCATGCCGCCGAACAGGTCGAACTGGCCCATCGCCTCGTGCCGCTTGAGGCTCGTGATCGCGTCGACCGCGTCCTCATGCACCATCAGCAGCGCGCGACGTGGCTGGCCGAACGAGTCGAACGCGCCCGCCTTGATGAGCGACTCGATGATGCGCTTGTTGCAGCAGAGCAGGTCGACCTTCTCCAGGAAGTCGGTGAAGGAGGTGAACCGGCCCTTGTCTCGGCGCGTCTTGATGATCGACTCGACGACGTTGGCGCCGACGTTGCGCACCGCGCCCAGGCCGAAGCGGATGTCGCCGTCGACCGCGCGGAACCACAGGTCGGAGTCGTTGACGTCGGGCGGCAGCACCTTGATGCCCATGCGACGGCACTCGGCGAGGTAGACCGCCGACTTGTCCTTGTTGTCGCCGATCGACGTGAGCTGGGCGGCCATGAAGTCGACCGGGTAGTTGGCCTTGAGGTACGCCGTCCAGTACGAGACGAGCCCGTACCCGGCGGTGTGCGACTTGTTGAACGCGTACCCCGAGAAGGGCAGCATCACGTCCCACAGCGTCTGGCAGGACTGCGCCGAGAAGCCCTTGGCGAGCATGCCCGCCTTGAACCCCTCGTACTCCTTCTCGATGATCTCCTTCTTCTTCTTGCCCATCGCGCGGCGCAGCAGGTCGGCCTGGCCCAGGCTGTAGCCCGCCAGCCGCTGCGCGATGGCCATGACCTGCTCCTGGTACACGAGCAGGTGGTAGGTCTCGCCCAGAATGGGCTCGAGCGCGTCCTCGAGCTCGGGGTGGATCGGCGTGAGCTTCTGCCGCCCGTTGGAGCGCTCGGCGTAGTCCATGTGCGCGTTGGCGGCCATCGGGCCGGGCCGGTACAGCGCGAGCGCTGCCGCGATGTCGCCGAAGTGGGAGGGCTCCATCGCCTTGAGCAGCGTGCGCATGCCGCCGCCGTCGAGCTGGAAGACCCCGAGCGTGTCGCCGCGGGAGAGCAGCTCGTAGGTCTTCTTGTCGTCCAGGGCGAGCGTGGCGGAGTCGATCTCCACGCCGTAGTTGGCCCGCACCGAGTCGATCGTGTCGCCGACCACCGTGAGCGTGCGCAGGCCCAGGAAGTCCATCTTGAGGAGGCCGATCTCCTCACACGACGGGTAGTCCCAGCCCGTGATGACCGAGCCGTCGTCGCGCTTCCACAGCGGGATGACGTCCAGCAGCGGCTCGGCGGAGAGGATCACCGCGCAGGCGTGCACGCCCGCGTTGCGCACCAGCCCCTCCAGGCCGCGCGCCGTGCCCATGATGCGGCCGACCTCGGGATCGGTCTCGGCGAGCGTGCGCACCTCGGTGGCCTCGGCGTAGCGCTCGTGGGCCGGGTCGAAGATGCCCGACAGCGGGATGTCCTTGGCCATGATCGGCGGCGGGAGCGCCTTCGAGATGCGGTCGGCGATCGCGAAGCCCGGCTGGCCGTGCAGCACGCGCGCGGCGTCCTTGATGGCGGCCTTGGTCTTGATCGTGCCGAACGTGATGACCTGGGCGACGTTCTCCTCGCCCCACTTGTCGACCGTGTAGCGCAGCACCTCGCCGCGGCGGCGCTCGTCGAAGTCGAGGTCGATGTCGGGCGGGCTGACGCGCTCGGGGTTGAGGAAGCGCTCGAAGAGCAGGCTGTGCTCGATCGGGTCGAGGTCGGTGATCTGCAGGATGTAGGCCAGCAGCGAACCGGTGGCCGAGCCGCGGCCGGGGCCGACGGCGATCTTCTGCTGCTTGGCCCACCGCACGAGGTCGCCGACGACGAGGAAGTAGCCCGGGAACCCCATCTGTGAGATGACCCGCAGCTCCAGCTCGATGCGCTCGCGGTACTCGTCGGTGAGGCCGTTCGGAAAGCGGTGCGGGGTGTACTTCTCGACCTCGGCGCGCAGCAGGTCGTCCTCGGTCTGGCCGGGCGAGAGCGGGAACCGGGGCATCCGGTCGACCTCGCCGAACACCCCCTCGTAGGACTCCACGCGCTCGGCCACGAGGAGGGTGTTGTCCGCGGCGCCGGGCACCTCTTTGTCCCAATACTCGCGCATTTCCGCGGCACCGCGCAGATAGTAGCCGTCGCCGTCGAACTTGAATCGGTTGGGATCGTCGAGCGTCTTTCCGGCCTGCACACACAACAACGCCGCGTGCGCCTCGGCCTGGTCCTTCGTGACGTAATGTGAGTCGTTGGTCGCCATGGGTGGAAGCGCGAGCTTCTCGGCGATCTCCAGCAATCCCTCACGGACGCTGCGCTCAATGGGCAGGCCGTGGTCCATCAGCTCGAGGAAGAAGTTCTCTCTCCCGAAGATGTCGCGGTAGTCGGCGGCCGCGGCGAGCGCCGCCTCCGTCTGACCGAGCCGCAGGCGGGTCTGCACCTCGCCGGACGGGCACCCCGTCGTCGCGATGATCCCCTCTGCGTGCTCCGCGACGAGCTCGCGGTCCATGCGCGGCTTGCGGTAATAGCCCTCGTAGGAGGCCAGACTGGACAGCCGGAAAAGATTGCGCAGCCCGGTGGCGGTGCGCGCCACCATCGTCATGTGGGTGTAGGCGCCGCCGCCGGAGACGTCGCCGCCCTCGCCGTACTCGTCGGAGCCGCGCTGGCTCGCCTGCCCCCAGAACACCGGCTTCTTGTGGTGCCGCGACAGCGGGGCGAGGTAGGCCTCAATGCCGATGATGGGCTTGACCGACGATTTCCGGGAACGCCGGAAAAACTCCGCGGAACCGTACATGTTGCCGTGGTCGGTCATCGCGACCGCGGGCATTTCGAGCCGCTCGACCTCGTCGAACAATGCGCCGACCTTGGCCGCGCCGTCGAGCATCGAGTACTCGGTGTGAACATGGAGATGTACAAACGAGTCCGGCACCGAGCACCACTCCTTACGCCGCCCCAGTTCTACCAGACCGGCATGATCATGATCCGCCGCGGTCGTTGGCGCGTCGCGGTGCATCCTGCCGCGCGGCACCGACATTTCCGGCGCACAGGTCAGGACGGCAGGTCCATGTCCTCCCACGGGCTCCAGTCGTCCAGGTCCGGCAGGTACCACCGCCGGGTCAGCCTGCCGGAGGTCGTCGTGGCGAGGACCTCGAGCTCGCGCCCCGTCCGGTGGGATGCGGCCAGATCCACGACCAGCCCGACCGTCCCGAAGTCTCGCCAGCCACTCCACCTGGCACGCTGGTACCAGCGGTGCACGACCCGCCCGTCAGCCAAGGCGGCGAACAACTCGCGATGCCCGTCGCGCCGGACCCCGTAGGCGTGGGCGACGACGCGATCGGGGACCGTGACCGCCTCCCAGTCCGACCACGCGCCGCCTCGTCGATGCGGGGATCCGCGATGGTCCCGCCCTCGAACTCCTGGGTCGGGTCGTCCTTGTCGTCCGCCGCCTGAGCGGTCGGGAACCCGAATCGGCCCTCCGCAGCGCCGAGCCGCGCGTAGATCTCCTGGAGGCGGCCGACGACAGCGTGCGCTCCGTGGGCGTCCGAGCCATAGATCGCGCCGTGTTCGAAGAGCCGGCATCGGCCCGATGTCCCAGCGGGGGACACGGCGGGCACCGACGAGCCTTGGGGAAATCCGAGCGGGCCCGTCGTCCCCCCGCAGCTCTCGAATGCCTGCCCGATCCGGCCGGTCGTCGCATGAACGACCTGGTCACCCTTCCTCAGGTAGAGCGAAGCCCCGTAGGGAACCCCCGGGGGTTCGTTCGTCGAGTGCTCCTCGGTTCCCTCGAAGCGCTGGTAGCGGCCCCAGGGCCGAAGGACGGAATCGAGCGCGTCACCCTCGTCGCTGACGGGGAAGCCGAGATCGCCCCGCGGACCGCCGAGCGCCTCGTAGGCCGCGGCGATCGGTCCGTGTAGCGCGTGCACGCCAGCGGGCGTCCAGTAGACCGAGCCCGACTGCCACGGCCAGCGGTACCCGGTCGTCGCCCGCGATCTCATCTCCGGTCGGGCGCCTGACTGCCGCAGCGGACGGCCAAGGCACTGCTCGACGAGACCCTCGTCCCGCGCGGCCACGTACTCCCGCATCGACCTGGCCACATCGTCGGGAAACCCCTGCAGGCCGGTCAGCTCGTCGACAACTCGCTCGATCTCCTCCGTGACCTGCACCCAGGCGTCGTCGACCGTCGCCGGGGTCGAGCTCTTGCCGTAGATAGGCATCTCTGTCGCCTGTCGCTCCGAGATGAACCTCAGCGGGGTTTGGGGACCTCGAAACCCCGCTGGTGTTCACCTCGGGCGTTGGGCGGATGCTCCAGCTCGTCGAGCCGGGCACGCACGGCCCGCAGCTCGGCGAGCACGGTGTCGAGCTGGGCCTCGGTGAGCTCGACGTTCCGTTCGACGTCCTCCGCTGCCTCCCGGTCGCTCTCCCGCACGGTCTCGACGAACCAGCTCGCGATCGACGCCGTCACGACGCCGAGCAGCGCGATCCCGCCCAGCATCAGCGCGCCCGCGACGATCCGACCCTCCACCGTGACCGGGCAGCGGTCCCCGTACCCGACGGTCGTGACCGTCGTGACCACCCACCAGAGCGCGTCGCCGAACGTCGTGATCGACGCGTTCGGGGCGTCCCGTTCGGCGTCGAGCACGGCGAGCGCGGCGACGAACCCGACGAGGGTGACCGTGCCCACGCCGTAGACCAGGACGCGGCCGCGGACGTCGTCGCGGAGCTGGCGGTGCAGCACGCTGATCACCGTGGCCAGGCGCAGCACCCGCAGCGGGCGGAACATCGGCAGCAGCAGGATCATCAGGTCCGGCAGGTGCCGCAGGACGAAGCGGAACCGCCTGCGCGCCAGCGCGATGCGGGCGAGGTAGTCGAGGCCGAAGATCGCCCAGGTGCCGGTGAGGAGGACCTCGAGGGCGTCCCGCCCGGCCGGGGTGACGGTCCGGTCGAGCACCGACCAGGCGTAGGCGGCGAGGAAGACCAGCGCCAGCGCGGTGAGCGGCCAGTCGACCCTCCGGTTCCAGGCCGCGACGCGCGGCTCGTCGACGTTTTCGGGGAGCATGCGCGCAGCGTAGGACGGTCAGCCCCCGCCAGCCAGCGCTCCAGCCGGACGAGCGCCTCCCGCACCTCGGCGGCCGAGCCCGCGCAGGAGAGCCGGATGAAGCGGTGGCCCTCCACGGGGTCGAAGTCCAACCCGGGGGCGACGGCGAGGCCGACGTCGGCCAGGAGCCGGTACACCATGTCCATCGAGTCGCCGGTGAGGTGGCCGACGTCGGCATACACGTAGAAGGCGCCGTCGGCCGGGGCCAGCCGGGTGATGCCGAGGCGGGTGAGGCCGTCGAGGAGGAGGTCGCGGTTGACCTGGTAGCGGGCGACGTGCCCGTCGGCCTCGGCGTAGCTCTCGGGTTCGAACGCGGCCAGCGCGGCGACCTGCGGCAGCGCGGGCGGGCAGACCGTGAAGTTGCCCGCGAGGCAGTCGGCCGCGCGCAGCAGGCGCGGCGGCACCAGCAGCCAGCCCAGGCGCCAGCCGGTCATCGAGAAGTACTTGGAGAACGAGTTGACGACGACGGCCTCCCGCGAGGTCTCCCAGGCGCAGGCCGTCGCGGGGGCGCCCGCGTAGGCGATGCCGTGGTAGATCTCGTCGCTGACGAGCTGGACGCCGTGGGTCTCGCACCACGTGGCGATCGCGCGCAGCTCGTCGGCGTCGATCACGGTGCCCGTCGGGTTGGCGGGGCTGGCCAGCACCAGGCCCTTCACCGGCTCGTCCAGCTCCTCCAGCATGGCCACGGTGGGCTGGTAGCGGGTCCGCGGCCCGCACGGCAGCTCCACGACCTCGCAACCCAGCGCCGTGAGGATGTTGCGGTAGCAGGGGTAGCCGGGGCGGGCCATCGCGACGCGGTCGCCCGCGTCGAACGCCGCGAGGAACGCGAGCAGGAAGCCGCCGGAGCTGCCGGTGGTGACGATGACCTGCTCGGCGGGCACCTCGAGGCCGTAGGCGCGGGCGTAGTGGGCGCCGATCGCGGCGCGCAGGGGCGGGATGCCGAGCGCGACGGTGTAGCCGAGCACGTCGGTCTCCAACGCCCGCGCGGCGGCCGCCCGCACCGGGACGGGGGCCGGGGTGGAAGGCTGGCCCGCCGAGAGGTTGACCAGGTCGCCGTGGGTGCGCTGGCGCTCGCCCGCGGCGGCCCAGACGTCCATGACGTGGAAGGGCGGGATCCCCGCGCGCCGGGCTGCGCCGAGTTGCGTGGTCACCGTGGGAGCCTACGGCTCGTGCGCGGAAACAGCGGCTCTGGCAGGGTTTTCCGCGCACGGACTGTCAGGCGGGGGTCGGCGCGGTGACCTCGCCCGCGGCGGCGCGCTCGGCGATGTCGGTGCGGTGGTGCGAGCCCGCGAGGTGCACGCCCTCCAGGCGGCGGTAGACGTCGGCGCGGGCCGCGGCGAGGTCCGGGCCGGTGCCCAGCACCGAGAGCACCCGTCCGCCCGCCGACACCACGGCCCCGTCGTCCCGGCGGCGGGTGCCCGCGTGCAGCACGCCGTCGGCCTCGGCGCCGGTGATGACGTCGCCGAGGCGCGGTGTTCCGGGGTAGCCCTCCGCGGCGACCACCACCGTCACGGCGGACCCTTCGGCCCACTGCAGTGGCGGCTGCGCGGCGAGCGCCCCCGTGGCCGTCGCGTGCAGCAGGCCCGCCAGGGGCGTGCGCAGGAGCGCGAGGACGACCTGGGTCTCCGGGTCGCCGAACCGGCAGTTGAACTCCACGACGGCCGGTCCCGCCGAGGTCAGCGCGAGCCCGGCGTAGAGCAGTCCGGAGAACGGCGTGCCCCGCCGGTGCAGCTCGGCCGCGACGGGGGCGACGACGTCGCGCACCAGCTCGGCGGTCAGTCCTTCCGGCGCCCAGGGCAGCGGCGCGTAGGCGCCCATGCCGCCGGTGTTGGGGCCGCTGTCGCCGTCGCCGACCCGTTTGAAGTCCTGCGCGGGCAGCAGCGGGACGACGGTCTCGCCGTCGACCATGCAGAAGAGCGACACCTCCGGCCCGTCGAGGTAGGCCTCCAGCAGCACGGGGTGGCCCGCGTCGAGCAGGGCGCAGGCGTGGGCGCGGGCGACGTCGAGGTCGGGGCTGACGACGACGCCCTTGCCCGCGGCGAGCCCGTCGTCCTTGACGACGTAGGGCGGGGTGAAGCGAGCGAGCGCGGCGTCGAGCCGGGCGGGGGTGTCGACGATCTCCGACGCCGCCGTGCGCACGCCCGCCGCGGCCATCACGTCCTTGGCGAACCCCTTCGAGCCCTCGATGCGCGCGGCTTCCGCGCTCGGGCCGAAGCAGGCGATGCCCGCGTCCCGCACCGCGTCGGCGACGCCCGCGACGAGCGGGACCTCGGGCCCGATCACGACGAGGTCGGCCGCCCAGTCCTTGGCGAGCGCGGTGACGGCGGCCGCGTCCCCGACGTCGACGCCGCGCTGTTCGGACACGGCGGTCGTGCCCGCGTTGCCGGGGGCGCAGGCGAGCGCCGTGACGCTGGGGTCCTGCGCGAGCGCGAGGACGATCGCATGCTCACGAGCACCGGAACCCACCACGAGAACGCGCACGACGGCACATCGTAGGCGGCGCCGTGTCGGCGGCCCGCCCCACGGCATGATCGACGCTTGGGTGACATGGAGGCCACATGTAGATGTTCCAAAATAAGGTGAGTTTCCGGTGTGTCGTGTGTCAGGGTCGTGTATGGGCGCGAACGCGGAGCTTGTGGAGCTGATGGGGCCGCAGTTGGAGTTGCTGCTGACGGAGCTGGACGAGCGGGCCAGGCGGCTGATGCTGGGTGCCTTGGCGCGGGCGGCCGGGGACGGCGGGATCACCGCGGTGGCCAAGGCGGCTGGGGTGTCCTGGCAGACGGTGGCGGACGGGGCGGCGGAGCTGGAGTCCGGCCCGGCCGCTCTGGAAGGTCGTGTGCGCCGCCCGGGCGGGGGCCGCAGGCCGCTGACCGAGACCGATCCCGGGCTGGCGCCGGCACTGTTGGGGCTGGTGGCGGACTCCACGCGGGGGGACCCGGAGTCACCGCTGGTGTGGACGACCAAGAGCGTGAAGAACCTGGCGCAGGAGTTGGCCGTCCTCGGGCACCGGTGCAGCCCGCAGTCGGTGTGGCGGCTGCTGCACGAGCAGGGGTTCTCCACCCAGGCCAACGCCAAGCTCACCGAGGGCAGGCGGCACCCGGACCGGGACGCCCAGTTCCGGTACATCGCCGCGCAGGCCGCACAGCACCTGGCCGGCGGGCAGCCGGTGATCAGCGTGGACGCCAAGAAGCAGGAACAGGTCGGCGAGTTCGCCCAGGCGGGGCGGGAGTGGGGGCGCCGGGGGAACCCGGTGAAGGTCCGCAGCCACAGCTTCCCGGACGAGCAGGGCGGGCACGCGATCCCGTACGGGGTGTACGACGTGGGCGCGAACACCGGGTTCGTCAACGTCGGTGTCGACCACAACACCGCGGCGTTCGCCCTCGAGTCGGTGAGCCGCTGGTGGAACCATGTCGGTTCGGGCGCCTACCCGCACGCGAAGCGGCTGCTGATCACCTGCGACGCCGGCGGCTCCAACGGCTGGCGCAACCGGGCCTGGAAGACACGACTCGCCCGGTTCGCGCGCGACACCGGCCTGCAGGTGACGGTGTGTCACTTCCCGCCGGGGACCTCCAAGTGGAACCGGATCGAGCACCGGCTGTTCTCCCAGATCACCCTGGCCTGGCGCGGCCGCCCGCTGACCAGCCACGACGTCATCATCAACACCATCGGCGCGGTCACCACCTCCACCGGGCTGAGCGTCACCGCCGTCCTGGACCAGGCCTCCTACCCCACCGGGACCGAGATCAGCGACGAGCAGATGCACGACCTGGAAGACCGCGCGCTGGCACGCCACGACTTCCACGGCGAATGGAACTACACCCTCCTGCCCGTCTGGCGGCCCGCCCCGCAGCCCACACCGCCACCGGGCGGCGCCGCCCGCGCCGCGCTCGCCCCGGTCGTGGCCGCGCCGGCCAGCCCGGCGCTGACCGGCCTACCCCGCGCCGACCTCGCCGCCTGCCTCGAACTGCCCTGGGCCGCCGCCCGCGAACAACGCCTGCACCAGATCCGCGGCGGCTCCCGCCGGGCCCGCACCGGCCCAACCGGCCCGTTCACGTACACCCTGGAAACGATGCTGCCGGCCACCATCTACCACCACCGCCACGGCATGCCCTACAGCAACATCGCCGCATTGCTCGGCGCCGACCACAGCACCATCGGCCCCGCCGTCCGGGTCACAACCGACCTGCTCGGAGCAGGCCACCCCGCTCTCGCAGCCGGCACCGACTTCCTCTACACCCCCGACGACCTGCGCAGACACGCCGCAACCGCCGGGATCACCATCCCCGACCCGCCGCCGCGCGAAAGCTTCCGCAAATAGCCCACCATGACACCACGACACGCCGGAAACTCAAGTTATTTTGGAATGTTTACATACGGCCGTCATGGCACCCCACCGTTGATCAAGGGAAGGTTCATCGGGGTGGACGCGACACTGATCGTCATCGGGCACCGGGGAGCAGCCGGGTACCGGCCCGAGAACACCCTCGCGGGCTACGAGCTGGCGGTGCGGATGGGCGCCGACTACGTCGAGCCCGACCTCGTCTGCACCGCCGACGGGGTGCTCGTCGCGCGCCACGACGCGGACCTCGGCCGCACCACCGACATCGCCGCCCACCCCGAGCTGGACCACCTGCGCCAAGGCGATGGCTGGTTCGTCCACGACCTTGCGCTCGCCCAGCTGCGCACCCTGTGCGCCACCGAGCGCGTGCCCGACCTGCGCCCTGCCAACACCGCGCACGACGGCCGCGACCCGATCCCGACCCTCGACGAGATCCTCGCTCTGCGCGCCCGGCTGTCCGCCGAGTTGGACCGGCCGGTCGGGGTCTACCTCGAGCTGAAGGACCCGAGCCTGCTGGCGGCGCTCGGCCTCCCGGTCGGGCCGCCGCTGGTGGCGTCGCTGGAGGCGGCCGGGCTGAACGCCCTGGACGCGCCGGTGGTGGTCGAGTCGTTCGATACCGCAGCCCTGCGCGAGCTGCGCGGTTCCCTCCACGTCCGGATCGGCCAGCTCCTCGAGCCCGGGGACGCCCTGCCCGACGACGTCGCGACCTACGCCCAGGCCGTCGGCCCGCACAAGGACCTGGTCATCCCCCGCGGCCCGGACGGCCGCCTCTGCGCGCCGACCTCCTTCGTCGCCGACGCGCACGCGGCGGGCCTCGCCGTGCACTGCTGGACGTTCCGCGACGAGGCGCGGTTCCGACCGACCGGTCTCACGGCGGCGGAGGAGTACACGGCGTTCTTCGACGCCGGGGTGGACGGCGTGTTCTCCGACCACCCCGACACCGCGGTCGCCGCCCGCCGCTCGTGGATGATGAAGGCGTGACCGGCATCGACGAGCGCGACCGGCGGGCGCGCGCGCATCTGTTCTCCGGCGTCGCCGCGCTCGTCATCGCGGTGGTCGCCGTGCCGACGTTCGGCTGGCTCGCGGCCCTCGCGATGCTACTGGTGGGCGGCGGCAACCTGCTCGCCCGCCGCGACGTCCGCCGCGACGGCGAGATCTCGCCCACCGCCCGCGCGGTGATCATCGTGGGCGGGCTGGGGTTCGCCGCGGTCGCCGTGCTGCTGGCGATCCGGGCGATCAACGGCTAGACGATGCGCCGGTCCACGTAGCACCACCGCCAGCTCTCCCCCGGCTCGAACGAGCGCATCACCGGATGGTCGGTCGCGTGGTGGTGGGCGCTGGCGTGGCGGTGCGGGCTCGAGTCGCAGCAGGCGACGTGTCCGCAGGTCAGACACATCCGCAGGTGCGCCCAGACGTTCTCGCCGAGGACGTCGCAGTCCTGGCAGGAGTCCGCGGAGCCCGGGGTCGGCTCGGTCCAGGTGGGCAGGTCGTAGTCCACGGTGTGGGAGCAGTTCATCGCGTTCGCCACCGTGAGGTCGCAAGTTCACTCATCGGTGAGCCATCCTGCCATCGTGCACACGGAACTGTTGTTGCTCGCCCTCGTCACCGGCGCGCTGGCGGTGACCTGGGTCTGTCGCCGCATCGACGTGCCCGCCCCCCTGGTGCTCGTCGTGGTCGGCATCGGCGCGTCGTTCCTGCCGGGTGTGGAGACCGTGCAGTTCGACCCGGAGGTTGTGCTGCTCGTCGTGCTGACGCCGCTGCTCTACTCGGCGGCGCTCGAGTCGTCCTACCTGGGCATCCGCCAGAACATCCGGCCGATCGGGCTGCTCGCGGTGGGGCTTCCCGTGTTCAGCGCGGTGGTGGTCGGCCTGGTGGCGTGGTGGGCGGTGCCCGGCCTGAGCCTCCCCGGCGCGCTCGTGCTCGGCGCCGTGGTGGCCCCGCCGGATGCGGTGTCGGCGCTGTCCATCGGACGACGGCTGGGCCTGCCCCGGCGCGTGATGACCATCCTGGGCGGGGAGAGCCTGGTCAACGACGCCACCGCGCTGACCCTGTTCCGGGTCTTCGTCGCTGTCGCGGCGGGCACCGGGATCTCGCTGGCCGAGGGCTTCGGGATGTTCCTGCTCGCGGCCGTCGGTGGCACGGTGATCGGGCTCGCCATCGGCTGGGTCGTGCACAAGATCCGCACGCACCTCGACGACCCCGACGTGGAGAGCGCGGTCGGGCTCGTGGCGCCGTTCGGCGTCTACCTCGTGGGCGAGCTGGCGCACACCTCGGGCGTGCTCGCGGTCGTCGTCGCGGGCCTCTACCTGGGCTACCACGCCCCGCAGAGCGGCTACGCCACCCGGCTGCAGGAGCAGGCCGTCTGGAGGGCGAGCGACACGGTCCTCGAGTCGGTCGTGTTCGGGTTGATCGGGCTGCAGCTCACGTCGGTGATCGCCGAGGCGGGCGACATCAGGTCGCTCCTGATGGCGGGCCTGATCGTCACCCTCGCCGCCGTGGTGGCCCGCATCGTCTGGGTGTTCCCTGCGACGTACCTCCCGCGATGGCTCATCCGGTCGATCGGGCGCCGAGATCCGTCGCCGCGTTGGCAGGTGCCCGCGGTGATCGCGTGGTCGGGGATGCGGGGAGTGGTGACCCTGGCCGCGGCGTTCGCGATCCCCGCGACCGTGCCCGGCCGGGAGGCGATCGTGTTCCTCGCCTTCTTCGTGACCGTGGCGACCCTGCTGCTGCACGGCCTCACCCTGCCCGCCGTGATCCGGCGGCTGGGTGTGCACGACGACGGGTTCACCGCCGACGTGCTGGCCGAGGCGCAGACCCAGTTCGACGCCGTGCAGGCCTCGATCTCCCGGCTGGACGAGCTGACCGCCGAGGCGGACTCCTACCTCGACCACACGGCGGAGAAGCTGCGGCGGATGGCGGAGTACAGCGCCAACTCGGTGTGGGAGCAGCTGGGCAGGCCGGACTCCGAGGCCGGGGAGAGCCCGAGCGCGGCCTACCGGCGGCTGCGGCGGGAGATGCTGGACAGCGAGCGCACGACCTTTGTGGCGCGCCGGGACTCCGGCGACATCGACGACGAGGTGCTCCGCCGCGTTCTGCGCAGGCTCGACTTCGAGGAGGCCGCCCTGGCCCGCGACGAGCACTGACGAGCAGGCCGCGCCCCGCCACCACGGTGAGTCCCGCAAACCGGCACGGTGAGTCCCCCGAAACCGGCACGGTGAGTCCCGCAAACGGGCACGGACGGCCTGCGCGCGCCTCAGCCGTCCAAGAAGTCGCCGATGCGGGCCGTGACGACGGCGGGGCGCTCCTCGTGCGGAAAGTGCCCGACCGCGGGCCACACCTCCAACCTGTGCCGCTCCCCCGCCCACGGCGTCGACGCGGCGGCGGTGCGCGCGAGCAACCAGGGGTCGTCGGCGCCATGCAAGCCGAGCACCGGCACCTCCGCAGGGCGCGCGACCGCGACCGCGAACCGGCGGCCCTCCGCGCGCAGCCGGGACCGCACGGCCCACCGGTAGTACTCCATGGCGCAGTGCGGAACGCCCGGCACCCGGATCGCGGACCGATATCGGGCGGCGGCGGCGGCGAAGTCGTCCGTCGTCACCCAGTCAGCCCCTGACCAGGCGCGCAGGTACCCCTCGACGCGGGCGCCCGCGTCGACGCGCAGGGCACGCTCCGGCAATCGGGGCAGCTGGAACCCCGCGATGGTCGCCAGCGCGCGCCCCTGCCCGCGGACGTCGCGCACGACGGCCCGCCGGATCGCCAACGGGTGCGGCGCACCGACCGCGACCAGCGCGCTGACCCGTCGGGGATGCAACGCCGCGACCGTCCAGCCCACGACCCCGCCCCATCCGTGCCCCACGAGCGCCGCGCGCGGCTCCCCCAACGCGGGGACCAGGCCCGCGACGTCACCGGCGAGGGTCCAGAGGTCGTAGCCGCGGGGTGGTTTGTCCGAGTCGCCGTAGCCGCGCAGGTCGACGGCCACCGCGCGGAAGCCCCGTTCCGCCAACCCGACGAGCTGGTGGCGCCAGGCGTACCAGTACTCGGGGAAACCGTGGAGGAGGACGACGAGCGGGCCGTCGCCGCACTCGGCGACGTGCAGCCGGATGCCGTTCGCCGACACCGCCCGGTGCGTCCACGGCCCGGGGTGGCGGACCGACTCGGGCGCGGGCGGCCGCACTCTCAGCGGAGGCTGTGCCCGTTCAGCTCAGGGGGCGCATCCGGACGGCCGCGGTGCGACAGGACCTGGGCCGACTCCTTGAGCGACGAGATCGTGCGCTCGGGCTTGCGGATCTTGCGGACCCGCAGGTAGCCCAGTAAGCCGAACAGGCCAGCCGACAAGATCATGATGCCGAAGACGATGGCGAACGCCGCCGACCGCGGCAGCCAGATCGCGAGCACCTCGGCGATGGTGAAGAACAGGAAGAACAGGCTGAACAGCATGATCATCAGCGCGACGATGAAGAAGATGCTGCCCTGCAGCCCTTTCTTCACCTCGGCGGTGACCTCGGCCCTGGCCAGCTCCACCTCGGCGCGCACGAGCGTGGAGACGTGTGCCGTGGCCTCCTTGACCAGGCTCCCGATCGACTGCTCGGACAACGGCTTCACCGGCTCGGGCGCGAGCGGGATGGAGGGCAGCACGGGCGGAACCGCCTCCGCGCCGCCTCTGCTGGTCGGGCTGGCCACCGCTTGTCCTCCTGCCGTCCGCTCGCTCGATGATCCTCCGGGCATCCTTCCACGGCTGCCCACCCCATGCCCGACCAGCCACGCCGGGTTTTCCGCGAACCCCCGGCGGGGTGACACGGCGACCACACCGGCGTTAGTCGTCCGGACGTGCGCGCAGGCGCTTCAGGTCACTGCGCCGGGCTTTGGCGTCGAGCCTCCGGCGCCGCGACCCCGCCGTCGGACGGGTGGCCCGCCGCGGGGGAGGGTCCGGCGCCATCGCGGCGTCGAGCAGCGCGACCAGCCGTTCCCGCGCGGCGTCGCGGTTGCGCAGCTGGCTGCGATGCTCACTCGCGACGACCGTCAGCACGCCGTCGACGAGCCGCCCATGCAGACGGGCCAGCACCCGCTGCCGGAGGTGCCGCGGCAATGTGGGCGAGCGGACGACGTCGAAGGACAGCTCGACCCGCGAGTCGGCGGTGTTGACCCCCTGCCCGCCCGGCCCCGAGGAGCGCGAGAACCGCCACGACAGCTCGCGCTCCGGGGGCCGGTACACGTGCTTCCTACCCCGCCAAGCCGCTGGTTCCGTTGGCGACGGGACGTCCGTACTTCCGGCCTTCCACTCAGTCCTCCGAGGAGCCCTGCATCCCCGACGAGATCAGGTCCATCACCGCCGAGTCCGCGAGCGTGGTGACGTCGCCGACGTCGCGGTGCTCCGCCACGTCGCGCAGCAGCCGTCGCATGATCTTGCCGGAGCGGGTCTTCGGCAGCTCGTCGACGACCATGATCTGGCGCGGCTTCGCGATCGGCCCGATCTCCTTGGAGACGTGGTCGCGCAGCGCCTTGATCGCGTCGGCGCCCCTGCCCTCGTCCTGCGCGACGTTGCCGCGCAGGATGACGAACGCGACGATGCCCTGCCCGGTGGTGGGGTCGGACGCGCCGACGACGGCCGCCTCGGCCACCGTGGGGTGGCTGACCAGCGCGGACTCCACCTCGGTCGTCGAGATGCGGTGCCCGGACACGTTCATGACGTCGTCGACGCGGCCGAGCAGCCAGATCGCGCCGTCGTCGTCGTACTTGGCGCCGTCGCCCGCGAAGTAGAAGCCCTGGTCGGCGAAGCGCGACCAGTAGGTCTCGCGGTAGCGCTCCTCGTCGCCCCAGATGCCGCGCAGCATCGACGGCCACGGCTTGTCGAGCACGAGGTAGCCCCCGCCGCCGGGCCCGACCGGCTCCGCGTCGTCGCTGACGACCTCGGCGCTGATCCCGGGCAGCGTGCGCATCGCCGACCCGGGCTTGGTGGCGGTGACGCCCGGCAGCGGCGAGATCATGATCGCGCCGGTCTCCGTCTGCCACCAGGTGTCGACGATGGGGCAGTTGTTGTGGCCGACGTTCTCCCGGTACCACATCCAGGCCTCGGGGTTGATCGGCTCGCCGACGCTGCCGAGCACGCGGAGCGAGGAGAGGTCGTACTTCTCGGGGATCTCCTTGCCCCACTTCATGAACGTGCGGATCAGCGTGGGAGCCGTGTAGTAGATGGAGACGCCGTACTTCTGGATGATCTCCCAGTGGCGGCCCTCGTGCGGGGTGTTGGGCGTGCCCTCGTACATGACGGAGGTGGCGCGGTTGGCCAGCGGGCCGTAGACGATGTAGCTGTGCCCGGTGACCCAGCCGATGTCGGCCGTGCACCAGTACACGCTCTCGCCGGGCTTGTGGTCGAACACCACGTGGTGGGTGTACGCCACCTGCGTGAGGAAGCCGCCCGAGGTGTGCAGGATGCCCTTCGGCTTCCCGGTGGTGCCGGACGTGTACAGGATGAACAGCGGGTTCTCGGCGTCGAAGGCCTCGGCCTCGTGCGTGTCGGACTGCCGGTCGACGGCGTCGTGCCACCACACGTCGCGGCCCTCGGTCCAGGGCACGTCGGTCTCCGTGCGGCGCACGACGAGCACGTGCTTGATCGACGGGGTCTCCGCGACGGCCTGGTCGGTGTTCTCCTTCATCGGCGCGGGCTTGCCCCGGCGGAACTGGCCGTCGGAGGTGATGAGCAGCTTGGCCTCGGCGTCCTCGATGCGGGCCTTCAGCGCGCTCGGGGAGAACCCGCCGAACACCACGCTGTGCATCGCGCCCAGCCGGGCGCACGCGAGCATCGCGACCGCGGCCTCGGGGATCATCGGAAGCTGGATGGCGACCCGGTCGCCCGCGCCGACACCCAGCTCGGTGAGGGCGTTGGCGGCCTTGCAGACCTCGCGCTGCAGATCGGCGTAGGTGATGGTGCGGGCGTCGCCGGGCTCGCCCTCCCAATGGATGGCGACCTGGTCGCCGTGCCCGGCCTCGACGTGCCGGTCGACGCAGTTGACGGCGACGTTGAGCTTCCCGCCGACGAACCACCTCGCGAACGGCGCGTCCCACTCGAGGACCTTCTCCCACTTCTGCGCCCAGGTCAGCCGCTCGGCCTGCGCAGCCCAGAAGCCCTCGCGGTCCTCGTCGGCACGCGCGTACCAGTCCTCCGTGGCGTTTGCCTGCGCGGCGAACTCCGCGCTCGGGGGGAAGTTGCGGGTCTCGCTAGACAGGTTGGAAAGGGTGGCTCCCGAGTCGGCCATGTCGTCTCTCGTCCTCCTCGTCCGGCGCGCCACGGCGCGGCGCTTACGCTTGATGTCGACGCTAGTCGGCAGGGTGCCATGGCGCACCGTCAGTCCGGGCAGGGGTCAGCTGACCCACCGGGTGGCACCATGCCCGCCGTGAGCCCTTCGCGCGTGACCGACCCGCTGGCGCCGCTGCTGCAGTTGCCGGGGGTCGAGCAGGCCGTCGCACGGGCCAGGGACGCGGTGGTCGCGCTGCACCACCACCCCGTGAACCGGACGGGCTGGGCGGCGTCCGCGGCCGAGGCCGCGCTGCGGGCGGCCCGTGCCTCGGCGGCGCTGGACGGGGCGCCGCTGGTGACGGACGACCCG
Organism: uncultured Actinomycetota bacterium; assembly: GCA_963750095.1. Classification (GTDB taxonomy): domain Bacteria; phylum Actinomycetota; class Actinomycetes; order Mycobacteriales; family Pseudonocardiaceae; genus Pseudonocardia. The sequence goes on along the minus strand of CAVVPJ010000010.1, from coordinate 268,422 downwards.
GTGGGTGCGGGGGGCGTGATCACTGACCCGGTACTCGCGGGCGCCGTCAGGGCCGCCGAGGGGACGGGTCGCCTGCTCGGCGTCTGGCGCACCGCCCCGCTGCAGGCGTTGGCCCGGCTGCACCTGCTCGCCGCGGCCGACCTCGGTGACGACGAGCCGGGGCGTCCAGCGCGGGGATCCGCGCGGCTGGCGCAGCTGGCCGGGCTGGTGACCGGGGGGACGGCCGCGCCCGCCCCGGTGCTCGTCGCCGTCGTCCACGGGGAGCTGCTGGCCGTCGCGCCGTTCCCGTCGGCGAACGGGGTGGTGGCGCGCGCGGCGGCCCGGCTCGCGGCGATCGCGTCGGGGCTGGACCCGCACGGGCTCGCGGTGCCGGAGGTGGGACACCTCCGGGCGGTCGCGGAGTACCGGCGGGCGGCCGGCGGCTTCGCGACCGGGACGCCGGACGGCCTCGGCGAATGGCTCCGACACTGCTGCGCACAGTGGGTGGCGGGCGCGCGGGAAGGGCGTTCGATCGCCGACGCCCGCACAAAATGACGGGCGGCGGTCCCCCGAGGAGGATCGCCGCCCGCCGACGTGACTACCGAGATCCAGGCGTGCACTACGTGTCGTGATGGTGGCCTCGGCGTCCGGCGTCCCGATACGCAGGCCCACGACGACATGCCTCCCGCGGCGTGCTGTGCGTGGAGCGCCCGATCGTCACGTACGAAGCCCTGAACAGGGTGGACGGGTGCTTCTCTGCCGCACCGCCCCTGGCTGTCAGGAGTTCGTGGCTTCTTTGTAGTACGTGACGCCTGCGACAACAAGGGTCGAAGGTCAGTGCACCGGTTCAGGCACGGAGGGTGGCGATCACGGGCACGTGCGGTCAGCCTCGATCACGCCGTTGGCGGATGGTCAACGCGGCGCCGAGCGCCCCGCCGACCAACCCGACGACCGCGGTCGCGACGAGCGCGCCCAGCCGCGCCTGCCTGCGGAAGCGGCTGCGCAGCGCGACCGGGTGGGCGAAGGTCAGCACCGGCCAGCCGCGTTCCTGCGCGACGCGGCGAAGGGCACGGTCCGGGTTGACGGCCGTGGGATGTCCGACCGCGGAGAGCAACGGGAGATCGGTGATCGAGTCGGAGTAGGCGCGGCAGCGGGTGAGGTCGAGGCCGTGCTCGGCGGCGATGTCGCGCGCCGCCTGCGCCTTCGCCTCGCCATAGCAGTAGTACTCGATCTCGCCCGTGTAGCGGCCGTCGACGACGCCCATCCGCGTGGCCAGGCAGCGGTCGGCACCGATCATCGCGGCGATCGGCTCGACGACCTCCTGCCCCGACGCCGAGAGCACCACGATCGCGTCCCCCTGCGCCCGGTGCTCGGCGATCAACGCCTGCGCCTCGGCGTAGACGAGCGGCGCGACGGTCTCGTGGAGGGTCTGCGCCACGAGCGCACGGACCTGTGCGACGTCCCAGCCCGCACACAGGGCGGTGATGCGCGTGCGCAGTCGGTCCATCGTGGACTCGTCCGCGCCCGCGAAGAGCAGGAGCAGCTGCGCGTACCCGCTGCGGAGCACCGCCCGGCGCGAGATCAGGCCCTCGCGCAGGAACGGACGGCTGAACGCGAGCGCGCTCGAACCGGCGATGATGGTCTTGTCCAGGTCGAAGAACGCCGCATCGGCCACGGGCGCGAGACTGCCAGAGCGGCGCCGGGACACGGAGTGCGACCGGCGGGCGTAATGGGTCCGTCCAGGGGGCGCATTGCAGCTCCGTAACGGCTACAGTTGTCGTCGTCCGGACATGTCCGGGCACGGGTTCAGCTCGACCCCCCGGAGCTGAACCGCCGACGGCCTCCGCCAATCCCCCCTGGCGGGGGCCGTCCCGCGTCCAGCCTGCCGACATTCCGCGCGCGCGTAGGGGGACCCCCGACTTCCACGCTGCCACAGAGCACCGACGGAAACGGCCTCGCGACCCGCCACGGGGCCGGGTTGTCCCCATCGCCGTCGTCTGTCCACAGAAAACTCGATCCGCCCCCGGCCCGGGCCGCCGGTCGCCACGCTGGGTCGCATCGCTCCTCGAGGGCGGACGCAGACCGGAGGCGGCAGTGACGGGGATGACGGGGATGACGGCGGCGAACCGTGCGGGCGACGGCCCGGTGGCACCGGTGCGGCAACGGGCGGGATCCGCCCCGCCGGCGGCCCGGGCAGTGGCCCGGGCGCCGGGATGGGGACCGGCGCTGCCCGGGCCGCCGGGGTTCGGCCCGGCAGCTCCCGGACGGCTCGGACACGACTCGGCGGCGCCCGGGCCGCCCGGATCCGGCTCAGCCGCTCCCGGGCCGCCTGCGCACCACTCGGCGGCGCCCGGGGTGACCCGCCGGGTGGGAGGCGCCGGGGCGGCACCGAGCGCGGAGGCGGGCAGGCGGGGGCTCGTGATGGTGTCGGATCCCGAGCTCCTCGACGGGGTCCTTCGGCTCGCCGCGGCGGCGGGGTGCGAGATGCAGCGGGTCCCCGACCCGCCCCAGGCCCGGCGGAACTGGAACGCCGCGCCGGTCGTCGTCCTCGACGAGGACGCGGCACAGCGCTGCGGAGCGGCAGGCCTGCCGCGGCGCGAAGGCGTGCTCCTCGTCGTCCGGGGCGCGCCGCCACCGCAGGTGTGGCAGCACGCGGTCGCGGTCGGCGCCGCGCACGTCGTGTCCCTGCCGGAGGCCGAGGCGTGGCTGGTCAAGGTGCTCGCGGACGCGATGGAGGGCGCGGTGGGCGGGCGCCACCCGGGAGCGGCGGTCGCCGTCGTGGGCGGATGTGGCGGGGCGGGCGCGTCCGTACTGGCCGCGGCGCTCGCCGTCACGGCCGTGCGGGCGGGCAGCCGCGCCCTGCTGGTCGACTGCGATCCGCTCGGCGGCGGGTTGGACCTGGTCCTGGGCGCCGAGGATGTGGCGGGCCTGCGCTGGCCCGATGTCGACGTCGGCAGCGGGCACGTCCCGGCCGCGGCGTGGCACGCCGCATTGCCCGCCCCCAGGGTGCCGGGCCGGGCCGCGGGCGAGCTCGCGCTGCTCTCCTGCGCCCGCTCATCCGACGGTCCTACGGCGGCGGCAGTGGCGGCAGTGCTCGAGGCCGGACGACGGGCAGGCGAGATCGTCGTCTGCGACCTGCCCCGCTACCTGACGGAGGCGGCGGTCACCGCACTGGGCGCCGTCGACATGACCCTGCTGGTGGTGCCCGCCGACGTCCGCGCGAGCGCAGCGGCGGCCCGGGTGGCCTGCATGCTTGCCGAGCACGGTGGATCGGCCCAGCTCGTCGTGCGCGGGCCTTCGCCGGGTGGGGTCGATGCCGCCGAGATCTCCCGGGCGCTCGACCTGCCGCTGCTCGTCACGATGCGCCCCGAGCCGGGCCTGGCCCGCGCCGTCGAGGCAGGGCGTGCGCCGGGTCGCCCCCGCGGCCCGCTCGCGGGCGCGGCCCACGCCGTGCTCGCCGAGCTCGGCAGGCGGGCCGGTGCATCCGGACGGAGCGCGTCATGACCGCGCCGACAGCCGGGCTGGTCGACCGGGTCCGCACCCGTCTGGCGGCGGCGGGCGGCGACACGGCGCCTGCGGCGCTGGCCGCAGCGGTGCGGGCCGAGTCCGGCGGCGTGGCGTCCGACCTCGACGTGCTGGCCGCCCTGCGCACGCTGCGGCAGGAGTTCACCGGCGCGGGTCCGCTCGACGACCTGTTGCGCGACCCCCGCACGACCGACGTGCTCGTGTGCGGACCGTCCGCGGTATGGGTGGACCGCGGAGCGGGGCTGGAGCGCACCGACCTGCGGTTCGCCGACGACGCCGCCGTGCGCAGGCTCGCGCAGCGCCTCGCCGTCGCGGCCGGGCGCAGGCTCGACGACGCCTGCCCCTACGTCGACGGCTGGCTCTCCGACATCGGCGTGCGGCTGCATGCCGTGCTGGCGCCGGTGTCCGCGGAGGGCACCTGCCTGTCGCTGCGGGTCCTGCGGCCCGCGAGGCACGACCTCGCCGCCCTGCGGGCGCTCGGCACCGTCGACGTCCTCGGCGAGGCGTTGCTGCGCGCCGTGCTCGCGGCTCGGCTGGCGTTCCTCGTCTCCGGTGGCACCGGCACGGGAAAGACCACGATCCTCAGCGCGCTTCTCGGCGTGGTCGACCACGGGGAACGGATCGTCACGGTCGAGGACGTCGCGGAGCTGCGACCGCGGCACCCCCATGTGGTGCGCCTGGTGTCCCGTCCGGCCAACATCGAGGGCGCGGGCGGCGTCGACCTGCGCGATCTCGTCCGACAGGCGCTGCGGATGCGACCGGACCGGCTCGTGGTCGGCGAGGTGCGCGGCGCGGAGGTGTGCGAGCTGCTCGCCGCGCTCAACACGGGCCACGACGGCGGTGCGGGCACGGTGCACGCCAACTCGGCCCGGGAGGTTCCGGCCCGCATGGAGGCGCTGGCGTCCTCCGGCGGTCTCACGCGCGCGGCCCTGCACAGCCAGCTGGCCGCGGCAGTGCAGGTGGTCCTGCACATGCGCCGCCTGGCCGCGGGCAGGCGGGTGCTGGAGACCGTCGGGGTGCTCGTCGCGAACGACGGCGATGTCGTCGTCCGGCCGGTGTGGACCCGCGGGTCGGGCCTCACCCGCGAGCACGGGACGCTCGGCGCGCTGTTGACGGGCCGCGGAACGGCGGTGCCGTGGTGAGCGCGGCGTTGCTCGCGCTGGCCTGCGCCACCCTCTGCTCCGGCAGGGCGTCGGCCAAGCGCATGGCCGCACTGTGGCCGCGGAGTGACCCGTCCCGGCGATGGCGGCTCCGGGTCGGCGGTCCGGTCGTGCTCGGCGCCGTCGCGGGCCTGCTCGCCGCCGGACCGGGCGGGGCGCTGACCGGGGCGCTGGTGGCCGCCCTCGGAGCGCGCGGCCGTGCCCGTCACCGCGCGGCGGTCGCACGGGAGGCGGGCGCGGTCGAGCTGGCAGGCGCTCTGCGACGCATCACCGACGAGCTGCGCACGGGTAGCCATCCCGCGGTCGCGCTGGCGGGCGTTGCGGCCGACGGCCCGCTGGCGGCACGGCTGTTGGCGCAGGCCGCGACGGCCGCCCGGCTGGGCGACGACGTGCCCGCCGCGCTCCGCCATGCCGCGACGGCGGAGGGCGCGGCCGTCGAGCTGGGCCGCGTGGCCGCCGCCTGGTCGCTCGCGGAGCGACACGGCGTTCCGCTCGCCGATGTCCTCGCCGGTGTGCACGACGACATCCGCTGGCGGGTGCGCTTCGACGCGGGGGTCCGCGCCCAGCTGGCCGGGCCGCGGGCCACCGCGGGCGTGCTGACGGCGCTGCCCGCGCTCGGGATCGCGCTCGGCCAGCTGGTGGGCGCCGACCCGATCGGGGTGCTGCGCGACGGCCCGCTGGGCCAGGCACTGCTCGTCCTCGGCGTCGGCCTCGTGGCGGCCGGTCGAGCGTGGACCGAGCAGATCCTGCGCCGGGCGGTGCCCCGATGACCGGGACGGCACCGGCGGTCGCCGCGGCGATGCTCCTGGCCGCCACGCAGGCGGCGCCCCGAACCACCGGTCGCGACCGGTGGCGGGTGCTGGCCACGCCGGTACCGACGACGACGTCGACCGCCGCCGCCGATCAGAACGCGCCGCTTCTGCGGCCGGTCTGGCTGCTCGTCGGCTGCTGTGCGGTGGGCGGCGCGGGATGGGCCGCGGGTGGTGTCGCGCTCGGCGCGGTCGCTGCCTGCCTGGCGGTGGTGGCGGCCGCGGGGGCGCACCGGGTGGCGACGCGGCACCGCGAGCGCGACGAGGACGGCGCCGAGCTCGCCGGGTGTTGGGAGCTGCTCGCCGCCTGCCTGGAGGCGGGTCTGCCGGTGGCGGTCGCGGTCCTCGCCACGGCGGCGCCCCTGTCCGGCACGGCCGGGCACGGCCTGCGGCGGGTCGCGGGGCTTCTGGAGCTGGGTGCCGATCCGGTCGACGCGTGGCGCACCGTCGAGCAGCGGCAGGCGCTCGCCGCCTTCGCCCGGGCCGCCGCGCGATCGGCGGGCACCGGGGCTGCCCTCGCACGAGTGGCCCGCGCCGAATGTGCCCGGCTGCGCGCTTCGCTCGCCGACACCGCACAGGCCCGAGCGCAACGCGCCGCTGTTCTGCTCACGGGCCCGCTCGGCCTGTGCTTCCTGCCCGCGTTCCTGGTACTCGGCGTCGCCCCGGTCGTGATCGGCCTGGCGGGCCGGGCGCTGGCGCGATGGTGACCACCCTCGCGCACCCCGAGAAGAAGGAGTTCGCATGTCCACGCCCGTTCCCCGCCTCGCCGCCCTGCGCGCTCGGCTGCGCGACGACTCCGGGATGAGCACTGTCGAGTACGCCATCGGCACGCTGGCCGCTGCGGCGTTCGCCGCCGTGCTCTATTCCATCGTGACCGGCGACTCCGTCCTCAACGCCCTGACCGGGCTGGTCCAGCGCGCGCTGTCGGTGGCGTTCTGATGAGCGGGAGGGCGTCGGGTCGCCTGCCACGGCGTCGCCGGTCGGCCTGGCGCCCTCCCGCCGCCGGTGACGCAGGCGCGGTCACGGTGGAGGCAGCGCTGGCGTTGTGTGCACTGACGGTGTTCCTGACCTTGGCGTTGGGCGCGCTCGCCGCGGTCGCCCAGTCGATGCGCTGCGCCGACGCCGCACGTGAGCTCGCGCGCCTCGCGGCGCGGGGCGAACCCGACCGCGGACGGTCGGTCGCCGCCCGGCTGGCGCCCACGGGCGCCCGGCTGGACCTCGTCCAGGACGGCGACACCGTCGTCGCCGTGGTCTCGGCGCGGCTGGTCGGCGCGCTGCCGATCACCGTGAGCGGCGGGGCCGTGGCGGCCCTGGAGTCGGTAGGCCAACGGTGAGCACCGATCCCCGGCGCAGCGGTGCGTCGCCACGCCCTGCGGAACGCGGCGAAGCCCACGCCGACGACGAGGGCGTCGCCACCGTGTGGGCGGCGAGCGCGGTCGCCGTGCTGATGAGCGTCCTTGCCGTCGTCCTGCATCTGGGCGCGGCGCTGCTGGCCCGGCACCGGGCGGAGAGCGCCGCCGACCTCGCCGCGCTCGCCGCCGCGCGGGAGGCCGTGCGCGGCGAGGCCACCGCCTGTCGGGCGGCAGGCACCATCGCGGCGACGGCAGGCGGCGAGGTCACCCGCTGTGCGCTCGCGGGATGGAACGCCCTCGTGGAGGTCCGGCTGCCGGTGCCGATCCCGCTCCCCGGCCTCGACACGGCGGTCGGCCGGGCGATGGCCGGTCCGGACCCCGCGGGGCAACCCCTGGTCGGCGAGCGGTCGGTGCGCGCGGACCGGCGGCCGGTCTCCGCCCTCGTGGCGATGGCCGCGGTCTCACGCCGCTCGGAGCACGGTTCGGCGCCGCGACGACGCGCTCGTCGTTGCATCCGCACCGATCGGCGACACGCGCTGGCCACAGGCCCGCGGCCAGGGCCTACTGGAACACGTTCCCGCCTGCTTCGGCACGGTCGAGAACCGGAGGATGTCGCTCCCCAGACTGCGGTGGGGCCGGTGCGTCGCGCGACGCCCACCCCCGACCCGGCTTCACCGCGACTGGCCGCCGCCGTCCCGCTCGTCCCCCCGATCGAGCGGGCCGGCGGCGGCCTACTCTCCCGCCGTTCCCGGTCCGATGGCGCCCAGCACGACGTCGAGCACCCGAACCGCACCTGCCTTGTCCAACGGCGCGTTCCCGTTACCGCACTTGGGGCTCTGCACGCAGGACGGGCAGCCGGTGCGGCACTCGCATCCGGAGATCGCCGCGCGGGTGGCGGCGAGCCAGCGCGGCAGCACCGCGTGACCGCGCTCCGCGAAACCGGCTCCGCCGGGGTGGCCGTCATGGACGAAGACCGTCGGCCGTCCGGTGAACGGGTGCAGCGCGGTCGACATCCCGCCGATGTCCCAGCGGTCACAGATCGCGAACAACGGCAGGATCCCGATGGCCGCGTGCTCGGCGGCATGGAGCGCGCCCGGCACCCTGGCGAGATCCACGCCGACGGCGTCGAGCGCGGCCTCGTCGAGGTCGTACCAGACGCCTCGGGTGCACAGCGTCTGCCGGGGGAGGTCGAGCGGCACGGTCTCCAGCACCACGCCTTCGAAGGTCCGCCGCTGGTACTCCACCACCTGCGTGGTCACCGTGACCTCGCCGAACGAGACGCGCACCGGCCCGTGCTGCCGACCGGCGAGCACGGCGCCCACCTCGACGTCGGCCGTCGAGCGGGCGTCGGTGCGCCAGTCGGGATCGGCGGCGGTCACCAGCGCGATCCCGGCGTCGAGGTCGAGGCTCTCGACCAGATAGCTCTCGCCGCGGTGCAGGTAGACCGCGCCCGGGTAGACGGTGGCGGGCGCCGAGCCCGCGTCGGCGGTGCCGAGCATCCGCCCGGTGCCCGCTTCGACCACCGCCACCTGCCCCAGCCCCGAACCGCGGATGTCGACCGCGCCCGCCGGTCGCTCGCGGGTCGAGGGCCAGAACCATCCCGCCGGGCGGCGGCGCAGCACTCCGTCGGCCACCAGCTCGTCGAGGACGGCGCCCGCACCCGTTTCGCCGAACACGCCCGCGACGTCCGCCTCCGTCAGCGGAAGCTCCGCCGCCGCGCAGGCCAGCTGCGGCGCCAGGACGTAGGGGTTGCCGGGGTCGAGCACGCACCCCTCCACCGGGGCGCCGAGCAGCGCGTCGGGATGGTGTACGAGGTAGGTGTCCATCGGGTCGTCACGGGCGACGAGCACCACGAGCGCCTCGTCCCGCGCCCGGCCTGCCCGCCCCGCCTGTTGCCAGAACGACGCGCGGGTGCCCGGGAAACCGGCCACCACCACGGCGTCGAGGCCCGCGATGTCCACCCCCAGCTCCAGGGCGTTGGTCGTCGCGACACCGAGCAGGTCGCCGCGGGCCAACGCCGCCTCCAGCGCTCGGCGCTCCTCCGGCAGGTAGCCGCCGCGGTAGGCGGCAACGCGGTCGACGAGCTCGGGGTCGACGTCGGCGAGCAGGCGCTGAGCGCTCAACGCCGCCACCTCGGCCCCGCGGCGCGAACGCACGAACGTGAGCGTGCGGGCCCCTTCCACGACGAGGTCGGCGAGCATGCGCGCGGCCTCGGTCCCCGCGGGTCGCCGCACGGGAGCCCCGTTCTCGCCGGTGAGCTCGGGCAGCAACGGCGGCTCCCACAGCGCCACTGTGCGGCCCGCGCTCGGCGAGCCGTCCTCGGTGACGGCGACGACCGTGCGCCCGGTGAGCCGGGCGGCGAACGCGGAGGGCGTGGCCACCGTCGCGGAGGCGAGCACCAGTGTTGGCGCGGAGCCATAGCGCGCGCAGACCCGCAGCAGTCGGCGCAGCAAGAGGGCCACGTGCGAGCCGAACACCCCGCGGTACGTGTGGCACTCGTCGATCACGATGTAGCGCAGCCTGCGCAGGAATGTCGCCCAGCGGGCGTGCCGGGGAAGCAGCGAGCGGTGGAGCATGTCGGGGTTGCTGAACACCCACCGGGCGTTGCGGCGGACCCAGTCGCGCTCGTCCATCGTGGTGTCGCCGTCGAAGGCCGCGGGCCGGACGTCGGGAAGGTCGAGCTCGGCCAGGGCGCGCAGCTGGTCGGCGGCGAGTGCCTTGGTCGGGGAGAGGTACAACGCGGTGGCCCGGTGGTCGTCGACGAGCGCCGTGAGCACCGGCATCTGGTAGGCCAGCGACTTGCCCGATGCCGTGCCCGTCGCCACCACGACGTCCTGGCCCGCGTGGGCGAGCTCAGCGGCGCGCGCCTGGTGGCTCCACGGGGCGCGCACGCCGTGGTCGACGAAGGTGGCGCGCACCGGGTCGGGCACCCACTCCGGCCAGGGCGCGGGCCGCCCCGGTCGAGGGGGCAGCCGCACGGCGTGCCGCAGCGGGGAGATCGCCGCATCGAGGTCCTCCGACACGCCGACCGCACCCGGCGCCCACCCCGCCCCGGTCGGCTCCGGACCGGCGGCGCTGCCCCAGGAGCCTGACGAGCCCCCGGCGCCTGGCAGGCCCCTGCCCGCTGCGGCGACACGGACCGCGACCGCCGGTTCGCCAGCCGATCGTCGCGCGGCCACGGGGAGGCCCGTGACGGCGTCGAGGCCCGTGACGGCGTCGAGGCCCGTGACGGCGTCGAGGCCCGTGGCGAGGTCCCCGGCGAGGTCCCCGGGGACGTCCTCGGCGAGATCCGCAGCGCTGTGCGCGACGATGTCACCGGCGATCTCCGCGGCGGCGACCTCGATCGGACCGCCCCACGCAGGCGGCAGGGCGCCGGAGCCTGCGAGGATCCGACGCAGCAGATAGGCGCCGCGGCCCTCCGCGGTCTCGCCGACGTCGCCCACGGCCACCGAGGTTGGCACACGCCACCGGGACCCCGCCCACCAGATCTCCCGGGCCCTGGCGGCCCGTCGCCCCGTTCCTGCGCCTCGACAGGGCGCCGTCACAGCGGCGCACGTCACAGCGGCACACGTCACAGCGGCACACGTCACAGCGGCGTCGGTCACAGTGGTTTCGGCGCCCGCCCGCGGACGGCCTGCCCGCGGATCGCCGAGGGCCCACGGAGACGCGGCGGACGTCAGAGCGGGCCCCGGCCAGGTCGGGCCGGTTGTCACGGCAACGTCACAGTCACGTCACGGGGAGGGGCGAGAGCACGGCGACCAGGGGCGCGGGCCTGCCGCACCCGTGATGTAATCGTGACCCAGTTCGATGCAGGGTACCTCGCGGACGGCCGTCCGCAGTCGCCCACCTACACTGCGAAAACTCCGTCACCGCTTCTACCTGCGGCGAGGGGATTTCTGTCGAGACGCCAGGGCCGCCGTCCGAGTGCCCTGGTCGGTTGATTCACACGAACCAGGAGGACGGATGCAAGCCATTGACCTCGCGGCGGGCCTCGAGCTCGGCGGGGGTGATCGCATTCTCGTCGGTGTCATCGCGGTGGTAGCCCTCATCGCCCTCGCTGTCGGATTCGTCCTGCGCCGGGAGGTCCTCGCCGCGGGCGAGGGCACCCCGAAGATGCAGGAGATCGGGCGCGCGGTCCAGGAAGGCGCGGCCGCCTACCTCAATCGTCAGTTCCGCACGCTCGCCGTCTTCGTCGTCGTCGTTTTCGTCCTGCTGTTCTTCCTGCCCGCCGACGACCTGAGCGAGCGCATCGGCCGGTCGATCTTCTTCATCATCGGCGCGGTGTTCTCGGCCACGATCGGCTACCTCGGCATGCGGCTGGCGACGTTCGCGAACATCCGCGTCGCCGCGGCGTCGCGCGAGGACGGCGGCCGTGAGAAGGCCATGCGCATCGCGTTCCGCACCGGCGGCGTGGTCGGCATGTTCACCGTCGGCCTCGGCCTGCTCGGCGCGTCGATCGTCGTGATGGTCTACGCGGGCGGCGCACCCAAGGTGCTGGAGGGCTTCGGCTTCGGCGCGGCGCTGCTGGCGATGTTCATGCGGGTCGGCGGCGGCATCTTCACCAAGGCCGCCGACGTGGGCGCCGACCTGGTCGGCAAGGTCGAGCAGGGCATCCCGGAGGACGACCCCCGCAACGCCGCCACCATCGCCGACAACGTCGGCGACAACGTCGGCGACTGCGCGGGCATGGCAGCGGACCTCTTCGAGTCCTACGCCGTCATGCTGGTCGCGGCGCTGATCCTCGGCGCCGCCGCCTTCGGTCAGCAGGGTCTGCTGTTCCCGCTGATCGTCCCGGCCATCGGCGTGCTCACCGCGATCATCGGCGTCTACATCACGCGCGCCAAGGAGACCGAGGGCGGCCTCGCCACGATCAACCGCAGCTTCTACATCTCGGCCGGGATCTCCGCGGTGCTGTGCGTGATCGCTGCGTTCGTCTACCTGCCCGGCTCGTTCGGGGCGCTGGTGAACCCGACCGACACCACGGTTGTCGCGGGCATGGGCACCGCCGACCCGCGGGTCATCGCCTCGGTCGCCGTGATCATCGGCATCGTGCTGGCGGGCATCATCCTGTGGCTCACCGGCTACTACACCGGCACCGAGCACAAGCCGGTGAAGACCGTCGGCCAGTCCTCGCTCACCGGCGCGGCCACCGTGATCCTCTCGGGCATCTCGATCGGCTTCGAGTCGGCCGTCTACACCGCGCTCGTCATCGCCGCGGCCGTGTTCGGCGCGTTCGCGCTGGCCACGGGCTCGATCACGGTGGCGCTGTTCGCGGTCGCGCTGGCGGGCACCGGCCTGCTGACGACGGTCGGCGTGATCGTCGCGATGGACACGTTCGGCCCGGTCAGCGACAACGCCCAGGGCATCGCGGAGATGTCCGGCGACGTCGAGGGGCCCGGAGTCGCCATCCTCACCGAGCTGGACGCGGTGGGCAACACCACCAAGGCGATCACCAAGGGGATCGCGATCGCGACGGCCGTCCTGGCCGCGACTGCCCTGTTCGGCTCCTACCGCGACGCGATCACCAGCGCGCTGAACGGCGCGGACGTCTCGGGGATCTGGTCGTTCAACTACCAGGTGTTCACGCCGAGCACGCTCGTCGGAGTGATCATCGGCGCGTCCGTCGTGTTCATGTTCTCCGGCCTGGCGATCAACGCCGTCACCCGCGCGGCGGGCGCCATCGTGTTCGAGGTGCGCCGCCAGTTCCGCGAGAACCCGGGGATCATGAAGGGCACTGTCCGCCCGGAGTACGGCAGGGTCGTCGACATCTGCACGCGCGACTCCCTGCGCGAGCTGGCCACCCCCGGCCTGCTGGCGATCTTCGCCCCGATCGCGGTCGGTTTCGGCCTCGGCGTCGGCCCGCTCGCGGGCTACCTCGCGGGCGCCATCGCCACCGGCACCCTGATGGCGATCTTCCTCGCCAACTCCGGCGGCGCGTGGGACAACGGCAAGAAGCTCGTCGAGGACGGCAACTACGGCGGCAAGGGCTCCCCCGCCCACGAGGCCACCGTCATCGGCGACACCGTCGGCGACCCGTTCAAGGACACGGCAGGCCCGGCCATCAACCCGCTGATCAAGGTGATGAACCTGGTCTCGGTGCTGGTCGCACCCGCGGTCGTCGGGCTCTCGCTGCCCGACACCCCCGCGGGCGCGCTCCGCTACGTGATCGCGCTCGTCGCGGTCGTCATCATCGTGACGGCGGTCGTCGTCTCCAAGCGACGCTCGACCTCGATCGCGGACACCCCCGCCGAGAGCACCGTCGGCTGAGCAGTCCGAACCGCCGAAGGCCGCTCGTCCATCCGGACGAGCGGCCTTCGCCGTTCGGCGCTGGGGACCAGCCCATCACCCGCTAGCGCGGACCTTTTCACCACCCCTCGGCGCGTCCGTGCAGACTGTCCGCTATGCGCAGCGCCCGGACTCTTCTCCTCGCCGCCGTCGCCACCACCGCGGTGGCTCTGACCGGCTGCTCCGCGACCGTCACCGGCTCGCCCGCCCCGACCGGTGGCTCGTCCGCCGTCGGCTCCAGCGCGCAGGCCGCGACGACGGATGACCCGGTGGCGTGGGCGGACAAGGTCTGCGGCTCGCTGCTGCCGTTCGTCGAGGCGTCCACGACCGAGCCGAAGATCGACCAGAACAACCCCGCCGCCACCGTGAAGGCGCTGTCCGACTACCTCGGCAAGGCGGTCAGCAGCATCGACCAGTCGCTCGCAGGCCTCGACGCGGCAGGCCCCGCCCCGGTCGCGGACGGCGACGCGGTCGTCACGCGCCTCAAGGAGACGTTGACCACCGTGCGCACGTCGTTCGACAAGGCGAAGACGGCGATCGACAAGGTCGACCCGAACAACCTCACGGAGCTGGCCACGGCCCTGCCCGAGGCGCTGGCGCCGTTGCAAGACCTGAACAACATCCAGAACCCGACCGCAGACCTCAAGACGAACCCCGCGCTGGAGGCCGCCGCGGCCAAGGCCCCGAACTGCCAGAAGATCAGCAAGGTGGGCTGACGGCGCGCCGCACGGCCCGCAGTCGAACACGTGTTCTACAGTGGTCGGTGTGTCGCAGCTCTCGCTGTTCTCCGCCGACGCCCGGCCCGCCGCGGTGAGCGACCTCGCGGGCCTGCTCTGCGGGCCGGGGCAGATCGTGCGCTTCGGGGCAGGCGACCAGGCGCGGCTGTCGGTCGTGCTCCCCGACGCCGAGCGCGCCCCGGCCGTGCGGGCGGCGTGCGCGACCGCGGGCGTCGCCGCACAGGCCGTCGTCACCGAGAGCGGCGCGACGGCGCTGCGCACCGCGTTCCGCTGCGACCTGGTGGAGCTCGCCGGCGCGTGGACCCGCGGCGCGGTCAAGACGGTGCCGCCGGAATGGCAGCTGGACGGTCCGACGTTACGACTGTGGGCGCTGTCGGCGGGAGAGCCCGACGGGCACGGGGGCTTTCTCCTCGCGCTCGACCCGCACGCCCCGCAGACCCACCAGGCGCTCATCGCGGCGGCGACCCGCGCCGGGATTCCCCCGGCCCGCCGCGGCACGGCGTTGCGCATCAGCGGCACCAGACGGGTGCAGCGGCTGGTCGAGTTGGTCGGGCCACCACCGCCCCGGATGCCCGATGGGGTGTGGCCACGGTTCCGCGGTCGCACGGCGTGCTGAACGAGTCGCCTTGACAGATGTGGTTACGCTCTCGCGGCACACGGCGTTCGTGCCCGGAACGTGACCACGGTGACACCAAGGGTACGAACCGTCCCGTACCCGCATACTCGGGAGTGCGACCCGGAGACGATGGAGTTGGACCGCACGTGACTACCGGAACGACGAGCTCGAAGACCGCCGCGGCATCCGCCGGGGGCGGGCGCCGCCGCACGCCCTCGGCCATGACGTCGGGCGGCCCTCGGCGACGGCTCGTGATCGTCGAGTCCGGCACGAAGGCCGCCAAGATCCAGAAGTTCCTCGGCAAGGACTACGTCGTCGAGGCGTCCGTCGGGCACATCCGCGACCTGCCCCGCGGCGCCGCCGACGTGCCCGCCAAGTACAAGGGCGAGCCCTGGGCGCGCCTCGGCGTCGACGTCGACCACTCCTTCGCCCCCCTCTACATCATCACGCCGGAGAAGAAGGGGAAGGTCGCCGAGCTCAGGGACGCGCTGAAGTCCGTCGACGAGGTGCTGCTCGCCACCGACCCCGACCGCGAGGGCGAGGCCATCGCCTGGCACCTGCTCGACACGCTGAAGCCGAAGGTGCCGGTCCGGCGGATGGTCTTCCACGAGATCTCCGAGCCCGCGATCCGCGCCGCCGTGGAGAACCTGCGCGACCTCGACCTCGACCTCGTCGACGCCCAGGAGACCCGCCGCATCCTCGACCGGCTCTACGGCTACGAGGTCTCCCCGGTGCTGTGGAAGAAGGTCATGCCGAAGCTGTCGGCGGGCCGGGTGCAGTCGGTGGCCACGCGGATCATCGTGCAGCGCGAGCGGGAGCGGATGGCGTTCGTCTCCGCGGGCTACTGGGACATCGCCGCCGTCATGGACGCGGGCGCCGAGGCCACGCCGCGCCAGTTCCCCTCCCGGCTCGTCGCGATCGACGGCACGAAGGTGGCGACGGGCCGCGACTTCGGCCCCGACGGCAAGCTCAAGGGCTCCGCCCGGCCCCTCGACGAGGCGTCCGCCCGACGGCTGGCGGAGGCGCTCCAAGGCCGCGACCTAACCGTCGAGTCGGTCGAGTCCAGGCCCTACACGCGCAAGCCCTACGCCCCGTTCATGACGTCAACGCTGCAGCAGGAGGCCGGGCGAAAGCTGCGCTTCTCCGCCGACCGCACGATGCGCAGCGCGCAGCGGCTCTACGAGAACGGCTACATCACCTATCTGCGCACCGACTCGACCACGCTCTCGGCGTCGGCGATCGACGCCGCCCGCGCGCAGGCCCGTGAGCTCTACGGCGACGCGTACGTGCCCGCCCAGCCGCGGCAGTACCCGCGCAAGGTCAAGAACGCCCAGGAGGCCCACGAGGCGATCCGGCCCGCAGGCGAGCGGTTCCGCACGCCCGGCGAGATCGCCAACGAGGTCGACGGCGACGACTTCCGCCTCTACGAGCTGATCTGGCAGCGCACCGTCGCCTCGCAGATGGCCGACGCGCGCGGCACCACCGTCAGCGTGCGGATCGCGGGCACGGCGGGCACCGGCGAGGCCGTCACGTTCGCCGCCTCCGGGCGCACGATCACGTTCCCCGGCTTCCTCAAGGCCTACGTCGAGACCCTCGACGAGGGCAGCGACGGCGAGGCCGACGACGCCGAGCGGCGCCTGCCCGCGCTCACGCAGGGCCAGGAGCTGACCGCCGCGTCGCTCACGCCGGAGGGGCACACCACCAACCCGCCCGCCCGCTACACCGAGCCGAGCCTGGTCAAGGCCCTGGAGGACCTGGGCATCGGCCGCCCGTCCACCTACGCGTCGATCATCAAGACGATCCAGGACCGCGGGTACGTGTGGAAGAAGGGCGCGGCGCTCGTGCCGTCGTGGGTGGCGTTCGCGGTCATCGGGCTGCTGGAGCACCACTTCGGGCGGCTGGTCGACTACGACTTCACCGCCGCCATGGAGGACGAGCTCGACTCCATCGCGTCGGGCAACCAGCAGCGCACCGACTGGCTCTCGGGCTTCTACTTCGGGGGCGCGCAGGGCAGCGAGGGCTCCGTGGCGCGCTCGGGCGGGCTGAAGAAGCTCGTCGGCGTCAACCTCGAGGAGATCGACGCTCGGGAGATCAACTCCATCCCGATGTTCGACGACGTCGTGGTGCGGGTCGGGCGCTACGGGCCGTACCTGGAGCGGGTGCGCGACGGCGAGTCGCAGCGGGCGAACCTGCCCGACGAGCTGCCGCCCGACGAGCTGACGCCCGAGGTGGCCGAGCAGCTCTTCGCGGTGCCCGCCGAGGGCCGTGTGCTGGGCACCGACCCCGTCACCGGGCACGAGATCGTCGCCAAGGAGGGCCGGTACGGGCCCTACGTCACCGAGATCCTGCCGGAGGGCGCTTCGGCCAAGAAGACGAAGCCGCGTACCGGGTCGCTGTTCAAGGACATGACGACCGAGACGGTCTCGCTGGAGGACGCGCTGCGGCTGCTGTCGCTGCCGCGGCTGGTGGGTGCCGACCCGGAGAGCGGCGAGGAGATCACCGCGCAGAACGGCCGGTACGGGCCGTACCTGAAGAAGGGCAGCGACTCGCGGTCGCTGGCGAACGAGGAGCAGCTGTTCACGGTCACCCTCGACGAGGCGCTGGCCCTCTACAAGGAGCCCAAGCAGCGGGGACGGCGCACCGCCGCCGCCACGCCGCCGCTGCGGGAGCTGGGCACCGACGCGGCCACGAAGAAGCCGATGGTGATCAAGGACGGGCGCTTCGGGCCCTACGTCACCGACGGCGAGACCAACGCGAGCCTGCGCAAGGGCGACAGCGTGGAGACCATCACCGACGAGCGCGCCTCCGAGCTGCTGGCCGAACGCCGCGCCCGCGGCACCACGCCGAAGAAGAAGGCGCCCGCGCGACGGAAGGCCCCCGCGAAGTAGCGGCGGCGGCACCCGGGCGCCCTCTTCGCACACCCTTGTGTGTCCTCGCACACGGTCGACCCTGTGCGAGGACACCACAACCTGTGCGAGGTGGGCCTCGATCAGCCCGTCAGGAGCGCCTTCACCGCCGCCGCCACCCGGCCGCCCTCGGCGCGGCCAGCGGCGGCGGCGTTGGCCCGCTTCATGACCTGCCCCATCTGGCGGGGCCCTGGCCGCTCGCCGAGCTCCGCGGCCGTCTCGTCGACGGCGGTCTGCGCGATCGCGGCCAGCTCGTCGTCGGTGAGCTGGGTGGGCAGGTAGCGGGCGAGCACCTCGCCCTCGGCGCGCTCGCGGGACGCGAGCTCGTCGCGTCCGGCGGCGGCGAACGCTTCGGCCGACTCGGCCCGCTTCTTCGCCTCCTTGGTGACCACGCGGAGCACCTCGTCCTCCGACAGCTCCCGCGCCTGCGAGCCCGCGACCTCGGCGTTGCCGATGGCGGTCAGCGTCATCCGCAGGGTCGCCTTGACCACCTCGTCGCGGGCCTTCATGGCTGCGGTCAGGTCCGCACGCAACCGCTCCTTCAGCTCGCGCGGTGTCGACGGTTCGCTCGCAAGCTCGCTCACGACGCCGAACGCTACCCTCGGGTGCGTGAACACTTGGGCTCGGCTCGCGCTCGGCACCGTCGCCGCGGGGGCGGCAGGCATCGGCTACGCGGCGGGCATCGAGCGCCGCTACTGGACACTGCGCGAGGCCACCCTGCCCGTCCTCGCCGAGGGCGCACGGCCGCTGAAGGTCCTGCACGTCTCGGACATGCACATCACCCCCGGTCAGCGCAGCAAGCAGCGGTGGGTGGCGGCGCTGGCGGAGCTGGAGCCCGACCTCGTCGTCAACACCGGCGACAACATCGCCCACCCGCGCGCCGTCCCGACCGCCCTCGCCGCGCTCGGGACGCTGCTGGACCGCCCGGGGATCTTCGTCTTCGGCAGCAACGACTACTACAGCCCCACCTTCAAGAACCCCGCCCGCTACCTGTGGAACAGCCGGAAGCGCAACCGCGGCGCCCGGCTGCCCTGGCAGGACCTGCGCGCCGCCCTCGTGGAGCGCGGCTGGCTCGACGCCACCCATGAGCGGCACACCCTGGAGGCCGGGGGGGTGACGATCGCCACGGCGGGCGTCGACGACCCGCACATCCGCCGCGACCGCTACGACCGCATCGCGGGCCCGCCCGCTGCCTGCCCCGACCTGCGCCTCGGCCTCACCCACTCCCCCGAGCCGCGCGTGCTCGACGCGTTCGCGGGCGACGGGTACGACCTCGTGCTGGCGGGACACACCCACGGCGGCCAGCTCCGCCTTCCCGGCTACGGCGCGATCGTCACCAACTGCGGCCTCGACCGCTCCCGCGCCCGCGGCGCCTCCCGCTGGGGCGCCCACATGTGGTTGCACGTGTCCGCGGGCCTGGGCACCTCGCCGACCGCGCCCGTGCGGTTCGCCTGCCCGCCGGAGGCCAGCCTGCTGACCCTCGTCCCCCGCCCCGCGGCCCCGGCACCGTCGGCGGCCACCCCCGCGAGGGCGGTCGCGGACGTCGGATAGACTTCATCACGGCCTTCGGGCCATCGGGGTGTGGCGCAGCTTGGTAGCGCGCTTCGTTCGGGACGAAGAGGTCGCAGGTTCAAATCCTGTCACCCCGACCACCAAACGGCCTCTACCTGCATCCCCAGCACCGTAGAAGCCGGTCACCGTTGTTCGCGCCCGGCGGGTTCTTCCTGGCCGCGGACAAGGTGCAGGTCAAGTACGAGATGCTGCGTGCGCACCTGCTCGACGAGATGTCGGTGACCGCGGCCGCGGCCGCGCACGGCTACTCCCGGGCCGGGTTCTACCTGGTGGCCGCGGCGTTCGAGCAGACCGGGATGAGCGGGCTGCTCGACGAGAAACGCGGCCGACGGGGGCCGGTCAAGCTCACCGCGCCGATCGTGGAGTTCCTGCAGTCCGCACCGTCGACCCGATCCGGTGCCGAGCTCGCCGCCGAGGTCACCGACCGGTTCGGGGTGGACCTGCACCGGCGCACCGTGGAACGGGCCCGTAGGCGGTGAGCGCGCCCGCGCTGGTCGCGCCCGGTCGCCGGTTCTGGCCGGCCGGTGAGGCCGCGCAGGCCGACTACGAGGCGTTGCGGGCGCATGTGCTGGCTACCGGCGCTGCGCCCGACAGCCTGGCTGCGGCACGATTCGACCGCCGCGGCCTGCCCGGGCTGATCGCCTGGCCCAGCGCCGAACCGGTCTTCGCCGCCACGCTGCTCAGCGCGGCGCGACCGCCATGGACCCCGCACGCCGATCCTCGGCTGGATGCGTTGGCGGCCGGGTTCGCCCTGCTCCTGGCCGTCGTGCGCGAGTCCGCCCCGCCCTCGCCCGCCTTCACGATCAAGGAGTTGCCCGGATGAGAGTCGCGCTCTACGCACGGGTGTCCACCGAGAGCCAGCAGGCCCGGGGCACCATCGGTTCCCAGCTCGCGGTGCTGCGTGAACGGGTCACGGTCGAGGGCGACGAACCGGTCGCCGAGTTCTGCGACGACGGCCACTCCGGTGCCCGGCTGGACCGACCCGGGCTCGACGCGCTGCGCGACGCCGCGGAAGCCGGGCTGATCGAGCGGGTGTGGTGCCTGTCCCCGGACCGGCTCGCCCGCGTCTACGCCTACCAGGTGATCGTGCTGGACGAGTTGGCACGCCACGGGGTGAGCGTGCGGTTCACCGACGCCCCACCGATCGACGACGACCCACAAGCCAAGTTGCTCACCCAGGTCCAGGGCGTGATCGCCGAGTACGAGCGGGCGAAGATCGCCGAACGGTACCGGCGCGGGAAACTGTTCCGCTCCCGCAGCGGGGAGGTGCTGGCCTGGCGCACCCCCTACGGCTACCGCCGCCAACCCCGCGACGCGCACGGCCCCGCCCGGCTGGAGGTGTTCGAACCCGAGGCCGCCAGTCGTCCGCCGGATCTTCGACGACTACACCCACGCCGGGCACTCCCTGCGGGAGATCATCCGGCGGCTGGCCGCCGACGACGTGCCGTCCCCGACCGGTCGCCGCGGGATCTGGGGCACCTCCACCTTGTCGCGGCTGTTGCGCAACGAGGCCTACGTCGGGCGGGTCTACTTCAACCGCACCGAAGCCGTCCCCGACCCGCGCCCCGGCCGGCGCAGCAAGCAGATCCCCCGCCCCCGCGAGGACTGGATCACCATCGCGGTGCCCGCCATCCTCACCGACCAGACCTTCGAGGCCGCCGGGCGGGTCAGCCGCGACAACAGCCAGTGGAGCCCACGCCGGACCGAACCCGGCCAATGGCTGCTGCGCGGCCTGGTCAAGTGCGGTATCTGCCAGGTCGGCACGAACTGCCACAAGATGCGCGGCCGCAACGGCACCTGGCACCGCTACTACCACTGCCGCAACCACGACCCGATCAAGGCCGGCGGGGACGACCGGCGCTGCACCGAACGCAACATCCGCTCCGACACCCTCGACACGTTCGTGTTCGACCAGGTCCGCGCCGCGTTGCTGCGCCCCGACGTGCTCACCGCCGGCGAGCAGGCGCTCGCCGTGCGCACCCCCACCCCCGACGACGAGCTACTCGGCGCCGAGCTGGCCCGGCTGGACCGCAAGCTCGCCGCCGCCGATGCCGAACGCCGCCGCCTCGTCGATCTCTACCAGGCCGGGCTCGTCGAGCTGCCCGACCTCCAACGCCGCGCCACCGAGGTCGAGCACCGCCGCCGCGACCTCACCGAACGCCGCGACGCCCTCACCGCGCAACGCCACGAGCTCACCCGAGACAACCAGCTCCGCCGGCGCGTCGGCGACTTCGCCACCCGCGTCCTCGCCGTGATCGACACCCTCGACTTCGACCAGAGACAGACCCTGCTCCGCCTCGTCGTCGAAGACGTCCACGTCACCGGCTGGCACGTCCAGATCCGGCTACGGATCCCCTCGACGACAACCCAGACGACCGGCCACGTCCACCGAACCCGAGCCCAGAGCCCAACCACCCCAGCCCGATGTCAACACAAGACCGTCTGCGTTCCATTGGTACTCACCGAGGGCACCAGCCTCCGGCTGGCCGAGGCCACCGCCGGGAAGGGAGTGATCCCCTTGACCTAGATCAACAGGAGATCAGCCGACCGCGCACAGGGAGATAACCTGTCCGCCAGCAGGGAGATCAACTGTCCGCCCACAGGGAAGTGCTGTTGTCCCTTGACAGGACACCGCGAAGTCGTTGACCGCAGCCCACTCACGGATCGATGCGGTCTCCTGCCGATCCGCAGGGTGACGTGCGGCCGCGGTGCGCCGACCACGCCCACGCGCGAGCCGATGATCAGACTGGGACGCGGATCTTCGTCTGCTGACCCCTCGCGCAATCTCGGTGTCTGTCACCCCATGGCGTTGCGAACCGGGAGCCGCTACCATCGCCCCACTCCCGAGGCTTGGGGGCGCCGGGCTCGCTGGCGGTTAAGTCGAACGCTGAGCGACGTTCGGTGTCTGCATCCCGAGGGGCCAGCTCCGGTGTCACGGCTGAACCGCGCGAGACCGCCGCCGTGGTATCCCACGATCAGGGCCGGATTGCGCGTCGGCGTCGTCGTGACCCCGCGACGGTTCGCGCGATCGGCTGGTGGCGATGGTGGTGACTCAGCAGTACCTCATCGGTGAGTTGTCGCTGCTGCTGTCGGATGTGGCGGCGGTCGCGGCCACCGATGCCAACGTCGAGGAGGCCCTGCGGTTGCGGAGGCGGGCCGAGACGTCGGCGCCGGAGGACCTCACGCCCGTCGCTGCGGCTGCTCTGTGCCTGACGGACGTCCTCTGTGTCACGTCGCTGTCGCGCGGGGACACGACCGCGTTCACTGCCCAGGTCGACGTCTCACGTCGGCTCTACGAGTTCGGAGTGTGCTCGGGTCTATTCGACGACCTCTGAGCCGCCTTTCAGGGATCCATCGTCTGCATTGGGGAAAGCGATGACAGCAGCGCAGGGGGCGCAGGTCTCCGAAGCACAGATCGCGGTGCACTGGCGCGAGGAGGAATACTACCATCCACCGGCGACGTTCATCGCCCAGGCGAACGGCTCGGACCCGGCCCTGTTCGAACGCTTCGGTGAGGCGCACTTCCCGGAATGCTTCAAGGAATACGCCGACCTGCTCACCTGGGATTCCTATTGGCACACCATGCTCGACACCAGCAACCCGCCGTTCTGGAAGTGGTTTGTCGGCGGCCGGCTCAACGCCTGCTACAACTGTGTCGACCGGCACTTGGCCACCAGCCGGAACAAGGCAGCGTTCATCTGGGTGCCCGAGCCGGAGGCGGAGGCCACCCAGGCGATCACCTATCAGGAGCTGTATCGGCAGGTGAACGAGTTCGCGGCGCTGCTGCGCGGTGTCTGCGACACCCAGACCGGGGACCGCATCACCTTCCACCTGCCGATGGTCCCCCAACTGCCGGTCTCGATGCTGGCCTGCGCCCGGTTGGGCGTCATTCATTCGCAGGTCTTCGGCGGGTTCAGCGGTGCAGCGTGCGGCGACCGCGTCGCCGACTCGCAGAGCCGCGTTCTGGTCACGATGGACGGCTACTACCGCAACGGGGAGCTCATCGACCATAAGTCGAAGGCCGACGAGGCGGTGGAGGCAGCCCGACGGCTCGGGCACGAGATCGAGAAGGTGCTCGTGTGGCGCCGACATCCCGGCGAGTACGCGTCGGCCAGCCCGATGGTCCCCGGCCGCGACTTCTTCGTCGACGACCTGCTCGTCGACTACCGCGGCCGGATCGTGGAACCGGTGTCCATGCCGGCCGAGGCGCCGCTGTTCCTCATGTATACCAGCGGCACCACCGGGCGGCCCAAGGGCTGCCAACACAGCACCGGCGGGTATCTCGCCTACGTCGCCGGAACCTCGAAGTACTACCAGGACATCCACCCGGACGACACCTACTGGTGCGCGGCCGACATCGGATGGATCACCGGGCACTCCTACATCGTGTACGGCCCCCTCGCCCTGGGCACGACCAGCGTGATGTACGAGGGCGTGCCCGCCTATCCCGACGCCGGACGGCTCTGGCGGATCGCGGAACGGCTCGGCGTGAACATCTTCCACACCGCGCCGACGACGATCCGCATGCTGCGCAAGGTCGGCCCGCACGAGCCGGCCGCCTATGACATCCACTTCAAGCACATGACGACGGTGGGCGAGCCGATCGAGCCCGAGGTGTGGCGGTGGTACTACGAAGCCGTCGGCAAGCGGCAGGCCGTGATCGTCGACACCTGGTGGCAAACCGAGAACGGCGGCTTTCTCGGCAGCACCCTGCCCGCACTGCAATCCATGAAGCCGGGCAGCTGTGGACCGGGCGTGCTCGGCATCTACCCCGTGATCCTGGACGAGGACGGCGTCGCGGTGGAGGCCGGCAGCGGCAAGGCCGGCAACATCTGCATCCGCAACCCGTGGCCGGGCATCTTCCAGACGATCTGGGGCCAACCCGAGCGGTTCGTCGAGATCTACTACGCGAAGTACTGCCGGAACCGGGCCAGCACGGACTGGCGCGACTGGCCATACTTCGCCGGCGACGGCGCCGTGCAGGCCGCGGACGGCTACTTCCGGATCCTCGGCCGCGTCGACGACGTGATCAACGTGGCGGGCCACCGGCTGGGCACGAAGGAACTCGAATCGGCCTGCCTCACCGTCGAAGAGGTGGCCGAGGCGGCCGCGGTGCCGGTGATGGACGAGCTGCGGGGGCGGGCCGTCGAGATGTACGTCGCGCTCAAGCCCAACCTATCCCCGAGCAAGGAGATCGAGGAGAAGGTCAGCCACGCCATCGACCGGGAGATCGGCAAGATCGCACGTCCGAAGAACGTGTGGATCGTTCCGGACATGCCGAAAACCCGCTCCGGCAAGATCATGCGGCGAGTCATCGCGAGCATCTCCAACTTCACCGACGTCGGGGACGTGATGACCCTGGCCAACCCCGAGGTCGTCGAGGAGATCCGACACCAGGTGCAGAGCGCGAAAGTGGAACGCGGCGAGCAGTCGCGTGAGCTGACACCCGAGGAGATGGCCGAGATCAGGGCGTTCGGGCAGGCCGAGTAGATCATTGCGCGCGACCTAGCAGGCTGGTGTGGATCCCGACCGTGACCGCAGACCGGGCGGTGCCCACCGCCTACCGGCCCTGTGGGTGCCAGAAAGTTGGCGCATGTCACGCGACAGTGATGATGTAGGCGAGCCCCGCAGCGGTGGTTCTGACCCATCATGCGACTGACTTCGGGTCTTGAAAGTGGATCTGTCGTTCGGCCGCTGCGGGGCTCGTGTGCACTCACCGGACGTGGCGCGTGACCTCATGGGAGCCTGTGCCGGCAGGTACCCTGTGGGGTGCCAGAAGT
The DNA here is from genome assembly GCA_963750095.1 of uncultured Actinomycetota bacterium. Classification (GTDB taxonomy): domain Bacteria; phylum Actinomycetota; class Actinomycetes; order Mycobacteriales; family Pseudonocardiaceae; genus Pseudonocardia. The sequence goes on along the minus strand of CAVVPJ010000010.1, from coordinate 243,701 downwards.
CTGGCATGGGTCGCTGACCAGCGGTGATCGCCGGTCGGACATGATCCCGGCGTGTCGCTCCGCTTGCTGTACTTGATCTTCCGTCAGGTGCTCGGGTTGGTCCTACTGATGGGCCGCAGGTCCTCCACCAAGGACATCGAGCTCCTCGTGCTGCGGCACGAGGTCGCCGTGCTCCGCCGCACCCACCAACGACCACGCCTGGACTGGGCGGACCGGGCCGTGTTCGCCGCCCTCATCCAGCGACTGCCCCGAGCACTGCGAGCCCATCGCCTGGTCACCCCGAACACGATCCTGCGCTGGCACCGCCGCCTCGTCCGCCGACGATGGACCTACCCGAACCAGACCGGACGACCACCGATCGACGACGCCCTCGCCGCCCTGGTAGTGCGCATGGCGCGGGAGAACCCGCGATGGGGATACCAGCGGCTCCAGGGCGAGCTGCTCACACTCGGCCACCGCATCGGCGCCTCGACGATCCGGCGGATCCTGAAGCGCCACCGCATCCCACCGGCGCCGATCCGGCACACCGACACCAGCTGGCGCCAGTTCCTACACACCCAGGCCACCAGCATGCTCGCGGTCGACTTCTTCCACGTCGACTGCGCGCTCACACTACGACGCCTCTACGTGCTGCTCGTGATCGAGGTCGGCGACCGCTATCTCCAGTGACCGCACATCCGGACGGGCCCTGGACCGCCCAGCAGGCCCGCAACCTCGTCATGGACCTCGGCGACCGCGCCGCCCGGTATCGGTTCCTCGTCCGCGACCGCGCCGGGCAGTTCACGGCGTCGTTCGACGCGGTCATGGCGGACGCGGGCATCGCGGTGGTCAAGATCCCGCCGCGGTGTCCGCGCGCGAACTGCTACGCCGAACGCCTCGTGCTGACCATCCGCACCGAGCTCACCGACCGAATGCTGATCTTCGGCGAGCGACACCTGCGCCGGGCGCTCGCCCGATACTCGGTGCACTACAACCGACAGCGGCCGCATCGAGCGCTGCACCTTCGCCCGCCACGCCCGGACGCACCTGTCCCCGAGCCAATCCGCGGCAGGATCCGACGGCGGCCCATCCTCGGCGGCCTGATAAACGAGTACGAGGCAGCGGCCTGAAACCGCTGGTCAGACGCCATGGCTGACTTCTGGCACCCGGGCCATCGGATGGGTGCGCCGCAAACACCGCCGGATCACCTGGAAGGATCTCCGCCGCCGCTACTGCGCGGGCGGATGGTGGCCGGGCACCACCGAACGGGTGCTGTTCAACCCGGCGAAGGTGCCCACCACGCGCTACCGATACCGGGGCGCAGTGATCCCGGCTGCGTGGCCGGTCGCAGGATGAGGACCACACCAGCAGAAACGGGGCTTGTGGAGCGCCCGTTGCTCGGAAACGGGCACGGCGGGTGCGGGAGGCGGCTCGGGGAAACCCACCGGTGGAAACACCGGCAGGGCGCCCCGGGTCGACCTCACCGCCGCGGGCACGGCGCGCCATGGTCGAGATATGTGTATCAGCGCGCTGCCCGAGCACCTCTTGGTCAAGTCGAGCGGTAGTGCCCATCGCCGGAGGGTTCGATGAACGATGCGGTCGCGGTCTTCTTCGATATCGGCGACACGTTGGCGAGCCCGGTCGTTGCGTCCGGGCATCTCGTCGGCCTCGACCTGTATCCCTTCGTGCCCGATGTTCTCACGCGCCTCCGATCAGGCGCGGTCGGGACGCCCGTGGCATTGGGGCTGATCTCGAACACGGGGCAGGAGAGCGCCGAGCGGCTCGCTTCGCTACTCGCGGACGCGGGCCTGGCCGACCTTGTGGACGCCCACCTGTGTCTCTTCAGCTCGGTCGAGGGCATGGACAAGTCGTCACCCGCCTTCTTCGCTCTCGCCGTGACGCGGGCGGGCGTGCCCGCCGCCCGCTGCGTATTCGTCGGGGAAGACGCCCGCGAGCGGAACGTGGCCGCATCGGCAGGCCTACGGGTCTCGCCGCACCCGCTGCACGCGGTGCACCTCGTCGAGAACGAATTCTTCACTCCCTGAATCAGTAGATCGGAGCAAAACCATGCCGGACACCCCATCGCAGAACGGATTGACGACGTTCTCGATGCACACGATGGACGAGTCATCGGCCGCGGTCGTCGATGAGCTGCGGGCCGAGCCGAGGGCGCACGCCGGGTTGCGGGCCGACGGAGGCGGGGAGGCCGCGACCGATCCCGAGACCGCGGCGCGGCGGTTCCTGGACAACGCGCTGGCCAGCGACGCGGTGCCGGAGCTGACGGCGCCGACGGTGGACGACACGACCAGTCGGTTCGCGACCATCAACACCGAAACCGTGCCGCTGACGCGCACCCGGGTGGTCAAGTTCCGGCAGACACTGAACGGCATCCCGGTGTACGGGTCGCTGGTGTCGGTCGAACTCGACGAGGACAACAAGCTGCTCAGCATCGACTCCTCGCTCGGCGAGCCGCAGGGCGTCGACGCCATCGCGGGCGTCTCACCCAAGGCCGCGCTGGACGCTGTCGCCGCCGCGCCGGGCGGCTACACACCGCGCCTCAAGGGCGTCATCCCCCGGCTGAACTACTACTTCGACCACGACGCCGGGCGGTGGCGGCTCGTCTACATCCTTCAGGACGTTCCCGTGAGCCGCGACGGCGATGCGTCGGCGTCGCGGCTGGAGCCGCCGCACATCGTCGACTATGTGGTGGATGCCCATGACGGAAGCGTCGTCGCGTTGTTGCCGCGCACCCCGAGCGTCGCCGACGAACAGACCGCGCTCGACTCGTTCGGTGAGAAGCGCACGTTCGCCGTGTCGACCGACGGCGGACGTCTCGTGTTGTTCGACCCCGAGCACAACGTGAAGACGTTCGACTTCGATTTCAACGACCCCGAGGTGAACGACGGCGACCTGCCGGGGGACGTCATCACCAACCCACCGTCGTGGTCGCCTGCCGCCGTGAGCGCGCACGTCAACGCGATCGCCGTGTCCGACTTCCTGCGCACGGTGATGCTGCGCGACAACATCGATGGCAGCGGCGGGGCCGTGGTGTCCTCGATCAACTGCGTGGTCAAGCGGGACAGCCCGGGCCCGAAGCAGTGGGTCAACGCGTTCTGGAACACCACGCAGATGGTCTACGGCCAGGTGAAGCGGCCGGATGGGCTCCGCTCACTGGCCGCGAACCTGGACGTGGTCGGGCACGAGATGTTCCACGGCATCACCGACCACACCTCCCGGCTGGAATACCGGCTGCAGTCCGGCGCGATGAACGAGTCATACTCCGACATCTTCGGCACGGTCATCGCGAACCGCGGCAACGACGACCCCCGCACCTGGGACTGGCAGATCGGCGAGAACCTGCTGCCCGGGAACAAGCCGCTGCGGGACATGTCCAATCCCCGCCGGTTCGACCAACCCGACCACATGGACGACTTCCAGCACCTGCCGGTCACCGAGGACGACGACTTCGGCGGCGTCCACACCAACAGCGGGATCCACAACAAGGCGGCGTTCAACGTCTTCACCGCCGTGGACGACGACAGCGCACTGGTGCTGACGGCCGAGGAGGCCGCGGGCGTGTTCTACCTGGCGCTGACCCAGCGGCTCACCCGGACGTCGCAGTTCGCCGACGGCAGACGAGCCGTCCTGTCCAGCGCGCAGACGTTGTTGCGCAACCAACCCACGGAAGAGCGGAACCGCAAGATCGCCGCCATCGGCGCGGCCTTCGACGCGGTCGGCATCAGCTGACCGGATCCCTCGGCGGCTCGACCCGCCCAGGCCCGGTGACGGCCTGGGCGGCGGCCCCCGATCCTCAGGGCTCGCCCGCGGTAACTGCGGCCATGGCATCGACGTCGGCGTGCTGTTCGTCGAATGCTTCGGCCCAGTGGTCGGGCTCGTCGGCGAGTGTCCGCCGTCTCGGTGAGGATTTCGGGGGCAACACGACTTCAAGGGGCACTGGAGCAGGCCGCTCCCTCGCGACCACTCCCCACCGCGCCTCAACTGAGATCCACAACATCCAACGACGCGACCGCCTCAGTGGACTCCACAACGAGTATCAGCAGGTCGCTGAGCTGACTTACGCCGACATTCTGGCCGAGTCGGTGCCAGCGGATTCAAGGTCAGTCGTCGGTTTGATGAGGTCAATCCGTATCAAATGGACGGTTCCCGCCTCTGAGCTTGATCTTTAATCTCGGCTGCTGCCTGGGTGAGCTGTTGATGCAGGTCGTTCGGCGTGTCGGCGGGACATGGCACGGCCACCGCTTGATCCTCTTCGGGTTCCTCTCACCGAGCTCGAAGACGAAAGCGATGGCCGTGGAGTGCAGTGTGGCGGACGTTCGGGAGTTCGCGCCGGGTGACACCCCGGCCGGGCGGGGTGATCTGGCGTGGATTCGTCGGGAGCTCTACGCCTGCCTGACTGCCCGGGCGGATGCGCTGTTCGAGCTTGCCGATGCGGTGTTGTGCGCCGACGGGCCGGTGACCTCGCTGGTCGAGCTGACGCTGCTCGCCGAGCACCGCCGCGGGCACGGCGCCATGTACGACGCGCTGAACGCCGGGCAGGTCGAACCCGCCCGGCTGCGCCGGGCGCCGGCATCGTTGCCGCTGCCCAGGATGGGTGGGCGGAACGGCTCAGCGACAGCAGCCGCATCGCCTCCGGCACCCGGTACAGCTGCTTGACCGCCACCGCATGCTGATCCACAGCGCACCTACGGGTGGGTTCGCGCCCGGTCCGGGGCACCGGATGCCCACGCCGCGCGGATCGACGGCCGCCGCTGGCTTGCGGTTGCCCCCACCGTCGAGGCGCGTACTCGGCGCTGGTCCCGACGGCGCGGCCGATCTGCGCCCACGTCAGCCCCGCACGATGAACGGCAGCGACGGCGGCGGCCAGCCAGACGCGGGTGCGGGTGCGGGTGTCGGCAAGGTTGCGGGCGAGCCCGTAGACCGACAGCTCCGGCGGGGCCTGTTGGCGGTGGCGGACCCATTCCCCGCAGTGACACTGTTCGCGGCACGCACCGGCCCCGCCCCCATCGATCACTGGATCAGGGCCCACCGGCCGGTGGCACCCGACCAAATCCGAGACACCCACCCGGTTGCGCAGACGAGACCGGCTCGGCGGCCTCATCCGCGACCGGCAGGTGCTCGACTCGCTCGCCGCGCACACCGACCACCCGCACGCGGTGCCGATCGCAATCGAAACCGACAAGAACCGGCTTGTCGTCGACTTGCTGCATGCGAGGTCGAGGTCTACGCGATAGGCGCGTGGACTGTAACCGCTACAGGAGAACACGAGCCGCCCACAGCGAGGCTTCACCAGAAGAGAATCCAGCGCCCGCGCAGCCTGACGCCGTGCCCCTGCAGGGTCACCCGCCGCTCGCCGGGCAGCACCGTGCGGGAAGAGCCGATCCGGTGCCAGTAGTCGGCCTCGGTGAAGACCATCAGACCGGGTCGGTAGCTCGCGAACCCCGCTGCGCCGCCGCGCTGGGCCGAGCCGGGCAGGTCGTCCTGCAGGTCCATGCCCGTCCCGCCCGTGGGTACCGCGAACGGGACCGTGAAGTTGACAACCCCGCTGATGTCCGCCGAACGGTCGGCCAGCAGCGGCGTCTGGGCGTGCAGGGCGTCGACGTGCCACCCGCCGGGCCCGTAGTCGGCGGCGTCGGCGAAGTCGAAGACGTGGAAGCCGGGCACGGCGAGCTCTTCGGCGTAGGCGACCGGCTCCCCATAGCGGTGCTCGAAGAAGCCCGCGACCCGGTCGTGCGCGAGCCGGAACCGTCGGTAGAGCAGGCGGTTGTCGGCCTGGGCCCGCTGCGTGTAGTAGTCCAGGCGGTGCCGGTTGCGGTAGAGCGGCTCGCCGATCGTCAGCATGCTGCTGCGGGCCGTCTCCCAGGCCGGGTGGCACAGCGCGGACGGGGTGTCCCGCACCTGGGCGACCACGGTGGCCGTTTCGGCGGTGTCGAAGATCCGGACGCGGAAGGCTTCCCCCCGGCCGAAGCGGATCCGTTCCACGTCCGACGGCGCCGCCGGGCGGGTCGACGCGGTCATCCGGTCCGCCGCCTGTCGTGGCGGCGGTCGCACACCACCGCGGCGAGCAGGAGGGCTGCCACCGCGGCCGCGATCGGCTGGCCGGTGGCCGCCTCGTAGTAGCTGAACGCGGGTGACGGGTTCACCTCGAAGCAGTACCACTCGCCGTCCGGCGCCCGTCGCAGGTCGATCCCGGCCACGGGCAGCGCCAGCCGACGGGCGAGCTCCCGGCACCGCAGGGCCACCCGCTCGGGGAGCTCGGTCGCGGCGAGCTCGGGCTCGGGAAGGCCCTCGTTCCGCGCGTACCGGTAGTCGTCGGCCTCGCTGGCAACCTCGGTGGCGAACACGGTGCCGCCGACGACGTGCACCCGCACGTCAGTGCCGGGGATCCGGGCCTGGAACTGGGTCGGGCAGGTCCGGACGTCGCGTAGCCGATCAAGGTCGGCCGCGCCGACCACCCTGACCTGGCTGCGGATCCCGCTCACCGACTTGACGACCACGGCGTCGTAGCGCCTGCGGAACGCCGCCGCGTCCTCGGGGTCGTTCGTGACCAGCGTCGGCGGCACCAGAAACCCCGCGGCGGCCACGGCCCGCAGCTGGTAAGGCTTGGATCCGTTGGACGCCGACGCGTCGGGCCGGTTCACGACGAACGCCGCGCACCGGTTCGCCCAGTCGTACAGCGCCGCGTCGACCGCCGCGGCATGCAGGCGTTGCGGCGCCGTGGCGGGCAGCGCACGCAGGCTCGGCAACCGGGAGCTGTCATGCGGCCGCAGGTAGGCAGCGGACACGCGGGAGAGGTCGACCTCGCGGGCGCCGCAGCGGACCCGCTCGAGCGGCGCCGGGCCGCGTCCGCGCTCCACGGACGTGCCGAGCACCTCGCGCTGGTCGAGAAGGTGGGTCGCGACGCCCATCCGCCGCAGCTCGCGGTCCACCGCGGCCAGCGGGGTGTCGCGCCGCAACCCCCACAGGAGCACGCTCACGCCGCGGCCCGGCCCGCGTCCAGGGCTGTGGCGAGCGCGTCCGCCGCGGCGGCGGCGGACAGGTCCGGCCAGGCCGAGACGTCGCGCACTGCCGCGTCGGGCCCCGTGCCGTCGACCGTTGCCCCGAGCAGCGGCGTCCCGGCGAGCCGCGCCAGGTCGCGCAGCCGGGCGCCGACGACCGGGTGGGCGGCGCCGAGGACGGCGTCCCCGACCACCGTGACCCCGGCCGGGGGACGCGGCGCCACGGGCGGGTGCGGGCAGCCGCGGCACCCCGGCCCCGGGTCCCCGAGCGGGTCCTCGCCCGGGCGGCCCGAAGTCCTCAGTCCGACCGCGACGGCGGCCTCAGCCCACCGGTCCGGCGACCACGGCGGACCGTTCAGCGACCCCGCGACCGGTCGGTTCAGCACGGGCGCCGGACAGCCGTCCATCCAGGCCACGAGGAACGCCGTCAGCTCGGCGGCGGCGTAGTCGCGGTCGTCGCGGTGCACGTGCGGCAGGTCGCTGCCCGCCACGGCGGCGAGGCGGCAGAGCACCGAGCCGACGGCGATGTCCGGGCCGCCGCGTGGCCCGACCGTCGTGCGGGTCGCCCCGTCGCGGTCGACCTCCAGGCGCCAGCGCAGACGGTGCAGGTCCGCGGGGGTCAGCACCATGGCGTCCGCGCCCCAGCGGGCGGCAAGCGCGCCCGCCGACGCGTCGTCCGCGCGGGCGAGGATCAGCCGCACGGCTGGTTCCGTTGACGAAGGGACGTCACGTCGGGCACCCACGTCAGCCGTCCCGCGGTTGCGGGTCCGGCTCCGGCGCGGGATCCGGGTCCGCCATGGCAGCCTCGCCGACGGGTGGGCGGTCCTCCAGCCGGATGAAGACCCGCTCCTCGCCGTCGGGCCCGTCCGCCGGGTCGGCGGCTTCCGGATGGCGCGGATCGGGGGCGGCGAGTGGGCGGTCGATCTGCTTCTCGATACCCGAGAGCTTCTCCTGCGGGCGCAGCTTGTCGATGTGCTCCTTGCCGTCCTTGTGCTCCTTGCCGTCCTTGTGCTCCTTGGTCTCCTTGCCCTCCTTCGAGTCCTTGGTGTCCTTGCCCTCCTTGTCCTTCCCCTCCTTGGTGTCCTTGTCCTTCGCGTCTTTGCCGTCCTTGTCTTCCTTGGTGTCCTTGCCTTCCTTCGCCTCCTTGTCCTTGTCCTTGGCCTTGGCGTCGAGCCGCCGGTCGATCTCGGTGATCTTCACCTGGAGCTCCTGGGCCAGGCCGAAGAGCTCACGGCGCAGCTCGGCGATGCAGTTGCTCGCGGTGCTCAGGTTGCGGGAGATCGCGTCGAACTCGGCCTCGATGCCGTGGAAGCGCTGGTTGAACCCGATCTCCTCGGGGGTCTCCCCCGCCTGGACGACGGTCACGCCGTCGATGAAGTCCGGATGGACGAACAGCCGTTCGTAGGTCAGCGCGCATTCGGGCGCGTTTTGCGCGATCTGGGTCGTGAAGGTGAAGCCCGTCTGGGCGGCGGCCGTGGCCAGGCCCGCCGAGCGGGCGATCGCCTGACCGACGACGGCGACCACGTCGGGATCCGCGAGGCCCGCGCCCCGGAGGGCGTCGACCAGGCTGCGCGCGGGCACCCCGAAGACCGTCGGGCCTGCCGCCGCCTCGGGCTCCTCGCGGCCACCGGTCCCGTCGGGGACGTCCTGGCCGGGGCTCACGGCCTGCCGCCCGGCGGGATCCGGGCGCCTGCGTGCCGCCGGGCTGGTGACCTGTCCACGTCTCCTCCTTCTGCCAGGGTTGTCGGCGGCGCTCAGCGCGCCTGCCGGTAGCGCCGGTAGGCCCGGGCGGCGCCGGGCGTGAGCGCGACGGCGCGGCCCGAGCCGTCGACGTCCACGTGGTGTTGCCGGATCTCCCAGGTGTTCGCCCGGACCCCGATCGGGGTCACCAGCTCGACGACGTTCAGCAGGTGCTCGTACTGCCGCAGGGTGAGCAGGGCGCCGGACGGCAGGGCGGGCCGCCACTCGTACGGATCGTTCCCGCCGGTCCGCAGGTGCACCAGGCAGGAGACGACGCTGATCCCCGCTCCCGCGGCCCGTACCGTGACGGTGGGCCCCCGCCGGGGCCGCAGGTCGACCGGCTGCGACCCGAGCGCGCGCACCCCCCAGCGGTGCAGCACCGTGTGCCGGGCCGCCAGGTTGCTGCCCGCCAGCGGCAGTCCGCTGATGCCGAGCACCAGCGCGAGCGTGTTCGCGGCGGTGACCACCGGCACCACGCTGCTGGCCCCCGCGCCCGCCGCGGTCGCGAGCAGGGCCGCGAGCAGCGCGGGCGTCCCCTGCACGCGGCCGGTGAGGTCCGGGCCGAGGTCGAAGACCTCGTACTCCCGCGACGAGACCGACGCGAGCTGGCGGCGGAAGTCGGCCACGGCGGTGACCGCGGGCAGGCCGAGCGCGCCGACCACCGCCGCCAGCGCGGGCGCCGCCGAGGTCGGCTGTGCGGCCGCCAGGAGCTCGTCCGGAGCGGCCGCGGGCACCACCTGGGCGGCCAGCGCCGCACGCACCGCCACCATCGGAGCGTCGTGGGCGGCGTCGGTACCCGCCTGCAGGCGAGCGGTCAGGCTCAGCGGAGCGGGACCCTGCGGTCCTGGCGAGACGTCGACGACCAGCGATCCCATAGGCACGGTGCTGACGAAGACCGTGCCGTCGTGGTCGGCCTCGGCGGTGCGCATCTTGCAGGCCCGCAGCAACCAGGCGCCTGCCGGGTCCTCCGCGCGCGGGCGCGGCACCAGGCCGAGCTCCGGATGCTGGTGGGCGGCGAGGACCGCCTGGTCCAGCTGGACCGGGTCGGGCGCGGCCATCAGGGCGCCCAGCCCGAGCTCGAAGCGCGAGCCGCCCTCGTCACTCTGCCCGGCCAGGACCGCGGGCCATGGACGTGCTCCGAGCCGCCGGCACACGTCGTCGAGCAGAGCCAGCGCGGTCGCCAGTGTGGGCGCCACGGGCTGGCCGTCGGGCAGCTGCCAGCTCCGCAGCGCCGCGCGAACGGCGTCGGTCCGCTGCACGGCCAGTGGCGAGACCAGCCGCACGGCGTGGATCGCGTCGCCTGCGGCACTGCCCGCGGGCCAGACCAGGTGCACCCGGCGGACCGCGTCCAGCAGCGCCTGCAGCGCGCCGTCCGCGCCGGGCGCGACCAGCCGGAGGGCCACGAGCAGCGGGTTGGCCGACTCGTCGACCGCGACCCGCGGGCCGAGGCCCACGTCGGACATCCAGCCCGCGCCCGGGCTCGTCGGGGCGCCCGCACCGTTCACGGCGGAGTCGATCCACACCGGGCTGGGCAGGCGGACCCCGCGCAGCAGAGCGAGCCGGGCCCGGTAGGCGGCGTCGGGTTCGCGGGTGCCCGCCGGGGCCAGGGGGCGGCTGCCGGGACTGCGCCGATCGGGGTCCCAGACCAGATCGTCGGCGAACCGGGGGCAGGCCAGGTCGGCACCGATCCGATCCAGCGCGTTGCGCGCGGCCGCCCGCAGGGTGCGCATCGCCTGGATCTCCCGCGCGGCCCGCCGCAGGCGCGCCTTCTCGTCGAGGACCACGGCCAGCAGACGCCCGGTCCTGCCCTCCACCAGGTCCACCCGCAGCAGGGCACGGACCTCGTCGGGGGTCAGCGCGGTACCCGTGCCCGCCGCGTCTCCCGCCCGGCGCGTCGCGGCGCAGGAAAGAACCAACGGCGGGCAGGTACCGCCGTCGCCCACCGCGGGGACCGCGGCGACCAGCGCACTCCCGGCCGCGGTGTACGGCGCGAAGCGCGTCGCGGGCTGCGGGAGCGTCGCGTCCGCGCCGACGCGCAGCTCGGGCGTCACCTGCACGGCGTCGGTGCCCAGGTCGGCCAGCAGCGTGATGAGGAGCAGCGGGTGGCGGGTGGACCCGTCGACCACGACCCGCGCGGGCGACGCGGCGGCGTCCCAGGCCAGCCTGTGCGGTGCGGCACCCTCCGCCAGCACCCCGATCAGCTCCGACGTGGCGGCGGCGACCGCGCCCGCTCCGAACCCATCGGGGTCGAGCAGGGTGGTCGAAGGAGCGCCCGCGGTGGTCATCAGCGCACCGTCAGCAGGTCCGGCGCCTCGATGAGGACGGCGATCTGGTCGCTGGTCAACGTCAGGTTCTGGTCCACCGGGAGCACCTGGGAGACGTCCCCGAACGGGCCGCCGGAGCCGACGTCGCCGACCGGCGCGGGGAACCGGACCAGCCGCAGCCGGGCGACGTCGACGACCCCGGGCTCGGCCATCAACGCCGCCGAGACCGCCGCCGCCCGCACCGGCTCGGCCAGACGCAGCCCGTCCAGCAGCTGGTGCAGCCTGCCGATGAGCCGGGACTTCAGCGCGAACGCGCTGGGGCTGGAGTTGCGGCTGTCCACGCCGCCGGGCGGCAGCGGGAGCCCGGCGGTGAGCACGTCCGCCTCGACCGCGACGAACACCTGGTCGGCCAGCATGACGTCGGGGAACACGCCGACCGGCCGGACGTCCCTTATCGCCTGCTCCACCGCCGCCTTCAGGCCCGCGCCGCCCTCCCAGATGGCGGCGTCCGTCGGCGCCACGAGGACGCTGACGAAGAACGGAGAGGCGAGGTCGCGGTCGGCGGCGAACAGGCGTTCGACGAAGTCGAAGTCGCCGAAGATGGACTGGGAGAGATCCAGCCCGCCCCAGCCGTCGCGCACCGCCACCTGCCGCACCCCCGGTACCAACGCGACCGTGGCCGCGATCGACTCGGCCGTCCACAGCGACCGCGGCGCGGCCAGCAGGAGGGTCCGGTAGCGGTCGTCGGACCACTGCCCGTCGCCGCCGCGCAACGGCTGGGTGTGCTGGATCCGGACCAGCCCCTTGCCGGTGGCGGACGCGTCCGCGGACAGGCCCGCGGCCAGGTCCGCCGCGACCAGGTCGGCGAGCTTGGCGTCGGCGACTTCCCACCGGTCCACGGCCTGCGGGTGCTCGCCTGGCGCGTCGGTGACCGCCGGGTCGAGGTTGCCGATCGGCCCGGGGTCGAAGCTGGCCACCGCCACCGGCGCGGACGTCAGCGCGGCGGAGAGGCGGACCGACGCGGCGAGCGCCACACGGTGCCCACCGGGCGTCGACATCCGTGCGCCCCGCGGCAGCACCAGCTCGGTCACCCCGGGCGGTAGCGGGCCCGCCAGGGTGAGCGTGACCGTGCCGCTCGCGGTCAGGTAGGGCCGCGGGATGCCCAGCTCATCGCCCAGGTCGCTGAGCGCGCGCCCGCGGGCCGTGCCCACGAAGCAATCGTCGTAGCCCGCGGCCAACGCGGCCCACGTGCGGGCGTCCTCCAACGCGGTGATCTCCAGGAGCTTGCGCACGACACTGCCGCTGGACAGGTCCAGGTCCGGGTCGATCAGCTCCCGCGCGAGCGCGATCTTCTCGGCGAGCAGCCGGGTGAACGGCTTGGGCAGGAAGCCGTTGTCGGTGACGCCGAAGGCGTCGCTGCCGGTCGACCGGGTGACCGTGTAGTCGACGGCCAGCACCTCGGTCAGGTCCAGGCTGTCCTCGCTCATCGGGAACCTTCCGCCGCTGCACTGGTGGGCGCCTGCTCCGGCACGTGGGGGGTCGCGACCGCGCCGAACTCCGCGCCCGAGGCCAGCCCGCCGGTGCCGAGCTCGACGGTGTCCCCGCTGACGGCCTCGAAGCGCACCGTCACATCCAGCCTGCGCACGCCGTTGCCACCGGCCCCGGAGGGGCCGGTGAGGTCCACGATGCGGCGCACCCTGGGGTCGCCCGCGACGAACTCGACGACTGCGCTGCGCAGCCCCTCCCTGGCCAGGACCGGGGAGGTCTGCTGCACCAGCGGGGTGAGGCCGAGGAACCCGAACCGCAGGTTGCACGGGTCGCTGCCGCGCAGCGTCGTCAGGCCCACGGCGAGGTCCTGGCAGAGCGCGTCGACGCCCTCGACGAGGTCGAGGTCGACGCCGTTCGGCGTGCGCCGCAGCACGAGGTCGCGGGCAGTGTCGGCGGCGTCGACCAGGTCGGCGCGCACACCGACGCCGAGCAGCCGTCGCCGACGCACCGCCTCGTCGTCGGCGGGTGGGAGCGCGGAGGTCATGGCATGTCCTTCATACGGCGGTGAGCGCGGTCTGACCGGCGTCGACGGTGACCGCCGCGGGCGGGTCCTGGCCCGTGGAGGTGGCCTTCAGCGAGTCGAGCAGCACCGCAGCGCCGCCGACGGTGAGCGTGGCCGCCTCGCCGCCCGCGACCACCGTCGTCGTGCTGCACGACTTCGGGCAGTCCCGGTACGGGCCGAGGCCGCTGACCGCCGCATACGTCATGACGGGGTTGCCCCCCACCCGCAGCTTGGCGGCGCTGGTGAGGATCGCCGTCCCGCCGTGGGCGCACGTGATCGAGCCTGCGGCGGCGGCCGGGCCCGCGGGGGCGGCCGGGCCCGCGGGGGCGGTGACGGGCGCGGCCATCACGACACGTCCATCGTTCCGCCGTGGTCCAGCTGGACCTTCACGTTCTTCGCCTTCAGCGTGATGTCGCCCTGGCCCCCGGTGTCGAAGGTGATCGAGCTCGCGCTGATCACCACGCTGCCGTCGCTGTCGAGCACGATGCGGCACGATCCGCCGTCGGTCCGCGTGGACTCGATCAGCACCCCGACGTTCGGCACGTGGTCGCCCGCCTTCGGCCGGTCGGGCACCTCGGTGGGCGCTTCGGTGCCACGCAGGACGAGCTGCAACGTCTCGACCACCCGGAGGCCGTCGCCGTCGATCAGGTCGTGGGTGGCGATGCCGTCGCCGGGCTCCTGGTAGGTCGGGTCGGTCAGGTGCTCACGATCGGGTATCGCGATGGGCAGCGCGAGCCACCAGTCCCCCGGTTCGGCCTTCGGGCCGCCGCCGCGCGGCCAGATGCCGCCGATGTCCACGAGGTCGCCCGGCCCGCCCGCGGCGTTGGCGAGCAGCACCCGGGTACCCGGGTAGCGCGGCAGGACGAGCCCGTAGCTGCCCCACGCGAACGGGGTCAGGTAGGGCACCTGCTGCGCCTCGCCGTGCCGGTCCTCGGTGACCTCCGTCCGCTGCGCCGCGCCGGGCAGCCCGTCGGGTGCGGTGTCGGCGTACCACACCGTGCTGGTCAGCCGGGGGTCCTCCGCCGGGGTGTGGTCGTGCACGACACCCACGCGGGGGCGGGTCCAGGCGGTCAGGCCCGCGAGCACGCCGCGCGCGACGGACCGGACGGCGTGCGCCGCGCCCTGGGCGTGGTCGGAGGACGACCGCCCCGGGTCCTTCGGCCGGTCCGCCTCGGGCACCGGGTCGCCGGTGACCGGGTCCCAGCCGTGGTCGTCGTCGCCGTCGAGGACGACGGCCTGCACGGTGGTGACGAAGCCCTGCTCCCGGGAGAGCTTGTGGGCCACCTCGAGGACCCGGCACCGGCGCTGGTCCGCGGGCGGCTCGACACCGCCCGCGATGAGGCCGGTGAGCGTGGTGAGCAGGGCGGCGCCGACCCCGGTCGGCTCGACGACCGGGAAGTCCTCGGGCGGCAGGTCGAGGCGCAACGTGTCGCCGGGCTTCAGGTCGGGTCGGCCCAGCGCCGTCACGGCGACGGTCAGGCGCGCGGCGGGCGCTCCCTTCGGCCGCGGGCCCGCCTGGGGGTCCCGTTCGCGCTCGGCGCCGCGCTGGACGTCGACGAGGCCGCCCGCGTCGTCGAGGGTGCGGTCGGCGATCGGAGCGCCCCGCCCGGCCGAGGAGGTCCAGTCGCCGACGTACAGCACGCCGTCGCGGATCAGGGCGGGGGACAGCCCGTGAAGGCCCAGCCGCAGCCGGACCTGCTCGATCTGGGTGGTCATCGCGGACAGGGCGGTTCCCGGGTCGACCGTGGCGTAGTGCGCGGCGGTCGCGGGGCTCTCGTCGGCCGCGGGCGGGCGGATCGGCTCCAGACCGATCCCGCGCACCGGCACGGTGCGGCCGCCGATCGCGGTGAGCGCCGCGGTCAGGTCCGTGAAGCAGCGGCCCTCGACCCGACCGTCGGCCAGGCGGGCCTGCACGGCCTCCCGACCGGTGACCACCACCTCGACCCGGCGGCGGCCGGAGCGCCGGTGGATCCGGTCGACCCGGATCACGGCGACCAGGCTGAACGGCGGCGGATCCGGAGTCACCGCCCCGAACGGGCGGGTGAAGCCGGTGAACCGGGCCAGGTCGCCGACGACACCTCCCGGCGAGTTCTCCCACCACAGGTGAAGCCGGGCGCCGAGCTTCGTGCCCGCCGACGGCCGGACCGCCGCGTAGTCGGCGTCGGTCATGCCCTCGATGACGATCTCGAACGTGCCGCCGGTGAGGCCCGCCACCAGGGTGGCGCTGACCGAGCCGTCGTAGGTCTCGCTCCTGACGGTCGTCGCGCGGTCCGGGGCCGCCTCGTCGAAGAAGACGAGCGCCCACGCGGGCACGGTGCCCGGGACGACGTCGGGCCCGAGGGGCGCGGTACCGAGGGTGGACACGCTCATCACGGACCGTCCTTCGCGTCGGGGAACAACGATCGGGGGATGCTCGGGTCGCCCACCGCCGGGGGCGGGCCGCTGTCGGGGGCCAGCCCGAGGTCGCGCCAGCCGAGCGCGACCACACTGCCGAACCGGCCGGGGCTGCGCAGCGAGCCCGCGGTCACCCGCAGCCGCTCGACGGTGACCGCCACCACGGCGGCGCCCCCGGCCCTGAGCCGGAACGGCACCCCGGCGACCACCGGCACGCTCTCCCCGATCGTGCCCGCCGCCACCAGCGTGAGCCGCGGCCACGCCCCACCCGTGTCCCGCGGCCTGCCCGGGTCCGCGGGCATCGGCGCGGCGGTGTCGAAGACGACGGCGAGGGGGTCGGCGGCGAGCACCGCGCGGGCGCGGCCCAGCGGGAGGCCCAGCACCAGGCTGCGGGTGGCGTCCAGGTCGATGCGGGCGGGCAGCCCGGCGTCGAGGTTGCGCCGCACGGCCCGGACGGCGGCCGCGGCGTGGGGCGGCGGCGCGGCGGCCGGGGCGCGGGTGGTCAGTGCGGGCAGCAGCGGCATGGCGGGCCTTCAGAACGGCAGCGCGTCGGTCAGCACACCGACGGCGATGGACGAGGTGTCGAGGAGGGTGGAGAGGCTGCCGGGGCGGGGGAGGTGCGCCAGGCGCATGGTGACGTCCAGCGCCTCGCGCCGCTGCGCGGTCTGCCCGAAGGTCAGCGAGAGCACGGCGAGGTCGGTCCGGATCGTCGCGGCCGTGAGGAGGATCAGGCCGCCTGCCTGCCCGTGCGTCACCTGGGACAGCGCGGTGCCCTGCCTGCTGGCCTCGGCCAGGTTCTCCAGCGCCACCTTCCAGGTGAAGCGCAGCGGCCCGAGCAGCACCGCGCTGAACGACACCGTGTCGTCGTGGCTGACGCTGGCGACCCGCCGCCGCGTGCCGCCGAGCTGCGGAACGAAGTAGCTCGCCTCGATCGACAGCTGGGTGACCGCCCACAGCGGCACCGGCACGATGCCGTCGGAGAGCACGGCGCTGGGGGTGTGCAGGTACGGCTCGAAGAAGCTCACGGCGCGTCCCCCGGCTCGTCCGGCCCGGCGGCGGGCGCGCCGGGCTCAGCGGGCGCCGCGGTGTCGGGCGCGGTGGCGGGCGGGGCCTCCGGCGCGGTGAGCGGGCGGGTCGGCGGCACGCGCGCCGGGTCGTTGAGATCGACCATGTCGATGCCCGAGCGCTGCAGCCGGTCCGAGAGCCACGTCAGGTCGCCGCCCGCGTTGGTGACGACCCGCCGGATGCCGTGCTGGTCGCAGATCCGGGTCACCTGCTGCTGGAACGCCTCGCTGTTCAGCTCGGCCGGGCTCTTCCCGCTCGCCAGCGCCTCCAGCGCGGCGCCCGCCGCGTGGGCGCGGGCGATCGCGTCGGCGACCGGCTCCGGCACGGCGACCGGTGAGGGTGCACCCGACGGGCCGAACTCCCGCGCGTCCCGCGCGATGTTCTCCGCCCCGTTCTTCAGTAGGCTGCTGACCTCCGTGAGCAGCGGCCGGGACAACGCCTTGTTGTCGGCGAACCACAGCTCGCCGGTGGACTTCATCACGACGACGAAGTCGGTCCCGGGGTCGGTCACGCGCAGGTCCGGCATCTTGAGCACCCACGCGTCCTTCCCGAGTGCGAAGACGGCGCTCAGCTCGCCGAGAAGGCCGCGCATGTGGCTGCGCATGATGTATCCGATGTAGCGCTCGAGGGTCGCGGCGGGCTTGCCTGCGGCCTGCTTCTCGGTGGCGTACTCCAGCCATCGAGTCGCCAGGTCGTGCAGCTGCTCCGGGGACGAGCGGGCGAGGTCGAGCACCACCGATTCGCGCCGCAGCCGGGCCGCCAGCTCGTTCGCCGTCGGCAGCCCCAGCCGCCGGGCGGTCGCATCGACCGTGGCGGCCCGGGTCCGGGCCTGGGTCGTGCTGCGCCCGCCGCCCGGGGTCGGCTCCACCTGGGCGCCCAGGTGCCGCCGGTTCAGTTCGAGCAGCCCGGCCTCCAGGTTGGCCCGCTCCTCGCCGATCACGCCGTTCTCGGCGCAGAAGCGGTTCATCTCCTCGGGCCGCCACGGGGTCCGTACCCCGCGGCGGGGCCCGTAGTGGACCTCGGCGGTCACCATCGTGCGCACGAACTCCGGATCGGCCGCCACGGCCGCCGCGACGGCTTCCTGCTGCGGCCCGGGCAGCCGGTGGTAGGCGCCCTGGGCCTCGAAGGGGCCGCGACCGAGCCCGAGGGTGCCCGCGCCGAGGGCGTAGCCGAGGTCGGGCTGTCGCACCGCTGCGACGGCGTCGGACACGGCCCCGATCTCCGCCGCGCTCAGCCGTCCGCGCAGCGCGACCCGCAGGGCGGGCAATGCCGCGGGCTCCCCGCGCAGGGCGCGGTCGACGAGGTCGGGCTGGAGCTCCCGGGCGCGCTCCAGCGCCCTGCGCGGCGCCTCGTCGAGGGCCCGGATGCGGCGGCTCTCCCGGTTCCGCTCCCAGCGGGCCGGATCCGCGGGGTGCGGTGGCTCGCCCGGCGGCGGTCCGGACCCGCCCCCGGGCGGCCCGGGCGGCTCCGGGGGCTTGGGCGGCTGCGGGGGCGCGGTGGCCGCCTGCGCCGGGGGTTCGGGGAGGCTCCGCCCGTGCTGCCGGGTCCACCGCTCGGGGTCGGAGATCTCCAGCAGCGCGTCCCGCAGCTCGGTGAACGTGGCGGCGGCCTCGGTGGGGTCGAGCCCGCCCGGGCGCCCCTCGGCCGCCTGCTCGTAGAAGGAGTGCACCTTCTCGCGCAGCCGGATCACGTGGTCGCGCGCGGCCACCATGTCCGTCACGTAGCCGGAGCCCAGCACCTGCATCTCGTCGAGCGTCGGGTCGTCGAGGCAGCTCTCGACGACCTCGCGGGACAGCCCGGTCTTCTCGGCCACCCGCTCGACCACGGCACGCACGTACGGCTGGCGCCGGACGTTGACGCGCACCTCGACGGCCTCTGGGGCCATCCGGACCTCGATCACGCTCATGGCGCACTCCCTGGGTCGGCGCCGCGCAGCGCGTCGGCGACGATGGCGGGCAGGTCGGCGACGGTCGGGCGGCCCTCCCGCTCGACCTGCCGGGCGACGGCGGCGGTGAACCGGTCGACCGCTCGGGAGAACGCGATGTTGATGATGTAGTTCTTCGCCATCTCCTCGGTCCAGGCCAGGGCGAACCGCTCGGCGGTGGCCTCGGTGAGCGGGAGCAGCGCCCGCTGCGCCATCCCGCGCAGCTCGGCGAGCACGAAGGCGCGGCCCTCCCCGCGGACCACCGCGGGGGCCCCCGACCGGACGAGCCCGTAGCCCTTCTGGGCCACCGGCAGAAACGCCAGAGCGGCGCCGATCCGCGCACCCCAGACCTCCGCCTCGGCCTGGGCCTGCGTGATGATCGCGTCGCCGCCGAGCATCGCGCGCTGCACGTCGCGGTGCTCGTTCGCGGTGCGCAGCGCCGAGACCGCCTCCAGCCCGCCGATCAGCACGGCCACCGAGCCGAGGGACACCGCGCACAGGAGCGGGAGCGCGACGAAGTCGAGGAACTTCCGCAGGCTCTGGAAGCCGAGCTCGATGTCGACCAGCTTGCGCATGCCGTGGACGTAGACGTCCTCGTCCTCGAACAGCGGGCGCAGGGCGGCGTCGGCCAGCCGATGGATCCCCGAGAGCGTGGCGCCGAGGTCGCCTGCCGCGTGGATGTCGGCCTCCTGGACGGTCGCGAGCCCGAAGGCGAGCTCCCAGTCCCGCTCGACCTTCCGCCGCTGCTGGGCGTTGTCCTCGGCGACCCGGTCGAGCAGGTTCGCGAAGACGCGGTCGACGGCGGCGGTGCGCTCGGCATCGCCCGGCGTGCTCGCCGCGGCGTCCGCGCGCTGCGCCCCGCGCAACATCCCGACCAGCAACGGGATGTGCTGGACCTTCTCCATGAGCGGGTCGACCGCGATCGCCGTCCTGCGGTCGAGGACGAGCGCCGCGTCCAGCTCGGCCAGCGTCCAGAGCCGCCCGTTCGCGTCCCGGACGAACCGGCCGCGCAGGTCCGTGGGGTCGTCGGACAGCGCGGTCATGCGGGCGACCAGCCCCTCCCAGGAGTTCCCCGCCAGTGCGGCCTCGACGGCCCGTTGCCGCCGCTCGGCGAGGAGCCGCTCGCGCAGCGCGGTCAGCTCGACGGTGTCGTTGAGCAGGAGCAGCAGCAGCAGCCGGGTGAGCACCATGTAGTCCGAGAAGTGCTGGCGCCGCCACTCGATCTCCGACGCCGATTGCTCCAGCACGCTCAGCAGCACCCGCTGGCACATGACCTTGAACATCGCGCCGACCGCGTCCGCGCGCAGCGGGAAGTAGCTCTCGTCGAAGTGCAGGCCCCAGGAGGCGCTCGCCCCGGCCAGCGGGCAGGGCAGGGTCCGGCCCCGGTCCCTGGCGTTCAGGCGCTCGGTGCACGCCCGCGCGAGCCGGGTCAGCGGCGTCATGGCGGCGGCCATCCGGCGCAGCTCCTCCTCGGCGGCCTCGCCCCCGAACAGGCCCACGGTCGGGCAGCGGCTCACGATGTGGTCGAGGGCGCCGAGGACGAACGAGCCGACGTAGCGGCCCGGGTCGATCCGCAGCAGCTGCGCCGCCTGCTCGATCAGCGGCCGGAAGTACGCGCCGTCGTTCGGCGGCCAGTCGTCGACGTCCTCCTCGCTGAGGTAGGGCCGGGTGGGGTCGACGGAGTCGTCGTCGCGCAGGTTCAGCGGACCGCAGTCCTTGCCGTAGCCCGCCACGGCCGCGGCGTCGAGGGGCACCTCCTCGGTCAGCGGGAGCACCGGCAGCGTCCCGGCGGTCAGCTGGTCCGCGGACTCGAGCCACCCGACGGACGCGCCACCCGCGCGCCACTCGTAGAACGTGAGCGGGCCTGCCCACGGGAACCGGGCGGCCTGCCGGGCGGCCTTGGCGGGCGCGTCGCGCCGGGCGGCCGGGGTGAGGTTCGGCGCGGCCAGCAGATCGGGCAGCAGGAAGTGCTCGGCGACGAACGCCCGACGCTCCTCGGCCGTGTTCGCCCGGCCCAGGTAGACGAGTTGGTCGGCGAGGTTGCCCGCGTAGCGGGCGGTCTGCATCGTGGAGCCCGAGCGGCTCGGCACCCACGCCGTGATCTCGCCGTAGGACGTCCACGTGGAGGAGCCGTCCGGCTGGAACACGAAGACCCACGCCTGGGTCGGGCCGCCGCGCCACCGCGCCACGACCAGCACCTCGTGCGGGAGAACGGCGCTCGCCTTGACCACAGCGTCGCAGATGGCCTCCATCGAGGCGAAGCTGCGCAGGCGCAGCGTCGTGCGCGCCGGTGCCGGCTCGGCCGCCGCGCCCTCGCGGCGGATCGGCACCCGGACGCGGCGGCCCGCGTGGTCGTAGCTGGGCACGGCGTAGAACTCGCAGGCCGGGTCGCGGGGGTCGACCAGCAGCCGTTCGCCGTCCAGCGGCTCCTCGCTCGGTCGGACCTCCGGCGCGACCGCGGGCGTTGGCCGGTCGAGCAGCCGCGCGGCCGTGGCCGCCACGGCCGTGCGCACCGCGGCCTCGACGCGCTCGGCGAGCGGGCCCGGCAGCGGGTCGCCCCGGAACCGCACGACCGGCTCGGGCGGCGTACCGGACGGCACCGCCCGGCGGACCGCATGCAGGGTGCCCGCGCGTTCCGCGGCCCGGGCCGTGCCGCGGCGCGTGGCCTCCTCCAGCACCTCCAGCAGCGCGGCCGACCGGTCGACCCCGTCCGCGCCGTCCCCCTCCAGCAGGTCGGCCGCCAGCTCGAGCCGGACGCGGACCGGCATCCGCAGCACGGTCATACGAGCCCCTGCAGCGCCGCGGTGAGCCGGTCGAGGGTGGTGGCGACGTGCTCGGTCGGGTCGCAGGCGGGCACGATCCGGACCTCGATCTCCACCGGGAACTCCAGCACCAGCCCGTCGCGGCCCACCGAGGCGAGCACGGCCTCGCTCATCTCCTCCGGGACGACGATCTCGCCGCGGCTGAGCACGACCAGACCGGTGCGCTCGACGACGCTCGGCTCCTCGGTCACCGGCCCTCCCTCCCGGTCGTTGGGCCCGCCTTCGGGACGGGCGCTGGTCGGTGCGGGTCAGAGCGTGGCCTGCGGCGGCCCCGAGGTCTTGACGCCGCCGGAGTCGGTGGACTCGACGTGCAAGGAGAAGCCGGAGAACGTCGCCTGCGGCGCGCCCATCACCGTGGCCGCCGTCGGGGAGACGCTGGTGAGGAAGCAGTTGCGGAGCACGATCGACGAGAACGACCAGTCGTTGCCGATCTTCTCCTGGAGGGTGAGGTCGAACTCGGTGCCGTTGATGGCCACCGCGGTGAGCTGCGCCGCGGCGGGCCCGATCGCGTTCACCGTCATCGAGAAGGTCAGCGAGTGCGGCTGGGTGACCACGCCGACATGGGTGCGCTCGATGCTGTGCAGCGGCTCGGCCGTGGTCGCGAGGGTCGGGGTGAACGACTGGATCGGGGAGATCTCGTGCTCGCCCGTGGCGTCGGTGTAGCGGACCGAAAGCCGGGTGTTCCAGCTCGTCTCGGGTGTCGACATGGTTGCGGCTCCTCGGCTCAGAACTCGGGGGCGAGCGTGATGTTCAACCGGTGCACCGCGGGGCCGTAGGTGACGCTGACCAGGACGGTCACCTGTCGGGTCGACCGCGCGGCGACGATCTGCGCGGTGTCGGCGCTGCTGCGGGCCTCCTCGGGCAGCGAGAGCAGGGCCAGCAGCGGGATGCTGACCGCGAAGTCGTCAATCACCGCGCCGAGCTGCAGCGGGCCGAGGATGCCCTCGACCCTGATCCGCACCGAGGTCAGGCCCGCCTTCGTGATCCGGGAGTCGCCGATCGACCCGATCAGCCCGGCCCGCAGCCGGAACTCGATGTCGTCG
Source organism: uncultured Actinomycetota bacterium (assembly GCA_963750095.1). Classification (GTDB taxonomy): domain Bacteria; phylum Actinomycetota; class Actinomycetes; order Mycobacteriales; family Pseudonocardiaceae; genus Pseudonocardia. Next base: position 221,404 of record CAVVPJ010000010.1, on the reverse strand, counting down.
AGCACCCGGACGATGTCCACGTAGTTGCGCGCCGGGTCGGTGGTGAAGGTGCCCCCGTCGCCGAAGTACAGCCCGCTGCCGGGGATGAGGGCCGGGTCGATCAGCGGGATCGCCCCGGCCGCGGACAGCCCGGTGATCTCGGCGGGGGTGTACTGCTGCACCACCGGCATCGTGAAGCCGCGCACCTGCTTGAGCAGCACGCTGGTGCTCGGCGCGTAGCCCGCGATCGCCCCCATCGCCGCCGCGGCGGCGTCGGCGGGTGGCCCGGACGTGCTGGTGGGGTCGGTGGTCGCGCCGCGGGCCGCGATCAGCACCATCCGGCCGCTGCTGCTCTGAAGGGCGCCGTAGCTGTTCGCGGCGAGGACCTTGGTGACGTAGTCCGCCGAACGCGCTATCGCGGGGTCGACCATGGCCACCGCCATCCGGCGGTTGCCAGCGTCGGACATCCGCTGCACGTGCTCGGCGAGGGCGAACAGCCCGGTGGCGGCGGTGGAGCCCGAGGTCGGCGTGCCGACCGCCACCTCCCCCGCGAGGCAGACGAAGACGACGTCGTCGGCGGCCTCCAGCCCGGCGAGCGCACCGGCGTAGTCGCCTGCCGTCGCCGTGCGGACCCCGTAGACCGTGCTCGGCCGGGGGTCCTGGGCCAGCACCAGGTCCAGGCTCGCGGTCAACGCCGTGGCGGCGGTGCCCTTGCCGAACAGGTTCATGACGTCCTGGTGGCTCGTCACGGCGTGCGGTGTCGCGGGAGGTGCCGTGGCGCCGTCCGCGTTGCCCACCACCGCGACCACGCCCGGCGACCGCTGTGCCGCCGGTACCAGTGCGCTGGTGTCGATGGTGACGCCCACATAGGGGTAGGCGGGCTGCACGACGGCGGTCATGAGGGTCTCCGAAAGGGGTCGGGCGGCGCCGCTCGCTCGGCGTCGTGAGGTGCGGGTCCTGGGGGTCATGCCTGCTCGCCCGCCGTGGCGACCGCAATGCCGTGGGCGGCGAGCCAGCCGCGGGCCGCGGCGAGCCGGACGGCGCGCTGCTCGGCCGCCGTGCCGGTCCCGCCGCCGGGCCAGCCCGGGTCGTCGAACGCGGCGGCGGGCAGCAGCCAGCAGACGCAGCGCTCGACCCGTCGCGGCGGAGCACCGGCGGGCGCGGCGGCCAGCGGGTAGGGCGCCGCGGCGCGGCGGGCGGCCGCCGTCGCCCGCAGCAGGTCCCGCGGGGCGGCGCCGCGGCCCGCCGCGAGGAAGGCCACGACGACCGGCAGCGGCACCGGCACCGCAGGCGCGTCCTGGCCGGGCGGGCGCACCCGGAGCCTCGTCGTGATCGTCGAACGGCCGCGGGCCGCGTGCCCCAGCGCCCTCGGGTCCGCGGCATCCGGGGCCATCTGGCGCAGGACGGCGTCCAGCTCCGTGTCGGTCAGCGGCGGCGCGGCCAGCTCCGACCGGGCCGCGTCCCGCAGCGCCGCGCGCACCTGCGCGGGGGTGGCGGTCGCGGGCAGGCCCGCCACCGCGGCGGCGAACGCGGCGTCCAGGTCGACCGCGGTGGTGTCCAGGCCCACCACGGTGTCGTCGGAACGGGTGACTCGCACGACGACGCTGCCCGACCAGACAGCGTCGGCCACGGCCCCCGTCGGGCCGTCCCAGCAGGCCGCGACCTCCCAGGGCACCGGGTCGCCGCTGCGCATGATCCTGGCCGACGCCGTCACCGGCTCGGCGGCGACGGCGAGGTCGAACCGAGCGTAGTCGGCCGTGACCGGTTCGCCGACCTGCGCCGGGTCGAGGTCGTAGCAGACGGTCGCGAGCGCCAGCAGCGTGGCCGGGTCGAGCACGGCGGCGCGGGCCGCCGGGTCGGCGAGCCGCAGCAGGGTCTCGCTCGCGCTGTCCATCCGCTCCCTCCCCCGACCGAAGCCGTCGCCACCGCTTCGGCGCCATCTGATCGTCGCCGGAGGGCGCCCGCCGCCGCATCGGGGACATCCCTCGGCGCCGCGCGATCGGCGCCGCGATGCGGCGCGTGCCGCCCCGAGGGATCTCCCTCGGGTCAGCTGGCCGCCGGGTGGGCCAGCAGGACCAGGGTGAGCTGGGTCCGCGTGCGGACGCCGAGCTTGCGGTACACGTGCGTCAGATGCGCTTCGACGGTCTTGCGGGACAGGAACAGCGCGGCGGCCGTCTCCCCGTTGCTGCGGCCCGAGGCCACGAGCCGGGCGATCTGCAGCTGCTGCGGGGTCAGGTCGTCGAGCTCGGTGCCGGGCTCCGGCATGAGCTCGCGGTCGCCCGCCGCGGCCAGCTCGGCCGCGGCCCGCACCACCCAGGGCCCGGCGCCGAGGTCGGTGAACAGCCGGTGGGCCCGCCGCAGCGCGGGCCGGGCCGCCGCGGCCTGCCCGTAGCGGCGCAGCACCTCGCCCGCGGCGAGCAGCGTACGGGCCAGCTCGAACGGGTCGGCCGCGGTCTCGTCGACGAGCCGCAAGGCGGCACCCACCTGGTCCGGGCCGGTGGCCAACAGGATGCGGCAGCGCACGGCGTCGACCCCCGGCAGCCGCAGGTCCCGGACCCGGGCGTCGAGCCAGTCCAGCACCTGCCGGGCGCGGGCCTGGTCGCCGGTGCGGGCATGCGCCTCGGCCAGGTCGGCGCCGAACGGGACGACGGCGGGGTGGTTGAGGCCCCGGCGCCTGCACCAGGCCCAGGCGTGCTCGAGATGCTCGGCCGCGGCGGTCGGGTCGCCCTGGGTCAGCGCGGCCAGCCCGAGCACGGCGGGCTCCTGACCGCCGCGCAGCGCGGGCTCGTCCGCGCGGTCCCCCGCCTCGCGGCGGCAGCGCTCCACCCGCTCCCGACACCGCTCGTGGCGCCCCTGCGCGGCGTCCAGCCGAGCGAGGGCCAGCAGGCCGAAGGCCGTGCTCCCGTCCGGCGGGCCCTTCTCGCCCCAGGCCAACGACTCGAGCGCGTCGGCGTGGGCCGCCTCCCAGTCGCCGCGGCCGAAACCCGCCGCGCTGCGCACCGCGAGCGCGGGGGCCAGCCCGGACGCGAGCCCCGCCCGGCGCCACCGCTCGATCGCGGCGCTCGCCAGCAGGCGCGCGGAGACCGGCCGCCCGGCCCAGAGCTCGAGCCGCGCCGCATGCAGGGCGGTGCCCGGATCACCCACCAGCGCCGCGAGCTTTGGCAACCGGTCGTCCGATCCGGCCGGGTCGCCGGACAGCGCACGTCCGGTCGCCGTCAACACCCGGAACCGAGCGGTGCCCGGGTCACCGTCGGCGAGCAGCGCGGCCTCGGTCACCGCGGCGTGCGCAAGACCGGCCTCGCCCGCCGCGGCGGCCGCCTCCACCGCCTCGGACAACAGCGCGGCCGCCGCGCCCGCGGCCGTACCGGCGAGCGCCGCCGCCGCCCCGGTGAGCTCGTCATACGCCGCGCGTGGGCGGCCCGCGGCGGTCAAGGCCCTCCCGAGCACGGTGGCCGCCGCGGCGAAGGCCGGTTCGCCCGCCGTCGCGGCGACCGCGCGGGCCGCGGTCGCCGCCTCGTCCGGGCGGCCCGCGTCCAGCGCATCGGACGCGGCCTGCTGGAACCTGCTCCCCCGCGGTCCGTCCGGACCGGTCAGCTCGGCCGCTCGGACCGCGAGCCGGGCGGCGACGACCGGGCTGCCCTGCTCGCGAAGCCGCCGCGCGGCCTCCGCGAGTCGGTGCGCCAGCGCCTCGTCCGGTGCGACGGCGGCGGCGGCGAGGAACGCCAGCCTGCGCTCGAGCGGACCGACGGTGCCCAACACGCGGCACGTCCGCCGCCGCAGGGCGGCGGGTGCCTGCGCCAGCAGGGTCTGCCGCAGCAGCGGATGCGGAAACGGTGAGCACTGCGCGCCGTCGCCGATCAGCCCCTGCTCTTCCGCGGGCTCCAGGTCGTGCTCCGACAGCCCGAGGCCGGGTAGCAGGCCGGGCACCAGGGCGTCGGCCACGGCGACCGCCGACAGCGCCGTGCGCGTCCGTTCCGGCAGTCCGCGAAGGACCCGCGACCAGCCCTCCCGCATGCCCGCGCCGGTGACGACCGCAGGCTCGCCGGTCACCGGGTCGGTCCGCAGCGGCAGGCGGGACAAGGTCTCGACCACCGCCCGGGGGTTGCCGCCCGCCGCGGCGGCGACCGCCGCGATCTCCCGATCGGAGGCGTCCAGGGCGCGGGCGCGGGCCAGCGCACGGCACTCGGCGGGGCCCAGGCCGCGCAGCCGAACCAGGGTCAGCTCCGGCGGCAGGCCCGCGGGCCGTTCGGGCCCGCCGGGCTCGTCGCGCAGCGCCGCGATCAGCGCGACCCGCTCCCGGGCGAGCCTGCGGCCCGCGAAGGTCAGCAGCTCGCGCGAGGGCTCGTCCACCCACTGCAGGTCGTCGACGAGGATGAGCAGCGGCTCGGCGCCCCCGGCCGCGGACAGCAGGCCGAGCGCGCCCGTGCAGACCGCCAACGGGTTCGGCGCCGGTCCGGCGGCGACGGCGAGCGCGGTCTCCAGCGCATGGCGCTGCGCGGCAGGCAACGCGTCCGCGAACTCCCAGAGCCCGCCCAGCAGCGGCGCCACGGCCGCGAACGGCAGCGCCCGCTCCGACTCACAGCCCTGGATCCACACGACCCGGTGCGGGCTGGTCGCGGCGACGTGCCGCAGCAGGGCCGTGCGGCCGATCCCGGGCTCACCGTGCAGCACGACCGCCGCTCCCCCCGCGGCGACCGCGCACGCGACGCCCTCCAGGAGCCGTCGCTCCTCCTCCCGACCCGCCAAGACCCGGCTCGCCTCGTGGCCCGCCACCCCCCGCCGCTCGACGAAGCTCGACACCACCGGCGACAGGGTCATGTCCAACCTCCCGCGCACCCGCCATGAGTCCCGTGCCAACTCAAGAGGCGCATAGCAGCGAGGAGATACACGGTCAGCCCCTGGGCCAGCGGCACCGAACCGCCCCGGGGTGTCTCAATACGGCGGATGCTGGGACCGATCCCGACCGTTTGACTGAGCGGCTCCGTTCGCGGCAGGTGGTGTCTACCTGATGCTTGCCCCAGCGGCCTTGGTCGCTAGGAGTTTGAATCTTGAGCCAAATCTCAGGCGATCATGCGGGCCTCGGTCATGTTGTCGGCGACGTGTCGGTCGATCACCCTTAACGCTTGGCGCAGGGGCAGCGGGGCGGGTGGGTCGTTGGCCGCGGCCAGTGGCCGCAGCAGCCGGTTGTGGAGTTTGGTGTAGAAGATCGCGACGCGTTGCCCGTCCGGGGTCAGGACGTAGGTGTTGGACCGGGGTAGCCGGGTGATCAAGCCCCTTCATCCGCAGGCGCCGAAGGTCATCACTCATCTGGCCCATCGAGTACGGGACGCCGAGCAGGGTGCCCACCCGGGCGCGCAGGCTCCGGTTGGTGAACCCGGCAACGACATGCAGCCCCGCGCACAAGGCGCCGACCAGGGCCATGACCCGAGGGTCGCCGAAGCGCAGGGCCGGGGCCCTCCGACCCTCCTCGAGGGTGGGTCGCGCGACCCGCTCAAAGGCTGGGCTCGCAAGGACACAGCCCTGGCCGACCCGGGAAGCATCGACCATGCGCCTGTTGACGTCACGGGCCTTGCACCAGATTTCCGGCAGATGCTCGATCCGTCGCGCCACCCCGAGATCACCGGTGTCGTTGATCACGGTCTCGATCCGGAACGCCCGCCCGCACTTGAGGTAGGACTTCACCCGGGAATGGGCGAAGTGGGCGTTGAGGGTGACCTCATCGCCCGAGCGCAACAACCGGGTGCGGTACCCGTCCGGGGGTGGGGTGCGGACCCGGCGTGCGAACACGATCTGCATCTGTTCCGGGCGGCCGATGTCCAGGTTGTCGGTGCACAACGCCTCGAAGAACCCCGGGCGTGTCGCGGCTGGTCGAAGACGATGGTGCGGGAGACCTCGACTTGGCGCATGGCGATGTCCCACCAATAGCCGCCGGCCCGGTCGGCGTCGGTCAACGGCAGCGGCAACCGTGCCCACCAACGCTCGCAGAACCCCCGGACCGCGCCCGGCCCCAGACTATCGCAGAGCTGTTGCAGCGACCCGCTACGCGACCCGCGGGCATGGACGGGGCCCGCCGTCGCCGCAGCGATATGACCTATGTAGACGATCCACAAGCCGAGTAGCTAACTGAGTAGCAATCGTCCCGGACAACATCGGATCTGGGCGGACGTCCACGGACAACCAACCCGCCCTGAGCTGCAGAAATGCGCAGGTCAGCGGCTTGCACAGGTTGCTTCGGGACGAAGAGGTCGCAGGTTCAAATCCTGTCACCCCGACCAACCAACGGCCTGGTCAGAGCACTATCGACCAGGCCGTTGTTGATGTTCGTGGACGGCTGAGTGACTACCGCGACGGACGTCGGTGGCTGGCGGCGGACCCAGCGGGACGAATCAGCATCGAGTCTCGGGTGATCAGCGAGCTCCGCGCGGAACTGTTCCGGGCGCTAGTGCAGGGTGGGGCCGCCGCGCTGAGGCTGCTGACGTGTGGTCGGGCGGCGGGTTGCGCGGTCGCTGTGTCGTCCTCGACAGTGTGGACCGCCCCGGGTCCGGTGGAGGCTCGGTTTCCCCGCGACCGGCTTCCCGGCCCCAGGGCTGATCTTTTCCGGTCCTTGTTGGTGGCTTCAGCCTGGCGCCGCCGTGCGGCATGGTCAACCCCGAGAAGCGACTCCGTGACGTGTCCCGCCAGCGGGTGCCGGGTACCCGGGCCGCGGTCCGGCCGGGTCATTCGGCCCGAGGACAGAGCTGCAGACCGCGCCAGCCGCACCTCGCTGGCTGCGCGCCAGCCGATGACCTGGGAGTTGATCGGCGCCGACGTCCCGTTGTAGCCCGATCCGTGGTCTCATCCCGACGACGAGCAGCACGCCGAACGTACTCCGGTGGTCGATGCGTGCCCGGCCGGTGGTCACGACGTGGTCGCCGCCCAGCACCCGGGCATCGACCACACCGTCGTCGACGAGGCCGCCGCCTCGCCCCGCTCCCACGCGACTCAAGACCATTCCGCAAGCCTGTCCGATCTAGAGCGCGCCTCCATCGGGTCCTCGGCACCGGCATCGCCCGACACCGGCTATTCATACCCCGGTCGCGCGCTGTTCGTGGCCCCCGTGCTGCCGCCCTCGATCCAGCGCCCGGGGCGAGCAACGACCGGTGTCAGCGTGGGGGCTTGCTCGGCGCCGCGGTGCGGGTGCTGAGGCTGCGGGCGTCCACGGCCAGCCACCCATCGATGTCCTCGGCGGACAGGTCCACGAGCTTGCGGGCACCCAGCGCCGGGATGACGTGCTGGGTGGCCAAGCCGCGCTTGGCCGCGACCGTCGCCGCGCTGCGCCCGGGAAGGCCGTGGTCCAGCCAGTCGGTGACCGCCGGGGCGGCGGTGTCGCCGCCCTCGGGGTGCGCCAGACCGTCATCAACGTCGCGGATCAGGCCCTTCAGCTTCGCGCGTGCCTCCGTCTTCGTGCGCCCGGCCGCCCGGCGAACGATGCATTTCCCGGTCGGGGTGTAGCCCATGGTGATGCTGGTGATCCAGCGTCGGCGCCGCTCCTCCCGGGCGCAGGCCACCCTCGCCGCGGCCACGCCTCGCTGTCACCCTCGGCATCGCGCTACAACAGCCGGACGTAGTCAGCGATGACCCAGGCCGGGATCCGCCGGGTCCGGCCGGGGTGACCGACCGCAGCCGTCCGGCCCGGATCCGCTCGTCGAGCACCGAGCGACTCAACGACAGCCGCCGCATTGGCGTCGACCGCGAGTCCATCGCCGCATTACATGAGGTTCCTGGTCAACCCGGCGGTGGCGTGCGCCACACCTGTCTGCACGAAGCAAGTCCGGACCCATGCGACGTCGACGAGTTGGGCGGGAACGCGGTTCCCGCCAGACAGCCCAATCATCTGGAGCAACGCGCCGACGGCTGGCATCGATATATTTAGATAGGTGAACGTATTTCGTGACCCGATGCTGGGTGAGGGGGCCACGTCCGCCGTGGTCGACTGGGTGCACGGCGTGCAGCGGATCCAGCTCAGCACCGATGTCGCCCACCAGGTGCGGAGGCTGCTTCTCGATCACATGACGGCAGTCGTCGTCGGCGCGGGCACCCACAGCGCGCGCGCCGTGCGCGGGGTCGTCGCGGACATGTACCCAGGGAGGCATGCGACGCTGGTGGGTGGCGGCCGGGCCAGCGCCGCAGGCGCAGCACTGGCCAACGGCACCGCGGCGCATGCGCTCGACATCGACGACGGCTACACGCCGGGATCGGTCCACCCCTGCGCCCCGACGGTGCCTGCTGTGCTCGCCGCCGCGGAGAGTGCGGGCGCGAACGGTGAGACTGTCCTGCGGGCAATCGCCGCTGGTGTCGAGCTGACTTGCCGGGTCGCGCGGGCCGGGCATCCGGCTACGCGGACGGCCGGGTTCCACAACACCGCCATCGCGGGCGTGATCGGTGCCGCCGCCGGAGTGTCGGTCGTGCTCGGCCTCGACCGGCAGGCTGTGGCGTCGGCGCTAGGGGTGGCGGGGTCGCACGCGGGTGGACTTTTCGAGTTCCTGGGCAGTGGTGGCGAGGTCAAGCGGCTGCACGCGGGCAAGGCGGCACGCGACGGGTTGCTCTCGGCGCATCTGGCCCGTGCCGGGGTCACCGGGCCTGCGAGTGTGCTCGAAGGCACCAACGGGTACTTCCACGCATTCGCGGGCGACGACTGGCGCCCGCCGGACCTGCTCGACGGGCTCGGCTTCGAGTGGGCGCTGCTGGACACGTACGTCAAGACTTATCCCTGCTGCAGGCACCTGCACGGCGCGATCGACGCGCTGCTCGAACTGCGGGCCCGCCACGACCTCGATGCGGGCTCGGTCGCGGGGGTCCGCGTCGAGACCTACTCCGTCGCCGCCGCGCACGCACACACCCGTTGCACGCGGCACATCGACGCCCAGATGAGCATGCCGTTCGCGGTTGCGGTGAGCCTGCTGGACGGACGGGTGGGCATGGAGCAGTTCGACCGCAGCCACCGGGACTCGGCAGCGGTGACCGCGCTGGCCCAGCGCGTCGAGGTCGTCGCCGACGCGGCGCTCGACGCGCGCTACCCGGCTGAACGTCCGGCGCGGGTCACAGTGACTCGCGACGACGGGTCCGAGCTGCGCGCCGAGGTCGGCAGGCCGCGGGGCGAACCGAGCTGGCCGCTCGACGACGCGGAGCTCGAAGCGAAGCTGCACCTGCTGGCAGGCCCGGTACTCGGGGCCGCACGCGCCGCACGCGTGGTCCGCGGGGTGTGGGCCCTGGGGAGCCGGGCCGGGGACGTGGGAGCCCTGATGGCCGAGCTCGGCGGCGACGGCCTCGACACCATCGTGGAGAACCGATGACCTCGACCGACCACCGCAGCGAGTTCGCCGGTTCGGTGCGGGCGTTCGCCCGCGACCGGCTCGCGGCGGGTGCACTGGAACGCGCCCACGCCCACGACTATCCCTGGGACGTCGCGCAGCTGATGGCAGGCCAGGGTCTGCTCGGACTCACCATTCCCGAGAGCGACGGCGGGCAGGGCGGCACGCTGCTCGACGCCATCACGGCCATCCAGGAGGTGGGGATGGTCTGCCCGAAGAGCGCCGACATCGTCCAGGCAGGCAACTTCGGGGCGCTGCGGACCTTCGCAGAGTACGCGAGCGACGAGCAGAAGGCCCGGTTCCTGCCGCGGTTGCTCGCGGGCACGGCGTTGCTCGGGCTGGCGATGAGCGAGCCGGAGGCCGGTTCTGCGGTCACCGACCTGACCACCAGCGCGGTACGCGACGGTGACGGCTACGTCGTCGACGGCACGAAGATCTGGTCGACGCACAGCGTCGAGGCCACGGTCTACCTGGTCTACGTGCGGTTCGGGCCGGGCGTCGCGGGCATCGGGTCGGTGCTGGTCGAGCGTGGCACGCCGGGGCTGGAGATCGGCAAGCCCTCGACATACATGAGCGGCGAGGAGTGGGCAGAGCTGCGGTTCGACGGTTGCCACATCCCCGCGGAGAATGTGCTGCTCGGCCCTGGCGGGTTCAAGCGGCAGATCAGCGGCTTCAACGTGGAGCGGCTCGGCAACGCCGCCCGCTCGCTCGCGCTGGGCCGCCTCGCGTTCACGACCGCGCGCGAGCACGTGCTGGCCCGTCAGCAGTTCGGTCGCCCGCTGGCAGAGTTCCAGGGCATCCAATGGAAGTTCGCCGACATGGCGGTGGCGCTGGACTCCGCGCAACTGCTGCTCGACCGTGCGGCCGCCAACGCCGCGGACGGGCTTCCGTCGGCCTACGAGACGTCGGTGGCCAAGCTGGCCGCCAACCGGGCGGGCTTCCTGGCCGCCGACCAGTCCCTGCAGGTCATGGGCGCGATGGGCTACAGCACCGAGACGCTCGTGGAGTACTGTTTCCGCCGCACCCGGGGTTGGATGATCGCGGGCGGCTCCACCGAGATCCTGCAGAACCGCATCGCCGAAGAGGTGCTCGGCCGCCGGTTCAGCCAGCGGGCATCGCGATGACCACGGCCACCGGCGTCACCGGAGCGGCGCTCGCCGCGGCCCTGTTCGACCCGCGCAGCGTCGCGCTGGTGGGCGCCTCGGCGGACCCGACGAAGGCGTCGTCGCGACCGCTGGGGTTCCTGCGCCGCAGCGGCTACGCGGGCGCGGTCTACCCGGTCAACCCGCGCACGCAGGTGATCGACGGCGAGCGCGCCTGGGCCTCCGTCGAGGACCTCCCCGAGGTGCCCGACCACGCGTTCCTCATGACGCCGACGGCCGCGACGGTCGACGCCGTGGCGCGCTGCGGGCGGCTCGGGATCCCGGTGGTCACGGTGCTGTCCGGCGGTTTCGCCGAGGCCGGTCCCGACGGCGCAGCACGGCAGCGGGAGCTCGCGGCCGTGGCCGCCCGGCACGGCACCCGCGTGCTGGGGCCGAGCAGCCTCGGGCTGGTCACCACCCGCAACGGCCTCACGCTCACCGCCAACGCGGCGTTCGCCGAGCCGGACCTCCCCCGCGGCGGCACCGTGGTCGCGTCGCACTCGGGAAGCATGATCGGCGCCCTGCTCTCGCGCGGGGCGGCCTGCGGCGGCGCGTTCTCCCACCTCGTGTCGGTCGGCGGCGAGGCCGACCTCGGCATCGGTGAGATCTGCGCGGCCACCCTCGACGACCCGGACGTCACCGGCTACCTGCTGTTCCTGGAGAACCTCGGCCACGCCGACGCCCTGCGCGCGTTCGCAGGCGCCGCCGCGGAGCGCGGCAAGCCGGTGCTGGCCTACAAGCTGGGCTGCTCCCGCGCCGCCGCGGAGCTGGCCGTGTCGCACACCGGCGCGCTCGCCGGTGACGACGACGTCGCCGACGCCTTCCTCGCCGACTGCGGCATCGCCCGCGCCCACACCCTCGACGGGCTGCTGGAGGGCCTGCCGCTGCTGGCCAGGATCCCGGTGACCGGTGCGCCGGTGGCCACCGCGCGGGTCGGGGTGGTCACCACCACCGGGGGCGGGGCGGCGATGGTGGTCGACCAGCTCGGCGTGCGCGGCGTCGCCGTCACCGGGCCGTCGGCGCGGGTGCTGGAGCAGCTGGCCGCGGCGGGTGCCCCGGCCGCGACCGGCGCGATCGTCGACCTGACGCTGGCAGGCACTCGCTACGCCGTGATGTCCGCCGCGCTGGACGTGATGCTGGGCTGCGGCGAGTTCGACCTGGTCGTGGCGGTGGTGGGGTCCTCGGCGCGGTTCGAGCCCGGCGTCGCCGTGCGCCCGATCATCGACCGGGCCGGTCCGTCGCCCGGCCGGGCCGGGCTGGCCGCGTTCCTCGTGCCGCACGCTCCGGAGGCGCTCGCCGCGCTGGGCCGGGCCGGGGTGCCTGCGTTCCGCACCCCCGAGTCGTGCGCCGACGCGATCGTCGCGGCCCTGCGGAGGGAGCGCCAGCGCCCGGCCGGACCTCGGCAGGCCGCTGGTTCGGGACCCTCGCGTCTGCTCGATGAGGTGCGGTCCTATCGCATGCTCGCCCAGCTCGGCATCGACGCGGCGCCGCACCGGGTGGTTCCGGTCGGTGGTCGCGCGGACTGTTCCGGGCTCGCGTTCCCGGTCGCCGTCAAGGCACTGTCGTCCGAGCTCGCGCACAAGAGCGACGCGGGTGGCGTGGTGCTGGGCGTGCGCAGCGCGGCGGAGGTCCCCGTGGCCGCCGCGTCGGTCCGGGCGGCCGTCGCAGCGCGCGCCGGGGTCGAGGTGCGCGAGGTGCTCGTGCAGTCGATGGCATCAGGGCTCGGCGAGGTGCTCATCGGCTACCGCGTCGATCTCGACGTCGGACCGCTGGTGCTGGTGGCGGCCGGTGGTGTGCTCGCCGAGGTGCACGCCGACCGCAGCCTGCGGCTGGCACCGGTCGACCTCGCGACGGCACACCGGATGCTCGACGAGGTCGCCGGTATCGCCGCGCTGCGCGGGCATCGGGGCGCCCCGCCGGGCGATCTCGACGCGCTGGCCCGGCTGGTGGTCGCCCTCTCGTCGCTGGCCGCGCACCCGGAGGTCGTGGAGGCCGAGATCAACCCCGTGCTCGTCCGCGCGGCCGGGGAGGGCGTGGTCGCGCTCGACGCCGTCGTCAGGCTGCAGGATCTCTGAGGAGAAGCGAGATGGACCATCCCGAGCTCCGCATGCTCATCGGCGGCCATTGGACCGGTGGCCGCGGCCACGACACGCTGCCTGTGCAGAACCCGGCGACCGGCGAGACCCTCACCGAGCTGCCCATCGCGACCGAGGCCGACGTGGACGACGCGCTGGCCGCCGCGCAGACGGGCTTCGCGGTCTGGCGGCACGCCTCGCCCGTCGAGCGCAGCCGGGTGCTGCGCGACGCCGCAGGGCTGCTGCGCGCGCGTGTCGACGCGACGGCGCTGACGATCACCCTGGAGCTGGGCAAGCCGATCGCCGAGGCCAGGGCGGAGGTGCTGCTCGCGGCCGAGCACCTCGAGTGGGCCGCCGAGGAGGCCCGGCGCTCCTATGGGCGGGTCATCCCGGCCAGGGAGCCCGGCACGCTGCAGCACACGGTGCTGGAGCCGGTCGGGCCGGTCGCGGCGTTCGCGCCGTGGAACGCCCCGGCCGTGACGCCGTCCCGCAAGATCGGCGGTGCGTTGGCGGCGGGATGCTCGGTGATCCTCAAGCCTGCCGAGGAGACGCCGAGCGCGGCACTGCTGTTGGCGGGGATGCTGCAGGAGGTGGGGCTGCCCGACGGCGTGCTCAACGTGGTGTTCGGCGACCCGCGCATGATCGGGCGCCGCCTCGTCGGGTCGCCCGTCGTGAGAGCGGTGACGTTCACCGGGTCCACCGCGGTGGGTGCAGAGCTGAATGCGCTCGGCGCGCCGTCCATGACCCGGATGACGATGGAGCTGGGCGGGCACGCCCCGGTGTTGGTGCTCGCCGACGCCGACGTCGACGCGGTGGCGCGCTCCGCGGTGCCCGCGTGCTTCCGCAACTCCGGGCAGGTCTGCACCTCTCCCACCCGGTTCGTGGTGCACCGCGCGGTCTACGACCGGTTCCTCTCCGGTTTCGTCGAGGCCGTCCGTGGCCTCAAGGTCGGTGACGGCCGCGTCGACGGCGTCCAGATGGGCCCGGTCGCCACCGAGCGCCGGATCCGGGCGCTGCAGCAGATGACCGACGACGCGCTCGCCCGTGGCGCAGTGGTGGAGACCGGCGGAGAGCGGATCGGGGACACCGGCTTCTTCTGGAGCCCCACGGTGCTCACCGGGGCGCCCGACGACTCCCTCGCAGGCTCCGCGGAGCCGTTCGGTCCGTTGAAGACCGTGCGGCCCTTCGACGACCTCGACGAGGCGCTGGCCGAGGCCAACCGGCTGCCGTTCGGGCTCGCGTCCTACGCGTGGACGGCGGACGCGCGGGCCGTCGCCCGGATCACCGACGGGATGGAGGCCGGATCCGTGGCGGTGAACAGCTGGAAGCCCTCGCTGCCCGAGACCCCGTTCGGCGGCTTCCACCTCAGCGGCTTGGGCACCGAGGGCGGTGTCGAAGGGCTGCGGGCCTTTCAGCGCATCAAGTACGTGAGCCGCGGCTGAGTCGCCGGGGGTGGTGCGTGGGGAGCGCGCACCACCCCCGGTCCGGGCCTCAGGTTCCTGCCCAGTCCTGGTAGACCTTCAACACCGCGACCACGTCCTCGTGGCCGATACCCTTGGCCCTGGCCATCTCGAAGATCTGATGGACGGTGCTCGCCGCGGGCATCACGTAGTTCGCCTCGTGGGCCAGCTGCAGGCCGAGCCGGATGTCCTTCTCCCCCAGCGCCACCGCGAAGCGCGCTGTGTAGTCGTCGGCCAGCGCATAAGGCCAGCGCTTGAGGAAGTGGAACGAGCGGCCGCCGGAGCGGCTGAGGACGTCGAACAGCTCGTGGCGGTCCAGACCCAGCCTGACCCCGAGGGTGAACGCCTCGGCGGCGACCACGATCGAGCCCATCGCCATCAGGTTGTTGAGCAGCTTGACCGTCTTGCCGTGCCCGACCGCGCCGACGTGCTCCACCGAGCCCAGCACGTCGAGCACGGGACGGGCTCGGGCCAGCGCGTGGTCGGAAGCGCCCACGAGCTGCACGAGCTTGCCTGCCAGCGCCTCCCCCGGCCCGCCGCTGACCGGGCAGTCCACCACCGCGATGCCGAACGGGTCGCATGCCTCAGCGACCGCCTCGACCGTGGCGGGCAGCGTGGTGCTCAGCTCCACAAGCACGCGTCCGGCCCACTCCTTCAGCACCCCGCTGTCGATCACCGTGGTGGCGACGACCGCGTCGTTGGGCAGGCTGGTCACGATCACGTCGGCCGCGCAGGCACCGGCGAGGGTGCAGGCGGTGGCACCCCGCTCCACGAGCCGGGCCACCGCCGCGTCGTCGATGTCGTGCACGAGCGTGTCGACCCCCGACTCGACCAGCCGCCGCGCTACCGCCCCACCCATTGCTCCGAGCCCGATCACCGCCGTCCGTAGCCCATCTGTCGGCGTCCCATCTGTCGGTGTCCCATCCGTCGGTGTCACCGCTCCTCCTTCTCCAGGGGTCCCGCGGTCAGCTCGACCGCGACGCCGTCGAGTCCCGGTCCGGCACACGGGTAGCGGTCCATGACCGCGGGGTCGTGACCGGGGACGATGTGTGCGCCGGGCCCGGCGAGCGCGCGGAGCCGGTCGAACGCGGCGTGCGCGCCGCTCACCGAGTCGAGCGCCGAGTAGGGGCGGTCCCCGTCGAGGTTGTCGTAGTAGTGGCTCGCGTCCGACGCGAGCACGACGACGCCGTGCACGGTCTGCACCCGCACCACTTGCATCCCGGCCGTGTGGCCGCCGACATGGTGCAGCGACAGGCCGGGGGCGATGGTCGCGTCGCCGTCGACCCAGCTGACGCGCCCGTCCAGGTTCAGTGCGACCAGCCCGGTGAGGTCCTCGGTCATCACGACGCGGCGAAACGTCGGGCGGTGCGCGTCGGGCCCGGTCCAGAACGCCATCTCGCGCCGCTGCAGCCAGAACCGGGCCCTCGGGAAGCGGGCGAGCTCGCCGCAGTGGTCGAAGTGCAGGTGGGTGAGGACCACGTCGGTCAGCTCGGCGGCGGGCGCGCCCAGCGCCGCGAGCGCGTCGAGCGGGTCCCCGCGCAGGACCTGCTCGCGCCCGCGCTGCCTGGCGACGTCGCGGCCGAAGCCGGTGTCGACGAGGAATGTCCCGGCCGAGCCCGCGACGAGCCACACGTAGTAGGCCATCGCGCGCGGGCCGTCGTCGGGACAGGCGTGGTGGAACACCTCCGCGGGCTCGACGTGGTCGCGCAGGGCGTAGCGGATGGCGTGGACGCGGTAGTCGGTCACAATGCCGCCTCCGCGGGCGGGAGCACGTCGGCGGTGGTCATGATCGGCCGACCTGCCTGCGGCCACGATCGACGACGGCGGCGCGCGCCACCTGGATGCCGCCCCTGCGGCGGCGCTGCGCGGCCAGCTCCAGCTCGAGGTCGAAGGCCTCGCCGAAGGACATCCGTGTGCCCTGCTGGTAGAGCTGCTTCATCGCAACGACCTGTGTGCGCTGATTGCTCGCGACGGCGGTCGCGATCCGATGCGCCGTCGCGAGCAGGTCAGTGTGCGGAACGACGTGGTTGACGAGCCCGATCCGCAGCGCCTCCGCGGCGTCGACGAAGTCGCCGGTGAACGACATCTGCTTCGCTCGGCGCAGCCCGACGGCCTGCGGGAGCCGCGTCGACATGCCGCCGCCGGGCAGCAGCCCGACTCGCGTGTGGGTGTCGGCGAAGTACGCACGCTCCGACGCGACGAGGAAGTCGCAGCCCAGCGCCAGCTCAAGGCCGCCGGTGGTGGCGGCGCCGTTGATCGCGCCGATCACGGGCGTGGCCAGTTCCCCGATCGACAGGATCGTCTCCGATGTGCCGTCGGGGGCGCGGCCGAGCTGCGCGTACTCGCGCAGGTCGAGCCCGGCGCAGAACGCGGGGTCGGCCCCGGTGAGCACGATGACGTCGACGTCCTCGTCCCGGTCGGCGGCTTCCGTGGCCGCCCGCAGCTCGCGGCACAGCCGCGCGCTGAGCGCGTTGCGCACGGTGGGGCGGTTGAGCGTGATCGTGGCGATCCGTTCGGCGGTCTCGACCAGGACGAGCGGGGCCGTCATCTCACCACCAGCCCCGGCAGGCCCGCGTCCATCAGCTTCTCGGCGTCGGTGATGATCCGCTCGACCAGCTCGGCGACGGTCGGGATGTCGTCGATGAGGCCCTGGCAGCTGCCTGCCGACCAGATGCCTGCGTCGAGGTCGCCGGTCTCGTAGACGATCCTGCCGCGCTTGCCCGCGACGAGATCGCGGACGTCGGAGAACGTCGCGCCCTCGTTCATCAGCCGCACGACCTCGACGCTCACGGCGTTGCGGGCTACGCGGGAGGTGTTGCGCAGCGGGCGCAGGATCAGCTCGGTCTGGCGCTCGTCGGCGTCGACGATGGCCTGTTTGACCCGCTCGTGGACGGGCGCCTCGGCGGTGCACAGGAACCGGGTTCCCATGTTGATCCCGTCGGCGCCCAGCGCGAGCGCGGCCACCAGGCCGCGCCCGTCGGCGAAACCGCCGGAGGCGATCATCGGGATGTCGATCCGGCGGGCAGCGGCGGGGATCAGCACCAGGCCGGGCACGTCGTCCTCGCCGGGGTGCCCTGCGCACTCGAACCCGTCGATGCTGACGGCGTCCACACCGACGGCCTGCGCCTTCACCGCGTGCCGGACGCTGGTGCACTTGTGCAGCACCTTCACCCCCGCCGCGTGCAGCTGTGGCAGGTGCGGCTCGGGGTTGGACCCGGCCGTCTCCACGATCGCGATACCCGCGCTGATGATCGCGTCGCGGTACTCGTCGTAGGGCGGCGGCGTGATCGTCGGGAGGATCGTGAGGTTGACGCCGAACGGTTGGTCGGTGAGGTCACGGGTGCGGCCGATCTCCCGCACCAGCTCATCGGGGCTGGGCTGCGTGAGCGCCGTGAGCAGCCCGAGTCCGCCCGCGTTCGCGACGGCCGCGACGAGCGGCGCACAGCCCACCCACTGCATCCCGCCCTGGACGATCGGGTGGCGGACCCCGAAGACCTCGGTGAAGCGGGTCTGGATCATCTCGCCAGTCTAACATCTAACTATATAACTAGATGATACCATTCAGCTCTTTCCGCGACCGACTTTGGAGGGTCTGTGACCGAGGTGGTCATCGTCGAGGCCGTCCGCTCTGCCGTAGGCAAGCGGCGTGGCGCGCTGGCCGGACACCCGGCCCCCGAGCTTTTCGGCGACGTGTTGTCGGCCGTGTTCGACCGCACCGGCCTCGACCCGCACCTGGTCGGCCAAGTCGTCGGCGGCTGCGTCAGCCAGGTGGGCCAGCAGGGCGGCAACGTCACCCGCAACGCGTGGCTCGGCGCGGGCCTGCCCTACGAGGTGCCCGCCACCACGGTGCACGTGCAGTGCGGGTCGTCGCAGCAAGCCGCCACGATCGCGCATGGTCTCGTCGCAGGCGGGCTCGTCGACGTTGCGCTGGCGGGCGGCGTCGAGTCGATGGACCAGGTGCCGATGGGCTCCAGCGCCCTGCCCGAGCTGGGCAACGGGCGCGAGGGCCGCTACACCGAGCACTGGGAGGCCACCACCCAGTTCGAGGCGGCCGAGCGGATCGCCGAGCGCTGGGGCCTCGACCGGGCCGCGCTCGACGCGTTCGCCGCGCAGTCGCAACACCGGGCGGCACACGCGATCGCCGACGGCCGGTTCGCCCGCCAGATCGTGCCCGTCACCGTCGCGGTGACCGACGAGCGCGGCGAGAAGACCGGCACCGCCACGGTCGACACCGACGGGTGCCCGCGCCCCACCACGGTCGACGTGCTCGCCACGCTCAAACCCAACCTGGCGGATCGGTCGCCTTCGCTGCACTCCGCGGGCTCGTCGTCGCAGATCGCGGACGGAGCGTCGGCCGTGCTGATGACGACCGCCGGGCGGGCGCGCGAGCTCGGCCTCCGCCCACGGGCCCGGATCGTCGACTCGGTGCTCGTGGGCAGTGACCCTGTGCTGATGCTGACCGGGCCGATCCCGGCGACCCGGGCACTGTTGGCGCGCAACGCCTTGACGATCGGCGACCTCGACGTCGTCGAGATCAATGAGGCCTTTGCGTCGGTTGTGCTGGCCTGGCAGCGCGAGACGGGCGCCGACCTGGAGCGCGTCAACGTCAACGGCGGGGCCATCGCGTTGGGCCACCCGCTCGGCGCCACGGGCGGCATCCTGCTGACCAAGGCGCTGCACGAGCTGGAACGCATCGGCGGCCGGTTCGGGCTGGTCACGATGTGCTGCGGCGGCGGGCTGGGCACCGGCACGCTGATCGAGCGGCTGGACTGATGCCCGGCCCGCTCACAGGCTTCCGGGTCGTCGAGATCGCGGGGTTGGGCCCCGCCCCGTACGCGGCCATGATGCTGGCCGACATGGGCGCCGACGTGCTGCGCGTCGACCGTCCCGGCGCTGCGCCGCGTGGCGACCCGGCGCGTGCCGTGCTCAACCGTGGCAGGCGCTCCGTCGTGGTGGACCTCAAGCACGAGGAAGGCACCGCGGCCTTGCTGCGGCTGGCCGAGCGGGCCGACGTGCTGCTGGAGGGCTTCCGACCCGGCGTTATGGAGCGTCTGGGGCTGGGCCCGCAGGTCTGTCGCGAACGCAACCCGCGGCTCGTGTACGCCCGGATGACCGGCTGGGGCCAGTACGGCCCGCTCGCGGCGGCCGCTGGCCACGATCTCAACTACCTCGCGCTGTCGGGCGCTCTGGCGGTGCTGGCGCGGCCGGGGCACCGACCCGTCACGCCGCCGGGGCTGGTCGCCGACTTCGGTGGCGGCGGGCTGCTGCTCGCGTTCGGCATCGTCGGCGCGCTGCTGGAGGCAAGCCGCTCCGGCGACGGCCAAGTGGTGGACGCCGCGATGATCGACGGCGTCGCGTCGCTGACCGCGATGGTGCACGGCTTCCTCGCGCAGGGCCGCTGGACCGACGGGACGGGCGCGGACCTCCCCACCGCCGCCGCTCCCTTCTACGACGTCTACGAGTGCGCCGACGGCCGATACCTCGCTGTGGCCGCGGACGAACCCCCGTTCTGGGCGCTGTTCCTGGAGGGGCTCGGGCTCGATCCGGCGGACGTTCCCGACCGCGCCGACCCGCAGCGGTGGGACGCGCTGCGGAAGTTGATCGACGCCGTGATCCGCACCCGGACCAGGGACGAGTGGGCTGCGGCTTTCGAAGGCACCGATGCCTGCGTGACCCCGGTGCTCGGCCTGACCGAGGCGACGGAGCACCGGCACAACCAGGCCCGGGAGGTCTTCACCACCGCCTACGGTGTGGTCCAGCCCGCCCCCGCGCCGCGGTTCGCCCGCACCCCCGGAGCGATCGCGGGGCCACCCCCACGCCCCGGCGAAGGCGGCCGCGCCGCGCTGCTGGACTGGGGCCTGGACGACGGCGAGATCACCGAGCTGGCCGCGGCAGGAGCCATCAGCGTGGCGCCCGACTAGCTGTCGCCCGCTCCGGGTCGGCGGGCGGGGTCGCCGACCGACCTCGCAGACCTTCTGGCGTCCTCGCAAAGGGTCGACCATCTGCGAGGACACCACAACCTCTGCGAGGTGGGGGTGGGCGCGGGTTCCCGTCAGAGCCCGATGCGCTGGGCCAGCTGCTCGCGGTGGAAGTCCGGACCGCCGAGGAACAGGCCGCTGTTCTTGGCCCGCTTGAAGTACAGGTGCGCGGGGTGCTCCCAGGTGTAGCCGATGCCCCCGTGGATCTGGATGTTCTCCCCCGCCGCGAGCAGGTACGCATCGGAGCAGAAGGCCTTGGTCAGGCTCGCGGCGGCGGCCAGGTCGTCGGTGCCGGTGGCCGCGGCCCACAGCGCGTAGTAGACGGCCGAGCGGCAGGCCTCCACCTCCACCAGCGTCGTGGCGCACTTGTGCTTGATCGCCTGGAACGAGCCGATGGGACGCCCGAACTGCTCGCGCACCGAGGCGTACTCCACCGCCATCTCCAGCGTCCGCTGCGCGCCGCCGAGCATCTCCGCGCTGACCGCGATGCAGGTCAGGTCGAGCATCGCGGCGGCGGCGGCCCAGCCATCGCCTGCCCGCCCGACGAGCCGGGCCGGGGTGCCGTCGACCGTGACACGCCCTTGTTTGCGCGTCTGGTCCATGGTGGCGAGCAGCCGCCGGTCGAGCCCGTCGGCCCCGGCGTCGACCGCGTACACACCCAACCCCTCCTCCGACCGCGCGACGACCAGCAGCAGGTCGGCGCTGGTGGCGTCGAGCACGAACGACTTGTGCCCGGTGAGGCGCCAGCCGTCGCCAAAGCGGGTGGCCGTGGTGGTGACGGCCTCGGGCGTCCAGTGCCCCGGGTCCTCGGCGAGCGCGACGGTGCCGATCAGCTCCCCGCTCGCGAGCCCCGGGAGGTAGTCGCGCTTCGCCTGCTCGTCATCGCTCGCGAGCAGCAGCGTCGTGGCCATCACGGCCGAGGCGAGGAACGGCGCGACGTAGAGCGCCCTCCCCATCTCCTCGAGCACCACTCCGAGCTCGACGAACGTGTACCCGGCCCCGCCGTACTCCTCGGGCACCGCGAGCCCGGCCAACCCGAGCTGCCCGCACAGCTGCGCCCAGACGGCGCGGTCGTAGAGCTCGTCGCCGTCCATCAGCCGCCGCACGGCCGCCTCGGGCGACTTGTCCTCGAGGAAGCCGCGCACCACCGACTGCAGCTCCTCCTGCTCCTTGTCCAGGGCGAATCGCACCGCTGTCCTCCGCTCTCAGGTCGCCGGGTTGTCGGAGCGGGGCTGTGGCGATCCGGGGACCGCCCGGAACTCCGCCGTGTCGTGGGACTGGCTCTCGGCGGCGAGCCCGTAGCCGAGCACCGTGACTGCAGCTTGGCGGACCCATTGGTTGAGCACCGCCTTCGTGTCCTGCACCGCCTGCGGGGGCAGCGCGGCGAGCCGGTGGGCGAAGGCCAGCGCGTCGTCCATCAGCGTCGCGGCGGGCACCGCCCGGTTGGCCAGCCCGAACTCGACCGCGGTGGCCGCGGACATCCGGTCGCCGGTGAGCAGGTACTCCTTGGCGCGCAGCAGGCTGACGTGCAGCGGCCAGGTGGCGGCACCCCCGTCGCCCGCGACGAGCGCGACCGTGACGTGCGGGTCGGCGAGGAACGTGTGGTCGGCGATGAAGACCATGTCGCACGCGGTGACGACGGTGGCTCCCAGCCCGACGGCCGGACCGTTCACCGCAGCGACCACCGGCAGGTGCAGGTTGATCAGCTCGTCGAACAGCCTGCGCCCCATCCGCAGGCTGTGCCTGCGCAGCTCCAGGTCGTTCGCGTGCCGTTCGAACGTCGCGAGATCGCCGCCTGCGCTGAACGCCCGGCCTGCCCCGGTCAGCACGACGGCGCGCGCGTCGCGGTCGTGGCTCAGGTCCGCCAGTGCACGGGGGAACTCGCGGTGCAGCTCGTCGTCGAAGGCGTTGAGCGTGTCGGGACGGTTGAGCGTCAGGATCCGCACCGGGCCGTCCGAGCGGACGAGAACCGCGTTCTCCCCCATCTCAGGCTCCCGCCGGGGCGAAGTCGCGTCCGCGGATCAGCCGGACCGGCGTGTAGACGGCGACCTCCTCGCCGCGCTGGTTGCGGATCGAGCAGCGGCTCGACACCACCCCGCGGCCGGGCTTGGACGACGCGCGCGAGCCGGTGGTCGTCACCACCACGTGCAGCGTGTCCCCCACGTAGGTCGGACCGAAAATGTCCAGCTCCATGTGCAGGAAAGCGAGCCCGGTGCCGTGCAGCACGTTCGTCTGCAGGATCAGCCCTTCGGCGATCATGTAGACCATGCCGCCGGGGACCAGGCGGCCCGAGTAGCCCCCGGCCCGTGCGTGCTCGGCGTCGTAGAACAGCGGTTCGGTGAACCCGCCGAGCCCGACGAAGGCGACCAGGTCGGCCTCGGTGACGGTGCGGGCCGCGGTGCGGAAGGCCGACCCCTCCGGCATCTCGTCCCACGTCCTTCCCGTGGCCAGCAGCGGTGGTTCGCGATCGTCGGTCACGGCCGCCCTCTCGTCACGCTAAACATCTAACCTATCTGCCTGTTTATACCCTGTATGACAGCGGCGTCGCCAGCCCCTCCTGCGCGATCGTCGAGACCAGCGTGCCGTCCCGGGCAAACACCTGCCCCTGTGCCAGCCCCCGATCCCCGAAAGCCCGCGGGGACCGCTGCACGACCAGGTACCAGTCGTCCACCCGGAACGGGCGATGGAACCAGACCGTGTGGTTGAGCGAGGTCATCAGCCAGGTCTTGCGGTCGGCGGGCTCGTGCGGAAGGCGGATCGAGGACACGAGCGAGATGTCGCTGGCGTAGAGCCACAGGCACTCGTGCAGCGCCGGGTCGTCGCCGTGGTCGCCGGGCACGCGGCACCAGATCGCGCGCCTGCTCGCGTCGCCCGCACCGCCGGAACCGGGTACCGGACGCAACTCCACCACGGGGTTCTCGACGACCCAGTCCGGCCAGAACCGCTGCCCGCCGGTCTGCCGCGGGAGCCCCGACAGCTCCTCGGGCGAGGGCACGGCAGGCATCGGGTCCTGGTGAGCGAAAGCCTCCCCGCCGACGTGGAACGACAGCGTCATCGTGAAGATCAGCTTGGCGCCCTGCTCGACGTCGACGCGCCGCGTGGCGAACGCGCGCCCGTCGCGCAGCCGCTCGACGCGAAGGCACAGCGGCAGCGTCGGGTCGCCCGCCCGCAGGTAGCACGCCTGCACGACATGCACCCTGCGGTCGTGCGGCACCGTCTGCTGCGCCGCGGCGAGCGCCCTCGCCGCCGCCTCGCCGCCGTACATCCGGCCCGGACCCGCCAGCGGTACGGCCCGGAAGGCGTCGCCCGGTCGCGCGCCGGGGTCCAGCTCCAGCAGTGCCGCAAGTCGCGCCGTCCCGGCCATCCGACCCCCTATTGTCTTACTCATTTATACAATACTGTCAGAGGCTGGTCTCAGCGCGGAGGACGAACATGACCGTGTGGATCGAGCAGGTGGCCGCGGCGCTGGAGGACGGGCGCGACCGCGTGCTCGTACTGCCCTCCGACGACCCCGACGGCGGCTGGACCGGCGGAGAGCTCGCCCACCGGATCGGCGGGGCCACCGCCCAGCTCGACGTCGCCGGGTGCCCGCCGGGCCAGGTGGTGCCTGCACTGGTGACGACCCGCCCCGCCACGCTCGCACTGGTCGTCGCCTGCGCCGCGACGGGCCGCCCGATGGCACCGCTGTCGCCCCGCCTGACGGTGCGCGAGCTCGCGGACTGCTTGGAGCACCTCGATTCGCCGGTGCTGCTGTGCGAGCCGGACTGGATCGAGGTGGGCCGGGCGCTCGCGCGGCGCTGCTGCCGGGAGCTGGTGGCGGTGCGCGAGCCCACGGCCACCGCGGACGTCCCCGCGCTGACCGCCGCACCGGACGCCACCGCGTTCGTGTTGCACACCTCGGGCACCACCGGGCGCCCCCGGCGGGTGGACGTGCGCCAGGACCGGATGGGCGCGCGGGCGGTCGTCAACGGCAGGCTCATGCAGCTGGACACGCGCAGCGTCTACAACGGCGGCTCCCCGTTCCACCACATCGGCGGCCTGGGCAACCTCGCGGTCGCCATGGCCACCGGATCGCGGATCGTCGCGTTCCCCCGGTTCAGCGTCGACGCGTGGCGGGACCTCGACCGGCTGGGCGTCACGCACGCCCAGTCGGTGCCCACGATCATCGAGACGCTGCTGCGGGCCGACGCGTTCGCGCTGCCCTCGCTGCGGCTGTTGCAGTACGGCTCGTCGCCCGTGCACCCCTTGACGCTGCGCCGCGCGATGGCCGCGATGCCCGCCGTCGACTTCGTCAACCTCTTCGGGCAGACCGAGGGGGCGCCGCTCACCTGCCTGTCCCCCGCCGACCACCGCCGCGCGGCCGCGGGTGACGAGGTGCTGCTCGGCTCCGTCGGGCAGCCCGTCGAGGAGGTGCAGCTGCGCATCCACGAGCCCGACGAGACCGGCGTGGGAGAGGTGTGGGCGAACGCGGCGCACCTGTTCCTTACCGACGCCCACGGCTGGTTGCACACCGGCGACCTGGGCCGGATCGACGAGCGGGGCTACGTCTTCCTGGTCGGCCGCCAGGGCGACCTGATCATCCGCGGCGGCGAGAACGTCTACCCGCTGGAGGTGGAGCAGATCCTCGCCCGCCACGACGATGTCCGCGAGGCCGCCGTCGTCGGCGTCCCCGACGCGCGGGTCGGGGAGGCGGTCAAGGCGTTCGTGGTGCCCCGCGACCCCGCGACCCAGCCCGACCCTGCCGAGCTGAGGGCGTTCGCGCGCGCCTCGCTCGCGGGGTTCAAGGTGCCCGAAAGCTGGGAGTTCATCGCCGAGCTGCCCCGCAACCCCAACGGCAAGGTGCTGCGCCGCAAGCTCGGGTGAGCTACCGGGCGGACCGCGGCTCGCGGGGCATCCCGAGCGCGCGCTCGGCGAGGATGTTGAGCTGCACCTGCGTGGTGCCCCCGTAGATCGACTCGGCGCGCGTGGCCAGGAACATCTGCTGCTGCGCGTCGAGGGCGCCGTCGGGTGCCAGCAGCTCGCTG
Source organism: uncultured Actinomycetota bacterium (assembly GCA_963750095.1). Lineage (GTDB taxonomy): Bacteria > Actinomycetota > Actinomycetes > Mycobacteriales > Pseudonocardiaceae > Pseudonocardia. The sequence goes on along the minus strand of CAVVPJ010000010.1, from coordinate 196,396 downwards.
CCCGGGCCGCGCAGGGTCATCGCAAGCTCGCCGATGGCCTGGTGCGCCCCGCTCGCGAACACCTTGCTGACCGACGCCTGCGTCGTCGCCGCCGTCGGGTCGGTCTTGATCGCGGTCATCAGGCGCAGGCCGTTCCAGCGCATCACCTGCGCCGCCGACCAGGCCTCGGCCAGCCGCCTGCGCACCTGCTTGTCCCCGGTGAGGCCGCGCTCGCGGGCGAGCTCCACCAGGTCGTCGACCTCGGCGACGATGCGCAGCTGCTCGGCCAGCAGTGTGGTGCCCCGCTCGGTGCCCAGCGCGCCCATCGCGACCCGCCAGCCGTCACCGACCTCGCCCACCACCAGGTCGGCCGGGGTGCGGGCGCCGGTGAAGAACACCTCGCAGAACTCCGCACCGCCGGTCATGTTGCGGATCGGCCGGATGTCGACGCCGGGCGTGTCCGCCCTGATCAGCAGCATCGAGAGGCCGTGGTGGCGGCTCGCGGCCGGGTCGGTGCGGCACAGCACGTAGAGCCAGTGCGCCCGCGCACCGCCCGACATCCAGATCTTCTGCCCGTCGAGCACCCACTCGTCGCCGTCGCGGACGGCACGGGTGCGCAGGCCCGCCAAGTCCGATCCGGCTCCCGGCTCGCTGAAGCCCTGTCCCCAGAACTCGGTGGCGTCGGCGATGCGCGGCAGGAACCGCCGCTTGATCGCGTCCGAGCCGAAGGCGAGCAGCGTCGGGCCCAGCAGGTCCTGCCCGGAGTTGGTGGCCCGCGATGGCGGGTTGGCGCGGGCGCACTCGAGCTGGAAGATCAGCTGCTCGTCCACGGACGCGCCGCGCCCGCCGTACTCCCGCGGCCAGCCCAGGCACAGCCAGCCGCCCGCGACGAGCTCGCGGTCCCAGGCCAGCCGGACGTCCCAGCCGATGTCGTCGGCGGGCCCTCCGACGCCTGCGCTGGCGGCGAACTCGCCGACCATGTGCTCGTCCAGCCACGTTCGCACCTCGTGCTGGAACGCGAGCAGGTCCTCCGACAGCGACAGGTCCATCCGGTTCCTCTCCTACAACAGGTCCAGCACGGTCTTCCCCGCGACGCCGTGGGCGAGCACGTACTCCTCGCCATGGTCGAGGTGCTTGCGCCACAGTGCCGTGGCGCCGTCGGCGTCCCCGGCCTCGATCAGGTCGATCAGCTTGTTGTGCGCCCGGTTGCCGTGGTGGGAGGCGTATCGCGCCGCATCGGCGGAGGTCTGGTTGCGCACCGCGTCCCACGTGACCTGGTCGATGATGTTGCGCAGCATTCCGGACAGGACGCCGAGCGTGGTGTTCTTCGACCGCGCGACGATCAGCGCGTGGAAGTCGGTGTGCAACCGGATGCGCACCATCGCGTCCTTGGCCACGTTCGCCTCCGCGGCCGCCGCGCGCAGCACGCTGAGGTCCTCGTCCGTGCGGTTGCGGGCCAGCATGCCCGCACACGACGGCTCGATCACCGACCGCGCGTCGTAGACGTCGCGCAGCGTCGCCCCGCGGTACTCGAGGATGAGCCCTGCGTAGCGCGCGGCGGCGGCGTCGTCGGGCGTGTTGACCCGCGCGCCGCCGCGGGCCCCACGCCGGATGCTGATCAGCGACTCGGACTCCAGGATGCGGAACGCCTCGCGCAGCGTCGGCCGCGACACCCCGAACTGCTCGATCAGCGCCGCCTCCGACGGGAGCGCGTCGTCCTGGCGCAGCTCGCCGTGCACGATCTGCTTGCGGAGCCGGGCGGCGATGACCTCGGCCATCTTCGGCACGTGGACGCGCCCGTCGTCGCGGTACGGACTGGCCACGGCTTCTCCCGATGCTTTCGACTGGACTCGAAACCATTAGGCTAACTCAACTCATCTACCTAGATGGCCGGTCGGCCGCGAGTCACCGGAGGTACCTGGCGACGGCTTCGGCCACGCACGCAGGCTTGGCCCCGCCCTCGATCTCGATCGTCGTGGTGGTGACCACCTGGACACCCCCGGCCACCTCTTGCACCTCGAGCAGCGTGGACGTCGCCCGCACCCGGGCACCGACACGCACCGGCGCCGGGAAGCGCACGCGGTTGAGCCCGTAGTTGACCGCCATCCGCGCCTGGACCGTGAAGACCTGCTTGACCAGGACCGGCAGCAGCGACAGCGTCAGGTAGCCGTGGGCGACAGGCGCGCCGAACGGCCCCGCGGCGGCACGCTCCGGATCGACGTGGATCCACTGGTGGTCGCCGGTGGCCCCGGCGAACGCGTCCACCCGCTCCTGCTCGATCGTCAGCCACGCGCTGCTGCCCAGCGGCCTGCCGATCTCGGCGGCCAGCTCGTGGGGGCTGGTGAACAACCGCATGTCGCCGTCCCTCGCTCAGTAGGCCCGCAGGCCCATGCTGCGGGCGATGCCGTTGCGCTGGATCTGGCTGGTGCCGCCGGAGATCGGGGCCACGATCGACTCTCGCCAGCGGAAGCTCATCACGCTCTCGGTGGAGAAACCGTGGCCCGCGCAGATCTGCATGCCCAGCCGGGCCGCCGCGACGTAGGTCTCGGAGCCCTTCAGCTTCGCCATCGCACCCTCCCGCGAGACCGGCCGGCCCTGGCCGAGCATCCAGGCCGCGCGGTAGGCGAGCAGGCGCGCGGAGTCGACGTCGACCTGCAGATCGGCCAGGCCGTGCGCGAGGGACTGGAACTCACCGACCCGGCGACCGAACGCCGTGCGCTGCTTGGAGTAGTCCAGCGCCTCGTCCAACGTCGACTGGGCGGCGCCGACGTAGCCGCCGCTCATCAGCACCCGCTCCAGCTCCAGGTTGGACAGCATCACCGTCCACGCCTCGTCCTGCTCCCCCACCAACCTGGACTTCGGGACGACGACGTCGGTGAAGAACACCTCGTTCGTACCGAGGATGTGGCGCGCGAGCGTCGGGGTGCGGCGGATCTCGACGCCCTCGGCATCGGCGTCGATGAGCAGCAGGCTCAGCCCACGGTGCTTGCTCTCGCCTCTGGTCGTGCGGACGTAGGTCATGATCATCGTGCCGGGCAGCGCCGCGCCGGTGCACCACATCTTCTGTCCGTTGACGACGTAGTGGGCGCCGTTGTCGACCGCGGTGGTCCGCAGCGCGGCCGCGTCCGACCCCACGTCGGGCTCGCTGATAGCCACGGCGTAGCGGCCCTCGGACGTGAGGATCGTGCGGCGGATGTGCTCGCGGTGCTCGTCGGTGCCCCAGCGGAACACGGTGAGCGCAGGGATGAGGGTGCCGATGTAGCACATGGCAATGTCCAGGCTCGACCGCCCGAGCTGCTCGGCCAGCAGCACCATCTCCATGATCCCGCCGTCGGCGCCGCCCCATTCGGCCGGGAACGGCAGCCCGAACCAGCCCAGGTGGGCCATCGACTTGAACAGCTCCTCGGGGTAGGCGCCCTGCTCGTCCCACTCCTTGGCCCGCTCGGCGGGGCACTCGCGCTCCACGAACTGGCGGGCCACCTGCTGGAGAGCCTGCTGCTCATCGGACAGGGCGAAGTCCACGATCAACCCCTCACGGTTCGGGCCCGCGGCCATCGGAGGGTGGCACACCGGCTGCTCGCATAGTATAACTATTTAACTCATTCAGCTAGTTGGTGAAGGCGGTGCCCGTGGACCGACGCTACGAGGCGTACTCGACTCTCACGTTCGAGGAGCCCGCCCCGGGCGTGCTGGGCATCGTGCTCGACGCACCCGGCCTCAACTCGGTCGGACCGCAGATGCACTCCGACCTGGCCGACGTCTGGCCCGTCATCGACCGCGACCCCGACGTGCGTGTCGTGGTCGTGCGGGGCGCAGGCAAGGCCTTCTCCGCGGGCGGCAACTTCGGCTTCATCCGGTCGATGATCGACGACTACCAGGTCCGCATGCGCGTGATGCGCGAGGCCCGCGACCTCGTCTACAACGTGATCAACTGCTCGAAGCCGATCGTCTCGGCCATCCACGGCCCCGCGGTCGGTGCGGGGCTCGTCGTGGCGGTACTGGCCGACATCTCCGTCGCCGGGCGCTCGGCGAAGATCGTCGACGGACACACCCGGCTGGGCGTCGCCGCAGGCGACCATGCCGCCATCGCGTGGCCGCTGTTCGCGGGCATGGCGAAGGCGAAGTACTACCTGCTCACCTGCGAGCCGCTCACCGGCGAGGAGGCCGAGCGGATCGGCATGGTCTCACGCTGCGTCGAGGACGGCGAGGAGTACGCGGAGGCGCTGCGGATCGCCACGAACCTCGCCGAGGGCGCCCCGACCGCGATCTCCTGGACCAAGTACAGCCTCAACAACTGGTACCGGATGCTCGGTCCGACGTTCGACGCGTCGGTGGGCCTGGAGTTCATCGGGTTCGGCGGCCCGGAGGTGCACGAGGGCCTCGCCTCGCACCTGGAGAAGCGCAAGCCACGGTTCGTGGACCTGCCGAACTCGGTGGAGAGCGCAACGGTCCAGCCGGTGGCCGGAGAATGACCGCCGGGCTGGCGGGGCGCGTTGCGTTGGTCACCGGGGCCGCGGGCGGGATCGGCCGGGCGATCGTCGCCGGGCTGGCCTCGGCAGGCGCGGACGTCGCGGTGGCCGACGTCGACTTCGACGCCGCCACCGAGGTGGCACGCGAGGTGGGGGCCACCGCGAAGGGCGCGCTCGTGCCGGTGCGGATGGACGTCGCCTCAGCGGGGAGCGTCGCGACGGCGCTGGCCACCGTGACCTCCGCGATCGGTGTCGTGGAGGTACTGGTCAACAACGCGGGCATCGACGTGATCGAGCCGTTCGTCGAGAGCACCGAGCCGACGTGGCGCCGGATCGTCGAGGTGAACTACCTGGGCACGGTGATCGTCACGCGCGCGGTGCTCGACGGCATGGTCGAGCGCGGCCGCGGCCGCATCGTGAACATCGCCTCAGACGCGGGCAAGGTCGGCTCGTCGGGCGAGGTGGTCTACTCAGGTACCAAGGGTGCCGTGATCGCCTTCGGCAAGGCGTTGGCCCGCGAGGTCGCCCGCAGGGGCGTCACCGTCAACGCCGTGTGCCCCGGCCCGACCGACACGGCGCTGCTCAAACAGGTCGCCGACCGCAGCCCATCGATGATGGATGCCATCGCCCGCGCGGTGCCCATGAAGCGCATCGGCACACCCGCCGACATCGCCCCGGCCGTCGTGTTCTTCGCGAGCGACGGCGCCGCCTACATCACCGGACAGGCGCTGTCGGTCAGCGGCGGCCTGACGATGAGCTGAAGTGGAGACCACGATCAGCACCCGCCGCGAAGGGCGGGTAGGTCATCTCGCGCTCGACGGCGAGAAGCGCCTCAATGCGCTGAGCGGCGCCACAGTTGATGCCCTCGCCGCCGCGGTGCGGGCCTTCGAGGACGACGGAAGCACTCGTGCACTGGTGGTGACAGGCACCGGCAGGGCGTTCAGCGCGGGCGCCGACATCCGCGAGCTGAGCGCGTGCACAGGCGCGGCCGCGTTCGCCCGCTTCCTCACCCGGCTCACCGCGGCGCTGGACGTGCTGGCGAGCAGTCCGCTCCCGGTGGTCGCCGCGATCAACGGGATGGCCCTCGGCGGCGGTCTGGAGCTGGCCATGGCCTGCGACATCCGGGTCGCCGCCGACGACGCCGTGCTCGGCCTTCCCGAGCCTGCGCTCGGGGCGATCCCTGGGGCCGGGGGCACCCAGCGGCTGCCACGGCTCGTGCCGCCGGGCGTGGCCAGGGAGATGCTGCTGCTCGGCGAGCCGGTCGGCGCCGCGAGGGCGTACGAGATCGGGCTGGTCAACCGGATATGCCCGGCGGCCGAGGTGGCCGCGGTGGCGGCCGGGCTCGCCAGCAGGCTCGCCGAAGGCCCACCGCGCGTGCACGCCGCGCTCAAGGCACTGCTCGACGCGACGTCCACCGCAGGAGTGCGCGACGGGATCGCCGTGGAGCGACGCACCGCGCAGGATCTCTACGACACCGCCGACGCCGCCGAGGGGCGCGCCGCGTTCGCGCAGCGCCGCAGGCCCGAGTTCACCGGGGAGTAGGAAAGTGGACCTGAGCTACCCGCCCGACGCGGCGGCCTTCCGTGAGGAGGTGCGCGCGTTCGTCGCCGCGAACGTGCCGCCCGGCTGGCGCGGGCTCGGCGCGCTGGACACCGACGAGGCCAGGGCGTTCGTCGTGCGTTGGCGCGCCGTGCTGGCCGAGCACGGCTACCTCGCGCCCGCCTGGCCCGTCAGGTACGGCGGCGGGGGGCATGACCGGCTGCGCCAGGTCGTCATCGTGGAGGAGCTGGCGCGCGCGGGCCTGCCCGCCAGCGGCCCTACCGACGTGTTCGGGATCAAGATGATCGGCAACCTGCTGCTGCGCTACGGCACCGACGAGCAGAAGAGCCACTTCCTCCCGCGCATCGTGTCGGGCGCGGACCAGTGGTGCCAGGGATTCTCCGAACCCGGTGCAGGGTCCGATCTCGCCGGGCTGCGCACGCGCGCCGAGCTGGTCGAGGGCCAGTGGGTGATCAACGGCCAGAAGGTGTGGACGTCGCAGGCGCAGAGCGCCGACTGGATCTTCCTGCTCGCCCGCACCGACCCTGGCTCCGCACGCCACCGGGGCATCACGATGCTGCTGGTGCCCCTCGACCAGCCGGGCGTCGACATCCGGCCGATCACGATGATCACCGGAGAAACCGGGTTCAACGAGGTGTTCCTCACCGACGTCCGCACCGCGCAGGCCAACGTCGTCGGCGAGGTGAACGGGGGATGGGGCGTCGCGATGAGCTTGCTCGGGCTCGAGCGCGGCGACGAGGCGGCCACCAACCCGATCCTGTTCAGGGCCGAGGTCGACCGGCTGATCGAGCTGGCCCGCGAGCGCGGTGTGGCAGGCGACCCGGTGATCCGCCAGCGCATCGCGCGTTGCTACAGCCGGTCGGAGATCATGCGCCACCTCGGCAACCGGGTGCTCACCACGTGGTTGGCAGGCGAGTCGGCGGGCACGGCGGCGTCGGTGTCGAAGCTCTACTGGAGCGAGCACCACCGCGAGGTCACGGACCTGGCCATGGACATCATCGGCCCGGAGGCCATGGTCCCCACCGGCCGCCGCCCGTTGCGGCACTACCGCGCCGACGACCCCGGCGCACCCAACTCGACGGCGTCCTGGTCGACCGTCTGGCTCAACGCCGTGTCCGGAACGATCTACGCAGGCACGTCGGAGGTGCAGCGCAACATTCTCGCGGAGACCGCACTGGGCATGCCTCGCGAGCCGCGCCCTTCCTGATCCACCACGACGTGAGGAGAAAGCCATGAGTGAGCGGGAACTGGTGACCCGCGACGTGCGGGACGGGGTCGCCGTGCTGACCTTCAACCGCCCCGAGCGGCACAACGCATGGTCCGTGCCACTCGAGGAGCGCTACTACGAGCGGCTGCGCGAGGCCGAGGCCGACCCGCAGGTGCGCGTCATCGTCGTCACGGGCGCGGGGCGCAGCTTCTGCCCCGGCATGGACTCCGCTGCGCTCGCCGAGCAGACGGCCTCCGGCGTCTCGACCAACCCGCACCTGCGCCAGTCGATGACCACGCCGACCAGGATCGCCAAGCCCGTGATCGCCGCGATCAACGGCGCGTGCGCTGGCATCGGCCTGATCGCCGCGCTGAACTGCGACCTGCGGTTCGTGTCGGCCACGGCCAAGCTGACCACGGCGTTCGTCCAGCGCGGGATCATGGCCGAGCACAACATCGCCTGGACGCTGCCCCGGCTGATCGGCACCTCCAGAGCGCTGGACCTGCTGCTGTCGGGCCGCGTGGTGCTCGGCGACGAGGCCTTCGCGCTCGGGCTGGCGGACCGCGTCCTCCCGCCGGACGAACTGATGCCCGCCACGCTGGAGTACGCGAAGGCGATGGCCGCCAACAGCTCGCCGCTCGCGATGGGCACGATCAAGCGGCAGGTCTACCAGAGCTGGGAGAGCGCGATGGAGGACTCGCGCACCACTGCGATCCGGCACTGGATGGGGCACGTGCGCCACCACCCCGACTTCAAGGAGGGCGTGGCCAGCTACCTCGAGAAGCGGCCGCCGCACTTCGAGCCGTGGGACACCCGCACCCCGGCAGAACCCGACCCGCTCCCGACCTACTGAGGAACAACATGAACATCGTCGTGCTGGTCAAGCAGGTGCCCGACACCTACTCCGAGCGCAAGCTGAGGTCGTCCGACGGTGGTGTGGACCGCGACGCCACCGATGCGGTGCTCGACGAGATCAACGAACGCGCGGTCGAGGCTGCGCTCCAACTGAAGGAGGCCAACGACGGCTCCCAGGTCACGGTGCTGGCGATGGGTCCGGACCGCGCCACCGACGCGATCCGCAAGGCGCTGTCGATGGGCGCGGACAAGGCTGTGCACCTTTCCGACGACGCGCTGGCAGGCACGGACGCCATCGGCACCGCGAAGGCGCTGACCAAGGCCATCGGCACCGTGGACGGTGTGGATCTGGTGGTCGCGGGCAACGAGGCGTCCGACGGCCGCGGTGGCGCAATGGCCGCGATGGTGGCCGAGCTGCTCGGGTTTCCCGCGCTGACCCACGCCAGGGAGGTCACCGTCGAGGGCAACGACGTGCAGGTCCGCCGGGAGACCGACGACGGCGTGACGTTCCTTTCCGCCGCGCTGCCTGCGGTGATCTCGGTGTCGGAGAAGATCAACGAGCCGCGGTACCCCTCGTTCAAGGGGATCATGGCCGCGAAGAAGAAGCCGGTCGCCACGATCACGCTGGCCGACGCGGGCATCGACGCGTCCGAGGTGGGTCTGGCCAACGCGCTGAGCACCGTCACGTCCGCGCAGCCCAAGCCGCCGAAGAGCGCGGGCGAGAAGGTCGACGACGAGGGTGACGGCGGCGCCGGGATCGCCGCGTTCCTGGTCGCGCAGAAGCTCATCTGAGAGAGGGAGAACTACAGACATGGCTGAGGTACTGGTATTGGTCGACCACGTCGAGGGTGAGCTCAAGAAGTCCACGTACGAGCTGCTGACGGCAGCGAGGGCGCTTGGCGAGCCGTCCGCTGTCGTCGTCGGAGCCGCCGGGACGACGCGTTCACCGCGGAGGCGAAGGCGAACACCGCCCATCCGGTGATCACGGTGCGACCAGGGTCGGTCGAGATCGCGGCGGCCGCCGGTGCGGGCGTCGAGGAGGCGGTCGAGGTTCCCGCGCCGTCGGGTCGCAGTGCCACGGTGACCAGCAGGGAGCCGATCGTGGGTGGTGACCGTCCTGAGCTGACCGAGGCCTCCGTGGTCGTCTCGGGTGGTCGCGGTGTGGGCTCGGCGGAGGACTTCTCCGTGGTCGAGGGGCTCGCTGACGCGTTGGGCGCGGCGGTGGGCGCCTCGCGGGCCGCGGTGGACTCGGGCTACTACCCCCACCAGTTCCAGGTGGGTCAGACCGGGAAGACGGTGTCCCCGCAGCTGTACATCGCGTTGGGGATCTCAGGGGCGATCCAGCACCGGGCCGGGATGCAGACGTCGAAGACGATCGTCGCGGTGAACAAGGACCCGGAGGCGCCGATCTTCGAGATCGCCGACTACGGCGTGGTGGGTGACCTGTTCACGGTGGCGCCGCAGCTCACCGACGAGATCACCAAGCGCAAGAGCTGACCCCCGCGCGGGCGGTGCCGCTCAGGCGACCTCGACGACGACGGCGCCGCCCTGGCCACCGCCCGCGCACATCGCCGCCACCCCGATCCCGCCGCCGCGGCGGCGCAGCTCGTGCACCAGCGTCGTCAGCATCCGCGCACCGGACGCGGCGACCGGGTGCCCGATGCTGCACCCGCTGCCGCTGGTGTTGACGAGGTCCTCGTTGATGCCGAGCACGCGGCAGGCCGCCAACGGCACCGACGCGAAGGCCTCGTTGATCTCCCACAGCGCGACGTCGGCGAGCCGCAGCCCTGCCCGGTCGAGCACCTTCGGCACCACGTCGACCACCGCCATCCCGGTGCGCGCCGGGTCGACGCCCACCGCCGCCCACGCCCGGACCGTGCCCAGCGCCGTCAGGCCCTCGGATGCGGCCACGTCGGAGGAGACCAGCCCGAGCGCCGCCGCGGCGTCGTTGACGCCGGAGGAGTTGCCCGCGGTGATGGAGAAGCCGTCGATCTCGGGATGGATCGGGCGCAGGCCCGCGAGCCGTTCCAGCGACGTGTCGCGTCGGGGGTGCTCGTCGACGCTGAACACACGCCGGGTGCCGTCCTGGCCCAGCGCCTCGACGGGCACGATCTCCTCGACGAAGGCGCCGCTGTCGATCGCGGCGATGGCGCGCTCGTGGGAACGCAGCGCCCACGCGTCGAGCTCGGGCCGTTTCAGCCCCGCCTCGACGGCGGTGTTCCAGCCCACGGCGATGGTCATGTCCAGCGTGGGGTGACCTGCTGGCGCCGGGTGCGAGGGCGGGATCCAGCCCGCAACGACCTGGCCGCTGCCGGGCACGCGCCACGTCAACCGCGGCATCGTGGAGGCCGACTCCACTCCCCCTGCGATGACGGCGGGCTCCATGCCCGACCGGATCGCCGCGGCGGCGTTGCCCACCGCCGTCAGGCTGCCCGCGCAGTGCCGGTTGACCGACTGGCCCGCAACACCGGGGAGCCCCGCGGCGAGTGCCGCGTAGCGGGCGAGGTCGCCGCCGCCTGCCATCGACTCCGCGAGCACCACGTCGCCGAACCGGGTTCCGGGGAGGCCGGACCGCGCCACCGCGGCGCGCACGACAACGGTGGCGAGCTCGGCGGCGGGGGTGCTGGCCAGCGCGCCTTTCCGCGCGGTGCCGACGGCGGTGCGGACGGCGCTCACGATGACCGCTTCTGGCACGGGAAACCTCGCTGATCTCAGGGGAAGGAGAGCTGTCGAACCTCGTTTATACAGTGTAAAACCGATGCTGGACAACACTTCGCAGCAGAGGAGGACAACCCGGATGGACGTGCAGGGCGCAGCAGCGATCGTGACCGGAGGGGCAGGCGGGTTCGGCGAGCAGACGGTGCGACGGCTGGCGGCGGCGGGCGCGAAGGTCGTCGTCGCCGATCTCGCCGAGGAGCGCGGCAAGGCGCTCGCCGACGAGCTCGGCGAGGCCGTGCGGTTCGTCGCGACGGACGTGACCGACGAGGACTCGGTGCTCGCCGCCGTCGCCGCGGCGGGCGAGCTGGGTCCGCTGCGCGTGGCCGTGATCGTGCACGGCGGGCCGGTGGCCGGTGCGCGCCTGCTGAACCGGCAGAACGAGCCTTACCCGGTGGCGACGTTCCGACGCACCCTTGAGATCTTCCTGACCGGCACGTTCACCGTGCTCTCCAGGGTCGCCGCGGCGATGGCCGCCACCGAGCCGATGGCCTCGGCGCAGCGCGGGGTCATCGTCACGACCGCGAGCATCGCGGGCTTCGAGGGCGCGGTCGGGCAGACCGACTACTCCGCCGCCAAGGGCGGGATCATCGGGATGAACCTCACGGCGGCCCGCGACCTCGCCCCGCTCGGGATCAGGGTCATGTCGATCGCGCCCGGCACCTTCTACACGCCCGCGTACGGACCCGACGAGGAAGCGGTGCAGGCGAAGTGGGGCCCTGCGGTGCCCAACCCGAAGCGGATGGGCGACGCCGACGAGTACGCCCGGCTGGTGCTGTCGATCGTCGACAACGACTACCTCAACGGCGAGGTCATCCGGATCGACGGCGCTCTACGGTTCGGCCTCCGATGACGGGGCTCGGCAACGCGGCCGTGCTCGTGGAGCGGCGCGGCCACGTCATGGTGATCACGATCAACCGCCCGGAGGCGCGCAACGCGGTGAACGAGGCCGTCTGCATCGGCGTCGGCGAGGCGCTGGCGGCGGCGGAAACCGACGCGGGAGTCCGCGCCGTTGTGCTGACCGGCGCGGGCGACAGGGCGTTCTGCGCGGGCGCTGACCTCAAGGCCATCGCCGCGGGCGAGCGGATCCTGCCAGCGGGCAGGGAGGAGTGGGGCCTGGCAGGCTGGGTCGGGCACCCGGTCGGAACGCCCACGATCGCCGCCGTCAACGGCCCCGCGTTGGGCGGCGGCACGGAGCTGGCGCTGGCCGCCGACCTCGTCGTCGCATCCGAGACGGCGACGTTCGGGCTGCCCGAGGTCAAGCGCGGCTTGATCGCGGGCGCGGGCGGGGCGTTCCGGATCGTCGCGCAGCTGCCCCCGCGCGTCGGGATGGAGCTGCTGCTGACCGGCGACCCGATCACCGCGCAGCGGGCCCTCGAGCTGCACCTGGTCAACGCCGTGGCGCCGCAGGAGAAGGTGCTCGACACGGCCCTCGACCTGGCCGCGCGGATCGCGGTCAACGCGCCGGTCGCCGTGCAGGCCAGCAAGCGCATCGCGCTGAGCATCCGCGACGGGCGCCGCTCCGCCGACGACGACGGCTGGGCCCGCACCGCCGCCGAACTGGTGACGGTGCTGGCCGCCGAGGACTCCAGGGAAGGTCCCCGCGCCTTCGCCGAGCGCCGTCCACCGGTCTGGACTGGGCGCTGACCTGCCGCCTCGACCCGTCGGCCCACCTCGCATACGGTGTGGTGTCCTCGCAGACGGTCGACCATCTGCGAGGACGCCAGAAGGTGTGCGAGGTAGGGCTGTCAGGCGTTCGGCCCGTCGCCGCCGCGCAGGCTCGCCTGGCGCTGGTCAGATCCCCAGCCGCTCCAGCAGCCGCTCGTGGGACAGGGCCGGGCCGCCGAACAGCAGCTCTGACGCCACGGCCCGGCGGTGGCGGACCTGCAGCGGGTGGCCGTCCTCGCCCGCCCGCTCTCCCACTACGGACATCGCCCTGCCGACGACGGTGACAGCCGCCTGCGAACAGCGGATGTGCGCCCGCGCGGCCGCGGCGGCCCCCGCGGCCCCGCGCCCCGCCTGCTCGGCCGCGTCGCAGGCGATGGCGCGCGCGGAGACCACCTGCAGGTACATCTCGGCGACGGCGAGCCGGTCCGCCTCGCCTGCACCGCGGCCGACGTGGGCCACGGCGATGTCGAGGCAGCTCTGGGCGAGGCCCACCTGCTCGGCCGCCACGGCGAGGGTGGCCAGGTCCAGCACCCGGGACATCAGCGCGCCTGCCGCTCCTTCGGCGCCCAGCCGCCGGGCCGGGGTGTCGGTGAGGCGCACCTCGCCGAGCGGGCGGGTGGGGTCCAGCGTCGCCATCGGCGAGGTCGCGAGGCCCTCGGCCCCCGCAGGCACCGCGAACAGGGTCGGCCCCGCGGTCGTGCGCGCCACCACGAGCAGCACGCAGGCCGTTGTGGCGTCGGGGACGAAGGCCTTGTGCCCGTTGATGATCCAGCCGTCCCGAGCGGGGGTGGCCCGGCAGCGCACCAACGCTGGATCCCACGAGCCGCCCCGTTCCGCCGCGGCCAGCGTCGCGGTGACGGTGCCCGACGCGATGGCGGCCAGCAGGTCGGCGTGCGCGTCGACGTCACGGCAGGCGAGCAGTGCGTACCCGGCCAGCACGGCGGTGGCAAGGAACGGCGACGGCGCCGGGTCGGCGCCCAGCCCCTGCAGCACGGCCGCGATTCCGCGGGGGCCACCACCCGCGCCGCCGTGCGCCACCGGGATCGCGGTGCCCGGGTGCGCGGGGGGCGCCGGGTCGGCCGCGGCCGACCCGTCCAGCACGTACTCGGCCACGGCGAGCAGCGCGGCACGGTGTTCGGCCGCAGGCAGCCGCAGCGACGGCACGGCCAGCACGGCCTCGGCGAGCTCGAAGGTGTTCGACTGGCCGGTGTCGGCGACCAGGCGCGGGCCCAGCACGTGGGAGAGGAAGCGCCCGGCCCGCTCCAGGTTGCGCCAGCGCAGCAACCGGTGCACGGGCACCGCGGCGGCCAGCGCCTTCGGCAGCGTCACCTCGACCGCACGAGCGGCGGCCAGGTCGACCAGCAGCTGGCTCAGGTCGCGACGCAGTGCGCGGTCGTCCCACGTCCAGGTGGCCCGCATGATCGCCGAGAGGCTCTCGGGGGTGAGCGTGCGCTCGAAGTCGACGGCGTCCTGCTCCGTCCATCGGACAGCGGCGTCCAGCAGGTCGGTCATCGGCCTTCTCCTTCTTCTCGGGTTCCCGACTCGATTTGTACACTGTAAAGTGAGACGGGAACCGCGTCGAGCCACCACGAGGACCCATCACCAAAGGACGTAAGGGGCACCCAACGATGACCGCCAAGATCTGGGCCCACTCCGCCGACTCGCACCTCATGGAGCCGCCGGACCTGTGGACCGCGTCCCTGCCCAAGCGCCTCGCCGACCGCGCGCCGCGCTCCGAGCGCGGCGAGAAGTACGAGATCCTCTACATCGACGGCAAGCAGATCGACCGCCAGCTCAACGACTTCATGGACGCGATGCGGCCGCCGGGGTTCAAGGACCTCACGATCCGTCTGAAGGACCTCGACCAGGAGGGCGTCTGGTCACAGCTGGCCTTCCCTTCGATGGGCTTCTGGACGGTCGAGATCACCGAGCCCGAGCTCGCCCGCGGCGTCGCCCGCGCCTGGAACGACTGGGCGCTCTCGGAGATCATGCAGAAGCAGGATCGGATCTTCGCCCCGGCCGTGCTCTCGATGGCCGACGTCGCCGACGCCGTCGCCGAGCTGGAGCGGGCGGCGGAGCTGGGGTTCCAGGCCGTGTTCCTGCCCTGCGGAACACACGCGGGCCGCGAGTGGGGGCTGGACCTGTGGGAACCGCTGTGGGCCGCCGCCGAGCGCGCCGGGATGGTGCTGGCGTTCCACATCGGCACCGGCGGGGAGAACATCGTCTACCGCGGCCCCGGCGGCGCGGTCGTCAACTACATGGAGACCACCTACCCCGGCATGCGGGTGGTGTCGCAGATGGTGGCCAGCGGCGCGCTCGACCGTCATCCCGACCTCAAGGTGCTGATCGCCGAGGGCGGTTCGGGCTGGGTGCCCGCCATCGGCGACCGGATGGACGAGGGCTACCGGCAGCACGGCATGTTCGTGCGCCCCAAGCTCGACCGGCTGCCCAGCGAGACCATCCGCAGTCAGGTGTACGCGTCGTTCCAGCACGACGTCAGCGGGGTGCAGATCATGGAGCCGACCGGCTACATGAACGTGCTGTGGGGCGACGACTACCCGCACCTCGAGGGCACCTACGGGCACACCCAGCAGACACTGGCCGGGCTGTTCGACGGCGTCAGCCCGCACATCCGTGAGAGGGTGCTGCGCGGCACGTTCACCGAGCTGTTCGGCGCGCGCGGGCAGATGCCTGCGCACCTCGCTGGCTGAGCCCGCCTACATCGACGAAGTGCGCGCCCGCAGTTGGGCACGCAACCCCTCGATGATCGTCTCCACCCCGAACGAGTAGTAGTCGCGACCCGAGACCGAGTCGAGATGGGCGCTGGTGCGGGCGATCGAGGGCGGCTGCTCGACGCCGGGGGCCCGGTCGGGCGTCGCCATCGTCACCTTGTGCCTCCCGTAGAGGTAGGTGTGCACGGTCGCGTAGGCCATCAGGACGTCCCGCTCGCCGAACCCGGCCTCCAACAGCAGCTCCATGATGGCCTCGAGCAGCCGCCGCTGGGCGCCCAGCAGGCCTTCGAGCAACACGTCGCCGAGCCCGGGGTGGCTGCGCAGCTGGGCGTCGATGCGGTCGATCAAGAGCCGCAGCCGCACGTCCCACGAGCCGTCCGCTGGACCGGGCACAACCACGTCGGAGAGCACCGCCTCGACCACGAGGTCGAGCAGGGCGTTCTTGTCCGCGACGTAGTAGTACGGCGCCATCGGCGAGACGCCCAGCTCCTTGGACAGCCTGCGCATCGACAGCGACTCCACGCCGCTGCGCTGGATGATGCGCAGGGCCGCGTCAACGATCTGCTTGGCCGACAGCTGCGTGGCGCGCCTGCCTGCCGCACTGTCGCCCACCTGCGTCATCACCCGACCTCCCGCCTCGCCGAGGCCGACCGTAGTCGAAGGGGGCACCGGAACACGGATCGGCTGCACATTCGTTGTACACCGTAAAAACACCTGCTAGCGTCGCGATACGGGCCAGAGCCGCCAGGCTCCGCCTCCCTCCACACCGACGCGAGAGGAGCCGTCCGCGTGGCCATCATCGAGCGCACCGTTCCCGAGCTGCCCTACCAGCTGCTGGACTTCGACCAGCACTCCTACGAGGCTGAGGACTGCTTCACACGGTTCATGCCGAAGTCCAAACTGGACACTGCGGTGTACCCGATCGTGACGAAGACCGGCCGGAAGGTGCTGCTGGCCAACAACAGGATCGTCACCGCGCTTGAGGCCGACCTCGACCAGGCGTACGTGCCGGGGTCGCTGGCCGAGATGCTGCGCCAGCGCGCGTCGGGCAACGCCACCGACGCGGAGCGCTTCTACGAGCCGATCCAGGAGGAGTACCTCGACAAGGACGCCCGCCTGCGCCAGCTCGACCAGCAGCAGATCGAGCGGACGATCATGTACCCGGGCGGATGGGCGCTGCTGTCGGAGGCCTACCTCGACGGGATCGACCCGCTCTACGACAACATCGCCTCGTTCAACCGCTGGATCGACGAGGACTGGGGCTTCGACTACAAGGAGCGGATCTACGCGCCCGCCATGATGTCGATGCGCGACCTCGACCGCGCCTGCGCCGAGCTCGACCGCGTGTTCGCCGCGGGCGCCCGGTTCATCCTGCTGCCCGCGGGCCCCGCCTACGGCCGCAGCCCAGGCGACCCGTGCTTCGACCCGTTCTGGGCTCGGATCAACGAGGCCAAAGCGACGGTCGCCTACCACATCTCCGAGTTCCACTACCAGTCGAACGTGGCCTCGCAGTGGGGCTGGCAGCTCGCTCCGCCGTTCCAGTTCTCCGCATGGCAATGGCAGAACACCTACGGCGAGCGCCCCATCACCGACACCCTCTCGGCGATCATCTTCGACAACGTCTTCGGCCGGTTCCCGAACGTGAACGTCCTGGTCAGCGAGTTCGGCGCGGAATGGGTGCCGCACTTCGTCCGGCACATGGACAAGAGCCGCGGCATGGGCCGCAACGGCCCCTGGCTTGGCGGGCAGCTCCCCGAGCGGCCCAGCAAGATCTTCAACCGGCACGTGCGCGTGGTGCCCTACCCCGAGGACGACACCATCGGGATGGTCGACCGGATGGGCACCGTCGAGCCGTTCGTCATGGGCTCGGACTGGCCGCACGCCGAGGGCCTTCGCGAGCCTGCCGACTTCTACCTGCGCACCGAGGGCCTCGGCGAGGAGACCCGGCGCAAGTTCCTGCGCGACAACGGCCTCGCTCTGCTGGCCCGCTGAGAAGACGACGCTGAGAAGACGACGCTGAGGAGGGCATCCCATGCGACGCACGATCTTCGAACCCGAACACGACGACTTCCGCCAGACAGCCCGCACCTACTTCGAGAAGGAGTGCCTCCCGCACGTCGACAAGTGGGAGGCACAGGGCCATGCCGACCGCGAGGCCTGGCGGAAGGCCGGTGAACAGGGCCTCTTGGGCTGGGAGCTGCCCGAGGAGTTCGGCGGCTCCGGCATCAAGGACTTCCGCTTCAACGCGATCATCAGCGAGGAGTTCTACGGCACGGGCAGCACCGGCGTCGGGCTCGGCGTGCAGAACGACATCCTGGCGCCCTACTTCACCCACCTCACGACCGACGAGCAGAAGGCCCGCTGGGTGCCTGGCCTCGTCAGCGGCGAGCTGATCAGCGCCATCGCGATGTCCGAGCCCGGCGCCGGTTCCGACCTCGCCGCGGTGCGCACCACCGCGCGCCGCGAGGGCGACCACTACGTCGTCGACGGCGCCAAGACGTTCATCAGCAACGGCATCCTCGCCGACGTCGTGCTGGTGGTCGCGAAGACCGACCCCGCGGCGGGGCACAAGGGCATCAGCATCATCGCCGTCGAGCGCGGGATGGCGGGATTCACCCGCGGCCGCAACCTCGACAAGATCGGTCAGAAGTCCGCCGACACCGCCGAGCTGTTCTTCGCCGACGTCCACGTGCCGGTCACCAACCTGATCGGCGAGGAGAACCGCGGCTTCTACCACCTGATGCGCAACCTGCCTGCCGAGCGGCTGGGCATCGCGATCCACGCGGTGTCGCAAGCGCGGCGGGCGCTGACGCTCACTCGGGAGTACGCGAGCGAACGGAAGGCCTTCGGCAGCCCGATCGGGACCTTCCAGGTCAACCGGCACGCTCTCGCGGAGATGCAGACGAAGATCGAGGTCATGCAGGTCTACGTCGACCGCTGCATCACCGCGCTCAACGAAGGCGAGCTGACGCCGGAGGAGGCGGCAGGCGCCAAGTGGTGGGCCACCGAGACGCAGTGGGAGATCCTCGACCGCTGCCTGCAGCTCTACGGCGGCTACGGCTACATGAACGAGTACGAGATCGCCAGGCTCTGGCGCGACGCCAGGGTGCAGCGGCTCTACGGCGGCACCAACGAGATCATGAAGGACATCATCGGCCGCAAGATGGGCTTCTGAGCGTGCCCGCGAGCCTGGCCGACCGGGTCGCGCTCGTCACCGGCGCGGCCGGGGCGGGCATCGGCCAGGCGATCGCGCGGCGCCTCGCCACCGAAGGGGCCACGGTCGTCGTCACCGACGTACACCCTGGCCGGACGCAGAAGGTGGCGGCGAGCATCGCCGCCGACCACGGCGGCCGCGCTGTGGGCATGGTGCTCGACGCGGGCGACCGCACGGGCATCGCCCAGGTGACGGCCAGGGTGGCCGCGGAGCTCGGCCCGATCACGGTGCTGGTGAACAACGCCGCCTACAACATCATGGGCCCGATCTTCGACTACGACCCCGACGACTGGGACCGCGTGCTCGCCGTCAACCTGACCGGGCCGTGGTTCCTTTCGCGGCAGGTCATGCGGCAGATGCGGGACGTGGGCGGCGGCGTGATCGTCAACATCTCCAGCTACGCGCCCGACGTGGGCGGGATGGGCATCGAGGCGCCCTACGCCGTCAGCAAGGGCGGGTTGAACGTGCTCACCCGCAGCTGCGCGCACGAGGGCGGCCCGCACGGCATCCGCGTCAACACCGTCACGATGGGCATGGTCACCGGCACCCGGTTCATCGACGAGCTGCACGCGGACATCACCGCGCCGGAGATCGCCCGCGCCGCGCTGCGCAGGCTGCCGAACACCGACGACATCGCCGAGACCGTGTCGTTCCTGGTCTCCGACCGGGCGCGCAACATCACCGGTGAGACGATCAACGTCGCCGCCGGAGCGCACATGCGCTGGTAGCCGCCCCCCTACGCGGCGTCGGCGCCCAGGTAGGTGTCGAACAGGTCCGCTTCGAGCAGGTCGGCCGCCGAGCCGCCGTGCACGATCCGGCCCCTGCGCAGGACGTACGCGGTCGTGGCGAGCTGCAGCGCGCGGCGGGCGAACTGGTCGACGAGCAGCAGCGCGGCCCCGTCCGCTGCGCACGTCCCCAGGAAGGCGAAGATCTCGTCCACCACGATCGGGGCCAGCCCGAGCGAGGCCTCGTCCACCAGCACCAGCGACGGGCGCCGCACGTAGGCCGCGCACATCGCCAACATCTGCTGCTGGCCGCCGCTGAGGGTGCCCGCGGCCTGGTCGAGCCGCTCGCCGAGGATCGGGAACGCCGCAACGGCCCGCTCCAGCGCGTTGGTCTCGGTGCCGGGCACCGCCTGCAACGTCAGGTTCTCCCGCACCGTCAGCCTGCGGAACACCCCGCGGCCCTCGCGGATGTGGCACAGGCCCGCGGCGCTGCGACGGTGGGTGCGCTGCCCGGTGACGTCCCGACCGGCGATCGCGACCGTGCCCGCGCTCGCCTGCAGCAGGCCCGACACCGCACGCAGGAGCGTGGACTTCCCCGCCCCGTTGGGCCCGAGCAACGCGACCACCTCGCCTGCGGGGACCACCAGTGAGACGTCGCGGAGCACCGTCGTGGGTCCGTAGCCCGCGGACAGCCCTTCCACCTCGAGTGCGGGAGTCGTCACGGCCGTTCTCCTTCGCTCACCAGGTCCACCAGGTCCTCCGATCCGAGGTAGGCCGCGCGCACAACCGGGCTCGCGGCGACCTCAGCCGGGCTGCCGTGGAAGATCAGCCGCCCGAAGTCGAGCACGTAGATCGCCGTGCAGATCCGCATCACCAGCCCCATGTCGTGCTCGACGAGCAGCACGCCGACGCCGCGTTCGGCGACGACCCGCTCGAGGATCTCGCCGAAGCGGGCGGTCTCCTCGTGGTCGAGGCCAGAGGACGGCTCGTCGAGCAGCAGGACGTCGAAAGGGCCTGCCAGGCAGCGCGCGAGCTCGACCAGCCTGCGTTGCCCTGTGGACAGCGCGCCTGCCTGCCGGTCGGCGAGATCGGTGATGCCACACAGCTCCATCGCCGACCACGCGGCCGCCTCCGCGGCCCGCCACTGCGCGGGCGGAGCGGCGACCTGCGCCGCCACCCCCGCGCCCGCCTGAGCACACTCGCGGCCGAGGACAACGTTCTGCGTGACGGTGAGCGTCTCGCACAGCTCCATCCGCTGGAACGTCCTGCCGAGGCCGGAGCGGCCGCGGCTTGCAGGCGACATCGCCGTCACGTCGCGGTCGTGCAGCAGCACCTGCCCTTCGAAGCGGCGGTTCAGGCCGCTGCACGCGTTGAACGTGGTGGTCTTGCCCGCGCCGTTCGGGCCGATCATCCCGGTGATCCGGCCCAGCGGAGCGTCGAAGGACAGCGCCTGCACCGCGGTCAGGCCGCCGAACCGGACCGAGAGGTCGCGGACCGCGATGCCGGTGGCACCGCCTCCCACCGCGATCGGGGCACCGGCGTCGGAGGCGACATGGCGGGCTCGCCGCGGACCGCCGAGCCGGTCGAGCGCACCGCGCAGTCGCTCAGGCATTGGCGGTGCGCCGCCCCGCATCGCCACCAGTACCGCAAACACGCCGAACAGAACGGTGAGCACCTGGGTGGTCGACTCCCCAGGGAGGTAGCCGGGGAGCACCGCCGTCAGCGCGATCAGGGCGTACCAGGGCTCGGCGAAAGGGGCCAACGCGAGCTGGGCCAGCAGCTGCAGCGACGCGAACGGCTGGAAGAACGGGTCCCCGCCCACCGCGAACAGCCGGGCGACGCCGAGCAGGGCGCCTGCGATCCCGGCGATGAACGCCGAAAGGCAGAACACCGTCACCTTGATGACGTTGGTGCTCAGGCCCATCGCGGTGACCGCTATCGGCGAGTCGGACATGCCTTGCAGCAGTCTGCCGAGACGGCCACGCTGCACCAGCACCAGCAGCACCGCGACGACCACGAGGACCGCCAGCACCACGTAGTAGAACTGGCCGGTCGAGCGCGCGAAGTCGGGCCGCGGCATCCGCCTGCCCTCCGCGAGCGCCGTGAACATGTAGGGCTGCTGGTAGAGCAGCTGCTGCACCATGATCCCGAACCCGAAGGTGGCCAGCGCCAGGAACAGGCCAGAAAGGCGGATCGCGGGCAGGGCGACGAGCGCGCCGACCGGCACCACCACGAGCGCACCCAGCACGAGCGACAGCACCCACGGCAGCCCGAGGCCGAGGTTCAGCTGCGAGAAGGCGACGGCGCCGATCGCGGCGAAGGCCGCGTGGCACAGCGACACCTGCCCCGACGTCCGCACGAGCAGGCCGAGCGACAGCAGCATGATCGCGCCGACCAGCCCTGCGACCCAGTACGAGAGCGTCTCGCGACCGACGACCTGCGGCAGCGCCAGCAGCACAACCAACACGACCGCGCTGGTGGCGAGACGCACCCTTGCAGGCGAGCGGTGCTGCGGGAGCGGGCGGCGCTCCACACGCGACGGCGGCGCCAGCGCGCGCTGCGGCAGTATCAGCAGCGTCACCAGCAGCACCAAGAAGGGGAGCGCTGCGGGCAGCCCGGAGAGCCACGGCACGTCCAGGACGTAGTGGGTCGACACGGCGGAGGCGACGCCGATGCCCAACCCGCCGACGAAGGTGAGCGGGATCGAGGCGAACGCCCCCACCGCCGCGGCCCCGAACGCCTGGACCACCAGGAACGTCAGCCCGATCGCGTCCAGCCCGACCAAGGGCGTGACGAGCACACCCGACAGCGCCGTGAACGTCGCGCCGACGACCCAGGCGATCCGCCGCACCCGCTGCGGATCGGTGCCCTGCATCGCGAGCAGGTCGGGATCGTCGACGACCGCCCGCATCGCCAACCCGGTGCGGGAGAACCGGAACAGGCAGTACAGGGCCGCCACGGCGAGCACCGCGATCGCGGCGATCACCAGCTGGTCGACGGTCACGACCGTGCCGAGCACCCGGAAGCGCACGTCGCTGCCGGGCAGCCACGGCGGGACCTGGATCGTGTTGGCGCCGTAGAGCAGCGTCGCGAGACCCTGCACGGCGAGCACGATCCCGACCGTCCCGACGATCTGCAACGCGATCCGCTGCGGCGCGAGAGCCGAGGCGATCCGCTCCATTCCCAGCCCCACCGCGGGCCCGACGACTCCGACCCCGACCACCAGCGACGGCACCCACCCCAGCCCAAGCCCCTCGTGCAGGGTGTGGACGGCGTAAGCGGCGACGGTGGCGATCGCGCCGTGCCCGAAGTTGAAGATGCCGGAGGACTTGTAGGTCAGGACCAGGCCGGTGCCTGCGAGCCCGTAGACGGCACCGGCCACGATCCCGCTGACGACGAAGGGCAGCAGCTCGGTCAGCATGGTGCCCGGCTCAGCTCGGGCAGGTGGGCTGCAGGCGGCCCTGGAAGTTGCCGTTCTCGTACTGGTAGAGCCAGTAGCAGTTCACCGGCTTGGACGGCTGGTTCGCGGTGAACGTGATCGGCTGGGGCAGCAGGCCGCCCAGTGTCTCACCGGAGACCGCGCCGTAGGCAGCCAGCACGGTCTGCCTGGTCACCGCGGCGTCCGGCGGCCCAGCGGCGGTGCCGAGCGCCTTCGTGAGCAGCTCGCCGGTCGCCCACATGGCGGTCGCGGCAGGCTGCGCCCAGTCCTTCTGATCCACGTTGTGGGCGGTCATGACTTCGCGGTAGTGCTTCACCGGTGCGTCGTCCACCCACCACGGAAAGGCGTTCAGGCCACCGGCGAGCTTGATGCCGGGAGCGTCGTAGAGGCTGGCCGTGACCGATGACCCTGACGCACCGAAGTACCCCGCGTAGCCCTGGGTGTCACAGTCCTTCACCACCCGGACGCCCACCGACGAGGTCACGGACAGCTGGACGAAGTCCACCTTGCGGTTCATCAGGTCGAGGCACTGCGCGGTGTAGTTCGGAGCCGACGCCGCCACTTGCACGTTGCCGGTGAACGTGGTGCCCTCCTTGGCCGCGGCAGCCTGGTAGAGCGGGCTCGCCGCGACGCACGAGGGGTCCTCAGCGCACGCGACGACCGACATCGTGGCGGCCCCCACCTGCTTGCCTGCGGCGACCTGCAGGTTCACGATCTGGGGGAACGTCGTGGTGATGCCGAACCAGTTCTTGAGCGCACCCCACACCTGGGGGTTGTAGCCCTCCCCTCCGACGACGGGCAGCCCGGAGTCCGACAGCAGCTGGCCGACAGCGCCGTCGGTGGTCGCGCTCGCTTGCACGACGGCAGCGACCGAGTCGTCGGAGATCAGGTCTTCCGCTGCGGCCGCCGCGGTGGGGGCGTCACCGCGGGTGTCCTTGATCACCAGCTTGACCGGATGTCCCCCGATGCCGCCGGTGGCGTTGGTCTCCGCGGCCCACGCCTGGAAGACCGTGCCAGCGGATGCCTCGGCCTCGGCGGCGGGTCCGCTGATGTTGACCATCACCCCGATGGTGATGGGTGTCCCCGCGGGACCGGACGCGCCGCCCGCGGCGTCCGTGCCGCTTGCGCCGCATGCGGTCACGAGTGCGGCGAGTGCGGCGATCCCGGCCCCCGCCCAGCCTGTGCGGGCGGCGCGACGGCCGCCGGTTCGTATCGTGTTCACTTCTCGGTCTCCTCGGGAGTTGTGCAGGCAGCGTCGAGCACGGCGGGGCGCTGTGAAGTCGCGCCAGCCGGGAGTGGTTGGTGGTGTCGGCCGCTCAGGGCCGCATCGTCAGTGCAGGTCGACCTTGAGCCGTTGGCCCGGCAGGCCGCATGCGCACGGCTCCGCCTCGATCGTGCCCGCGACGGGCACACCGCTCGCCACGTGCACCCGGTCGCCGACGGTGCGGAGCGTGACGCCGCCCGGACCGTCGTCGAGCCTCCACTCGGCCGGGTCGAGGTGAGCCCCCGCCCGTTGCGGGCACTCCAGCCCGAGCGCAGGCCCGACCATCGCGAACACCGCGGGCGAGAGGCGTGCGGCGCGCAGCGGCGCGACGGCTGCGGGACGGGCCCAGATCAGCGGGACCCTGGCCAGCAGCTCGCCTGCGTCCTGCTCCAGCAGCGCCGTGGCCGTCTCGGCCGACATCCCGACGACCGCCCTGATCGGCAGCAGTCGGAGGAACGTCGACGACCGGCGCGCGTCCCAGCCGTAGGGCTCCGCGTTGCTGTGCACGGTGCCCAGATCGCGCAGCGCCCGGATCACGGGGCTGGCCCACGGGCCTTCGAAGTTGGGCAGGGTCAGCAGGATGTGGTCACCCGCCGCGATGCCCCAGGTGGCGAGGACCCGTGTCGCCCATTCGACGTCGCGGTCGAACTCGGGCCAGCCGATCTCCAGGTCGACCCGCTCACCCTGGTCCGAGTAGCGGCCGATGCCGAACAGCTCGCCCCGACCCGGCATGGCCGCAACCATCGACGCCCTGCTCATGCCTTCACCACCCGCGGGAACTTGGCGACGCTGGAGCTGCGTTCGAGCAGCGCGTCGACGGTGACGAGCTCGATCTGGGGTGGCACCCCGACCCTGCGTGCCACCACGTTCTCGAGGCGGTCCCGCAGCGCGTCGAGGTCGGAGGTGCGTGCGGGCTCGTAGCCCACCCGCAGCCGCAGCGTCTGCACCACGGGCGCCTCCCTGATGATCTGGAACATGCCGTCCTGCGTCTCGGGCAGCGTCTCGATGGCCGCCCAGACCTCGCCGAGCACCACGGGGGTGGTGCCGACGGTGGTCTCGTCGCCGCGCCTGCCCACGACCCACTGCCGGGCGTGGGTGCGCCCGCAGCCGCAGGTGTCGCGCGAGAGCCGCACCAGGTCGCCGCTGCGGTAGCGGATCAGCGGTGCCGCGCGGTTGTCGAGGTCGGTGGCCACGAGCTCCCCCACCTCCCCTGGCGCGGTCGCCACGTCCGTGGCCGGTTCGAGGCTCTCGGGAAGCACGAGGTCCTCCCAGAAGTGGTAGCCGTTGTGCTCGCGGCACTCCCACGTGGTGCCGGTGTCGCCTGCGCTGCCGTAGGTGAACAGCTCGACGTCCCACTCCTCGCGCACCTTCCGGGCATGGGCGGCGCCCAGCGGCTGGCCCGCGAAGGAGGCGCCCTTGAGCGACGAGAGCGCCTTGCGGATGTCGACGGAGTCCTCGAGGCGCTCCAGCTCCAGCAATGTCGGCTGCATGAGCTGCAGGTAGGCGGGCCGGAAGTGCAGCAGGGCGTCGAGGATCTCCTTGCCCTGCCCGATCCAGGTGTCCACGTAGATCGGCACCAGGCCCATCCCGTGGTAGAAGGTGTCGTAGAAGCCGCGGAACGACCCCGCGGAGACGAGCACGCGGTCGCCGGGTCGCAGCCCGATCTCCCAGAGGTCGCGGGCCGAGCAGCAGGGCAGTGGCGGGGAATCGGCCCAGATCTCGGGGATGAGCTCAGGGTCGCTGGTGGTGCCCGACGTGGACATGATCGAGGTCAGCTGTCCGGTCGGCACGCAGAGCAGGCCGCCGAACGGGTCGCCGGTGCGGTCGCGGTAGGCCGCCACGTCGCTCTTGACGAAGGTGGGAATCCGCTCGCGGAAGTCCGCCAGCGTCCGGATCTGCGACACGTCGACCCCCGCCGCGGTCCACAGCTCGCGGTAGAAGGGGGAGCGCTCGAACACGAAGGGAAGGAGGTCCAGCACGCGCCGCTCCTGCAGCGCCTCGATGTCGGCGCGGGACATGGTCTCGATCGCGGGCTGGAAGTAGCGTCGGCCCCGATCGGCCTCCGCGGCGCGGTCCAGCACCTCGGCCACAGCGTGGGGGTCGGCCACTTCGCATCTCCCTCCCTCGGTCCACGGTGATCACTCGCAGGTCAGCGGGCGTGTGATGCCCGTGAGACCGACGTCACGAAGGTAGCGGCTGCGCGGTGGCTTCCCCAGGGAACAGCGTTCCGGAGCAGGGCGCCGAGCGGTAATCCGCACTGGAACAATGTTCGCGGTTACAGTAGAATCATTTAACTGTTATAGGTCCGGAAGGAGATGCAGTGTCGCAACTCGCCACCGTCGAACGTCCGGTCCAGCAGCTGGCTGCGCCCGACGCGGATGTCCGCCGCATCCTCGCCGCGTCGTGGGCCGTGCTGGAGCGTTCGCGGTTCCGCTCGCTCAAGATCCGCCAGGTGCTGGCCGCGTCCGACACCTCGGCCAGCAACTTCTACCGACACTTCCCGAGCAAGTCCCACCTGCTGCTCGCACTGCTCGCCGACGAGACCGCGCGCGCCAACCTGCGGCTCTCCGCACGCCTCGCCGAGCTCGACTCCGCCGACGACCAGCTCCGTGAGTGGCTCGCCTTCAGCATCCGGGCCGTGGACGACCGGCGCCGCGCCGAGCGGGTCCGGCTGTTCCTCGACCAGGACCTGCTGGAGGAGCTGCCCGACGAGGTGCACGTGCTGCACGACGTTATGGGCGACCAGCTCGTGGCGATCATCCGGCGGGGGAACGCGCAGGGGCGTTTCCACTCGGCCGACCCGGTCGCCGACGGGGCGATGACCGAGCACCTCTTGCGGGGGCTCCTCGCCAACGGCCTGATGGGCAAGGTGGAGGGCTCGGCGGAGGAGACCCTCACCATCGCACACCGCTTCGTCAGCAGGGCGTTGGGAGGCGAACCCGGTTCCGGTCGGGAAGGGGCGGTCGAAACCTAGTCTGAAGCGGCAGCCAGAGGGACGTCCGTCCATCAACGGTGCCCACAGCTTGGCTGGTGGGAGGCACTGAAGCGGCTGTTCGAGCCGAGGAGGATGCAGGTGAGCGCGATCGCCCTCTGTGGGGCCTGCCGCCGTCTCGGCCGGTGCAAGCTCGGGCTGCGGAGCGAAACGCTCGGCGTGGACGGGGTGGTGACCACTGAGCTCGTCTGCGCGGTGAGCGAGGAGGGCGGCCCCGGCGTCGCCCACGGCGGCTGGACGGCGGGTGTGCTCGACGAGCTCGTCGGCCACGTCCCGCTCCTGTGTGGGCAGCTGGCGGTCACCGGTGAGCTGACGGTTCGCTTCGTGAGACCGGTGCCGATCGACCGGCCGCTGCGGGCAAGGGCATGGCGTGAGCGCCGCGAGGGCACTCGCTGGTTCGTGCACGCGGAGCTCGTGCTCGCAGGGAGCGGGGCCGAGCTGGCCCGTGCCGACGCCGTGCTGGTCGAGCGCGACCCCGGGCACTTCGAGCGGCATCGCACGTGGCTCGCCGAACAGGACGGAGCGGTCGGAGCCGTCTCGCCCACCTGACCCTCGCCGACCTGACCGAGAGGAACAGACGTGTCCCGCACGAGCTTCGGTGACATCCCCAGGGAGCACCGCCGCAGCTTCCCCGACCGGACCGCCGTCGTCGACGGCGACCGCCGCCTGACCTGGCCAGAGCTCGACGACCGGATGAACAGGGCCGCGCACGCGCTGGCCGCGGCCGGGGTCGGGGAGGGCGACCGGGTGCTGTGGCTCGCCCAGACTTCGTTCCGGGCGCTGGAGCTGCTCGGCGCCTGCGCCAAGCTCGGCGCGATGCTGTGCCCGGTGAACTGGCGCCAATCCGCCGAGGAGCTGGCGTTCGTGCTGCGCGACTTCGACCCGCGGGTCGTGGTGTGGCAGGACGAGGAGATCGGCGACGCCGTGCGCGCCGCGCGGGCCGCGGCAGGCATGTCCGCCACCTGGTGGCAGCACGACGCCGAGGGCCCCGCCAGCTACGAGGGCGTGCTCGCCGCCGCGGACACCACCGACCCGTGGGGCGGCGTCGACCCGGACCTGCCGCTGCTCGTCATCTACACGGCCGCGACCGGCGGGCGGCCCAACGGCTCCCTGCTCACCCACCGCAACCTGCTGGCGATGGGCCTCGAGAGCGCCTACTTGACCCACACCAGCTGTGACTCGGTGTTCGTCAACTCCGGCCCGCTGTTTCACATCGGCAACTTCCAGTGGGACGCGATGGCCGTGTTGATGGAGGGCGGCACCAACGTCTACGTCCGGCGGGTGGACGCGAAGGAGCTGCTGGGGATCGTCACAAGGGAGCGGGTCACGTCGGGCTTCTTCATGCCGCCGACGATCGCCGAGATGACCGCGCTCTACGCCGAGGGCGACCACGACCTTTCGAGCCTGCGTGGCGGTCCCTTCGCCCCGCTGTGGGGCGACATCATCGGCACCGACGACACGCCGTGGGGCACCGTCCCCGGCGGGTTCGGCCAGACCGAGGTCGGCGGCCTGGCCACCTTCAACGCCCACGGCGGCCGCGGGACCGGCAACGCAGGGCGCCCCGGCCCGCTGACCCGCGTCCGCATCGTCGACGCCGAGGGCGTCGAGGTGCCGGTCGGCCAGGCGGGCGAGATCGTGCTGGGTGGGGAGACGGTGCACGCCGGGTACTGGAACCGGCCGGAGATCAACGCCGCCAGGCTGCGGGAGGGCTGGTGGCACACCACCGACCTTGGCCGCCGCGAGCCCGACGGCACCCTGCACTTCATCGGCACCATGACCCGGATGATCAAGTCGGCGGCCGAGAACATCTACCCCGCCGAGGTCGAGGCGTGCCTT
Organism: uncultured Actinomycetota bacterium; assembly: GCA_963750095.1. Classification (GTDB taxonomy): domain Bacteria; phylum Actinomycetota; class Actinomycetes; order Mycobacteriales; family Pseudonocardiaceae; genus Pseudonocardia. Next base: position 167,741 of record CAVVPJ010000010.1, on the reverse strand, counting down.
GAACGCCACCCCGCGGTCCGTGAGGCCGCGCTGATCGGGGTGCCCGACCCGCGCTTCGTGCAGTCGGCGAAGGCCGTCGTCGCGCTGGTCGACGGCGCGAGCGTCACCGCGGACGAGCTCGTCGAGCACTGCCGCACGCACATCGCGTCGTACAAGAAGCCGCGCACCGTCGAGTTCGTGGACGCGCTGCCGCGGGTCGCGGGGCAGAAGGACTACGCGGCGCTCGACGCGGCGTTCGGCGGCGGCGGCTATCCCGGGACCGACACTGTCTGACAATCGGCACTGTCTGATCAGAGACCCGCCACCAGCGGCAATCGAGGCGAGCACACGATGACACCCGACGACGCGACGGTGCTGGCCCGCTACCCGGCGATCCGCCTCGACCACGTCAACAAGGAGCTCTACCGCGGCTACCTGCGCCACGAGCTGGTGGCAGGGCGCTGCGCCGACTGCGGGCTGTGGCACACCCCGTTGCGGCCGATCTGCCCTGCGTGCTGGTCGGAGCGGGTGGCCGCGGCGCCCGTTGGCGGCCGGGGCACCGTGCACACCCTCACGTTGCTGCACCAGGGGCCGCCGGTCGTCGCGTACTCGCCGCCGTGGCCGCTGGCCGCCGTCGAGCTGGTCGAGCAGCCAGGGCTGCGGGTCGCTGCGACGTTGGTGGACACCCCCTTCGAGCAGCAGCGGGTGGGGACCGTCGTGGAGCTGACCTGGATCGAACGCGACGGCGCGCCGTGGCCCGCTTTTCGGGCTGCGGCTCTGGAAGGTAGGGCGGCATGACGGCGGCGACGGCGTTGCAGGACCGCACCGCGATAGCCGGGATGGGCCGCTCCGCCTACGCCCGCGACCGAGGCGAGGTCACCGAGCTGGGGATGGTGTTGGAGGCGGCCACCGCCGCGGTCCGCGACGCCGGGCTGCGGGCCGCCGACATCGACGGCGTCGTCGGCAGCGGGCTGCACACCGGAGGCGTCGACCCGGCCACCGTCTCCTCGGCACTCGGCCTGCCCGCGGTGACGTTCTGGGCCCCGGTGCGGCCGCCGATCGTCAACCACTTCGCCGCTGCGGTGCACGCGCTCGTGTCGGGATCGTGCCGGGCGGTGCTCGTGTACCACTCGATGTACCGGCTGGGCGCAAAGGCGTTCCGCGCCCGCGCCGCGGCGGGCCTCCCCGACGGCCGCGCGCAGCTCGGCGACGGGCACGCCGAACCCGAGCCGTGGGGCATGTTCGGCTCCACCGGGTACGCCGCGTGGGCGGCGCGCTACCTCGCCGAGTTCGGCAGGCGCCGGGAGGACCTCGGGCTCGTCGCACTCAACGGGCGTCGCGGCGCCGCCGACAACCCCGAAGCGGTCAAGCGCGAACCGCTGACGATGGAGCAGTACCTGGCCGGGCGGATGATCCGGGAGCCGCTGTGCGTCTACGACATGGACCTGCCCGTCGACGGCGCCGACGCGTTCGTGCTGACCATGGCCGAGCACGCCCGCGACCTGCCACGTCCGCCGGTGCTGGTGCACGCGCTCGCGATGGGCCTGACCGCGCACCCTGAGGAGCACCTGGTCACCGACTTCGGCAGCACCGGGCAGTCCGTGGCCGCCAGGGCTCTTCGCGAGCGCAGCGACCTGTGGATCGACGACGTCGACGTGTTCCTGCCCTACGACGGCTTCACGCTGATCACCCTGCGCTGCTTCGAGGCCTACGGCTTCTGCGACGACGGCGAGGCGGGCGACCTGCTCGCCGAGAACTGGGACCACGAGCAGGGCCGCGTGCTGCTCAAGGGCCGGGTACCGGTGAACCCGCACGGCGGCAGTCTTTCCGAGGGCGGGTCACAGGGGGCAGGCCACGTCCACGAGTCGGTCCTGCAGCTGCGCGGCGACGCGGGCCCGCGTCAGGTGTCCGACGCCCGGTCAGCGCTGCTCATCCCCGGCGGGCTGTTCTTCAACGCTCAGGGCCTGGTGCTGCGCTCCGACCGGTAGCTGGTGCTGACGGTGATCGCGTCGAGTGCGACGTTTCCGGTGATCAAACCGCGATTGCGTCGCTCTCGACGTGATCACGCCTCGGCCCAGAACGCCCGCCACGCCGGGTCGACGCCGGGCAGGGTGGGCGGGCCCGCCTCCCAGCCCTCGAACCCCACCAGTTGCGGGCGTTCGGTCACGTCGGCGGCGTACCAGTGCTGCTCCCGGCGGCGCTCGAACAGCCACTCACCGTCGACGCGGCGGTAGACGTCGTCGTAGCGGATGGCCATGACCACCCACCGGTCGCCGACCTCATGCTCGGCGCGGCAGTACACCTGCCCAGCGGCCGTGTCGGGCACCTCGCCTGGCCCCAGCTCGATCCGGTGCCCGCAGATCAGGTGCACCGAGCGGTGGAACGTGCGGACCTTCGGCTCGATCCAGGTGTGCAGGGCCTCGCGCCCGCGCCCGGCCCGGCCCATGTCGACGTCGGGCACGAACAGCGCCGCCCAGGCGTCGAGGTCGCGCTGGTCGACCGCCAGGGCGTAGCGGATGGGCAGCTGGCCGATGTCGAGGCGGGACTCGATGCGGGCCAGCCGCGCGTCCGGGGTCATGCCCCACCGGTGAGCATCAGGGTGTTGCCGGTGAGGTAGCCCAGGTCGTCCCCGATGAGCGCGGCGACGGCGCGCCCGATGTCGCTCTCCGGGTCGCCGACCCGGCCGAGCGGCAGCGACCGCTCCATCTTCCGGAATCGTTCCGGCTCGGCGGTGCGGTACTGCTCCGCGGCGGGTGAGAGCGCGTTGGGCACGACGACGTTGACGCGGATGCCGTAGCGGCCCCACTCCCGCGCCGCCACCCGCGACAGCCCGCGGATCGCCTCCTTGGCCATCGCGTACGAGCCGAAGGTCACGTTGCCGTCGATGGCCGTGCTCGACCCGAAGTTGACGATCACGCCGCCGCCGCGCTCGCGCAGCAGCGGCAGGGCGGCCTGCATGGCGTTCAGGGTGGCCAGCGGGCCGCTGCGCCAGGCAAGGTCGACGTCCTCGGCAGTGGTCTCGGCCAGCAGCCGCTGCACCGAGGACTGCGCGTTGTTGACCAGCGCGTCCAACCCGCCGAAGTGCGCGGCCGTGGCGGCGACGGCCGCGCGGATCTGCCCCGGGTCGGCGACGTCGCAGGCAAGCGCGATCCCGGTGCCGTCGGCCTTCTCGATCTCGGCCACGACGGCCTCGCACTTGGCCAGCGTCCGGCCCGCCGCGGCAACGCAGGCGCCCTCTCTGGCCAGTGCGAGCGCGATCCCGCGGCCGACACCCTGCCCCGCACCGGTCACCAGCACGACCCGGCCTGCGAGCCTGCCGTCCTTCGGCGTCGTCAACACGTTGCTCCCTCTCGGTCCGAACTCAGCGGGACAGGATCGTGACCGCCGACGCCCCCGGCGCCCCGTACAGATGCGTGTAGCCGACGCGCGGGTCCCCGCCGACCTGGCGCTCCCCCGCGCGGCCCTGCAGCTGCAGCACGATCTCGTGGATCTGACGCAGCCCCGACGCGCCGATCGGCTCGCCGTTCGCGATCAGGCCGCCGTCGGTGTTGACCGGCAGCCGCCCGCCCAGCTCGGTGGCGCCCTCGGCGATCCACTTCTCCTGCTCGCCGTCGGCGCAGAAGCCGTTCTCCGCCATGTGGATCACCTCGGAACCCGCGTCGGTGTCCTGCAGCTGCGCGACGTCGACGTCCTCGGGACCGATGCCTGCCAGCTCGTAGGCGGCCTGCGCGGCGTCGACCGTCGGGCTGGGCGCGCTCTGCAGGGGCAGCGAAGGGCTCTGCAGCTCGAACGCCCCGTAGCGGCGGCTGCGCAGCTCGGCGGCGCGCACGTAGACCGGCGCCGCGCTGAACCGCTCGGCGATGTCGGCTCGGCACACCACGACCGCCGCGGCGCCTTCGCACGGCGCGCAGTACATGTAGCGGGTCAGCGGGAAGTTGACGACCTCGGAGCCGAGGATCTCCTCCGCGGACATGGCCTTCCGGCGCCATGCGTGCGGGGTGACCGCGCCGTTGGCGAGGTTCTTGGCCGCCACCCGGCCGAGCGACTCCAGGGAGATCCCGTGCTCGTGCAGGTAACGGTTGATCTTGGTGCCGAAGAAGTGGGTGGTGAGGAACATGCCCGTCTGCCCGTACCAGGCTGGCAGGCCCGCCACCGCAGGGTCGGCGGCGAACGCTCCGCGCGGGTGCTTGTCCATCCCGATGGCCATGGCGACGTCGGCCTCGCCGTACTCGACGGCCTTGACCGCCATCTGCAGCGAGGTTCCGCCGGTGGCGCAGCCGTTGAAGACCCCGCGGACGGGGATGCCGGTCAGGCCGAGCCAGCCGACGATCGCGTCCGGGTTGGACACCTCGTAGCTGCCGACGTAGGCCGACCCCACACGGTCCCACGTGGTGCGGGCGTCGGTGAGCGCCGCCCGCGCCGCGTCGGCTCCCATCTCCAAGCACAGCTTGTCGCCGTGCCTGCCGAACCGGTGCATCCCGACCCCGACGATCGCCACCTCAGGGCTGGTCACCGGTCCTCCTCCAGCGGCGCGAACGCGTAGGTCAGCACGTCGGTGCCGTCCTCGCGGGTGGTGTAGGGCACGATCCGCAGCTCCATCTCCTGGCCGATCCGCAGCCGCGCCGGGTCGGGCTCGGTGAAGCGCGCCTGCACCAGCAGCTCGCCAGGCAGCTCGACGTAGCCCAGCGAGTACGGCACGAACGCATCGGCGTCGTCGCCGTCGTACGGCGGCGAGGGCGGGCGGAACTGCTGGGTGGTGAAGCTCCACAGCCTGCCCCTGCGCCCGAGCAGCCTGACCGGCTCGCCGGTCCGCGCAGGGAAGGAAAGGACGCCGTCCCGGTCCTCGGAGGCGATGAGCCGCGGTTCGTCGGACGGCCAGGTGAACACGCCGTCACTCACGGGCACGCTGGTCATGGCATCGACGCTAACCCGCGAACCGGGCGTCCAAGCGTGCTCGCGAGGGAACCCGGTTCTGTCCCGCGCAGCAGCGGAGCCAGCTCGGCGGCGATCGTCGTGACGTGTCGGGCGATCATGTCGAACCCCATGCCCGGCAGGCCTGCCCACAGGTAGACGGTCTCGACGGGGGCTCCCGCGGTGTACTCCCTGATCTTCTCCGCGACCTGCTCCGGCGTTCCGTGGAAGAAGTAGTCGAGCGAGCCGCGAGGGTCGCGGGCGCGCAGCCGTTCGGGGTCGACCGGACGGGCAGCGGGCAGCTCGGTGCCGATCCGGGCGTGGCGGCGGTAGGAGTCCACCTGCGCCGCCAGCCGCTCGCCGACGACGGGCCAGTCCCGCTCGGGATCGTCGGAGACCCAGCCCTGGATCCCACCGGCCATCCGGGCCGCCCCCTGGTTGTGTCCGGCCTCGACGAGACCGGCGCGGTAGGGCTCCCACAGCCGTGCGTCCGCCGTGAGCAGGCCCTCCCCCAGCAGCCCTGCGCGTCGGGCCCCCTTCGGCCCGAGGTACCCCATCCAGATGGGCAGCCGCTCCTGCACGGGGGCCGGGGTCACCGCGCCGGTGCGCCACAGCTCGCGGACCTCCCGCGCCCTCTTGTCGGTCTCGTTGTGCCGCGCGTGCATCGGTGCGCCGTAGAGCGCGAACTCCGGGGGCCGGTAGCCCGCGCCGAGGCCGAGGTCGAGCCGCCCGCCGCTGAGGATGTCCACCACCGCCGCCTGCTCGGCGATCGCGGCGGCGTGGTGCAGCGGCGCCACGACCACCCCTGTTCCCAGCCGGATCCGGCGGGTCCTGGCGGCCGCGGCCGCCAGCAGCGTGAGCGGCGCGGGCAGGTAGTCGTCGTCGAAACCGTGGTGCTCGGTGACCCATACCGAGTCGATGCCCAGCCGCTCGGCCTCCTCGCACAGCTCGAGGAACTCCCCGTAGAGCGCCACAGGGTCCCGCCGCCATGGGCCGGGATTGCGCATGTCGAAGTAGAGCCCGACGTTCATGCCTCGTCCGACACCCATCGCACGAGCCGCTGCAGCGGGTAGAACCCGTCGTGCGGCAGCCCGGCCTCGACGGCGGGCACGTGTCCGAGCGTGCAGATCCGCACCGCGCCCATCGACGCGAGCCGGTCGCGCAGCCCCTCCTTGCGGGAGGCCGGGAACACCCCGATGCTCTGCGTCGCGACGGTGACCCTGGCCAGCGCGTCCTCCAGCCGCGCAACCGGCACGACGTTGGCCACCTTGTTCTCCGGCTGGAAGTCCACGGGTTCCTCGCTGCGCACAACGAGGCCTCGGCCCTCGTAGCCGCCGAACACCCGCGCGTAGGGCTCCATGTCGCGCAGCGCCTCCAGCTCGTCGCGCAGGTGGGCGGGCACGGGGTTGCCGACCGCCGACCCGAGCCTCCGCGCGACGCCGAGGCGGGGCAGCAGCGCGGCGGCGAACCGATCGGCCTCCTCCGCGCTGCCCTCGACGAACTGGAACCGGCTGGCCGCGCACGCCTGCTGGTCCATCAGCATGATGTCGCGCGCGGCCGCCTCCGCGGCCTCGGCCAGCGCCGATGGAGAGGCGAATGCCTCCCTGCCGACCAGTGAGATCGAGCTCTTCGGGTCGAACGACACCAGCTCGAACCCCGGCCCGACGTAGGCCTTGGCGCTGCGCAGCGCCGCCTCCCCGCCCCACGCGGCGAGCTTGTCGAAGAACTGCGGCCGGAACAGCACCGACTCGACCTCCTCGTCCCCACCACGCCAGTAGGCGGCCGAGAAGGAGCACGTGGTCGGATGGCCTGGCGCGACGGCGTGCAGGCCCGCGAGCAGCACCGTGGCCGAGTACAGGTCGTTGGACGGCAGCTTGAACAGGTTGACACCCTTGGTGAGCGCGCCGCGCAGCACCGACATCGCCGCCACCCCGGGCGCGTTGCCTGCCAACACGTGCACGACCCGTGCCGGGAACGCCCGCACCCGCAGCGGGCGCCCCGACGCGGCACCGGTGACCGGCCGCCAGCCGTCGAGGACGTCCGGGCCGCCCAGCTCCTGGTCGATCATGAACTCCATCGCGGGCCTGGCGAAGCAGGCACCGAGACCGGCGAAGGCCTCGGCGAGCACGGCGGCGGGCAACGGGTTCGTGCGCAGGCTCGCCGCGAGCGCGTCGGCCACCAGCCCTTCGGGGTCACGGCCGACCCAGTCGCCCAGCGCCACCAGCACGTCCATGATCTCCGCGACCGGGGTGTCGAAGGCAGGGCCCGGTTCGGTGCGCGGCCAGACCAGCGCGTCGAGGTCGAGGGCCGGGGTGACGAAGCGCGAGCTCCCGGAGCCGAACGAGCGCCCGGCCCCGGTGACCGGAATCCCGCGGGCGACGTGGCGGACCTGTGCGGGCCCGGCGTCGACGGCCTGCGCGGCCGAGGTGGCGAGACTCATGACGCCAGCGCTCCCCTGATGTAGCCGTCGATCGTGCCTGCACAGCCGATCGTGTCGTCGTCGGCCGGGTAGCGCGTGATGGTGTCGAGGATCGTGGGCCCCGGCCTGCCGCACACGCACCGCTCGGCGGTGTCGAGCTGGACCCGGTCGCCCGTGATGGTCCCGCTCCACCGGCCGGTGATCGACAGGTCCACGAACGCGAACCGGCCCTCGACGATCTCGCCGCGGACGGCGTCGGTGGAGAGCAGCGCCTCACCTGCACGGTCGAGCACGAGCGGCAGCAGTGGCGGCGGGATGTGGTAGCGCAGCTTCTCGCAGCGCATCATCAGCTGGAAGGTCTCGGTCATGCCGTAGGCACCCGGCCGGACCACGTCGCCGTAGAACCGGGCCACCAGCTGCTGGTAGTCATCGGGCAGCGCGACGTTCTTGACCCCGCCGCCCGCGCTGACCACCGTGGTCGGGGCGAAGTCGCCGTCGGCGATGCCGCGAGCACGGGCGCGGTCGCGGATCAGCACGTGCTGCGCCCAGGTGCCGGACAGGACGAGGCCCTCCTTCCTCCGGTCGAGCAGCCGGTCGACGAAAGCCTCGATGCCAGGGTCGAGGTGGGCGCTGCGGGCCTTCTGTTCGTCCTCGAAAGCGGCGATCTCGCCCGGCGTCGCGGTGCCCTCGGCCATCCGGCCGCGCATCGTCGCGAGCCGCCCGGTGTCGGTCAGCCGTAGCCGCTCGTCGGTGAGGTACCAGCTGTCGCCCGGTGTCGCCCACAGCGAGGCGCCGATCTCGGCCGCGTCGGTCGCGCTGTTGACGCCGACGTGCGGGCCCAGCCAGAAGTAGCCGCGGGTCTGGTCGGCACGGGTCCATGGCCATCCCAGCAGCCGGGCGTACGTGGCGACCTTCCGCTCGCGGTCCTCGGCGCTGTGGCACAGGAACGAGCACTTCCCGGTGGTGCCGCTGGTGGCGAGGACGAAGTGCCCGTGCGCGCGCAGCCGGTCCACCCAGTCGTCCTCGTCGAGCACACCCTCGACGTCGACGCTGCTCAGATCGGCCGTGGCCAGTGTGCCCATCCAGCGGGTCAGCTCCCGCCAGCGCCCCTTCCGCACGAAACCGGCCGGGTAGGACTTGTAGGTGGTGTGCGGGAACAGCAGGGGCACCAGGTCGGCAGTGCTCCCGATCCGCTCGACGCCCGCCTCGCGGGCCCTGCGGTCGAGCACCGGCACCTGCCCGCGGCGCTCGGCGACCACGGCGTCGGCCGCTGCGAGCTGCAACGGCAGGAGCTCGTCACGGGTGTGGCCGAACGGGTCCTCGCCGTGCCCGATGTCGATCAGCGTGCGGCTGGCCTGGTCCATCGCGGACACCTCCTTGAGTTCATACACCGTAAAGTCGCGGGCACAAGACGATCAGCTCGGGCGGGCCGAGGGAGAGCTCGTCAGCGAGGGGTCGCGCACAACGACGTCGCCGAGCACCTCGTCGATGCGCTTGAGGACGTCGTCGTCGAGCCGGACGCCCGATGCCGCGGCGTTGTCGGCCACCTGCTCGGGCCGCGACGCTCCCACGATCGCCGAGGCGACGGCGTCGTTCTGCAGCACCCATGCCACCGCGAGCTGGGCCATCGACAGGCCGAGGTCGGCGGCGACCGGCACCAGCTCCTGGACGCGGACCAGTGTCTCGTCACGGAGCAGGCGGCTGATCATCCGCGCGCCGCCCTTGTCGTCGGTGGCGCGCGACCCCGGCGGCGGCGGCGCGCCTGGGAGGTACTTGCCGGTGAGCACGCCCTGCGCGATGGGCGACCAGACGATCTGCGAGAGGCCCTGCTCCCGAGACGCGGGGACGACGTCGGCCTCGATGACGCGCCACAGCATCGAGTACTGCGGCTGGTTGGACACCAGCGGGATGCCGAGGTCGCGGGCGAAGGCCTGGCCGTCGCGGATCTGCTCTGCGGTCCATTCGCTGACCCCGACGTAGAGCGCCTTGCCCGCCCGCACGACGTCGGCGAACGCTCGCATGGTCTCCTCGAGCGGGGTCGCGACGTCGTAACGGTGGGCCTGGTAGAGGTCGACGTAGTCGGTGCCGAGCCGGGTCAGGCTGGCGTCGATCGACTCCATGATGTGCTTGCGCGACAGGCCGCTGTCGTTGGGGCCGCCCGGCCCGGTCGGCCAGTAGACCTTGGTCAGGATCTCCACCGACGCGCGGCGCTCCCCGGCCAGAGCCCTGCCGAGCACGGTCTCCGCGGCGCCGTTGGCGTAGATGTCGGCGGTGTCGAACGTGGTGATCCCCGCGTCGAGCGCCGCCCGGACGCAGGCCAGCGCATTGCCGTCCTCGACCTGCGATCCGTGGGTGATCCAGTTCCCGTAGGTGATCTCGGAGACCTTCATGCCGGACGTGCCGAGGTGTCGATGGTCCATCTGGCCACGGTAGGTACGCCGGGATCGCGCGGACAGAGCGGCCGCGGCGAACCCCGTTCCGCCGGGTGCGCTCATCCCGCGTCCGGCTGGTGCAGAACGGCGCTGAGCCCGCTGTCCACGGGGATCGCCACCCCGGTGATCGCCGCGGCCTCGTCGGAGGCGAGGAAGGCCACCAGGTTCGCGATGTCGCCGGGCTCCACGATCCGCGGCAGCGGCAGCTGCGCCGCGTACGCCGCGACCGCCTCCGGCGAACCGAGGTAGGCCTCGAACGCGGGGGTGCGCACCGAGCCGGGCACCACCGCGTTGACCCGCACCCCGAGCGGGCCGCCCTCGACGGCCGCCTCGCGGGTGAGCGCGATGACCGCCGCCTTCGCCACCCCGTAGTAGGCGACCACGCCCGGCACCTTGCCCAGCCCCGCGAGCGAGGACGTGTTCACCACGGCGCCCTTCCCCCGCGGACCCATCACCCGAAGGGCCGCGCGCACACCACGGAACGTCGCGCCGAGGTTGCCGTCGATGCCCTTGGCCCAGTCGTCGTCGGTGAGGTCGGCGATCGCGGCGCGGCGCCCGAACCCGACGTTGTTGTGCAGCACGTCGAGCCGCCCGTGCCGGGCCACGACGCCGTCCACCAGCGCGTCGACGTAGCCGTCGGCGGTGACGTCACCGGCCTCGGCCTCGGCGGCGCCGCCCGCGGCTGCGATCTCAGCCCGGGTGCGCTCGGCTTCCTGCGGCTTCAGGTCGTTGACCACGACATGCGCACCGTCTGCTGCCAGCCGCAGCGCGCTCGCCCGCCCGATCCCCGAGCCTGCGCCCGTCACCAGCGCGACCCGCCCCGCGAGCCTGCCAACCGGATCGACTGTCATGCGGTACTCCCAGCGATTCGTGCCGGAGCCCGACGACACCGGCGGCGAGTCGGGCAATCATCTAACCGATTCCCCTGCAGCGGGACGCCTCGTGCTGGAACGAGGTTCCGGGCGTCCTACGAAACCGATGCGGGACGGCCGGTGGGCGCGGTCCGGTACAGCTGCGGCATCGCCGTGACGAGCTCCTGCGCCGTGACCGCCCTGGCGTCCGGTGCGACGTACTGGCCGTCGATGGACCAGCCGCGCAGCCGCTGCACCGCGTTCCCGTCGACCCGGAAGACCTGGCCGGTGAGCCAGGCGGCGGCATCGGAGGCCAGGTAGACGACCAGCCCCGACATGTTGGCCGGATCGCGCGTGTCGAACCCGTCGACAACCGTGCCTGCCACGGACTCGACGTTCTCGGTCATCCGCGTCATCGCCAGCGGCGAGACAGCGTTGGCCGTGACGCCGTAGCGGCCCATCTCCAGCGCCGTGATGGTGGTCAGCGCGACGATGCCCGCCTTGGCCGCGCCGTAGTTCGCCTGCCCGACGTTGCCGAACAGGCCCGTGCCCGAGGTGGTGTTGATGATCCGCCCGGCCACGTGCTCACCGCGCTTGCTCGCCTCCCGCCAGTACGCGCACGCGTGCCTGCTCAGCGCGAACGCGCCCTTGAGGTGCACCGCGACCACGGCGTCGAAGTCCTGCTCGGTCATCGAGAACAGCATGCGGTCCCGGACGATGCCAGCGTTGTTGACGACGATGTCGAGCCGCCCGAAGCGCTCGACCGCGCCGCGGACGAGCCGCTCGATGCCATCCCAGTCGGTGACCGAGGTGGCATCGGCGACGGCATTGCCACCGCCCTTCGTGATCTCGACGACCACACTGTCGGCTGGCACGTCATCGGCGTCCTCGCCGTGCAACCCGGCCCCGATGTCGTTGACGACGACCGTCGCGCCCGCGGCCGCGAGCTCGAGGCAGTGCGCCCTGCCGAGCCCCCGGCCCCCACCGGTCACGATCGCCACCTTGCCGTCCAGCACTCCCACAGCCACTCCCTACGACAGGCCCTCGCGAAGATCGGACATCGGCAGGCCACGGTCGTGCCCGTGCCGAGACCGCCGAGCTCGTGAGCATCGTACGCTATATAGCTTAATAGTTAAACGACATAGGGCTCCGTCGCGGTGTTGGGCGCCGGGACCATGGGCGCCCCCATCGCCCGGGAGTGGGCGACCGAGCTCGTCGTCCAGACCCAACCCGCCGAATGCGGTCTCGACGCCCACCTCGCGAGCCTGCGCGCCCTGGCCCCGCTCCTCCGCCCGGGTTGGACTCGGGCACCGCAGGGAACCGGCGGGCTCCCGACGGCGACTACTGCAACACGCCTAGCCGTCTGACTTGAGGAGACCCATGCGTCACATCGCCACCTTCTGCGGCCAGTGCAGCTGCGGATGCCCGGAGCTGCACCTCGACGACGCCGCCACCCCCGACAAGCGGGTCGTGATCACCGACGACTTCGGGCAGCGCATCCAGATGAGCCTGGACCAGCTCGCCGACCTCGTCGCCGACGTCCGCAGCGGCGTCCTCGACGAGGTGCTCGTCGGGCACACCGGATAGCGTCACCGCGGCGGCGGCCCGGTACCGCGGTGCCGCGCCGCCGACGCGTCGCTTCAGTGCGCCGCTCCCCACTCCACCGGCCGCAGAGCCGAGAAATCCGGCAGGCGCGCCGAGTGGGCATCCGCGCGCAACCCGATATGTACCTGTGAGCGTTCAGCTCCGTTTGGCCGACGAGGACACGCATTCGGCGTATCAGCCGACGCTCGGCGCGTGCAGAACGCCCCTTGGGCCGACGTCGTTCGCAGCCTGAACAACCCGCCCCACCGAGACCTACCGTGTCGCTGACGCAACGTCCGGAGACCGTCCACCGCGGATCGGGTCTCCCGCGTTCCGACACCTTTCCGAGGAGAACCGATGAGTACCGTCGCCACCGCCCCGCAGCTCCGGTCGGAGCTGACGGTGCGCGGAATGACGTGCGGCAACTGCGCGCGCCACGTGCACGAGGCGCTCACGGAGATCCCCGGTGTCCGCGCCACGGTGGACCTCGACACGGCGACGGCGGGCCCGCCTGGTCGCCCGCCTGGGTGCTGACCGGCCCGAGGCGGGCCGAGCAGCTGACGGAAGCGTAGCCCCAGAAGGTGCCGCCGAGCACGTGCACGATCGCTCGGGAATAACGGGCGAGGTTGCGCGTCTTGGCTCGCCCGGCGGTCACCGACACGCGGAAGACATCACCGTCGAAAGCAGTCAGGACGTTCGACGACTGCGCCGACCCATCGGCCCGTAACGTGATCAGCACGGCCTGACGGCGCTGGGCGAGCCACTCCCGGGAGCCTCCGGTCAGCGGTGCCATGGTGTTCTCCCTACTGAGTTCGTGGGCATTAGCAGCAGCCTGCCAGCCGGCCCACCCGCCCTCCGAACCGCCCGGAACGTGGTTTGCCGCGTAGCTCGCTGACCACTACGACCACCGCATCCGGTGTCCCAGCCCGGGGCGTCGCGGCGCAACTGCACCAGGCACTGCGCCTCACCGCCGCGCGGCGTTGGGCCAGCGCAGCACCGCAGCCAGCGCGTCCCCCGTCGGGTCCTGCTGCGTCGCTGCGTCCGCCGCCGGGTTGTCGTTCACGACTTGCAGTGTCACCCGAAGCACCGACATCGCGGCCAGCGCCGCACGTTCCCCGAATTCCGAAGCGGTCCCGGGTTGTCCCGGGTCCGGGCAGAGCGTGCGACACGAGGTCGCACGTCGTGAGTGAACTACCGAGTGGAGGATCGATCGTGGTGATCGGGTAGTTCCAGGTCAGTGCTCAAGGGCCGCGACCACAGCCCGCGTGGGCACAACTCATGGCGACGATGCGGCGCAAGACCCTCGTGGTCTGCCCGTCCTGCCATGACGCCATCCACGCGCGGCAACCACCCGCGACACCCACGGAGTAGTCACTGGAGAGCCGCGATGATCGGAAACGATCGCGTCCGGTTCGGGCCGGGGGCCGCTGGAAAAGGACCGTGCCAACATGCACGGCACCTCGCCAGCGGCCTACCGGTACCTGACGTTGGCGTTGCCGCTGTTCCCCGACGATGACTACACCGAGGTCGCGATCAAGGTGACGGGGTCGCTGGATCGGTTGGGCTGCTGGGACGCGGCCTCGACGGTGCCGACCGCCTCAGCGATCACCCAGGCCCGCAAACGCCTGGGCCGCAACGGTCGACGCCGATTCCATAAACGTACCGTCAGAACCTCGCCGCCTACGCGACCCGCTATGACCTCCCGGTGGAGCGCGCTCTGGTCTGGCCCACGGCGGAGTAAGTTCCGCTACCCGCACAGCAACTCTGCGACCGTGGCGCGCCCATCTTCATGCCTCGGCAATGGCGGAGATGGACGCGGGAGTTCTGGTGGGCCGGTCGGGCTCGAGGCGCCGCGCGACGAGCAGGGCGACATCGTCCTGGGGGATGGTGAACCCGATCAGGCGCCGCATGACCTCGACGCAGACGGACTCGGCTGCGTGCGCGGTCACCGTGTTGCGCAGCTTCTCGATGTTGTCGTCGATGTCGATGTCGGGGCGCTCGACCAGCCCGTCGGAGTACAGACACAGCACCGAGCCGGGTAGCAGCGGCACGTCGGTGCGGTGGCGGGGGTGTCCGGCCTCGACCCCCAACGGCAGATCGGCGGGGATCACCAGGGTCGTGGCCTCGCCCTGGGGCTGGGTGAGGATGGGGGGCGGGTGCCCGGCCGAGGACAGACGCAGCGCGTCGGCGGGGGTGAGCATCCCGCACAGCACGGTGGCCATGGTGTCGGGCTGGAAGTAGCGCACGTGTTCGTCGAGCCGCGTCAACACCTCGTCGGGGTCCTCGGTGTGCAGCGTCGTCGATCGCAATACCGCGCGGATCTGATTCATCGCCTGCGCCGCCGCGAGGCCGTGCCCGACCACGTCCCCGACGACCAGGCACACCGTGCCGGAGGGCAGGGTGAACACGTCATACCAGTCACCGCCCACCTGGCCGTTGCCGCCGGGGACATAGCGGGCGGCGAACTCCAACCCGGCAATCTCCGGGAGCCGGGCGGGCAGGAGGTGGCGTTGCATCACCGCGGCCGCCGTGCGGTCGGCCCGGAACATGCGGGACTGGGTGGCCGTCGCCACGCGGTCGGCCACCATCTGTAGCAGTTCGGCGTCCTGCTCGGTGAAGCGGCGCCGGGTCAGGGTGCCCACATGCAGCACGCCCAGCAGGGTGCCTGCGGCGATCAACGGCACGCCCAGCAGCGACGCGATGCCCTTCTCCCACAGGATCGGGTTGAGCACGTTGTGGTGATCAACCTGCTCGATCGCGACCCAGTGCCGTATCTGGGCGATGCGCCCGGCGAAGCCCCGACCGAGCGGGATCCGCACGCCCTGGTGGACCTCCTCCTCGATCCCGCGAGCGACCGTGGCAATCAGGAATCGGTGAGACGGATCCAGCAGCAACACGGCGGCGGTGTCGACCGCCATCAACTCGCGAACCTTCTCCAGCAGCTCGTCGAGCAATTCGTCCACGCTCAACCGGGCCAGCCCGGTGTCGGTGACGACCTCCAACCAGCGCAACCGCTCCTCGAACGGGCCCGCAGGCACTACCTCGGTCGACACAGGAAGACCATAGGCCCGGAAGCGACCAAAGACATCGGCATCACGGCCGCATCCGCGGTCACCCGTTCTCCGATCCGGAGCCGCGGGGGGTGCGCTGCCGGCCAACTAAACCGCCCTGCTGATCATCGTCACACGCGTCCCTGCGCCGCCGCGCTCCACGCTGCAGCTTTCCACCAGCACGCCGATCATGCGCAGGCCCCGGCCACGACTGCCCCGACTGGGCGGCACGGGACGCCAGACACCGAAGTCATCGACGACCGCCTTGGCCCGCCGACCGTCCGCATCGATCAACTCCGTGACGATCACCGCGACCAGCGCCTCAGGCTCCTCCGCCGACGCGCCGCCGCGGTAGGCGTGTTCGGCCGCGTTCGAGACCGCCTCGCTGACCGCGAACAGGAGATCCTCGCCGTCCTCATCCGGCCAGCGTCGGGCCGCCAACCACCCCGCAAGCTCGGCCCGCACCCGACCCGGTGCGCGCCCGTCGGCCGGAATCTGCATCTCAAGCCGGGTCATGACGCGAGCACGCCTCGACACCTTCTAGTTCAGCTACTTCAATCGCCCACAACCAGTGGCCGTTGTCGGCCATGATCACTCATCATCCTGATCACTCATCACCGAGAGTCTTGGGTACCCACGCGTGGCGCGACCTAAACGCCCGTCACCGCGGGAGGGTCCGGATGCCCCGATCACCTCCAGCAGTTCCGCCACGTCCTCGCGCACCAGTGGGCAGAACTCGGGCGCGCTCGCGGGCGCTTCCGGTGCGAGCAGGTCTCTTGGCGGGGACTGTGCATCGAACGGTGTTTCCGGCCCGACACACCGGGCCGGCCGGGATGGCAACGTGCGTGATGACATCCGACGCGCTGTGAGTCCACGCAAGCGTGATCAGGAGTCGGGGCGGCCACCATCGCCCGCGCGGCAGCGGCGATGGTGGCCGAGGCCAAGGCTCGCGGGCTGGAGCTGACCGGCCCGAACGGGCTGTTGAAGCTGTCCACCAAGAACATGCTGGAAACCGTGCTCAACGAAGAACTGACCGAACACCTCGGGTACCCGAATCACCAGGCCGAACCCGGTCGGGTTCCACGAATGTACGCGAGGTCCCGGTCGAAGACGGTGATCTCCGACGCCGTCGCGATGGCGACCGACACGATCGGCACCCCGCCGACGGTTCCCGGTGCACCCCATCTTGCGTCGGTGCTGCATCCCGGGTAGGGGGCAAGGAGGAGGTAGGTGCCGCCTCCATAGCCGATGTTGCCGGGTTCGGGGATGAACCGCAACACGGCGGCAGAGTTATCGAGGTCGTCGGGGTCGTGCACCGGCGGCAACGACAAAAGCCCCCAAGCAGCGGTGCCGGCTGCAAAGGCGCCAGGTCCGCGCGGATAGCGCGGCCCCGACCAGGCCTCTTGCTGGTGGGCGGTCCGACCGGGCGCCACCGCCGCGTCCGTCGGGTGACGCTGCGCGACCCGACACGTCAATCGTGGGGGACCTGCTTTGTCCGCACATCGAGATCTAAATGCCGCGATGACGCGCCCTTCGAAGATCAACAACTTGGTCGGCGCAGTGCGGGTGCTGAGAGAGGCGGCCTTCTCGGCGAGCCGCTGGTCGACCCCTTCAGCGGTGAGATCGACGAGCTTGCGTGCGCCGAGCGCGGGAATGACGTGCTGGCCCGCCAAGCCGCGTTTCGAGTCGACGGTGGCGCGGTCACAGCCGGGCAGACCGTAGTCGAGCCAGTCGGTGACGGCTTGCCCGACGGTGTAACCACCCCCGGCCAGGCCGTCGTCAAGGTCGCGGACCAGTTCTTCGAGCCTGTTCCAGGCTTCGGTCTTGGTGCGACCAGCGGCCTGCGGACGATGCGCTTGCCTGCCGGGGTGTAGCCAGTGGTGATGGTGACGATCCATCGTTGGCGCTGAACCCCAGTGAAGCGCACCACTCCTCGGTCTGCCGCGCGAGCGCAGACCCCTGCGTCGGGAGTAGTGCCGTCGATGCCGACCTCCGGTGCGAAGGTGTGCCCGGCGTCACGACCACGTCCGTCGCAACGTCGGTGGCGGTGACGACCCGCTGCCAATGGAGAGCGCAGAGCATGTCTCGGGCGGAAGCGGGTAGCGACTGAAGCATGCGACACGATTTCGACACCACAGACACCGACCGACGGGAAGGAGGCGCCGTGGCCAGCCCGTCGCTCCGCGCGGAAGCCACCGTGCCCACCGCCCGTGCCCTTCTGCGCATCAGTGCGGCGGGCCTGGCACTGGCCGACGGCATGATCCACGCCGCCGTCCTGGGCGAGCACTTCCAGAAGGCCGCCTACATGGGCATCCTCTTCGCCCTGGCGACCGCGTTCCTCGGCATGCTCGGCATCGCGCTCGCCTACCCGCCCTACGACTCGCCGCGCTCGGCGGTCGGGAAGGTCACGCGGATCTGCGGGCTGCTGCTCATGGCCGGACTCATCGCAGGCTTCTTCCTGACGCGAACGATCGGACTGCCCGGCTTCAACGGGGACTGGTCCCCGGTTGGCCTGACGTCGGTGGCGATGGAGGCACTCCTGTTCGTCTTCCTCATCGCCGACCTGCCCGGCCGGGGATCGGGATCCCGGATGTGACATCCGCCATCCGTCGGGTTCGGCATGAGCAGGTCCAGGAACGCCAGGGCGGCGCGTTGCAGCAATGCCTGCGGGTCCTGGACTCTGCTCCTCCGCTCGCCACGGAGCGGGCACCTCGCGACGCTGTGCCTGACCACCGCGCTGGCCCGGCACGACCTCAGCGACGCCATCCCGGCCCGCGTCGACGTCGCCCCCCCGGGGGCAACGACATCCCCGCATCCAGGCGCCGTCCACCTGGCACAGCTTCGCACCGGACACCTTCGACCTCGGTCGCGACGAGCTGAGGCTGAGCGAGACGACGACCATTGGGCTGTACAACTCGGAGCGATGCCTCATCGACGCGTTCCGGCTGCGCCACCAAGAGACCGCGATCGAGGCGTTGCGTCGATGGCTGCGCCGCCGTGAATCCCGGCCTGCGGCCCTTCTGGCGATGGCGCGCTCGTTCCCCGAGGCCGAACCGGGGCTCTACGCGCTCGAAGACTTCCTCGCCCGGCTCGCCGCGTCCCCGCTTCGCCACCTCGACGGCGGCGATGTCGGCGCTGGCCTCCGTCGTTCGGTCGTTCCTCACCTGCCGCACCGGGCATCGACCGGGACGTCGCCGTCGGTGCCGGGCGGGTCGGCAGGCTGCGCGCACGGCGTGCCCGGTGCGGCCGTCGGGCCGGGCGCCAGCGGGGACTGGACGTAGATCTGGTCCAGGATGTTCACCGCGAGGGTGTTGGCGGTCGGCTTGTTGTCGAGCGAGACGGGCAGGGTGGTCCACACCACGAGCGTCGCCGCGTTGGCGGTGTCGACCCCCATGAAGGAGTTGTAGCCCGCCGTCTCTCCGCCGTGGTACGTGACGACGTTGGGACCCCAGCTCATCCTGGCGATGCCGTACCCGTACTCCTGGCGGGGCTTGTCGGGGGTCTCCGGCCGGATGCTGTCCTCCCAGATCCGCTGGTACTCGGGGTTGAGCACCCTGCCGCCGGTGAGGGCCCGCATCCAGGTGACGAGGTCGTCGGCGGTGGAGACGACGCCGCCCGCGGCCGCGGCGAAGGAGTGGTTCACGGCGGTGTAGTCGGTGGGGCGCAGCGTGCCCGCCTCGACCGCGGCGCTGGTCTCCGCGGTGTACTCCGGCTCCCCGTACAGCGCGACCGAGGAGCTGCCGTACAGGTAGCCGTGCGCGAAGGGCGCGGGGATGGTGTCGGACGTGCTCTGCGGCAGGAAGGTGTCCTTCATGCCCAGCGGCGCGAACAGCCGGTCGTGCATCGCGGTGGCCAGCGGCTGCCCGCCCGCCTTCTCGATGACGAGGCCGAGCAGCGCGTAGTTGGTGTTGCTGTACTCGTAGTCGGTGCCGGGCGGCCGGTTCGGTGGGTGGGCGAACGCGATGTCCAGCAGCTCCCGCGGCGTCCAGACCTTGGCCGGGTCGGTGTCCAGGGCCTTCGCCACCTCGGGGGCGTTGGTGTAGTTGTAGAGGCCGCTGCGCATCTCCAGCAGCTCGGCGATCGTGATGTGGTCGCCGTTGGGCACGCCTGGCACGTACTTCGCCACCGGGTCGTCGAGCCCGAGCCTGCCTTCCTGCGCCAGCCGCAGGACCACCGCCGAGGTCATCGTCTTGGTGTTCGAGGCGATCCGGAAATGGGTGGCGGCGCTCGGCGGGCTCTGCGCGCCCAGCTCGGTGGTGCCAGCGACGGCCGTGAACACGCCCTGGGGTGTCTCCAGAAGCACCACGGCGCCGGGCACGCGGTACTCCTGGACGGTCGTGTCGACCAGCTTCTGCAACACGGCCTGGTCGATCGGCCTGAGCCCGTTCGCCGCGGGCGGCGGAGCGTCCGGACGGCCCGTGCAGGCACCGACCAGGGCCAGCCCGGCCACGACGGCGGCGAGCGCCCTGCGGGAGTGGGGTGTCATGGCGTTTCCTCTCGTGTCTGGCGTCGGGGCATGTCGCGGGCGCCCAGCGCGCGCCTGGCCCGCTCCAGCCACCGCGGGTCGATGACCTCGTCCTCGTCGCGGAGGGCTGACGGGTCGAACCGGGGGTTGAAGCAGTTGACCTCGCCCTCGAAACCGTCCGGGTCGAGGTAGCGGAGGGAGAGCATGCAGCCGAGGGGACGGATGTCTCCGCTCGAGGCGCCGACGGCCATCAGCCTGCGCCGGACGACGGCCAGCGCGGCCTCGTCGCGCACCGTGAAGCCCAGGTGGTCGAGGCGGCCCCGTTCGAACATCGCGGCGCCGGACCCGGAAGCCGCCGGGGCGCCGCAGGCGACCTCGAACACGTGGAGCATGACGTCGCCCGCGAACACGATCGCCTGGCGCCCGTGCCCGGGGCCCGCGCCGAGCACCAGCGCGGTGTCGAGGCCGAGGGCGTCCTCGTAGAAGGCGCGGTAGCCGTCGAGGTCGGGCGTCACCACGGCGATGTGGTTGACGCCGGAGGCTTTGCTCACGGCTGGAACGGGACCTGGTCGGCGGTGCACACCGTGCCCCGTGGCGGGGCGTGGAGGTCGACGAGATACCGCACCCGGGCCTGCTCGACGCACGTGCTGGCGTCCTGGAAGCTGAGGTGGCCGTAGCCCTCGTGGGTGAGGAGCACGGCGTTGCCGAGCAGCTTCTCGGAGCGCACCGCGTTCTGGTAGCCGGTGTTGGGGTCGTGCCGGGTGCCGATGAGCAGGATCGGGGTCGTGGTCTTGGCGTTCCACGGCCCGGTGTAGCGGTCATCGCTGTGGGCGGGCCAGTCGGCGGCGCAGGGCGCCCACAGCCACCAGCCCTGGACCGGCCCCGCGATCCGGCTGGTCGCGGTGAGCTCGCCGATCACCGCGGGCCAGTCGCCGATCGGCTTCGTGGCCGGGCCGTCGGGGCACGAGATGGCCGCGGACTTGGTCGCCTCGTCCCACGCCGCGGGCGTGCGCGCCTGCTCCGCCGCGGTCACCAGTGCCGAGACGTCGCCGTCGACGGCGGCGTTCAGCTGCTTGGCGTACTCGGGCCACAAGGCCGGGTCGCGCATCGGCGCGAAGGTCGACACCGGGATGTCGCCTGCGTAGAGCATGCCGGGCGGCGTGGCGCCCGGCGCCGGGATCGGCCCGTCCTTCACGCGCTCGACCAACCGGTTGACGCGCTGGGCGGCCGTCTCGCCGTGGCCTGCCAGCGCGCACCGCGCAGGCCCGGCCTGGTCGCAGAGCGCCAGGAACCGGTCGAACACCTCGTCGGAGGACGACGCGTTGTTGACCGACCGCGCCTCGGCGCTCGCGGTGTAGGCGACGGGGTCGACGATGCCGTCGAGCATCATCGCCCGCACCCGCTGGGGGAACATGTTGGCGTACATCTGGCCGATGACCGTGCCGTAGGACAGGCCTGCATATGTGATCGTCTCCTCGCCGACCGCGGCCCGGAGCGCGTCCAGGTCGCGCACGGTGTCGGTGGTCGAGATGTGCGACAGCAGCGGGCCCAGCACCGCACCGCACCGGCGGGCCAGGTCCTCCATCCTGTGCGCGTAGGCGTCCGACTCGGCCGGGGTCGTCGGGATCACCTGCCCCTGCCAGAACGCCGTTGCCTCGGCGTCGCTCGTGAAGCACTTCACCGGTGAGCTGGCGTGGGTGCCGCGGGGGTCCCAGCCGACGATGTCGAACCGGCCGTCGCCCCACTTGTCGATGTCGCCGCCGCCCTCGCGCACGAGGCCGACGCCGGTGTCGCCGGGGCCGCCAGGGTTGACGAAGAGGGTCCCGATGCGCTGGTCGGGCTTGCTCGCGAGGCGCTTGACCACCGCCAACCCGATCTTCTGCCCCTCGGGGTTGGCCCAGTCGAGCGGTACCGGCACGGTGGCGCACTCGAGCCGGTCGCCACAGGCCTTCCAGTCGATTCCCGGCGCGGCGGGCGTCGCCTGCGCCCCGGGGCTGCACGCGGCGAGGAGCGACGCCGCAGCTGTCAGAACGATCGCCCACTGTCTCCTGCGGATCCGCATACCCTCAGGGCGTTCACCGCGGTGGAACGATGTTCTCTCCGGTCAGGACTCCACCGTCCACGACAGCGCCGCGGCAGGCTCGGGCAGGTAGCCGCAGTACCGTCCGGTGCGGACCGACACGTCGAGGTGCGCGCCCAGACCGTCGGCCTGCAGCGCGATGGCGGCAATGGCGCGCCGCAGGCTGCGCACCACGTTGACGCGGGCCCGCTCGGCGTCCGACCCGGACGGCCGGTCCCGCCCGCCGAGACCGACCGCTCGCTTCAGCTCCCGCAGGAGCGCCTCGATCTCCACGTGGGCGCGTTCGCCGCGCACCTGGTCGTTGCAGGCCGCGGCGTCGTCGACCTCGGCCTGCAGCTCGAGCAGGCGCTGCCGGTAGGCCCGCTTGGCCTGCGCGTCGAGGGCGGGCCCGAGGTCGGCAGCGGGCATCCCGACCTGGCCTGCCAGCTCGGTGGCGGTGACCTCGGCACCGGGCTTCCGCAGCAGCCGGGCGAGCTGTCCGAGGCCGACGCTGTCAGGCAGCCGGGCGCCGCCCAGCGGCGACGTGAGCACCCACAGCGGCCCGTCCCGCCGCATGGTCGCCGACCGCGCGGAGGGGACGACCGGCGGTCGGGTGCGACCGGCACGTTCGACGCCGAGCGCGGCGGCGAGCGTCGCGGCCTCCGTCCACACCGGTTCGGGATCGTCGTCACCCGCCCGGGTGAGGGCGTCGGCGAGGTGGTCGAGGCAGTGCACGAGCATCGGTGGTGACGGCATCGCCCGCGCCAGCGCCGCGGCGTGGCGCGCGTGCCGGACGGCGGCCCGTACATCGCCCGCGAGCGCCGCGAGACGCCCGAGGACGTCGTCGACGGGAAGTCCGGCGCACTGTCCGCCGCCGACGTTGAGCAGACCCGCGTACGGAAGGAGGGCGGCGTAGACGGGGCCCACGTGGGCCGTCGCGCCCGCGCGCGCGACGGTGTCGCCGAGCATGCGCAGGAGCTGGTCGCCGGTCATCGATCGCTGGACCCGGTCGACCTCCCCGGCGTACCGCCGCACGATGTCGTGCACGCGCGCCTCGTCGCCGAGGTGCTGCGCGATGAATCCCTTCTGCACCTGCAGGAGCGTGGAGGGCAGGGGGTCGACGACCCGGACGACGTCCCGGAACAGCTCCTCCGCCAGGGGGTCGGTGCCCCCGTAGAGCTCGAGCAGCATGACCCGGTGCAGGAGCTCGCAGCCGAACAGGATGAGCGGTTCGATGTGTCCGGCGCCTGCGCGCACGGCCTCGACCGCCGCCGCCGTCGCGGCGGACCGGCTGTCGGTCAGGGCAAGGAGGGTCGTGCGTTGGACCAGCGCGCGCTGCCGCCAGCCCGGTGAGGGCAGCAGTCCGGCCAGCAGCTCGGCGCGCTCCAGCGCGTGGTTCGCCGCGCCGACGTCGCCATGGTTGAGGTGATGGCAGAAGCGGCGCTGGTGACCGTAGAAGGCGAGGTCGGACCGCCCGGCCCGGTCGGCGAGGTGGACCACCTCGTCGGCGGCGGCGAGGCGGGCGTCGAGCTCGTCACGGCTCGTGGGCGACATGGTCTGGTTGATCAGCGCATGAGCGGTCAGCACCGGATCGCCGATGTCTCTGGCGATCTCCACCGCGTCGTCGGCCCAGGCCCGCGCGCGGTCGACGGCGTCCAGGTCGGCGCCGCCGACCACGGCGAGGCGCCCGAGCACGGCGACCCGCAGCCGCCGCTCCCCGACCGGGAGCGCGGCGAGCGCTTCCTGCAGCAGGCGCAGGCGTCCGGGGGCGGGGACGAAGGCGTCGCTCCACAGGTACGCGCCGACCGCGGCCCGGGCCCGCAAGAGGGGGTCCGAGCTGACCCTGGCCAGCTCGGCCGCCTCCTTGTAGTGCTCGAGCGCCAGGTCGAGGTCGCCCAGCCTGCGAACAACCACGGCCAGGTCCAGCGCTACCCGCGCACGCAGCTCGGGCCGGTCCACGCACTCCACCGCGACGTCACGCGCGTCCCGCAGCAGGCCCGCCGCCCGCGCCGGGTGCTCGGCGGCGACCAGGTCGGCGGCGAGGTCGCAGGCGGCGCGGACCGCGGTGGCGACCTCCGCCGGTCCATCCGCGGCACGCAGGCGGTGCCCGGCCGCGGCCGCCCGACCGTCGAGCCCGCCAGTGGCGTCCCACGCGGCCGCCAGCCGAGCGTGCGTCGCGCGGGCGTCGACCAGCCGCCCGGCGGCTTCGGCCAGCAGCGCGTGGTGGAAGCGCACGCCCGTCCGCGAGACGGCGTCCAGGACGCCTGCGCGGGCCGGGGGTACCAGATGATCGGCGGCGACCGCCGTCGTGGTCGACGTCGCCGCCGCGAGCACGGCCAGCGGGGTGCCCGCGCCCGCCAGGGCCGCGGCGGCCAGCAGTTCCCGGGTGTCGGCGTCGAACCGCCCCAGGACCCGGTCGAGCACCTCACCGATCACGCCGCCGTCGTCGGGCGCGCTCAGCAGCTCCCGGACGAACAGCGGGTTGCCGCCGGTCCGCGCCTGCAGCTCGACCGCGTCCACCGGTCCGGAGCCGCGGTCCGCCGCCATCCGGCGCACCGCATCGACGTCAAGGCCCTTGAGCGGCAGGAGCCGCGACACCCGGCGGAGCGCGTCGAGCCGCGGCGTGCCGGGCTCGTGGTCGCGGCTGGTCGCCACGAAGGCGACCGGGGCCTCGCCGAGCGCCCGCGGCAGACGTTCGAGGACCCACAGCGCCATCGCGTCGGCCCAATGGAGGTCGTCGAGGACGACGACGGCGGGCGCCGCGGCGGCCAGGGCGCCGGTCAGGGACTCGAGATGCTCCCACCGCCGTTCCTCGGCGGGCAGCGCCGGGTCGTTGACCGGCACGACATCGAGCGAGCGGAGGACCCCCCGCCACAGCTCCATCGGCCTGCGCACCGCGGCGTCCGCCTCGCCCCGCAGCACCCGCATCCCGGCCGCCCGCGCCAGCACCGCGGCCTCGTCGGTGAGCCGGGTCTTGCCGATGCCCGCCTCGCCCGCCAGCAGGACGACCGTGGGTCGGCCCGCCCTGGCCGTCGCGAAGGCGGCCCGCAACGCGGCCAGCTCGCTTTCCCGACCGACGAAGAGCTCAGCGCCCGACACCGCGGGCTCCGCACCGGCGGCCCGCGGCGCCCATGCCAAGGGTGCCGCACCTCACGGACCGGACACGCACACCGTCGAGAGTAGATCACTGTTCTCCGTGGCGGACCATCATCGATCGGTAAGACGCACACCTCTGCCGCAGCCGCGGATCCGTGCCGATGATCGAGGTGTGGAACGCGTACTGATCGTGCTGGCGAAATCGCCGGTGCCGGGCCGGGTCAAGACCCGCTTGTGCCCTCCCGCCACCCCGGGGCAGGCGGCCGACCTGGCCGCCGCGGCGCTGGCCGACACCCTGGCGGCGGCCCGGCGGGTGCGGGCGGCCAGGGTCGTCGTCGCGCTCGACGGCGTGCCGGACGTCGCGCTGGGTGCCGCTCTGGAGGGGACGACGGTCATCCCGCAGTGTGGCGGCCCACTGGGTGCGCGGATCGCCGCCGCGCACGCCGATGTGGCGAGGTTGGTCCCGGGCGCGTGCACCGTGCAGATCGGCATGGACACCCCGCAGCTCGACCCGGCCGTCCTCGACGCCTGCCTCGACGCCGTGTGCCATCCGGAGGGCCCGGATGCCCTGCTCGGGCCCGCCGCGGACGGTGGATGGTGGGCGCTGGGGCTGCGCGACCCCAGCCACGCCGGGCTGATCCGGCACGTCCCGACCTCCCGCGGCGACACCGGCGTCCGCACCCGCGCCGCGCTGGAGGCCGCGGGGCTGCGGGTCGCGGCGTTGCCGCAGCTCATCGACGTCGACACGATGGTCGACGCCCACGCCGTGGCGCGCGCCTGCCCCGGGTCCCGGTTCGCCACCGCGCTGTACGCGGCCATCCGCGCATGACCGATCTCGCGACGGCGTCTCCCCTGGTTGCCCCGGCGTTCGACGCCGCGCTGGCCGGTCGCGGGGCGACGCTCCTGGACAGCGACGGTGCCGAGGTGGATCTGCCCGTGCGGCGGTGGCGCGGCCCTGCCGACGCCGACGACGCCTGGCTGCTCGACCGATGCACCGGCCCGACCGTCGACCTCGGCTGCGGCCCCGGACGGCTGCTGGTCGGGCTGGCGCGCCGCGGTGTCCCCGCCTTGGGGGTGGACCACTCCGCGGTCGCACAGGCGCAATGCCGGGCGCGCGGGGTGGTGATGCTGCGCCGGAACGTGTTCGCCCGGGTCCCCGGCGAGGGCCGGTGGGGACACGTGCTGCTCGCCGACGGCAACATCGGGATCGGCGGCGACCCGGCGCGGCTGCTCGTCCGCGCCGCGGGGCTGCTCGCCGTGGGCGGAACGCTGCTGGTCGAGACCGACCCGGCGCCCGAACAGGACTGGCGGGGATCAGTGCGGGTGCGCACGGCGGGCGGGTTCGGACCGCCGACGCGGTGGGCCCGGGTGGGCGCGCGGGTGCTCCGCCGCCTGGCGGCACCGCTCGGTCTCACCTTCGTCGCGGAACGACCGGGGCAGCGGACCTTTGTCGAGCTGCGGCGGTGACGTCAGGGCGCCGCGGACACGCGCGCGGGGCGGGCGGCGACGGCGATCGTGATCTCGGCACGGCAGCCCTCGCCGTGGTTGGCCAGGGAGATCCCGCCCCCTTGGGCGGCCATCAGGCCGCGCGCGATCGACAGCCCGAGGCCCGCCCCGGTGTGCTCGGTCGGCGTGCGTGCGCCGCTGCCGCGGTAGCCGATGTCAAACAGCAACGGCAGGTCGGCCTCGGGGATGCCGCCGCAGCCGTCGTCGACGTGCAGCCACGCCTCGCCGCCCCGGGTGCCCGCGGACAGCCGCACGGTGCCGCCCGCGTCGGTGTGCCGCACGGCGTTGGCGAGGACGTTGCGCAGCACCCTGGTGAGGTCGGTGTCGCTGCCGAGCACCGTCGGCCAGGTCTCGGGTGCCTCGGCCACCACGGCGACGTCGGTGTGCGCCTCCGCGGCGACGGCGTCGGAGGCGATCTCGGCCAGCGCCAGCGGCTCCAGGGCCAGCTGCAGCGTGCCGGACGTGGCGCGGGAGAGCTGGAAGAGGTCTTCGACCATCGCGGTCATCCGGGTCGCCTCGCGGCGGATGCGGGCGAGGTAGTCGCGGACCTCGGCGGGGTCGCGCACCACGCCGTCGACCAGCGCGTCGGCCATCCCGCAGATCCCGGCGAGCGGCGAGCGCAGGTCGTGGCTCATGCCTGCGACGAGCCTGCGCCGCGAGTCCTCCGAGCGCCGCTCGGCCTCCACCGCTTCGCGCTGCCACATGGCCTCGCGGGCCACCCGACGGCCGAGCAGGAGTCCGGCGGGCACGGTGACCGCGCCGACGACCAGGCACACCGCAACGGTCCCGACCAGCTGCGGCGTGTACATGAACCCGCTCACGCCGAGCACCCCGACCAGCGCGGCGACGAGCGGAACGAGCACGAGCGCCACCATCGTCGCGGTGAGCGAACGGCGACGCAGCCGCAGCAAGAGCAGGCCCCCCACCACGGCGACCGGCAGCGAGAACAGCAGGGCCAGCGGCGCCGCCCGCAGCAGCTCGGCGATCACTTGCCCACCCAGGGGTCGTACCGGTAGCCGGTGCCCCAGACGGTGGCGATCCGGCGCGGGCGCGTGGGGTCGGGCTCGATCTTCTCGCGCAGCCTGCGGACGTGCACGGTGACCGTGGACTGGTCGCCGAACTCCCAGCCCCAGACCTCGGCGAGGAGCTCGGCGCGGGTGTAGGCGCGGCCGGGGTGGGCGAGCAGGAACGCGAGCAGGTCGAACTCGCGGCCGGTGAGCGGGAGCGCCGCTCCGTCGCGGCGGGCCGCCCGCGCTCCCGGGTCGACCACGAGGTCCCCATCGGCCAGCAGGGCCACGGACGACGTGGGTTCGGTGGTCGCGCGGCGCAGGACGGCGGCGACCCTCAGCACGAGTTCGCGGGCGCTGAAGGGCTTGGTGACGTAGTCGTCGGCCCCGAACTCCAGGCCTGCCACCCGGTCGCTCTCATCGCCGAGGGCGGACAGCATCACGATCGGCAGCCGCGGATGGGTGTCACGCAGCGCCCGGCACACCTCCAGCCCGTTCAGCCCGGGCAGCATCACGTCGAGCACGACGACGTCCGGCGGATGGGCGCGGGCGGCGGCCAGGCCCGCCCCGCCATCGGCGGCCTCGTCGACCACGTAGCCCGCGTCGCCGAGGTAGCGTCGGGTGATCTCGCGGACCGTCGTGTCGTCCTCCACGACCAGCACCCGGGGTGTCACACCGACCAGGCTAGATCCCCGGGCGGCCCACGGTCTTAGGGCTTTCTTACCGCTCACGCCGATTGCCCTCCGCCGCCGTCGCCCGCTCCTACCGTCTTCGTGTATGAAGTTCCGCAGCCCGTTACGCGGGCCGTGGCTGACCTCCGTGCTCGGTGTCGTCCTGCTCGCCGCGCTGCCGTTGGTGATCGTCACTGGCCTTCTCGACTACGTCGCCTACGGGCCGGGGCAGTCGATCCCCGGTGACGTCGGGCTCCTGCACCTGCCCGCGCTCGACTGGCCGACCCGCCCCGCATGGCTCTTCCAGCTCACGCAGGGCCTGCACGTCGGGCTCGGCCTCGTGCTCGTGCCTGTGGTGCTGGCCAAGCTGTGGTCGGTGATTCCGCGGCTGTTCGTGTGGCCGCCCGCGCGGTCGGTGGCGCACGCGCTCGAGCGGGCGACGCTGCTGATGCTGGTCGGCGGGATCCTGTTCGAGATCGTCACCGGGCTGATGAACATCCAGTACGACTACGCGTTCGGGTTCAGCTTCTACACCGCGCACTACATCGGGGCGTGGGTGTTCCTGGCCGGGTTCGTCGCGCACGTCACGCTCAAGCTGCCCGCGGCGCGCCGGGCGTTGCGGACGCGGTCGCTGCGCGCAGAGCTGCGGGTGCCGGTGGCCGCGACAGTGCCGGAGGAACCCGACGACGGGCTGGTCGCCACCGACCCGGCACCGCCGACGATGAGCAGGCGCGGCGCGCTCGGCCTGGTCGGCGGGGGTGCGCTGTTCGTCGCGGCGATCACCGCGGGGCAGTCCGTCGGCGGACCGCTGCGCGACCTCGCCGTGCTGTTGCCGCGCGGGCGGGAGGACTTCCCGGTGAACCGGACAGCGGCCGCGGCCGAGATTCCCTTGGCAGCCACCGGCGCGGCGTGGCGGCTGACGCTCGGCGCGCGCACGCTCGGCCGCCCCGAGCTCCTGCGCCTCCCCCAGCACACCGCGCGGCTGCCGATCGCGTGTGTGGAGGGCTGGTCGACCGTGCAGGACTGGACCGGGGTACGGCTGCGCGACCTGGCCGCTCTGGCCGGGGTGCCGTCGCCGGGGTCGGCGTTCGTCGAGTCCCTCGACGCCGGACCGTTCGGGCGGGCGACGCTGTCCGCGGGCCAGGTGCTCGACCCGGACGCGCTGCTCGCACTGCGGGTCAACGGGGCCGACCTGAGCCCCGACCACGGCTACCCGGCGCGGGTGATCGTGCCCGCGCTGCCAGGGGTGCACTGCACGAAGTGGGTCCGCTCGATCACCTTCCGGGAGCAGTGATGGTCACGCTGGCCCGTCGGGTGGGCGCCTCGCCCGCTCAGCTCGCACTGCTCGTGGGCTGCCTCGGGCTCGCCGCGTACGCCGCGTTCTTCCTGCTCGGCGACCCGGCGCTGCTGCGGATGCTGGTGTGGTTCGGCGGCGCGGCCGTCGTGCACGACCTCGTGCTCTTCCCGCTCTACGCGGCGGCCGACCGGGCACTGGTCTCCGTGGCCCGCGGGCGGGTGCCGTTGGTCAACCACGTGCGGGTGCCCGCGCTGGGCGCCGGGCTCGCGCTGCTGATGTTCTGGCCCGGCATCGTCCGGCAGGGCGCGGCCACGCACCTGGCGGCCACGGGCCTGGACCAGGCACCGTACCTCGGTCGGTGGCTGGTCCTGTCGGCGGTGCTGTTCGGCGCGTCCGGGGTGATCTACGCGGTGCGGGTGGTGCTCCACCGGCTCCGGCCTTGATCGCCGCACGCGGCGCATTCCGTGTGCAGGCACACGGAACGCACCGGTCGCCGAGCGTTGCCGGGGCGGGATGGCGTGCGGACCTCGTGGCCGTCACGGCGGCGGCCTGCCTCGTCGCGGCGGCCGCGGTCGTCGGGCGGCGGCTGCTCGCGGACGGCGTGCACCTGGTGCTGCCGTTCCCGCCGCTGCTCGCCCAGTGGCTGCCGCACGTCGGGCCGGGGACGCCCGCCGCGGTGGTCGTCGCGGTCGCGGTCGTGGCGCGCGGGCCCGCGCTCGCCGAGCGGCTGTCCTGGCGGCCGCTGCTCGTCCTCGCGTGGGCGGCGTCGGCCACCTGGACGCTGTCGCTGGCGCTGGTCGACGGGTGGCAGCGCGGCGTGGTCGACCGCCTCACCTCGACCGACGAGTACCTGCACGACGTGCCCCGGGCACCCGCGCTCCCGATGCTGCTGCGCGAGTTCGCGGCGCACATCCTCACCTCCGCCGTCGACCCGGGCCAGACGTGGTTCTGGACGACGCACGTCGGGGCCCACCCGCCCGGCGCGTTCCTCGTCTTCGTGGCGCTCGACCGGATCGGCCTCGGCGGCGGCGGCCCGGCCGGGCTGCTGGTCGTCGCGGTCGGGGCGTCGGCCGCCGCGGCGATCCTCGTGACGGCGCGGGCGCTGGGCGACGAGGCCGTGGCCCGCCGCGCGGCACCGTACGCGGCGCTTTTCCCGGGTGCGGTGTGGGTCGGGGTGTCCGCGGACGGGCTGTTCGCGGGCTGGTTGGCGTGGGGGGTCGCGCTGGTGGCGGTCGCCGTGCGGACGACCGGGCGTCGCGCCGACGTCGCCGCGTTCGCGGGCGGGCTCCTGCTGGGCGGGGTGGTGTACCTGTCCTACGGGCTCGTGCTCGGCGGGCTCCTCGCGGTCGCGGTGCTGGCTCGCGGCGGGGCAGGGGGTCGCGCGCTCGTCGCACCGGCGGGCGGGCGGTGGTGGCGCACGGTCGGGTTCGCGGCGGCGGCCGCGCTGCTGGTCGTGGTCGCGTTCACGGTGGCCGGGTTCTCGTGGCTCGACGGCTACCGCAACGTCCGCGTCATCTACGCGGCCAGCATCGCCGCAGCCCGGCCGTACCCGTACTTCGTGTGGGCGAACCTGGCCGCGGTGGTGTGCGCGATCGGGCCTGCCGGGATCGCGGGCCTGCGCCGCGTCGCGACCCGTCCGGTCGGGCCGTACCTGGTCGTCGCGGCCGCGGTGGCCGCGATGCTGGTGGCCGACCTCTCGGGCATGTCGAAGGCCGAGGTCGAGCGGATCTGGCTGCCGTTCTCGGTGTGGACGTGTGTGGCCTGCGCGGAGCTCCCGCACCCGCGCCGGTGGCTCGCCGCGCAGGCCGTGCTGGCGCTGCTGGTGAACCACCTGCTGCTCACCGTCTGGTGAGCAGCAGCGCGCCCATGTCCCGCACGGCGCGGGCGGTGCCGATCACCGAGCCGGACACCTTGGACCGGCCCCCGGCCCGGCGGGCGTAGCGCACCGGCACCTCCTCGATCCGCCAGCCCGCCCGACCCGCGCGCAGCAGCAGCTCCAGTGGATAGCCGAACCCCCGGTCGGCGACGCTCAGCCCGAGCAGGGCCTCCCGCCGCGCGACCCGGATCGGGGCGATGTCGTGCACCGGCACGCCCCGGCTCCGCAGCAGCCCCGCGACCAGCGCGTTCCCCACCCGCGCATGCCACGGCCACACGCCGGACCCGGTCGGGACGCGCCGCCCGACGGCGAGATCGGCCCGGCCCGCGCGCACCGCGTCGGCGAGGACCGGCAGGATCGCGGCGTCGAGGGACCCGTCCCCGTCGAGCACCGCCACCAGCTCGGCGCGGGCATGCCGCAGCCCGGCGTGCACGGCCGCCCCGTAGCCGCGCCGCGGCTCGCTCACCACCCGCGCACCCCAGGCCCTCGCCACCGCGACGGTGTCGTCGGTCGAGCCGTTGTCGACGACGAGCACCGGCCAGCCCGGGGGCAGCGCCGCGAGCACCGACGGCAACGCGGCGGCCTCGTCCAGGCAGGGCAACACGATCTCGACGTCCACCCGTCGAGCATGTCCCGACCGGGGCGGCGCCGACCCTTACGGTTTCGTGGCGACCCCGGCCGCCGCGCGCAGGGGGTCGGTGGCGAACGCACGCACGCCGTCGGCGAACCCGACCCGGGCGGAGAACCCCAGCAGCGCGCTCGCGCGCGCCGGGTCGGCCACCACGTGCCGCACGTCCCCGGGCCGCGCGCCACCGACGACGACCGGGTCCGGACCCCGCATCGCCCGCGCCAGCCCGGCCGCCAGGTCGCCGACGGTGTGCGGCTCACCCGAGCAGACGTTCACCGGCGTGAAGCCGGGTCGGGGTGTGGCGAGGGCGAGGACGTTGGCCGCTGCGACGTCACTGACGTGCACGAAGT
Source organism: uncultured Actinomycetota bacterium (assembly GCA_963750095.1). GTDB lineage: Bacteria > Actinomycetota > Actinomycetes > Mycobacteriales > Pseudonocardiaceae > Pseudonocardia. The sequence continues at coordinate 135,560 of CAVVPJ010000010.1, read as the reverse complement.
CCCGACGCTGCCCGCCGTCCTCCATCACCCGCGGCGGTTCGCCGCGCTCCAGCGCCGACCGGAACACCGACGCGACCCCGGAGTAGGGGGTGTCGCGCGGCATCCGTGACCCGTACACGTTGTGGTAGCGCAGCGACCACACCGCTCCCCCGGTCTGGCGGGCCCACGCGGCCGCCAGATGCTCCTGGGCGAGCTTCGTGGCGGCGTACGTGCTGCGCGGGTCGAGCGGCGCGTCCTCGGGCACCAGGCCGGGGTCGAGGTCGCGGCCGCAGAGCGGGCAGGGCGGCTCGAACCGTCCCGCGGCCACGTCGGCGGACGCACGCGGCCCTGGCCGGACGACGCCGTGCTCGCGGCACGTGTACCGGCCCTCCCCGTAGACGACCATCGACCCGGCCAGCACGAGCCGGGAGACGCCCGCCGCGTACATCGCGGCGAGCAGCACCGCCGTGCCGAGGTCGTTGTGCGCGGCGTAGGCCGGGGCGTCCGCGGCGTCCACGCCGTGGCCGACCATCGCGGCCTGGTGACACACGGCGTCGACCCCGCGCAGGACCGCGCGCAACGCGTCCTCGTCGCGGACGTCGCCGAGGACGAGCTCGCCCACCCACGGGGGCGCCTGCCCGCCGTGCGCCTCGGGAATCAACGCGTCGTAGACGACCGGCTCATGGCCGTCGGCCGCAAGCCGGTCGGCCACGTGCGAGCCGATGAAGCCTGCCCCGCCCGTCACCAGAATCCGCACCGCCGGAGCGTAGCCAGAGCGACCATCCCGACCGCCTGCGTGGTGGGGCCTACCTCCAGGCATCGGCGTAGAGCGGCGCGGTCAGGGCGACCAGGGTGCCGAGGAGACCACCGCCGCGTCCTCGACCGGCCACAGGAGCTGGGCGCGGCGGTCACGCAGCGGCGCGGCATCCCTGGCCGCGGCCGACCGCCCGAAGGCGGCCATGGTGGTGACCTCCCAGTGCGCGGGCACGGCGAACTCTCCGGCCAGGCCTGCGCGGTCGAACGCCCGGAACTGGCGGGTCTGCAGCCCGAGCGCCTGCGCCTGGACGGTCATGTGGGCCACGGCCTGGCCCAGGTCGTAGAGCGAAAACTCCGAGTAGTCCCAGTCGGTGCCCGCCACGTGGCGGTGCGCGAGGTTGGCGACGAGCACGCTCGCGGACGGCGCCCAGGCCCCCGAGCTCCGCGCGAGATACCGCACCAGCCTGCCGTGCACGGGATCCCCGCGGCGGCCGACGATGAACGCCCACGGCTGCGAGTTGCCCGCCGACGGCGCCCAGCGGGCCGCCTCCAGCAGGACCGCGACCTGGTCGGGGCCCACCTCGTGGTCGGGGTCGAAGCGGGTCGGGCTGTGGCGGGCGGCCAGCAGGGGATGCAGGGACGTCGACGCGGCGGTCATGACGGCGCTCCCCACGCGGCGGACGTCGACGCGTCCAGGTCGCGACGCATGAACACCCGCACGTCGGTGCGCAGCCCGTGGCGGGCCTCCTGCTCACGGATCACCCGCATGCCGGGCGTCCATCCGGCGGGCGTGAGGTCGGCGAACCCGTGCCTGCGGTAGAAGGGGCCGTTCCAGGGCACGTCCCGGAAGGTCGAGAGGGTGACCGCGGGTTGGCCCTGCGCCTGCGCCCACGCGCACACGGCGTCGAGCAGCCTGCCGCCGAGCCCGCGGCGGCCGTGCTCGGCCAGCACGTCCATCTCCTCGACGTAGACGGCGCCCTCGCGCACCGAGGCGATCACCATGCCGACGGGCGTGTCGGTGTCGTCGCAGGCCACCCAGACCTGTCCGGCGTCGATCAGGCGGACGAGATCCTCCAGCGGGAACGCGACGTCGAGCGACTCGTCGATGAGGTCGAGGCCGGAGAAGCGGGTGCCCGCGAGGTCCTCGATCTCCCGGATGCGGTCGCGCTCGTCCGGGCGGGCCAGGCGGAGGTGGTAGGGGTCGGTGGACATGGCGGGTCCCTTCGTGGATCGGTTGCCACCGACGCTAGCAAACTGACCGGTCGGTAGTATTCTGATTTCCATGCCGCCTCCCCACCGACCGTCCACCCGTGCACGGATCCTGGACGCCGCCGACCGGATGTTCTACGAGCGGGGCATCCGGCCGGTCGGGATCGAGGCGATCGTCGCCGCGGCCGACACGGCGAAGACCACGCTCTACAACCACTTCGGGTCGAAGGACGCGCTGGTCGTGGCCTACCTGGAGCGGCGGGCGGCGCAGGAGCGGGAACGGCTCGAGCGGGCGCTCGCGGCGCACGGCGGGCATGCGGCCGGGCGGATTCTGCACCTCTACGACCTGCTGGGCGACCAGCTGGCCGAGCCCGGATACCGCGGCTCCCCCTTCGTCAACGCCTGCGTGGAGCTCGGCAGCGACCACCCGGCGGCCGTCGTCGCCCGCGGGTACCGGCAATGGTTGCTCGACACCCTCACGGGCCTCGCCGCCGAGACCGCCGCGGCCGTTCCCGACGCCCTGGCCGCCCAGCTCCTGCAGCTCTACGAGGCTGCGACCGTCGCCAGGCAGATCGGCGGCGACAGCGCCGCGGCCCGGACAGCGAGGAGCGCCGCCGAAGCGCTCCTTTCCCTTCCGCGGCCCGCGCGGGAGGCGGCGGGTGCGCAGGTCCCGTCCGCAGACCACCGCGCCGGAGACGCCGCGGGCGATCCTCCCCGCTCGCCCACCCCGTCGACCCGCCAGCCCGAGGGCAGCCCGGACGCGCACCACCTGGTGGCCTTCCTCAACAGCGCTCACCTGCCCGACGGCGACGACCACCTGGCCGACGAGCGGGCAGGCCCGTGGCTCGCGGGATGGCTCGCCGAGGCCCGCGTTGCGGTGCCCGCCGGGCTCGACGCGATCGCCACCGCGCCTCCTGAGCTGCTGCTCCTGCGCGAGGGGCTGCGTCAGCTCGCCGCCGTCAACTGCGGTGCGCATGCCGATCCCCACGCAGTGGCGGCGGCGGTCGCCGTGTTGGAGCAGGCGCCACTGGTCGTCGACCTCGCGGGCGGCGCCGTACCGCGACTGACCGCGGCCGACCGCCGCGACGCCACCCAGCTCGCCATCGCCGTCGCGGCGGGCGCCTATCTCATGGTGCGGGCCCGCGGCGAGTGGCCCCGGCTCAAGGTCTGCGCCTCCCCCGACTGCCGGTGGGCGTTCCTCGACACCACCCGCAACCGCTCGCGCCGCTGGTGCGACATGGCCGGATGCGGCAACCGGGCCAAGAACCGCGCCTGGCGCGACCGTCAGAATCCCGTAACCGTCATAGTAGTTTGAGCAGTTAGTGCAACTCCCTTAGCCTGGTGACCGTCAAGATTTGAAAGACGGTCAGCACCAGGGGAGACGATGGACGGGCGGGAGCCGAATCGCCACTGCCCATCCCCACCAGCTCGTCGCCGCGGCCGCCGTGCTGCTCTGCGGCCTGGGTGCCCTGCTCGCGTTCAACATCGGGATCGGCGCGGTCAGCGCCTCCCGTGCGGGCCCGCTGTTCACCCTGCAGCCGCTGGCCGGGGCGGTGACCGCCGTCGTCGTCCTCGACGAGCCGCTCGTCGCGGGACAGACCGTCGGCGGGGCCCTGATCCTGGCCTGTCTGATCCTGCTCACCCGAGAGGGGCCCGGCGACCCTTCCGACCGGTCCCCCGACCACACCCCGGCCGCCGCTGCGGCGGCCACCCCCACGAAATGAGGCACCCCATGGGCACCCTGTTCTGCGACACCGCGCTCGCCCACCGCATCGAGCGGGCCGAGACCCGGCTCATCGTCGACGCAGGCCACGCCGCGCGGGCCCGTTCCGGGACCGACGGCTTCGTCATCCCCGTCGCGGGCGGGATGGCGAGCTTCGCCGAGCCGGACTCGCCGTTCAACAAGGTCGTCGGCCTGGGCTTCGAAGGTGTGCCGAGCGCCGACGAGCTCGACGCGATCGAGAAGGCCTTCGCCGCCCACGGCGCGCCGACCCAGGTCGAGCTCGCGCATCTCGCCGAGTCGGCGGTCGGCGAGCTCCTGAGCGACCGGGGCTACCGCCTCGAGTCCTTCGAGAACGTGCTGGGCATCGCGCTCCTCGGCGACCCGGAGCTGGTCACCCCGCCCGGGATCGAGGTGCGCCTCAGCACCGAAGACGAGCTCGACGCCTGGATCGCGGTCGTCACCGACGGCGCCGTCCACCCGGACACCCAGGGCCTGCCCTGGCACGACGAGTTCCCGCGGGAGGCGATCGAGAACGCCGAACGCGACTTCGCCGCCGCCGGAGGCACCCGCTACATCGCCCTGCGCGACGGCGTCTTCGCGGGCGGCGCCGACTTCCGCATCACCGACGGCATCGCCCAGCTCGCGGGCGCCGCCACCGCACCGGCGCATCGCCGACGCGGCGTCCAGACCGCGCTGCTCGCCGCGCGGCTCACCGACGCCAGGGCAGCGGGCTGCGATGTCGCCGTGATCACCACGCAGCCGGGCTCGAAGTCACAACAGAACGCGCAACGCCGGGGCTTCGACCTGCTCTACACCCGCGCGACCCTGGTCAAGCACCCCTAGCCCGGCGCTGAGTGGATCAACAAGCCCGACCCGACTGACGATCTTGTTGCGTTTCCGGCGCCATGGCCCCGAGAACGCAACAAGATCCCGCCAAGTGGTCCGTCGGCCAGCCGCAGGCCTAGCGGTGCCTGCGACGGTCCCGTTGCTGGACTCGGGGCGGTCACCGCCGTTGACGGAAGGCGGCCAGCAGCGCGTTGACCGCCTGCTCGGAGAGCGTCTCGGTGACCCGTTCGGACGGCACCATGCCCAGCGCGGCGACGGTTGCGCGCATCTGGCGCAGGTAGCGCAGGCAGGCCTCGCAGTCGGCCAGGTGCTGGTCGATCGCGGCGACCTCGCCGGGCGGAAGGGCGTTCTCGAGGTACTCGGTGAGCAGCTCGACGAGCTCCTGGCAGGCGATGTCCCTTGGCGTCACGAGGCGGCCGCCTCCCAGGCGGCGCGCAGCCGGGCTCGGCCGCGGTGCAACAGGACTCGCTGGTTGGCCGGGGTGAGGTCGAGCAGTTCGCACACCTCCTGCGCGTCGAGGCCGTGGACGTCGCGCAGCTCGACGACGGCCCGCTGGCGCTCGGGCAGGTCGCCGAGCGCTGCCGCCAGCACATCACGGAACTCGCGCGCCAGCAGCGCGGGCTCGGGATCGGTGTCGATCGGGACGGCCTCGTCGCGCCAGTGCCGCGGCCACTCGGGGTCGTCGTCGCCCCGGAACCGCGCCGGATCGACGGTGGGGCCCGCCAGCTCGGCGCTCATCCGGGCCTCCCGCTTGCCGTGGCGGCGGGCGGTGTTGACGAGAATCCGGAACACCCAGGTCCGCAGCTGGGCGCGGCCCTCGAACCCGTCCAGCGCGCGCAGCACCCCCAGCCACGTCTCCTGCACGACCTCCTCGGCCGTGGCGTGGCTGTGCACGTGAGCCCGCGCGACCCGCAGCATCGCGGGCGACCACGAGCGCACGACGTGGGCGAACGTCGCCTGGTCGCCCGCGCGCAGCCGGGCGACGATCTCGGTGTCCGCGAGGAGCACGCGCGAACAGTAGTCCAGCTCACGGCGACACCGGCACCGCCGAGGTGGCCCGGTCGAGCAGGCCCATCTCCCGCCCGATGGTGGTGGCGGCGATGGCGACCAGGCCTGCAAGCAGGAGCACCAGCGGCAGGACGCGGCCCGCGAGCGGGGCGTCGCTGGCGGCCAGGCCGACCGAGCACGACGACGGCGGCGACCTCGCACCGCAGCCGCACTAGCGGCGCGATGGCGGCGATCGCGACGACCGGTACGAGGCTGCTCGACATGGCTCAGACCAGCTCGGCGTCGGCATGGACGTGCAGCAGCGCGGGCCCGTCGGCGGCGAAGAGCTCCTTCATCGCGTCGTCCAGCTCGTCGGCGCGGTGCACCGGGATGCCGGTCGCGCCGCACAGCCGGGCGTACGCGGTGAAGTCGGGGTTGACCAGCGAGGTCTGCCACACCGGGTACTGCCCGGCCAGCTGCTCCTTGCTGATCTTGCCGAGCATGCCGTTGTCGAGGAGCACGTGCTTGACGGCGATGCCGTACTTGACCGCCGTCGTCAGCTCGGCGAGGTACTGGCCGAAACCGCCATCGCCGGTCACCGCCACGACCGGCCGTCCGGGCCGGGCCAGCGCGGCGCCCATCGCCGCGGGGAAGCCGAACCCGATCGAGCCGAGGTAGCCGGACATGAGCACCGGCTGGCCCGCGCTCTCGAAGTAGCGGCCGAACGAGTAGGCGTGGTTGCCGACGTCCACCGCGATCACGGCGTCGGCCGGGCAGTGGTCGGTGAGCGCGGCGAACACGGCGGCGCTCGCCACCCCGCGGCCATGGTCGTCGGCGGCGCGGCGGGCCTTCTCCGCGCGCCAGATCGCCCAGCGCGCCGCGACGTCCGGCCGCTGGTCGACGGCCGCGGTCTCCCCCAGCCCGTCGAGCAGCGCCCGCAGCGTGACCTCGGCGTCGCCGAGCACGCCGACGTCGACCGGGTGGAAGCGGCCTATCGCCGAGGGCACGTCGTCGACCTGCACGATCGGCTTGTAGGCCGCGATGCCGGTGTGGTTGCTGAAGGAGGCGCCGACGACGAGCAGCAGGTCGGACTCGTTCATCAGCCACGACGCCACCGGCGTGCCGGACCGGCCGAGCACCCCCGCGCCCAGCGGGTGCGTGTCGGGCAGCAGGCCCTTCGCCCGGAACGTCGTGAGCACCGGGGCGCCCAGCCGCTCGGCGAGCGCGCCTACGGCCTCCGTCGCCCCACGGGCGCCCTGCCCGACGATGATCGCCGGACGGCGGGCCGCGCGCAGCCGCTCCAGCGCGGCGTCCAGGGGTGGAGGGGCGATGCGCAGGTCGGCCCGGCGTCCCTCCGGCCGCGCGACGGGTGCGTCCGACGGGAGGTCCTGCACCTCGTCGGGCAGCACGAGGTGGGCGACGCCCCGGCCGTCGAGCGCGTGCTTGACGGCGGTCGCGGCGAGCTCGGCGTGGTCGGAGCCCGCGTGCACGGTCACCGTGGAGACCGCGACGTCGCGGAAGACCGCCGAGAGGTCGAGGTCCTGGAACGCGCCGCGGCCCAGCACCTTGGACGGCACCTGCCCGGAGACCGCGATCACCGGGGCGCCGTCGAGCTTGGCGTCGTACAGGCCGGTGAGCAGGTTGGTCGAGCCCGGCCCGGCGATCGCGAAACACGCCGCGGGGCGACCGGTGAGCTTGCCGTAGGCCGACGCCGCGAACGCCGCCGCGCCCTCGTGCCGGATCCCCACGTAGCGCAGCTCCCCGCGCTCCTCGGCCCGGCGCAGCGCCTCGGCGAACCCGAGGTTGGAGTGCCCGACCATGCCGAAGACCGCCTCGACGCCCCAGGCGACGAGCGTCTCCACCAGCACGTCCGACACCGTGCGCGGCCGCTCCGGGACCGCCGGGAGCTCGACGTAGGTGCCGTCGGTGCGCTCCTCGACCGCGTAGGACACGGGGGCGTCGGAGAAGCCCGCAGGCGGGCGCCCGGTGGTCGGGTCGTAGTCGTAGCCGTGCCAGGGGCAACGCAGCCACCCGTTCTCGATCGACCCCTCGCCCAGCGGGCCGCCCTGGTGCGGGCAGTGGTTGTCCAGCGCCCCGACGCGCCCGCCGCAGCGGGTGAGCGCGACCGAACGCCCGTCCACGATCGCGGTGCGGACCCGGCCCTCCTCGGGGACCTCGTCGATGCGGTGCCACCGGTTTGTCGTCGGCTGCGTCGTCATGCCGGTCCAGTGCCCCGGCCATGCCTGACCGTTACACGCTCAGGGGGCCCAGTACGTGAGGTTCGGGTCCAGCCTGCGCAGGTCGTCGGGATCGGAGGTGATCACCGTGCGGGCGTCGCGGCGGTGGGCACACGCCACAACGGCGGCGTCGACGACGTCGGCCGTGCCGGCCTTCCCACACAGCACGCCTGCGGCAAGCCAGGTGGCCCGGCTGAGGAGGTCGACCTCGACGATCGGAAGGTTGAGGAACCGCGCCAGCCGGGCTTGGCGCGGTCCGCCCCGCCATACCTGCGCCAGCACAGGCGCTGGAACGATCATCGGCGCGCCGACGGAGCCAGATTGCTCGATGAGGTCTCGCATCCGCCGCACGTCCCGCTCGACCGCGATCAGCCCCCCGGCATCGACCACGGTCGGCGGGTGCGTCTCATTCGCCACGCGCGGACCGGAGCACGGCCTCGGCCCACTCCCGTGCGTCGCGCTGGGTCTCCTCGTCGACCGGGCCTGCCTCGTCGTCCCAGTCCGCGAGGAACCGCTCGAGGCTCTCCTCCTGGAAGTGCTCGGTGAGCACGTCCGCGACGAGGCCGGAGACGCTCTCCGCCTCGCCGTTGTCGACGCGCTGCTGCACCGCCGCGGCGACGGCGACCGGCAGCGTGACCGTGATCCGCTTCGTCTTCGCCATACTCTGGAGCATACTCCGATGCACTATCGGGAGACCCCCGCGTAGCTCACGCCGACCAGGTCGGCGACGTCGCGTTTCCAGCTCGTCAGGTCTCGTGGCGTGAAGTGCGAGAGGGAGTCGTGGCCGCAGGCGCGGGCCAGCACCACCATCAGCTCGGTGATCGCGCCGAGGTAGCGGGTGAGCTGCTCGGACGCGCGTTGGACGGGCAGCCGGGCGCGCAGGTGCGGCTTCTGCGTCGCGATGCCCATCGGGCAGTTGTCGGTGTGGCAGGCGCGCATCCCGACACAGCCGATGGCCTGCAGGGCCACGTTCGACACGGCGATCGCGTCCGCCCCCAGCGCCAGCGCCTTGACCATGTCCTGCGCACGCCGGAACCCGCCGGTCGCCACGAGCGTGACGGCACGGGCGCCCGCCAGGTCGAGATGACGACGGGCGCGGGCGAGCGCGGCCATCGTCGGCACGCTGATCGTGTCGCGGAAGATCGTCGGCGCGGCGCCGGTGCCACCACCGCGGCCGTCGAGGATGACGTAGTCGACGCCCAGGTCGAGCGCGGCGTCCAGGTCCTCCTCGACGTGCTGGGCCGACATCTTCACCCCCACCGGGATGCCGCCGGACCGCTCCCGGATCCGGTCGACCAGTGCGCGGGCGTCCAGCAGGGTCGTCCAGTCCACGAACCGGGCGGGCGAGACCGCGGGCGTCCCCTCGGTCAGCCCGCGGACCTGCGCGATCCGGCCCACGACCTTCGGTCCCGGCAGGTGCCCGCCGGTGCCGGTCTTGGCGCCCTGGCCGAGCTTGAGGTGCAGCGCCTGCACCCGGTCCAGGTGCATCTCGTCCCAACCGAACCGGCCCGACGCCAGCTCGTAGAGGTAGCGCGAGCACTCGGCCTGCTCCTCGGGCAGCATGCCGCCCTCGCCGGAGCAGATCGCGGTGCCCGCGCCCTCCGCGCCGCGGGCGAGCGCGACCTTCGCCTCCGCCGACAGCGCCCCGAAGCTCATGTCGGAGACGAACACCGGGATGTCCAGGCGCAGCGGGCGCGCCGCGGCCGGGCCGATCGTCACCGACGTGTCGACCACCTCGTCGTCCAGGCGCGGGAAGCGGTGCAGCTGCGCGGTGAGGACCTGGAGATCGTCCCAGCTGGGAAGCTGGTCGCGTGGCACCCCCATCGCGGCGACGGTGCCGTGCGCCCCGGGCAGGCCGTTCTTGGCCAGCCGGTGGATCTCCGCGACGTAGGGCTCTTCGGGGGTGTCCTGGTGGGGGTCGTCGAACAGCCGGTCGTAGGTGGACGTGACGCGCCGCTCGGGCCGCATCGACCGGTACTCGACCAGCTCGTCCTTGGCCAGCAGCACCTCCCCGTCGACGACGTGACAGCTGAACTTGTAGATCCGCTCGGCCGGGTTGTAGGCCGAGACCCCGGTGTCGAGCCGGTAGTCCCATCCGTGCACGCCGCAGATGAGGTTGGGGCCCTCCACGCGGCCGTCGGCGAGCAGCGCGCCCCGGTGCGGACAGCGGCCCTCGAACACGTGCACCACGCCGCCACGGCGCACCAGCACAAGGTCGATGCCGTCGGCCTCCGCGTGCGCGGGCGCGTCGGCGGGCAGCGCGTCGAGGCGGGCGATCGGGATCAGGCTCGCGTCCATCTGTAACGCTCCGGAGGTCGGGGAACACGGTTCGACGACTTGAGTGCCGTCTGACCCGGCCGCCGTTACACCCAGGAGGTGCTTCGTGGCGGGCGCATCGGGCTGCGGCGAAGGAGGCGGCCACCGGAGCCGGGAAGCGGCTATGCGGCCACCGGGACGCTCACCGCGCTCCCGACGGCCAGCGGGCGGGCGAACGGCGGTGCGCCCGGCAGCTCGGTGCGCACGACCTGGCTGATCGCGAACCCCGCCGCGCGGAGGGTGTCCAGTGTCGGGCGGTTGCAGTCGCAGCACACGACCAGACGGTTGAGCCAGTTCATCCGGTCCTGCATGCGCGCCACCCGCTCGTCGTCGGCGCGGAGGTGCTCGACGAACAACAGCCGACCGCCGGGCCGCAGCACCCGCCGCAGCTCGCCGACGGCGCGGCGTTGGTCGTCCACGGAGCACAGGGTCAGCGTCGACACCACGACGTCGAAGGCCGCGTCGTCGAAGGGCAGGTCCTCCGCGGGCGCGCGGAGCACTATGGCGTCCGGCGCGACCTGCTCGACCCGACGCCGGAGGCGCTTGAGCATCGCGGGTTCCGGCTCGGTGATGGTGAGGCTGTCGACGCCCGGCCCGTAGTGGGCGAGGTTCGCCCCGGTGCCGCCCCCGATCTCGAGGACCCGGCCGGTCGCGCCCGCCAGCAGGCCCGCCCGGTGCGCGGCCAGCCCCGCGCTCTCCGTCTTGGCGATCATGCGGTCGTAGGTGAGGGCGAAGATGCGGCTGCGGATGGTCATGTCCACCTCCTGTGGATCGGTTCCTCCGCGACGGTAGGGGCGTCGGGTCCTCGGGCGCGTGGGGCGCATGCCCCATCTACCGGTCGGTGACGTACTCGTCGACGGGCAGCAGGCCGTGCTGCACGGCGAACAGGCTCGCCTGCGCCCGGCTGGACAGGCCCGTCTTGGCGTAGATGTGTTCGACGTGGTTCCGTGCGGTCTTCGGCGAGATGACCAGCCGGGCGGCGATCTGGTTGCCGGACAGGCCCACGGCGAGCAGCCGCAGGACCTCGACCTCGCGCGCGGTCAGCCCCGCGGGCCGCGCCACCCGACGACGGACGGCGTGCCCGGCCGCCGCGAGAACGGCCTCGACGGCATCCGGGTCGAACCTGCCCGACCGCGCCTCGTCCCGCAGCTCACGCGCGGCCGCGTCCGCGGACAGCGCGGCCCGGTAGGGCCGCGCCTCGCGCATCGACTGGTAGGCGTCGACGGCACCCAACAGCCGCGCGCACCGCGAGATCGCACCGCCCGACAGGCCCACGGGGTAGCCCGAACCGTCGAGCCGTTCCCGGTGCTGCGCGGCGATGGCGCCCAGCGGCGCCAGCAACGGGGACTGCCGCAACATGCGCTCGGTCAGGTACGGGTGCAGGCGAACCCGCTCCCACTCCCCCGCGCCGAGCGGGCCCGGCTTGTCCCAGATCGCGTTGGAGATGCCCAGTCGGCCCAGGTCGTGCACCAGACCGGCGCGGCGCATGGTGGTGACGTCGTGCGCGTTCCAGCCCGCGCGGGCCGCCGCGGCGGAGGCCAGCTCGGCCACCGCCCGCGCGTGCCCCAGCGTGTAGGGCGACTTCAGGTCGACGAAGTTCGCCACCCCCACCAGCGCGGCGTCCAGCGGGTCGCCCGACACCGTCACGGCGAGCGCGGGTTCGGCGGCGATGACCGCGTCCCAGGTCCGCGTGCGGTCCAGGCCGCCGAGCACGTCCTCGGCGTGGCGTTCCAGCAGCGCGCACAGCGTCGGGTCGAACTGGCCTCCCGCTCGCTCCCGCGCCAGCGCCACCGCCGCGCCCACCCCGCTGACCCGATGGGCGACCTCGACGAACTCCGCCAGCTGGGACAGCCGCGCCGCGACCGGGACCGCGGCACCCCGCAGCGCACCGGGCCAGCCGCGCCCGTCCCACTGCTCGTAGGACGCGCCGACGGCCGCCTGCACCACCTCGGGCAGCCCGATCTCGCAGGCCAGCGACCGCGCGACCGCCGAGTGACGGCTGATCATGCCGTCGAGGTCGCGGGCACCGGACACCGCGAACTCCAGCCCGACCTTGAAGCGGTGCAGCAACGACTGTCCCCGCCCGACCAGCCGCAGCATCCCCACCGCACCCGCGACGCTGCGCAGCGGATGGTCGTACTTGCGGGCCTTCATCGCGATGTCGTCGCCGAACCACTTCGCCTGCTCGTGCGCGTCCGAATGGCAGCCGACGTTCACCAGCAACGAGGTGTAGTAGACGACCGAGCGCTGCCCGTCGTCGAGCCCGGCCAGCTCGGCCAACCGCAACGCGATCCGGCTCTGCCGCAGCACGTGCTCCATGGGCTGCCCGAACCCGAGGTCGACCCCCAGCGACAGGGCGGCCACCAGCTCGGCCAGCCGCAGCGACCCGCCCGGAGCATCCTCGGCCATCGTGCCCCCGCCTCGTCCTGCGCGGACGCTACACCTCGGGCGGTGTAACGAGAGCCCGGTCGCGCGGCTCTGAGCACGCATCCGACAAGGAGGCGAAACGTGACCACCCAGCTGATCACCCTGCCGTACCACCTGCCCCGCGGCGGCGGACCCGCCCTCTGGCACCTCGGCGCGCTGCTGACGTTCAAGGCCACCAGCGAGCAGACCGCGGGCCGGATGTGGGCCAAGGAGCTGTCGGCGCCGCGGGGCATGGCCACGCCGGTGCACCGGCACAGCCGTGAGGACGAGGCCTTCTACGTGCTCGACGGCGAGGTGAGCGTCTACGTCGGCGACCAGGCCGTGCGGGCGGAGACCGGGGACTTCCTCTGGGCACCGCGGGCGGTCCCGCACGCCTTCTGCGTCGAGTCGGCGCAGGCGCGCCTGCTCGTGGTCAGCACACCAGGCGGGTTCGAGCGGTTCTTCTTCGACACCGGCGAGCCCGCGGGTGCGCTGACGGCGCCGCCACCCACGGCCGAGCCGCCCGATCTCGACGCGCTGGTGGCCGCGCTGGCCGACCACGGCGTCGTCGTCGTGGGTCCCCCGCCCCTCCCGACGGCGGCATGAGGCGATGGGCGAACACAGTCTCCGGAGCCACCGGCGGGGTCGGGGCCGTGCGCAGGCCGCTCCACACCCTGGAGACGATCACCGAGTTCCAGCGGCCGCACCGGATGAGCTACACCGCCGCGGCCGCGGCGGCCACCCGGTCCGCCCACGGTGACGCCCTGGTATACCGGCCGGTCCCGCGACTGGATCAATCTGGCACACCGTGCGGGTCGCGTGGTCGGTCAGGATGAGCTGGTCACGGCCGATCGAGCGTTCGGAGGCAAGGATGCAGGCCGAGCCCGACCTGGCCGGGGTGCGCACCCGGATCGCGCGCGAGATCGTCGGCCGCGACCGTGAGCTGGAGCTGTTGTTGGCCGCGGTGGCTGCGGGCCGCGACATTGTGCTGGAGGGCCCGCCGGGCACCAGCAAGACGACGATGCTGAAGGCGATCACCCGTGAGTGGGGGATCCCGCTGCTGTTCGTGGAGGGCAACGCCGACCTCACCCCGGCGAAGCTGGTGGGACACCACAACCCGGCGCGGGTCCTTCGCGAGGACTACACCACGGAGAACTTCGTCGCGGGCCCGCTCGTGGAGGCCATGCGCTCGGGCGGCTTCCTCTACCTCGAGGAGTTCAACCGGTCGCCTGAGGACACCCTCAACACCCTGTTGACCGCGATGGCCGACCGGTCCATCGCGATCCCCCGCGTCGGCAGGATCGACGCTGCGCCGTCGTTCCGCGTGATCGCTTCCATGAACCCCGCCGACGACGCGGGCACAACGCGGCTCTCCACGAGCGTGCACGACCGTCTCTGCAGGCTGCCGATCGGCTACCAGGACGAGCAGGCCGAACGGGCCATCGTGCGTCTGCGGGCCCCGGCGACCCGGCCCGCGATGCACCGGGACCTGGTCACCGACGCCGTCGCGGTGGCCAGGGCGACCCGGACGCACGTCGACGTCCGGCAGGGCAGCAGCGTCCGGGGGGCGATCGACTGCGTGCTGGTCGGGGAACGGATCGCCGCGCTGCGCGGGATCACCGAGGCCGGTGGCGAGGCGTACCGATCGCTGCTGTTCGACGCGATGATCGTCACCCTGTCGGGCCGCATCCACCTCGACGCCGCGGCCGAGACCACGCGCGAGCGAGTGCTCAAGGAGATCTGGGAGGAGCACTTCGTGCTCGCCGCCGCGGCGGAGCCGGGTTGAAGGACGGTCGAGCTCGACTCCGCGGTGCGCAGGCGGGCAGGCGGTGCCCGGCGCCTCGCGCGGCGACCCAAGGCGCTCACGGAGGCGCCGGTCCTGCACGACGTGGCCCGCGGCGCGGGGGACGTGGTGGTCGGCGGCCGCGGGCTGCGGCGACCGGGTCGCGGGCGGGGTGCGGCGGCGCCGGGGACGACCGACGAACGGGGCGAGCTCGTCCCCGACCCCGAGCGCGACGGCGCGCTCGACCCGGCGGTGCGCGCCCAGGCCCTGCGGATCGCCGAGCGCCTGCTGCTCGCCGCGCCGCCCCCGTCGCCGGGGACGCGCCGTGGCGTGGGCCCCCTGGCGAGCGCCCCCTACCGCGGGGGCTCCGACGACGTCGATCTCGACCGGACGATCGAGGTGCTGGCTGAACGGCCGGTGCCCGAGGACGTCGACATCGTCGTCCGCGAACGCCTGGCGAGCCGCCGCCACGTCGTCCTCGCCGTGGACGTGTCCGGCTCGATGCGCGGCGAGCGGATCCGTACCGCCGCGGCGACCGTCGGCGCGCTCGCCGGTGCGCTGCGTGGGCCGCGCGGCGGTGAGCTCGCTGTCGTGGCCTTCTGGTCGGACGCGGCGCTGCTGCAACGTTTCGGCTCACCGGCGGAGCCCCTCGGGCTGCTCGACGACCTGCTGCGGCTGCCCGGCCGTGGCCTCACCAACGTGGCCTTCCCACTGCAGGTGGCGGCGCGGCTGCTCACGCCCTTCCCGCGGGCGCAGGCGCGGGTCCTGCTGTTGACCGACGCGGTGCACAACGCGGGGCCCGACCCACGACCGGTGGCGGGCCTGCTGCCCCGGCTCGACGTGCTGCTCGACGTCTCCGGCCACCACGACGCCGAGCTCGGCCGTGAGCTGGCCCGGTGCGGGGGTGGTGCGCTGGCGAGGATCGACGGTCACCGCTCCGTCGCGCCCGCGCTGGGGGCGGTGCTCAGGGACCGGTGACACCGACGCGGGCCTCGAGCCTGCGTCCGGCGAGGTACAGCCGCAGGGCCAGCTCGATGTCGAACCGCTGCGCCGGGTCGTCGAGGCGGGCGCCCAGCATCTCCCGCGCGACCCGCATCCGGTACTTCACCGACGAGGCGTGCAGGTGCAGCAGGCGGCCCGCCTCCTGCGGGCTGCCGCCGGTGGTCACGTAGGCGTAGAGGGTTTCGGCGAGCTGCCCGCCGAACCGGGTGTCGGCGAGCAGCCCGCCGAGCACCCTGCGCACGAAGGGGGCGACCTGACCCGCGGAGATCATGTCCAGCACGTCGGCCATCGGGCCCAGCTCGTCGACGACGGCGACCGCCGGGAGGTCGAGCAGCCCGCCGCCGTCGGCCTGGAGCCGGGCCACGGAGCGGGCCTGCTCGTAGCTGTCGTTCAGGTCCGGACCGGCAGCCGCAGGTCGGCCGACGGCGACGCTCGGCGGGCTCCCCGCCGACGCACCGGCGACGCCGATCCACGCGGCGGCGTGCCCTTCCGGGCCCGCCCGGTCGTCGTCGGCGCACACCCCGATGATCAGGTCGTCCACCGCGACCAGCCCGATGCCCGCCAGCAGCGGCTCCCTGGCCGCAGCGGCGCGGATGGCGGGCAGCACCGCGGCCCCCGCTCCGACGACGACGGGCCGACAGCGTGCCGTCCCGTCCCACGGGAGCGACCCGGCGATCTCGGGATGGCTGGACGTCCAGGTCAGCAGGCAGACGCGGTGCCGCAGCTCACGGATCTGGGCGATCCGTTCCCGCTGGTCGAGCAGGGCGTCGGCGAGATCGCACAGCATCCGGTCGTGCGTGGCGCCGCCGGGCAGCCGCGCGATCTCCAGGCGGGCGAACGTCCGGACGTCCCGGCCGAGCCGCAGAGTGCGCATCGCCGCCTCGTCGACGTGGTCCCGGCTGGTGGCGAGCGGCGTGCCGTCGCGGTCGCACAGCCGGACCACGCAGCCGACCAGCGCGTCGGCGGCCAGGACGAACGCGTCGGCCGCCCCCGCGGCGACGGCCCTCCCGAGGGCCGCGAACGCCTCCTCGGCGCCGGGGACGAGGCGGAGGGGTCGGGCGGGCAGCGTTGCGGACACGGTCACCGGTGCGGCCTCCTCGCGAGCGACCCGGCGGAGCGACGGACGCCTCACCGTAGGTCCGCGGGAGGGGGGTGCCACCGTGTCGATCTGACACAGGCCCGGCTCAGATGACCGTCCGCTCCCCGTCGATCCCGAACCGCCGCAGCCGCCGGTAGAGCGTCGACCGGGAGAGGCCCAACGCGGCGGCCACCCGGTTCTTGTTGCCCCGGTGCTCCAGCATCGCCGCGACGATCGCGTCGCGCTCCAGCTCCTCGATGCGGGTGAGCCTGCGCCGACCGGCCGCACCGGCGCGGAGCTCGTCCGGGAGGTGCGCGACCTCGACATCGGCGCCCCGCGCGGCGTCGGCGGCGTCGGCCACCGCCGCGCGCAGCTGCGCGAGGTTGCCTGGCCACGGATGGGCCATGAGGGCGGCCATCGCCCGGTGCCCGACCCGCGCCGACGGATGCCGGGTGGCCCGCAGCGCGGCGTACACCAGGTCCGGGATGTCCTCGCGGCGCTCCCGCAGGGCAGGCACCCGCACCACCGTCGCCCCGAAGCACTCGGCGCGGGGCACGTAGCGGCCCTGCTCCATGATCGCGACAACGGGTGCGCGCCGCGCGCCGGACTCGAGCAGGTCCGCGAGGGCGGCGACGTACGGCGCGGCGAGGGCGTCGACGTCCTTCAGCACGACCGTGTCGGAGCCCGCGACCAGGTCGCGGACCTCGCCGAGCCAAGCGCCGAGACCGGCCGCGCACGCCAGGGTGCAGGCGACCACCCGCAGCCGCGGGGTGCCCGTGCGGCGCTCGTGCAGCCCGCGGGCCAGGTCCATCCGGCCGGACCCCGGCTCGCCGACGACGCGCACGCGGCCCGCGGCGTCGAGGTCCAGCGCCGCCGCCGTCGCCTCCATCTCCTCCGCCGTGCGGCTGCGCCCGCGGGGCGTCCCCGCGGGCTGCCGCTCGGCGGCGCGCTGGACGACCTCGACCAGCGCGCCCGCGGTGCGCAGCCCCACTCGGATCGGGGTGCAGCGGGCCTGCACGCGCTCCCCGCTCGCCAGCCGGAAGGGCCGCACCACCGCCGCGTCCTCGCCGAACGCCTCCGCCGCCTGGTCCCACAGGAGGGCCTGGTCGCTGGGCTGCAGCAGGGTGGCCGCTGCCGCGTTGGTCATGGCGAACTGCTCGCCGAGGGCGATGAGCGGCGCCGTGGTGTCGCGGCTGCGGGCCAGGAACGCCTCGAACACCACGCGCTCGCGCTCGGAGGCGCGGGCCGAGAACTCGCGCTCGATCTGGCTCACGAGATCCAGGAGCGTGGGCAGCAGGAGTCCGTTGGCGTCCGCGGTCGGGCACGCGAGGTTGAGCACGCCCTCGATGCGTCGCGTCAACGGGTTGCGCACCGGGACGCCCGCGCAGACCAGCCGCTGCAGCGGCTCGACGTAGTGCTCGGCGCCGTAGATGAGGACGGGCGCCAGCTCCTCCAAGGCGGTGCCGACGCCGTTGGTGCCCGCGACGTCCTCGCCGAGCACGAACCCCTCGTCGATCGAGACCGCCGACAGCCTGCGCAGGGCGGAGCGGTCACCCGCCCACCGGCCGACGACCCTGGCGTTGGGGTCGGCCAGCACGACGCTCACGTGCGTGCCCGTCAGCTGCTGGGCGAACCGGCCCAGCACCGGGTCCGCGGCCCGGCACAGCCGCTCGCCGCGCGCGTCGGGCGCCGCGTAGGGAAAGGCCATCCGGTCCGGCTCGACCGACGACATCAGGCTGCGCCGCCACGACTGACGGATCAGGCTGCGCAGCTCGGGCGGCAGGTCGGCACCGTCGTAGAGCGCCCGGCGCGCCCGGCGCAACAACGCCCCGTCGCTGACGGCCTCCCACGCCATCGGCCGACCTCCGCCCGCGTCGTCGTGGGCCGAACCCCCCGATCATGCCGCGTCGCCGGGCGGGGGGACTGTGCCAGTCTGACACAGTCCCGGCCCGTTCAGGCGGCGTTGAAGGCGTTCCAGCCCGCGCTGACGTGCAGCGCCTCGCCGGTGATGTACCGAGCGTCGTCGGAGGCCAGGAACATGATCGCGTTGGAGATGTCGATCGGCTCGATCCACGGCACCTGGATCGCGTTGAGGGACTCGAACCCGGGCACCACCTGGTCGCGGGTCGGGTTCTCGATGTCGGGGGCGAAGACCGCGTAGAACGCCGGGTTGTGGATCATGTCGGTGTTGGTGTTGGTCGGGCAGATGGCGTTGACGGTGATCCCGTTGTTCGCCACCTCGCGGGCGAGCGACTTGACGAACCCGATCGCCCCCCATTTCGCCGCGCAGTAGTGCGCGAGCGTCGGGAGGCCCACCCGGCCCGCCATCGAGGCGGTCACCACGATCCGGCCCCAGCCCTGCGCCACCATGTGCGGCACGACGGCCCGGCTCGCCTTGAACACCCCGGTGAGGTCCGAGCCCACGACGTCGTCCCACACCTCGTCGGACATCTCCGCCACCGGGGACAGGGACAGCAGCCCGTGGTTGATCGACAGGATGTCGATGCGGTCGAACTCGGCGATCGCCGCCTCGACCGCGGCGTTCATCGCGGCGGTGTCGCGGCAGTCGGCCGTCACGGCGAGGCAGCGCTGGTCGAGCGCCTCCACCATCTTCACGGTCTCGCGCAGGTCGTCGTCGGTCGACATCGCGTAGGGCACCGTGTCGACCTGACGGGCGATGTCGGAGATCACGATGCTGGCGCCCTCCTTCGCGAAGGCCATCGCGTGCGACCGACCCTGGCCGCGTGCCCCGCCGGTCACCATGACGACCTTGCCCTCGAAACGGCCCATCGACGTGCTCCTTCCCGGAAAGGGACCGACGCCCGACCCGGCGGGCGTCCTCGATGCCCCACCCTCGCGCCGACGCCGCGGCCTTGCCTACGTCTCGCGGAGTCGAGATCCGCCGCACGCTGGTCTCCGCGGGACGACCGGCGGCGCGTGCTTCGCCTCGCGACGCGGTACGCCGCGGCGCGCGACCCTCCTAGCGTCGCCGCCATGCCCGTCCTGCGCACCCCGGACACCCGGTTCGCCGAACTCCCCGGCTACCCGTTCGCCCCGCACTACCTCACGATCGACGACCCGCGCCTCGGGCCGCTGCGCATGCACTACCTCGACGAGGGCGACCCCGCGGGCCGACCGGTCCTGCTCCTGCACGGCGAGCCGACGTGGTCCTACCTGTTCCGCGACACGATCGGACCCCTCGCCGCGGCGGGCCTGCGGGTCGTGGTGCCCGATCTCGTCGGCTTCGGCCGCTCCGACAAGCCCGCCGACCTGAAGGACTACACCTACGAGGCGCACGTCGAGTGGCTGACGGCGTTCCTCACCCGGATGGGGCTGCGGGACGCGGTCGTCGTCGGGCACGACTGGGGCGGCCTGCTCGGGCTCCGGCTCGTGACCGACATCCCGGGGTTGGCCGCGGGCTACGTCGCCAGCAACCACGGCTACCCCACCGGCGACCTGCCCGCCAACCCGGCGCTCGCCGCGTGGCAGCGCTACGCCGCCACGACACCGGTCTTCGACACCGGGCCGATCGTCGCCAGGGCCTGTCACGGGGCGCTCGACCCCGCTGTCGTCGCCGCCTACGACGCCCCGTACGCCGACGAGGCCGCCAAAGCGGGTGCCCGCGCGTTCCCCGCGCTGATCCCGGTGACGCCCGACGACCCGTCCTCGGCCGCCGTCCGCGCGTCCAGGACCGTGCTGGGCTCCTCGACGCTGCCGCTGCTCACCGTCTACGGCGAGGACGACCCCATCGCGGGCGCCGCCGACGCGATGCTCCAGCAGCTCGCGCCGGGCGCCGCGGGCCAACCGCACGTCCGGATCGCTGACGCCGGGCACAACATGCCGGAGGACGCGGGCGCCCGCTTCGGACAGATCATCGCCGCGTTCGCCGCGACCGTGGGCTGAGGTCTGCGCCCCGAAAGTCGGAACGGCCCCGTTCCTTCGTCTCCGCGAAGCGAAGACGCACCGCCCGCCCGAAACCAGACTGGGCGGGCCCGACACCAGCATCCCAGGGAGTCCCCATGGTCAAGATCCGCGGTGAGCAGGTCCTCCTGCCCACGACGATCGTCGGCTCGTACCCGCGGCCGATGTTCCTGCGCGGCAAGGTGTTCCCGCTCGGCGGGGTGCGCTCTCCCGAGTTCCCCAGCTTCGAGGTCCGGTCCAACTACCGCAACGCCGTCGCGCTGGCCATCAAGGACATGACCGACGCGGGCCTCGACGTCGTCACCGACGGCTGCCAGCACTACGAGAGCGACAGCGACTACGAGCAGGGCGAGATCTTCCACTTCTACCTCGACCGGCTCGAGGGCTTCGTGCCCTATGGAGACCCGATCACCGCAGGCCACTTCCAGGACGTGCCGGTCTACAAGCCCACCTGCGTCGGGCCCATCGCCTGGCGGCGCCCGATCTTCAAGCCGATCGTCGAGGCCACCGTGCAGCAGACCGCCAAGCCGGTGAAGATCCAGGCCGCCGTCGGGCCCGCCACGATGGCCGCGCTCATCACCGACCAGCACTACGGCGACGTCAAAGCGCTCTCCCTCGACCTCGCCCGGGCGCTCAACGCCGAGCTGCGTGACATCACCAGCCGCGGGGTCGACATCGTCCAGTTCGCGGAGGTCCTCACGTTCTTCGACCCCGCGGACTGGGTCGTCGAGGCCATCAACACCGCCTTCGAGGGCATCGACGCCTACAAGGTGATCCACATCTGCTACGGCCAGCAGGAGGGCCAGCCCGGGGTGACCGAGCTGCGCGGGGCCAAGCTCTTCCCCTGGCTGTGGGACCTGCATTGCGACCAGATCCAGTACGAGATGGCCAGCCACGGCTTCGACGACACCGACATCGCCGCCATCTCCTCGATCCCCGACCACATGGACTTCGGGGTCGGGGTGATCAACGGGAAGTCGCTGGTCGTGGAGTCGCCCGAGCAGGTGGCCGCGGGCATCCGAAAGGTGCTCGGCGTGGTCCCGGCCGAACGCGTCATGGTGCACACCGACTGCACACTGACCGGCGTCAAGCACATCGTCGCCAAGCGCAAGATCGCGGCATTGGTCGACGGCACGCGCATCGTGCGGAACGAGCTCACAGGCACCTGACCGGCCTGCCGCGCCGAAATGCTGCGGCACCCTGGGCGCGTGACCCTCGCTGATGTCGAGCGGGCGCTGCTCGCCACCAAGCTGCACCCGCCCGCTGCACGTGGCCTCGGGCCCCGACCCGCGCTCGTGACACGACTGTCAGCCGCAGCACCAGACCGCACACGGCGATGCGAGCGCGCACGGCGACCAGCAGGAACGAGCACCAGAATTGCCCTTCGACGCGCCGGGACCGCGTTCGGGACGAAGTCCCGCAGCGGCGGTATGGAGGCGTGTCATCCCAAGCATTCCCGCAGGTCATCCCCGTACGGCCGGGTTCGGTCACCCCGCACGGAGACGATCACCTGAACGGCGAAGCACGGGCAGGGTCGGTCGGAGTTTCGACAACGCCTTTCCACCCCGCACTCCCGTAAGCTTCGACGATGAAGCGACCATTCGGCGTCCTGAAGGCCGTCTTCAACGCCCCGTCGTGGCTGTACCGCCACCGTCTGGGTTGGATCTTCGGTAGGCGCATCCTGGTCGTCAGCCACCGCGGCCGCAGGAGCGGCCGCCAGTACGAGACGGTGCTGGAGTGCGTCGTCTTCGACAAGATCACCGGGGAGAGCGTCATCGCCTCCGCGTACGGGACGCGCGCGGACTGGTACCGCAACATCCGGGCGACACCTGCGCTGAGGGTGCGCACCGGACGTCTGGACTACGTGCCGGACCAGCGGTTCCTGACCCCCGACGAGGCCAGGGCCGCCGCGGCTCGGTTCTGCCGCGAACACCCACTGGAGGCCCGAATCATGCCGAGGATGCTGACGGCCATAGGGGCGGCGGTTCCGCCGGGTGAGCGGGACCACGTGGAGATGCTGGCCGCGCTCCCGATGGTGGCGTTCCGCCCGGGCTCCGATCGGCCGGAACGTTGAGCGTGGCCAGCCGAGGGCTGGCACGAACGCGGTCCCGTAGGTGGCCCATGTCGTCGACGGCATTGAGACCGCGGCGGCATCAGCCGAGCAGCCACTCCTCCTCCACACCTCGATCCTGAACAGGCTGACACCGGCGTTGTGCACGGCGGTCACCGGACGACCGGACGCCGCCGCCGTGTTGGACCACCTCCGTCACGACGATGCATCGGCGGGCCGCGACGTGGTTCCAAGAAACGAAGCCATCACCGACGCCGTCGAACACCACGTAGCGGCGGGCGACACCGACGCGGCCGCCAGACTCGTCGTCGCCCATTGGAACAACTGGTTCAACCGCGGGCGGCCTCGCCGCCGTCACCACCTGGCTGGACCAGCTCCCGCCCGCGAGGGTGCGCACCCGACCACCGGCTTTGCGCAGCCAGGGCGTGGCTCGCGCTGGACCGGGGCGAGCTCGACGCCGTCGATCCGTGGCTAACCGCGGGCGACGCCGCGATCGGCGCCGACGCCGACCCCGGCGCCGAGCCCCGTGACCTCACCGCGCTGCGTGACTTGGCCGTGCTCCGCAGCGTGCACCGATTCAGGACTGTCACGAGCAGCACGACCTGTGTTAGACTGGTGGTCGAACCATCAGTCTAACGACGCGGGAGGTCGTGACATGCGGGTGTTGATCGTCGGTGGAGGGATCGCCGGTCCCACGCTGGCCTACTGGTTGCAGCGTCTCGGGCATCAGCCCACGCTGGTCGAGTCGGCCCCCGCGCCGCGGCGCGGGGGCTACCTCGTGGACTTCTGGGGTGCAGGCTTCGACGTCGCCGAGCGGATGGGCATCGCCCCCGAGCTGCACCGCCGCGGCTACCACTTCACCGAGGCCAGGGCGGTCGGGCGCGACGGGCGCCGGATCGCCTCGTTCGAGCCGGAGGCGTTCATGGGGTCGGGAGACCGTTTTGTGACCATCGCCCGCTCCGACCTGGCCTCGACCATCTTCGGGACGTTGGACGGACGCGTCGAGACGGTCTTCGGTGACACGGTCGAGGCGATCGACGACAGCTGCGGCGACCGGGTGCACGTCACGTTCCGCAGCGGGATGCGGCGAGAGTTCGACCTCGTGGTGGGAGCCGACGGCCTGCACTCGCGGGTGCGCGCGCTGGCCTTCGGCCCCCAGGAGCGGTTCGAAAACCCTCTCGGGATCGTCGTGGCCGCCTTCGACGTCGACGGCTACCGCCCACGCGACGAGCTCGTCGCCATGATGCACGCCGAGGTCGGGTTCCAGCTGCTGCGCCTGTCGCTGCGCGAGGACGTCACGATGTTCTGTCTCACGCTCCGCGACGGCGGCCACGTGCCACTGGACAGTCCCGACGAGCAGCAGGCACTGCTGCGGCGCAGGCTTGCGGGCGCAGGCTGGGAAACCGCGGCGGCCCTCGACGCGATGGCGACCGCCCGCACGTTCTACTTCGACCGCGTCAGCCAGATCCGCATGCCGTCCTGGAGCCGGGGCCGGGTGGCCCTGGTCGGTGACGCTGCGGCCTGCCCGTCACTGCTGGCCGGGCAGGGTTCCGCGTTGGCGATGATCGAGGCCTACGTGCTGGCCGCCGAGCTGGCGCGGGCGGACGGCGACCACGTCGCGGCGTTCGCCCGCTACCACGCCCGCCTCGCGCCGCTGCTGCGCTCCAAACAAGACGCGGCCAAGGGCCTCGGAGTGGGGTTCGCGCCCCGAAACCAGGTCCAGCTCGCCATCCGGAACACGGTGATCCGGCTGCTGGGGCTGCCGGGCGTCTCGAACCTCGTCATGGGCCGCAGCCTGCGCGACGCCGTCGAGCTGCCCGCCCTGCCGGTCGCCTGAGCCGCTGCGATCACATGGTCCGGCCCCGTTTCGCCAAGCTCGCCCCGACCCAGCAGCACGCGATCCTGAGTGCCGCCCTGGACGAGTTCGCCGCCCACGGCTTCCACGACGCCTCGCTCAACCGCGTCATCGACGCCGCGGGCATCTCCAAAGGCTCGATGTACTACTACTTCGACGGCAAAGAGGATCTGTTCGCCCACGTCGTGCGGGTCGAGTTCGAGCGGCTGTTCACCGCGCTCGGAACCGTCGCACTCCCGGCCGAGCCGGGTCCGGACGCCTTCTGGTCGGCCGTGGAAACCTACTACCTCGACGCCATGGCCACGCTGGTCGCCCGACCGCGGTTGGCGGCGCTGGTGCGGGTATGGCTCGCGGCGTCCGACAACCCCGCGCTGCAGCGGGCGCAAGCCGACATGGAGCAGGAGATCCTGCCCTGGGTCGAACGCGTCCTCGCCGCCGGACAAGCCAGCGGAGCCGTGCGCACCGACCTCCCGTCCGGCCTGCTGATCGCCGTCGCCCTCGGCATGGGCCGGGCGATGGACATGTGGCTCATGACCCAGCAGCCCGACGAGGACGCGCTGCCGCTGATCAACGCGCTCGTCGGGATGCTCCGCAGGGCCCTGCAACCCTGAGAACGCGCCCACGAACCTGTCCAGGTCCGGACGAACCTCCTCACCCGGCCTGTTGCACGGCGGCCCGCAGGGCGGCGGCGGTGTTGGCGATGGTCTTGCCGTTCACCATCACCGTCGGCGTGCCGGTGACGCCACGCTGGGACGCGGCGTCGGTGATCGCGGCCGTCCAGCGTGCGTAGCGGTTCTCGGTGACGCACGCCGCGAAGTCCCCCATGGCGCCCGCCTGCTTGCCGAGGTCGATGAGGGTCTGCTGGGGCAGCCCCGCCCCGTTCTCCGGCGGCTGGTTGGCGTAGAGCAGCTTGGCGAACGGGACGAAGACGCCCTGGGCGGCGGCGCATCCCGACGCGGCGGAGGACCGGCTCGAATACTGGGTGCTGGAGAACCGGTCCAGGTACGCGACCGGGTGGTAGACCACCTTCGCGGCGCCGTCGGCGACGAGCTGGTCGAGGGTGGCGCCCGCCTCCTGCTCGTAGGCCTTGCAGACCGGGCACTGGAAGTCCAGGTAGATGTCGACGGTGGCGGGCGCGTCGGCCTTGCCGATCGGCACGCCGGTCTCGACAGCGCCCGGCGGCACGACGACGGCCGCGGCCTGGTGGGCGCGGTAGACCCCGAAGCCGACCGCGCCCGCGAACAGCACGACGACCACCACCGCCGCGACGACCCAGATCGAGGGCCCCCCGCCGCCGACGACCGGCTTGCGCTTCTTGCGCGACCTCCCGCCTGTCATCGCCGGACCAGCTCCGCTGTGGTGCCGCGGCGCAGACGTCGGTCCAACCCGAACGGGGTGTCGGGGCGGTAGGCGAGCACGAGGGCGAGAACGAGCAGCCCGGCGTCGCGGGCCAGCTCCCAGCCGTAGGTGGGGTCGGCGCCCGCCGCGAGCTGCCCGCCTGAGCCGAAGCACCCGCAGTCGATGCGGAGGCCGCGGGCCCACACCGACGCGATCCCCACGACGAACGCCGCCATGAGCACCGCCGACACGACCGCGGCGGCGCGGACGGTGAGCCCGACGACGAGCAGCACCCCGAGCAGGATCTCGACGGGCGGGAGCGCGGCCCCGACGACCTGGGCGAGCGCCTCGGGCAGCAGCTGGTACGCGCGCACGGCCCGGACCGACGCATTCAGATCGGTGATCTTGGTCAGGCCCGCCGCGATCCAGACCCCGCCGAGCACGAGGCGGGCCGCCAGCAGCAGCCCGCCGCCCAGGCGGACGCGGACTGCGGAGTTCTCCGATAAGGACGTCACGCCCCAGAGGTCGTCGCCGGAGCCCGCCCGGTTCCGATGACCTCTCACGCGGCCGGGTGATGCGGGCGGGCGGGGGGGCTCGCGGCCCGGTCGGCGGGCCACGGGAGGTCGTCGGGCGCCCACGTCCATCGCGGCGAGCCCCAGCTGGGCGACCCCCACGCCGCCGAGCGCCATCCGCAGCGGCGACCGCACGCGGTCCCGGCCACCCCACGGCGGTCCGGCGGCGTCGACCACGACGGCCACCAGGTCCGGGGCGGGCTCGGCGACCCGCGTGCGGGCCACCCGCGTGACGTGCGCAACCCGGTCGTCGAAGCGACGGCACGCGACGCACCCGGCCAGGTGGGCGTCGACCCGGGGGGCGTCGGCGGGGTCGAGCTCCCCGTCGAGCCGGGCCGAGATCGCCTCGCGGCAGTCGTGACAGCGCATGCCCAGATGGTCGCCCGGGCGGGGCCGTCGGTTCCCGGGGACCCGGACGACGGCGATAGCCTGGTCGCGTGGCAGACCGCGCGGACGACGCAGCCATCACCGCGGCGGCCAGGGCCGCGGGCGGGGGCGACCGGGCGGCGCTCGCGTCCTTCGTGCGCGCCACGCAGGGCGACGTGTACCGGTTCCTGCTGCACCTCGCGGGCCCGCACGACGCCGAGGACCTCGCCCAGGAGACCTACCTGCGTGCGCTCGGCGCGCTTCCCGGCTTCGCCGGGCGGTCCTCGGCCAGGACATGGCTGCTGTCGATCGCCCGCCACACGGCGGCCGACGCGGTGCGCCGCGCCGGGTGCAGGCCGCGCACGACCGCGGTCACCGCGTGGGACGCGCTCCCGGCCCGGTCGGCCGCCGTGCGCGGTGGCGCGGACGGGGCCGTCCTCGTGCGCGCGCTGGTCGCGGGCCTCGACCCCGACCGCCGTGCGGCGTTCGCCCTCACCCAGCTGATCGGCCTGAGCTACGCCGACGCGGCACGGGTCTGCGCCTGCCCGGTCGGCACGATCCGCTCGCGGGTGGCGCGGGCGCGCCAGGACCTGCTCAGCGCCTGGGACGAGTCCGCGGACCGGCACGCCAGCGGCGGCTGACCGGGCGGCGCCCGCGGTGGCGTTCTACCGTGCGTAGAGTTCTGGTGTCGGCTGATACGGGAGGGTGTCCGTGGGTGTCGTCACGCTGACCACGGCGCCGGGTGTCGGCGACGTCCTCGGCGCGTGGCGGCTCTCGCCCGCCACCGCGGTGCTCGTCGTGGCGACGGTGGCCTATGGCGTTCGGGCGTGGCGGGCCGGAGCGTGGCCGTGGCGGCGCGGGCTGGCGTACGGCACGGCCGTCGCCGTGCTGGCAGTGGCCCTCGACGGGCCGGTCGCGGTGTACGGCGACGTGCTGTTCTGGGTGCACATGGTCCAGCACCTGGCACTGATCATGGTGGTGCCCGCGCTGCTGGTGTGGGCGCAGCCCCTCCGGCTCCTTCGTGGCGGGCGCGGCGTCGCGCGGACGGCGCCGGGCTCCCGGGCGGCCCGCCTGCTGACCTCGCCGATGCTGTGGCTCGCGGTGTACGCCGCGGTCGTGGTGCTGACGCACCTGACCGGCTTCCAGGGGGCGGCGCTGGCCGACCCGAGGGTGCGCGCGGGCGAGGAGCTGCTCTACCTCGCGACGGGCTACCTGCTGTTCCTCCCGCTCGTCGGCGCCGACGCTGGGCCCTACGACGGGCCGCGGGCGCTGCCGTACCTGCTGCGGTTCGTCGTGCTCGCACTGGCGATGGGCGTGGACACGCTCACCGGTGTCGTGCTGATGCTGACCAACCACCCGCTCGCACCCGACTACGGCGCGGCCCACCCCGGCTGGGGCCCGTCCGCGCTCGCCGACCAGAACATCGCGGGCGCCGTGATGTGGTGGGGCGGCGATGCGGTGATGATGGGGTTGCTCATCGTCGTCGGCATCCAGTGGGGCCGCGCCCCCGCGGCCGAGCAGGGAATGGGGAGCTGGATCGAGGGCGTGCGCCGACGGAGCCTGCTGGGGGCGGGCGGCGCGGCGGAGCCGGGCGTCGACGACGACGAGGCGGCGTGGCGGGCCTACAACGCGCGGCTGTCCGCGCTGCACCGCCGGGACGAGGGAGAACGATGAGCACGACCGAGCGGGTCCCCGACGCGGGCGGAGCGACCGGGCTCGACGGCGCGGGCCGCGCCTACGAGATCCTGGTCGGCGGGATGACGTGCGCCGCGTGTGCGGCGCGGGTCGAGCGCAAGCTCAACAGGCTCGACGGCGTCGCGGCGACGGTCAACTACGCAACCGAGCGCGCGCAGGTCTCCGCCCCGGCCGACCTCGACCCGCGGACCCTGGTCGAGGAGGTGCGCCGGGCGGGTTACACCGCCCGGCGCGTCGACGACCTGGCCCGCCCCGAGGCCGCGGCCGGGGAGGACAATGCGACGCGGGTGGCCGACCTGCGGCGCCGCCTGGCGGTGGCGGCCGTGCTGGCCGTGCCGGTCTGCGACCTGTCGCTGGCGCTCTCGCTGTTCCCCGAGCTGCGCTTCCCGGGCTGGCAGTGGGTGTGCCTCGTCCTCGCGGGCCCCGTCGTCGCCTGGTGTGCGTGGCCGTTCCACCGGGCCGCCGCGCGCGGGCTGCGGCGGGGCGCGTTCTCGATGGACACGCTGGTCTCGATCGGCATCCTGGCCGCGAGC
Organism: uncultured Actinomycetota bacterium; assembly: GCA_963750095.1. GTDB lineage: Bacteria > Actinomycetota > Actinomycetes > Mycobacteriales > Pseudonocardiaceae > Pseudonocardia. The sequence continues at coordinate 106,887 of CAVVPJ010000010.1, read as the reverse complement.
GGCTGGTCGCTGTGGGTGATGGTCCGCGGCGGACCGGTCAGCCCCGGCCTCGGGCAGGGCCTCGCCGTGCTGTCCGGCGGCGACCACGCCCTCTACCTGGACGTGGCCGCGGGGGTGACGACGTTCCTGCTCGCTGGTCGCTACTTCGAGGCGCGGGCGAAGCGGTCGGCGTCGGCGGCGCTGCGCACCCTGCTCGAGCTCGGCGTCAAGGACGTCGAGGTGCTGCGCGACGAGGGCACGCTGCGGGTGCCGGTGCGCGAGCTGCTCGTCGACGACCGGTTCGTGGCCCGGCCGGGCGAGCAGGTCGCCACCGACGCGGTGGTCGTCGAGGGGTCGTCGGCCCTCGACACGAGCATGGTCACCGGGGAGCCGGTGCCCAGGGAGGTGACGGTCGGCGACGCCGTCGTCGGCGGCACGGTCAACCGCGGCGGCCTGCTCGTGCTGCGCGCCACCCGGGTCGGCGCGGACACGCACCTGGCCCGGATGACCCGGCTCGTCGAGCGCGCCCAGTCGGGGAAGGCCGGGGCGCAGCGCTTCGCCGACCGGGTGGCGTCGGTCTTCGTGCCCGTGGTGCTGGCGCTGGCCGCGGCCACGCTGGTCGCCCGGCTGCTGCTGGGACTCTCCGCGGGCGCGTCGGTGACGGCGGCCGTGGCGGTGCTGGTCGTGGCATGCCCGTGCGCGCTCGGCCTGGCCACCCCGACCGCGATACTGGTCGGCACCGGCCGCGGGGCGCAGCTCGGGGTGTTCATCAAGGGCCCGCATGCCTTGGAGTCCACGCGGCGGGTGGACACCATCCTGTTCGACAAGACCGGCACGCTCACCGACGGCGCGATGTCCCTCGTCGACGTGCTGCCCGCGCCGGGGGTGGCCGAGGACGAGTTGCTGGTCCTGGCCGCGGCGGTCGAGAGCGGCTCGGAGCACCCGGTCGCCGCCGCCCTCACCGCCGCCGCACCCACCGGAGCCGCGAGGGCTGTCGAGGGCTTCGCGGCGCTGCCAGGGCTCGGCGCGCAGGGGGTGGTGGCGGGGCGCGAGGTCGTGGTCGGCCGTCCGCTGCTGCTGACCGAGCGGGGCTGGGCCATGCCCGACGAGCTGGCCGGGCGCCAGGGCGAGTGGGAGGCGCAGGGCGCCACGGTCGTGGCCGTCGGCTGGGACGGGGCGGTGCGCGGCGTGCTGGCCGTGACCGACCGGGTGCGCCCCACGAGCGCGGCCGCGGTGGCGCGGCTGCGCGCCCTGGGGCTGCACCCGATCCTGCTGACCGGGGACAACGCCCGCACCGCCGCCGCGGTCGGTTCCGCGGTCGGCATCGACGACGTGCGGGCGGAGGTGCTGCCCGAGGCCAAGGCGGCCCTCGTGGCCCGGCTGCAGGCCGAAGGGCACGCGGTGGCGGTCGTCGGCGACGGCGTCAACGACGCGGCCGCACTGGCCGGGGCGGACCTCGGGATGGCCGTCGGGCGCGGCACGGACGCCGCGATCGAGGCCGCCGACGTCGTGCTCGGTCGCGACGACCTCCTCGTCGTCGCCGACGCGGTGCGGCTGGCCCGCCGCACGCACGCGACGATCCGGACCAACCTCGTGTGGGCGTTCGCCTACAACGTGGCCGCGCTCCCCCTCGCGATGGCCGGGCTGCTCAGCCCGCTCGTCGCGGGCGCGGCCATGGCGCTGTCCTCGGTCTTCGTGGTCTCCAACAGCCTGCGGCTGCGCAGGTTCGAGGCCGCCGACGGCGGGCGGGCCCCCGCGTGACCGGTCGGGCCACCATCCGCTGGGGCGCCGTCGCCTGCCTGCTCGCGGGGACCGCGGCCGTCGGCGGCTGGGCGCTCGGCACCTTCGCGCCGAGTGTGGGCTCGCTCTACGGCCTCGGTGACCTGGGCGGCGTCGTCGACGTCGGGCTGCCCGCCGTCCGCGCCGCCGCGATCGCCGCGACCGCCGTCACGCTCGGACAGCTGCTCGTCGCGGCGGTGTACCTGCCGGGAGCTCCCGGCGACATCGTGAGCCCGGACGGCTACCGGGCACTGCGCGCGGCGCGCGTGACGGCGGCCCTCGCCGCGCTGGCCGCCCTCGCGGCCACCGTGCTGACCGTCGCGGAGAACACCGCCATCGCGCCGGGTCCGCTGCTGGCCCGCGCCGACGTGCTCACCGCGGCCACCGCGGTGCTCGCCCCGGCAGCGGGCTGGGCGCTCACCGCGGCAGGCCTGCTCGTGGTAGCGGGCGGGGCGGCGCTGACGCTGTCGTGGCGGGGCAGCGTCGGGCTGCTGCTGCTGGGTGTCGGCGCGCTCGCTCCGATGACGCTGACGACCTCGACCGACGCCGAGCGCTCCCACGACATCCTGGGCGACGCGATGACCCTGCACGGCCTCGCCGCGGCGCTGTGGCTGGGCAGCGGCGTCGCCGTGGCGCTGCACGTCGGGCAGGGCGGGGCCGGTGCGCGGACCGTGCTGCGCCGCCACGGCGTCCTGGCCACCGGCTGCCTGCTGCTCGTCGCGGCGTCCGGCGTGGTCGTCGCATCGGTGCAGATCGCACCGCGCGACCTCTTCGGCAGCGGCTACGGGCTGCTCGTGACGGCGAGCGTCGCGCTGGCGGCCGCCGCGGCCGCCGCCGCACACCGGATGCGGGTCCGTGTCCGCACCGGTGGTCCGCGCGCCGCGCTGGGCGTGCTCGCGGTGGAGGCCACCGTGCTGGCCGTCGCCTCGGTGACGGGCACCGCGCTGGTCCGGGTGTTCCCGCCGGACCGGGCGGCCTACACCACCACGCGCATGGTCTACCTGATCGGCTACGAGCTCCCGCCGCACCTCACCGCGGCCGACCTGGCGCTGTTCTGGCGGTGGGACGTCCTGTTCGGGACGGCCGCCGTGCTCGCCGCGGCCGGGTATCTCCTCGGGGTGCGGCGGCTGCGGCGGGCAGGCACACCGTGGCCCGCCGCGTGGACGGCGTCCTGGCTGGCGGGCTGCGTCGTGCTGCTCCTGGCCACCAGCTCCGGCGTCGGCGCGTACGCGCCCGCGGTGTTCAGCGTGCACATGGTCCAGCACATGCTGATCGCGACGCTCGTGCCGGTGCTCCTGGTGCTCGGCCACGGGGTGACGCTCGCGCTGCACGTCATGGGGCCCACGGCCAGGGCCCGCGCGCTCGACCTGCTCGACAGCCCGGCCGTGCGGTGCGTCCGCAGCCCGGCCGCGGCGTGGACGGCGGTGGCGGTCACCCTCTTCGGCCTCTACGCCACCGGCCTGTACGCGGCGATCCTGCAGGAGCACTGGGCGCACCTCAGCATGGACGTCGCGTTCCTCGGCACGGGCCTGGCGCTCTACTGGCCGGTGCTCGGGCACCACCTTCCCGGGCAGGGGCTGCCCCCGGTCGGGCGGATCGTCATGGTGTTCGCGGTGATGGGCCTGCACGCGGCGTTCGCCGCCTGGCTGCTCAGCCGTCCGGCACCGATCGCGGGGCCGTTCTTCGCGTCGATGCAGCTGCCCTACGTGCCCGACCTGGCGGCCGACCAGCGCCGTGGCGCCGTGCTCGCGTGGGCGCTGGGCGAGGTGCCGACGGTGATCGCGGTGACCGCGCTCGTGCGGCGGTGGTCGCGCACCGAGGGTGTCGACGCGGCGGCCGTCGACCGGGCGTCGATGCCGCCGGTCGGCGGGGACGTCGGCGGGGACGTCAGCGGGGACGTCTACCCGCAGCCCGCGGGCCGACACCCGGTGACCGCATGGCGTTGACGTGCGGGGTTGCCTAGCGCAGGATCGAAGGGGCAACCGCGACGCGACGCGATCAATCCTTTCTTGACCGCCCCGGGAATCCTTTGACGACGCCGACCCCGTGGTGGATAGTGGGGGTCGCTGCTGCTCCGGATCCTTGGTGGCTTCGCTTTTCGACGCCGCCGGGGGGATCCGATGAGCCTTTCGCAACATTTGCGTCAGATGTCACGTCTGGGCCTTTTCTTGGCTACCGGCCGTCGGATCGTGGTCGCGGTGGACGGATCGAACTCCTCCCGGCACGCCGCGCTCCGGGGCCGCGGACGAGCAGGCCAGGTCCTCGGGCTCACCCACATGAAGGAGACGTCACCGTGACGACACGGACTCTCGACCCGGAGCTGCAGCACCGGATGGACGCCTATTGGCGGGCGGCGAACTATCTGTCGGTCGGTCAGATCTATCTCTACGACAACCCGCTGCTGAAGCGGCCCCTGGAACTGTCGGACGTGAAGCCTCTGGTCGTCGGGCATTGGGGCACGACCCCGGGGCAGAACTTCATCTATGTGCACCTGAACCGGGTGATCAAGAAGTTCGACCTGGACATGTTCTACGTGGCCGGTCCGGGTCACGGTGGCCCCGCGCTGGTGGGCAACACCTACCTGGAGGGCAGCTACAGCGAGGTGTACCCGGACATCAGCCAGGACGAGGCTGGGTTGAAGAAGCTGTTCACCCAGTTCTCGTTCCCGGGCGGGATCTCCAGCCATGTCGCGCCGACGACGCCGGGGTCGATCCACGAAGGCGGCGAGCTCGGGTACTCGCTCAGTCACGCGTTCGGGGCCGCGTTCGACAATCCCGGCTTGATCGTCGCCTGTGTGGTGGGGGACGGGGAGGCCGAGACGGGTCCGCTGGCGACGGCATGGCAGTCCACCAAGTTCCTCGACCCGGTCGGTGACGGGGCCGTGCTGCCGATCCTGCACCTCAACGGCTACAAGATCAGCAACCCGACCGTGCTGGCCCGCATCGAACACGAGGAGCTGGAGCAGTACTTCCGGGGCTGCGGCTGGGACCCCTACTTCGTGGAGGGCCACGACCCGCAGGACATGCACGAGCTCATGGCCACCACGCTGGATCGGGCCGTCGAGCGGATCCGGCAGGTCCAGACCGACGCGCGCGAGAACGGTGACACGGTGCGTCCGCGGTGGCCGATGATCGTGCTTCGGTCGCCGAAGGGGTGGACGGGCCCGAAGGTCGTCGACGGCAGGCAGATCGAAGGCACCTTCCGGTCCCACCAGGTGCCGCTGATCGTGGATGCCGAGCATCCCGGTCATCTGGCCCAGCTGGAGAGCTGGATGAACAGCTACAAGCCAGCGGAGCTGTTCGACGAGCGCGGTCGGCTCCTGCCGGACCTGGCCGAGCTCGCGCCGTCCGGTGAGCGGCGGATGGGCGCCAACCCACACACCAACGGCGGCCTGCTGCTGCACGAGCTGCACATGCCCGACTTCCGCGTGCACGCCGTGGCGGTGCCCGCGCCCGGTGGCGTCCAGGCCCAGGACACCCTCGTGCTCGGCGGGTTCCTGCGTGACGTCGTGGCGCTCAACGCCGAGCGTCGCAACTTCCGGATCTTCGGACCCGACGAGACCCTGTCGAACCTGTTGGGGGCGGTCTTCGAGACCACCGACCGGCAATGGGACGCCACAACCGAGCCCAACGACGAGTTCCTCGCCCGCGACGGGCGGGTGCTGGATTCGATGCTCAGCGAACACCAGAGCGAGGGATGGTTGGAGGGCTATCTGCTCACCGGGCGTCACGGGCTGTTCAACTGCTACGAGGCGTTCATCCACATCGTGGACTCGATGTTCAACCAGCACGCCAAGTGGCTGAAGGTCACCGCGCAACTGCCGTGGCGACGCCCCATCGCCTCACTGAACTACCTGCTCGCCTCGCACGTCTGGCAGCAGGACCACAACGGGTTCACCCACCAGGATCCCGGTTTCCTCGACCACGTCGTCAACAAGAAGGCCGACATCGTGCGGGTGTACCTCCCGCCCGATGCGAACTGCCTGTTGTCGGTGTTCGACCATTGCCTGCGCAGCCGCCACTACGTCAACGTCGTCGTCGCCGGGAAACACGCGCTGCCGCAGTGGCTGAACATGGACCAGGCGGTCATCCACTGCACCGAGGGCATCGGCATCTGGGGGTGGGCCAGCAACGACCAGGGCGCCGAGCCCGATGTGGTCATGGCCTGCTGCGGGGACACCCCCACCCTGGAGGTCCTGGCCGCGGTCTCCATCCTGCGCACCCACCTGCCCGATCTGAAGATCCGGGTGGTCAACGTCGTCGACCTCATGCGGCTGCAGCCCGCGACCGAGCACCCGCACGGGCTCAGCGAGGCCGACTACGACTCGCTGTTCACCACCGACAAGCACATCATCTTCGGCTTCCACGGCTACCCGTCGCTGATCCACCGCCTCACCTACGCTCGGACCAACCGCAACCTGCACGTCCGCGGCTACAACGAGGAGGGAACGATCACCACGGCGTTCGACATGCGCGTGCAGAACCGCCTGGACCGCTTCCACCTGGTGCAAGACGTGATCGACCGGCTACCGCAGCTGGGGGCCACCGGCGACCACGTCCGACAGCTGATGCGCGACAAGCTCGTCGAGCACAACCTCTACATCGACACCCACGGCCAGGACATGCCGGAAATCCGGAACTGGTCCTGGGGCGACCCGCGATGAGCCGCCACACCCAGGCCACGGCACCGCGGAACACTCCTCACCCACACGACGGCGACGACCTCGAGTCACTTCCGCTGTCCGAGGTCGAGAAGAGGCTGGACACCTCACCGAAGGGCCTGAGCCAAACCGAGGCGGACGAGCGGCTGACCCGATACGGGCCGAACGAGATCATCGAGGACAAGCCCAACCCGATCCTGAAGTTCCTCAGCTACTTCTGGGGTCCCATCCCATGGATGATCGAGATCGCGGTCATCCTGTCGGGTGTGGTCGGGCACTGGCCGGACTTCTTCATCATCCTGGTCCTGTTGATCGCGAACGGGCTGGTCGGATTCATCGAGGAACGCCAGGCCGGGAACGCCATCGACGCGCTGAGGGCCACACTGGCGATCACGGCCCGCGTCAGACGTGACGGGAACTGGGTCAACCCGCCCGCCCGGGAGCTGGTACCCGGTGACGTCATCCGGGTCCGCACGGGCGACATCGTGCCCGCCGATGCGCGTCTGCTCCCCGGTGACCCGGTCGAGGTGGACCAGTCCGCGTTGACCGGTGAGTCGCTGCCTGCCACCCGCAGCGCCGGTGAGGCGGTGTTCTCCGGCTCGATCGTCCGCCAGGGTGAGATCGGGGCGTTGGTCTACGCCACCGGCGCGGGCACCTACTTCGGGAAGACCGCGCGGCTGGTGCAGGACGCGCACACCGTCAGCCACTTCCAACGTGCCGTGCTGAAGATCGGCAACTACCTCATCGTCCTCGCGGTGGCCCTGGTCGCGGTGATCGTCGTCGCCTCGATCCTGCGCGGCGACCCGGTCCTGACGACCCTGCAGTTCGCCCTGGTGCTCACCGTCGCCGCCATCCCGGTGGCGATGCCCACCGTGCTCTCGGTGACCATGGCCGTCGGAGCACGCCTGCTCGCCAAGAGACAAGTGATCGTCAGCCACCTGGTGGCCATCGAAGAGCTGGCCGGCGTGGATGTGCTCTGCGCGGACAAGACCGGCACCCTCACCCAGAACACCCTGACCCTCGGCGAGCCGTTCAGCGTCGATGACATCCCCGCCGAGCAGGTCATCCTGTACGCCGCGCTGGCGTCGCGCGCCGACAACGACGACCCCATCGACGGGGCCGTCCTGGACGGCCTGCCCGATGGAAAGACCCTCCGCAGCTACCAGGTCCTCCATTTCCAGCCGTTCGACCCGGTGCACAAACGCACGGAAGCCGCCATCACCGGTGCCGACGGCGGCTCCTTCAAGGTCACCAAGGGTGCGCCCCAGGTGATCCTGGCCCTCTGCGGCACCACAGCGACGGTCCAGGCGGCCGTGGACGAGGCCGTCAACCGGTTCGCCGCCCGCGGCTTCCGCTCCCTGGGCGTGGCCCGTGCCGACGGCGAGGACGGTCCCTGGCGGTTCCTCGGCGTGCTCCCCCTGTCCGACCCGCCGCGCGAGGACGCCAAGACGACCATCGCGACGGCGCGGAAGATGGGCGTCGCCATCAAGATGGTGACCGGTGACGCCCTGGCCATCGCGATTGAGACCGCCACGAAACTCGACATGGGCAACGACATCCTCGACGCCGCGGGCCTCGGCGACGCCCAGCGCGACGAGACCCCGACGCTGGCCCGGTCCATCGAGGACGCCGACGGCTTCGCCCAGGTGTTCCCCGAACACAAGTTCCATATCGTCGACGTCCTGCAGAAACGGGGCCACATCGTCGGGATGACCGGTGACGGGGTCAACGACGCCCCCGCGCTGAAGAAGGCCGACTGCGGCATCGCGGTCTCCGGCGCAACGGATGCCGCCCGCGCCGCCGCCGCGATCGTCCTGATGACCCCCGGCCTCTCGGTCATCATCGACGCCATCAAGGAAGGCCGCCGGATCTTCCAGCGCATGAACAGCTACGCGATGTACCGCATCGCCGAAACGCTGCGCGTGCTGCTGTTCATGACACTGGCCATCCTGATCTTCAACTTCTACCCGCTGACCGCGGTCATGATCGTGATGTTGGCGCTGCTCAACGACGGCGCCATCCTGTCCATCTCCTACGACAACGTCCGCTACCACGAGCAACCCGAAACCTGGAACATGCGCCAGGTCCTGGGCATCGCCACCGTCCTGGGCGTCATCGGGCCGATCGCCGCATTCGGCCTGTTCTACCTCGGCGACCGGGTCTTCCACCTGGACCACCCACAACTGCAGACCTTGATGTACCTCCTGCTGTCGGTAGCGGGCCATCTGACGATCTTCCTCACCCGTACCCGCGGTCCGTTCTGGTCCATACAACCCGCCCGCATCCTCTGGATGGCCGTTCTCGGTACCCAGGCCCTGGCCACCCTGATCGCCGTCTACGGACTGTTCATGACCCCGCTGGGCTGGGGCTGGGCGGGATTCGTCTGGGCCTACGCGATCCTCTGGTTCCTGGTCGGCGACCGCATCAAACTGCTCGCCTACCGCATCCTGGACCGAACGCATCACGATCGGCTCGCCGGAACCGGAGCCTGACCCGTTCAGGCCCTTCGAAGCCCGCAGGCCCTGGCCGCGCCTGCCCGGCCAGGTGCCCAGACGGCGTTGTCGGTCTGCTCCAGGTCCGCGCGATCAGGTGTGCTGGTCAGAACGGCCCAGCCAGCTGGCAGCGAGCCTCTTGAAGACGACTTCGATGCCGAAGGACAGGGCCACCATCACGACAAGGACGAGGGCCGCCGCTGGGGTGCTGTTGGTGATGAGTGCCAGCAGCGCTGCCGCGCAGGCGACTGCGGCGAGCAGGGACACCCACGCCGCTGATCCACGTTCGCGCGCGGTCCGGGCTTCGGCGAGGTTCACCGCGGCGAAGATGATGAGGAAGCCCGCGCTGCCCATGGTGGAGATGCTGGTCAGGTCCATCAGGTTGGCCAGGATGATGGTGGCGCCTGCGGTGATGAACAGGCCTTCAAGGGGTTGGTTCCAGATGGGGCGCTGCAGTTCGGCAGGCAGTTCACGGGACTTCGCGATGGTGTAGGTCAGGCGGGCCGAGCCGTAGAGCGTGGCGTTGATCGCCGAGGCGGTGGAGAGCATGGCCGCCACCCCGATGATCGCGAACCCGGCTTGTCCGAGCGCCGGTCGTGCCGCTGCCGCGAGTGCGTAGTCACGCGCGTTCACCAGCTCGGGGATGGGCAGCGATCCTACCGACACGACCGCGATCAGCACGTAGAGCACGATCACGAACAGCACGCAGATGTAGTAGGCCTTGGTGAGGGTGCGACCCGGGTCTGCGACGTCTTCGGCGGCGTTGGCGATGAGCTCGAAACCCTCGTACGCCAAAAAAATGATCATGCCGCCTGCGATCAGGGAGAGCGGTGGGCTCCAGTGCGTCGGCGCGAGACGCGGGGCTGAGATCCCGGTCAGGCCCACCGCCACGAACAGCAGCAGGATCGCGATCTTGATCGCGACGACGATCCGTTCGGTGCGGGCGACCGTGGTGGCGCCCGCGACGTTCAGAGCGGCCAGGGCGACGAGGGCGGCGCTGAGGAACAGGTGCTTCCACAGGCTCTGCGCGGATGCGGGGAGGAAGCTCGCGGCGTAGGCGCCGAATGCCTGCGCGTAGAGGGCGAGCATCACGATGTAGCTGACCCACAGCAGCACGTTGAGCCCGCCTGCGACGCGACCCGGGCCGAAGGCGCGGTTGAGGAAGGTGACCGTGCCGCCGCGGCTCGGGTAGGACGTCGACAGCAGCGCATACGACCGTGCGGTCAGCAACGCGACCAGGCCTGCCAGGAGGAATGCCGCCGGGGCGCCTGCGCCGGTGAGCTGCACCGACAACCCGAGGACCGCGAAGATCCCGCCCCCGACCATCCCGCCCACGCCAATCGCGACCGCACCCCACAGTCCGACCTGTCCCGGGTCACGCTGCCGCGACGCGCTCACGGTCTCAACGTATCCGGCCTCGGCTCGACGTCACCCCTCCCTGCGGCCCTGCTTGTCCTCGGTTCCTGCCTCAAGGGTGGTCACGGCGGCGCGGGTCGGCGCTGATCTGGTCGACGCCATCGACTGTCGGGCGTGGCGTCGCGGTGGTGGCGTTGTCGGGGCAGGCGTGTGATGGTGTCGCCATGGCGGCACACCGGGCGGCCGGAGCTGAACCAGGGGCTGGTCGAGGTTGCGCTGCCCGCCGGGTGCCCTACGCCCGGCCGCGGCCGATCAGCAGGCAGCCGTGGCGGGATGGGGATCGGGGTCTACACCTCCCTCTGGCCGCCGCGGACCTGCGTCGCCTCGGGGAATCGGTCGAGGCCGAATGGTCGCGGCCCGCGGCGGGGGCGGGCGGTGACGGTGACCGGGCGGGGTGAACAAGCTCATCGGCTGCGCCGGTCGATCGTCGACGGTTACGTCGCGGCGGTGGTGGCCGCCCGCTGGTGGGTGCTGCTGGCAGTGGCGGCGGGCACCGTCGCCGCCACGCAGTTGTTGCCCGGCCTGGCCGCGGTCGGCGGTGGCTTGTCGGGCCTGCTCGGCTCCGACAGCGCAGCCGTGGCCGCGCAGGTCGCGGCGGCGCAGCGTTTCGGGTTGCCGCTGCTGAGCCCGACCGCGGTGGTGCAGTACGACCCGGGTGGGCTCGACCCCTACGTCGCGGCGGACTCGGCGCTGGCCGCGGCCGAGGTCGTGCAGGACTCCGTTCGGGGCGCAGGCGCGGAGGAGAACCGGTTGCGGCTGGCCTACCCGGTGATCAACACGCCGGTGCTGTTCCCGCGGGCCGCGCAGCGCAACACCACGATCGTGACCTACCTGTTCATCGACCCCGCGGTGGACATCCCCGGCCAGGCCGCGATCACCCGGCAGTACGCGGCCGGGTTGAAGGTTCCCGCGGGTGGGCTGGTCGGGCCTGCCGGGACGTTCGTGGCGCAGGTCGCCCAGGTCAAGCTCGTCGCCGACTCGTTGCCGCTGGTGGAGGCGGGCACGCTGGCCGCGATCGCGTTGCTGGTCGGACTGCACTTCCGCTCGGTCATCGCGCCGCTGATCACCTTGGCCACCGCCGCGGTCGGCTACCTGATCACCGACCGGGTCATCGGCGTGTTCGGTGCCCTCACCGGCCTCACCGTGCCCAGCCAGCTGCAGCCGCTCGTGGTGGCGCTGCTGTTGGGGATCACGACCGACTACACCATCTTCTTCGTGTCCGGGCTGCAGTCCCAACTCCGGGAGGGCGTCGGGGGCCGGGCAGCGGTGCGGGCCGGGATGAGCGCGTATCTGCCGATCGTCGTGGTCGCCGGGATCACCGTGGCGGCCGGGGTGAGCGCGCTGCTGGCCGCCCGCTCGCCGCTGTTCCGCGCGTTCGGGCCAGGATTGGCGATCACGGTACTGGTCGGTCTCACGGTGTCGGTGACGATGGTCCCGGCGATGCTGGCCATCCTGGGGCGCCACGTGTTCTGGCCCGCACACCCGGGCGCCCCCCGACCGGCAGGCTCAGTGCCGGGACCCGATCGCGGCGCGGCTCCACGACCCCACACCGTCGTCGCGGGCCGGTTCCTGCGGCTCATCGGCCGCCGCCCTGCCGCCGCGGCGATCACCGCCGGGGTCACCGCGCTGCTGGTGGTGGCGACATTGCCGCTGAGCGGGCTGCGTGCGGCGGTGTCACCGATCGACGCACTGCCCGCCACCAGCCCGGTCCGGGTGTCGGCCGAGGCCGCCGCACACGGGTTCGCGCCCGGGATCCTGGGCCCGGTCGAGGTGATCGTGTCAGCGCCGGGGCTGGTCGCGAACCAGGCCGCGCTCGCCGCGTTGGACGCGGAGTTCGACCGGCAACCCGGGATCGCGGGCGTGCTCGGTCCCCCTGACCAGCCGCCTGCGCTCACCTTGGGGCTGTTCCTCGCCCCCGACGGGGACGCCGCACGCTACCTGCTGATCCAGGACTCCGACCCGCTCGGCGCCACCGCACTCACCAACCTGGCGGGGCTGCGCGACCGGATGCCGACACTGCTCGCGGCCGCCGGGCTGCCCGGCGCCCAGGTCTCCTACGCCGGGGACAGCGCGGTCGGGCTGCCGCTGGTCGAGACCGCCGCCGACGACCTGGGCCGGGTAGCGCTGGCGGTGCTGCTTGTCGACCTGCTGCTGCTGATCCTGTTTCTCCGCGCGCTGGTTGCCCCGCTGTACCTGCTTGCAGGCAGCGTGCTCGCGGTCGGGGCCGCGCTGGGGATCACGACCTGGCTGTTCCAGACCGCGCTGCAGCAGGACGGGCTGATCTTCTACATTCCGTTCGCCGCCGGGGTGCTGCTGGTCTCCCTCGGCGCGGACTACAACATCTTCGCCGTCGGCGACATCTGGGAAGAAGCCCGCCACCGCCCCCTGCCCGAGGCCCTCGCCGTCGCGGTACCACGCTCCACCCGGGCGATCACCGCCGCCGGTCTGACCCTCGCGGTCAGCTTCGGGTTCATCGCCCTGATCCCCATCGCCACCTTCCGACAGATGGCCTTCGCCCTGGCCCTCGGGGTGCTGATCGACGCCTTCGTGGTGCGCTCCCTGCTGGTCCCCGCCCTGCTCTCGCTGTTCGGCCACACCAGCGGCTGGCCAGGGCACCGGCTCACCCGCGACACCCCCACCGTCACGGTGCGGGGACCGACGCCACGCATCGAACCCGGCCTTCCCGGGCCGGTCGGCCAGCCGTCGCGTCGACGTCGGTGGCGACCCAAGAGTTGGTCCGGCCGCCGCTGATGGCCGTCGCGGCCGTCACCTCCGCCCCACGGGCCCTATGTGGCCCCGCAGGAGGCGACCGCCGCGTCCAAGTCGACCTGCAACGGCTGCAGCCGATCCAGGATCCGGCGCAGCTCCGCCGGATCCAACGCCCCCATGGCCTGCACGGCCTGCCGCAGCTGATCCTGCACCGCGGCCCCCGCCGCACCGGCCCGCCTGCACGCTTCCGGCGCCGGGGCGGCCGCCCGCTCAACTGTCGGGGCGGGTGCGGTCTCCGGCGCGGTCTCCACACTTGCCACCGACGTGTCCCGGCTCGTGCCACCACCCGCCACGAACCCCACCACCAACCCGACCACCAGCGCCAACACCGCCGCGACGATCCCCAACCCCAGCCCGCGCCGCCGCACCGGCCCAGCCGGATCCGGATCGTCGAAATCACCCATGGTGGGCCCAACCGTACCCCCGGGCAGCCCGTTGATCTTCCACGGGTCCGGGGCGCCGTCCCGCCTCGACATCCGCGCCGTCACCCGACACCCGCCCGCGCCGCCTCGGTGGTTCGATCCGCAGCACCCGCCACACCACCGGCTGCTTGTGGGACCTCACCCAACGGCCGGTGGCAATGCGGGCCAGGTCAAGGTCCGTCTTTCGGGGGTCGTTCCACGGGAGCCGACGGACCGGCCGGGACATCGGTGGCAGGCTGCCCGGTCTGCGTCTCCGGGTGGGTGGCGGCGTGCGACGGAGCGGATTGGCGCCCGAACAGACGCAGCCTGCCTCGGCGACCATCGTCTGGGTTGACGGGGCGGTCGTCGCGAGTCGTGCCGTTCCCCGGTGCGCTCGCCAGATAGGCGCGGGCGGTGTCGCGCTCTTCGATGAGGTCGTCGCGGGCCTGGCTGACAGCGGCGGTCTCGAGGCGGGACTGCTTGAGCCCGCGGCGCGCCGCGCTGCCCCGCCGGGAGGTGCGGCGCGCGCCTGCCAGCAGCAGAGTCAACCCGAACAGGGCGACCGCCCCGACCACGATGCCGTAGAGGAACAGCGTGCCGGTGGAGCCGGTCACGTGGTAGCCGAACACCACGAACCCGTCGGCGAGCGCGCTGCCTCCGTTGCCGAACACACCGGCCACACCGACGATCACCGCGGCGACGAAGATGACCAGCCCGATGATGACGATCATGACGCACCCCAACATCTACGCTGTAGGCCTACAGTCAACGCCGCCGGTAGAATGGTGTCAACCTCGTAGGTCTACACCTGTCGAACGCGCCGCCCGTGGGCCTCGAACAATTGAGAGGGTGCCGCTGCGATGACCCCACCGCCTGCCGACCGCGCCATCGAAGACGCCGCCACCAACGGCACTCGCAAGATCACCCGGGAGCTGGTGATGGCCACCGCGCTGGAGATCATCGACCGCGACGGGGTCGACGCGTTGTCCATGCGCCGCCTCGCCCGCGCTCTCGACCGGGACCCGATGATCCTTTATCGGCACGCACCGAGCAAGGCGGCCCTGCTCGACGGAGTCGCCGACACCGTGCTCGGCCAACTCAAGGTGGACCCCACCGACCACGACTGGGCCGCCCAGTTGCGCAGGGTCGCCCACGACTACCGTCGGCTGGCGCTGGCCCACCCGCACCTCGTGCCGCTGCTGGTCACCCGCCCCATGGCCACCCCGCTCGCACTCCGCCCGCCAGGCGCCCTGCGCGCACTGGAAGACGTCCTCACACTGCTCACCCGCGCCGGATTCAGCGGACCCGACGCCCTGCACGTCTACCGGGCCCTGTTCGGGTTCCTGCACGGCCATGTTCTCAACGAGCTACAAGAACTCGTCGAAAACCCCCACGAGACCGACGACCTGCTGCGGCTGGGCCTGCACCGGCTGCCGATCGGCGAGTTCCCCCTCCTACGCAGCCTCGCCCCGGTACTGGCCTCCCATGACGGCGTCACCGAGCTCGAACGCGGCCTCGACATCCTCCTCACCGGACTGCGGCGATGACAGGCGGTGCCTCCGCCCTGATCGCGGCCGACGCCGCACGGAGCCCAAGAGGAGCTGCTGCCCGAGGCGGCCTCGACGAGGCCGTTTGGCGATGCGATGCGGCCGCACCGGAGCGGCCACCGTCAGGCGGCCAACCGCGTCGGCTGCGGGTCCAACCGGGCCTGGCAGGCGGCGTCGAGATCGTCGATCCGGCTGATCACGGTCTCGGTCGCGGGCGCAACCCCGCTGCCGGACTCAACGGCACGA
Organism: uncultured Actinomycetota bacterium; assembly: GCA_963750095.1. GTDB lineage: Bacteria > Actinomycetota > Actinomycetes > Mycobacteriales > Pseudonocardiaceae > Pseudonocardia. Next base: position 91,598 of record CAVVPJ010000010.1, on the reverse strand, counting down.
CGCAACCCGACGATGGCATCACGCATGGCGCGCGAAGCAGCGCCCAGGCGTGCGTTCGTCGTGTCGAGGTGCTCGCCCATCCGCACCTCCGCGACGCGCAGCCGGGACGCCAGTGCCGAATCGGGAGAGTGTCCCTGCGCCTCGACGGCGAGCGCCGCGTCCTCGACGATCGAGCTCACCGCCAGACACAGCTGCGTGTCCGCGGCCAGCTCGGCGTCCTGGACCGGCGCCCCGGCAACCGCGGGCGGCGCGGTCCTGCTGACCTTCGGGATGGGCTGGGCCGCGGACACCGCCGACGTCACGATGGCGAACGCGGCGAGGACGATCCCGGTGAACACCAGCACCGGCACCGATGATCGACACCGCGTTGATCGCCACCGCGTCCGCCGTCGCTCCCCCACACCGGGCAGATCGCCCGATCCGTGCCGTCGTTATCCCGCGGACCGCCGACGTTCGCGGACGTCAGGAGAACGTCAGGTTGGCGGCGGATCACCGATCGTCACGACCGCCTGGCCCCGGTGCACGCGAGGGGCACGCCGTCCGGTCATCACCCAGCGGGCCCGGTCGTCGACAGCGACGGCGTGGGCGACGGTGTGCGAGTGGTCGAACCGGAGGCGGGCAGCGCGGAGGCGCTGGGGTGCGCGGTGACCGTCGGGGTGGACGGGGCGGGCTGCGCGGTCAAGGTGATCGGCACCGGCGACGACTGCGCCTCCACCCCGCACCCCACGGCCGCCGTCCCGACGGCGAAGACCACCGCGGCGACGAGCCCGACCCGGCGCGCCAGTGGGCCGTTCACCGCTGGACCTCCGGGACCTCGACGACGAACCGGGCGCCCCCGCCGGGGCGGTCCTCGACCCACACCCGCCCGCCGTGCCGCTCGACGTGCTGGGCGACGAGCGCCAGCCCCAGACCGCTGCCGCCGTCCCCGCCGCGCCTGACCGCCAACCCGCCACGGCTGAACCGCTGGAAGATCTGTTCGCGGAACTGGTCGGGGACACCGGGGCCAGCGTCGTCGACCTCGATCCGGGCCTGGGTCGCCCGGCGCAGCACGCCGATGCGCACCGGTCCGCCCCCGTAGCGTTCCGCGTTCTCCAACAGGTTCGCCACGACCCGGTCGAGACGTCGCCGGTCCCCGTTGACCAGCGGCGCGGGCCTGCGCACATCGATGGCAGGCATGCTCGCCGTCTGGACCGCCGCGACGTTGCACACCAGCTCCCCCAGATCGACGATCTCGACCTCGTCCGCGTCGACCTGCTGGTCCCGGGTGATCTCCATCAGGTCCACCACCATCCGCTGGAACCGCCCCACCTCCGACAGCAGCAGGTCCAACGCCCGGCCCGCGGTCCCGGTCAGCTCGTCGCGCCGCCTGCTCAGCACCGCCGCCGCGTTGGCCATGATGGTCAGCGGGGAGCGCAGCTCGTGGCTGACGTCCCCGGCGAACCGCGCGTCCTGCCGGACCCGCCGCTCCAGGGCGTCGACGGTGTCGTTGAAGGTGCGGGTCAGTGAGGCCAGGTCGGGATCGTCGCGCACCGGGAGCCGCGCCTGCAGGTCCCCACCCGCCACCCTGGAGGCCGCCACGGTGAGCTCGGTCAGCGGACGCAAGGCGCTGCGGGCCGCCCACAGTCCGATGGCCACCCCGAGCAGCGCGCTGATCAGCACACCCAAGGTGAGCAGCGTGCTGAGGAACCGGAAGGCCTGGTCAAGCTGGGTCAATGGGAAAAGCTGCACGTAGGTGTCGGTGCTGTTGACCGGCCACGCGATGGCCAGCACCGGCACCCGGTCGACCATGAGCCGCTGGTGTGCGGGCACCCCGTGCGCCGCGGAGTCCAGCAGCGGATCCGGCAGCGCGTCGGGTTCGATCTGGCGACCGCTGGTCAGCCAGCCGCCGGGCCGCTGCAGGAGCACGGTCGTGTCGGAGTCGGTGGCCAGGCCCTTGAGCAGGTCGGCGAGCCCCCCGGGGTCGTAGCGCAGGTAGCCGTCGACCAGTCGGACGTTGACCTGCGCCTGCGCGGTCGCGCCGGACTCCCGCTGGCGCAACATGTAGGCCGATGCCAAGTCCCAGGTGAGCGCCGCGAGCACGCCGGTGATCAACAGTGAGCCGAGTCCGAACGCGACCGCGACCCGCCAGCGCAGCGACAGTCGCGCCACCCGCACCGCACTCACCCGCCCGTCATGCCCCGCCCGCCTTGTAGCCCCGCCCGCGCACGGTGAGCACGCACTCCGGGGAGTCGGGATCGAGCTCCACCTTCCTGCGCAAGCGCCGGATGTGCACGTCGAGCAGCCGGGTGTCGCCGAAGTAGTCATAACCCCACACCCGACGCAGCAGGTCCTCCCGCGACACCACCCGCCCGTCCGCGGCCGCGAGCTCGATCAGCAGCCCGAGCTCCGTCCGCGTGAGGTGCAGCGGCTCGCCGTCGCGGGAGACGGTCTCCTCCTCCGGGCGGATCTCCAGCGGACCCAGCCGCAGCACCGGTGACTCGCCCCTCGGCCGACGCCGCCGCAGCAGCGCGCGGATCCGGGCGGCCAGCTCGCTCGCCACCAACGGCTTCGTCACGTAGTCGTCCGCGCCCGCCTCAAGCCCCGCGACAACGTCCGAGCTGTCCGAGCGGGCGGACACAATGATGATCGGCATGTCGCCGCGGGAACGCAGCGTGCGGCAGACCTCCAGCCCGTCGATGCCGGGCAGCATGAGGTCGAGCAGCACGACGTCGATCGCCGCGTGCTCCACGCTCGCCAGCGCCACCTCGCCGGACGGCGCTTCGACGACGACACAGCCCTCGTCGGCCAAGGCGAGCCCGAGCGCGAGCCGGATGCGGTCGTCGTCCTCCACCATCAGCAGCCGGATCGGCCGGGCCCGCTCGTCGGGCGGACGTACGCTGCCCGGTCGACCCGAGCTGGAGGAACTCACCGCCGTCACCGCGCCGCTGCCAGGCGGTCGAGCCGGTGCGCGGCCAGGCGGTGCAGCAGCTCCGCCAGCGCCCCCGACGGCACCTGCCCATGCAGCTCGCGCGCGGCCCGGCCGACCTCGTCGGCGACGACCCGATCCGGCAGCCGCCCGGCGAACGCACGCGTGAGCTCAGCCACGACGGCCGAGTCCGGCCCTTGGCCGCTGTGCGGGCTATCCACCTGTTCCTCCTTCTGCCGGCGGAGGTCGACCCGTCCTGCGATCGGCCACATCGCCATATTTTGCCCGCGACCGCGAGCGGGGGACCTGTCGACGAGCTTGCAGGGCGTCGCGCCTGCCGCTGCGCAGGCACGCCTGACGGTCACCTGACGATCGACGGCTGCCCTCCTTCGGCGACGCCGCCTGGCCTCCATGCCGATCTGTGCACCGCTGCTCACGTCGCCAGCGTGCCGGACCAGACCAGCGCATGCCTGACCGGCCCGGCGTAGCGCGTCGCGCAGCATCCGTTCGTCGACGAGCATCCGCCGATCACGACGTCCACCATGTCGACCCCGTCGCGAGCCGCTGCACAGCATGCCGGGTGCCCGGGCCGAGGTCAGCCCCCTTCCCTCGAGGGACGGGTGGGCGAGCCGTTGGACGTTCGGTGATCACCGGCTGGTCACGGCCGGTCCCCACGCAGGAAGGCGAGCACCTGCGCGGCGAACAGAGCCGGAGCGGTGAGCATCGCGACGTGCCCCTGACCGGCCATCGTGACGACCTGCGCGCCCGGCAGCGCGGCGGCCAGCGCCGCGGTCGACGCGGCCAGGTCGGGTGGGCTGTCCGATCCGGCCAGCAGCATGGTCGGCACGCTCAGCCCGGCGAACCGCGCCGGGTCGAGCCGGTAGCCGTCCTCGGCGCGGCATTCGCGGACGACCGTGTGCGCCGCGGCCACCCTGGCGGGCCAGGAGGGCGCGGCCATGGTGAGCCGGAGCTCGTCGGCCGTGAGACCGGCCAGGTCGCGCAACATGGTGGCGACGACCTCCTCGCGACGGCCCGCTTCCAGCAGGTCGGCGAGCCGGCCGGTGAACCCGGGCGGGCACACCGCCATGACGGCAGGCTCGTAGAGCACCAGCCGCCGCATCGCGGAGGTGAGCAGGGTCGCTTCCAGTGCGCAGTGCGCTCCGTACGAGTGGCCGAGCACGTCGACGGGCCCACCGGTCGCCTCGGCGACGGCCTCCACCACCGCGGCGACGTCGGCGGCCTCGTCCTCCAGCGCGTAGCTGGTGCCGTCGCCACTGGCGCCGCGCCCGCGCCGGTCCATCGCGTGGACGGTGACGCACGGCTCGAACAGGGGCAGGACCGGCGCCCACCGGGAGGCGTCGGCGGTGGTGCCGTGGACCATGACCAAGGCCGGACCGTGCCCGCTCCGCCAGTAAGCGATCGGTGTTCCGTCCCGGGAGACGGTCTTCTCCAGGATCGGGTGCAGCTGGGACATCGTGGTCTCCCTCCACCGAGAATCGGAGCCCCGAGCCTGCCCGACCCGACGACGACGACGCATCGGGCGACCGCCCTATTCGAGCGTCGACCCCCTTGCTGCGGGCGCTGGCTAGCGCAACAGGTCGTGTTCCATCGCGAAGAGCGCCGCGGCGGGGCGCGTGCTGATCCCGATCTTCGCATAGATATGCCCGACGTGATGACCGACCGTCTTCACGGAGATCGACAGCCGATCCGCGACCTCGCGGTTCGAGCGGCCACGCGCGATCAACCGCAACACCTCGACCTCCCGGTCGGACAGGCCTGCGGGGTGCGGGATCCGCCGATGGCCGGGATGGCCGTCGCCGGAGAGAACCGCGTCGGCCGCGGCCGCGTCGAGCCGTCCCGCAGTGACCTCGGCCCACAGCACGTCGCGCGCCTGCGCGGGAGCGTAGGCGGGTCGGTGCGGCCGGTCCTGGCGCAACGCCGTCCACACGTCGGCGGCGGCGAGCAACCGCGCGGCGCCCGGCAGTCCGGCGCCGGTACAGCCGCGATGGTAGCCGGAGCCGTCGAGCCGTTCGTGATGCGCCCCGGCGAGCGCGGCCACCGGTCGCAGCCCTCCGCAGCGGCTGAGCACGCGCTCGGACAGGTACGGGTGCAACCGCACCCGCTCGGTCTCGTCGACCCCGAGCGGACCAGGGCGCTCCCACACCCCGCTTGGCACCCCCACCGCGCCGAGATCGGCGACCAGCGCGGCCCGCCCGAGGGCGGTGAGATCGGCGACCGGCACACCGCACGCGCGTCCGGCCGCCAGCGCGGTCTCCGCCAGCTCTGTGGAGCGACCCCTGGTCCACATCGAGCGCAGGTCCGCGAAGTCGCCGACCGCGGCGAGGGCCCGGTCCAGACCCACCGAACCGACGCGCCGGAACGGCTGCGGCTCGACCGCGAGCACCTCCTCCCACACCGGGCGATCGTCGAACGCCTGCGGGCCGACGGCGCGCACGGCGTCCACCACCGCCGGGTCGTAGGCGCGGCCCCGTCGGCGCGCCAGCACGTCGAACGCCGCCTCGATGCCCGCAAGTCGCTGCCAGAGGACCGCGTCCCGCGCGACGACCACCACCCGGACGGCATGGGGCACGGCCTCCCCGCCCAGGCCGTCGGGCAGACCCCGGCCGTCCCAACGCTCGTAGGCGTGCGCCATCGCCTCGACGACGCCGTCGCCGAGCCCGAGGCGGGACGCCAGCCGCGACCCCACCTCGCAGTGCGACACCAGCGAACGCGGGTCACCCAGCGCCTCGGCCAGCCGCCACGCCCGGCGCGCAGGCCCCTGACCCCGGCCGACGTTGCGGGCCAGTGCCGCCACCGCCTCCCGCGTGGAGCCCATGTACGCCGGGGCCACGGCGGCGATGAACGCGACGTTGTCACCGCCCGCGACATGCGCCGTCTCCGGTGCGTCGGCGGTGCACCCCAGGAACCGCAGCAGCGCGACGAAGTACACGTCGGCGGCGGTCGCGGCGTGCACACCCAACTCGGCGGCAACGGCCATCGACAGCCTGCAGGTCCGCAGCGCGTGCTCCATCGGCTGACCGGTGCCGAGATCGGTGGCCAGCGAGATCGCGGCGACCAGCTCCGCCAACCGAAGATCGCCGTCCGTGGAGGCGTCCACGGCACCACTATCCCGCAGCCCGCTCGCGGCCATGGCGTTGCCGCTCGCGGCGATGGCCTGCGCCCCCAGGGGTCGTGCTCGCGGAGGACGAGGTGTGCGGCGAGATCCCCGGTCGGCCACGGCTCCAGGAGGTATCGACCGGTGCCAGGCGCGATTGTCGGCTCCGCGCAAGGTTGTCCGCGGTCCGCCCAGGGTAGGAGACAGGCACGTCATGCGGTTCGCGGCACACGGTCGCACCGCAGCGACCCGGGAGGTGCGATGTCCCTGCAGACCCGATCTCCATCCCTCCGGCGCCGGACGGGCCGGGCGGCGGCGCTCGCCGCGGCCGGTCTCGGGCTTGTCTGCTGCAGCGGGAGCCCGTCCCCGGACGCCGCCCCGGCGACACCGCCCGCCGCCGCGGGATCCGTGGCCGCGGGCCCCACTCCCGCACCGACAGCCGCCGCGCAGTGGACCAGCACGGTCTGCCGTGCGCTCGACCCGGTCGTCGGCACGCTCACCGCGCCGCCGCGTCCGGACCTCAACAACCTCGCGGCGGCCCGGCAGAGCTACCTCAGCTACCTCGGGACCGCCGAGCAACAGGCCGACGCCGCACGTCAACAGGTCACGTCGGCGGGAGCCCCGCCCGTCAAGGACGGCGAACAGATCAGCGCCACGGTCCGCGAGCAGCTCACCCAGCTGCGGACCGACATCGACCAGGCCCGCAGCCAGATCCAGCAGACCGACCCGAACGACACCGGATCGATCACGCAGGCGCTCACGGCGGCGGGCAACGTCGGGGGCTCGCTCGCGAACAGCGAGAAGGTCCTCGCCACCCTGCGGCAGAACTCCGAGCTCGGGCGCGCGCTCGACCAGGAGCCTTCCTGCGCGACACTGCGATCCACCGTGGGCGGGTCCTGAGCCCCGGCGCCTGCCCTGGCGATCCCGAGGCTCCCTGACGACCTGCTGACGAACTGGCCGCGATAGCTGCCAAGGCGGCGGACGATCGGTAGAACGGAACGCGGCGGCCGACGGGAGCGACGCGACACCGGAGCCCCGAGCTGGAGGCGCGTTCTGGGGAGCATGCGCTTCGCCGGGGCGTTCGCGCGACTCGCGCCCCGTCGGCCGCCAGGAGTGCGAGGGGCCGACGCCCCCGGGCCCCAGGCAAGGCGGGCTGTGAGCACCGCCGAAACCCCGGAGGCGATGATGGTGGGGAAGCCGCATGTGCTGGGGGAGTGCGGCTCGAGGCACGATGGGTGACCGGGACCGCGGCGCGCGGCCGGGCCCGCACGCCGCACGGCTCGCCAACGCCGCGTTGCGGGTCGTCATGGAGCTCGGCGTTGTCGGCGCGTTCGCCGTGTGGGGCGTGCGGATCGGCGACGGCGCGGTGTGGAGCGTGGTCGCGGGCGTCGTCGCGCCCGCGGTCGGGTTCGGGTTCTGGGGCGCGGTCGACTTCCACCAGGCGGGCCGCTGGGCCGAGCCGCTCCGGCTCCTCCAGGAGCTCGTGATCACCGGGCTGGCCGCGGTCGCGCTCGCGGCGGTCGGGCTCCCGGCGCTCGCCTGGGCCATGGCGGTCGTCTCGGTCGTGCACCACGCGCTCGTCTACGCGCTCGGGACCCGCCTGATCAAGCCCCGGTAGCGGAGACGGGAACGACCCGACGGCCGGGGCAAGACCGTCGGGTCGCGCGCGCGCCGGACGTCAGGCGTCGGCCGAGGCCTGCCGGGGCTGTGCCCGCTCCTCCTGCGGCTCCTCCGCAGGGACGATCTCGGCGACGGTCTGCGCGGGCAGCCGGTAGCGCTGCGCCAGCCACATCACCAGCACCGTGAGCAGGCCGGTGGCGAGGAAGCCGAGGTTGAAGTCGATGACGCCCAGGTTTCCGGCGCCCTTCGACGGGTCGGGGAACGAGCCGAGCCAGCTGATCAGGCAGAGCCCCGCAAGCCACGGCAGCACCCAGGCGCCGTGCCGGAAGTGCACCGAGGGGGTGCGGTGCCGCGCGGCCAGCTCGTGCAGGCCGAACAGGGCGAAGCCGAGCAGCACCGCCACAAAGAGCTTCCAGTTCGTGTTCCAGCCCGACCAGTACACGATCAGGTTGGACGACCAGAACGCCAGGAACGGCACGACCAGCCCACCGCGGAGGAAGAACCGACGAGTCCGGTCGGGCAGCTGCTTGCGCAGCGCGACCAGCACCAGCGGGCCGGACCCGAACGAGAGGACGGTCGCCGAGGTGATGAAGCCGACCAGCTGCTGCCAGCCAGGGAAGGGCAGGAAGAAGATCAGGCCGACCACGAACGCGAGTCCGATGGAGACCCACGGCACGCCGCGGGAGTTGACGGTCGCGAGCGCCGAGGGGGCGTTGCGGTTGCGGCCCATCGCGTAGGACAGCCGCGCGGTGACCGTGGTGTAGATCAGCCCGGTGTCGGCAGGCGAGACCACGGCGTCGATGTAGAGCAGCACCGCGAGCCAGGTGGCGCCGAGAACGCCAGCGATCGCCGCGAGCGGCCCGAACTGGGCCAGCACGTTCGTGTCGCCGGTGAAGTTCGTCCCGACCTGCGACCAGCCCTGGCGCAGCGAGTTGGTCGGCACCGCGCCGAGGAAGGCCAGCTGCAGGGCGATGTAGATGACGCCGCAGATCAGCACGGAGCCGATCAGCGTGATCGGGATGTTGCGCTGCGGGTTGCGGGTCTCCCCCGCCAGCTCCACGCCCTGGCGGAACCCGAAGTAGGAGAAGGCGATGCCGCCGGTGGCGATCGCGGAGAAGACGCCGTGCGCGCCGTAGGGGGCGAACCCACCCGCGCTGCTGAGGTGCCCGCCGTTGAACGACAGCACGAAGAACACCACGACGACCAGGACGATGATGAAGAGCTTCCACCACACGATCGCCGTGTTGACCCGCGCGAACCACCGCACCCCGTACAGGTTGATCACACAGAAGACCAGCAGCATCGCGGCCGCGACGGCGTAGCCCGCCGGGGTGAGGACCGGCACCTGGTCAGCCGACAGCGTCGTCAGCCAGGGCAGGTAGTTCGTGGCGTACTGCAGCGCGGCCTCGACCTCGATCGGCGCCACCGACGCCGCCGCCAGCCATGTGATCCACCCGGTGGCGAAGCTCGCGAAGGACCCGAAAGCGTAGTGCGGGAACCGCACGACGCCCCCGGAGTGCGGGAACATCACCCCGATCTCCGCGTAGCACAGCCCGATCAACACGATCATCGTGCCGCCGACCGCCCACGACAACAGCGACGCCGGTCCCGCGATCTCCGCCGCGTTCAACGCGCCGAACAGCCAGCCCGAGCCGATCACCGAGCCGATCGCGGTGAACAGCAGCCCGATCGTCCCGATGTCCCGGCGCATCCGGTGGTCGTCGCCTGCCGCGCCAACATGTTGAGCAGGATCCGTCGCAACCATGGTCCCTCGCCCTCCTTATCCCGGTCCGGTCTGATGAGAAGCTTCCGGTGACGGGTCGGCATCCGCTGGCGGACCTCTCGGCGGGCTTCGTCAGGAACACGTCAGGCGCCGACGCCCCTTCGCCGGGACGGCACGGGGTACCTGAGGACGTGGCCGCTGATCCGAAGCCCGGGACGACGGGGGCGTCGAAGACGCGGGACGGCATCACGGCCCGGTATGCGCGACTCGTGCTGAGGTGGCGCTGGCCGCTGCTGGCCGCGCTCGGGCTGGTCACCGGGGCCGCGGTCGCACTGCTTCCCGGCATCGGCGCACAGGGCGGCAACCTCTCGGGCATCCTGTCCACCAGTGGACCGACGATCCAGGTCCAGATCGACGCCATCCGCCGGTTCGGCCTGCCGCTGCTGACGCGGATCGCGGTGGTCCAGCGCGATCCCGAGGGTCTCGACCCCAAGGCCATCGCCCGCGCCGTGGCCCGCGCGGCCGAGGTGGACCGGCAGACCCTCGAGGAGGGCATCACGCCGGACCGGGACCTGCTGGCCGCCTACCCGCTGCTCAACAGCCCGCTGCTGGTGCCGGGCGCCGCGGAGCGCAACACCACGATGGTCACCTACCTGTTCACCGACCCGTCGGCGAACATCTTCACCCAGCAGTTCGCGGCCTTCCGGTACGCCGCCCAGATCAACCGGCCTGGCGACGCGCTGGTCGGCGTGGCGGGCGCGGTGCCTGCACAGATCGAGCAGGGCAGCGTGGTCGGCAAGGCGCTGCCGACCGTGGAGACGGTGACCCTCGCGATCATCGCGCTGGTGGTCGGCGTCGGCTTCCGGTCGGTGGTCGCCCCGATCGTCACGCTCGGCACCTCGGCCGCCGGGTACCTGCTCGCCGACCGGGCGATCGCCGGGCTGTCCGGCCTGCTGGACGCCCCGGCGGCGGTCGAGCTCGAACCGATCGTCGTGGCGCTCATCCTCGGGATCACCACCGACTACAGCATCTTCTTCCTCGCAGGCCTGCAGGGCAGGCTGCGCGAAGGGGAACACAACCCGAAGGCGACCCTCGCGGCCGTCCGCGAGTACCTGCCCATCGTGCTCACCGCGGGGCTCACCGTGGCCTCCGGCGTCGCGGCGCTGGTGGTCGCCCGGTCGGGGCTCTTCCGCGAGCTCGGGCCGGGGCTCGCGGTGGCCGTGCTGGTCGGCCTGGCCGTCGCCGTCGTCGCGGTGCCCGCCGCGATGGCCATCCTGGGCCGCTGGGCCTTCTGGCCCGACCGGCTCCGCGGTGCCCCCGAACGCGACCGCCCGCGCGACGCCCGGGCCGGGGCACGCCGCATCCCCTCCTTCGCGGCGCTGCGCGCGCGGGTGATCCGCCGGATCGCGGGCGACCGCCGCATCGCCGTCATGGTCGCGGTCGTCGTGGTGGCGCTGCTCACCGTCGCGGCCCTGCCGCTCGGCGGGCTGCGCAGCGCCGTCGCCCCGGTGACGACGCTGCCGCGCGACGACCCGATCCGCGTCGCCACCGACGCGGCCGCCGCGGGCTTCACGCCCGGCATCCTGTCCCCGACCGAGGTGATCGTGTCGAAGCCGGACATCGCCGGGCAGCGGGAGGCGCTCGCCCGCCTGTCGACCGCTCTGCGTGCGCGGCCCGGCGTCGACGTCGTGCTCGGCCCGAACAACCAGCCGCTGCCCATCAAGGCCGGGCTCTTCCTCGCCCCGGACGGCAACGCCGCACGCTACCTGGTCGCGTTCAACAGCGACCCGCTCGGCGCCACCGCGATCGAGGAGCTGCGGGCGCTGCGCGCCGACATGCCCGGCCTGCTCGCGGACGCGGGCCTCGCGGGCGCGCAGACCGCCTACACCGGTGACACCGCGGTCGGGATGTCGCTCATCGACCAGGCCGACGCCGACCTCGGCCGGGTGATCATCGCCGTCGGCCTGGTCAGCCTCGTGCTGCTGATGGGCTTCCTGCGCGCGCTGGTCGCGCCGCTCTACCTGCTCGCGAGCAGCGTGCTCGCGGTCGGGGCCGCACTGGGGCTCACCACGTTCGTCTTCCAGAACGTCCTCGGCCACGACGGCCTGGTCTTCTTCGTGCCCTTCGCGGCCGCGGTGCTCCTCGTCGCGCTCGGCAGCGACTACAACCTGTTCAGCGTCGGCTACGTGTGGGGGGTGGCCCGCCGCCATCCGCTGCCGGAGGCGATCATGATCGCCGTGCCGAGGTCGACGCGCGCGATCAGCGCGGCCGGGCTGACGTTGGCCCTGAGCTTCGCCGTGCTCGCCGTCGTGCCGCTCTCGCCGTTCCGCGAGCTCGCCTTCGCGCTCGCGGCGGGCGTGCTGATCGACGCGTTCCTGGTCCGCAGCCTGCTGGTGCCCGCCCTCATCACGATCGTCGGGCCGGTGAGCGGCTGGCCGACCCGGCTGGGCGGCACCGAACGCGCACGCTGACCGGACCGGGAGGCCACCGCACTAGCGCGCCCGCTGCGGCGACGCCCGACCCGCCGGAGGCGCGAGCCCGAGCCGCTCCAGCTCGGCCGCGGCGAGACGCTGGTGGTGCCCGGCCGCCAGGTCGCGCCAGGGGTCGGCGGAGACGGCCCGCAGGCGGGCGTAGGGCAGGCACCACACCGCGCGGTGCGCGAGCAGCGCCGCGAGCCCCGGCTCGACACCGCGGGGCGACCCCACGAGCTGCCGCAGCTCCCGCAGCGCCCGCGCGCGCCAGACCCGGAACGGGAGGTAGGCCGCCAGCAGCGGCACGGGCACCAGCGCCACGGCGATCCCGACGACGATCGCGAGCACCTGGACGGCGCCGACGGCCTGCACGGCGCCGGACCGCACGTCGGCAGCCGTCGTGACGACGCCCTCGGCGAGCTGGCCGACCTGGCCGCCGATGACCGGCACGCCCGCGACCGAGCCCAGTGCGCGGCCGGTCCGCTCCAGGGCCGACGCCGCGTCCTGCAGGGCCACACCCAGCGTGGCGAGCCGGGCCAGCTCGACGCCGGTGAGCACCCCCAGCCCGACCGACACCACGACGCTCGCACCGATGACCGCGTCAAGCAGGCGCACCGCCCGTCGGCTGGGCAGGAGCGCGGGGGTCACGGGCGCCGGCCGGGGCCGCGGCGACGGGGCATTCCCCCACAGTCGCACGCCGCGGCCGGGCCCGCACCGCCGCGGCGTGCCGCGCGGCTGACGATTCCCTGACGGCTCGGCTCAGACCGTCGGCGTGACCTGCGGCTCGAGCCCGAGCAGCGCCCTTCCGTAGATCTCTCGGCTCAGCCCGACGTTGACCAGGCCGTGCCTGCAGATGACCTCGAGGTCGCGCCAGACCCGCTGCACCGGGTTGGCGGAGGCGAACGAGCTCGCCCCGCCGACGTCCAGGAGCAGGCCGACGGCCTCCCGGCAGCGCACGGCGACGGTGGCCATGTCGCTGCGCACGCGGGCCCTGGTCAGCCCGTCGAGCTGGACGCCCGCACGGGCCGCGGCGTCGATCGCGTCCGCGCTGCGGCGCGCGTGCAGCACCGCGGTGTCGATCAGCGCGGCGGAGTCGGCGAGGGCCAGCTGGTAGCTCGGCGCGTCCGACGAGCGCGCGTAGGACGAGTACGCGATCGGCTTGCCGCGGCGGACGGTCGCGACGACGTGCTCGAACGCGGCCCTCGCCAGGCCGATCATCGGCCCCGCGATCGCCAGCGTCAGCGCGGAGTGCGTGGTCGAGCGGTAGAGCACCTCCTCGGGGTGCTCGTTGCGCGTCGCCCCGGTGTACATCGCGGGCAGCGACAGCGTGCGGTGCTCGGGCACGAACACCTCCTCGGCCACGAAGGTGTTGCTGGCCGTCGCCGCCATGCCCGCGGCGAACCACGTGTCCTCGACGGTCAGCTCGTCGACCGGGACCAGCGCGGCCCGCAGGTCGACGAGCTCGCCCTCGGCGCCGAAGAGCGGGATCGTCACCATGCTCCAGCGCGCCTGCGGGCTCCCCGAGGCCCAGGCCCACCGGCCGCTCACGACGTAGCCCTCGGCGACCGGCCGGGCGGCGGCGCTCGGCGTGAGCTGCCCGCACACCGTGGCCAGGGGGTCCGGACCGTAGACGTCGGCGCGCGCCCGGTCCGGGAGCAGCCCCATCAGGTAGGCGCCGGTGTTGAACAGCAGCGCGACCCAGCCCGCGGAGCCGTCGCCGCGGGCGAGCTCGGCCGTCACCTCGATCAGGGTGGTGACGTCCACGGCGGCGCCCGCACCGGGTGCAGGTGCGGCGAGCGTGAACATGCCCGCGTCCAGCAGAGCGTCGGTCACCTCGCTCGTGAGCCTGCGCTCGCGCTCGGCGCGCGCGGCGTGCTCGCGCAGCAGCGGGACGAGATCCCCCGCGCGGCGCAGGAGTCCCTCGCGGGTCTGTCCGACGCGGTCCTCGGTCACGGTCATGGCGTCCTCCGGTGACGGTCGACTCGGTTCGCAGCGCCGACCGTGCCGGAGGGGTGTTTCGCCGCGCTTTCACGCGCGCGCCGGGAGCGAAGCGGGGATCCGGTCGGGGTCAGGCCGCGGTGGCGGTGACCCGGACCAGGACCACGTCGACGACCGGGCCCCGGCCGTAGTGGCCTGCTACGTTGTCGGACTCCGGCACGGCCGGGAATGTACGCCCGCGCGGTGCCCCGCACCGATCGCGCACCTGTCGGCCGCCTTGCGATTCGCACGGAGGCCGCCACCGGAAGGGCCCCGTCGCCGTAGTGTCACCGGACGTGGGCGCACCGCCACAGCTCCCTGTGCGCGTGCGGGTGCTCGGCCCCGTGCGCGTCGGCAACGGCGGAGGGGACGCCGCGGTCACCTCGCTGCGCCAGCGCCGCCTGCTCGCCGCCCTGGCGGCGAGCGGGGGCGCGCCGGTCCCCGCCGACACCCTGATCGACGTCGCCTGGGGCGACCGCCCGGTGGCCCATCCCGCCGCGGCGTTGCACACCCAGCTCAGCAGGCTGCGCGCACTGCTCGGCCCGGCCGCCGACCCGATCAGGGCGGAGGGCCAGGGCTACCGCCTGGCGCTCGAGCGCGACGCGGTGGACGCGTGGCGCTTCGAGGACCTGGTCGGCGCCGACGGCTGCGCTCCCGTCCGGACGCTGGGCGAGGCGCTGGCGCTCTGGGGCGGCGGCGCGTTCGCCGACGCCGACGACCATCCCGCCGTCCAACCGGTCGCGGCCCGGCTGGAGGAGCTGCGGCGGCGCGCCGTCGAGGACCTGGCGGTGGCCCACGTCGACGCCGGACACCCTGACGAGGCGCTCGCCGTGCTCGGCCCGCTGGTGGCCGAGGACCCGTTCCGGGAACGGGCCCGGGCGGTCGAGCTGCGCGCCCTCTACGCGGCGGGACGGGGCGCCGAGGCGCTGGCGCGCTACCGCCGTCACCGCCGTCTGCTGGCCGAGGAGCTGGGCACGCGGCCCTCGCCGCTGGTGCGGCAGGTCGTGCGCGCCATCCTCGACCAGCGGCTGCCGACCGAGTCGGTGGCGGGCGGGCTCCCGCCCCGGCCCGTCACGTCCTTCGTGGGCCGCGACGACGAGCTGGACCTGCTGGTGCGCCTGCTGCGCCGCGCGCGTCTGGTCAGCGTGCTCGGGCCCGCCGGGGTCGGGAAGACCCGCCTGGCGCTGCACGTCTGCCATGCGCTGCGCACGGAGTACGAGGACGGGGTGTGGTGGTGCGACCTCGTGCAGGCCGCGCCCGGCGAGGTGGCGACGGTCGTCGCCGCCCGGCTCGGGGTCCACGACCGGGCAGGCGTTCCCCTGCTGGACCGGATCGCGTCCGTCGTCGGGCACCGGCGAGCCCTGGTCGTGCTCGACAACTGCGAGCACGTCCTCCCGGAGGCGGGCGCGCTGGTCGACGCGCTCGTGCGCCGCGGCGACGGGGTCGTCGTGCTGGCCACGAGCCGCGGCCCGCTCGGCGTCGACGGCGAGCACCGGGTGCGTCTGGCGCCCCTGCCGATCGCCGAGGACGGCCCGCCCGCACCCGCCGTGCGGCTGTTCCTCGACCGCGCCCGCGCCGTCGACGCCCGGTTCGACCCGCGCGGCCCCTCGTGGTCGGCGACGGTGGAGCTGTGCCGCCGCGTCGGCGGGCTGCCGCTCGCCCTGGAGCTGGCCGCGGCCTGCGTGGGCCGCCTCGACGTCGCCGCGCTCACCGAGCGCGTGGGTGGGCAGCTGGGGCTGCTCGCCCACGCCGGTCGGGCGCGCACCGACCGGCACGGCAGCCTGGTCACCGTCCTCGACTCGGCCTACCGGCTGCTCCCCCTGTACGAGCGGGCGCTGCTCGACCGGCTCTCGGTGTTCGCCGGTCCTTTCGACCTCGACACCGTGGAGGCCCTCGAAGGCGGGCCGGAGGCCGGGGCCGCGCTCGGCTGTCTTGTCGACAACTCGATGGTGCAGCTGCGACCGGACGGCCGCTACGAGCTGCTCCCGCCGGTCCGCGCCCACGCGGCCGAGCGGCTGGCCGGGTCCGGGACGCGCGACCGGTGCCGGACCCGCCACGCCGAGATCGTGGTTGGCCAGGTCCAGCGGACCGACCGCGACCTGCGCAGCGCCGAGGAACCGCTGGTGCACCGGGTCTTCGACGACGCCCTCGCCGACCTGCGCGTGGCGCGCGACTGGCTGCTGGGCACCGGCGACCTCGCGGGCCTGGTCGACCTCTCCGCGGCCACCCACTGGTTCGCCTTCCTCCGCACGCGTCCTGAGATCTACCGATGGGCCGACGACGTGGTCGGCCGTGTGGACGCCACTCCCGGCAGCGCCGCCGACACCGCCGACCCGGCCCGCCTCGGTCAGGCTCGGGCCTGCGCGGCCATGGGCGCCGCCAAGCGCGGCGACCTGCGGCGCGCCCGCTCGCTCGCCGAGGCGGGCGTGGCCCGCGCGGACGCGGGCACCCGGTTCTGCCTGGAGATCCTCGGCCAGGTGGCGCTGTTCGAGGGTCGGCTCGACGAGGCGGTCGACCACGCGGTCCGGTCCGCCCGCCTGCACCGCGAGGCAGGCGACGAGCTCGGGCGGATCAACGCGGGCTCGGTCGAGGCGGTCGCGCTCGTCTACGACGGGCAACGGGCGCTCACCGCGGCGCAACGGCACGTCCGCGCCGCCGACGCGCTGGGCGTCCCGTCCTTGCAGGCCATGATGCGCTACATCCTCGCCGAGGCGACCACCGACGCCGCCGAGGCGATGACCCACTACCAGCGCGCCATCGACCTCGCCGCGCGAGTCGGCGCGGAGTTCGTGACCGGCGTGGCCACCACATCGCTGGCCGCCCGCGAGCTGCGCCACGGCCGCCACGCCTGCGCCCGGCGCAGGCTGGGCGACGCGATCGACCACTGGTGCCGTGCGGGCGTGTGGAACCAGGGCTGGTTGAGCGTCCGGCTGCTGATCGAGGCCCTCGACCACGACGGCGACCACGACGCCGTCGCCGTGCTCGCCGCGGCGCAGGCCGCGGCCCGGCACGCCGGACCCCCCTACGGCGCCGACGCCGTCCGGCTCGCCGACGCCACCGACGCCGCGCGGCGGGCGCTCGGCGCGGGCGCCTACGAGGAGGCCGCCCATCGCGGCGCCTGCCTGGGCGACGAGGCCGCCCTCGCCTACGCCCTGCGCCTGACCCGGCGGGCCTGACCCCCGCGACCTGCCGCGGGTGCCCGCGGCCTGCGCTCAGCCCGTGAGGTGCAGCACGGTCAGCGTGCCGCTGTCGAGGTCGGTGACGTAGCCGGTCCGCCCGTCGGGCAGCACCGCGATCGAGGTCGGTGACTTCCCGGTCGGGATCGTCGCCGTGACCGTTCGCGTGGCGGCGTCGATCACCGACACCGTGTTGTCGGTGACGTTGGCGGTGTAGGCGAACCGCCCGTCGGGGGCCCACGCGATGAACTGCGGGTTGCGCCCCACCGGAATGGTCGCGACGACCTTCTCGACCGTGGTGTCGATCATGGTGACGGAGGCGGCGTCGTAGTTGACGTTCGCGACGAGCGGCCGCTGCGGATGCACGGCGAGGCTGTGCGGGCTGGTCCCCACCGGCACGGTGGCGAGCACGGTGTCGGTGGCGGGATCGAGCACCGACACGAGGTTCGACTCGTGGTTGGCGGTGTAGGCGCGCCTGCCGTCCGGGGAGAAGGCGATCCAGTGCGGGTTGGGCGCCACCTTGATCTCCTTCGTCACCTGCCGGGTGGCCGTGTCGATCACGCTGACGGTGCCGGAGTCGTGGTTGGGGACGTAGAGGCGCTTGCCGTCCGGGGTGACCGCGGCCAGGAACGGGCGGGTGCGCACGGGGATCGTGGCGACGATCGAGTTCGTCGTGGTGTCCAGCACGCTGACCGCGTGGATCGTGCGCGCGTCGTTCCACACGCTGACGTAGAGGGTCTTGCCGTCGGGCGCGAACGCCAGGAACTGCGGGGGCCCCGCGGGCACCGGGATCGTCGCCGTCACCGCGTTGGCGGCGGTGTCCACGACGGCGATCACACCCGCGGTGGCCTCGGCGACGTAGACCTGCCTGCCGTTGGGTGCGGCCGCCGCGAACGTCGGCGTCGGCCCGACCGGGATCGAGACTCCCAACGACGGCACCGGCACGCTGGTGGCGACGGTCGTCGGAGCCGGCTTGGTCGGCGTGGCGGGCGCGGGGGTGCGGGTGCGGGTGGCGGTCGGCCCCGCGTTGCCCTGCGCGGCGCCGGCAAGCCCGCTCAGCCCGAGGTAGCCGCCGATCCCGACGAGCGCCAGCACGACGACGGTCGCCGCCGCGATCTGCCCCCGTCGCCGCCCGCTGGGCGCCGGACGTCGGTGCGGCGGCGGTCCGCCGTCCGCGCCTGCCTGCCGCGACCCGCGCCGCGCGGGGGCGCCGGGTACGGCGAGGGTCATGGCCTCGGGATCGACCACCGCCCGGCCGTCGCCCCGTTGCCCCGGATCGGAGTGCCCGCCCCACGGGGGCGGATCCGGGAGCGGCGTGGGTGGGCTGGCCTCGGTCTCGTCGTCGTCGGCTGGTCGGCGGGCGACGGGCAGCGCCATGTCGGTGACCGGCAGTCCCGCCGCGCGCTGCACCTCCTGCAGCGCGTGCCCGAACGCCTCCGCGCTCGCCGGGCGATCGGCCGGGTCCTTGGCCATCGCCCGCTCCAACACCGCGCACAGCCCGTCGGGCACGCCGTGTCCGCGCAGGTCGGGGATGGGCTGGCCGGTGATCCGCAGGAACTGCGCGATGATCTCCTCGCCCTCGCGCCGCTCGAAGGCCGCGCGGCCCGCGATGACCGAGAAGAGCGCCGCGGCGAGCCCGTAGATGTCCGACTGCGGGGTGGGCGGGCGGCCGTTGAGCACCTCAGGGGCGCTGTAGGAAAGGGAGCCGGTGAACGCGCCCGTCCCGGTCTCGAAGCCGCCCTCGATGCGGGCGATCCCGAAGTCGGTGATCTGCGGCTCGCCGTAGTCCGAGAGCAGGATGTTCGCGGGCTTCACGTCCCGGTGCAGCGTGCCGACCCGGTGCGCGCTCTCCAACGCCCCGGCCAGCCGCACCCCCATCCGGGTCGCCTCCGGCCAGGAGATCGGGCCCTCCCGCCGCATCCGGGCGGCGAGCGAGTCCAGCGACTGGAACGGCATGACGATGTACGGCCGCCCGCTGTGGGTCACCCCGACCTGCAGCACGTCCACCACGTTCGGGTGCCCGGACAGCCCGCCCATCGCCCGGCCCTCGCGGAAGAACCGCTCCCGGCTGACCGTGTCCAGGTCGGTGTGCAGCAGCTTCACCGCCACCGTGCGGCCCAGCGCCTCCTGTGTGCAGCGGAACACGACGCCGAAACCACCCCGCCCGACCTCGACCGCGTCGGTGAAACCCGCGCGCGCGAGATCGATGACGACCGCGGGGCGGCCGCCCGCCGTCACCCCTGTCCCAGGCTCGGTCATCGTCACCGCACCCCCAGAACACGATCGTAGCTGCGCGACCACCGCGCGCCGAGCGCGAAAAGGCATCAGTGTCGGGTTGCGTCAGCCCCGGTCGAGTACGGCACTGAGGAACTCCCGCGTCCGATTCTGCTCCGGTGCGCTGAACAGCTTTTCCGGCGGCGGGTCCGCGATGACCCTACCGTGGTCGAACATCAGGAGGCGATCGGAGAAGTCACGCGCAAACCCCCTTTCGGGGCACAGAATGGTGATGTCGGTTGTCGCGCAGCAACGCCAGCGCGCCCGCGACCAGCTCGGGGTCCAGCGCCGAGGTCACCTCGTCGAGCAGGAGGATCTCCGGGCGCATCGCGAGGGCCCGCGCGATCGCCCCCCGCTGCTGTTGGCCGCCAGGCTTCTCCACCTCCGCGCCCACCATCGCGCTCCGGCGCAGGAGGTCCCGGCTGCCCCAAGAACCGTATGCCATGGGCAAAGAACGTAGAACAATCGGGGAAAACGATCTGAAATCGTCATGCAACCGCAAGGCTCGTCCCCCGCCATTCCCATCACCTGAGCGCGCCGACGGGTCGTCAGGGCGACCGGGTGGAGGTCCTGCGCCGCACCCGCCCCGCGGGCGGGGTCGTCAGGCGGGCCGGGCCGTCACGATGTGGCCGACCAACGGCGGCGCGAAGACGCCCGCGTCATCGACGAACCGCGCCAGCTCCGCCGCGCTCTCGGTCCGGATGCGGCCGTAGGTCTCGGCGTCGAGGCGCTCCGCCAGCGGCGAGCCCTCGACCTCGGTCACGACCAGGTCCTCGGCCGAGGCGAACCCGGCGACCGCGCTGTGGGTGCGCACGGCGATGTCGACCAGCCCGGCCGCGCGGAACCACCCGGTGAGCTCGTCGACGTCCCCGCACGCCCAGTACGCCCCCAGCAGCGCCAGTGCGGACGGGCCGACGTGCCGGGCCGCGACGTCGACGAACACGCGGTAGGCGGGCTGGTCGTCAAGGGCGGCGGGCACGACGACCCCCACCGTGGCGTCCGCGACGGCGACGCGGCGCATCTCCCGCAAGGCGGACACCCGGTCCGGGAAGAACATCATCGCCATCTGGCAAGTCACGATGTCGAACGCGCCGTCGGGGAACGGCAAGGCACCAACGTCGCCCTGGCGCCAGTCCACCCGCGGCTCGACCCGGGCTGCCACGGTGAGCATGGCGTGGTTGAGGTCGACCCCGGTCACGCCCGCGCCGCCCATCCGGTCCACCGCCGTGCGTGCCACGATCCCCGTTCCGCACGCGACATCGAGGAGGGTCTGGCCCGGCGACGGGTCCACCGCGTCCACGAGCATCCGCGCCCAGTCGGTGAAGAGGGCGGGGACGAAGCGCCGCTCGTAGGTCTCGGCCGTCTCGAGCGGGATCTGGAAGGTCTCCTGCGTGGTCATGGTGTCTCCTCCGCATCGGCAGGTGGTGCCCCCACCGTGGCCCCGTGCGGGGTCGCGCCGGAAGTTCTCGATTCGTACTTCTCGGGCGGCGCCGGAAGGGGGATGCTCGATGCCGTGAACGCGTACGGCCAGTACTGCCCGATCGCGCTCGGGGCGGAGGTGTTCGCGCAGCGGTGGACGCCGATCATCCTGCGCAACCTGATGGTCGGCTGCGAGCGGTTCGGCGAGATCCTGGAAGGCGCCCCCGGCCTGTCGCGCAGCGTGCTCGCCGCGCGACTGCGCGGGCTCGAACGCGACGGCGTGGTCGAACGGACCCGCAACGGCTACCGGCTGACCGTCTGCGGGCAGGAGTTGGGCCAGGTGGTGCTCGCTCTGGGCGCCTGGGGCGCTCGATGGCGTGAGGCGGTGCCGGAGGACCACGATCCGTACCTGATGCTCTGGACGCTCTCGCGGCTGATCGACCCGTCGTCGCTGCCGCGCCCCCGCGTCGTCGTGCGGTTCGACCTGGTCGACGACTCCAGGCCCGAGCGCTACTGGCTCCTGGCCTGCGAACAGGGCAACGAGGTCTGCGTCAGCCCACCGGGCTACGACGAGGACGGGCTGGTCAGCACCGACGTCCACTGGCTCCACCGCTGGCACTGCGGATACGTGACGCTGGCCCACGCCCGCCGGGCGGGCGGCATGACGGTGACGGCGCCGCCCTGGCTCGAACGCACGCTCGGCGCCTGGGGGACGCTCAGCCCGTTCGCGGGCATCGCGCCCGCGGGCAGGCAGGCCGCCACCGGGTAGGCGTCCGGGCGGTGCAGGAGCCCGACGGTGCCCGCGGCGGGCGGGCCGACAGGCGCACGTGTGCCGTCGGCGGCGCGGCAGCCGACCTGGGTGGATCGTCGGATGCGCGTAAGGGTGCGGCCGGGGCATGGCGGGTAGCCGGTCCGCATGCCGCTTCTCTCGCGCATCCGCATGCCCCTCGCCGCAGTCGGTGGGCTGGCGGTACTCACCGTCGCGGTCGTCGACGCGCCCGGGTGGGCGCGTTGGTCGGCGACCGCCGTCTTCGTGGTCGGCATGGCGCTCTACCTGAGGCTCGGCACCCCGACCGGGCGGGCCGTGTCGGTCGCCGCGCCGGTCCGCGGGTCGTGGCTGGCGATGAACAGCCCGACCAGCCGGGTGCCCAGCCACGGAATCCAGGCCTGGGCCCAGGCGTACGCCGTGGACCTCGTCTACGACCCGGCGGACGGGTCGCGCCCCGGCTGGGGCTGGTGGCCCCCGGCCCGGCGACCGACCGCGTTCCCCGGCTTCGGCCTGCCCGTGCTGGCCCCCGTGACCGGCACCGTGGTCCGCGCGCAGGGCGGGGCCCGCGACCATCTCAGCCGCACCTCACCGCCCGCGCTGCTCTACCTGGTGGCCGAGAGCGTGCGGGAGCTGCTCGGCCCGCTCGGAGTGCTGGGCAACCACGTGGTGATCCGCCGCGATGACGGAGCCTGTGTACTGCTGGCCCACCTGCGGCGGCGCTCGCTGCGGGTGGCCCGCGGGGACCGCGTCGAGAGCGGCGCGGTGATCGGCGAATGCGGCAACTCCGGCAACTCGACCGAGCCACACGTCCACCTCCAGGCCATGGACCGGCCAAGCGCCTTCGTCGCGGCCGGGCTGCCGCTGCTGATCGAGGGCCGGGAGCCCCCCGCGAACGGAAGCAGGCTGACCACGTCCTCGACGAGGTCGTCCATCCCGACCGACACCACAGGTCACCGACCCCGCCGCTGACCGCGGACCTGCTCTGCTGGTGGATCGTCCCGGAGCACGACCGTGCCTGCCGCCCCATCGATGCTGATCAGCTGACCGGTGCTGATCAACGAGGTCGCGTCGCGGACGCAGATGACCGCGGGGATGCCATACTCGCGGGCGACGGTGGGGCCGTGGGCCATCGGTGACCCGGTCTCGGTCACCAGCCCGGCCGCGGTCATGAACAGCGGCGTCCAGCCGGGGTCCGTGGTCGGCGCGACCAGGATCTCGCCCGGCTCGACGTGCGCCTCGGAAGGGTCGAGGATGACCCGGGCCCGGCCGGTCGCGGTTCCCGCCGCCGCCGCCATCCCGGCAAGCGTCCCGGCGACAGCGGGCGCGGTCGGCGCCAGCGCCTCGGGGATGGTGCCGTCGGAGAGCAGGAGTCCGGGGACGCTGCGCCGCTTGAGCTCGCGCTCGTACGCGGCTCGCCGGGCGGCGACCAGCACGCGCCGGTCGGCGCCGTCCGCGGCGTCAAGGGCCTCACGGAAGTCGAGGAACATGACGTCCTCGGCCCGCTGCAGCACGCCGCGCTGCTGGAGCTGAGCCCCGGCGGCGAGCAGGTGCCTGCGCATCCGGGCGAACGCGTACAGCCAGGCGAACTTCGGCAGCTCGCGCAGCCCGGCGATCGCCCGCGAGCGACGCAGCAGGAACCCGGCGCAGCGGGCCCGGACCGGGCGGTTGCGGCCTGCGCGCCGGACCAGCTCGTCGATCTTTGCGGTCGCCGCGGCCGCCGCCCGGGCGAAACGGCGGTCCGCCGCCTGTTCCGGATCGGCGACGCGCAGGTAGCCCGCGATCGCGGCGAACACCGGCGTCGGGTCCTCGGCCCACCGGGGCAGGCCGACATCGACCTCGGCCGCGGCCCGGTGCCCGTACCGGCGCAGGAACTCGCCGAGTCCGATCTCGGGGAGCCCGCCTGCGAGGTAGCGGGCCGCGAGATCCGACGGCGGCACGCCCACCAGGACGTCACGGTGCTCCCTGGCGTCGACGGCCAGGCGCCACAGGGCCAGGTCCATCTCCGTGGTGACGTTGTAGGGCATCCCCCGCAGCGTCTCGTCGACCTCGCTCTCGGTGGCGACTCCGGTGAGCAGGGCGACCGCCGCCTGCCGCAGGAACATGGCGGCGTAGATCGGCGCCAGCATCTCCCGCATGCCCATCCGCACGAACGAGCTCTGCGCCGCCATCGCCGCACGGAGATGATCGGCCGCTGTGGCGGTCCCGACCTGCGGTGCCTCGCTGTCTCGCCACACCTTCGCGGCAGCGCGGCACGCACGCCCCCGCGCACTGGCCGGGCGGGCGATCGCGCCGACCAACCCGGCGACCAGACCGGGTGCCAGCCGCGCCGCCACCGGAAGCACCGTCCGCAACCGGTACGGCCTGCGCGCGAGCGGGGTGAACCGCGGATCCGCCATGACACGCTGGACCGCCTCGCTGACCCGCGGCCCATAGATCGTCATCGCGGCGGGGAGCTTCGCGCGGCCCGCCTTGTAGCGCACGACCGCGGTGATGTCGAGATACATGCGGCCTGCCGCGTCCACGACACCGGGGTGACCGTCGAACGGGTCGGCCCGCACACCGACCGACTCGAAGTACTGCGCCGTCGCCACCCGCATCGCGGCCATCCCCATCGGCGTGAACGGCCGCAGCATGCCCTGCATGTGGCCGACCTCCAGGAAGACCCGCGGCCCGGGCCGCGCGGAGGTGGGCACCGGGAACAACGTGGTGATCGGTCGGGCCTGCAGCAACCAGAGCACGTTCTGCCCGTCGAACGCCCACTCGACATCCTGGGCCGCTCCGGCGCGACCCTGCAGCCGCTGCCCGACAGCCCACAGCCGGTCCAACTGCTCACCGGTCAGGCAGCCGCCGCCTGCAACCGGCGCACCCGCGCTCATGACGTAGTGGTCGGCGGCGACGCTGCCCCCGACGACGACATCCCCCAGCCCGGGAACCGCGTCGACGACCATCTCCGTTCGGCACCCGGTGATCGGGTTCGCGGTGAACAACACCCCGGCAGCGACCGGATCGACCATCCGCTGGACCACAACGGCCATCCGCGCGGACTCACCCGCTATGCCCGCCGCCTCCCGGTAGGCCACCGCACGCGGGCTCGCCAACGAGTCCCAGCAACGCCGCACCGCGTCGAGCAACGCCTCCGCGCCATTGACGTTCAGGACCGTCTCGTGCTGCCCCGCGAAGCTGGCGTGCGGCAGATCCTCCGCCGTGGCACTCGACCGGACCGCGACCGCACCCGCACCCAGCTGCTCGTAGGCGTGCAGAACCGCTTCCCGCGGATCGTCCCCGAGCACGCCGGAAGCGGCCAGAACGGCGTCATGCGCTGCGGTGGTAATGCAGAACCCTTCGGGAACGCGCT
Organism: uncultured Actinomycetota bacterium; assembly: GCA_963750095.1. Classification (GTDB taxonomy): domain Bacteria; phylum Actinomycetota; class Actinomycetes; order Mycobacteriales; family Pseudonocardiaceae; genus Pseudonocardia. The sequence goes on along the minus strand of CAVVPJ010000010.1, from coordinate 66,794 downwards.
CGCCTGCCCGGATCATCGCCGCCAGACCGACGGCCTTGCCACCGACGAGCTCGCTCCAGCCCTCCTCCACCTCGGCAAGCCAGACAAGGGAACCTCGGCCACTCGGGCGATCGTGGGGATCCCGCGACCCGCGTCCCGCGGGAGTGGCAATGGGCGAAGAGGTGCCATCCACCGGTGTGCTCCATTCGAACCGATCAAACAGGACGCCGACCAGGCTTCCCGGCACACCGGTGCCAACCGTACCCCGAGACCTCCTCCGAGCACCGCGAGGCGGCACGGGCGGACAGCTTTGCCCTCAGCCGCTCTGTTGCACGCTGGCCGCGATGTGGGTGGCCACGCGACGGGCGTCGCGGCCCGCGCCCCCGATGAGCATCGACGCGAACGCCGTCTGGAAGATCAACCCCACGAAGTACAGCCCGGGGGCCCCGACGGCGGCGACGCCGTCGCAGGCGGGGAACCCGTCCGACCCCGTGACGTCCGGGTGGATGTAGCCGAAGTCGGGCCGGTACCCGGTGCACCACAGCACGTTGGCCACGTCGAGCACCGTGCCGTCGGCGAGGGCCGGGCGCCCGGCACGCACATCCGTGGTCCGCGCGACCGCGATGTGCACGCCCGCCGCCGCGAGGTCGGCCCGCTTCACCCGCAGCAACGGCGCGCCGCCCGCGCGCACGGCGGGTCGCATGCGGCGGCCGATCGGCGTACGCAGGGTGAAGACGTGGTTGGCGAGGAACCACAACACGGGCAGGGCGAACCGGGCCCGACGGGACCCCAGCGGGAAGGGGATCTCGCCCTTCGGACTGCCCGAAAGCCACGTCTCGTGACCGGCGTTGCGGGCTTCCAGCGCGATGTCGGCCCCGGACTGTCCCGACCCGACGACCAGCACGGGGCCGGGCAGCAGCTGCTCGGGGTTGCGGTAGCTCGACGAGTGCAGCTGGCGGATGCCGGGGTCGAGCCGGTCGGCGAGATCGGGGACCCGCGGGGCAGCCTCGCCGCCGCACGCGATGACGACCGCGTCGGCCACGATGGGGCCTGCGGAGGTCGTGAGCCGCCATCCGCCGTCGTGGCGGCGCACCTCGTGGACCGCGACGCCGCAGCGGACGGCGATGCCCATGCGGTCGGCGTAGGACTCCAGGAAGTCGCCCATGGCGGCGCCGCTGGGGAAGCTGCCGTGGGGCGCGGGGAACCGCATGCCGGGCAGCCCGTCGTACTGGGCGGGCGTGTTGAGCAGCAGCGAGTCGTAGCGGTGCCGCCACTGGTCGCCGACGCGGGCGTTGCCGTCGATGACGACGCACGGGACGCCTGCCCGGCCGAGGTGGTAGGCGGTGGCGAGGCCGGTCTGTCCGGCCCCGACGACGACGGTCGGGATCCGCTCCCGGCCCTGCCCGTCGACGACCACGGTCCGGTCGGGCTGCTGTCGGGTGGTGATCATGGTGTGCCTCCTCGCTCGTCGGTGCGCCGACGGTACGAACGGCAGGACCCGGCCCGCGTCGGACGAGCGACCCATCCACGGCGTCCGGCGATGGGTAGTTCTGTGCAGACGCGGTCAGAGCAGCTGGTGGTCGTAGGCGTACGCCGTGGTGGCGGCCCGCGACGCGACCCCGAGCTTCGTGTAGATGTTGCTCAGGTGCCGCGCGACCGTCTTCTCGCTCAGCCGCAGCTCACGGGCGATGACCCGGTTGGTGTGCCCGGCCGCGACGAGCCGGACGACCTCGACCTCGCGTTCGGTCAGCCCGCCGGGCCGGTGCGCGGCCCCGTCGTGCCCCGCGGTGAGCCCCTCCACCAATGCGAGGTCGGGCGCGGCGCCGAGGCGGGCGAAGCACTCGCGGGCGGCGTCGAACTCCAGCTCGGCGGACGGCTCGTCGCCCAGCGCCCACAGGCATCGACCGGCGAGGACCCGCGCCTGCGCGCAGGCATGCGGAATGTCCAGCCCCGCCCACGCCCGGACGCAGGCGTTCGCGGCGGCCAGCGCCGCATCCGGGCGCGCGGCGGCGAGCAGCGTCGCGGCGCTCGCCCGGTGGGCCAGCCCGCCCACGAGTGGCGCGTCGACCACGGACGCGACGCGCCGGAGCTCGTCGGCAGCGGCGGCGGCCGCGTCGACGTCGCCGACGGCGATCAGGGCGTCGACGAGGACGTCCAGCTGTTCGGCCGCGTCCTCGGGGGTGCACGGCTCCGCACACAGCCGCCGCAAGGTCAGCACGACGGCCTCGGCGCGCCCCTGGGCGATCCGCAGCCGCGAAAGGCCGGGCTCGGGGCGCCTGCCCAGGCTGTTGGCGCGCCGGTAGTGGTGCGCGGCGTCGTCGAGGTGGCCCATCAGGCGGTGGACCTCGCCGAGCTGGTACGCCGCCTCGCCCGCCGCCGGGCCGCGCAGCAGCTGTTCGGCGTGCGTGGCTTCGGCGACCGCGCCGGGCCAGTCCCCGCCCCAGGCCATCATCTGGGCGCGATGCACGAGGCACTGGCCGCGGTAGGGCATCAGCTCGGGACGCGCGTCGCACCACCGGCCGAGGATGTCGGTCCACTCCCGGGCCCGGCCGATGTCGCGCACCGTCAGGCAGGTGCTGATGGCCCCGCAGTAGGCGGTGCCGACAACGGCGGCCGAGGTCTCCTCGGCCGCCACCGCGACCATGATCTCGTCGGCGAGCCGGATCGCCTCGGCGCGCTCACCCTGCATCACCTGCGCATGCACGATGCTCAGCCTGCTCAGCACGAGCACGTCGGCGTCGCCCGCCGCCGCACCCAACCGCTCGGCGGCCAGTGCGACCCCCAGCCCCTCGGCGAACTGGCCGGTGATCATGAGCCGGTGCGCCTCGTCGGCGAGGACCCAGCCCTCCGCGGCGCCGCCGAGCCCGTGACCGTCCACGAGCTGCTTGGCCCGGGCCGCCCAGCCCGCCGACCGGGCGAACTCGCCACCGGACGCCAGGACGAACGCGCACCAGGACGCGGCGCGCGCCGCGGCGTGCAGCTCCCCGCTGTCGAGAAACCACCGGTAGGACCGGGCGTAGGCGCCCGCGGCGAGCTCGTCGTCGCCGGTGAGGAAGGCGACCTCGCCGAGCAGGGCGAGGTCCGGGCCGCCGAGCTCGCCTCGGTCGTCCGCGTCTGCCAGCAGGGCGCGGCACTGCCCCCACGCGAGAGTGGCGAACAGCTCTCGCGCGCGACCGTCGGCGCCGGAAGCCATCGCCTCACGATAGTGGCAACCTGCCGGGTGGGCCGGTGCGCGGCGAGGCCACCGACCACCCATCCGTTGCCGAGGATGATCGGCACGTGGGTGAGTGCGATCAGCGGCATCGAGAGCAGGAGTGCGGTCGGGAACGGGAACCTCCGCCGGAGGAAGCCGAAGACGAAGCCTCGCCACACCAGCTCCTCCGCGACCCCGTTGAAGATGAGGACGCCGACGAGCACCGCGGGCCAGTTCGACCGCAGCTCCAGGGGGACATGACCGACGGCGGCGCCCACCAGGTAGGTCACGAACACGGCCGCCCCGACGACGGCGGCGGCGAGCACCGACCGAGGGGCGGGCCGTCCCAGTCCCAGACGCCGGGCGATGCGGGCGGGCGGCTCCCCCATCACCACCGCCATGCCGACGCCGAGCACCGCGGCACACGCCGCCAGAGCACCCAGCGACGCCGCAGGCGTGGGGGGCGCGGTCGCCAGCCGGTCGAGGGTGAACCAGGCCGCGAGGAACGTGACGGCGAAGCCGACCCCGGCTCTGATCGGCCGGGGACGGTTCGCCTTCCCGAGTCGCTCCCGATGTGTGGTCATGTCCTGTCCTCCGGGCGGTGGGGACCCGTCGACCGGGGTTGTCCCTTTCCGGCGACCGATCGTCGGACCTGTCTGGGTGAAGCGTCCTCACCCACCGTGGGATTCACCCTGGGTGACTGGCCGATTTGCCCGATACGGTGACGGCATGGACGAGGACGGCCTGGGGGTGGCCGGGACCACGGCGCGACCCCTGGTGTGGTCGAAGGTGCAGCCGCCCGTCCAGCGGCGCCGCGTGTCCAGGCCCGCTCTGCTCGAGCTCTGCATGGGCGCGCCCCGCAAGGTGACGTTGATCCGCGCCCCCGCCGGGTGGGGGAAGTCGACGCTGCTGGCCGACTGGCACGCGGCAGAGTCGCAGACCCGCCGCTTCGCGTGGCTCGCGCTGGACCGCGGGGACAACGACCCGGTTCGGTTCTGGACCTATCTCATCGAGGCGCTGCGCACCCGTCATCCCGCGGCCGGGACCACGTCCCTGCCGACCCTGGAAGCCCCGCGCGTGGACGTCGTCAACGACGTGCTGCCCGCGATCAGCGCCGAGCTCGCCTGCGCACCGCACCGGATCGTGCTGGTGCTCGACGACTACCACCTGGTCACCAATCCGGAGATCGACGAGAGCCTCGCCGCCTTCGTCGACCACCTCCCGCCCGTCCTTGAGCTTGCCGTGGCGACCCGCTCGCAGCCTGCGCTCCCGCTGGCTCGCCTGCGGGCCCGCGGCGAGCTGGTGGAGATCGACGGCCACGACCTCGGCTTCTCCGTCGACGACGCGACGCGGCTGCTCAATGACCTGCAGGGGCTCGGGCTCGACCACGATGCGGTCGCGCGGCTGCAGGAACGCACCGAGGGCTGGGCAGCCGGTCTGTACCTGGCCTCGCTGACGCTGCGGGGCCGCGCCGACGTCGACGGCTTCATCCGGGAGTTCGCGGGCGACGACCGCCACGTCGTGGACTATCTCAGCGCCGAGGTGCTCGCGGGTCAGCCTCGCGACGTCCGCACCTTCCTGCTCCGCACGTCGCTGCTCGACCGCCTCTGCGCGGCGCTGTGCGACGCGGTCACCGAGCGCGACGACTCGTGGCGGATCCTGCGGGAGATGGAGCGCTCGAACTTCTTCCTCGTCCCGCTCGACAGCAAGCGCGCCTGGTACCGCTACCACCACCTCTTCGCCGAGCTTCTGCGGCAGGAGCTGCAGATCGTCGACCCCGCGAGCATCAGCGTCCTCCACCGCCGCGCGGCGGTGTGGCACCGCGAGAACGGCCTTCCCGCCGAGGCGATCCACCACGCCACGGCGGCGGGCGACGTCGCCGAGGCGACCCGGCTGATCCTCGACCACTGGGTCGAGGCCCGCGACCGCGCCCGGCTGGAAACCATCCTCAGCTGGCTGGCGGCGCTGCCGACCGACGTGCTGCTGGGCGACCCCCGGCTGTGCCTGGTCCAGGCCACCACCCTGCAGGAGCTGGGCCGCGTCGACGACGCCGACCGCTGGTTGGCGGCCGCCGAACGCCGCGAGGGCCTCGATCGGCTCATGGCAGGCCCGGACTGCGTGGCGACGGGCGTCGCCGCGTGCCGGTCGATCAACCAGGATACTGCCGCGGCGTGCCGCGGCGGCCATCGCGCCGGCTGGCGCCCTCCTGACCACGCTCGGCACGGGAGTTCGCGGCGGCCGGGGCGCGGACGCACCACGCCCGCGGGCCCCCTCGTCCGGGACATCGAGGCGCTCCTGCACCGCCAGATCGGGCTCAACGCCTACTACGGCGCCGCCATGGCCCACATCGCCCGCGGCGCACTGCACCAGCAGGACGGGCAGCTCACCGAGGCCGACCACGAGCTGGCCAGGGGCACGGAGCTCGCCGACCGTGGCGACGCGAGGTTCGAGCTGGTGTACGGACTCGTCGCGCACGCCAGGCTCAAGGGTGACCTCGGTGACCGAGAGGCGGCCGTGGACCTGGTGCGTCAAGCCCGCGGCGTCCTGGATGCCTGCGCCGATCCCGGAGCGCTGACCGACCTGGTGCGCAGGGCGGAGCGGGGGCTGCGCCGCGTGGCGGCGGGCCCGGCCGACCGTCCGTACCCCGAAGACCTCAGTGACCGGGAGCTGTCCGTCCTGCGGCTGCTCCCGTCCGAGCTCACCCAACGGGAGATCGCGGCGCGGCTCTACGTCTCGTTCAACACCGTGAAGTCCCACATCAAGAGCATCTTCCGGAAGCTGGGTGTCACGACCCGCGCGGACGCCGTCCGGCGGGGGCGGGACCTCGGCCTTCTCTAGTGCGATCAGATCGGCGGCCACCGCGGCTACCCGACGGCGGGCCGGATGTTGCTGTTCATGTGGAAGAAGTTGTCGGGGTCGTGCGCGGCCTTGAGCCCGCGGAGGCGGTCCAGCCGCGCCCGGTAGGCATACTCCACGCCCGCAGCGCCCTCGTCGGAGATGAAGTTCGCGTAGACACCGTCGCCGTAGGGGGCGAGCGCGTCCCACGTCGAGCGCACCCAGGCCCGGTGCCGGTCAGGCTCCGCGTCGCCCGGCGCCCAGCCCGCGCTGATGCTCATCTCGAAGCCGGGGTCGCGGTCGCCGACGGCGGTCGCGTCGGCGTCGACCCGGCTGACGGCACCGCCCACGGCCCACCCGTTGATCTGGGCGAACGGCGTGGGCGCGGCGGCCATCGCCGTGCCGAACACGTCGATGACCTCGTCGCGCAGTTCCGGGAGGCGGTGCGCCTTCCAGTAGTAGTGCCGCCCGTGCGGGGCACCGCCGTCGAGCATCGACTGCAGCGCGAGGTAGGGCGTGGGGCGCACGACGTCGGCGATGGGGGTGCCGACCGCCCGGAGGGGCTTCATCGCCGCCACGCCCTCGGCGGGGTCGCCGGACCAGGCCAGGACCAGGCCCATCACCGGGCGCAGGACAGCTCCGGCGGGACGAACGGCGCGGGCGGGGCGGGGACGAGCGCGACCGTGATCCCGAGCTCGTCCGGCGCCTCGGGCGCGTAGTCCCGCACGGCCCGCAGCACCTCCCCGGCCTGCTCCATCGGCCACAGCACCGGGCCTGCGAGCAGCATCGGCCCGACCGGATGCAGCCGGTAGGTGAACCGGGTGGCGATGCCGAAGTTGCCGCCCCCGCCGCGCAGCCCCCAAGAGCAGCTCGGGGTCGCGGTCGCCGTCGACCCGCCGCAGCTCCCCGTCGGCGGTGACCAGCTCGACCGACCGCAGGTTGTCCACGGTCAGCCCGTGGGCGCGCATGAGGTGGCCGAGGCCGCCGCCCAGGGTGAGCCCGCCGATGCCGGTGTGGCTGACGACCCCGCCGGTCGTCGCCAGCCCGACCGACTGGGTCGCCCGGTCGAGCTCGCCCCAGAGGACGCCGCCTGCGGCGGTCGCTGTGCGGGTCGCCGGATCGACCTGATCGCCTTCATCAGCGACAGGTCGATCATCAGACCGCCCTCGCAGACCGACAGCCCGCCGATGGAGTGGCCGCCGCCGCGCACCGACGCCTCGAGGCCGTGACGGCGCGCGAACCGGATGGCCGCGACGACGTCGTCGGCGCCCGCGCAGCGCGCGATCAGCCCCGGCCTACGGTCGATCGCCCCGTTCCACACCCGGCGCGCCTCGTCGAAGCCTTCCTCCCCCCGGCGCAGGAGCGCCCCCCGAAAGACCTGCCGCAGCTCGGCCACGTCGCGGTCGGTGATCGCCATCTCGGTCCTCCTTCGCCCTCGGCTTCCGGGCCGCTGGACGAACCGTGACCGAAGGGGGGTTCGGGGATCGTTCCGGTGCCGTTGTCCCGGTCAGCGGGGTACCCGCAGCCCGGCCGCGGTCGCCTCGACGCGCCGCAGCAGACCCTCGGCACCCTGCCCACGCGCGACGGCGGCCGCCCTGGCAAGCTCGGCCTCGACCTCCGTCCGCGGGCGCAGATTGTCGGCGTCGTGCAGGGTGAAGATCGTCGAGCGGTAGCCGTGCTGACGGGGGGCGACGATGAGGAACCAGCGATCGTTGGCGTAGGCCAGCAGTCGCCCGCCGACGTATCGGTAGGTCCACTTGCCCTCAGTGTCGGGCACCCGGGATGCGGCGATGAAGGAGCCGGGCACGTCGAGCGGTTCGTTGCTGAGGATCGTGAAGACGGCGCGCTTCGACGAGTCCGCGTCGATCGTCCTCGCTGCGGCGACCCGTCTTCTCACCCCAAAGCCGCCCGACAGACCGATCTTTCGAGGAGGACGCGCCACACCCGCGGCCACCGGCAGAGGAAGCTCGTCGCGACGGGCCCGGTTCGCCGCACTGCTGGGTTTGGCGTTGATCGGCCCGGTGCCCGCCAGCGGGTGGGGCGGTCTGCTCGTGATGGCCAGCGAACCCGGCGCTCGCCGGACGCAGCTGGTTGGTGCAGGTCGGTCGCGGATTCGACGGCCGACTCGCAAGTTTGACCGCCAGCGACGACGCTTGGTGGCGTAGAGCAGCTGCTATTCCCAGGAGGGCACGTGGAGGCACGAACACTCGTCCCAACCGCGTTGGCCGTGACGGCGACCGCTGTGATCGGCGGGCTGGCGAGCAGACCAGCGGAATCGGCGTGGTACCAGACGTTGAAGACGCCCCCGTACCAACCGCCGGGGCGGGCGTTTCCGATCGTGTGGTCGGTGCTGTACGCGGATATCGCCGCGGTGTCCGCCTCGACGCTGAGCGACCTGGAGCGGCGCGGTCAGCGCGAGGAGCACCGCGCGTACATCGTTGCGCTGGCGACCAATTTGGTGCTCAACGCCAGCTGGTCATGGCTGTTTTTCAACCGCCGAAGGCTCGGCACGTCCGCGGTCGCAGCAGGCGTGCTGGCGGTCAGCAGTGCCGACCTGGTCAGGCGCTCTGTGGCCGTGCGCGGCGCGAAGGCCGCGCCGATCGCGGCGTACGCCGCCTGGACCGCGTTCGCTACTGCCCTTTCCACCCATATCTGGGTGCTCAACCGCAGCTGAGGAAACCATGCAATTCACCAAGATCGCAGCACAAGTGGCCGAATCGGTGTTGTCGGTCGTGGGCATCCGGGTCGGCACGGAGGAACCGCACTTCCTCCATCGGCCGTTGACAGCGACCATCGAAATCCGCCAGTACGGACCGCGAATCGCGGCGGAGACCACAGTCGCGGCCGACGAGGATCGCGCTCGTAACATCGGGTTTCGTCGTCTGGCGCGCTACATCTTCGGTGGCAACCACCGCGGCGAAGGGATCGCGATGACGGCGCCTGTGGCGCAGCAGCAGGCCGGTGGCGACGAGATCGCCATGACCGCACCGGTCGCCCAGTCTCGAGAAGAAGACGATGGCGGGTGGAGGATTCGGTTCTTCATGCCCGCCAAGTGGACCATGGAGACATTGCCTATACCTGACGATGACAGTGTCAGGCTGGTGACAGTGCCCGGGGAGACGGTCGCTGTGCTGCGCTTCAGCGGCGACCGCGGCCCTAAAGCCGTCGCAGCCCGAACCGACGAACTTCTCAAAACGCTGAACGACAACGGAATCGAAACCGTCGGGGACGCGGTGGCGTGGTTCTACGATCCGCCATGGACGCTGCCGTTTCGACGCCGTAACGAGGTCGCCGTTCCGGTAGCGCATAGCTGGTCTTCACGGTGATGCTGCGGCGTTTTGTCCCGCTCACACCACCCGGGGACCCCGCAGGGCTGAGGCAAAGTCGCGATAACCGGTAGCTGACCTGCGGCGACACGCACGGGTGAACGTCAGGACGGGCACGGGTCCGACGTGATCATGAGGGTGTCTAAGTCCTTGATCACGACAGGAAGCCCGTGCCCGCGCTGCAAGTGTCCCCGATCGTTGCCGCCCTCGATCGTCCGGATGTCGCCGCCCTCAACCGTGACACGGTCCCGAAGGTCGCGTTGTCCCTGTGCCGCGGACCCCGCATCCGGAATTGTGGTCGGGTGGTCAGCTCTTGGGCGTGAGCACGGTGTCGATGAGGTAGACGGTGGCGTTTGAGGTCTGCACGTTGCCGCAGACCACCGCGGAGTTGCCGTTCACCGTGAAGTTCGTGCCGCTGCCGGTGACGGTGATCTCGCCGCCCTCGAGTGTCGTGTGTGTGCCGGCGAGCTGCGCGGGCGTGAGCCGCCCGGGCACCACGTGGTAGGTGAGGATCTTGGTCAGGGTTGCCTGGTCGGCCAGGACCTTGTCCAGGTCGCTCTTCGGGATCTTGCCGAAGGCGGTGTTGGTCGGCGCGAACACGGTGATGTTCGGGGCGGTGTTGAGGGTGTCGACCAGGTTCGCCTGCTTGACCGCGGCAACCAGGGTGGACAGCAGGGGGTTGCCGGCGGCGGCCGTGGCCACGGGTGCTTTGGCCATGGCCGCGAAACTCCCGGGGTTCGCCGCGTCGGTGGGTACCGCGGCGCAACCGGGACCGAACTCGCCGGACGCGGCTGCTTGGGGGGCCCCGAACGGGGCGGCCGAGGGCGCCACCGAGGGTGCCGGGGCGGGCGTGGGGGCCGGTGCGGCCGCGGTGCCGCAGGCGGACAGTGCGACCGCGCAGGCCGACGCAGCGGTGACGATGGCAAACTTCAGGGCAGGCATGAGTTCCTTTTCCTTCGGAAAGTGTTGGGGAATGGCGGCCCCTACTGAGGCGGCCATTGAGGCGGTGGACGGGTCATCGCAACAACAAAGTGCGGGACATCGTCGGCTTAGCCGAGTGTGGCGATGCGTGGCAGGGGCGAGGCACACCAGCCGTTGCCGAAAGCGATCGCGTTGTCCCGTCAAGCACCAAATCGTTCAAACCCGCTGCGCTGCGGGTGTCGCACGCCACGGCCCCGGTGGGTAACTGCGGCCCCGGTGGGTAACTGCGGCCCCGGGCCGGGGTCGGGACGGCGAGCATCGGTGGTTGTGGGTTTGTCGGGTTCGGCCGATGTCGACGAGGGTTCGCCGCGTGCGCTTCATGGGGCGTGGGTGCTCTGGCGGCACCGCCAACCGGTGGCGTGCAGCGGTTCATCCGCTGCTCGCCACGCGGTTGGCCCGGCGAGAGGCGGCCGACGAGTGAATCCCTCGTCTTGCGCTCGCTCGCCGTCAGGCGCGGACGGCCGATGAAACCGAGGTACCTCGCCGCAGCGTGGCCGGCAGCTGGGCCGCCTGGTAGAGGGCGGACAGCCCGACCAGCGCGTACACGATGCGGGTGAGGACGTTGGTCTCGCCGAACGCCAATCCGAAGACCGCGGCGACCAGATCGAACTCGGCGATCGCCACGAGCCCCCAGTTCAACCCACCGACGATCAGCAGGATCGTCGTGATGATGTTCAGTGCCTTCACTGTCAAACCTCCGTCTAGGGAACGTACAGTGAATGTACGTGGCCTGGAGAGGGCTGTCAAATGACTGTCTCGTGTCTGTACAGTTCCCGTCATGGCCAGTGAGGATGATCCGGCGGTCTTGCGCATCGGGGAGCTCGCGCGGCGGGTGGCGGTGAACCAGGAGCTCCTGCGCGCCTGGGAGCGCCGCTATGGCCTGCTCAAGCCGGTACGTACGGCGGGCGGGTACCGTTTGTACAGCAGAGCCGACGAGCAGCGGGTGCGCCGGATGCAGGCCCACCTCGCGCGCGGGCTGGCCGCCGCGGAAGCCGCTCGCGCCGCCCTCGACGAGGAGACCGACCGCTCCCTCGCCGCGGCCTCGACCCCACCAGCGGCAGCCGGGCAACCCACCCCCGCCGACTACTCGGCGCGACCCGACGCACCGCCGTCCGGCAGCGATCGCGGGCTGGCGGGACTCGCCGGGGAGCTGCGTCACGCCCTGGACGAACTCGACGAGCCCGCCGCCCAGGCCGTGCTGGATCACCTGTTCGCCGACTTCACCGTGGAGACCACCCTCCGGGAAGTGGTCATGCCCTACCTGCGCGAGCTCGGCGATCGCTGGGCGAAGGGCGCCATCGGCGTCACCACCGAGCACTTCGCGAGCAACCTGCTCCGCGCCCGACTGGCCAGCCTCACCCGCGGCTGGGGGCAGGGGCAGGGGCCATGCGCCGTACTCGCCTGCCCGCCCGGTGAGCTGCACGACCTACCGCTGCTGGTCTTCGGCGTCGTGCTACACCGCAACGGCTGGCGGGTCGTCTACCTCGGCGCCGACACACCACTTTCCGATCTCGCCCATACCGTCGAAGAGAAACGCCCCGACGTCGTGATCCTCGCCGCCATCGCCGCCGAGCGGTTCCAGCAATCCCTTCCCGACCTCATCACCCTCGCCCGGACCGCTCCCCTTCGGCTCGCAGGCGCCGGCGCCACCACAGGCCTCGCCGACACCGTCGGCGCCACCGTCCTCACCGGTGACCCGATCACCGCGGCACAACGGCTCACGCCCCCCCGCTGAGCCGACACCGCCGCGACGGCTGACGGATTGCCGGGCCACCGGCCGTTCACCTCGTGCCCGACCCGCCGCAAGGCTCGACAAGGAGCGATGACCCTGGGCAGCCCCGACCAGGGCGATCGGCAGCGGCTGTGGAATCTGGCCGACCGCATCCCGGAGGCGCAGCGGTTCTCCCGCGAGTTCGAAGGCCGCCGCGAGCTGATCGATCACATCCTGGTCAGCCACGCCCTCGTCGGCCTGATCGCCGACGGCGCCGTGACCACCGATGCGGCCGGGCCGACCCCCTCCATCACCGCCAACCCGGCCGCCCGCCGCGACGCGCCCGGATCCGACCACCGTCCCGTGCTCGCCGTCATCACCCTGTAGCCCCCGCCCGGGCCCCCGCGAGCCGTGCGACCGAAAACCGTCAGCCCAGGTAGGCGGCGACCGCGTAGGCGGCGGAGCGGTCCAGCGAGTCCCGGGAGTGGTCATACCGGCGGGTGGTGCGGGCGTCGCGGTGTCGGGCGTAGTCCTGCACATCCCGCAGCGGCACCCCGGCGTCCAACCATGGTGATGCCGGTGTGGCACAGCGAGTGCGCCGACAGCCGATCCCACTCGCCGATCCCCGCCGCCGCGGCCAACCGGCGCACCAGCTCCCACAGCTGGCTCGGGCGCATCCGCCCGCCGGTGGTGGTGGCCAGCAGCGGCCCGCCCATCCCGCGCCACCCCTCCCGGCCGGCGCCGCCGGCGCGATCGTCCAGGTAGGCGTGCAGCGCGGTCAGCGTTCCCGGGGTGAGCGCGACCTTCGCCCGCCGGTTGCCCTTGCCCAGCACGGTCAACACCTGATGCCCGCGGTCGGTGCCCAGGTCGGCGACGTCCGCGCCCAGGGCCTCGTCCACGCGCAGCGCGTTGTGCAACAACAACCGGATCACCGCCGCCGACCGCAACCGAGCCCGGCCTCCATCGGCGTCCGCGGCGGCGATCAACGCCCGGCCCTGCTCCCGGGACAACCCCACGGTGGCGGTGTAGTCCGGGTCCACCCGCGGGCGCGCCACCCCCGCCGTCGGATCGGTGGCCGCCAGGTCGTGCGACAGGCAGTAGCGGTAGAACGACCCGATCCCCGACAACCGCCGCCGCACGGACGCTTCCCCGGCACCGGCCTGCTGCTGCGCCCGCACCCACACATCCACGTGCACCCGCCCGGCGGCGAGGAGCTCCAGGCCGCGCTCGGCCAGCCACCCCGTCCAGCCCAGCAGGTCCCCGGCATACGAGCGGCGGGTCCGCGCCGAACGCAGGCCGGCCAGCCACGCCGCCGCCAGCAACCGGTCCCGATCCTCCAGCGCGGCCAGGCCGGGCAGCTCGCCCAGCACGTGCGCGACGAGCTCGCCGGCCATCGCGGCGGCCGGTGCCCGGGTTGACGCGTACACGTCAACGACGCCGGGCGGCGTGGGTGAGAGCGCCAGGTCGGTCACGGTCGGGACGGTAGCGGCGGGCACCGACAGAACCTGGTGATATAGCGGGTTATCACCAGGTCTGTCGTGGGTTCATCGGGACTGAAGGGTGTGGCCACGAACCTGGGCTTGCGCGGGGCTCGGTGCAGTTGGACATTTAGCAACGCTTCGCGTTGTGAGGGAGATCTCGCTTGGGCGCCGGGCGCGGGGGAATGTCGCGGGAAAGGGAAGCTCCCACCCGCCCGCTACTCGCCCGGGTCGACCGCCGCCGGTCCTGGGTCGCTGGTCGTGGTGATGTCGGGACGTCGGCCGTGCTCGATGTCGAGCGACCCGGAGGTCGACCACATCGGCTCGAGGCGGAGTCCGATTCCGGAGATCTGCAACGTCAGTGACGCTCGGATGAGACGGGCAAGCTGGACTGAGGCGGCGGCCACCGGCAGGCCGGCGCCGTGTCGCACGTTGGAGATGCAGTTTCGTCCGGAGTCGGGTGGTCCCGGTCGGGGCGCGTAGGTGGTGTAGGCGCTCAGGCTGTTCGCGGCGCTCAGCCCGGGTCGTTCGCCGATCAGCACGACGACGAGCCGGGCGCCGGTGAGCATGGCTATCTCGTCCCCGAGGGCGACCCGGGCCTGTCGTGCCAGGATCGGCATCCGCGACGGTGATGTCGCGAAGGTGCGCGAGCGTGCCCGCCAGGAGCGCCGCGCCGTGCTCGTGGACGGCTCGTGTCGAGAGTCCGTCGGCGAGGACGAAGGCCACATCACAGCGGTCCGGGCCGAGCGTCGACCGGGATCTCTCGGACAGCGTGCGCCCCAGGTCAGGTCGTTGGAGGTAGGTGGGGCGGTCCGGTGCGGCGCTGTCGACGACGACGGAGGGCCTGCCGAGCTGCGCGGTGAGCAGATCCGTGTCGAGCTCCTCGTATACGGCGTCCCGGGCCGCGGCGTGATCCGCGGCGAAGGCGAGGACCGCCACAGTGGGGAGGGCGTGTCCCGAGCGCCCCAGCCCGATCCGTGCCGGGGTCACGCGACGAAGGGGCGGCCAGGGGTCGGGGTGCAGTGTCATCGCGCCGTACCGGCCGGGGGGATGCCGCCGACGAGCTCGTGGACGGGGAAGCGGGCAGGCGATGCGTCGAGGACATGACCGCGGGCGTCGAGCAGGCCGATCCGTTCGAGCCACGACTCGAATTCGGGGGCGGGTCTCAGGCCCAGGACGTCGCGGATGTAGTGGGCGTCGTGGAAGGACAGGCTCTGGTAGCCCAGCATGACGTCGTCGGCCCCGGGAACGGTGATGACGAACGGACAGCCTGCGACACCCAGAACGGTGAGGAGGATGTCCATGTCGTTCTGGTCAGCCTCCGCGTGGTTGGTGTAGCAGACGTCCACCCCCATCGGCAGCCCCAACAGCCGCCCGCAGAAGTGGTCCTCGAGCCCGGCGCGGATGATCTGCTTTCCGTCGTAGAGGTACTCGGGCCCGATGAATCCCACCACGGTGTTGACCAGGAACGGGGAGAAGGCGCGCGCGACGGCGTAGGCCCGGACCTCCACGGTTTGCTGGTCCACGCCGTGATGGGCGTCAGCGGAGAGGGCGCTGCCCTGGCCGGTTTCGAAGTACATCACGTCGCCGCCGACGGATCCCCGGCCGAGGCTCAGGGCGGCGTCGCGGGCCTCGCCCAGCAGGTCCAGGGTGATCCCGAATCCCCGGTTGGCCGCCTGGGTGCCGGCTATCGACTGGAACACCAGATCAACCGGTGCGCCGCTCTCGATCAGGTCGATGGTTGTCGTGACGTGGCTCAGCACACACGACTGGGTCGGGATCTCGAACCGCAGGCGCAGGTCGTCGAGCAGATGCAGCAGCCTGCCTGCCGACGCGGTCCCGTCGGTCGCGGGGTTGATCCCGATGACGGCGTCCCCGCAGCCGTGCAGGAGCCCGTCCACGGTCGCGGCGAGAACACCGGCCGGATCATCGGTGGGGTGGTTGGGCTGCAGGCGGGTGGACATCCGGCCGGGCAACCCGACGGTCGTGCGGAAGGCGCTGGTGATCTCGCAGCGGCGGGCCACCGCCACCAGATCCTGGTTGCGCATGAGCTTCGAGACGGCCGCGACCATCTCCGGGGTCAGGCCGGGTGCGAGCTCGGACGGATCGGTCGGGAGTGACAACAGGTGGTCGCGGAGCCCACCGACGGTGAGGTGCCTGACCGCGGCGAAGGCGCCGGCGTCGTGGGTGTCGACGATTGGAACTGGAACACCGAACCGCGGCCGTCGAACCGCCGCCAACGCTGCAGCTCGGGCGTCTCACAAGTCAGGTTCACAACGGCGTATCGAAAGGCTGCTACAGGACTGACTATCGGTACGTTCCGAGGCTGGTTACACGACCGTCTACGCGCAGTCGGTGGACACGCGCCCGGACGGTACGGTGCCACGCACCTTCATCACCCGCATCGACCGGCCGAAGATCTTCCGCGCGGCTCTCGCCGGCGCGTACGACGGCTGGGAGGAGTGGTACCTGGGGCTGCGTGCGGCCGATCCGGGTGCCTGACCCCGCCACCCACCGGCCTCCTGGGAGAACCGCATGAACCTCACCACCCCCGCCCGCACCCTGCGCGACCTCGGCGGCGCCGCCTGGCTCGGCGGCGCCCTGATGGGAGCCACCGGCCTCAACGCCGCCGGGGACGCGGCGGGCGCCGCCGGCGCCGACCGCGACGCGGTCGTCTCCACGGGCTGGGCCCGCTGGACCCCGGTCTTCCGGGCCGCGGCGCTCGCCCACCTCGCCGGAAGCGCCGGCACCCTCGCCACCGAGCGCAGCCGGGCCGCGGCCCTCGCCTTGGGCCTGTCGACGTCGGCCGCGGGCGCCGTTGCCGGCACCGCCGTGTTGGGGGCCAAGAAGGGCACCGACCGCGCCGTGCACGCGCTGGAGTGGGTCATCCCGGCGCTGCTCGCCGCGGCCGCGGTGACGAACGCGCGCCGCTAGGACGACACACTCCTCCGCGGGGTGGCACACAGGTCAGGACCTGTGTGCCACCCCCAGGCTTGTGTGCGGTGTGTCAGCGCAGGGCGGCGCGGAGGGTGTCGACCACCCTCGCCTGCTGCTCCTCGGTGATCTCGGGGAACAGCGGAAGGGTGAGGATGCGGTCGGCCATGGCTTCGCTGACGGGGAAGTCGCCGCGCTTGCCGAGGTCGGGGAAAGGCCTCGTTGAGGTGGATCGGGGTGGGGTAGTGGATGCCCGCGCCAATCCCGGCGGTGTGCAGGTCGGCTAGGACGTGGTCGCGGTGGTCGACCTGCACGACGTAGAGGTTGCCAGACGGGGAGGTTGCGCGATCCGGGCGCCCAGGACGCAATCGCCGCACCGCCTACCGCTGCCTTGCTGGCCCTGGCTGAGGCGTTCGCTGTGCTCGAGCTGGAGCCGTGGAGCGTGGGGCGGTCAGTGAACCCCGAACGCAACCCGGACTCTGGGTCCGCAATCTCCCGTTCGGCGCCGCTGGCATGGTCACCTACCTGGTGGTGGAGCAGCAGCGTCGAGTCGACATCCTGCTCGTCACCTGGGTCGGTTTGTCATAATATTTGTTAACGGTTATCGTTATCATCGTGGTTTGCTCGGAAGAGGCTCGGGCGCGTGATGTGTGGGGTCGGCGCAGGCCTTCCCCTGCGTTGCGCCACAGCTGCCGTGGCGCGCTGGACGGTCTGGGGCACGTCGGCCGGGTCGGCTAAGGTTGGATGCTCCATCGGGTGATCCCTGTAGTCGGAGGACGGGTGGACGGGACGCTCTTCGGCCCGTACCGGCTCGAGACGCTGATCGGCTCCGGTGGGGTTGGCGAGGTGTGGCGGGCCTACGACACCCGCACGGAGCGGACCGTCGCGCTCAAGCGGTTGCGGCGCGAGGTCGGAGCCGATCCCGCGTACCGGGAGCGGTTCCGGCGGGAAGGCAGCGTCGTCGCCGGGCTAGGCGCGCGGCATGTCCTGGCCATCCACGCCGTCGGCGAGATCGACGATCAGCTCTACATCGACATGCAGCTCGTCGAGGGGATTGACCTCGGCACATTGTTGGCCCAGCAGGGCCCGCCGGATCCCACCCGCGCTGTGGAGATCCTCGCGCAGGTGGCCAGCGCGCTCGACGCCGCACACGCTGCTGGGATCGTGCACCGCGACGTCAAGCCATCGAACGTCTTGCTCGCCCGCGAGCGGGGTGCGGACGTTGCCTACCTGGCCGACTTCGGGATCGCGCAGGCGGGGGCGACCTCCTCGATGACCCAGCCCGGGCTGATTGTCGGCACCGTGAGCTACGTCGCCCCAGAACGCTTCGAAGGCCGTGGCGATCACCGATCAGACGTCTACTCGCTGGCCTGCGTGTTGTTCGAGGTCCTCACCGGGCACCCACCGTTCCGCGGGGACACTGCACTCTCTGCCCTTTACGCCCACATGCAGGGGCCTCGGCCCCGGCCGTCGGAGGAACGGCTCGGGCTGCCGCGCGCGCTCGATGCTGTCGTGGCTCGCGGGATGGCGGTGGATCCGGAGGAGAGGTTTCCCAGCGCCGGGGCCCTGATGGACGCCGCCCGCACGGCAGTGGCCGGAGACGCGCCCGCCCCGCCGAGCCCGCCCGCGCCGATTCCATTCGCGCCTGCCGACGAGGGTTATGGCCAGCCGGGCTATGGCGAGCAGGGCTATGGCCAGCAGGGCTATGGCGAGCAGGGCTATGGCGAGCAGGGCTACGGCGAGCAGGGCTACGGCCAGCAGGGCTACGGCCAGCAGGGCTACGGCCAGCAGGGCTACGGCCAGCAGGGCTACGGCCAGCAGGGCTACGCGCCCACCCCGACAGCGTCCACGGACGTCACCCGTCAGGAGTTCCTGCTCAGCGCGCGGTTACGGCCTGACTTCCGCATCCCGAACGGTCCGCTGCCGCATCACAGCCCGATCCCCTTCCTGGATAACCACCAAGCCGTCGAGGTCCTCCGCGATCGGATCATGTATTCCTCGGGCGGGGCGATCCTGGTCACCGGGTTCACCGGGGTCGGTAAGACGACCGCCATCGAGCGAGCGCTTGCCGAGCTGCGTTGGCAGCTGGCCGGTGCCACGGGCGAGGCCGAGCCCATCGTCGAGGTTCGCCTCAACCTGGCGCGCCCAATCCCGCCGGACGTGCTGCTGGTCTCATTGATCCGGGCCTTGTACGAGGCGCTCGGGCGCGCGGGTGTGCTGCGCAGGCTTGACCCGGCCCTACGCGCCGACCTCGAGCTTGCTCACCTGAGGACGACTCGGACGCTCAAGCACAACCGGACCGACGGCGGCGAAGGCGGCGTGGAACTCGGTCTCGGCGAGGTCAAGATCGGCGCCAAACGCAACCGCCAGCGGGGTGCCGAGGCCACTTACCTGCCCTACACCCTGCACGATGCCGAGCACGACTTCATCCGGTTCGTGGCCGATCTCGCCCGTCCCCGGCCGGACGGGCCGCGCCGATGGTGGTCGCGCCGACCCGACCCGTGGACGGGACGGCTTGTCATCGTCATCGATGAGCTGGACAAGCTCACCGCGGACGCCGGGGGCGAGCAGTGCCTCGCGGAGCTGCTGACGAGCCTGAAGAACGTGTTCACCCGGGACGGCGCGCACTTCGTGTTCGTCGCCGGTCCCGACCTGCTCGATCGCGCCCAGCTGGACCAACGCCGCGGACAGGGCGTCTATAACGGGGTGTTCGGTGCTCAACCCTACGTGCCGTGTGTGTCGGGGAAGGCCGCGCGCACCATCGTCGCTGGCCTCACCGGCGGCGCCCCGCTGGACGACCTGTGTGATTACCTCGACTACCGGGCGCACGGGCTGCCGCGGTTGCTCCTGCAGGAGATGGGCCGGTTCGTCGCTTGGCCGCGGGGCGAGCCGTGGCTGTTGGTCAGCTCGCGCGACGCGCCGGCGGTCCGGTTCTTCGCGGGTCTGCAACTGCGCCTGGCTCGTGTGCCGCCACCGCTATCTGGACCGCTCAGCCACCCGGTCGACCTGGATCGTTACCGCGTGGGCGCTTACCTGCTGACCGACTGGGCGCTGCGGCGCGGCAACCGCACGTTCTCCCTGTCTGACCTCCGCGCCGACGAGACGGGGCGGCCGGATCCAAGGATCGTCGACGACCCGCTCGCGGCCGAGCTGTTCATCGCGCTGGCGGCGCCGGGCGTGGGCCTTCTCGAACGATGGGACGCCGCGGCGCCGGAGCGGACCGTGCTCGACGTGTCGGGCCAGATGGAGCCGGTCTTCCGCGTCGGCGCGGCGGTGCGGGCGGCCGCCACGGTGACCGGCGAGGCCCCATCCCAGCTCGGTGACGCCGACGGCGGCCGCTATGCCCTGCAGGAGGAGCTCGGCCGCGGGGCGGTCGGACGGACCTACCGGGCGCTCGACACGCGCGACGGCACCAACGTTGCGGTCAAGCTGCTCGACATCCCCGGCCTCGCCGGGGACGAGCTGGCCCGCAGGCGGTTCCGCCGCGAAATGCAGCTCGCCGCCCGGCTCAGCCACCCGTGCCTGGTGCGCACACGGGCCGTGCTCGACAACCCGGGCGAACCGTTGGGCGTGGTGCTCGACTTCGTGCCGGGCCCGTCGCTCGCCCAGCTCGTAGACGGAACCACCCTCGCGCCGCGGTTCGTCGCTTCCATAGCCCGCGACCTCGCCGGGCTGCTCGGCTACGTCGCCACGCAGGGAGTGGCCCGCCTGGACCTCAAGCCGACCAGCGTCGTGCTGCGGGACGGGGTCCGGGCGGTGGTCACCGACCTCGGCCTCGCCCGCTTTGTCCAGGAGCCCGACAACGGGGACGACCGACTCACCGCTGCCGGGGCCGTGCTGGGTACGCCGCGCTACTCCCCGCCGGAACAACTGCGCGGCGAACCCGCCGACATCCGCGGCGACCTATTCACACTCGGCCTGCTGCTGTACGAGGCGTTAACGGGCGCCCCCGCCCGGACCGGCGAGATATTCGACTGGTTGACCGCGGCGGACGAGGAGATCGACGTCAGCGAGCTCGGCTGCTCGACCGAGCTCAAAGACATATTGGCCCGGCTGCTGGCTCCAGACCGTAACCGCCGCTACCCGGACCCGGCGGCGCTGACCGCGGCCCTCGCGCAGACCCCCGAGCTCGCAGCCCCAGCCGCCTCATGAGACGCAACGTGCTGCACAAGCTAGCTGTTCGACGAGCTGACCGCGGTGCAGCGTGAGGTGCTCGCTCTACGGACGGCTGTCAGTTGAGGCGTTATCAGCGCCAGCCGGGAGCGGCGGTTTCGCGCACCCGGAGGTGGGTGTACGCGTGCGGTCACGCGACCGGCATGGGGCGCGGCCCCGCGGCATGCTTCGCCTACGGTGCCCGTGCCGGGGCGCAACCATTCCATGTCCATGAGGGGGACACCAGGTCTGCGTCCCGGCGGCGGGTGCCGCGGGGTGGGTCACGTCGTGGCCGCGGGCCGCGCTTGGGCGTGGCACTTGGCAGCAGGCCAGGCCCCTCTGCCCCAAATGAAGCCAGCATGACCGGTTGCATGGCGGGAGTGGCGAATCCGCGTTTGACAGCAGAGGGGCCGGTCGGCGCGCGGCCGGGGTTGGCCGCCGCAGCGGCGCCCAGTCTGGCAGCGGGGTGGAAGTCGTCGTTGATTCGGATCATTGAGGCACTCCAGCCGACCCGACGTTCCAGTCGCACAGCCCGCTCGTAGTGGGAGAGCTAGAGCTCGAAGGTTGCTCGAAGCGCCGTTTCGACCTGTTCCATCTCGGCAGCGGTCGCCGCGCCGACGTGTTCGGTGAGCCGCTTGCGTGGGGGGCGTTCGATCCGCAGTGCGAACGCCCAGCCGTGGTCGCCGATGCGTACGGCCAGCAATGATGCGGGGTCGGTCTCCACCACCTGCATCACGTAGATCGCGGGGATCGTCTCGTCGGCGTTGACCGCGTCCGCGGATACGATCAGGCGCAGGGTCGGCTGACCCGTCCGCGTAATTACCGGTTCGTAGCGCCAGAGCTCGCCGCGCCTCACGCGCTCTCGCCCAGCTCCTCGGCCACCGCCACGCGTTCGGACTCGTCCGCCTCGACGTGTTCGGCGTTGGCGGCGAACCACCGTCCGGCGGCGGCGACTGCCTCGCGCATCTCGTCCTCGCGGATAAGTCGCTCCAGGTAGCCGGACGCCCCGCCGCGGGACGCGGCGCCGCACTGGCGGACCCGTGCGGCGGCGTGGCCGTTCAGGCTGATCGTCAACCGCTCCTTGTTCATACGCTGCATCATACCGTGATGCGCAGGGATGGGTGTCGAGTCGTACGGGCGGGCTCGACCACTGGTGACTTCGCCCCGGCAGCACTACTTGTCGACGCAGGTTTGCGCCGCGGCGGCGTGACGTCCGCATCCGATCGTTCACGCGACACTCCGAGCGCCCGATCGTTTCCGCAGGTGGTGGTTGTAACAAAACTCGTGTCCGCGCCTACGTCACGCGCACCCCTGTTCGCGATACATTCGCTCGCGTGCGGATCGGCTACGGACGGGTCTCCACCCGCGACCAACACCCTGAAGCCCAAGCCGACGCCCTCACCGCGGCCGGGTGCGAGCGGGTGCTCACCGATACCGCCTCGGGCAAGCTCGCGCGCCGCCCCGAGCTCGATGCGGCGCTGCGGACGCTGCGGGCGGGGGACCAGCTGGTGGTCACCAAGCTCGACCGGCTCGGCCGCTCCCTGGAACACCTCATCGAGCTGTCGCATCAGCTGCAGACGGCCGGGGTGGATCTGGTGGTGCTGGATCAGGGCATCGACACCTCCACCGCGGTCGGGCGGATGTTCTTCCAGATCCTCGGCGCGATCGCCGAGTTCGAACACGCCCTGATGTCCGAACGCACCCGTGACGGTCTCGAAGCCGCCCGGGCGCGGGGGAGGACCGGTGGGCAGAAGCCCAAGCTCGGGGTGCGGCAGGCGCGGCTGGCCCGGGAGATGTACGAAGCAGGTGAGCTCACCGTCGCCCAGATCGCCGCCGAGTTCGGCGTCACCCGTCCCACCATCTACCGCCACCTCGACCGACTCGACCAGCTCGACATTGGCAGCGAATAACCCGGGGGGCGTCACGCTGTCGTAGTCCGGCTCGGCTGAGGCGTGAGCACGTCGGGAAGATGCAGCGGGTGGAGTCGGTGACGGCGAACGAGCGGCTCTGCTCGACCTCGGCGAGCCCATCGAAGTCCTGCCCGCCACGAAGCCCTCGACGATGGCCTCGGGATGGCGGCTGGTCTAGATGAGCTTCGGCATGGTCCTCCTGTTCGGCCACGATCAGGCTGGCGCCAGCCGGGCTGGCGCTGAAGGGCCCCCCGTGTCGTCATCGTCGCCGAACCCGAGCCGGACTGCCACCTGTGCGGAGACGATCGCGATGCCGCCAGCGATCAGCACGATCGTCTCGGGGCCGGCGCCGAGCTGCTGCAGTCCGAACGCGACGCCCGCCTGCTGGACGAGGATCCCGCCGAATGCGGCCAGCTTCATATTAATCTTGGAAATCCCCACGGGGTTTCACGTCCTTCTGCTGTAGCGGATGCTGTTTCCGGAAAATGCATACCGGATTTCTTTACGTGATCAGCGCCTTTGTTTGGATTTCTCATTCGGTTCGGCCGCTAGTGTCTCGTGATTCTGAGTGCTTGCGCCATCCCGCATGTACTCATATAATTCCGAGGTGGACCTGAATGAAGATCAGCGTACTCAGCTGCGAACACTGATGAACAGTCCGAGTGTTTCGGCGGACGTTGCAACACGAGCGCGCATCGTGTTGTGGCATGCGGAGAATCGGCCCCGGAAAGAGGTTGCCGAACTTGCAGGCGTGTCTCGACCCACGGTGGATCTGTGGGTCGGTCGTTTCATGGATGATGGTATCGCGGGGCTGTCAGGTCGGAAACGAGGTGCGGCGAGAGAGCAGATGAGCCCTCGGATTCGGGCGCGGATCCTGGCGTTGACCCGGACGAGCCCACCGGCTGAGACAGGCTTGTCGCACTGGTCGAGCCGGGAGATGGCCGACTACGTGCGGCGGACCGAGAACACCTACGTGTCACACCACTACGTGGCGAAGCTGTGGCGCGAAAACGGGCTGAAGCCGCACCGTCAAGGCACCTTCAAGGTCAGCCGAGACCCGGCGTTCGCCGAGAAGGTCGCCGACATCGTCGGGCTGTACCTCGACCCACCCGGAGGTGCCGTGGTCCTCTCGATCGACGAGAAAACGCAGATCCAAGCCCTGGACCGCACCCAGCCGACGCTGCCGATGACCTTCGGCGCCACCGAGCAGCGCACCGCCGACTACGTCCGGCACGGCACCACCAACCTGTTCGCGTCGCTGAACGTCGGCACCGGCGAGGTGTTCGGGCTCTGCTCCTCAACTCGCGACGGCGCCGAGTTCCTCGGGTTCCTCAAGAAGGCCGTCAAGCCGCACGCCGGCAAGGATGTCCACGTCGTCCTGGACAACCTGTCCACCCACAACACCCCGGACGTCCAGGACTGGCTGAAACTCAACCCGAACGTCACCTTCCACTTCACGCCGACCGGCTCATCATGGCTGAACCAAGTAGAAATATGGTTCGGCAACATCACTCGCCAATCCATCCGCCGCGGCACCTTCAGCTCCGTCAAAGTATTGATCAACCAGATCCGCGACTACATCGACCACTGGAACGCCAACGCGAAGCCATTCGTCTGGACCGCCACCGCCGACGACATCCTCGCCAAGGTCAGAATCGTGCAGGCCAGCATCAAGAAGCTTGTCGACAACAATGCCAAATAAAAGAAAATAGGATTACGAGACACTAGTGGTTGGGTTGCACAAAATCTCGAGCACGTCGTCGACGAGCCGAGCCACTGACGGCGGGCTGTCCAGGACGGCCGCGAGCCAGCGGTCACGGTCGTCCGTCCCGGGGTAATCGGCGGGACCACCGTCGACAAACAGGGTGCGCAGTACTGCGATCACCAGCTCAGACGGGTCGCGACCCGCGGCGAGACCGGTCGTGATGGCATCCAGGGCGACTGCTGCGACCTCGGCCAGCGCGGTCTCCTCGGCTTCTGGTCCAGCCTTGTCTGCCTGCTGATCGATCTGTTCGGCTATCGCGACTGGCAACACTTTGTGCCCCAACGGGGACTCCACGTAGGCCGCGTACCACTGTGGGCGGCATTTGCGCATCACAGCGAGCACCCGCTCGACATCGGCGGTGACTGCCTCGGGCGTCCGGACTACACCGAAGGTGGCAGAGTGCAGCTCGACCCAGGCTGGGATCGGCCATGGCTCGCCGTAGAACGTCGTCGGGACGCCGACCCACTCGATGATCCGAGCCGCTAGCTCAACCAACCACGGGTCGTCGGCAAGTGCCGCGGAGAGCCAGCGGGGCACTCGTACCCGTTGTAGCGCTCCACGCATTCCGCGACGGCGACGGAACCCGTCAACGGTTGCGACGGTGATCCGACTGGAGATCCATCCCTCCAGCGAGTGGATCGGCGTGCGGGCCTGGCGCAGCACGTGCTCGACCACGGACTCCACATCGTCGTGGAATCCGTCGATGCACTCCGGCGCCAGCATGTCGAGGGACGCCGCGCAGCTGTGGTGGCCCTTGCCCATCTCCAGCCTGCGGGTATGGCGGGTCCACACCAGCGGCCACGTGATGTCGGCGACCGCCGGATAGAGCTTGCGCCGCTCCGCCGGATCCTCGGCCATCTTGGCCAAGACGCCGGCCTCCGCATAAGCACGCACGTCATCGACCGAGAGCACGCCCGAGCGACCAGCAGTGAGCAGCGAGCTGGCTTTGCTACCCACGGGGACCAACCCGATCAGACTCATGGGGAGCCTCGCTGGGCCCGCCTCCAACGAGCCGCCCATTCGATCTCTGATCCACCGCAGACACGGACATAAGCCAACGTGACTGGCAGTGTGGGCAGACGTTTACCCAAAGCGGCAGCCGACAGCACCGAGGTACAAAGATGCGCTTGGCCACTCATAGTCTTGTACGTGATGTTCTTCGCGACTTTTAGATCCCTCAGACCGTTCGCGAAATCCGCGAACGGTGCACTGGGATCGATGCGCGCGTGTGGTCGGCCCATGTGCCCTCCCCCACCCGTACGGGCGCGGTCAGGCGGTGAGGCCGGCAGCGTTGCCAGCGCTGTCAGCGCTCGCCGTCACGCGCCGCTCGCTCCCTCGCGCCGTCATCGTTGTCAATCGAGCGCGCGCTCGAACGCAGGGGTAGGACGTTCCGCTCGGCATGGCGTCTCCTTGATCGATTAGCCCGGACACGTTCGTACGTCCCAGAGCCCCCATCTCCAGCGGTTGGCGCCGCTGGCCTCGGGGACGCACGCCAACACATAGTGGCCTGAAGCCCGCCATCGCACCACTGATCACGGAAAACGTCGTGCGCGCGCGACGAAGCCGCTCGGCGAGCGGCCTGCTGTCCGTCAGGTACCTAGTGAGACCAGAGGCAGCGTCTGTTAGCCCGGACACGCATCGGTCCCTGGAGGGCCACCGTTGGCGCGGTGGCCCTCCTCACATGCTCGACGACGCACCGAACGAGCTGAAGCGCATGCCCCGCCTCAATTCTGTGCCAGCCGGCGCTTCACCTGAAGTGCGCAAGCCCGACCGGTCCGCGCGCACCATCGTGGCTGAGCCCAGCGCCACAGATCGGGGCTCGACGACGCACTGCTTCAGCCGTTACCCGGGATTCCTGCCATTATCCCGGGTAATACGCGGTCGGTCAGAGATCCAACGCCGCCCGCAGCGCCCCGTCCAACCGCCCCAGAGTGGTCGCGTCCACCCGGCCCTGCGGCGGCCCGACCCAGGCACGGTAGAGCCGGGTCAGGTCCCCGGCGTACGCCCACCCGCGGTCGGCGACCGGGATGGCCAGCAGGTCCCCGGGGTCGCGGTCGCGCAGCTCGATGCCCAGCAGCCACGGGCGGCGGGAGTCGTTGATGCCGTCGCTGGACAGGATCACCACCGTGCGCACCTGTTCCGGGGTGGAGGGGCGGGTGTAGCCGCGCAGCTCACCCCGCCGCACGCAACTCCGCCTCGGCTACCGCCAGATCCGCGTCGTCGGCCACCGCGTCGGCATGCGGGTCACCCCAGTCGTCGCCCGCTCCCAGCCGCACCGCCTCCCGACGCGCTGCCGCGGACAACCACGCTGAGGTCGACATACCGGCCCGCGCCGCGGCGGCCTCGGCCAACGCGTACGCCGTCTGATCCAACGACAACGTCACCTTACGAGTCGCCATACCGAAGACCGTACCAAGAACACGGAGCCCCGCTCACGTGCGAGACATGACCAGCAGCCGTCCTCCGGGGGTGGTCGCCGAAGCGCTCGCACCCCGGCTCGGGGCAGCGCCGGTGGGGAGGCCGGCACCCACTGACCGATCATCCACGGCTTGCTCGGGTCACTCGGTGCCTGTCCGGGCTGCCTGGCTTTCGTTCTGGACTGCGGGCGGGACGGCGTGGAGCAGGAGACCAAGCCCGTAGAGGAACTGTGCGTCCATGTCGGTGTAGAAGCTGGTGGCCAGCACGGTGACGTTGGGGTAGCGGCCGGGTGGTAGGGCGGCCAAGCCGGCGCGGACGAGCGCCCGCTCGTGCTCGACCTGTTCTGCTGTCATCAGCGCGTAGGGCGCCTCGAGCAGCGCGTGACCCAGCGTGTAGTTGAGCAGGGCTTGGTAGGTGGCCGCGGCGGCGGCGTCATCGAGCCCGGCCTCGCGTAGGGCCGCGAGTGCGTTCTCGGTGCCCTGCCAGGTTCCTTCGCCCCGCGGTGGGCGGCGGACCGCCACCGGCGTGAGGGCCGGATGAGCGAGCAGGGTGTGGCGCAGGTTGGCGAACAGGCCCCGCAGTCGGTCACGAGGCTCGCCGGTTTCGGGGTAGGGGCCGCCAGCGCCGATGACGGTGTCGGCGAGCGCCTCGAGCAGCTCGTCTTTGGTGCGGAAGTACCGGTAGACCGCGGTGTGGTCGACGCCCAGGTGCGCGCCCAGGGCGCGCAGGGACAGCCCGTCGAGACCGGCGTGCTCGACGATCTCGAGGGCGGCGCCGACCAGGCGGTGCCGCGACAGAGTCCCGCGCGTGGATCTGCCGGCGGTCGTGCGGCTGGTCTTCGGTGCGCTTCGCTGCGCGGTCATCACAACAGCCTACCACCGACGTTGTCACCACTGTTGACAACGTCGGTGAATACTGGCAGTGTTGCCCTCACCATCCCAACTGACCTCGAAGGAACCTCCCACCATGACCACCTCGACTGCCACCGCTGCCAGCACGACCGGGAAGACCGCCGGGACCATCGGTCAGCCCTGCGGCGCGGCCTGCGCCGACGCTCGGCCGCGGCTGTGGGTTCGGCTGTCGATCACCCAAGGCAACCTGTGGCAGGTCGGCGGCATCCTCGCCGGCGGCGCACTGATCGCGCTGGCCGCGATCAGCTCCGTGCCTTCGGCCAGTCGCCTGACGCTGCTGCTGTTGGGCTGGCTGGCGATCTATGACTGCACCCACTCCATCGGCCACTACCTCGTCGGCCGCGCGGTGGGCATCAGGTTCCGGTTCTACGGCGTGCGCGGCACCGACCACCCCGAGGACTACCCACCCGGGGTGCGCCAGCTGATGAGCCTCGCCCCGTTCTGGTCGGTCATCACCGACAAGGACTCCATGGCCGCAGCCACGCCCTGGCGCAAGGCGCTGATGTTCGCCGCCGGTGAGACCTCGACTGCCGTCTGCTCGACCCTCGCCGCCTACGCGGCCGCCAGCGCGCACATCCCCGGCGCCCCCACGCTGCTGATCGTCACCATCGCCTGGAACGCCGTCGCCACCGTCGTCACCACGATCAAGCCCAAGGGCGACTACGCCAAGGCACGCCGCGCCCTACGTACCGCCCGCTGACCCAGCGTGCTCCGCGCCTGAACAACACGAGGACACCACAGAGCCCCCTCACCAACGGCGGGGGCTCTGCTAGTTCTCGCCACCTAGCGCAAGCCACCCCCCACCCGAACTGTTAGCCACCACCGTGCAGGCCCAACGGGCTCGAATTGTCATAATATTTGTTAACGGATATCGTTTTCCTCTGCGGTGGGGACGTCTCGCGGCGCGGCGTCTTTGGGGACGTGGTCTGCCGGTGGCGGTGGCAGGTGGAGTAGTGCGGTGTTTTCGGCGGCGGTCGCGGCGTGCAGGTCGAGGCCGCGTTCGGTGAAAAGTTTCCCCAGGTTCGCGCGTTCCCGCTGGTAGGTGTCCTGGTGCTCGTCCGGGCGCAGGCGCGCGAGCCGGGCCCACCACGCCACCGCCTCCGCCCGCACCCGCAGCTCCTCATCCGCCTGATCTACGCGCCGGAACTGGCGGCCGAGGTTGTGCAGGGAGTTGGCGAGGTTGGGGGTGTGGCGGGCGGGTTCGGCGCGGGCCAGGTCCCGGTAGAGCGTGACGGCTTCCTCGGTGACGGCCAGGGCGCGGCGGTGCTCCCCCAGCTCCCCCAGTTGAACGCCGAGGCTCTGCAGGGAGTTGGCGAGGTTGGGGGTGTAGCGGGCGGGTTCGGCGCGGGCCAGGTCCCGGCGCAGTGTGACGGCTTCCTCGGTGACGGCCAGGGCGCGGCGGTGCTCCCCCATGTCTCTCAGATCGACGCCGAGGTTGTGTAGGGACATGGCGAGGTCGGGGGTGTAGCGGGCGGGTTCGGCGCGGGCCAGGTCCCGGCGCAGTGTGACGGCTTCCTCGGTGACGGCCAGGGCGCGGCGGTGCTCCCCCAGCTCCCCCAGATCGACGCCGAGACTCTGCAGGGACATGGCGAGGTCGGGGGTGTAACGGGCGGGTTCGGCGCGGGCCAGGTCCCGGTAGAGCGTGACGGCTTCCTCGGTGACGGCCAGGGCGCGGCGGTGCTCCCCCACCGCACTCAGCCAAACGCCGAGACTCTGCAGGGAGCTGGCGAGGTTGGGGGTGTAGCGGGCGGGTTCGGCGCGGGCCAGGTCCCGGCGCAGCGTGACGGCTTCCTCGGCGAGGGCCAGGGCGCGGCGGCGCTCCCCCAGCTCCCCCAGTTGAACGCCGAGGCTCTGCAGGGAGCTGGCGAGGTCGGGGCTGTAGCGGGCGGGTTCGGCGCGGGCCAGGTCCCGGTAGAGCGTGACCGCTTCCTCGGTGACGGCCAGGGCGCGGCGGCCTTCCCCCACGTCTCTCAGATCGACGCCGAGACTCTGCAGGGAGTTGGCGAGGTCGGGGGTGTAGCGGGCGGGTTCGGCGCGGGCCAGGTCCCGGCGCAGCGCGACGGCTTCCTCGGTGACGGCCAGGGCGCGGCGGCCTTCCCCCACGTCTCTCAGATCGATGCCGAGGTTCTGCAGGGAGTTGGCGAGGTTGGGGGTGTAGCGGGCGGGTTCGGCGCGGGCCAGGTCCCGGTAGAGCGCGACGGCTTCCTCGGAGGCGGCCAGGGCGCGGCGGTGCTCCCCCACCGCGGTCAGCCAGGCGCCGAGAACAAGCAGAGCTGCAGCCAGGGCCGAGCGTGCCTCATCGGTGGGTTCTTTCTCGGCCCGCCGGCGGGCGTGGCTGACGGTGATCTCCTGGAGGGCGACGTGGAGGCGAGGCCAGTCCTGATCCCCGATGAGGCCCAGCAGCCGCGTCACCTCGGCGGTCGACAGGTCATGGCGGTGTACTTCGGCAACGAGCACCTGCTGCACCGCGCGGGCGGCGGGGCCGGCCATGATCAGAACTTCGAGCAGGTGCACGAAGCCGTGGGGGTGGCCGGCCGCGAGCAGCCGCCCGATCAGCGGGTTGACCGTCGGGAACAGCGCGACCGCCCGCACCAGCCGGGCCAGGACGGCCCCGGCCCGTTCCCCGCGCGGGTCCTGCGCGAGGTCGGGGGCCAGGTCGAGGTCGAGATGGGCGAGCAGCTCGGAGCGGTCGGACCGGGCCAGCTCGGCCACCAGGGCCGCCTGCAGGAAGTCCGGGACCGGGGCCACCAGCGACCCCGCCCCGCCCGGGTACAGGTCATGCGCCCAGGCGACGAGGTTGCCCAGCAGTTTCTCCGGTTCGCCGCGCAGGGCCGGTAGCCGCCGCAGGGTCGTGGTCGCGGCCGCGGTGGTGGTGGGGCCGGTCAGGACCAGGGCGAGCATCGCCTCGACGAACGCCTCGGCGCGCAGCCCCGCGGGCAGCAGGCCTTGTCCCTGTTGGGTGGTGGCGGTGCGGATCCAGCGGCCTTGTTCCACCTCGAGAACGGCGTGCGCCAGCTCGTCGACCCCAGCGCGGCGCAGCGCCACCGCCTGGGCCGGGTCCCCGCTGTGGGCGGCCAGCACTGCCCGGGCCAGGGTGAGGATCATCGGATCCCCGTCGGCGCCGACCGGGCGGGTATCGGTCGCCGACACCGCCGGTGGGGTGGTGCCCAGCGCGGCGGCGGCGGCCTGCACGGTGTGGGCGAACCAGCGGCGCCGGTCCCCGTCGCCCCCGACCGGGGTCAGCGTGGTCGCCGGGATGTCCGCGTCCGGTGCGTCGGGCTGGTGGCGTAGCCAGCGGAGATAGGTGGGGTGGTCGCGCACCAACAACAGCACCTTCACCCGCCGCCGACCCACCGGCTGGGTGGTCGCGGCCCGGATCAGCTCGGGTATCCCGGGTTCGGTGTCGGCGTCGTCGACCACGATCAACGTCGGGTCCGGGCAGGCGGCCACCGCCGCCCACACCTCACCCGCCCGCCCCGACCGGGATCGTCCGGAGATCCACCCGGTGGGCAGGCAGCGGGCCAGCTCGACCGCGAGACGGGTCTTCCCCACCCCGGACGGCCCGGCCAGGATCCCCACCGGCGCCGCACCCAGGTCCGTACACCAACCCTGGAGCTGGCGCAGCGGGTCGCGGCGGGCCTGCAGCCCCAGCAGCGCCCGCTGCGGGGCCAGCAGCACCCCCAACGGGTCCGCCCGCGCCGCCTCGCGGCGGGCGGCCTGCTCCTGCGGGGTCGGCTCCGCGGGTGCGGCCAGGGATTCCAGGACCCGGGCCCGGTCCGTGCGATGCCGGGCGGTGGCGTGCCGCACCGACAACCCCACCCAGGCGAGCACGCCGACCACCAACCCCACCACAACCGCCCACACCAGCGCCGACGATCCGGGCACCAGCGCGTAGCTCAACGCGCCCGCCACCACACCGGCCACCACGGCGGGGCCGCTGACCAGCGGGGTCGGGTTGGCGTAGCGGGACATCCGCCGCCGGTCGACGTAGCTGCCGATGTGCCCGGCGGCGACCCCCCCGTCCCGGGCGGCGATCAGCACGCCACCCGCCGGCGCGGGATCGGGCACGTCGGTCCGGATGGCGGGTCGGGTGTTGAACGGAGGGGGTGGAGGGGAGCCGGGCGGGGTCAGCGGGGAGCCGGGCGGGGTCAGCGGGTGGGCCAGCCCGGCTGGGGAGGGTCCGGGCGCTCACCGCCGAAGCTCACCGAGCCCATGGTGAACGCCGCGGCCGCCCCGTGCTCGGCGTGGATGTCGACGTTCCCGCCGACCGCGACCCCGTGATCCCCCGCGACGGCACCGCCGCCGCGGGCGATCTCGGCCTGGCGGATCTCGGCGACCAACGCGTCAAGTCGGGCGGCGAACTCCGGATCCTTCTCCCCCGCGTCCTCGACCGCGAGGCGGACCCGTTGCTCGGTGCGCGGTGTGGTCGCCCCGGCCGCGGCCTCGGTCTCCAACTGGGTCAGGGCGGGGTCCGGGCCGAGTTTGTCGGCGATCAGCTCGTGCAGGCGGTCCATGCCCGCATCCAGGGCCTGGTCGACCTCGGCGTCGGCGCGGTGCCCGACCCGGCGGGCCTTGCGCACCGCCCACGCGACCAGATAGCCGACGACGAACTCGATCCCCGTCATCTGTGTGCCCTTCCCCTTCGCCGTGGTGGCGGTGTCTCCGAACCTCACCCCGACGACCACACGTGGAGACCCCGCCGAGCATCCTCCCGTCTCGGCCCGACCCACGGCCAGTCCCCCGCCAACTCTCCGGTCACCGATCCGGACCCGCACAGGGGATCTCGGCAGCCGGCCGTCGCCGCACCGCTTACTGTCAGTTGAGGCGTTATCGGCTCAGCCCTGTGGCGGCGACGGTGGGGAGGCCCATGTCCGCCGCCGTCGGATCGCTGCAGCTGGCGTGACGTTACTTGCCTCTGGTCAGTTGCAGCCTTGGCCGACAGCCGCCGTGCTGCGTCCGACCGACGTCATCGCCGTGCAGGCACCCGCACGGTGGTGCGAGGACGCGACCCCGCTGCGCGAGGTGCCGGCCGAGCAGCTGCGGTGGATGTTGATGGCCGACGCGGAGCGCACGGTCAACAAGGACGGGTGCACTTCGAGCGGGTCCGGTTCATCGCCCCGGAGTTCAACGGGCTGGTCGGGGACCGCGTCCAAGGTTGGCCAGCTGCAGTCCCCGCAGCATCAGCCCGGACCTCGAGCAGGTCCGGCTGCTGCCCGGTATTTACCGCATCCCCGAGCTCGCGCGGCCGCTGCTACGCGCGGCGCTGCTCGACCACCAGGCCCGCGGGCTGCCCGCCTACGCCTTGTTCACCGAGGGCCGCGGCAGTGGGCTGCTGCTCCACCAAGCGATGGGCAACCTCGTCGGCCACGCCGCCGCGCTCGCCGACCTCCCGATCCCCCTCGCGGGCACCCGGGACGGGCGTCGCGACTACGGCCCGGAGGAACCCTTCTCCGCCGCGGTCTTCAGCGGCGGAGCCGTCCAGATCGACGGCGCAGGGTCCTCCCCCACGTCTGCGACCGCGCGTGCTGAACCGGCAGCCAGAAACGACGCTCGACCCACGAGCACTGCCAACTTATCCGCGCATTCCACTGCCACAGAAGCGTCGCTCCACAGCACTCAACCAACATCAACAAGACACCTGCATCGACAGACCAATGTAGAGCGACTGTAGAACGACAGTGGTTCGACGCCACCGAAACGACAGTGGCGTCGCCGCGGCCTCGGCCTCGCGAGCGGCCCTCAAGTGTCCTCGTGCCTTGGTAACGAGATGCGCGCTCCAACGAGATTCAACGGACGTAGACCCGAGCCGACAGCGCCTGAGATCGCCCAGCTCTCCGCCGCCCCGCCCGGCGCAAAGCTCTGCGCTGACCAGCATGAATCGACATTAGCCTCGACCGTCGAGCAGCGATGGCACGTCTGTAACACCCCGTACCGGGTTGGCGACAGCATTGCTGGTGATCGGCCGGTCCGGGTCGTTGCCGACTGACCGGAGGTTCGTGGTGGACGAGTTCTTCCCCGCCTTCCGCGCGGCTCTGCCGGACTTGCAGCAGCGGCTCGGTGGCCGCCCGACCGCGGCCCAGGCCAGGTACGCGATGACCGAGCAGCTGACGCAGATGCAGGCGCGGTGGCATTCCGATGGCTCCGACGCGGACGCCGAGGTTCGCCGTGTCGGCACCGAGCTTGTTGACGTGCTGAAGTCGGCGTTGAAAGCCGTCGACTCGGTCTCGCGGGTCGACGTGCTCTTTCGGCCGGGTGCGCCGCGCGCGCCCGCGCCGCGCCCGCCGCGGGCCCCCGTCTCGTGGCTGGTCGGAGTGACTGCCGTTGCGGCATTCGGACTTCTCGGCTTGGTCCTGACCGACCCGGCGCCGGGCCCAGTCACGGTGCTTGCGCTGACCGTCGCTGTCGGGCTCGCGGGCGTCGTTGCGGTGGTGCGGACGATCGCCCGTACCGCCCGTACCGCCCGGCCAGCTTCGGAGCCTGCCACGCCGGACTATGCCGCGACCGCCTACGTCGACTCACAGCAGCTGACCGACGCGGTAGGCGACACGTTGCTCACCGTGGACACCTACCTGCGTGCCATGCGCTCGGTGGAGGTGCAGGACGCGGCGGGTGATCTGTGGTTAGACCGGCCACGGCTGGTCGGGGTCATCCAGGACCTCCTCGCCCGCGAAGCCCTTGGCGACTGGACCGGTGTCGATGAGACCGCGCGACGGCTTCGCCAGGTCCTCAAGGACGACGCTGTCGAGCCGGTGAGCTTCACGGGGTCGAATGCGGGACTCTTTGAGTTCGTGCGGAACATCGACGAGCCCGACCGGGTCGAACCACTGACCGTCACACCTGCGCTCGTTCGCAATGGGCAGCTCCTCGCCCGCGGGCTCGTCGCCGAACCGCAGCGCTGAAGGACCCGGAGGCGGACCGACGTGAACGACAAACCTCTGGCCGCGATCGGCTTCGACCTCGGCCACGGTGAGACTGCGGTGGCGATGGCCGCGGTCGGGAGCTCAGCTGCACCAGAGATGCTCCACCCTGGCGACACGACCCGGATGCACGTCACCACGGCCGTCGCCATCCACCCGACCCGTGGGGTTCTCGTCGGAGACGACGCGGTGACTGCGCCGGGCGTCGAGCATCTGTGGGTGCCGTTCAAGGGCCCCAACGTCAAAGCCGAGGACGTGGCGAAGCCGACCACGCTGTTCGTGCGGAAGGTCCTCGAAAACCTCACCGCTCGAGGGCTCGATCTCGACGAGGTCGAGTTCTACGTGGGGGCGCCGTCTGGGTGGTCCAGGCCCGTCGTCGATGCCTACCGGGCGCTGCTGCGGTCGGCGGGCATGCGGCGCGTCGACGTGGTCCGGGAGTCGCGGGCGGCCTTCCTGCACGCGCGTGAGGCTCACCACATCAATGTCAGCCACGACGATCTCACCGGCTCGGTGCTGATCGTCGACATCGGGTCGTCAACGACGGACTTCACCGCGGTGGCGCGCATGCGCGAGTATCGGCCGGAGGACTCCGGGTCGATCACCTTGGGTGCGCGGCTACTCGAGAAGCGGCTGCTCGGGATCCTGCTGGACCGCTATGGGGACCGCGACGTCGTCGACGTCTTGACTGCCGACGCGACATTGAGGAGCAAGGTCGAGTTGGCCTGTCGGGGGGAGAAGGAGACGTTCTTCGGCAACGAGGAGCGCTACCGCGCTGATCCCGACGATGTCCTGACTGTCTCGGTGCGGCTTGGGGTCCGGACCATGTTCATCGCCGACGTCAACGCGTCCGACATGGACGCGGTGCTGGCCTCCCCGCTCCCGGAGCTCGACGGCCGGACGTGGCCTGAGGAGTTCCGCCGCGAGCTTGCGGGCGCGATCGAGGGGATGGGCGTCGCGCCGGGGGTGATCCTCCTGACCGGCGGGGGGAGCCTTATGCCGTTCGTCCAGAAGATCACCAAGGAGGTCGCGGGCGACGTACGGGTGGTCCAGGGAGCGGAGCCGCAATACGCGATCGCCCGCGGCCTTGCGCTGGCCGGTCGGATCGCCCACCGGTCGGCGGGCTTCCGCGCGGCGATAGACGAGCTCATCGCCTCGGAGGCAGTGGAGCAGGCCGTCGAGAGGAACCTGCCGCCGCTTGTCGAGGCTATCAGCCGCATCCTGCTGGCCGAGATGCCCGAGCGGGCGACGTTGCCAGCGGTCGAGCGGTGGCGCGTGGGCAAGCTGCGTACGCTCAACGACGTCAAGAACGACGCGGCGGAGTCGATGGCCGCGTGGCTCACTACTGCGGATGCCAGGATGGTGGTCGGGGAGGCGGTCGGGCAGTGGTTCACGACGATTTCGCCCGATATCGCCAGCCTGACTGACCCGATCTGCGCGCGCTATGACATTCCGAAGACCGCGATGGTCATCACGGGCGTTGACCAGCTCCCAACCGGTGGCATGGGCGACACGGTCGATCCGTCGAAGGTCCTCGGCGAGGCGTTCGAGGACATGGCGTCAGTGGTCGGGGTCATCTCCTCGGTGGTGTTGGCAACTCTCTTGGCCGGTGCGGGGCACGCCGCGCTCGCAACCCTCCTACCGATCCTGGCGATCCCGGTCGTTGGGCCAGCAATCGTCTTCCTCGTGTCGCTGGGCATCGCCGCCGTCTTCATCCGGGGCGGGCGGTCGGCCATTGAGAAGCGGGTCGGCGACTCGGTTTTCCCTGTGTGGGTTCGCAAGGTGGTGCCGCTGGACAAGCTCAGAAAGCAGTCCGAGGACCCGGCCGCAGTCGAAAAGTCGGTGACCGCGATGGTGGAGTCGTTCATGGCTGACGCCGCCGCCCGGTCCGCGCTTTGCGCAGGGATCGCCACGACGGTGGAAAGCGTGCTGGCCGAGTCCGGGGAACGGGTACAGATGCTCATCGCCTGACATGGGTCGGGTACGACCTCCTGCTCCCCGATCCCGGCCTCCCTCGGCCGGGCGTGGCGACTCCGGCCCGGAGGCACCGTTCTCCGCCGCGATCTTCAGTGGTGGAGCCGTCCGGATCGACGGCGCAGGCGAGTAACGACCGTCTGCCGACGATCTTGATCTGTTGGGTCGGGTGGCCGGTGTCCCGGTTTCTTGGAAGTGAGACACCACCACCCGGCCGCCGGCCCGACACCGAACCAGCAGCTCACTGCGTCCCACAAGTTAGGTCGCAACGCTGTGTCGACGTGGAGGCGACCGCACCAAGGCCGGGCGCTCCGTCATGGGACGTCCCTCGATCACGGGCGGATTGTGAACGTCCAGTGTGAGCAGATGAGGCGGGGTCAGCCGATCCAGAGTACGTCGAGGATGTCGACCCGCCGTTGGTCTTCGAGGATCAGGTAGGTGATCATCCCTTGGCTGGAGGGTCCGAAGGTCAGGGTGCGGATGCCGGTGTCGGGCTTGGCTCCGATGAGGGGGTCCCCGCTCCAGGGGGAGACCTCGAGCACGACGCGGGCCTCGGCGAACGGTGCGCAGGCGGCGGCGGGGAGTGCCTCGATCTGGGGTTGAGAGCGTTCGTCGGTGGTGACCTGGTACACCGTGGTGGGTTACAGTCCGACGCGGCGGCGGGTCTGGGTCAGCGGCTCGTCGGCGGGGACGGGTTCACCGGTGAGGCGTTCCGCGGCGCGGTGGATGATCGAGGTGAACCGGGTCGGGTCGCGCTGCAGCAGCGCGAGGCGGCGCCAGTGCTCGAGGGTCTTGAACAGCTCGGTCAGCTCGAGCCGGTCGCGGGCGTGGGCGAGCGCGTCCTGGTAGGCGGTGTCGAAGGCGGGCTGGTCCTCGGGCAGCAGCGAATCGCGGATCGCGGCCGGTGTGGCCCCGGGCAGGAGGGGGTCGCCGGTGCGGGGCTGTTCGTCGAAGGACCACAGCGCTGTCACCCGCTCACCGTAGCGCCACACAACGACGGCCGACTCCGGGCGAGCCCACGAGGTCCTGGCGTGTGCGGCCCTCGTTGTGACGCGATCGCCGACCTCCATATAGAGGGGCGCCCTGGACTACAGCCCGAGCATGGTGGCGGCGTTGTCTTCCCAGGCTTCGTGGATGCGCACGTACATGCCGAGGGTGGCCAGGGAGCGGTGTCGGGTCTGGTGGGCGATGGCCCGGTCGGAGGCGCCGCGCAGGTGGGCGTAGGTGACGAACCCGGCGCGCAACGAGTGCGCGGAGTAGGGGCCACCCTGGATCCCGGCGCGGGCGACGGCGGCCTGGACCAGGTCGTTGACCGACTCGGGATGCAACGGGTGGGGCAGCGCCCGGTTGCCGCGGCTGATCTTGCGTAGGACCGGGCCGTCGGTGATGCCAGCGTGCTCGAGCCAGGTGTGCAGGGCGGTGACCGGGCAGTGTGTCCGCCGCCCGGTGCGGGGGAGCACGACGAGTTCGGCCTGCTCGCCGCGGGGGTTGGTCTTCGAGCGGGGCAGCGCGAGGACGAGGCCGCGGTCGTGGCTGCTGATCTGGTCGACCGTCAGCGCGGCGAGTTCGGCGCGGCGCAGCGCGGCGAAGAACCCGAC
The DNA here is from genome assembly GCA_963750095.1 of uncultured Actinomycetota bacterium. Lineage (GTDB taxonomy): Bacteria > Actinomycetota > Actinomycetes > Mycobacteriales > Pseudonocardiaceae > Pseudonocardia. The sequence goes on along the minus strand of CAVVPJ010000010.1, from coordinate 28,715 downwards.
CAGGAGCAGCGCCCGGTCGCGTAGGCCTGCGAGGTGGGGTTCGGCGGGGCGGGTCTTGAAGGCGCGGGTGGTGGGGCAGGCGGCGAGGACGTCGAACAGCTGCCGCGGCATCAGCGGGGCGGCTTGCTCGGGCGCGGCGCCGTGGGTGCGCCGGATCCCCTCCCACACCGCGACCACACGGGCGCCGGTGGTCGGGTCCGGGAGGTCGCGCAGCTGGTGGGCGAACCGGATCGAGGACAGCCGTCGGCTCATGGTGCCGACCTTCGCCCCGGCCTGGGCCAGCTTGGTCAGGTAGGCGGTGATGGTGTCGGCTGCGGCGGGCAGCGGATCCCGCCGCATCCGGGTGCACCAGGTGGTGAATTCGGTCCAGTCGCTGCGGTAGCCGCGCAGTGTGTTCGGGGCGCGGGCGGCCTCGACGTAGGCGGCTTCGTCCTCGGACAGTGGCAGCTCCGCGGCTAGAGTTCCCGGTAGGGGATGGCGGCTTCCTGGGGCCGGTGGCCGGGGCTTCGGCGCGCCGTCCAGCCGCGGCCCAGGCGGATGGCGAGGTTGTTGACCGACGTGGCCAGGGCGGCCAGGTGGGCGTCGCGGTTGAAGCTGCACGAGTTCCCGGCGGAGGGCGACGGCGCTTCGCCTTCGATGCGGTCTTCACCGCCGACCGACGTCCACATCATCCGGAGCCGGTGCGCGCACCGTGGGCCCATCACGGCCTCTGAGCTGGGCCATCGATGTTGATCAGCGGCTTGGTCGAGTCGGCGTTCGGGTCCGGCGGCGGACCGAGCCGCTGATCGCGCGCCCGCTGCCGCACGGGCAGCTGCGCAGGGGTGGCGCAGAGCACATGACCACCTCGTGTCGCTGCCTTTCGACGCCCTGCAGGCGGGGTCATAGTGACGCGGTCTCCCGATGGTGGGTAGGACGCGAAGGAGGCGGGGCGTGTACGCGCGGGTCAACATCATTTTCGGGCAGCGGGACAAGGTCGATGACGGTATCGCTTACCTGGAGGAGTCGGATCGCGGCGCTGTCGAGGCCACAGCCGGGAACCTGGGTCTGACCACCTTCGTGGATCGCGAAGCCGGGGTGATTGTCGCGGTGTCCTATTGGGATGAGCCCGCGCATTCCTCGGAGGCTGTCCTGACCCGGGCTCGTGAGGGCGCGGCTGCGGCGGCCGGTGGGGACTTGGTCGTCGAGAGCTACGAGGTGGCGGCGCAGGATAGGCGTTCGGTTCCGTTGTCGTGCGCCATCGTGCGGGTGCAGCGTGTGCAGATCGATTCGTCGAAGATCGCCGACGGGGTGGCGTTCATCTGTGACGAGGTGCTGCCGCAGTTGCGGACAGGCGCTGGTTTCTGCAGCGCCGAGCTCCTGATCGACCGCGGCGCGGGCACCGGACAGTTGCTCACCGCGTGGACCACTGCTGCCGCCGCCGGCCGCACCGACACGGTTCTCCAACAGCTGCGGGACGAGGCCGTGGAGCGGGTCGGGACCAAGTTCCCCCGGACCGAGACCTACACCCTGGTGCGCACCTCCGCCCCCGCCAGGTGATCCCCACCCGCCGGTACCAGTCCGAGGACCGTCAGAGCAGAGCTTTGCACCGCCAGGTTTGCCAGGACCCCGGGATGGCCGCCGAGATCACGAGCCGGGCGTTGCCGATCGAGCGGCGACTTCTACACTTGCTAAGATTTGCAATTGACAGGGCGGGTGGTGCGATCCCGATGGGCGCAGCTATGCACGGACAGGGAGGCCGGGGTGGGCGGCAACAGCCTCGACGGCATCGCGGTCGAGGGCAGGGCGGCAGGGTGCGCGGGTACTGCGAGCCCGGGGCGGCGGCGGTGAGCAGGCCGCTCTACCAGGCGAAGGCGGAGTTCTTCAAGACGTTGGGGCATCCGGTGCGGATCCGGGTGTTGGAGCTGCTCAGCGAGCGGGAGCATGCGGTCTCCGAACTGCTGGCCGTGATCGAGATCGAGCCTGCGAGCCTGTCGCAGCAGTTGGCGGTGCTGCGCCGGGCGGGTTTGGTGGCCACCCGCAAGGAGGGTTCGGCGGTGCACTACTCGGTGACCAGCCCCCAGGTCTCCGAGCTCCTGACCGTTGCCCGCGCGATCTTGACCGGGGTGCTGTCCGGACAGATCGAACTACTCCAAGACCTGCGCACTTCATGACCCGGCAGCACCCAACCGGTGTCGCTCGCATGCGACACCCCACCGAGGCCAGTTGAGGTTGCGGTCACTCCGTGAGGCTCTACCTTTCCCTGACGAGGTGACCGTTTCCGTGAGAGTGGGATCCGTTGTGCTGAGCTTGTGGCGAAAGATCCGGCGGACCGGTCGAGTGGCCGAGCCGCCGCCGTCGGGGCCTGCCGGGGAGCGTGTCGCGGCGGCTGTGGAGCTGGCCGGTTCGGCACAGGTTCGCCACGTGGATGCCGGTTCGTGCAACGGCTGCGAGGTGGAGATCGGGTCGGCGTTCGGGCCGGTGTATGACGCCGAGCGGTACGGCGCGCGACTGGTGGCCTCACCGCGGCACGCGGACGCGCTCCTGGTCACCGGGCCGGTGACCCGCAACATGGCCGAGCCGCTTCGTCGCACCTACGACGCCGTGCCCGAGCCACGGCTGGTCGTCGCGGTGGGGGACTGCGCGCGTAACTGCGGGGTGTTCGCAGGCGCCTATGGGGTGGTGGGCGCGGTCGGCGACGTCGTGCCGGTGGATCTCGAGGTGCCGGGATGCCCGCCACGCCCGGAGGCGATCGTCGAGGCGCTGCGGACGCTCACCGGGCGATGAACGCGGTCGCGCTGGGTGTCAGCGGCGCCACCGTCCTGTGCGCGGTCGGCGTCGTGGCGGCACTGGTGGTCCCGCGGGCCGGCCGCCCGGTCGTCGTCGGTGCCCTGACCTGCGCGGCGGGCGTGCTCGGGACGCTCGCGGGGGTCGCCGCGCTGGGTGGGCAGACCTGGTCGGCGCAGCTGCCGGGGCTTCTGCCGCTCTCGGGTGTGGTCCTGTCGGTGGACCCGTTGGGCGGGGTGTTCGTGGCCGTCAGCGGGGCGGTGGCCGCGGTGGCGGCGCTGTACGGGATCGGGTACTGCCGCCATGGCCTCGACGGGCGCGGTGTGCAGGCCGTGCTGCCGGTCTTCGTCGGGTCGTTGCTGCTGGTGCCCGCGGCCGGGGGCGTCGCCACGCTGCTGGCGTGCTGGGAGCTGATGGCGTTGACCTCCCTGCTGCTGGTCGTTGCCGAGCACCGTCGCCGCGCCGAGGTGGCGTCCGCGGGGCGCTGGTATGCGGTGATGACCCACCTCGGGTTCGTCGCGATCCTGATCGGACTGCTGGTGCTGGCCACGCCCGCGGCGGGCGACTCGTTCGGCGCCGTGCGTGCGGCGGCGGGCACGCTCTCGCCCACGGTGGCGGGGCTGGGGTTCGTGCTGTGCCTGATCGGGTTCGGTTCGAAGGCCGGGATCGTGCCGTTGCACGCGTGGCTGCCGCGCGCACACCCGGAGGCCCCGAGCCATGTGTCGGCGCTGATGTCGGCGGCGATGGTGAACATGGGTGTCTACGGGATCGTCCGGGTCGGTGTCGACCTGCTGGGCGGTGGCGCCCCATGGTGGTGGCTGCTCGTCCTCGCGCTGGGGGCGGTCTCCGCGGTCTACGGGATCCTGCAGGCGGTCATCAGCACCGATCTCAAACGGCTGCTGGGCTACTCCACCACCGAGAACATGGGCCTGGTACTTATCGGGGTCGGGGCTGGCGGGCTGTTCACCTCGGCCGGGCGTCCGGTGCTGGGCGCGCTCGCGCTGGCCGCCGCGCTGCTGCACGTCTGCGGGCACGCCGCGTTCAAGACGCTGCTGTTCCTCGCCGCCGGGTCGGTGCTGCACGCCACCGGCACCCGAGATCTCGACGCGCTGGGCGGGCTGCGCGCGGGGATGCCGGTGACCACCGCGGCGTTCGGGCTCGGCGCGTTGGCCGCATCCGCGCTGCCGCCGGGCACGGCGTTCGTCAGCGAGTGGGTGCTGCTGCAGGCCCTCGTCCACGGCCTCCCGTCACCGGGCGGGGCCATCTCGATCGTCCTGCCGATCGCGGTCGCCGCGGTCGCGCTCACCGCGGGCCTGGCGGTGGCGACGTTCGTGAAGGCGTTCGGCGTGGGGTTCCTGGCCCGCCCACGCAGCGACGCCGCCGCCCAGGCACGCGAGAGCCCACCGAGCATGCTCGCCGGAATGGCGGTGGCCGGACTGGGCAGTGCCGGGCTGGCCCTCGCCCCCACCTTCGCGCTGCCCGCACTCGGACGGGTGGCAGGTGGCCTGACCGGCTCGGACACCCCGGTCACCGGGCTGGTATCGATCGAGCTGACCGGGATCGCCGGGTCGCTGTCCCCGATGCTGCTGGCGGTCGCCCTGCTGGTGACGACGATCGTGGTGCTGGCCGTGCCGCGGCTGCTGATCACGCGGCGGGCGCGGCGGGTCGCGCGGCTGTGGGACTGCGGCGCCGGCCCGCTCTCGGAGCGGATGGAGTACACGGCCACCTCGTTCGCCGAACCGCTGCAGCGGGTCTTCGACGACGTGCTGCAACCGGACCAGGACATCGACGTCACCCACCATGAGGAGTCGGCTTACCTCGTGCAGACGGTGGCATACCGGCGCCGCGTGCCGGACCGGGTGGAGCGGCGGCTCTACGAGCCCGTCCTCACCGCGGCCGCCGCGTGGGGCCGGGCCGGTCGCCTGCTGGCCACCGGCAGCGTGCACCGCTACCTGGGCTATGGCTTCTACACCGTGTGTGCGCTGATGATCCTGCTGGCGATCAGCCGATGACGGCGCTCGGAGTCCTCGGCGGCGCGCTGCAGGCGGTGGTGATCGTCGTGGGGTCCCCGCTGCTGCTGGGGCTGATGCGCCAGGTCCGGGCGCGGTTGGAGGGCCGGGCCGGGCCCGGGGTCGGGCAGCCGTGGCGCGACCTGCGCAAGCAGCTGCGCAAGCAGCCGATCACGCCGCGAGGCACCAGCGAGATGTTCCGGGCTGCCCCCGTGCTGCTGGTCGCGATGACCCTCGTCGTGGCGGTGGTCGCCCCGTTCGTCACCACCGCGTCCGTCCTGCCGCCGGTGGCGGACCTGTTCGTCGTCGTCGCGCTGCTCGCACACGGCACCGTGGTGATCGCGTTGGGCGGCATCGACACCGGTACCGCGTTCGGCGGGATGGGCGCCAGCCGGGAGGCGACGATCCTGGCCCTGGTCGAGCCGACCGCGCTGGTGGCGATCTTCGCGCTGTCGGTGCGGGTGGGGTCCACGAACCTGTCGGCGATCGTCGGTTCCAGCCTGGCCGATCCCGCGCGGGTGCTGTCCCCGGCGAGCCTGCTGGCCGCGGTCGCGCTGCTCGTGGTGGTGGTCGCGGAGACCGGGCGGCTGCCGGTGGACAACCCGTCCACGCATCTGGAGCTGACGATGGTGCACGAGGCGATGGTGCTCGAATACGCCGGACCCGACCTGGCGTTGGTCGAGCTGGGCTCGGCGATGCGCCTGTCGGTCTATCTGGGGTTGCTGGCCAACCTGTTCTTGCCGTGGGGCATCGCCACCGAGGCCGGGGTCCTCGCCCTGGCGGTGGGGGTCGCGGCGCTGGTCGTCAAGGTGGCGCTGCTCGGGGGGGCGCTGGCGTTTGCCGAGGTGTTCCTGGCCAAGGTGCGCATGTTCCGGGTGCCCGAGCTGCTGGCCGGGTCGTTCCTGCTCGCCCTGCTCGCCGTCACCGCGTCCTACGTCCTGGCGTGAAGGAGACCCGGTGAACACGGCGCTGTACGTGCAACTGCTCAACCTGAGCGCAGGCGCGCTGCTGCTCACCGCGGTGCTGGTGCTCTGGCGCCGGGAACTCTCGGTGATCATCCGAGTGTTCGCCCTGCAAGGGATGGCGCTGGCCGGGCTCGTCGGCGTCCTCGCCGCGCACGACGGATCGCTGGAGTTGGCCGCGGTCGCGCTCGGGGTACTGGTGCTGCGCGCAGGCGTGCTGCCCGCGTTCCTGCGCCGTGCCCTGGCCGCGGCCGGGGAGGAACGCCGCGAGACCCGGCCCCTGGTCAACGTCGCCGCCTCGTTGCTGGCCGCGGCCGGGTTGACCCTGCTCGCACTCGCCGTGTCGCAACCTCTCGTGCAAGTGTCGTCCACGCCTGCCACCCAGGCGGTGCCGATCGCGATCGCCGTGGTCCTGGTCGGGTTCTTCGTGCTCGTCACCCGCCGCCGCGCGCTGTCGCAGCTGGTCGGGTTCCTGCTGATGGACAACGGCATCACCGCGGTTGGGTTCCTCACCACCGCCGGGATCGGGCTGGGCGTCGAGGTCGGCGTGGCCCTGGACGTGCTGCTCGTGGTGCTGGTGCTGCAGGTCCTCACCGGTCGCATGCGCGAGGTGTTCGGCGGCACCGACCTCGATGAGCTGCGGGAGCTGCACGACTGATGACCACCCTCCTCGCGTTCCTTCCGGTGGCCGTGCCCGCGCTGGGGGCGGTCGCGTATCTGCTCGCCGGATGGCGGCGCGCCACAATGTGGGTCGGGACCGGCAGCGCCGTGCTGGTGTTGATCGCCGCGGTCCTGCTCGCCCGGCAGGTGGTCAGGAGCGGAGCGGGTGCCGCGACGGCGATGCAGGCTGCACCCGCGCTCGGCAGGGTCGCGGGCGTGCTGCTCGTCGACCCGCTCAGCGTGTTCATGCTCATCGTGATCAGCGCGGTCGCGCTGCTCACGGCGGTGGCCACACCCGGCTACCTGGCCGCCGAGATCGCCGCGGGGCGCGCGAGCGCCCGCACCGCCGCCCACCACAACGCCCTCGTCCAGGCGTTCCTGGCCGCGATGGCCCTTGCCGTGCTGGCCGCGGACCTCGGGGTGACGTGGGTGGCGGTGGAGGCCACCACGATCGTCACCGCGTTCCTGGTCGGACAGCGCCGCACCCGCACCGCGGTGGAGGCCGCCTGGAAGTACGTGGTGATCTGCTCCGCCGGGATCGCGCTGGCCCTGCTCGGCATCGTGCTGCTCAACTACGCGGCCCTGCAGAGCGGCACCGGCGCCGGTCTGGGCTGGGCGGAGCTCACCTCCGCCGCCGCTCGACTCGACCCCGGTGTCACCCGGGTCGCGGTCGTGCTCCTGGTCGTGGGGTTCGGCACCAAAGCCGGGCTGCCGCCGCTGCACGCCTGGCTGCCCGACGCCCACAGCCAGGCACCCGCCCCGGTGTCGGCGCTGATGTCCGGGGTGCTGCTGTCGGTGGCGTTCTCCGCCGTCCTGCGGGTCAAAATGATCGCCGACATCGCGCTCGGGCCCGGGTTCACCCGGGCGCTGCTGCTGGTCGCCGCGCTGGCGGCGCTGGTGGTGGCTGCGTCGCTGCTGCTTGCCCAGCGCGACTACAAGCGGATGCTGGCCTACTCCAGCATCGAGCACATGGGCCTGCTCGCCCTCGGTGCCGCCGCCGGTGGTCCCGCGGCGGCGGCCGCGGTGCTGCTGCACGTCCTCGGGCACGGGCTGGCCAAGAGCGTGCTGTTCCTCGGCGCCGGGCGGCTGCTGCAGCTCAGCGGCACTAGCCGCATCGACGAGATCCGCGGGCTGGCAGGCAGCAGCCCGCTGCTGGCCGGGTGCCTCGGGGCGGGGGTGCTCGCGCTGGTCGGGCTGCCCCCGTTCAGCATCTTCGCCAGCGAGCTGGGCATCGCCCGGGCCGGGTTCGGCAGCGGATCGGCGGCCGTCGGCTGGGCCACCGCCGCCGCGCTGCTTCTCGTGGTCGTCATCGGCGCCGCGCTGATCGGCCACACCAGCCGGATGCTGCTCGGCGACGCGACCGACGCGCCGGGCGCAGCCACCGCGCCGCCGGCCGCGGCTCGCACGAGCGCCGCCGCGCTCGTGCTGGGGCTGCTCGCGGCCGCGACGCTCGGGATCAGCACCGGCCCGCTGACCGCGCTGCTCACCGCGGCGGCACACACCCTGACCGGAGCACCATGACCGCCACTCCGACCCGCGGGCAGCAGCCTGCCGTCCAGCGCACGGCGCCAGCCCCCGACGAACTCCCCGACCGCGCCGCGGCACTGCTCGCCGAGGGCCACCGCGTCGCGCTGGTCGCAGGCCACGATGACCGCCCGGCGGGTGGTGGGCTCCGCGCCGTGTACCTGTTCACCCGCGCCGCCACCGCGGACCGCGCCGAGTCCCGGGTGGAACTGCACGTCCGGCTCGACCCGACCCGGCCGCGCGTACCGAGCCTGGCCGGGCTGTCGTTCCCGGCAGGCCGGTTCGAACGCGAGATGCGCGACCTGTTCGGCATCGTGCCTGTGGATCACCCCCTGCCCCACCGCCTCGTGCGGCACTTCCACTGGCCGCGGGGGTGGCACCCGATGCTGTCCGACGCGGGCGAGCCACCCGCGTTCGGCGACGTCGACGGCCCGTACCCGTTCCGCACCGTGGAGGGTCCGGGCGTCTACGAGATCCCGGTCGGCCCCGTGCACGCCGGCATGATCGAACCAGGACACTTCCGGTTCTCCGTGGTCGGGGAGACCATCCTCAACCTCAAGGCCCGCCTGTGGTTCGTCCACCGCGGCATCGAGAGACTCTTCCAGGACCGCACCCCCGAAGAGGGCGTCGAACTGGCCGAACGCGTCAGCGGCGACACCTCGGTCGGGCACACCCTCGCGTTCTGCCAAGCCGTAGAGGACGCCCGGGCCGCCGCGGTGTCCGAGGACGTCGCCCGGCGCCGCGCGGTCCTGCTGGAGCTCGAACGGCTCTACAACCACGTGACCGACATCGGCGCCCTGTGCAACGACGTCGCGCACTCGATCCTCAACGCCCACGCCCAGCGCATCCGGGAACAACTGCTGCGGATCAACAATCAGGTCACCGGCCACCGCCTGCTGCGCGGCGCGATCCAGCCCGGCGCCGCGACCCTGCGCGCGCTGCCCGACCCCGTTGTGCTCTCCAGTATCGCCGACGACGTCGCCGAGATCGTCGGCCTCGCCCTCGCGCACAGCGTGGTACGCGACCGGTTCACCGGAACCGCCGTGCTCACCACCGCGCAGGCCGCCGACATCGGCACGCTGGGCTACGTGGCCCGGGCCAGCGGGGGGCGGCTCGACGCCCGCCGCGACCACTCAACGCTGATCGTGCCGTTGCCCGACATCACCTACCGCCACACCGGCGGCGACGTGCTGGCCCGGTTCTGCGTCCGCGGTGAGGAGATCACCCACTCGGTCGGCATCCTCAACGCGCTCATCGCGCACCTCGGGGAAAACGCCCGTGACGGGGCTGCGCCGCCAGCCGGACCGCACCCACCGACCCAGCCCCGGTCGACACCGACGGCGTCGGGGTTGGGCATCGTCGAAGGCTGGCGCGGCACGATCGTGCACCGCGTCGAGCTCGGCCGGGACGGCCGGCTGACCCGGGTGAAGATCGTCGACCCGAGCTTCCTGAACTGGCCCGCGCTGCCCGTCGCGTTGGCCGACACGATCGTCCCGGACTTCCCGCTGGCCAACAAGAGCTTCAACCTCTCCTACGCAGGCAACGACCTCTAGCTCTAGCCCCGGACCTCCGCGACCGAACGGAACCCCGACCCGGAAGAATTGAAAGGGGACACACATGCCGACACGATTGCTGCCGGCCATGCCGTAGGGCGGTTTCCCGCTGCACCTGCTCGACCTCAGGCACATCGCGCCGCCCTCGCCGCCTGCGGACCCGAACACGGCGGCGTCGCGCGACCCGCGCGCTGGCCGAAGCGTTCACCGTCCATGGCGGCGGCCACGCCCAGCTCGCCGCCGGGCTCGCGCGACGACGTCGTGGCCTACCCACCACCCAACGTCGACGACCTCACTGACTACCTCATCTTGGGTCCACAGGACCAGCGACGGCCGTCAGTACCACGCGGGCGGCGGCGCTCCGTGGCTCGTCGCCGTGACCTGCACGGCGGGGCGCGGGGGTGGTACCACCACGACGGGACATCGCGCATGACGGATGCACTCCGCGCTGATCGAGCCCAGCAACGCACCCAGCAGCCGGCTCCGCCCCCGATGGCCGACAACCAGTAACCGGGCGGCGGCCGACTCCGCGACCAGCACCGGGACCACTGGCCCCTCGACCGCCGCGGGCTCGATCGCAACGACCTCGCCCAGGATCTCCGATGTCGTCACCGCAACCGCGGCGGCGACCACCTCCAGGGCGCGGGCCCGGGCACTGTCTCGGTCCACTACCCCCAGCTCCACGCCGTGCTCGTAGTGCCAGGCGTTGACCACCCGGACCGGCGCCGCCCACCGCACCGGCTCGGCGACGGCCCAGCGCAGCGCCCGCAGCCCCGCCACCGTGCCGTCGACACCGACGACGATGACGCTGTCGACCATCTCGACGGCCTCCTCGCGATGCGCCAACAGGCGCACAGAACATGAATTGCATAGTTCGACAACTCTTGTAGACGTTGATGTGTCATCCCGAACGCGACGACCAGAACATGGGAGACGGCCAGATCAATGCGCGCTCCCGCGCCGCCGCGATCGGCCTCACAGCCGCCACGGCACCGATGACCACGACGTCGATGGTCACGGCGCCGATGACCACGACGTCGATGGTCATACCGGTTCGAGCTCGGTCACCACCGGCCTCCTCCGCGAAGCGAATGGAACCGGTGGCACTACGGAAGTAGCTACCGAACGTTACGCGCCGAACGCGGTGCGGATGCGTCGGTCCGGAAGCTGGCGCGTTCGTCGAGGCGCCCGTCGATCCAGTGCTGCAGCCGGGTCGAGGCATCACCGTCATGGCGGCGGCGCGCCTGGCGCAACTGTCGGCCCATGCTGGACAGCGCAGCGTCGAGTTCGGCGACGGGCTCGCCGGTGACGAGCATGTCCAGCGGGTCATAGGCCGGAGTCGGGTCGCCGTCGGGTTCCGCGCCGGCGTCGGCGCCGATCTGGGGTGGTGCCGCGACCATGTCGTCTCCCGCCACCGAGGGCCATGTGTCGAGCAGCTAGTCACCGCCACTGCACGGATCGCGCCCCACAGATCCACCTGCGGGTTCACGAGGCCGGGTCAGCCTGGTGCACGGCGCGTCGCGCGGGGATCGCCCGCGGACCCCGGTGGTGCCGGGGCCGATTCGCGGGCCCAGCACCGCGCCATGGCGATCCGCGGGCCGCTTCCGCCCGGCGTCGTCGCGGTCTCCGACCGGTCGTGCTCTGCGGTCGACGCCGGATGCGTCGCCGCGGAACCGGTCCCGGCCCCCAGGCCGGCCAGCTGCATGAGCCCGGAAGCGGGATGTCCCGCAGGGGACGGGTCGTCAGACGGCACGCTGGGCGGGATCACCGCTGGTCACGCCCTCGGCCGGGCCGCCGCCGGCAGCCGGGAGCGATCCGCTACCCAACCGGTGGCGTCGATGCCGTGACGGGCGGCCATCTCCAGCAGGTCTTGCACGCGGGCCCGGTGCAGGTGCGCCTCGTAGGGCAAGTCCGCCTGCTCGGCCAGAACCAGGCCGCGCTGGGCCGTCTCGATCTGTGCGCGCAGCTCGCCGATCACTACCGTCACCGCCTCAGGTAGGCTTTCCATAATACGATGGTGTCTGCAGTTTCGAAAGCCTGCAAGAGCTGCGGGGTCGGTGGCCTCCGGCCCGGCTGCGGCCGGCGGAAGGGATCGAACCTTCGGGGCCGCTGCTGCAGCGGCTGACCATCGACGCCGCCACCCCGGACGAGCTGCAGTTGTGCCTTGGACGCCGCCAGCGTCGGGTTTGTCGCCGAGGGCCTGACGCTCGTCGTTCCCTCCGACCCGGCGGCGCTGGCTGTGTTCGGGCCGCGCATCACCCCCGCAGACCGTCGTCTGGCTGCGTCGGATCGCCTGCCGACCAACGCCGCTCGCTGTTACTCGCCCTGGCCGCCGACGCCCGAGCCGGGCGAGTGGCCAGCTGCACGCCTCGCAGCGTCATCACCGTGCACGGCGTTGACGCGCACCCCACCCGCTGTACCGACCCGCTCCGCCCGGTTACTCATCGGGTCTGGCTTCCGCATGCCCTGGCCAGGGCAGCACGTACCTCAGCTCGTCCTCACCGAACGCGAGCTCGTCGACCCCCACCGGCGAGGCGGGTCGGTCCCCAGGGCGATGGGACCGCTGGCCCAGACCCGCCGTAGCGCGGGATGCCCGGTGCGGGCTTGCTGTTCGCGTCGCTGGTCGTGGCGCCGGAGCTGAAGTTCCTGCTTGTATCCATGGTGGCGGTGCCGGTCTGCCTTCGTGGTCGGCTACGCCCTGACACGGCTACCCGGCATCTCCACGCTGCTGTGACCGGCGGCGGTGTCAGGACATGCTGACCCTCATCGTCGCGTTGCCCGGGTCGTCGCGACCGGAGTCATGCGCCGCCGCTGTAGCGCCGGCACTCGCTACGCCGCCCGAGCCGTCCCCGAGCTGCCGGCCCCACCGTCACGCCGGTCATCGTGAACGACGGCCAGGACCCGCCGCTCGTCGACCGGATCAGGCGTGGGCGATCAGGTCGGCGACCGTGCTCTCGGTTGCGGCGTAGTCCAGGAAGCCTTCGCGGGCGGCGAGTGTTGCCCATGAGGCGGGATCGCCGTCAAGGGTGTGCATGGTGGAGATCACCACATCCGCGTACTGCGACAGCGCCTCGATGAGCTCCATCGCTTTGGTGGAGGGCGTTGTGGGCGCTGGTGGCCTGCATCCTCACGGGCTCCAGCCCGTCCGGGACCAGGGTTGCGGTCCAGGCCCCGAGGGGAGAGCGGTGGTAGTCCACGAGCACGTACAGCAGCTCGTCCTCACCGAACGCGTCGAGTTCATCGACGACCACCGGCGCGGCGGGTGTCGCTCTGCCCCGCCCGGTGGCCGGTCCGGTTGCTCACCCCGCCGGCATCGCGCGTCGGCATGTGGGCCCGTCGCCGACACGCCGAAGCCACCTGCCGCAAGGTGACCTGTCGCAAGGTGACCGGAAGGACGTCAGCGCGGTCCGTTGAGGCGTTATCGGCGACGCCCGTACGGCCCGGGGGGACGGGCGGTCGTGCGAGTCACCGGTCTACCGGTCACAGGTCCAGGGCGGCGCGAATGTCCGCTCCCTGGCGGGCTGCCGCCGCCCAGGTGGCAACGATGTCGACCGCCTTGTCGATGGGGGACCTTGGCCCCTACGTAGTCACGCTCATCGGGCGGAGCCTCCACCGATGGCCTGGTTCCTCCGCGCGATTGAGCAGCCGGAGGGTGGCTGGGCCTGCTCGCACGGCCGCACCGTTTATGACCGGCACGAGGGGCTGCCTGATGCGCTGGAGCACCTGCGTGGCATCGCCGAGACGATGGTGCCCGCGGAGCTATTCGTCCACTGGCTCGACGGCACGGTGCAGAAGTTGGGCTCCAGCCAGGCTTCGGCTGGCACCTCCAGACCGGGCGGTTCGGCAGATCCCATGGGGCGAGCAGAGATCTAGGCGCGGCGGGCTCATGGCTTAGTCTCCGTTCCCCCTGACCACCAACGAGATCCGCCACCTGCTCAACGTCCTGATCATCAAACCCGCCCAGCCCCCTGACCCACTACCTGCACTGGTCAAGCTGGCGACGAGCGCACCAAGCCCTCGCACGCCGCCTCCACTACCAGCGACGATGCGCCGGGTGATCCAAGTGCGGCTGTCGTACTAAGGACCATTCCCGACACACGACACCCTTGTTCACCCTTCCGTTATCGCGGGCTGACCGGCCGGGTTGGGCGCCGCATACCAACGAGGGGTATTTCTACACGTCGTCGAATGTGTTGGAGTGGACTACTGGGTGACCGAACAGCGCGGGCAGGGTGGTGAGCGAGACGTGATGAGTACGTGGCTTCCGGAGCCGGTCGGGCTGGTGTGGGCCGCGGCGTTCGCGGTGGTCACCGTGATCCACGTGGTGCATGCCACGCTCATGCCCGGCCGGCATCGGCACTGGCATGCCGGGCACGTGCTGATGGCGGTGGGCATGACGGTGATGTTCTGGCCCGGCGCCGGGATGCTCGTACCCGCCTCTGCCGGGGTAGCGGTCTACGCCACCGTCGCGGCGCTGGTGGCGATGACGCTGATCGTGGCCAGGCTGCGCGGCGCGCGCGTGGGCTGGCTGTGGCTGCTCGGCGTGGTCGAGTTCGCTGTCATGGCCTACATGTTCGCGATGACGACCACCCAGGTGGCCTGGCTGAGCGTGCTGGCCGCAGCCTGGTTCGCCGTCCAGACGATCGGCTGGGCCAGCGGCTGGCTCGGTCAAGTGCTCGAGCGTGGTGGTCTCGGCGAGCTGGCTCCACCCACCCACCCGGCCGCCCCACTGACCGAGGTCGTGGCGACCAGCGACACCGACCTCGGAGCGGGCGTCGGCCCGGACGTCGCCGGACAGCAACCCGATCCGGGCGGCGCGATGGCCACGATGACGACCACCCGGGCGCGGGTAGCGACTGCGATGCGCCGGCGCGTAATCGACGGCGGCCGCGGGGACTGGTCGGTGCGGATCACGCTGACGGTGATGGCCGCAGGCATGGCCTACATGCTGCTGGCCATGCAATTCGGCATGGCGCCGATGGCGATGGGCGGGATGGCTGGCATGTAGACCCCGCCGGCAGCCATCCGGGCCGGATGTCAACTGCGACGATCCCATCCGGAGACGCCGCACCGGCCGGTGACCGAACCACGGGCTCCGCAGGCGGGCGAACCGCGAGCCGCAGGCGTCGCCTGGCTACAGTGGCCAGCCTGTGGAGCGACGGTAGAACGACAGCACCTCTACTCGCGGGGCGGATGCGGGTCAGAAGCGGAAGCGGGTCAGGCCGCCCGGCTCCGTCGCCAAGGTCACGGTCGCCGAGCGTGGCTCGATGCGGTACACGTTCCACGGTGGCGGTCCTTGCGACGGTGCGTTGAACGGGGCCGTGATGCCCGACCCGCTCGCGTCGGGCTCCGCCGGCCAACCGTTGTCCGCCCACGCCATCGCAATGCGCGCTACCGCGCCCGGCTCGGTCACCCGCACCGCGTCACCCTCGATCACGACGTCCGCGTCGCGGATCGACACCGCGACCGAGCATCGCGGATCGCGCACGACGTTGCGCCCCTTGCGCGTGCCCGCGCCTGTCTGGAACCAGAACGTGCCGTCCACCCAGAGGGCGCCGACCGCTGTCACGTGCGGGCTGCCGTCCTCGTTGATGGTGGACAGCCACGTCGTGCGGGAGTTTGCCGCGTCCGGAGCCGGCGCCGACCCTGCATCGAGCTTCTCGACGGCGGTCGCCCAATCCACCGGCGGCAGCCCATCCGCCTTACCCAGATTGATGGTCTCCATTTCGTGAACGTACCTGCCACTGGTCGTCGCGGCGGGTGAGCAGCTCCATGATCTGGGCCGTGCCAGGCGGCCACTAGCGCCCCCAGGCATGTCAGAACGGGTCCCTTTCGGCACTCCTCCCGCGTTCGGTTCGGGCGGTGTTTCCGCTGGTCGGGGCGTGCCGGTAGGCCTTCCACAAGCAGCGTGTCGCGAACCGGCCACGGCGGCGGGTAGCGGTACGTTGCGCGGGTGGCCGGAGCTACTGGGCTACGCCCGGGTCGCCACGACCGAGCAGAACGCCGACCTGCAGCGCGACGCGCTCACGCGGGCCGGCAGGGCTGATGAGCGCGCCGCGGCCGGGCCTGAGCGCTCCCTCGGGTTGGGCGTGCCCGGGGTGCGGACAGCGGCCGAGCGGTATCGAGACCGCGGCGCGGTTGCGAGCCGAGCTGGCGGTGCGCTGGCTGCTCGCCGAGGTGGGTGGGCTGGTGGTCCGCGGGTTCTGCCATGACTGCGTCCCGGCGGGGCCGGTCAGCGAGGTGGCGTGCGCGTACTGCGGGGACGGGCCGCTGCTGGCCGGCCCGCTCGCCGGCGTCGACCCGGCCGCCGACCCTGCGGTGGCGGGGTGGTTGGGCGCGGAGGGCTGGCAGCTGGAACCGGTGCTGATCTGTCCGGCCTGCCGGCGCGCGTTCGTCCGGACATCGTCGTGGTGACGCGACGGCGACGCCGATCTGCGGCGGCTCGCAGTGCGGCGACGTGCAGTTCCCGGCTTTCCTATTCCTCGTCGAGCGCGGCGTCGATCTCCTCGTCCGACACGTCCTCGATGTCGAGGCGTTGAAGGATCTTGGCGGTGCGGAGGTCGGCCTTGATGCTGGCGCGGTGCAGCTTGTAGAGGATGTCTCCGTAGCCGCCCTCGACGTCGGCCAGGCGCGCTTCGAGGGCGAGGATCCGGCGTTCAAGGGTCTGCAGGGAAGCCATGCTGGTGATCTCTCCCTTGGCCGGGGGCGGGGATGGCAGCCCGTGGTGGCGGCGGGTCCGTCGCCGGGGGTGTGAGGTTGACAGAAGGGTAGCGAGCTCCGGAAAGGGCGGTCACTTCGCCGACGGTCGACCGGGCGCCCGCCCGTGGCGGTGGTCGTGTCCGGCGTTGCTGCGTGCCGTCGTCATGAAGACCGCGGCCGACGACGCCGCGGCGAGGCCCCGCGCTGGTCCACCCTCGTCGCCGCGGTGCCTCTGCTGTCGCCGACACGCCGAAAACCGAAACCCGCGTCGTCACGATGACGAGCCGTAGTGCCGCGGAGGACTGCACATGGCCATCGTCGCCGAGGTGACCTCGAGGGCGTCACCCCCTGTCAGTTGAGGCGTTATGTCGGGCGTTCGTGTCGTTGGGCTGCAGTCCGTGGGCGGCGACTACCGTGGGCCTGAGCGCTGCTGCCGATGTCGGCCCGCTTGAGCCGGTTCGGGTGCGGTTCGCCGACGCCTCGCCCGCTCAGGTTCGGGAGGCGCTGACCGCGGAGGGCGCGGTTGTGTTCGATCGGCAGTGGCGGGCGGTGATGGCGCGGGCGACGGAGCGGCTGGATCTCACCGAGGTTCACGAAGGCCAAGTTCCTTCTCGTGCCCCAGGTGCTCGGTGAGCTCTTCGGTCAGCGTCGTTTCCAGAACGTGCTTGGTGAGCAACTTCAACAGCCCGTTCGGGCCGGTCAGCGCCAAGCCGTGCCTGCGGGCTCCGGCCACCATCGCCGCCGCGGCCGCCTTCAGCTCCGGCCCAGACTCCATCTCGCTCTTGCGTGGGCTCACACCGTCCGATGTCATCACTCACCGTGCCCATCCCGCCGCACCTCAGCCGGCGTGTCGGGCCTTTGATCAACAGTCCCGCGTGAGGTCAAGGACTCTCCGCCGGGCCCGCGGTGCCGCGGTCTGACGTCGGTCTGCGTCGGCGTCAGATTGCTCACGCGTCAGGCGGGCGCGCTTGGGACGTGGTCGTCTTCGCTTTGGTGGCGATGTACAGATGGATGCTGCCGAAGCCGCCGATCTCCCGGCTGCGGGCGTCCAGCTCGCACGCTTCGAAGAGGTCGTTCATGTCGCGGATCAGGTCCCCGAAGAGGCGTCCGATGCCCAACAGTGCGCCACCGAGAAGGTTGTTGTCGTGCGGGTAGCTCACGTCGACGATGACCAGCCTGCCGTCGCGCTTGAGCACCCGGCGAAGCTCGTGCATCGCCGCGAGGGCGTTCGGGAAAGCGCTGAACGCCATCGTGTTCAGGACGGTGTCGAAGGTTTCGTCGGGGTACGGGATCGCCTCGACGTCTGCGCGCTGCAGTTGGGCGGTCAGCCCCCGGCGGTGGAGATTGCGCGTCGCGACATCGAGCATCGCCGCGTTGAGGTCGATCCCGTGGGCTTCGAAGCGGTCCGCGTACTGGGTCAGCAACCAGCCGGTGCCGAACGAAACCTCCAGCACTCGCGGCCCGCGCAGATGCGGCAGCGCTGCCGACAGCCACCGTCGCCAGAACGGCAGCAGCGGGACGGCGAGGTCATAGACGCGTGCGATTCGCGAATACAGGCGGTCATAGCGTTCGCTGAACGCGCGCGCATCCTTCGGCTCGGTCGAGTAGTGACGACGAGGTCTCATCGGATCTCCCGGCGGACCGCAACCAGAGCCTCCGAGGGAACGCCCCAGCTGACCACGACGTCCTGTTTCCGAAGCGTCCACAGTCGAGGTTCGACGAGGTCGCGCAGTTCGATCGGCCTGCAGCCGCCGACGAGTCTCGGGCTGCGCCTGGCGATCGCGCCCCAGCCGTTGGCGATGACCCGGCTCGTGGGTGTGATGCCGGGCGTCAGACTGGCCAGAGCCAGCAGCCCGCCCGGCGCAAGCAGCCGGTGCGCCTCGGCGATCAGCGCACTGGCGTCGCCGTCAGACAGCAGATCGAAGACGTAGGCCGCCACGAACCGATCGAATGACGCGTCGGCTCCGGGTAGCACCAGCGCCGGCGGGTCCAGCAGCCGAATCTCCGCGCGAGATTCCCACCGAGCCAGGCGCCGCCGCGCCGCGGTGACCATGACCGGGCTGACGTCTACACCGAGATAGCGGGCATCCCCTGAAAGCTCGCGAGCGAGCAGACTGTCGGCGAAGCGACCGCTGCCGCACCCCAGTTCGAACACCGCCCGCGCGCCCGCGAAATCGCCCGCCGCAACCAGGCGTGCGATCACGGCGTGCTCGTAGAAGCGCTGCGTGTCCTGCCAGCGCCCCACCCGGTCATAGAAACGGCGCGCCTGCCCCGCATCTAAAGGCACCAGCCGAGCCTACGGCGTTTCCCGCGCCCGGGTTCCGCAGTCCATGGGCAGACACGAGGGCCGAATCCGAGGGCTGACCTGCTGGAACGGGCGCGTAGCGATGGCTGCGGCGTGTGTCCACGTCTTGTCGCCGTGCGGTGGGGGTGTTTGCGCAGCTCAGAGGGGTCTGGCGCAGGCTCCCGAGGTGCTCGCGCAGCGCCCACTCGGCCTTGACGGGGACGGCCTCTTCCCGCTCGGCGGTCCGCTCGGCGCGCCAGCGACGGTGATCGACTGCCACTCGCGGCGGCTGGTCGGGTGGGCGGTCGCCGATCACATGCGCACCGACCTGATCGCCGACGCCCTGACCGCGGCCAGGGCCACCCGAGGGTCGCTGGCCGGGGCGATCTTCCACTCCGACCACGGCGGAAGAACCTGACCGCCGACCAAGCGGGCGCAGCTCGATGGCCCCGTCAGTCAGTTGAGGCGTTATCGGGCACAGGCCACGGCAGGGCGGATCGGGTGGTCGTGTCCTCGGATGCGGTCTGCGACTACCGTGGGGCAGGTGAGCGCTGCCGCCGATGTCGACCCGGTTGAGCCGGGTCGGGTGCCGTTCGCCGATGCCTCGCCCGCGCGGGTGCGGGAGGCGCTGACCGCGGAGGATCGGGCGGCGTTCGACCTGCGCTGGCGGGCGTTGATGGCGCGGGCGACCGAGCGGCTGGATCTGTCCGAGGTCCAGGAGGCGCTGGAGGGGTGGCGGCAAGTCGCCTGGGTGACCTCGGCGCACGGCCCGGAGGTCTACCAGCGGACGCTGGCGGCGGCACGGGAGCGGCTACGGCGTGGGGAGCGGGCCCCGGGGGCGCTGCCGTGGGCGCAGTTGAAGGCCGAACTCGGCCTGCCGGAGTGACACCGGGCGTGCTCGGCTTGTGAGCTATTCGATCGACATCGATCCGGGCGCCCAGGATGCGATCGCCGCACTCCCCTATGCCGCGCTGCTGGCTCTGGCCGAGGCGTTCGCCGTGCTCGAACTCGCGCCCGTGGAGCGCGGGGCGGTCGGTGAACCCGGAACGCAACCCGGACTCCGGGGTCCGCAACCTCCCCTTCGGCGCCACGGGCATGATCACCTACCTGGTGGTGGAGCACGAACGCCGGGTCGACATCCTGCTCGTCACCTGGGCCGGACTGTCATGAACGAGCTATGTACGCACATCGTGGCCCGGGCGCCGCACTACGGCTCGTCGCTGCTCCATCTGGGCAGCGGGGTTATCGCCAGGTTGAAGGCAGCGAGTTGCAGCGCGCGGTGAGCACTCGGCACCTGCGTGACAGCACATCCCGAACAAGCGCTTGCCACGGGGGGTGGGGGTGGGGGCAGCGGTCGGTGACGGTTCAGGCAGCGCTGAGCGCCCAGGACGCGAGCCACCACACGGCGAGCCCGCCGAACAGGGCGATGGGTGGGTTCTTCTTCTTGGTGCATCGCCAGACCGTCCAGGTCACGACGGCGGCGAGTAGCGCAGGCACGGTTCCGACGAACGAGACCGAGCCGCGCGGGGCGACGAACGCGGGCAGCGTGATCGCGGCCAGCACCGCGGGAGCGACGTAGGGCAGCTGGCGGGCCACGGGCGCGGGAAGCTGGTGCCGGGCCGTTACGAGGAACACCGCCCGCATCGCGTAGGTGGCCAGCCCGATCACGGCCAGTGTCATCAGCTCAGCCATGGCGACCTCCTAGGTGGCTGGTGTCGAACGGCTGATACGAGTGTGGGCTCTGCCGGTTGGGTGGGCGATACGGGCTTCCACGCGGGCCGGGCTGGGACGTGGAGGCGGTCGGCTGAGCCGTGTGGGCGCTGGGTCGTCCGCACCTGGGCGGGGTTGAGCCCGGGTTCGAGCTCTGTTGGTGCTGGTCAGGCCGCTACCGCCCATCCCTGGGTAGTTCCGCGCACCCCGAGCACGGCCATCCTCGCCAGGTTGGTCGCGGCGGCCAGCAGCCGGAAGTCGGCGTCGACACGAGCGGTGCCGCGAACCCGGGCTCGTCGCCCGCCGTGCTTGCGCCGCACAAGGTGCCCGAGCTTGCGTTCGACCTTGGGTCGGGTGCCGCGGTAGTCGGCGACCCAGGCTAGGTCGGTCTGGCGGGCCCGGGCGTCGGTGAGGGTTTGCTCGTACGGGCCGATCGACACCGTGCGCCCGCCAGCGGCGCTGGTGCACTGGGCGCGCAGCGGGCAGCCGGTGCAGGCCGACCCGAAGTAGGCGGTGCCGCCGCCGGCGTGGGCCGGGTGAATCCGAACGGTGATCCCGGCCGGGCAGCTCACCGTGTCGGCGGCGAGGTCGATGTCGAACCGATCCTTGCTGAACAACCCGCCCGCCGCGGTGGGCGTCTGGGTCTTGCAGCGGTCGGTGATCCCGGCCCGCTGCAGCCGGTCGTGGAACTCACCGGTGCCGTAGGCGTTATCGCCGTACACGCGCGGCTCCTCGGTGTCCTCGACCGCTGCCGCGCTGGCCTCGACCGGCTGCTGCGGCTCGACCGGCTGCTGCGGCTCGACCGGCTGCTGCGGCTGCTTTTGGCCCGCGGTGTCGTCGGCGGTGTCGTCGGCGGTGTCGTCGAGCAGGTCGGCGACGAGGTCCTCGGCGACGCTGGCATCCCCGGCGTTGCCCGGGGTGACCGTGGTCGCGGTGATGATCTCGGTGTCTGGGTCGATCGCGGCGTGGCCCTTGTAGCCGTCGAACCCGCGCGCGGCGGTCTTGTGCCCGTGCCGGGCCTCGGGGTCCACGGTGGAGATCACTCGATCCTTCGCGACGCGGCGGGCGATCCGGAACACCCCATCCGGACTGGTCTGCAGGTCCTGGCCCAGCACCGTCGCCAACAGCGTCGCGGCCTCGGTGACCGGCTCGGCGAGCTCGCGACCATCCAGCAGGGCCAGCAGCGCATACCCATCCCGGGCCCGGGAGTCGATCAACTCCTCGCGGGCGGCCCGGTCGTCCCAGTCGATCTGCGGCTTGCCGCTGCCGGCGTAGTCGTCCCCGCTGCTCAGCGCGCCGCGCAGCTGCGCGGCCAGGTCGGCGTCCGCAGCCAGGTCGGCGTCCGCAGCGGCGGCGACCCCGAGCAGCCCGCGCACTGCCGAGCGGATCAACGTGATCGTGTCCATCGTGGCCACCGCGTCATACAGCGGGGTCGAGTCCAACACCCGCCGCCGCCCGACCAGCCCGGCCTCGGCCGCCGCCGCCAGGCCCACCTCGAAGATCCGGTCAGGGCGGGTCGAGCGGCGCAGCCGCGCGCGCATGTCCACCAACACGGTGTGCACGAACCCGCCGGCCCCCGCACCCGAGCCGGCGTAGCCGCCGACCCCGGCCGCATACCGCCAGCGCGCGTCGAAGCTGTACTGCTCGACCGCCTCCCGGTCCGAGAACCCACCCAGGCGCTGCAACACCATCACCGTGGCCACCACCGACGGCGGCACCGAACGCCGACCCCGGTCGCAGAACAGGTCGGCGAACAGCTCGTCGGGGAACAACCGGTCCCGCTCCCGCGCCAGGAACCGGTAGATCGAGTTCTCCGGCAGCGACTCCTCACAGAACCGAGCCGCCTCGTCGAACAGATCACCCTGACGATCAGCCCGCCCCAACGTCACTTGATCATTCTCGCGGAGGCCAGGTCCGGGGCGGGTCAGCGACACGCGAAAAACACCAGCCACCTAGGAGCCTGCCTGCCGCGATGCCCGCGGCCGCACCGGCGAGCAAACCCAGCCCCAGCGGCAGGCCTGAGGCCGCGACGGCGACGAGCCCGCCGGTCGCGGCGGCGGCGTACGCGGCCCGCGACGTGAGCAGGGGCAGCAGGAGCAGCAGGAAGGTCAGTGGCGCGGCAAGGTCGAGGGGCAGCGACGTGGGCAGCACACCGCCGAGCAGCACCCCCGCGACGGTCAGCATCATCCACGCGGTCCACAACACGAGCCCGACCGCGAGGTAGTAGCGCCACCGGTCGCGGGCGGTGCCGCCGTCCGGCCCCTGGAACCGGTTGATGGCCAACGCGTAGACCGGGTCGGCGAGAAGGTAGGCGCCCAACCACCGCCAGCGGCCGGGCCACGCGGCGGTGTACGGGGCCAGCGCAGCGCTGTAGAGCAGCATCCGGGCGTTCACGACGAGCGCGGCGAGCACGACGACGACCGCGCTCGCGCCCGCGTCGAGCAGCCGCACCGCCAACAGCTGGGCCGCGCCGCCGAACAGCAGCGGCGAGGACGACCAGGTCCTTCCGGATCGGATCTACCAGGTACGCGGCTTCGACCTGGCCAACATCAGTTTCATCCGGTCCGACACCGGGTGGATCGTGTTCGATCCGCTGACCACCAAGGAGACCGCCGCAGCCGCGCTAGCCCTGGTCACCCAGCACTTGGGACAGCGACCGGTCGTGGCGGTCGTGTACTCCCACTCCCACGCCGACCACTTCGGGGGCGTACGCGGTGTGGTAGACGAGGCCGACGTCCGCGCAGGCGCCGTGCAGATCATCGCGCCCATCGGATTCCTCGAACACGCCGTCTCCGAGAACGTGTACGCGGGCAACGCCATGAACAGGCGCCTGTTCTACCAGTACGGTGCGCTGTTGGGACGCAGCCCGTTCGGCCACGTCGACCAGGCCATCGGTAAGGGCATCGCCACCGGGAACGTCGGATTGATCGCCCCGACGTTGGTGATCGAGGACGACATCCAGGAACTGGCCGTCGACGGGGTCCGGATGGTCTTCCAGAACACCCCCGGGACCGAGGCGCCCGCGGAGATGAACACCTGGTTCCCCGACTGGAAGGCGTTCTGGGCGGCGGAGAACATCACCAGCACCATCCACAACATCTACACGCTGCGTGGGGCGCTGGTGCGCGATGCGCTCGAGTGGTCGCGGCAGATCAACAAGGCACTGTACCTGTTCGGCCGCGACGCCGAGGTGATGTTCGCGTCCCACTCGTGGCCGCGCTGGGGCAACCAGCGGATCCAGGAGGTCATGCGCACCCAACGCGACACCTACGCCCACCTCAACAACGGGGTGCTGCACCTGGCGAACCAGGGCGTGACGATCAACGAGATCCACAACGTCTACCGGGTCCCCGACAGTCTGGCCCAGCAGTGGCCCGCCCGCAGCTACCACGGCTCGGTCGAACACAACTCCCGCGCCGTGATCAACCGATACCTGGGCTACTGGGACGGCAACCCGACGACCCTGATCCCGCTCTCCCCCCGCGACTCCGCCCCCCTCTACGTGGAGATGATGGGCGGCTCCGACACGATCCTGGCCCGCGGCCGCGACCTGAACGCCGCGGGTTCCTACCTGCTGGCGACTGAGATCCTCAACAAGCTCGTCTACGCCCAACCCGACAACGCGGAGGCCCGTGGTCTGCTGGCCGACGCGTTCGAGCAGATCGGCTACCAGCAGGAAAGCCCCAGCCTGCGCAACAGCTTCCTGGCCGCCGCACTGGAACTGCGGTCAGGAATCCCCACCGGCGCGACACCCAAAGGCGGCGGCCCGGACCTCATCCGTGCCGTCAGCACCGGGCAGTTCCTCGATTTCCTCGCCGTCCGTCTGGACCCGGCCAAGGCGGCGGCGGTCGAGTTCACCGTCAACCTGGTTACCCCCGACACCGGCGAACAATTCGTCATAGAGCTCAGCAACGCCACCCTCACCAATCTCGCGGGCTTCCAGGCCGACGACCCGGACCTCACCCTCACCATCAATCGCGCCGACCTCGAAGAAGCGATGATCGGCACCGCCCCACTGCAACAGCAGATCATCAACGGGACGGCGACACTCGAGGGCGACGTCGGTGTGCTGCAGACCCTCGCCACCTTGTTGGTCCACTTCCAGCTTGACTACGAGATGATGCCCGGAACCGGTAGCGGGAAAATCGGAAAATCGTCCCGGTCACCGACCCGTTCGTGCAGGAACCGCTGGGCGACAGTTCCGGCGGGTAACAGGTCAAGGCCTGGCGCACCCTCGGAAACGGGTGTGAATTGCCGCCAACCCGCAACCAGCCAGTATGGTGATCCACCACGCGGTCGCGTGGCTGGCCCGTCGCTCGCCCAGCTCGTCGACGGCACCACACTCGCGCCGCGGTTCGTCGCTTCCATAGCCCGCGACCTCACCGGGCTGCTCGGCTACGTCGCCACGCAAGGAGTGGCCCGTCTTGACCTCAAGCCGACCAGCGTCGTGCTGCGGGACGGGGTCCAGGCGGTGGTCACCGACCTCGGCCTCGCCCGCTTCGTCCAAGAGCCCGACAACCGCGACGACCGGCTCACCACTGCCGGCGCCGTGCTGGGCACGCCGCGCTACTCCCCGCCGGAGCAACTGCGCGGTGAGCCCGTCGACATCCGCGGCGACCTGTTCACACTCGGCCTGCTGCCGTACGAGGCGTTGGCGGGCGCACCCGCCCGAATCGGCGACATCTCCGACTGGTTGACCGCGGCGGACGAGGAGATCGACGTCAGCGAGCTCGGCTGCTCGACCGAGCTCAAGGACATATTGCCCGGCTGCTGGCACCCGACCGCGGCCGCCGCTACCCGGACCCGACGACAGTGACCGCGGCCCTCGCGCAGACCTCGGAGCTCGCAGCCCGGGCCACCTCATGAGCGCCCGGGATCGCATGACACATCGAGCTCATCGACACCACCGGAGCGGGGAGGCAGCCCCGGGTGGGCGGTGAAGTCTTCCCCCCGATCAGCAGTCTCCACCGGGCGCTCAGGCCGCCGTCCATGCGTGCTCGGCCCCGAAGAGCAGCGCCAGGTAGGCGCGCAGGTGGTTGAGCTGGGCGCGCAGACGCGTCGGGTCGTGCAGCGCCCTGGCCAGGATGAAGCCGCCTTCGAAGACGGTGAACACCTGGTCGGCGAGTGAGGTCAGGTCGACCGGGAGGGCGGGCGCACGGCGCGCCGCCGCCCGCTCCTTCCTCGCGGGAGCGGGCCCTGGACACTCGTCCCCGTCATTTCATCGACGAGGGAAGCCCGGGCAGGCGTCGAGCAGGAGCCTCGGCGCCGCCTGCGGTGCCGGTGTTGCTGGCCTCGGGAAGCAACCGCAGCACGACCTGGGGGTCGTCAGGGCTTCGACGGTGATCAGCGGGCGGGAGCGCCGCCGTAGCAGCGGATCGGATCGTCGCCTAGACGGGTTCCACGATGCGCGTCCAGCGTCCCGAGCCCGGCGCGCCGCCAACTGGGGACCGGGCGGGGGTGGACACCGGGCTGCCTGGCGCAACGGGGGCCCGGACCGCCGCGGTTCGTCAGTCATTCGCAAGGCGTCACCGGCCCCGCCCGGTCGCCCCGGTCCCTAGCCTTGTTCGCCTTCCACGGCATACACCAAGGGGGTTCCGATGCCGTCTATCACGGTCAACCAGACCACGCTCTACTACGAGGTCCGGGGCAGTGGGCCTGCGGTTCTGTTCATTTCCGGGGCGACCGGCGACGCGGGCCACTGGACGGAGGTTGCCGAGGCCCTGGCCGATGAATTCACGGTCGTGACCTATGACCGGCGGGCCAACTCGCGCAGCCCGCGGCCGCCGAACTGGACGGCCGCTCCCATGGAGGAACAGGCCGACGATGCCGCCGCGCTGCTGCGCGGACTGGGCCTGGCTCCGGCCGTCGTCTATGGCAACAGCCAGGGCGCGATGATCCTGACGAGCCTGCTGCTGCGGCATCCGGAGATCGTGCGCGGGGCGATCCTCCACGAGCCGCCGTTCCTCGGCGTGATCCCGGACGCCGAGCGGCTCGGAGCCGAGCTGGGCCAGCTGGTCGAGCACGGGATGGCGATGGGCGGCCCATCGGCGGCGATGGAGCTCTTCCTGCGAGCGGTGGCAAGCGACGACGTGTTCGAGTCGCTCGACCCGGACGTGCGGGATCGGATGCTGGAGAACGCCGAGGTGTTCTTCGGGATGGAGCTCGGCGTCATCAGTGCCTACGTCCCGGACCCCGCGCGGCTCGGCGAGGTGGCGGCTCCCTGCGTGGTCGCCAGCGGCGTCGACAACCGCGACGCGAACGCCGAGCTGCACTGGTACCGCGAAGCCGCCGACTGGCTCGCCCGCAACCTCGGAACGAGCGTCGTCGAGACCCCGGGTGGCCATGTCCCCCAGGTCACCCACCCCCGGGAGCTTGTCGCGCAGCTCAGGCCGATCGTCGCCGAGTTTGCGGGCGCAGGCACGGTGCACGCCTAGCCGATCACGGCCCGCAGGCAACGGCCATCGGTGAACGCGGTCACCGGCTCACCGTAGCGCGGGATGTCCGGCGTGGGCTCGGCATGCTCTGGAATGGCGGCGCGGGTCGACGGTTCCTGCCCCGTACACCGAGCACTTCATAGGTAGCGGCCGCATTCGGCGAAGCAGTTCGCCCGCGATTAGCCGGTAAACAGAGGACATCGTGGCGGGATCTTGACCACAGTGATGCCCGCATCCGCGAGCACGGCATCGAACGAGGCCGTGAACTGCCCCGCCCGATCGCGGACGAGGAACCGGAACCGGGCGACGTTCTCGCCGAGGTCGATCACGAGGTTGCGCACCTGCTGGGCGGTCCAGGGCCCGTCGGGATGCGCGGTCACGCCCAGGACGTAGAGGAGGCCTGAGACGTGCGGCCAAGAACCATGAGACGCAATGCCTACCCGACCGAACCGCGCGTTCCTAGGCTCGGCTCGCGCCTGCCGCCACGGCAGGCGTACGGAGGTGGGGGATGACACGGACCCGTCGTCGCTCGGGTTCCGCGTCAACGGTCGTCTCCCCGTCCGGAGGCGCGTCGCCGCTGCGCGGTCTCGCTCTGGCGAGCGCGGTCTCCGGGACGGTGTTCGCCGTCCTGCTGGTCGTCGGGTTGGCGCTCGTCCGCCAGGCGCCCGGGCTGAGCGTGTCTGACGCGGAGTACAGCGCCTTCTACGCCGACGGCGGGCACAGCGCCGTGCTGGTGACGGTCGGGCTGCACATCGTGCCGTTCGCCGGGATCGCCTTCCTCTGGTACGCGGTCTCGCTGCGGACGCTGGTGCTCAAGGTCCCGGGGGAGCGCCCGGAGCTGCCACGCTGGCTGCAGCTCGCGTCCGCGGTGGTCGTCGTCTGCGCGATGTTCGTCTCCAGTGCGTTGGTCGGGGCGGTCGCGCTGCTGCGGGTCTTCTCCGCCGACCCGCTGCCCCCGCCGGAGGTGGCCAGGGCGCTGGCCAGCGCGGGCTACGGCGTCGCCTTCGTCTATGGCGTGCGCGCCGCGGGCATGTTCATGATGGCGACCACGGCGCTTCTGCGGCACGCCCATCTCATGCCGCGCTGGCTCGTGTGGGTGAGCTACCTGCTTGCACTCGGGCTGCTGGCCAGCACCACCTTCCATCCGGCGATCCTGCTCGTCTTCCCGCTCTGGGTCGTCGTCAGCTGCGCCGCCCTGCTCGTCATGGGCCGCCGGATGGCCGCAACCACCGCAGGGAGTGAGCACCCATGAGCACCCCAACGCCCGAGACGATCGGCATCGACCAGATCCCCGGCCCGAAGGGCCTTCCCTACCTCGGCAACCTGCTCGACATCGACCGGGACAGCCCCGTCGAGGGCTTCATGCGGATGGCCAGGGAGTACGGACCGATCTACCGGCTGTCCACCCCCGCCGGGGTGCGGCTGATGGTCTCGGACCCGGGAATGGTCGACGAGATCTGCGACGACGGCCGCTACGACAAGAAGATCGCGGCCGGGCTGAAGAGCATCCAGAAGAGCGTCGCCGGGCCCGGGCTGTTCAGCTCCGACACCGAAAACCCCCTGTGGCATCGCGCGCACTCGATCCTCATGCCCCCGTTCAGCGGGCAGGCCATGCGGGACTACATGCCGAAGATGCTGGACCTGGCCGACCAGTTGATGGACAAGTGGTCGCGGCTGAACCCGGACGAGGACGTCGATGTCCCGGCGGACATGACGTCGTTGACCCTGGACACGATCGCGCTGTGCGGGTTCGGCTACAGGTTCAACTCGTTCTACCGGGAGACGCCGCACCCGTTCGTCGCGGCGATGATGCGGTCGTTGAACGAGGCGCAGACCCGGGCGACGAAGCTGCCCATCCAGAACCGGTTCCGTATCCGAGCGCAACGCCAGCAGGACGAAGACCAGGACTTCCTGCGTGAGCTGGTCCAGAAGCTGATCGACGACCGACGCGCCCAGGGTGACCAGGCCGACAACACCGACCTGCTGGGCGTCATGCTCACCGGCAAAGACCGCAAGGGCGACAGCCTGCCGGATGACAACATCGTCGCCCAGTGTCTGACCTTCCTGGTCGCGGGCCACGAGACGACCAGCGGGCTGCTCTCGTTCGCGGTCTACTT
>CAVVPJ010000009.1:0-630696 GCA_963750095.1 uncultured Actinomycetota bacterium | reverse complement strand
CGCGCTCGGCGGGTCTTGCTGGTCGGGCGCAGCGGTTGCTGGCCGAGCCACCCGCCATGGAGAAGATGCTGATCGAGCTCAGCGTCGCGTGGCCCGGCCTGACCACCGGACTTGCTCGGATGGCCGATGCGGTACGACTGTTCGTGATCACGTGGGACCCGCTTGCCGGCATCCTGGATCGGACCAGCGGCTTCGCGACCACCAACGGCGACGCAGCCGATCTCGAGATCGTGATCTATCTCCCCACCTGGTCGCTGGTGGCCCAAGCAGCCGCGCGCGACAGCACATTCGGTGCCGTCATGGGCGCCATGGCCTGCTCGGCCATCGTGACCGCGGCCCGTCACGAAGATGCGGTCAACGCAGGCCGCTACCCGAGCCTGGCCGCGCGCGGCAGCGTTCCGGATCTCCTCTCGGACCTGGAGGCGGGCAACGCGCTCGGCCCTGCGGAGATCGCGGCGGTCTCGGTGGAGTGGGAGCCCATCGGCCTCGGTGCCATCACCGATATCGCGCAGCACGCGTTCGGCCCGGTCGACCTCGACCGTTCGCCGGTGGAGCTCGCCGCTGTCACCGCCGCCCTACCCGGTTGCCCGGCCTGTGCAGGCCACAGGTTCGGCTTCCCTGGCGAACTGGCCACCGCCAGAGACGCTCTGTGCCCGCCGCACCTGCGGAGGGCGGAGTCTCTCATCAACGAACGCCTCGCCAGGGCGAACGCGAGCAACCCCGCCGGGTGGCACGCGATCACCGACGCGTCGCTCCGGCTCGACCGGCCGCACCTGCCCAACGGGCTGGCCAGCAGGCTGCCGAGCGCCGAGGCCTCGATCGCCGTCATCCCGGCGTCCGATGCGCTCGCCGAGCGCGCCGACGCCGTCGTCGAAGCGGCTGGATGGTTCCGCGGCCGCGCGCGTGACTTCACGCAGGCGCTCGGGCAGGAGCCTGCGCTGGCCGGTCAGTTGCCCGATTGGCTGGCGAACCTCGTCCCCGATCTCGGCAGAGCCGGTCTGGGGTCCGACGCGGAACGGGTCGGCGACGCCCTTGGCCAGGTCGATCCCGGTAATCAGGCGTTCTTCGATGGCGATGTCTGTGTCGCGCTGGCCGAGTCCGGTCTTGCCGACAAGGCGCGCCAGCGGATCGCCGCCGCGCTGGCCCGTTGGCCGGACGAGCCCTGGATCCGCGTGCATGCCGGTGAGGCACTCAGCGCCCTCGGCGACCTCCGAGGAGCTGAGGAGCATTTCGGCGCCGCGCTGTGGATGACCGACGCGAGCGACGACTTCGAGGCCAGGGCCGATATCTTGCGTCGGCTCAGGATGGCGACCCGGCCAGCGACCTCGGGCCACACGGCCGTTGGCGGCCAGCGACCTCAGCCCAAGCGCAAGCTCAGCAAGGCGCAGCGCAAGCGCAAGCGGTGATGGCCGAGCTGTCGCCCTTCGACATCACAAGAGGGGGCCGCCGATGGCGGTGCCACAGCAGCCGGAAGATCCACACCGCCCTCAGCGGAGCGAAGGGTACCCGAGCACCGACGCCGGGACGGTCGCGGGAGACCTTGACGCACCGTCGACGGTCATCCGAGCAGCCGCTCAAGCAGTGCGCGTAACCCGGCCGGGCCCTCGACCACCAGGTCGGCCTCCGCGAGCAAGCCCGGCGGAGCCTCCGCCGAGCGCACGGCCACCCGGAGCCCGCCCCCACCGAGCCGGGACGCGGCGGTGAAGGCGGCCAGGTCACCGAGGTCGTCGCCTGCGACAACCACCGCGCGGGCCCCGGAGTCGGCGACGACCCGGCAGACCGCGTCGCCCTTGTCGCTGTGTACCGCAGGACGCAGCTCCCAGACCATCTTGCCGGGGACGACCTCCAGCCCGTGCCGCTGCGCGATCCGCCCGGCCGCCGCCTCGACCGGCCCAGCCCAGCCTGCGGGGTCCGCGATCCGCCGCGTGTGGACGGCCACCGCGTAGCCCTTGTCCTCCAGGTGGGCGCCGCTGTCGCGGACGGTCGGGTCGACGCGCAGATCGTCGCGGGCCGCGGCCACCGCGGGGCCGCCCGCCGCCAGCCGCGGATCGACCCACACCTGCCCGTCACGAATCTCCTCCAGCCCGTACATCCCCAGGTAGCGCACCCCGGGTGCCGCCGCGTGCTCGGCGAGGAAGGCCGCCGGGCGCCCCGAGACCAGTGCGACCGCCGCGAACCGGGCGGCCAACGGAGCGAGCAGCTCGACCATGCCGGGCAGCGGCCGCGCCGCGTCCGGGTCGTCGACGATCGGTGCGAGGGTGCCGTCGAAGTCCAGGCACAGGGCCACCTCGCCCGCCCGCGCGGCCAGGGCCGCCCCGGCCTCCACGGCGTTCACGACCGCACCAGCGAGAACTCGTGTCGGCCCCCGGGGCTCAGCTTCATGGCCTGGTCGTGGACCAGGACCGTGATCGGCTGGGCGCTGCCCGGCCGCGAGTCCACCGTCATGTGGTCCTCGGTGAAGGCGACGTCGAGGCGATGCCCGCGGTAGTGGACGCTGAACTGGAGGTGCTTGATCTGCGGGGGCAGCACCGGGCCGAACCGGATCACCTGTCCCCCGGACCCGCATGCCGGTCAGGCAGCGCAGCACGAGGTCGACCGTGCCTGCCATCGACCCCAGGTGGATGCCCTCGCTGGTCGTGCCACCCTGCACGTCCGCGACGTCGCTGTTCAACGCCCGCTGCAGGAACTGCCACGCCTCCTCCGGGTGGTACCGCGCCAGAATCCAGGCGCTGACCACGGAGCTCAACGTCGAGCCGTGCGAGGTGCGCGCCAGGTAGTAGTCGACGGTGCGCTGGATCTGCTCCCTGCTGACCTCGTAGCCCAGCCCGGACAGCAGCTCGCGCAGCTCCCCCTGCGGCAGCAGGAACAGCAGCATCAGCACGTCGGCCTGCTTGGAGACCTTGTACCGGTCGGTGCTGTCGCCCTCGGCCTCGAGCACCCTGTCGAGCCGCTGGATGTTGCCGTAGCGCTCGCGGTAGCCCGCCCAGTCGAACTCGGACAGCTGGTCGTAGCCCTCGAACTGGGTCAGCACGCCGTCGGCGTGGAACACGACGATCATCTTGCGGGCGACGTCGCGCCAGCGGTCCAGCTCCTCGTCGCGGATCGCCAGCTCGTCCACCACCTCCTCGCGGAAGTGCGCGGGCAGCTCGTCAAGGGTCTGCAGGGCGCGCTGCAGCACCCACACCGCCATGACGTTGGTGTAGGTGTTGTTGCGCACGCCCTGCTTCTCGGTGGCGTCCGGGTAGCCCTCGTGGTACTCGTCGGGGCCCATCACGCCGTGGATCTCATAGCGGTCCCGTTCGGGGTTGTACTGGGCCATGCTGGACCAGAAGCGGGCGATCTCGATCAGCAGCTCGGCACCGGTGAAGCGCAGGAATGCCATGTCGCCGGTGACCAGGTAGTGCTCCCAGACGTTGTAGGCGATCGCGATGTTGACGTGCCGCTGCCGGTGCGAGTTGTCGGGCAACCAGCGCCCGGACTTCGGGTTGAGGTGCAGCTTCTGGGTCTCCTCCCGCCCGTCCGAGCCGCTCTGCCAGGGGAACATCGCCCCGGCGTAGCCTGCGGCCCGGGCCGCCGCCCGCGCCGTTCCGAGGCGCGCGTGCCGGTACTGCAGCAACGCGGCGGCGACGAACGGCCGCTGGAGGTTCAGGAACGGGAAGATGAACAGCTCGTCCCAGAAGATGTGGCCCCGGTAGGCCTCCCCGTTCCAGCCGCGGGCAGGCACACCGACGTCCAGATGGGTCGTATGCAGCGGGACGGTCTGCATCAGGTGGAAGATGTGCAGGTGCAGGACCGTCGCGGTCCACTGGTTCGCGCTGTCCATCGCGATGCCGAACCGGTGCCAGGCGGTGTTCCAGGTGGCCGCGTGCCGGGCCAGCAGCTCCCCGAAGTCGCCTGCGGCGGCAACCGCCAGCCGGGCCTCGTGACCGCTCTCCGCGATCGCCCGGTCCCGGGAGGTGTAGAGGGCGACGATCTTCTCGACCGTCGTCGGGTGTCCCTGCCCGAGCGGGACGATCAGCCGGTGGGCGAGGAAGCCGGGCTCCTCGACCAGGGTGCGGTCGGCAGGCACGATCGCGCCTGCGCGCAGCACCCGGGTGCGGGCCGCCAGCGCGATCCGCACCTGCGACTGGGTCGTCTCGACCTTCAGGTCGATCGTCTCGTCGTCGACCTCGGCCTGATCGAGCACCCTCAGATGCTGGCCGTTCAGGTCCCGATACCGTTTGACACCCGCGTTGACCACCCGGCCGTCCAGGCCCGCGTGGACCTCGAGGGTGCCCGACCAGTTCTCGGCCGTGAACTCGGTCCCCAACGCGGCGAGGTGCTCGTCCTTGCGGCTGACGAACCGGCGCTGCACCATTCTCGTCCGCCGCCCGTCGGGGTCCCACCAGGTCAGGTCGCGGGTGAGCGTTCCGGTGCGCATGTCGAGCTCGAGGCGGTGCTGCTCGACTCTGGTGGTGGCGACGTCGAACCACTCCCCGTCTGCGATCCGGAACCGCAGCGGCAGCCAGTTGGGGACGTTGACCAGGTCCTCGTTCTCCACCTCGCGTCCGCCGACCTGGCTCACCAGCCGGTTGTAGAGGCCTGCGAAGTAGGTGCCCGGGTAGTGGACGTCGTCGGCCACGGCCTCGGGCAGCGCGCCGCGGGTGACGAGGTAGCCGTTACCCAGCGAGCACAGCGACTCGCGCAGCCCCTGTTGGGCGGGGTCGAAGCCGTCGAAGACCAGCGTCCAGACGCTCGGCGGCTGCTCGGTGTGCCTGCGCCGGATCTCCTCGGCGGCACGCCGCTCCTCCAGCCTCCCCTGCGCCAACGCCCGCAGCGACACGTCGTCCAGGGTCGTCACCACCAGGTCGGCGCCCGCGCGGGCCAACAGGTCCTGGTCACCGAGGCGGGCCACCCCGATCGCGGCCATCTCGCCTGCCTTGGCCGCCTGCACGCCGCTCGAGGCGTCCTCGATCACAAAGCACGCCCCCGGGGCAAGGCCGAGCGCGTGGGCCGCGGCGAGGAAGATCGTCGGGTCGGGTTTGCCGCGGGGGAAGTCCCGGCCGGAGAGGTCGGCGTCGAACAACTCCACCAACGTCATCCCCTCGTGGACGAAGTCGTAGTCGAGCCGTTGCCCGGCGGCGAAGGTGTCCACGCGGATCCGTTCGAGGAACAGCCGGGCATTCTTCGACGACGACGCCGCCGCGACCCGCAGCCCCGCTGCCTTCACGGCCAGGATCAACCGCAGCGCATCGGGGAACGCCGCGAACCGGCCCTGCTCGATGAGCGCGAGGATGTGCTCCTGCTTGGCCGCCGCGTACCGCTCCGCCCGCTGGTCGACGTCGGGCACCCCGAAGTACGTCAGCGCGGCCCGGGCACCGGCCATCCGCGGAATCCCCGCCACCACCTGCTGGTACACCGCCGAGGTGAAGCGCTCCGGCGCCCATGTGGTGCGGTCACGGATATCGCTCCACTCGCCCTCCATCAGCTCCTTCAGGGCCGCACGCCAGGCCGACTCGTGGGGGGAGTCGACCAGAACCCCGTCCACGTCGAAGATCGCACCCTGGAAGGTCGCGCCACGCTGCGCCATGTCCGTCCCTCACCGATCCCTCGGACTAGCCTCCGGCGCGCTGTTTCGGCCGGCGCCTCGACCCTCCACACATGCCGGCTCCCGACCGCCTCGGCGGTCGAGCCAATCGCCTGCAGCAGCCGGTGACGGATGCCCGCGGTTCCCCGCGTCCGGCGCCCGACCGTCGCGACGTCGTGCGCCGCCGCCTTGACCGCGGTCGTACCGACGTCGATGGCCGCCTGGCCAGGATCCGGTACCGCACGCCCGGGAGCGACCGTCATGCCCTCCGAACAGTACGTGTAGACGACGCGCCCGGACATTCTGCCCGGCCGTGCAGGCGCCTTCCGCGCCGCTGGAGCTACCCGCGCCTGCACAGTCCGGCCCGTGCCCGCGCGGCGCCGCGTCCCGCCGACGGGTGTCGCCGAAGTTGGTGTTGCCGCCGTCGGTGTCGTTGCCCGACACCACCAGGCGCGACCGGGTCGAGCGCACCTGCCAATCGGTTGCAGCTGTCGCCGACGACTCGCCTGTCCACCGGTTCAGTCGTGGCTGTCCCCCGATGTCGTGCCGATATTGGGCGTTGCCGGGTCGGCGGTGGCCAACGGCTCGGTGGTCCGGGCTAGGAATCGTCCAGGTCGGCCGGGCGTATTCGGTGTACCTGCAGTGCGCGTCGGTCGTAGTACTTGTTGGTCTCGCCGACCCATTGCATGCCCAGCCGCTCGCAGGTCGCGATCGCGCGGGTGTTGCTCGGGATGGCGACCGCGTACAGCTCGCCAATGTCCTGGGTGAACGCCCAGCGAATAAGCGCCCCGGCCGCCTCGGCGGCATACCCGTTGCCCCATTCCTCGGGCCGCAGCTGGAAGCTGATCTCCAGGTCCACCAGCCGCGGCGGAAGCAGTCGAATCGCCAGACCACCGACGACGGCGCCGTCGGCGAGGCGCTCGATCGCCCAGCGGCCCCGTGGTGGCTGCAGGTTCGCCTGCGCCTCCGCCCATGCCTGCAACACCGAGCGCATTGCGGGCCGGTCGCCGATCCGGTCGGTTTCCGGGGTCAGCCACCCGGTTACCTCGGCAACGCCGTAAGTGGCCAGTGCCGCGTCCGCGTCGTCCACCGTCCAGTCCCGGATCCGCAACCGTTCGGTGGTGAGCGAGAATTCCACCCCTGTACGGTAGCCCTCGCGGGCGGCGCGAAGCGGGCAACGGCGCCGTCGCTGGCGCGTCGGCTGCAGACCCACCTGCGCTGGCGCAACACCCACGCCCGCCACTCCGACGTCCTCGCCGCACAACGCCGAGAACGCGCCCGGATCCCGCAGCGAACGGCACCAACGCTGGGCCGAGCACGAGCAGCATGACCCCGGTGGACGTTCATGGTCAACGCACCAGCGTCCTCAGCCGGTTGTGCTTCCTGCGGCCGCGGGCGCTCCGACGCTGGGCGCTTCGTGGGTCGCGCTGCGGCGCGGTATGAGCAGCAGCGCGATCATCGAGACCACGCAGCAGCCGATGATGTAGATGCTGATCCAGGTGCTGGATCCGGTGCTCTGCAGGATTGCCGCGGCGATCAGTGGCGCCGGTCCGCCTGCGATGACGGAGGCAAACTGATACCCCAGTCCGGCTCCGCTGTAGCGGATGTTCGTGCCGAAGCTTTCGGCGATCAACGCGGCCTGCGGGCCGTACTGCATGTCATGGAAGATCAGCGACAGCACGATCGCGAGCAGCGCCAAGCCTGCCATCCGCGTGTTGAGCAACCCGAAGTAGGGGAAGGCGAACAGTCCGGTGCACACGATCCCGATGCCGTACATCATCCTGCGCCCGATCCGGTCGGAGATGTGGCCGAACAGCGGCACGCTGATCAACCCGATGGCGGCGGCGATGAGGGTGTCGGTGAGCAACCCGGTGCGGCCGAGCTTCAGCTGCGTGGTGCCGTAGGCCAGGACAAACGTGATGAACAGGTAGAACGGCGCCTGCTCGGACATCCGGACGAAGGCGGAGGTGAGGATCTGCCGCCATTGATGGCGGAACGCGTCGATGACCGGGAGCTTCCGCACGGCCTGTGTCTGCTTCACCTCGGCGAAGGCCGGGCTCTCCAGCACCCGCAACCGCACGTAGAGCCCGATTCCGACCAGCACGATGCTGGCCAGGAACGGCACCCGCCAGCCCCAGGTCTCGAAGTTCGGGCCGGTGGTCGCCGACATCAGCTGGACCATCGCGGTGGACAGCAACAGACCGATGGGGACGCCGAGCTGGGGCCAGCTCGCCATGAGCCCGCGCCGCTTCTTGGAGCCCCACTCCATCGACATGAGTACCGATCCGCCCCACTCGCCGCCGACCGCGACGCCCTGCACGAGCCGCAGCACGGTCAGCAGGATCGGCGCGGCGACGCCGATGGCCGCATAGCCGGGGAGCACCCCGATGAGCGTGCTGCCGATGCCCATCAGCAGCAACGTCGTGATGAGCGTGGCCTTGCGGCCGATACGGTCGCCGTAGTGCCCGAAGATCGCAGCTCCGATCGGCCGAGCCGCGAAGCCCACGAACTGGGTGCCGAATGAGGCGATCACGCCGGCGTACGGGGTCTCCCCGGGGAAGAAGATGTGCGGAAACACCAGGGCTGCCGCGGTCCCGTAGAGGAAGAAGTCGTACCACTCGATCGTCGTACCGACCGTGCTGGCGAGCACCGCGCGGCGGCGCTGTGACCGCGCCGAAAAGGGTGCTGATGATGTTGGGGTGTCCGTGCTCATCGGAAGCTCCGCATCTGATCGAATCCAATTACCGGTGCATCCGCGACTCCGGATCGGCGGGCCGCTTCACGCTCGTACCCGGGGCCGAACTGTCCACGCAGCTGTTCGGAACGCCGCCTTCGGAGATACAAGGCCGCGGGCACCGGCGAGTAACGCGAGAATGACCACGATCAAGCGCCTACCTCCCGCCCGGATCGCACCGGTTGGTCATGCGGCGATCGTCGTGCGGCGCTTCCGACGTTCCGGCATGCGGGAACGCGATGCCTGCGGCGGCACCGCTACCGATCGGTGGTGTTGGTCTGGTGGTGTGAGCGCGGTGGGACCGGGAGCTGTGCCCAGCCTGTGTCCTGCTGCCCATGTCGCCGACTCGCCTCGGTACCGCTTGATGGCCACCGAGGGTCCAGAGCGGCTTCCGAACGAAGTGTCGCAGCCCACAGTCCGGCTGTCGAGTCGACGAACGAAGTTGCCTGCCCTGCCGCCTGCTGGGGGTTGGCAGCGGACTGGTCGGTCAGCGTGACCCGCTCGACACCCGGGGTTCGGAGCCCCACACTGGGTGGGCACAGCCGCTCCGGACCCCTCGGCGGCCCGATCATGGGCGACGTAGGGGTGAGTGCGCACATGGACCGCGAGACCTTCCCCGCCACAGGTCAGCGCGTCGCCCCGCGTGGCACGACGCCGCCCGCCGTCGCTCGATGTCCGCTCTGTCCTGGGACGCCATGTGGTGGGACTCGATGGCCGATCAGGTGGGTGAGTTTCTCATGACTGAATTCAATGTGCGCGTCCCCGGCTGGGGCGGCGCACATGGATGAGTTGGGAACGGTCACTCGCGCGCTGCTGGCCATCGGCGCTGACGGTGTGGACGATCGCCCGGTGGCCGCGCGGATCTGCCAGGCTTGCGTGGCGGGGTTGGACGTGGATGGCGCGGCGATCTCCGTGCTGACCGCAACCGTGGCGCGCGAGACGTTGTGGGCCACCGACGCGACAGCGCAGCTGTTGGAGGAGCTGCAGTTCACCCTGAATGAGGGTGCCTGCATGGAAGCGGCGACGACCGGGTCGCCGGTGCTCGTCTCGGACCTGCACGACAGCAGGAATACGCAGCACTGGCCGATCTTCGCCTCGGCGGTGGCGGAGCAGACCGATGTCCGGGCGCTGTTCGTGTTCCCACTTCAGTGGGAGGCGGTGAACGTGGGCGTGCTGGATCTGTACCGGGGCACGCCCGGTGCATTGAGCGTTGAGCAGTGCCGGGACGCTGTCAGTGCCTCCGAAACGGGTGCGTTGATGCTGCTCGGGATACGCACCGATCGCGGACCCATGAATGCGGATGGGGAGGGCGGCGGGTCCTGGCTGGACCATTCGCACAGCAGCCGGGCCGAGATCCACCAGGCTACGGGCATCGTGCTGGTCCAGCTCGGGGTCAGCGCGCAGCAGGCGTTGGCCCGGATGCGGGGTTACGCCTTCGTCGAGCAGCGGCTACTCATCGATGTTGCCCGCGATGTGGTGTCACGCAGGCTGCAGTTCAGCAAGGACATGGGGTAGCAAGGCAACCTCAATGACGAGCGCAGGGTCGACGCCGTCGGAGAGCTCGTTCCGCTCGCCGCAGAGGCAGGCTTGCCGATGACACACCTCCTCGACGACCTCCTCGCAGGCCTCGACGTCGCGCGCACCGACGAGATCCCTGACCGGATCGACGAGATCGTCCCGCCCGACACCGACGTTGGCACGCCTGACCAGGCCTACCTCTCCCCGGCCGTCCAGATTCCGGGCCCGCGCCGCAGGCCCGTCCGTGAACGCGCCGCCGCCTGACCGCACGACCACCGGAGCCGAGCCGTGCTGAACCGCCGGGAACACCAGGTCAGTCGACCTCGGCCGACCCCGTGAGCCGCAGCCTGCGCTGGGCCCGCTGGTAGAAGGTGGTGTGCCCCAGCCGGACCACGCGCGCGGCCGCGGGCAGCAGGGTGAGGTCCACGACGTCGCCGGGGAACACGTGCCCGACCACCCGGCCATCCGACTCCACGGCGACCTCGCCGCTGTTGGGCAGGACCTGGAGGACAAGCTTCTCCCCACCGGAGAGGAACAGCGCCCGGTTGAACGCCGAGTGCGGCGCCACCGGGACCACGAGCAGACCCTCCGCGCTGGGAGAGATGATCGGGCCGCCTGCCGAGAAGCTGTAGGCGGTCGAGCCGGTCGGCGTGGCGACGACGACGGCGTCAGCGGCGTAGCGCACGAAGGAGTGGCCCTCGACCTGTACCTCCACCGCTGCGGTGCTGCCCCGCCCGGGGATCCGGACCAGCACAATGTCGTTGAAGGCCGTGGTGTCCTCGCCTGCGAACGTCGCGCGTACCGCGGACCGCGCCTCGACACTGAAGCGGTGCTCGTCGATGGCGGTGAGCGCGGCGGCCAGTTCCGGGACATCGACCTCGGCCAGGAATCCCAGCCGCCCGAGGTTCACCCCGAGCACCGGGGTGGGGTGGCCGCGCGCGAGGCGCATCGAGCGCAGCATCGTGCCGTCACCACCGAGGCTGACGAGGACATCAGACCGCCAGGCTAGGTCCCGCTGCTCGACCGCGGCGGCGGAAGCGCCGATGCGGACGATCTCGTCCTCGAGGCCGAGGACGGCGACCTCCCGGGCCCCGGCCCACTCGGTGATCGTCTTCGCCGCGGCAGTGCAGTCCCGCCCGGGATGCAGCACCAGGCCCACAGCATTGATCATTCCCACCGCTTGGAACCTCCCGGGCACCGTCCGGGCAAGGCCCGGTCGTGAGACGTTCGCCGCCCCGGCGGCGGCTGCCCGCCGGGCGCGCAGGGCTCAGCCCGCGGACTGTGCCCTGCGCGCACGGACGGCGATCGGAGCGCCTGCCAGGTCCTCCTCGTTGCAGAGCAGCTTCACCTCGTAGTAGGGGCGGCCTGCGCGGTCGTCGTAGTCCAGATGCACGGCGATCACGTCGAGGGGTTCACCCAGCCATTCCTGAGCATTGCGCAGCCACGTCGCGGACCGCTCCAGAGCCCTCGGCAGGTCGTCGTCGCAGAACCGCACCGGACGGTAGGGGACCTGTTGCACCTCGTCCTGTCGGTGCACCGGCCGAGGCAAGGTTCTCGCCACTCCGGTGTCGTCGAGATCGAGTTCGATCGACTCCTCGCTCACCGCGCCAAGGGTGGCCCCATACAACCCCATGGGCAAGTCCGGCCATGCGCTTCCGATCAACGTGTTCTGGGCGCCGTGGGCTCTGCGGCAAGTGCGCTGGCGGCGATGGTGTGCGTCGCCTCTTCCAACCCCTGCGGGTACGTGATGGTGGCGGGCAGCGGTTCCCCCGACCAGCCCGGCCCGCCGACGAACCAGCGACAGCCGGGGCGGATGCGGGGAACGTGGGTGAGCAGGTCGTGGAGCTGAGCGGTAGGGGCCTGTGCCCAGAGCAGTACAGCGGAAGGGGCGGTGCGACGGACGGCCGCATGCAGCGCCGTTGCGGGAAGAGCTGCCCCGAGCAGGTGGCTGGCGATGCCGTGTTCGGCCAGGGCTGCGGCCAGCGCGCTCAGGGGCAGGGTGTGCGTCTCGTCGGCGACGCAGGCCAGCATGACCGGCCGCGGGTTGCGCGGCACCGCCACGACAGTCGCCGCGTCGTCCAGGACCCTGGTGAGACAGGCGCTGAGCAGGTGTTCGATCTCGACGCCCGCCCCGGTGCGCGCCCATCGGCCGGCGATCGCGTTCAGCACAGGGCGGGCGATCTGATCCCAGGTGGTGATGACGCCATAGGCATGAATCGCGTCGGCCAGGAGGGTGCGGATGGCGATCGGGTCCATGGCCAGGACGGCTCGGCTGAGCCCGGCTGCGGTCGGAGCGGGATCGGCACCCCCGACGGGTCGGCGGCCGTCGCGGGCTTGTGGTTGTCGGTGTGGGTCAGGGGCCGCGACGTTCAGCGCGTACCGCGCCGCGGCCGCCGGTGTCGCGCCGTTGATCAGCGCGTTCTGCATCAGCTCCAGCCGGGCCACGTCCTGGGGGAGATAGGAGCGTCGCTGTCCGTCGGTGTGCCCGGATGGGCCGAGCCCGTATCGGCGGTGCCATGAGCGCAGCGTGGCGGGCGCGACGCCGATCCGGCGGGCGAGCGCCGCCACGCTGAGACCGGGTGCGGTCGCGGTGACCGGTGGCAGGTCGGTTGCCGTGGTCATCGCCGGTCACACCTCGTCACGGATGGCCGAGAGCAGCTCCGCGGTGCGGTCCGGCGGCTCCACCTGCGCGCACAGGGTGTCCATCATGGCGGCGTAGTGCTCGACGTCGACGCGTTTGTCGAGGTAGAGCGCGGTGGTGAGCTGCTCGAGGTAGACGAGGTCGGGCACGTCGGGATGCGCGAAACGCAGCAGTGAGAAGGAGCCGCCCGCGGCCGCATGCCCACCGGTGCGCCACGGCGCGATCTGCAGCCGCACGTTCGGCCGTTCGGTCAGCTCGATGAGCCGGGTCAGCTGGTTTCGGTGCATGTCACGGTCGCCCAGACCGCGCCGCAGGGCGGACTCGTCGATGACCGCCCACAGCACGGTCCCGTCCGGGTTGGCCAGGACATCCTGGCGGCGGATCCGCAGCTCGAGTCGCCGCTCGACGTCGACGGGGTCGGCGTGCTGCAGACCGATCACCGCCCGAGCATAGTCAGCGGTCTGCAGCAGGCCGGGCACGAACTGCAGCTCGTAGCTGCGGATCAGTGACGCGGCCTGTTCCAGCCCGAGATAGGTCTCGAACCAGCTCGGCACCAGCGCCCCGTAGCCATGCCACCATCCCGGGGAGCTACCCCGGCGGGCCAACTCCATCGCCGACGTCCACGCGTCGGAAGCGGTCACGCCATAGAAGGTGAGCAGGTCGGCGGCGTCGCGCTCCTTGACACCCACCCGGCCCAGCTCCAGACGGCTGATCTTGGCCGCCGAAGCGCGTAGGGCATCGGCGGCGTCCTCGCGGCTGATCCCGCGTGCCTCCCGAAGCCTGCGCAGGGTCGTACCGAGAACGAGCCGCGGCAGCAGGGGACCCTCGGTTGGATGCGGGAGCGGGTCGTCAACGGCGAGGGGCAACGTCCGTTCGGACTGTCCGGTCACCTGGACTCCCTCCGCGTGCCGGGATGGCCAACCTCACCGTAGAAGTTGGGCAATAGTTGTGCAACTCGTCGATCGGGTGCCTGCCGACCGGCGACGGCGCCGCGGGGGGACCGAAACCGATGACCGAATCCCCTCGGGCGCTCCGCGCGCCAACCGCCGAGCTGCCTGCAGAGCAGCCCGCGCCGTAGCCGACCGCGTCCTGCCTGACCCGTCACTGCACCTCGCCGTCGCTCGACGGCGCGGGCTGGCACTCCGCGGCCTGGCGCGAGCCCCGCGCGCGGCCCGCGGAGCTGCTGACCGCCGGGTACTGGACCGGCCGGATGGGCCGCGGCGGTGCAGGATCGGGCGCCATGAGCATCAGCCCGGCACGGCCGGAGAGCGGCCGGTTCGACCCGGTCGAGCCGTCGCTGGACCATCTCGTCTACGCCGTCCCGGACCTCGACGCGGCCACGCGGGAGTTCGCCGTGACGACCGGCGTCGCCCCCGCGGACGGCGGGCGACACCTGGGCCGTGGGACCCGCAACGTCCTGGTCGGTTTCGGGGAGACCAGCTATCTCGAGATCATCGGCCCGGATCCGGACAACCCCGCCGACCCCGGCGTCGCGATGCCCTTCGGCCTGGACGCGCTGACCAGGCCGCGGCTGGTCACGTGGGCCGTGCATCCTGCCGACCTCGAGGTCGCCGCCGCGGCGTCGGCGGCGGCAGGCGCCGACCTCGGCGGGATCTGGCCGCTGTCGCGGCGTACCCCCGCGGGCGCGCTGTTGGTGTGGCGGCTCGCGTCGG
This sequence comes from uncultured Actinomycetota bacterium, assembly GCA_963750095.1. Lineage (GTDB taxonomy): Bacteria > Actinomycetota > Actinomycetes > Mycobacteriales > Pseudonocardiaceae > Pseudonocardia. The sequence goes on along the minus strand of CAVVPJ010000009.1, from coordinate 616,564 downwards.
CGTACCCGGCACCATGGGACGGCGTCACCCCGTTCCTCATCGACTGGGGCGTCACCCCACACCCGGCACCCGCGCTGCCCAGGCTGACGCTGCGCGGCCTGCGGGCCTCCCACCCCGATCCGGACGCCGTGTCGGCGGTGCTGGACGCGCTCAAGGTCCAGCTCGCCGTCGAGCCTGGGCCGCCTGCGCTGGCCGCCCTGCTCGACACCCCGCGCGGCCCCGTCGTCCTGAGCTGAGCAGCGACGTCGCCATCAGGTCTGCTCGCCGCGCGCCCTGATCGGAGTGTGCGCAGGACTCAGTGCGCCTCTCGGGCGAGTTGGGCGAGGACCGCGAGGGGCACCTCGACGTCTGTCCTTGCGTCGGGGCGGGCGCGCGGCCATCGTGGCGGCGTGGCTCTCGCAGCGGCGTCCGTCGAGGATCTGTCACCGCGACTTCAGGACGTCTATCGCGATCTGCACGCGCACCCCGAGTTGTCGTTCGCCGAGCGGCGAACCGCGGGCGTCGCCGCCGCCTGGCTCGCCGAGCACGGGTACGAGGTGACAGAGGGTCTCGGCGGCACCGGGGTCGTCGGCCTGCTCCGCCGGGGGCCGGGACCGGTGGTGCTGCTGCGCGCGGACATGGACGCCCTGCCGGTCCTGGAGGACACCGGGCTGCCCTACGCCAGCCGCGAGCGTGGCGTTGATCCCGACGGTCGAGACGTGCCGGTGATGCACGCCTGCGGGCACGACGTCCACGTCACCTGCCTGATGGGGGCGGCGGCCGTGCTGGCGGGCCAGCCCGGATGGCGAGGGACTGTTGTGGCGCTGTTCCAGCCCGCCGAGGAGGTCGCGCGAGGCGCCTCCGCCATGATCGCCGACGCGCTCTACGTGCGGATCCCCCGCCCCGACGTCGTCCTTGGCCAGCACGTGGCGCCGATTCCGGCCGGGTTCCTCGGTCTGCGACCGGGGCCTGCCTTTGCCGCCACTGACAGTCTGCGCGTGACCCTGCACGGGTCCGGCGGCCACGGCTCGCGTCCCGAGGCCACCGTCGATCCGGTGGTCATGGCCGCTGCCGCCGTGCTGCGGCTGCAGACCCTCGTCTCGCGTGAGATCGCGGGGACCGACACGGCGGTACTGACCGTCGGCTCGTTGCAGGCCGGGACCAAGTCCAACATCATCCCCGATCGCGCCGAGCTGCTGCTCAACATCCGCACCTACGATCCCGCGGTACGCGGGCGGCTTCTGGCTGGCGTGCGCCGGATCGTCGAGGCCGAATCGCAGGCGTCCGGCGCGCCTCGTCCGCCCGAGATCGAGGTCATCGAGAGCGCCCCGGCGGTGATCAACGACGAAGCGGCTTCCGCGCGGACGCGTCCGGCGCTCGAGTCAGCGGTCGGAGCGGGCCGCGTTATCGACCCGGGTCCGGTGACCGGCAGTGAGGACGTCGGCGTCCTGGCCGCAGGGGCTGATGCACCGTGTGTCTTCTGGCTCCTGGGCGGTGCCGATCCCGGTGCCTTCGCGGACGCCCATGACCTCGACGGTGTGCGCGCGGTCATGGCGGACCTCCCGTCCAACCACTCACCGGCCTACGCGCCGGTCATCGACCCGACCCTGCGGATCGGCGTCCAAGCCCTCACCGCCGCCGCCCGTGCCTGGCTGGACCGCGACTGACCGCGTCAGCGCGGTCGCTCCGCCGTCGTGGCCGATCTGCACGGCCCCCAACCAGCAGTGGACACACCGCCATCGCGGCGCTCACCGGCAGTCCGACAGGCAGCATGGCACCACTGAGCACCCGGCCACGAGGAACGGCGCTGACAGCGCAACGCTGCCCCCGACGGGGACGATCGCGGACGACGACCCGGCCGCGCGGGCCGGTCAACGGCGTGCCGGGCGCGGGCACCCCGGTAGGGCGCACCGCGTCGCTCGGCATGTTCGGCGAGGATGGGCGTGTGACGTGCACCGATGCGGCGATACGCGGAGCGGTATTGCACCTGCCCAGCACCGGGCCCGACCCGATTGCGCTGGACACGGCGCTGACCGCGGTCCTGGGCTACGCCCGCGGGCAGCGCGCGCTGCGGTTCCGGTCGCCTTCAGCGGCAACGGGGCGGTGGGTGCTGGTGCCCGCGTTCGGCTGGAGCAGGTTCGACACGCGGCCGGTCGAGCCGCCCGGCGATCATGATGTGCTGATCGGTGAGGGACTGCACGGCAGGCTCGACCGCGCCGGGTGGGAGGACGTGTACGCGGCGCTCGTCCGCGTCGGGCCACTGCTGAGCGCTGTCGCCGGTCGGGCGGACGGGCGGAACCTCTGGGAGCTGCCCGGCGAGGAGCTTTCGGTGCTCGGCGAGCCCGGCACGGTAGGGGCGGGCCTGCGTCAGATCGGGCGTGACAGCGGGGAACACCCCGAACACGTCGCCGCTGCGTTGCACCACCGCCATCCCGGGCTGGTACCCCACGTGACCCGCTCGACCCGGCGTGCTCTCCTGCCCCACGTCGAGGAGGGCGACAGCGGCGTAGCCGCCGTCGTGGCACGCGAGCTGCGCGCCAACGCTGCCGGCTTCGCCGCGCTGGAGGACACCACCGGGGCACTGCTCGCAGCCCGGCCCACCCGCCTGCGGCTGCACGACATCCTGCTGTGGCTGGCGACGACGCTGCGCATGGCCCACGCCCTTCAGCTGGGTCGGCAGACGCAGGAGTGGGCGACCCACGCGGAGGGCACCGCCGGGCTGCCCTGACGTCGCTGGGACCAGAACGGCGGTCGGCCTGGGCGCTCAGGGTGGCGCCCATCCCCCGCTGGCTCTTCGCAGTGCGGGCGTGCGCTTCGCAGACGCCTGGGGCTCTGCGAAGCGTGGGCTGGGTCTGCGAGGTCAAGGGCGGCAAGGCGGCCGGGTAAGCCGCGGGCGCCGCGGCCACGCCCTCGTCGTCTCACCGCTCCGACGAGCCGGGACCACCTTCTGGGGCGGGACTTTGGCCTTCCCGGCCGGGTCCGTCGACGCCGAGCTGGGCCGCGATCGCGGCACGGTCGATCAGCGACGACACCGCCGCGATGCGGCCGTCGCGAAACCGATAGAAGACGTGCTCCGCGAACGAGAGTCGCTTGCCGTTCGGCGAGAAGCCGAGGAAGTCACGCTGCGGCGTGCAGTCGAAGACGATGCGGCACGCCACCTGCTCACCGCTCGCCACGACGATGCGCGCGTCGTAGATGAGGTCCGGGATCGCGGCGATGTCGGCGGCGATGAGGTCCTGGTACTGACGACGGCTCATCGTCTGGCCGTTGTACGACAGTACGTCCGCCACGTAATGCACGAGGTCATCGAGGCGTCGCTCGTTCAGCGCGTCGAGATAGGCGCGGTAGCGCGTCTCAAGATCAGCATCTGCCATTGTCGTCAGGATTTCCTCAGGTCGGCGGGGGTCGGGGTCTCGGGGAGCAGCCTGGTCGGGGCCGACAGCCGCCAGGCCTCGATCACGAGCTCGCTGAGCTCGACCGCGTCGATCTTCTCGAGGTACCCGACGACCCAGCCGAACCCGCCCGCGGTGAACTGCACCTCGAACACGTCCGGGCGCTCGGCCACCAGGGCGCGCTGCTCGGAGAGCGTCTGCTTCAGGCCAACGGTGCTCGTGCGCGGCCACAGGTAGCCGAACTTCGTCCCGTGCACCACGAAGGTCGAGTAGCGGCTCGAAGTCGTGTGCTGGACGCCGGGCAAGGCGTTCACCAGCCGCAGGAACCTCGCGATCTCGACGCTCACCGGAGGAGACAACCACAACCCGAGCCGAGGGCAGAGCCGCGGCGGCGACGATCATCGGCGGCGGGCCTTACCGGAGGGTGACACAACCCTGTCGGCACGCAGCATCCGTCTGTCCGTCGCGGTGATGATGTTCGGCCGCGCTGATCGGCACTATCTGTATCTACCGGGGCGGACAGCGCGCCCCAACAGATCGGGAGTTGAGAACGATGCGACAGAACGCTGGCAACGCGGGTCTGCTTCCCCGGCAGGAAGACGTCACTGTGGTCTACAACCGCGGCGCCCAGCGGCCTCCGTTCGCCCCGGCCCGCCCGGCGATGCCCGCCGCGCCTGCCGACGGTGTGACCGTCTGCGTGCCCGGCGCCCTTCTCGCTCCCGCTCCCACCGCGGAGGCCGCCGAGGCCGCCGAGGCTCCGGTCTTCGTCGACGACAGCGGCGGCCGCAAGCGCCTGCTGCGCATCGTCGGCGTGCTGCTGGGCCTGCTGTCGATCAGCTTCCTGGGTGTCGTCGGTGTCGCGCTCGCGGTGCCCTCGGTCGCCACCTCGGTCGGCCTCGGCGACGTCGTCCCGTTCGTCGTCCCCGGTGCCGCGGCCCCGCCGCCCCCGAAGGCCCCGCCCGCGCCCCGCGTGCAGGTCGTCAAGCCCAGGCCGAAGCCGAAGCCCGCCTTCGTCGCGGCGCCCACGACCAAGCCCAAGCCGGTCGAGGTCGCCCCGCCCGCGCCAAAGCCCGAGCCGGTCGTCGAGGCTCCGGTCACCGAGGCTCCGGTCACCGAGGCTCCGGTCACCGAGGCTCCGGTCACCGAGGCTCCGGTCACGCAGGCTCCGGTCACGCAGGCTCCGGTCACGCAGGCTCCGGTCACCGAGGCTCCCGCCCCGGGTGGCGAGCAGGGCCAGGGTGGCCAGGGCCAGCAGGGTGGCGGCCAGCAGGGCGGCAGGCAGGGGCGGGCCAGCAGGGCGGCCAGGGCCAGCAGGGCGGCGGCCAGCAGGGCGGCGGCCAGCAGGGCGGCCAGGGCCAGCAGGGCGGCCAGGGCCAGACCGGCCAGCAGGGACAGACCGGCCAGGGTCAGCAGGGCGGCCAGCAGCCGCAGGGCGGGCAGCCCCCGGCCGACGCCAACCCTCCGGCTGCCGACGCCAACGCCGCCGCCAACTGAGGCAACGACCCCCGGCACGACGCAGATCGTTCTCCGGCTCTTGGCGCCACCGGCCAGCAGGCCCGTGGCGCCAAGAGCTTTCGTCGCTCCCCGGGCGTGGAGCCGGAGGAGCCCGAGATTGTCGGACCGCCGCGGTAGCGTCGGTCCGCCGTGCTTCCCCCGCGGCCGTCCTGTTCGACCGACAACGGGAGCACCCATGACCACCACAGAACCTCAGTACGCCGAGCGCCGGTCCGTCGAGAATGCCGCCGCCTGGCTGCGGCAGAACGCCTGGCAGGAGCACTATGCCGGGTTCGGGGACAAGGACCGGGCCTTCCAGCTCGCCACGCTGATGGAGTCGCTGAGCCTGCAGCTGGACCGACTGCCCGATGGCCTGAGGACCGAGGCCGTGCGGGTGGCCGCCTCGATGATCGGCGCGCCCTCGGAGGGCGCGAGAGTCGCGGATTGGTAGGTCGAACGACGGATCCGCGCCTCGCGACGGAGCCTCGTCAGCGCGGACTGACACGGCTCGCCGTTGAGGCCACCGCGGCCGGGGCAGCAGCGGGACGGCAGCCGGGGCCGACAACCCCTGGCCGACACTTCGCAGACCGACCATGCGCCTCGCAGAGTCCCCGGACCCTGCGAAGCGCAGGCTGGCTCTGCGAAGACCGCCAACGGGGGTTGCGCCGGCGGCAGGTGGAGAAGGGCCGCCAGTGGCGCAGCACGTCCAGGAGTGCGTCGCGGACGCCGCCGTTGCTCGCCACGATGTCGGTGACGGCGGCGGACGCGACGCGGGCGCCGTCGCGGTCGGTCACCCGGCCCCTGGCACAGCCACCCCTGCGCACACGGGGTCTACGTGCTCGAGGGCACGCTCAACACCCACCAGGGCCAGTTCCCTGCCGGGAGCTTCGTGTGGTTCCCGGAGGGCGGGATCATGGAGCACGGGGCGACGCCCCGAGGGTCTAGTTCTCGCGCGGGGCGCGCGGCTCGGGCACGTCCACGGCGGCGGGATCGGTGACGACCTTGCCGCGGCGCTTCAGCCGGGTGGGCCACTCGACGAGCGTGGCGGCGTTGAGGTGCGCCCCGATCACGATCGAGAACGCGATGAAGAACGTCGCCAACAGGAACGCGATCGGCGCGGCCAACGCGCCATAGGTGTAGCCGGTGCCGGTGATCCAGCCCAGGTACAGCCGCAGGCCGGTGGCGCCCAGCAGGAACACCACCGCGGCGAGGAACGCGCCGGGCAGGCCCCGCCACCACGGCGGCTTGTGCGGCAGCGCGATCTTGTAGAGCGTGGCGAGCGCGACGACGAGCGTGAGCGCCATCACCGGGTAGTACAGCACGGCGATGAGCTCGCGCGTCAGGGGCTGCACTTCGATGGGCAGCAGCGAAGGCAACACGTCGGGCCCCACCGCGGCGATCGGGAGCGCCACGATGCCCGTGCACAGCCCGATGACGTACAGCAGCACCGCGAGCACCCGCTGCCACACCAGGTTGCGGCGCTCGTACTGGCCGTGCGCGCGGGTGATCGCGTCCACGAACGACGACATCGCCGACGACCCCGACCACAGGCTCAGCAGGAACCCGATCGAGACCACCTCGCCGCGGGCGGTGGTGAGGATCTGGCTCACCGTGGGCGCGATGATCTCCTCGACGGCGTTCGAGCTGAACACCCCGCTCGTGGTCGTGACGATCCACTGTTGGACGGCGACGACGGCGTTGTAGCCGAACCAGTCGCCGACGTAGCCGAGGATGCCGAACAGCCCTAGCAGCAGCGGCGGCAGCGAGAGCGTCTGCCAGAACGCGGCCGACGCCGACTCGGTGAAGATGTCGTCGTTCCACGCGCCCGCGACCGCCCTGCGCGCCACGCGCCCCACGGTCGACCCCCGAGCGGGCTTGCGCGGGCCGACGACGGCCGCCGTCTCCGACGAGCGCGTGGTCGACATTCGCCTAGCATGCGCCGCGCGCAGGGTCCTGTCATACGGAAGCGGTCGACGCCGTCGAGCAGGTCGGTGGTGCGCGGGCCGCGTGCGCCGATGCACGATTTCAGCGCCGAAGCCGAACAGCGGGCGAGATGCACACCAGCGGGGTTTGATCGTGGGAAAACCCCGCTCACGTCGCGCTCGGCGCGACCTCATGCAGCCGTCTGACGAGCGGCAAACACGGTATTGCAGGTATTGTGCGAGAGCCACAAATTTGCAGTGACGGAGGGCCCGATGCACATCCCCGACGGTTACCTCAGCCCGGAGACGTGCGCGGTGGGCTTCGCGGTCGCGATACCGGTGCTGGGCGTGGCGGCAGTGCGGGTCAAGCAGCGGGTGAAGACCCGCAACGTCCCGACGCTAGCCGTGCTGGCCGCCGTCTGCTTCTTGATCATGATGTTCAACGTGCCGATCCCCGACGGCACCACGGCGCACGCCGTCGGCGGTGCGCTGGTGGCGATACTGCTGGGGCCCTGGGCGGCCGTCATCGCGGTGACGGTCGCGCTGGCGTTCCAGGCGCTGCTCTTCGGCGACGGCGGGGTGCTGGCGTTCGGGGTGAACGTCGTCAACATGGCGATCATCCTCCCGTTCGTCGCCTACGGGCTCTACAAGCTGATCGGGGGCTCGTCGACGCTGACCAGCCCGCGCCGGGTCGTGGCGGCGTTCGTCGCGGGCTACGTCGGGATCACCACGTCGGCACTCGCGGTCGGGATCCAGCTCGGGATCCAGCCCGACCTCTTCCGCGACGCGTCCGGCGCTCCGCTCTACTCGCCGTACCACCTCGCGCAGGCGATCCCGGCGATGCTGCTCTCGCACCTGGTCGTCGCGGGCGTCGCCGAAGGCATCCTCTCGGCCGCGGTGCTGGCCTACCTGCAGCGGGCGAACCTGCCGTTGCTGCAGGTCAACCACCCCGGAGTGCCGGTCGACGCCGCCGCGGCCGAGGCCGCGCAGGTGCGGCGTCGGCGGCTGCGGCCCGGGATCGTGGCCGCGGTCGCCATCGGGGTCATGGTCGTGCTGACGCCGCTCGGGCTGCTCGCCCCCGGTAGCGCATTCGGCGAGGACTCGCCGGACGACCTGACGAGGAACCTCGGCCTGTCCGCCGTTCCGACGGGCATGGCCCGGTACGCGGACTTCTGGCAGAGCACGCTGTTCCCGGACTACCTGTCGGGGAGCCCGTGGACGTACATCGTCTCGGCCGTCGTCGGCGTCCTGGCGGTCGGGCTCGTCGTCTACCTGATCGGGCTGGTCGTGGCCCGCGTGGTGGGCCGCCGCGCGGACGACCGGGCGGGCGCGGGCAGCGTCGGGTCGAGCACGCCGTGAGCACCGCGCAGACGCAGGTGCCGTCGTGGCTGCTCCAGCAGGACGTGGCCATGTGCCCGTGCGGGTGCATCGGGGAGCGCAAGAAGGGCAGCTACCTGGCCAAGACGCTGCGCGGCGGGGCCGCGCTGCTGCAGCAGGTGATGTTCGGCGAGGACGTCGCGGGCCGTCGAGGGCTACTGCAGCGCATCGACCCGCGGGTGAAGCTGCTCAGCCTGCTGGTGCTGCTCGTGGTCGGCGGTCTGGCGCACTCGATGGTCACGCTGGCCGTCATGTACGCGCTGACCCTGGTCCTCGCCGCGGCCTCGGCGCTGCCCGTGGGGTTCTTCGTGAAGCGGGTGTGGCTGTTCGTGCCGATCTTCACGGGGATCGTGGTGATCCCGGCGACGCTGTCGATCGTCACCCCTGGCGACGTCGTGCTGACGCTGTGGCACTGGAACGGAACACCGCAGGGATTCACCGCACAGGGCCTGACCGCGGCCTCGCGCGTCGTCTGCCGGGTCGCCGTGTCGATCTCGCTGGTCGTGCTGCTGACCCTCACCACGCCGTGGGTGCGGCTGCTGGCCGCGCTGCGCGGCCTCGGCGTGCCGCGGATCTTCATCTTGATCATCGGGATGGCGTACCGCTACATCTTCCTGCTGCTGGGCACGGTCACCGACATGTTCCAGGCGCGGCAGGCCCGCACCCCCGGCACGCCGAGGCACGACGGCTCGGCGCGCGCGTTCATCGGCGCCGGGGTCGGAACGCTGCTCGGCAAGGCCGGGCAGCTGTCCGAGGAGGTGCACCACGCGATGGTCGCCCGCGGCTACCGCGGCGACGCGAAGACGCTAGAGCACACGGGCGTGCGGCGCGTCGACCTCGCGTACGCGGCCCTGGTCGTCCTCGTCGCCGTCGCACTGGTCTGGGGGGATCGTGTCGTTGCCCCACGCTGAGAGCCTGCTGGTCTGCGAAGGCCTGCGGTACGCCTACCTCGGGCGGTACCCCGCGCTCGCCGACGTGTCGCTGACCGTGCGCCGCGGCGAGCGGGTGGCGCTGCTGGGCGCCAACGGCAGCGGCAAGTCCACGCTGCTGAAGATCCTCGACGGCCTCGTGTTCCCCGACGCGGGCACCTACACGGCGTTCGGGGAGCCGGTCACCGAGGACACGCTGGAGGACCAGCAGATGTCGGAGGGCTTCCGCTCGCGGGTCGGGTTCGTGTTCCAGAACTCCGACGCGCAGGTGTTCTCCCCCAGCGTGCGGGAGGAGGTGGCGTTCGGCCCGCTGCAGCTCGGCATGTCCCGCGAGGAGGCCGCCGACCGCGTCCGGGACGTGCTCGCGATGCTCGGCATCACCGAGCTGGCCGACCGCGCGCCCTTCCAGCTCTCCGGCGGGCAGAAGAAGAAGGTCGCCATCGCCACGGTGCTGGTGATGAACCCCGAGGTGCTGCTGTTCGACGAGCCCACTGCCGCGCTCGACCCCCGCACCCAGCACTGGCTGGTCGAGGTGGTCGAACAGCTCGGCGAGGCGGGCAAGACGATCGTGCACGCGACCCACGACCTCGACCTGCTGCACCGCATCGCCGACCGCGCGGTGGTCTTCGGCGAGGACCACCGCATCGCCGCCGAGGGCACGCCCGAAGCGGTGCTGGACGACCGCGGCCTGCTGGTGGACGTCAACCTCGTGCACCCCGCATCGTTCGTCCGCCCGAGCGGGCCGTGAGGGGCGCGCGTCGCCCGTAGAGCTCCGCGAGGAGGGCGAGCGCGTCGGCGGTGGCCGGGTGGGGGTCGGCGCGCCACCAGACCAGCCGAACCGGCACCGGCGGGGCGTCGCGGAGGCGGCGGAACACCACGCCCTGGCGCCGGTGCTGCGTGAGGGTGCTCTCGGCGGTCACGCCGACGCGGCGGCCCGTGGCGATGACGGCGAGCCAGTCGTCGACGTCGTGGACCTCCTCGACGGCGAGGTCGCTTCCGGGCGGCCACAGCTCCGGGGTGGTTCGAGAAACAACGCCGACCGGTTGACCACGGCGGGCGGGATGCTCGCCGCGCAGGACGCCGCCGCGGCGCCGACCACGACCGTCATCCTCGGCGCGGTCGACCTCGCCACCGCGCACCTGCGGGTCGAGGGTTTTCGCGGCACGACCCTCGCCGCGGCCCGCACGCTCAACCCGCGGTCGAGCCGGGGAGCCTACGCGTCGGCGGTCGGGACGACGTGCCGGAGCGAGCGGTCGGCCATGGTGACGACCACGAACAGCACGGCGGCCACCAGCATGAACACCGCGAGCCGGTGCATGCCGGGCGTGTCGGCGCCGTGGACGAAGAACACCCCGCCCGCCGTCGACGCGACGATCGCGCCGAGGTAGAAGAACGTGCGCAGGAGCCCCGCCGAGGAGCCGACGCGGGCCGGGTCGGCCTGGTAGTAGACGGCGTTCTGGTTGGCGAGGTTGTTCAGCCCTTGCGGGACGCCCGCGACCAGCGCGATGACCACCAGCAGCCAGATCGGGCTGTCCCCGCCGAGCAGCAGCAGGAGCGCGGACATCACGACCTGCGTGGTGGCGCCCACCAGGAGCTTGCCGCGGATCTGCCTGCTGCGGCCCGTCACGGTGGACACGACGACGCCGCTCGCGAAGATCGGCAGCAGCACCAGGCCCGCCACCGACGGCGACAGCCCGCGGCCCTGCTCGAGCCACTGCGTGTAGCCGTAGAGGAGGGCGTACGACGTCACCGCGGTCAGGAGCGCCCTGGCGTACGTGGCCAGCAGCGGGCGGTTGCCCCCGAGGAGCCGCAGGTCGAGGAAGGGGGACCCGGCGCGCAGCTCCCACCAGGCGAGGCCCGCCGCCCCGATGACGGTGACGGGCACCAGGAACCAGACTCCCGGCTCCGGGTGGGTGAGGAACAGCAGGAGCGCCACCAGGGTGAGCGTGAACAGCGCGATGCCCGCGAGGTCGATCGTTCGGGCCAGGCTCGCCTCCCGCTGCCTCTCCGCGGGTGTGCGGGGCAGGCGCCAGGCGCCGAGGGTCAGGCAGGCCAGCGTGAGCGGCACGTTGACGGCGAACACCGCGCGCCAGCCGCCCAGGCCGATCAGGAGCCCGCCGAAGGTGGGCCCGACGACGGCGATCGTCTGGGTGGCGACCGCCAGGATCGTCAGCACGCCTGCCGGGCTGTCCCGGCCGGTCCGTGCGGCCTCGCTGCGGATGAGGTACATCGCCGCGGGGTAGCCCGCGCAGGTGCCGAGCCCGAGCAGCACCCTGGCCGCCACCAGCACCACGATCGACGGGGCCAGCGACCCGAGCAGCCCGCCGAGCCCGACGAGGGCGGCGCCCGCGAGGAACAGCCGCCGCGGGCCGTAGACGTCGATCAGGCGCCCGACCACGGGCTGGCCCACCGCCGTGGCCAGGTACAGGCCGGTGACCAGCCACGCCGTCTCCGAAGGCGGCGCGCCGAACGCGACCGCGATCGGGACCAGCGCGACCGCGATCATCGACGAGTTCACCGGGTTCAGGACCGAGCCCAGGATCATCGGGGCGATCAGTCGGCGGTCGAACGCGTCCGAGCGCGGCGGGTGGCTCGATGGAGGGCGGAGCCGTTGGCGGAGCGCGGTCACCGGCTGGAGATCCGATCCAGCAGCGCCATCGCCGCGATCACGACCTGGCGCTCGGGCTCGGTGAGCCGCTCCTGCAGCGCGCGCGCCAGCCACTCCTCCCCCGCGGCGCGGCGGGTGTCGACGAGGTCGCGCCCCGCCGCGGTGAGCGAGACGACCTGTCGGCGCCCGTCGGAGGGGTCGGGGCGGCGCTCGACGAGCAGGCGCTCCTCGAGGACGGCGATCGTCGCGGCGACCGACTGGGGCCGCACCCGCTCCGCCGCCGCGAGCGCGCTGGCCGTCGACGGACCCTCCCTGCTCAGCCTGCTCAGGACGGACGTCTGCGACGGCGTCAGCTCGCGCGGGTCGGACGTCTCCCGCAGCCTGCGGCGCAGCCTGCCCAGCGCGACCCGCACGTCGCGCGCGGCCCGCACGGCGGACTCGGTGATCACGGAAGCGTGCTCCGACATGGCTGCACCCTAGTTGCGCAGCTCAGACTGTGCAGGCTGAACTGCCGATATTCCCGTCTTCGCCCATCTCTGTGCGTCCTCGCACAGGCTCGACCGTGTGCGAGGACGCCATCCGCTGTGCGAAGTCGGTCGGGCCGGCGGGACGGCGGGGCCGGCTACAGCCAGCTCGGAAGGCCCGGTGGGGTGCCGGGAAGGGCGTCGGCGGGCCCACGGCCGGTCAGCCAGCCGACGATCGCGGCGGCCGGGGCGGCCACCGTCCGGGTCGCGTCGAACGGAGCCGACGCGGCGGGCACGGACGCGCCCGGCCCGGACGCGACGGACACCGGGGTCGCGCCCGGGTCGCCGAGCGGCCACACCCGCTCGCGGTCGGTCGGCGCGAGCAGCACGCTCGGGCAGCCCTCCATGCCGGACAGCGTCGCGGTGACGTCGTCGAGGAGGAGGTCGAGGACACCGTCGGGCAGGTCGGCCACCGCCGCGCCCGCGTCCAGGTCCACCGCGTGCAGCCAGACCTCGCGGATCCGCATGAACGGCACGTCGGCGGCGGGCATCGCGCGGCCGAGCGCGCTGCGCACCTGCGCCTGCCACTGTCGGGGGGTGAGCGCGGCCAGCGCGTCGTCGAGGGTCGCGGCCGTGTCGCCCAGCTCGGCGCGCAGCCGCGCGGGCGGGAGACCCGCCGACGCCTCGATCTCGGCGGCGCGCGCCTCCCGGCTCGGGTACATCGGGTCTTCGACGCCGGTGCGCGCCCACGTGGCCAGCCGGGTGAGGGCCTCGGCGTTGCGCGCCACGTGCGCGACGACGTGCGCCCTGCTCCAGCCCGGCAGCGCGCTGGGCCCCGCGAGCTCCGCGTCGGAGAGTGAGTCCACCACCGCGAACAGATGGGCGGAGCCCTTCCGCATCCAGGGCAGCGTCACGGTGATGTCGTCGCGTTCGCTCACGTCAGGGGCCCCATCCGCTCGACGATGTCGCCTCGTCGTCGGGCACGCGCGGCGACGACGACCAGGCGTCCGGGCTCCAGCGTGCCGGACGCGCCCGCCCGGCACACGACGGAGCAAGACGCCCCCGCCGGGCAGGCGGAGGCGCAGCTGAGACGTGAGGACCCCGGCCGGGCGCCCAGGGTGTCGGGTGCCCGGCCCGCGGGTCAGTCGTCGTACGGCGGCCGCATCCGCAACTCGACGTGGGCGGGCTTGTCGGCGGGCAGGTCGGGATCGGTCACCTTCGCGCCGTCCAGCTCGACCCAGCCGCGCTTCAGGTGAGCCAGTGCCCTCGACTGGGTGATGCCCGCCTCCAGCAGCCGGTCGAGGACCGTCCGGTGGGGGGTTTCCACATCGCTCGTCGCCGTGATCGTCATCGTCGCGCCCTCTCTGCCGTGGCGGCCGTCGTCCGCCTGATGGCTCACCGTCGCGCATGCCGACGGGGCGCACAGCGGGCGAAGGTCCTCATCGTCCGGGGCCGGTCGGCGGTGCGGGCTGGGCCGTGTCCGGCCGAGGAGCGCGCTCCTAGTCGTCGGTCTCCGATCCGGCATGGGCGCCCGCGCTCGAAGCGGGGGCGTCCTCGTGGGCCGTGGACCGGGAGATCGCCGCGGCGAAGTCCGGGGTGTCGTCCGTGACGTCGTCCTTCGCGTCGTCCTTGGCGTGCTTGCCGGAGGTGGTGGTCGACCCAGTGGTCGATCCCGTCGGCGACCCCGTCGGCGCGGACTCCGTCGTGTCCGACGGCTCGGGCGCGCGATGACGGCCCCCGGTCGTGGTCTGGCCGCCCGACTTCCCGCTGGTCGCGGTCGTGTGTTCGGTCGCCGTCCGTAAGACGGACGGCGGTGTCGTCGCGGGCTGGATCTGCCTCGCCGCGACGTCGACGAGCGCGGCGCCCGTGAGGTGCTGAACCGCGTTACGTCAAGGGATTCCGACGGACGAGAGGCGTTCGTCCCTCGACAGCGCGGGGGGCCAGAGACCAGCATCTGTCCCAAGGACAACCTGCAAGGAGGCTGGAGCATGCGAACAGTCCTGGTCACCGGCTCACCGGAGGCCGTGGCGCCGGTCCTCGACGCCGTGCGGTCTGCCGGGGTCGAGGGCGTCGGCCTGTCCGACCACACGGACCTGGTCGCCGCGTTGCGCGCGCTCGAGCCCGGATCGGTGTCCTGCTACGTGCAGCTGCCGGTCGGCATCTCACCTGAGGGCGAAACGGCCGTGAGCCGCGTCCACTCCTTCCTCGAGCAGGGCCTGCTCAGGCGGTTCCTGCTCGCCGACGCCGTCCGGCCCGCGCTGACCGACGACGCCTCGGTGATCCTCGTCGGCGGCCACACGCCGGTTGAGCAGCAGGCGCCCGACGACCAGAGCGCCCGCCGGTCCCTGCTCTCCGTGCTCGCGCACGCCATCAGGGCCGACCGCGCGCCGATCGTCACCCAGGTGCGCATGCTCGACCACACCCAGACCGCGCAGGAGATCGCCGACCTCGCCGTCACGGGGCAGCGACCGAGTCAGCGGAAGGCGTCGGCCCGGTCCGCGGAGACGACCCGCGCCTACGAGGACTGGCGGACGGAGCTCTTCGGGCTGGCCAAGGCGGAGATCTAGGGCGTCACCGCACGGCCTCCAGACGGGCACCGCTCCACCGGACGAGCGTCATGCGATGCCGCCGCTGGGCGCCGGTGACCGGGTCGATCCCGAACGCGCCGAACAGCGTCGAGCCGCGCCAGCCCGCCGCCGCCTCCCACAGCCGGTCGGCGCTCGTCTCGGCCAGGCACCGGACGGCGATCGTCGCCGCCGCGACCGCCTGTATCGCCGGGTAGTCCGGCACGCCGCCGACCTCCCGGTCCCACGCGGCCAGGAACCGCGCCTCGGCCGGGCCGCCCGCGCCCGGCTGCCACTGCGCGACGCCGAGGACGCCGTCGGGGGTGGCCACGGCCTCGGCGAACTCCAGCACGCCCGCGGCGACGGCCCCGAGGACCCGTGGCCGCGGCCGCAGCCCGGCAACCAGCGCGACGTCCTCCTCGAAGGTCCCCGCCGTGAACAGCGCGTCCGCCGCGCCGCGGGTCAGCGGGACGCCATGCGCCAGCGCCGACGCCCGCGCTCCGGCGATCACCTGCCTGCCGAAGCTGCCCTCCCCCGCGACCAGCCGCAGCGCCAGCGCCGGATGGTGCTCGGCGAGGTGACCGATGAACGGCTCCGCGTAACGGCTCGTCGGGGTGAGCACCGAGATCAGCCTGCCGGGGGCGGCCGCCTGCACGTCGTCGCCGGAGCCGCCGTGGTTCCACACCACGCGGTCGGCCTCGGCGGCGAAGCGCGCCGCCTCCCGCGCGAGCGACGTCGAGTAGGGGCCCAGCAGCAGGTCGCAGCGCCCGGCGAGATCGTGCAGCGCGGGCCCGACCCGGGCGGGCTCCGACCGGTCGTCCACCACCTCGACGGCCGTGCCCGTCATGCGCGCCCACAGCCGCAACCCCGCTGCCGCCTGACGGCCGAACCGGGCGAAGCGGCCGGTCAGCGACAGCGGTGCGCCGACCGACACCGGACGTCCTTCCACCGTGGCCAATGTCTCACATCCGGCGGGCGTTGCGACCGGCGTGCGACCGATCGGCGACCGCCGGTCGGGACGCTGCGCCCACCCGAGCAGAGGAGGGCGAGAAATGAAGGCAGTCCGGCTGCACGCCTACCGCGAGGACCCGCGGATCGACGACGTCGCGGAGCCGACGATCACCAGCCCGCACGACGTCATCGTGCGGGTCGCCGGTGCGGGGCTGTGCCGCACCGACGTCCACATCCGGGACGGCTGGTTCGCGCCCGCCGTCGCGACCGAGCTGCCGCTGACCCTCGGCCACGAGACCACCGGCTGGGTGCGGGAGGTCGGCGCGGCCGTCGAGAACGTGGTGGTCGGCGACCCGGTGATCTGCCACCCGCAGCAGTCGTGCGGGCTGTGCCCGGCCTGCCGGATCGGCGACGACATGCGGTGCGCCCGCGGTCTGTCCTTCACCGGGCTCACGCGGGCGGGCGGGTTCGCCGACCTGATGAAGATCACCGACCGCGGCGTGCTCCGGCTGCCCGCCGGGCTCGATCCCGTCGACATGGCCCCGCACGCCGACGCGGGCCTGACCGTCATGCACGTCGTGCGCAAGGCGGTGCCGCTGCTGGGCGCGGGGACCCGCGTCGTCGTGGTGGGGGTCGGCGGGCTCGGCCACATCGGGGTGCAGTGCCTGCGCGCGCTCACCGCGGCGGAGATCATCGCCGTCGACCCCGACGCGGAGTCGTTGAAGCTCGCCGCCGACTGCGGCGCCCACCACCTCGTCGAGGCGGGCGGACGGGCCGTCGACAAGGTGCGCGACCTCACCGGCGGCGCCTGCGCCGAGGCTGTGATCGACTTCGTCGGCGAGGGCGACGCGGTCGCGTCGGCGCTGGCGATGGTCCGTGCGCGGGGGACGTACTTCGTCGTCGGCTACGGCGGCGAGCTGAAGGTGCCGACCTTCAACCTCGTCCTGCCCGAGATCAGCGTGGTCGGGAACGCCGTCGGGACGCATGACGACCTGCGTGAGCTGGTGGCGCTGGCCGCCTCGGGAGCGGTGAGCGTGCGCACCCGCCGCTACCCGCTGGACGCCTTCGCGGACGCGGTCGCCGACCTGGAGCACGGCCGCATGCACGGTCGCGGGGTGCTGGTCCCGGCGTAACGGACGGTCGTGATCTCCGGGCACCGATCGGACGCTGGACAGCGCCCCGACCGGCCACGACGCTGACCGGATGCGCCCGGCGCTGCGCGTGCTGGGCCCGATCGAGGCGGTCGGGCCCGGCGGCGTCGTGGCCTTGGGCGGCCCCAAGGAGCGGTGCCTGCTCGCGGTGCTTGCGGTGCATGCGGGCACGGTGGTCGCCGAGGACCGGCTCATCGACGCGCTCTGGGCCGGGTCGCCACCCCGCACGGCGGCGAAGACGCTGCAGAACTACGTGCTGCGGCTGCGCAGGCGCCTGGCCGGGAGCGGGCTGGCGATCCGCACCCGCCCGCCGGGCTACGTCGTGGAGGCCACCACCGACGCCGGGCTGGCCGAGTCGTTGGCAGCGGAGGGCCGCCGGGCGGCCGAGGCGGGCGAGCACGAGCGCGCGACCGCCCGGTTCGACGCCGCGCTCGCGCTGTGGCGGGGCCCGTCGCTCGTCGAGTTCGCGGACCGCGACTTCGCGCGCGCCGAGGCGGCCCGGCTCGACGAGCTGCGGGAGTCGGTCGACGAGGACAGGGTCGGCTCGGTGCTGGCGCTCGGGCGTCATCACGAGGCCGTCGCCACCTGCGAGACCCTCGTCGCCGCGCAGCCGCTGCGGGAGCGTCGCTGGACCCAGCTCATGCTCGCCCTCTACCGCGACGGCCGTCAGGCGGAGGCGCTCGACGCGTTCCGACGGCTGCGCGCCGTCCTCGTCGAGCAGCTCGGCGTCGAGCCGGGGCCCGACGCGCGCCGTCTGGAGGCCGCGATCCTGGCCCACGACCCGGCGCTCGTTCCGCGCCACCGGGTGCGCCGCGGCGCCGTCGCGCCCTGCTTCGGCCGCGAACGCGAGCTCGCCACCCTGCTCGGGCACGTCGCCGACGCCGATGCGGGCCGGGGCCGGGTGACGTTGCTGTCGGGCGAACCGGGGATCGGCAAGACGCGCCTGCTCGCCGAACTGGCAGCGGAGGCGACGCGCCGCGGCGCCCAGGTCCTGTCCGGACGGTGCTTCGAGGGCGCGGGCGCGCTGCCGTTCCACCCGTTCGCCGAGGCCGTCGACGCCTACCTGCGCGGACGCGACCCACGCCCCGATGCGGCCGCGATCGACCTGCTGCTCGATCCCGGTTCGTCGTCGCTGCGCGCGGACGAGCTGCGGTCGCGGCTGCTCGACGGCGTCGCCCGGTTCCTCGTCGACTGCACGGCCCGCGCGCCGGTCGTCCTGATGGTGGACGACCTGCACTGGGCCGACGACGGCACCGTCGCCATGCTGCGGCACGTCGCGCGGAGCACGGTCGGCAGGCGGCTGCTGGTCGTCGGGACCTACCGCGGCAGCGAGGTCTCCGACGGCCATCCGTTCGCCGACGCGCTGGGCGCGCTGCGCAGCGAGGCGGAGTGCGGCGTGCTGCGGGTCGTCGGGCTCGACCGGCGCTCCGCCGAGCAGCTCATGGACGCGACGGCGGGGGCGCCGGTCGAGCCCGATCTCGTGACGGCCGTGTGGTCGGAGACCGACGGCAACCCGTTCTTCACGCGGGAGGTCGTCGCGCATCTGCAGGAGGACGGCGCGCTCACGCCGGGGCCCGACGGGCGGCTGCGCACCGAGCTGCCGCTCTCCGCGGTGCCCGAGGGCGTCCGGCAGGTCATCGCACGGCGCCGTCGGCGCCTGTCCTCCGCCGCGAACCGGCTGCTGGACGCGGCGGCGGGCATCGAAGGACCGTTCCTGTTCGAGCCGGTGCGCGCGGCGGCCGGACTCTCCGCCGCCGACGCGCTCGCCGCGCTGGACGACGTGCTCGCGGCGGGTCTCGTCGTGCCGGACACCGCGCCCGACCGCTACGGCTTCACGCACGCGCTGATCCGCAGCACGGTGCACCGCGAGCTCAACCCGTCACGACGGCTCCGGCTGCACCGCGACCTCGCCGAAGCGCTCGTCGCCTCCCGGGCCGCGGGCGCCCCCATCAGCGCGGCCGAGATCGCCGTCCAGTACCACCGGGCCGCGGCCCTGCCGGGCGCCGAGGCGGGTGTCGGGCAGGCGGTGGAGGCGGCCGAACGGGCGCGGGCCGCCGGCGCCCACGACGAGCAGGCGACGTTCCTGCGCATCGCCTGCGACCTGCTGCCGCCGGGGGACGCCCGCCGGGCCGGGCTGGCGGGCGCGCTCGCCGTCGCGCTCGCGTGGGCGTTGCGGTTCGACGAGGCGGTCGCGGCCGCCCGCGGAGCGTCGTCGTCGGTCGTCGCGGAGGTCGCCACCACGCTCGCGGCCGCGGGAAGCAACCGGCACGCCTGGGAGCTCGCGCCCTCCGGGCTGGCCGCCGCCGACGGGCCCGACGACCCGGCGAGCTGGGCCGCGCTGACCCTGCTCGACCTCGACCGCCGCGAGGCCGCCGACCCCGACCACCCCGGCATGCCCCTCGACCAGCCCGGCAGGCGGACGGCGCTGCGGATACTGCACGAGTCCGGACGGCTCGCGGGCCGTGGCGACCTCGCCCGCTACGCCGTCGCCGCCATCCACGGCAGCAGGGCCCGGATCCCGTCCGACGCGTCCGCCGACCCGACGGTCGCCGCGTTCCTCGTCGGCGACTACGCGGCCGCCGTTCCGCTCTTCATCCACGACGCCGACGAGGCTGAGGCCCGCGGACAGCTGGCGCTCGCCGTGTACTGCCGGTCGGGAGCGGGCCGCTGCCAGGTCGCCCTTGGCGACCTGGCGGCGGGGGCGGCGACGATCGCGCAGACCACAGCACTGCTCTCCCGGCTGCCGGGGCTGACGCAGGGCTGGCAGCTCCTGCACCACCAGGGTGCCGCGGACGCGCTGGTGATGGCGCTCGACGAGGGTTGGGCGGAGCGGCTGCGCGAGTTCGGGCCCTGGATGCGGCGCGCACCCACCGAGCAGTGGGGCAGCGCGGCGATCGACGCGATCGGCGCTCGTGGTCTGGCCAGGATGAACCGCGCGGGCGAGGCGTTGGCGCTGCTCGCCCGCCCCGTGCGGGCACTGCGCCCGGCGCCCGCGTGGGCGCCGAACTACTGCCGGATGGCGTGTGAGGTGGCCGAGACGCTCTGGCTGCTCGGCAGGCGCGACCACCTGACGGTCGTCGAGTCGGCGTTGCGCGAGAAGGCGTTGCCCGCCGACTTCCGGTTCCCCATGACCGACGCCCGCCTCGCCCTCGGCAGGCTGTGCGCCCTCGACGGACGGACGGCCGAGGCCCGGCTCTGGTTCGACGCCGCACGCGACGTCCTCGACGCGCAGGGCGCCCGGCCGCTGCGCGCGATCGTCGACCACGACGAGGCACTGATGCACCTGCGCGCGGGCGACGACGGCGCCGCCCGACCCTTCGCCGCCGCGGCCGAGGCTGCGTTCCGGCAGCTGGGCATGCCCGGTTGGACCCGCCGCCTGCGTGCGACGCAGCTGGTCCCGACGCCGCGCCCGTAGCCGGCGGGAGCGGCACGCCGAGGCTGGCGCCATCATCGTCGCTCGCCCGGCTGGTAGCGGGCGAAGGCGGCCAGCGGACCGCCGGGGGGATGCTGGACGTCGGGCCAGTTGGCGACTTCGGCGACGGCCCAGCGCGCCCAGTCGCGGACCATCCGGAAGTGGTCGTGCAGGAACCGCCACGCGAGCCCGGAGACGTGCAGCCGGTCGGGAAAGGCGCCCTCTCCGCTCAGGTACCGCCGGGCGACCTCGGCGCCGATGGAGAGGCGCAGCTCGGCGTCCTCGGCGATCTCGGTGAGTCGGGCGAGCAGGTCGTCGCGGGTGCCGAGGTCGGCGAAGGCCACCTTGAGCATGCCCTCGAACTCGAGGGTCGGGCCCGCGGCGGGCAGCGCCAACCAGTCCGCGACGGCGGCGCGGCCCGCGTCGGTGATGGCGTAGACCGTGCGCGGCCTGCGGCCCGTCGGCTCCGACCGGGTGACCGCGAGACCCTCGTCGGCGAGCTTCCTGGCCTCGGCGTAGAGCCGCGCCTCGGCCCGCGGCCACACCAGCCCGACGCTGCGCGGGAGCTGGCGGGCCAGCTCGTAGGTCGACCAGTCGCGGAGGCCGAGCAGCGCCAGCAGCGCGTAGGAGGTGCTTGTCAACGACGCCATCGACGAGCACGATACTTCCAACGGAAGTATCGGAGGTGCGACATGCTCGTGGACCTGTACCGGCGCTGGCTGTTCGAGGTGTGGGGGGCGGGCGACTACGCCGTGGCCGACGAGGTGCTGGCCGCGGACCTCGTCGACCACAACCCGTCCCCTGGGCAGCCCGCCGGACGCGCGGGCGACGTGTGGGCCGCCCGGATGGTGCGCGCCGCCTTCCCCGATGCGGCCTTCACCCTGGACGTCGCGTTCGAGAGCGGCGACCTCGTCACCGGCCGCTGGACCATGACCGGCACCCACAGGGGGCCGCTGGCGCTGCTCGGGCTCCCAGCCGCCCGCCCCGATGATCCGCCTGGCCGCCCGGCGCAGCGCCTGGCAGCACCGCAGGGCGCAGCGCCGTCTGGCCTGACTCAACCTGGTCCGCCGCCTGCTCCGCCGCGTCGTCGCACAGGGTCGTGCGTCCCCGCACAGGGTCGAACCTGTGCGAGGACACGCGCAGGTGTGCGAAGTCGCGTCCCGCGTCGCGGGCACCGCGCTGCTCGTCGGTGACGTGTGGGCGATGACCGGCGGCGCGGCGGGCTCTCTGACCCTGGCGGTCGGCGCGATCACCGCGATGCTGTGGGTGTCCGCCGCCGCGGCGATCTACCGCGATGCCTGAGCCGGACGACGTCGACGGCGGCGCGCTCCCTGTGGGGCGCGCCGCCGTCGCATGGGTGCCGCGGGGTCGTGCCCGCCGCCGGGCCGTCGACGCCGGGCCGTTGGTGGGCCGCCGCACCGCCCCACCACCGCTCGCGCGTGCCCAGATGCGGAACTCGGCGTGCCGAAACGCGGGACTCACCGCACCGGGCGGTCCCGCCACCGAGCCCGCCGCCCGTCCGACGCCGGTCCGCGGGCGTGCCGAAACGCGGAACTCGGCGTGCCGAAACGCGGGACTCACCCGGGGGGTTCGCGCGCGGACGGTCCGCTGCCACAATGTGGCCCGCTCGCCGGGCAGGCGGGTGGGCCGGAACCGAGGCGGTGAGGCGGATGTCCGACACGGAGACCGCGTGGCACCGATCCCGCGTCACGGCGCTGCAGCGGCTGGCGGGCGAGCTGCTCGGGGCGCCGACACCCGCGGCGATCGGCGAGCTGGTGGTCACGACCGCCGCGCAGCTGCTCGGCGCCGACGGCGCGGGCATCTACTCCCGCGCCGACGCCTCGACGCTCGAGGTGCTGCACTCCACCGGCTGGCCGGAGGAGGTGGCCGCGGCGTACCGCCGCCTGGAGCTGCACCCCGGGCGGCCGCTGTCGGACGCCGTGCTCGGACGGCGGCCGGTCTGGCTCGAGGACGCCGAGCAGTGGCGCAGCCGCTACCCCGGCATGGCGGCCGTCGGCACCGCCGCCCACATGCAGGCCAGCGCGTGCCTGCCACTGTGCGTGGACGACCGCGACCTCGGGGCGGTCGTGTTCAGCTTCCTGGCCCCGCGCGCCTTCTGCGCCGACGAGCGGGAGTTCCTGCTCGCCGTCACCGCGCTGTGCGCCCAGGGCTTCGACCGCGCGCGCCTCATGGTCGCCGAGCGGGCCGCGCGGGAGACGGCGGAGCGCCAGCTCGGGCGCATGACGTTCCTGAGCCGCACGACCCGGCTGATGGAGGCCCCGCTGTCGGTCGAGGAGCGGCTGCAGCGGCTCGCGGACCTGGCCGTCTCCGAGATCGCCGACTGGTGCGCGGTCCACCTGGTGCGCGGCAACCGGGTCGACCAGGTGGCCGTCGCGCACAGCGACCCCGCGAAGGTCGCGTTCGTGGCGCAGCTCGAGCGGCGCTACCCACCCGACCCCGACGCACCGGGCGGCGCGATCCACGTGAGCCGCACCGGGGAGTCGACCTTCTACCCCGAGGTCCCGGACGAGCTGATGGTCGCGGCCGCCGTCGACGACGAGCATCTCGCGCTGATCCGGTCCATCGGGATGCGGTCGGCGCTGGTCGTGCCCCTGACCGTGCGCGGAAGGAACCTCGGCGCGCTCACGCTCGTGCAGGCCGAGTCGGAGCGGCTGTTCTCCGCGGTCGACCTCGCCTTCGCCGAGCAGCTCGCGGCCACCGCGGCCGTCGCGCTGGACAACGCCCGCCTCTACGAGCAGCAGTGGCACACCGCGCACACGCTGCAGGCCGCGCTGCTCCCCTCCGGCCTGCCGGACGTGCCGGGCCTGCGGCTGGCCGCGCACTACCGCGCACAGAGCGACGAGCGGGGCGCAGGCTCCGAGGTGCATGTCGGCGGCGACCTGTACGACGTCGTCCCCGGCACCGGTCCCGGCCAGTGGGGCTTCGTCGTGGCCGACGTCTGCGGCAAGGGCGCGGAGGCGGCCGCGCTCACCGCGTTGATCCGGCACACCGTGCGCGCGGAGATCGACCACGGCCTCGGCCCCGCCGCCGTGCTCATCCGGCTCAACCGGGCGATGCTGCGCGAGACGGGCGGCAAGGCGAGCAGGTTCGCGACGGTGGCGCACGGGCAGCTCACGGTCACGCCGCAGGGCGCCACCGTGCGGATGGCGAACGCCGGGCATCCGGCGCCGCTGGTGCTCCGCGGCGACAAGGTCGTGCCCGTCGACGCGCCGGGCATCCTGCTGGGCGTCTACCCCGACGTCGCGTTGACCGAGGTGTCCTTCGACCTGCACAGGAACGAGATGATGGTGCTGTACACCGACGGTGTGACAGAGGCGCGGGGGGTGGACGGGCTCTACGGGGCCGACCGGCTGGAGGCGGTGCTGCGCTCGATGGAGGGCGGGAGCGCCGCCGCCGTCGCCGACCGGATGCTCGCCGACGTCGACGCGTTCCAGCGCGGGGTGCAACGCGACGACATCGCGATCCTGGTCGTCGAGGCCGTCGAGGCCGCGCCGTGAGCACGGACGGCAACGCTGAGGTCGTGCTCACCGGCGAGCTCGACATCTCCACCTACGACGAGGCGCAGGAGCGGGTCGAGCACGCCGAGCGGGCCGCCCCCGCGCTCCTGATCATCGATCTGGCCGCGCTGGACTTCGTCGACTCCAGCGGGGTGCGGCTCGTTCTGCTGGCGGACCAGCGGGCCCGCGCGGAGGGTCGGAGGGTCGCCATCCGCCTCGGCGGCGGCCTGGCGCGCCGGGTGTTCGCCGCGCTCGGCCTCCTCGACCGCTTCGACGTGCTGGACGCCCACCCGAGCGGAACGCCGTGAGCGCCGACGCCGTCCTCCGCGCCAGGATCGACCTGCCCACGACCGCTGGCAGCGTGCCGGTGGCCAGGCGGCTCGTCGCGCAGCTGCTCGCCGCGTGGTCGGCGGAGGCCCGTTTCGAGGAGTCGACGCTGCTGCTCAGCGAGCTGGTGACGAACGTGGTGCGGCACGTGACGCCCGCGACGACGTTCACCGTCGAGCTCATCCTCTCCGCGCTCAAGCTGCGCGTCGCCGTGGTCGACGGCTCGTCCGCGCCGCCCGTCCTCGGTGCGCGTGGCCCGTCGGGCGGCCACGGGATGTGGCTGGTCAGCGCGATCGCCGACCGCTGGGGCAGCGACGAGCAGACCGGCGGCAAGCAGGTGTGGTTCGAGCTCGACCGGTGACGCACCCGGCGGCGTGGCAGGCAGGCCTGCCGACCCCGTCGCCGGACATCCGGTCCGGAGCCGTGCGACCAGTCGACGTCGGTGGCGCGGCCGCCACCCGGCCGTGCAATCAGACCGCCTGCCGCGGCGTCATCACACTCAGACGCCCATCAGAACGGGGAGGGCCATGTTCATCCACTGTGGATCCACCGAGCCCGCCGACCCGGCCGTGGCGGCGGCCTACAGCGCGGCGACCGGACAGTTCGGGTTCCTGCCGAACTGGGCCGTCGCCTTCAGCGCGCGCCCGGCGGCGCTGGCGGCGTGGCAGCGACTGAACGTGGCGATCCGCGACGGCATGGACCGGCGCCGCTACGAGCTCGCCACCATCGCCGCGGCGCAGGCGTTGCGCTCGACCTACTGCGCGCTCGCGCACACCTGGTTCCTGCGCAAGCTCGACCTCGTCGCCGCCGACGAGCTGCAGTCGGTCATCGCCGACCGCGCGCACGCGCCGGGGCTCAGCGCGGTGGACCGGGCGGTGATGGACTTCGCGGAGCAGGTCGCCCGCGACGCCAGCGCCGTCACCGAGGCCGACGTCGAACGGCTCCGCACGCTCGGGCTCTCCGACGAGGACGTGCTGGACGTCGCGCTCGCCGCGGCGGCGCGGTGCTTCTTCGCCACCGTGCTGGACGCGGTGGGCGCCCAGGCCGACCGGGAGCTGGGCGACGCGCTCGGCCCCGCGCTGTCCGCGCTGCTGACGGTCGGGCGGCCGGTCGCCGCCTAGCGCGCTCCCTCGTGCGGGCGGCGCAGCCCCGCGATGAGGAGCTCGACCAGCCTGCGCGCGTCGTAGCGGGGGTCGCTGTCCGCGCCGATGCAGAGGTTCCCGACACCCCGCATGAGCTCGTGGGCCCCCAGGCAGACTTCCACGGCACCTACGTCCAGCTCGCAGGCGCGTTCGGCAACCCCAAGCCCGTCCAGCGCCCCCACCCGCCCATCCTCATCGGTGGGCGCTCGGCGCCGACGTCGCACGGTGGGTCGCCGACAAGGTCATCACGGCCTTGGGACTACGAGACGCCCAGGGCGACCACCGCCGCGGCGACCCCGGTCGCGACGACGGCCGCGGCCGCGACGGCGTGCCGGGGCGACCCGGTGCGCATGCCGTGCTCGCGGACGTCGGCGAGCGCGCCGCGGCGGGCCGCCACGAGCGCGCCGACCACCAGCAGCGCCCCGACCACCAGCAGCGCGAGCGGGGCGCCGAGCGCGTTGGGGAACCACTTGTCCGTCACCACCGGGACGGCGATGAGCAGCGCCGCCGAGCCGACGACCAGGAGCATGAGGTCGCGCAGGACCACCCCGGCCGCGACCAGCGCCACCCCGGTCGCGATCGCCAGCACGCTGCCCCAGCCCGTGTTGACGCCGAGCAGGCTGCCCACCACGACCACGGCACCGCCGAGCAGGTCGGCCGCGACCCGGTTCGCGACCACGCCGCCCCACCCGAGCAGCAGCCACGCCGCGCCGACGCCCCAGAGCGCGAGCCCGACGACCTCCTCGTCGTTGCGCGGCAGGTGCTCGGCCAGCGCCATCGCCGTCACCGCCAGCGCCACCACGAACGCGGCCTGCTGCAGCGCGGTCCGGTGCCACCACCACAGCAGCCCCGCGACCACGGCCGTCTCGCAGGCCGCGACGAGCAGGACGGTCTCGGACTCCAGGTGCCACACGTCGTCGGCGAGCAGCCCCGTGCCGAACCCGAGCACCCCCACCGCGAGGAGCCAGAGCACCGCGCGCAGCCGCCCGCCCGGCGTGCCCTGCTCGGACGGCACGACGGCGCCGACGCCCACGAGCACGGCGGCGGCGGCGAACGTCACGGCCAGGCGCCCGCCCACGCCGAGGTCCGCCCAGAACCGGCCCGCGAGGACGGCCGTGGCGACGAGGATCAGCACCCCGCCGACGTAGCCCAGCGCCTCGGCCACCACGAGCCGCCGCGGCGGCTCCACCGCCTCCCCGCGCTCGACGGCGAGGATCCGCGCCGCCTGCGCCTTCGTGATCAGGCCGCGCCCGACCCACGCCTGCAGCCGGGCATCGAGGTCGACCGTGTCGGGCAGGCCCTGTGACGTGGTCATCGCCGGATCGTGCCGCGTCCCGCCCGGCGCCGGTAGGGCGGTATGCCCTTTTCCCCCTGCCGACCCTCGGTCCGTCCACACCGGAGGTCAGGGCACCTACCTCTACCTAGACGCACACCCCCGGTACCCATGGGCCCCGACGTCGGTGCCCGCGGAGATGGGTGACGACCACCGATGTTCGCGGGGCGCGTCTGAAGCACGATCAGTGGGTCGCCGTTCCGTGTTGGCACTCCGCGACTGCCGCGACCGAGGGGCCTGGTCGGAACGGGTGACGCGCGCCGTGGGCGGCGCGCCACCCCACCATCCGAGGAGCCGTTCCATGTCCACCTCTTTCCGTACGCTCTCCCGCCGCGGTCCGATCACCGACGCCGCCCGCCTCGGCACGGTGCTGGGCATCTGGGCGCACCCCGACGACGAGGCGTTCCTGGCCGCCGGGCTGATGGCCGCCGCGCGCGACGCGGGCAACCGGGTCGTCTGCGTGACCGCGACCCTCGGCGAGCACGGCACCGACGACCCCGGGTGCTGGCCGCCAGGTCGGCTGGCCACGGTGCGCGAGTGCGAGCTGCGTGCCTCGCTCGCCGCGCTCGGCGTCACCGAGCACCACCTGCTGGGCCTCGTCGACGGCACCTGCGCCGCGAGAGCGGGAGCCCCCGCGACCGGCTGCGCTACTTCGCCGGGCTCAGCGTGACGTTCTATCCCGCCTGGTTGGCGCTGACCGGCGCGGGCGTGCTGCTCGGCGGCGTGCT
Organism: uncultured Actinomycetota bacterium; assembly: GCA_963750095.1. Lineage (GTDB taxonomy): Bacteria > Actinomycetota > Actinomycetes > Mycobacteriales > Pseudonocardiaceae > Pseudonocardia. Next base: position 589,273 of record CAVVPJ010000009.1, on the reverse strand, counting down.
GCCCACCGGGCTGCGGCTCGAGCTCGCCGCGCCGCTGACGTTCCTGCTCCTGCTGCTGCCCGTGCTGACCTCGCGAGCCGCATACGCTGCGGCCGCGGCGGGCGGGATCGTCTCCGTCGCGGCGGCGGGCCTGCCGCTGGGGCTGAACCTGCTTGCCGGAGCGGCCGCGGGGATCGCGGTCGGCGGCTTCCTCGGGGGCCGTGATGGCTGAGCTGCTCATCCTCGTCGTGATCGGCCTGGGCACCTACGCGATGCGCGCGGTGTTCCTCGTGACCGCGCGGCGCACGCCGCCCGCGCCGGTGGCGCGCCTGCTGCCCCACGTCGGGCCCGCGGTGCTGGCGGCGATCACGCTGCCCGCCTTCGTCGCCCCGCGCGGCACGGTGTCGTTCGCCGAGACCGTGCCCGCGCTGCTGGCCGCCGCCGTGGCCTGGGTGGCCTGGCGACGGGCGCGCAAGAACCTGCCGGTGGCCCTGTTCGGGGGCCTCGCTGCCTGGTGGCTCGCGTCGTGGGCGCTGGCCGCCCTCTGAAGGAGAAGACGATGGAGTTTCAGCTGCGCGAGCTCGGCCCCGGCGAGTTCGACGTCCTCGACACCGTGTTCGCGGGCCTGTCCGCCGCGAGCCGGTTCGACCGGTTCCACGCGGGCATCCCGTTCCTGACCTCGGCCGTCCGGGCCGCGCTCGCCGCGGTCGACGGGTGCAGGCACATCGCGGTCGCCGCGTTCGTCGGCGGCGAGCCGGTCGGCATCGCCAGGGTCGTCGGCGTCGCAGGCGGGCCCGCGGACCTCGCCGTCGAGGTGGTGGACCGCTGGCAGGGCCACGGCGTCGGCACCGAGCTGGTCAGGTCCGTGCTCGACAGGGCGCGGGCGGTCGGGCACACCGCGGTGTCCGCCGACGTGCTCGCCGCCAACCACCGGGTCCGACGGCTGGCGGAGCGGGTTCTCCCGGGCGCCACGGTCGTCGAGGACGGCGTGGAGGTCACCTACGGCGGCGACCTGTCCGGGCCGCTGCGGGTCGCCGCCTAGGCACGACACCGGCGTCGTGGTGGCCGCACCCTCGTCAGGACGCCGGTGTGGCCACCGCGACGCGTGTGCGGTGGGCCGCCGGGGTCACCGTCGGGCTGCCCCGCGCCTGCGGCGGACCTCCGCGGCGTAGCCCTCGGGGTAGCCCGCCTTCATCGCGCGGCTCTCGGCGACGTTGTCGACGAACGCCGTCGAGTACAGCAGCCCGATCAGCAGGCCCATCCCGACCCCGATCGCCAGTATCGTCTTGTCGACGGGCACGACCAGCAGGATCAGCACGGCGAACGGGAGGAACTGCACGATGCCCCGCACGACGTGGCGCAACACCCAGGTGGGCGCGGTCACGTCGTGCAGCACCCACGTGCGGTAGCGCTCCGGCAGCGACCCTCCGAACGCGTAGCGGATCCAGAGCAGCGGGCCGGGCCGGACACGCCCGGCGGTCTCGTCGACGTCCACGACAGTCACCTCCCCGGGAGCGTGGTCGCTGCGTTCCCTCCTGTCTACCCCCGAAACCGTGACGGTCGACATTCGGCGGAAACAACCGGCCCGTCCCCGCATCGCGACCCACCACCCCCCACCCCCTTGATCACCAGCGCCACCACCACCACCGCCACCACCATGGTCACCGGTTCGGCGCACAAACCGGCCAGATCTGTCCGCCTCTGCGCCGAACTGGTGATCACGGCCGGGATGGGGCGGCTGGGGCCGAACCTTCTGCCGCGGTACGCCGAGGGACGTTCGTGCCCCCTTCGCCGGGCCTTCCGGCCGGTGCCGGGCGACGTCCCGAGCGCGACGCTTGGGTCCCGTCGCCGAGGAGGAGGACATGAGCGAGCCCATCCCGCAGGTCACCCCTGAGCCACCGCGTCCCGCCGAGCCCCGACGGCTGCGCCGCAGCCGCCGCGACCGGGTGATCGGCGGGGTCTGCGGCGGCATCGGACGCTACCTGGACGTCGATCCGGTGCTGCTGCGGGTCGCGGCGGTCGCGCTGGTGCTCTCCGGCGGCGTGGGCGTGCTCGCCTACATCGTGGCCTGGATCGTCATCCCCGAGGCGGAGCCTGGCGAGCCCGAGCGCGCCGCCCCGCCCGCGAGCAGGCACTCGGTCGCCATCGCGATCGGCGCGGCGCTGGTCGGGCTCGGCGCGCTCCTGCTGATGCGGGAGTGGATGCCGTGGTTCGGCGCGGGCATGTTCTGGCCGCTGGTCGTCGTCGCGGCGGGCGTGCTGGTGCTCGTCTCGGCACGGCGGTGAGCGCCGTGACCAGCCCCGGCACGACCGCAATCCGGCCCGCGGCGGACACCGGCGACCGGTCGGGCCCGCACTGGAACCGGCTCGTGATCGGTGTGCTGCTCCTGGCGGCGGGCGTCGCGTGGCTGCTCGACATGGCGGGCGTCTCCGTGCCGTGGCACCTCGCCCCGGCGACCGGGCTGATCGTCGTCGGCCTCGGTCTGCTCGCGAGCCTCGCCGGTGGGAAGGGCCGCAGCGGCCTGTTCGCGACCGGCATCGTGCTGTTGGTGGCCGCGCTGGCCGTCGCGCTCGACGCCGACCGGTTCGCGGGACCGGCGGGCGACGTCGACGTGCGGCCGTCCGCGACCGGCTGGCCGAGCACCACGACCCTCTCCGCTGGCAGTGCGCGGGTCGACCTCACGGCGGCAGCGCTGCCTCCCGCAGGACGGCTCGACGTGCGCGTCGGGGCGGGCCGCGTCGAGGTCCATGTGCCCGCAGGACACCCGGTCCGGGTCGAGGCCGACGTCGTGCTGGGGACGGTCGTCGTCGACGCGACGCCCGCCGTGCAGGGCGTCGACCAGCATTGGGTCGACCCGGTCGGGGCGGGCGCGCCCGTCGCGGTCCACGTCCAGGTCGGTGCAGGCGAGGTGGAGGTCCACCATGACGCAGCCTGAGCACGTCTCCCCCGCGGTGGCGGGCGGGATCGGTTTCCTGGCCGCCGGGATCCTGTTGCTCCTGCAGGAGCTCGACCTGCTCACCGTCGACTGGACCGTGCTGCTGCCGGTGCTGTTGGTGATGATCGGCGCGGTCACCCTGGCCACCGGCCTCGTCGGCGCCCACCGCAGCCGTCCGGAGTAGTGCGTGCGATGCTGCGCCGGTGACGGATGCAGCGCCGGTCGTCCTCGTCCACGGGCTCTGGCACGGCGGGTGGGCCTGGGACGGTGTCCGCTCGCGCCTGGACGCCGCGGGCGTCGTCAGCGCGGCGGTCGAGCTGCCGCTGACGAGCCTGGCCGACGACGTGGCCGCGACGGTCGCGGTCCTCGACCGCCTCGACCGCCCGGCGGTGCTCGTCGGCCACTCGTACGGCGGCGCCGTCGTCACCGGCGCGGGGGCGCACCCGAACGTCGCCCACCTGCTCTACCTGGCCGCCTTCCAGCTCGCCGAGGGCGAGTCGGTGGGGCGGGTGCTGCCGGAGCGGGGCATCCCGCCGACCGGGCTGGGCGACGCGCTGCGGTTCTCCGACGACGGCGAGCAGGTGAGTCTCGACCCCGCGCAGGCGGTCGACCTCCTGTATGCCGACGCGGACCCGCAGGAGGCGGCGGACGCGGTCGCCCGGCTGCGGCCCGTCCACCGCTCGGTGTTCCGCGGGGTGCCCGACGTCATCGCGTGGCGCCGGGTGCCGTCGACCTATGTCGTGTGCACCGACGACCGCGCCGTGCACCCCGACCTGGAGCGCGCGATGGCCGAGCGCGCGACGACCCGCCTGGAGTGGCCCGGCGGTCACTCCCCCGCGCTGACCCGCCCCGGCGAGGTCGCCGCGCTGATCGCCGCGCTGGCCGGAGCCCGGAGCGCCCGCGACGGGTGAATCTTGTTGCGATTCCGGAGTCATGACCGCGACAACGCAACAAGATCATTCGGGCGAGGCTGGGGTCCCCCGATCGACCGACACACGCCTCAACCGCCGCGTGGCCCTCTCGCCCGACGGATAATGGCGCTGATCGCGAGCAGAGTGGGTGCTACCAGGGCAAACGACCCGGACACTGACCACAGGAGCGATCATGAGCACCCCGACCACCACCCCCGCCACCCCTGCGTCGTCGCGCGGCCGCACGGTCTTCGTCGCGGGGGTGTCCGCGATCGTCGCCGTGGGCGTCGCCGCGGGCCTCTTCCTCGCGTTCAGCTGGCCCGCCGACGGCACGCCCTCGGCCGCCGTCCCCGCCTCGTCCAGCACGACCGGTGGCAGCGGCCACCACGTCAACCCGCCCGCCCCCTCGGCCGCCGTCGAAACCCTGCAGCGCGGGCTGGGCCTGCTCAACTACTACGAAGGCCCGGTCAACGGGATCATGAACGAGCAGACCGTGCAGGCGGTCAAGTACCTGCAGCGCGACGCCCACCTGCCGCAGACCGGCACGATGAGCTCGGCCACCCAGACCGCGCTCGCGAACTTCCTCAAGAACGGCAACAGCCAGATGGGGTCCTGACGCGCCTACTCGACCAGGCCGCGACGCATCCCTTCGGCCACCGCCGCGGCCCGGTCGGAGACGCCGAGCTTCTCGTAGAGCCGCTGCGTGTGCGTCTTCACCGTGCTGACGCCGATGAAGAGCTCACCGGCGACCTGCGGCACCGACAGCCCGCGCGCGAACGCCTGCAGCACCTGCCGCTCCCGTTCGGACAGCACGGGACCCTGGTCCTTCGCCCTGATCCGGATCTCCCCGGCCAGCCCGGCCGCGAGGTCGGCGGGCACCACCGTGCGGCCGCGCGCCACGTCGAGCACCGCCTCGACGATCTCGGCGCGCTTGGCGTCCTTCGCGAGGTACCCGGCCGCGCCCTCCTGCAGCGCCTGGAACACCACGGCGCTCTCGGTGTGCGCCGAGAGCAGCAGCACGCGGGTGCGCAGCCCGTCGCGGACCGCCGCGCGGACGACGCCCAGCCCGTCGATGTCGGGCATCTCGTAGTCGACGAGCGCGACGTCGGGGTCGTCGCGCCGGATCGCCTCCAGCGCCTCGCGGCCGTCGGAAGCCTCGCCGACGACCTCGATCCGTCCGCTGTGGACCAGGCCGCGGGCGACACCGTCCCGGAAGAACGGGTGGTCGTCGGCCACCACGACGCGCACGCGGGCGTCGGAGGATTCCATGGCAGTCTCTCCACCCAGCCGAGCAGCTGGTTCCGTTGATGAATGGAGGTCACGTCGGACTTCCGCTCAGAAGCATAGGCTGATCAGATGCCGTCCGAGCCGACCGCGGAGCCCGAGGTCGTCGCCGTCGCCGTGGAACACGCCCGGCGCGGGGTGCGGCTGCAGGTCGTGGTGCGGTGGGTGTTGGTCGGCTTCGTGGCGCTGACGGTGCTCACCGTGCCGCCGTTCAACCCGGTCGCGGCCGCGGTCGCCGTCGCGTACGCGCTCTGGTCGCTCGGGGTGGCGGTGTGGGTCCGCAAGGGCCACGAGTCGGCGCTGCAGGTCGCGTGGCTCGCCTTGTTCGTCGACGTCGTGGTGCTGGGCCTGCTGACCCTCATGACCGGCGTCACGACCCCGCAGAGCTGGGCCTCCGACGTGCTCATCAGCGGCCTGCTGCTGATCCCCGTGCTCGCGGCCACCCAGCTGCGGCCGCGCGTGTGCGCGGCGGTGGTGGTGCCGACCACGCTCGTCTACTTCGCGGCCGCCGTCGCGACGCGGGAGGCGAACGGCGACGAGCCGTGGGCGTCGATCCTGCTGCGCACGCTCATCGTGGGCGGGGTCGGGCTGGGCTGCGTCGGGCTCACCCGGATCCAGCGGTCGCGGGTCCGGACGATCGACCGGCTGGTGCACGGCCGCACGGCGCTGCTGGCCGAGCTCACCGGCCTCGAGGAGCGGGAGCGGCGCGCGCTGTCCGAGCACCTGCACGACGGCGCGCTGCAGTACGTGCTCGCCGCCCGCTTCGACCTCGACGACGCCCGCGAGACCGCCGACCCGGCCGCGTTCGACCGGCTGGAGCAGGCGCTGGCCGAGTCGTCGCGGCTGCTGCGCTCGACGGTCGCGGAGCTGCACCCGGCCGTGCTCGCCCGCGCGGGGCTCCCGTCGGCGCTGCGCGACCTCGCCATGGCGGCGGCTGCGCGCGGCGGGTTCGAGGTGGTGGTCGACGTCGACGGCTGGCCCGCGGACACCCGAACCACCGCCGACGCGCTGCTCTACCGCACCGCGGGCGAGCTGCTGAACAACGTGGTGAAGCACGCCCAGGCCGCGACGGCCACGGTGACGCTCACGCTCGACGCTGGCACCGCGCGGCTCGTCGTGGCCGACGACGGCGTCGGCGTGCCCGAAGGCGCGTCGGGCGGGGCGCTGCGGCGCGGCCACATCGGGCTGCCCTCGCACACCGTGCGGATCGACGCGGCGGGCGGGCGGTTCACGACCGTGCCGAACACCCCGCACGGCACGGTGGCGACGGTCGAGCTGCCCGTGGCCTGAGCGGAGCTTGCGGAACGAAACATCGGCCTGAGGTCGTGTCCGTCGATCGGTGGACACGGGGATCGTCCGCTGCATCGGCCGTCGGGCCGACGGTGCGGGGCGCTGCGCGGCGGCATCGTAGAGGCATCGGGGAAGCACCCCCGGCCACCGAGAAAGGCACCCGCCATGACCACCATGACCTCCGACTTCGACCGCCCCACCGTCCAGATCCCGCGCACCGCCCCTCGCCCGGTTCTCGACGCCGCCCGCCTGTGGACCGGCGGCCTCGCCACCGCCGTCGTCGCCGCGCTGATCGGCCTGGTCAGCCTCCTGGTCCTCCGGGTGGTCGCCGCGAACCTCCCGCAGGTTCCGGTCGGCGCAGGCCTGCACACGTCCTCGTCCGCCGTCCTGCTCTGCGCGGTCGCCGCGGGCGCCGCGCTCGCCGCCACCGGCCTGGCCCACCTGCTGCTGCTCTCGACCCCGCGCCCGATGGCCTACCTCGGCTGGATCGTCGGCCTGGCCACCGCAGCCGCAGCGGTGCTCCCGCTGACCGCGGGCCTGCCGCTGGCCGCCGCCGTCGCGCTCGGCGTGATCAACCTGGTGATCGGCCTCGCGATCGGCAGCCTGGTCGCGGGCGCCGCGTACTCCGCCACCCGCGGCACGTGCGCCCGGTGAGCCCGGCGCCCGAAGGCCCCGACCCCAGCGGTCGGGGCCTTCGTCGTGTTGACGGTTGGCGGTCACGCCGGCAGCGTCCGGCCGTGTGGCGACACGCAGGCTGACCTTCCGCGCGTCGGACGGCGAGGTGGCGCTCCTGTCCCAGGAGCACCTGGACATGGTGTGCCCACCGCAGGTGGGAGCGACGCCGGAGCGCGGGCGCCACGGCGGGCTCTGGGCCGAGCTGCGCGACGACGCGGGCGAGCTGGCCTTCGTCAGGGTGCTGCCGGAGCCGCTGCTCGGCTCGGTCGAGGTGCACGACCCCGACGGCGCGATCCACCGCGAGTTCGGCCCGCGCGACACGGTGTTCGAGGTGCTCGTGCCCGACCTGCCGGACGCCGCCACGCTCGTCCTCGTCGGGGAGCCGACGCGGCGGGTGCCAGGGCCCGAGGACGCGGGGGGCGTCGCCGAGCTGGCCCGGTTCGACCTGCGCGCATGACGGCGGCGGACGGCCGGGTCGTGGGCACCACCACGATCGTCGACAACGGGCCAGGGAACGAGCGGTGGGACCTCGTCGTGCTCGGCGACGGGTACCGCGAGGCCGAGCTCGACGACTACCACGGCCACGTCGACACGTTCGTCGCGACGTTCCTCGCCACGCCGCCGTTCCCCGACAGCGCGGACGCGATCAACGTGCACCGCGTCGACATCGTCTCGACCGACGGCGGGGCGCGCAGGCCGAGCGTCGACGGCGACTGCGCCTCGCCGCCGCGCACCCCGCGGACCTTCCTGGACGCCCAGTTCTGCACGCCGTTCTTCGGCACGCCGCTGGAGCGCCTGCTGACGGTGGACACCCTCCGCGCCCTGCAGGTCGCGACCGTCCAGGTGCCGCTGCGCAACCAGGTGCTGGTGATCGTCAACTCGGCGAAGTACGGCGGGTCGGGGGGCGCCGTCGCGGTCTGCTCGACGAACGCGCCGGAGATCGCGATCCACGAGATGGGCCACAGCGCGTTCGGCCTCGCGGACGAGTACGGCGGCAACGGCACCGGAACGCCGATCGGCGAGCCGCCGCAGCCCAACGCCACCCGCGACCCGCAGCGGGCCACGAACAAGTGGGCGACGCTCGTCGACCCGGCCACGCCGATGCCGACCGCCTGCAACGGATCGTGCGTGGGCTCCACGTGCGTGCCGCCCGCCACGCCCGCCCCTGCCGGGGTGACCGGCGCGTTCGAGGGCGCGGTCTACGCCGACTGCAACCTCTACCGGCCAGCCGCCCGGTGCTACATGCGCGACTACGGGCCGTTCTGCGCGGTGTGCCGCGCGGCGATCACGGCGACGCTGGCGCCGTTCCGGCCGTCGCAGGCCTGAGCGGTCAGCGCGGCGCGAACGTCACCAGGTCGAGGTCCAGCGGCATCTGGTCGCGGTGCGGGCCGTCGGTGGGCAGCGGGCGCGTGGGCAGGGGCTGGGTGGTGTTCTCCAGGCGGTCGAAGTCGGCGGTCGAGGTGATGCGGCCGGTGGTCGCGAAGGAGTCGATCACATAGGGCACGCCCTCCGACGTCAGCGGCGACGGCCCGTCCATGACGTGGAAGTGCAGGTGCGGGGCCGAGGTGTTGCCCGAGTTGCCGACGAGCCCGAGCATCTGGCCGCGGGCGACGCGCTCGCCCACGCGCACGGCGACGCTGCCCTTCTGCATGTGGGCGTAGAGGGCGTAGAGGCCGCCGCCGATGTCGACCACGACGCTGTTCCCGTCGGCCTCGGCGAGGTTGGCGTTGGCGGGCAGGCTGCCGGGCTTCTGGTCCGGCAAGTTGTTGATCACGTGGACGACCGTGCCGCCCGCGGCGGCGATCACCCGCTTGCCGTAGATCGTGTACGCGGCCGGGTCGGCGGGGTCGCCCCGGCTCACCGTGCGGTTCTGGGCGTCGAGCTGCTCCCAGTCGACGGCGAACCGCTGGACCAGCCACTGGTGGTTGGCGATCGACAGCAGCGCCCTGCGGTGGCGCGGCGAGTCGCAGCAGCTGTCGGCGGCGATGTAGCGCGTGCCGGGCTCCAGCGGCGGCCCCAGCACCGGCGGGGTGAGCCCGGAGACCGGGACGCCGACGACGTCGCTGGTCGCCGTGCCGGTGGGGAGGCCCGTGAACGTGATGCGGTTGTCGAGGCGGCGCGGCACGTCGGAGCGGCGGGCGAACTGGAGCGTGACGTAGAGCGTCGCGGCCTGGGCCTCCGTCAGCTTCTGCACGCCCCCGCGCGCCGAGGGCAGGGCGAGGTCGGCGGCCACCGCGGCCTGGTCGAGGTGCTGCAGCACCCGGCCGGACGGGTCGAGCACCTCGGCGGCGGTCAAGGTCAGCGCGAGCGGCGTGGCGTTCTGGACGCCGAGCTCATAGGTGGCCGTGATGCGACCGTCGGAGCCCGCGAACGGCACCACCGGCTCGCGCTGGGTGAGCAGCAACGCGCTCAGCGCCGTCGCGTCGGTGGTGGCGCGGAGCTCGCCGTCGACCGGGCTGGTCGGCGGGGCGCCCGCGGGGCTCGCCGACGCCGCCGCCGACCCCGAGACCACCACCGACGCCGCCAACATCACGCAAGCCCAAGTGCCGTCCCCGGCCGGAAACCCCGCATGGCCACCCCCGTCGTCGCGAGCCGTCGCATGTGGAGTCGCAGCGGTGGCGACACACGTGACACTTGTGGACGGTCGACCGGGCCTCCAGCCGGTTCGGCCGTCGCCTGCTTGCCGGGGCGCTTCGCAGACCCCGCCTACGCCCCGCAGACCCCCGGGACCCTGCGAGGCGCACGAACGGTCTGCGAGGACGCCCATGACAGGCCAGCGCGACGACCCGAGCCCGCCGGAGCGGGCGCACATCCAGGCAGCCGCTGTGGCCGCCGCAGCCCGCGGGGCACCACCCCAGCCGCCCACCCGCGGCAGCCGCGCTCCCCGCCTGACGCACCATGATCACCGGCTCGGTGCGTGGAGCGGCCAAAGATGACCGGAAATGCGCCGAGCTGGCGATCACGTGCGGCATGCCCGGCGGGCCAGGTGCACCGGCGGGTCGGGCGGGCCAGGTGCGTCGGGTAGCAGATGCGTGGGGTGCGCTCGGGCGGGCCGGGTGCGTCGGGAGCGCGGGTGGACGGGGTGCGTCGGGAGTCCTGGAGGCCGCTTCGCAGACCCCGCCTCCACCTCGCAGACCCCCAGGACCCTGCGACGTGCATGCTGGGTCTGCGAGGAGCTGGGACGGCCGAAGGCCCGCTCCTCGTCGGAGCGGGCCGGATCGGCGGAGGCCACGCGGGCGGGGGTCCCCGCGGCGTGATCAGCTGTTCATCGTGTTGACGTTGCCGCCCATCTGGTTGTTGCCGTCGGCCAGGAAGTGCGCCAGGGCGGTCTGGGTGGCGGCGTTCATCGTGCCGGTCTGCGGCAGGTGGGCGTCGCGCTGCAGGTAGGTGATCGCCTGCACGGTCTGCGGCGTCATCAGCCCGTTCACCGGGCCCTCGTAGTAGTTGAGCTGGCCCAGCTCCCGCTGCAGCGTCTCGACCGCGGCCGACGGGGCGACGGGGTTGACCGGCGTGACGGGCGTGACGTGGTGGCCTGCGCTGCCGCCACCGGCGTAGGACGACGAGCCGGAGTCCGACGCGGGGACGCTGCTCGGCACGACCGGCGGGGTGTCCGGGGTCGTGGTGGCCGCGCTGCCGAACCCGCCGAGGCCGAAGACGAGCCCGGCGACGACGGCGGCACCGGCGACCGCGGCGCTCACGGCGACGATGGCGGTGCGGCCGCGCGAGCCCGAGGGCGGGGTGGTGGTGGAGGCGGCGGGGACGGTGGGGGTGGTCGTGGTGGTCATGGCTGCTGTTCCCGGCTTTCGTTTGTTTTCGCTGGTCCGGGGCTTCAACCCCGATGCCTCTACGATCCCGCCGACGCCGCTTCGGCACCGTCGACCGGCAGGCCGACGCCGAGGCTGACCCGCTCCTCCCCCGATCGGCGGACCCCCGGGTGGCCCGCCGCTCGGCCACGATGGCGCGATGACCGCACCGAGCGCCGACCGCGCGGCCCGTGACTCCCGCGCGCTCCTGCTCTCCGTGGTCGCGTCGAGCGTCTTCGCCGTCGGCTCGCTGGTCTGGGGCCTGCTCGCGGGCTCGCAGATGATCGTGTTCGACGGGCTGTACTCGTTCATCTCGGTGGGGCTGTCGCTGATGGCCGTGTGGGCGCTGCGGGCGGCGCGGTCGGGGCCGGACGAGCGCTACCCGTGGGGCCGCGAGGTCTTCGAGCCGCTGACGATCACGGTCAAGGCGGCCGCGTTGGGCGGGCTGTGCCTCTACGCGGTGATCGGCGGGGTGCAGGAGGTCGTCGCGGGCGGCCGGGAGATCGATGCGGGCTGGGCGGTGCTGTACGGCGTGGTCGCGACCGCGGTGGGCGTCGGCGTGTCGCTCGTGCTGCGCCGCATGAGCCGCGGCGCCACCGACCTGGTCCGCGCCGAGGCGGCCGAGTGGATGGGCGACGCCCTGCTGTCGATCGGCACGCTCGCGGGCTTCGGGGTGGCGCTCGGCCTGCAGCTGGCCGGGCGCGCACGACATCGCGCGCTACGTCGACCCGGCCATGGTCGTCATCACCTCGGTGATCTACCTGCGGGTGCCGCTGCGCCTGTTCGTCGAGGGCCTGCGCGAGGTGCTGACGATGAGCGCAGGCCCCGCGGTGCGGGACCAGGTGACGGCGCTCGTCGACGACGTGGCCCTGCGGTGGGGGCTCGGCGGACCCGCGGTGAAGCTGTCCAAGGTGGGCTCGCGGCTGGACGTCGACGTGATCTTCCTCGTCGACGCGGGCGCGACGGCCCGCAACGTCGAGGACTTCGACGTCGTCCGCAGCCAGTTGGAGGAGCGGCTGCGCGCGACCGGGCTGGAGCCGTCGCTCTCGGTCGGGTTCACCGCCGACCCGCGGTGGATCAGCCGTGCGCGGAAATCCTCGCTATGGCGAGGTTTTCCGCGCACGGGCGGTCCACTCCAGCCACGCGGCGCTCGGATGCGCGCGGCCGAGCACCGCGCCCGTGCGCACCCCGTCCCGGACGCGCACGTGCCCGATCACGCCGAACACGCCCCCTTCGCGGTTCTCGTCCACCCACTCCCCGGGCACGTCGAAGCCCTGCACCGTGTGCCGCGCCTCGGGGCCGAGCGGGACGAGCGGGTCCACCGACACCCAGTCGACGTCGCGGCCGAGCCCGAGCAGCAGGTCGGCGAACCGCGCGAGGTCGGCCGGTGGCAGGAAGACGTGCACGTAGGTGTCGACGAGGCAGACCAGCGCGTCGCGCGGAAGGCCCGCGATGACCTCGGGGAGGACGTCGAGCATGCCGCCGCGGACCGACCGGGCGGGCTCGGCGCGGGCCAGCGCCGACGCCGCCGCGAACCGGGTGACCGCACCCGCCTCGGGCGGGACGCACGCGGCGAGCCAGGACAAGGTGGCCGGGTCGGCGAGGTCGAGCGGCTCGACGTCGACCCCCACCCGGTCGGCGAGCACGGGCACCGACGGCGGCAGCGGCGGCTCGCCCGCCCGCACGACACACGAGAGCCGCACCGGCGCGGCGGGGTCGCCGACCGTGCGGACCGGCCCGTCGGCGCCGCGGTAGCTGTAGTGGTAACGGTCCAGGTGCAGCCCGAGCCCCGCGCCCGTGCCGAGGTCGACGAGCGCGAGCGGCCGGTCCTCCGCGGCGGCGATCCGGCCGAGCACCGGCAGCACGTCGACGCAGCGGCCGACCTCGTTCATCTGGTAGCGGTGCATGCCGCACAGCTGGGCGACCCGGTCCCGCCGGGCGGCGGCGAACGCGGCCAGCTCCGCGCCGAAGCCGGGGTCCCGCGGCGGCTGCGGTCCGCCGGGAACCGGGTAGTGCCGCGCGATCGGCGCCTCCGGCTCGGCCGCGACGAGGTACCCGAGCACGGCACCGAGCAGCAGGGGCGGGAGCCGGTCCTGCGGGACGGCGGCGGCCAGCTCCGTGAGGACGTCCTCCTGCGCGATCGCGGCGAACGTGGCGGCGGTGAGCCACCAGCTCTCGGGGGCGTCCGGGGGCGACCAGGCGTCCGCGATCGCCATGGCCTGGCCCGCGACGACGGTGGGCTCGGTTGCGGTCATGCCGCGATTGTGGGGCATCTTGCGCACTGTGGACCCCACGCCGGACGATGGCGACGCCGGGACGGAGATCAACGGGGGGCGCGGTGACGGTTGCGCGGACCGCGACCGGATGGCTCACCGCCCACGACCCCGGGTTGGTCGCCCTGCACAGGGCGCTGCGGGTCGCGGTGGCGGCGTGCGTCGGCTTCTTCGTGTGCCGGTACGCGATCGGGCTGCCCACGCTGGCCACGTACGCGGTGTTCGGGGCCATCGCCCTCGGCTTCCTCTCGGACGTGAGCGGGCCGCCCGCGCTGCGCACCCGCACCTACCTCGCGGCGCTGCCGGTCGGGCTCGCGTTCGTCGCGATCGGCACGGCTGCTGCCCGTTCGACGCCCGCCGCGGTGGTCGGGATGCTCGTCGTGGGGTTCGCGGTGGCCTTCGCCGGGGTCGGAGGGCCGCGCATCGCGGGCCTGGCCAACGGCCTGCAGCTGTTCTACGTGCTCCCCTGCTTCCCCCCGTACGACCTCGGCTCACTGCCGCAGCGACTCGGCGGCCTGACGATCGGCCTCCTGCTCGTCGCCGCGGCCGACCGGCTGCTGTGGCCCTCCCCCGGTCCCCCGGCGTTCCGCGGTCGGCTCGCGAACGCCATCGACGCCGTCGCGGGCTACGTCGCCGCCGCGCGAACCGCTTGCACCGACGTTGGGGTGCGGAAGACGGCCGAGGACGCCGTCGCGGCGCTGCGCCCGAGCAAGCTGCCCTCTGGCGCCCGGCCGACCGGGCCCGGACGCCGGGACCGCGGGCTGACCCACGCGGCGTTGGAGCTGCGGACGATCGTCGTCCGCACCGGGGCGCTCGCCAGGCTGGTCCCCGAGCTCCGCAAACCCGCCGCGCGCCGGGACGCCGACACCCTCCTGGGCATCGTCGACGACGCGCTCGCCCGCTGTGCGGCGGCCCTGCGCAGGCAGGGTCCGCCGCCGGAGAGCGGCCCGTTGGTCGCGGGCATCGCGCACTACCTCGACGGCCGCGCGGAGCGCATCGCCGAGCGGATCGCCGAGGACGAGCTGCCGCCCGTCGTGCGCGTCGGCGGCCTCACGGCCGCGGTCGCCGAGGCCGCACGGGCGCTGGTCGTGGCGACCAGGGCGGCCACCGGCGCGCCACGCGACCCGACGGCGGCGCCGCCCGCGTCGGCCTGGTACCTCGACCCCCCGACCGCGCAGCTGTGGTGGCGCAGGCTCAGCGCCCATCTCACCCCGCGCTCGGTGTACTTCCAGAACGCCGTCCGCCTCGCGCTCGGGCTGGCCGCGGCCCGGCTGGCCGCGGACGTGCTCGACCTCTCGGACGGCTTCTGGGTGCTGCTCGCGACGCTCTCCCTCATGCGCACGTCGCTCGTGGCGAGCGGGCTCGCGCTGGTGCCCGCGTTCCTCGGCACGCTCGGCGGCGCCGTGGTGGCGGCGGGCGTGCTGACGCTCGTCGGCGACGACACCCTCGTCTACGCCGTCGCCTTGCCCGTCGCCATGATCGTGACGTTCGTCGCCGGGCCGGTGCTCGGGCCCGCCGCGGCGCAGTTCGGGTTCACCGTGGTCGTCTCGGTGCTGTTCGCCCAGCTCGCGCCGTCGACGTGGCAGCTCGCCGAGGTCAGGGTGCTCGACGTCGTCGTCGGCGGGCTGGTCGGCGCCCTCATCGGCGCCGCGGTGTGGCCCCGTGGCGGGGTGGGCGAGGTCCGCCGCTCAGCGGCGGCGTGCCTGCGGCTGGTCGGCGACGACCTGGTCGCGACCGTCAGAGACCTGACCGGCGACCTGACCGGCGACCCCGAACGGGCACCGCGTCGTCCGCGGCCACGACCGGTCGACCGCCTGACGGCGCTGTTCGACATCACCTACGCCCAGTACCGCAGCGAGCCGGGGCGGGGAGCGCAGCACGACTGGCTGCAGGTGCTCTCGGTCGTGCAGCGGGCGACGTCGGACGCCGAGGTGCTGCGCGACCGCTACCCCGAGCCCGACCCGCTGCCCTGGCCCGGTGTGACGAAGCGGCTGGTCACGGCGGCGGAGGAGGTGGCGGAGGCGTTCCGCGAAGCGGCGACGATGCTGTCGGACCCGGCCGAACCATCGGACCGGCGCCTGGTCGAGTGCCTCGACGCCGACCCGCCGCACGCCCGGTTCGCCGACGACCCGCACGCGGCGCTGCGCGTCATCGACGCCTGGGGCTGGATACACGGCCTCTGCCTCGATCTCGGAAGGGCCGAGCACGCCGCTCACGCTGAGACGCCCCTGGCGCGCTGAGCGCTCTACGGTGGCGTCATGTCGGGCATGTCCGGGGCGGTCGGCCTTGAGGTGGCGCGGCGCGCGTTCCTCGCCGGGGAATGGACAGAGGTGGGCGCGGCGGAGGTGGCGCGCCCGGAGGTGGTGGCGTCGTGGGCGCGGTGCCTGCGCCGCGGCCTCGACCCCGACGGCGCGGTCGCGCACTTCCGCGGCGGTGACGCCGGGCCGGACCCCGGCAAGGAGGTCTTCGACGCGTTCGTCGCCGCGGGCGCGCGCTGCAGCCTCGTGCTGCTCGACGCGGACGGCGTCGTGCGCTCCCGTGCGGACGCCGACCCCGAGCTGGCCCGGCTGCTCGACAGCCTGCGCATGGTGCCCGGCTACGGCTTCGACGAGACGGCCATGGGCACCACGGCGGCGGCCGTCGCGCTCGCGGAGGGCGCGGCCGTCGCGCTGTCCGGGCCCGAGCACTACGCCGCCGCGCTGACCTGCCTGGCGGAGGCGGCCGCGCCGATCCCGGGCCCGGGGTCGGGCGTCGTCGTGGTGGTCTGCCACCGCTCGGAGGAGTCGACGCTCGCGCTGCCGCTCGCGCGGATGCTGGCCGCGCAGGTCGCCGAGCAGGTCGCGGGCGAGCCCGACCGGCACGTGCGCCTGCTGCTGGAGCGGCTGCGCGCCCACGGCGACGGCCCGGACTGGGCGCTGGCCACCGACGGCCACACGGTGCTCACCAACGCCGCCGCCCGCCAGCTCGACGGCCCCGACCTCCGTACGCTGTCCGACGTCCTGCTGGCCGGGATGGCCCTCGACGAGCGCGGGCACCGGCACGTCGACCTGCCCTCGGCGGGCTGCGCCGATGTCGAGCTGGAGCCGGTGCTGCTCTCCGGCGAGCCCGTCGGCTGCCTGCTCGCCGCGGGGCCCGCCGCGCCGACCCGCACCGGGGTGGCGGAGGCGACGCGGCGGCAGGGCTCGCACGTCGCGCCCGTCACCCGCCGCGACTACGCCGAGGACCTGCGCCGTGACGCGGGCCCCGAGCACGCCAGGGCCCGCATCCGGGCCAACCGCGAGTTGCTCACCCCGTTCCTGCGCGCCCGGCAGGAGGTGGCGGCGAGCATCCGGCAGGGCCGCCATCACCTGCTGATCGGCGAGCCCGGCGTCGGCAAGCGCACGGTGGCGGTGGAGCAGTTCCGGCGGGCACATCCGCGGGGGCAGGTCACCGAGGTCGAGTGCGGGTCGTGGTCGACCGACGGCGGGGCGCCCCCGGCCTTCGACCGCCGCGACGGCCGCGCGCACCTCGTGCTGCTGCGCGCGATGAACCTGCTCGGGCCGGTGGCCGCGCGGCAGCTCGACGAGGCGCTGCGCCCACTGCTCGCCCTGGCCGACCCGCCGCTGGTGGTCGGGTGCGTGGACACCCCCGCCGTCGACGCCACCCGGCCGTACGGGCTGCTCATGCGGCACTTCCACGAGATCACCCGCATCCCGCCGCTGCGCTACCGGCTCGACGAGGTCGGCGACATCGCCTGGGCGATCCTGCGGCGGATCGCGCCCCGACGGTCGCTGCGGCTGTCGCTGCAGGTGATCAGGGTGCTCGAGGGCTACGCGTGGCCGGGCAACATCAGCGAGCTGGAGGACGTGCTGCGCTACGTCGTCGCACGCAAGCCGCTGGGCGAGGTGCAGCCCCCCGACCTGCCGACGCTGTGCTTCCAGAGCCATGCCCGGCGGATGTCGATGCTGGAGGCCGCGCAGTGCGACGCGATCATCCAGGCGCTGTACGAGTCGCACGGCAACCGGTACAAGGCCGCCGCCATGCTCGGCATCGCCCGCTCGTCGCTCTACCGCAAGATCGACGCATTCGGCATCAGCTACATCGCCTGACGGCCTGTGCGCGGAAAACGCGGCTACGTGGCGACGTTTTCCGCGCACAGAAGAACTGCCCTGTGCGCGGAAAACATCGCCATAGCCGCGTTTTCCGCGCACGGCCCCTCAGGGCGTGATGACGACCTTCAGGGCCTCGTTGGCCGCGGCGTTCTTGAACACGTCGTAGGCCTGGTCGATCTGGCCGAACGTGAACGAGTGCGTGCCCATCTTCTCGGCCGGGATGCGGCCGCTGGCCACCATCTTGAGCAGCGTCGGGATCGAGACCGTGTCGACGAGGCCCATCGTCAGGGTCACGTTCTGGATCCACATGTCCTGCATCGGCAGCTCCACCGGGGTGCCGTGCACGCCGACGTTGGCGATCGTCCCGCCGGGCCGGACCAGCGACGCCGCGGTGAGGAGGGTCTCCGGGTAGCCGACGGCCTCGATCGAGACGTCGACGCCGAGCCCGTCGGTCAGCGCGATCACGTCGGCCACCGCGCCGGGCCCGACCTCCACCGCGTCGGTCGCGCCGAACTCCAGCGCCTTGGTGAGGCGGAACTTGTTGGAGTCGATCGCGATCACCTTGGACGCGCCCCAGAGGCCGGTCGTGAGGATCGCCGAGAGGCCTACCGCCCCCGCGCCGACGACCGCGACCGTGTCGCCGGGCCGCACGCCGCCCGCCAGCACGCCGACCTCGTAGCCGGTGGGCAGCGAGTCGGCCAGGAAGATCGCCTGCTCGTTGCTGACACCCTCGGGGACGACGTAGAGCGAGGTGTCGGCGTACGGGACGCGCACGAGCTCGGCCTGTGTGCCGTCGATGAGGTGGCCGAAGATCCAGCCGATGCCGCCGACGGTCTGGCAGTGCGAGGGCATGCCGCGCTGGCAGTACACGCACCGGCCGCACTTGGTGATCGCCGGAACCAGCACCCTGTCGCCGACGCCGAAGCCGCGCACCGCCTCGCCGACCTCGGTGACCGTGCCGACGGCCTCGTGGCCGAGGATCCGCCCGTCGGTGACGGCCGCGACGTCGCCCTGCAGGATGTGCAGGTCCGTGCCGCAGATCGTGGTGGTGTCCACCCGCACGACGACGTCGGTGGGCTCCTGGATCGTCGCGTCCGGCACGTCCTCCCATGCCTTGTTGCCCGGACCGTGGTACACCAACGCCTTCATCGGACCTCCGTCGCTCCGCCGCGGGCCCGCCTCGGCCCGTCGCCTCGACGGTAGTGGCGCCCGGCATGCCCGGGTGTCCGAGAATCGGACCATTGCCTGCGTCCATCCGCGTCCGGCGGCGGCGACCGCCCCGGATCCGGGACACTCGCCGTCCCCTCGCTCCGCCGCCCCCGCCGACGCCAGGCCCGCGCGCCCCGCCGAGGCCCGCGGACACCGGCCCGTGCCCCACCCGAGCCCGCCGCGTGCCCCACCCGAGCCCGCCGCCGCACCCCTGACGCCAGCCGCGCACACCGCCGACGCCAGCCCCCACACCAGGCGGAGCCCGCGGGCGCCCCCGCCGACGCCAGCCCGCGCACACCGCCCGGACCCGCCGCCGCACCCCGACCCCGGCCCCCGCACACCGTCCGAGCCGTGGGCACACACGTCGAAGCCAAGCTCCCATTCCGCGTCTCGCGCCCGCACCCCCGACCCGGGCCGCCGGGCACACATGATCGCCGGGTGGGGCTGGAAACCGACCAGAACTGGCCGGATGTGCGCCCAGCGAACGATCATGCCCGGCTTGGCGGGGGGAAGGCCAGGGCCAGCACGGTCAGGCGGGGCAGGCATAGGCGGCCGGGGTCAGCAGGGCGGGCCTGCGCCGCCGTCGCCGCACCGCACGCGTGATCGTCAGGTGGGGCTGAAAAGCGGCCAGAACTGGCCGGAAATGCGCCCAGCCGGTGATCATGGCGCGGCCGCGGCTCCAGGGTGGCCGCGGCTCCAGGGTGGCCGCGGCTCCAGGGTGGCCGCGGCTCCAGGGTGGGCGCGGGCTGGAGCGGGCGCCCGTGGGGGCGGCCTGCGTCAGGGGCGGGCGCGAACGATCGTGATCTCGCCGAGCCGCAGGTGGTAGGTCACCCGCGGCTCGACCGTGAAGCCCGCCGCGGCGATCCGCTCGACCACGCCCGCGTTGTCCCGCACGAGCGGCGACGTGGCCATGCGGCGGCGGAACAGGCCGTGGCCGTGGACCGCGTGGTGCCCGTCGACGTCGGCCAGCACGAGCAGGCCGTCCGGGCGTAGGACGCGGCGCACCTCGGCCAGCAGCGCGTCCTTCGCCGCGGCGTCGAGGTGGTGCAGCATCAGGCTGGAGAAGACCCGGTCGATCGAGCCGTCGGGATGCGGGAGCTCCTGCGCGAAGCCGCGCTGCCACGCCACCGCCACGCCCTTGCGCCGGGCCTTGCGCGCCGCGAGCGCGAGCGCCCGAGCATCCGGGTCGAGGCCGGTCAGCTCGACGTCCGAGCGGCTGCGGCCGAGCGCGAGCAGCAGGTTGCCGGTGCCGCACCCGACGTCCAGCACGCGCTGGCCCGGCGCCAGCGCGGCCAGCCGGATCATCTCCGTGTGCATTCCGCCGAGGCCCGCGAGGCGATGCACGACGTCATAGAGCGGGGTCAGCGGGCCACGGCCCAGCCCGGGCACGAACTTGTGCTCATGGGATGTTGTTTCGCTCATCACTCAAGCGTGCCACAATCCTGAGCTGCGGTGCTGTCGGATCCTCGGCGGCAATGGGATGATCGTGCGGTGCAGACCGTCCGTGTCGGGGCCGTGGGGGGCCTGCCGACGTACGCGCTCGCGCCGACGCCAGGCGAGCTACCGGTCGCGGTGTGGCGACTCGACCACCGGGAGCCGCCTCCGGTCCGGAGCGCGCACGCGCACGACTTCCCGATGATCGCCTACTTCGAGACGGCGTGCGGCCCGCTGACCGCAGGCGGGCAGGCCTGGTCGATCGCGGCGGGCGACGTCCTCGTCGTCGCGCCCGGCAACGTCATGGGCCCCTTCGACCGCGCCCATCCGGTCGACGGCCGCGGCTGGGCAGTGTCGTTCACGGCGGAGGTGCTCGGGCCGGACGTGCCCGGCTCGTCGTTCGCCTGGCGCACCCACCCGCTGCTGTTCCCGTTCGTGCGCGGCGGAGCCTCCGGGGCACTTCGGCTCTCGGTGCCGCCCGCGGCCCGCGCCGAGTGGACCGAGCGGGTGCACACCCTCGCCCGCGAGCTTTCCGCGCGCGCTGACGGCTACCGGGAGGCCGTGCTCGCGCACCTGACGCTGCTGCTGGTCGGCATCTCGCGGCTGGCCGCCGACGTCGTGGGCGACCTGCGGGTGAACCGCGAGCCGCTGCTGGCCGACGTGTTCGCGGTGATCGAGCGCCGCTACGCCGAGCCGCTGTCGCTGCGCGACGTGGCGCGCGCGGTGAACATGTCGGCGGGGCACCTCACCACCACCGTGCGGCGGCGCACCGGCCGCACGGTGCAGGAGTGGATCGTCGACCGGCGGATGGTGCAGGCCCGCCGTCTGCTCGCCGGGTCGGACCTGGCCGTCGGGGAGATCGGGCGGCGGGTCGGCTACCCCGATCCCGGCTACTTCGCGCGGGTGTTCGGGCAGGCGCACGGCACGAGCCCGACACGTTGGCGCGCGGCCCGCTGACGGCTATCGCGCCCACCCGTCCCACACCCACACCCACCGCCACCGGCCGCGCGCGAGCGCCGCGCAGGCACAGCGGTGGGCGACCGCGCTTTCAGCCACCGACCGTCGGCGACACCCGGGCGGCCGCCCACGGCTGGTCGCCGAGCGGAGGCCGCGTGGCTCGCGCCCCGCCCTCGCAGACGGCACGCACACCTCGCAGACCCCCGGGCTTCTGCGATGCGCACACGCCGTCTGCGACGACGGCCTCTCGGCCCTGCCACAAACCGCGGGCGGGACGGGCAAGCCCGGCGGGCGGACCGGGCAGGCCCGGCGGGCGGGCCGGGCAGGCCCTGCGGGCGGGCGGACCGGTCAGGCCTACCCGCCCCAGCGCCCGCCCTCGCAGACCCCACCTACACTTCGCAGACCCCCCGGCCTCTGCGAAGCGCACACGCCGTCTGCGAGGAAGGCCGGCCCTACCCACGGACCACAGACGCAGCCGATCGGGGGTGGACCGGCGAGCCGGCGCGACCCAGGCAGGCCTGCCGCGCCGCAGGCGGGACCAGCAGGCGGGCCGGGGCAGGCCTGCCCTTGCCCCGCCCCCGCCCCCGCCCCCGCGCTCGCACACCTCACAGACCCCGGCCTCGCCGCGTTCCGCCGACAGGAACGGCCCGGCCGCGGGGCAACGCGGCCGGGCCGAGTCGGTGGGGTCAGTTGGCGCCCATCTGGTTGTTGCCGGTGGCCAGGAAGTGCGCGAGGGCGGCCTGGGTGGCGGCGTTCATGGTTCCGGTCTGCGGCAGGTGGGCGTCGCGCTGCAGGTAGGTGATCGCCTGCACGGTCTGCGGCGTCATGAACCCGTTCACCGGGCCCTCGTAGTAGTTGAGCTGGCCCAGCTCCCGCTGCAGCGTCTCGACCGCGGCCGACGGGGTCGCGGGCGGGTTCACGTGGTGGTGGCTGCTGGAGCCGCTCGCGGCGGGCGCGGCCGGGGTGGCGGGCACGGGCGACGGCGTGCCGTCGGTGCTGCCGAAGTTGCCGAGCCCGAACGCCAGACCCGCGAGGATCGCGGCACCGGCGACCGCGGCGCCGACCGCGACAAGGGCGGTGCGACCGCGCGAGCCCGCGGCGGGGGTGGCGGAGGTGGAGGAGGTGCGGACGGTGGGGATGTCGGTCGTGGTGGGCATGGCTCGTGGCTCCTTGTTTGCGCTGGTCCGGGGAGTTTCCCCGATGTCTCTACGATCCCGCCGCCGCCGCGTCCGCACCGTCGACCGGGCAGCCGACGGCGGGGTTGAGCCTGCCCTCCTCCGATCGGAGGACAGCACGCTCATTTGAGCGAACACTCGCATTTGAGCTTTCAGATGTGCGAGTCTGCACAAGTGAGCGAGCCGGTGCCCCTGCGCCTGGACGACCTCGTCCTCGCCGCGACCGTCGCCCGCCGCTACTTCCTCGAAGACCGCACCAAGGTCCAGATCGCGGCCGAGATGCACCTGTCCCGGTTCAAGGTCGCGCGCCTGCTCGACCTCGCCCGCGAGAGCGGCATCGTGCGGATCTCGATCGCCACGCCGGGCGCGGTCGACGCCGAGCTGAGCGTGCTGCTGCGCGAGCGGCTCGACCTGCGCAGGGCCGTCGTCGTCAACACCGTCGACGACGAGGACGCCACCGCGCGCGGCCACCTCGCCGACATGGCCGCCACGCTCCTCGCCGAGGTGCTCACGCCCGCCGACGTGCTCGGCCTGGCCTGGTCACGGGCCGTGCTCGCGACCGCCGAGCGCCTGCACCGGATCCCGCCGTGCACCGTCGTGCAGCTGACCGGCGGGCTCACCCGCCCGGACGTCACCGCGAGCCTCATCGACGCCGTCGACCGGCTGGCCCGCCGCGGCGGCGGGCGCGGCTACTCGTTCTACGCGCCGATGTTCGTGTCCGATCCCGCGAGCGTCGAGGTGGTCCACCGCCAGCCGGAGACGGCGGCGGCGTTCGCCCGTTTCCCCGACGTCACCCGCGCTGTCATCGGCATCGGCTGCTGGCAGCCGGTCAGCTCCAACCTGCACGACACCCTCACCGCCGACGAGCGCGCCGCGCTGCACGGCAACCACGTGCTCGCCGACCTCTCGGGCACCTTCCTCGACACCACGGGCAAGCCGCTGACCATGCCGCTGTCCCGGCAGGTGATCGGGATCAGCGCCGAGCGGCTGCACGCCGTGCCCGACGTCATCTGCATCGCCCACGGCCGCGACAAGGCGCCCGCGGTGCGCGCCGCGATCAACGCGGGCTACGTCACCACGCTCGTCATCACCGCAGCACTCGCCCAGCAACTCCTCGCCACCACGACGACCGAACCGGAGATCCGACAGAACGCCCGTTCGGCAACGGAACCCGATGCTTGGTCGGGAGATAAGGACTGACATGAGCCGCCGTCTCGACCGCAAGCTCGACGCGATCCTCGCGGGCCGCTACACGCCCGACGACTTCATCATCGCCGACGCCAAGGACGCCGACATGGCCTTCGGCGTGGCCGCACCGGGGCCTGCACCCGGCGAGCCGGGGCGGTACCGCACCCGCGCCACCTACCTGGACAACATGCGCGCGCTCGTCGCCGCCGACGCGCTCGACATCCTGCTCACCTCGGCCTCCAACGGCGAGCGGCTCGCCGGGGACGGCTCGCTCGACGACGAGATCACCCTTGCGGTGCGCGCCAACGACACCACCGACATCTGGAACCACCGCGGCAGCACCTACACCGTGTCCCCGTCACGCCCGTTCCGCACGGCCGACCTCGCGTCGATCCGGCCCTTCTGCGACCTCGTGCTGTACTCGGTCACGTTCAACAACGACCTCGAGCGCGACCTCGCCACCCTCGCGGCCTACAGCGCGTTCCGCCGCGAGGCCGCCGAGCTCGGCATCCGGCACTTCCTCGAGGTGTTCAACCCCAACGCGCCCAGCGAGCTCGCGCCCCACCAGGTCGGCGCGTACGTCAACGACGCGGTCATCCGCACGCTGGCGGGCGTCACCGCGGCCCACCGCCCGCTGTTCCTCAAGATGGTCTACAACGGGGCCGACGCGCTGGCCGAGCTCGTCGAGCACGACCCTTCGGTCGTGGTCGGCATCCTCGGCGGCTCGGCGGGCACCACCCGTGACGCGTACGAGCTGCTGCACCGCGCCCAGGCGCACGGGGCACGGGTGTCGCTGTTCGGTCGCAAGATCCAGCGCGCCGAGTCGCAGCTGGACCTCGTCGGGCTCATGCGGCCGGTGCTGCGCGGCGAGCTGAGCCCCGCCGACGCCGTCCGGGCCTACCACGAGGCGCTCGCCAAGGCGGAGATCGCGCCGCATCGCACCCTGGAGGCGGACCTGGAGGTGACCGACCCCGTGCTGCGTGCCGAGTGACGCACGCGGGGGTGGTGTGCGCCGGGTCGATCGTCGTCGACGTCGGCAAGGTCATCGCGGCCTACCCGCCGCTGGACCACATCACCACGATCGAGGAGGTCTCGCTCTCGACGGGCGGGCCTGGCCTGAACATGGCGGTCGACCTGCACCAGCTCGGGGCGGGCTTCCCGCTGGCCATCCTCGGCGCGGTCGGCGACGACCAGCACGGCGCCTACGTGCTCGCCGAATGCGCGCGGCTGGGCATCGACACCTCGGGCGTCGCGACGCTGCCGGACGTCGCCACGTCGTTCACCGACGCGATGGTCGAACGGGTGGGCGGGCGGCGCACGTTCTTCCACCACATCGGGGCCAACGCGCTGTTCGACGGCGCGGCCGCGGACATCGACGCGTCAACCTCGAAGATCCTGCACGTCGGCGCGCCAGGGCTGCACCCGCTGATGGACACCTCGACGCCGGACGGCAACGGCTGGTCGGCGCTGCTGCGGCGGGCGCGGTCGGCCGGGCTGCACACCAACATGGAGCTGGTGAGCCTCGCGCCCGAGCGGCTCGCCGAGGTCGCGTTGCCGTGCCTGCCCCACCTGTCCAGCATCGTCGTCAACGAGCTGGAGGCGGGCGCGCTCACCGGCATCGACGCCGCGGTGCCCGGCGCCGAAGGGCCCGTCGACTGGGCGGCCATCGAGGCGATGGCGCACGGATTGATCATGCGCGGGGTCGCTCGGCTGGCGGTCGTGCACTTCCCGGCGGGCAGCGTCGCCGCCGACCCCGCGGGCCGCGTCTGGCGGCACGGCTCGGTCCGCCTGCCGCCCGAGCGGGTCCGCAGCACCACCGGCGCGGGCGACGCGTTCGCGGCCGGGGTCATCCTCGGCCTGCACGAGGAGTGGCCGGTGCAGCGGTGCCTGCGCCTCGGCGCCGCCTCCGCCGCCGCCTGCGTCCAGGGACAGAACACCTCCGACGGGATCGGCCCGGCGCAGGCCTGCCTCGCCGACGCCGACCGCTCGGGCTACCGACCCACCTCCGCGCCCGCGCCCACATCGTGATCGCCGGATGACGCGGATGTCGTGCGCTCATGCACGGAATCCGCCGGACCCGGCGATCATGACGTGGCCACGAGCCCGTTCTCGATGGCGAACAGCGCGGCCGCCCCGCGCGTGGACACGCCGATCTTGGTGTAGATGTGCTGGACGTGGTGGTCCGCGGTCTTCGCGGAGATCACGAGCCGGTCGGCGACCTGCCGCGTCGTGAGCCCGACGGCCAACAGCCGCAGCACCTCGACCTCCCGCGCGGTGAGCCCGGCCGGAAGCGTCGGGCGGACGGCGCGCCGGTGCCCCGCGGCGGCGAGCACCCGCTCCACGGCCTCCCCGTCGAGCGAGCCCGTGGCCGCCAGCGCGCGCAGCTCGGCCGCCGCCGCGGACGGCTCGAGCGCGGCCCGGTACGGACGGTCGGACGTCATCGCCTGGTAGTAGTCGGCCGCGGCGAGCACGCGTTGCGCCGCGTCGAGGCCGCCGCCCCCGACGCGCCGGTGGTAGCCGGACCCGTCGACGCGCTCGTGCGCCGCCCCCGCGACGGAAGCGAGCTCCGCGAGGGCGGGCACGCGACGCAGGAGCTGCTCGGTGACCAGCGCGTGGGTCTCGGCGCGGTCGCGCTCGTCGCGGGTGAGCGGGCCGGGCTTGTCCCAGACCGTGTTGGGCACCGCGACGCAGCCCAGGTCGTGCACCAGCGCGGCGGCCTCGGCGTCCGGCCCGCAGGCCTGTCGCGCCAGCTCCGCCACCCCGCGCGAGTGACCGCCGCGCCACGGGGACTTGAGGTCGGCGAAGTCGGCGAGCACCAGCAGCGTCGTGTGCGTCGCGGCCGCGTCCAACGGCGGGCTGGGCGGGGCGAGGGCCAGCGCCGCGTCCCACGGGTCGGCGGACTCCACCTCCGCCCACCACCGCGCGCCGTGCGCGGCGACGAGATCGGCCAGCTCCGGGTCGTACGCGCCGCCCCGTCGTCCGCGGACGACCTCCAGCGCGCCCTCGGCGCCTTCCACCCTGGCGAGCACCTCGAGCTCATGGCCGAGCTGGGCGACCCGCATCGGCCGCGGGACCGCCTCGGCACTGAGACCCGCGGGGAAGCCGCGGCCGTTCCAACGCTCGAACGTCGCGGTCAGCGCGGCGCGCACCGGCTCGTCGAGGCCGAGCCGCACGGCGAACACGTCGGCTACCTCGCAGGCGGTGCGGAAGTTCAGCTCGGCGGCCTTCTTCCCGCCCGCGAGGACGGACAGGACCGACCGCACGCGGCCCGCCGGGGACCGGTGCGACCCGGCGCGCTGAAGCATCAGGCGCAGCACCTCGACGGGGTTGGCGAAGTCGGCGCGCAGGGAACGGGCGCGCAGCTCGATCTCGTCGCCGAACACCACGGCGGTCTCGAACGCGTGGCCGGTGCAGCCGAGGAAGCGCAGCGTGGACGTCCACCAGGTGGTGGCGCGCTCGGCGGCGTCGACGCCCGCCGCCGCGGCGAGGCGCTGCGCCAGCACGGTGGCCCGCAGCTGCGCGCCGGGCGGCTGCGCGAACGCGTGGTCCTGCGCGACGGCGAGCAGCGCCGCGACCTCCACCGTGGTCAGGTTCATGACGGGTCGAGGGTGACGTAGCCGTCGATCACGGTGAGGAACGGGGAGGTCGGCTCGGGCGGCAGGTCGCGGCCGTGCGCCTGCTCGCGCACCTCGCCGATCCACTTGTCGTGCTGGTACTCGTGGTTGACCAGCGCCACCAGCAGCGTCCGTGCCACCACCCGCAGCTGCCCCGGCGCGCCGACGGCGCCGTCGTCGATGGCCCCGACCCGGAAGTGCACGCGGTCGGCCACCGCGTCACGGTAGTCGACGATGCGTCCCAGAGCGGGCAGGTCGCCGCGGTCGGGCTCGCCGGTCGCGGCGTCCATCAGCGCGTCCAGCTCGACGTCGAGGCTGGCCTCGGCGGCCGTCAGGTTGCGCACCATGAAGTGCGCGACGGCGGGCTGGTGCCCGAGGTGCCAGCCGATCGCGCTGGAGCGCTCGTGGGGGCGCCAGCGCACCTCGTCCTCGGAGAGGTCGATCCACAGGTCGCGGGTGTACTCGCGGGCGCGGTCGTACTCGACCAGCAGCTCGGCGAGGCTGGGTGCGGGCATGGGGTGACAGTAGATAGGGAGTTCTCCCGACGCGACGACCCGTGGCCGAGCGGCATCGTCATCGCCATGACGACAACCACCCTGACCGATCCCAAGATCGAGTCCACCCAGCGCCTCTACGCCGCCTACGGCCGCGCCGACGTCGACGTCGTCCTCGCCGAGCTCGCCGACGACGTCGACTGGGCCGCCGAGGCCGCGGGCACCGCCGTGCCCTGGTACGGCAGCTACCGCGGCAAGGCCGCCGTGCCAGGGTTCTTCGCCGCGATCGGCGAGAACGTCGACGTCACGGAGTTCTCCGTGCTCGGCTACACCGCGAACGGGACGGACGTGGTCGCCACCGTCCGCTGGTCCTTCACCGTGCGGGCCACGGGCAAGACCGCCGCGATGCTGATGCAGCACTGGTGGCGCTTCGACGCCGACGGCAAGATCTTCTACTTCCGGGGCTCCGAGGACAGCGGGCAGTCCATCGCGGCCTTCACGCCCTGACGCCGACGAGTACCAGCAGGCCCGCGGGCCTGCGCGGCCAGCCGACCCCGCCCCTTCGCAGACCAACCCGACACCTCGCAGAGCCCCCGGACCCTGCGAAGCGACGGCGGGATCTGCGAAGCGGCCGGGCCTGGGGCGCCTGCCGAGGGACGGGGCTTCGAAGCGCGCGCACTCCGGGCGGGCGCGCGCCGATGAAGGCGGCGGCGCGCCACCGGAGCGGGCAGGCCCGGCGGGCGCGGGCCGAAGGCAGCGGCGACGCGCGCGTCACCCGGAGCGGGTAGGCGGCACTCCGCGCGCCGCGAGCCGGGGCACGCTGCCGACGGCCAGCGCGGCCGCCACGAGCGCGACCCCGGCCAGCAGCACGAACACGCCCGGGTACCCCCCGAGGGGCGCGGCCAGGGCGGCGCCCGCCCACGGGGCGACGGCCGTCGCGAACGTCGACGGCGCCGAGACCAGGCCGTTGAGCCTGCCGTAGTGGACGCTGCCCCACCGGTCGGTCACGGCCGTCGCCTGCAGCAACGTGAAGATCCCCCGTGCCGCGCCCGCGAGCATCGCCGCGGCGACGAGCGCGGAGGCGGGGCCGGGCAGCACGCCGAACAGCGCGGTCGCCGTGGCGCAGACGGCGAGCACCCCGACGGTGCGGGCCCGCACGCCGACCACCCTGGCCAACGTGCCGTACCCGAGACGGCCGAGCACCTGCCCGACCCCACCGAGCCCGAGCGTCCACGCGGCCGCGGTCGTCGACATCCCGCGCTCGATCAACAGCGGCACCTGCCCCACCAGCACGGCGTAGACGGCGAACGCGCCGCCCGTGAGCGCGGCCGTCAGCAGGAGGAACGGCCTGCTGCGCGCGACGTGGCCGGGGTCGGTGTCCACCGGGTGCGGTTCGGGCGCAGGCCAGGGTCCGCGCAGCCCGAAGAAGTGGCCGGGGACCGTCACGACGGCCAGCAGCGCCGCGAGCACGAGGTAGGTGTCGCGCCAGCCCAGCGGGCCGAGCAGCGCCGCCGTCAGCGGGCCGAAGATCGTGCTCGTCAGCCCGGCCGCGAGCGTCAGGCCCGTGAGCGCGACCACCCGCCGCGCCCCCCACCAGCGGGTCAGCGCCGCGAAGGCGGGCGGGTAGAGCGTGCCCGCCATCGCCACGCCTGCCACCAGCCACGCGACGACGAACACGGCGAACGAGCGGGCGGTCGCGATCCCGACGACCGCGGGCACCGCGAGCGCCGACCCGGCCGTCATCACATGCCGCGGCCCGACCCGGTCCAGCAGCCGCCCGACCGGCACCCCCACCAGGGCCGACACCACCAGGCCCCCGGAGAACGCGGCCGTCGCGGCGGCCACCGACCATCCGGTGTCGGCCGAGATCGACGGCGCCAGCACCGGGAACGCGTAGTACAGCACGCCCCAGCTCGTGATCTGGGTGCCGCACAGCACCGCCAGCACCCGTCGTCGCACCCTGCTCCCGTCTCACTCCTGATCCAGGGGATTGTCTGCGCCCGTCCGCGATGGTGCAGTGGCCAGCGGAAGAGCCGAGGAGGACAACATGGACCGGGACGCGACGTTGCGCGAGGTGGAGCGGCGGGTGCTGTGGTTGGCCACGTCGATCGTGCACCATGCGAACCGGGTGCGCCCGAACCCCGGCGGGCTGAAGGTCGGCGGCCACCAGGCGTCCAGCGCGTCCCTGGTGTCGATCATGACCGAGCTGTGGTTCGAGCACCTGCGCCCCGAGGACCGGGTGTCGGTGAAGCCGCACGCCTCGCCCGTGCTGCATGCGATCAACTACCTGTTGGGCGAGCTGTCGGCGCCGCAGCTGGAGACGCTGCGGGCGTTCGGCGGGCTGCAGAGCTACCCGAGCCGGTCGAAGGACCCGGACACGGTCGACTACTCCACCGGCTCGGTCGGCATCGGCGCCACCGCCCCGATCTGGGGCGCGCTCGCCCGCCGGTACGTCAGGGCCGGAACGGGGCGGCAGTACTCCCTGGTCGGCGACGCCGAGCTGGACGAGGGCGCCTGCTGGGAGGCGATCCTCGACCCGATGGTCGCCGAGCTGGGCGAGGTGTGCTGGATCGTCGACCTCAACCGGCAGAGCCTCGACCGGATCGTCCCCAACATCGGCGCGGTGCGCCTCGCGGGGATGTTCGACGCCGCGGGCTGGCAGGTGCTCACCGTCAAGTACGGACGGCTGCTGCACGAGCTGTTCGCCCGCCCCGGCGGCGACGCGCTGCGGCGGCGGATCGACGAGATGTCCAACCCCGAGTACCAGCGACTGCTGCGGTGCACCCCGTCCCAGCTGCGCGAACGGCTGCCCGGCGAGGACGTCAAGCTGGGCGAGCTCGTCGCGGGCATCGACGACGCCACCCTGCACGCCGCCATCCGCAACCTCGGCGGCCACGACATGCACGCTCTGCGCGAGGCCTTCACCAGCATCGACGACACCCGCCCCACCGTGATCTTCGCCTACACGGTCAAGGGCTACGGCCTGGCCACCGAGGGGCACCCGCAGAACCACTCCTCGCTGCTCACCGCCGACCAGATGGGCCAGCTCGCCCAGCAGGTCGGCGCCTCGGCCGAGGACCCATGGGCGCGGTTCCCGACGTCCTCGGCCGCCGCGGCGCTGTGCCATGAGACCGCCGAGCGGCTGCGCCGCGAACCCGCCGCACCGCACGCCGTGCCCGCGCTGCCCGCCGACATCGGACGCACCCCCGGCGGGCACGCCACCACCCAGGCCGCGCTCGGCCGGACGCTGCTCGACCTCACCCGGGCCGCCCCGGACGCCGCCCGCCGGGTCGTGACGCTCTGCCCGGACGTGTCGTCGTCGACGAACCTGGGCGGCTGGGTGAACAAGGTGGGCGTGTGGTCGGCGCGCGAGCGCGTGGACTGGTTCGCCGACGACCCCGAGACGATCCTGCACTGGCGCGAGCGCCCCGACGGGCAGCACCTGGAGCTGGGCATCGCCGAGACCAACCTCGTCGGGCTGCTCGGCGAGCTGGGCGCCACGTGGAGCCGCTGGGGCGAGCCGCTGCTGCCCATCGGGGTGCTCTACGACCCGTTCGTCGAGCGGGCGCTGGAGCCGTGGTCGTTCGGGATCTACGCGGGCGGGCAGTCGATCCTCGTCGGCACGCCGTCCGGGGTGACGCTGGCGCCCGAAGGCGGGGCGCACCAGTCGATCACCACCCCGTCGGTCGGGCTGGAGCAGCCGGGCTGCACGTTCTACGAGCCCGCGTTCGCGATCGACGTCGAGTGGACGCTGCTCGCGGCGATGGCCCGGCTGGGCAGGCCCGGCGGACGGTCGGCCTACCTGCGGCTCTCGACGCGGTCGGTCGACCAGACGCTGGCCGCCGTCCCGACCGACCCTGCCGCGCGCGAACGGCGCCGCCGCCAGGTGGTGGCCGGGGCCTATCCGCTGCGTCGCGCCGAGGGGATCCCCGCCGTGACGATCGCGGCGATGGGCGCCGTCGTCCCCGAGGCGCTGGCGGCGGCCGACCGCCTCGTGGCACAGGGCGTCGCGACCGACGTCGTGTGCGTCACCGGCGCGGGCCTGCTGTTCGACGCCGTGCAGGCCAGGGCGGGCCGCTCGGGGGCCGAGAGCTGGATCCTCGAGGCCGCCTTCCCGGCTCGCCGCGCCGCTCCGCTGGTCACCGTTCTCGACGGGCACCCGCACGCGCTCGCGTTCCTGGCGGGGGTCAACCAGGTGCGGGCCGCGCACCTCGGGGTGTCGGCGTTCGGCCAGTCCGGCGGCCTGGACGAGGTCTACCGCCACCACGGGCTGGACACCGACAGCATCGTGCGCGCCGCCCTCGACCTCACGGAGTGACTCCGCGCCCGAAGGGCGCAAAGGGGATCTTTGCTGCGGCGGGTGGGCAGGGGCCTACGACGGGAGGTCGACGACGCCGCCGGATCCCCGGGATGGACCCGTTCGGGGCTACCGGCTCCACCGAACGGCCGTAGCGCGCCGCCGACGACCGCCTCGCCGTCGCCGCTTGCCGCTGCCACCATGTCCACGGACAACTTCTGTGAACTACTGCCGGGGTTCCAGCCGTGTCGTCCCTGTCGGGCGTCGACAGCCGAGGGAGGCCACGTGACCGCGTCAACCGACGAGAGGGCCACCGAGCAGGAGCCCACCGAGGACGTGCCGCCGCGCGGGCGTCCCGTCCTGCGCGGGATCCTGACGGTGCTGGCCGGGCTGTTCGTGTTCGCCGCGCTGGTCATCCCCCGGGAGATCGACCAGCTCACCCCGCTCGCGTTCGTGCGCATCCCGGTGGAGGGCCTGGTCGCGGTCGCGGTACTGCTCATCCTCCCCGGGCGGGCGCGGCGGATCGTCGCGGCGGTCGGCGGCGCGCTGCTGGGCCTGCTGACCATCGTCAAGATCATCGACATGGGCTTCCTGGCGACGCTGGCCCGCCCGTTCGACCCGGTGCTCGACTGGACGCTCGTCGGCGACGCCTACAACTTCGTGCACGAGTCGTTCGGCGAAGCGGCCGCGGTCGGCGCGTCGGTGCTCGCCTGTGTGCTGGTCGTCGTCGTCATGGTGCTGATGACGGTCGCGGCGTTGCGCCTCACCGGCGCGCTCGCCATGCGGCGGGGTCCGGTGACCAAGGGTGTCGCGCTGCTGTCGGTGGTCTGGCTCGGCGCGGCCGCGCTCGGCACCCAGCTCGTCGAGCCGGTGCCGTTCGCGTCCCGCAGCGTCGCCGCGCTGATCTCCCAGGACGCCCAGCAGATCCCGGTCAGCCTGCGCGACTTCGAGGAGTTCGAGGCGCAGGCGCGCGTCGACGCCTTCGCGGACACCCCCGCCGACCACCTCCTCACGGGGTTGAAGGGCAAGGACGTCGTCCTGTCGTTCGTCGAGAGCTACGGCCGGTCCGCGGTCGAGGACCCGCGCTACGCCCCCGTCGTCGACGCGGCGCTCGACCAGGGCACCCAGGCGCTGAAGTCCGCCGGGTACGCCTCCCGCAGCGGGTTCCTCACCTCACCGGTCGCGGGCGGGGGCAGCTGGCTCGCCCACGCGACGTTCGGCTCCGGCCTCTGGATCGCCAACCAGCAGCGCGACCACAGCCTCACCTCCAGCGACCGGCTGACGCTCTCCAGCGCGTTCAAGAAGGCGGGCTGGGACACGACGGCGGTCATGCCCGGCACGATCAGCGCCTGGCCGGACGCGAACTTCTACGGCATCGACCGCGTCTACGGCCGCGACGACCTGGGCTACAAGGGGCTGAACTTCAGCTGGTCGCCCATGCCCGACCAGTACACGCTCGCCCAGTTCCAGCAGCGCGAGTACGGCAAGCCGGGCCGTCCGCCGATGCTGGCCGAGCTGGTGCTCACGTCCAGCCACGTGCCGTGGACGCCGGTGCCCAAGATCGTCGACTGGAGCGCGGTCGGCGACGGGTCGGGCTACGACGCGCTCGTGCGCGCGACCCCGGGCCCGGACGTCGTGTGGCAGGACACCGACCGGGTGCGCGCGGGCTACCGCGACTCGATCGCCTACTCGGTGACGAGCCTCGTCGACTGGGTGCAGACCTACGGCAACGACAACCTGGTGCTCGTCTTCCTCGGCGACCACCAGCCCGCGCCGATCATCACCGGGGACGGCGCGAGCCGCGACGTGCCGATCACGATCGTGGCCAAGGACCCCGCCGTCCTCGACAAGATCGCCGACTGGGGCTGGACCGACGGCCTCAAGCCCGCCCCGACCGCACCGGTGTGGAAGATGGACGCCTTCCGCGACCGGTTCCTGACAGCGTTCGGGCCGGACGGGCAGGCCGCGCACTGACCGGCACACCGGTCACGGTCAGCGCGGTACCCGATCACGGCGTGTAGCGCAGGACCGCCGCGACGTCCCCGCCGCCCGGGACGTCCTGGTGGCGGACCGCGAGGACCCGCCCACCGGTCAGCCACACGCGGCGCGCGATCTCGTCGACCACGCCGTAGGTCGTCGCTGCGTCCGAGTCCTCGAAGGTCACCGCGCCCGTCTCCTGGTCGATGTGCCCGGGCAGCGTCGCGTCGATGTCGACGAAGACGGTGTCGACCGCGCCGCGTGTCGCGAGCCGCGCGACGTCAGCGACGTCGGTGGCGGTGCGGCCCTGCGACGTGCGCTGCTCGTAGTGCTCCTGCAGCGCGCGCAGCTGCTCGGCGTGCCACCGGTCGAGCACCTCGCGGGCGCTGGCCACCAGCTCGCCGTCGCTGACGGACTCCGGGTTGCCGGTCACGGAGCCGGGCACGATGTCCGGGTAGCGACACAACGAGCGGAAGATGCTGTCCAGCGGTTCGGTGGCCGCCAGGACCAGCGGCACACCGTGCCCTGGCAGGACCGACCGGAGCGCCTGGTCGACCTGGCGGGCGAACTGGCGCATCCGCACCTTCTGCCCCTCGCTGCCCTGGATCCGCCCGCTCGGTCCGCGACCGGCGATCGAACTCTTGCCGACCGCGCTCGCGACGTCGGTGGGCATGTCAGGGACGTCGACGAGCTCCAGAGCCGAGTCCGACACAAGCTCGATCACGCGCACCGAACCCTGCGCCAGTGCGAGCACGAACCCGGTCTGCGGGAACGTGACCGCACGCAGCAGCGGCTTGAGGTGGAAGCGGTCCGCCACCGCCGCCAACGGCAGCAGCCGGTTCGGCAGCCGGAACGTGACGAGCGAGAACGGCGTGGCGAACACCGCGAGGCTGAGGGCCTGGTAGCGCCAGAACTCGTGGTCCTCCTCGAGATCGGCGAACTGCTCCTCGATGGCCGTCACGTCCTGTTTGTCGACCTCCGCGGCACGCAACTGCTCCAATGCCTCACCGCCGAGGCGCCTCAGCTCGAGCCGCTCGGCCTCGCCGCTCGAAGCTGGGTCGGTCGGCAGGTAGACGGAGATGCTCGACGGCGCCGCTGACCTCATCAGCGCATCGATCTCGGCTCGGCTCGGGATATCCGTATGCAGCGGCATCGCACGCTCCGTCGTGGGTCGAGCTGGATCGGGCTGGATCACTCCCACCCTAGTACGGCAGCCGCACCTCGTAGTCGATCATGCCGGCTGGGGCCC
This sequence comes from uncultured Actinomycetota bacterium, assembly GCA_963750095.1. Taxonomy (GTDB): domain Bacteria; phylum Actinomycetota; class Actinomycetes; order Mycobacteriales; family Pseudonocardiaceae; genus Pseudonocardia. The sequence goes on along the minus strand of CAVVPJ010000009.1, from coordinate 554,438 downwards.
GCCGACCCGACCCTGCGCCACCTCGGCCGCAGCAAGATCGACACGCTGGTCGGGCGGCTCGGCGACGCGTAGCGTCCCGACTGTGCTGACGATGGCCTTGGCCGCGCCGCCGTTGACGCTCGCGAGGGTGTTCACGGCGTGGCGCCCCCAGCCTGCGGTGCTCGCGACCGCGGCCCTGCTCGGCGGGGGCTACGGCTGGGGTCTGCGGCGGCGGACCGACGCCGAACGGTGGCCGCCGGGGCGGACGGCGGCGTTCCTCGTGGGCGTCGCGACGATCCTGCTGGTCGGGTGCTCGTTCCTCGGCGTCTACGACGACACGTACTTCTGGGTGCGCGCGGTGCAGAACACCGTGCTGCTCATGGTGACGCCGATGCTCCTCGCGCTGGGCGCCCCGATCCGGCTGGCCGCCGACGCGCTGCCGCCGCGGGTGCGGCCGCCGCTGGCCAGGGCACTGCACAGCCGCGTGGCGGTCGCGTTGACGTTTCCGCTGGTCATCACGGTTGTGCTGGTCGTGCCGCTGCTGGTGCTCTACCTGTCGCCGCTGTACGAGCTGACCCTGCGGAGCGCCGCCGCGTCCGGCGTCGCGGGCGCGGTCGTGGCGCTCACGGGGTTCGTCTACTACTGGTCACGCTTCCGCGTCGACCCCACGCCGCGTCGCGACTCGTACCTGGTCACCCTGTGGATCACGATCGTGGAGATGCTCGGCGACGCTGTGCTCGGTGTCGTGCTCTGGCTCGGCCCACTCGTCGCGGCGGGCTGGTACGCCGCGCAGGCCAACGGTCTCGACCCCCGCTTCGACCAGACCCTCGGCGCGGGCATCCTCTGGATCGGCGGCGACCTCGTCGGCTTGCCGTTCATCCTCATCGTCGTCAACCGGCTGAGCCGCGAGGACGCGCAACGGGCCCGTGCGATCGACGCCGAGCTGGACGCGGCCGAGGAGCAAGCCGACGCGCCGTCCCGGCTGTGGTGGGAGGACGACCCCCAGCTCGCCGAGCGCTTCCGCCGCGACCGCTAGCCCGCCCAGCGCCCAGCCGCCCCGACCGCAGCAGGGTGACACTCCTCCAACCCAGTCGCAGCAGGGTGACATTCCTGCGATGTCGGGAGCGCCGCGCCGTCGGAGATCAGCCCGCGAGCAGCGGGAGGGTCGTGCGGCCGGGGCCGAGGACGGGGGTCGGGTCGGCGCCCAGCACGTCCGACAACAACGTGGCGTAGACGTCGCGGAAGTCGGTCGTGGGCTTGAGGTCGCCGTCGTCGAGGTCGGTGAGGCTGGGCTGCGCACCGAAGAACCCGCCCCGCACCGGGGCACCGGCGACGAACACCGGTCCCGCCGTGCCGTGGTCGGTGCCCTCGTTGGCGTTCGCGGCCACCCTCCGTCCGAACTCGGAGTAGGCCATCAGCACGACGCCGCGCCCGCGCTCGGAGCCCGCCATGCGCGTGAGGAATCCGGAGACGGCCTGGTCGACCGCCGTGAGCAGGCGCTGCTGGGTGCCGCGCTCGTCGGCGTGGGTGTCGAAGCCGCCGAGGCTCGCCGAGTACACCCGCGCGGGCGCCCCCGCCTCGACACAGCGCGCCACGACGTCGAGCTGGGCGGCCAACGGGTTCTGCGCGGTGTCCGGCTGGGCGGGCTGCTGCGCGGCCGTCGGCGGTGTCCCCGTCCGTTGGGCTCCCGCCTGCTTGGCGCCCGCCTTCCGGCCGCCCGCCTTCCGGGCGGCGCCCTGCTGCGCGTCGACGTCCTTGCCGAACGTCGCCACCGTGCGGTGCAGGTCGGTGATCGAGCGCGCCGCGTACGCCTGCAGCTGCGACTCCCCCGCGGACGGCTGCCCGAGCGCGTTGAACGCCGTGCCGATCGGGCCGCCGGGGAGGGCGAGCCCCCGCAACGGGAGCGCGGCCCCCGCGGTGGTCGCGCCCGCCAGCATCGGCGGCAGCACGGGTTCGAGCGACACGGCCGTCAGCGGGTCGCGCCCGTTCGCGTCGAGCCAGCGACCGATCCAGCCGGTGCCCGCGGGGTGGTCGGGCGAGGCGGTCTGCCAGATGTCCATCGACCGGAAGTGGCTGTGGTCGGGCTTCGGGTAGCTGACGCCGCGCACGATCGCCAGCGTGCCGTTGTCCCACTGCTGCTTGAGCCCGGCGAGGCCGGGGTTGAGCCCGAGACCCTCGCCGAGGTCGAGCACCTCGTGCTCGGCGTAGGCGAGGTCGGGGCGCGCCGACTGGTACGCCGCGTCCCCCGCGGGCACCACCGTGTTGAGGCCGTCGTTGCCGCCGTACAGCGTGACGAGGACGAGCACCCCGGCGCCCACGGGCAGCGGGTCGCTGCGGGTGCGGTCGGCCAGGTCCTTCCAGCCGACGCCCGCGGCCGCCGCCGTGACCGCCGCGACGCCAGAGGCGAGCAGGAACCGGCGTCGGGTGAGGGTGTTCATGCGCTCACGCAGCCTTCCGGGGACGCCAGCGCCGCCGCGACGAGCTGGGGCGGGTTGCCCGCGAGCGGGCTCAGCGCCGCCGCGGTGCGCGGGGTGAGGGTGGGGAGGCCGAGGAGCGCGGTGGTCGCGGCGACCCGGCTGGACACGGGCGCGTCGGCGACCGGTGAGACGTCGCCGACCGTCACGAGCGCCCTGGCGACGTTCAGCCGCGCCAACGCCGACGCGGTGGTGAGCCACGGCGTGCCCGCGGGCCATCCACCGACGTTCGGCGGCGCGAACGGCACCTGGCCCAGGCCGGTCAGGCCGGCGGCGAGCGGCGCCGGGGGCAGCTTCGACGCGGGCACCGCGAGCGCCCGCAGCGCGTTCACCAGCCACAGCACCGGCTCGCGGACGATCACCGAGCCCGGGTCGCGGAACGCGGCCGAGGACGCCGCGGCCCGCACCAGCGCGGTGATGTCGTGGCCCGGCCCGTACGCGTCGACGAGCGACGCGAGCGTCGCGGGCCCGGGCGGGGTGTCGGACACGAACCGGGTCCACACCCGGCCCGCGACGAACTGCGGCGACACCGGGAGCGCGACCAGCTCGTCCACCAGGCTCGGCGCGTCGCCCACCGACCGGCCCAGCACCGTCTCCGGGCCCGGGTCGTGACGGCGGGGGACGAGCGAGGCGGTGGCGTTGGTGACGTCGACCGCCCAGCCGGTGAGCGCGCGGGCCGCGGCGCGCACGTCGTCCTCGGTGTAGTGGCCCACCCCCAGCGTGAACAGCTCCATGAACTCGCGCGCGAGGTTCTCGTTGGGCCTGCCGACCCGGTTGCCGCCGCCGTCGAGCCAGATCAGCATGGCCGGGTCGACCGCCATCGCCTGGGCGAGGGCGCGGAAGTCGCCGGTGCCGAGCCGCCGCTGCGTCGCGTTCTGGACGGCCATGAGGCCCGCGAGGCGGACCTTCTGGATGCTGGTCGCGAAGTGCCCGTGCCAGAACCACGTCATGCGCTCGGGGAAGGGGCGATCGGCGACGGCCATCCGGTCGAGCCACCAGGCGACGAGCTGGGTGCGCTGCTGGCGCAGCGCCTGCGCGGACGCGGGGTCCTTCGGCTTCCGTTCGACCGCGGCGAACGTCGGGGCGGGCGTGGCCGCGGCGCCCGCGTCGGGGCCGGGCGTCGTGAGGGCGGTCAGCGTGGCGTCGAACCCGGCGGCGGCCGCCGCGTCCAGCTCGCCCCGGCGGGGGCCCAGACCCAGCCGCTGGAGCAGGCGCCGGACAGCGTCGCGCTCACCGATCGGGGTCATGCCGCCATCGTGGCGCGCGAATGTTCGAGGAATGTCAGGACTTCGACCGGGGTCGGGTCAAGGCCGTGTGGGCCAGGCACCGCGTGGCGGCACTCCGGGCAAGGCCGCGGGGGTGTCGCAGCTCCGGTTCGACATCGGCGGACGTTGGCCGCCAAGGCCGCGCGCCGTGGTGGGGCCTACGGTGGGTGGCGTGGCACGCCCGTTGCGTCTTCTGCCCGCGCTCGCTCTCGGGATCGGAGCGCTCGCGGCGTGCGCGGCTCCCGCGCCGACCCGCGGGACGCCGCCGTCGTCGAACTACTCCACATCGCTCGCCGACCTGCAGGACAAGGTCGACGCGATCGCCCAGGACAGCTGCACCACCCGCCCGGCGGTGCAGGCGTATCCGGACTGCGCGCGCTACGTCGCGGAAGTGGGCAACGCCGCGCTGGCCACGCAGGGGGCGGCGGCCTCGGTGACCGGCGCCGGGCAGCTCAGCTCCACCGCCGCCCGGCTGGCCGACGAGGTGGGCCAGTTCAGCAAAGCGGGGTGCGTCGCCGCGCCGGGGGTCGCCGGGCCGCCCGCCCAGACCTGTGGCGACGTCCTCAAGAAGATCCAGGCCGACCTCACCACCCTGCGCGCCGAGCTCTCCGCGGCCACAACCGCGGGCGCCCGCCCCACCCCCTGACGGTGAGTCCCGCGTCTCGACACGGTGAGTCCCGCATCTCGACACGGTGAGTCCCGCGTCTCGACACAGGAGGCTGCGGCCAGCCGCCATGATCGCCTACATCGGTGCCAAACGTGCGCTGGCGCACGTCAGGCACCCGGGACGGCGATCACTCGTGCTGTGTGTGCCGAATCGGCGAACTCGGCGTGCCGAAACCCGGGACTCACCGTGCGGAGGCGGCGTCGAGTGCGAAGCGGACCGCGTCCTCGGCGGAGGTGGCGACCGGTACCGGGTCGGTGAGGGCGCGCCCGTCGGCGTCGAGGACCCTCCAGCTCAGCAGCCCGACGACCGGGACCCCGATCCGGCGGGCGAGCGCGAGCTCCGACAACGTCCCCCACGACCCGCCGACGACGATCACGGCGTCGGCCGAGCGGACGAGCACGGCGTTGCGCGCCTCGCCGAGCCCGGTCGCGATGACGGCGGACAGGTCGCCGCCGCCCGAGCCTGCGTCGGAGATCCCGCGGTCGCCGCCGCGACGATCGCCTGCCGGGGCACCGTGGCACTCGTCGCCGAGGTCGCCGTCCTCGACGCTTCCGCGGACGTCACCGACATCGCCGCCCCCCGCGCTGCGGCGGACATCACCGACATCGCCGCCCTCGGCGCCGCGGCCGTCACCGCCGAGATCGCCGTCGGGGCGGATGCCGATCACCAGGCCGCCCGCCGACCGGGCGCCCGCCGCCACCGCGGCCATCACGCCGCCCCCGCCGCCGCACAGCACCACCGCGCCCGCCGCGCCCAAGCCCCGCCCGACCTCCCGCGCCGCCGCGGCCTCGGCGGGAGTGCATTCCGCGGGCCCGCACACAGCGACCTGCCGTGCCCTCATCGGCGCGGGCCCGCCCGCGACGAGGCCTGGACGACCCGGCCGCCCCGGGTGGGTGGCTGCGGTGCAGGCGGTGCCCCCTGGGTGCGTCTCGGCGCTGGCGGCTGGGGGAGTGACGGCTGCGGCGATGGTGGCCGCCGGGCTCGGCGACACCGCGGCCGCACACACCCGGTGATCGCCGGCTCGGCGCAACTCCGGTCAGTTCTGGCCGCTCCGCGCACCAACCCGACGATCACGGCAGCCGCGCCCGTCCGCCGCCGCGACATCCCCCGAGTGCGCCGACCCACCGTCACCCGCCGAGGAAACGCTCAAGCGCCGCGCGGGCGGCCGCGTCACGGGCCGCGATCCGGGTGAGGTCCTCCGCGAGCGCGTGCAGCCACTCGTCGATCCCGACGGCCTTGCGGCTGATCACCACCCCCCGCACGACCTGCCGCACCTGCGCCTCGACGGCCCCGCGGGCCCCCTCACGCAGGTCCAGCTCCCGGTCCACCCCGTGCACGACAAGGGCGACCGTGCGCCCGTCCCGTCCGGCCATCCGGTCGGCCAGGCCGCGCCGCTGCTCGACCTCGACCATCCCCTCCGGCAGCGCCCCCGCGAGCGTGCCGGTGAGGACCCGCGCGTAGGAGGCGACGTCGGCGCGGTCGGCGCGCAGCATGGCGGCCAGCAGCGCGACGTCCCCGGACGGGCCGAGGCCGCTGGGCTCGAGCGTCATCGCGCGCCCTCTCCCGGTCGGAACAGCACAGGTCGTGCGGGCGATCCGGTCATCGGCGACGCCCGGTGGGTGCGGCGGTCACGGCGCTCAGTCTGTCAGCGGGAGCACGAGCTGTGGGGTCGGGATGTGATGGTCGGCGCGCAGGGGCCGCACGGCCGTCCCGATCGCGAAGAACTCCGTCGTGTGCCCGCCCCACCGGTGCCCGTGCGAGCGCAGCTGCACGCCGACGATCCCCTCGGCGTGCAACGCCTCCGCCTCGGCCTGCATCCGGCTCATCGCCAGCTCGCGGGCGTCGTAGAGGGCCTCGGTGAACTGCGGCAGCTCGACGTTCTGCCCGATGTTGTTCATCGCCTGCCAGAACCGCTGGTGGGCGATGTGGTAGACGCATGTGCCCATCACCATCCCCAGCGGCGCGTAGCCCGCCTGCACGAGCGTCCAGAAGTCCTGCCCGGAGAGGTCGGAGGTGAACGGCTGGTTGCGGTTGTTGCGCCACGACCGCCCCTCGGGCGCGGGATGGTCGGACTTGACCGCCGTCCCGACCGCGATGAACTCCGCCAGGTCGGAGCCGAACTCCTTGAACTCGATGTCCAGCCGCACTCCGACGATGCCGTCGGCGCCGAGCTGGTCGGCCTCGACCTCCATGCGGGTCATCGCGAGCTCCCGCGCGTGGTACATCGCCTGCGAGAGCGTGGCCAGCTCCTGGTTCTTGTTCCACCGCCCGAACTGGAACCCGACGTGGTAGATGCTCGAGCCCAGCACCAGCCCCAACGGCCGGAAGCCCGCCTCGCGGACGAGGAGGAACTCGTTCACGGAGAGGTCGGAGGTGAAGAGGCTGGTGGCCTGACCGGGACGCATCTCGGCGAGGCGGCGCATCGCGTCTTCGGGGATGCGCAGCTGGGTGGGGTCGGCGGTCACGATCGGCTCCTTCGCAGGGGCAGGTAGGTCAGGGACCGGCTGGGCGGCGTGGTGGAGCGGTGGAACTGCGTGATCGCCGTGCCGACGATCGTGGCCTGCGCGATGTGGTCGGTGTGCCCCTCGCCGGGCTCGATCTCCCAGGTGGAGAGGCGCATGTCCGCGATCACCGCACCTTCCGCGCCGGTCGCCCGGATGTGCCGCCCGAGCAGCATGCGGGCGTCGGCCCGGGTCTGGTTGATCAGCTCGGTGTACGCGTCGACCTCGACGTTGCCCGCGCTCCACGTCCGCTGCTGGCGGGTGTTCCAGTCGTCGTGGCGGATCCCCACCGCGATGCCGAGCACGACGTCGGCGGGCATCCATCCGGAGAGGACGAGCTTGGCGACGTCCTGGCCGGGCAGGTGCGTCGAGAACACCCGCTGCGGCCGCGTGGCGCAGCGGGCCCGCACCGCGGTCCCGATGGCGGTGAACTCGTGCACGTTGCCCGAGCCGATGGTGTTCTGGGAGAGTCGGATGCCGACGATCCCGTCGCCCCCGATCGTCGCGGCCTCGGTGACCATCCGCCCGATCGCCGCGCCCCAGCCCTTCTCCAACGCGCGGGCGTACGGCGCGAAGCCCGCCTGCGGGTCGCGGCCCGACGAGATCGTCCGGCTGCCCGCGCCGTACCAGCCCGCCGAGCCGCACCCGAAGTAGCTCTGCCAGCCCATGCGCTGGACCATCGAGCCCATCACCTCGCCGACCGGGTCGAACCCGACCATCTCCAGCCCGGCCGCCGCGGGAGCGGACAAAAGGGACGTCCACGCGCCGCCTTCCGCGGCTCGCCGCGCACGCTCCGCGGCCACCGGGGGCAGCCCCTGCCCGTCCCACTCGGACACGCTTCGACCCTAGCGCCGCGCGGCTACGGCCGGTCGGCCACGACCCAGCGGAAGGTGCTGCGGAACAGGTAGGACCCGTCCGGACGGCGGAACGGCGCCGCCGACTCGGCCAGCGCTGCGACGACGACGGCCTTGCCCGCGTGCTCGACGACCGGGAGCAGGTTCCCCGCGGCGAGCAGGCCGCGCTCGAGCGTGCGGCGGTCCGGCGGCGCGTACGGCACCGCGACGTCGCCCGCGGCGCGCGGCGACAGACCCGCCTCCGTCAGCATCCCCTCCAGCACGCCGGGCTGGTCGATGGGGCGCCGCGGCACGAGGGTGGCGTCCGGCCCGAGCGCCTGCAGGGCGCGGGTGACGCCCAGCAGCTCCTGCGGCCCGTCGCCGCCCCAGTTGCAGACCGCGACCTTCCCGCCGGGACGCGTGACCCGCGCGGCCTCGCGGAGCGCGCCGAGCATGTCCGGCGCGAACTGGAACGCGTTGACGCCGGTGACGACGTCGACCGCGGCGTCGTCCCACGGCAGGTGCTCACAGGTGCCGACGCGCAGGTCGGCGCCGGGCACGGCCGTGCGCGCGAGCTCGATCATCGCCGCGGCGGCGTCGATGCCGTTGACGGCAGCGCCCCGCGCCCGCGCGAGGGCGAGCAGCTCACCGCTGCCGCATCCGACGTCGAGCAGGGCCGTCCCGGCCCCGACGTCCGCCGCCGCGAGCACCGCCTCCCACGCCGGTCGCGACATCCCGGCGTAGTGCTCGGCGCGCACGGCCGCGCCGACCGACCAGCGCCTGCCGTACGTCCGGGCCACGGAGGTGTCCACGACCCCACTGTGGCCCAGCCCGCCGCCCGCCCGCGCGCCGTTGGTCCGACCGGAGGCCCGGCTGCGCCGCTCGCCGCATTCGTTCGACCGATCGTCCGAGTCGGACCTTTCCGGCACGCGCAGGGCCCTAACCTCGATCCCGGATTGTCACGGTTCGGTCACGCGCAGGGCGTCACGCTCCCCCTCGGACGCCCTCCTGGACCGTGGATCCGGAAGGTACGTCGTGGCTCGACATCGTCGGCGCGCGCCCCGAGCGCGCCGGTCCGTGGCGGCCCCGCTGGTCTGCGGGACCGCAGCTCTCGCCGTCTCCGGTGGCGCCGTCGCGCTGGGCGACGGCCTGCCGCTGCCCACCCCGACCGCCACCGCGGCCCTGCGGCTGCCCGCAGGGCCCGTGCGGATGACCCAGCTGGTCGAGCCCGTTGCCGCCGCGCCGCGCGTCGCCGACGCCACCGACCTGATCAAGGCGGTGCGGTGGGCCGAGGACAAGGCGGCCCAGGACCAGCCGGGCACGGGCTCTGACGAAGGCACCGACAAGCGCACCGACAAGGCCGCGGGCGCGGGCATCGTGCCGAGGGCGACCACGGACAAGGCCCGCCAGACGGCCGCCGCGCCGTGCGACCTCTCCACCTCCGGCCTCGGCGCCGTCAAGCCGCACGTGCTGGCCGCGGCGAAGTTCCTCGGCTGCCGGTTCGGCGAGCCGACGATGTACGGGGTGGCCGGGCGCGCGGGCACGTCGGACCATCCGTCCGGCCGCGCGGTCGACTTCATGGTCGACCGCGCCACCGGCGACGCACTCGCCGACTGCGCCCTGCGCAACCGGGGCGCGCTGGGCATCACCTACGTGATCTGGCGTCAGCGGATCAACTTCGGCAGCGGCTGGCAGCTGATGGAGGACCGCGGGGGCGTCACGGCCAACCACTACGACCACGTGCACGTCTCCTTCGGCGCCTCCGCGGGCAGGGGCCCGACGGCGTGTTTGACCGCACGCGCTAGCGTGTGAAGCTCCTGTGCTTCTGCATCGATGGAGATCCTCATGCGCGTCGGCGTGCTCACCGGTGGCGGCGACTGTCCCGGACTCAACGCGGTCATCCGAGGAATCGTCCGCAAGGGCGTGCCCGACTACGGCTACTCGTTCCTCGGCTTCCGTGACGGCTGGCGTGGCCCGCTGGAGGCGCTGACCAAGCCGCTGGACATCCCGGCCGTGCGCGGCCTGCTCCCCCGCGGCGGCACGATCCTCGGCAGCTCACGCACCAACCCGTTCGCGATCACCGGTGGCGTCGAGAAGATCAAGCGCAACCTGCAGAACCTCGGCGTCGACGCGCTGATCGCCATCGGCGGCGAGGACACGCTCGGGGTCGCGACGAAGCTGCACGACATGGGCGTGAACGTCGTCGGCGTGCCGAAGACGATCGACAACGACCTGTCGGGCACCGACTACACCTTCGGCTTCGACACCGCCGTCAACATCGCGATGGAGGCGATCGACCGGCTGCACACGACCGCCGAGTCGCACCACCGGGCGCTGATCGTCGAGGTCATGGGTCGGCACGCGGGGTGGATCGCGCTGCACTCCGGCATGGCGGGCGGCGCGAACGCGATCCTCATCCCCGAGGTGCGGTTCGACATCGAGCAGGTCTGCCAGTGGGTCGAGAACCGCTTCCAGCTCGACTACGCGCCGATCATCGTCGTGGCCGAGGGCGCGAAGCCCAAGGAGGGCGATGAGTCGATGCTCACCGGCGAGAAGGACGCGTTCGGGCACGTCCGGCTGGGCGGGATCGGCGACTGGCTGGCCAGGGAGATCGAGTCGCGCACCGGAAAGGACGCCCGCACCACGGTGCTCGGGCACGTCCAGCGCGGCGGCACCCCCACCGCCCGCGACCGCTGGCTGGCCACCCGCTTCGGCCTGCACGCGATCGACGCGGTGCACGCGGAGAAGTGGGGCCACATGGTCGCGCTGCGCGGGACGGACATCGTCACCGTGCCGCTGGCGGAAGCGACGAAGGAGCTGAAGGTCGTCGACCCTGGCCTGTACGCCGAGGCCGCGGTGTTCTTCGGATGATGGCTCGTGCGCGGAAAACGTCGCTCTGGCCGCGTTCTCCGCGCACGAGCCATCAGGCGACGGCCGCGCGCCGGGCCCGCCACGCGCGGAGCCGACGCCAGCCGCGGAGCACGCGCGACCACAGCAGCGCGAGCAGCAGGATGCCGAGCGCGAGCAGGATCCCCGCGATCACCAGCGCGGCGGTCGGGTTGAGCACGGCGAGGCTCGTCACCCCGGCCACCGCGACGTCCTCGCCGACGCTCACCACGATGTTGCTGGCGGGCTCCGGCGACGTGTTGACGATCAGCCGTAGACCGCCCTTGACCAGATGCGACGCCAACGCCGCCAGACCACCGGACGCGGCGAGGACGGCCTGCTGCAAGGTGGGCGCGTCCTGGGCGATGAGCAGCCCGATCACGGCCCCGACCGTCGGCCGGATCGCGGTGGAGACGGCGTCCCACAGTGAGTCGACGTAGGGGATCTTGTCGGCGACCAGCTCGACGACGTACATCACCGCGGCGACGACGAGGACGTCGGTGCGCGTCAGCCCTTCGGGTACGGCGGCGACCTCGCCGAAGCGCCCGATCAGGCCGAGCACCAGCACGACCAGGTAGGCGTTGATGCCGCTCGCCCACCCGCTGGTCAGGACGATGGGCAGGAGCTCCACACGACGAGCGTACGGAAACGGAGGTCACGGCCGAGCAACGGCGCGGCCACGGCTTCAGACGATGCCCTGCCGCGTCGCCGTGTAGACGATCTCGGTGCGGCGGCGGACCTCGAGCTTGTCGCGCAGGTTGCGCACGTGGAACTTCACCGTCGCCTCGCTGATCACCAGCCGCCGCCCGATCTCGCGGTTGGACATCCCGACCGCGAGCAGGCGCAGCACCTGGTTCTCGCGCTCGGTCAGCATGGCGGCGCCGAGGCCGCGGACCGGAAGCGGCTCGTCGCGCATGACGTCGGTGACGACGGGCGCGGGTCCGCGCGAGTCGAACACGCTCTCGCCGCGCAGGAGGGCGTGCACCGCGCGGAGGATGTCGGCGGTCTCGGCGCCCTTGCGCACGTAGCCGTGCACGCCGAGGCGGATCGTCCGCAGCATGACGTCACGGTCGCGGCAGCCGGTGAGCACGAGCACGCGCACCCCGCGGTGGCGCTCCAGCAGCATCCGGACGAGCTCGACGCCCGCGGCGTCGCCACGGCCGAGGTCGACGTCCAGTATCACGAGGTCGGGTGGGCAGCGATCGGCGATCACCAGCGCGTCGCGCGGGCTGCCCGCCTCGCCGACCACGGCCAGCTCGGGGTCCGGCGCGAACAGCTGGCGCAGGCCGAAGCGGACGATCGCCTCGCCGTCGACGATCAGCAGCCGCGCTGTGCGGCGCCCGGCGGCCGGTGGGAGCGTGCCGGGTCGGTCCAGCACGGCGTCCGTCGTCATGGCGGCCTCCCAACGCTCGCGGATGGTGCGCAGAGGGTAAGGACCGTCACGTTGCCCCGACGTTGCACCGTCACCCCCCGCGGGTTGCCCCGTCAACAACCCGCGCGCGATGATGGCCGGATCCAGGGGCGATGATGCTCGGAGCGCTGATGACCCAATCCGATGCCCACGATCCAGTGGCGCACGCCCATCTCCTGCATGACGTCTTCGAGGCCGTCATGTCGGGGGACGAGCCGCGCGTCGCGCCGCGATCGCTGATCACCGCATCCTGGGAGCGGAGTCTCGCCGCGCACGTCGACCCCGACCGGCGCATGCCCCGGGTGGTCCACAGCGACGACGAGATGGCCGATCTCCGCGCGGCGCACCCGCTCAACGAGGTCATGCCGCTCCTGCGCAGCACGCTCGTGAGCATCGCCGACGAGGCCATGCACGTCATGCTGGTCACCGACGCCGACGGCACGATCCTCTGGCGCGAAGGCGCGACGTCGCTGCTGCACGCGGCCGACGCCACCGGCCTGACGCCGGGGTTCAGCGTCTCCGAGGCGTCGATCGGCACGAACGCGATGGGCACCACGCTGGCGGTCGACGCGCCCGTCCAGATCCACTCGGCCGAGCACCTGGTGCGCGCCTACCACATCTGGACGTGCGCGGCCGCGCCCGTGCACGACCCCGACACGGGCGCGATCCTCGGCGCCATCGACATCTCCGGGCCGACCCACACCATCCACCCGGCCATGTCACAGCTCGTCTCGGCCACCGCACAGCTCGCCGAGAACCAGCTGCGGGTGCGCCTGGCCATCGCCGACGAGCGCCTGCGCGTGCGCAACATGCCGCACCTGGCCAGCCTGCGCGGCCGCGACGGCGCGCTCGTCACGGCGACGGGACGGGTCATCGCGGGCGAGCCGTACGGGGCGTGGCCCACCCGGGTCGCGCTGCCCGCCGACGGCGGGCACGTCGTGCTGGACGACGGGCGCGAGATGGAGCTCGAGCCGCTCGCCGAGGGCTACCTCCTCCACGCCCTGCGCCGGGCGGCCCCGACCCGCACCCGCAGCGCGCTCTCCCTGCGGTTCACCGGCGAAGGCGCGCCGCGGGCCACGCTCGACGGCCGGTCGATCCCGCTCACGCTGCGGCCCGCCGAGCTGCTCACCGCCCTCGCGCTGCACCCGGACGGGCTGACCGCCGAGCAGCTCGCCGCCGCGCTCTACGGCGACGACGGCAACCCCACCACCGTGCGGGGCGAGGTCCTGCGGCTGCGCGGCATGATCGGCGCCGAGGTGCTGCGCACCCGCCCCTACCGGCTGGACGCGGTGGTCGACACCGACTTCGGCGCGGCGCAGCGGGCGCTGCGCACAGGCCAGGTGGCCGAAGCGCTGCGGGCGTGCGCGGGGCCACTGCTCCCCCGCTCGGACGCGCCGGAGATCCGCGAGCTGCGCGACGAGCTGGAGGCGGGCCTGCGCCGCGCCGTGCTCGACGCCGACGACGTCGAGCTGCTCACCGCGTTCGCCGCCCACCCCCTCGGGGCGGACGACCTGGAGACCCACGACCGGCTGGTGGCCGAGCTGCCGCAGCACGACCCTCGCCGCCCCGGCCTCGCGGCGCGCCTGGCCCGCCTGCTCGCCGAGTAGCCCGACCACCGCACCCACGCGCACCCACGCCACCCTCGGCTGCCGCTTCGCAGAGCCGGCATGCACTTCGCAGACCCCCGGGACCCTGCGAAGCGGCGGCCCGCTCTGCGAAGGGGCATCCGGCGGACCCCGGGGCCGTGGACATCCGCTCTGGGCGCGGCAAGTGCAGGCTGACAGCCCCGGCTCTCCCGGGGCGCCCACCGCGCCGGCTCCCGGGCCCGACGCCCTGGCCGCACCGACCCCCGGGGCGCCCCCTCACGTCACCTCGCAGAGCCGGGCTGCGCTTCGCAGACTCCTGGGAGCCTGCGAGGCGGCAGCCAGCTCTGCGAAGCGCGCGGAGTGGCGCGGGCCGGGTCCGCAGCACCACGCGGGCGGGCTGGCGCGGGGCGCCTCGGCGGGCCGACCCGTCTGGCTACTCCACCGTCACGCTCTTGGCCAGGTTGCGCGGCTTGTCCACGTCCCGGCCCAGCACGACCGCCGCGTGGTAGGCCAGCAGCTGCAGCGGGATCGACATGAGGATCGGGTCGAGCTCCGGCTCGTTGCGCGGGACGACCACCGTGCGGTCGGCCAGCTCGGTCGGCAGCTCGTGGTGCGCCAGCGCGACCACGGGCCCCTTGCGCGCCTTGATCTCCGAGAGCGTCGAGATGTTCTTGTCGAGCAGCTCGTCGTCGGGGACGATCGCGACCGTCGGCATGTCCGGGCTGATCAGCGCGAGCGGCCCGTGCTTCAGCTCGGCCGACGGGTAGGCCTCCGCGTGCACGTAGGAGACCTCCTTCAGCTTCTGCGCGCCCTCACGGGCGACCGGCCAGCCGCGACGGCGCCCCACGTACATGACGCCCGTGCTCTGCGCGATCTCCTTGGCGACGTCGGCGATCGCGTCGGACTGGTCGATGATCTCCTGGATCTGGTCGGGCAGCCGCTGCAGCCCGGCCAGGATCCGCTTGCCCTCGGTGGGGGCGAGGTCGCGCATGCGGCCCATGTACAGCGCGAGCAGCGCGAACGCCGTCACCGTGTTGGTGAACGACTTCGTCGCGGCCACCGACATCTCGGGACCCGCGTGGATGTAGATGCCGCCGTCGACCTGGCGCGCGATCGTCGATCCGACGACGTTCACGATCCCGATCACCCGGCCGCCCTTGCGCTGCAGCTCCTGTACCGCGGCGAGGGTGTCGATGGTCTCGCCGGACTGGCTCACCGCGATGTAGAGCGTGTCCGGCTCGACGACCGGGTTGCGGTAGCGGAACTCCGACGCGGCCTCGGACGTGGCGGGCATCCGCGCGAGGTCCTCGATGAGCTGGGCGCCGAGGTCGCCCGCGTAGCAGGCCGAGCCGCAGCCGAGGATCTTGACGCGCTTGATCTCGCGGGCCTCGCGGACCGTGAGGTTGAGCCCGCCGAGGCGGGCGGTGTCGAAGCGCTCGTCCATGCGGCCGGAGAGCACGCGGGTGATCGACCGCGGCTGCTCGGCGATCTCCTTGATCAGGAAGTGCGCGTGGTCGCCGATCTCGGCCCCGACGACGTCCCAGTCGATGGTCGACGGGCTCTTGGTCGTCGAGCGGTCGTCGATCGTGTAGGTGCGGTAGCCGTTCGCGGTGATCGTGGCGAGCTCGCCGTCGTCGAGGTAGATCACCTGGCGGGTGTGCCCGATGAGCGCGGCGACGTCGGAGGCGACGAACATCTCGTGCTCGCCGATGCCCAGCAGCACCGGGCTGCCGTTGCGCGCGACGACGATGCGGTCGGGGTGCTCGGCGTCCATGATCGCCAGGCCGTAGGCGCCGATCACCGAGCGCAGCGCCTGCCGGACGGCCTGCTCGAGGTCGTCCGCGCCGTCGGCGAAGGCCTTCGCGACCAGGTGGGTGACGGTCTCGGTGTCGGTCTGCGACACGAACTCGACGCCGTCGGCCTGCAGCTTGGCGCGCAGCTCGTCGGCGTTCTCGATGATGCCGTTGTGGACGACGGCGATGCGCCCGGCCGCGTCGACCTGGGGGTGGGCGTTCTCCGCGGTCGGCTCACCGTGCGTGGCCCACCGCGTGTGGCCAATGCCCGGCGACCCCTTGAACCGCGCCGGGAGGTCCGCGGCGAGGTCGGCCACCCGGCCTTTCGCCTTGCGGACCTTGAGCCCGGACCTGGTGCAGATCGCGATGCCCGCGGAGTCGTACCCGCGGTACTCCAGGCGGCTCAGTCCTTCGAGGAGGATCGGGGTGGCGTCCTGCGGCCCCACGTATCCGACGATCCCGCACATGGTGTTGTCCCTTCTCTCTAGCCATAGACGAGGCGGCGCAGCTGGCGAACGGACAACTGCGGCGCGGCGAATCGCCGGGCGGCCACTTCGGCCGCGAGCTCGTCGAAGATCCGGTCGTTGGTCAGCCCCCGACGCTTGAGCTCGGCGTGGCGGCGGCGGACGTAGTCCGGCACCGACTCGCCGTAGTACGCCACGACCTCCGCCACCACGCGCAACGCCTCACTCCGGGTGAGCGGCGTGCTGCGCACGAGGTGGGCGACGAGATCGTCATCGGCGGGCACCCCGCGATGGTGCCCGTAGTGTTTCCAGAAAGCCAGTCTTCTTGCCCGGAATCGGGCACAGAGGAAGGACACTGTCACCATCAGGCAACCCTGCGTGCCCGTTGCCGCGGCCCGGCCTATCCTCCGCAGGGTGCCGACGCGCGAGAAGGTGACGGCCGCCCTGCTGGCTCATCTGCGCCGCGCCCGCGACCACGTCGACCGCCACTACCAGGAGCCCCTCGACCTGGACGAGCTGGCCGCGGTGGCCGGGGTGTCGAAGTTCCACTTCGCGCGATGCTTCGAGGCCACCTACGGGGAGACGCCGATGCGGTACCTCACCCGGCGGCGCGTCGAGCGGGCGCAGGACCTGCTGCGGGCGGCGAACCTGACCGTCACCGAGGTCTGCATGCTGGTCGGCTTCTCCAGCCTCGGGTCGTTCTCCTCGCGTTTCGCGCAGCTGGTGGGCGAGTCGCCGACCGCCTACCGCGACCGCTGGGCCGCGCGTGGCGGCGCGCACGTGCCGGGCTGCTACCTGTTCATGCGCGGCGGCCTCGACCCCGGCGGCACGACAGGTGCGCAATCTGGGAGAAGGCCGACCACGCCCGCTCGCCCTACGCTGGATTCATGATCACGAACATCTCGCTGACCACGGTGTACTGCCTCGACCAGGACGAGGCGCGCGACTTCTACGTCGACAAGCTCGGTTTCGAGCCACGCGCGGACGTCACGATGGGCGAGAGCTTCCGCTGGGTGACCGTGTTCCACCCGAGCCAGCCGGAGCTGGAGGTGACGCTGATGACGCCCGGCCCGCCGCTCGACCCCGACGCGGCCGACTTCGTCCGGCGCCAGCTGCAGAAGGGCCAGATGGGTGGGATCGGGCTGCGGGTGGACGACTGCCGCAAGACCTACGACGAGCTGTCCGCCGCTGGCGTGGAGTTCGTCCAGGAGCCCGCCGACCGGCCGTACGGTGTGGAGGCCGTGATGCGCGACGTCTCCGGCAACTGGCTCGTGCTGGTGGAGCCGCACGCGTTCACCCCGGAGGGCTGAGCCTGCGACGCTCCGACCGTGCGGCTGTCGCAGCGTGCAGCGCGGCCGTTCCCCGGATGAGGGCCCACGAGCGCGCGTCGATGGCCTCGTCACGGGCGGCCAGCCCGGTCAGGACCTCCGCCCACCGTTGCGCGCGGCGGAGCTCGGGCATCAGGGCCCGCAGTGGGGCTACGCCGTAGCCTGCCCTGCGGAGCTGGTGGACGATCCGCGCGTCGCGCACGTCTCCCGGGGCGTAGACGCGCGCTCCACGTCCCGGCGACCGGTGCGGGACGACCAGTCCTTCGGCGTCCCAGTGCCGCAGGGTCGACGTCCGCACTCCGAGGGCGTCGGCGAGCTCGGAGATGCCCATCGCGTCCGACGGGCGCGCCTCGTCTATCGGCTCCGCCGTGATCGCCGCGGCCGCCTTCCTGGCCAGCGCGACGTCGCGCCGCTCGGTGTGGAGGCGGGCGTGCGCCTCGTCGAGGAGCGCAGGCAGCTCCGACCCGGGGCCGCGGTTCGCGGCGCGCATCAACGTCTTGGCGTCGACCGGGCCGACTCCCGCCGCGAAGGCGCGGTAGGCCGACGCGGCGTGCACGTGCTCCGCGGTGTAGCCGCGGTAGCCGGACGGGGAGCGCGGCACCGGCGGCAGGACGCCGTCGCGCTCCAGGTCGCGGATCTGCTGCACGGAGTAGCCCGCCCGTCGGGCGACATCGATGGTGCGGAACGTCGACTTGCGACTTTCTCCTCGATCCACCAGCAACGGCCCGTCCGAGTCTCCACAAGCAGTTCAACGGAACACTAGAGCACGTGGGCATCGACGAGATCATCGAGTTCCTCGAGGGCCAGGGCGGCGTGCTGACGCTCAGACCGCGGCCCGGCGACGGTTCGCCGGAGATCAGCTGGGGCGACGCCTTCTTCTGCTACGCGCCCGACGGCGCCGTGCCGAAGTCACAGCCCTTCGCGACGATCGTGACGAAGGACTACCCCGACGACGACGGCTCGCGGCTCGACCGGCCTGACGCCTTCCGGCTCAACGTCTTCGCCGGGAGTGAGGAGTTCCGCAGACGGATGGGCCGCGGCCCGAAGGACCGGCCCACGGCCGAGACCGACCCGAGCACGCTGGACGTCCTGTTCGCCCATCCCGTCTACGGCACCCTGGGCTGGCTGGCGGTCGTGAACCCCGGCCCGCGCACCGAGCAGTCCGTCCGGGAGCTTCTGCGGATGGCGCACGACCGGGCGCGGGCGCGCTACGAACGCCGCGCCACGTGACGCACTCGTCGGCCCGTCGACGAGTGCGTCGTATCCGGTGATCCAACCCCCCCAATGACGACATCGCCGCGATCACCGCTAGCGCGGCGGAGGGCGGGAGCGCGGCAAGCGGCTAGTGCGGTGGCCACAAACGTTGCCGGGGTGATCGCGTGATCCAGACGGCGAGTCGCAAGGCGCCGCCTGAAGCTCATACCGGGCGTATTCGCGAAGGCGGCGCCGCTGCGAGTCGTCGTCTGGGCGCGCGAGGACCCGGTGAACGTTTGTGGCCGCCGCACTAGGCCGCGGGCTCCAGCTCGCCCGCCGCCCAGAGCCCGGCGTAGACCCCGCCCGCGGCGAGGAGCTCCGCGTGCGTGCCCAGCTCCACGATCCGCCCCCCGGCCAGCACGGCGATGCGGTCGGCGCGGGCGGCGGTGCTGAGCCGGTGGGCGACGACGAAGGCGGTGCGCCGGGCCGTGACCCGGTCGCCCGCCGCGAGCACCGCGGCCTCGGTGGCCGGGTCGAGCGCGGCGGTGGCCTCGTCGAAGAGCAGCAGATCGGGATCGGCCAGCTCCGCGCGGGCGAGCGCGATGAGCTGGCGCTGACCCGCGGAGAGCCCCTGCCCGCGCTCGCCGACAGGATGGTGGAACCCGCCGGGCAGCCCGCGCACGAGCTCCAGCGCCCCCACCGCGCGGGCCGCCGCCTCGATCTCGGCGGGTGGCGCGTCCGGGCGGGCGTAGGCGATGTTGGCGGCCACGTCGCCGGTGAAAAGGTGCGGCTCCTGCGGCACGACGCCGAGCCGGTGGCGGAAGTCGGCGAGCCGGAACCGCCGCACGTCCACCCCGTCGACGAGCACGGCGCCCTCGCTGACGTCGTAGAAGCGGGCGAGCAGCTTGACCAGCGTGGACTTGCCCGCGCCGGTGGCGCCCACCAGCGCCATGGTCTCCCCGGGCGCGACGACCAGCGAGACGTGGTCGAGGGCCGGGGTGTCGGCACCCGCGTAGGCGAACGTCACGTTCCGCAGCTCCACCTCGCCGCGCAGCCGGGGCGGAACGGCCACCGGCAGGCCCTCGGGCTCGGGGGGCACGCTGGTGGGCGTGCGCAGCAGCTCGGCGATGCGCGACAGGCCGATGCTGGCCTGCTGGTAGCCGTCGAACACCTGGGAGAGCTGCTGCACCGGCGTGAAGAACATCGCCAGGTACAGCAGGAACGCCGTGAGCACGCCCGCGGAAAGATCACCGGAAGCCAGCCGGGAGGCGCCGACCGCGAGCACCGCGGCCGTCGCGATGTCCGACAGCAGCGTGACCGCCGGGAAGAACGTCGCGATGTAGCGCTGCGCCCGCAGGCGCGAGCGCCGGTAGGCGGCGCTGCGCTCGCCGAACGCGGTGGCGCTGTGCTCCTCGCGCACGTAGGCCTGCGCGACCCGCACGCCGGAGACGTTCTCCTGCATGTCGGCGTTGACGATGCTGACCTTCTCGCGGGCCTCGGCGTAGGCCCGCGAGGAAAGCCGCCGGAACACGACGGTGGCCGCGACGAGGATCGGCAGCACGGCCAGCGCGACCAACGCGAGCCCGACGTCGGTGAGCAGCAGCGCCACCGTGACCCCGACGACGGTGAGCAGGCTGACGATCGCCTGCGCCAGGCCGGTCTGCAGGAACGTCGACAGCGCGTCGACGTCGGTGGTCATGCGGGTCATGATCCGGCCCGACAGCTCGCGCTCGTAGTAGTCGAGCCCGAGCCGCTGCAGGTGGGCGTAGCTGCGCACCCGCAGCAGGTAGAGCACGCTCTCCCCGGCCCGCGCGGTGGCGACCGTCTCCAGTGCCACCACCAGCCAGCTCACCGCCACGATGCCGACGCCGAGCAGCGCCGCCGCGAGCAGCACGCTGGGCGCGTGCGGGGTGATCCCGTGGTCGATCGCGTAGCGCGCGATGTTGGGGAACGCCAGCGCGCTCAACGCGTCGAGCGCGACGAGCGCCACCGCCGCGGCGACCAGCCACCGGACCGGGCGCAGCAGCCTGCCCAGGCGGAACCCGGGATCGGGCGCGGTGGGGTCGACGGCCAGGTGCGGCTCGTCGCGCGGCGGCGGCAGCGCGGCGACGGCGGCCAGCAGCTCAGGGGTGGCGACGATCCCGTCCATCATCGCGCCCGGGCCGCCCAGCGCCCCCGCCGCGGGCTGCCGCTGGGTGCGCTCGGCGCCGGGATCCGCCGCCACCACCGCGGCGGGCCACAGCTCGGGGGTGATCCCGCCCGCGGGCGCTGACGCGCGCCCGACCGTCGCGCCGATCGCGAACAGCTCCCGGAAGAGCGGGCACCGGGCGACGAGCTCGGCCTCGGTGCCGACATCGACCACCCGGCCGTGCTCGAGCACGGCGATCCGGTCGGCGAGGGCGAGGGTGGAGCGGCGGTGCGCGACGAGCAGCGTGGTGCGCCCGGCCGTGAGCGCGCGCAGGGTGTCGTGGATGGCGGCCTCGGTGGCCGTGTCGACCGCGGACGTGGCGTCGTCCAGCACGAGCACGCGCGGATCGGTGAGCACGGCCCTGGCCAGCGCGACGCGCTGCCGCTGCCCGCCGGAGAGCGTGAGCCCGCGCTCGCCGACCGCCGTGTCGTACCCCTCGGGGAGGCTCTCGACGAAGGTGTGCACCTGCGCCGCCCGCGCGGCGGCCAGCACCTCGGCATCCGACGCCCCGGGGCGGCCGTAGGCGATGTTGGCGCGGATGGTGTCGGAGAACAGGAACGCCTCCTCGAAGACCACGCCCAGCTCGCGGCGCAGCTCGACCAGGCGCAGCGACGGCAGCGGCACCCCGCCGAGGCGCAGCTCGCCCTCCTGCGGGTCGTAGAAGCGGGGCAGCAGCAGCCCGACCGTCGACTTGCCCGAGCCCGGCGGCCCGACCAGCGCGAGCGTCTCCCCCGGCGCGACGGCGAGGCTGACCCCGTCGAGCACCGGCTCGCGCCGCGAGTACCCGAACGTGACGCCGTCGAGCTCCACGCCGAGCGGCCCTTCGGGCAGCGTGCGCGGGTGCTCGGGATCGACGACGTCGGGTTGCGAGTCGACCAGGTCGTACACCCGCTCGACGCCCGCCCGCGCCAGCTGGGCGGCCACGACCAGCGCGCCCAGCAGCCGCGCGGGCCCGACCAGCCCGGCGACGTAGGTGGTGAACGCGAGGAACGTGCCGAGGCTGATCCCGCCGGTGAGCGCCAGCCACCCGCCGAGGCCGATCACCGCCACCTGCCCGAGGGTGGGGAGGCTGAGCAGCGCGGGGTTGAGCCGCGCGGTCATCCTGGCAGCACGCAGCCGCTCGCCGAACAGCCGCCGCGCCCCCCTCTCCAACGCGGCGACCTCGCGCGCCTCCTGCCCGAAGCCCTTCACCACCCGGACGCCGGTGACCGTCTCCTCGACCTGTTGGGCGATGTCGGCCGCCCGCTGCTGTGCCGACCACGTGGCCGGGAACAAGGCCTTCCTGCTGCGCAGCGTGATCCACCCCGCGAGCGGCAGCATGACGACCGCGACCAGCGTGAGCAGCGGCGAGAGCCACAGCATGGCAGCGAGCGACGCCACGACGAGCACGACGAAGCCGAGCGCGAGCGGCGTGATCGCCAGCAGCCCCTGGAGGAGGTTGAGATCGGTGATCGCGCGCGAGACCACCTGCCCGGTGCGCAGGGCGTCCTGCCGCTCGCCGTCGAGCCGCTGCACCGCGGCGAACACCTGGCGCCGCAGGTCGTGCTGCACGTCGAGGGCGAGCCGACCGCCCAGGTAGCGCCGCAGGAACGCCGCGACGAACCGCACGACCGCCAGCCCGAGGATGGCGGCGACGATCGGCGCCAGCGTGGCCGTGGATCCCGCCACCGCCTCGTCGACCGCGGACCGGGTGAGCAGCGGCCCGATCGCGTCGAGGCTCACGCCCAGCGCGGACGCCACCAACGCCGTGATCGCCACGCCGCGGTGGCGCAGCGAGGCACGGACGAGGCGGCGGATCCATCCGGGGGTGGGAGCGTCGGGCACGGACCCACGGTAAGCCGGGACCCCGACAGTTCTCATCTCAACAGCGCGGCAGTGATCGACTCCACCGTGAACCGCTCCCACTGCTCAGGGGTCCAGCCCCGCCCGGTGAGCACCCCGTAGACCTCCGGGCCGAGCAGCGCGCACAGGACGTCGACGGCCTCGTCGACGGGCCGGGTCAGCGCCCTCCGCCGGTCGAGCTGCTCGGCCAGCTCGCGGAAGGCCGTCGCCCGCTGCGCCTCGTTGGCGGCCCACTGCGCGGCCATGTCGGGATCGGTCACGGCGGCGTCACGCACCACCTGCATGATCGGCCCGACGCGCGCGTAGATCGTGCGGCTGTTGGTCAGCCAGAGCGCGAGGACCCGGCGGGGGTCGGGCTCTGCGCGGAGCTCCGAAAGCCACGGCCGCTCCAGCAGCGCGACCGGCTCGTCGTCGCCGACCGCCGCGACGTCCACCGCCTCCTTGAGGACCGTGCGCTTGTTGCCGAAGTGGAAGTACACGGTCTGCACGGCCACCCCGGCCCGCGCGGCGACCTGCTCCAGCGTGGTCGTGCCGTAGCCCTGCGCGATGAACAGCGCGGCCGCGGCGTCCACGATCCGACGCCGGGCACCGTGGAGATCGAGTTCGTCGAGGAGGGCGTGCTGCGCGGGGTCGGGCTGGCCCACGGGGGCATGCCCGCCGGGATCGCGCTACGGCACGACCCCGACCGCGCCAAGGCGATGTCCGGGTTCGACGCCCTTGCCCTGCTGGTGCCCGCCCGCCAGGAGGTGCACGCGTGGAAGGCCCGGCTCGACGCGGCGGGCGAGCCGCACGGCGGGATCGGCACCGGCCACCGCGGCGGCGCCGTCCTCGTCGGCCTGCACGACCCCGACGGCATCGAGATCCGGCTGTACGCGGACTGAGACTGAGGGGATCGCCATGGAGGAGATGACGGTCGGTCCGGCAACGGTCGTCGCCCACTCGTCGGGCTCGCTCGTCGCCATGGAGCCCGCGCAGGCGCGCCCCGACCTGGTGCGAAGGCTCGCGCTGTGCGAGCCGCCGCTGCTCGACCCGGCCGACGTCGCCGACGTCCACGCCACGGTCGGGCCCGGGGTGGGTAGCGCCGTCACGACCGGGTGACCGGGCGGGGCGGCTGCACGCCGCTCCCATCCGGGCGCGTCGCAGACCTGACGGACTCTTCGCAGGCTCCCGGGGCCCTGCGAAGCGCCGGTCCGGTCTGCGATGCACGTGCCTGCTCGGCGGGGGCCAACGAGATGCCCGCGACCGGCGGCTGGACGCCCTTCGACCCCGGGGACATCGGGGCGCCCGTCCTGCTCGTCGAGGGCGCCGAGAGCCCGGCCGCCACGCACCGGCTCGTCGCGCGGCTGGCCCGCCTGCTGCCGGACGCACGGGTCGCGACGATCGCGGGCGCCGACCACCTGCTGCCGCTCACCCACCCGGCCGAGCTCGCGGATCTCGTCACATCCGGAAGGGTGGCGGCGGCGCCGTCGTTGCCCACGGTATGACCGACGTACCCACGATAGAGCTGAACAACGGCGTCGCCATTCCCCAGCTGGGCTTCGGGGTGTTCCTCGTGCCGCCCGGCGAGACCGAGGCCGCGGTCGCGACGGCGCTGTCCACGGGCTACCGGCACATCGACACCGCCCGCCTCTACGACAACGAGCACGAGGTCGGCGCGGCCGTCGCGAAGAGCGGCATCCCGCGCGGCGAGCTGTTCGTCACCACGAAGGTCTGGAACTCCGACCAGGGCCGCGACGCCACGCTCGCCGCGTTCGACAAGAGCCTCGAGCGGCTCGGCTTCGACTACGTGGACCTGTACCTCATCCACTGGCCGCTGCCGAAGGTCGACCGCTACGTCGACACCTGGCGCGCGCTGGAGAAGATCGCGGCCGAGGGCAGGGCGCGCGCGATCGGCGTGTCGAACTTCCAGGCCCCGCACCTGCAGCGGCTGATCGACGAGACCGGCACCGTGCCCGCCGTCAACCAGGTGGAGCTGCACCCGAACCTCACCCAGGCCCCGCTGCGGGAGTTCCACGCGCGGCACGGGATCGTCACCGAGGCGTGGAGCCCGCTGGCCCGCGGCGGCGCCGTCCTCTCCGACGAGCGGGTCGGCGCCATCGCGGCCCGCCACGGCCGCACGCCGGCCCAGGTGATCCTGCGCTGGCACCTGCAGGTGGGCAACGTCGTCATCCCGAAGTCGGTGACGCCCAGCCGGATCGCCGAGAACCTCGACGTGTTCGACTTCCAGCTCACCGCCGAGGACCTGGCCGTGGTCGAGGGGCTGAACACCGACAGCCGCGTCGGCCCGGACCCGGACCGGTTCAACCGCACCTGACGCACCTCGCACACGCTCAGGCGTCCTCGCACAGGGTCGACCCTGTGCGAGGACGCCGGAAGCTGTGCGAAGTCAGCCCGGTCAGGTCACGTCGCGGCGGTCCGCGACGACCCACGCCGAGGCCAGCACGGCCGCGGTCCAGAACGCCAGCACGATCAGCGCGCCCCACCACGGCGGGGGCGCGCTCACCCCGGCCAGCAGCTCCACCGCCTGCCGGGCGTCCGCGCCGACGAGGGCGCGCGCAGGCAGGTCGTAGAGGGCGACGTCCCCGGCGTTGCCCGGCAGGTAGGACGACAGGCGCGCGACGGTCGGCGACCCCGCCCGCGTGAGCAGCGAGGACAGCAGCAGCTCCCCCAGCAGCAGGTACACCAGCGCGACGATCAGCCCGACCACCTGGTTGCTCACCGCCGTGCCGAGCGCGGTGCCCAGCACCGCCCACAGCGCGCTCACGACCATCCCGATCCCCGCCACGGCGAGGACGCTGCCCGCGTCGGGCGCGCCCGCGCCGCCGAGCAGCCCGGCGGGCGCGCCCACGACCGCCGCGCCGAACGCGTACAGCGCGCCCACGCCCGCGGCGACCAGGGCCTTCGCGGTGAGCACCCGGCCGCGGCCGCGGGTGAGCAGGTAGGTCGTCGTGACCGTCCGGTGGCGGAACTCCCCTGCGGCGGCCACGATCCCGTAGAGCGCGGCGAACACGGACGTCAACGACAGCGAGTAGGCCAGCGAGACCGGCAGCAGCGACGGCGTGCCGACGTCGGAGAGGGCCGCGGTGAAGAGCCCGCCGAACGCGTTGACCAGCGCGGCGAGGGCGACGACCGGGATCAGCAGCGCCCACCACAGCTTGACCGAGACCGTCTTGCGGACCTCGGCACGGACGATCGCGCTCAGTGCGCCCATGTGCCCGCCGTGAGCTGGAAGTACAGCTGCTCCAGGTCGATCCGCTCCTCGACGAGCCCGTGGATCGCGACGCCCGCGGCGAGCGCGATGTCACCGACGCGCACGGGGTCGGCGTCGGCCACCCCGAGCCGCCCGTCGGGGAAGCGGTCGATCTCCACGACCCCGGCCCGGTTCAGCGCCTCGGCCAGCTGCGCGGGGTCGGGGCAGCGCACGATCGTGCGCGCCCGCCGCGAGGCGCGCAGCTGCGCGAGCGCCCCCTGGAACACGCACCGCCCCCGGCTGATGACGACGACGTGGTCGGCCGTCTGCTCCACCTCGGCCAGCAGGTGGCTGGAGACGAGCACGCTGCGGCCCGCCGCCGCGAACCCGCGCAGGAACGCACGCAGCCAGGCGATGCCCTCCGGGTCGAGGCCGTTGCCCGGCTCGTCGAGCACGAGGATGCGCGGGTCGCCGAGCATCGCGACGGCCAGCGCGAGCCGCTGCCGCATGCCCAGGGAGTAGCCCCCGACGGCCCGGTCGGCGGCGTCGGTGAGGCCGACCGCCGACAGCCCGACGTCCACCGCGGAGTCGGGCACGCCGATGGCCGCCGCGCAGGCGCGCAGGTGCCGCCGCCCCGTCCGCGCCGGGTGGAAGCCCTGCGCCTCCAGCACGGCCCCGACCACCCGCGCGGGCGTGCGCAGCGTCCGGTACGGCACGCCTTCGACCAGCGCCTCACCCGCCGTGGGCGCGACGAGGCCCAGCAGCATCCGCAGCGTGGTGGTCTTGCCCGAGCCGTTGGGCCCGAGGAAGCCGGTGACGGTGCCGGGCTCGACCGCGAACGTGAGGTCGTCGACCGCGACGACCGGGCCGAACCGCTTCGACAGCCCGCGGGCGCGCAGGCGCCCCGAGCCGACGGGTGCCGACGATGTGGGGGTCAAGAATCGGCGGCCGCGGCGACCTGCGGGATGCCCTCCGGGGGCGTGGGGTCGGAGCTCGGCGCCGGGTTGTCGATCGCGGCGACCATGATCTTGGCCCAGGCCGCGTGCCCGACGTCCCCGAGCCGGACCGCCTCGCGGCCGCGCGTCGAGCCGCCCTTCACCGCACCGAGGTCGGCGACCCGCAGCCCGTGCCGCACGACCTCCTCGCGGACGACGGCGTTCGCGGCGTCGGCGGCGGGCCCGGCCAGCGGCACGGTGCCGATCACCGCGCCACGGGGCATGGCCGCGAGCATCGAGCGCAGCGCGATGTCGACCCCCGCTGAGCGCCGCGCGACGTCCTCGGCGCCGACGACGCACGTCACAAGATCGGCGGGCTCCTCGGCGGTGAGCTCGGCGAGCTCGGGCAGCTGTCGGGAGAGCACGTCGGTGACGCCCGCGCCCGCGCGGGACAGGTTGACCACCCGCCACGCGTCGCGGCGGCGCAGCACCTCGTGGACGACGCCGACGTAGCCCGCTTCCCGGGTGGTGGCCCCGAGCCCCTGGCTGGTGGAGTCGCCGAGGACGACCCACAGCGGGCCCGTCGCGTGCTGCGCGACGATGTTGGAAGCCGCCCACTCGTCGGCGAACGCCCTGACCTGGAGCCTGCGCGCGGTGGCGCCTGCCATCACGCCGCCGAGGAAGCGCTCGCCGCCCGCCTTGGCCCGGCGCAGCGACGCGCGCATCTGGCTGGTCTGCGGCAATGGGGTCATCGAGGTCTCCGGGGCGGTCGGCGCAGGCACAGGGAGCGTCGCGGACGGGGCCAAGAGTAGCGGTCGCGGGCCGCCGAGACCGCGACCGGGTGCCGCACGCACCGTTACGATCGGCCCGCCCGAGGAGTGACACACGCCACAGGAGCAGCCATGACGAACGCCGGGGCCCGCCCCGCCGACTTCGCCGCGGTCGTCGAGCGGCACGCCGCCGAGCGACCCGACGACACCGCCATCAGCTTCGCGGGGGTCGACCGGACGTGGGGCGATCTCGTCGAACGGGTGCATCGGCTCGCCGCGGCGCTGCGGGCCTCGGGCGTCGGGGCGGGCGACCGCATCGCCGTGCTCGACCTCAACCACCCGTCGGCCGTCGAGCTGACGCTGGCCTGCGCGCAGATCGGCGCCGCCACCGCCGAGGTCAACTTCCGGCTCGCGCCGCCCGAGATCGTCTACGTGATCACCGACTCGAAGGCGCGGCTGCTGTTCGTCGGGCCGGAGTTCGCCCCGACCGTCGAGACGGTCCGCGACAAGCTCGCCGACGTCGAGCGCGTCATCCGCATCGGCGGGAACAGCGAGGACGGCGGGGACGAGTTCGAGGCCTGGCTGGCCGCGCACGAGCCCGACCCGGCGCACCACCCGAGCGCGCCGGACGACTGCTTCGTGCAGCTCTACACGTCGGGCACCACCGGCTTCCCGAAGGGGGCGATGCTCACCCACCGCGCGATGCTCGCCCACGCCGCCAACGTGGCCGCGAACGCGCTGATGAGCCCGGACGACCTGCTGCAGGTGGCCATGCCGCTCTTCCACGTCGGCGGCATGAGCTACGCGCTGGTCGGCCTCTCCTGCGGCGCGGCGCTCAGGATGCTGCGCGTCCCCGACCCGGTGGCGGTGCTGGACATGCTCGCGAACGACGGCATCACGCACACGTTCCTCGTGCCCGCGATACTGGCCGCGATGGTGCGGGTGCCCGGCGAGCGGACGTTCCCGACCCTGCGCCTGGTGTACTACGGCGCATCGCCGATGCCGCTGCCGGTGCTGCGCGCGTGCGTCGCGCTCTTCCCGGGACGGATGGTGCAGGTCTACGGCATGACGGAGGCCTGCGGCGTGGTCTCGGCGCTGTCGGTGGCCGACCACGAGGACCCCACGGTCGCGCACCGGCTGGTGTCCGCAGGCCTGCCGATCAGCGGCGTGGAGATCGAGATCCGGGACCCGGCGACCGGCGAGCGGCTCGGCGTCGACGAGCCCGGCGAGGTGTGGGTGCGCACCGAGCAGCTGATGAGCGGCTACTGGGGCAAGCCGGAGGCCACCGCGGCGGCGATCACCCCCGACGGCTGGCTGCGCTCGGGCGACGGCGGCCACGTCGACGCCGACGGGTACGTCTACGTCACCGACCGCATCAAGGACATGATCATCAGTGGCGGCGAGAACATCTACCCCGCGGAGATCGAGCGGGTGCTGGCCGAGCACCCGACCGTTGGCGACTGCGCGGTGATCGGGGTGCCCGACGAGCGGTGGGGCGAGGTGCCCAAGGCCGTGGTCGTCGCCGCGCCGGGGCAGACGGTCGAGCCGGACGCCCTGCTCGCCTACTGCCGCGAGCACCTGGCGTCGTTCAAGTGCCCGAAGTCGGTCGACGTCCTCGACGAGCTGCCCCGCAACCCCACCGGCAAGGTGCTGAAGAAGGACCTCCGCAAGCCGTACTGGGCGGGCCGGGAGCGCCGGACCGTCTGAGCCCTGGGGACCCGCAGCCGGTGTCTCAATCTGAAACTTGATTGATTCCAGAACTTGGGCCAGACTCGCGACGTGCCGACGGCCGCCGACTACGAGCGCATGCTGCGCGGGGCCGCGCTGCGGGTGACGCGACCACGCGTGGCGGTGCTGTCGGCGGTGCACAGCCGTCCGCACGCCGACACCGACTCGATCATCGGCGCCGTGCGTGCCGATCTCGGCGAGGTGTCCCACCAGGCGGTCTACGACGTGCTGCGCGCGCTCACCACAGCGGGCCTGCTGCGGCGCATCCAGCCGACAGGCTCGGTGGCCCGCTACGAGTCGCGGGTCGCGGACAACCACCACCACGTCGTGTGCCGGTCGTGCGGTGTGATCGCCGACGTCGACTGCTCCGTCGGCGACACGCCCTGCCTGACCGCGTCCAACGACCTGGGCTTCGTGATCGACGAGGCCGAGGTCGTCTACTGGGGCCTGTGCCCCGACTGTTCCACCGCCACCAGTTCCTGAGTACACCGGAAGGATTTCCCTGTGTCTGAACACCCCGACGCCGTTGTTGGCGAGATGAACGAGGAGAGCGCAGGGGGGTGCCCGGTCTCGGCCGGACGCTTCAACCACCCCACCGAGGGTGGGAGCAACCAGGACTGGTGGCCCAACCAGCTCAACCTCAAGATCCTGCGCAAGCACCCCCCTTCGGCGAACCCCATGGGCGAGGACTTCGACTACGCGGCGGAGTTCAGCTCGCTCGACCTCGACGCCCTCGCGCGCGACGTCGACGAGGTGCTGACGACCTCGCAGGACTGGTGGCCCGCCGACTTCGGCCACTACGGCGGGCTCATGATCCGCATGGCGTGGCACGGCGCGGGCACCTACCGCGTCAGCGACGGGCGCGGCGGGGCGGGCGCGGGCATGCAGCGCTTCGCGCCGTTGAACAGCTGGCCGGACAACGTGAGCCTCGACAAGGCGCGCAGGCTGCTCTGGCCGGTGAAGAAGAAGTACGGCCGCAAGATCTCGTGGGCCGACCTGATGGTCTTCGCGGGCAACCGTTCCCTGGAGACGATGGGCTTCACGACCTTCGGCTTCGCGGGCGGCAGGGCCGACGTCTGGGAGCCCGACGAGGACGTCTACTGGGGCCCGGAGCGCACCTGGCTCGGCGACGAGCGCTACACCGGCAACCGCGAGCTCGAGAAGCCGCTCGGCGCCGTCCAGATGGGGCTCATCTACGTCAACCCCGAGGGCCCGAACGGCAACCCGGACCCGCTCGCCGCGGCCCGCGACATCCGCGAGACGTTCGCCCGGATGGCGATGAACGACGAGGAGACCGTCGCGCTGATCGCGGGCGGGCACAGCTTCGGGAAGACCCACGGCGCGGCCAACCCCGACCTCCACATCGGCCCCGAGGTCGAGGCCGCCCCGCTCGAGGAGCAGGGCTTCGGCTGGAAGAACAGCTTCGGCAGCGGCAAGGGCCGTGACGCGATCACCAGTGGCCTCGAGGTCACCTGGACGCAGACGCCGACGCAGTGGAGCAACAGGTTCTTCGAGAACCTGTTCGGCTTCGAGTGGGAGCTCACCCAGAGCCCCGCGGGGGCCAACCAGTGGGTGGCGAAGGACGGCGCGGGGGCCAACACCTTCCCCGACCCGGAGACCGGCGAGCTCACCCGCCCGCCGACCATGCTGACCACGGACCTCTCGCTGCGGGTCGACCCGATCTACGAGCCGATCTCGCGCCGCTTCCTGGAGCACCCCGACGAGTTCGCCGACGCGTTCGCGCGGGCCTGGTACAAGCTCACCCACCGCGACATGGGCCCGATCCAGCGCTACCTCGGCCCGCTGGTGCCGCAGGAGGAGCTGCTCTGGCAGGACCCGGTCCCGGCCGTTGACCACCCGCTCGTGGACGCCGACGACGTCGCCGCGCTCAAGGTCAAGATCCTCGACACCGGCCTCACGGTGGCCCAGCTCGTGGCGGCGGCGTGGGCGGCGGCCTCGTCGTTCCGGATCAGCGACAAGCGCGGCGGCGCGAACGGCGGGCGCATCCGCCTCGATCCGCAGCGCGGCTGGGAGGTCAACGACCCCGACGAGCTGACGCAGGTCATCGCGGCGCTGGAGAACGTCCAGGCAGCGTTCAACTCCTCGGCGACCGGCGGGAAGAAGGTCTCGTTCGCCGACCTCGTCGTGCTCGGCGGCGTCGCCGCCGTCGAGAAGGCCGCGAAGGACGCCGGACACGACGTCCAGGTGCCGTTCACGCCGGGCCGCACCGACACGACGCAGGAGAAGACCGACGTCGACTCGTTCTCCTACCTGGAGCCAGGGGCCGACGGCTTCCGCAACTACCGGGGCAAGGGTGACCGCCTGCCCGGCGAGTACCTGCTCGTCGACAGGGCGAACCTGCTCAACCTCTCCGCGCCGGAGATGACCGTCCTGGTGGGTGGCCTGCGCGTGCTGGGCGCGAACACCGGGCGGTCCACGGCCGGTGTCTTCACCGACCGGCCGGGCACCCTGACCAACGACTTCTTCGCCAACCTGCTCGACATGGGCACGGCGTGGAGCGCGGTGGCCGGCGACGACGACGCGTTCGAGGGCCGCGACCGCGTCACGGGCGAGGTCAGGTGGACCGGCAGCCGCGTCGACCTCGTCTTCGGCTCGAACTCCGAGCTGCGCGCGCTCGCGGAGGTCTACGCGAGCGACGACGCCGAGGAGAAGTTCGTGGCCGACTTCGTGGCGGCGTTCGACAAGGTCATGAACCTCGACCGGTACGACGTGGCCTGACGCGCCGGGTCCGGGTCGGCCGCCGGTCGGCCGACCCGGACCCGAGCACAGATTGCCCCACTGAGCGGAATGCCATGACCACGAACGGCTCATAGAATCCTTGATCGCGGGGGTGGTTGAGGGGGCCGAACCATGTCCGCACCAGAACGACCGGAATCCGACACCGGTCCTCGGTCCTATGAGCTCTTCCTCTCCCACAGCCACGCGGACGCGGAGCTGATCGGGCGCATCGCCGAGCAGCTCGACGAGCTCGGCGTCGCGGTCTTCCTCGACGCGTGGGGCCTCGGGCCGGGCAAGAGCGCCAAGGATCTCGCCGCCGCGATGACGGCCTCCCAGGCCGTCGCCGTGTTCCTCTCCGGCAGCCGGAACGGGCTCTGGCACATCGAGGAGGCCTTCCAGGCGCTCGGGCACGCCATCGAGAACGGCACCCGCGCCTTCTTCGTCTGGCTTCCCGGCACGGACCCCGCGACACCACCCCCGGAAATGCCCGAGTGGCTGCTCTCCCGCGGCCGCGTCGTCGTGCGTGAGCTGCCCGACGGCGCGCTGTCCGACCACGACCTCGGCCTGCTCGTCTCCGCCGCGTGGGACCTGACGCCACGCACCGCCGCCAGGTGGCTCGCGGAACAGCGCACCGCGAGCAGGGATGCGTGAGGCTGGTGCAGGAAGACCTCGCGCTCGACACCGGGGGCGACGCCGACCGCCCGAAGGACAGGTACCACGTCTATCTCAGCTACGCGGCGGCCGACCATCAGCTGGCGCGGCGCATCTCGGACTGCCTGGAAAGGCTGAAGATCCGCGCGTTCGACGAGCGCGACCTGCGGGTGGGCCTGCGCGAGATCAGCGAGCGCCAGCGCGGGATGGAGAGCTCCGACACGCTGGCCGTGCTCGTCGGAGCCGGGGAGGCGGCACCGCTGGAGCGGGCGGACGCCGACCAGGTCGTCGTCAAGGCGATCGCGGCAAGCCGCCCGGCCTTTCTCATCTATCTGCCCGGCTACGACCCCGAGCTGCGGCCGCCGCCGGAGTGGCTGCAAAGCCAGGTGCCGGTGGACCTGCGCGAGGGGTTCGACGAGGGGTCTCGCGACGTCCTCGCCCGGCTGGTGGCCGGTGCGCGCACCACCGACCTGCGCGCCGCCGAGAGGTGGGTCCGGGAACACCTCGACGGCCCGACCGCCGCGGGCGCGCTGCGCGCGCTGGTCGTCGGGGTCTGCGACTACGCGGGCTACGACTCGTTGGCGAGCACGGTCGAGTCCGACCTGGCCGCCATGGACGGCGTGTTGGGCGCCGACGCCGACGGCCGCACGTGGGAGGTCACCCGGCTCACCCCCGCAACGAGGGACGACCTCTACGAGGCGGTGCAGAGGTTCTTCGGCTCCGTCGGCGAGCAGGACACCGCGCTGTTCTACTTCACCGGCCACGGCGACCTGGATGGCAACGAGCCCCAGCTCGTCGTGAACCAGACCGAGCCAGGCGACCTGTACCGGACGGCGTTCGCCGTCAGACAGCTCGCAGGCTTCGTGCGCGCCTCCGGCGCCGGTCGGCGAATCGTCGTGCTCGACTGCTGCTACGCGGGAGAGGCGGCCGACGACTCCCTCGACTGGGGGGACCACACGGCGGTGCTGGCCTCGTCGCGCCAGTGGGTGCGGGCGACCGGCGCGACGAGCGAGCTGACCGCCGCGGTCGCCGCGGCGTGGCGGGCCGGACCGGCGACAGCGGGCGAGCTCCTCGACGCCCTCGGCGGCGTCGACGCGCACACCAACCGGAACTACGCCCGCGCGCTCGTGCTCCCCCGCCCGGCTGGCGTGCCCGACGAGCCCGTCGCGGCTCCGAAGGAGGCCGTCCGGCTCACCGTCGACCACGCGGGCGAGCTGCACATCGCCTTGTCGTCCGGGGTGGTCTCGGTGCCGTCGGCGCCGCTCGCGGCGTCGCTTGAGGGCAGACGGGAGCTGGTGACGAACCTGCTCGGCATGGTGGACGCCGTCATCGCGTACGCCCCGCGGGACGGCGAGCTCATGAACCAGGTGACCGCCGCCCTCAGGGCGCTGGGCACCGACCTGCTCGGCTCGACGTTGACCACCCAGGTGCGCGGCGTCCTCGACGCGCACATCCAGCCCTGGACCGAGCTGCGCCTCGAGATCAGCTTCGACGAGACGTGGGCCGACCGGGACTGGTGGGAACGGCTGCTCTGGGAGAGCCTCTCGCTGTGCCGCGACAACGACCGCCCGGTGACGATCGAGCGCATCGTGCCCGCCGCGGCGGTCAAGAGCGGCGCCGGGCCGACCAGGCCGCGGCGGGCGATCGTGTGGAACGCCCTGTCGGCGCCCACGGTGCGCCGTGACGAGGGCTCCGGTACCGAGCCCCTGCTGGCGTACCTGCTGGACCGGTCGCTCGCGGACAGCGACGTCGCGGTGACCCTGCTGAGCGAGCGGACGTCGACATGGCAGACACTCTTCGGCGCGAGCAAGCGGAAGGAGATCTCGGCGGCGCCGGGGGCGCCGCCGGTGAAGGTCGACAGCTTCGACACGTTCGTGCTGTTCGCCGAGGTTTCGCTCAGCAA
Source organism: uncultured Actinomycetota bacterium (assembly GCA_963750095.1). Classification (GTDB taxonomy): domain Bacteria; phylum Actinomycetota; class Actinomycetes; order Mycobacteriales; family Pseudonocardiaceae; genus Pseudonocardia. The sequence continues at coordinate 520,111 of CAVVPJ010000009.1, read as the reverse complement.
CGGCGAACCCGTCGTGTGGCTGCGGCGCAGCGCGGACGAGGAGCCGACGGCGGTGCAGGCGGCCACGCTCATCGAGAAGCTGGAGGACTGGGCATGCGGCCGCGTGGTGATCGAGACAGTGGCGCACGAGCGGCGCGCGGGCTGCCTCCAGGCGACCACCGCCCTCGCGGCGGGCATGTCCCGCCGCCTCGGGGTCCCGGTGGTCGGGGTCTGCCACTCCCCCCAGTACGCGGCGGCGGCGAAGGGCATGGCGGAGGGCGAGGGCTGGATGCCGTCCTTCACCGCTGACCTGCTCTCGGCGCTCGCCCGCCCCGGGGTGAACGTCGCCGAGGCCGCGGCGGAGGCACGGGAGAACGTGGCGGAGGGGGTCGGCTTCGCCCAGTCGGTGCACGTCGGGCTGCCGATCGTGTGCAGGCCGGAGCGGCTGGCGCCCACGCGGCCGTCGCGGGCCCCGGCGACGGGGCTCGGCAAGCTGGCGGCGGGCCGATGACCGACGCGCCGGGGCCGACGTCGGTCCGCAGGGCCCGCTACGACCTCGCGCTGGCGTTGCTCGCCGAGAGCCCTCCCCGCCGCGACGACGCCGTCGCACACCTGAAGCTCGCGACCGACGAGGCAGGCAACGAGCCGCCGACCTGGGAGCTGCTGGCCAAGGCGGCGGCGACGCTCGCCGACATCGACCCGAACGAGGCACTCGGCCAGTACCTGCGGTGCTTCAGGTACGCCGCGCCGGACGAACTGGCCGACGAGGTGCGCACGTGGGTCGAACGCCAACGGCCGGGGACCCTGCGGGTGCGGGGGTCGACGCTCGAGCGGCTCACGGGCACGGAGGTGAGCCCGGCGCGCAGGCTCCTCGCGGCCCGCGTCCACTTCGCGCTCGGCGACCCGCAGAAGGCGTACGACACGCTGGACGCCGTCGACGGCTCCGACCCGCGGGTCGGAGTGCCGCAGCAAGAGCTGGAGGCCCGCTGCCTGATCGAGCTGCAGCGGTTCGAGGAGGCCCACCGGGTCATCGAGGACGACCGCGCGCACGACCTCGGCGAGCGGCGCGTCCTGCTGAGGGCGCGGCTGGCCTACGTCCAGGACCGGTTCGAGGATGCCCTCGAGCAGCTGCGGGCCTACCAGGGCGAGCAGACCGACGACCTCGAGGCGATGAAGATCCTCGTGCTGGTCGGCGCGGGCAAGGCGGCCGAGGTCCGGTGGGACCCGCCGGGGCCTGACGACCGCACGGGCACGGAGACGTGGCTGGGCCGCGCGGTGGCCGCGCTCGAGGCGCGGCGGTACGACGACGTGGACGAGCCGACCGCCCAGAACGCGACCGCGCGGGAGGCAGCGGAGTGGGCCGAGCGTGACCAGCCCGGCAGCCTCAGCGTGCAGCTGCTCAAGGCCCAGGCGCGCCTGGAGGCGGGACGGCCGGAGGACTTCGCGGCGGGCCTGCCGATCCTCAAGGCCGTCGCCGACCGGGCGCTCGCGCGCGGGCGCGACCCGTACTGGCTGGAGCGGCAACGCCGGATCCGCCGCACGTTCGACCGGTTCGGCTACGTCTACTGCGAGTATAGGCACCTCTGCGGGCGGACCGACCTGGAGCTGCTCAAGACCGTCGACCGGGACCGCACGACCTACCGCCAGGACGGCAGGCTGGACGAGATCGAGGCCGCCGTCCACCCCCACGGCTCCGCCGAGCGGGCGGCGGCCCTCGACCGCGCGGCGAACAACTACACCATCGCGAACGCCGCCGACCCCACGCTCGACGCCGCGCAGCAGGCGTTCGACGAGCTGCCGACGTTCCCGCGGGCGGTCGCGGCGGGCTGGGCGGTCTACAACTGGACGTTCGGCTCCGAGCGCGCCGACGGCGGCGTGCCCGCGGACGCGGTGGAGTTGCTGGGCGCCGCGGTCGACGCCGTCGAGACGTGGCTGTCGGCCGAGCACGAGCAGTTCGGCGAAGCCGTCTGGCTGCTCGCCGCGGCGCGGATGCGGCGCGTCGAGCTGCTCACCGCGGGCGCCATCGCCGAGGGTCATGTCGCCTCCGCGTGGGCGTTCGCGAACGCGGTGCTGAAGGCGGACGACGCGACCGCCCAGGTGATCGCCGAATGGGTGGTGCGCCGGACGTTCGACCTGTCGGCGGCATCGCAGGAGCTCGCGGAGTACGCGGCCACCCTCGACGACTCCAGCGCCGCGGTCACCGAGGCGCGGCTCATCGCGCGGCTGAACGAAGTCGGCGTCGACGACGAGGTCCTCCGCCTGCTCGACCTCCTGGAGGACCAGCAGTCCGCGCTGCCCGAGGACGGTTTCGCCGCTGAGCGCACGCAGTGGCGCAACGCCGTCCGGCTGCATCTCGCGCTGCTCGCGGGCGACGTCGACCTGATGCGGGAGGCGCTCGACCGGGACGTCGGCACGGCGGGCTGGGTGCTGGAGCGCAAGGCCTTCGCGGCGCTGCGGGTTCTCGGCCCCTCGGCCCTTCCCGTCCTGGACGCCGCGGCGCGCGCCCTGCCCGCCGACAGGACGGCCGAGCTCGACGTGCGCGCGTGGCTGGCCGCGCTCACCGGCGAGTACCACCGGGCCAGGGCGCTCGTCGCCGAGGCGCGCGCGCAGGGCAACGTCGCGGCGAACAACCTCGACTCCGAAGGGGTGGTCTTCGACTTCCTCGCGGAGGGCACCCGCCCCCTCGCCGAGCTGGTCAGCGCGGGCCTCGCGCACGCGGCGAGCCCGTCGGAGGTGCTGTGGTGGGAGCGGGTGCTGCTGCCGTGGCTGCTCTCGGTGACCGACCCCGCGGCGCACGCCCCCGAGGGAGAGGTGCGTGCGGTCGTCGACGCCCGCCTCGCGGCGCTCGCGGCGGACCGGCCCGACTGGACCGACGAGCTCGGCCGCACCTTGCCCGTGCTCGGTGCGCTCGCCGTGCTCTGGCGCGCGACCGCGCGCCGCGAGCTGCGGGGGCTGCTCGCCGCGCTGCGACCGCTTCCGGCGCTCGAGTGCGCCCCCCCGTTGCGCACGGTGATCGACCACGTCGCCCAGGAGACCCGCCGACGCATCCCGGAGTACCTGCTGACGGTCGTCGTCGCCGAGCTCTCCGAAGGGCGCGAGCCGGACCCCGCACTGGTGGCGGACGTCCGCGCGGAGCTCCCGTCCGCCGTCGCCGACCTGGCCGCCCGGCTCGCGGGGCAGCCGGGCCAGGCGTGGACCGAGGAGGACGACGACGCGGCCGTGCGGGCGTTCACCGTGGCGGTCGACCGGCGCGGCACCGATGTCGCCGCGCTGTGGCGGGTGCTCCGGGCCGTCGACGCGATGCCGAGGGACGCGGGCGTCGACCCGGCCGCGCTCGGCGCGCTCCTGACCGACCGGATCCCCCGGTACCTGCTCGACGCCGTGGTCGACGACCTGGCCGCCGGACGCGAGCCCGACCGCGCCCTGCTCGCGGACGTCCGGGCGGGCCGCCCGTCCCCGTTGCTCGACCTGGTGGCGCCCCTGGTGGGGCTGCCGACCGCCGGTCCCCGCGCGGAGCACGAGGCGGCCATGGCGGCCTTCGCCGAAGCGGTCGCGCGGAGCTGCGCCGACACCGACGCCGTGTGGCGGGTGCACGACGCCGTCGCCACCGTGCCGCCCGGCGGGTTCCCCGACCCCGCGGCGCTCACCGCCGTCCTCCTCGACCGGCTCGCCGAGCTCAGCGGGCTCGGCACGCGGGCCGAGACGCAGCCGCGCAGCCACGTGTCGTTCGTGCTGGGCGACGGCTTCGTGCCCGAGGACACGGGCCAGGACTGGGTGCTGTTCTCCACCTACATCCCGGGCCTCAAGGCGCGCATCGAGGAGGAGACCGGGTACGTGATGCCCGGCTTCAACGTCCGCGGCGACGCCGACCACCGCGGGGTGCTGCACCTGCGGCTGTACGAGACGGTGTTCGAGAGCCACGTCCTTCCGGTGGAGGGGCGCGTCGCGCTGCTCGCGCAGCCGCCGCCCGACGGCACCGGCTACGCGGACCCGCTGGGGAAGGGCTGGGCCGTGCAGGTCCCGCCCGACGCGCCGATCCCCGCCGACGCCGTCGAGGTCTGGGAGCCACTGGAGTTCGCCGTGCGCTATGTGGAGCGGTTCGTGCGCGACCATCTGGCCGACGTCGCGACCGTCTGGGATGTCGTCGACCTCGCCCACGCGGCCGGGCAGGCGGCCCAGGAGGCGGTCACCGAGCCCACGGTGCTGCGGCGCTGGCTCGTGGAGCTGCGCCACGACCTCGCCGCGGGTGGGCACGGGCCCGCCCGCGCGCGGGCGAAGGCGATCGACGAACGCGTCCGGCGCGCCCCGGCCGTCGGGTCGGCGGGTCCTCGATGAGCGCACGGCGGGTCACGGTCGGTGTACCGACCACGGATCGGGACCTCACCGCCGCGGCCGTGCACGACGTCGTCACGGCGGCGTTCGCGGACGCGCGGCTGCTGAGCACCCCGCACGTCGAGATGGTGGACGGGCCGATCGGTGAGGTCCGCGTCGACGGCGAGCCGGTGCCGCTGTCGCCGCGGCGCGTGGAGCAGTCCGTCCTCGCCGCGACCGGCTCGGTCCGCGGCGCGGACGAGCCCACGGACCCCTCCGAGCTGATGCGGGCCCGGCTCGCGGCCGCCGGTCCCGCCATGACGGCCCGCGTCGTCGGCGGCCTCGTGGACGTCGCGCTGCGCGCGGCGCGCCCGCTCCTGGTCCGCGCCGAGCGGGTCGAGATCGCCCGGCGGCTCGCGGACGGCCCCGACGACGTCGACGCGCTCGCCGACGCGGTGGGCCTGGCCGCCGACCTCGGCGTCAACCCGGTCGGGCTGGCCGACGACGGGGTCGACGGCGCAGGGGCCGAGCCGTACGCGGCCGCCGAGTGGATGGTCCAGCGGTGCCTCGAGCGGGAGCGGCCGGAGCCGACCATCGAGGCCGACGCCGCCACCTTGCGGCGGCTGACGACCGCGCCCAGCGCCCTCCGCCCGGAGCTGATCGTCGGGACCGACTTCCCCGGCCCGCTCGGGCTGGCGCACTGGCTCTACCGCTCGTACGGGTTGACGGCCCCCCGCGTCCGCCTGGGGCTGGCCGACCGGCCGCCGTCGCAGGTCCGGTTCGCGTTCGGCGCCGGAGGGCGCAGCGCGGCCCACCTCGTGCCGCCCGACGACCTCGTCGCGATCACGCTGCCGCCGCGGTTCCTGGCGGCCCCGGCCGTGCCGTACCTCGACCCGTTCCTCGGCGAGCCGTGGTCGCTGGTGCGCGTGGACAGGGCGGCCGAGGCCCTCCTCGGCACGACCGGCACCCGCGTGCTCGACCCGGCGGCGCTCGCGCTCAACGCGCTGCTCGCCGAGATGGCGACCCGGCTGCCGCTGTGGGCGCCGGTCGGCGACGCGCTCGGGGTGGGCGACCTCGGCGCGATCCGGGGCGTGCCGCTTCCCGCGACGGCCGCGGCGGTGCGGCGCCTGCTCGCCTCGCGCGTCTCGCTGCAGGGCAACGTCCGGCTGAAGGAGGCCGCCGTCCTGCTCGCCGCCGAGGGAGTGGAGGCGGTCGACGGGATCGAGACGGGACTGCGCGCGCTGCTCGGCCGCGCGGTGGTGCCGCCGACGGTGCCGACGACCGACGTCGAGGTCGTCGAGGTCGACGCCGCGCTGGCGGACGCCGCCGTCGCGGCGGGGTCGGTCGAGGTGCTCCTGCGGGCGCTGCCGCGGCTCGGCGCGACGTCCGACGAGATCGTGGTGACGGTGCCGCACGCCCGGCGGCGCGAGGTCGAGCGGCTCCTCGCTGCGCTGGCCGACGTCCTGCTCGTCGTGGCCGCTGAGGAGTACGCGCTGCTGCCGGTCGCGCCGACGAGCATGCCGACGGCGCCGGTGTAGACCCGTCAGAAGCCGAACTCGCTGATCGCGGGGAGCGTCCCCGCGGCCAGGCGCTCCAGCACCCACCGCTCGTGCGGCACGACCGGCTCCGGGAGGGCGTCGAGGGTGAACCAGCCGATGCCGCCGGTCTTGCGCGGCTCGCGCACGGTCGGCTCGCCCGACCACCGCGAGCAGGTGAAGAAGAAGTCGACGCGCTCGTCCACCGGCCTGCCGCCCGAGTGGGTCCGGTGCATGGCCGTCAGCGGTACCAGGTCGGCGGGCGCGACGACGACGCCGAGCTCCTCCACCGCCTCCCGGCACGCGGCGGCCGTCACCGGCTCATCGCGCTCGACGTGGCCCGCGGCGGCGACCGCCCAGTGCCCGTCGCGGTAGCCGGTGTTCTGCCGCAGCTGCAGCAGCACCCGCCCGTCGCGCCGCAGGAGCACGTACGCGGCCGGGACGACGCGGAACCTCACCCGGCCGACCCTACGGGGCGGCTGCGGTGGCGCCCGGGATCGCAGCAGGGTGACACTCCTCCGACTGAGTCGCAGGAATGTCACCCTGCTGCAGCCCCGCCCGGCCCCGGCCCGGCCCCGGCCCGGCCCGGCCCCGGCCCGCCGCGCCGCGCGACCCCGCACACGGCGCAAGCCAAACCGTCAGCCTTGACCGCCGGCGCCGACCTGCGTTAGAGACTGCGCATGAAGCTCTCCACCCAGCTCCAGTACGGCGACGACCCCATCGGCCAGGTCGAGGCGGTGGTGGCACTGGAGAAGGCGGGCCTCGACGTCGTGTGGGTGGCCGAGGCGTACAGCTTCGACGCCGTCTCCTTGATGGGCTACCTCGCGGCGCGCACCGAACGGGTCGAGATCGGCTCCGGGATCCTGCCGCTCTACAGCCGCACGCCCACGCTCATCGCGATGACCGCGGCCGGGGTGGACGCGCTCTCCGGCGGGCGGGCGATCCTGGGGCTGGGCGCGTCGGGCCCGCAGGTGATCGAGGGCTTCCACGGTGTGCGCTACGACAAGCCGGTCGCGCGCACCCGCGAGATCATCGAGATCTGCCGCCAGGTGTGGCGGCGGGAGCGGGTCGAGCACACCGGCATCTACACGATCCCGCTGCCGCCCGAGCAGGGCACCGGGCTGGGCAAGGCGCTCAAGCTGATCAACCACCCGCGGCGCGCCGACATCCCGGTCTGGGTCGCCGCGCTCGGCGACAAGAACCTCGAGATGACCGCCGAGCTCGCCGACGGCTGGCTGCCGCACGCGGTGCTGCCGGAGAAGATGCAGGAGGTCTTCGGGCCCGCGCTCGCGGCGGGCTTCGCCAAGCGCGCACCGGAGCTGGGCCCGCTGCAGATCACCGGCGGCGGCATCCTCGCGCTGGAGGAGGACATGTTCGACGCCGCCCGGCAGGCCGCGCGCAACCTCTACGCGCTCTACATCGGCGGCATGGGCGCGCGCGGGCGCAACTTCTACAACACCGTGTTCCAGCGCCAGGGCTTCGCCGACGAGGCCAAGCTCGTCCAGGACCTCTACCTCGACGGCAAGAAGGCCGAGGCCGCCGCCGCGCTGCCCGACGACTTCATCGACCGGGTCACCCTGATCGGCCCGCCGTCGCACGTCCGGGAGCGGATCGCGGCGCTGGCGGAGGCGGGCGTCACCCATCTGCACGTGCATCCGCTCGGCAGTGCCGCTCCGAAGCTGATTGCCCAGGTCAAGGAATGGATCTCCTAGCCGGGAAGCGGCACAGGGGGGCCGGTCGTCATGACGATCGGTCATCGGTCGACACTGTCAGGTGACAGACCGCCCGTCCCAGACTGGAGCCTGCCGTGCCCGACCTCCCCATCGCGGCGTCGGACCGACCCTTGCGGTCGGACCAGTACGTCTACGTGGAGACGCACGCGTGGTGGCTGGGCACCCAGGGGCCGTACCAGTACCTGGCCGAGCACCGCCTGCGGAAGTGGGTCCCGGCCGCGGCCGACCGCGAGTGGGTGCTGGAGCGGGAGGTCACCGGAGCGCAGCGGTGGCTCGCGGGCTCGGCCGAGCAGGCCGTCGCCGAAGGGTACGACCTGCGTCCCGCGGTGCCGGTCGGCCGGTTCCGGGCCCGGCACGGCGCGTTCGAGACGCTGATGGACGAGGACGGCGAAGCGGGAGACCGGCCCTGCGCCCCGCCGCCGCGGCCGCGCGGGAGCTGGCAGACCCCGACCCGCGAGTTCTTCACCCGGCTGCCCCGCGACCCGGAAGCGCTCGTCCACCGGCTGCGCGAGGAGAACACGGGCAGCTGGTTCGGCCCGTTCGCGGCCGGGGTGACCGCCCTGCGCACCTGCCTCGTGCCTGCCGACCTGCGCGCCGCGCTGTGCCTGGCGCTGGCCTGCCTGCCCGGCGTGCGTGCGGCGGAGTGCGTGGCGAACGTCGACGGGGTGGCCTGCCTCGCGCTGGTCCACGATGCGGGCCGCACCCGCACTGAGCTGATGCTCTCCCCCGCCGACGGCCAGTTCGCGGGCGAGCGCGACACCGTCCGCACGGGCTCGCGCACCGGCCTCGCCGCGGGCACGGTGATCAGCTCGACGGCCGTGCGCACCGCCGTCGTCGACGAGGCGGGCGCGATCCCCGCCTGAACCGCCGCGCGCCGTGATCGGCGATGTGACCGGTCGCATCGTCACAGGACTTGACAGGTGCTCCCTGGCGTCACGCAAGAGGACTAACCTGGTTCCTCGGCGACGACGACGACGAACATCCGATCAAGGCGGTCCTCAGCGTGTCCAGCAGCAGTACCAGCAATCCCACCGACCAGTTCGGGCCGAACGAGTGGTTGGTCGAGGAGATGTACCAGCGTTTCCTCGTCGACCCGAAGAGCGTCGACCCGGCCTGGCACGAGTTCTTCGCCGACTACCGCCCCGGCGACGCCTCACCCACCTCCGAGTCCGCCCCGCAGACGGCCGCGGACACCACCGCGGCACCCTCGCCGCTCACGCCGATCGCCACGCCCGCCCGCCAGCACAAGCGGGCGGAGGACCACGCGCAGCGGCCCGCCGAGCGCCGCGCCGAGCCCGAGGCCCCGCGCCGCGCCGCGAACGGCACGGCCGCCAAGCCCGCGGCGGGCACGACGTCGCAGGCCGCCCGTCCCTCCGCCGCCGCGCAGGCGAGCACCGACGGCACCGCCACCCAGCTGCGTGGCGCCGCGTCGGCCGTCGTGAAGAACATGAACGCCTCGCTCACCGTGCCGACCGCCACGAGCGTGCGCGCCGTTCCGGCCAAGCTGCTGGCCGACAACCGCGTCGTCATCAACAACCAGCTGCGCCGCACCCGCGGCGGCAAGATCAGCTTCACGCACATGATCGGCTACGCCGTCGTCAGGGCGCTGGGCCGGTTCCCGGTGATGAACCGGCACTTCGCCGACGTCGACGGCAAGCCGACGGTCGTGCAGCCCGAGCACGTCAACCTCGGCCTCGCGATCGACCTCCCCGGCAAGGGCGGCCAGCGCTCCCTGGTCGTCGTCTCGATCAAGGGCTGCGAGGCGATGAACTTCGCCCAGTTCTGGTCGGCCTACGAGGACATCGTGCGCAAGGCCCGCGCGGGCAACCTCACCGCCGAGGACTTCGCGGGCACCACGATCTCGCTGACCAACCCGGGCACGCTGGGCACCAACCACTCGGTGCCCCGGCTGATGCAGGGCCAGGGCACGATCATCGGCGTCGGCGCGATGGAGTACCCCGCCGAGTTCCAGGGCGCGAGCCAGGAGACCCTCGCCAAGGTCGGCATCTCCAAGATCATCACTCTGACCTCGACCTACGACCACCGGATCATCCAGGGCGCCGAGTCCGGCGACTTCCTGCGCCGCGTCCACGCGCTGCTGCTCGGCGAAGACGGGTTCTACGACGACATCTTCCACGCCCTGCGCGTGCCCTACGAGCCCGTCCGCTGGGTGCAGGACCTGCCCGACGACCCGGTGGACAAGGTCGCGCGGGTCATCGAGCTGGTCGACGCCTACCGCACGCGCGGCCACCTCATGGCCGACACCGACCCGCTCAACTACCGCCAGCGCCGCCACCCCGACCTGGACGTGCTCTCCCACGGGCTCACGCTGTGGGACCTCGACCGCGACTTCGCCGTCGGCGGGTTCGCGGGCCAGGAGCGGATGAAGCTGCGCGACGTGCTCGGCGTGCTGCGCGACGCCTACTGCCGCACGATCGGCACCGAGTACATGCACATCTCCGAGCCCGAGCAGCGCGCATGGCTGCAGGAGCGGATCGAGCGGCCGCACCAGAAGCCGCACCCCAACGAGCAGAAGTACATCCTCTCCAAGCTCAACGCGGCCGAGGCGTTCGAGACGTTCCTGCAGACCAAGTACGTCGGGCAGAAGCGGTTCTCGCTCGAAGGCAGCGAGACCGTCATCCCGCTGCTGGACGCCGTGCTGGACAAGGCGGCCGAGCACGAGATGGACGAGGTCGTCATCGGCATGCCGCACCGCGGGCGGCTCAACGTGCTGGCCAACATCGTCGGCAAGCCGATCAGCCAGATCTTCCGCGAGTTCGAGGGCAACCTCGACCCCGGCCAGGCGCACGGCTCCGGCGACGTCAAGTACCACCTCGGCGCCGAGGGCAAGTACTTCCGGATGTTCGGCGACGGCGAGACCGTCGTCTCGCTGGCGTCCAACCCCAGCCACCTCGAGGCGGTCGACCCGGTCCTCGAAGGCATCGTCCGCGCCAAGCAGGACCTGCTCGACAAGGGCCATGACCACGGCTACACCGTGCTGCCGCTGATGCTGCACGGCGACGCCGCGTTCGCGGGCCAGGGCGTGGTCGCCGAGACGCTCAACCTCGCCCTGCTGCGCGGCTACCGCACCGGCGGCACCGTGCACGTCGTGGTCAACAACCAGGTCGGCTTCACCACCGCGCCCGAGCACTCGCGCAGCTCGACCTACTCCACCGACGTCGCGAAGATGATCGGCGCGCCCGTCTTCCACGTGAACGGCGACGACCCCGAGGCCTGCGTCTGGGTGGCCAAGCTCGCCGTGGAGTACCGCGAACGCTGGCACAACGACGTCGTGATCGACATGGTCTGCTACCGCCGCCGCGGCCACAACGAGGGCGACGACCCGTCGATGACCCAGCCCGCGATGTACGACGTGATCGACGCCAAGCGCTAGCGTCCGCAAGCTCTACACCGAGTCGCTCATCGGGCGCGGCGACATCTCGATGGAGGACGCCGAGCACGCCCTGCGCGACTTCTCCAACCAGCTGGAGCACGTGTTCAACGAGGTCCGCGAGCTGGAGCGCACGCCTGCGCGCATCAGCCCCTCGGTGGAGCACGAGCAGCTCCCTGCCGCGGATCTCGACACGTCGGTCGCGCTGGAGACGGTCCACCGCATCGGCGACGCGCACGTCGACCTGCCGGAGGGGTTCACCGTCCACCAGCGGGTCAAGCCGGTGCTGCAGCGCCGCTACACGATGTCCCGCGAGGGCAACGTCGACTGGGCGTTCGCCGAGCTGCTCGCGCTGGGCTCGCTGCTGATGGACGGCAAGCTCGTGCGCCTGTCGGGCCAGGACACCCGGCGCGGCACGTTCGTCCAGCGGCACTCTGTGGTGATCGACCGCAAGACCGGCGACGAGTACTACCCGCTGCGCAACCTCTCGGGCGACCAGGGCCGCTTCCTGCCCTACGACTCCGCGCTGTCGGAGTTCGCCGCGGTCGGGTTCGAGTACGGCTACTCGGTGGCCAACCCCGACGCCTTCGTGGGGTGGGAGGCCCAGTTCGGCGACTTCGTCAACGGGGCACAGTCGATCATCGACGAGTTCATCTCCTCCGGCGAGGCCAAGTGGGGCCAGACCTCCGACGTCGTGCTGCTGCTCCCGCACGGGCTCGAGGGCCAGGGTCCCGACCACAGCTCGGGGCGCATCGAGCGCTTCCTGCAGCTCTGCGCCGAGGGCTCGATGACCGTCGCGCTGCCGTCGGAGCCCGCCAACTACTTCCACCTGCTGCGCAACCACGCGATGGACGGGGTGCGCCGCCCGCTGGTGGTGTTCACGCCCAAGTGGATGCTGCGGGCGAAGCAGGTGGTCAGCCCGGTGTCCGACTTCACGGGTGGCCGGTTCCGCCCGGTGATCGACGACCCGCGGTTCCGCGAGTCCGACGCGCCCGCCACGGGGGTGCGCAAGGTCCTCCTGTGCGCTGGCAAGATCTACTGGGAGCTGGCCGCCGCGGTCGGGAAGCGCGGCCTCGACGACGTCGCGCTCATCCGTCTGGAACAGCTCTACCCCGTGCCCGACCGCAGGCTCACCGCGGTGCTGGACCGCTACCCGAACGCCGAGGACGTGCGGTGGGTGCAGGAGGAGCCGGGCAACCAGGGCCCGTGGCCGTTCCTCGGCCTTGCGCTGCCCGAGAAGCTGCCGCGGCTGGTGGGGATCAAGCGGGTGTCGCGACGGGCGATGGCCGCGCCCGCGGCCGGGTCGTCGAAGGTGCACGAGGTGGAGCAGAACGCGCTGATCGCCGCCGCGCTCGACGACGAGCAGGCCGAGGTCTAGCCGGGGTGTACTCCACCGACCGGGGGATCGAGGAGCTCGCCGACCGGCGGGGCGAGGAGCAGGTCAGCGTCGAGTGGCTGGCCGAGCGGCTGCGCGCGTTCGTCGACCGCAACCCGGCGTTCGAGGACGCCGTCGAGCGGCTCGCGTCGTTCCTCGCGCGCGACGACGAGGACTGAGCTACGAAGCGCGGCGGCGGGCGAGGACGAGCCCGCCCGCGACCGTGAGCACCCCACCGACCAGCAGGAGGACCGTCGGGACGTCGACCGCCTGGCCGGGGTCGGCGGCCCCGCCGGAGCCCGCGTCGACCCGGGCGGGCGTCGTCCGCGGCGCGGCGGGTTTGGCGGTCGGTGCGGCCACGGGGTTCGTCGGCCCTGGCGGTGGCGCGGCCACGACGCTCGTCGGCCCTGGCGGTGGCGCGGCCACGACGCTCGTCCGCCCGGGAGGGGGCGCGGCCACGACGCTCGTCCGCCCGGGAGGGGGCGGCGCCGCGGGGCCCGTCGGGCCGGGCGGCGGCGCGGCCGCGGCGCTCGTCCGCCCGGAAGGAGGCGCCGCCGCGAGACTCGAGGTGACCGACGGGGCGGTGGTCGCCGTGCCGGTGACGACGGGCGGGAGCGCTGCGTTCGACCCGGAGCCGGGAACGCCCCCGGGGGTGGTGCTCGACGGCCCGCAGGCGACGAACATGAGAATGATGAAGATGATCAGAACCAGTGCCGCGACCACGAGCGCGAAGATGCGGCCGAACGGCGGCCCTGGCGGCGGGGGCGATGGCGGAGGCGGCAGGGGTGGCGGCGGGCGCTGCGCGGGCGGCGGATCGTAGGTCATCGCGCGGGCCTTCCTCGTCGCGGGCGTTTCGCCGGGTTCATTGTGCGCGCGTTTCCATGTCACACTCGACGCGATGCTGCGGACACAGGCGATTCTGCCGGGTGTCGCGTGCGTTGTCGGGCTGTTCCTGATGGGGCTCGGGGTGGTCCGGGCTGTCGCTCCCGCGCACGCGGACCTCACGGTGCCGGGGGGACGGGCGTCGGTGAGCGTCGTCGCCGTGGACCGGCCGGTGCGGATCGAGCTGCCGACGCTCGGGGTGCGCGCGCCCGTCGTGCCGGTGGCCGTGCAGCAGGGCGGTGATCTGGTCGTTCCGGAGAACCCGCACGTGGTGGGTTCGTGGGCGGCGGGCGGGGGCACGCTGGTGCTCGACGGCCACGTCGACACGGCGGCTTCGGGCCCGGGCGCGCTCTTCCGCCTGGGAGAGCTGGCGGCAGGCGACGCGATCCGCCTGACCGGCGGCGACGGCGCGGTCCAGAGGTACGCGGTCACGGCGGTGCGCGCCTATCCCAAGCCGGAGCTGCCCGCCGAGGTCTTCGCGCCGTCCGGGTCCCCGCGGCTGGTCGTCATCACCTGTGGTGGTCACTTCGACCGCGCGACGCGGCAGTACGCCGAGAACGTCGTCGCGTTCGCCGACCCGGTCTGAACGGCGGCTCTGCCAGGTTCAGCGCCGCAGCGACCGCAGCCCACGGCGCTGCACCGCGGCGCGCAGGTCCGCCACCCTGGCCTCGACCTGGGCCACCAGCACGGCGGGGTCGCCCTTGGCGAACCGGTCGGGCTTGGGGAAGGGGCGCATCGTCACCCACGACTCCACCCAGAGGATCTCCAGGGCGTCCTCCCACGCCATGAGGTTCCCGATCCGGGCCACGACGTGCTGGTCGCTTGCCGCCGTCAGCTCCTTGCCGAGCTCGGTGGCCAGCCGCCGCAGCTGCTTCACCCGGCGCGCGTTGTGGGCCGCGTCGTCGTCGAAACCGGCGGTGAGGCCGGCGATCACGCCCTTGTAGCGCGTGGCGGCGCTCTCCTCCGCCGAAAGTTCGACCACGCGGTCCGCGAGAAGCACCATCCCGGGACGCGCCTGCGCGGGCCCAGCTTCCGTCTCCTCCGGCGCGGCCTCCGCGACCGGCATCTCCTCGTCCGGGGCCTCGTCGGCCGGGTCGCCGCCTGCCTGCGCCGCCTCGCCATCGACCGACGCCTTCCCGGCTGGCTCCACCTCGGGCGGCGCGGCGGCCGAGGGCGACGTCCCCGGCACCACCACGACCTGCGGAGCGGCGTGCTGCGCGCGGTCGAAGAACAACGCCCGACCGGCCCGCGGCGACCAGGTGAACATCGTGCCCGGGAGGAACGGCTGCAGCTCCGCGCCCTGCACGTCGAGCGCGACCCAGGCCCCGACGTCGTCGACGACGGCGCCCAGCATCAGCAGGGCCTTGAGCCGCGGCGCGCTGCGCCACCAGCCGAGCACGTGCAGCCCGGTCTCCGGCCCGTCGTGCACGAGCTTGCGCAGCGCCTCGGTGCCGCCGCGGTCCAGCACCGCCTCGGCGGCGTCGGCACCGAACAGGACGAGCACCGTCGGCGACCGGCTGCCCTTCTCGAGATGCTCCTTCACCTGGGCCGCGAGCCCCTCGACCGCCTCCGCGAGACCGTCCCGACGGATGCCGTCCCGCACGGTGCGACCGGGCCTCCCCAGTCGCTGCGCCAGATCACCGACGACCTGGTCGGCCTCCCCGACGAGCGCGGCCAGCACGACGGTCACCGGACCTTCGTAGCTCTCGACCAACCCGGCCGCCGCGGTGGCGAGCACCCGGACCGCGGGCCCCGCGTCGGCGCCGAGCACGGCGAGGTTGCGCCCGGGCGCGTCGGGAAGGTCGACGAAGGCCGTGCTGGCGCGCAGGTCGATGCACTGCCCGACCGGTGCGCGCCTGCCCTGCCGCGGGACCTGGCGCAGCAGCATGTCGGC
This sequence comes from uncultured Actinomycetota bacterium, assembly GCA_963750095.1. Taxonomy (GTDB): domain Bacteria; phylum Actinomycetota; class Actinomycetes; order Mycobacteriales; family Pseudonocardiaceae; genus Pseudonocardia. Next base: position 505,011 of record CAVVPJ010000009.1, on the reverse strand, counting down.
CGTCGGCGCCAGGCTGCCGTCGAACAGCTGCGGCCGCGGCACGCCCGCGCGCCAGCTCGCGGGGAGCTTCGTCTGCACCTTCTCGGTCATCAGGCCCGCGGTGCTCGCGTTGGGGATCCGCGCGACCAGGTTGCCGTGCCGCATCCCGGACTCGTGGTTGAGCACCGCGTGCCAGCGGGGCAGGCCGAGCGGCACCTCGTTGTGCTTGTCGAGCACGCGCCGGGCGCGGGGCAGCGCGATACGCAGGACGAACTGCTCGAAGATCGCCGGGCGGCCCCAGAACGCCTCGATGCCCGACACGTCCTGGCTGGCCAGCACGAGGTGGATGCCCTGCGAACGGCCGCGGCGGGCGATGTCCTCCAGCAGGGTGAGCGCCGCGCGGGTGACGGCGTCGCGTTCCCCGAACAGGTACTGGAACTCGTCGATGATCGCGACGATGCGCGGCCACCGGCCGTGCGGGTCGGCCTCGCGGAGGTCCTCCAGCTTGGTGACCTCGTGCTCCTTCGCGGCGGTGGCGCGTCGGCGCATCTCCTCGTAGAGGAACTGCAGCAGCGCGAGGCCGAACTCGCGGTCGTCGTTGACGTTGACGCCGATCAGCCGGGCGTGCGGCAGCCAGCTCGTGTCCTTGGCGCCGGGCGCGAACTGGGCGAACGACACGCCCTCCTTGAAGTCGAGGAGGTAGAGCTCCAGCTCCTCGGGCCGGTACCGGGTGGTGAGGGCCGCAATCCAGGCCAGCAGGAGGTTGGTCTTGCCGGAGCCGCTCGGGCCGCCGACCAGCGCGTGCGGGGCGGCGTCGCCGAGGACGAGCTCGACCTCGCCCGCGTCGTCGAACCCGACGGGGGCCCGCAGCTCGGTCTCCGACGTGCGCTTGCCCCACTCCGACCGGGGCAACAGGTCGTCGAACGTGCCGATCCGGCTGCGCCAGCTCTCGTGCTCGGTGGCGATGGCGTGGCAGCCGCGGCTCACGTCGCCCTCCGGGAACCGCGGATCGGGCTCGACCTGCACGTAGCGCCCCGTCATGGAGGTGCGGGCCATGCCGCGCTCGTCGATGTGGACCGTCTCCACCGGCGCGCCGATGGCCATCGGCACATCCAGCAGCACGAGCTGGACCCCGCACGCGAGGCCGCCCCGGGCGATCCGACCCAGCGCCTTGTGCTCGTCCTCCTTCAGCGCCTGGCGGTTGCCCACCAGCACGGCGAGGACCCAGGGCTCCACGCGCTTCCCCTCGGTGCGGGTGCGGCCCGCCAGCGTGGTCTCGCCCTCGGCGAGGACGTCGCGGTGGACGCGGCGGATCCGGTCGGACAGCTCGTCGAGCAGGTGCTGCAGCCCGCCCGGGTCGTGCACGTGCAGGATGCCGGTGCGGGTGAGCGGGTGCAGGCGGGGCAGCGGGCCGGTGAGGTGCTCGACGTCCCACAGGTGCAGCGCCACGAGGCCCGGGCGGAAGTGGCCGACCACCCGCATGAGGAGGTTCTCGACGAGGCCGAGCGCTGTCGCGCGCGCGGCGGTGTGGGCGCTGATCTGCAGGTGCGACTCGTCGAGCAGCGGCAGCGCGACCTCGAACGGCGCGCCTGCGGAACCGAGCCGTCCGGTGCCGATCCGCCACAGCCGCGGCACGCCGTCGATGCCTTCGTGCTCGCCGTGCTTGCCGAGCCAGTCCTCGGGGGGGCCTGCCGCCGAGCCCGCGGTGGCCTTCGCGACGATCTCGTCGAGCTCGGGGAGGGCGTCGGCGGGGCGCCGGGCGGTGGCGGAGCGGTTGGCCTCGACGGCCCGCACGACCTGCGCGAACTCGGGGTTGGTCAGCAGCGGGCGCAGCGCGGGGTCGGCTTCGGCGCCGTCGAGGCCCTGCTCGCGCAGCCACAGCTCGACGAGCGTCTCGAGGTGCGCGCGGCGCGCCCGTTCGGCGGCGACGGCCGACGCGCCGTCGGCGGCGGCGATGGCCGCGCACAGCGCGTCGTAGGCGGCCTGGATGCGCCGCCGCCTGCGCCCACCGATGATGCCCGCCACGGTGTTATAGCCGCGCCGCGATGTCGGCGACCGTGGTCTCACCGGCACCGATCAGGCTCAGGCCGCGGTCGAGCTCGTCGGCGGCGCGGCGCAGCTCCGGCGGGACGAGGGGCTCGCGGTGCTCGCCGAGCCCGATGAGGACGCCGATGGCGTCGGCGATGCGCCCCGCGGCCGTCCCGGCGTACTCGCGGGCGTGGGCGATCTCCTCGGCCGCGCCGAGCAGCATCGCGCGCACCTCCTCGATCGAGCTCACAGCCGGTTCGCCACCCCCTCAGCGGCCTGGATCGCGGCGGAGACGGCCTGCTGGACCTCCGTGATGCTGCCGATGGCCTGGGCCAGCAGGCCCGTCGCCTCCTGCGCGTCGGACTGCCCGCTGCCCTCGGTGGCCCGCATCAGCAGTCCCTGGGCCTGCTCCAGCGACGAGTGCGCCTGTTGGAGGGCGCCGAGGCTCTCCGACGCCTTGTCCGTCGCCAGGGCGATGCCCGCCCGGACCTCCTCGATGCTCGCCATGCGTCGCTCCCGTCCCGCTCCTGCCGTGCGGGCCCAATCTATGCCCCCCAGTGGACCTCATCCGCACGCCGGATGCCAGCCGGAGCGTGGCGGTCAGACTGCGCTGCGCGACGTCCGCCATTCCGCTCCGCAGCGGCCGCGCGCCGGTGGCAACGCGTTGCGCGCCGACATGACCGATCTGCGGGAGCACGTCGACCGGGGCTTCCTGGAGGTCCGCGGCAGGCTCGACGCCACCGCGGCGGGCCAGCAGCAGATCGTCGACCTGCTCGGCAGGCTTGTCGCCCGGGACGGGTAGGTCACACCGCGCCGAGCAGCATGACGGTCATCGCCACGGCCACCCCGACGTGGCCGAGGTCGGCCAGGCGCGATGTCCGCGCCGCCACGGCGACGCCACCGCCCGGCACCGGGCCTTGCTCGTGAAGGCGCTCGACGCAGCGCAGCGCGTGCCATCCGCACGCCCCCGCCAGCACGATCGCGGCTGGCGCTCCCCAGCCCGCCGCCCCGTGGCCGACGAGCAGCATGAACAGCATCGCGGCGCTGCCGACGAGGTGGTGGCCGAGCTCGCCGCCGATCTCGCGCCGCCGGACGACCGCCACGGCCGCCCAGGCCGTGCAGACACCGAATGTCACCACCCACATCCCGCGGGGCACCGGGTCGTCAGCGGGGGCGAACATCGCCGCCATCCCCAGCGCCATCACCAGATGCAGCAGCTCGGCAGGGACCCGCCGCCCCGGCGCGACCACCGCCCGCATGCCGTGCAGCAGCGCGACCACGAGACAGCCCCCCGCGAGGACCACCGAGAGCCACGTCACGATGACCAAAGATAAGCGAGCGCCGTCCCATGATCTATACCGTGCGGGGGTAGCGGGCCGTGCCAAGCAGGTGAGCAGCCCGTGTGCCCTCTTGCCCCGGACGGGTCCGACGTTCGAGAGTGTCTGCTTCTTCCCGTGTTCGGCGAGGCAAGAGACGAAACTGAGGCGAGACGATGGCGAACGTGGTGAAGGCAGCGCTCCTGCAGGCGAAGTGGACCGGCGACACCGCATCGATGATCGACGTCCATGAGGGGTACGCGCGGACGGCGGCCCAGCAGGGCGCGCAGATCATGGGATTCCAGGAGGTCTTCAACGCGCCCTACTTCTGTCAGGTGCAGGAGAACGAGCACTACCGCTGGGCCGAGCCGGTGCCCGACGGCCCGACGGTGCGACGCATGCAGGCGCTGGCCCGCGAGACCGGGATGGTGCTGGTCGTGCCGGTCTTCGAGGTCGAGGACGCCGGGCACTACTACAACACCGCCGCCGTGATCGACGCCGACGGCACGGTGCTCGGCAAGTACCGCAAGCACCACATCCCGCAGGTGAAGGGCTTCTGGGAGAAGTTCTACTTCCGGCCAGGCAACCTGGGCTGGCCGGTGTTCGAGACCGCGGTCGGCCGGGTCGGCGTGTACATCTGCTACGACCGGCACTTCCCCGAGGGCTGGCGCGCGCTGGGCCTCGCGGGCGCGCAGATCGTCTACAACCCCTCGGCCACGAGCCGCGGCCTCTCGTCGCACCTGTGGAAGCTGGAGCAGCCGGCGGCCGCCGTCGCGAACGAGTACTTCATCGCGGCGATCAACCGCGTGGGCGTCGAGGAGTACGGCGACAACGACTTCTACGGCACCAGCTACTTCGTCGACCCGCGCGGCCAGTTCGTCGGCGACGTCGCGAGCGGGCACGACGAGGAGCTGGTGGTGCGCGACCTCGACCTCGACCTGATCGAGGAGGTCCGCCAGACCTGGGCGTTCTACCGCGACCGCCGTCCCGACGCCTACGGCCCGCTGGTGGAGGCATGAGCGGCTTCGCCGCCCGTGCGCGCAAAGCGCGGTCGGGGCAACGTTTTCCGCGCACGACCCCCGGAGGCGCGCGATGAGCCTGCTCGACCGCACGCGCGCCGTCCTGCCGTCCTGGCTCGCGATCTACTACGAGGACCCGATCGAGATCGACCGCGGCGAGGGCCGCCGGGTCTGGGACACCCACGGCAACGTCTACCTCGACTTCTTCGGCGGCATCCTCACCACGATGACGGCGCACGCGCTGCCCGAGGTGACCAAGGCGGTCGCCGAGCAGGCGGGCCGGATCATCCACAGCTCCACGCTCTACCTCAACCGGCCGATGGTGGAGCTGGCCGAGCAGATCGCCACGGTCTCGGAGATCCCCGACGCCAAGGTCTTCTTGACCACCTCCGGCACCGAGGCCAACGACGCGGCGCTGCTGCTCGCGTCGTCGCTGCGGCGCTCCAACCAGATCCTGGCGCTGCGCAACAGCTACCACGGCCGGTCGTTCTCGACGATCGCGATCACCGGCAACCGCAGCTGGTCGCCGACCTCGCTCTCGCCGTTCCAGACCTACTACGTGCACGGCGGGCAGCAGTACCGCTCGCCGTTCGCGGGCCTGTCCGACGGCGAGTACATCGCGGCGTGCGTCGCGGACCTGCGCGACGTGCTCGACCAGGCGGGCGGCGACGTCGCCGCGCTCATCGCCGAGCCGATCCAGGGCGTCGGCGGCTTCACCTCCGGCCCGGACGGGCTGCTGGGTGCGTTCGCCGAGGTGCTGCGCGAGCGCGGCATCCTGTGGATCTCCGACGAGGTGCAGACCGGCTGGGGCCGCACCGGCGAGCACTTCTGGGGCTGGCAGGCGCACGGGGCGACGCCGGACATCGTCACGTTCGCCAAGGGCGTCGGCAACGGGCTCTCGATGGGCGGCGTCATCGCACCCGCCGCGATCATGGACTCGCTCGGCGCCAACTCGATCTCGACGTTCGGCGGCTCGCCGCTCACTTCGGCTGGTGCCCTGGCCAACCTGCGCTACCTGCTCGACCAGCGTCTCCAGGACAACGCAGCCCGCCAGGGGCCGCCGCTGTTCGACGGCCTGCGCGCGATCGGCAGCCCCATCGTCGGGGACGTCCGCGGCAAGGGTTTGATGATCGGCGTGGAGCTCGTCCGCCCCGGCAGCGTCGATGCGCGCTCCGCTGACGCTCCGCGCGGTGGAACCCCAGGCGAGCCCGCGCCCGAGCTCGCCAACGCCGTGCTGGAGGCCGCGAAACGACGCGGCGTGCTGATCGGCAAGGGCGGCCTCGCGGGCAACGTGCTGCGCATCGCCCCACCCCTGACGCTGACGACAGCGGAGGCCCAAGAGGGCCTCGCCGCACTCGTCGCATCGATCGAGGAGGTCACCCCATGAGCCGTGCGCGAATAACACTGTTCCCACCGTCTTTTCCGCGCACGAGCGCCGGAGGCGCGCGATGCGCACTCTGATCACGGACGGGCTCGTCATCACCGCCTCCGACGAGCTCGCCGTCGACGTGCTGATCGAGGAGGACAAGGTCGTCGCCCTCGGCACCGGCCAGGGCTGGATGGCCGACACGGTGATCGACGCGAGCGGCAAGTACGTCATCCCCGGCGGCGTCGACGGCCACACGCACATGGAGATGCCCTTCGGCGGCACCTACGCCGTGGACACGTTCGAGACCGGCACCCGCGCCGCGGCGTGGGGCGGCACGACGACGATCGTCGACTTCGCGATCCAGTCCATGGGCGGCACCCTGCGCGCGGGCCTCGACGCCTGGCACGCCAAGGCCGAGGGCCGGTGCGCGATCGACTACGCGTTCCACATGATCCTCGCCGATGTCCACGAGGGCTCGCTCAAGGAGATGGAGCAGCTCGTCGGCGAGGGCGTCACGAGCTTCAAGATGTTCATGGCCTACCCCGGCGTCTTCTACTCCGACGACGGCAAGATCCTGCGCGCGATGCAGCGGGCCGCCGAGACCGGCGCGCTCACGATGATGCACGCCGAGAACGGCATCGCCATCGACGTGCTCATCGAGCAGGCGCTCGCCCGCGGCGAGACCGACCCGCGCTACCACGGCGTGGTCCGCCACGAGCTGCTGGAGGCCGAGGCCACCCACCGGGCGATCAAGCTGGCCCAGGTGGCCGGGGCGCCGCTCTACATCGTGCACCTGTCGGCCGCGTCCGCCCTCGCCGAGGTGGCGAAGGCCCGCGACGAGGGGTTCAACGCGTTCGCCGAGACCTGCCCGCAGTATCTGTTCCTCTCCACGGACGACCTGGCCCGCCCCGGTTTCGAGGGCGCCAAGTACGTCTGCTCGACGCCGCTGCGGCCGGTCGAGCACCAGGCCGCGCTGTGGCGGGGGCTGCGCACCGACGACCTGTCCGTGGTGTCCACCGACCACTGCCCGTTCTGCTTCAAGGGCCAGAAGGAGATGGGCATCGGGGACTTCTCCAAGATCCCCAACGGCCTGCCGGGCGTCGAGCACCGGATGGACCTGCTGCACCAGGGCGTCGTGGACGGGCACATCTCGCGGCGGCGGTGGGTCGAGATCGCGTGCGCCACGCCCGCGAAGATGTTCGGGCTGTACCCGCGCAAGGGCACGATCGCGCCCGGCGCCGACGCCGACGTCGTCGTCTACGACCCGAACGCGCGGCAGACGCTGTCGGCGGCGACGCACCACATGGCCGTCGACTACTCCTGTTACGAGGGCAAGGAGATCACCGGCAAGGTCGAGAAGGTGCTCTCCCGCGGTCGGGTCGTGATCGACGGCGGGGAGTACCTCGGGTCGGCGGGCCACGGTCGGTTCGTCAAGCGCGACACCTGCGGCTACCTGCGCTAGCCAGAAGGAAGACATCATGGACATCGGGCTGGTTCTGCAAACCGATCCTCCCGCGCAGACGGTCGTCGACCTCATGGTCCGCGCGGAGGGGCTCGGGTTCAGCCACGGCTGGACGTTCGACTCGCACGTGCTCTGGCAGGAGCCGTACGTGATCTACCCGCGGATCCTGGAGCGGACCTCGCGGATGGTCGTGGGCCCGATGGTGACGAACCCGGGCACCCGGGACTGGACGGTCATCGCGTCGTTGCACGCCACCCTCGACGAGCAGTTCGGGCACCGGACGATCTGCGGCATCGGCCGCGGCGACTCCGCGATGCGCGTGCAGGGCCGCCCGCCGACGACGCTGGCCCGCCTGGAGGCGGCGATGCGCGTGATCCGCGATCTCGCGGCCGGGCGGTCGGTCGACCTCGACGGCACCGAGGTGCGCATCCCGTGGATCGTCGACGGCGTGCCGGAGCTGCCGGTCTGGATGGCGGGGTACGGGCCGAAGGCGCTGGACCTCGTCGGCCGCCGCGCGGACGGGTTCATCCTGCAGCTCGCCGACCCGTACCTCGTCGAGTGGACGGTGAAGACCGTCCGGTCGGCGGCCGAGGCGGCGGGGCGCGACCCGGCGTCGATCACGATCTGCGTGGCCGCGCCCGCGTACGTCGACGAGGATCTCGCGCACGCCCGCGACCAGTGCCGCTGGTTCGGCGGGATGGTGGGCAACCACGTCGCGGACCTCGTCACGCGGTACGGGGCGTCGTCGGCGGCCGTCCCGGCCGAGCTCACCGGCTACATCAAGGGCCGCGAGGGCTACGACTACAGCCACCACGGCCGGGCGGGCAACCGCACGACCGACTTCGTGCCCGACGAGGTGGTCGACCGGTTCTGCCTGCTCGGCCCGCCCTCGGCCCAGCTGGAACGGCTCGCGGGCCTGCGCGCCCTCGGCGTCGACCAGTTCGCGATCTACGCCATGCACGACGCCCGCGAGGCGACCATCGAGGCCTACGGCACGTCGGTGATCCCCGCCCTCTGATGGGGCCCCGGCCTGACCTCGCACAGGTCGTGGCGTCCTCGCACACGGCCGAACCTGTGCGAGGACGCCGCGGGGTTTGCGAAGTCGGGTTCCGTCAGCGGCGCCGGTCCCGGTCGCTGCGAAGTCGGTGCGGGGGCCCGGTCACGTCACCGGAGCCACGCCCGCCAGGATGCGCGGGTCGGGGGCGGGGATCGCCAGGGCCCTGGCCCCGCGGCGGGCCGACCAGCGCGCCAGCCCCGGCACCGCCGCGATCAGCCGCAGCGGTAGGCCCGGCCGCGGGTCGGAGCGCGCCGCGAGCCGCCGCGCCGTGGCCCGCTCGACGCGCACCTGGAACGCCTGCTCGCGGTCGACCCGCGGCCGCCGCACCCGCTCCACCTCGGCCGTCGCCGCGTCGACCGCCGCCGGGTCGACGGACGTCGCGGTCAACGGCCCGACCAGCCGGTTGGCCGCTTCCGCCGCGTCGACGATCGCGAAGTTGATGCCGTTGCCGCCGACCGGCGAGATGACGTGCGCGGCGTCGCCGATCAGCAGCAGGCCCGCCTCGCTCCACCGGTCGACCCGGGTGATGCGGATCGGCAGCAGCGTGAGCTGGTTGGTGTCGGTGAGGAGGTCGATGCGGTCGCCCAGCCACGGCGCACGGCGACGGAGCAACGCCGTCAACGGCTCGACGCCCGCGGCGCGCATCTCGCCGAACGTGCCCGCCACGATCGTGAACCCGATCTGCCACCCGCCGCCCTGCCCGAGCACGGCGAGGTTGCTGCCCGGCTCGGCCATCAGCTCCAGGCCCGACAGCGCCGGGTCGCCGTCGCGGCGAGGCACCTCCATCCACGCGATGTCGATGCTGGAGCTCAGCTCGGTCGGGTGCAGCGAAGACAGCTGCCGCACCTTCGAGCTGCGCCCGTCGCAGCCGACCACGAGATCGGCCGCAAGCCGGTGCCGCCCGCCCGCCTGGGTGTACTCGACGCCGACGACCCGCCCGCTGTCGTCGCGCAGGAGGTCGGTGAGCCGCGCGCCCATCCGCACGTCGAGCCCGTACGGCCGGGCCCGCTCGACCATCCACGGCAGGAACCGCGCCTGCGGCACCAGCGCGTAGAACGGGAACTTCGCGCTGGCGTCGCGGTAGTCGGCCAGCACGTAGCGCTTCCCCGGCGAGCTCCAGACGAACGCGTCCGCCTTGACGTGCGGAATCTCGTCGAGGAGCGGCTGGGCAAGCCCGAGGAGATCGAGGTGGTCGAGCACGGGCGGGGCGATCGAGTCGCCGCGGAACCGGCGGTCGAAGTCGCCGCGCGACTCCAGCAGCGTCACCCGCACCCCGCCCCGCGCCAGCAGGTAGCCCAGCACCACTCCACCCGGTCCGCCGCCGACGATCACACAGGTCGTTCGCCCATCCATAATCTCGATGATAGAGATGTTTCTGGCGGATGGCGCGTCATGTGAGGATCTCGTTCCAGTCCCGGATCTCGTAGTCGCTCACCACGCCGTGCACCACGAACGGGTCACCGCCGACGAACTCCTCGGCGGCCTCCCGCGTGCGGAAGATCGCCATCGACCCCTCCTTCTGCGGATCGCCGAACGTGCCGACCATCAGCAGGTCACCGCGCAGGTGGAACGCGTCGAGCCGCTCCTTGTGGGCGGGGAAGTGCGGCGGCGCGCGGTGGGCGACGCCCTCGCCCGACGTGTACAGCACGACGAAGCACTTCACCGCGCGGCCCTGGCCGCGTACGCCGCGAGGGTCGCGGTCCAGGCGCCGTCGTCCTTGAACGTCTCGACCATCGATGCCGCGTCGGCGCCGTACGCCTCGAGGCCGCCGTGCTCGAGGACGACCCGGGTGCGGTCCGGGCCTTCCGGCTCGAAACGCACCGCCACCGACGTGACCAGGTCAGGATGGAACGTCCAGTCGGCGCCGATCTGCCACGTGACGACGACGAGCCCCGGCGGGTCCCACACCGTGACGACGCCGGTGTCGGTCTCGGTGCCGTCCTCGTGGCGGGTGAACCAGCGCCCGCCCACCCGCGGCTCGATGAGGATCTCCTGGATCGGCGCCGACCCGATGTGGTGGGCGGGCGGCCACCAGGACGTGATGTCGGCGGTGAAGGTCTCGAACGCCGCGGCCTGCCCGACCTCGACGACGACCTCCCTGCGGACGGCCTCGACCATCGTGTCCATGCGCTTTCTCTCCTCGGTTCGCTGGGCGAAGGCGGCCAACGAGCGCGCCCAGAACGCGTCGAGATGGGCGCGCAGCTGCGCCAGGCCGTCGGGGTCGACCTGGTAGAGCCGCCGCGTGCCCTCCTGCCGGTCGAACACGAGCCCGACGTCCTTGAGCACCCGCAGGTGCTGCGACACCGCAGGCCTGCTGACCGGCAGCGCTCCGGCGAGCTGCCCCACGGCCAGCGGGCCGTGCGAGAGCCGCTCGAAGATCGCCTGTCGGGTCGGGTCCCCGAGCGCGGTCAGCATCGCGCTTACGTTAGCCATGACGAACGGTAAGCTAGCGCTAACCATTACCTCAGGGCAAGACCCCCCACGCTCAGGCCCGCTGGAACCGGCCGACGGGCGCGCCGTCGGCGTCGAAGAGCACCAGGGTCGGGCCGTCCATGCCGATGCGGCGAGCCGCGCCGACCTCCGGTGCCACGCCGACGCCAGGGCACGCGACGAAGGTCATCACCAACCGGGCCGTGGCGAGGAACGCCCCGTCGGGCGCCGACAGCCACGAGCCGCCGGTGCCGGTGCATCCGTCCGAGCCGGTCCAGGTGCCGTCGGCCGCGAACTGGACGAACGCCCGCCCCGCGTCGTCGGTCGGCACCCACCGGCCGGTCAGGTCGCCCGTCGGCCGCACCCCGGGCGGGACGGGCGCGGTCGGGCGGACCGCACGGCGCTCCGACTCCGACGGCGGGCGGGCGGGGTCGGCCGCGCCGGTGACGGCTCCGGCGGGGGCCGGGACGAGCCGCGCCACGGTCACGCCCGCGCGGTCGAGCAGCAGCCGGTCGCCACCGTCCACCCCGAACCCGGCCGCCGCGCCGAGCCAGCCCGGGGCCGCCGCGCCCGGCGGCACGCCGTAGACGCGCGCCAGGAACCGGCCCTCGCTGTCGCCGACCCACGAGCCTTCGGCCGTCCGCGACGCGGCCCCATCGCGGCGCACCTCGAGGCGGGACGGGTCGATCACCACCGTCTCCCCGCTCGCCGCGACCCGCCACCACCCGACGAGCGCGAGCGGGTCGGCCGGGGAAGCCGCCGGGCGGGCGGGCGAACCGAGCCCGGCGACGAGGGCGAGCACGAGCAGCATGCGCAGCATGCCCTGTAGACGGACCGCGGCCCGGAAAGGGTTGCATCTCAGACCCTGCGGATCGTCGCCATCATCGCCATGTCCGGCCGGGCACCGCGCTGTTGTCGGGGGAACACCCGCAGTCCGGCCCGGGCGTTCCCCCTCCCGCTACCTCAGCCTCAGGCGAGGCCGTTCTGGCTGAGCCAGTTCTTCGCCACGGTCTCCGGGCTCGGCTTGGTGTCCGAGGAGGCCTCCGCGTTGAGCTTGGTGAGCTCCTCGGTGGTGAGCTTCGCCGAGACCGCGTTGAGCGTCTGCGTGATCGTGTCGTTCACCTTCGACTTGTTGATCAACGGGACGACGTTCTGCGCGGCGAAGTTGCTCTTCGGGTCCTGCAGGACGACGAAGTTGTTGGCCACGATGGACGCGTCGGTGGTGAAGAGGTCGGCCGCCTGCACGTCGCCGTTCTTCAGCGCGGCCACGGTGAGCGGGCCGCCCGCGTCGAGCGACTTGTAGTCCTTGAACGTGCAGTTGTAGGTCTTCTGCAGGCCGGGGATGCCGTCGGGGCGCGTCTTGAACTCCGGAGGCCCGCCGAACGTGAGCTGTCCGCAGTGGGCCGCGAGATCGGCGATCGACGTGGCGTTGTACTTGGTCGCCGTGTCCTTGGTGACGACGACCGCGTCCTTGTCCTCGGCCGTCGACTTCTCCAGCACCGTCAACGCGGGCGGCAGCGCCTTCTGCAAAGCACCGTAGACCGCGTCCGCCTCGGTCTCGGTGGCCGACTTGTTGAGGTACTGCAGCAGCACACCAGTGTACTCGGGGATGAGGTCGATCGAGCCGTCCTGCAGGCCGGGGAAGTACGCCTCGCGGCTGCCGATCGACAGCTTCTTCGTGACGTTGACGCCCTTGGCCTGCAGGGCCTGGGCGTAGATCTCGGCGAGGATCTGGTTCTCGGTGAAGTTGGCCGAGCCGACGGTGATCGACGACGACGCCGCCGCGCCGCCGGTCGAGCCGCCGGACCCGCCGTTGGCCAGCGGGTTGCCACCGCCTCCGCACGCTGCGAGCGCGAGGCAGGCGCCTGCCGCGACGGCCAGTGTTCGGATGAACAGGGAGCGTCTCATGGGGTTCCTCCAGCTCGGGGATCTCGGGTTCAGGCCGCCGCGCGAGCACTGTCGGGGTCGGTGGCGGGACGAGTTGCAGCCACCGCGCGCAGCCTGCGCGCCGTGCCGCTGGGGCCGACCTGCAGGCCGGGCGAGACGACGATCTTCTGGAGCCCCGCCAACAGCAGGTCGGCCGCGATCGCGAGCACCGCGACCAGCAGCGAGCCGCCGATCATCTGCGGGAAGTCGCGGACGGCGAGGCCGTCGAAGATGAAGCGGCCGAGGCCGCCCAGCCCCACGTACGCCGCGATCGTCGCCGTGGAGACCACCTGCAGCACGGCGCTGCGCACCCCGCCGATGATCAGCGGCAGCGCGTTGGGCAGCTCGACGCCCAGCAGCACCTCGCGGCCGCGCATGCCCATGCCGTGGGCCGCGTCGACCACCGCAGGGTCGACGTTGCGCACGCCCGCGTAGGTGCCCGCGAGCACCGGCGGGATGGCCAGGACGATCAGCGCGACCAGCGGGCCGACGATGCTCAGGCCGAACGGGAACACCAGCAGGATCAGCACGCCGAGCGTCGGCAGCGCGCGCAGCGCGTTGGCCGAGCCGACGACGAGGAAGCCGCCGCGGCCGGTGTGCCCCACCCACGCGCCCAACGGAACCGAGACCGCCAAGGCGATGATCATCGTGAGCGCCACGTACCCGAGATGCTCGACGAGCCGGGCGGGGATCCCGGCGGAGCTCGTCCAGTTGGCCGGGTCGAACAGCCAGCCGAAGTAGCTCATGCGGGCCTCCCGACGGCCGTGGCGACCCGCGTCCACGGGGTGAGCGCGCGCCCGGCGAGCAGGATCAGCCCGTCCAACGCCAGCGCCAGCAGCAGGACCAGCACGATGCCCGCGATCGTCTCCGCCGGGATGTCGCGCTGGAACGCGTCGGTGAACATCTTGCCGAGACCACCGAAGCCGATCACCGCGCCGACCGTGACCAGGCTGATCGCCGACACCGACGCCACCCGCAGCCCGGCGAGGATCACCGGGACCGCCAACGGCAGCTCCACGCCGACGAACCGGCGGAACGGGGTGTACCCCATGGCCGTCGCCGAGTTGATCACCACCGGTGGCACCGCGCCCAGACCGTCGGAGACGGTGCGGACGAGCAGCGCGACCGTGTAGATCGTGAGCGCCACGAGGACGTTGGCCGGGTTGAGGATCCCGGTGCCGAGCAGCGGCGGCAGCAGCACGAACAGCGCCAGCGACGGGATCGTGTAGAGCAGCCCCGCGACGTTGACGAGCGTGCTGCGCAGCGCCGCGTTGCGGTTGGCCAGCCAACCCAGCGGGATCGCCAGCACGAGCCCGATCACGATCGGCGGCAGCGCGAAGTAGAGGTGCTGCAGCAGCAGCGCCCCGATGAGATCCAGATTGCCGAGCACCCAGGTCATCGGCGGTCCTCAGGCCGCCTCGTGACGACGGGCGTCGTCGAGCACCCGCAGCACGTCGTCGGCGCTGACCGAGCCCGCGACCACCCCCTGGTCGTCGACGGCCACGCCGAGGCCCGACGGCGAGGACAGCGCGGCGTCGAGCGCACTGCGCAGCGACCCCGAGCCCACGTCGTACAGCGAGCCTCCTGGCACCAGGTGCTCCTGCGACACCGGGGTGTCGGACGTCGACTCGGTGGTGTTGAGCCAGCCCTGCGGATGCCCCTCCGCGTCGACGACGAGCACCCAGCCCGCGCCCGCGGCCACGCTGTCCCCGAGCATGACCGTCGACAGCTCGCCCACCACCAGCGCATCCGACGATCGGAAGCCCAGCCCGCGGTAGCCGCGGTCGCGTCCGACGAAGCCGTCCACGAAGTCGTCGACGGGACGGGCGAGCAGGTGGCCCGGCTCGTCGTACTGCGCCAGCTTGCCGCCGACGCGCAGGACCGCCACCTTGTCGCCGAGCTTGACGGCCTCGTCGATGTCGTGCGTGACGAACACGATCGTCTTGCCCAGCTCGCCCTGCAGCCGCAGCAACTCGTCCTGCAGGTTCTCGCGCACCACCGGATCGACCGCGCTGAACGGCTCGTCCATCAGCAGGATCGGCGGATCGGCGGCCAGTGCGCGGGCCACGCCGACGCGCTGCTGCTGCCCGCCGGACAGCTGCGTGGGATAGCGCTTGGCCATCTCCGGGACGAGCCCGACGGTCTCCATCAGCTCGGCGGCCCGCGACCTGGCCTTCGCCTTGCTCCAGCCCAGCAGGAGCGGCACCGTGGCGATGTTGTCCAGGATCGTGCGGTGCGGGAAGAGGCCCGACTGCTGGATCACGTAGCCGATGCCGCGGCGCAGCTGCGCGGCATCGCCCGCCATGATGTCCTGCCCGTCGACCAGGATCGTGCCGCCGGACGGCTCGATCATGCGGTTGATCATCCGCAGCGAGGTGGTCTTGCCACAGCCGGAAGGGCCGACGAAAACCGTGATCTTTCCGGCGTCCACGGTGAGGTCGAGCTCGTCGACCGCCACCGTGCCATCGGGATAACGCTTGGTCACGCCTCGGAACTGGATCACCGAGGGCCTCCCCCATCACCGACGGCCGCTCGCCGGCCACCGTTTCGCGTGAGGCTAACCCGGGACCCCGACAATTCGCAGAAGCTGTGATCCTTCCGCGACGTCCCGATTGGGGCTATCCGCGGGTCGCGGCCGGGGTCTCCAGGCGCCCGGCGACCAGCAGCGCGCGCACCTGGTCCGGCGGGAGCGGTCGGGAGAACAGCCAGCCCTGGTAGGCGTCGACGCCGATGCCGCGCAGCACGTGGAACTGCTCGGCGGTCTCGACGCCCTCGGCGACCGTGCAGCGCCCCATCGCCCTGGCCATGTCGACGACGGCGTTGGCGACCGCGAAGTCGACGGAGTCCGCCGCGATGCCGGTGACGAACGCGCGGTCGATCTTGATCGTCTGCGCGGGCAGCTCCTTCAGCCGCGCCAACGAGGAGTAGCCGGTGCCGAAGTCGTCCACGGCGAACCGCACGCCGCGCCCGACGAGCACCGCCATCGCGGCCAGCGCCTGCCGCGGGAGGGCGACGAGGCTGGTCTCCACCAGCTCCAGCACCAGCCGGTCCCAGGGGAGCCCGCCGCGCTCGACGGCGTCGCTGACCTCGGCCGCGAAGTCCGCGTCGCCGGGCAGCAGCCCCGCGAGGTTGACGGCGACGGCCGGTGCCCTGCCCTCGTGCGCGGGCCAGTCGGCGGCCTCGGCGGCCGCCGTCCGCAGCACCCAGCGGTCCAGCTCGCGGAGCAGCCCGCTGCGCTGCGCGACCGGGAGGAACTCGGCGGGCGGGATCGTCCCCCGCTCCGGGTGCGGCCAGCGGACCAGCGCCTCCAGCGTGAGGATCCGCCCGTCCGGCCCGACGACCGGCTGGTATTCCAGGATCAGCCCGTCGGACGCGATGGCGTCCTGCAGCTCCGCTTCCAGCTCGAGCGCGCGGGTGGCGAGGCTCACCACGCCGTCGGTGGCCATGGCGATCCCGCCGCGGCACTGGCGGCGCTTGACGTCGAGCATCGCGGCTTCGGCGAAGCGCAGCAGGTCGGGCGCGCGCACGTCGCCGGTGGGCACGGGGGTGGCCAGGCCCACCGAGGCCGTCATGTGCACCGGTCGGCCGTGCACGGTGATCACGGCGCGGAGCAGGTCGGCGACGAGGCCCGCGAGCTGGTCGGGCCCGCCGACCTCGGCGTGGTCGGCACAGATCACCACGAACTCGTCGCCGGACAGGCGGGCCGCCGTGCAGCAGACGGGCAGGTCCCGCTGCAGCCGGGCGGCCAGCGTGACGAGCAGGTCGTCGCCCGCGTCGTGGCCGAGGGAGGAGTTGATGCGCTGGAAGTCGTCGAGGCCGCCGCAGACGACGGCGACCCGGTCCCGGTCCGGTCCGGCCAGCAGCCGGTCGAGGAGCTCGAGGCAGGCCGCGCGGTTGGGCAGTTGGGTGAGCTCGTCGATCGTGCCCGCCCTGCGCAGCAGCTCCGCCGCCCGCCGCCGCTCCGACACGTCGGTGACGACGGCCAGCCAGTGCGTGCCGCCGTCCTCGGCGGGCGTGCCCGTCACGTCCAGCTCGCACCACACCGTCGTGCCGTCCGCCCGCAGCAGCGGCGCCTCCTCCCGGTAGCCGTACTGGGCGCCCGGCGGCACGGGACGCAGCCAGCTGGGCAGCCCGCCGATCGGAGGCTCGGCGGCCAGCGTGACGGCGGACATCCCGCGCAGCCGCTCCGCCGCGGCGCCGAGCATCGCGCACAGCCCGGGGTTGACCTCGACGATCCGGCCCGCCGCGTCCAGCACCGCCACCCCGACGGGCGTGACGGCCATGAGGTCGGCGAAGCGCTGGTGCTCGCGGTGGTCATCGGTGATGTCGCGCACGACGCCGACGACGCGCACCGGCGTGCCGTCGCCGGAACGTTCGACCTCGGCGCGGCAGCTGAGCCGGACGTCGCCTGGCAGGTGCAGCTCGGCCTGGTCGGCGGGGTGCGGCACGCCCGCGGCGAGCGCCGAGCGCAGCGCGTCGGCCTGGCGGCGTTCGACACCGGTCGCGGGGTCGAGGCCGACGTCCCGGTAGAGCTCGTCGAGGGTGTCGCTGCGCGCCAGCGCGCCGGTCGCGAGGTCGAGGCTCCAGGTCCCCACCCGCGCCAGGCGCTCCAGCTCCGCCGCCCAGCCGCGGTCCACCCGACCCTCCGAGTTCCTGGGCTCTTCCCGCTCGACCAGCGCCACGACGGACAGCTCGTCGACGAGCGGTCCGAACCGCGCGACGCCGACTCCCACGGTGGTTCCGTCGGTCCGCAGGAGCCGGGCGTCACCGTCGGGTCCGGTGAGGATCTGTGAAAGGCCGATGCCGAACAGGTCAGCGTCACCGGAGGCGCCCGCCAGACGGTGAAAGGCGGGGTTCGAGCGCACGACACGCCCCGCGCCGTCACAGACGACCGCGGGCGTGTCGGGCAGGGGCAGCCGACCGACCGCCGCGCCGCGGGGACCGCCTGCCACCGCGCGGGCGACGTCGGCGGCGAACCGGACCGCCTCCGGGTGCTGCACCGGACCGAACGCCGCTTGCCGGGAGCGGAACAGGTCCGCTCGGGCGACCGCGTCGTCGAGCGCGTCGGGCTGACTCACGGGGATCTCCTGGCGGGATGCGGAGGGCGTCACCCGCTCAACGACGCCCACCGCGACACGATTCGCCCTACCCCGTGTACGGCGTGTCGCGCGCCGCGGCGGCGACAGCGGCGGCCACCGCGGGCGCCACCCGCGGGTCGAACGGGCTGGGCACGATCATGTCCGGGCCCAGGTCGTCCTGCGCGACCGCGAGGATGGCGTCCGCCGCGGCGATCTTCATCGGCTCGGTGATCCGCCGGGCGCCCGCGTCGAGCGCGCCGCGGAAGACCCCCGGGAACGCGAGCACGTTGTTGATCTGGTTGGGGAAGTCGCTGCGCCCGGTGGCGACGATCGCGGCGTGGCGGCGCGCGACGTCCGGGTGCACCTCGGGGTCCGGGTTGGACAACGCGAACACGACGGCCTCCGGCGCCATGAGCGTCAGCAGCTCCTCGGGCAGCGTGCCGCCGGACAGGCCGACGAACACGTCGGCGCCGCTGAGCGCGTCCGCGACGCCGCCGGTGACGCCGCGCGGGTTGGACACGCCCGCGAGGCGGGCCTTCTCGCCGCCGCGGCCGGTGTCGAGCACGCCGCGCGAGTCGAGGACGACGATGTCGCGCACCCCGGATGCCTGCAGGATCCGGGCGCACGCGACGCCCGCGGCGCCCGCCCCGGAGACCACGACCCGCAGCCCCTCGATCGGGCGACCCTGCACCGCGCAGGCGCCGCGGAGCGCGGCGAGCAGCACGATCGCGGTGCCGTGCTGGTCGTCGTGCATGACCGGGCAGTCCAGCGCCTCGATCAGGCGCCGCTCGAGCTCGAAGCAGCGGGGCGCGGCGACGTCCTCCAGGTTGACCGCGCCGAAGCTGGGCCGCAGGCGCACGAGGGTCTCGACGATCTCGTCGACGTCGGTGGTGTCGAGGACGATCGGGATCGAGTCCAGGCCGCCGAACGCCTTGAACAGCGCCGACTTGCCCTCCATCACGGGCAGCGCGGCGCGCGGACCGATGTCGCCGAGCCCGAGCACGGCGGTGCCGTCGCTGACGACGGCGACCAGGCGGTCGGCCCACGTGTAGCGGCGGGCGAGCGCGGGCTCGGCGGCGATGGCCCTGCTGACCTGGGCGACGCCGGGCGTGTAGGCGATCGCGAGGTCGCGGGAGTCGGCCAGCGGGGCGGTGAGGCCGGTGGCCAGCTTGCCACCCTCGTGCGCGGCGAAGATCTCTGCGGTGGACGGCTGCAGGTCGTTCAGGACGGTCATCGAAAGAGCTCTTCCTGGGGTGCGGTCGGGAGTGTTCGTCGCGCACCGGGGCCGCGGGTGAGGGCCCTCACATGTCGGTGCCGGACGGCCACCGTTCGGTCAGGCCGCGGGTGGGCGGCGGACCGGGGTGGGCGGTCGGGTACAGGATGACGGTAGCGGGTGTGCGCCACTTTCGGGGGTGACTTCGCGCTCAGCCTCGGCCCGCACACACCGCGTGGGGCCCGCACACAGTGCGGGGCATGTGTGCGGGCTAGAGACGGTGTGTGCGAGCGGGCAGGAGGCGGGGGCGGGGCCACAGGCGGGCGTTCACCACCGCTTTCACCCGCGCGGGCCCGAGGGTGCGCGAGTCGGTGGAGCCGAAGGGGTTGTCCCCGAGCACCCACCAGCCGTCGACGTCGGGCCGGACGGCGCGCTTCACCGAGAGCTGGCCCGGGCGCGCGGCCCAGCCGACGAGCACGACGTCACCGGCGCGGGGGACGGCGCCGAAACGGGCGAGCACCACGTCGCCGTCGTGCAGCGTCGGGGACATCGACGGACCCCGCACCCCCACCCGACGCCAGCGCACCCGCACCACCCTGCCCGTGCTCGGTTCCCGGAGTAGTGTCGGGCCAGCCAGAACGATCACCTTCCAGGGAGGACCCATGCGGACTCTGTCCCGCATTCTCCGCCCGCGGCTGGAGGCCACCGCGCACTGCGACCTCCCCTGCGGCGTGTACGACCCGGCACAGGCGCGGATCGAGGCCGAGTCGGTCAAGGCCATCCAGGAGAAGTACCAGGGCAACGACGACCCCGCCTTCCGCGCCCGCGCGATCGAGATCAAGGAGCAGCGCTCCGACCTCGTGAAGCACCACCTGTGGGTGCTGTGGACCGACTACTTCAAGCCGCCGCACTTCGAGAAGTACCCGGAGCTGCACGAGCTGTTCAACAAGGCCACCAAGGCGGCGGGCGCGAGCGGCACGAAGGGCTCGAACGACCCGGCCACCGGCCAGGCACTCCTCGACATGATCGCGCAGATTGACAAGATCTTCTGGGAGACCAAGGCCGCATCCTGATCGCCGGTTGCAGCGGCGCTGACCAGCGGGACCATCCCCGACGGTCAGCGCCGTTCCCGTTGTCGGCCAGTGGCCGGGTCGCCTGTCTCTGCTTCGGCGGTCTCGCGACGATGAGCCGATGACCGACACCATCGTGCACCGCGCCGAACCGGTCGACGCGCGCCGGGCGCGGGCCGTGCGCCCGCGTGCTCTCGCCGACTCCCCCGACGCGTTCTGGACCACGCTGGCCGAGGACCGGGCGCAGCCGATCGAGGTATGGCGGGCGCGGCTGGCCGACCCCGACGCCGCGACGTTCCTCGCGGTGCGGGCAGGCGCCGACATCGGACTGGCGGTCGGACGGCCCCACGCGACCACCAGCTCGCGCTGGAGCTGTGAAGGGCCCGATCGGAAGCCGCGACCGCTCGCACGCGCTCCCGTGGGCCGGGGACCGATCGATCTCGGCCGCCCGCCGCTTCGCAGACCGCTCCCGCGCCTCGCAGAGTCCCGGGGCTCTGCGAGGCGCAGGCCGGCCCTGCGATGCCCTGCCCAGTGGCATGTCCGGCTCGGTGCCGGGGCCCTAGCGGGCCAGGAACGCGTCCAGCGCCGCGACGACGCGCTCCGGCGCGGAGTCGACCAGGTCGTGGCCGTGCCCTGGCACGACGGTGACCGCCGAACCCGGCAACGCCGCCGCGAGCGTCCGCGTCACCTCGGCGGCCCAGGGCGGACTCTCCGAGCCCAGCAGGAACCGGACCGGGGCCGTGACGCCGCGCACGAGGTCGGCGAGGTCGAGGCCCACCAGGAACGCGCCTTCGCGCTGGAACGTCGCCGCGAAGGTGCTGAGGGCGTCGGCGGCGACCGGGGTGTCGCGCATCGCGACCATCGTCGCCTCGTCCAGTCCGATGATCTCGACCATGAACTCGACCAGCGCTCTCCCGGCCTGCCCGGCGGCGATTCGGGAGACCCCTCGCTCGATCCACTCCCTGCTGATGGTCGGCGGTCCGGGCGGCTCGCAGAGCAGCAGACGGCGGATCGGCGCCCCGCGGGCGGCCGCGCCCAGCGCGTAGACCGCGCCGATGCTGTGCGCCAGGACGTCCACGCCGCCGAGGTGCCGGGCCACGGCGGCGACGTCGTCGAACTCGCGCTCCCCGGCGTAGTCCGGCCCGTCGCCGCTCATCCCGCGACCGCGGCGGTCCATCGCCGTGACGCGGTACCGCTCGCTCAGCAGCGGCCAGAGCGGCGCCCACACGGCGGCGGTGCGCATCCCGCCGTGGACCAGCAGCAGCGGCGGCCCGCCCCCCGCGGTGACCGTGCCGATCCGCACTCCGTCGCTGCTGCGCACCGCATCGACCACGCCCGCGATCCCCGCGCCACGAAGCGCATCGACCGGGCCGGTGACCTCCACGCCGCCGCGCTCCTCATCAACCGAGCCTGCGGCCGCCGCGTCGTCGCGGCCGACCAGCCTGTCCCCCACGCCGCAGGACGGTAGCCGGAAACGGCTGCGGTCCGCTCCCGGTTTACTCGTGGTCGGGCAGGCCTTCGACGACGTGGCCCGCCGCTTCGAGGGCCTCGGCCAGCAGCCGCCTGACGTGGCCGCCGCGGGCCCGGTAGAGCGCGCGACGGCCGTCCCGCCGGACGCTGACCAGCCCGGTCAGGCGCAGCTTGGCCAGGTGCTGCGACACCGCGGGCCGGGCGGCTCCCACCCGCGCCGCCAACGCGCCCACGTCGTACTCACCGCCGCACAGCAGCCACATCAGCCTCACCCGCGTCGCGTCGGCGAGCATGCGGAACGAGTCGACGGCGACCTCGACGTGCTCGTCGGGTGGCACCTCCCGCCACAGGTGGGACTCCTCACGCTCGTCGTGTGCGTACACGAGCACCTATGCTGTCGACATGGACGCCGGGGTGCAACACGGTCACGGGCACGGCCATCCGCACGACCACTCGCACGCCGAGCAGGCGGGACCGCTCGCCCGGGCGACGTCCTGGCTGCGGCACCTCGTCGTCCCGCACAGCCACGACGCCGCCGACCGGGTCGACTCCGCCATGGAGGCCTCCCGCGCGGGCATGCGGGCGCTCTGGGTCTCGCTCGCCGTGCTGGGGGTGACGGCCGCGGCGCAGGCGGTCGTGGCGGCGGCGTCCGGGTCGGTGGCGCTGCTGTCGGACACCCTGCACAACGTCGCCGACGCCCTCACGGCGGTGCCGGTCGGCATCGCGTTCCTGCTCGGCCGCCGCCCGGCCACCCGTCGGTTCACGTACGGCTACGGCCGCGCGGAGGACGTCGCGGGCATCATCGTGGTGCTGATCGTGCTGGCCTCCGCGGTGCTCGCGGGCTACGAGTCGGTCCGGCGCCTTGCCGAGCCCACCGACGTGCGGCTGCTCTGGGCGGTCGCGCTCGCGGGCCTGGTCGGCGCGGCGGGCAACGAGATCGCCGCGCAGGTGCGCATCCGCACGGGCCGCCGCATCGGGTCGGCCGCGCTCGTGGCGGACGGGCTGCACGCGCGGACCGACGCGATCACCTCGGCCGCCGTGCTGCTCTCGGCGGGCGGTGCGGCGCTGGGGTGGCGGTGGGCCGACCCCGTCGTCGGGTTGGCGATCACCGTGGCGATCGCGTCGGTGACCTGGGGCGCGGCCAAGCAGGTGCTGGCCCGCCTGATGGACGCCGTCGACCCCGCCCTCGTGGACCAGGCCACGGCCGCGTTGCGCGGGGTCGACGGCGTGGTCGCGGTCGACCGGGTGCGCCTGCGCTGGATCGGCCACGCCCTGCGCGCCGAGGTCGACCTCTCGGTGGCCCGCGGCGTCACCGTGGAGGCCGCCCACCGCACGGCGCACGCCGCGGAGCACGAGCTGACCCACGCGGTCCCCCGGCTCACCGCGGCGACCGTCCACGCCCACCCGGCCTGACCGCCCGCCAAACACCCCCCGGCCGCCCCGGGGCCGCGTCCGACCGGCACTCCATGATCGTCGGCTCGGTGCGAAAAGGGGCCAGAACTGACCGGATCTGCGCCGAGCCGACGATCACCGGCTGGGCAGGCCGCCGTCCGCCACGGTCCCGGCCGGGCTCGCGCCTGCGAGGCGCGCACTTCGGGCATTAGGGTCGGCCCGTGGCCGCACCTCGGGTTTTCCTGCTCCGGCACGGCGAGACGGAATGGTCGCGCTCGGGAAGGCACACCGGTCGCACCGACATCCCGCTGACCGACCACGGCAGGCTGCTCGCGAAGGCCACGGGCGACGTCGGGCGCTATCTGCTCGCGGACATCTCCCCGCTCGTGTGGTCCAGCCCGCGCAGGAGGGCCCGGGCCACCGCCGAGCTGGCGGGCCTTGCCGTCGACCGGGTCGACGAGCGGCTCGTCGAATGGGACTACGGCGACTACGAAGGCATCACCACCGAGGAGATCCGCAAGACCGTGCCGGACTGGACGGTCTGGACCCACCCCTGTCCGAACGGCGAGACCGCCTGGCAGGTGGCGGCGCGGGCCGACGCCGTGCTGGCCGACGCGCGCGGCACGGCCCGGGATGTCGTGCTCGTCGGGCACGGGCACTTCAGCCGCGTGCTGGTCAGCCGTTGGTTCGGTCGACCGCCCACCGACGGCGTGCACTTCGCGATGGACGCCGCGGGGTGGGCCGTGCTCGGCGACGAGCGGGGCGTGCCGCGGATCGACGGGCTCAACTACCGTCCCTTGGCGTGATCCGCCCCGCGACCGAGCCCGACGTCCCCGAGATCGTCGCCATGGTGCACGAGCTGGCCGAGTACGAGCGCGAACCGCAGTCCTGCCTGCTCACCGAGGCCCAGCTCACCACGGCGCTGTTCGGCCCTCGGCCCGCGCTGTTCGGCCATGTCGCACACGTCGAGGGGGTCGCCGCCGGATGCGCGCTGTGGTTCCGCAACTTCTCCACGTGGCGCGGTGTGCACGGGATCTACCTGGAGGACCTGTTCGTCCGTCCGCGCTTCCGCGGGCGCGGCCTCGGCCAGGCGCTGCTCGCCCGGCTGGCGGCGGAGTGCGTCGAGCGCGGCTACGGACGGCTGGAGTGGTCGGTGCTCGACTGGAACGCGCCCGCGATCGGCTTCTACCGCTCCCTCGGCGCGGTGCCGATGGTGCAGTGGACGACCTTCCGGCTCGACGGCGCCGCGCTCACGGCTCTCGGGAGTACGGCTGAAGCGCCCACACCCGGGACCGCTCGCTGATCAGAAGCAGGAAAGTCCCGGCGACATACACGCCCACGGCGATGCCCAGGAGCAGTTGCCCGGACGGCCCGATGAGCGAGTAGACGACCGGCAGCAATAACAATTGGGTGACGATCGCCGGTGTTCGGGCACCGCGGCGGCCCGTCATCAGCGCCACACCGACGAACAGCAAGGCGAGCCCGATGAGAACGAAATAGCCGATCTCGCCCAACACCGCCCCGAGCGGCGTTCCGCTCGCCTCTATCCCGACCACGGCCGCGAACACGACCGCGGCGAACCCCTGCAGCCCGACGAGCACGCCCGCCACGCGGACCTGCGGGGGCGGGATGTCGTGCACCACGGCCTCCACGATAGGCCGTGCGGGCCGCCCAGTAGGTTGCGGCCGTGCGCGCGCTGCTGGTGGCCAACCCCCACGCGACGACGACGACGGCCGCCGGTCGCGACGTCATCGCGCGGGCCATGGCGGGCGAGGTCAAGCTCGACGTGCTCGAGACCGAGCGCCGCGGCCACGCGGCCGAGGCCGCCGAACAGGCCGTCCGGGACGGGATCGAGCTCGTGGTGGTCCACGGCGGGGACGGCACGCTCAACGAGGTGGTCAACGGCGTGCTCGCCGCCACGGACGGCCGTCCGGGGGATCCGATCGATGGACCGCTTGTCGGCATCGTGCCCGGCGGATCGGCGAACGTCTTCGCCCGTGCGCTCGGCCTGCCGCTGGACCCGATGGCCGCGACCGCGCGCCTGTTGGAGCTGGTCGGGCGCCGGACGAGCACCCTGGTCGGCCTCGGCCACGCCCAGCCCGACGGGGGCGGTCCGGGCCGGTGGTTCACGTTCAACGCGGGCCTTGGCTGGGACGCCGAGGTGGTCGCGGCCGTCGAGCGGGCGCGGGCGGCGGGCCGGGAGGCCAGCCCGCTGCGCTACGCGGCCACCGCGGTGCGCGAGTACGTCGACCAGCGGCGCAGGCCGCGTTCCATGACGGTCGAGATCCCCGGCGCCGCGCCGGTCGACGACGTCCGGCTGGCGTTCGTCAGCACCACGGACACCTGGACGTACCTGGGGTCGCGGGCCGTTCGGACCAACCCCGGGGCGGTCTTCGGCGCGGGGCTGGGCGTGTTCGGCCTACGCGACCTGGGCGCGGGCACCATCGCCTCCACCTTGCGCCGCGTGCTGCGTCCGGGGGGCGACCCGCGCGGACGGAATGTCCTGCGCCAGGACTCCGTTGGACATGTGCGGGTGCGGACGGCCGAGCCCGTCGCCCTGCAGCTCGACGGCGAGCATCTCGGCGCGCACCGCGACGTTCGGTTTCGGGCGGTAACCGGATCGCTACGGGTCGTGGCCTGAGACGAACGGTCAAAGGGCGTCGAGCCCTGTGCCACCACACCCATGGGTGACCTCTGTGGTCCATTCACCGCGCTAACCGGACCGTCGAGCCGATACGGACTCGCACCTGGACAAACGGTGCCCCAAGGTGGTGCAGGCGAAACGGAACGGCAGCGGG
This sequence comes from uncultured Actinomycetota bacterium, assembly GCA_963750095.1. Taxonomy (GTDB): domain Bacteria; phylum Actinomycetota; class Actinomycetes; order Mycobacteriales; family Pseudonocardiaceae; genus Pseudonocardia. The sequence continues at coordinate 479,404 of CAVVPJ010000009.1, read as the reverse complement.
GAACGATTTCCCGTGTGGTCCGTTGGAGACAAGGGCAACCGGGTATCCGACGGGCGACCGAGATCGATCCTCGCCGCGAGGGGTAACCGAACTGTAGGTCACTCGTTGCGGTGAGTAGGTGGGGCCACACCCACCTAGCAGGTTGGGTCTCGGCCCTTGAAGATCGAGCGCGCTCGTGAAACCCTTCACAAGCGCGGAAACACCGTGACGGACGATCGGCGCGACCCCGATCGCGCAAGTACGAGGAGCAGAGCAACCATGGACTGGCGTCACCGCGCTATCTGCCGCGACGAGGACCCCGAGCTGTTCTTCCCTGTGGGGACCAGCGGGCCCGCGCTGCTGCAGATCGCCGAGGCCAAGACCGTCTGCAGGCGCTGCCCCGTGGTCAGCGAGTGCCTCACGTGGGCGCTCGAAAGCGGCCAGGACGCGGGCGTCTGGGGCGGCATGAGCGAGGACGAGCGGCGCGCTCTCAAGCGCCGCAACGCGCGCACGCGCGCACGCACGGCCTGAGAGGCAATCGACAAGCAGGCACAGCAACCTACGCGACTCCCCCACCGCGGGCCCGTAGCCGGAGAGCACCCGGCAACGGGCCCGCGGTCGTTCCGCCGGGCGCACACGCGGGCTGCTCCGACGGGGACCGGGGCCCACTTTCGGCGACCGGGCCCGCGGTCACGGCGATGAGGTTAACGCCCCCGCAATGAGAGGGTGATGACGGCCTCCGTTCCCCCGCCCGGCCGAGGCCGGACACCGAGCGTGGAGCCCAGCTCCGACTCCAGGAGCGTCCGGACGATCGAAAGGCCCAACCCCGCCGACGCGTCGACGTCGAACCCGGGCGGAAGGCCGTTGCCGTCGTCGGCCACCACCACGTCGAGGGTGCCCGCCGAGCGTCGGGCGGTCACCACCACCTCGCCCGTCATGCCCGGGTCGAACGCGTGCGCCAGCGCGTTGTGCACGAGCTCGGTGAGCACCAGCACGAGCGGGGTGGCCAGCGCAGCCGACAGGGTGCCGAAGCTCCCCTCCCGACGCACCTTGGCCCGCACCTCCGCCGTGGCGCCGTCGCCGATCGCCGGAAGGACCTTGTCGACCAGCTCGTCGAGGTCGACGCGCTCGGCGACCGACGCCGACAGCGTCTCGTGCACGAGCGCGATGGAGTTGACCCGGCGGACGCTCTCCTGCAGCGCGCGGCGGGCCTCCGGGATGGCCGTGCGGCGGGCCTGCAGACGCAGCAGCGCGGCGACCGTCTGCAGGTTGTTCTTCACGCGGTGGTGGATCTCGCGGATCGTGGCGTCCTTGGAGAGCAGCGCCTGGTCGCGGCGGCGCAGGTCGGTGACGTCCCGGACGAGCACGAGCGCACCTGCCGCGTCCCCGCGCGGGCGCAGCGGCAGTGCCCGCACCAGCATCGCGGCGCCCCGGGCGCCCACCTCCATGCGCAGCGAGTGGCGCCCGGCGAGCGCGGTGTCGATGCGGGCCGCGATCTCGGCGGCGTCGAAGGGATCCTCGACGAGGCCGCGGGTGACGTGGGCCAGCGACAGGCCGACGAGGTCGCTGGCCAGGCCCATCCGGTGGTACGCCGAGAGCGCGTTGGGACTGGCGTAGGCGACGAGGCCCATCGCGTCGAGCCGGATCAGCCCGTCGCCCGCACGCGGGCTCGTGTTCGTGCCGACGACGACCGCCGCGCGGGGCGGGAACGTGCCGTCGGCGACCATCTGGCACAGGTCGGACGCGCTGCCGAGATAGGCGATCTCCAGCGGGCTGGGGACCCTGGGCATGGCGAGGTTGGCGTCCCGGGAGAGCACCGCGACGACCTCGCCGTCGTGGCGCACGGGGATCGTCTCCGAGCGCACCGGCACCTCGAGGTGCCAACGCGGCTCCTCCTCGCGGCAGATCCGGCCCTCGACGATCGCCCTGCGCAGGTGCGGGTGCTCGCGCGCCGCGACGCGCATGCCGACGGCGTCCTCGGGATGCGCGGTGGGGCCCGTCGTGGGGCGGGCCTGGGCGACGCACAGGTACGCGTCGTCGTCGGCCCCGTCCCTCTCGTTCAGGGGAATCCAGAGGAGGAAGTCGGCGAACGACATGTCGGCCAGCAGCTGCCACTCGGCCACGACCCGCTGCAGGTGCTCGACCGTGCCGCCGGAAAGCTCCGTGTGATCGGCGAGCAGCTCGCTCAGCGTGGACACTTCACGGCCTCCCCCGCGCGCGTTGGAGCCATCCAACCACGTGCAACCATGAGGGCAGAGGGAGCGGAAGGAGGAAGATCATGTCGAAGCGGGCACGCAAGCGGCGCGACCGGAACAAGAAGAGCGCCAACCACGGCAAGAAGCCCAACACCTGAGCCTTACGCCGGGCAGGCGGCGCCTACCCGTCTGCCCGGCGGTCAGCGCCGCTCGATGTGCGTCGTGCGCACTTCGACCGTGGTGGTGACGCCGTCCGCCGTCTCGGCCACCGTCACCTGCGCCTGCTGCAGCACCGCCAAGCGGATCTGCTCGCGCAGGGTGGGAGGCGCCTGCTCCCCGCCGCACTTGGCGGCCAGCAGCTTCTTCAGCTTCTCCTCGAGGCCGTACTCGGCCAGGCAGGGTCCGCACTCGTCGAGGTGCCGGGCGAGCAGCGCGCGCCGCTCGCGGTCACACTCGTTGTCCAGGAACAGCCACACCTCGGCGAGCACCTCGGAGCAGTCGGTCTCGTGCGGGTTGCCGCAGCTCATGACGCCGCCCCCGTGCGCTCGCCCCGAACACCGTCACGGACGAAGCCGCGCTCGCGGGCGGTGTCGGTGAGCAGGTCGCGCAGCTGACGGCGGCCGCGGTGCAGCCGCGACATCACGGTGCCGATCGGGGTACCCATGATCTCCGCGATCTCCTTGTACGCGAAGCCCTCGACATCGGCGAGGTAGACCGCCATCCGGAAGTCGTCGGGCAACTGCTGCAGCGCGGCCTTGACGTCGTCGTCGGGGAGCCGGTCGAGCGCTTCGGCCTCAGCGGACGGCAGGCCCAGCGAGGTGTGCTCCCCGGCCTGGGCGATCTGCCAGTCGCTGATCTCGTCGGTGGGCGACTGCAGGGGCTGGCGCTGCTTGCGGCGGTAGCCGTTGATGTAGGTGTTGGTGAGGATCCGGTAGAGCCACGCCTTGAGGTTGGTGCCCGCGCGGAACGTCGCGAACGCGGCGAACGCCTTGAGGAAGGTCTCCTGCACGAGATCCTCGGCGTCGGCGGGGTTGCGCGTCATCCGCAGCGCGGCCCCGTAGAGCTGGTCCAGCAGCGGCATCGCGTCGCGCTCGAACCGGGCGGCGCGCTCCTGCGGGGTCTCGTTCTGCTGGTCGACCACGCCTTCTTCGACCTTCTGACCGTTCGCGGACTCGACGGTGTCGTCCCGGGGCTCGCTCTGCAAGCTCTGCTCGGGCACCGCACTCCTCTCGAGCCGGATCGCGGGGTACGCGACCGGGGGGACGGCCGCATCGGCGACCTGCTGACGGAACGAGAGTACGCGCCCCACCTCCGCCAGGCCTTTCGGAGCATCCAGTACCGCGTGCATCACGACGGACTCAACGCCGGTTCGCCCACCCGGATTCCCCATCCTCGCGGGTGTGGCAGGCGCGGCGGCCGAGCGGGCCACCGGCTACGTCGCGGGCGGCATCTCGCCGCTGGGGCAGCGCAAGCGGCTCCCGACCGTGGTCGACGCGAGCGCCCCCTAGCCGTGCGCGAATAACACTGTTCCCGCAGCTGTTTCCGCTCACGGCAGCAGGGTGGGCAGCCAGGCCGCCACCGCCGCGCGGAGGCCCGGCATGTCGCCCTTCAGGCTGTGGTCACCGCGCAGCAGCACGACCGTGCGGTCGGGTGCGGGCTCCGGGCGCCCGAACGGGTCACGCTCGCCCTGCACCACCAGCACCGGCACCTCGGGCGCGGCGAGCTCGGCGAGGCGGTCCTTCTCGGGCTTTCCCGGGGGGTGCACGGGGAACGCCAGGCACAGCACGCCGACGGCGCCGCCCGCGGTTGCGGTGCGGCACGCCACGCGGGCGCCCGAGCTGCGCCCGCCGAACAGCAGCGGCAGTCGACGCCAGCCGTTGCGGCCCAGGCGGGCGCGCACGTGCTCGACGACCGCGAGCCACGCCGCGTCCAGCTGCGCGGCGGGGGCGGGCGCGCGGCGCCCGGCCACCCGGTAGGGCTGCTCGACGAGCACCACCGACACCTCGACGGCGAGCGCCGCCAGTGCGGCGCCGGTGAGGTCGGGCGCGCCGACGCCGCCACCCGCGCCGTGGCCCAGCAGCAGGACGGCCCTCGGGTCGCGCGCGGCGTGACGGGTGATGCGGGCAGGCCCGTGTGGGGTGGAGACCTCGTGGGTCGCCGATGCCGCGCGCGTCACCGTCACGTGAGGAGGTCGAGCTGCAGCGGCGCCGCGTTATCGTCCGGCGCCAGGAGATCGGGTCCGTTGTTGCGGACGTTGTTGACCATCGGCGACACCGGCCGCAGCTCGAGGCTCGCCACCAGCTCGGCCGAGGGGGGCGCGAGCAGGGCGGCCACGGCATCGTCCGCGGCGTCGGCGTCGGGGTTCAGCCACGCCTCCCACGCCGACGGCGGCAGCACCAGCGGCATGCGGTCGTGGACCTGCCGCAGCGGCCCCACCGCCGCGGTGGTCAGCACGGCGGCCGTGACCAGCCCCTCGGGGTAGGCGTTGTCCGGGTCGTCCTTCGGCTTCCAGTACTCCCACAGCCCGGCCATCGCCAGCGAGCTGCCGTCGAGGTAGTGGGTGAAGTAGGGCTGCTTGTGGTCCTCGCCGCGCTGCCACTCGTACCAGCCGTCGGCGGGGATGAGGCAGCGCCGGGCGGCCAGCGCCTTGCGGAACGCGGGCTTCTCCGCGGCGGACTCGGACCGGGCGTTGATCATCCGGGCGCCGCCCTTGGCGTCCTTGGCCCACGACGGCACGAGCCCCCACCGCACGACGCGCAGGCTGCGCTCGACCGTGTCCGGGTTCCGGTTGCCCTCCTCGTCGCGCGGGTGCCGCTCGACGATGGCGACGATGTTCTTCGTCGGCGCGACGTTGTAGTCGGGCTGCACCCCCTCGGTGGCGTCGACGGCGTGGAACTCGTCGGCGAGGTCGGCGGGGGCCTTGATCGAGGCATAGCGACCGCACATGCGCTCCAGGGTGCCAGTTCGCCGAAACCCCCACACGGCTGCCGACCGCCGTCGTACATTCCGGGCATGACCGACCCGACCGGCAACCTGGAGCGACGCGTCAGCGCACTGGAGCAGCAGGTCGCGCGGCTGCGGGTCGACCTCGACCGGACGCGGGGGGACGCCGAGCCGGCCCGGACGCTCGCGGGCGGCGCCGACCGCGACGTGAGCGAGGTGCGCAGCCAGCTGCGTGCCCAGCGGCATCTGCTGCAGTCGCTGCGTGAGACGCAGATCGAGCACGGCGAGCGGCTCGACAGGCTCGAAGCCCGGTTGAGCGCGCACATCGTCACGCTGCTGGAGCGCGACTCCGACGAATGAGAAGCATGGGGGATCATGGCGGCGTGACCTGGTCCGCCCCGCTCGCCCAAGGGCCCGTGCACGGCGTGGTGGCCGCGCCGGGCTCGAAGTCCGTCACCAACCGCGCGTTGCTGCTCGCCGCCCTGTCCGGCGGTGAAGCCTCGGTCTCCGGCGCACCGGCCTCGCGGGACACCGCGCTGATGGTCGGCGCCCTGCGCGCGCTCGGCGTCCCCGTCGAGGTCGACGGCGAGCGGGTCGCGTTCGGCGCCCACGACGGGCTGCGCGGCGGCGGCACCGTCGACTGCGGGCTCGCGGGCACCGTCATGCGGTTCGTCCCGCCCGCCGCTGCGCTGGCCGACGGGCCGGTCGCGTTCGACGGCGACCCGCGGGCCCGCGAGCGCCCCCTCGCCGCCGTGCTCGACGCCCTCCGCGCGCTCGGCGCGCGCGTCGACGGCGACGGCCTGCCGTTCACGCTGCGCGGCACGGGCGGGCTGCCCGGCGGCGACGTGGTGATCGACGCGTCGGCGTCGTCCCAGTTCGTGTCGGGCCTGCTGCTCTCCGGCGCGCGCTACGACAAGGGCGTCACCGTGCACCACGACGGCAAGCCCGTGCCGTCGCTGCCGCACATCGCGATGTCGGTCGCCATGCTCCGTGAGGCGGGCGTGGATGTCGACGACTGGACCGATGCGCGCTCCGCCGGCGCTACGCCCGGCCTGCCGAACACCTGGCGGGTGGCACCCGGGCGCATCGACGCGCGGGCGTGGGTCGTCGAGCCCGACCTCTCCAACGCCGCGGTGTTCCTGGCGGCCGCCGCCGTCACCGGTGGCCGGGTCACGGTCGCGGGCTGGCCCGAGGGCTCGACGCAGCCGGGCGCGGAGATCCTCGCGGTGCTGGCGCAGGCGGGCTGCGCCGTCGAGCCCGGCCCGGACGGGATGACCGTCACCGGGCCCGCCGCGCTCGACGGCGTCGACGTCGACCTGCACGACGCCAGCGAGCTCACCCCGACCGTCGCCGCGGTGGCGGCGCTGGCCGCGGGCCCGTCGCGGATCCGCGGCGTCGCGCACATCCGCGGCCACGAGACCGACCGCCTCGCCGCGCTGGCCGCCGAGATCGGCGCGCTGGGCGGCGACGTCACCGAGACCCAGGACGGCCTGGAGATCCGGCCCGCGACCCTGCACGGCGGACCCTGGCGGGCCTACGCCGACCACCGGATGGCGACGGCGGGCGCGCTGGTCGGGTTGGCGGTGCCGGGCGTCGAGATCGACGACATCGGCTGCACCGACAAGACCATCCCGGACTTCCCGGCGCGCTGGGCGGACCTCGTCCGAGCGTGAGCAGGCCCCGCCAGTACGACGAGACCGACGTCCGGGTGCGTCCGGGACGTGGCACGCGGCCGCGCACGAAGCGGCGCCCCGAGCACGCCGACGCGCGGCCCGCGATGGTGATCGCGGTGGACCGCGGGCGATGGACGTGCGCGCCGGACGGCGACCCCGCGCAGCCGCCGGTCACCGCGATGCGGGCCCGCGAGATGGGCCGCACGCCGGTGGTCGTCGGCGACCGGGTCGGCCTCGTCGGCGACCTCTCCGGCGCGCCGGACACCCTCGCCCGCATCGTGCGCGTCGAGGAGCGCCGGACGTCGCTGCGCCGGACGGCCGACGACACCGACCCCGTCGAGCGGCTGGTGGTCGCCAACGCGGAGCAGCTCGTCATCGTCACCTCGGTGGCGGATCCCGTCCCGCGCTCGGGGTTCGTCGACCGCTGCCTCGTCGCCGCCTACGCCGGTGGGCTCGCCCCGGTGCTCTGCCTGACCAAGGCCGATCTCGGCGATCCGGAGCCGTTCGCGGCGCAGTACCGGGAGCTGGAGCTCCCGGTCGTCGTCACCAGCAGGGACCGCCCGCTCGACGAGCTCGCGGAGCTGCTCGACGGGCACGTCTCCGCGCTGGTCGGGCACTCGGGGGTGGGCAAGTCCACGCTGGTCAACCGGATCATCCCGGACGCGGCGCGGGCGACCGGCGTCGTGTCCGCCGTCGGCAAGGGCCGCCACACGACGACCGGCGCGATCGCGCTCCCGCTCGCCGACGGGCGCGGCTGGGTGGTCGACACCCCCGGGGTGCGGTCGTTCGGGCTCGCCCACGTCACCCCCGACGCCGTGCCCGCCGCCTTCGACGACCTCGCCGCCGCGATCGAGGACTGTCCGCGCGGCTGCGGGCACCTCGGGCCGCCCGCCGACCCCGAGTGCGCGCTGGACGTCCTCGTCGCCGAGGGCAAGCTCCGCCCCGCCCGCCTCGCGGCCCTGCGCAGGGTGCTCGTCGCGCTCGCCTGAGGTGCCGCGAGGTGGCATCCTCCGGTGGAGGCGGCCGGGGCCGCACGAACCGCGGCCGGGCTGGGGAGGAAAGGACGCATGACCGAGGAAGCGAACCCGTCCGCGGGGGGCGGTCAGCTGCGGATCGGCAACGCCGAGCGCAACGCCGCGATGAAGGCGCTCGACGTGCACCTCGAGGCAGGCAGGCTGGGCGTCGAGGAGTACGGCGAGCGGTCGGCCGCGGCGGCGGGGGCGACCGTCGTCAGCGAGCTGGAGGTGCTGTTCACCGACCTGCCGCAACCGCATCCGGCCCTGCCCGGCAGCACGCCGGTGCCGCGGGCGGCCGCGTCGCTGCCCGTCCCGCGGGACGACGGCGTCGTGGCGGACCGCCCCCGGGGGTTCCTCGACGTGGCGGCGCCGCGGATCATGGCCGTGATGCCGTTCGTGGCGCTGGCGCTGTTCTTCACCACCGGCGCCTGGTGGTGGTTCCTGCTCATCCCGGCGGCCGGGGCACTGCTCTACGGCGGCTGGCACGGGCGCGGGCACGACCTGCACCCCGACCGGGACGAACGCCGCCGCGAGCGGGACGAGCGCCGCCGCGACCGGGACGAGCGCCGCCGCGGTCGCTGACGGCTCAGGCTGGCCCTGCCACCGTCGCCCCGACGTGCGACAACGGCTCGGCCAACGCGTCCACGGCGTCGGAGAGCGTGCGGCGGGCCGACGCGGGCACGGTCGCGTAGTCCGCGTAGCCCCCGTATGCCGAGCTCTGCCGGTGCGCGTCGAGGGCGGCCGTGACCTCTCCGAACCGGGTCGTGACCTGCCGCGCCAGCTCGGGGTCCTCGGCCGTCACCTCGGGCTCGAGCAGATCGAAGATCACCCGGGCGCCGTCGATGGCCGCGGCGAAGTCCGCGAGGTCGGTGTGCGCGTACGGGTTCTCCCGCCCCGCGAGGGTGGTGGTGGCGATCGTGGTGAGCAGGTCGCCCGCGCCGACCGCCATGTCGTTCTCCCGGTAGGCCTGCCGCGCGACCCGGGCCTTCAGCACCTCGATGTCGAGGTCGAGCGCGTTCGCGAACGGGGTCATGTCCGCGAGCGAGCCGTCGGCCCACAACGCCTTCTCGATGCGGTGGAAGCCCGTCCACCGTGCGGGGTCGGATGCGCCGGACGCCTGGCCGTCGATGGCCGCGGCGACGTTCTCGTAGTTCTCCGTCACCCAGGCGATGGCCTCGTAGTGGACGCGGGCGGGCGCGTAGGCGGCCTTCGCCGCGGCGATGTCGCCCGCGCGCACGGCGTCGGTGAACGTCCGCGCGCTGGTCTGCAGCGCCGCGACCTCCGCGACGACGTACGCGTGGCAGCGCTGGGTCGCGGGAGTGGGCGCCGCGGTGGGCGTGGCGGGCGGCGACGCGCCCGGTGTAGCGCCGGTGCCGGAGGCGGTGAGCACGACCAGGGACACCGCCGCGGCGAGCGCGGCGGCCCACGGGCGGGTCGGCCTGGTCACGTCCGGTCATCTTCCTCGCCCGGTGGGACCGCCGGGGGGCCGGGTCAGCCCAGGTGCGGCCGGTGGGCGGTGAGCGCCGCTAGTGCTGGACCACGGGGGCCGTCGACGGCGCCTTGCCCGAGCGCAGCATGAACGCCAGCGGGATCCCGGCGGCGGTGATGATCGCCGTGACGACGAACAGCGCATGCATCGAGTCCACGAACGCCAGGGTCTGGGTCTGCTGCTGCACCATGTACATCCCGGCCATCTCCCCCGAAGGCCCGGCGCCCAGCGCGGGCATCGCGGTGTCCACCAGCGCGCCACGGTCCTGGGCGATCTGCACCCGCGAGTCGGTGACCAGCGACGTGAGCGCGGCCAGCCCCAACGCCGCCGACGCCCGCTGCACGACGGTGTTGAACGCGCCCGCGCCGTCGACCTCGGCGGGCGGCACCGCCGCGATCCCGGCCGTCATGATCGGCATCATGGCCAGGCCCATCCCGACCGAGCGCAGCGCGAGCAGCCAGACGACGTGCGCGTTGCTGCTCTCCAGCGTGACGTCGGTGAGCAGGTAGGTGCCCACCGCGACGATCGCCAGCCCGATGACCGCGGGCCAGCGCGGGCCGACCTTGTCGTAGAGCGTGCCCGCCAGCGGCATGATCACGGCCATCACGAGGGCCTGGGGCAGCAGGAGCAGCCCGGTGTCGAACGCGCCGAGGCCGCGGGCCTGCTGCAGGAGCAGCGGGATGTAGAACAGCACGGCGAACAGGCCCACCGAGAGCACGGAGATCATCAGCAGCGAGTTCGAGTACGCCCAGTGGCGGAAGATCTTGACGTCGAGCAGCGGGGCGTCGACCTCCAGCTCGATGACCACGAACAGCGCCAGCATCACGAGGCTGACCGCGAAGAGGATCACGATCCGGTACGACGTCCAGCCCCACGTCTGGCCCTGGGTCAGCGCGAGGAGCAGGGCGACCAGGCCGGTCGCGACGGTGACGAAGCCCAGCACGTCGAACCGGCCCACCGGGCTGGGCCCGAACTTCGGCAGGAAGGCCAGCGCGGCGACCACGCCGAGGATCCCGACCGGCACGTTGATGAGGAAGATCAGCCGCCAGTCGACGTACTCGACGAGGTAGCCGCCCAGCGTGGGGCCGACGGCGGGCGCGACGATGATGCCCAGACCGTACATGCCCATCGCCGCGCCGATGCGGTCGTGCGGCACGATGCGGTACAGGATCGTCAGCGTCACGACCGGCAGGATCCCGCCGGGCAGGGCCTGCAGGACGCGGAAGGCGACGATGCTCTCCAGGTCCCAGGCCAGCCCGCACAGCGCCGAACCGGCGGCGAAGCCCAGCAGGCACAGGTTGTAGACGCGCGCCGGGCCGAAACGCCCGGACAGCCACGCGCTCATCGGCACGACGACGCCCAACGCCAGCGAGTACGCGTTCTCCACCCACTGGATCTCCTCCGTGGTCGCGGAGAAGTCGCGCTGCATGGTGGGGATCGCGACGTTGACGATGCTGATGTCGAGCACCGACATGAACATGCCGACGATCAGCACCGCCAGCGGTACGCCCCAGCCCCCGCCACCCGACGGCCGGGCGCGCGCGGGTGCGGTCGGCGGCGCGGCGACCTCGGTGGTGGGCGCGGCGTCGATGGCCATGATCCGAGGGTGGCACGCGACGGGACGAACGGGAGGTAAGGCCCGCGCGCCGCCGCCCGCCTCGGGTCGGTCAGCGGCCCTCGACGAGGTGGACGATCTCCGAGGGGTCGTACCAGGCGAGCTCGTGGTCCTCGGCCTCACCCACGAGGAACTCGGCGTCCAGGTCGCCCATGTCGGCGGCGTCGACCGCCTCGGACGCCTGGCGTACGGCGTACTCGGCGTCCTCGTCGTCGACGTGCACCGCCGCCACCTTCTCCAGCGGCACGGAGCCCGCGATCCGCACGGCGCCGTCGTCGAGGTCGGGGCGGAGGGTGACCTCCTCGAGGTCGGCGGCCACGACGACCCGCCTCGCGGGGGTGGCCTCGGGGCCGAGACAGAGCTCCACCGACAGCAGGCGCAGCGACGCCCGCGCCGCCTCGGTCATCGCGGCGTACTCGAGCTCGTCGTCGTCGCCCGACGTGTAGTGCTCGCGCAGCCGCGGCGTCAGCGCGAACGCGGTGCCGCCGATCGGGTCGACCTCGCCGTTCTTGACCAGCGTGCGCAGCATCGGCCACGTCGCGGGCACATACACCCTCATGAAACCGTCCCCAGCAGCTCTTCGAGCGACTCGTGCACCATGCCCGCCAGCACCTCGACGTCGGCCATCGCGTCGCGATCGCCGTTCAGACCGTAGTAGACCCCGCCGTCGTAGCTCGTCAGGCCGATCGCGAGGGCCTGACCCTTGGCCAGCGGCACGACCGGGTACATCTCCAGCATCCGCGCGCCCGCCGCGTACAGCGGGAACTGCGGGCCCGGCACGTTCGTGACGACCAGGTTGAAGATCCGCTTGGAGATGCCGCTCGCCGCGCGGGCGCCCAGCGCGTGCAAGGTGGGCGGGGCGAAGCCGCCGATGCGGACCAGCGTCTCGGCGCCCACGCTCTGCGTCGACGCGGTGTTCGCCCGCATCGCGTGCGTCACCTGGTGCAGGCGCACCACCGGGCTCGGCTCGCCGACGGGCAGGTCCACCAGGAACGACGACACCCGGTTGCCCAGCGAGCCGGTGGTGGTGGAGCTGGGCACGTCGGCCTGGCCGCGCACCGACATGGGCACCATCGCGCGCACCGTCGACGAGGACGTGACGGGCTCGCCGCGGGACAGCAGCCAGGTGCGCAGCGCGCCCGCGACGACCGAGAGCACCACGTCGTTGACCGTGCACCCGTGCGCCGAGCGGATCTTGCGGTAGTCCTCGAGATGGGTGCGCGCCACGGCGAAGCGCCGCTGGGTGGAGATCGGCACGTTCAGCGGCGTGCCGGGGGCGGTGCCGCGGCTGGCCGTGCGGGCCATGTGCAGGAGCTGGGCCGCGGCGCCCGCGAGCTTGCCGACCGTCGCGACGGCGTCGCCCGCGGCGGCGCGCACGTTGTCGACGACGACGCCCGGCCGGGCGACCGCCTCCGCCACCGCGCCGACCAGCAGCTGGACGTCGGTGGGCTCGTTGCGCGGCATCCACAGATCCTCGGGCTGGACGCGCGGCTCCGGGGAGACGTCGAGGATCACCTGGCCGATGTCGATCGCGCTGATGCCGTCGACCATCGCCTGGTGGGTCTTGGTCAGCACCGCCGTGCGGCCCCGCACGAGGCCCTCCACCAGGTACATCTCCCACAGCGGGCGGGCGTGGTCCAGCGGCCGCGACATGAGGCGGGCCACCAGCTCGGTGAGCTGCTCGTCCGAGCCCGGCTTGGGCAGCGCGGAGCGGCGGACGTGGTAGGCGACGTCGAAGTCGGGGTCGTCGACCCACACCGGGCGGGCGAGGTTGCCCGGCACGTGTCGCACCTTCTGCCGGTAGCGCGGCACGAGCGCGATGCGCCGCTCGATGAGCTCGACGAGCCGGTCGTAGTCGAACCCCGCCTTCGGCCTTCGGAAGATCGACACCGCGCCGACGTGCATCGGCGTGCTCGGTTCCTCCAGGTAGAGGAAGGAGGCGTCGAGGGCGGAGAGCCGGGGCGGCATAGGTCGATCCTAGGCTGGCGCCATGGTTCCCCTCCGCTCTCCCAAGGACACGTTCATCACGGTCTACGGCCGGATGCCCGTGCTGGAGGCGCTGGACGACGAGGCGCTGCGGGTGGACAAGGTCATCCTCGCCGAGGGGCTGCGCGGCGAGCCGGTGCGGGCGATCCTCGACGCGGCGCGCGCCCGGGGTGTGCCGGTGCAGCGGGCCAGCGCGCAACGGGTGAAGGTGCTGGCGGGCAACGGTCGGCACGACCAGGGCGTGCTGGCCGACGTCGTCGCGCCGCGGATGGAACCGGTCGGCGAGTTCGTCGCGCGGATCGGTGACGGGGCGGCCCGCGTGCTCGTGCTGGACCGGCTCACCAACCCGGCCAACGTCGGCATGATCCTGCGCAGCGCCACCGCGGCCGGGCTGGAGGGGGTGCTGCTGCCGCGCCGCGGGCTGCCCGCGATCGACCCGCTGGTGGTCAAGGCCTCGGCCGGGGTGGCGTTCCGGGCGCCGGTGCTGCGCGCGGGCACGGTCGAGGAGGGCGTCGACGCGCTGCGCGCGGCGGGGTTCGGCGTGTTCGGGCTGGACGCGGGCGGGTCGTCGCTGCTCACGGCCGCGTTGCCCGCCCGGGTCGCGCTCGTGCTGGGGAACGAGACGAACGGGCTGTCCCCGTCCGTGCGGGCGATGCTCGACGGGCTGCTGGCGATCCCCATGCACGCGGGCGTCGAGTCGCTCGGGGTGGCGAGCGCGGGCGCGGTGGCCGCGTTCGAGCTGGCCCGCCGCGCCTGACCCACGCCACCCCCGCCCGGCCCGCCAAACACCTCCTCGCAGAGCCCACCGACGCTTCGCAGACCCCCGGGACCCTGCGAAGCGCACACCCGCTCTGCGAAGCCGCGGCGAGCTCGGGCCCGGCGCCCCCTCCCCGCCCCTGGCCAGCGCGGCGCCAAACCCCCGCCCCGGCTGGCGCGGCACGCTCCCCCGCACCCACCGGCACCCTGCGAGGTGCCACGCTGAGGTGCGAAGAGCGGGCCGGATCGGCTTACGCTGCGAGCATGGTCCAGCGACGCCTGCCCCGTCCGTCCGAGCTCGCCCCGCTGCTGCGGCCCGCCCCGTTCGTCCGCGACGCCACCGAGCGACGGCTGCGGCGCGCCGCGTCGATCGCCGACCTCCGGAGGATCGCGCGGCGCCGCACCCCACGCGCGGTGTTCGACTACTGCGACGGCTCGGCCGACGGCGAGCACACGCTGCGCCGCGCCCGGGAGACGTTCGCCGGGGTGGAGTTCCGCCCGTCGGTGCTGCACGACGTGTCGTCCGTCGACACCGGGCGTGACATCCTCGGCAAGCGCTCGGCCTTCCCGTTCGTCTTCGCGCCCACCGGCTTCACCCGGATGATGCACACCGAGGGCGAGCGGGCGGTGGCGTCGGTCGCGGAGGAGATCGGCGTCCCCTACGCGCTGTCGACCATGGGCACCACCACCATCGAGGACCTCACCGCCGCGGCGCCGAACGCCCGGCTCTGGTTCCAGCTCTACCTGTGGCGCGACCGGTCGTTCGGCAAGGACCTCGTCCAGCGGGCCGCCGCGGCGGGCTACGACACGCTGATGCTCACCGTCGACACCCCGGTCGGCGGGGCGCGGCTGCGCGACGTCCGCAACGGCCTCTCGATCCCGCCCGCGCTCAGCCTGCGCACGTTCCTCGACGGCGCGCTGCACCCCAACTGGTGGTTCGACCTGCTCACCACCGAGCCGCTGACGTTCTCGACCCTCCAGACCGCGGGCACCCCCGAGCAGGTGATCAACCGCGTGTTCGACCCCGCGCTGACCATGGACGACGTCGACTGGCTGCGCGGCACCTGGCCGGGCAAGCTCGTGATCAAGGGGATCCAGAGCGTCGGGGACGCGCGCAGGGTGGTCGACGCGGGCGCGGACGCGGTGCTGCTGTCCAACCACGGCGGACGCCAGCTCGACCGCGCGCCCGTCCCGCTGGAGCTGGTGGAGCCCACCGTCCAGGAGGTCGGCGACCGCGCCGAGGTGCTGGTCGACACCGGCGTGCTCAGCGGGGGCGACGTGCTCGCCGCGGTCGCGTTGGGAGCGCGGGCCGCGCTCGTCGGCCGGGCGTACCTGTACGGGCTGATGGCGGGCGGGCGCGCGGGCGTGGCGAGGGCGGCCCAGATCCTCATCGGCGAGGTCACCCGCACCCTGCAGCTCCTGGGTGTGGCGAGCGTGGACGAGCTGGGCCCACAGCACGTCCGACTGCGCTCAGCCGCCCAGTAGCACCCGGAGCTCCGCCACGGTGGTCGCGGCGTCGGTGTGGTGGACCACCACAGCGCCCGCGGCCCGCGCGCCGCGGACGTTGGCGATGTGGTCGTCCACCACGACGCACTCGTCGGGCCGGAGGCCCAGCCGCGCGGCGGCCAGCCGGAACACCTCGGGGCTCGGTTTGCGCACGCCGAGCATCCGACCCAGCACGACGACGTCGAACAGCGCCGCCACCTCGGCGGGCAGCTCGTGGGCGTCGGAGACGAGGGCGGTCGCGATCCCGGCCGCGCGGGCCCGACGGACCTCGGCCGCGGGCTCCGGGCCGTCGGTCAGGACGCCGCCGTAGTCCATCAGCAACCCGCGCAGCGCCACGGCGTCAGCCTACCTCGACGCTTCGACGCCATATGGTTTGGCGCCGAATCTTCCCGTACGGCCACGCCGGGCGCGCTCGCGGTCGACGCTCGACCCATGACGATGATGCTCGCGGTGCCGACGGTGCACCGCCTCCGCTACGAGCCCGCGCCGGGAAGGCGGGCGCCCGCCGCTGCCGGCCTGCGGGTCGTCGCGCCCCCGTTGCCCTTCGTGCTGCCGGAGCAGGACGAGGCGCCGGTGCGCCGCTCGGTGGGCGGCATCCTGCAGCGCGCGATCGAGGTGCTCGACGGTCGAAGGGCGCCTGAGCATCTCGAGGCCCTGCTGGCGTCCGACGTCCTGGGGTACTGGCGCGCGGAGGCTGCCCGGAAGCGGGCGGGAACGGCGTCGCGGATGCTGCGGATGCGGGTGTTCCTGCCGCACCCTGACGCGGCCGAGGTCGCCGCGGTGTGCCGGGTCGACGGGCGCGTGCGCGCGCTCGCCGCCCGGTTCGAGAGGCGGGGGCCGACGTGGTGCTGCACGGTGCTGCGCCTGGCCTGACCAGTGCGCCAGCCTGACCAGGCCGACGGCCCCGCACCGCCGCACCGCGGGGCGTGATCGCCAGCTCGGCGCAAACCCGGTCAGGAATGGCCGCTTCGTGCGCCGAGCCGGTGATCACCCAGGCCCGGACGGCCCCGGCGGGGCACCTGCTTCGTGCGCCGAGCCGGCGATCAAGGTCTGGCCCTCCGCGGCGCGCGGCCCGCCCCTGACCGGGACGGGGTCGGTCAGGGGCGGGCCGCCGTCCGCGAGCCGTGGCACTGCTTGTACTTGCGCCCCGAGCCGCACGGGCAGGGTCGGTTGCGCGAAGGCTCGGCGGCCTTGGCGGGGGTGCCCGCGCCGGGGCGGCCGTTGCCCGACGACGCCCTGGTGCGACTGGCGCTGCCGTCCTCGGCGGGTCCGCTGTAGCTCAGCTCCGACGGGCCCGCGCCGCGGAACACCGCGGGCAGGACGCCGGTGGTCTCGGCGTCCGGCGAGGTCGCGGCAGGCACGTCGCGCGGCGGGGCGACCCCGGCCGGGACCTGACCGGCGTCCTGCCCGTTCGGCACACCCGCGTCGGGCGCGGGCTCCGTCGCCGCCTGGTCGGCGGGCACCCCGTCGGCCGCCGCGGGCTCGGCGGGCACCACCTGCACCTTCACGTGGAAGAGCAGCGAGACCGTCTCCTCCTTGATGCCGTCCAGCATCGCGGTGAACATGTCGAAACCCTCGCGCTGGTACTCGATCAGCGGGTCCCGCTGGGCCATCGCGCGCAGGCCGATGCCCTCCTTGAGGTAGTCCATCTCGTAGAGGTGCTCGCGCCACTTGCGGTCCATGACCTGCAGCAGCATCTGCCGCTCCAGCTCGCGCATCCCGCCCTGCACCGCGAGGAGCTCGTCGATGTCCCGCTCGCGCTGTGCGTACGCCTCGCGGGCGTCGGCGAGCACGGCCGCGAGCAGGGTGTCGCGGGTGAGGTCGACGTGCGCGTCCTCGTCGTCGCCCGCGATCGTCTGCCAGCGCACGCCGATCGGGTACAGGGTGCGCAGCGCGGTCCAGAGCTTGTCGAGGTCCCAGTCCTCCGCGTAGCCGTCGGCCGTCTCGCCGTCGACGTACGCGGTGACGACGTCGGTGAGCATGTTCTCGATCTGCTCTTTGATGTTCTCGCCCGCGAGCACGAGCCGCCGCTCGCCGTAGATGACGGTGCGCTGCTTGTTGAGCACCTCGTCGTACTTGAGGACGTTCTTGCGGATCTCGAAGTTCTGCTGCTCGACCTGGGTCTGCGCGCTGCGGATGGCCTTGGTGACCATGCCCGCCTCGATCGGCACGTCCTCGGGCAGCTTGAGCCTTGTCATGATCGACTCGACGGCGGCGCCGTTGAACCGGCGCATCAGCTCGTCGCCGAGGGAGAGGTAGAAGCGCGACTCGCCGGGGTCGCCCTGGCGCCCGGAACGTCCGCGGAGCTGGTTGTCGATGCGCCGCGACTCGTGCCGCTCGGTGCCGAGCACGTAGAGCCCGCCCGCGTCCTTGACCTCCTCGGCCTCGGCGACGACCTGCTGCTTCATCGACGTGAGCACCTCGTCCCACGCGGCCTCGTACGCCTCGAGCGTCTGGACCGGGTCCAGCCCGCGGCGGCGCAGCTCGACGTCGGCGAGGAAGTCCGGGTTGCCGCCCAGCATGATGTCGGTGCCGCGGCCCGCCATGTTGGTGGCGACCGTGACCGCGCCCGCGTGCCCGGCCTGCGCGACGATCGCCGCCTCCCGCTCGTGCTGCTTGGCGTTGAGCACCTCGTGCGGGATCTGCCGCTGGACCAGCAGCTTGGACAGGTACTCCGACTTCTCCACGCTCGTCGTGCCGACCAGCACCGGCTGGCGCCTGGTGTGCTTCTCGGCGATGTCGTCGGCCACCGCCTCGAACTTGGCCGTCTCCGTCTTGTAGATCAGGTCCGCCTGGTCCTTGCGGATCATCGGCATGTTCGTGGGGATCGGGAGCACGCCGAGCTTGTAGATCTGGTGCAGCTCGGCCGCCTCGGTCTGGGCGGTACCGGTCATGCCCGCGAGCTTGGCGTAGAGGCGGAAGTAGTTCTGCAGGGTGATGGTGGCGAGCGTCTGGTTCTCGGCCTGGACCTCCACCTCCTCCTTGGCCTCGATGGCCTGGTGCATGCCCTCGTTGTAGCGGCGGCCGACGAGCACGCGCCCCGTGAACTCGTCGACGATGAGCACCTGGCCGTCGCGGACGATGTAGTCCTTGTCGCGGTGGTAGAGCTCCTTGACCTTCAGCGCGTTGTTCAGGTAGCCGACGAGCGGGGTGTTGGCGGCCTCGTAGAGGTTGTCGATGCCGAGCTGGTCCTCGACGAAGGACACGCCCTCCTCGGTGACGCCGACCGTGCGCTTGCGCTCGTCGACCTCGTAGTGCACGTCCTTCTTGAGCAGCGGCGCCATGCGCGCGAACTCCTGGTACCAGCGCGCGCTCTGCTCGGCCGGTCCGGAGATGATCAACGGGGTGCGCGCCTCGTCGATGAGGATGGAGTCGGCCTCGTCGACAATGGCGTAGTGGTGGCCGCGCTGCACCATGTCGGCGGCGTTCCACGCCATGTTGTCGCGCAGGTAGTCGAACCCGAACTCGTTGTTGGTGCCGTAGGTGATGTCGGCGGCGTACTGGACACGCCGCACCGCGGGCGGCATCTCCGCGAGGATCACCCCGACCGACAGGCCGAGGAAGCGGTGGATGCGGCCCATGTTCTCCGAGTCGCGCTTGGCCAGGTAGTCGTTCGTGGTGACGACGTGCACGCCCTTGCCCGCGAGCGCGTTGAGGTAGACGGGGAGCACCGAGGTGAGGGTCTTGCCCTCACCGGTCTTCATCTCCGCGATGTTGCCCAGGTGCAGCGCGGCGGCGCCCATCAGCTGCACGGGGAACGGGCGCTGGCCGATCGTGCGCTGCGCGGCCTCGCGGACCACGGCGAACGCCTCGGGGAGCAGCTCGTCGAGCGACTCGGCCGGTTCGTAGGAGCCGTCGTCGGGCAGCTCGTCGAGCACGATGGTTTCGCCCGCGAGGAGCCGCTTCTCGACCGCGGCGCTCCACCGGCCGCGGAAGCGCAGCTGGAACTCGGCGGTCTTCGCGCGCAGTGCCGCGTCGTCGAGCTCATGGACCTCCGGCTCCAGCGTCTCGATGTGCTCGGCGATGCGGGAGAGCCGCTTCACCAGCTTCGTCTCACCGGCACGGAGCAGGCGGTTCAGGAGCGGCACGGGTCGACCTCATTCACGATTGCGGTTCCTCGGCGCAGCACAGGCTGCCCGGCCCAGGGTAGCGAAGCACCCGGTCTTGCCGTGACAACGCCAGCGGGGCGGCCGCCGTTCCGCATGGATCGGCGACCGCCCCTCGTCAGCGGGTGCGGAGGTCAGGAGTTGAGGCGGATCACCCCGTAGTCATAGCCCCTGCGTCGGTAGACGACGCTGGGCTGGCCGCTCTCGGCGTCGGCGAACAGGTAGAAGTCGTGTCCGCGCAGCTCCATGTGGGACAGCGCGTCGTCGAGGCTCATCGGGTCGGAGGTGCGGGCCTCGAGCGGGACGACCCGCCCGGGCAGTGGCTCGTCGTCGGGCAGGTACTCGTTGTGGTCGCGCGGCGAGGGGATCTCGGCGTCGACGAAGTCCTCGACCACCGTCTCCTCGAGCACGGCCACGCCGTTGCCGCGGCCCGCCGCGACGCGGGTGCGGCGACCTGTCACCCGGCGCCGGTCGTGCGAACGGCGCATCCGTGCCTCGAGCTTGGCGACGGCGGCGTCGAGCGCGGCGTAGAAGTCCTGTGCGCAGGCTTCCGCT
This sequence comes from uncultured Actinomycetota bacterium, assembly GCA_963750095.1. GTDB lineage: Bacteria > Actinomycetota > Actinomycetes > Mycobacteriales > Pseudonocardiaceae > Pseudonocardia. Next base: position 459,585 of record CAVVPJ010000009.1, on the reverse strand, counting down.
CTGGCATCTCCACCGACACCACCGCGGCCGGTGATCTCGACCCGTTGACAGCTCTTGAGCTGGCGACGGTTGCGCTCGTGGAAGAGCTCCACCTCCAGTGCGACGATCTTGTGGTCGTAGCGTTCCAGTCGGGCGACCTTGTCGGCGATGTGCTCCCGGAAATGATCCGGGATCTCGACGTTACGGCCGGTGACAACGATCTCCACGCAGACTTCCCTCGCTCTCGGCGTCGGGTTGGCGTTGCAGACGGTGCCGGGGAACGCCTCGTCCCCGGTACACGATCGGTGGGTGTTTCCTCCTGATGGGATCCCGGTCCGTCATGGCACCGGGCTCGGTGGATGGCGACGACGGTAACGTGCATCACGGTTCGGCAACAGAGTTCTGCGCCGAGTGACCACGACCAGGGCAATGCGGCGAATGACATTCCCAGGTCACGGGCCTGTCACTATGATGCCCGCGTACGTTCATGATCGTCGCGTCCTGACGTGGCATCACAGAGCACGAGGGCGGGTCCCGCCCGGATCCCGGACTTCCACAGCGCGGCCCTACAGGCACGCAGCGTGGCTCCGGTCGTGACGACGTCATCAAGAAGCACTACCCCCGATCCGGGCGAAGGTAACGCTGAGTCGCGGACGCGGAGGCGCCCTTCGAGGTTGGCGGCGCGCTGGGCGGCGTCGAGGCCGACGGAGTCGCGCGTGCGGCGGGCGAGGGCGAGCGCAGGCGCGACGCGGACGTCGGGCCGGTCGGCCGCGAGCGCGCGGGCCAGGCGGAGGACGTGGTCACCGCCACGGGCCCGCGCCGCCGCCGGGCGGGAGGGGGCGGGGACGAGCCAGGTCACCCCCGGCCCGACCGCACCCGCCGCACCCGGCCACCGACCCGACGGCTCGCCCGGACCACCCGCCCACTGAGCTGGCGGGGCGTTCTGCCCACCCGCCCAGCGACCAGACGGTGCTGCGCGGGCGTCGGGACCGGGCGCGCCGCGCAGGATCTCGTCGAGCGCGGAGCGGAGGTGGCGGGCGAGCGGGACGGCGAGGTCGCGGCGGCCGCGCTCCTTGTAGCGCAGCAGCGCGGTGCGCAGCGGGCCGGTGTAGCGCCCGGCGGCCAGCACGGCGGGGCCGCCCGGCAGCGCGATCCACGACGCCGGACCGAGCTTCGCGGCGCACCGCGCACACCAGGCGCCGACGCTCGGCGGCTCGGCACATCCGCCGCACTCGGCGGGGAGCACCAGGTCGACGAGGGCAGCGCCCCAGCCCCTGACGTCCACACCCCCACGGTGCCTTGGCCCACCCTCCCCCAGGGTGAGTCCCGCATCTGAGCACGGTGAGTCCCGCGTTCTGGCACGCCGAGTTCGTCATTCGTGCCCGCGGCGACCATGACCGCCGCGTCAGGCACATTCCGTGCGCAGGCACACGTCACGCGCCGCTTACGGCGATCATGCCCTCGGGTCGTGCGCCCTCGCAGCCGCCATTCGCCGTGCCGCAACGCGGGACTCACCGTGTCAAGATGCGGGACTCACCGTGCTGAGATGCGGGACTCACCGTGCCGAAACGCGGGACTCACCGTCAGCCGGGGTAGACGGGCACCGCGTTGGACGCCCCGCCGAGCACCTGCCGCCACGCGTCCTGCCCCCCGCCGGCGAAGCTCCACACCCCACCCTGGTCGGTGACGAGCAGGGGGCGGTTGGGGGCCGCGGCGACGGCCGTCAGGGGCGGGGTGAGGTTGTTGCCCAGCACCGGGGCGAGCGTCAGGCCGTCCACCGAGACCTGCGCGACGAGCGTGTCCACCCCGCCGCTGATCGCCACGATCGTCTCGCCGGAGCGCCAGTCGGCGGCCACGGCCTGGGTGATGTCCGACGAGCGCAGGCGGCGGACGTCGCGGATCGCGACCTCCCCGTCGATGCTGCGGGCCACCGCACCGATGTACAGCCCACCGTCGACCACCGCGACGACCCGCATCCCGTCCCGCGAGAGCCGGAGGTCGCCGATGCGGCCCAGCGCCGTGAGCGCCTCGCCGTTGACCTGTCCGGTGCGCGGCTGCCCGTTCTGGTCCAGCGTCACTCGCGCGACGGTGTTCCCGCCCAGGACGGTCCACACCTCGTTGCCTGCCGACACCCACGAGGGGCGGCTCATCGTCGGGCCGGAGAGCGCCACCGGGGCCAGGCCACCGGCGCGCGCGCTGCCGCCGATGAGCAGCGTGCGGCCCGCAGGCGTGCGGGCGACGACCGCGAGGTGCTGCCCGTCGACCGTCGAGGCCGCCGACTCCGCGTCGATCTGTCCGTTGCCCACCGGCCCCGGCAGCGGCGCCGACGGCTCGGGGCCGGACAGCTGCGCCACGCGTCCGCCCGCCACGACCAGCGCGGGCACGTCGGCGCCCGGCTGGACGTCGGCGACCAGCGAGGCGACGTCGTCGCGCGTCCAGTCCTGATGGTCGGCCAGCAGCGGCTCGCCGTCGATGAGCAGCCGCACCCTTCCGACGTTCACCTCGGCCAACGAGAGCACCACCTGCGCGGCGAGCAGGCGTCGGGCGGTGGCGTCGAGGTCGCCGGTGCGGGTGAAGTCGACGACGACCGCGCCGTCCGGGCTGGCCGCCACGTTCGACCGCAGCCGCGCCCCCGGCGCCAGCTCCGACACCGCGGCACCGACCAGCCCGCTCGACGGCCCGGCGAGCAGCTGGTCGATCACCCGCGCGGCCTGCGACTTGGCGGGCACGCTCGGCACGTAGCGCACGTCGCCGACGGCGAGCTGCCGGACGGGGTCGACGAACCACGCACGCACGGTGCGGAAGTCGTCGCGGAAGATCGACAACGGCACGACGACGCCGTCGGGAAGCCGGGTGATGCGCCACTGGCCGTCGCGGCGCACGACGTCCACGTCCCACTGGAACGGCGACTGCGCGGGCTCGAACGACCCCGCCTGCGTGAGCCGCCCGATCTGGGTGCCGCGGACGCGGATCGTGGTCGAGCCGGTCGACGAGTCCGGCGCGCCGGGCGCGGGCACGGTGTCGATCTGTCCGTCGAGGACCGTGACGCCGGTCGTGTCGTCCCACTTCGCCGCCTCCGGGGCGAGGAACGCGCGGGCCGCGGCGTGCTTGTCGGTGCTGCTGCCCGACGCGGTGACGAAGTCGCGCACCAGGTCCAGCGGGTTGCTGCCGTCGACGGGGCCGGGCGGTGGCGCGGCCTCGTCGCCGCCGACCTGCCGCAGCACCTGCACCGGCGAGCTGTCCGGCACGCTGGCGCACCCGGCAAGGCCCATCAGGAGGACGGCGAGCAGCGCCAGACTCGTGCGCGGAAAACGCTGTCGGAACAGTGTTATCCGCGCACGGGGGGTCATCGCGCACCCCCCGCAGGCACGCCGTCGGAGGCGACCGGCGACCAGCCCAGCGGTGGCGTCGGGACCGACGTGCCGACCGGCCCGATCGGCCTGCGCGAGGAGTCGCCATCGGGGCCGAGCGGCAGCGGGCTCGACTCCAGCACACCGCCGGTCTCGCGCGGCAGCGTGAGCCGGAACGCCGCGCCCTTGCCGGGCTCGCCCCACGCCTGCAGCCAGCCGCCGTGCAGCCGGGCGTCCTCGACCGCGATCGAGAGCCCCAGACCCGTGCCGCCCGACCGCCGCGCCCGCGACTCCTCGGCCCGCCAGAACCGGTTGAACACCAGGCCCGCCTCCCCCGGCCGCAGGCCGACGCCGTGGTCGCGCACCACCACGGCGACCGCGGTGTCGTCGGCCCTGAGCACGATCCGCACGGGCTTGGCCTCGCTGTGGTCGACGGCGTTGGCCACGAGGTTGCGCACGATCCGCTCGACCCGGCGCGGGTCGACCTCGGCCCACACGCCGGTCGGCAGGTCCAGCTCCAGCGATGTGCCCGACTCGTCGGCGAGCCCGCGCACGTGCTCGACCGCCCGCGACACCACGCCGTGCATGTCGACGCGCTCGGCGCCCAGGTCCGCGACGCCCGCGTCGAGGCGGGAGATCTCCAGGAGGTCGCCGAGCAGCGCCTCGAACCGGTCCAGCTCCGTCACCAGCAGCTCGGAGCTGCGGCGCAGGGCGGGCAGCAGCTCGTCGCGCGAGGCGTACAGCACGTCGGCGGCCATCCGGACGGTCGTGAGCGGGGTGCGCAGCTCGTGGCTGACGTCGGAGGTGAACCGCCGCTGGAGGGCGCCGAACTCCTCGAGCTGGCGGATCTGCTCCTGGATGCTGCCCGCCATCTCGTTGTACGACTCGCCGAGGCGCGCCAGCTCGTCCTCGCCCTGGACGGGCAGCCGCTCGTCGAGGTGCCCGTCGGCGAACCGCTCGGCGATCTCGGCGGCGCGCCGGACCGGCCGCACGACCTGGCGGGTGATGATGCTGGCGATGCCTGCCAGCAGAAGCAGCAGCATCAGCCCGCCGACGATCAGCGTGCTCTGCACGAGCCCGAGCGTGCGCTGCTCGGAGTCGAGCGGGAACAGCAGGTAGAACTCCAGGTCGCCGTTCGCCGTACGGACCGGCTGGCCGATCATCATCGCCGGGACGTCGACGCCCTGGGAGTCGATCGTGCCGTACCGGACGGCACGGGCGCCGTCCGCGACGCTCTGCCGCAGGTCGGGGGGCACGTCCTCCAACGGACCCGCCGACACGCTGGAGTTGGCCCCGATCGCGGTCGTCGCGAGCACGGCGCGGAACGCGCCCGCGGCGGGTGTGCCGGAGGCGTCGGAGGAGTTGGTGAGCCGGTCGAGCGCGTTGTTGAGCGCGCCCTGCGCGCCCTCGCGGTTGGGGTCGACGCCCGCCAGCTCACGCTCGAGCAGGGCGGTGCCGGACTCGATCTGGTTCTGCGCGTCGTCCAGCTTGGCCTGCAGGATGTTGCCCGCGATCTGGGTCTGGATGACGAACCCGAGCACCAGGACGACGGCCGTCGACAGCGCCAACGTGCTGATCACGACGCGCAGCTGCAGCGAGCGGCGCCACACCGCGCCCCACGCGACCGCCAGCTCGGCGGCGAGCTGGCGGACCTGCTCGATGGCGCGTCGGTATCTCCCACCCAGCCAAGGCCCTGCTTCCGCTGGCGAATGGACGTCCCGTTGGGCTTTCACTTCAGCTTCACGGAGGCCCGGCTTTGTATCCCACCCCACGCACGGTCAGCACGACCTCCGGGTGCTCCGGGTCGCGCTCGACCTTCGACCGCAGCCGCTGGACGTGCACGTTGACCAGCCGCGTGTCGGCCGCGTGGCGGTACCCCCACACCTGCTCGAGCAGCACCTCCCGAGTGAACACCTGGCGCGGCTTGCGGGCCAGTGCCACCAGCAGGTCGAACTCCAGCGGCGTCAGCGCGATCGGGTCGCCCTCGCGGGCGACCTGGTGCGCCGGGACGTCGATGGTGATGTCGCCGATGGCGAGCTGCTCGGCGGGCTCGGTCTCGGTGCGCCGCACGCGCGCCCGGATGCGGGCGATCAGCTCCTTGGGCTTGAACGGCTTGACGACGTAGTCGTCCGCGCCGGACTCCAGGCCCAGCACGATGTCGACGGTGTCGCTCTTGGCCGTGAGCATGACGATCGGCACGCCCGACTCGGTGCGGATCGCGCGACACACGTCGATGCCGTTCATGCCGGGCAGCATGAGGTCGAGCAGGACGACGTCGGGCCGCAGCTCGCGCACCGCCGGGAGCGCGCGGGTGCCGTCGCCGACGACCGCGGTGTCGAAGCCCTCACCGCGCAGGACGATGGTGAGCATCTCGGCCAGGGCCGGATCGTCGTCGATGACCAGAACGCGCGACTTCATGCACTGACCTCCACCCGACCAAGCTCCGTGACCGCATCCGTACGGGCATGCGGTCCCGCTTCGATGAGCGAAGCATCTCATCCACTGGTCAGCGGTCGTCTGAGACCCGCCCCTCAGCAATATGCATGTAATCTGCATGCATGGGGAAGACCGTGCAGATCCGCGACCTCGACGACGCGACGTACGAGACGCTGCGCGCGCGGGCCGCCGCAGAGGACCTGTCACTCGCGCAGTACCTGCGGCGCGAACTGACCAGGTCCGCGGCCACGTCGACAATGGCCGAGGTGCTCGAGCGCGCCGATCGTCGACGGGAAGAAGGCGGTGGGGCGAGCCGGGCAGCAGTCGAAGCCGCCTTCGCCGAGGACCACGACGAGCGCCGGTGACCACGCTTGTCCTCGACGCTTCCGTGGCGATCGAGCTGTTTGCCCGCGACAGGATCGCGGATCGGGCGCTCCGCCGCCGCGTGCTCACCGGTCGGGCGGCCGCACCGGAGCTCCTCGACCTCGAGGTGTGCAACGTGCTCCGGAGGCTCGTGCGACGCGGCGAGCTCGACCGGGGAAACGCCGCCGAAGCACTGCGGGACCTGCGCGAAGCGCCGGTCCTGCGTGTAGGGCATCGCCAGTTGATCGACCGGGTCTGGGAGCTGCGCGGGCAGGTGAGCGCCTGCGACGCCGTGTACCTCGCCCTTGCCGAGCTGTTCGCCGTGCCGCTCCTGACCTGCGACGAAAGGCTCGGGCGGGCCCACGGACACGATGCGAGGGTTGAGGTCTACCCGAGGAGCTGAGCGGCGAGGGCGGCGACATCGGGGGTGCCGTCGAGCACCGTCCACGGCGAGAGCCATGCCGTGGCCGCGAGCTGGGCGTACACGGCGGCCGTGCGCTCCTGCAGCCCGTCATCGGCCTCGTAGGCGTCGCGCCCCCGCCCCGCCTCCGTCCGCTCCCGGTGGGCCGCCCGCGCCGCCGCGACCTCCCGCGGCACGTCGAGGTAGAGCTGGTGGTCGGGCACGGGGATGCCGAAACGCTCGATCTCGAGCGCGCGCACCCACGCCACCAGCTCCCCCGCCGCGTCCTCGTGCAGGCGTGCGGCCCCGTAGGCGGCGTTGGAGGCGACGTAGCGGTCGACGAGCACAAGGTCGTTCGTGGCGAGCGCGGCGCGCAGCACGGGAGCGGCGTCCCGTCGGTCGAGCGCGAACAGCACCGCCATGCCGTGGACGGACGCCGGGAGGTCGCCCATGCGGCCGTAGAGCGCGTCGCGGACGAGCTCGGCGTGGACGTCCTCGGCGTAGCGGGGGAACGCGAACCGGGCCACCGTCGCGTCGAGCGCGCCTTCGAGGCGGTCGGCCAGCGTCCGCTTGCCCGCCCCGTCGAGGCCCTCGATGACCACCAGCCGTCCCACGGGCGGTGATCCTTCCAGCGCCGCCGCGCGAGCAGGCCACGGCACATGCGTCGTGGTGGCCGCACCGGCGTCCGGACGCCGGTGTCGCCACGACGACGCCGGTGCGGTCGCGCTACCGCAGCAGGCGCACGACCTCCCAGGTCGCGGCGAACCCCGGGTGCAGCGGCAGCGCGACGACCTCGTCGGCAGGCACCCACCGCACGCCGATCGTCTCCGGGGTGAGCGCGGTGAGGTGCAGCAGGCGGTCGGAGTGCGCGACGACCGTCGTGTAGGCCCAACCGCCGTGGTCGTCGACGTGCTCGTCGCCGACCCGGTACGCCTTGCGCGCGAGCCCGGCCTCCTCGGCGGCCTCCCGCGCGGCGGCCTGGGCCGCGGTCTCGCCGCTGTTGCGAGCCCCGCCGAGGATGCCCCAGGTGCCGCCGTGGTGGCTCCACTCGGCGCGGTGCTGCAGCAGCACCGCGCCGTCGTGCCACAGCAGCAGGCCCGCCGCGCCGAAGACACCCCAATGGCGGTGTCCACGGGCGCAGCGGGCCCAGCCGTCGCCGTCGCCGCGCGGGTAGCGCATAGGTCATGACGTTACTGTCAGAATGACCACGTGGTGAGCCCGGCGGAGGGACTCAGGCGGCTGCGGGCGGCAGTGCGGTCGTCGACATTCGACGCGCTCTGTGCCCGCCACGGCATCCGGGTGCTGACGGCGTTCGGCAGCGCCGTCCGCGACGATCCGGACGCCCGCGATCTCGACATTGCCGTGATTCTCGAGCCCGGCCGAACGGCCGACTATCCACGGTTGATCGCCGACCTCGTCGACGTCACCGACGCCGACGTCGACCTCGTCGTTCTGAACGGAGCGGGCCCGCTGATCCGGGAACGGGCGCTCGCCGAGGCCGACCCGCTGTACGAGAGCGAAGAGGGTGCCTGGGCGCGCGCGGCGAACGCGGCCACGATGGAGCGGATGGACACCGACTGGATGCGCCGGATCGGCCTGCGGCTCCTGGCGGAACGGTGACGCCTCGCAGGCTCGACACCCGCACGTCCAGGCACGCCTGCAGCTGATGAGGGTGTTGCTCGATCGACTGGACCGTTTCGGTGAAGTCGACCGGGCGACCGTCGAGTCGCTCGACGACCGCCTGATCCTGGAGCGGATCCTCACCCAGCTCGTCGATCTCGCCGTGTCGGTGAACATGCACATCGTCGCGGCGCTGCGCGGCAACGTTCCCGACGCGTACGGGGCCTCGTTCCGCGCGCTGGGCGAGGTCGGCGTGCTGGACCCCGACCTCGCCCGCGCGCTCGCGCCCGCCACGGGCCTTCGCAACGTGCTGGTGCACGCCTACGTGGACGTCGACATGGACCGGTTCGTCTCCGCCGTGCCGCTCGCCAGGTCGCAGTTCGCCGAGTACGTCCGGCAAGTGGCGGGCTGGCTGGTCAGTAGCGGTAGTGCTCCGGCTTGAACGGCCCCTCCACGTCCACGCCGACGTACTCGGCCTGGTCCTTGGTGAGCTTCGTCAGCTCCCCGCCCAGCGCGAGGACGTGGATCTTCGCGACCTTCTCGTCGAGGATCTTCGGCAGCCGGTAGACGTCGTTGTTGTACTCCTCGTGCTTCGTGAACAGCTCCACCTGCGCGATCACCTGGTTGGAGAAGCTGTTGCTCATCACGAACGACGGGTGGCCGGTGGCGTTGCCGAGGTTCATCAGCCGCCCCTCGGACAGCACGATGATCGAGTGGCCGTCCGGGAACACCCACTCGTCGACCTGCGGCTTGATATTGATCTTGACGATGCCCGGCACGCGGCCCAGCCCGGCCATGTCGATCTCGTTGTCGAAGTGCCCGACGTTGGCCACGATCGCCTGGTGCTTCATCGCCTCCATGGCGGGCACGGTGACGATGTCCTTGTTGCCCGTGGTGGTGACGATGATGTCCGCGCGGGAGACCACGTCCTCCAGCCGCGCCACCTGGTAGCCCTGCAGCAATGCCTGGAGCGCGCAGATGGGGTCGACCTCCGCCACGATCACCCGCGCGCCCTGGCCCGCCAGCGCCGCCGCCGAGCCCTTGCCGACGTCGCCGAAGCCGCAGACGAGGGCCACCTTGCCGCCGATGAGCACGTCGGTGGCCCGGTTGAGGCCGTCGATCAGCGAGTGCCGGATGCCGTAGGTGTTGTCGAACTTGCTCTTGGTGACCGAGTCGTTCACGTTGATCGCCGGGAAGAGCAGCTGGCCCTGCTCGGCGAGCTGGTAGAGCCGGTGCACGCCGGTGGTGGTCTCCTCGGTGACCCCGCGGATGCCCTCGGCGACCCGCTGCCACTTCGTCGGGTCGGCCGCCAGCGAGCGGCGCAGCACGTCGAGGACGATCCGGTACTCGTCGGCGACGGTCAGGTCGTCCGCATCGGGCGTCGGGACCACGCCCGCCTTCTCGGACTCCACGCCCTTGTGCACGAGCAGGGTGGCGTCGCCGCCGTCGTCGAGGATCATGTTCGGCCCGACGACGTCGCCCGCGTCGTCGGTGAAGTCGAAGAGGCGCTCGGTGGCCCACCAGTACTCGTCGAGGGTCTCGCCCTTCCACGCGAACACCGGCACGCCCTGCGGCGCCTCCGGCGTGCCGTGCGGGCCGACGACGGCCGCGGCCGCGGCGTGGTCCTGGGTGGAGAAGATGTTGCACGAGACCCAACGGACCTGGGCGCCGAGCGACACGAGCGTCTCGATCAGCACCGCGGTCTGGACGGTCATGTGCAGCGAGCCCGCGATGCGGGCGCCGTGCAGCGGGCGGGCCTCGGCGTACTCGCGGCGCAGCTCCATCAGGCCGGGCATCTCGTGCTCGGCCAGCCGGATCTCCTTGCGACCGAACTCGTGCAACGCGATGTCGGCCACGGCGAAGTCGATGCCGTTGCGCGTCTGCAGCCGCTCGGCGCCGGGGCTGGTGGTGGTGGTCATGATGGAGTCAAGCCTCCTTGCGGAAATCGACGAGGCACATGATCACGGGGATGCGGCCTCCTGACGACAGTCGGGAGGCGCCCTTTCTGAGGTAGACGGCCATCGGGCCGAGCGTGGCGGACCGTCGGTCCGTCGCAGCGCCCCTCGACCCGGGCTCGGTTCCAGGGTAACCGGAGGTCGGACCCGGCCGCAGCAGGGTGACATTCCTGCGACCCAGTCGCAGCAGGGTGACATTGCTCCAGTCCGGGGGGACGCCCGGCGGGGAGCCGCCTCAGCCCAGCAGGTGGTCGCGCAGCAGCGACGCGGCCGCCTCGGCGCGCCCGCCCGCGGCGAGCAGCCCGGCGGGGGCGACCGCGAAGTCGGTGTCGATGACGACCGGCACGTCGGCCAGCGCGGGCGCGAGCTCGGGGTCGGTGCGCAGCGTCGACGAGACGGCCGACAGCCCGCCCCACGGGTCGCGCCGCCGGAACACCCCGCCGGAGAGGACGACGAGGTCGATGCGGTCGTCGTGATCGGCGGGCGCGCGCAGGTGCCGCCGGACCGCGACGACGGCGGCCAACGCGGCCACCCTGCGGTCCTCGGCCGCGCTGCCCGGGTCGCCGGGGACGTAGCCGACCTCGTTGGTCATGCGGGTGACGGTCGGGCCGAGCAGGTCCGCCTCCACCGGGTCGACGACGCCCTCGGCCTGCGCCCCGAGCAGCACGCCCACCGCCGCGGCGCGCACCCCGAGGTCGCCCTCGACGGTGCGCACGCCGGTGCCGTCGACCGCGGAGTGGACGTCGGTCGTGGCGCACCCCACGTCGACGACGAGCACGCGGCCGCCGCGGATCCGGGCCAGCTCGACGGCGCCGTGCCCGACGGCCTCCGGGGTGGCCACCCGCACCAGCCTGCGGAAACGCGGGCCGACGGCCGGACCGCGGCCGCCGACGGCGTGGCGGCGGTAGAGCGCGGCGAGCGCGGCCCGCGCGGGGCCCGGCACGATCTCCCCGCGGCGGGGCAGCACGTTGTCGCAGGCCACGACCGTGCGGCCGGTCGCGCGCAGCACGGCGAGCGCGTCCTCACGGCCCGCCACGTTGGCGGCGAGCACGATCGGGAACCGCACGCGTGCGCCGGCCAGGCGTCCGGCGTTGTGGAGCAGCTCGGCGGGGTCGTCGCCGTCGTGGCCGCCGAGCAGGAGCAGGGCCGTGGGTCGGGTGGTGCGCAGCATCCGCAGGTCGGCGTGCTGCAGCGGGCCTGCGTGCACGTGCACGACGTGCGCCCCCGCCGAGCAGGCGACCCGGTGCCCGGCCTCGGTGGACATGAGCGTCTCCGACCCGACCACCGCCAGCCGCATCCCGCCACCCGCCGACGAGCACGCCAGCAGCTCCGGCTCGCCCCCGCTGCCCGCGGCGGACACCGCGCGGACGGCCGCGTCCATCCCGGTGAGGACGTCGGCGGCGGTCGTCGGATGCTCGGCGAACCCGGCCAGCACGCCGTCCGGGCGCACGAGCACGGCTTTCGTCCACGTCGAACCCACGTCGAGGCACACTGCGGCCTGATCGGTGGGCATGGCCGACGAGCCTAACCGGGATCGTGGCCTGTGGCCCGCCGCCGAAGGTAGGTTGACGACACCCGGTACATCTTCGAGGAGCAGCCTGATGCTCGGACTGATGCAGGACCGCCCGCTGACGTTGCCCCACGTCTTCCACCGTGCCGAGCAGCTGTTCGGGCACAAGACACTCGTCACCGCCACGGCGGGCGACGAGACCACCACGACGATCGCCGAGTGGGCAGGGCGCGTCCGGCGCCTCGCGACGGTGCTCGACACGCTCGGCATCAGCGCCGACGGGCGGGTCGGCACGTTCTGCTGGAACACCGCGCGGCACCTCGAGCTCTACTGCGCGGCCCCGTGCACCGGCCGGGTGCTGCACACGCTCAACATCCGGCTGTTCCCCGAGCAGCTGGTCTACATCGCCAACCACGCGCAGGACGAGGTCGTCTTCGTCGACCGCTCACTGGTCCCGCTGCTCGCGCCGCTGGCCGACAAGCTGGAGTCGGTGCGCCACTTCGTCGTGATCGACGACGGCGCCGACGTCGCGGTCCCGGACGGATGGCTCGACTACGAGACCCTGCTCGCCGCCACCGAACCGTTCACCGGCACCTTCACGATCGAGGACGAGAACACCGCCGCCGCGATGTGCTACACCTCGGGCACCACGGGCAACCCGAAGGGCGTCGTCTACTCACACCGCTCGGCGGTGCTGCACTCCCTGATCACGTTGACCGCCGACGCGTTCGGCCTCTCCGAGCGCGACGTCGTGCTGCCCGTCGTCCCGATGTTCCACGCCAACGCGTGGGGTCTGCCCTACGGCTGCCTGCTCGCGGGCGCGAGCATGGTCCTGCCCGGCCCGCGGATGACGCCCGCCGCGATCGCGGAGCTGCTCGAGCGGCACCGCGTGACGGTCACCGGCGGCGTCCCCACCATTTGGATGGGTGTGCTCCCCGAGGCCGAGGGTCGCGACCTCTCGGCGCTGCGGCAGATCCTCTGCGGCGGCTCGGCGGTGCCGCGCGCGCTCTCGGAGGCCTACCGCACCCGCATCGGCCTGGCGATCACGCAGGCGTGGGGCATGACCGAGACCAGCCCGATCGCCACCATGTCCACGGCCCGCAGCGACCACGCGGCGCTCACCGAGGACCAGCGCGCCGACATCCGCGCCCGCGCGGGCCAGCCCGTGCCGTTCGTCGACCTGCGGATCGTCGACCCCTCCACCGGCGAACCACAGCCATGGGACGACGAAGCCACCGGCGAGGTGCAGGCCGCGGGCCCGTGGATCGCGAAGGAGTACTACCGCGGCGAAGGCGGCGGCGTGCAGTTCACCGACGACGGCTGGCTGCGCACCGGCGACGTCGCCGCCGTCGACGGCCGCGGCTTCATCCGGCTCGTCGACCGCACGAAGGACCTCATCAAGTCCGGCGGCGAGTGGATCGGCTCCGTCGAGCTGGAGAACGAGATCATGGCGCACCCGAAGGTCGCCGAGGCCGCCGTGATCGCCATCCCGAGCGAGAAGTGGGTGGAGCGGCCGATGGCGTGCGTCGTCGTGAAGTCGGGCGAGACCCTCACCGCCGAGGAGGTCATCGAGCACCTGCGGCCGCGGGTGGCGAAGTGGTGGATCCCCGACGCCGTCGAGTTCATCGACGAGGTGCCCAAGACGAGCGTGGGCAAGTTCTCGAAGAAGACCCTCCGCGACAAGTTCGCCGGGTACACGGCGTCCTCCTGAACCCAGCGAAAGGACCTGATCAGCAGAAACGCCCGCGGTCGCCATCCCGGCGTCGGTGGGCATCCGGTGGCGTTGGTCGGTGGCACCCGGGGATGTGGGGCGCCAGTCGACCGTCGGATGCCGTGCCGTACTCGACGAAGTGCGCGCTCAGCGTTGCTTCAGCGGTCGCTCGGCGCGGTCGCCGCGGTCAAGGCCGTCAGGTGGTTCCGCCGTTGGAACCAGCGCTGCTCTTGCTCCACTCCATCGCACATGGTAGGACTCGGCGATGGGACGACCGGCCGTGACAGCTCTCTACGTGCTCGCGCTCGTGGTCGTCGTGGTCGGTGTGGACCTGCTGTTCTTCAGGGACCTGCCCTTGCAGCGGCTGCTGGTGAACATCGGAATCGTTCTGGTTTTCGGGGCTTTCTACTGGAGATTCTTCAGGACTGCATGATTGCAGGCCATGCGGTTTACCCTCTCCACAACGAACCAAGTCGCCGTCGACTCGCGATTCCTGCGGCACCCGTCACCAGACTTGGGAAAGCGTGAGTGGGGTTGACTCACTGATGCCCGCAGGAACCGCCTGACACCTACCGAGTGCCGGACTCCGCCCGAGACCCGGCACCGCAGGCGCAATCCGCGGGTGCCGTGGCACGATCAGCCAGGTGACCAGCAGACCCGACGCTGCACAGCAGCTGCGCGACCTCGCCCGGCTGCGCCGCGTCCGTGACCGGATCGACAGGGAGTACGCCCAGCCGCTGGACGTCGAGGCGCTCGCCCGCGGTGTGCACATGTCGGCGGGACACCTCAGCCGCGAGTTCCGGCGCGCCTACGGCGAGGCGCCGTACGGCTACCTGATGACGCGGCGCATCGAGCGCGCCATGGCGCTGCTGCGCCGCGGCGACCTCAGCGTCACCGAGGTCTGCTTCGCGGTCGGCTGCTCGTCGCTGGGCACGTTCAGCACCCGTTTCACCGAGTTGGTCGGCGTGCCGCCCAGCGTCTACCAGCGCGAGGCGGCGGTTGCGACGGCGGGGATGCCGTCCTGCATGGCGAAACAGGTGACCAGACCGGTCAGGAATCGAGAAGCGCGCGTCCCCGAGCCGCACCTAGCGTGACCGCCATGGACATTCCCGCCATCACCATCCACGCGAGCTTCCTGCCGCAGGACGACCCGGACGCGGCGCTGGCCTTCTACCGCGACATCCTCGGCTTCGAGGTGCGCAACGACGTCGGTTACAACGGGCTGCGCTGGCTCACGGTCGGCCCCGTCGACCAGCCCGGCACGTCCATCGTGCTGCACCCGCCCGGGGTCGACCCCGGCATCACCGACGACGAGCGCCGCACCATCACCGAGATGATGGCCAAGGGCACCTACGGTGGCCTTCTCCTGGCCACCAAGGACCTCGACGGCGCCTTCGAGCGGCTGCAGGCCAGCGAGGCCGAGGTCGTCCAGGAGCCGACCGAGCAGCCGTACGGCGTCCGCGACTGCGCCGTCCGCGACCCCGCGGGCAACCTGATCCGGATCCAGCAGCTGCGCTGAGCTCCTCCGTCACATCCCGGACGTCGACGGAGGTCCGACGGCGGTTCCCTGTGACGGCGTGACCTCGCGCAGCGGCCTGACCATGGCGACCCAGCGGTCCGCCGCCCTTGCCCGCCACTCGAACCCGGTCCGGCCGTAGAGCCGGATCGCCGGGTTCCGGACGTGCACGCCCCGCGCGCGAGCCGGTCGAACGCCAGCGCGCGCGGAAGTGCCACCACCCCGCGGCGACGGGAACGCCGGACCCGTCCGTGGCGACCAGGGCGGCGTCGACCGTGGACGGCGGCAGGTCGGCGACCTCGGCGTCGGCGGGCAGGGGCCGGTCCTCGATCACGAAGGCCAGCCGGGCCATCTCGGCGACGAACGCCGCGTCCTCCGGTCGGGCAGGGCGGATCACCCCATGGGGTGGCGGACGGTCACCGGGCACAAGCCCCTAGCATCCGGGTTCCACCGATCACGACCGCAGCAGGACATGACGACCGCACCTCTCGCACCACCCCGCAACCGTCCCCGTGCGGCCGTCGGCGCACTCCGGATCGCCTACTCGGACCTGGCGACGATCGCCGCGTCGCTCTCCGAGGAGGAGTCCTGGCGCTCCACGCGGTGGCCCGGCTGGACCGTCCGCGACCTGCTGCTCCACCTGCTCGGTGACACCCAGCGCGGGCTGGTCGCGCTGAGCACGCCCGCCGCGGGTCCCGCCGACCGCGACGCCGTCAGCTACTGGCGGGACACCCCGCGCTGGCCGGATCCGGAGTACCGCCACCTGCGGGCCCAGCGCGCGATCGCCACGGCGTGGGGCCTCGACGGGCTCGCCCGCACGTTCGGCGAGACCGCCCGCGCGGTCGTCACGGTCGCCGCGCGCACGGCGGCGGACGCGCTCGTCGCCACCCAGGACCTCGTGCTGCGCGCCGAGGACCTGGTCGTCACGCTGGCAGTGGAGGCCGCGGTGCACCACCTCGACCTGGTTGCCGACCTCCGCCGTCCAGGCCCCCGATCCGAGCCGCTCGCACTCGTGCGGCGCACGCTCGATCGGCTGCGCGGCGTACCGGCGCCCGCCGACTGGCCGGACGACCGCTGGGCCCTCGTCGCCACCGGGCGGGTGGCGCCCGGTGGCGGGGAGCGACGGGCGCTGGGAGCGGACGTCGGCCGACTTCCCCTGCTCGGCTGCGGATGACACGATCGGGTGACACCGGCTGGGCCGCCAGCGCGTGCGGTGGACGCCTGCCCCGGGCACACTCCGGCTGTGGTCCCGTCCAGTGAGCATGACGATCTGCGTCGTGGACCGGTCACCGCGGAGCGGCGGCTCTTCCTCGCCCTTCCTGCCGACCTGACCGTCGCGGCGCAGACACGCGCGCGCCTCGGAGACTGGCTCGCCGCGCACCTCTGGCCGCCCGAACAGCAGGAGGATCTCGTGCTCGCGGTCAGCGAGGCGGTGAGCAACAGCGTCGAGCACGGCTACGGGGTGCGACCGGACGCGCCCGGACGACCCGGAGTCGTCGAGGTGACCGCCGAGGTCACGCGGAATGTGGACGACACCCGCCACGTCGAGATCACCGTTCGCGACCACGGAAAGTGGCGGGCCTCTCCCCGCCTGCGCGGCCATCGCAGGCACGGGATCCCGATCATGAGGGCGTGCGTGGCCGACTGCGTGGTCGACGGGACGGCCACCGGCACGACCGTCGTGCTGCACAGCCGTCCCGTCCCCGCGTGATCGACGATCTCGTCGCGCGGGCGCTGGCCGCGCCTGCCCGCTGCGGCCCGACCCGGCTCGTGTGCATCGACGGTCCGTCCGGTTCCGGGAAGACCGAGCTCGCCACCCGCCTAGCCGTGGCATCAGGTGGCGTGCCCCTACTGCATATGGACGACCTCTACCCCGGCTGGGACGGCCTCGCCGCAGGCGTGACGACGCTCCGCGCCGACGTCGTCGCCCCGCTGCTCGCCGGGCGCCCGGCCCGCTACCGTCGCTGGGACTGGGCCCGCGACGCCTACGCCGAGTGGCACGATCTCGGAACGCCGCCGCTGCTCGTCGTCGAGGGGGTGGGGGCGGGCGCCGTCGAGGGGGTGGCGTCGCTGCTGGTGTGGGTGGACGCGCCGGAGGAGGTGCGCTACCGCCGGGCCATGACGCGCGACGGGGCGACGTATGCCCCGCTCTGGACGCGCTGGGCGGCGCAGGAGCGAGCCCACTTCGCCACCGACCGCACCCGCGACCGCGCCGACGTGGTGCTGTCCACCGGCTGACCCGGCGCGCGCCCACCTGGGTGCCGACCTGCGGCGGCTGATCGTCGCGAGTGCGTCGCTTCCGGGCTTTGATCACCGGAAAAGACGCGCTCGTGGTGATCAGCGCTCGACGGTGACCGTGCGCTCGAGATCGGGCTCCAGGTAGATCAATCGGGCCTGGGGGACGACCGCGCGGACGCGCGCCTCCGCGTCGTCGATCGCGCGGGCGACCTCCTCCACCGGGAGGCCGGGCGTGAGCGCGATCTTGGCTGCGACCAGCAGCTCCTCCGGCCCCAGGTACTGCGTGCGGAGGTGGATGACGTTCTGGACGGGGCCGGACTCCAGGCCCTCGACGATCTTGGTGAGCACCGGCGGCCGCGCGCCTTCGCCGATGAGCAGGCTCTTCATCTCGACGATGAGCACGACCGCGATGATCCCGAGCAGTATGCCGATGGCGATGGTGCCCAGCGCGTCGAACGCGGGGTTGTCGGTGAGCACCGTGAGCCCGACGCCGAGGAGCGCGAGCACGAGCCCGATGAGCGCGCCGAAATCCTCCAGCAGCACGACGGGCAGCTCGGGGGTGGTGGCCTGGCGGATGAACTGCCACCAGGACAGCGACCCCTTCAGCTCCCGCGACTCGTGGATCGCCGTGCGGAACGAGAAGCCCTCCAGCCCGATCGCCACGAACAGGATGACCACGGCGACGATCGGGCTGGACAGCTCCTCGGGGTGCCCGAGCTTCTCAATGCCCTCGTACAGGGCGAACACCGACCCGAGCGTGAACAGCAGCAGCGCGACGACGAACGCGTAGAAGAACCGGTCGCGCCCGTAGCCGAACGGGTGCTCCGGCGTGGCGGACCGCGCCGCCCGCTTGCCCCCGAGCAGCAGCAGGCCCTGGTTGGCGGTGTCGGCGAGCGAGTGCACCGACTCCGCCAGCATCGACGACGAGCTCGTGACCAGGAAGCCGATGAACTTGGCCAGCGCGATGCCCGCGTTGGCCGCGAGCGCCGCGATGATCGCGCGAGTTCCCCCGCCAGCAGACATGCCCGCACCCTACCCAGCGGGTCCGACATTCCGGACCACGGTGGGCAACCCCGCGCAAGCACGGCCGCGCCACGTGCGGATCGGCCGCCAGCCGCCGTCAGGCGAGGCCGTCGCCCGCCAGGAACAGCTGGGTGCCCGGCGCGTCCGGGGCGACCGTCGCCCCGGCGTCCGATGCGGCCAGCCACGCCGCGGCCCCCTGATCCAGGACGAGCTCGGTGCCGTCCGCCCGGAGCACGGCGGTGCCGGACGTGCACAACAGGATCCGCGGCCCGCCGTCGGGGACGGGGACCTCCTCGGCGCCGACGTCGCAACGGCGCAGCAGGAACTCCTCGGCGGGCGTGTCGTACCGCACCCAGGCCCCGTCGGGCACCCCGGTGAGCACGGGCGGCGGCCCCGCGTGGAAGTCGAGGACCCGCAGGAGCTCCGGCACGTCGACGTGCTTGGGCGTGAGTCCGCCGCGCAGCACGTTGTCGGAGTTCGCCATCAGCTCGACCCCGGTCCCCGACAGGTAGGCGTGCAGGTTCCCCGCAGGCAGGTACAGCGCCTCGCCGGGCGCCAGCGTGACGCGGTTGAGCAGCAGCGCGGCGAGCACGCCCGCGTCGCCGGGATAGCGCTCGGCGAGCTCCAGCACCGTGCGCGCCTCGGCCCGCCAGCGTCCGGCGCCCGCCAACGCGACGGCGGCCGTCGCCACCGCGGGCACGAGGTCGTCGAGCATCCCCTGGGGCAGGGTGATCCAGGTGGTGAACAGCGCACGCAGACCCGACGCGTCCGGTTGCGCGGCGAGCAGCTCGACGTGCGCGGCGATGGCGGGCACGTCGAGCGCCCGCAGCAGCTCGACGGTCTCGGCGGGCGCGCGGAAGCCCACGAGCGCGGCGAACGGCGTGAGCGCGCAGATCAGCTCGGGCTTGTGGTTGGCGTCGCGGTAGTTGCGGTCGGGGGCGTCGCGCGGAAGGTCGCCCGCCTCTTCGGCCGCGAACCCGGCGCGGGCCTGGGCGAGGCTCGGGTGGGCCTGCAGCGACAGCGGCTCCTCGGCGGCCAGCACCTTGAGCAGGAAGGGGAGCGTCTCGTCCCACCGGTGGGCGCGGTCGGCGCCGAGCTGCCCCTCCGGGTCGGCGGAGATCGCCTCCACCAGGGACTTCCCGGTGGCCAGGTGCGAGGGGTCGCCGGGGTGCGCGCCCAGCCACAGCTCGGCCTCCGGGTGCGGGGACGGCACCGGCCGTCCTTGCAGCTCGGCGATGACGGTGCGCGACCCCCATGCGTACGCGCGGACGGGGTTGGTCAGCAGCTCCACGGTCCTCCGGTTGGCTCGTGCCGATGTTCGCTTCGCAAAGCGCCGCTCAGGCGGGCGTGATCGTCCGGGTGGCCAGCCCCAGGTATACCGCAGCCAGGTCGAAGCGGGTGGCGAGCAGCCCCGCCCGCAGCAGGGCCGCGTGCGCGGTGCCGCGCGCCACCTCGTCGACGGGATGCAGGAGGTCGGCGGCCGAGCGGTCGCGCCCGGTGCGCCGCAGGGTGACGTGCACGGGGTCCTCCTCGCCCGTGCCGATCAGCAGCAGGCGGAGCGGCAGCGGCTGCGCGTCGGGCGCGTCGTCGAACGGGTCGTGGAAGATGTCGCGCGCCGCTCCGGCGTCGAGCCGTCGCAGGAGCGCGGTGGCCTGTGCGGCCTGGGCGACGTCGGCCGCGTGCGCCACCACGCCCGCATGCGTCGCCAGGCCTGCCGCGGCGTGCTCGGCGACGGCCGCGGCGAGCGGGTCGGCCCCCCACAGCAGCGGGGTGTGCTCGGCCATCCGCAGCGCGAGCGACTTCGCGGGGTTCATGAACGCGTCGTTGGTGGGAGCGTTGCGCTCCGCCTCACCGTCCAGCGCGTCGGCCAGCGGGTCGAGCGCGGGGTGCAGCGGGGTCGGCAACAGCTCGAGCGCGGCCACCGCCGTGAGCCCGACGGCCAGCGCGCGCGGCAGGTCGAGACCGGGCGGCACGGGGATGCGGGGCTCCACGAGGCGCACCCGCCCCGCGCCTGCCGACGCCACCGGCCCCTCGCCCGGCGCGGAGAGCACCACCTCGGCGCCCCTGGCCACGGCGCGTCCGACGGACTCGGCCAGCTCGCCGTCGGACGCGTCGGCGGTGTGCGCGATGACGACGTCCAGCGGCCCGATCCAGCTCGGAACGGCTTCCGCCAGCACGACGGGCACCGGGCAGCCGGGCCCCAGCAGGGCGGCGAGCATGTCGGAGGCGGGCACCGAGGCCCCCGGCCTGCGCAGCAGCACCAGTGCGCGGGGGCGGTGGCCGCGCAGCGCGGCGAGGTTCGCCTCCTGCGCGGCGTGCGCGGTGGAGCGGACCTGGGCGCCCGCGGTGGCCGCCGACCGCAGCACGCCCCGGGTGTCCAGCGCCGCCAATGCCCGCGCGTCGCCCAACAGGGTGTCGTCGAGCACGGTCATGCGCCGTCGCTGAGGGCAGTGTCGTGGAGGGCAGTGTCGGCGAGGGCAGCGTCGGCGAGGGCAGCGTCGAGCAACAGGACCGGGATGCCGTCGACCACCGGGTAGCTGCGGCCACACGCGGTGCAGGTCAAGGCCTCGGCGTCCGGGTCGGCCGCCGTCCCGGCGCGCAGCGGCGCGTGGTCGTCCGTGGGGCAGGCCAGGATGTCCATCAGCTGAGGGTCAAGCTGCACGGCCATGACAGGCCTCCGTTCGTCGGGGGTGCCTGAGACTCTGCCAGGTCTCGGCCTTCGTGGGTGACCCTCACGCCCTGACGATCGCGAGCACCTCGTCGCGCAGGGCCGCCATCGCGGTCTGGTCGGCGGCCTCGACGTTGAGGCGCAGCAGCGGTTCCGTGTTCGACGCGCGCAGGTTGAACCACGACCGGTCGTGCAAGGCGACGGTGAGGCCGTCGAGCTCGTCGAACGTGGCCCGGTCGGCGAACGCCGCACGCACGGCGGCCGTGGCGGCGGCCTGGTCGGCGACCGTCGAGTTGATCTCACCGGAGGCGGCGTAGCGGTCGTAGTCCGCCATGAGCTCCGACAGCGGCGCGTCCTGCTCCCCCAGCGCGGCCAGCAGGTGCAGCGCGGCCAGCATGCCGGAGTCGGCACGCCAGAAGTCGCGGAAGTAGTAGTGCGCCGAGTGCTCGCCGCCGAACACCGCGTCGGTCTGGGCCATCGTCTGCTTGATGAACGAGTGGCCGACGCGGGTGCGCACCGGGCGTCCGCCGTGCTCGGTGATGATCTCCGGAACCGCCTTCGACGTGATGAGGTTGTGGATGACGGTGCTGCCGGGCGCCTTGGCCAGCTCACGGACGGCGACCAGCGCGGTGATCGCGCTCGGGCTCACCGGCTCGCCGCGCTCGTCGACGGCGAAGCAGCGGTCGGCGTCGCCGTCGAAGGCGAGGCCGAGGTCGGCGCCCTCCTGGACGACGCGCTTCTGCAGGTCGACGAGGTTGGCCGGGTCGAGCGGGTTGGCCTCGTGGTTGGGGAAGTCGCCGTCGAGCTCGAAGTAGAGCGGCACGACGTCGAGGGGCAGGTCGGCGAGCACGGCGGGCACCGTGTGGCCCCCCATGCCGTTGCCCGCGTCGACAACGACCTTCAGCGGTCGGCTGCCGGAGAGGTCGACGAGCTTGCGCAGGTGGTCGGCGTAGCCCGCGAGCATGTCGCGCTGGGTGACGCCGCCGCCGCCCGGCCCTTCCGGCACGCCCGCCTCGACGGCGGTGCGGATGGCCGCGAGCCCGGTGTCCTGGCCGACAGGGGTGGCGCCCGCCCGGCAGAGCTTGATTCCGTTGTAGCGGGCCGGGTTGTGGCTCGCGGTGAACATCGCGCCCGGGAGGCCGAGCGCGCCCGAGGCGTAGTAGAGCATGTCGGTGCTGGCCAGGCCGATGGAGACGACGTCGACGCCCTGGCCGGTGACGCCCTCGGCGAACGCCGCCGCGAGGCCGGGTGAGCTGTCGCGCATGTCGTACCCGACGACGACGGCCTGCGTCGTCGCGTCCTCCTCGCGCAGCAGGCGGGCGAGCGCCGCGCCGATGTCACGCACGACCGCGTCGTCGAGCTCCTCGCCTACGACGCCACGGACGTCATAGGCCTTCACGATGCCGGACAGGTCGGTCACGACCGAAGACCCTATCGGGCGGCCCGAGGCGGTCGTGACGGCGCCGTCACGACCGGGTGACCGGGCAGGGCGGCTGCACGTCGCTCCCATCCGGGCGCGTCGCAGACGTGACGGACTCTTCGCAGGCTCCCGGGGCCCTGCGAAGCGCCGGTCCAGTCTGCGATGCGCGTGCCTGCTCGGCGGGGGTGCGGGGGTGCGGGGTGCGGGGCTGCGGGGGCGCCCTCGGCAGCTACGGGTCGACTTCGCACAGTCTGGGGTGTCCTCGCACACGGTCGACCTCGTGCGAAGACACCCGTACCTCTGCGAAGACGAGTGGGGGACGTGGCGAGGCGGGGACGCGGGAACCGCGGGCCCAGCGGTCACCGGCCCGGTCCTTCGGGCCGACCCCGACCGGGCGGCGCCTGCCCGAACGGGGGCGTCCGGCACGCGGCATTGCCTCCGAAGGCGACTTCGCACACCCTCCGGTGTCCTCGCACATGGTCGACCGTGTGCGAGGACGACAGAACCTCTGCGAAGTCAGGTGGGGCTCGCTTCGCGGTCGGGTGGGCGCGGGCTGAGGTGGCCTGCTCGGGGCGGGTTGGCCGGGAAGCGCGGCAGGCTGGTGGGTGTGGCCTGCGGCGGGCGTGCGCAGAGGCGGGGGCGGTCAGTCGGCGGGCGGGCCGGGGAGGACGCGCAGGTGGCCGCGCCTGCCGGTGCCGGTGGCCGGGACCGGCTCGACGGGCCGGTCCACCCGCCCCGCCTCGCGCACGGCCTCGGCCAGCGCTGTCAGGTCGTCGGCGGTGGGCTGCGGCGCGGCGAACTCCCCCTCGAAGCGCACGACCTCCCACCCGCGGGGCGCGGTGAGCCGGTGGGCGTGCACCGTGCACAGGTCGTAGGAGTGCGGCTCGGCCTGGGTGGCCAGCGGGCCGACGACCGCGGTCGAGTCGGCGTAGACGTACGTGAGCGTGGCCACCGCGAGCTCGGTGCACCCCGTTCGCGAACACCTCCGTACGCTGAGCACGGCCCGACCCTAGCGCGCGACGCGCCCGTTTCCCCGGCGCGACGCGCGGAGGAGTGGGCTACCGGATCCGCGCGCGCCCTACGATAGGCGCGTGACCACAGCGCGTCCCACCCTGCGCCGCTCCCCTCGCCGCCGCGACCGGCGCGGCCGAGGGTTGCGCGGGCTGCTCTACCCGGCCTCGCTGCCCGCCACGCGCACCCGCGCCGAGAAGTTCGACGCGATGGTCCTGGAGGCGCTGGAGCCGATCGAGCTGCGCTGGGGCTCGGAGCTGGCCGACCTCGACCTGGCCGTCGACGAGGTGCCCGAGGTGGTGGAGACGCGGCCGGACGAGGTCGTGTGGGGCGCCGGGGTGCTCGCCGACATCGGGGTGCCGCTCGCCCAGCTCGTGCCGGAGGGGCTGGGGCCAGACGGGCAGCCGTCGCGGGCGCGCATCGTGCTGTACCGGAGGCCGTTGGAGAACCGCGCACGCGGCGGGGCGGACCTCGCCGACCTGCTGCACGAGGTGCTGGTGGAGCAGGTGGCCGAGTACCTCAACATCGAGCCCGACGCCGTCGACGGAGGACCCGCGTAGCCACCCCCGGCACGCCGTGATCACCAGCTCGGCGCATAGAGCGTCCACTTCTGACCGGTTCCAGCCCCAACCGACGATCACAGCGACGGCACGGCGGGCCCGATCGTCGGGGACGCTCGCGGCACGTTCACCGTCGCCCGCGGCGGCACGGTCACCTCGGCGGCGCGGGCCTCAGATCACGCGACGGATCAGCGGCATCACGCGACGGGATCGGCGGCGCGGCCCCCGCTCAGACCGCGGGCCTGCGCAGCCGACGGCGCTCGCGCTCGGACAGCCCGCCCCAGATCCCGAAGCGCTCGTCGTGCGCGAGGGCGTAGTCGAGGCACTCCGCCCGCACCTCGCAGCCGGAGCAGATGCGCTTGGCCTCCCGGGTGGAGCCGCCCTTCTCAGGGAAGAACGCCTCGGGGTCGGTCTGGGCGCAGAGCGCGCGCTCCTGCCACTCCGGCTCCTCGGCAGCGTCCTGTCCACCCTCGATGACGACGAAAGGCTCGGCAGCTCCCCCAACCGGCATGCCGTCCAACGTCTCGACCAGCGTCATCGTGTCAGTGATCACGTTCACTCGCCCACCTCCCCACACCCGCGGCGAATGGCTATCACGCAGAGAATGACAGCACTGTAAGTACAGCGTTGTCGGTAGGGTCTTGGCAACCCGAAGCTGCCATCCGGGTGATGCGGTCCACCCGGTCGATCGCCCGATCAGCACAATGGGGTCGTGCGCGACGTCTCCAGCCGTGTCAGTCCGTGGTTCCTGGCCCTCCTGGCCGTGACCCTGGCGGGTGGTTTTCTCGCCGCCTGGGCGACCACCCGTCCGGTGCTGACGACCGGCATCGTCATTCTGGTTCTCGCGGGCTGGGCGGTGTCGCTGTGCCTGCACGAGTTCGGGCACGCCTACACGGCCTACCGCGGCGGCGACCGTTCGGTGCGCGACAAGGGCTACCTCACCCTCGACATCCGCCGCTACGCCGATCTCGGGCTCTCCCTCGTCCTCCCCGTGTTCTTCCTGTTGCTCGGCGGCATCCCGCTGCCCGGCGGCGCGGTGTGGATCGACAACGGCGCGATCCGCTCCCGCGTGGTGCGCAGCCTCGTCTCGCTGGCGGGCCCGGCGGCCAACCTCGTCCTCGGCGGGCTGCTGACGGTCGCGGTGGCCGCGCTGCCGATGCCCGCAGGCCTCGCGGTCGGGCTGTCGACGCTCGCCCTGGTCCAGGTGCTCGCGTTCGTGCTCAACATCCTCCCCGTGCCGGGCCTGGACGGCTTCGGCGTGCTCGAGCCCTACCTCCCCTTCTCGGTCCGGCAGGCGGCCTCCCGGATCAGGGCGTGGGCGCCGATCGCCCTGTTCGTGCTGATCATCGGCGTGCCGGGGGTGTCGTCGGCGCTGTTCGGGCTCGGTGCGCTGGTCTTCGGGGCGGTCGGCGGCGATCCCTACCTGGCGAGCGCGGGCTACGGCGAGCTGTTCTTCTGGAGACGCTGACGCGCGACCATCGTGGCCAACGTCGGCTCGTCGGTGGGCAGCGCGTCGACGGGCCACCACCGCAGGTCGGCCGACTCGTCGCTGATCCGGGGCCGCGCGCCTTCGGGGGCGCGCACGAGGTAGCGGACGTCCAGATGGCGGCTCGGCGCCCCGAGGGAGCACAACACGGGGTGCACGTCGAGGTGCAACGGCTCCGCGGAGATCGCGAGACCGTCGATGCCGGACTCCTCGGTCGCCTCCCGCAGCGCGGCGGCCCGCAGGCTGTCGTCGCCGGGCTCGCAGTGTCCGCCCAGCTGCACCCAGCGGTGGAAGCGCTTGTGGAGGGTGAGCAGGGTGCGCTCCCCCGCGGCGTCGACCACGAGCGCCGACGCCGTCAGATGGCCCGGAACGCACTCCCGGGCGCAGGCGTCGACCGGACGGGCGTCCAGGAACGCCAGGAAGGCGAACTTGAGCGCGCGCTGGGCCTCGTCGTCGGGCTCCCACGCGGCCAGCTCGGCGGCCGCCGCGGCCGGGGCTACCACTCCAGCAGCCCGTCGGTGCGCGGCGCACGGGGGGTCAGCGGCTCGGCGGGGACCCCGACCGCGACGGCGCCCAGTGGCTGCCAGTCCGGCGGCAGGTCGAGGACGCGCCGCACGACGTCCGCCGCGAAGATCGTCGACCCGACCCAGCAGGACGCCAGCCCCTCCGCCGCCAGCGCGACCAGCAGCGACTGCACCGCCGCGCCGCCCGCCACCGTGAACATCACCCGCTCGCCCTGGCGGCGCGCGTCGTCGGGGTAGGTGTGCATGCCCCCGCCGGTGCGGAAGGCGAGCACGAGCTCGGGGGCGCGGCGCAGGAGGTCGCCCCGGCGCATCCGGCGCTCGACCTCGTCCGCGGGCCGCCCGTCGCCCTCCAGGTGCTCGCGCCACCGCTTCGCCATCGCGTCGAGCAACGCGGTGCGGCGCTCGCGCACCAACGCGAAGCGGATCGGCGTGCTGTGGTGGGGCGCGGGCGCGGTGAGGGCGACGCCGACAGCGCGGCGCAGCGCGTCGAGGTCGACCGGCTCCTCGGCGAACTGGCGGGTCGACCGGCGCAGCAGCACCGCCTCGCGATGGCCCTGCTCGAGCGACTCCTCGGTGCCGAGGCGGAACAGGTCGTCCTCGAGCGGGCGGACGAGGTCGCGCGCGGTGGAGCCGTCGTCGCTCGGGTGCAACCCGCGCACCACGGCGACGGGCACCCCGCCGAGCTTGCCCTTGACGAGGTCGGCGGCGCCCGCGACCTCGTCGGCGACCGCGATCTCGGTGACCAGCAGGTCGTTGCCCTGCGGGTCGACCATCCCGCCGTAGCGGTGCAGCACGGGCACCCCGGAGGACCCGATCGCGACGTCCGTCTGCCCGATGCGCCACGTCCGGCCCATCGTGTCGGTGACGACGACGCCGACCTCCACGCCGAGGAGCGCGGCGAGGTCGGCGCGCAGGCGGGTGGCGCTGGCGTCGGGGTCGGCGGGCAGCAGGGCGAGCTCGTCGCCGCGGACGTTGGAGCCGTCGACGCCCGCCGCCGCCTGGACGATGCCGAGCTTGCCCGCGACGATCAGGGTGCGGCCGCGGCGGGCGATCACCCGCTCGGTCTCGGCGTCGACGAGCTCGCGGCGGAGGCGGTCGCGCTCCTCGGGGTCGGCCGGGGCGGCCACGAGGCGGCCCTCGACCTTCGAGAACACCTTGGACGTGACGACGACGACGTCGCCGTCGGCGAGCCAGGGCGCGGCGGCGGCGAGGGCGCCCGCGAGGTCGTCGCCGGGCCGGAACTCGGGGAGCCCCGGGACGGGCAGGACGGAGACCGCCTCGGGCGCGGCGTGGTCGACAGCCGGGATCGCAGGGGTGTGGTCGCCAGCAGGCATCGCAGGAATGTCACCCTGCTGCGACTGGGTCGCAGGAATGTCACCCTGCTGCAATCCGGGGGCGGGCTGCACCCCCGGGCCTGCGGCGGGCTCAGACACCGGCCACGTCCAGGGCGGCGCGGGCCATCGCGGTGGTCGCGGGCACGTCGGTCATGAGCAGCGGCACGGACCGGACGTCGACCCCGGGCACGTCGGCGGTGTCGCCGGTGTGCACGAGCCAGCCGTCGAGCAGGCCGCCGGACGCGCGGGCGCCGAAGTGCCGGGCCACCCCCTCGGCCGAGGTCTCGACGCCGATCGCGTCGAGGCACGCGTCGGCCATGCCGCGCAGCGGACGCCCGCCCACGATCGGCGAGAGCCCCACGACCTTGGCCTTCGTGTCGCGCAACGCCTCCCGCGCACCGGGCACGTCGAGGATCGCCCCGATCGACACCACGGGGTTGGACGGGCCGAACAGCACGGCGTCCGCGCCGAGGATGGCGTCGCGGGCCGCGGGCAGAACCTGCGCCTCGTCGGCACCGACCGACGCGAAGCGGTGCGCGGGCAGCTCACCCTTGTGCCGGATCCACCACTCCTGGAAGTGGATGGCCTTGCGCGCCTTCGGCCCGTTGCCCGAAGGGTCGCCTGCGGGCCCGAGCATCGGCACAGGGTCGTCGACCACGACATGGGTCTCGACGCGGTCGTCGGTGGCGGGCAGCAGCGTCACGCCGGGCTGCCAGCGGTGGCACAGCGCGGCGGTGACGTCCGAGAGCGGGTAGCCCGCGCGGAGCATGCGGGTGCGGACGAGGTGGGTGGCGGTGTCGCGGTCGCCGAGGCCGAACCAGTCGGGATCGGCGCCGTAGGCGGCCAGCTCGTCGCGCACGGCCCACGTCTCCCCCGCGCGGCCCCAGCCGCGTTCGGTGTCGATGCCGCCGCCGAGGGTGTACATGCAGGTGTCGAGGTCGGGGCAGATGCGCAGGCCGTGCAGCCAGATGTCGTCGCCGACGTTCACCACGGCGGTGACGTCGACGTCCGGCAGCGCCTTCACCCCGAGCAGGAATCGGGCCCCGCCGACCCCGCCGACGAGC
Organism: uncultured Actinomycetota bacterium; assembly: GCA_963750095.1. Lineage (GTDB taxonomy): Bacteria > Actinomycetota > Actinomycetes > Mycobacteriales > Pseudonocardiaceae > Pseudonocardia. The sequence goes on along the minus strand of CAVVPJ010000009.1, from coordinate 431,417 downwards.
ACGGTGACTCTCACCCGTCCGAGCCTACGTCGCCGCGCACCCGCCCCTTGGCGTCGACCCGCGTGTGATCGCCCGCTCGGCGCGGAAGGCGGCCACTTCTGTCCGGAAATGCGCCGAGCCGGTGATCACAGGCGGCCCTCCCGCGGCCCGGTCGCCGTCACATGGCGCGGTAGTCGCGCGGGGAGAACCGCGGGCCGAACCGGGGCCGCTTGAACCCCGACGACTCCACGTACCGCACCGCGCGCTGCCGCTGCGGCGCGTAGGGGGCGAGCACGTCGGCCAGGCCCGCGTCGTCCAGCGGACGGCCGAGCAGCGCCCAGCCGACGACCGTGGGGATGTGGAAGTCGCCGAAGCTCACGGCGTCCGCGTCGCCCCACGCCCGCTGGGCGACCTCCGCCGCCGTCCACACCCCGATGCCCGGCACCTTGCGCAGCAGCTCCCGCCCCGCGCTGCCGCCCAGCTCGGCGGCCCGCTCCAACCGGTGCGCGACGACGGCCGCGGCCAGGATCGCGCGGCGCCGGGCGTGGTCGACCCCGGCCTTGTGCCACTCCCAGTCGGGCACATCGCGGATCTGCGCGGGCGTCGGCGGCACCCGCATGCCGTCCGGCGCGGGCCCCGGGGCGGGGTCGCCGAACCGGCGCACCAGCTCGCGCCACGACCGGCGCGCCTCCACCCCGGTCACCTTCTGCTCCAGCACGGCCGGGAAGAGCTGGTCCCACACCCGACGGGTGGCGCCGAAGCGGAGCCCGGCCATGCGGCGGTGCGCGTCGGCGACGAGCGGGTGGTGGGCGACGAACTCCTCCCGCCGGTCATCGGCGCCCAACAGTGCGGGCAGCCCGTCCACCGACCACGCGGCGCCCGGGCCCCACGCCCGCATGACGACCGTGCCGTCGGCGCGGCGGTGGATCACCGCCGTGGCCGCGCCGTCGGGGGTGGTGCCGGTGCGCCACACCGCCCCGCCTGCCGCCGTGACGAACGTCGGGTCACCCCGTCCCCTCCGGACGGGCGCGAGCACGCCCGCGACGTCGACCGGGAAGCCCGGCCGCCACTCACGGCGCGCCTCGGCGGTCACGGCCTAGGCCGAGAAGCGCACCGCGTGTGGCGGCAGCACGATGTCGGGCCACACCCGCATGCCGCGGCGCAGCTCGCAGTGCGCGCCGACGACGGCGCGATCGCCGATCACGGTGTCGCGCAGCGTCGCGCCCTCGTCCACCCGTGCGCCCGCGCCGACCACCGACTGCTCCACCACCGCGCCCGCGGCGATGACGGCGCCGTCGAAGAGCATCGAGCCGTCCACCCGCGCGCCCGCCCCGATCGTCACGCCGCGCCCGACCGTCGAGCCGCCGAACACCAGCGCGTCGTCGGCGATCTTGGCCTCCGGGAGGATGAGCGCCTCGCCGGTGGGGCCGGGCAGCGCCGCGGACGGGGCGACGCCGCGCACGAGGTCGGCCGAGCCGTGCACGAGGTCGGCCGGGGTGCCCATGTCGCGCCAATAGGCGTTGTCGACGTGCCCGGACACCCGCGCGCCCGCCTCCAGCAGCCCCGGGAACGTCTCCCGCTCGACCGAGACCGGTCGCCCTGCCGGAATGGCGTCGATCACCGACCGGCGGAACACGTAGCAACCCGCGTTGATCTGGTCGGTGGGCGGGTCCTCGGTCTTCTCCAGGAACGCCTGCACCTGGCCGGAGGCGTCGGTGGGCACGCAGCCGTAGGCGCGGGGGTCGGGCACGCGCACCAGGTGCAGGGTGACGTCGGCCGCCGTGCACCGGTGGGTGTCGACGACCGCGCGCAGGTCGGTGCCGCACAGCACGTCGCCGTTGAACACGAGGACGTTGTCGGCCGTGAGGTGCTCGGCGACGTTGCGGATGCCGCCGCCGGTGCCCAACGGGTGGTCCTCGACGACGTAGACCAGCTCCAGGCCGAGGTCCTCGCCGTCGCCGAACTCCTTGGCGAACGTCTCGGCCATGTAGGACGTGCCGAGGATCACCCGCCGCACGCCCGCGGCGCGGATGCGGGAGAGCAGGTGGGCAAGGAACGGCACCCCCGCGGTCGGGAGCATCGGCTTGGGGGCGGAGAGGGTCAGCGGCCGCAGCCGTGTGCCCCTGCCCCCGACCAGCACCACGGCCTCGACGTCATGCAGCACGCGCACGTCCTCTCGCACAGGGTCACCGACCGCGGCGGGCCAGCGCCATCAGCGTCCGGGCGGGTGCGCGGTAGCGGTCGCGGACGTACCGGCGCAGGCCCTCCCCACGGCGCTCCGGGCCGCGGGCGTCCAGGATGCCTTGTCCTTCCGACGGGTGAACGACCACCTCCGCCTCGGGCACCCCGACGACGAGCCAGCCCGCCCTTCCGAGCCGGTCGCCGAGGTCGACGTCGGCGGGTTCGGGGTAGGTGCCGGTGCCCGCGTGGCGCGAGTCGTAGCCGTCGACGGAGTCCCAGGCCAGCCGTCTGACCAGCACGCACCGGCCGTCGAGCCAACCCGTCGGGCCCGCGACGACGGGCTGGGCGGGCAGCCTGCCGCGCAGCAGCGGTGAGAGCGTGGGCAGGGGGCCGCACGAGGGCAGCGTGACCCGGGCGGGGCCGCGCATCAGCGGACCGAGGAGCGCGGCGCGCGGGATGGCGGCCGCGCGGAGGACCTCCAGCGCGCCGGGCGCCCATGCGACGCCGGGGTCGACGACCGCGACCCAGCCGACCGCCTCGTCCAGCTCCGCGACGGCGCGGTTGACGACCGCAGGCCTGCCGAGCTCCTCGGCCAGCCGCAGCTCCTCGGGGACGCCGTCGGGCCCGACGATCCGCGCCCCGCGCCGCTCGACGGTGACGACGGCCAGCTCGTCGCCGTAGCACCGCTTCTCCCCCACGCCGGACGAGCATAGGCCGACCAGGCCGTCCGATGTGAGCTGATCGCGTGCCCTGAGCCCACCTCGCAGAGCTTCGACCGTCTTCGCACACGGTCGACCCTGTGCGAGGACACCCGACGGTGTGCGAGGTCGGCGCGGGCCGCCGTCAGTCGTCGGTCGGGTCGACGCCGTTGATCTCGTCGAGCAGGTCGGCCGCGGCGCGGTCGCCCCAGCCCGCGGCGGCTTCCAGGAACTCGACGGCCTCCTCGGGCCGACCGTCGTCGACGAGGAAGCGGCCCAGCGTGAACGCGCACCCGGGCTCGTTGTGCCGCCAGGCCGCGCGGAACCGGTCCTCGGCGCCCGCCGCGTCGCCGTAGGCCGTGAGCAGGAACTGGCCGTACGCCGTGTGCGCCCGCACGCCGCCGAGCTCGATGGCCCGCCGGTAGGCCTGCTCGGCGGCGTCCGCCCTGCTCTCGGCGGCCCGCACGTCGCCGAGCGCCACGATCGTGTCCGGACGCGACTCGTCGGCGTACCGCTCGGCCGCCGCGACCGCGTCGCTCAGCTCACCCGCCTCCAGGTGCAGCTCGATCAGGTTCGCGGGCGCCTGCGCGTCCCCCGCCTCCACGGCCTGGGTGAGGACGTGCACCGCCTCGGCCAGGCGGTCGGTGTCGCGCAGCAGGATGGCGAGGTCGTTGGCCGCGGCCACCTCGCCGCTGTCGACCGCGAGCCGCAACGCCCGCTCGGCGCCGTCGGTGTCACCGAGCTCGGCGTACGCCACCCCCAGCCGTCCGGCGAACGCCACGTGCCCCTGTTCGACGTACGGGGCGAGCCAGTCGATGCAGGCCTGCCAGCCGCCGCTGTCGAGGTAGGCGCGCACGAGGAGGTCGGCGGCGCCGGGCTCGCCCCCCGCGAGCGCCCGGCGCAGCACCTCCACGGCCTCGGCGGGGCGGTACTCGGCGAGCAGCCGCTCACCCTCGGCCGTCAACAGCGGCTCGTACTGTGGCGCTCCCGCATCCGGCGCGGGAGGCACCGGGGCGGGCTCCGACATACCGGGCGATCGTGCCAGGCCGGGGTCACGCTCGGTAGGTGGCGATCACCTTTCGATACGCGAACCGTCGCACCCGTTCGGGGATCAGCCGGTAGATCCCGCGCACGACGACGTTGCGGAGGAACTGCGCCCACGTCGTGAACCCGATCCGCCGGAACCGCCACTGCAGGCGCAGCTCGGCCCGCAGCTGCTGAAGCCCCCCGCGCCGGGCGTAGGCGCCCGCGCCGACCCGGTAGCGCACCAGCGGCTCGGCCACGTTCGCCACCCGCGCGCCCGCGACGAGCATCTTCGCCCAGAGCAGGTAGTCCTCCATCAGCGCGAAGTCGGTGTAGCCGCCGACGGCGCGCACGAGGTCGCGCCGGTAGACGACGGTCGGGTGGTTGAACGGGTCGGCGAAGCGGGCGCGGGCGCGGATGGCGTCCGGCTGCGTGGGCGGCGTGCGGGTGCCGACGAGGTCCTCGGCATGAGCCCCGAACTCGACCAGCCCCGAGCCGACCAGGTCGTGCCCCGCCTCGATGATCGGCATCTGGACGGCGAAGCGGTGCGGCAACGAGAGGTCGTCGGCGTCCATGCGGGCGACGACGTCGTGCGTGCACGCGGCCAGCCCGGCGTCCAGCGCGGGCCCGAGCCCGATGTTGCGCGGCAGCTCCACCACCTCCACCGGCACGGGGCTGTCCGCGGCCAGCTCGGCGATGGTCACGGCGAGCGCGGGCGGGACCGGCCCGTCCCTGACGATCACGACCTGGTCCGGAGGGCGCGTCTGCTCCTGGACGCTGGAGGTGAACGCGGCGACGAGGAAGTCGGGCCGGTCGCCCGCCCAGACGGGCAGCAGCAGCGACAGCTTCTCGGGCACCGTTGCTCTCTCCTACCGTGACGGTCAGGGCCGCCGCGCAAGGTCACCCGCGACACGCGCGTGCGGCAGCCGGGCGGGCGGCGCTTGGTGATGCACCCTAGAGGGCGGGCCGGGGGCCGATCGGAGGTGGAGCAGTGCGGACCGTACGTCTGGCGTCCACCTGCGGCGACGGCCCGCCCGCGTCCACAGCCGACCGCCCCGCGGCCACGGCATGAACCGCAGCCGCCCGGGAGGCACCCGCGGCTCCGCGCCGCGATCGGGCGCGGGTGGCATCCGGGCGCCGGGCAGGACCGCCGCCACCGGTCGATCGCCGCGTGCCGGGTCGGCACCGAAGCGGAGTGGAGTCTCCCGGGCGACCGTCGCGCGGCGGCTGCGGATCTCGGCGGTCGTGGCCTCGGCGCTCGTGCTCGCGCTCACCGGCGGCGCGTGGGGGCTCTACCGCGACGTCACGGCGGGCATCACGACCACCAACGTCATCAGGGGCGGCGGCGACGGCGGCGCGCAGAACATCCTGCTCGTCGGCGTCGACAGCCGCGAGGACGCCCAGGGCAACCCGCTTCCCCGGGCCGTGCTCGACGAGCTGCACGGCGGCCCCGACACCGGCGTCCTCAACTCCGACACGATCATCGTGCTGCACGTCCCGGAGGGCGGCGGCGCCGCGGTCGCGTTCTCGATCCCGCGCGACTCCTACGTCGACATCCCCGGCTACCGCCGCGACAAGATCAACGCCGCGTACCCTGCGGTGAAGGCGCTGACCGAACAGCAGCTCGTCGCCGACGGCGCGCAGGACCGCAAGGAGATCGAGGCCGAGGCGGCGGCCCGCGGGCGCACCGCGCTGATCGGCGCGGTCGAGGACCTCACCGGGCTCACGATCGACCACTACGCCGAGATCAACCTCGTCGGCTTCGCCACCCTCACGAAGGCCATCGGCGGGGTCACGGTGTGCCTCGCCGCGCCCGCGAACGACGTCCTGTCCGGCGCGCATCTCCCTGCGGGCGTGCAGACCCTCGCGGGCGCCGACGCGCTCTCGTTCGTCCGGCAGCGCCACGGCCTGCCCCAGGGCGACCTGTCGCGGATCCGCCGTCAGCAGGTCTTCCTGGCCGCGACCGCCGACAAGCTCCTCTCCGCAGGCACGCTGACGAACCCGGCGGCGCTCGCGGCGCTGGTCGGCGTGGCCCAGCAGTCCGTCGTGATCGACTCCGGCTGGGACCTCCTCGCGTTCGCCCAGCAGGCGGCCGACATCGCGAAGGGCAACCTCGCGTTCGTCACCATCCCGACGAGCGGCACGGAGCGCGGCAGCCGCGGCGACGTCGTGCTCGTCGACCGGTCCGCGGTGCGGGACTTCGTCGACCAGCGCGTCGCGGCCCAGGAGGAGGCCGCCCGCGCCGCCGCGGAGCAGGCCGCACGGCCGAAGCCGGGCCCTTACGAGATCATCCCGTCGCGCTACGTCGTCGACATCCGCAACGGCTCGGGGACCAACGGCCTCGCCGGGCAGGTGATGACCGTGCTGCGCGGGCAGGGCTTCCTGCGCGGCACGGTGGACAACGCGGACGCGACCGCCGAGTCGGTGGTGCGCTACACCGGCTCCGACGGGAAGGCCGCCGACGAGCTGGCCGAGCACCTCGGCGGGATCGCCACGGCCGAGGTCGACGACGGCGTGTCACCCGGACACCTGCAGGTGCTGGTCGGCAAGGACTTCGACAGCAGCCTCGCACCCCCGCCCGCCCCCGCGACGCCGCCGCCCGCGCCGAGCCTCGACAAACCGATCACCGCAGACGGTGTGCCCTGCGTCGACTGACCTGTGCGCGGAAAAGCTCGCTGGAGCAGTGTTTTCCGCGCACGGGCTCGTCAGCGCAGGAGCGAGCGCGCCATCACCACACGCTGGATCTGGTTGGTGCCCTCGTAGATCTGGGTGATCTTGGCGTCGCGCATCATGCGCTCCACCGGGAAGTCCTTCGTGTAGCCCGCGCCGCCGAGCAGCTGGACCGCGTCGGTCGTCACCTGCATCGCCGTGTCCGAGGCCAGGCACTTCGCGGCCGCCGAGATGAAGCCGAGGTTCTTCTCGCCGCGCTCGGCGCGTGCGGTCGCCACGTAGACGAGCTGGCGGGCCGCCTCCACCTTCATCGCCATGTCGGCGAGCATGAACTGCAGCCCCTGGAACTCGGCGAGGTGCTTGCCGAACTGCTTGCGCTCCTTGACGTAGGCCACCGCGATGTCCAGCGCGCCCTGCGCGATCCCGACGGCCTGCGCGCCGATCGTCGGACGGGTGTGGTCGAGCGTCGCGAGGGCGGTCTTGAAGCCGGTGCCCTCCGCCCCGATGATCCGGTCGGCGGGGATGACGCAGTTCTGGAAGTAGATCTCGCGGGTCGGCGAGCCGTTGATGCCGAGCTTGCGCTCCTTGGGGCCGACCTCGAAGCCGGGGTCGTCGCAGTGCACCACGAACGCCGAGATGCCGTTGGCCTTCTTGTCCGGGTCGGTGACGGCCATCACCGTGTACCAGCGGGACTCCCCCGCGTTGGTGATCCAGGCCTTGGTGCCGTTGAGCACCCAGGTGTCGCCGTCGCGGCGCGCGCGGGCCTTCATCGAGGCGGCGTCCGAGCCCGCCTCCCGCTCGCTGAGCGCGTAGCTGATCATCTGCTCGCCCGCGGCGATCGAGGGCAGCACCTGCTGCTTCAGCTCGTGCGAAGCCGACAGCAGGATCGGGGTGAGGCCCAGCCCGTTGACGGCGGGGATCAGCGAGGACGACGCGCAGACCCGCGCGACCTCCTCGATCACGATGCACCCCGCGAGCTCGTCGGCACCCTCCCCGCCGTACTCCTCGGGGATGGTGACGGCGTGGAAGCCCGCCTTGACCAGCGCCTCGCGCGCCTCGGCCGGGTAGCGCCCCTGCTCGTCGACTTCGGCGGCATACGGGGCGATCTCCTTCTCGGCGAGCGCGCGGACGGCCTCGCGCAGCGCCTCGTGCTCGTCGCTGAGCCGGTAGGCGTCGAAGTCAGGGTTCATGCGACCGAGTTTAACGGCACTGAGTGCCACATGACAAGTGTGATGCTACCCTCCGTGCCATGACCACCCCGCGGCGAGGACGCTCGGCCGAGAGCCGGGCCGAGATCCGCCGCGACCTCGTCGTCGCCGCCGTCGCCCTGTTCACCGAGCGCGGCTACGACGAGACGACGATCGGCGACATCGCGGAGGCGGCAGGCGTCGGCCGCCGGACGTTCTTCCGCTACTTCCGGTCCAAGGAGGACGCGATCTCGCCCGACCACGAGGCGGCGCTGGCGCGGGTCACCGAGGTGTTCGCGACCGCCCATCCCGACGAGCCGACGGCGAGCCTCGCGCTGCGGGCGGGCGAGACGGTGCTCGAGCTCTACACCGAGGACCCGCAGCTGTCGGTGCGGCGGTTCGCCCTGACCCACCAGGTGCCTGCGCTGCGCGACCACGAGTCGGCGAGGGTCGACCACTACCGGCGGCTGTTCACCCGGCACCTGCGGGAGCGCCTGTCGCGCGACGGCGCGCGCCCGGGCGAGGTGGGGGTGGGCGACGGCGCGGGCGGGGCAGGGGTGGCGGCGAGCGGCGGCCCACGCCACATCGGCGACGCAGGCGGGGGCGGCCGCCTCGGCGGCGCGGACCACGTCGGCGGGCGCGACCGGGACGCCGACCTGCGTGCGGCGGTGATCGGGGCGAGCGTCGTGGCGGCGCACAACGTCGCCCTGCGGGAGTGGCTGGCCGCGGGCGCGCCGGTGGACGGGATCACCGGACTGCTGGCGCGGTTCCGTTCTGTTGCCGACCTGCTCCCCGGCGAACCCGGCCTGGCCACGGTCGCGGACCGGCTGGAAGCCGCGATCGGCCGCCTGGAACGCACCACCGCCCACTGACGGGCAGGCAGGATGCCGCGCGTGGGAGCCCCATCGACGGCATCGCCGCCTACATCGACGCACTGGCGGCGTCCAGACGACGACTCCGTAGCGGGTGCGGACGTGCGTGATCCCCGGGCCGCACGATGTGCGCACGCCGAGCTGGACGGGCTCGGGCCCGGGGATCACGGGTGACTGTCGGGGATTTGCCGGCACCACATACCGGCTCCACAACGGTCGGAGAATGTCCCGTGGTGCTAGCGGACAGCCACCTCACATGTCCTGTCGCTAATCAACGCTGGACCACCTCCTCTCCTGTGTAGCGCCACCCTACGGCGGCCCACCGGCGTCGCGCCACATCGTTTTCAGGGCTTCGTCCTTGGCGAACACCGAGCGCGCAAGATCGGCCTGGAAGGCGCTCATCCGCTCGCGCAGGGCGGGGTCGGCGGCGGCCAGGATCCGCACCGCGAGCAGGCCCGCGTTGCGCGCACCGCCGACCGCGACCGTGGCCACCGGCACCCCGGCGGGCATCTGCACGATCGACAACAGCGAGTCCAGCCCGTCCAGACGCGCGAGCGGCACCGGCACGCCGACCACGGGCAGCGGCGTCGCGGCGGCGACCATCCCGGGGAGATGCGCGGCGCCCCCCGCCCCGGCGACGATCACCTGGAGGCCGCGCCCCGCCGCCGAGGTCGCGTAGTCGAGCATGCGCTGCGGCGTGCGGTGTGCCGAGTAGACGCCCACCTCGCACGGCACGGCGAACTCCGCGAGCGCGTCGGCTGCGGCCCGCATCACCGGCCAGTCCGAGTCGCTGCCCATGATCACGCCGACCCGCGGCTCACCCGGCACGGGCCACCCCCGCCATCCCGTCGACCGCCGCGCCCGCGTGCACGGACCACCCGTCGGCCCACGTCGCCTCCGACAGCCACCGCGCCGCCAACGCCGCCCGTTCCCGCACCCGGGCCATGTCCTCGCCCAGCGCCGTGACGTGCCCCACCTTCCGCGCTGGCCGCTCGGCCTTGCCGTACAGGTGCACCTTCACGTCGGGGAACCGCGCGAACAGGTGGTGCAGCCGCTCGTCGGTGCCCATCGCGACCGGCCGCGCCGCCCCCAGCACGTTCGCCATGGCGACGGCGGGCGCGGTGGGCGCCGTCGCCCCGAGCGGGTAGTCGAGCACCGCGCGCAGGTGCTGCTCGAACTGCGACGTGCGCGCGCCCTCGATCGTCCAGTGCCCGGAGTTGTGCGGGCGCATGGCCAGCTCGTTGACCACCACCTCGCCCGTGGTCAGCTCGAACAGCTCGACGGCCAGCAGCCCGGTGACGCCCAGCTCGGCCGCCACCCGCAGCGCCAGCTCCTGCGCCTGTGCGGCGCGCTCGTCCGACAGCCCTGGCGCGGGGGCGAGCACCTGGACGCACTGGCCGTCGGCCTGCACGGTCTCGACGACCGGCCACGCCGCGGCCTGGCCGAACGGCGACCGCGCGACCAGTGCCGCCAGCTCCCTGCGCATCGGCACCCGCTGCTCGACCATCAGCGGCGTTCCCGCGTCGAGCAGCTCGCGAACCAGTGCCGCGGTGGGGTCGAGCCACACGCCGCGGCCGTCGTAGCCGCCCCGGACGGCCTTGAGCACGGCAGGCCCGTGCGCGTCGAGGAACGCGGTGAGGCGTTCGGGGTTGTCGATCTCGGCGAACGCGGGCCCGGCGACGCCCAGCTCGGCGAGGCGGCGGCGCATGACGAGCTTGTCCTGGGCGTGCCGCAGCGCGTCCGGGCCCGGGTGGACGGCGACCCCGTCGGCGACCAGCGCACGCAGGTGCGCAGCAGGCACCTGCTCGTGGTCGAGCGTCACCGCCGAGCACCCGCGGGAGAACGCCTTGAGCGCGGCCAGGTCCGTCGGCTCACCGGCCCGGACGTCCGCGCACACCAGCGCGGCCGGGTCGCCGGGACCGGCCGCGAGCACCCGCAGCGACTGCCCGAGCGCGATCGCGGCCTGATGGGTCATCCGGGCCAGCTGACCAGCGCCGATCATGCCGACGACAGGGGGCGATGCGGGTGCGTCCACGATGCGGGGAGCCTACCGGCGCGGCCGACCGCGGCGTTGTCTGGCACGATCGAGCAAGTGAGCGTGGTCGAGACGGTGCTGGGCGCCATCCCGCAGCCCTACCGCGACGTGGCGATCCGCCACCGCGAGCTGGTGAAGTTCGCGATCGTCGGCGGCACGACGTGGGTGATCGACACCATCATCTTCCTCAGCCTCAAGTCCACCGTGCTGGAGACCAAGCCGCTCACGGCGAAGGTCATCGCGGTGCTGGTCGCGACGATCGTGTCGTACGTGCTCAACCGCGAGTGGTCCTTCCGCACCCGCGGCGGACGCGAGCGCCACCACGAGGCGCTGCTGTTCTTCGTGATCAGCGGCATCGGCGTCGGCGTCTACTCGGCGCCGCTCGCGGTCTCGCGCTACGTGCTGGAGCTGAAGGTCCCGGGCGTCTCGCTCCTCACGCAGGAGGTCGCCGACTTCGTCAGCGGCCAGATCGTCGGCACGCTCGTCGGCATGGCGTTCCGCTGGTGGGCGTTCCGCAGGTTCGTCTTCCCGCACAAGAACGTGCGCCGCCAGGTGCCCGCCGTCGAGCCCCAGGGCTAACGCGGCCCCCTCGCCGGACGGGGCGCGCCCACCACGTCGTCGGCCCGCGCGGCGGGCAGGAAGATCGTGAACAGCGCGGGACGCATCCGGGAGAGCTCCAGGCGTCCGCCGTCGGCCTCGACCAGCGCGCGGGCGAGGGCCAGGCCCAGGCCCGTCGACGAGCCGCCGGACACACCGCGGTCGAACACGTGCGGCACCAGGTCCTCCGGCACCCCGGCCCCGTTGTCCGAGACCTCGATGACGAGGCTGGCGTCCGCGGCGCGGGCCGAGACCGTCACGACACCCCCGCCGTGCCGCAACGCGTTGTCGACGAGCGCGCCGACGGCTTCCCGCAGCCGCGTGGGCGTCACGCGGGCGAGCAGCCCGTCGGGCAGCCGGACCTTGAACGGGCGGCCCGCGGCACGCATCGCCGCGCGCCACTCGTCGACGACCGGGGCGAGCCCCTCGCGCAGGTCGATCAGCTCCGCCCCGGCGGCCCTGGCCGCCCGCGCGGCCTCCAGGAGGTCGTCGAGGACGGCGGAGAGCTTCTCGGTCTGCTCCAGCGCGGCCGTCGCCTCGCGGCGGGCGTCCGGGTCGGGGTGGTTGGCCAGCTCGTCGAGCCGGAGCTGCAACGCGGTGATCCGGCTGCGGAGCTGGTGGGAGACGTCGCCGACGAGCTCCCGCTCGCGCTGGACGAGCTCGGAGAGGGCGGCGGCCGACGTGTCGAGCACGTCGGAGACCCGGTCGAGCTCCGGGATCCCGTGCCTGCGCGGCGCCGAGCGGAAGTCCCCCGCGCCGAGCCGGGCCGCCCGGTCGGCCACCCCCGAGAGCGGCTCGGCCAGGCGCCGGGCGGTGACGGTGGCGACCACCGTGCCCGCCGCCACCGACACCAGCACCAGCATCAACACCACCAACGTGGCCTGCAGCTGCTGGGTGAGCATCGCCGAGCGCGGCTCCTCCAAGGTGATCGCGCCGCCGAGCCCGAACGGCAGCGACTCGCTCACCGGGTTCTCCCCGACGTCGACGCCGATGCGCCGTTCCGGCTGGCCCGGCTGCTGGACCACGAGGCGACCGTTCGACGGAACGGCGAGCTGCAGCTCGGCGTCCGGGATGTTCGTGCCCTCGGCCTCCAGGCGGGACTCCACCCGTTCGAGAAGCGAGGTCAGGTCGCCGCGGGTGATGTCCTCGACCAGGCGCCAGGTGGTGATCGCCAGCGGCGCGCCGAGCACCAGCGCCGTGATCGTCACCACGAGGAGCGTGGACTGGAGAATCCGGCGACGCACGGCTCGTCAGTCGTGGTTGAAGCGGAAGCCGACACCCCGGACCGTCGCGATGCGGTGCTCACCGCCGATCTTCCGGCGCAGCCAGGACATGTGCATGTCCAGCGTCTTCGACGTCTTGAGGTCGGGGTCGTTCCAGACCTCGCGCAGGATCTCGTCGCGCGTGACCACCTGCCCGGCCCGCAGCAGCAGCACCCGCAGCAGCTCGAACTCCTTGTTGGCCAGGCCGACCTCGGCGCCGTCGACGAGGACGCGGCGCCCGGAGAGCTCCATGCGCACGCCGCCGACCTCGACCGTCTCGGGAGTGAGCCGCCGCAGCAGGGCCCGGACCCTGGCCAGCAGCTCGGCGAGGCGGAAGGGCTTGCCGACGTAGTCGTCAGCGCCCGCGTCGAGGCCGACGACGAAGTCCACCTCGTCGGTGCGCGCCGTGAGCATGAGCACGGGGATGTCGGGCGTCTCGAGCCGGATCCGGCGGCAGACCTCCAGGCCGTCCATACCGGGCAGGCCGAGATCGAGCACCAGCAGGTCGACCCCGCCCGACCGGACGTGTTCGAGGGCCGCCAGGCCGTCGTCGGCCACCGACACCTCGTAGCCCTCGCGCTGCAACGCCCGCGAGAGCGGCTCGGCGATCGCGGCGTCGTCCTCGGCGAGCAGGACCGTTGTCACGGGCGAAGCCTAATCCGCCCACCTGAGATAACCGTGTGGAATGTGCGGCATGGTGATCGGCGTGGATCACGATCTCGCGCTCGCGCTGCGGCTCGCCGACGCCGCCGACGCCGTGACGCTTCCCCGGTTCCGGGCCGCGGACCTGCGCGTCTCGGCCAAGCCCGACCGCAGCCCCGTCACGGACGCCGACACCGCCGCCGAGGAGGTGCTGCGGGAGCTGCTCACGGTGGAGCGGCCCGCGGACGCGGTGCTCGGCGAGGAGGGCGGCGGGTCCGTTGCGGGCGCCGCGCGCGGCTGGGTGCTCGACCCGATCGACGGCACGAAGAACTTCTCCCGGGGCATGCCCGTGTGGGCGACGCTGATCGCGTTGGCCGTCGAAGGCGAGGCCGTCGTCGGCGTCGTGAGCGCGCCCGCGCTGGGGCGGCGGTGGTGGGGGGCCGTCGGGGAGGGGGCGTGGACGTCGGACGGGGCCGGGGCGGCGCCGCGGCGGATCACCGTGTCCGCGGTGGGCTCGCTCGGCGACGCGTACCTGTCGACGACGGACCTGCGCGTCTTCGGCAGGCAGGGGCGGATGGACCGGTGGCTCGCGCTCGTCGACGCGGTGTGGGAGACGCGCGCGTTCGGCGACTTCTGGCAGCACGTCCTCGTGGCCGAGGGGGTGCTGGACGTGGCGGTCGACCCGGTGGCCAACCCGTGGGACCTCGCCGCGCTCGCCCCGATCGTCGCCGAGGCGGGCGGCCGCCTGACCGACCTGACCGGCTCGCCGACCTGGGCGGGTGGCGACGGCCTGACGTCGAACGGCACGCTCCACGCCGCGGCCTTGGCGGTGGTGGGGCGGCCTTGACAACGCGGCCCGCCAGCCGGGACCGGGGGCCGGGGGTCACCTCGCACACCCTCGTGCGTCCTCGCACACGGCCGAACCTCTGCGACGACACCACAAGGTGTGCGAAGCCGAGCTCGGCGCGGCGGCGGCGGTGCCCGGGCCACGGGGCGTCGAGACGGCGGTGGCCCGGGCCCCAGGTGGGGTCCGGGCCACCGGAGTGCGCCGGATCAGGCCTCGGCCGGGGCCTCGGCGGCCTCGGCGGGCTCGACGGCCTTGGCCGCCGTCACCGGGATCTGGCGGGCGGTGGAGCCCGCGTAGGCGCCGGTCACGCGGACGGTCAGGACGCCTGCGTCGTAGGTCGCGGCCACCGCGTCGGCGGTGACGTGCGCGGGCAGGCCGAAGCTGCGGCGGAAGCTGCCGTAGCGGACCTCGCGCAAGCTGCGGCCGTCGCGCTGCTCGGCGCGCTCGTCGCGGCGCTCACCGCGGACGACGAGGGCGTTGCCCTCGATCTCGACCGTGACGTCCTTCTCGACGTCGACGCCCGGCAGCTCCAGCCGGACGACCGCGTCCTCGCCGTCACGGGCGATCTCGGCGCTCGGGGTGAACCCGCCCCGGACGCCCGCCTGCCCGAAGGCCTGCCGCACGATGGTGTCGAACTCCGCGAAGGGGTCGCGCCGCGTCCACAAGGTGACAGTGCTCATATGGTGCTCCTCGATATCCGGGCCGGTCCCACCCGACCTCGCAGTCCGTCCAACGTGAGTCGGGTCGACTCAATTCCCCTGACTGGGACCGACTCAGTAAGAAGATGACCGAAGTCACCGTCGACAGAGCCGGAGTGCCCCATGCCCGACACCGTGTCCGTCCCGACCATCACCACCGAGGCCGCCCACCGCGTCATCGCCGCCGCCGAGGCCAAGGCGACGGAGATCGGCGTGCCGATGTGCATCGCGATCGCCGACACCGGCGGCAACCTCAAGGCCTTCTCCCGCATGGACGGCGCCGCACTGCTCTCGACGCAGGTGGCGCAGGACAAGGCGTACACCGCCGTCGGCTTCGGGATGCCGACGCACGGCTGGCACGACTTCATCAAGGACGACGCCCCCCTCGCCGCGGGCGCCGTCGGCGGCATCAAGCGCCTCGTGATCTTCGGCGGCGGCTACCCGATCACGGTCGACGACGCGGTCGTCGGCGCGATCGGCGTGAGCGGAGGGCACTACACGCAGGACCAAGAGGTCGCCGAGGCCGGACTGGCCGCCCTCTCGTGACGGAGCTCGCCTTCGAGGACCTCACGCCCGGCCGGGTGTTCGAGCTGGGCACCGTCACGGTCGACGGCGACGAGATGGTGGCGTTCGCCCGTCGCTTCGACCCCCAGCCCTTCCACGTCGACGAGGAGGCCGGGCGGAAGTCGATCTTCGGAAGGCTGGCCGCCTCGGGCTGGTTCACCTCGGCGCTGTGGATGCGGCGCTACGTCGACGAGGTGCTGAGCAAGGCGGTCTCGCTCGGCTCCCCCGGCGGTGAGGAGGTCTCCTGGCCCGCCCCGGTGTTCGCGGGCGACGAGCTGCGGGCGTCGATGGAGGTGCTGGAGGCCCGCCGCTCGCGCAGCCGCCCCGGCCTGGGCCTGGTGAAGCTGCGGGCGTGGCTGCACCGCGGCGACGACGTGGTGTACCGCGCCACCTTCACCGGCATGTTCGGCACCCGCGACGCCTGATCGGCTCGCACACACCGCCGGGGGCTCGCACACACCGCCGACGGTGTGTGCGAGCCCGGCGCGGTGTGTGCGAGCCCGGCGCGACGCTCAGCCCTTGCCGGCCAGCTCCTTCTGGTACTTCTCCGTCATGTGGGCAATCGCGGCGTGCTGCGCCTCGGTGTGCCCGGAGCGGACCTCGGCGGCGCGCGCCTTCGCGTCCAGCGTGGGCTGGGCCTGGCCCTGGAACTTCGGCAGGACGTGCTGCGCGAGCAGCTCCCACGAGCGCCAGGTGGCCTGCGGGTTGGCCCACTCGGTGCCGAGGAGCAGCATGCTGCCGAAACCGCCGGACTGGTCGACGAGCTTCTGGACCTGCCGCTCCGCGTCCTCGACGGTGCCGATGGCGCCGATCCCCGCCTCGTTGATGAAGTCGATCATCTCCTTGAGGTCGCCGCCCTCGACGGCCATCTGCGGGAACGCCGCGGTCTTCTGGAAGTAGCGGAACCAGTTCTCGATGCCGAACTCGACGTCGCGGTAGGCCTGCTCGCGCGTCTCGGCGACGTGGATGGTGCTGACCAGCCGCCACTTCGACCGGTCGACGGTCGTGCCGAACGTCGCGGCCCGCTCCTCCATCACGCTCCAGTGGTGGGCGAGCGCGTCGAAGCCCGCGGCGGTGAGGGTCGCACCGATGGAGAGCAGGCCGACGCCGTGCCGACCAGCGAGCCGCGGACCGGTTGGCGAGGCGACCGCGGCCACGGCGACGTCGAACAGCGGGTCGGAGTAGGGCGCCAGGTGCAGCCGGGCGTCGATGAGGTTGTGCGTGCGGGTCTGCGCGGTCACCGCCTCGCCGCGCAGGAGCCGCATGACGACGTCGAGGTTCTCCTCGAGCAGCTCGCGGGTGTCGGTGGGGTTGAGCCCGATCATCGCCGAGTCGGTCGGCAGCGAGCCGGGGCCGACGCCGAGCATGACCCGGCCGCGGGTGAGGTGGTCCAGCAGCACGATGCGCTCGGCCACCCAGAGCGGGTTGTGATAGCTCAGCGACACCACACCGGTGCCGAGCTTGATGTGCTTCGTCCGTTCCGCCGCGGCGGCGATGAAGATCTCCGGCGACGCGATGATCTCCGTGCCCGCCGAGTGGTGCTCGCCGATCCAGGCCTCGTCGAAGCCCAGCTCGTCGAGATGCTGGACGAGTCGCAGATCGCGCTGCAGTGCCGTGGTGGGGTTCTCGCCCGCGGGGTGGAAGGGGGCGAGGAAGGTGCCGAATCGCAGCCTGGTCACGGATGCTCCTGTCGTCGCTGACGTGCACTCGACCGTAAGCAAGGGTTGCGCCCGTCACAATCGGCTACGGTCAGGTTTCGCCTGCGACCTCCCGGTAGAGCAGCGCGTGCACCTGCTCCACCCCGGGGATGTCGTGGAACTCCAGCGGCTCGTCCGAGGCCGACTCGATGACGAGCGTGCCGACGCCCAGCAGCCGCTCGAACAGGGTGTGGCGGAACTCGACGCTGTTGATGCGGCTCATCGGGATGTCCAGGCCGCGCCGCGAGAAGAGGCCCTCGCGCACGAGCACCCGCCGCGTGGTGACGACGAAATGCGTGGTGCGCCAGCCGATCACCGGTATCAGCGTGAACCGGACGACCAGCGCGAGCCCGACGACGACCAGGGCGAGCCACGCCCACGGCGCCCACGCCTGCGCGGCGACCAGCGCCGCGAGGAAGCTGCCCAGCCCGACGACGACCAGCAGCACGAAGACCGGCGCCACCAGCATCTTCCAGTGGGGGTGCCGGTGCATGATGATCTCTTCACCCGCGACCAGCAACTCGTCCGGATACGACACGCTGGCCACCCTAGAACCCCGAACCCTCCGCGGGACGCAGGTGCACCACGTCGCCCGCCGCCACCGCCCGGCGGTGCCCGGCGGGGTCGAGCAGGAGCAGCCGACCGTCGGGGTCGACGTCCTCCGCGATGCCCGTGTGGATCATGCCTCCCGGCAGCTCGACGCGCACCGACGAGCCGAGGGAGAGGCACGCGGCCCGGTAGTCGGCGCGTATCCGGGTGACGTCGGGGTCGCCGCGCGCGGCCCGCCACGCCGCCTCCCGCTCGGCCAGGCGGGTCAGCAGGGCGACGAGCACCGCGGTCTGGTCCGCCGCGACGCCCTCGGCGGCGAGCGAGGTGGCGCCGGGCTGGTCGGAAGGCGCCGCGGCGACGTTGAGCCCGATGCCGACGACCACCGCGGTCCGCTGTGTGTCGGCCACCTCGGCGAGGATGCCCGCGACCTTGCGCTGGCCGGGCCCCAGCAGGAGGTCGTTGGGCCACTTGAGACCGCACGGCACGTCCGTCAGGGAGCGCACGGCGTCACAGGCGGCGAGCCCGGCCAGCAGGGTCAGCCAGCCCATCCGGGACGCGGGCACGCCGTCGGGGCGCAGCAGCACGCTCACCGTCAGCCCCGAGCCGGGCGGGGACACCCAGCTCCGCGCGAGCCGCCCCCGTCCCGCGTCCTGGTGCTCGGCGACCAGCACGGAGCGGTCGGGGGCGCCGGACGCGGCGGCGGCGAGGAGGTCGGCGTTGGTGGAACCCGTGCGGTCCACGATGTCCACTGTGGTCCAGAGACCGACGAGCGCGGCGCGGACGGCGTCGTGGTCGAGCGGCCGTTTCATGCGGGCGGACGCTACCGGCGCGGGGCTGCCGTCGCCGTGTCCCACGCGGTCGGCGTCGCCGGGCGTGCGTCCGGGTGCGCCACACGACGTGACGCAGACCGCGTCCGGGCCGGTTACCGGCGGGTTAAGCTCCCGCGCATGACCGCCGAAAGGGTGCCCGAGCAGCCGGACATCCACACCACCGCGGGCAAGCTGGCCGACCTCCAGCGGCGCAACGCGGCGCTGGAGACGAGCGCGGAGGTCACGCAGCGGCAGCACGACAAGGGCCGCCACACCGCGCGGGAGCGGCTGGAGATGCTGCTCGACCCCGGCTCCTTCGTCGAGCTGGACGCGCTCACCCGGCACCGCTCCACGAACTTCGGCATGGAGGGCAAGCGACCGTTCGGCGACGGCGTCGTCACCGGCACCGGCACCGTCGACGGACGGCCGGTCGCCGTGTTCAGCCAGGACGCCACGGTGTTCGGCGGCGCGCTCGGCGAGGTGTACGGCGAGAAGATCGTCAAGGTCATGGACGTCGCCACCAAGATCGGCTGCCCGGTGGTCGGGATCAACGACGGCGGCGGCGCGCGGATCCAGGAGGGCGTGGTCGCGCTCGGCCTCTACGGCGAGATCTTCGTGCGCAACGTGCGCAGCTCCGGCGTGGTGCCGCAGATCTCGCTGGTCATGGGCCCCTCGGCGGGCGGGGCCGTGTACTCGCCCGCGCTCACCGACTTCGTGGTGATGGTCGACGGCACCAGCCACATGTTCATCACCGGCCCCGACGTGATCAAGACGGTCACCGGCGAGGACGTCGCGATGGAGGACCTCGGCGGCGGACGCGCCCACAACGCGCGCTCCGGCGTGGCGCACTACCTCGGCGACGACGAGGAGGACGCGATCTCCTACGTCAAGGAGCTGCTGTCGTTCCTGCCGTCGAACAACCTCTCCGACCCGCCGACCTTCCCCAGTGCCGCCGAGGAGGGCCGCACCGCGACCGACCTCGAGCTGGACACGCTCGTGCCGGACTCGCCGAACACCCCCTACGACATCCACGGCGTGATCCAACGGGTGCTCGACGACGGGGAGTTCCTGGAGGTCCACGCGCTGTTCGCGCCCAACATCGTCGTCGGGTTCGGGCGCGTCGAAGGGCGCTCGGTCGGGGTCGTGGCGAACCAGCCGACGCAGTTCGCGGGCTGCCTCGACATCGACGCGTCGGAGAAGGCCGCCCGCTTCGTGCGCACGTGCGACGCGTTCAACGTGCCGGTGCTCACCTTCGTCGACGTGCCGGGGTTCCTGCCGGGCACGGAGCAGGAGTGGAACGGGATCATCCGCAGGGGCGCCAAGCTGATCTACGCCTACGCCGAGGCCACGGTGCCGAAGGTGACGGTGATCACGCGCAAGGCCTACGGCGGGGCGTACGACGTCATGGGGTCCAAACACCTGGGGGCGGACGTCAACGTCGCGTGGCCCACCGCGCAGATCGCCGTGACGGGCTCGGCGGGCGCGGTGAGCATCCTCTACCGCAAGGAGCTGTCGGGCCTCTCGGGCGACGAGCTCGCCGCCCGACGGCTGGAGCTGCAGCAGGAGTACGAGGACACGCTGGCCAACCCCTACATCGCGGCCGACCGTGGCTACATCGACGGCGTGATCGCGCCATCGGAGACCCGCGGCTACGTCGCCGGGGCGCTGCGGATGCTCGCCACGAAGCGCGAGGCCGTCCCCGCGCGCAAGCACGGGAACATCCCGCTGTGAGGCGGCTGCGCCGCCCGTGCGCGGAAAACGTCGCCCTGGCCGCCTTTTCCGCGCACGGCTCATGAACCCCGAGGAGCGGCGCGCCCTGTTCCGGGTGGTCACCGGCGCGCCCGACGACGCCGAGCTGGCCGCGTTGACGGCCGTGCTCGCCGCGATCGCGTCCGCGGCACCCGACCCCGCGAAGCCGCCGAGCCGGTGGACCGACCGCACCCCGCACCTGCGTCGCCCCTTGCCGGTGGGGCCGGACGCCTGGCGCACCTCCACCTGGCCGAGCTGACCACGTGATCCACCCCCGGGTGGAGGCGCGACCTCCACCCGGGACCCGCCCGCGGGCCGACGCCGCGCACGCCCGCCGCGAGCAGGCTCTTCGGCATGGACATCCTGTCGTACCTGGTTCCCGCCGCACTCGTCGTCTGGGTGGTCGCGCGGCAGTTCACGGGCCGCTACGTGCCCGCCAGCCGGTCGTTGCTGGTGCCGCTCGTCCTGGTCGTCGTCGGGCTGAGCCAGGCCACCCACGTGGCGTGGACCGCGCTTGCGGTCGTCGTCGTCGCGGGCGATCTCCTGCTGACCGCCGCGCTCGGGGTGGTGCGCGGGTCCGCGCTCCGGCTCACGGAGCGCGAGGGCTACCTCTACCAGCGCGGCGGGTGGCGCAGCCTCGGCCTGTGGGCGCTCACGATCGCCGCGCGCGTCGGGGTGGCGCTGCCGTTCGCGCACACCTCCGCCGGGCCCGCGCTCGCCGCGACCCTCACCGCCTCGTTCGGGGTGAGCCTCGCCGCGCAGTACCACGTGTTCCATGCGCGCGTCGCCGCCGACGGCCGCCCGATCCGCCCGGGCCAGGATCGACGGGCCACGCCTGCGGGGTCCACACTCGGCCGGTGACCGTCATGTCGGGCCCGGTGCGCCTGGCGAGCAGCCTGGTCTGGCTGCCGGTCATCCTGCTCAGCACCTACCTCAGCGACCCGCCGGTGGCCCACCCGTTGCCGTCGGCGGTCGCGGCTGTCGTGGGCGGGCTGGCGTGGGTGGTCGTGTCCGTGCGCCCGGCCCGGCCCGGCTGGCTGGACCCGACGGCGATCATCGTGCTGGCCGTGGCGGGCGTCGGCTTCATGGCGGCCGCGGGCGGGTGGGCGCCGCCGCTCGGGTTCTGCTTCTTCGCCGTGGTCGCGGCGGGCACCCGGCTGCCCGGCACGGCGGCGGTCGGGGTGCTCGTCGGCACGGCGGTCGGCGTGGTCGCGGTGCTGCGGGAGGCCCAGCCGGGCGGGCTGGTCCTCGCCCTGCTCGGCCTTGCCGGGGTGCTGCTGCTCGGGATGGGGCGCCGCGAGAGCCTGCGCCGGACGGAGCAGCGGGAGCTCAATCTGGTGGCCGCGGCGCGGGTGCAGGAGGAGCACGCCCGCGCCGCCGCGCTCGCCGAGCGCGCCCGCATCGCCCGCGACGTGCACGACGTCCTCGCGCACTCGCTCTCCGCGCTCGCCGTCCAGCTGCAGGGCGCGCGGCTGATGCTCCTGCGCGACGGCGCCCCGGCCGACACCCTCGCCCAGGTCGAGCGCGCGCAGCGGCTCGCGTCCGAGGGGCTGGCCGAGGCCCGCCGGGCCGTGACGGCGCTGCGCAGCGAGCCTGCGGACCTCGCCGACGGCCTGCGCGCGCTCGTCGCCGACACCCCCGACGCCACCTTGGAGATCGACGGCGCGCCCGACGGCCTCGGCGCCACGGCGCAGGAGACGGTGCTGCGCACCGCACAGGAGGCGCTGACGAACGCGCGGCGGCACGCGGCGGGAGCGCCGGTCTCGGTGCGGCTGACCCACCGGGACGGGGCGACCGAGCTGGAGGTCCGCGACCACCCGGGCTCGCCCCCGGCGCCGTCGTCCGGTGGATACGGTCTGGTCGGAATGGCCGAGCGCGCCGCGTTGGCCGGGGCGGAGCTCGACGCGGGACCGGTGGAGGACGGATGGCGGGTACTGCTGCGTCTTCGCCCGAGCTGAGGGCCGAGTTGAGGGTCGTGCTCGCCGACGACCAGACGATCGTCCGCGAGGGCCTCGTCACGCTGCTGGGCCTGCTGCCGGGCATCGAGGTGGTCGGGGCGGCGCCGGACGGGGAGCGCGCGGTCGCGCTCGTCGCCGAGCTCACCCCCGACGTGCTGCTCACCGACCTGCGCATGCCGGTCTGCGACGGCGTCGAGGCGACGCGGCGGGTCCGTGCGGAGCATCCTGGCACGGCCGTCGTCGTGCTGACGACGTACGCCGACGACGCGTCGGTCGTCGAGGCGTTGCGCGCGGGCGCCGCCGGATGGCTCTCCAAGGACGCCGACGCCGAGGCCATCGGCCGGGCGTTGCGCTCGGCCGCCGACGGGCACACGACGGTCGACTCGGCCGCGCTCGCCCGGCTGTTGGCCGCCGAGCCCGCCCCGCGGACGGCCGCCGCCGAGCTGCCCGACGGGCTCACCGCGCGCGAGGCCGAGGTGCTCGGGCTGATCGCGTCGGGCCTGTCGAACGGGGAGATCGCACGGCGGCTGGTGGTGAGCGAGGCGACGGTGAAGACGCACGTCAACCACCTGTTCACCAAGGCGGGGCTGCGCGACCGGGCCCAGGCCGTCGGCTATGCCTACCGGCACGGTCTCGTCGCGGGCTGAGGTGGTTCGCTCAAGTCCTCCCCAAGAAGCTGGTCGCCCGATCGTTGCGCCCAGCACACTGGCCCCACGGACGAAGAAGGAGGCCACGATGGACATCACGACGATCAAGATCCTGGTGCTCGCGGTCGTGGCCCTGCTGATCCTGGCGACGCTGGCAGGCGAGCTGCGCCCCCGCCGCCGTTCGCAGCGTGAGCGGGTCGCGCGCATGGTGATGGTCCGCGAGGACGCGGCCCGTTGATCACCGCGCTGGTCGCGCTCGTGCTGCTCGCCCTCGTGCTCGTCGTCGCGCGCTGGGCCCGCGACGGCACCCCGCGCTGACCCGCCCTGCAGGGCTCACCGGCGTCGTCCGCGCAGCCCCCCGGCCCGCGCGGACGACGCCTTCCCGCCCCGGTGCGGGACGAGCCCGTGCCCGCCGCCGTCGACGCCGTGATCTGGACGCCCTACCTGTCGAGGACGGCGCGCAGGTCGGCCGCGAACGCGTCCGGCTCGCCGGTCTGGCCGAACTCGCCGCCGAGGAAGCCGCCGTGGTCGCCCGCGACCTCGGTGACGGGCGCACCCGCCGCCTCGGCCACCGAGCGGCCGCCCCGCGCGGCCATCGTGGCGCCGGACTTCCTGCCCACCGCGACGACGAGCCGGTCACCCAGCGCGGCGAGGGTCGACACGTCGGGCTGGTAGCCGGTGCAGGTCACGATGTTGCGCATCAGCGGATCGGTCCGACTGCCGTCGTCGCCTGCGGGCATGCCGAACATCGCCGGGTCCGGCGCAGGCCGGTCGAGGTAGTCGGCGGCGATCTCGCCGTCGAACATGACCAGGCCGATGAACTTGGCCATCGCGGGCCCATGGCCCGACTTCTCGTAGGTCGTCCGGATGTCCGCGCACACCGCGCCGATCGCGTCGCGGTCGGGCAGGAAGGCGGCGATCGGCGGCTCGTGCGCGACGAGCCGCCGCACGTCGTCGGGGTGGGCGGTCACGAGCGCGATGGCGTTGACGGCGCCGCCGCTGCTGGCGAAGAGGTCCACCGGGCCCGCGCCGACCGCCGCGATCACCCGGTGGAGGTCCTCCCCGTGCTGTTCGGGCGTGATCTCGGTGGTGTCGGTCGGGTTGCGACCCGTGCCGCGCGGGTCGTAGGTGACGACCGGGCGGTCCGTGAAGTGGCCCGCCAGCGTGCCGAACCCGGACGCGTCCATGGGCGAGCCGATGACCATCAAGACGGGTCGGTCCGGTGTGGCGTCGGCAAGGTCGCCGCGGACGTCGTAGGTGATCGCGTCGGCCCCTTCGCCGACGACGTGGGTCTCGGGCATGGTCGTTCGTTCCTCTCCTCTGCCGCCTGTCGATGGGGAGACCGCGAGGGCCCGCAGAACTCATCGGTGCCGCCCACCCCACCTTCGGCCCGTCCTCGCAGACCCAGCAACCTCCTCGCAGAGCCCCCGGGCTCTGCGAGGCGTCCCGACGCTCTGCGACGATGCCCGTGAGTGGCACCGCGGAACAGGCGGCCAGACCGTGTGCGGGTGGCGCCGCGGTCCGACCAGGCAGGTGGCACGGCCCGGCCGGACGGTGGCGCGCCAGGGGGACCGGAAGGATCGGCCCGTGCGTCTCGTGCTCGCCTCCGCCTCCCCCGCCCGGCTCGGCGTCCTGCGGGCCGCCGGGCTCGACCCGATCGTCGAGGTCGCCGACGTCGACGAGGAGGCCCTGCTCGCGGCCGCCCCGGACGCCGGACCGGGCGCGAAGGTCACCGAGCTGGCGGGCGCGAAGGCCACGACCGTCGCGCGCCGCATCGCCGACGCGCACCCGGACGCCGCGGTCATCGGCTGCGACTCGATGCTGCTGATCGACGGCGGGCTCGTCGGCAAGCCCGGCGACGTCGACACGGCCCGGACGCGGTGGCGGGCGATGGCCGGGCGGACGGGCGAGCTCGTCACCGGCCACGCCGTGCTGCGGATGGCGGACGGCGAGATCGACCGGGTGGCCGAAGGGCACGCCGTCACCGAGGTCCGCTTCGCTCGTCCGTCCGACGCGGAGCTGGAGGCCTACCTCGCCTCCGGCGAGCCGCTGGCCGTCGCGGGCGCGTTCACCCTCGACGGGCTCGGCGGATGGTTCGTCGAGGGCATCGACGGGGACCCCTCGAACGTCATCGGGATCAGCCTCCCCCTGACCCGGCGGCTGCTGGCGGCCGTCGGTGTGGGCGTCACGGAGCTGTGGAAGCGGGACTAACCTGTCCGGCATGACCGTCGCGCAGGACCCCGACCCGAAGCTCGCCGCCTACGCCCACCCCGATCGGCTGGTCACCACCGCCTGGCTCGCGGAGCATCTGGGCGAACCGGGTCTCGTCGTCGTCGAGTCGGACGAGGACGTGCTGCTGTACGACACCGGGCACATCCCGGGCGCGGTGAAGGTCGACTGGCACACCGAGCTGAACGACCCCGTCACCCGTGACTACGTCGACGGCGAGCGCTTCGCCGAGATCTGCGGCGAGCGCGGCATCGCGCGCGACACCACCGTCGTCTTCTACGGCGACAAGAACAACTGGTGGGCCACCTACGCCCTCTGGGTCTTCTCCCTGTTCGGCCACCCCGACGTGCGGATCCTCGACGGCGGGCGCGCCAAGTGGATGGCCGAGGGCCGCGACATGACCACCGACCAGCCCAAGCCGGAGGCCGTCGAGTACCCGGTCGTCGAGCGTGACGACGCCACGATCCGCGCCTTCAAGGACGACGTGCTCGCGCACCTCGGGCTCGTCCATTCGGGCGGAGGGGCTCTGGTCGACGTCCGCTCGCCAGGCGAGTACTCCGGCGAGCTGCTCCACATGCCCGACTACCCGCAGGAAGGCGCGGTGCGCGGCGGCCACATCCCCGGCGCGGCCAGCGTGCCGTGGGCGCGCGCCGCCGCCGAGGACGCCACGTTCAAGGCCCGCCCCGACCTCGAGGCGATCTACCTCACCGAGCAGGCCCTCTCGCCGGACGACGACGTCATCGCCTACTGCCGCATCGGCGAGCGCTCCAGCCACACGTGGTTCGTGCTCACCCACCTGCTGGGCTTCGGCCACGTCCGCAACTACGACGGCAGCTGGACCGAATGGGGCAACACCGTGCGCGTGCCGATCATGCAGGGCACCGAGCGGGGATCGGTGTGACGCTGCCTGCGCCGCTCGCGGAGCTCGTCGACGACTTCGCGGACGTCGGGCCGAAGGAGCGGCTGCAGCTGCTGCTGGAGCTGTCGCAGGAGCTGCCCGCGTTGCCCGAGCGGTACGCCGACGCGGCCGCGACGATGGAGCAGGTGCCGGAGTGCCAGTCGCCGCTCTTCCTCGCGGTCGAGGTGGACGAGGAGGCCGACCGCACGGTGCACCTGTTCTTCTCCGCGCCCCTTGAAGCGCCGACGACCAGGGGTTTCGCCTCGATCATGAACACCGGCCTGGACGGGCAGCCCGCCGCCGAGGTGCTCGCCGTGCCCGACGACTTCTACGTCGCGCTCGGCCTCGCGCAGGCCGTCAGCCCGCTGCGGTTGCGCGGCATGGCGGCCATGCTCGGCCGCATCAAGAACCAGGTGAGGCGCAACCTCAAGTCTGTGTGAAGAACGTTCCACACCCGCAGCGCCGTCGACAGACTGTGACCTGTCCAACAGGACGTCGGTTTCGGGAGGTGGATCGGATGGGTGACACCTGGGGCATCAGCGGCCCCACCTTCCTCGTGGCCTACGCCGTGCTCGCGGTCGTCGTGCTGATCGCAGCGATCCGGGCCCGGCGCGCGATCACCCGCAGCGGCGGCGACGAGCCTGCCAGCGGTGTCAGCGCGCGGCCGCACGACGTCGCCTACCTCAACGGCGGCGCCGATCTCGCCCTCGTCTCCGCGCTCACCGCGCTCCGGCTGCGCGGCGCGATCTGGTCGGAGCGGGGCATCGCGCAGGCCGTGCCGCGCACCGACCCCGGCACGGACGAGCTGGAGCGGGCGGTGTACTCGGCGATCGGGGCGCCGACGCACCGCAAGTGGATCGCCAACCACCGCTGGGTCGCCTCGCCGCTCGGCGCCATCGCGTCCCGGCTCGTGGACGCGGGCCTGCTGCTCTCCGACGCACAGCGGCGCCGGGTGCGCGCGGTCGGATGGTGGATGGTCGCCGTCGTCGGGCTCGGCCTCGTCCGGGTGCTGGCGGGGATCGCGAACGCGAAGCCGGTCGGCCTGCTCGTCTTCGTGATGGGGATCGTCACGATCGTCGCCGTGGTGCTGCTCCTGTCCGCGCCGCGGCTGACCCACCGCGGCCGCCTGACGCTGGCGGCACTGCGCACCGACCACCACGCGCTCTCCCCGAAGCAGCGCCCGGACTGGGCGCTGTACGGGCCCGCGGGTGCCGCGCTGGGGATCGGGCTGTTCGGGATGGGCGCCGTGTGGGCGTCGGACCCGGCCATCGCGGGGGAGCTCGCCGTCCAGCGGATGAGCAGCGGTGGCGACGGCTCGAGCTGGTCGGGCGGCGACTCCGGCGGCTCGTCGGGCTGCGGTGGCGGCTGCGGCGGTGGCGGCTGCGGCGGCTGACGTGGAGAACGTGCCGGTCCCTGCGGCCCGGTCTGTCGCGGCGGGGCGCCGCGATGGCCGGGCGGGAGCGGAGGGACCGCTCGTCGTCGACGGCATCGGCGCTGGTTGGCGCCCCGAGATCGCCGGTTGGGTGGCCACGGCCCCCGGCCTGGGGTTCTGCGAGGTCATCGCGGAGTCCATCGTTCCCGCAGGTCCACCTCGTGGGGTGGTGGACCTGCGGGAGCGAGGGCTCCCGGTGATCCCGCACGGGGTCCGGCTGTCGCTGGGCGGCACGGACCCGCTCGACCCCGCGCGGGTCGCCCACATGGCGGCCTGCGCCGAGGCGTTGGACGCGCCGCTGGTCAGCGAGCACGTGGCGTTCGTCAGGGCGGGCGGGCGGGATGCGGGGCACCTGCTCCCGCTGCCCCGCACGCGGGAGGCGCTGGACGTCCTGGCGGGCAACGTCGCGCGGTTGCAGGCCGAGCTGTCGGTGCCGGTCGCGCTGGAGCTCATCGCGGCGCTGTTCGACTGGCCCGAGGACGAGCTGTCGGAAGCCGAGTTCCTGGCCGCGCTGCTCGACCGCACCGGCGCGCTGCTGCTGCTCGACGTCGCCAACGTCTACGCCAACGCCCACAACCGGGGCCAGGACGCGCGGTCGATGCTCGACCGGCTGCTCGACCTCATCCCGAAGGACCGGATCGGGTACGTGCACGTCGCGGGCGGCTCCGTGCGTCACGACGAGGCGGAGCTCCCCGGCGGAGCGCTCTACCACGACACCCACACCGACCCGGTCCCCGACGCGGTGCTGACCCTCCTCGCGCACCTGGTCGACCGGGCGCCGGGCGTGCCGGTGATGCTGGAGCGCGACGGTCGCTACCCGCCCGCCGACGTGCTGAGCGGCGAGCTGTCCACCCTGGCGGCCCTCGCCGGTGAGTCCCGTGTCTGAGCACGGCGAGTCCCGCGTTTCGGCACGCCGAGATGCGCATCTCGACACGTCCGATCCGCCCCGCACGGTGAGTCGCGCATCTCGGCACGCCGAGCTCGCCACCTCGCCACGGCGGCCGGACGATCCGGGCGCGCACGGCGCCGGGCTCGCCGAGCGGCAGGCCGCCCTCGTCGCCGCGCTCGTCGCGGGCGCGCCCGACCCCGCAGGCTTCGACAGAGCCCGACTCGCCGCCACCCGACGCGCGCTGCTGCGCAAGCGAGCGGGAGAGGCGGCGAAGGACTGGCCGGTGCTCGCCGCGTCGTACGGCTCGCGCTGGGCGTCCGTGTTCGCGGCCCACCATGCCGTCCGCGAGTCGAACGGCGCACTGCGGGACGGGTGGGACCTCGCCCGCGCGCTTCGCGGTGAGCTGACCGCCGACGCCGCCGCTGAGCTGGGCGAACGCGAAGCGCTGCTGCGCTACGACGGCAACCGACCGCCCCGGTCCCGCCGACTCGGCCGGGCCCGTCTCGCGCTGCACCGACGCACGGCGTAGCCCACCGGCTGGCCCACGGTGAGCGTCGCGGCAACCACCGCGGCTGTGCCCGCCGCGGGATCGTCGGCTACGCCACACCCGGCGCCCCGTCCGCCATGCCTAAACTGCCGGGTAACTTTCGTGCCGGGGCGTGGGTCCCCGGCATCCGAGGGAGGCCGAGCCGTGCCGCGCCTGAGCAAGGTTCTCGTGGCGAACCGTGGGGAGATCGCTGTCCGTGTCATCCGGGCGTGTCGGGATGCGGGGATCGGCAGTGTCGCCGTCTATGCCGACCCGGACCGCGACGCCCCGTTCGTCCGCCTGGCCGACGAAGCCTTCGCCCTCGGCGGGTCGACCGCCACGGACTCCTACCTGAACATCGACAAACTCCTCGCCGCCGCCGCCCGCGCCGACGCCGACGGCGTCCACCCCGGCTACGGCTTCCTCAGTGAGAACGCCGAGTTCGCCCAAGCCGTGATCGACGCCGGGCTGATCTGGATCGGCCCCACCCCCCAAGCCATCCGCGACCTCGGCGACAAAGTCACCGC
The DNA here is from genome assembly GCA_963750095.1 of uncultured Actinomycetota bacterium. Classification (GTDB taxonomy): domain Bacteria; phylum Actinomycetota; class Actinomycetes; order Mycobacteriales; family Pseudonocardiaceae; genus Pseudonocardia. Next base: position 402,252 of record CAVVPJ010000009.1, on the reverse strand, counting down.
CCGCCACATCGCGCTGCGCGCGGGCGCCCCCCTCGTGCCCGGCACGAGTGATCCCGTCTCCGGCGCCGACGAAGTCCTCGCCTTCGCGGCCGAACACGGCCTCCCGGTCGCGATCAAAGCCGCGTTCGGCGGCGGCGGACGCGGCATGAAGGTCGCCCGCACCGAGGCCGAGATCCCGGAACTGTACGAGTCCGCGGTGCGTGAGGCGGTGGCCGCGTTCGGGCGCGGGGAATGCTTCGTCGAACGCTACCTGGACAAGCCCCGCCACGTCGAAGCCCAGGTCCTCGCCGACACCCTCGGCGGGGTCATCGTGGTCGGCACCCGCGACTGCTCCCTGCAACGGCGCTTCCAGAAACTCGTCGAAGAAGCCCCCGCCCCCTACCTGACCGACCAACAGCGCACCACGATCCACCAGGCGGCCAAGGCGATCTGCCGCGAAGCGGGCTACCACGGCGCGGGCACCGTCGAGTTCCTCGTCGCCCAAGACGGGCTGATCTCCTTCCTGGAGGTCAACACCCGGCTGCAGGTCGAACACCCCGTCTCCGAAGAAACCTCCGGCATCGACCTGGTCCGCGAACAGTTCCGCATCGCCGAAGGCCACCCGCTCACCCTCACCGACGACCCCACCCCACGCGGACACTCCATCGAGTTCCGCATCAACGGCGAAGACGCAGGCCGCAACTTCCTGCCCGCCCCCGGCACCGTCACCGCCCTGTCCCTGCCCTCAGGGCCCGGCGTGCGCGTCGACGCAGGCGTCGAAACCGGCACCGTCATCGGCGGCCAGTTCGACTCCCTGCTGGCCAAACTCATCATCACCGGTGCCGACCGGCACCAAGCCCTGCAACGCGCCCGCCGCGCCCTGGCCGAGTTCCAGGTCGAGGGCATGGCCACCGTGCTGCCATTTCACCGGTTGGTCGTCGAAGACCCGGCGTTCGCGTCGGACGCGTTCAGCGTGCACACCCGCTGGATCGAAACCGAATGGCACAACACCGTCGAACCCTTCGGCGGCGGCGCCGAAGGAGCCCAGGACGAGCCCCGCCGATCCGTCATCGTCGAGGTCGGCGGGCGACGGCTCGAAGTCTCCCTGCCCGCCACCCTCGCCCTCGGCGGCAACGGGCCCACCGCGAAAGCCACACCCCGCCGCCGCGGCGGCGGGCCGGCCACCTCCGCCTCCGGGGACGCGGTCACCGCCCCCATGCAAGGCACCATCATCAAAGTCGCCGTCACCGACGGCGACACCGTCACCACCGGCGACCTCGTCGTCGTCCTCGAAGCCATGAAAATGGAAAACCCCGTCACCGCCCACAAAGACGGCACCATCACCGGCCTGTCCGCCGCACAGGGCAGCTCCATCGCCCAAGGCACCGTCATCTGCGAGATCAAGGACTAGGACACGGCCTGGCCGGTTGACGGGCGCGGCGGCCGGTGCCTACGGTCGTCGCGCCAGGCCGTTTCCACAGCGACCCCGCACCGTGCTGGACAAGTGCATAGCGGAAAGCAGTGACGACCCGTGTGTCCCTTCCACGGGGCCCGGTTCCTCCGCCACGCGGCTGGACCGCGCCGCGGATCCGTCCACCACGCAGGCCAAGCCGCGCCGTGGGCATGCCCCTGCACCTTCGGAGCGAGGATCCGTCATGCCCCCCGAGAGCAGTACCTTTGTCACGACGCACGTCCACACCGACGGGCCGATCCCCGGCCCGCACTCGTTGCTCACGGTCACCGCCGTCGCGTGCGCGCCGGACGGCGACCCGATCGGCACGTTCACCACGAACGTGCGGGAGCTGCCCGGTGCCACCCTGCACCCCGTCGCCCTCCAGCACTGGCGGAGGCGGGCCGAGGACTGGCTCACCACCCGCCGCGGCAGCCGCCCACCCGCCCCGGCGATGAACGCCTTCTGCCGGTGGATCGACGATCTGCCCGGCGCCAAGGTGCTCGTCACGGACCCCACCGAACCCGACTACCTGTTCGTCTACTGGTACCTGCAGCGCTTCACGGGGCGCTGGCCGTTCGCCAGGACGGACGCGCTCGACCATCTCCTCCCCACGCCCGCCTGCCCACTGACCGCCTGCCGGTCGCTGGCCCTGGCGAGCTGAGGACGACCGACCGACGGCCGGTGTGGCGGATGCCGCGCCTGCCGTCGGCATGTACGGGTGCAAACCGCGGGCGCAACCGGCCCCGGACCGGCCGTGCGGCACCTACGGTCAGAGGCATGACCGAGCTCGTCGACGGCGGCAGGCACGTCCTCACCGCCGCGGAGCTCGACGTGCTGTGGTCGCGGCTGGGCCTGGGTCCCTTCCCGGTCGCGTTGCGGCTCGCCTCCCCCGGCCGCGCCGACGGCGAGCGGCTCGAGGTGCGGGCCACCGGATGGACGGCGCTGCGCGCCCGCGGGCTGGCCGGGCCGGGCGGACCCGATCCCGCGCTCGCCCGCCTGCTCCGTTTGCTCGCCGTGCCCGCTCGCCAGCTCGAGCTGCGGGGGCGTTGGGACCGGCCGGTGCGTGCCGTCGCCGCGGACGTCCCCGGCGCCGGGGTCGTGGCCGTGCGGCAGGACGCCACGGTCGCGCTCCGGCCGTGCGGAGCGCTGCCGGACGCGTTGGTCACCGCCCTGCCACCGGCCCGGACCGTCCCGGGACAAGCCCAGATCGTCGCGCTCGCCGTGGACGGCGCAGGCGTGCTGCGGCGGCGGCCGGGGGTGCTGGCGATCGTCGACGGGCCGTGCGGGAGGCAGGTCGTCGACCCCGAAGGCGCGCTCGTCAGGGCCGACGACGCTGAGCTGCGCGACCGGATCGCCGCGCTCCTCGGTCCGGAGTGACGCCGCGACCGCCCCCGGCGCGGCTTCCGCTCAGGCGGCCGCGTCGCGGCGGCCCCCGACCGCACCCGCGACGCCTGCGACGATGGTGATGCCCGCGAGCAGGATCGCGACCAGGCCGAGACCGCCGACAAGCAGGCCGATCACGGCCGACGTCACGCCGACGGCCAGGCCGGTGCGCGCCGCGACGGGCCGCGTGCGGCCCCGGCTGGCCAGGCGGGCCGCGCCCGCGGTGAGGACGATCGCGATGACGCCGGAGAGGGCGCCGAGGAACGGGAGAGGCAGCAGCAGACGCACGAGGTCGTCGGCGAACTGCGCGACAAGGGCGCCCGCGACCACGGGGGCGACGGGAACCTTCGACGGGGCAGGCACGATGCTCATGTCCCCGATCGTCGGCGCCGTTCGACGCCGCGGAATCAGGGTTTCCCCGGAGCCGACCCGGATTCCCGCTCTCCGATGCTGATCGGCGGCGTCAGTCCAGGTCGCCGTGGCGCATGAGCTGTCGGCCCGCCTCGGTGATCGAGCCGGACAGTGACGGATACACCGAGAACGTGTGCGCCAGATCGGCCACGCTGAGGCCGTTCTGCACGGCGAGCGCGATCGGCAGGATCAGCTCGCTCGCGACCGGCGCCACGACCACGCCGCCGACCACCACGCCCGTGGCCGGGCGGCAGAACAGCTTCACGAACCCCCGGCGCAGGCCCTGCATCTTGGCGCGCGGGTTCGACGAGAGCGGCAGCATGATCGTGCGGGCGGGCACCTCACCGGCGTCGATGGCGCGTTGGCTGATGCCGACGGTCGCGATCTCCGGCCGGGTGAACACGGCGGCCGCCACCGTCTTCAGCTTGATCGGCGAGACGCCCTCGCCGAGGGCGTGCCACATCGCGATCCGGCCCTGCATCGCGGCGACGGAGGCGAGCATGAGCACTCCGGTGCAGTCCCCCGCCGCGTACACGCCCGGCACGGACGTGCGCGACACCCGGTCCACGGGGATGAACCCGCCCCTGCCGGTCGCGATGTCGACCTTCTCCAGCGCGAGCTCGCCGGTGTTGGGCACGGATCCGACCGTCATCAGCGCGTGCGAGCCATTGACCGTCCGCCCGTCGGCCAGCGTGACGACCACACCGTCCCCGTCGCGCCGCACCGACTCGGCCCGCGCCTGCGCGAGGATCTCGACACCCCGTTCGGCGAACACGTCCTGCAGGACGGCGGCGGCGTCGGCGTCCTCCCCGGGGAGCACGCGGTCGCGGCTGGAGACCAGCGTGACGCGCGCGCCCATCTCGACGTACGCCGACACGAACTCCGCGCCGGTGACGCCCGAGCCGACGACGATCAGGTGCTCCGGCAGCTCCGTGAGGTCGTAGAGCTGGCGCCAGGTGAGGATGCGCTCGCCGTCGGGCTTCGCGTCGTCCAGCACGCGCGGGGTGGCGCCGGTGGCGACGAGCACCACGTCGGCGGGCAGGGTCTCGCTCCCGCCGTCGGCCTCGCGGACCTCGACCGCGTGCAGCCCGCGCGCGCTCGGCTCCTCGGCGAACGCGGCCATGCCCTTGATGATGCGCACGCCCTCGCGTTCGACCCGGGCGCGCACGTCGGCCGACTGCGCCATCGCCAGGCTGACGACGCGTGCGTTCACCCGGGGCAGGTCGACCCCCATCGCCTCCCGCCCGCCGGTCAGTCCGAGGTCCGGGGCCCGGCCGAGCTCCACGCGGACGCCCGCCGAGGCGATGAAGGTCTTCGAGGGGACGCAGTCGTCGAGCACACAGGCGCCGCCCATCCCGACACGCTCGATCACGGTGACGTCACCGCCGTGCTGGGCCGCCACGAGCGCCGCCTCGTATCCCGCCGGGCCGCCCCCCATGATCACGATGCGGGTCACCGAACGTAGCCTTCCCCTCGTCGCTCGCGCGTTCCCCGATCACGGTACGCGTCGGGCTTGCCTCTACTCTGGTGCGGTGCCGCTGTACGCCGCGTACGGGTCGAACATGGATCCGGCCCAGATGAAGGAGCGCGCCCCGCACTCGCCCATGGCAGGAACGGGGTGGCTGCAGGGGTGGCGACTGACCTTCGGCGGCGAGGACTTCGCGTGGGAAGGCGCGCTCTCCACGGTGGTCGAGGAGGAGGGCGAGCAGGTCTTCGTCGTCCTGTACGACGTGCCCGACCACGACTCCACCCGGCTCGACCGCTGGGAGGGTGGCGAGCTAGGCCTGCACAAGAAGCTGCGGGTGCGCGTGCACACGCTCGAGGGTGACGTCCTGGCGTGGGTCTACGTGCTGGACGCGTACGAAGGCGGGGAGCCCAGCGCCCGCTACCTCGGGGTGATCGCCGACGCGGCCGAGCAGGCGGGAGCCCCCGCCGACTACGTGGCCGCCCTCCGCAACCGGCCGAGCCGCAAGTCCGTCTGACTCCGCCACTCATCTCCGCACCTCCCGGTCACCAGGTGTAGCCGCGCTTGGCGAACGCCGCCCGCAGCTCGGCGAGCAGGCGGTCGATGCTGCGCAGGTCGTCGACGTCGACGCGGATGACGATCCACCCGTGCCGTCGCAGCTCCGCGGCGCGGGCCTCGTCCTGTGCCTCGCGCCCGACATGGGGCTCCCATCCGTCGTACTCCAGACAGATGCGCGTCGACGGCCACGCCAGGTCGAGCCGGACGATCTCGTCGCCGTCCGGGGTGCGGATGGCCCAGTTGACCTCCGGCACCGGGAAGCCGCTCTCGATCAGCATCAGCCGCAGCCAGCTCTCCGGCGGCGACTCGGCCCGGCCGGAGCCGAGGTCGAGCAGGCCGCGCGCCCGGACCGTGCCGCGGATGTCGGGCCGCTGGTCGAGCCTGCTCGCCACCGCCTTCCGGAACGTCTCCTGGCTCTCGCCTGCCCTCCGCAGGGCCTGGTCGAGCGCGGCCAGCGCGTCGCGGGCGCGGCCCCGCCAGGGCAGGGCGCAGAGCAGGTCGGCGATGACGCGGTCGAGCGCCAGCACGCGCAGCCCGTCGAGCTCCTGGACGTCGCCGGTGATGTCGCGGCCATGGTGGACCACCAGACCACGCCTGCTGCCGACGGCGCGCCCGTAGGGCAGGAGGACGTGGATGCTCGGCGAGGCCACGCAGCCGCAGCCGTGCAGCTGAGCGGCGGTGACCCCGCACAGCGCGGCGCGCGGGCCCGCGGTCAGCTGGGCGGCGGCGGAGCGGGTGCGCGGATCGAGAAGGCGGGTGGCCTCCACCACCGTGCCGGTCCAGAGCGGGACGACCTCGCCGCCGCGCAGGGCGGCCGCCACCCGGCGGCGGCCGAGCTGCTCGACGAGGTCGGCGCGCCGGTGGGCGCCGTGGAGACCGGGAACCGGAAGGGCCATGCCGACCACGATGCGACGGCAGGCGTCGCACCGCGGCGGTTTCGCGCAGTCTGTGGACAACCGCCGGGGATGTGGACAACTCCGGCGGCGGAAGCACCGCACCCGGGGTGCCGGGCGTGCCGAAACGCCGAACTCGCCGTGCCGGTTCCCGCGACTCACCGTGTCGAATCGCGGGACTCACCCTGGGCGGGGCCGGTCAGGCCTCCTCGGGGTGCAGCGGGTGGATCAAGGCGGACAGGGCGGCCCGGGTGAGGATGCGGACCCCGAAGGGCAGGGCGCGCTCGTCCAGGTCGAAGGTGGGCTGGTGGATGTCGCGCATCGGACCCGTGCCCGACCACACACCCAGCCGTGCCATCGCGCCGGGCACGTGCTCCAGGTACCAGGCGAAGTCCTCGCCGCCGCTGGACTGCTCGGTGCCGGTCGACGCCTCGGGGCCGCCGATCGCGAGCGCGGCCTCGGCCAGCATCCCGGAGCTGACGGACTCGTTCACCACCGGCGGCACCCCGCGGATGTGCTCGAGGGCGTACCCGACCCCGAGCGGCGCGAGGATGGCGGCCACCAGCTCGCGCACCATCTCCTCCAGCTCGCCCCACGTCGCGTGGTCGGCGGTGCGCAGCGTGCCGCGCAGGACGCCGTGCTGCGGGATCGCGTTCGCCGCCTCGCCCGCGTGCACCGCGCCCCAGACCAGCACCGTGCCTGAGCGCGGGTCGACGTGCCGCGTGAGCAGCAGCGGCAGCTGGGTGATCACCAGCCCGAGCGCCTCGACCAGGTCGGCGGTCAGGTGCGGGCGGGAGGTGTGGCCGCCCGGCGAGGTCAGCCGGAGCTCCAGCACGTCGCAGGCCGACGTGATCGGACCGACGCGGGTGCCGAGGCGCCCGACGCGCAGCCGGGGGTCGCAGTGCACCGCGAAGATCCGGTCGACACCCACCATCGCCCCGTCGGCGACCACGTCCATCGCGCCGCCGGGCTGGATCTCCTCGGCGGGCTGGAAGATCAGCCGGACGCGGCCGGGCAGCGCGGGCGCCGAGGCGAGCGCGAGGCCCGCGCCCAGCAGCATGGCGGTGTGCGCGTCGTGGCCGCAGGCGTGCATGACGCCGTCGACCGTCGAGGAGAACGGCAGACCCGTGTCCTCACGCAGCGGGAGCGCGTCGAGGTCGGCCCGGAGCGCGACGCAGCGCTCGCCGCGTCCGACGTCGCAGACCAGGCCCGTGCCGCCCGGGAGGGTGCGCGGCTCGAGACCGGCCGCCATCAGCGCCTCGGCGACGAACGCCGTGGTGCGGCGCTCCTGCCTGCCGAGCTCGGGTACCGCATGCAAGGATCGTCGCCAGCCGACGACCGTGCCCGCGTGGGCGGTCAGCCAGTTGTCGAGCCACACCGGCCCGGTGCCCGCTCCGAGGTCGACAGGCGCGGCCACGGGCAGGATGTCGTGGTGCTCGTCCAGCACGGTCATCGGGCACCCGCTGCTGCGGGACCCGGCCTGCCGGACGCGATCCTGTCGTGCATCTCCCCATGGTGCTCACCCGGACGGCGGTGTTCCAACCCCAATCCCGCCTCTACAGGGTTCACGCGCCGAGGGGTCGCCCGTCTGCTGCGGACGGACCCCAGGTACCTGACAGGCGGGTGGGCGGCCTTGCGGCGAACGGAGGAATCCACCGCTCGGCGCAGACTGCGAATGGTCGTCACACCTGTCATGAGTACGGAATACCCCGCGGCGATACGAACAACGCTCGTCCGCGCCTTGAGGGGGCTGCCCACCGTCCGTGACCGGCCGCTCGTCAGAATGGAGGGGTGCCGAGCACCGACAACGACCAGGAGCGCCGCGTCGGCGGGCGCTACCGGCTGTCCGGGCAGCTCGGCAGCGGCGCGATGGGCACGGTCTGGTCCGGCTACGACGACGTGCTGCAGCGGCGGGTGGCGATCAAGGAGCTGAAGGTTCCCCCGGGCGTCCCCGAGCAGGAGGCCCGCGACCTGCGCGAACGCATCATGCGCGAGGCACGGGCACTCGGCGGGCTCTCGCATCCGAACGTCATCACGGTCTTCGACGTCGTGGTCGACGACGGGCAGCCGGTGGTCGTGCTGGAGCTCGTGCCGTCCCGCAACCTGGCGACGATGATCGGCGAACACGGCGCGCTCAACCCGGCGCAGGCGGCGGTGGTCGGCTACGCCACCGCGGGGGGTCTGCGCGCCGCGCACCGCAGCGGCATCACCCATCGTGACGTCAAGCCGGGCAATGTGCTGATCGCCGACGACGGTCGCGTGAAGCTCACCGACTTCGGCATCGCCCGCAACTCCGCGGACGCGCCGATGACGAGCGCGGGCCTCGTGCTCGGCTCGCCCGCCTACATCGCGCCGGAGGTGGCGGCGGGCCAGCCGGTGACGCCCGCGGCCGACCTCTGGGGCCTTGGCGCGACGCTCTTCGCCGCCGTCGAGGGCCGCCCGCCCTACGACGTGAACGGCGACCCGGTCTCGACGATCACCGAGGTCGTCGACGGGGAGGTGCCCCGGCCGCGGGGATCCGGCCCGGTGGTGGACGTGATCACGTCGCTCATGGTCAAGGACCCGGCCCGGCGGATGCCGCTGGACGAGGTGCGGGTGCGCCTGCGTCCCCTCATCGACGACCCTGACGACCCCACCTTCCCCGGCTCGCCGGACGCGCCGACGATGGAAGCCGTGGCCATCGTGCGGCCCGCGCACGGGCCCGCGGCACTCCGCCACCGCCTCGACGCGCCTGTCGTCCGCCCCCCGTCATGCCGCTCCGCTGGCGGCCGATCCCGGTCCGCTGCCGGGCATGCCGCCCCGGCCCCCCGCGGAGCAGCCGGTGCCCAGCCGGGCGCGGCCGCCGTCGCGCTGGGCCTCCGTCGGCCTGGTGGTCGCGGGGGCCGCCGTCGTCGCGGCGGGGGCCGCGGGCGGGTGGGCCGTCACGCGCACGATCGGCGGGCAGTCGCCGTTCACCGCGCAGAACGTCACGACCGTGAGCGCCGCGACCCAGATCGACCGCGACCCCCTCGGCTTCACGATCCCCGTCCCGGTCGGCTGGGGGCGCTACCCGCGCGGGGCGGCGGGCGGCCTGCCGTCGGTGACCTTCCTCAGCGCCAACGGCGTCGAGGAGCTGACGGTGGCGGGCGCGGCGAAGGTGGCCGACGCGCAGAGCGTGCCCGGCGCGGACGTGCTCGAAGGGCCGGTCGCGGCGGCGGGCGGCCCGCCGGGCAGTGTGACCTTGTCCTACCGGACCGACACCCAGACGTCGTGGCGCACGATCGTCCCCAGCGGGGGCACGGCGTGGGTGATCACGCTGACCGTGCCGCGCGGCGCCGCGGGATCGGCGTCGGCCGAGCTGTTCCGCTACCTCACGGGCGAGTTCTCCCCCTCGGCGACCTAGCGCGCCCGGATGCGCTCCGCCCGGACCAGGCGATCATCGCGGCAACGTCCGCGATCACCGCACTAGGCTGCGCGCATGAGCTCCCCCGCCGTCAGCGCCGCCGCCGTCATCGCCGAACGGACCGGCGTCGCGCGGCACGACGTGGCCGTGGTGCTGGGGTCGGGCTGGCGCCCCGCCGCCGACGTCATCGGTGCGACGGAGCACGAGCTCGCGATGGACGACCTGCCCGGCTTCCGCCCGCCGACGGTCGAAGGGCACGGCGGCACGATCCGCTCGGTGCGCGTCGACGAGCGCCGGGTGCTGGTGATGCTCGGCCGCACGCACCTGTACGAGGGCCACGGCACGGCGCAGGTGGCGCACGGCGTGCGGACGGCCGCCGCCGCGGGCTGCCGGACGGTCGTGCTCACCAACGCGGCGGGCGGGATCCGGGAGGACATGCGGGTGGGCGAGCCGGTGATGATCTCCGACCAGCTCAACCTCACCGCCACCTCCCCGCTGGAAGGCCCGCGCTTCGTCGACCTCACCGACCTCTACTCCCCCGCGCTGCGCAAGCGCGCCCGGGAGATCGACCCGACCCTGACCGAGGGCGTCTACGCGGGCCTGCCCGGGCCGCACTTCGAGACCCCCGCCGAGATCCGCATGCTGCGTGGGATGGGCGCCGACCTCGTCGGGATGTCGACCGTGCTGGAGGCGATCGCCGCCCGCGCCGAGGGGGTCGAGGTGTTCGGGCTGTCGCTCGTCACCAACCTGGCCGCGGGGATCACCGGCGCCCCGCTCGACCACGAGGAGGTGCTCGCCGCGGGTGCCGCCTCGGCGGGGCGGATGGGCGCGCTTCTGCGCGATCTGGTGGCGTGACGGCGCGGCGGCCGCGGCGCGGCCCACAGGCGTCCGCGCTGGCCGCTGGTGGATCGCAGCAATGTCACCCTCCTGCGACTGAGTCGCAGCGGTGTCACCCTGCTGCAACGGGACGGGGGCAGCCCCAGCCCGCTGCCGCCCGCCGCGCACGGCCCCACCCCGCCGCCGGTCGCCGTGAGCGGTCCGCCGCGGTCCCGGCGGGCGGCGCGCCATGGCGCGGCTGACGCCCACGCTGCGCGACGCGGCGATGCGCTGGGTCGCCGACGACCCCGACCCGACCACCCGCGACGAGCTCACCCGCGTGCTCGCCGGAGCCATGGCGGGCACCCCCGGCGCCGTCGACGACCTCGCCGACCGCATGTCCGGCCCGCTGCGCTTCGGCACCGCGGGCCTGCGCGGGCCGGTCCGGGCGGGGCCGTCGGGCATGAACGTCGCGGTCGTGCGCCGGGCGACGGCCGGGCTCGCCGCCTGGCTGGCGCGGGGAGGCAGGCGCGGCACGGTCGTCGTCGGCCGCGACGCCCGGCACGGCTCGGCCGCGTTCGCCGCGGCCGCCGCCGAGGTGCTCGCGGGCGCGGGGTTCACCGTCCACGCCCTCCCGTCGGCGCTGCCCACCCCCGTGCTCGCGTTCGCCGTGCGGGAGCTGGGCGCCGTGGCGGGCGTGCAGATCACGGCGTCGCACAACCCGCCTGCCGACAACGGCTACAAGGTGTACCTCGCCGACGGCGCCCAGCTCGCCCCGCCGTCGGACGCCGAGATCGAGGCCGCCATCACCGCTGCGCCGCCCGCCGTGGCCGTGCCGACCGCGCCGCGCGTGACGACGTCCGACGTCACCGAGGCCTACCTGGACCGCGTCGGCAGGCTCCCCCGCGGCACGGCCCGCGGGCTGCGGATCGCGCTCACCCCGATGCACGGCGTCGGCGGCGAGACCGCCGTGCACGCGCTGCGCAGGGCCGGGTTCACCGACGTCCACGTCGTGCCGGAGCAGGCGGCGCCCGATCCCGACTTCCCGACGGTGACGTTCCCCAACCCCGAGGAGCCCGGCGCCACCGACCTCCTGCTGGCGCTCGCCGCGAAGGTGGGTGCCGACCTCGCGGTCGCGCTCGACCCCGACGCCGACCGCTGCGCGCTGGCCGTCCCCGGCACCCCGTGGCGGCCGCTCACCGGCGACGAGACCGGCGTGCTCCTCGGCGACCACCTCCTGCGCAGCGGCGGGTACCGCGACCCGTTGGTGGCGACGACGGTCGTCTCGTCGTCGATGCTGCGCGCGGTGGCGGCCGCGCACGGTGCCCGCTATGCCGAGACGCTCACCGGCTTCAAGTGGATCGTCCGCGGCGGGCCGGGCCTGGTGTTCGGGTATGAGGAGGCGCTGGGCTACTGCGTCGACCCGGACGCCGTGCGCGACAAGGACGGGATCGCCGCGGCCGTCCTCGCCTGCGACCTTGCGGCCACGCTGAAGGCCGCCGGTCTGGGCCTGCCTGACCGCCTGGACGCGCTCGCCCGCGAGCACGGCGTCCACGCGACGGCCGGGGTGTCGCTGCGGATGGAGCCCGCGGCCCGCGACGGCGTCGTCGAGCGGCTGCGCGCCGCCCCGCCCGCCGGATGGTCGACCGAGCGCCCCGCCCCGGACGTGCTGGTGCTGCGTCGGCCCGGCGAGCGGCTGGTCGTCCGCCCGTCCGGCACCGAGCCGAAGCTCAAGGCGTACCTCGAGGTGGTCGAGCCGCCGTCCGACGACGTGGCGGCGGCGCGAGCCCGCGCCGCGACCCGCATGACGGCCCTCCGCGCGGAGGTCGAGGCGCTCCTGGCGAGCCCCCGAGACTGACCTCGCACACGTTCATGCGTCGTCGCCGACGGTCGGGGCGACGGTGTCCGCAGCAGGGTGACACCGCTGCGACTCAGTCGGAGGAGTGTCACCCTGCTGCTATCCCGGCGGCACAGCGGGGCGGGGCCCAGCGGGGCGGGGGCGCGGAGGCGGGCGGGCCGGCAGCATGGCCGCGTGGCCCGGCTGCTGATCGTCCACCACACGCCCTCACCCGCGTTGGCGGAGCTGCTCGACGCGGCGGTCACCGGCGCGCGCGACCCGGAGATCACCGGGGTCGAGGTCGTCCGCCGCGCCGCGCTGGCCGCGGGGCCCGCCGACGTGCTGGCCGCCGACGCCATCCTCCTCGGCACGCCCGCCAACATCGGCTACATGTCCGGGGCGTTGAAGCACTTCTTCGACGTCGTCTACTACCCGGTCCTCGACGACACCCGCGGCCTCCCCTTCGGCCTGTACGTGCACGGCAACCTGGACACGACGGGCGCGGTCGCCGCCGTCGAGACGATCACGGGCGGGCTGGGGTGGAAGCGGGTCGCCGCGCCGGTCGAGATCCGCGGCACCCCCGACGCGGCGGCCCGCGCGGCCTGTGCCGAACTGGCGGCCACCCTCGCCGCCACGATCATGTGAAGCCGGGCGCCTGACTCGATCGTGGTAGGAGGGGCCGGGTTAACCTGCGGCATGGCTCGTCCGAAGGTCCACGACGAGAAGCTGCGCGCCCGGCTTCTCGAACGGGCGGGAGCGCTCGTCTCAGAGGGCGGACCCGACGCGCTGAGCCTCCGCACGCTCGCCCGCGACTGCGAGACCTCCACCACCGCGGTCTACGCGCTCTTCGGCGGCAAGAACGGGCTCATCACGGCGCTGTTCGACGAGGCCTTCCGGCAGCTCGGACGGCGGATGAGCAGCCTACCCTCCGACGGCGACGCGTTCGACGACCTCGTCCGCGCGGGCGTGGCCTACCGCGACAGCGCGCTGGACGACCCGCACCTGTTCGCGCTCATGTTCTTCGGGCCGACGCTGCTGTCGGCCGAGGCGGCGGGCCGCACGGTCGCGGGCACGGCGCTCGGGCCGCTCCGCGCGGCCGTCGACCGCGCCGTCGAGGAGAAGGCGCTGCGCCCGGACACCGACCGGGCGACGGTGTCGCTGACGCTGTGGACGACCGTGCACGGCTGGGTGTCGCTGCAGCTGCGCGGCTTCCTGCCGCCGAGCGCGGAGGACCGGTTCGAGGCGGCGGTGCGGGGCGCGCTCGAAGGCTGGCGTTCCTAGGACGCGCGGCAGGCGCCGCCCGCGCGCCGGGGCACCCTCCTACACCGCGCCGAAGATCCGGTCTCCGGCGTCGCCGAGGCCCGGCACGATGTACGCCGAGTCGTTGAGCCGCTCGTCGACCGCCGCGGTGACCACCCGCACCGGAAGCCCGCTCTCCCGCAGTCGCGCAATGCCCTCGGGGGCCGCGAGCACGCAGATCGCGGTGACGTCGGTCGCCCCGCGCTCGGCGAGCAGGCCGATGGTGTGCGCCATCGAGCCGCCGGTGGCGAGCATGGGGTCGAGCGCGAACACCGGCCGCCCCGCGAGCGACTCCGGCAGCGACTCCATGTACGGCATCGGCTGGTGCGTCACCTCGTCGCGGGCGATCCCGACGAACCCGGTCTGGGCCTCCGGCATGAGCGCCTGCGCCGCGTCGACCATCCCCAGCCCGGCCCGCAGCACCGGCACCAGCAGCGGCGGGTTGGCCAGCCGGTACCCGACCGTGCGGGCGACGGGCGTGTGCAGCGGCGCCGTCACCTCGGCGGCGTCGCGGGTGGCCTCGTAGATCAGCATGAGCGTGAGGTCACGCAGGGCGGCGCGGAACGCGGCGTTGTCGGTGCGGGCGTCCCGCATGGTCGACAGCCGCGCGCGGGCGAGGGGGTGGTCGACGACCCGGACGTCCATGGCTACGCACGCTATCGCCGTGCGCGGAAAAGCGCGCCAGAGCACGCTTTTCCGCGCACGAGCCGGTCAGGGGCGTACGCGGCCGGGCGTCTCGCTCGTCCAGGTCCACGAGCCGTCGGGTTGACGGGTGGCGCGCACCTTGTCCTCGCACACCGGGTCGATCTCGTGCTCGCGACACCCGGTCGCCGCCCAGCAGCTGATCACCACCTCGGACGCCGTCGCGTCCAGCCGCAGGAAGCTCTTGAACTGCGGGATCGCGTTGGAGTCGAACAGCAGCGACATGAGGTTGTGCGCGGGTGCCGCCCCGCGCGCGGGCAGCGGGAAGACCCGATTCGCCGCCTTGCGCTCGCGGGCCGACGCGCCGCCGGGGCTCGCGCGCGGGGGCGTGATCCCGATGCGCTCGGCCATGATCGTCGTCGCGGCGTCGGGGGAGATCACGAGACGGCCGAGGCCGAGCCCGAGCAGACCGTCGTAGCGCCGGGAGAAGTGCGCGAGGGAGTCGCCGCGCAGCGGGTAGCAGCGGAACTGCTCCTCGCTGGCGAACGGGCGCAGCCGGTCGACGTTGGGGATCTGGTGGGTGGCCGAAAGGTACGCCCCCGAGCCGCCCGCCACGAGGTACTGGATCACGCGGCCGCCCGGGACGTGCACGGCGTAGCGCTGGTAGTTGTGGTCGTCGCCGCCGATGGCCGCGATGTAGTTGTACGCGGGGTCGGTGATGATCGGGTCGATGCCCTCGTCGCCGCCTTCGACGGGCGGGTCGTACTTCTCGCCGTAGGTGTAGAGCGGCTTGCCGGTGAGCAGGATCTTCGGCTTGTCGCCCTTCGACACCGCGCGTAGCCACGCGGCCTGGTCGCGGTCGATCGCGCCGAGGATCCCGGTGTCGATCAGCACGAGGCGGACGGGCCCCGCGTCGATCGCGCAGTAGGGGCCGGGCTGGCCGCCGGACTGCTGGACGTCGTCGTCGCGCAGCGCGCGCATGGTGGCGACGTCCTTCGCGGTCCCCTTCGGCGCCCGCCGCCACAGCAGCCTGCGCAGCAGCGGGCCGCCGACCTTGGGCGCTCCCGCGTCCGGAGGCGCCTCGCAGAAGGCGGTCATGAAACCCGCCAGGCCGTCGTACCAGTCGTGGTTGCCGGGCAGCGCGTAGATCGGCGCCGGGTAGTCGGTGTAGGGCTTGTAGAACCGGTCGGTGTAGGGCCGCACCCCGCCTGCCGGGTAGATCACGTCGGAGACGACGACCGCGAAGTCGGTGTCGGAGGCCACCCGCTCCAGCACCGGCACGACGACGTACTGCGACGCGTCGCCCTCCCCGGGGTCGCCCAGCAGCGCGACGGAGATCTCCTCGCGGTCGGCGAAGCGGGTGACGAGGCGGTCGCGCGGCGGCAGCGGCACCCCGTCCGCGCGGGCGTACGCGTCGAGGCGGCGCAGCCACTCGCGGCGTTGGTCGTTCGTGGGGTCGCCGAAGCGGCGGACGAGGATGTCGTTGCGCGACGCGATCAGCGGGCTGACGCGCAACCAGGAGAAGCTGTTCTTGCGCGGCGCGAGCCGGGCGCCGACGCTGGGGTGGGCGCCGACGCCGGGGTGGGCGCAGCGCCACCCGGCCCCCGCGGTGGACGACGTGACGGCGTCGACCCCGCCGGGACGTCGGGTTCACGCGCTCGCCGCAGCCACATGGGGTGATCCTGGCCCCTCCCCGCGCTGCCTCCCGCATGTCGACACGCCGAGTTCGGCGAACGCGCCCGCCGCGCGCCCAGCGGATCGCGCGCAGGCGACGGGACGGCGGCAGGCCTGCGGCCCGCACGCCCGGCGGGCGTGATCACCGAATGCGGTGCCTGACGTGCGCTGGCGCACCCCGTGCACCGGACTCGGCGATCATGCCGACCCCCGTGCCGCGAGATCGAGGCCGCCGCCTCTGGCAGGCTGGACGGCCATGCGCATCCGGGACGCGACGCCCGACGACTGGGCGGCGATCTGGCCGTTCCTGCGGGAGATCGTCCGGGCGGGCGAGACGTACACGCTGCCCCGCGACCTCGGCGAGGCCGCGGCGCGCGCGCTGTGGATGGCCCCGCCGCCGACGCGCACGCTGGTCGCGGTCGACGGCGCGGCCGTGCTCGGCACCGCCAAGATCACGCCCAACCAGCAGGGCCCGGGCGCGCACGTGGCGAACGCGAGCTTCATGGTCGACCCCGCGCACGCGGGCAAGGGGGTCGGACGGGCGCTGGGCACGGCCGTCCTCGAGCGGGCCACGGCCGACGGCTACCGCGCGATGCAGTTCAACGCCGTCGTCGAGACGAACACCGGCGCCGTCCGGCTGTGGCGCTCGCTGGGGTTCACTGTGCTGGCGACGGTGCCGGAGGCGTTCGCGCACCCGACCCTCGGCGACGTCGGCCTCCACGTGATGCACCGGCCGCTCTGACACGGCGGCGACCGGGTCACCGGGCGGCCCCCTCACGGCAACGGCAGCGGCGGCTGCCACCACCACGGCTCGCCGGTCGGCTCGATCGCCACCACCCACTTCACCCACCAGAACCCGCGCCGCCCCGGCACGACGAGCCGGGCGGGCCCGCCGTGGCCGTCGCCGAGCGGCTCGCCGTCCGCGTGGGTCGCCAGCAGCACCGCCCCCGCGTCGGACGCGGGCAGACGGCGCCGGTAGCCCGTGGCGGACACGACGTCGAGCGACGCCGACCGCGGCAGCCCAAGATCCGCCAGCCGCACCCCCCGCCACTCCTGCTCGGCCCACCATCCGCCGGTGCAGTCGATCACCGTGCGCACCGTCGTCTGCCGGAGCGCAGCGAGCCCGTCGAGGTCCACTGTGGTCGCGGCGAGCCGCAGCCGCCACGCCGCCCGGTCCAGCCGCGGCACGGGGTCGAACAGCCATTGCGTGACGGGCGGGGCGGCCACCTGGTGCGAGCCGGTGAACCGCCGCTCGCGGCCGGGCGCCACCGCCCAGAGGGCGAACCCACCCGCGGCGACGGTCGCCGCGCGCAACGCCGTCCTACGGTCGAGGTCGACCCGTCGCACGAGCGGCCACCGCCGGTGCCGGTGTGGAAGGACGTGCGCCGCCAGCACGACCGCGGCCCCGAGCGCCGCTCCGACGTGGACCTGCATCGGCAAGATCCCGAGAACCGGGAGGAACCCGCGGGTCGCGTGCAGCAGCCCACCCGCGATCACGACCACGACCAGCACCGACAACGTCCAACTGATCACTTTCCGTGATCTTCCCGGGCGGCGGAGGCCGCGCCGAACGATCCGGGCCTTCGCCGGGGCGAGCACCAGAAGACCCAAACCGGACGCCCCGTGGACCACGACCACGACCCGCTCCAGCGGCGCCGCGCCGAGCGCGAACGCCACCCCGCCGCTCACCGTGGCCAACACGAAGAGTGCCAAGAGCGCCACGTTGACCGGTCGCGTCCTCCGATCCATGCGCCCACCGTCCCGACCTCGGCACCTTCGGTGATCTACTCCTATTTTCACCCTGACCCGAACGGGTGGTCTGGCCCAAACACTGTCACGCCGGAGGCGCTGCCGACGCTGTACTAGTGACCAGGAGGTGATCCGGTGCCGGACTACCCGACTTCTGACGACGCGACGCTCGTCGCCGCCGCCGAGAAGCTCACGCAGTGCGACGGATACGTCGTGCTCGCCGTCGACCCGCAAACCGGCGAGGTCGACGCCCACGGCCCGTTCGACGGGCTGACGGCCACCATCAAGGCCGACCAGCTGCGGCGCGACTTCGATCGCGGCGGGCTGGAGGACGTCACGGTCGGCGTCGTCCGGCTGCACAGCACCACCTGAACGCCCCCGACGCGCGCCCGGCGATCATCTCGCCGGGCGCGCGGGCCCAGGCCTCTGCTCCCCCGGCCTCAGCCCGGCCCGGCGCGCCGGGCGCACTGCCCGCATCGGCCCGGTCGACCCCCGCGGCACGTCCGCGATGTCGCCCCGGCCCGCCTGCCGATCTCGGCCTCGGTGGGGCTCGCGGCCGTCAGCTCCGGGATCTCGTGCTCGCGCGCTCCGGCCTGCTGTGGCGCGGCGAGCCGCCCCGGTTGCCCCTGCTGCGAAGCGCCCGGGCGCGCCCGGCGGACCTAGACTCGCCGACGTGACCACCACCGTTCCAGCGCCGCTCGCCGACGCGGTGCGCGACGAGTCGGCGCTGCGGCGGTTCCTGCATGGGCTGCCCCGGGTCGACCAGGTCGGACTGGAGCGCCGCTCGGCCGTCCTCGCCACCCGCTCCATCAAGGCCGCCGCCAAGCTGCAGGCGATCGACATGGCCGTCTCCATGATCGACTTGACCACGCTGGAGGGCGCGGACACGCCCGGCAAGGTCCGCTCGCTGTGCGCGCAGGCCATGCGGCCCGACCCCGACCATCCCGACGTCCCGCCGGTGGCCGCGGTCTGCGTCTACCCCGACCTCGCGGGCGTCGCCGTCGAGCGCCTCAAGGGCTCCGGCGTCGTCGTCGCGGCGGTGGCCACGGCGTTCCCTTCGGGGCGCTCGTCGATGCCGGTCAAGCTGGCCGACACCGCCCTCGCCGTCGACGCGGGCGCCGCCGAGATCGACATGGTGATCGACCGCGGCGCCTTCCTCACCGGGCGCTACGGCCTCGTCCACGACGAGATCGTCGCCGTCAAGGAGGCCTGTGGCAGCGCGCACCTCAAGGTCATCCTCGAGACCGGTGAGCTCGCGGGCTACGACGACGTCCGCAGGGCGTCCTGGCTCGCGCTCCTCGCGGGCGCCGACGTGATCAAGACGTCCACCGGCAAGGTCTCCCCCGCGGCGACCCTGCCCGTCGTGCAGGTCATGCTGCAGGCCGTGCGCGACTGGCACCGCGCCACCGGCGAGCACCGCGGCGTCAAGGCCGCGGGCGGGATCCGCACGTCCAAGGACGCGATACGCCATCTCGTCGCCGTCAACGAGGTGGCCGGGCCCGCGTGGCTCACGCCCGACCTCTTCCGCTTCGGCGCCTCGTCCCTGCTCAACGACCTGCTGCGGCAGCGGCGAGCCCAGACCGAGGGCCACTACGCTGGCGCCAGGTACATCGGGGTGTCCTGAGATGACCGCCTGGACCTACGCCCCCGCGCCCGAGTCGGCCGCGCTCGCCAACCTCCAGCCCGCCTACCGGCCGTTCGTCGACGGGAAGTTCGTCGACGGCGCAGGCAAGCCGCTGAAGACCCTCAACCCGGCCACCGAGGAGGTGCTCGCGGAGGTGGGGACGGCCTCGACCGACGACGTCGACCGTGCCGTCGCCGCCGCCCGCCGCGCGTTCGAGAAGACCTGGGGCCCGATGCCGGGCGCCGAGCGCGCGAAGTACCTCTTCCGGATCGCGCGGATCGTCGCCGAACGGGCCCGCGAGCTGGCCGTGCTGGAGTCGCTGGACAACGGCAAGCCCATCCGCGAGTCCCGCGACGTCGACATCCCCACCGCATCGGCGCACCTGTTCCACCACGCGGGCTGGGCCGACAAGCTCGCGTACGCGGGCCTCGGGCCGTCCCCGAAGCCGCTCGGCGTGGTCGGTGCCGTGATCCCGTGGAACTTCCCGCTGCTCATGGCGGCCTGGAAGATCGCGCCCGCGCTCGCGACGGGCAACACCATCGTGCTCAAGCCCGCCGAGACCACCCCGCTCACCGCGTTGGTGCTCGCCGAGATCGCCGCCGAGGCCGGGCTGCCCGACGGCGTGCTCAACGTGCTCCCGGGCGCGGGCGACGTCGGCGCGGCCGTCGTCGGGCATCCGGGCGTGGACAAGGTGGCGTTCACCGGCTCCACCGACGTCGGCAAGGAGATCCAGCGACGGCTCGCGGGCACCGGCAAGCGGCTCACGCTGGAGCTGGGCGGGAAGGCGGCCAACATCGTCTACGACGACGCCGCGCTGGACCAGGCCGTCGAGGGCATCGTCGAGGGGATCTTCTTCAACCAGGGCCACGTGTGTTGCGCGGGCTCGCGGCTGCTCGTGCAGGAGTCCATCGCCGACGAGGTCATGGAGCTGCTGCACGCCCGGATCGCGACCCTGCGGGTGGGCGACCCGCTGGACAAGAACACCGACGTCGGCGCGATCAACTCCCGCGCCCAGCTGGACAAGATCGTCGATCTCGCGGCGGCCGGGGACGCCGAGGGCGCCCGCCGCTGGACCAGCCCCTGCCCGCTGCCCGAGCGCGGCCTGTTCTTCCCGCCGACGGTGTTCTCCTGCGTCGAGCAGACGATGCGCGTGGCCCGTGAGGAGATCTTCGGGCCGGTGCTGTCGGCGCTGACGTTCCGCACCCCCGCCGAGGCCGTCGCCAAGGCGAACAACACGCCCTACGGCCTGTCCGCCGGGGTCTGGACGGACAAGGGCGCCAAGGCGCTGTGGACGGCCCGACAGCTGCGCGCGGGCGTGGTGTGGGCCAACACGTTCAACCGGTTCGACCCGACGAGCCCGTTCGGCGGGCTGGGCGAGTCGGGCTTCGGGCGCGAGGGCGGACGGCCGGGGCTCGCGGCCTACCTCGCCGCGTGAGCGTCCCGGATCCGCGGCCCTGACGGCGGATCCGTGGCTCCCGGCGACCGATCGCGCCCGGTCAGCGGTGCAGGCTGATGAGCGCGGCGGCGGGGATCGCCCTCGGGTCGGTCTTGCCCTCGACGGTGGCGAGCTTGCTCCCGCCCGGCAGCTCGACCACCCGCGTGTTGTTGTTCGGGACGTCGAACCGCTGCTGCAGCACCGGGCGGCCGCCGCCGTCCAGCGCGGTGATCGTGAACGTCGTGTTGCCCCACGTCGAGCCGAGGGTGACCCAGGCGCGGGCGACCACGATCGAGTCGCCGCCCGCCTCCGCCATGACGGAAGAACGGAACGTGTTGTCGGCGGCGACGGTGATCGGGATGACGGCCACGGGGTCGTCCTTTCTGCTCGAGCCGGAGCCACCGGTCGGGATGGACGCCCCGGTGAGCTCGTACGACGCCAATGCGGTCATCGCGTCCGCGTCGGCCGGGCTGCCCATGAACTCGTAGTGCATGGAGTCGGCCTTGCCGGTGCGGCCGTCGTTGTTGTAGTTGCCGCCCCAAGCGAACCCGTAGCGGTTCCACAGCAGCGGCATCCACGTGGGCATGTCGGTGCGGCGGGGGAACTGGTAGGGGTTGGCGAGGGAGTTGATGTCGACGGCGAGCGCCCAGCTGTGGTTGCTCGCCACCGACGTGCCCGCGATCGCGCGGCAGGCGTACCCCCAGCTCTGCCCGGAGCGCAGCAGGTAGCCGCGCCGCTCGGTCTCGGCGAACAGGAGGCCGACGAGCCGGGCGAGCCGCCGGTGCACCGACACCCCGACCCCGGAGCGCGGCGCCCACACCACGGCGAGCCCCGAGAGCCGTGCGCCGGAGCACGACGGCCAGCCCGGCCCCCAGCCGCGCTGCGCGGCCGTGTGCGCGTAGTCGTTCAGGTCGATCATCAGGCGTTGCCCGCGTCGATCGCCGCCTGGTCGCGGAAGGTGGGTTCGAGGCCCCACGTCGACGGCGGGACGTCGGGTAGGTGGTCGGGGTCGACCGCGCTGACGCCGGGGACGTGCGCGTCGTCGACCGGATCGGTGTAGACGTACCCCGTGCGCGCGACGGCCGCCGCGACCTCCGCGTCCGACGGTTGGACGCCCGCCATCGCCACCTCCGGGTCGGAATTTTCACCCGAAACGGTAGCGAGTCCGTCTCAGAGAGTCTCCAGCGCCTCACTGAGCTTGCGGTCGAGCTTGGCGAGCTCCTCGCGGGCGCGCTGCTGGATCCCGCCGAGCCGGTCGGACTCGGCCGTGGCCGCGTCCCGCATCGTCCGGCCTTCGATCTCGGCCGCCTCCCGCATCCGCGCGGCATCGGCCTGCGCGTCCCTGCGGATCCGCTCGGCCTCCATCAGCGCGGCGTTGCGCAGGCGCTCGCCCTCCTCGCGGCGGGACTCCAGCTCAGCGGCGGTCTGCTGCTCCCTCGCGGAGATCGAGGCGGTGCGCGCGGCGGCCTGGCGGTCCAGCTCGGTGGAGCGGTCGATGAGCTGCTGCTCGACCTCGTGCCGGTGCGCCTCGGCGTCGGCCTGCGCCTTGGCGATCAACGCGGCGACGTCGGCGGCCGCCGACTGGCGCATCTCCCGCGCCTCGTTCTCGGCCAGCCGCAGCAGCCGCTCGGCGCGGACGCCGAACCCGCCGATGGCGCCACCGTCGGCCAGCGCGCGTTCGGCCTGGTCGGCGCGGCTCCGCTCGGCGGCGAGCTGCGCCTCCAACCGGGCGATGCGGTCGGCGGGCGGCCCGCCTGCGGCAGGCGCGGGCGCGGGCAGGGGCCGAGTGGCGCTCACCGTGGTGCTCCCTGCTCGGTTGGACGGGAGCGATCGGTCCGGGACGGCATCGTTTTCCTTCCGCGGGGGACGAACGGGGAGCGGCCCCCCGGGCTGCTCCGCCGCAGTATGGGAGCCCGGGGCCGCAGGCCGCAAGCCGGCTTCGGACTTGAGGCGCGGACGTAGGCTTGCCCACGTGAGCCTCTCCCCGCCGGTCGACGGCCGCCTCGGCGTCGCCAAGACCTACAAGCTGTACGTGGGTGGCGCCTTTCCGCGGTCGGAGTCGGGCCGCAGCTATCCCGTCTCGGACGCCAAGGGCAGGCTGCTCGCGCACGCCGCGCTGGCGTCGCGCAAGGACCTGCGCGACGCGGTGAGCGCGGCCCGCTCGGCCCTCCCCGGCTGGGCGGGCGCCACGGCGTACAACCGGGGCCAGGTGCTCTACCGGGTGGCGGAGATGCTGCAGGCCCGGCGCGAGGAGTTCGTCGACGACGTCGTCGCCGCGGAGGGCACCAGCCGCAAGCGGGCGGGCGCCGCCGTCGACGAGGCCGTCGACCGCTGGGTCTGGTACGCGGGCTGGACCGACAAGATCGCCACGGTGCTCGGATCGGTGAACCCCGTCGCCGGGCCCTACGTCAACTTCTCCACCCCGGTGCCGACGGGGGTGGTCGGCGTGCTGGCGCCCGCCGCGTCGTCGCTCTCCGGGCTCGTCGACGTGCTCGCGCCCGTGCTGGCCACCGGATGCACCGCGGTGGTGGTGGCGTCGACCGAGCGGCCGTTGCCCGCTGTCGAGCTGGGTGAGGTGCTCGCGACCTCGGACGTGCCCGGGGGTGTGGTCAACCTGCTCACGGGGCGGGTCGCCGAGCTCGCCCCGTGGCTCGCGGCGCACGCCGAGGTCGACGGGCTGGATCTCGCGGGCGCGCCGGAGGAGCTCGTCGTCGACCTGGAGCGGGCGGCGGCCGACACCGTCAAGCGCGTCCTGCCGCCGGGCCCGGTCGGCGAGCTGGGCAGGCTGCGCGCGTGGTCGGAGCTGACGACCGTGTGGCACCCCGTCGGGCGCTGACGCGCCCCGTGCGCGGAAAACACGGCTCTGGCCGCGTTATCCGCGCACGAGCAGTAGGCCTACTCTCCGCTCGTGGCCAGCGACATCGTCCCGATCCAGCTCTCGCTCACCGAGGGCGACCTCGTCACCCTGTGGGCGCCGAAGTGGCGCGAGGACGGCGAGGAGTGGGAGGCCTTCCTCGGCGACGACGACGCGCTCTTCGCCTTCCCCGACGTGGCGCACCTCGCGGCCTACGTGCGCACGGCGCCCGAGCACGACCTGGTCGACCACCCGGCGTGGTCGCTGGTGCCGGACCTGACCGTCGCGGAGCTGACCCCGGAGGAGACCCAGCGCTACGACATCGTCGGCGTTCCGGAGATCGCCGCCGAGTCCGCCGACACGTGGACGATCGGCGAGCTGGCCGAGATCGTCGACATGGTGCGCTCGATCGCCGACGTCTGCGAGCTCGACGCGGTCACCGAGGTGCTCGACTCGGCGCCCGGCTTCAACCTGCTGCACCAGGGCACGCTCCCGTTCGTCGGGCGGGAAGGCGCGCGGCTGTGGGGCCAGCTCGTCGAGACGATCGCCGAGCGCTGGGACGACGTCATCGACGCGATCGACGACATGATCGACACCCCGGATGTCGACGCGACCGCGCTGGCCGCCGCGGAGAAGGAGGTCGTCGTCCTCCTGAACACCGACGACGACGCCGCCGACGACCTCTCGATCGCCGACACGGCCGCCGACGACGAGGACGACCCCGAGGACGACGGGCCGTCCGGGTTCTGGGAGGAGATCGGCATCGACCCCATCCGGATCACGACGAACACGGGCGACGTCGTCACCTTGCGCTGCTATCTCGACGACAAGCCGGTGTTCCTCGGGTCGGACGGGAGGATCGAGGTGTTCGGGAACGAGCGCGCGCTGGCGAAGTGGATCGCGCGCGAGGGCGAGGACGGCCACGACCTCACCGCGGCGTCGACGTGGCCGGAGGTCGTCGCGCGGGCCGGGTCGGACCTCGAGGTCACGGTGGACGAGATGAACAGCTACGTCCTCGCCGAGCTGGACGCCGACCTCGCGGACGGCACCACGTCGGTCGACCCCGCGCGGCTGGAGCTGGCCACCGAGCTGCTGCTCGACGTCGGCGAGTGGGCGGGCGACGACGAGCCGCGCGCGGCGCTGGCGGAGTCGCAGCCGCTGGGGTGGCTGGTGTCGTTCATCGTCAAGCCCGACCCCACCCGCCTGGCGCCCAGCCCGCCGTTCGACGCGGAGTCGGCGAAGCTGCGCGAGCTGGTCGACGAGCTGGAGGACCGGCTCAACCGGCACTGACGCGACGGAGGAGCGGCTCAACCGGCACTGACGCGACGGAGGAGCGGCTCAACCGGCACTGAGCGCGGCGTACCCCGGCTTGATCACGTCGTTGATCAGGGCGAGCCGCTCGTCGAAGCCGACGAACGCCGACTTCATGGCGTTCACCGTGAACCACCGCAGGTCGGCCCATCCGTAGCCGAAGGTCGCGGCGAGCGCGGCCATCTCGTCGGAGAGCGAGACCCCCGACATCAGCCGGTTGTCGGTGTTCACCGTGACCCGGAACCGCAGCGCGGCGAGCAGGCCGATCGGGTGCTCGGCCAGCGAGGGCGCGGCGCCGGTGTGGACGTTGGAGGTCGGGCACATCTCCAGCGGGATCCGCTTGTCGCGCACGTAGGCGGCCAGGCGGCCGAGCTTCGCGACGCCGTCGTCGGCCACCGTGATGTCGTCGACGATCCGCACGCCGTGCCCGAGCCGGTCGGCGCCGCACCACTGCAGCGCCTCCCAGATCGACGGCAGCCCGAACGCCTCGCCCGCGTGGATGGTGAAGTGCGCGTTCTGCTGGCGCAGGTACTCGAACGCGTCGAGGTGCCGGGTGGGCGGGAATCCCGCCTCCGCGCCCGCGATGTCGAACCCGGCGACGCCGACGTCGCGGTAGCGGATGGCCAGCTCGGCGATCTCGCGGGAGCGCGCGGCGTGCCGCATCGCCGTCAGCAGGCAGCCGACCCGCACCCGCCGCCCGAGCTCGGCCGCGCGCGCCGTGCCCACCCGGAACCCCTCGAGGACGGCCTCGACGACGGCTTCGAGCCCGAGGCCCCGCTCGACGTGCAGCTCCGGCGCGAAGCGGACCTCGGCGTAGACGACGCCGTCGGCGGCCAGGTCCTGCGCGCACTCGGACGCCACCCGCACGAGCGCGTCCGCGGTCTGCATGACGCCGACGGTGTGCCCGAACGTCTCCAGGTAGCGCACCAACGACCCCGAGTGCGCGGCGCCGAGGAACCAGGCGGCCAGTTCCTTTGGGTCGTCGGTCGGCAACGTTCGGTAACCGACCTCGTGGGCCAGCTCGATGACGGACTCGGCACGGAGCCCGCCGTCGAGATGATCATGAAGGAGCACCTTCGGGGCGTCGCGGATGGACTCGACACTCAGGGCGACAGGCACGTGACCACGCTAGAACACCGACCACGACCCTCCGCACGCTGGGCCGATCGGGCTAATGGCCGCCGACAGGGATGCCGCGTCCGGGTGATCCACAGGGCTCGCTACTCTCTGTGCAGTCCGTTCCCGCTCTCAGGAAGCTCCCCGCGCCATGAGCAATGACTCGACTCTCTCGTTCGACCGCATGCGCGGCATGCTCATGCGCGCCGCCGAGATCCGCGACAGCGAGCAGCAGCAGATCTTCGACTCCCTCGACGAGATCCACGCCCGGCTCGCGGCGCTGGACGCACTGGGCAACATGCGCAAGCGCCTCACCGAGCTGCCCGACCGCACCGAGGTGAGCGTGCTGGCCGAGCGCCTCGACGAGACCGTCGCGAAGCTCGACGCGCAGGACGCCGTGCTCGCCTCGCTCGTCCGCGCGGTGGAGTCGCTGCCCGACAAGCTGGCCAAGCCGTTCGCCCAGCTCGACGGCCGCCTCGACGGCATGGGCGGGCGCATGGAGGGCATCTCCGGGCGGATGGACGGGCTCGACGACCGGCTCGGCGGCCTGCACAAGCGCCTCGACGACCTGGACAACCGGCTCGACCGGCACGAGATGCGGCTCGACGCCATGCCGTCGTCGGTGGGCACGCCGATCAAGGAGCGCATCGACGGCGTGGAGCGCCAGGTGCGCGAGCAGCTGACCGCCGCGAACCGGGCGTTCGACGAGACCGGCGAGGGCCTGCGCAACCTGCTCGGCGACACCAGCGTCGGCCTGCACCGGCGGCTGGAGGACCTCGCGGCGCGGCCCGCGGTCGACCCGACCGAGCCGCTCGACGGCATCGCGCAGCGGCTGGAGGCGCTGGCCACGCGGCTGGACAGCGTGGCGTCCCGGCTCGACGCGATGGAGAGCGGGGTGGGCGAGAAGTTCACCAGGCTCGACGCCGCGCTGGTCGAGCGGCCCGACACGGCGTCCATCAGCAAGCTCGTCACGCGGGCGCACGAGGAGACCGAGCGCCGCAACGCGGGCCAGCTCGACGAGGCCATGGCCACGTTCGCGGAGCTGATCCTGGGCCGGGGCACGCAGGTGCAGTCGCCCCCTCCGCCGCCCCGCCCGGCGGCGCGGCGGAGCCGGAAGGTCACGGTGAAGTCGTCCAACGGGGCCAGCGCGGCCGACACGGTCACCGACGACCCCGACGACGACTGACGGTCGCCCGGGGGTGAGTCCCGCATCCCGACACGGCGAGTCCCGCGTTTCGGCACGGTGAGTTCGGGTTTTCGGCACGGCGAGCGGGGCCTGAGCGAGCGCCCAGCGCTCCTTGATCACCGGCTTGGTGCACAAAGTGACCACAATTGGCCGCCTATGCACCGAGCCGATGACCAAGGGACGGCGACGGGATCACGCCGATGTGGCGCAACGAGGTGGGCGGGCTGACCTTCCGCCTCGACGAGGCGAGCGGCGCCCGCTACGCGAAATGGGCCGCCACCGGCACGCCCGAGATCGACTTCCGCGCCGAGGCGGAGCGTCTGACCTGGGCCCGCCGATGGACGACGTTGCCCACCGTGATCGATCTCGGCACGGGCTCGAACGGCGGCTGGCTGGTCACCGAAGCCCGTCCCGGGCCGGTCGGCGGTCGATCCCCGTCGGGTCGACGATCCCACCACCGCGGCGGCCGCGATCGGCCGCGGCCTCCGCGCGCTCCACGACGCGCTGCCCGTCGATGCGTGCCCCTTCGACCGGTCGGTCGAGAGCTTGCCACGAGCCGCCGCCGCTCGTGGACCGGGCCGACGCCGTCGATCGACCGGCTCGTCGTCTGCCACGGCGACGCCTGTGCCCCGAACACGCTTCGCCGTGACGACGGCACGTTCGCCGCGCACGTCGACCTCGACCCGCTCGGCGTGGCCGACCGCTGGGCCGACCTCGCGGTCGCCGCATGGAGCACGAAGTGGAACTGCGGGCCCGGCTACGACGGCATCGCCGTGCGCCGTGCGGCGTCGCCCGGACGAGGAGCGCATCGCCTTCTACCGCGCCCTCCGGGATGGCGGGTAGCGGTTTCAGGCCTTGCGGTACCGCGCGTCGAAGAAGCAGTACACGCCGAACGCCACCAGCCCGAGCGCCAAGGCGACGATCAGCGGCGGGCCGTACGGCTCGCCTGCGACGGTGCGCAGCCCCGCGTCCAGCGTGGTCGGCGCCTTCGGGTCGTAGGTCGCGGCCGCGACGACGAGCAGCACGCCGGGAAACCCGTACACCAACCCGAGTGCGGCCCAGCCGAGCTGGCCGACACGCGTGACCAGCCGGGCCTGCCGCGGGTCCGCGCCGATCAGGTCGAGCTCCCGCAGGAAGGACCTGCTGATGCCGCGGTACACCGCGTAGGCCGCACCGATCACGAGCGCGAACCCCGCGATCCCGACGAGCACGTGGCCGCCGGGGAGTCCGAAGAGGACCCCGGTGATGGGCTTCGGCGGGGTCGGCGACCCGCCTTTCGCGGCGATCGACCCCGCCGACCAGGCCAGCACGCCGAACAGCGCCGCCTCCGCGAGGTTGATCGCGACCCGCAGCGCGCGCCGTCCGCCCTCGACGTGGCGATGTCCCCAGATCGCCTCACCGAGCTGCCACAGGACGAGCGCCACGAGCCCGACCGTCACGAACCACAGCAGCACCAGGCCGGGAACCGACTCGGCGATCTCCTCCAGCGCGCCCTTCTTGTCCGCCCGCTCCTTCTCGCCGAACGGGACCTGCACGATCACCGCCGCGAGGACGAGGTGCACACCGCCATACGCCATCAGGCCGGCTCGGCCGAGCAGCCGAACCGGCTTGCTCTCGACGACCTCCTGGGTGGATCCGGACACATCGGACACGCCCGCACGATCCCCCATCGAGCGGCCAAGCGCCACCGCAGGCTCAGTCGAGCGCGCACCCGAGGCGCGGCGCCGAGCGGACGTCGAGGGCGCGCTCGGCGCTGAACACCTCCTGCAGGCCCGGCAGCGCGTCGCGGGTGGTGACGCCCGACCGTTCGATCCGTTGACGATGAGCGCCTCGAGCGCGTCGCACGCAGGGAGCCTCGCGGTCTTCGTGTGGTAGCGCCACCACCATTGGCCGTTGAGATAGCACATGAGCGCGGCCGCCGCCTCCCCGGGATCCGCGCTCGCCTCGACCCCCGGGGGCGACGACGGACGCGGTGACCGCTACCAGGTCCAGGACGTCGAGCACGTGGGCGAGCATTTCGAGACAGCCGAACTCGGGCAGGCGTCGGTGGCGGGCGGGCACGGCCGAGAAGGCCAGCGGGCGGCCGAGCGTCGGAGAGACGAAGACCGGTGCCACACCGAGGTACGCGAGGACGGCCGTCGCCCCCGACCCGTTCAGCGCGCAGCCACGCAGCACGGCCACGTCGTACTGGTTCGTGCCGACGCCTTCCGACTCGTGCATCACCCGCGCCTGGTCCTCCTCTGGCAGAAGGACATGGACGGCAAGCTCGGTGTCGCGGGTGGACTCGTCGCCGTACAGGGCAGCGTAAAGGCGGGCCTCGGTCAGCTGCGCCGCGCGGGCGGTGGCCTTGCGCAGGTCGCATCCGGAGAGGTCGGCGCCGTCCAGGACGGCACCGTCCACATGCGCTCCGTGCGGCGTGGCCGAGCGGAGGTCGGACCTGACGAGCTGTGCTCCTCGGAGATCGGCCTCCGTGAGGTCCGCCGAGGACAACTGGGCCTCGGTGAGGTTCTCCCCACGGAAGAACGCACGCGCCAACGCCTTGTTCGCCAGGTCGATGCCTGCGAGATCGTTTGTCGAGGTGAGGATGAGCTGAAGGTTGGCGTGCCGGTCGAGCTCCTGGTTGCGGCGGTCGATCGTGTACTGGGCGATGGCGAAGATGAGCCCCACGACAGACCCGCCCACGACGGAGCTGCCGACGTCGAGGAAGGCCTGACGGTCGCCGCTGGGCACCACGATGGCGAGGCCGACGGCCAGGCCCGTGAGGGCGAGGAGGAAGACCGGTCGCCACGGGCCGCGCCTCCTCCGCGGGACGAGAGGACGGTCGTCCGCAGGACGGACGGGGATCCGCGACGGAGGACCGGTGGTCGGCACGACGGCACTCCTCCCGACCGCCACGATGGGACCCGGTGCCTACCCCATCCCATTCGTCCCGCGACGCCGGTCGGTCGGGCCCGTCGGTATCGGCCCTTCTCAGCTCGCAGCGATCCGGTCGAGCAACAGGGAGCGGGGCTGAACCGCGTCGGTGATCGTCACGCCGCCTTCCAGGGCGGCAAGGGCGCCTGCCACCGCATCGGGGGTGTCGGTGTGCAGCTCAAGCAGGGGTTGGCCCGCCCCGACGACGTCTCCCTGGTCCACCAGCAGCAGGACGCCCGCCGCCGCCTGCACCGCGTCCTCCTTGCGCGCTCGGCCCGCGCCGAGCCGCCACGCCGCCGTTCCGACGGCCAGCGCGTCGAGCCCGACCACGCCGTCCCGCTCGGCCACCACCGGCTCCACATGGGACGCGACCGGCAGGGGCGCCGACGGGTCACCGCCCTGCGCCGCGATCATCCGTTCCCAGACGGGATGGGCCGCCCCGGAGGCGAGCGTCGCGGCCGGGTCGGCGTCGATTCCGGCCAGGGCGAGCATCTCCCTGGCGAGCGCGACGGTCAGCTCGACGACGTCGGCCGGTCCTCCGCCGCGCAGGACGTCGACCGACTCCGCGACCTCCAGCGCGTTGCCGACGGCCCGGCCCAGCGGGACGGACATGTCGGTGAGCAGCGCCGTGGTGGCGAGCCCGTGGTCGGTGCCGATGCGCACCATCGTCTCGGCCAGCTCGCGGGCCCGTTCGGGCGTCTTCATGAACGCCCCCGAGCCGACCTTGACGTCCAGCACGAGTCCGCCGGTGCCCTCGGCGACCTTCTTGCTCATGATCGAGCTGGCGATCAGTGGAACCGACTCGACGGTGCCGGTGACGTCGCGCAACGCGTAGAGCTTGCGGTCGGCCGGGGCGAGCGTCGGGGTCGTCGCGCAGACGACGGCGCCGACGTCGGCCAGCTGCGCCGCGATCTCGTCCAGCGACAGGGAGGCGCGCCAGCCGGGGATCGACTCGAGCTTGTCCAGCGTGCCGCCGGTGTGCCCGAGGCCCCGCCCGGACAGCTGCGGCACGGCGGCCCCGCACGCGGCGACCAGCGGGGCGAGCGGCAAGGTGATCTTGTCGCCGACCCCGCCGGTGGAATGCTTGTCCACCAGCGGACGGCCGACGTCCCCGAGCGCGAGCACCTCACCGGAGTCGATCATCGCCTGGGTCCAGCGGCTGATCTCGCCGGGCTCCATCCCGTTGAGCAGGATCGCCATCGCGAGCGCGGCCATCTGCTCGTCGGCGACGTCACCGCGGGTGTAGGCGTCGACGACCCAGTCGATCTGCTCGTCGGTCAGCCGTCCGCGGTCCCGCTTGGCGACGATCACGTCGACCGCGCTGACTCCCACCGGTCGTGAGCTCACGGCGCGACGCTAGTCCGCCCGTCCGCCGCGCGTGCGGACGACGTGGCCCCGATCCGGCGCCGCCCGACGGGCGGCATGGCGGGCGCGTTGGGGAAGCGTGTCGAAACGCCGGCTTCCCCGTGCCGGATCGCACGACTCACCGTGCCAGAACGCGGGACTCGCCGTGTCGGAACACGCGACTCACCGTGCCAGAACGCGGGACTCACCGTGCCAGAACGCGGGACTCACCGTGCCCGAACCCGGGACTCGCCGTGCCGAGACGCGGGACTCGCCGTCAGGGCAGGTCGGACGGGCCGAACGCATCCGGGAGGACGTCCGCCAGCGGGGCCGGTCCGCGGGGGGTGTCGACCAGACAGGAGGGGCCGCCGAACTCGTAGAGCACCTGCCTGCACCGCCCGCACGGCATGAGCAGCGCGCCCGTCCCGGACCGGCACGCCACGGCCACGAACCGCCCACCCCCCGTCAGCCGCAGCTGCCCGGCCATCGTGCACTCGGCGCACATCCCCAGCCCGTACGAGGCGTTCTCGACGTTGCACCCGGTGACCATCCGTCCGTCGTCACAGAGCGCCGCCGCTCCCACGGAGAGCCGGGAGTACGGCGCGTACGCCGACTCCGCCGCGGCGACCGCGGCCGCCCGCAGCCCGTCCCAGTCCACCCCGCCATCGCCCCAGCCCACCGGGCGGGTATAGCACAACGATCAGATGACAACCGGCGGTCGGACGCACGGTGATCCGGCCGCCGGGTTAGCGTTCGATCCCCCGATGTCTGTGAAGGAGTAGCGGTCTTGGCCGGATCACGTGGAGTGACGATCGGCGTTTGCGCCGTCGCGAGCGCCCTCCTGCTCGCCGGGTGCGGCAGCAGGCCCGCTGACAGCGGGTCGGGGTCCGGCGGTGGCAGCACCGGCGGCGGCGGCACGGCGTTCAACGCCTGCATGGTGCTCGACACCGGCGGCGTCGACGACAAGTCGTTCAACCAGTCGTCGTGGGCGGGCATGCAGGCCGCCGCGCAGGCGAACCCGAACATCAAGATCTCGTACGTGCCGTCCAACACGGCCAACGACTACACGCCGAACCTGACGGCCGAGGCGAACAAGCAGTGCGACACGACGGTCGCCGTCGGCGGCCTGATGACGGACAACGTCAAGGAAGTCGCGGCGAAGAACCCGACGCTGAAGTTCGCGCAGGTCGACGCGGCCTCCAGCGGACCCAACGTCTACGGCATGCAGTTCAACACCGCCCAGGGCGGCTTCCTCGGCGGCTATCTGGCCGCGGGCATGTCGCAGAGCGGCAAGGTCGCCACCTGGGGCGGCCTCAACATCCCGCCCGTCACGATCTACATGGACGGCTTCTGGGAGGGCGTGCAGTACTACAACCAGCAGAAGGGCAAGAACGTCCAGGTGCTGGGCTGGAACGAGGCCGACCAGAAGGGCGGCACGTTCGCGGGCTCGTTCACCGACCAGAACAAGGGCCTGCAGATCAGCCAGACGTTCATCCAGCAGGGCGCGGACGTCATCTTCCCGGTGGCCGGTGGCGCGGGCCTCGGCGCGGGCGCCGCCGCACAGGCCGCGGGCGGCAAGGTCAACCTGATCTGGGTCGACACCGACGGCTGCGTCTCCGCGTCGCAGTTCTGCCAGTATTTCATCTCCAGCGTCACGAAGAACCTGACCGGCGCCGTGCAGACCTACGTGACGGCGGCGGCAGGCGGCACGTTCCCCACCGGCAACTACATCGGTGACCTGAAGAACGACGGAACCGGCCTCGCCCCGTTCAACCAGTTCGACTCCAAGGTCCCCGCCGAGCTCAAGTCCGAGCTGGACCAGGTGAAGAACGACATCATCAGCGGCAAGATCACGGTCAAGTCGCCGAGTCAGCCGAAGAGCAGCTGATTCGCCCGCGCGGAGCCGCCGACTGCGCCGGTCGGCGGCTCCCGCGGCGAGGAAGGCCACCACGTGAAGCTCGAGCTGCGCGGCATCACCAAGCGCTTCGGCACGCTCGCCGCGAACGACAGCATCGACCTCGTCGTCGAGCCCGGCGAGATCCACGCGCTGCTCGGGGAGAACGGCGCGGGCAAGAGCACCTTGATGAACGTGCTCTACGGGCTGTACTCCCCCGACGAGGGCAAGATCCTCGTGGACGACGAGGCGGTCAGGTTCCGCGGTCCCGGTGACGCCATGGCCGCGGGCATCGGCATGGTGCACCAGCACTTCATGCTGATCCCGGTGTTCACGGTGGCCGAGAACGTCATGCTCGGCCACGAGGAGACCCGCCGCATCGGGTTCCTCGACCGCCGCCGCGCCCGTCGCGACGTCGAGGAGATCTCCAAGCGCTACCGGCTCGACGTCCCGCCGGACGCGCTGGTCGCGGACCTGCCGGTGGGCGTCCAGCAGCGCGTCGAGATCATCAAGGCGCTCAGCAGGGACGCGAGGATCCTCATCCTCGACGAGCCCACGGCCGTGCTCACCCCGCAGGAGACCGACGACCTCATCCGGGTCATGCGCGCCCTGCGCGACGGCGGCACGTCGATCGTGTTCATCACCCACAAGCTGCGCGAGGTGCGCGAGGTCGCCGACCGGATCACGGTGATCCGCCGCGGCAAGGTGGTCGGCACGGCCCTGCCCACGGCGTCCACGAACGAGCTGGCGTCGCTGATGGTCGGACGACCGGTGCAGCTCACCGTCGAGAAGGCGACGGCAAAGCCCGGCGACGTCGTCCTCGACGTCAAGGGCGTCACCGTCCTCGACGAGGGCGGCGTCGTGCTCGTCGACGACGTGTCGTTCCAGGTCCGGAGCGGCGAGATCTACGCGCTGGCCGGGGTGCAGGGCAACGGGCAGACCGAGATCACCGAGGCGATGGTCGGGATCACCGCGCCGACGTCGGGGCGGATCGCGATCTCGGGCTCGGACATCACGGCGCTGTCCACCGACGAGGTGCTCGACTTCGGCGTCGGCTACGTGCCCGAGGACCGGCTGCACGACGGGCTGGTCGGCGACTTCTCCGTCGCCGAGAACCTCGTGCTCGACCTCTACGACAAGCCGCCCTTCGCGTCGGGGCCCGCGATGAACCTCGCCGCTATCGAGCGCAACGCGACGGAGCGGGTGGCGGAGTTCGACGTACGCACGCCGTCGACGACGGCCGCGGCCAGCACGCTCTCCGGCGGCAACCAGCAGAAGGTCGTGCTGGCGAGGGAGCTGTCGCGGGAGCTGAAGCTGCTGATCGTCGCGCAGCCGACGCGCGGTCTGGACGTCGGGTCGATGGAGTTCGTGCACCGGCGGATCGTGACCGAGCGGGACCGCGGCGCGGCCGTCGTGCTGATCTCGACCGAGCTCGACGAGGTGCTGGGCCTGGCCGACCGGATCGGCGTGATGTACCGGGGACGGATCGAGGGCGAGGTCACCGGGGACACGAGCGCCGAAGAGATCGGGCTGCTGATGGCCGGGAGCCACGAGCAGGCTGAGGAGGTGCCGAAGTGAGCACCGAGGCCCCGGAGCGGCCGTCGCCGGTGGGGCGTCTTGTCGAGACCGTCCGCGAAGGCGGGACCGTCGTGATCACGGTGCTGGCGTTCGTGTGCGCGATCGTCGTCGGCGCGGTGCTGATCGTCATCGCCGACGAGCCGACCCGGACGGCCGCGAGCTACTTCTTCGCCTACCCCTGGGACACCTTCGCCGCGGCGTGGCACGCGGTGTCCAGCGGCTACTTCGCGCTGTTCCAGGGCTCGGTCCTGGACTTCGGCTCGTTCACCGGCGAGAGCAACGTCCCGATCCTCGGGCCGATCTCCGACACCCTGTTCAACGCCGCGCCGCTGATCCTGGGCGGGCTGTCGGTGGGGGTGGCGTTCCGCGCGGGGCTGTTCAACATCGGCGGGCAGGGCCAGCTCATCGCGGGCGCGATCTGCGCGGGCTACGTCGGCTTCGCGTGGCACCTGCCGGTGGTGGTGCATCTGCTGGCCGCGCTGGTGGCGGGCATCGTCGGCGGCGCGGTCTGGGGTGGCATCGCCGGATGGCTCAAGGCGCGCACCGGCGCGCACGAGGTCATTTCGACGATCATGCTCAACTACGTCGCGCTGTACCTGCTCTTCTACCTGCTCTCGGTGCCGGGCTTCCAGGCGGAAGGCTCGAACCAGGCCATCTCCTTCCCCGTCGGCGAGAGCGCGCGGTTCCCGCGGCTGCTCGGCTCGGGGCTCTCGCTCAACGGCAGCCTGATCGTGGCGCTGCTGGCCGCGTTGGGCTGCTGGTGGCTGCTCACCCGTTCGACGCTCGGCTTCCGCCTCCGCGCGGTCGGCGCCAACCAGTTCGCCGCGCGGACGGCGGGCATGAGCGTCTCGGGCAGCTACGTGACGGTCATGGTGATCGCGGGAGCGCTGTCGGGGCTGGCCGGGTGCGCGCAGATCCTCGGCGGCAACAACGTGGCGCTCACCGGCGACGTCGACGCCAACATCGGGTTCGACGCGATCACCGTCGCGCTGCTGGGCCGGGCGAGCCCCGGCGGCACGGTGCTCGCCGGGATCCTGTTCGGCGCGCTGCGGGCGGGCGCGGTGCGGATGCAGGCCGAGACCGGGACGCCGACGGAGATCGTCCAGGTCGTCCAGTCGGTGATCGTGCTGTTCATCGCGGCGCCCGCGCTGATCCGGGCGATCTTCCGGCTGCGCGCGGCGCACGGCGGGGGTGTCACGCAGCTGGCGAAGGGGTGGAACGGGTGACCGCGCCAGTGGCCGAAGAGCTCGTCGTCGTCCGGCATGTCGTCGACGTCGGGGTGCCGCTGCGCACGCGGCTGGTCGCGGGGTCGACGATCGTCGTCGCCGGGCTGATCTGCATCTTCGCGTGGGGCCTCGGCGCCAACCCTGGCGACGCCGACTTCGGGCTGCGCGCCGTCTCCGACGCGATCCCGCTGCCGGACATCACGATCCCGGCGACGCCGACGTCGATCGTCCTCGGCGTCATCGTGGTGGGGCTGGGGCTGTGGCACGCCGTACGTGGGTTCTCGCGGCCGCAGATGCGGTGGGTGCTCACGGCGGTGCTGGTGTGCTTCGTGACCGCGTTCCTGTGCTGGGCGAGCACCGGGACCCCCGGCAACGCGCTCAACGTCCCCGGCCTGCTCCAGAACACGGTCCTGCTGGCCACCCCCCTCGTGCTGGGCGCGCTGGCGGGCATCCTCTGCGAGCGCACCGGCGTGATCAACGTGGCGATCGAGGGCCAGTTCCTCGCGGGGGCGTTCGCGGGGGCGCTCGGGGCGTCGGTGTCGCACAGCCTGGGCGTCGGCGTGGTCTCCGCGCTCGTCGCGGGCGGCCTGATGGGCGCGCTGCTCGCGGTGTTCTCGATCAAGTTCCTGGTCAACCAGGTCGTGCTGGGGGTGGTGCTCAACGCGTTCGCGCTGGGGATCACGGGGTTCGGGTTCGACGCGCTGATGGCCTCGGACGCGGCCACGTACAACGAGCCAGGGTTCTTCTCGCCGATCGCGATCCCGGTGCTGTCGGACATCCCCGTGATCGGGCCGGTGTTCTTCAACGTCAACATCATCGTCTACCTGACGTATGTGTTGATCATCGTGATCGACGTGGCGCTGTTCCGGACGCGCTGGGGGCTGCGGACGCGGGCGGTGGGCGAGCACCCGAAGGCGGCCGACACCGTGGGGATCAAGGTGCTGCGCACGCGGTACCGCAACGTGATTCTGGGTGGTGTGGTGGCTGGGTTGGGCGGCGCGTTCCTGACCATCGGCGCGATCGGTAGTTTCACGAAGGACATCTCGTCGGGCAAGGGGTTCATCGCGCTCGCCGCGGTGATCTTCGGGAAGTGGAGTCCGCGGGGGGCGATCGGCGCGGCCCTGCTCTTCGGGTTCGCCGACGCGCTGCAGAGCCTGCTGTCGGTGGCGGGAACGCCGGTGCCGATCCCGTCCAACTTCCTGCTGATGCTGCCCTACCTGGCCACGCTGTTCGCGGTGGCCGGGCTGGTGGGCAAGGCCTCGGCCCCCGCGGCCGACGGCCAGCCGTACACGAAGTCCTGACCCCCCACCCCCGCACGGTGAGTCCCGCGTTTCGGCACGGTGAGTCCCGCGTTTCGGCACGGTGAGTCCCGCGTTTCGGCACGGTGAGTCCCGCATCGGGGCACGCTCGAGTTGGGCCCGCCGCCCGCCGCATCCTTGATCACCGCAGTCGGTGCGTGAGGTGCGCCAGTGCATCTCCCGCACCAAACCTGACGATCATGGTCGGCGGTCCGCGCGGGGACGCCGCCACGCGTGCCGGATCGACGAACTCGGCGTGCCGAGATGCGAG
This sequence comes from uncultured Actinomycetota bacterium, assembly GCA_963750095.1. GTDB lineage: Bacteria > Actinomycetota > Actinomycetes > Mycobacteriales > Pseudonocardiaceae > Pseudonocardia. The sequence goes on along the minus strand of CAVVPJ010000009.1, from coordinate 364,661 downwards.
ACTCACCGTGTGCGGGTGTTGGGGGTTGTCGTCGCGCTGCTCGTCGGGCTCGCACCGCCCGCGGCAGTGGCGGTCCCGGCGACGTCAACGGCCGCCGTCGCGCAGGCCGCCACGTCGGCGGGTACGGCGCAGGCCGTCGATCCCGAGGGCTGCCCTGGCCAGCAGGCGCCGCCACCACCGGCCGCCCGCGAGGAGACGTCGACGCCACCCCCGCTGCCCTGGCCCGCCGAGCCGGTCGGCGGTGCGGAGCTCGGGTCCTGCGGGAACGTCGGACCCGCCGCGCCCGCGACCGTCACCGCCGCCTCCTACGTCCTCGCCGACCTCGACACCGGGGCCGTCCTCGCCGCGCGTGCCCCTCACGCCCGCGAGCGTCCGGCGTCGACGCTGAAGATCCTCACCTCACTGGTGGTCGTGGACCGGCTCGATCCGGACGCCGTGGTCGAAGGCGCGGCGTCGGACCTCCGGGTCGACGGCAGCAAGGCGGGGATCGGCCCGGGCGGCCGCTACACGGTGCGCCAGCTCATGGCGGGCCTGCTGCTCAGCTCCGGCAACGACGCCGCGGAGGCGCTGGCCCGCGCGCTCGGCGGGGATGCCGCCGCCCTCACCGCGATGACCGCCATGGCTCGGCAGCACGGGGCGCTGGACACCCGGCCTGCCACACCGTCGGGCCTCGACGGGCCCGGAATGGCCTGCTCCGCATACGACCTCGCGGTGCTGTTCCGCGCCGCGATGACCAAGCCGCTGTTCGCGAGCACGATCGAGACGCGCATGGTCGCGTTCCCCGGCTACGGCGACAAGCCCGGCTTCATGCTCGGCAACAACGACCGGTTCGTGCCGTCGTACGCGGGCGCGATCGCGGCGAAGTCGGGCTTCACCGACGCCGCCCGGCACACGTTGGTCGCGACCGCGCAGCGCGGCAACCGGCGGCTGGTCGTGGCCCTCATGCGCGGCGAGCAGCGCCCGGTGCCGATGGCCACGCAGGCGGCCGCGCTGCTGGACATGGGGTTCGCACTGCCGACGACCACGGCGCCGGTCGGCACGCTCGTCGACGCCCCGCCCGCCACGGCATCACCGACGCCGCCACCCAACGCCGCGCCCTCCTCCGCCGCCCCCGGACCGGCCGCCCCAGCCTGGTCCTGGTGGGTCGGCGACGGCGCACTGCTCGTGATCATCGGCGCAACGGCGGTGGGGCTGGCGCGCAGGCGGTCCCGCGGCGGCTGAGCGCCCACTTCGCATACCGTCGTGCGTCCTCGCACAGGTTCGACCGTGTGCGAAGACGCCACATCCCCTGCGAAGTCGGAGACGGGGCCTCGTGCGGCCGCGGCAACCGGGCGGAGTCGGACGGGCGACGTCGGGCCGACCGGGCCAGGCCCGCGGGCGACGCGGCGCCGCCGGTCAGCGGCGCCGCAGGAGCAGCGCGCCGAGCACCCCTGCCACCGCACCCGCACCCAGCAACCCGGCCGCAGCCCCGCCGCTCGGCCCCCCCGCGACCACCACCTCCGACCTGATCACCGCGGGCCCCGGCACCTCGACGGGCACGTTCTGCTCGTTCTCCCGCGCGGTCGCCGCCCAGGCCGTCACGAACAGCGTGAAGCGGGACACGAAGTAGACGAACACGAGCAGACCCAGGAACGAGCCGAACACCGCCCCGCTGGGCGAGCTGCTGATCGCCCCCAGGTAGAACGTCATGACCTGCTTGAGCACCTCGAAGCCGACCGCCCCCAGCAGGGCCGCCCGCGCCGCGCTCCGCAGCGTCACGTGCTCCCGCGGCAGTCGGGCGATCACCCAGCCGAAGATCAGCCAGTTGGCGGCGATGCCGAGCACGATGCCCAGCAGCCCGACGAGCACCTTCGCCCACTCCTGCTCGGCCAGCCCGAGGAACCCCAGCACGGCACCCGCGAACCCGGACGCGAGGCCCGTCACCGCGAACGAGATCACCAGCGTCAGGCCGAGACCGAGGAGCGAGAGCAGGTCGAACAGCAGCCGCTTCGCCACCGGCGGCGGCTCCGGCACCTGCCCCCACTGCTCGGACAGCGCGTCGCGCAGGCTGGTCATCCAGCCCACACCGGAGTAGAGCGCGCCGAGCAGTCCGAACGCCCCGACCGTGCCCGCGGAGTCGATCGACTTCTGGACGACACCGTTCAACGTCTCGCCCAGACCACCGGGAACGGCTTTGGTGATCGAGCCCTGGAGCTGCGCGAGCAGGTCGGGCTGCGCGCGCAGCACGAACCCTGCTATCGCGAACGCGATCATCAGCAGCGGGACGAGCGACAGCACGCTGAAGTACGTCACCGCCGCCGCGTAGTGATCCCCGTGCCGCTCGGTGTACCGCTCGCCCGCGCGCACGATGTGGTCGAGCCACCCGTAGCGGTCGCGCAGCTGCTGGAACTTCGACGTCTCCTCGGCCACAACGCACATCTTCCCGTGTGCGACCGGTTTGACACGGTCACGACACCGGCGGCAGGAATCCCACCCGATCGTAGACGGCCTTGAGCGTCACGCTCGCCACCTCGCGGGCCCGCTCCGCACCGGCGGCGAGGACGCGGTCGAGCTCGGCGGGATCGTCGAGATAGCTCCGGACGCGCGCGGCCAGGGGCGCGGTGAAGTCCGCGACCACCTCGGCGAGGTCCTTCTTCAGGTCCCCGTACCCGCGTCCCGCGTACTCCGTCTCCAGCTCGCTGACCTTGCGGTCGGTCAGGCTCGCGTAGATCGTCAGGAGGTTCGAGACGCCCGGCTTGCGCTCCGGGTCGTAGCGGATCTCGCGCTCGGCGTCGGTGACGGCCGAGCGGATCTTCTTCGCGCTGACCTGCGGGTCGTCGAGGAGGTTGACGATGCCCGCCGGGCTGGATGTCGACTTGCTCATCTTCGCCCTCGGGTCGGCCAGGTCCTGGATCTTGGCGGTACCGGCGAGGATGTAGGGCTCCGGCACGGTCAGCGTCTTCCCGAACCGGGAGTTGAACCGCTGCGCGAGATCGCGGGTGAGCTCGACGTGCTGGCGCTGGTCCTCGCCGACGGGCACGTGATCGGCGTGGTACAGCAGGATGTCGGCGGCCTGCAGGATCGGGTAGGTGAACAGGCCCACGGACACCCGGTCGGCCTGCTGCTTCGCCGCCTTGTCCTTGAACTGCGTCATCCGGCTCGCCTCGCCGAACCCCGTCAGGCACCCCAGCACCCACTCCAGCTGCGCGTGCTCGGGCACGTGTGACTGGACGAACACCGTGCACCGCGCGGGGTCGAGCCCCAGCGCGAGCAGCTGCGCCACGCCGTTGCGGGTGCGGGCGGCGAGCGTCTTCGGGTCGTGCTCGACGGTGAGCGCGTGGAGATCGGGGACGAAGTAGAACGCGTCGTGGTCGTCCTGCAGGGCCACCCACTGCCGCACCGCACCGACGTAGTTGCCGAGATGGAACGAGTCCGCGGTGGGCTGGATGCCCGAGAGCACGCGGGGGCGGCGATCGGTGGTCATGCTTCGATTCTCCCAGTCGTGCCCAGGCGATTTCGGCCGGGCGGCCATAGGCTGGTCCTCCGTGGACGTGATCACGGTCGGTCCCGGCCTCGCGGCGCGCTCGTTCCCCGGCGGCGACGGAAGGCCGGTGCTTCTCGTGCACGGGCTGTCGTCCAACGCCCGGCTGTGGGACGCGGTCGCCGAGAACATGTTCGGCCATCCCGTCGTCGCGGTCGACCTGCGCGGGCACGGGCTGTCCGCCGCGGTGCTCGACGACGGGCCCGACCCCACGCTCGAGGCCGCGCACGACCTCGCCGCGGTGTGTGACGACCTCGGCTGGACAGATCCGGTCGTCGCGGGCCAGTCGTGGGGCGGCAACGTGGCGCTGCAGCTCGCGGCGGAGCGGCCCCTCCACGGGCTCGCGCTCGTCGACGGTGGCTGGCTGCACCTCGCCGACCGCTTCGGCTCGATCGACGACGCCTGGCGTGTGCTCGCTCCGCCGCGGTTCGAGGGGCTGACGGCCGAGGCCCTGCGCGAACGGCTGAGCTCGGGGCACCGGGACTGGTCGGACGAGGCGGTCGAGGCCACGGCGGGCAACCTGCAACAGCACGTCGACGGCACGGTCACGCCGTGGCTCACCCACGAACGCCACCGCGCGGTCGTCGCCAGCATGCTCGCGCACCGTCCGCGGGAGCTGTACCCGCTCGTGGAGTGTCCGGTGCTGCTGATGGTCGCGGGCAGCGGAAGCCCGGCGGCCGCCGAGGCCGCGGCGGCGATGAAGCACGCCGAGCTCGTCGAGTTCCCCGGTGGTGACCACGACCTGCACGCCCAGCACCCCGAGCAGGTCGCGGCACTGATCGGGCGGCTGACGTGACCGGCCGTCTGGTGATCATGGGATCCGGCGAGACCGCGCCGACCATGGTCGAGGTGCACCGCGCCACCCTGCGCGCCGCGGGCGAGGGCACGTCACTCCTGCTGGACACGCCGTACGGCTTCCAGGAGAACGCCGACGACATCACCGCGAAGGCCGTGGCGTACTTCGGACGCAACGTCGGCCGGACGGTCACGCCGCTCGTCTGGCGCAGCAGGCTGGCCGGAACCGATCTCGACCGCGCGCTGGCCGCCGTCCGCACCTCGCGCTCGGTCTTCGCCGGGCCGGGGAGCCCCACGTACGCGCTGCGGGTGTGGGCGGGAACCGGTTTCGACGACGCGCTGGCCGCGGTCGCGGCATCCGGCGGGACGGTCACGTTCGCCAGCGCCGCGGCGTTGACGATCGGGATCGTCACGGTGCCGGTGTACGAGATCTACAAGAGCGGCGCCGACCCGGCGTGGGCCGAGGGGACGAACCTGCTCGAGCGACTGACGGGCCTGCGCGCCGCGCTGATCCCGCACTACGACAACACCGAGGGCGGGACGCACTCCACCCGGTTCTGCTACCTGGGCGAACGACGGCTGCGGCTGCTGGAGTGCTCGTTGCCCGATGCCGCGCACGTGATCGGGGTGGACGAGCACACGGCGTTGGTGTTCGACCTGGCCGCGGGGACGGCGAGCGTGCTGGGCAACGGCACGGTGACCGTGCGGCACGACGGCGCGTCGTGGGTGCTGTCGTCGGGCGCGGTGGTGGCGATCGCCGACCTGGCAGGCCGGGCTCCGCGGGCCGGGGCAGCCGCGACCGACGCCGACGCGGCGCCCGCCGGTCCGGCCACAGACGACGCGGTCGGCGCACAGCCTGGCGGAGTCGGAGTCGGAGCGGACGGTGCCGGGGCGGGGCCGGACGGCGTTGTGGGCCAGGGCGCTCGTGCGGGCGGCGGCGCGGCAGGCCGGGAGGCCTCTCCAGGGCGCGCTCCACGTGCCACGTCAGTGCGGGCGGCGGCCGACCGGGCGCGAGTCGCCTTCGACGCCGCGCTGGCGGCAGGCGACGCCGACGCGGCGGCGGCCGCCGTCCTCGATCTCGAGCAGGCGATCACCGACTGGACGGCCGACACGCTGCAGTCCGACGACAACGACCACGCCCGCCGCACCTTGCGCGGCATGGTGCTGGAGCTGGCCGCGGCCGCCCGGGACGGACTCGCCGACCCCGCCGCGCGCATCGCCCCCCTCGTCGATGCCCTCATCGAGCGCCGGGCAGCCGCCCGCGACGCGCGGGACTTCGCCACCGCCGACGCCCTGCGCGACCGCCTCACTGCCGCCGGGGTCGAGGTCCGCGACAGCCCGTCGGGCGCCCAATGGAGCGTGCGCGGCCCGGTCGCCGGGTCGGTCGGTCCCTGACCGTCAATGATCGCCAGCTGGGCGCAGATGCGGTCGGAAGTGGCCGCCTTGTGTGCCCAGCCGGTGATCACGACGGCCCAGCGAGCCGACTCCCGACCGGGGCGAAGCGCACGGCCGTCCGCTCCAGCAGCGCGCCGCACGGTACGCAGGCCAGGCGTGGGTCCAGCTGCGCCCCGCATGCCCGGTGCACGATCCGCAGCGCGGACGGGTGCCCCTCCGGCCCGAGCCACCGCTCGGCCCAGGCCACGACCAGCGCCATGATCGGGAAGGTGGCTCGCCCCTTGTCGGTGAGCCGGTAGCCCCCCGGCTCGGCGTCGAGGACGCCGAGGGTGACGAAGCGGCGCAGCCGGTCGCTCAGCACGTCGGGCGAGACGGCGAGCTCACGGGAGAACTCCGCGAACGACCGCACCCCGAGCAGCGCGCCCGCCACGAGCACGGTCCCCCACCGGTCTCCGATCACCTCGGACGCCCCGGGGAACGTCGACAGCGGATCAGCGGGCAGCGCGCCCCGGCTCCGCCGCGGATGCACCCGCGGCAGCGTGCCCGCGAACGAAGGGAGCAACTGTTCGGTGGTGGTGTCGCGCGCGGTCACCTCGGCCCCGCACGTCGCGCAGACGAGCCGGACGTCGCTGGTGTGGTCGCCATGCCACAGGTCGGGCAGCGGCACCTCGCGCGGCACCCACGCCCGCTCCCAGGACCAGATCACCACGAGCAGCGTCCACAGGTCGAGCCCGCGGGGCGTGAGCCAGTACTCGGAGCGGGTGCGGCCGCCGTCGCGGTAGGGGCGCACCTCCAGAAGGCCCGCGGCCGTCATGTCGCGGAGACGTCCCGCCAGCACCGACTCCGAGATCCCCAGCTCGTCCCGCCACCCCGCGAACCGCCGCACGCCGAGGAAGGCGCGCTGCAGGATGAGCAGCGTCCAGGAGTCGGCGAGCTCCGCGAGCGCTCGCCCGATCGTGCTGAGTGGCATCCCGTTCCTTGACCCCTGACTTCGACGATCGTAGCGTTCACCCCATGACCGAGGCGGTGGCCCTGCGGCTCGCCAGCGACGAGCAGAGCGAGCAGAACCCGTACCTCCTCGGCCTCTTCGCCCCGGTCCGCGACGAGATCACCACCGACGACCTCGAGGTCATCGGCGAGATCCCGCGCGACCTGAACGGTGTGTATCTCCGCAATGGACCCAACCGGCGTTACGCGGCGCCGGGCCGCTACCACTGGTTCGACGGCGACGGCATGGTCCACGCGATGGCGTTCGAGAACGGCCGGGCGCGCTACCGCAACCGCTACGTCCGGACGAAGGCGTTCACCCGCGAGGAGGCGGCGGGGGAAGCCCTGTGGTCCGGCGTCATGGAGAGCCCCGCGGGCAACCCCGTCGGCACGGCCCGCGGGCTGCCGCTCAAGGACAGCGCCAACACCGACCTCATCCACCACGACGGCAAGGTCCTCGCCACCTGGTACCTGTGCGGGCAGCCGATGGCGCTCGACCCGCTCTCCCTGGAGACGATCGGCGCGGAGACCTTCCTCGGCACCCTCCGCGGCGACGTCATGGCCCACCCCAAGGCCGACGAGCGCACCGGCGAGCTGATGTGGTTCGACTACGGTGCCCGCGACCCGCTGCTGCGCTACGGCGTGGTCGGGGCCTCCGGGCGGGTCGAGCACGAGGTGGCCATCGAGCTGCCCGGTCCTCGGCTGCCGCACGACATGGCGATCACCGAGAACTGGTCGGTCCTCATGGACCTGCCGCTGCTCCAGGATGCGGCCGCCGCGCGCCAGGGCCGTCACAAGATCACGTTCGACCGGAGCATGCCCACGCGGTTCGCGGTGCTGCCCCGTCGGGGCACCGAGGTCCGGTGGTTCACCGCCGAGCCCTGCTACATCTACCACGTCGTCAACGCGTGGGAGCACGGCCAGACGATCGTGATGGACGTCTGCCGCGTCACCCGGCCCGAGCCGGTGCCGACCCGACCCGGGCCGCTCGGCAAGCTGCTGGGCTACCTGCGCCTGGACGCCCGTCTGCACCGTTACGTGTTCGACCTCGCCACCGGCACCACCACCGAGACCCAGCTCGACGACGCCAACACCGAGTTCCCCTCCATCGACACCCGCGGCTGGGCGGCGAATGCCCGCTACGCCTCCACCGTGCACATCGCCGAGGCCGAGACCGTCCGCTTCGACGGTCTGCTGCGCTACGACCTGGTCACCGGCGAGCGCCAGGAGCACCGGTTCGGGCCGGGCCGGTTCGGCAGCGAGGCCCCGTTCGCGCCGCGGGACGGCAGTACCGGGGACGACGACGGCTACCTGGTCAGCTTCGTCACCGACGAGCGCGACGGGCGCTCGGAGGTCGAGATCCTCGACGCGTCCGACGTCACCGCGGGGCCGGTGGCGCGGGTGCTCCTTCCCCAGCGGGTGCCGCTGGGGTTTCACGCAACGTGGGTGCGCAGCGACCAGCTGCGCACACCCACGGAGGGTTGACCGGACGGCCCGGTGGTCGAGGGGTCCGCCGCGCCGTCCGGTCTGGGGACCCGCCGTCCGCACGTCCGCGCGCGGGCCGGGGCGGCCACCGGCCCACTTCGCACACGGCAGCGCGTCCTCGCACAGGGTCGACCCTGTGCGAGGACACCTCTGGGTGTGCGAAGTCCCCCGGGGGCGGCCGCGGGCGGCTACGCCACGGTCAACGGGAGCGCGCCGGGGGCCAGCCGCTCCGGAGCGCCCACGTAGGTGGTCGTGCGCTGGCGGACGGGCCGGCCTGCCACCGTCGCGATCCCCGTCAGCTCCGCCACCGTGCGGGCGCTCCCGTTCTCCGACCCGGCCATGCGGCTGATCGTCTCCTCCATCAGGGTGCCGCCCATGTCGTCGGCGCCGCCGCGGAGGACTTCGGCGGCGAGGCGGTCGCCCAGCTTCACCCACGACACCTGCACGTGGTCGATCCGTCCGTGCAGCGCGAGCCGGGCGAACGCGTGCACGGCGCGGTTGTCGCGTTCAGTGGGCCCCGGCCGGGCCAAGCCCGCCAGGTAGATCGGCGCGTTGTGGTGCACGAACGGCAGCGGCACGAACTCGGTGAAGCCGCCGGTGTCGTCCTGCAGCGCGGCGAGGGTGCGCAGGTGCCCCAGCCAGTGCCGGGGCTCGTCGACGTGGCCGTACATCATCGTCGACGACGACGGGATGCCGAGCCGGTGCGCCGTGGTGACCACCTCGACCCACTGCGCCGCGGGCAGCTTGCCCTTGGTGAGCACCCAACGCACCTCGTCGTCGAGGATCTCCGCCGCCGTGCCCGGGATCGAGCCCAGCCCCGCGGCCCTCAGCTCGGTGAGCCACTCCTCGATCGACACCCCCGCCTTCGCGGCGGCGGACACGATCTCCATCGGCGAGAACGCGTGCACGTGCATGCCCGGCACGGCGGCCTTCACCGCGCGGACGAGGTCGGCGTAGAACGTGACCGGCAGCTGGGGGTCGATGCCGCCCTGCATGCACACCTCGGTGGCCCCGGCCTGCGCGGCCTCCACCGCGCGGGCGGCGACCTCGTCGAACGAGAGCCGGTAGGCGTCGGCGTCGCGCTCGCGTTGGGCGAAGGCGCAGAACCGGCATCCCACGTAGCAGACGTTCGAGAAGTTGATGTTGCGGTTGACGACGTAGGTGACCTCGTCCCCGACGACGTCGCGGCGCACGTCGTCGGCCAGCCGCGTGAGCTCCTCCAACCCGGGGCCCTCGGCGAGGATCAGCGCCAGCGCGGCGTCGTGGTGGGCGGGGTCGAGCAGCGCCGCCGGGTCGGAAGCGGCCAGCGCCAGCCCCGCCCGCACGTCGGCGTCGAGCCGCGCAGGCCCGGTTGCAGCAGGGTGACATTCCTCCGACTGAGTCGCAGCAATGTCACCCTGCTGCGACCCCGGGTGGCGCGCACGCTGGGCGGCCAGCTCGTCGCGCACCGCGTCCCAGTCGCCGTAGACGGACGCGAAGTCGCCGCGGCGGTCTTCCGTGCGGCCCTCGGTGTCGATGGCGGTGTGCAGGTCGACGCGGCCGGTCGAGGCGAACCCGCCGTCGGGCTCCTGCCACGGCAGGCCCACGGGCATGGCTTTCTCGTCGGCCAGACCAGAAGCGTCCGCCAACGCTCTGACGTGCGCGTGCAGCCGGGTGTCGATCCACGGGGACCCGGCGAGCACGTACTTCGGGTACGCCGTGAGCCGCTCCCGCAGCGTGAAGCCCGCCTCGGCCGAGCGCGCGGCGAGCTCGTCGATCGCGGGCCAGGGCCGCTCGGGGTTGACGTGGTCGGCGGTGACCGGCGAGACCCCGCCCCAGTCGTCGATCCCCGCCCGCAGCATGAGCGCGAACTCGTCGCCGACGAGGTTCGGCGGCGCCTGCACCCGCATCTTCGGCCCGAGGACGAGCCTCGCTGTGGCGATCGTGGCGGCGAGGTCGTCCAGGTCGGCGTCGGGGTCGTTGGCCATCGCGGTGTCGGGCTTGGCGCGGAAGTTCTGGACGATCACCTCCTGGATGTGCCCGTGTGCCCGCGCGGCCGACCGGATCGCGAAGAGCGACTCGGCCCGCTCGCCCCGGTTCTCGCCGATCCCGATGAGGATCCCGGTGGTGAACGGCACGCCGACCCGCCCCGCGTCGGTGAGCGTGCGCAGCCGGACGGCGGGCTCCTTGTCGGGGCTGCCGTAGTGCGGGCCGCCGGGCTCGCTCCAGAGCCGCTTCGCCGTCGTCTCCAGCATCATCCCCATCGAAGGGGCGACCGGCTTGAGCCGCGTCAGCTCCTCCCACGACAGCACGCCGGGGTTGAGGTGCGGCAGCAGCCCCGTCTCCTCCAGAACCGCGACCGCGCAGGCGCGCACGTACTCCAATGTGGAGTGGTAGCCGCGGGCCTCCAGCCATTCGCGGGCGGCGGGCCAGCGCTCCTCCGGCCGGTCGCCGAGGGTGAACAACGCCTCCTTGCAGCCCTGCGCCGCGCCCGCCCGCGCGATCTCCAGCACCTCGTCGCGCTCGAGGAAGGCGGCGGGCAGCCGGTGCGGGACGGTGGCGAACGTGCAGTAGTGGCACCGGTCGCGGCACAGCCGGGTGAGCGGGATGAACACCTTGCGTGAGTAGGTGACGACGCCGGCGCGCCCCTCGGCGACGAGGCCCGCGTCCCGGACGCGGGCGGCGGCGGCGAGCAGGTCGTCGAGGTGGTCGCCGCGGGCGGCGAGCAGGACGGCTGCCTCGGTGACGTCGAGGGCGGCGCCGTCGCGCGCGCGGCGCAGTGCGCGGCGCATGGCGGAGTCGGAGGGGAGAGGGAGCTCGGTATCCCCGACGACGTCAGGGGGAAGCGCTGCCATGAACGCCACACTAGGTCGCGAATCGGAGATCGGCAGCCCGCTCGTCATCGGACGGCCTTGACGCAACCAACTGGTTGCCATATCGTGAGTGGCAACCGAGAAGTTGCTAAATAGGGAGATCGCGATGAAGACACCCCCGGTCGTCTCGTCCGCGGAGTGGGACGCCGCGCTGCAGGAGCTGCTGGTCAAGGAGAAGGCACTCACCCGCGCCCGCGACGCGATGGCCGCCGAGCGGCGCCGGATGCCGTGGATGGCGGTGGACGACGGCTACCTGTTCGACGGCCCGAACGGGCGCGCCACGCTGCTCGACCTGTTCGAAGGTCGCCGTCAGTTGATCATCTACCGGGCCTTCTTCGAGCCCGGCGTGCACGGCTGGCCCGGGCACGCCTGCCGCGGCTGCTCCTTCGTGACCGCCGACCAGATCGGCCACCTCGCCCACCTGAACAACCGCGACACCACGCTCGCCCTGGTCTCCCGCGCGCCGCAGCCGGACATCGAGCGGCTGAAGGCCCGCATGGGCTGGACGATGCCGTGGTACACCCTCACCGACGGGTTCGACGCCGACTTCGGCGTGGCCGAGTGGCACGGCACGAACGCCTTCATCCGCGACGGCGACCGGGTGTTCCGTACCTACTTCGTCAACAACCGCGGCGACGAGGCGCTGGGGAGCACGTTCAGCTACCTGGACATCACCGCGCTCGGCAGGCAGGAGGAGTGGGAGGACTCCCCTGAGGGCAGGCCGCAGACCCCGCCCTACCAGTGGTGGATCTATCACGACGAGGTCGGCGACGCGCGCCAGGTCGGCGCGGACAACGGCCGCCGTCGGTAGGGTTGCCCGCCGTGCCCACGTTCCTCAGCACGCTCACCGGCTCGTTCTCCACCCCCGCTGGCGACAACCCGACGGTGGCGATGATCGAGGCCGCGTACCGCCACCACGGCGTCGACGCCCGCTACCTCAACTGCGAGGTGGCGGCGGAGCGGCTCGGCGACGCGGTCCGCGGCGCCGTGGCGATGGGGTGGGTCGGCTTCAACTGCTCGATCCCGCACAAGGTCGCCGTGATCGGGCACCTGGACCGGCTCGGCGCGTCCGCCGCGATCATCGGCGCGGTGAACTGCGTCGTGCGCCGCGACGACGGGCTGGTCGGGGAGAACACCGACGGCCAGGGGTTCCTGTCGGCGCTGCGCACGGTGACCGACCCGGCGGGCCGGGCGATCGCGCTGTTCGGCGCGGGCGGCGCGGCCAGGGCGATCGCGGTGGAGGCGGCGCTGGCCGGTGCCGCCCACCTCACGGTGGTCAACCGCGACCCAGGGCGCGGGCAGGAGCTCGTCGCGCTGATCCGGTCCCGGACGCCCGCCGATGCCGACCTGCTGGTGTGGGATCACACCGTGCGGCTGCCGGAGGACGTGTCCGTCGTGGTGAACGCGACGTCGATCGGGCTGTCGGACCCCGAGGCCCGGCTGGCCGTCGACCTGGCGAGCCTGCCCGCCTGCGCCGTCGTCGCCGACGTGATCCCCAACCCGCCCCGCACGGCGCTCATCCGAGACGCCGAGGAGCGCGGCCACATCGTGCTCGACGGGCTCGGCATGCTCGTCGAGCAGGGGGTGATCAGCATCCGGCACTGGACCGGCGTCGACGCCGACGCCGCCGTCATGCGCGCGGCCCTGAACGACGCGCTCGGGCTCCAGCCCACCTGAGCGACCTAGGCGCGCCTCGCAGGGCTCGTGTGCGCCTCGCAGAGCCCCTGGCCCCTGCGAGGCGTCAGGCCGGTCTCCGACGACCTCGGCAAGGCTCGAGGCGGCCCCGCCCGGCGCGGGGCCGCCTCATGCCGGCGCCAGCGCGTGGATGCCCTCCACGACGAGCTGGACCGCGATGGCGGCGAGCAGCAGCCCGAAGACGCGGGTGAGGAAGTGCAGCCAGGCGGCGGGCACCAGCCGGGCGATCGACCCGGCCAGGAGCAGGAACCCGGCCATCGCGACGAGCGCGGCGACCGCCCCGGTGATCACGGCGACTTCGGGGCGTTGCCGGGAGAGCACGATGATGGTCGCGATCGCGCCCGGGCCTGCGACCAGCGGGGTGGCGAGCGGGACGAGGGCGACGTCGCCGTCCTCGTCCGGTGGCGTGTCGATCCCGCGGAGCATCTCGAGCGCGACCAGCAGCAGCAACAGCCCGCCCGCGATCGAGAGGCTGCCCAGCGACACCCCGAGGTAGTCGAGGAGGATACCGCCGAAGAGCGCGAACCCGATGATCAGCGACCCGGCCGCGAGGATCGCGCGGACGGCCGCCCAGCTCCGCTGTCGGGGCGTCATCCGACGGGTGAGGCCGACGAAGACCGGCGCGGTGCCCGCCGGGTCCATGATGACCAGCAGCGTGACGAAGACCTCGGCGAACGCGCGCCACGACTGCACGCGCGGAGCGTACGACCCGCGCCCGGCTACAGACTCGCGAGGTGCGCGAGGTCCGTCGGACGATGAAGGGGACGACCGAGACGTCGGTCGATCGGAGGAGCCGGGACGTCAGGAAGGACGCCCGTGATCACCACGAGAGCGCCGTCACCGGGCTTTGACCACCGGAAACGGCGCTCTCGTCGAGTCACTGACCGCCTCCACAGGTCAGATGACGGCCAGCGGGTCGAGCATCGAACCGGTGGCGCCCGCGATCTTGAGCGGAAGGGCGACGAAGAGGAACTCGTACACGCGGTCGGCGGCGAGCCGCTCGAGGTCGAGGCTCTCCATGATGTACACGCCGCTCTCGATCAGCAGCCGGGTGTGCACCGGCTGCGGGTTGGCGGGGACGCCGGGGTCGGGCGCGGGCTGCACCTCGAACGTCTCCGTGTCGCTGCCGACCGCGACCACCCCACGGGACAGGAGCAGGTCCGCCGCCGAGAGGTCGGGCCCCGGCGACCGGTGCCGCGCCATCCGTTCGGCGTCCGGCCACAGGCCCATGTAGCCGGTGCGGAACAGCACGACGTCGTACTCGCGGATCTCGACGCCCTGCGCCGCCGCGACCGCGGTCACCTCGTCGGCGTCGACGGGGCTGCCCGCGGGCAGGCACTCCGCCCCCCGGTGCCCGGCGACGTCCAGCAGCACCCCCCGGGTGAACAGCGGCGGCAGCTCGGCGGCGTCGCCGACGGTCGGCCCGAAGTCGCCGAGGTGTTCGGCGGCGCGCGCGCCGCCGAACCAGTGGGCGTCCTCGCCGACGGTCATGTGCGCGAGCGCGTCGATGTGGGCGCCGGAGTGGCTGGTGGCGGTGAGCAGCTCGGTCATGCAGCCCAGCCGGGCCTCGTTGGCCGCGGGTGCCCACAGGTTCTCCCGCCCCACCTGCAGGCCGTGCGGCGTGCGATAGGACACCACCTGGAACGTCGGGTGGCCGGGGAACAGCGGCATCCCGTTGAACCGCGGCGCGGCCAGCGAGTACTGCCGCCCGGTCCGCACCAGCGCCGCGGCCCGCACGCGCTGCGTGTCCGGCACGGACCCGGCGGGCCCGACCCCGAGGACCGGGCCGCCGGGCGGCGTGTCGACGGTCATCGGTCCGCCGCGGCCTGGACGGCCGTGACGATCCGTTCCGGGGTCATCGGCAGCTCGTCGACGAAGACCCCGAGCGGGCGCAGGGCGTCACTGACCGCGCTGGCGATCGCGGTCGGCGCGACGAGCCTGCCGCCCTCGCCCGCGCCCTTGACGCCGTACTCGGTGAACGGCGAGGGCGTCTGCAGGTGCTCGACGACGATCTCGGGCACCTCGTGCAGGCTCGGGATCAGGTACTCGCGCAGCGACGGCGTGCCGAGCGAGCCGTCCTCGCGGTAGGCGTACTCCTCCATCAGCGCGGCGCCGATGCCCTGGACGATGCCGCCCATGATCTGGCCCTCCACCAGCGGCGGGTTCATCACGGTGCCGCAGTCGTTGACCGCGTAGTACTTCAGCAGCGTCACCCGCCCGGTCTCCGGGTCGACCTCGACGATCGGGATGTGGCACGCGTGCGACACCATCGGGTAGAAGACGCCCATGTCCGTGCGGTCGGCGGACGGCGGCGTCGAGTAGGGGTGGTCGTAGGTGTGGGTCTCGACCAGCCCGCTGGACTCGCCCGCCGGGTTGTCGTGCATGAACAGGTGGGCCCGCATCCCGACATCGGCCATCGTCATCGACGTGGCGGGCGCGCCCTTGGCGCGGAAGAGGCCGTCGACGCACTCGACGTCGTCGGGGCTCATCTCCATCGCGTGCGCGGCGATGCGGACCATCTTGTCCCGGATGGTGCGGGACGCTCCCCGTGTGGCGCCCGACAGCATGATCGTGAGACGGCTGCCGCCCGGCCCCGCGGACATCGCGCCGGTCGTCGAGTCGGCGTAGGCGACGGAGACGGCGGCCGGGTCGATGCCGAACTCCTCGGCGACCACCTGGCTGACCACCGTCTCCGGGCTGTTGCCCCACAGCGGGCAGCCCAGCTCGACGCGGACGCCGCCGGTGGCGTCGACCGAGAGCTTCACGCTCTCCGGGGTGCTGGTCGCGGCGAGCGGCGGGTTGTCGTACAGGAACCACCACTCGCTCGCGTTGTAGCCGCTGCGCTCCTGGCAGCTGGCCAGGCCGATGCCCAGGTAGCGGCCCTCGGCGCGCATCCGCTCCCGCTCCGCCTCCCAGTGCCCCCGGTCGGCGATCTCCAGCGCGCGGTCGAGCACGGCGGCGTAGTTGCCGCTGTCGTAGGTGTTGCCTGTCGGGATCTTGTAGGGGAACTCGTCGGGCCGGATGAAGTTGCGGCGGCGCAGCTCGGCGCGGTCGAGGCCCATCTCGTCGGCGGCCGCGTCGACGAGCCGTTCCAGGATGAAGTTGCCGGGGTCGGCGCCCGCACCGCGGAAGAAGCCCTGCTGGACCTTGTTGGTGAGCACGCACGACACGTCGTAGCGCAGGCTGCCGATCCGGTAGGGGCCGGTCGGCTGGGCCATCGCGTTGCCGTGCTGGCCGTGGGCGAACTGGAAGTAGGCCCCGTAGTCGTCGATGATCTTCAACGTGAGGGTGAGCATCTCCCCCTCGGCGGAGAGGGCGAGCTCGGCGTCGTAGAGCCGGTCGGGGCCGACGTTGTCGTTGGCCGCGATGTTGTCGAACCGGTCCTCGAGGTAGCGCACCGGACGTCCGGTGGCCTTGGACAACGCCCCCGCGATCCCGACGACCTGGGTGATCAGGTGCTTGCTCCCGAAGCTGCCGCCCACTGTGCACGGGATCATGCGCAGGCGGTTGGTGGGCACGCCGAGCAGGCCCGCGAACACCCACGGCAGGAAGTTGTAGAAGTTCGAGTTCGACCAGACGGTCATGTTCCCGGAGTACGGGTCGAAGGAGGCGACCGCGCCCGCGGTCTCCAGCGGGGTGGCGCCCATGCGGTGCCAGCGCCCCCGCTGCCGCACCACGGTGTCGGCCCGGGCGAGGTCGCCGTCGACGTCGCCGAAGTCGAGGCTGCGGTGGAACACGACGTTGCTGTCGAGGGTGTCGTGCACGCGGGTGGCGTCGGGGGCCATGGCGGCGAGCGGGTCGACGAGGGGGTCGAGCAGCTCGTAGTCGACGGCGATCAGTGCGCAGGCGTCCTCTGCGACGTAGCGGTCGGTGGCCGCGACGATCGCGACGGCCTCGCCGGGGTAGCGCACCTTCTCCGTGGCGACGGCGGTCTGCGGGACGGGTTCGGCGCAGAACGCGGCCATCGGCCCGACGTGCTCCAGCGCCTCGGGTCCGGTGAGGACGCAGACCACGCCGGGCAGCGCCCGCGCGGCCGTGGTGTCGATCGAGCGGATGCGGGCGTGGGCGTGGGGGCTGCGCAGGACGGCCGCGTGCAGCATGCCGGGGAGGGCGACGTCGCCGACGTAGCCCGCGCGGCCGGTGAGCAGCTTCGGGTCTTCCTTGCGCGGGACCGGTCGGCCGATCCACTGGTACTCGGTGGCGGTGCTCATGCGTCGGCTCCGGCGGTGGCAGGGGTGTCGGCGGCCAGCAGATCGCCCGCGGCGCACACCGAACGGACGATGTTCTGGTAGCCCGTGCAGCGGCAGAGATTGCCCGAGAGCGCGTCCCGGACGTCGTCGGGCGCGGGGTGCGGCACCCGCTCCAGCAAGGCGCAGGCGGCCATCAGCATCCCCGGCGTGCAGAAGCCGCACTGGAGGCCGTGGTTCTCGGTGAACGCGCGCTGGACGGGGTGCAGCGTGCCGTCCACGCCCGCCAGCGACTCGACCGTGGTGACGGCGGCGCCGTCGAGCTGGGCGGCGAAGAGCAGGCAGGCCCGGGTCGGCTCGCCGTCGAGCAGCACGGTGCAGGCCCCGCACACGCCCTGCTCACACCCGGCGTGGGCGCCGGTGAGGGCCAGCTCGTCGCGCAGGAAGTCCAGCAGCAAGGTCCGGGGTTCGACGAGCGCGTCGTGCGTCGTCCCGTTGACGGTGATCGCGATGCGCACCTTGTCAGGCACGGTGGTCCTCCTCGTTGCCGCCCGCGACCGCCCGGGAGACGGCCGTGTCGAGCGCCCGGCGGGTCAGCACGGTGGCGAGATGGCGGCGGAACGCGGCCGAGCCGTGGCAGTCGCCGACCGGGTCGGTGGCGGCCGCGGCGAGCGCGGCGGCCTCGCGCAGCGCCGTGTCGCTGGGGCGTCGACCCCGGAGCGACCCCTCGGCTTCGGCCGCCCGCATCGGAACGCGGTGCACGCCGCACAGCGCGATCCGGGCCTGCGCGACGGCGCCGTCGCCGTCGAGCGTGACGACGGCGGCGACGCCGCACATCGGCAGCTCACCGTGCCGCCGCGACTCCTCGACGAACGCCGACCCGGTCCGCAGGGCCGCGGTCCCCGGGATGCGCAACGCAACGGCGAGCTCGTCCGGGGCGAGGCTGGTGGTGAAGGGGCCGGTGAAGAAGTCGTCGGCGTCGATGACCCGCTCACCGCGGGTGCTGGCCGCGACCACCTGTCCGTCCAACGCGAGCAACGCCGCGGGCAGCTCCGCGGACGGGTCCGCGAACGCCACGCTCCCGACGGCGGTCCCCCGCTGCCGTACCGACGGGTGGGCGACGTGCCCGGCCGCCTCGGCGA
Organism: uncultured Actinomycetota bacterium; assembly: GCA_963750095.1. Taxonomy (GTDB): domain Bacteria; phylum Actinomycetota; class Actinomycetes; order Mycobacteriales; family Pseudonocardiaceae; genus Pseudonocardia. The sequence goes on along the minus strand of CAVVPJ010000009.1, from coordinate 346,603 downwards.
ACACCGGCACGCGGGAGCGCACGAGCGGGGAGGTCTCGCAGGCGCGCTGCCTGGCGACGGCGCCGATCCGCACGGCGCCGTCGTCGATGTCGATGGTGGACAGCGCGGCGATGCGGTTGATGTCGATCAGCACCGACGGGGTCGCGGCCCGCGCGTTCATCAGCCGGACGAGGCTCTGGCCCCCCGCGAGGGGGCGGGCGTCGGCACCGTGTTCGGCGAGCTGGGCCAGCGCCTCGTCGACGCTGCGGGGAGCCAGGTAGGCGAACGGGGCAGGTTTCACACTCACACCTCTCTGTACGGTGTTTCCGAGGAGGTTGCGGGCAGGCCCGGGTGGGTCAGCCCGGCGGCTGCCCGACCGCGAGCGAGCCGAAGTACTCGATGTGGTGGCGCATCTCCTTGCCCGCCAGCGCCGGGTCCCGCTGCCGCAGCGCGGCCAGGATCGGCAGGTGCGCGTCGACGATCTGGTGCGCGTCGACGCCGACCCGCACATACGTGATGAGCGCGCGGATCTCCGCGTGCAACGACCTCCAGACCTCGAGAAGCAACGTGTTGCCCGTCACCTCGAAGATCAGCTCGTGGAAGCGCGCGTCATGGACGAGCTGTGCGTGCAGGTCCCTGCGGTGGTAGGCCGCACGCATCGCGTCGATCTCCGCCTCCAGCGCCACCAGCGCCTCGTCGGTGACCTGCGGGGCGGCGAGGCGGCCCGCCACCTCCTCCAGCGCCGCCCGCACCGGGTACATCTCGCCGATCTCCTTCTCGGTGATGGTGCGGACGCGCACGCCGCGGTGCGCCTCACTCTCGACGAAGCGCATCGCCTCCAGGTCGCGCAGCGCCTCGCGGATCGGGGCCTGGCTGACCCCGTACTCCTTCATCAGCCTGCTCTCGACGACGCGCTCGCCCGGCGCGTACTCGCCGTCGAGGATGCGCTGCAGGATCCGCTCTCGGAGCTGGTCACGCAGAATGGACCGGTGCAGGGAGCGGTCGTCCGGCACGCAGCCTCCTCCACGAAGATGCTCGATTATCGATAATCGTCGGCGAACTCGTCAAGCCGCGGCGTAGCCGGGATCGCGGATCAGGCCAGGGAAGCCCAGGCGCCGCCCGCGCTGTGCATCACGCGGACGATCTGGGCGCGGGTACGCAGCGTCGAGTGGCCGCGGCGGCGCGACGCGAAGGGGGTGTGGGGCAGATCGAACCCCGCTCACGTCGCGTTCGCGCGCTTTCCGGCCTGCGAGGCTGCACGACGTTGCGGGAGCATCTGCGGACGTGACCGACGCCTTCGGCGACGGGCCGGTGTGGCGCTGCTGCGGCACCGGCCGGTCGACCCCGCAGCAGGACATGGACCTGACCGTCGCGGCGCTCGCCGAGCTGGGGCAGGGAGCGGGTGGGCGGCTGCGGGCCCACCGCCCGCGCCCGACCGCGGCCTTCAGCAGGCTGGACGCGCTCGCCCCCGGCTTCGGGGCGGCGAGCGGGGCCGCGGCGGCGCATGGCTTCGCCCCGGTGGTGCGGCCCGCGGGCGGGCGGCTCGCCGCCTACGGCGGGGGCGCGCTCGTCCTCGACCTGGTCGCTCCGCACCCCGAGCCGCGCGCCGCGCACCGGGAGCGCTTCGCCGCGGCCGCCCTGGCTCTGGTGGACGGCCTGCGGGAGCTCGGCGTCGACGCGCGGGTCGGGGCGGTGCCGGGCGAGTACTGCCCCGGCGACTTCAGCGTGAACGCCCGCGGCGCGACCAAGCTCGTCGGCACCGCGCAACGGATCACCCGGCACGGGTTCCTGTTCAGCGCGGTGGTACTGGTGCGCGACCCCGAGCCGGTGCGGGCGGTGCTCGCCGACACCTACCCGCTGCTGGGCCTCGACTGGGACCCGGCGACCGTCGGCGCGGTGGCCGAGGACATCCCCGACGTGACCGTCGCCGACGTCGCCGAGGTGCTGGTGCCGCGGATGCTGGGGCTGGTCGGGCTCAGGAGAACGGGGGGTCCCAGACGGTCGCCTGGAACTGGATGGCCTCGTCGCCTGCGCTGAGGATCGTGACGAGCGCGAAGCGGTCTCCGCCCGTGCGCACACAGATGTTCTCGTTGGTCTGAAGGCTCCCGCGCTCGATGCTTCCGTTGGTGTAGGCGGTCTCGTTGGCGCAGGTCGCGTACTCGGGAGGGCCGGTCGCCACGGCGAAGTCGTTGCTGATGAGCAATCTGCTGCCGGCACCGTCCCAACTGACGTCGCTGGCGCAACAGCCCCGGCCGACGTTCCAGTTCGAGCTGGTGTCGTCGTCAAGGTCCACACCGTACGACGGGCGCAACGTGATCGCCGCCCCACCGGTCGTCCGCCGGACCGTCGTGCCGCCCGGCAGCGGGGTCACGGTCGCGCTCGGTGTTCCGAGCGATGGCGTGGTCGACGCGGTCGGCAGGGCAGCCGGACCGCTCGAAGGGGGCGCGCTCGGGCCCGCGGCCGCGGGGGCCGGGGCGGGGCCGCTCCGGGCTCTGAGGCCGATCACCAGTGCGAGCACTCCGACGAGGACGCCGATCCTGGCCGCCCGCGCCCCGCCCGCGAGGGCGCGGTCGAGCTCGTCGGGACCGAGCATGACCACGTCGCCGAAGTAGGCCGCGAGCCTGCCGTCGCGCCTGCGGCGGCGCGTGCGCGGGTGCATCGCCGCCGCGAGGCAGACCAGCGCCACCCCCGCCGCCGCGGCGCCCAGCCACCAGATCCCCTGCGCGAGACCGCCGTGGATCCGGCTCGGCGACCACTGGCCGCTCAGCAGCCCGGTCAGCACGGCGCCGACGGCGACCCCCGAGGTGGCGAAGAGCGTCGTCGCCTTGGCGTCGGCCCGGACCAACTCGTCCCGGGCGGCGAGCAGGATGTCGGCGCCGGGCGCGGGCGGACCGTCGCTGCGGGACGTCCGCCTGGCCATCAGGTCGCCTTCCCGTCGCGGCGCAGCGTGGCGAGGTCGCGCGCGGCCGCGCGCAGCAACGCCATGGCCGGGCTCTGCTCCGGACCGCCGGGCTGGTCGAGCATGATCCCGACCGCGGTGTCGATCCGCGTGACGGCGCTGACCAGAGCGTCGTCGAGCGCGGGATGCGCGTCCCGCCACTGCACCAGTGCGCGCACGATCCTGCGGCCGACCAGCTCGAACGCGCCTGTCGGGTACCGCTCGTCCAGCTCGCGGACCCAGGCCAGGCGCGCGGGCCAGAAGCTCCACACCTTGGCTTCCGCGACGAGGTGCGGCACGGGCTCGGCGGGAACGAGATCGGCGAGCTGGCGCAGCGTGTGCCGCTGCTCTGCGCGATAGGCCCGCAACAGCGCGTGGCGCGCGGCGATGGCGTACACGGTCGACGGTCGACCGCGCTCGTGATGGCTGACGATGTCGTGGACGCGATGCCGCCCGCCTCGTCGTGGCGAAGGGCCTCGGCGACCGCATGGTAGTAGCCGACCCGCGTCCGCCAGTGGCGCATCCCTTCGCCGGGGCCCGCCGTCCGCGTCCGCCAGCGGGCGGCCGTGGACGACTCCATCTGGCGGGCCATGCAGGGCGTGCCCGTCGGGGTGTCCGAGGAGATCATGCCGAGAGGCTGGCAGGAACCGCCGCCGCGAACCCCCTCAGATGAGGTCGACCGTCCATGACATGACCGCCATGTTCGGCGCCCGATCTCTGGGCGGCGGCCGCCTCCCGCGGCTGGGCAGTCGCCCCTCCCCGGTTCTGCCACCGCTAGTCGGCTACGGGTTCGTCGGTGCCGCCGTCCTCATGAGCGGGATCGTCGACGGGTCCGAGGGCGTCCGCACGTTGCTACGCCGGTTCCTGATCTGGCGGGCCGGGGTTCGCTGGTACCTCGTCGTGCTGCTCGGCCAGGCGATGATCTACGAGGCCGCCGTCGCCCTGCATCTTGCACTCGGCGGCAGCCTCGAAGAGCCATTCATCCGGCAGATCGTCGGACCGGAGATAGGCCTCTGGGTCACCCTGCCACTGTCCTTCCTGTTCGGCGTGATCACGAACGGCGAAGAGATCGGATGGCGCGGCTACGCGCTACCACGTTTGCAGACCCGACCCGGCGCGCTGGCCGCGAGCCTCATCACCGGCTGCGTCTGGGCGTTCTGGCACGTTCCCAAGATGCTGATCGAGGGCGGCCCAAGTTAGCCGATCTGGCTGTTCGTGCTCGACACGATGGCCAAGGCCGTGCCGTTCACGTGGATCTTCAACAACACCGGCGGGAGCCTAGTCACCGTCTCGCTGCTGCACGCGTCGGTGAACACCTCGGCGGTGTTCCTCCCTATCATCCCGACAGACGGCAGCGTCCGCCGGTACGCCCTGACCGTCGGCTTGTTCTGCCTCGCCGCGATCGTCATGATCGTCATGAACCGGCCCGCTGGCCTCGAGAGTCGCGGATTCGTCTCTCGATCTACCCATCCATGATTCTCGCTGGTCGCGGCGGGTGGTGACCTACGCGACGTCGGCGGGTTCGCCGCCGGTGACCTTCACCAGCTCGTCGAAGGTGCTGGGGAACACCGAGTGCGGGATCCCACCCGCCGCCCAGACCTCGTCGAACGCCGCGAGATCCCGGTCCACCAGGGTCCGCACCGGTGCGGGGTGCCCGACCGGCGCGACCCCGCCGATCGCCTGGGCCGTCGCATTTCGCACGAACTCGGGCGACGCGCGGCGGACGGACGAGGCGCCGACGATCGCGGCGACCTTGCCGGTGTCGACGCGATGAGCGCCCGACGCCATGACGAGAAGCGGCGCGCCGTCGGCGTCGAAGATCAGAGAGTTGGCGATCTGTCCGACCTCGACGCCGAGTGCCGCGGCGGCCGCGGGGGCGGTCGTGACGGCGTCGGGCAGGATCCGCAGGCGGGCGATCCTGGCCGGATCGGCCCCGCGGGCTCTGAGGTCGGCGATGACAAGCTCGACGTTGCGGTGCACGGCACGCACGATGCCACGCCGCCCGTGCCCGCCGGGCGCGGATTCATCGGCTCGTCGGCGTCGGAACGCCGCACCGTGCGCAAGCGCGGGACCCGCCGTGGGAAGGTGCGGCTCATCGGGGCTCGGGGTCGTAATATGCGCCCGGCTGCTCCGGGGACGCGAGACGCCGCGCGGACTCCCGTCCGACGCCCGCGACCGCTCCTCCGATGGCCGCCGCGACCGGGTCGACGGCATCGGCGTGCAACAGGGTCGACGACAGCCACCGCGGCGGAGGCCCCGTAGACGGCGCCGATGATCGCCGACTCGCGCTGCGCGTCGATGTCGACGGCGCTCGCGATGTCGGCGACCGCCGACGCGGCCCGCGTCGACCGCGCGACCGCCGAGAACCACACGCATCGCAGGCCGGTTGCGCGCTTCGCAGGGTCCCGGGGCTCTGCGAGGTGTACGCGCGGTCTGCGACGCCGGCCCGCCGCGCTGGTATGCCGACTCGGCGCGCCTGCGGCGATCAGGCGGCCCACCGGTGGCGCGGCGTTGACACCCGCCCGAGCGTCCAGCCCGCCGTCCCGACCCGTCGTCACGCGGATGCCGTGCGCCCATCGGACGACCGCCGTACGGCCCGACATGCGTAAAACACGAAACTCACCGTGCCGAAACACGGGACTCGCCGTGCCGAAACACGGGACTCAGCGTGCCGGGATGCGGGACTCGCCGTGCCCAAACGCGGGACTCACCGTCACGCGTCGGGCTTGGCCACCCGCGAGCCGGTGAGCTGGGCGCCGTCGGCGGCGTACAGCGCGCAGAGGACCGTGCGCTGACCGTACGACGACGTCGGGGACGACTTGAACGCGAACGCCTTCTCCGACGGCACGAGCGCGGCCACCCGCAGCCCGGCCTTGTCCGGACCGACGATCTTCCCCGACCCGAAGACCAGCCCGCAGGCGGGACCGGCCGCGGCGGTCAGCGCCTGGCGCCCGGGGTAGGCCTCGTTGAGCTGCGTGTCGAGGAGGTCGAGGGTGTCGAAGATCTCGACGTCGTGCGGGTCGTCGCAGAGCGTGGTCGTCGTGTACTGCCTGCCGACGGCCAGCTGGCCCTGCAGGCAGGTGGCGGACAGCGACGGGACGTCCGGGATGTCCCCGCCCTCGCCGTAGGTGAAGACCGGCGGCCCGGACGAACCGCGCGGCCACAGCAGCCCGACGCCGAGCCCCACCACGAGCGCCAGCGCCGCGACGCCGACCAGCGCAGGCCACCGCCGCACCGGCCCGCCGCCCGGACCGCCCGGGTGGGTGGCCGCGCGGGTCGTGGCCCCGGTCAGCCCGGTGGGCGGGGTCGGCGGCTCGCCGGAGAGCAGCGCGGCGGCCTGCATGCCGGTGAGGCGCACACGGGGGTCGCGCTGCAGCAGTCCGGCGATCACCGCCCCCAGCGGTCCACGGGTGCGGGTGGTGGGCACGTCGGCATTGATGACGGCGGCGATCGTGGCCGCCGTCGTCTCCCGCGCGAAAGGGCCGCGCCCCTGCACGGCGAACCAGAGCGTCGCGCCGAGGCTCCACAGGTCGGAGGGGGGATCGGCCTTGCCACCGTCGAGCCGCTCCGGCGCCAGGTAGCCGGGCGAGCCCACGAGCGAGCCCGTGGTGGTCAGGCGCGGGTCGTCGGCGGCCTGGGCGATGCCGAAGTCGGTCAGCGTCACGCGCCCGTCGGCGCCGAGCATCACGTTGGACGGCTTGACGTCGCGGTGCACCACGCCCCGCTCGTGCGCCGTGCGCAGGGCTCCGAGCAGCCGACGGGCCACCTCGATGGTCGCGTTCTCCGACAGCGGCCCCGACCGCGCCACGATGTCGGCCAGCGTCGGCGCCTCGATCAGCTCCATGACGATGTGGTCGACGCCCGCGTCGCTGACGACGTCATACACGGTGACGATCGAGGGGTCGTTCAGCCGCCCCGCGGTGCGGGCCTCGCGCAGCAGTCGCTCGCGGAACAGCCGCCGGTCGTCGGGGCCGAGGCCCTCGGGCAGGTGCAGCTCCTTCACCGCGACGTGGCGGCCCATCATCCGGTCCTCGGCCCGCCACACGATGCCCATGCCGCCGCGACCCAGCTCGGCGAGCACGACGTACCGACCGCCGATCACCCGCGTCGGCGTCACGGCACCCATGGGCGGCCCTCCAACAGCGCTCACCGACGGTGACGAGACCGACGGGCGGAAACTCCCTCTAGCGTCCCTCAGCGGCAAGGATTGCCGGGCACCGGGGTCAGATAGCCGTCCAGCACCCAGTTGCCGTCGGCCAGCTGGCGGAACCCGTTGGTGACGGTCTTCGACCCTTCCACGCTCTGGCCCCTGGTGAGCTTCCGCACCGACGGCGACGACGCGGTCGCCCCGTTGCGGACGTTCACGTCGTCGGCGTTGGCGGTGAAGCTGCACGCGGCGGCGCCGACCGCCGACGGCACGGCGTCGAGCCCCCCGCGGTCGATGATCGAGAGCACGGCGAGCAGCAGGCCCATCAGGATGACGAACGGCCAGCCGCGGAGGTTCAGCCGCCGCTTCTTGTCGTCCGTCTCGATGAAGAAGAGGTACCTGCGTTTGGCCATGTCACTCCCGCCGGATGCCGCCGTCACCGAAGGATAGCCGGCCCGGGTTGTCGGCTGTGCGAGATAGCGTGTCATCGGAGCAGGTCCACGAGCCGAGAAGGCAGGGCGATGAAGGTCATCTACACGTACACCGACGAGGCACCGGCGCTGGCCACGCACTCGTTCCTCCCCGTGATCGAGGCGTTCGCCGGCCAGGCCGGCGTCGAGGTCGAGACCCGCGACATCTCCCTGGCCGGGCGCATCCTCGCCGCGTTCGGCCTCGTGCCCGACGCGCTGGGCGAGCTCGGCGCGCTGGCCACCACGCCCGAGGCGAACATCATCAAGCTGCCCAACGTCAGCGCGTCGATCCCGCAGCTGAATGCGGCCGTCGCGGAGCTGCAGGCGGCGGGCTACGCGGTCCCCGACTACCCGGAGAACCCGCAAAGCCAGCAAGAGCGCGTCGCCCGCGCGGTCTACGACGCGGTCAAGGGCAGCGCGGTCAACCCCGTTCTGCGCGAGGGCAACTCCGATCGCCGCGCGCCCGCCTCGGTCAAGCAGTTCGTGCGCAGCCACCCGCACTCGATGGGCGCGTGGTCGCCGGACTCGGCCTCGCACGTCGCCACCATGTCCGACGGCGACTTCCGGCACTCCGAGACGTCCTTCACCGCCGACGCGCCACCATCGCTGCGCATCGAGCACGTGGCCGCCGACGGCACGGTCACCGTGCTCAAGCCGTCGCTGCCGGTGCTGCCGGGCGAGATCGTCGACGCCGCCGTCATGCGCCGCGCCGCGCTCGACGCGTTCCTCGCCGAGCAGATCGCCGACGCCAAGGCGAACGGCGTGCTGTTCTCGGTGCACCTCAAGGCGACGATGATGAAGGTGTGCGACCCGATCCTGTTCGGACGGGCCGTGACCGCCTACTTCGCCGACGTCTTCAACCGGTTCGGCGACGACCTCGCCGGCGTGGGCGCCAACCCGAACGACGGGCTGGCCAGCGTCCTCACCGCGATCGGGAAGCTCCCCGAGGAGAAGCGGAAGGCCATCGAGAAGGCGATCACCGAGACCTACGAGAGCGGCCCCGCGCTGGCGATGGTCGACTCCGACCGCGGCATCACCAACCTGCACGTCCCGTCCGACGTGATCGTCGACGCGTCGATGCCCGCCGCGATCCGCGCGTCCGGGCAGATGTGGAACGCCGCGGGCAAGCAGCAGGACACCAAGTTCGTCATCCCCGACTCGTCCTACGCCCCGCTGTACGCCGAGACCGTCGACTTCTGCCGCGAGCACGGCGCGTTCGACCCCACCACGATGGGCACCACCCCCAACGTCGGGCTGATGGCGCAGAAGGCCGAGGAGTACGGCAGCCACGACAAGACCTTCCTCGTGCCCGCCGACGGCGTGATCCGGGTCGTCGACGGCGACGAGGTCCGCCTCGAACACGAGGTCGCGGCGGGCGACGTCTGGCGGGCCTGCCAGACCAAGGACGCGCCGGTCCGCAACTGGGTCGAGCTGGCCGTCGGGCGGGCCCGCGCCACCGGATCGCCCGCCGTGTTCTGGCTGGACGAGACGCGCGGGCACGACGCGCAGGTGCTCGCCAAGGTGCGCGCGCAGCTCGCCGAGCTGGACACCGAGGGACTGACGATCAAGATCCTCCCGGTCGCCGAGGCCACCCGCTACACGCTGGAGCGGGCCAAGCGCGGCGAGGACACGATCTCGGTCACCGGCAACGTGCTGCGCGACTACCTCACCGACCTCTTCCCCATCCTCGAGCTCGGCACCAGCGCGAAGATGCTCTCGATCGTGCCGCTGATGAACGGCGGCGGGCTGTTCGAGACCGGCGCGGGCGGCTCGGCGCCCAAGCACGTGCAGCAGCTCGTGAAGGAGAACCACCTGCGTTGGGACTCGCTCGGGGAGTTCCTCGCGCTCGCGGTCTCCTTGGAGTTCCTCGCCGACGCCACCGACAACCCGCGCGCCAAGGTGCTCGGCACGACGCTGGACGCGGCCACCGGGAAGCTGCTGGAGAACGGCAAGTCGCCATCGCGGCGGGTCGGCGAGCTGGACAACCGCGGCAGCCACTTCTACCTCACCCTCTACTGGGCGCAGGCGCTCGCGGAGCAGACCGACGACGCCGAGCTCGCCGCCCGGTTCGCCCCGCTCGCCGCCGCGCTCGCCGACGCCGAGAAGGCGATCATCGGGGAGCTGACGGAGGTGCAGGGCCAGCCGGTCGACCTGGGCGGCCACTACCTGGTGGACAAGGCCAAGGCCGATGCCGTGATGCGGCCGAGCGCCACCTTCAACGCGGCGCTGGCCGCGCTGTAGCGGCCGTCCGGCCCGCGTCGCCGTCGTAGCGCGGCTTCGGCCCCTGCGGCCATGGATGGGCTTCGGCCGATGCGCCGGTGCCGCGACAAGCTGGCGGCTTCGCAGACCGGCCGTGCGCCTCGCAGACCCCCGGGACTCTGCGAAGGGTCGACCCGGTCTGCGAGGTCGCCGATGAGCGCTGCCGGCCGCGCCGCCGGCGGTGGCGGTGGCGGTGGACCGGGCCTGGGCTCCGACCGCGCGCCTCGCAGACTCCGCCTCGCAGACTCCGCCTCCGCCTCGCAGACTCCGTGGGCTCCTCGAAGTGCTTGCGTGGTCTGCGAGAGGACGCCCGGCGGCGGGTCTGCGTCCGGGTAAACCCGTTGCGGGGTGCCGTAGCGTCGAAAGACGTGCTCTCGCCGTACCCGCGGCTCGTCAGGGCCGGGTTCCAGCGCTACGCCACCTACCGTCAGGCCGCCCTCGCCGGGCTCGCGACCAACACCGTCTTCGGGCTGTTGCGCGCGTCGGTGCTGGTCGCGGTGCTGACCCAGCGCGGCCCCGTGGCGGGGTACGACGTCGCGACGGCGGTCACCTACGTCTGGCTCGGCCAAGGCCTGCTCAACGTCGTCAACCTCTGGAGCGACCGCACGCTGGCCCAGCGGGTGCGCACCGGCGACATCGTGGTCGACCTCGGCAGGCCGTGGGATCTCCAGAGCGCGCTGCTCGCGGACGACCTCGGCCGCGCGGGCCACGCCGTGCTCATGCGGCTGCTCCCGCCGATGGCGTTCGGGATGGTGTTCTTCCCGTTCCGCTGGCCGGAGCGGCCCGCGACGTGGGTGCTGTTCGCGGTGTCCGCGCTGCTCGGCACGGTCGTCAGCTTCGGGATCCGGTTCCTGCTCAACCTCAGCGCGTTCTGGCTGCTCGACGCGCGCGGGGTGCTCGCGGTGTGGGGCACGGTCGGCGGGCTGCTGTGCGGGCTGATCCTGCCGCTGCCGTGGTTCCCTGCCTGGGCTCAGGCGGTGCTCGCGTGGACGCCGTTCCCGGCGCTCTTCCAGACGCCGATCGACGTGTTCACCGAGCGCGGCGACCCCTTCACCCTGCTCCTCCACCAGCTCGGCTGGGCCGCCGTCCTCTTCGGACTGGGCCGGGTGGCGCTCGCCAGGGGCGCGCGGAGGCTGGTGGTGCAGGGTGGGTGAGTCGACCCTCCAGGTCTACGCGCGGATCGTCGCCTCGCGGATCCGCAGCCAGCTGGCCTACCCGGGCTCGTTCGCGCTCGACGTCGTCGCGCAGCTGGTCGGCCAGAGCATGGAGCTGCTGGCGATCCTCGCCATCTTCACGCACGTCACGTCGCTCGGCGGGTTCTCGGCAGGCGAGGTCGTGCTGATCTACGGGCTGGCCGCCACCGCGTTCGGGCTGGCGGACCTCGCCGTCGGCCAGGTGGAGGCGCTGCCGGAGTACATCCGCACCGGCGAGTTCGACGTCATGCTGCTGCGGCCGCTCGGCACCCTCCCCCAGCTGCTCTCGGCCGACGTGCAGCTGCGCAGGCTCGGCCGGGTCGCGGCGGGGGTGGCGGTGCTGTCGTGGGCGCTGCAGGACGTGCACTGGACACCGCTGCGCGTGGCCGTCGCCGTCGTCGCGCCGGTCGCGGGGGCGGTGGTGCTGTCGGCGATATGGGTCGCGGCCAACTGCGTGTCGTTCTGGCTGGTCGACGGGCGGGAGGTGGCCAACTCCGTGACCTACGGCTCCGACTTCGCCACCTCCTACCCGATCACGGTCTACGGGCCGTGGCTGCGGCGGATCATGTGCTTCGTCGTGCCGGGCGCGTTCGTGGCGTACTTCCCGGCGCTGGCCCTGCTGGGACGGCCCGACCCGCTGGGCCTCCCGGACGCGCTGCGGTACTGCTCGCCGCTCGTCGCGCTCGTGGCGGTCGGGGTGGCCGCGCTCATCTGGCGCACGGGCGTGCGCCGCTACCAGGGAACGGGGTCCTGAGGTTGAGAGACATCGGACGGGACGGCCGCGCGGTGGGCAGTGGCGTTCGGCCGGGCGAAGAGGCAGTCATCGAGACGGTGGCCCTGCGGCGGGAGTTCCTGGTGGGCGCGCGGCTGCGCCGCAGGCGCGTCACGGCGGTCGAGGGGGTGACGCTGACCGTCGCGCGCGGCGAGGCGGTGGGCTTCCTCGGCCCGAACGGGGCGGGCAAGTCCACGACGATCAAGATGCTGACCGGCGTGCTCGTCCCGACGTCCGGGCACGCGCGGGTGTGCGGGCTGGACCCGGTGCGCGAGCGGCGCGATCTGGCCCGGCGCATCGGCGTGGTGTTCGGCCAGCGCAGCCAGTTGTGGTGGGACCTGCCGCTGCGCGAGAGCTTCGCGCTGCACGGCGCCATCCACGGGGTGCCGTTCGCGAAGCGGCTGGACGAGTGCGTCGAGCTGCTTTCCATGGGCGGGTTCCTCGACATGCCGGTCCGGCAGCTGTCGCTGGGGCAGCGCATGCGCGGCGAGGTCACCGCGGCGCTGCTGCACGGGCCGGAGCTTCTCGTGCTCGACGAGCCGACGATCGGGCTCGACCTCGCGAGCAAGGAGCGCCTGCGCGCGTTCCTCGCCGACGTGAACGGTCGCGGCGCCGTCACACTGCTGCTCACCACCCACGACCTGCCCGACGTCGAGCGGCTGTGCAGGCGGGTCGTCGTGATCGACCAGGGCCGGGTGCTCGTGGACGACGACCTGGCCACGCTGCGGACGCGGTTCGGCGGCGCCCGCGAGGTGGTGGTGGACTTGGCCGAGCCCGCCCCGCCGCTGACCGGCCTGCCGGGCGTGCACGACGTCACCGTCGAAGCGGGCGGGATCCGGCAGCGCCTCGCGTTCGCCCCCGCCGACACGACGGCGGCCGCGGTGATCGCCGCCGTCGCCGAGCGGGCACAGCTGCGCGACGTGGCCGTCGTCGAGCCGTCGATCGAGGACCTGGTGCGGACGCTCTACGCGCGCTGACCGAGCGCCCAAGGTGCCACGTGGACACACAGGGCTGCCCGGAGGTCGGCCGCGTCGACCACAGGTGTCCACGTGGCTGTTGGGGGGAACGCGAGCGGTCAGTCGGGCAGGAGCTCGATCCAGGCGCGCACGTCGTCGGCGGTCTCGTCGGCCGCGACGTCGGGGTGCTCGGCCGCGACGTGGTCCAGGACGAGGGCGATCACCTCGTCGTCGGTCGCGCCGCGCGCGACGTAGCCGCACTCGCACCGAACCTGGCGGGTCATGGGCGTATTGTCCCGACCTGGTGCGGACCCGGGTGCAGCTGTGCGGAACCCTCGCCGTCGAGCTGCGGGGGCGCGACGTCACCGCGGACCTCCCCGGCAGGCAGGCGCGGGCGCTGTTCGCCTACCTCGTGCTCGCCCGCGCGCACCCCGTTCCCCGGGACACCGTGGTCGACGTGCTGTGGGCGGGTTCCCCGCCGCCGTCGGCCGCCGGTGCGCTGGCCGCGGTGGTCTCCAGGTTGCGGGCCGCGGTCGGTCCGGACGTCCTGCGCGGCCGCGCTGAGCTCACGCTCGTGCTGCCCGAGCCTGCGCACGTCGACGTCGAGGCGGCGCTCGCCGCCCTCCACGCCGCCGAGTCCGCGCTCGTCACGAAGAACTGGCGGCGCGCGTGGTTCTCGAGCCTCGCCGCGCAGTTCGTGGCCCGCCGGACGCTGTTGCCCGAGGTCACCGCCCCGTGGGTCGACGGATGGCGGCGCCGCCTCGCCGACGTGCGGGTGCGCGGGCTGGAGTGCTACGCCGCCGCGTGCCTGGAGCTCGGCGGCTCCGAGCTCCCGGGGGCGGAGCGGTCCGCGCGCGAGCTCGTCGACCTCGCGCCGCTGCGCGAGACCGGGCACCTCCTGCTGATGCGGGCCCTCGCCGCCGCCGGGAACACCGCCGAGGCGCTCGCCGTCTACGACCGGCTGCGGGCCGTGCTGCGCGACGAGCTGGGCGTGGACCCCGGCCGAGACGTCCAGGCCGTCCACCGCGCGCTGCTCGGCTGACCCGCGCCAATGTTGCGCCAACCGGCGCACAAGGTTCTCCCGCCACCCTGGCGGCGTGACGGCATCGCTGCGGCTGGACGGACGGGTGGCGCTGGTCACCGGAGCCTCCTCGGGCCTGGGCGCGCGGGCCGCCGCCGCGCTGGCGGGCGCGGGCGCCGAGGTCGCGGTGACCGCGCGCCGCGGACCGCTGCTGCACCGACTCGCCGACGAGCTCGGCCCCGCCTGCCTCGCGGTGCCGGGCGACCTGCGCGACCCGGCCTTCCGCGCTCGGCTCGTCGCCCGGGTCGACGAGCGCTTCGGCGGGTTGGACGTCCTCGTCAACAACGCCGGGACCTGCGACCGCGGACCGCTGGAGGAACAGCCGCTCGAGGCGGTCACCGAGGTGCTCGACCTCAACCTCGTCGCGGCCGTCGACCTGTGCAGGCTGGCCGCGCCGTTGCTGTTCCGACGGCCGGGGTCGACCGTCATCAACGTCGCCTCGATCTTCGGCGTGGTCGGGTCGCGCCTCGCCATGGTCGGCTACAACACCTCGAAGGCGGGGCTGGTCAACCTCACCCGCCACCTCGCGGCGCAGTGGGGCGAGCGCGGGGTGCGCGTCAACGCGCTGGCCCCCGGCTTCTTCCCGACGCCGCTGACCGGCGGCCTGACCGATCCCGAGCACCGCGCGCGGATCGTCGAGCGCACCCTGCTCGGGCGCATCCCCGAGCTCGCCGAGCTCGACGGGCCGCTCCTGTTCCTCGCCTCCGACGCGGCGAGCTACGTGACCGGGCACGTGCTGACCGTGGACGGCGGCTGGACCGCCACCTGAGCTCAGCCCAGGGTGAGCGAGCCCCGGGTGATCGTGGCCGCCAGCACCACCATCGCGACGCCGAAGCCCGAGTAGCACAGCACGTCGATCGCCGTGGAGCGGATCGCGAGCAGGCCCACGCGCTCGGGGGGCACGGTGAGCCGCAGCACCGCCGCCACCAGCAGCGCCGCCCCGAGCAGCACCGCGCCGCGGCGCCAGTGCTGGGACAGGACCAGGCCCAGCCCGACCAGCGCGATCACGGCGACCAGCGCGGCGGGCAGGAAGGTGGGCAGGCGGGTGCGCATCTACCCCAAGCTCCGTTCGGCTGCTTCCACCACGTTGGTCAGCAGCATCCCGCGCGTCATCGGGCCCACCCCGCCCGGCATCGGCGCGAGCAGGCCCGCCACCTCCGCCACCTCGGGCGCGACGTCGCCGACCATCCCCAGCTCCGTGCGCGTCACGCCCACGTCGAGCACGGTCGCCCCCGGCGCCACCATGTCCGCGGTGATCAGCCCGGCGCACGCCCGCCGCCGCGACGACCACGTCGGCCCGCCGCACCTCGGCCCCGAGGTCGCGGGTGCCGGTGTGGCAGAGCGTGACCGTCGCGTTCTCGCTGCGCCGGGTGAGCAGCAGGCCAAGCGGCCGCCCCACGGTCACGCCACGGCCGACCACCGTGACCCGCGCCCCGTTCAGCTCGACGCCGTAGCGCCTGCACAGCTCGACGATGCCGCGCGGGGTGCACGGCAGCGGCGCCTCCTCGCCGAGGACGAGCCGCCCGAGGCTCACCGGGTGCAGCCCGTCGGCGTCCTTGGCCGGGTCGACCCGCTCCAGCGCCGCACCCGCGTCGAGCCCTGCGGGCAGGGGCAGCTGGACGATGAAGCCGGTGCAGGCGGGGTCGGCGTTCAGGTCGTCGACCACGCGCTCGACGTCGGCCTGCGTGGCGTCGGCGGGCAGCTCGCGCTGGATCGACGCGATGCCGACCTTCGCGCAGTCGCGGTGCTTGCCGCGCACGTAGGCGTGCGAGCCGGGGTCGTCACCGACGAGCAGCGTGCCCAGTCCCGGTGTCAGGCCCGCGGCCGTCAGCTTCTCGACCCGCCCCGCCAGCTCGCCGAGGATCTCCGCCAGGGCGGCCCTGCCGTCCATCACCGTCGCCGTCACGCCTTCATCCTCCCAGGCCGACGATCGGGCCGAGCACGACCACTGCAGGACAGAAAGTGGGCACGATTCGATAACGGGGATCGGCGCACCCCGCGAAGCGTGCGGACGGCGCTGCCGCGCGGGAGGTCAGCCGATTCTCACCGGTCGAGAATCGGCGCGTCCGGTGGCGACAACGACGCGGTGCCCAAACGTTTACATCGGACATCCGGCCAGCTCAGCGCGGCTCTGGAAGGCCAGGACGGCGGATCGGACGGCGCGCACACTATGCGCAGCCCGCGCTTTTTCATCCCCAATACGACCGATTCGACGAGGAGTCCGTCATGAGTGTGGAGAACGACGTCCAGGCCGCGCCAACGGCCGCCGCGCCCGCGGTTCCCGCGGGCAACCCCGCCCCGCTGGGGCTGGCCACCTTCCTGCCCGGCGCGCTGTCGCTGGGCCTGTGGCTGGTGGGCTATCTCCCCGCCGCCGACCTCGGCGCGATCGCGCCCGCCGTGCTGATGTCATCGGGCCTGTTCCTGCTGGTCGCCGCGGTGTGGGCGACCAGGCTGGCCGCGAACGCCGTCGCGTGCATCTTCGGCACGTTCTCGGCGTTCTGGCTGAGCCTCGGTGTGCTGGTCGCCGCGGTCACCGACAGCTGGTTCGGTCTCACCGCCACGAGCGCCCCGCTGCCGACGTTCCTGCTGGCGTGGCTCATCGTGTTCGTGATCCTGACCCTCGCCACGCTGCGACTCCCGCTCGCGTTCACGGTGGGCTTCGTCTTCGTCGACATCGCGGTGGCGCTGGTGCTGATCAACGCCCTGTCCGGGGCAGCGGTCTTCGCGACGCTCGGGGGCATCTCGGTGTTCGTGTTCTGCGCGATCTTCGCCTACATCTGGTTCGACGCGCTGGGCCAGGAGCTCGGCGGGCGCGCCATGGCGATGGGCCGCCCGATCCAGCACTGAACGCCGTCCCGACCGCTGCAGCAGGGTGACACCGCTGCGACTGGGTTGGAGCGGTGTCACCCCGCTGCGATCCCGGGGAGCTGCGCCCGGCCCGCCCCCGCCTCTTGCGACGCGGACCGCCCAACGGACAGCACGGGCGGGCCGAACGGCCAGGTACCCGGTAGGGGACGGGTCCGTCCGATCGGGCAGGGCCTCGCCCCGGAACGCCTGCGCACACTGACTTGCGCCCATGACGTCTCACCGAGGAGCCAACCCATGAGCGTGGAGTCCGCCGAGTCCGAGGTCCGTGCCCCAGCGCCCGCCGTGCCCGCGGGCAACCCCGCGCTGCTCGGCCTCGTGACGTTCCTGCCGTCGGGCGTGACGCTGGGCCTGTGGTTCGTCGGCTACCTCGACACGGCGAAGCTCGGCGGCGGGATGATCCCGATCGTGTCGTTGTCGGCCGGCCTGTTCCTGCTGATCTCGGCGGTGTGGGCGGGCCGGTTGGCGCAGAACACGGTCGCCGCGATCTTCGGGGTGTTCTCGGCGTTCTGGATGAGCTTCGGGTTCCTGCTGATCGGGCTGACGAGCGGCTGGTGGGCCGTCGACGGCGACGCGAGCGGGCAGGTGCGATCGACCTACCTGCTGTCGTTCCTGCTGGTGTTCGTCCTGCTGACGGTGTCGACGCTGCGCCTGCCGCTGATGTTCACGCTCGGTTTCGTGCTCGTCGACGTCACCTTCGCGCTCGCGTTCTTCGGCGTGAGCGCGGGCGCGGCGGGGCTCTTCCCCATCGCGGGCGTCACGACGTTCCTGTTCTGCCTGGTCTTCGCCTACATCCTGTACGACGGCATCAACCAGGACCTCGGCGGCCGGGCGCTGCCGATGGGCCACGCGATGGTGCGCTGACGCGCCCGTGCGCGGAAAGCGCGGTCATAGCGACGATTTCCGCGCACGGCCCGTCAGCGGAAGTCGCGGGACTTCACCGGGACGGCCAGGGCCAGCTTCTGCAGCCGGTCGGCCACCAGGTTGAGCACTCCCTCCGGACTGCGCTCCAGCCGCCCGCGCACGAGCAGGGCCGCGCTGCCGAGCGCCACCGAGCGGTAGCGCGCCCACAGCCCCTCCGAGCACGTGACGTTGAGCATCCCGCTCTCGTCCTCCAGGTTCACGAACGTCACCCCGCCCGCCGTGGCCGGGCGCTGCCGGTGGGTCACCAGCCCGCCGACGAGCACGCGCGGCGGCCGCTCCTCCGGGTCGCTGGGCGGGTCCAGCGCGGCCGAGCCCGGTCGACCGGACCGCGCCCAGGCCGTCGAGCTGGGAGCGCAGGTGCTGGATCGGGTGGCTGTCCGGGGAGACGCCGGTGGCCCACACGTCGGCCACGGTCAGCTCCGCGGGTGTGAGGCCCGGCAGCGGCGGCGCGTCGAGCCCGACGGCCGTGCCCGGGCAGGTGCTCGCGCGCGCACCGCCGCCACGACCCCGGCCGCCCACAGCCCCGCACGCCGGTCCAGCGGAGCATCCCTGGGGCCGAAGCAGCCGAACGCGCCCGCGGTCGCCAGCGCCTCGGCCTGCGCCGCCGTCAGCCGGACGCGGGCGGCGAGGTCGGCGAGGTCGCGGAACGGCCCGCGCGCGTCGCGCTCGGCGTCGATCGCCTCGGCCAGGTCGAACCCGACCGTGCGGACCTCGGCCAGCCCCAGCCGGATCGCCAGGCCGCCCTCGCTGCGCCCGTCGCGGTAGAGGATCGCCTCGGCCCGGCCGTGGTTGACGTCCGGGCCGAACGCGACGACCCCGTGCCGCCGCGCGTCGGCGACCAGCGACTGCGGCGAGTAGAACCCCATCGGCTGCGCGTTCAGCAGCGCCGCGCAGAACGCCGCCGGGTGGTAGAGCTTGAACCACGCGCTGTAGTAGACGAGCGACGCGAAGCTGATCGAGTGGCTCTCCGGGAAGCCGAAGTTCGCGAACGCCAGCATCTTGCCGAAGATCGTCTCGGCCACGTCGCCGGTGATGCCGTTGGTGGCCATGCCGGTGAAGAACCGCTCGCGCAGCCGCTCCATCTTCTCCGGCGAGCGCTTGGACCCCATCGCCCGACGCAGCTCGTCGGCGTCGCCGGCGGAGAACCCGGCGACGTCCACCGCGATCTGCATGAGCTGCTCCTGGAACAGCGGCACGCCCGAGCGTCTTCTCCAGCGCGCGGCTCGAGCAGCGGTGGTCGTAGGTGGGCTCCTCCAGCCCGTTGCGGCGGCGGATGTAGGGGTGCACCGAGCCGCCCTGGATCGGCCCGGGACGGATCAGCGCGACCTCGACGACCAGGTCGTAGAACTTCGCGCGGCTTCAGCCGCGGCAGCGTCGCCATCTGCGCGCGCGACTCCACCTGGAACACCCCGACCGAGTCGGCGCGTGCTGCAGCATCGCGTAGACCTCGGGGTCGGTGGGCTGCAGCTCGTGCAGCTCGATGCTGCCGGCCGGTGTGCTCGCGCCACGAGGTCGATCATGAGGTGCAGCGCGGTGAGCATGCCCAGGCCGAGCAGGTCGAACTTGACCAGCCCGGCGTACGCGCAGTCGTCCTTGTCCCACTGGACGACGCTGCGGCTCTCCATCCGCGCCCACTCGACGGGCACGACCTCGGACACCGGCCGGTCGCAGATCACCATGCCGCCGGAGTGGATGCCCAGGTGCCGCGGGAAGCCGAGCAGCTGCTCGGCCAGGGCGCGCGACCTCGGGCGGGATCTCCTCGACCAGGCGCCGCGCAGCGCCGATGCCCGCTCCGCCTGCGCTCCGCGGGGCCCAGCGCTCGATCCGCTTGCTCCACGCGTCCTGCTGGCCCGGTGAGAAGCCCAGCGCCTTGGCGATGTCGCGGACGGCGGAGCGCGGCCGGTAGGTGATCACGTTGGCGACCTGCGCCGCGCAGCCGCGCCCGTACGCGGTAGACGTACTGGATCACCTCCTCGCGCCGGCCGGACTCGATGTCGAGGTCGATGTCGGGGTAGCCCTCGCGCGCCGGGGAGAGGAACCGCTCGAACAGCAGGCCCATCGCGACCGCGTCGACGTGGGTGATGCCCAGCGCGTAGCAGACCGCCGAGTTGGCCGCAGAGCCCCGGCCCTGGCAGAGGATGTCGGCGCGTGCGGCAGAACTCGACGATGTCGTGGACGATGAGGAAGTAGCCGGGGAAGTTCTTCGCCTCGATGATCTCCAGCTCGTGGTCGATCATCTCCAGCGCGGCCCCGTACTCGGCGTGGCTGCCGTAGCGGCGGGCGACGCCCCGCCACGTCAGCTCGCGCAGCCAGCTCCGCTCGGTCGTGCGCCCGGCGGCACCGGGAACGGCGGCAGGTCGGGCGCGACCAGCCGGATCGAGAACGCGCACTCGCGGCCGAACGCGGCCGCGCGCGCCACGGCGCCGGGGTGGCAGGTGCTCGAAGCGGGCGGTCATCTCCGCGCCGGAGCGCAGGTGGGCGGTGCCGGCCGGCGGGAGCCAGCCGTCGGCGTCGTCGAGGCTGCGCCGCGCGCGCACCGCGGCCAGTGCCGTGGCCAGCGCGTACCGCTGCCGGGGCGGCGTAGTGCGCCGCGGTGGTGGCCACGGTCGGCAGGCCGGCGGCGGCGGCGAGCTCGGCGAGCGCGTCGTTCGTCTCGGTGTCGGTGGGCAGCCCCGCGTGGGTGAGCTCGACGGCCACGTGCTCGGCCCCGAACCACTCGCGCAGTCGGCGCGAGCTCGCGCGCGGCCGCGTCGCCGCCCGCCGGTGCGCAGCGCCTGCCGCACCGGCGCCCTTGCGGCAGCCGGAGAGCGCGAGCACGTGGCCAGCGGTGTGCGCCGACCAGCTCGTCGACGTCGTAGACCGGGCGGCCCTTCTCCTCGCCCGCGCAGCTGGGCGGCGCTGATCGGTGCGGCAGAGCGCCGCGGTAGCCCTCGGGGTCGCGGGCGAGCAGCAGCAGGTGGGTGCCCTCCGGGTCGGCGACGCCGTTCTGCGGGGCCGACAGGCCCAGCGACAGCTCGGCGCCGAACACCGTGTCGACGCCCAGCTCGGCGGCGGCCTCCGCGAAGCGCACCACGCCGTACATGCCGTCGTGGTCGGTGAGCGCCAGCGCGTCGAGCCCCAGCCGCTTCGCCTCCTCGACCAGCTCCTCGGGCGGGCTCGCGCCGTCGAGGAAGCTGAAGTTGGAGTGGCAGTGCAGCTCGGCGTAGGGCACCCGGCTCTCGGGATCGGGGAGCGGCGGGGGCTGGTAGCGGTCGCGCTTGCGGGACCACGCCGGGCTGTCGCCCCCGTCTCCCCCTTCTCGCCCTCCCTCCCGCCCATGGCCACCGGGGAGCGACGAGCCGTCGCGTCCGGAGAGCACCGCCTCCAGCGTGCTCCACGGGACGTCCGGGTTGTTCCAGCCCACCCCCCAAGTCGAACACATGTTCGCCTCCAGGGCCAGGGGGCGTCGGCAGGGGCCGTGCGGAGCGCGCCGGCCGGGGTGCGATGCGAGCGGTCGGCCCGGTCATCGACGCCCGACCCGCCGTCCTCGCAGACCGCGCGTACACCTCGCAGACCCCCAGGGCCCTGCGACGTGTCAGCCAGATCTGCGAAGCGCCACCGCGCCTGCGAGGCGGTCGGGCGGCCGCACGGGTGCCGTCAGAGCACGGGGCGGAGCTCGCCGGAGCCACGGCGGATCAGGGTGGTCGGCACCAGCCGCACCTCGGGGGGACGGGCGCTGCCGCCGATGCGCTCGAACAGCAGCTCGGCCGCGATCCGGCCCATCGCCGCCGGGTCCTGCGCGACCACCGTGACGCCCGGCGACAGCAGCTCGGCCAGCAGGAAGTCGTCGAACCCGACCAGCGCCACGCGATGCTCGACCCCCAGGCGCCGCATCGC
Source organism: uncultured Actinomycetota bacterium (assembly GCA_963750095.1). Taxonomy (GTDB): domain Bacteria; phylum Actinomycetota; class Actinomycetes; order Mycobacteriales; family Pseudonocardiaceae; genus Pseudonocardia. The sequence continues at coordinate 325,143 of CAVVPJ010000009.1, read as the reverse complement.
CCGCACCGCGCCGATCGTGATCATGTTCTGGGCGGTGAAGAGCGCCGTTGGCGGGTCCGGCCGGGACAGGAGCGTCGTGACGGCGCCGTCGGAGCCCGGCGCGTCGCGGACGTCGTGCACGACCAGGTCGGGGTCCACCGGGATGCCGTGCGCCGCGAGCGCCTCCCGGTAGCCCGCGAAGCGCTGGACCGCGGTGGGGATCGTGCGCCGGTCACCGAGGTAGGCGATGCGCCGGTGCCCGGCAGCGGCGAGGTGCCGCACCCCCTCGGCCGCCCCGATGGCGTTGGTGGCGAGCACCGAGTCGACCGGCAGGTTGCCCGCCTCCCGGTCCACACACACGACCGCCGTGCCCGCACGCAGCTCCCCCGTCAGGTGCGACTGGTCGGCACCCGCGGGAGCGAGCAAGAGGCCGTCGACGTGCCGGGCGCCGAACTGCTTCGCCAGCGCCCGCTCGCGGTCGGCGTCCTCGTCGAGGCTGGCCGACAGCACGAACACCCCGCGCGGCATGGCCACGTTCTCGACCGCACGCTGGATGGCGGCCGAGAACGGGTTGGCTACGTCTTCGAGGAGCAATCCTATCGTGGCCGTCCTGTGATCGGAACGGCGCAGGATCCGAGCGCCGGCGTTTGGGCGGAAGTCGAGGTCCTCGATGGCCTGCCGGACGCGTCGCTCGAGAAGGGGGGAGACGCCGCCCTCCTCGTTGACGACCCGGGAGACGGTCTTGAAACTCACCTGCGCCCGAGCGGCGACGTCCCGCATCGTGGGACGTCGGCCTTCCGTAGGTGTCAAGGGGGCCTCCGACGCCGACCCGGGCGGCGCTGCCGCGGTGGTGCGGCACATCGTGGGTGACGTCCGTCAACGTTGTCAACAGGTCTCCTGTCGTTACTCATCCGTTATAGATCAAGTCGGGTAACGGCTTGTCAAAGTCGCGCCAGCGCTGCATTGTCTCTTGACAACGTTGTCGCATCACCGCGTGACATCTGTCAAAGAAGACGAAAGGGTCACCATGAACCTCTCCTGGTCCTCCTCGCGCCGGACCACCGCCCTCGTCAGCCTCAGCGCTGCCGCCGCGCTCGCCCTCGCGGGCTGTGGCGGCAGCTCCGGGGGGTCGAGCGGGGGCTCCGGCGGCGGTGACAAGCCGATCGTCGGCCTGATCACCAAGACCGACACCAACCCCTTCTTCGTCAAGATGAAGGAGGGCGCGCAGCAGGCCGCCGACTCCTCCGGCCTCACGCTGCAGAGCTTCGCGGGCAAGAAGGACGGTGACAACGAGGCCCAGGTCCAGGCGATCGAGAACCTGATCTCCGCGGGCGCCAAGGGCATCCTCATCACGCCGAGCGACTCGAAGGCCATCGTCCCCTCGATCGACAAGGCCAAGCAGGCGGGCATGCTCGTCGTCGCGCTCGACACGCCCACCGACCCGGCCGACGCGGTCGACGCCACCTTCGCCACCGACAACTTCCAGGCGGGCCTCCTGATCGGCCAGTGGGCCAAGGCCAAGCTCGGCCCGGCCGCCGCCCAGGCCAAGATCGCGATGCTGGACCTCAACGCCAACCAGGTGTCCGTCGACGTCAAGCGCGACCAGGGCTTCCTCAAGGGCTTCGGCATCGACGTCGCGGACGAGAACAAGATCGGCGACGAGAACGACCCGCGGATCGTCGGCCACGACGTCACCGACGGCGCCGCGGACGGCGGGCGCACCGCGATGGAGAACCTGCTCCAGAAGGCACCGGGGATCACGCTCGTCTACACGATCAACGAGCCCGCCGCGTCCGGCGCTTACCAGGCGCTCAAGGCCGCGGGCAAGGAGAAGTCGGTCACGATCGTCTCGGTCGACGGCGGCTGCCCGGGCGTCCAGGCCGTCAAGGCGGGCCAGATCGGCGCCACGTCGCAGCAGTACCCGCTGAAGATGGCGCAGCAGGGCGTCCAGGCCGTCGCCGCCTTCGCAAAGGACGGCACCAAGCCCCAGGCCACCGAGGGCAAGAACTTCGTCGACACCGGCGTCACGCTCATCACCGACCAGGCCCAGTCCGGGGTCGACTCCAAGGACACCGCCTTCGGCCTCCAGAACTGCTGGGGCTGATACCTGGCGGACCGTCCGGTAGCAGAGCAGGCTGGGGTGAGGCCGGTCACAGACCCCTCACCCCAGCCGCCCGACCGCGACTGACTGAAGGAGTGCACGCGCATGGCCACTGACACCTCGGGCGGCACAGCCACCGCCCCGCCGAAGGCACCATCCGGATTCGACGACCACCATCAACAGTCGACGCTCAACCGCATCCAACACGTCCTGCACGCCAACCCGATCCTCGGCCCGCTCGCCGTGCTTGTCGTCGCGATCATCGCGTTCGCGATCGTCAACGGCCGGTTCCTCTCCGCGGCGAACCTGGGCCTGGTGCTGCAGCAGGTCACGGTGATCGCCACCCTGGCGCTGGGCCAGACGCTGGTCATCCTCACCGCGGGCATCGACCTCTCCGCGGGCGCGATCGCCGTCTTCTCGTCGATCCTCATGGCCAACATGGCCACGAAGCTCGGCGTACCCGGCGTCCTCGCCCTGTTGATCGGCCTCGTGCTCGGCACCGCGATGGGCACGTTCAACGGGTTCCTGGTCACCCGGATCAACCTGCCCCCGTTCATCGTCACGCTGGGCACACTGTCGATCTTCTTCTCGCTGAACTCCGTGGTGTCCCGCAGCGAGACGATCCGCGGCTCTGACATGCCCGCGATCATGACGGCGACCGGGAACAACGCACTGCGGATCGGTGGCTTCAGCCTGACCTGGGGCTCGATCATCATGCTGGTGCTGTTCGCGTTCTTCTGGTACGCGCTCAGCAACACGGCCTGGGGCAAGCACGTCTACGCGACGGGCGACGACATCGAGGCCGCGCGGCTGTCCGGTATCCGCACCGACCGGGTGCTGCTGTCGGTCTACCTCGTGGCGGGCCTGATCTACGCGATCGGCGCGTGGATCCTCATGGGCCGTCTCGCCTCGGCCAGCCCGAACGTGGGCACGGAGTACAACCTGAACTCCATCACCGCCGTCGTGCTCGGCGGCACGAGCCTCTTCGGCGGCCGCGGAATCGTGCTCGGCACGCTGGTCGGCGCGCTGATCGTCGGCGTGTTCCAGAACGGTCTGCAGCTTGCTGGTGTCGACGTCGTCTGGCAGGGCACCGCGATCGGTCTGCTCGTGCTCGTTGCCGTCGGTCTCGACCAGTGGATCCGGAAGGTGAAGGCATGAGCAGCCCGTCGTTGGAGAAGGACCAGGCGCCCAAGGACACGCGCGAACCGGTGCTGCAGGCCAAGGGCCTGGTCAAGCGCTACGGCAAGGTCACCGCGATCGCCAACAGCGACCTGGAGCTCTACCCGGGTGAGATCCTCGCGGTGATCGGCGACAACGGCGCTGGCAAGACGAGCCTGATCAAGGCCCTGTGCGGCGCGCTCATCCCGGACGAGGGCGAGATCCTCCTCGACGGCCAGGTCGTGCACTTCAGGAACCCGATGGACGCGCGCAACGCGGGCATCGAGACGGTGTACCAGTCGCTGGCAGTCTCGCCCGGCCTCGACATCGCCGACAACCTGTTCCTCGGCCGCGAGGAGCGCAAGCCGGGCATCCTCGGCTCGGTGTTCCGGATGCTCGACAAGAAGCACATGAAGTCCGAGGCCGCCAGGCACATGAGCGAGCTGGGCGTGGCGACGCTGCAGAACATCGGGCAGGCCGTGGAGAGCCTGTCCGGTGGGCAGCGGCAAGCCGTCGCGGTGGCGCGTTCGGCGGCGTTCGGCAGCAAGGTCGTCATCCTCGACGAGCCGACGGCCGCGCTCGGCGTCAAGGAGGGCAACCGAGTTCTGCAGCTGATCCGGGACGTCCGCGACCGGGGCCTGCCGGTCATCCTGATCAGCCACAACATGCCGCACGTTTTCGAGGTCGCCGACCGCATCCACATCCAGCGGCTCGGCAGGCGGGCGACGGTGATCACGCCGCAGTCGCACACCATGTCCGAGGCGGTGGCCATCATGACCGGAGCCGCCGAGCCGCCGCCACCGGTAGGCTGAGCACTCCCCTCCATCGGTACGGCCGGGCGCTTCCGGGACCGAAGCGCCCGGCCGTTCTGTGTTCCCCGTCGAGATGTGTCAGTCGTAGGTCCCCTGCACCCACCACCTGTCCTCCCGTGCGACGAGCAGCAGCGCCGTCCCGTCGTCGAGGACGACCTGCACCCGCGCGGTCAGCGCGGCGCCCGGCGTCCACCAGCGGGCCCACACCGGCCACGGACCGGCCCATCCGACGACGGCGGCGGGCGGCCTCCCGTCGACGGCGAGCCGGGCGGGTGGCGCGGAGAGCGCATCGGGCCCGGTGAGCCGCACCGGCTCGCCCGCGGTGTCCTGCACGAGCGCGGGCAGGGGCTCGGGGGGCACGGTGGCGGGCGACGGGGCGGGCAGACGCCCCGGCCAGGACGGTGGCGGCTCCCGCACCGTCGACGGGCGGGGCGACCGGTGGGCGGCCACCCGTCGCCTGCGGGAGCTCTTGCCCGGCGGCCCGCCGTTCTGCCGGAGCAGCTCGACGGCCGACGTGCGCCCGGTGCGCCGCAGCACGTCCACCGGCCAGCCTGCCGGGGCGGCGTCGGTGAGGTCGGGGAACATGCTCGCCGGGCCCCCCGACGAGCGGTGGCGGGGCGGGGTGGCGCAGGCGCAGGCGGGCGTGAACCATTCACCACCCGCGGGCTCGTCGGAACCAGCGCGGCCTCCGATCGTGGGCCCCGCGGAATCGCCACCGCCCGTATCGGCCCCTGGCCTCCCGCAGGAGCAGCGGCCGCCCGGCTCCGGGTCGGCGGGTGCGGGCTCGGGCTCGCCCCGGTCGTCGCCCCAGGGGACCAGGCGAACGCGTTCGGCGGGGTCGCGGCCGCCGTCGAGGACCGCCGTGACCACCGACTCGGGGCCCAACATCGCCTGCACCCGCACGAGCGCGCGCCCGGCCCGTTCGTCGGCCTCCCCCGTCTCGCCCCACAGCCCCCGCTGCAGCGCGCCCGCCGCGACCGTCTCCTCCGGCACCAGCCGCAGGAGCGCCACCGCCCCGTCGTGCAGGTGCTCGTCGACGCGGCGGCGTGCGGTCAGCCAGGCGTCGAGCTGCCAGCGGACCCGGTCGACCGTGGCGGCGGGGGTGAGCGGCTCCGCGCAGCGCCAGACCCGGTGCAGCTCATCCCCCGCGACCGTCCTGGCCGCCACCCCGAGCCGCGTGCACGCCAGCCCGTGCCCGGCCAGCGTGGCGTGCAGCCGCTCGGCCAGGCCGCGGGCGGCGAACGCCGCGGCGTCGACGCGGTCGACGGGCGGGTCGAGCGCGATCTCGACGGTCAGCTCCTCCGGCGGCCGCCGTCGCAGCGGCGGGCGGGGGTCGAGGCCGCGGGCGAGGCGGTGGCAGAGCACGGCGTCGGCCCCGAACCGGGACGCGACGTCCGCCGCGTCGAGGGAGGCGAACGCGCCGAGGCTGCGCAGGCCGAGGCGACGCAGGAGGTCGACGAAGGCGGAGCGGTCGACCTCGGGCTCGCGGTCGAGCTCCTCGACACCGAGGGAGGCGAGGAAGGCCGGGGTGTCGCCGGGCGCGACGGCCACCCCGCGGCGCGCGGCGAGCACCGCGGCGAAGAGGCCGTCGGCGAACCCGGCCTGGATCTCCGCCCCCGTGCGGGCCGCGACCTGGTCGACCAGCCGCTCCGCCGCCGCCGGCTCCCCGCCGAACCAGCCTGCAGGCCCCTGGGCGGGCAGCGCCACCAGGCCCGGCCGGACGATCTCCACTCCGGGCGCCAGCTCCTCGACCGCGACGACGACGGGCTCGAACGCGCGGGCGTCGCGGTCCGGATCGGGGGCGAGCACCGCCAGGTCGGGGCAGCGGGCCTGGGCCTCCCGGCGGCGCAGCCCCCGCTTCACCCCCTGCGCGCGGGCGGGCGCCGAGCACGCCAACACCCGCCCCGCGACGAACACCGCGGCGGGCTGATGCGTCGGGACGCGGGCGGCGCGCGCGGCGGCGGTGACCGGCCAGTCGGGCGACCACAGCGCCAGCACCCTCATGCCCGGCTCCCGGTGAGTAGGAGCGCGCACCCGTCGCTCATCCGGCCAACCTGACGGCGGTGGGCGCGGCCCCGGGCTCCGGGGCGGCCGGAGTCTCCGGGTCGGGGGCGACCACCAGGGTGAGGGCGGGCGCCGGGGCGGCGGAGGGGGCGACCACCGGGCTCGCGGGCCGGACGGGCATCAGCAGCCGCTCCACCCGACCCGCCGGGGCCACCCCCCGCCCGAACACCCGCACCGCGACCCGCCGTTCGTCGAGCCGCCCGCTCCCGCCGTCGAGCTCGGCGCCCACCCCGCCCCACCGCGCATCGGTGCAGGTCAGCCGCACATCGGCGCCAGGCCACTTGCCGAGGGGGACGAGCACCGCCCCGCGCTGGCGGGCCCGCGCCGCGAGCCGCTGCCGCTCGCCAGCGGGCACCGGCTGGGACCCTGCCATGACGACGATGTCGAGGCCGTCGAGCAACGCCGACGTGACGCCCAGCAGCTCGGCACCGGGGCGGGGCACCAACGCCAGGCGCTCCAGGCGCATCCCGGCCTCGGCGGCGGCGACCAGCCCCAGGTCGGGGCGTCCCACGATGCCCACCCACGCCCCGCCGACCGACGCCTCGGCGAGCACCGCCCACAACAGCGACGTGGCCGCGGGCCCCGGAGCAACGGCCACCGTGGTGCCGCGGCGCAGCCCACCGGCGGGCAGCAGCCGGGCCAGCGGCGCGACGACCGGCAGCACGCGCCCATCGACCTCCGGCGCCGGACGGGCGCGGACCGCGCGATCCTCCGCACGCCGCAGCAGCCCCCGCGCCAGCTCCAGCTTGGCCGCCGCATCGCCCACGGCACACCCCTCCCCGGTGAGCGCCGCGGGGAGACGGCAAGTCGAACCAACGTTCGAAGAGTACCGCATCGCCGGCCGTGGCGGGACCCTCCGGATCGGAGGAGTGTCACCCTGCTGCGACTGAGTCGGAGGAGTGTCACCCTGCTGCAGCCCACCGGCGCCACCACGGGGGCCGGCTGCGGCCACCGGCCCGACCGACGGCGCGGCGCGCACGTCAGTGAGCGAAGTGGCGCGTGCCCGTCAGGTACATCGGGACGCCCGCGGCCGCCGCGGCCTCGACCGAGAGGGGGTCGCGCACCGAGCCGCCGGGCTGCACCACCGCGCGCACGCCCGCGTCGAGGAGCACCTGCAGCCCGTCGGGGAACGGGAAGTAGGCGTCGGACGCGGCGACCGAGCCCCGCGCGCGCTCACCCGCCCGCTGGACGGCCAGCCGCGCCGCGTCCACCCGGTTGACCTGGCCCATCCCCACACCGACCGCGGCCCCGCCGGACGCCAGCAGGATCGCGTTCGACTTCACCGACCGGCAGGCGCGCCAGGCGAACGCGAGGTCGGCGAGGACGTCGTCGGCAACGGGGTCGCCGGTGGCGAGCGTCCAGGTGGCGGGGTCGTCGCCCGGCGCGTCGATGCCGTCGCGCTGCTGCAGCAGCAGCCCGCCGGAGATCGGCCGCATCTCCGCGCCCCCGCGCGGCGGCGCGAACGGCAGCCGCAGCACCCGCAGGTTCTTGCGCCCCAGCAGGATCGGCAGCGCCTCGTCGGCGTAGGCGGGCGCCACCAGCACCTCGGTGAAGATCTCCGCGACCTGCTCCGCCAGCGCCACGCTCACCTCGCCGTTCACCGCGATCACCCCGCCGAACGCGCTGGTGGGGTCGGTGGCGTGGGCCTTGCGGTGGGCCTCGGCGACGTCCGCGCCGATCGCGACGCCGCACGGGTTGGCGTGCTTGACCACGGCGACGCACGGCACGTCGCCGTGGTCGTGCGCGGCCCGCCAGGCGGCGTCGGCGTCGACGTAGTTGTTGTACGACATCTCCTTGCCGGAAAGCTGCTCCGCGGCGGCGAGACCCGGCACGCCCGAGACGTACAGCGCGGCCGCCTGGTGCGGGTTCTCGCCGTAGCGCAGCACGGCGCGCCGGTCCCAGGTGCCCCCGACCCAGCCCGGGAACGGGTTGCCGTCGGGCGCGACCACGCTGCCCAGGTAGGAGGCCACCGCCACGTCGTAGGTCGCGGTGTGCCGGAAGGCGGTGACGGCGAGCGACCGCCGGTCGGCCAGGGTGAAGCCGCCCTCCTTGACGGCCTCCAACACCCAGTCGTACCGCTCGGGCTCGACCACGACCGCGACGCTGTCGTGGTTCTTCGCCGACGCCCTGACCATCGCGGGGCCGCCGACGTCGATCTGCTCGATGCACTCCTCGGGCGTCGCGCCCGACGCGACCGTCGCCGTGAACGGGTAGAGGTTGCTCACCAGCAGCTCGAACGGGGCGACGCCCAGCTCGGCCAGCTGCGCGACGTGCTCGGGCTTGCGCGTGTCCGCGAGCAACCCGGCGTGCACCCGGGGATGCAGGGTCTTGACCCGCCCTTCCAGGCACTCGGGGAAGCCGGTCAGCTCCTCGACCGGGACGACCGGCACCCCCGCGTCGGCGATCACCTGCGCGGTGGACCCCGTCGAGACGATCTCGACGCCCAACGCGTGCAGCCCGGTGGCCAACGCGGGCAGGCCCGCCTTGTCGTAGACGCTGATCAGGGCCCGCCGGACGGGCCGACGTTCTGCGGTCACGGGATGGTCACCTCTCGTCCTCTGACGGTGGCCCCGTGGCGGGCCAGCGCGGCGACGGTCGCGACGAGCAACCGCCGCTCCTCGATCTTGATGCGCTCGTGGAGGCGCCCGACGTCGTCGCCCGGCTCGACGGGCACGGCGGCCTGGGCCAGCACCGGGCCGGTGTCCACGCCGTCGTCGACGAGGTGCACGGTGGCCCCGGTGATCTTCACGCCGTAGGCCAGCGCGTCGGCCGGACCGTGCGTGCCGGGGAAGGACGGCAGCAGCGCCGGGTGGGTGTTGACCATCGGCACGCCGACGGCCTCCCGGAACCCCGGCCCGAGGATCTTCATGAACCCGGCGCTGACGACGAGGTCGGGCCGGTGCTCGGCAACGGCCTTGGCCATGGCGGCGTCCCAGGCGGCACGGTCGGCGAAGTCCTTGGCCCGCAGGTGGAACGCGGGCACGCCGACCCGTTCCGCCCTGGCGAGGCCCTCGATGCCGGGACGGTCGGCGCCGACGCCCACGACGCGCGCGGGGTAGTCGGGCTCCGCGGCGGCGTCGAGCAACGCCTGCAGGAGGGTGCCCGAGCCGGAGACGAGCACCACGACCCGCGCGGGCACCGGTACCTCGACCCGGTAGGACGGGGGCAAGCGCGGCTCCTCGGCGGGGTGGGCGTGACTCCTCCAGCCTAACGGGCCAGGAGAATCACCCCGCGTGCGCAGCGGCCTTCTCGACGCTGTGGACGTCGCGGTAGAAACGGAGGAAGGCGACGAAGGCGAACACGGCGCTCGCGGTGTTCAGGGCCACCCGCGACCAGTGCCAGAGCTGGAATTCCCGCGCGGTCTCCCGCAGCGTCTCGACCGAATGCACGGCCGCGCCCTCGACGAACAGAATGGTGTTGCGGAGCCAGAAGAACAGCATGGAGTCGACGCCCTCCGCGGCGATCATCACGACGGCGGCGACGACCCACCAGCGCACCGCCGGGTAGCGCCAGCTGACCAGCACGGCGACCACGCCGAGCAGCACGCTCGCCATGCCGAACGGGCGGAAGTACTGCGCGGGGCCGACCTCCGACATGAACCGCAGCGCGATCCCGAAAGCGTCGTGGAAGATGTTGGGATAGCCTACCGATCCTTCGGGGACGACTGATCCTCAGCCACTCCGCCTGTGGCGACCTCGGCGGACGGGTCTGCGTCCACGTCGGCCTGCGGCCCGGCCGCGGACTCCTTGGTGGACCGGATGGCGGCGGGGTCGGCCTGCGCGGTCGATGCCGGGTGCGGCGCCCCGTCGACCTCGGGGCACGCGCTCGGGTCGGGCTTCGGTGCGCCGTCGGCCTCGGTCTCCGCCGCGCCCGGGTCGGCCTTCGCCGCGCCGTCGGCCTCGGGGGCCGCCGCTCCCGGGCCGACTTCTGGCGCGTCCCCGGCCCCGGCGGACGCGTCGGCGTCGGCAGGTGCCTCCGCCTCGGCCGCCTCCGCCCGCTCGCGTTCCTTCAGCGCGACCAGCTCCGCCACGGTCATCGGCGGGCGCGCCGGGCCTGCGTCGGCCGGTGGCGGGGGAACGCTCGTCGCCGCGCCGCGGCGGCGGCGGAGCCTCCCTCCCCGGGAGGCCGTCCGCGTGGGCTCGGGCGCGGTGAGGGGCACGTCCGAGCCCTCCTCGGGCATGCCCGACGCGGAGGCGGAGGTGTCGTCCACGGCCTCGTCGGGCTCGGCCGCCTCGCCGCGCCCCTGGACGCTCGCCATGACGAGGGTGGGCACGCCCACCAGCAGCAGCGCGGCAGGCACGACCAGCCCGACCGGCACCTGTACCGGATCGAACGCCCCGGCCGCCAGCCGCCCGCCCGCGAGCTCGGCGAGCAGTGCCACCGCGACGGCGGTCAGGACGGTCGCGGTCGCCGCCGCGGGCAGGCGAGCAGGCACCGGCAGGGCCCGACGGCAGGCCAGACCGGTGGCGGCGCCGACGCCGATCGGCAGGAGGAGCACCGCCAGCACCCACTCGGGCGGGGTCGTCGAGGGCAGCGCCGCCAGGAGCGGGAAGTCGGACGGGACCCCGGGGAACGCGGCGAACGGCGATGTCGCGGCCGACCCGACGCCCACCCCGGGCCCGAGCACCCAGCTCATCCCACCCACCACGGCGTTCGGGAGGTAGGCGAGCGCCAGCAGCGTCAGCCCGACGCCCGCCCCGAAGGTCGGCGCGAGCGCTCGGTAGGACGCCACCACCGCCGGAGCGCCGAGGGCGAGCGCGACCAGCAGCATCAACGCGCCCGCCCCGAGCAACCCGACCACGGCGACGGCCGCGGCACGGGCTCCCACCAGCGCCCAGTCCGGAACCCGTCGGGTCCACTCCGGCGGCAGGCCGCAGGCCCGCACGACCCCGATCGCCGCACCGGTCCCCGCGACGAGCCCACCGCCGACCATCGCGGCCCACGGCGCGGCGGCCACCTCCGTCGCGCGGGGCAGAAGGGCGCTGCCCAACACGGCGACGGCGGCGTGCGCCCCGGCGACCGACGCGAGCACCGGCCCGGCATCGACCCGGAACCTGCCCCCCAGCCTGCGCGCCGACCAGCGCGCACCGGCCTGCGCGATCACGACCACGGCCGCCGTCGGGACCAAGGGCAGCACGCTCAGCGGCTGGCTCTCGAGCGCCAACGGGATCTGGTGCGCGGCCAGCCACACCGGTATCCCCGCGGCGAACGCCGCGTCAGCGGTGAGGCCGCCACCCGCGGTCAGCACGACCACGGCCACGGCGGGCACCAGCACCGCGTAGCTGACCAGCACCGTGCCCATCGCGGCGGCCAGCAGCACGCGGAGCCGGTCCAGCCCCTCGACGGGGGCCACCTCCGTGACGGCGGGTGCCGAGTCGTCGACAGTGCTCACCGATCAAGGGTCGCAGCGCGGGCCGCCCGCACCGGGCAGGCACGCCGCGCGAGCCGGAGATCCGGTCCGTCGGTCTTGCGGGCCGACGCGCGAGATGAACGTGAGCGGGGTCTCGCGGTCGTCAGACCCCGCTCAGGTTCCTCTCGACGTGCCTGCCCGAACCGACGACCGGCCGCGGGTCAGCGTTCGGGCGACGGGAAGGCGCGCGTGGTGTCCTTGCGGGCCTCGTCCGGATGCCCGTGACGTCCCGGACGGTTCTCCGTCGGCGACCGGGGTGCGGGCGGCGCGCCCGCTCCGTCCGGTCGACCCAGCCAGCCCGGGGTGGCCGCCTTCGTCTCTTCGGGAAGCGCGGCCTGGCCCCACGCCGGGGTCGGGTCCGAGGCCGAGCGAGCTTGCTGGACGGGGAAGGCCGTGGTCTCCGGGGTCGGGTCCGACTCGGCCACGGACGGGCGGGGTTCCGGCTTGGCCGATGCCGTGCCGTGGGGAGCACCGGTGGCGTCGCCGGGCTCACGACCGGACCGGTTCGGCTGCGGCCGCGCCGATTCGCCCTGCGTGGTGGGGGTGCCGTCGGCCCGCCGCTCCTGCGCAGCCGCGGCCGCGGCCCGCCGCGCACTGCGTGACCCCGATGTGAAGAGGCCGTACACGGGGTGCTCGCCCGTCCGCGCGGCATGCGAAGGACCGGACGTCCCGTTGACCTTCGGCTGCCCGAACATCGGATGCTCGACGATGGGCGCGGCATGCGACGGACCGGACGCGCCGTTGGTGGCTGGCGACCCGTACAACGGCACCGAACCCTCATCGGGCTGCGCCGTTCCGTTCGCACCGGCGGAGCCCTCGGACATGGGCGCGCGGTGCGCACCGGGGGTGCCGGGGCTCGCCGCTCGACCGGCAGCACGCGACCGACCGTTCGACGGCGTCGCGCCCCGCTCCTGCCCACCCGCCGGTTCCGCTTCGCCCGTGCGAGACCCACCCTGCGCCTCGCCCGCAGTGCCGTACCTCGGCGCGGCGCTCTCAGGGGCAAGGGGATGGGCTCCCGAGGCCCGGTCCGCCGACGGCGGGGTGCGGTTGGCGCCGGTGGCGGCCGGGTTGTCCGGGGGCGGAGCGCGATGTGAGCCGGTGGACGCCTGCGCGTCCGACGCCCCGCGGTGTGGACCCGACGACCCGTTCACCGCTGCGGCCAGCCCATAGCGCGGCGCCGAAGGGTCCGGCCCCTGTGCAGGCGCGGCGTGCGGGCCCGTGTGCGGCTGTCCCGGACCGGGCTGGCCGTACCGCGGCGTCGGCACGTCGCCGTGGCGGTCCGGGACGGGGTGCGAGCCGGTCGGTGCCTGCCGCGTGGGCTGCCCGCCGTACGGGGGAACGGCACCGGACTCGCCGACGGCGAAGACTCCGGGCCGCCGCACCCCGCCGGGGCCTCCAGGGTCCGAGGCGCCGAACAGAGCCTGGGCGGCACCTGCGACCGCAGCGCCGGGGTCCGGCTGGCCAGCGCCCGCGGCGGGATCGGCCGAGCCGCGGCGGGGCAGGCCGGGGGCCACGACCGCGGCGCCGGGCTCGGCCGCACCGCCGAACGGCGCCTGAGCGGCGCCCCGGGCCGTGGGGGCCTCGGCCGAGCCCGGGAACGATCCGCCCGCAGCCCGCTGCTCCGACGGCCCGGTGAACGCCGACTGCGCGCCCGGGGCCGTCGACGGGGTGCCCGGAACGGTCGCCGTCGTAGCGGGCCCCGCCCCGGCGAAAGGCACGTGGCCCGCCGCGGCGGGGTCGGCCGCTGTCTCCGCGCTTCGGGCACCCGCCGTGGTCGCCGGATCCGGGGCGCCGCCGAAAGGCGACTGCGCTGCGCGGACGACCGCCGTGGCGGCGGGATCCGCCTTCCCGCCGAAGCGCGACGGCCCACCACGGGCCGTCGCCGTTGTCGCCTGCTCCGCCGACCCCCCGAACACGGCCTGCCCATCGCGGACGACCGACGTCGTCGCCGGATCCGCCGAACCCCCGAACACGGCCTGCCCATCGCGGACGACCGACGTCGCATCCGCCGACTCGCCGAAGGGCGACGGCGCGACACGGCCCACCGCGGTGGCGGGCTCCGCGCCCGCGAAAGACGGCTGGCCGGGGCGGGCGGTCCCCGCCTGGACGGTTGTCGCGGGCTCCGACCCCGCGAAGGACGCGAACGGCGATGCGCCGGCGCCGACGACCGTCTGGTCCGCTCCGGCTCCGAAGGCCTCCTGGGCCGCACCGAAGGACGGGCCCGAGCCGACCACGGTGGGCTCGCCGCCGAAGGGCGCGCCGACGACCGTGGCCGGGTCGGCCGTCGCGTCGAAGGTCGGCTGGCCGAGCGCGGCGCCGCCGTGCCCCAGGTAGGTCACGGTCGGGTCGGCCCCGGCCAACGCGGGCGGAAGCCCCTGAACGGGTGACCACCCCGGCTGCGGAACGTTACCGGCCGCCGCGGGACGTCGGGCGGCTCCGGAAGCGCCGATGACGCCGGTCTCCATGAGCACCGCGACCAACAGGACGACGGCCTCCAGCGCGGCCACGACCAGCTCGAGGACGAGCCGTGCCGTGACCCCGCCCGCCGCGACGGCCTGCAGCAACGCCAGCGTGCCGAGCGTCGCCATGACGAGGGCAGGGACGAGCACCCGCCCGGTTCTCGGCAGCGCGGCACAGCCGCCGAGCAGACCGCCGCCGATCACCAGTACACCGACGAGGTCGGTCGCTCCGACGTTCCCGATGAACCCGAGCAGGTAGAACACCACCGCCGGCACGACCCCGACGAGCGCCAGCACACGCACCGTTCTGGCGGGCGCCGGGGCGGCGCCGGGGGCCGGGCTCGGCTCCTGGGCGTGCTGCGTCATGTGGGGTCTCCCTCCGCGCGGGCGGAGGAACGCTAACCCACACGTGCGACACGCCGAGAAGCCGCCCCTTTGTTGCTAACTTGTAGTGATCAGTTCACGCATCAGTGCGGCGGTCTCGCTGGGGGTCTTGCCGACCTTCACGCCCGCCGCTTCGAGCGCCTCCTTCTTCGCCTGCGCGGTGCCCGCCGAGCCGGAGACGATCGCGCCCGCGTGGCCCATCGTCTTGCCCTCCGGGGCGGTGAAACCGGCCACGTAGCCGACGACCGGCTTGGTGAGGTTGGCCTGGATGAACTCGGCCGCGCGCTCCTCGGCGTCGCCGCCGATCTCGCCGATCATGGCGACGGCCGCGGTGTCCGGGTCGGCCTCGAACGCGGCGAGCGCGTCGATGTGCGTGGTGCCGATGACCGGGTCGCCGCCGATGCCGATCGCGGTGGAGAACCCGAGGTCACGCAGCTCGTACATCATCTGGTAGGTCAGCGTGCCCGACTTCGACACCAGCCCGATCCTCCCGGGGCCGGTGATGTCGGCCGGGATGATGCCCGCGTTGGACCTGCCGGGACTGATGATCCCCGGGCAGTTCGGGCCGATGATCCGGGTGCGGTTGCCCTTCGCGCAGGCGTGCGCCCAGAAGTACGCCGAGTCGTGCACCGGGATGCCCTCGGTGATCACGACACAGAGCGGGATCTCGACGTCGATGGCCTCGATCACGGCGTCCTTGGCGAACGCGGGCGGCACGAACACGACCGAGACGTCCGCGCCGGTCTCCTTGATCGCCTCTTCGACGCGCCCGAAGACCGTAAGGTCCTTGCCGCCGATCGTCACCGTGGTGCCCGCCTTGCGCGCGTTCACCCCTCCGACGATGTTCGTACCGGCGGCGAGCATCTTCGTCGAGTGCTTCGTGCCCTCGGACCCCGTGATGCCTTGCACGATGATCTTGCTCTGCTCGTTCAGGAAGATCGCCATCTCACGCTCCCACGGCGAGCTCGGCGGCCTTGTCGGCCGCGTTGTCCATCGTGTCCACCTGCGTGACCAGCGGGTGGTTCGCCTCGTCGAGGATCCGACGGCCCTCGATCACGTTGTTGCCGTCCAGCCGCACGACCAGCGGCTTGCTCGCCTCGGCGCCGAGGATCTTCAGCGCCTCGACGATCCCGGTGGCCACCGCGTCGCACGCGGTGATGCCGCCGAAGACGTTCACGAAGACGCTCTTGACGTCCGGGTCGTGCAGGATGACGTCCAGCCCCGCCGCCATGATCTCGGCCGACGCGCCGCCGCCGATGTCGAGGAAGTTCGCGGGCTTCACCCCGCCGTGCTTCTCCCCCGCGTACGCGACGACGTCCAGCGTGGACATCACCAGGCCCGCGCCGTTGCCGATGATCCCGACCTCGCCGTCGAGCTTGACGTAGTTGAGGTTCTTGGCCTTGGCCTTGGCCTCGAGCGGGTCCTCGGTGCGCTCGTCGACGAGAGCGGCGTGGCCCGGGTGCCGGAACCCGGCGTTGTCGTCGAGCGTGACCTTGCCGTCGAGCGCGACGACCCTGTCCTGCGGGTCGCGCACCAGCGGGTTGACCTCGACCAGCGTCGCGTCCTCGCCGACGAACGTGTCCCACAGCTTGACGATCACGTCGGCGGCCTGGTCGGCCACCGCGGCCGGGAGCTTGCCCGCGGCGACGATCTCGGCGGCCTTCGCCCTGTCGACGCCCGCGATCGGGTCGACCGGGATACGCGCGAGCGCACCGGGCCGCTCCACGGCCAGCTGCTCGATCTCCACACCACCTTCGGCCGAGCACATGGCCAGGAAGGTGCGGTTGCCACGGTCGAGCAGGAACGAGAAGTAGTACTCCTCGGCGATGTCGCTGGCCTCGGTGACCAGCACGCGGTACACCGTGTGGCCCTTGATGTCCATGCCGAGGATCGCGGCGGCCTTCTCCCGGGCCTCTTCGGGGGTCTGCGCGAGCTTGACCCCGCCCGCCTTGCCCCGGCCGCCCGTCTTCACCTGGGCCTTGACGACGACCGCCGTGCCCAGCTCCGCGGCCACGGCGGCGGCCGCCTCGGCGTCCTCCACCGTCCTGCCCGGCAGCACCGGGACTCCGTGGGCGGCGAAGAGGTCCTTCGCCTGGTACTCGTAAAGGTCCACTGGCTCTCCACTCCGCTGCGCCGCGTCTCTTGCAAGGACATTAGCCACCGCGGACGCACCCACCCTGACCTGGTCCGGTGACTGCCGTCACGCCCGAGATCACCGCGTGTCACGCGGCCGACAGGTCACGGCCTGGCTTCGGAACCAGCGCGAAGCGCGGATGTCACCTACCGTTTACACATGGACGGGTCGATCGAGCTGGTGGGTGCCTGTCGGTACGCGCTGCGCACGTTCGGCACGCGCGCCGGGCTCTGGGGCCTGGTCAAGGAGGGGGCCTGGCTGGCCGCGCACATCGCGGTCTACCCGGGCGGGGCCGTGCGCGAGAAGCTCGAGCACGCGGTCGGCTACCGCACCGACACGCTCACCCCGCTGCGGCGCAGCCTGGTCGTCACCGACCCCGAGGCGGCGGGCACCCCGATCTTGCTGATCCACGGGATCATGGACAACCGGTCGGTGTTCACGGTGTTCCGCCGCGCGCTGCGCCGCCGCGGCTTCGGCATGGTGCACGCGGTCAACTACGGCCTGCTCACCGGCGACCTGCGCGCCGCGGCCCACGAGCTGCGCGGCCACGTCGAGCGGCTGTGCGAGGAGACCGGGGCCGATCGGGTGCACATCGTCGGGCACTCGCTCGGCGGCGTCATCGCGCGCTACTACGTCCAGCGGATGGGCGGCTCCGCGCGCGTCGACACGCTGGTCACGCTCGGCAGCCCGCACACCGGCACCCTCGGCGCCTACCTGGTGCCGACGCCGCTCGGCCGTCAGCTGCGGCCCGGCTCGCCCCCGCTCACCGAGCTCGAGCTGCCCGCGCCCGGCTGCGCCACCCGCTTCCTGGTGGTGTGGAGCCGGATGGACCAGATGGTCTTCCCCCAGCGCAACGCGCGGCTGCAGCACCCCGATCTGGACGTCGAGCAGCTGGAGCTGAAAGACGTCGGCCATCTGGCGCTGCCGATCGACGGCCGGGTGGTGCGCTGGGTCGTCGACGCGCTGATCCGCTCGGACCGGCGGCATCCGGCGCGGCGGCGCGACGAACCGCCCGCGCTCGACCAGGTCGCGCACCCGGCTTCCTGACACGGCCTGCGGCGCCCTCGACCGCCCTCCTCGCAGACCTCCTGCGCGCCTCGCAGGGCCCTGGGCCTCTGCGAGGTGCCTGCGCGGTCTGCGAAGACGCCCGTCGAGCCTCCCTGACCGACCGCCCGACCCCGGCTGCCTGCGTGTCGGCGGGCGGACGACGACACGCCGACCCCGGACTTGATCGGCTCGGCGGCGATCGCTAGTTTGCCTGAGCCTGAATCGCAGACGATCACCGACGGCAGCGGGTCGACCCCGATCGACCCAGCGGGATCCCCAGCCCGGCCGAAGGTCAGGTCGTCGCGAGCACGGGCTGTGACCGGCATCGAGAAGGGCAGTTCTTGGCGCGCCACCGCTCCCCAAGCGGCGCCCAGGAGGACGACCCCGAACGCACGGTGCGCCTGCGCGCCGTCCGCCCATCGGGGGTGCATCGCCTCCCGGCGCCACCCGCGGCATCCGTCTGCGGCCGGGCGACCGTCGCCGCGGTCGCGGCCGGGGCCGTGGTCGCGGCGGGCCAGACGCTCATCGCCCCGTTCGTTCCCGCCGACGCGGCGCCGCAAACCGTGAGCGCGCTGGTGCCCGTCGCCGCGACGGCCACCGCGACCCCCGACCCTGCCGTCCGGGCCATCGGCGGCGACCAGCTCGCGCCCAACGCGCTCAGCATCGCGAACGCCCTCGACCCCGCCTCCGCGGTCGACGTCCGCAGCCTCGCCAAGGCCACCGACATCGGCGCGCGGCTCGCCAGGGAAGCGGCGCTGATCCAGTCGGCGGAGGCCAACGGGGCCGAGGATGCGCACGTCGTGGGCGACGAGGTCTTCGTGCGGCCCGCCGAGGGCGAGTTCACGTCCGGCTTCGGGGCCCGGTGGGGCGTCGTCCACTACGGGGTTGACATCGCCAACGCCATCGGCACGCCGATCTACGCCTACACCGACGGCGTCGTCGAGGACGCCGGGCCCGCCTCAGGCTTCGGGCTGTGGGTGGTGCTGCGTCACCCCGACGGCACCCACAGCGTGTACGGGCACGTGAACCGCATGTTCGTCACCGTGGGCGAGAAGGTGCAGGCGGGCGAGCAGATCGCCGAGATCGGCAACCGCGGCGAGTCGACGGGGCCGCACCTGCACTTCGAGATCTGGGCCCCGGACGGCACCAAGATCGACCCGCTGCCCTGGCTCGCCCGGCACGGGATCGACATCTAACGCCCGCGGGCCATCGCACGCAGGTCGGCCTCCAGCGGCCACGGACGTTCCAGGCACAGGACGCCACCGGGCGCGGTGGCGTACTCGCGGTAGCTGCCGTCGACGAGCTCGTAGGCCGAGGCGGTGAGCTTGTCGATGCCCTTGTGCAGGTCGATCCGCAGGTAGAACGGCACGCCCGCCTCGGCGTAGTCGCCGTGCTTGACGATCATGTCTTGACGGAAGTTGCCCGGCGAGGTGATCTCGACGAGCATCAGCACGTCCGCGACCTCGATCTTGCGTCCCTGCAGGCCCGCCCGGACCATCATCACGTCCGGTTCCCGGATGTGGTCCTGCCACAGGCGCACGTTGTTGGGAGGCAGCGCCTCCCAACGCGGATCGGGGCAGGTCTCGGCCAGCCGGTTGGCGACCGCCAGGATCAAGCGCGAGTGCGGCACCGCTGAACAGGGGCTCACGACGAGCACCCCGTCCACCAGCTCCACCCGGGCGGGTGTCTCGGGAAGCGCGAAGTAGTCGTCCTCGGTCCACGGCCCGCTGTGGCTGAAGATGGCTTCGTAGACGGCGTCGACGGACATGGCGGACCTCCCGGGGTCAGTGTCACACGGTCACAGACGGAAGCCGAGCGCCCGCGGTTCCCCCCGACCTACAGCTTCTGCATCGGCACCCCGCCGATGAGCATCAGCCGGACCGTGCCCGCGCTGCCGAAGTCGATCGTGACCGTGGCCCGCACGCCCGCCCCGTCCGAGGCGACCACCGTGCCGAGGCCGTACTTGTCGTGGTTGACCCGATCGCCCACCTCCAGGTGCAGCGACGGGGCCAGCGAGCGCTCCGGGACCTTCCAGTCGCCGCGGTCGGTGGCCGTGGGACGGCGGCCGAAGCCGAACCGGCCCACCGGGGCCGAGCGCTCCGGCTCCGCCCGCCGCCACTCGACGAGGTCGTCGGGCACCTCGGCGAGGAACCGCGACGCCGGGTTCGAGCTCGGTTGCCCGAACGCCGAGCGGATCATGGCCCGGGACAGGTACAGCCGCTTCTGCGCGCGGGTGATCCCCACGTAGGCCAGCCTGCGCTCCTCGGCAAGCTCCTTCGGGTCGCCCATCGCGCGCATGTGCGGGAAGACGCCGTCCTCCCAGCCGGTGAGGAACACGACCGGGAACTCCAGCCCCTTTGCCGTGTGCAAGGTCATCAGCGTGACCATGCCCGCGTCGTTGTCCGGTACGGAGTCGGCGTCGGCGACCAGCGCCACCCGCTCCAGGAACGCCGCGAGCGAGCCCGGCTCCGGAACGCCCGGCTCCGGTTCGCCCACCTCCGGCGCGACGGCGATGTCGGCCACCGCCGCGTCGCCCGCGAACTCCCGCGCGACCGTCACCAGCTCGGCGAGGTTGTCCAGCCGCGAAGCGTCCTGCGGGTCCTCGCTCGCCTCCAGCTCGGCGGTGTAGCCGGTCTTCGCGTAGACCGCCTCCAGGATGTCGGCGGTCTCGGCGCCCGTCTCGAGCAGCTCGGCGAGCGCGTCGAGGATGCCGACGAACGCGGAGATGCACCGCTGCGACCGCGTGGCGAGGCCGGGGACCCCGTCGCGCTCGGCCGCGATCCGCAGCGCGGCGGCGAAGGAGATCCGCTCGCGCTCGGCGTAGGCGGCGACCAGCTCCTCCGCACGGTCGCCGATCCCGCGCTTGGGCACGTTGAGGATGCGCCGCAGGCTGACCGTGTCCTCGGGGTTGGACAGCACCCGCAGGTAGGCCAGCGCGTCACGCACCTCCTTGCGCTCGTAGAACCGCATGCCGCCGACGACCTTGTACGGCAGCCCGACCCGCAGGAACACGTCCTCGAACACGCGCGACTGGCTGTTGGTGCGGTAGAAGACCGCCACGTCGGAGTTGCGGACCTCGCCGGAATCCACCAGCCGGTCGATCTCTCCCGCGACGAACGCGGCCTCGTCATGCTCGTTGTCGGCGACGTAGCCGATCACCTTCTCGCCGTCGCCCGCTTCCGACCAGAGGCGCTTGTCCCGCCGGTCGGTGTTGCGCGCGATCACCGCGTTGGCGGCCGAGAGGATGCGCTGGGTGGAGCGGTAGTTCTGCTCCAGGAGGATGGTCTTGGCGTTGGGGAAGTCCTGCTCGAACTCGATGATGTTGCGGATGCTGGCGCCCCGGAAGGCGTAGATGGACTGGTCGGAGTCGCCCACCACGCACAGCTCGGCAGGCGCCACCCCCCTCGGCGCTGTATCGTCTCCCGCCCACCCCGCCACCAGCTCGCGGACCAGCGCGTACTGCGCGTGGTTGGTGTCCTGGTACTCGTCGACGAGCACGTGCCGGAACCGGCGCCGGTAGTACTCCGCGACGGCGGGCAGCCGCTGCAGGAGCGACACGGTCTCCATGATCAGGTCATCGAAGTCCAACGCGTTGGCCGTGCGCAGCCGGGCCTGGTAGACGGCGTACACCTCGGCGATCCGGCGCTCGTACTCCGCCGTGGCGCGCTCGGCCGCGTCGTCGGGCGAGAGCAGCTCGTTCTTGAGGTTGGAGATCTGCGCCGCGACGGGCCGCGCATTGAACTTCTTCGGATCAAGCTCCAGATCGCGGATCACGAGCCCGATGAGGCGGCGGGTGTCGTCCGCGTCGTAGACGGAGAACGCGCTGCGCACGCCGAGGTGCTTGGCCTCGCGGCGCAGGACGCGCACGCACATCGAGTGGAACGTGGAGACCCACATCGCGCCCGCACGGCGGCCGACCAGCGCGTCGACCCTGGCCTTCATCTCCGCGGCGGCCTTGTTGGTGAAGGTGATCGACATGATCTCGCCGGGGTGCACGTGGCGCTCGGCCAGCAGCCAGGCGATGCGGTGGGTGAGGACGCGTGTCTTGCCCGACCCCGCCCCCGCGACGATCAGCAGCGGCGACCCCGCGTGCGTGACGGCCTGGCGCTGACGGGGGTTGAGCCCCTCCAGCAGGGCCGCGCCACGCTGGGTGGCGGGCTGGACGGGATCGTCGACCGGGAGTTCGAAAAGAGCGCTCATCGCCGGATCAGGGTACCGCCGCTCCCCGACAGCCTCGGTTTGTGGCACACTGCGTGCATGTTGGATCGGCGGCGATTTTTCTACGGGTACCGGACCTCGGTGCCCGTGGCCTGCTGACCAGCCCCCACGAAGCCCCGGAGTCCACGGACCCCGGGGCTTTTACATGTGCTCGCGGGGTCTGCCACGAGGAGGAGACAGTGAGCGTGACGACCCCCGAGACCGAGATCCCCACAGAGATTCCTTCAGCGGACGAGATCCCCGCGCTGCGCAAGGAGATCGACCATCTCGACGCCGAGATCCTGCGGCTGGTCAAACGGCGCAGCGTGGTGTCGCAGAAGATCGGCCGCGCCCGGATGGCGGCAGGCGGCCCGCGGATCGTCTACAACCGTGAGATGGCCGTGCTGGAGCGCTTCCGCGACCTCGGCAGCGAAGGCCGTGAGCTGGGCATGATCCTGCTGCGGCTCGGCCGCGGTCGCCTCGGCGGGCGCTGACCGCCACGCGGGGTGCGGTGCCACCGCTGGCCTGGTCCGCACCGCGATCGCCGCGGCCCGCGTCACCCACCGCTCCGCGCCGCACTAGCAGCGGCGGAAGCTCGAGGTCGGCGTGCCGACCTCGACGCACTCGGGCGCGCTGGCGTCCCCGGCGCCCGGCGGCGGGGTATGCCGGGTGTCGATGACGAGGCAGTGCGGCGCGCCGGCCGAGCCGACGGCCGTCCGCGTCGTCGACGTCCTGATGTCGACGCAGCGCGACGGCGGGCTGAACGACCCGGACCGGGGCGCACCAGCGCATCGACCACGGTCCCCGGCGTCGCGCCCGCCGCGAGCGGCAGGACCAGCCCGAGCATCCCGGCCCGCGGTGACGGCGGCGCACCGGTCACGGAACGGAACCGGACGCGGAGCCACGGGTTCTTTACGCAGCCCCGTGGCACAGTGGATGCATGGAGGCAGTGTTTGGCATCGTGGCCGCGGTCGTTGCGCTCGTCGGCCTGCTCGTCGCGTTAGGGCACGTCGGCTACCTGGCGATGCTGAACAACGCGGCGCGCAAGAAAGGCATCTCCGGCGGCGCCACGAGCGAGTACGTGTCGGGTCGGTGGAAGGTCGCGGGCGGCACGGCGGCCGTCGCGCTGCTGGGGCTGCTGCTCACCAACGGCGGGTTCACCCCCGACCTGTTGGGCCTGATCCTCGGCGGCGGGGCGGGCATCGCCGCGAAGCAGTCGCTCGACAGCACCCGCAAGCAGTTCCGCGGCATTCCGTGACGGACGCGCCCTTCGAACGCGCCCTCGTCGTCGTCGCCCATCCGGACGATGTCGACTTCGGCGCCTCCGGCACGGTCGCGGGCTGGGTGCGCGAGGGCATCCAGGTCGCCTACTGCGTCTGCACGTCCGGTGACGCGGGCGGGTTCGACGACACCCCGCGCGAGCAGATGGGCCCGCTGCGCGAGGCCGAGCAGAAGGCCGCGGCCGCCGAGCTCGGCGTGCACGAGCTCACCTTCCTGCGCTACCCGGACGGTCGCGTCACGCCGAGCATCGAGCTGCGCCGCGACATCAGCAGGGAGATCCGCCGCTGGCGGCCGCAGCGGGTGCTCGCGCCGTCGCCGGAGATCTACTGGGACCGGCTGGGCGTCTCACATCCCGACCACCGCGCGGTCGGCGAGGCCACGCTCGCGGCCGTCTACCCCGATGCGCGCAACCCGTTCGCGCATCCCGAGCTGCTGGCCGACGAAGGCCTCGACGCGTGGACGGTCCGCGAGCTGTGGCTCATGGGCGCGCCGCCGGAACGCGCCGAACATGTGGTGGACATCACACCGACGTTCGACCGGAAGATCGCCGCGCTGCGCGCCCACGCGTCCCAGACCGGCACGTTGACCGACCTGGAGCAGCGCATCCGCGGTTTCGGGGAGGCCACCGCGGCCCGTCTCGGCCTGCCCGAAGGGCGCGTCGCCGAGGTCTTCCAGCTCGTGAGGATCGGCTGAGCGGTCGATCGGGTCGGACGAGCGGACATCACCCGTCCGAGCGACACCGAACCAGCGATTGAGGGGTCGCGGGGCCATCCGGTAGACACACCGCGTCCCTTTCGTCGCTCGTACCGCTGGAGGTCTAGGGCGTGTCCCGGGAAGTGTCGGGCACCGTTGTCACGGTCGCGGAGCTGATGCGCCGTTGCGCGCCTGTCGCCGACGGCGACGACGACACGGGCGAGCCGATCCCGGTCAGCACGCTCCTGCGCCGCGAGGGACGGGCCAGGCGCCCGTTCGAGCGTGCCGAGGTGCCCGCTCCCACCGCGGTGCCAGCGCGCGGGGCGCTCGTGCGTCGGGGGGTGATCGCCGCGGGCGCGTTGGTCGCCGCGGGATCCGTCTTCGCGCTCACGACCGCCATGAACGCCCCCGGCCTGCCGACCGTCACCGGCACCTACCCCGATCAGGGCGCACCCGACGGCGGGGCCGCCGACCCGGCGTCCGCGCTCGACCCCGGCACCGCGGCGCCGACGTCGTGGCTGCCGGTCGCGTTCCCGACGGCGTTCGCCTCGGACGTCGTCAAGCGCGCGGTCGCCGCCGCCCCGGTCACCGCCACCACGGCCGGGGCCGCCCCGGCGGGCGCGGCACCGGCGAGTGCCGCCGGCCCCGCCAGCACGTCGAAGAGCAGGACCTCGACGCCCACGACCACCACGCGCAGCAAGAGCCTCGTCTCCGACACGACGAAGAAGCTCGGCGACACGGTCGACGAGGTCGGCAAGGGCACGCCGGTCGGCAACGTCACCCGCGTGGTGGGCTCGACGGTCACCGGCGTGGGCCGCACGCTCGACGCCACCACGGCGCCGGTCACCAGCGGCGCGCTGCCCACCACCAAGCACGGCGCCGACCGCCTCGGCCACCCCGACGTCGGGCAGCACCCCGACGTCCAGCGGCTCGTCGGCGCCGTCCTCGACGACCGAGACGGTCAGCACCGTGACCGGCTGCTCGGCAGCTAGTGCGGTGGCCGCGAACGTTCACCGGGTCCTCACCCCGGCAACGTTCGCGGGCACCGCACTAGACGAGCCGCCGGTCCGACGCCCAGCGCGACAGCTCGTAGCGGTTGGACAGCTGGGTCTTGCGCAGCACGCTCGACACGTGCGTCTCCACGGTCTTCACGGAGATGAACAGCTCCGCCGCGATCTCCTTGTAGGCGTAGCCGCGCGCGAGCAGGCGCAGGACGTCGCGCTCGCGGCGGGTGAGCAGGTCCAGCTCGGGGTCGCCGGGCGGGGCGGCGCCTGGCCGGTCGGAGAACACGTCGAGGACGAACCCGGCCAGGCGCGGGGAGAACACGGCGTCGCCGGAGCGCACCCGGCGCACGGCGTCGGCCAGCTCGCGCCCGGAGATCGTCTTGGTGACGTAGCCGCGCGCGCCCGCCCGGATGACGGCGATGACGTCCTCGGCGGCGTCGGAGACCGACAGCGCGAGGAACACCACCTCCGGCATCTCGGGCCGCACGCGGCGCAGCACCTCGGCGCCGCCGCCGTCGGGCATGTGCACGTCCAGCAGCACGACGTCGGGCTTGAGGTGCCGGATCGCGGCGACGGCCTCGTCGACCGAACCGGCCTCGCCGACGACCGTCACGTCGGGGACGCTGCGGTCGAGCTCGGCGCGCACGCCGCTGCGGAAGAGCGCGTGGTCGTCGACGAGGAAGACGCGGGTGGGGTCGTCGCTCGGCGCCGACGATTCGCTCGCACGCTCGTTCATGGGGTGGCCTCCTGCGGGGTCGGCACGGGCATGCGCAGATGCACCTCGGTGCCTTCGCCGGGCGTGCTGCGCAGCCGGACGGAGCCGCCGTGGCGGGTGACGCGGGCCTTGACGGAGTCCGCGAGGCCGTGCCGGTCCGCGGGCACCGCGTCGGGGTCGAAGCCGACACCGCGGTCGCGCACGAACACGTGCACGGCGGCGTCGTCGTCCGAGTCCTCGGGGTCCTCCTCGGCCTCGACGTACACGCTGATCTCGTCGACCCCGGCGTGCTTGGCCGCGTTGACCATGGCCTCGCGGGCGGCGAGGACGAGCGCGCGCAGGTCGTCGTCGAGGGGGCGGTCGCCGACGACGACGGGCCGGACGTCGACCGCGTAGGTGTCCTCGACCTCCGCGGCGGCCGCGGTGATCGCCGCGGCCAGCCCGCCCTCGACGCCGGGATCCGCCAGGCCCTTGCGGCGGCCGTACCCGGTGGGCCCGTAGAGCCAGTGCCGCAGCTCCCGCTCCTGGCCGCGGGCGAGGCGCAGCACCTCGCGCGGCTGGTCGGACTGGCGCTGGATGAGCGCGAGCGTCTGCAGCACCGAGTCGTGCAGGTGCGCCGCGATCTCCGCGCGCTCGGCCTCGACGATGCGCTCGCGGCGCTCCTCGCCGAGGTCGCGCACCAGCTTGAGCCACCACGGCACGGTGATCACCGCGACGCCGACGAGCGTGGCCACCACCGCCAGCAGGGCGAACTGGATCTGCCCGAGCTGCAGGCTGCCGAAGAGGAACACCGCGATCCCTCCCGCGACGAACACCGCGCCCGCGATCACGCGCCAGACCGCGGACCGGCCGCCGCCCAGCCCCGTACGCGCACCCTTGCTCCATCGGCGGCGCTGGGCCTCGTCGGCCTCCCGCCACACCACGGCCGCGCCGATCGCGGCGACGCCCAGCGGCCCGATGATCCATCCGGCGACGGAGTTGCCCGCGGCGCTCCCCGCGATGCCGACGGCGATGCCCAGCGCCGCCAGCCCGATCGCCTGCTGGCGCTCGGCGCGTGGGACCGCGCGGGCGACGTCGACCCGCTCCTGCCTGACGAAGATCCACAGCAGGCCGTAGGCCAGCACCCCTGCGCCGTTGAGGCCCGCGAGCACGACGAAGGCGATCCGGACCCACAGCACCCGGACGCCGAGATGCTCGGCGATGCCGCCCGCCACGCCCGCCACGAACCGCCCGCTGCGCAGGCGAAGCAGCGGCGGGGTCGGCGCCCGCACCGGGACGGTCGGCGAGGTGGCCACGGGCTGGCGCAGCGCCACCGGTTCGCTCGCACGCTCGCTCACGACAACCATCGTCACACGCGCGGGCCCGGGTGACATCGGGGGAAGGTCGGGGGATTCTCGGGGGCGTCCCTGATGGAACGCGGGCGGGAGACGAGAAGGCTGACTCGCATGGAAACGTCAGACGTGCGTAGCGCGTTCCGTGAGATGTGGCAGACCCGGCCCGCACGGCCGCGGGACGACCGGCAGATCGCGGGCGTCGCGGCGGCGATCGCCCGCCGCTATGACATCGACCCGGTGCTGGTGCGCGTCGGGTTCGTGGTGGCCGCGTTCTTCGGAATCGGGGCCGCGCTCTACATCGCGGGCTGGATCGCGCTGCCCGACACGCCCGCCGACCCGGCGGCGCCGCAGCGCAGGCCGCGCGGCATCCTCATGGTCGGCCTGGTGATCGCGATCATCGCGACGTTCGGGTCGGTCTTCGGCGGCCACGGCGGCTTCGTCATCCCGCTGCTCGTGGCGGCGGCGCTGCTGTTCCTGCTGCACCGCAGCCGGTCCGACCGGGGGATCCCGGGCGGCGTACCCGGCACCGGAAAGAGCCAGCACGGCGCGGGGCCGACGCAGTCCCAGTGGGAAGGCGGGCAGGCGCAGTCATGGCCGCCCCAGGCCGGTGGGGTCGCCCGGGGGCAGGCGAGCTCGGGCACGGAGGGCGTCTCGCTGGTCAAGGGCGTGGCCGCCGAGAGTTCGCCCCCGGCGGGCGCGTCCGCACCAGGGTCGGGCGAGCCGCCCGTCGACGAGGCGAAGCCGCCGTCCTGGGACCCGCTCGGCGCCGCGCCGTTCGCCTGGGACCTGCCTGAGCCCGCGACCCCGCCCGAGCCGCCGCGGCGCCGCAGGGCTCCGGTGACGCTCGTGACGCTGGGCCTGGCGCTGCTCGCCGGGGCGGGCACGTCCGTGGTGCTCCTGCTCACCGGCTCGCTGGCCGTGCCGACCGTGCCCGTGCTGCTGGGCGTCGTGCTCGCCGTGCTCGGCCTCGGCCTGGTGGTCGGCTCGTTTCTGCATGCCGGACGGGGGTTGATCCCGTTCGCGCTGCTGGTGTCGGCCCTGACGTGGGGCGCGCTGTCGGCGCCGATCGACCGGTTCTCCGGTGACGGCTTCGGCGACATCCAAGCCGCCCCGACGACGGTAGCCCAGCTGCAGCCGGGCTACCGGCGCACGGCAGGCGACATCACCGTCGACCTGCGCAAGATCGACCTGTCGGTTCCGACGGGCGGCAACTCCACCGACGTGCGGACCTCGGTCGAGGTCGGCGCGGGCGACGCCACCGTGCTGCTGCCTGCCAACGCGGACGTGACGTTCACCGGTGACGCCGGGCTCGGCGACGTGCGCTTCGACGGGCAGAAAGTGTCGGGGCCCGGTGCCAGTATGTCGGTGGTGGACGACCTCGGTGCCGATGGCGTGCGCTCCGGACGACTGCTGGTGATCGACGTCCGCACGGGCGCCGGAGACGTGGAGGTGCGTCGTGCCTGACACCGAGTACACGAGCACGGAGACGCCGGTCGCGCGGCGCCGGGTGCCCGACCCGCTGGCGCTGGTGGTGGGTCTGCTCACCCTGGGGATGGCGGTGGCGGCCTTCACCGGCCAGCTGCCGGTGCTGCCCCACTTCGACCCGCGGTGGGTGCTGGCGGGGGTGGCCGCGCTGGTGGGGGTGCTGCTGTTGTTGGGGAGCATGCGCAGAAGGTGAGCCTCGCGGGCCCGGGAGCTGGGGAGCGGACCGGGACCCGCCGCGAAAGGGAGCGGTGCCGACTCGGGGGGATCGGCACCGCTCCCTTTGGGTGGTCCCGTCCCCCCAGCTGTGGTCCCGTCCTCGCAGACCGCGCGTACCCGTCGCAGAGGCCCGGGGCCCTGCGAAGCGCCAGCCGGGTCTGCGAAGCGGCCCCGCACGTGCTCGACGCAGACCCGGCGGCACGCGCTCCCCAGGGCCCAGCCGGGGCCCGCACGCCCTGGCCACGACGCGCCGCCGCGCAAGCCCCAGGCCTGCCATCCAGGCCGCCCGGTGGCTAGTGCGGTGGCCACGAAGGTTGCCGGGGTGATCGCGTGATCCAGGCGGCGAGTCGCAAGGCGCCGCCTGAAGCTCATACCGGGCGTATTCGCGAAGGCGGCGCCGTCGCGAGTCGTCGTCTGGGCGCGCGAGGACCCGGTGAACGTTCGTGGCCACCGCACTAGCGCGGGAGGGGCCTCGCCCGGGGCGCAGGGGTGTGCAGCCTGCTCACCGCGAGTCCGTCCGGCCACGTCGTCCGGCCCGTCGGTCGGAGCACACCCGCCCAGCCCGCCGGACCCGCCCCAC
Source organism: uncultured Actinomycetota bacterium (assembly GCA_963750095.1). Classification (GTDB taxonomy): domain Bacteria; phylum Actinomycetota; class Actinomycetes; order Mycobacteriales; family Pseudonocardiaceae; genus Pseudonocardia. The sequence goes on along the minus strand of CAVVPJ010000009.1, from coordinate 296,090 downwards.
GGCAAAGATCGACGGATGTGTGACATCGGCGATCACCGCTGGGCCACCGGCCGCTTGCCCCGGTCAGGCGGCCTGGATCGGCCCCAGGCCCGCGGCCGTCAGGATCTCCGGCACGCCCTGCTCGTACGCCACCGCCATCACGTGCACCCCGGCGAGCTCGGGCAGCTCGCGCAGGGCGGCGACGGTCTCGGCGCACACCGCCATCCCCTCCTCCGCCACCCGGTCGGCGGGCACCCCGCGCAGCCGCCGCTGCACCTCCTCGGGCACCACCACCCCCGGCAGCGCGGCCATCACCTCCAGCGCGCGCTGTGACCGGATCGGCCCGACGCCTGCGAGGATGCCGCAGCGCCGCGTCAGCCCCAGCTCGTGCACCCGCCGGAGCCAGGAGGCGAACACCGGCACGTCGAACACGAACTGGGTCTGGACGAACTCCGCGCCACCCGCGACCTTCCTGACCAGCCGGTCCGGCTCGCCCACGCCGGTGTCGACGGCGCCGAGCAGGTACCGCGGCGGCGGGTCCACCACCCGTCCGGACAGCAGGGTTCCCTCGTCGCGCAGCGCGCGGGCGGCGGCCATGAGCGTCTCCGAGCCGAGGTCGAACACCGGGGTGGCGTCGGCGTGGTCGCCGCGCTCGGGATGGTCGCCGGTCATCAGCAGCAGGTTGGGGATGCCCAGCGCGCCCGCGGCGAGCAGGTCCGACTGCAGCGCGATCCGGTTGCGGTCCCGCGCCGTCATCTGCATCACCGGCTCGAGCCCCTCGCCGAGCAGCACGATGCTCCCGGCGAGGCTCGAGACCCGCACCTGGGCGCCCTGGTTGTCGGTGACGTTGGCCGCGTCCACCCAGTCGCGCAACATCCGTGCCGTGTGCCGCAGGCCGGTGACGTCGGCACCGCGCGGAGGCGCGATCTCGGCGGTCACCGCGAACCGCCCGGCGCGCAGCGCATCGGCCAGCCGCCCCGGCCGCTCCCCTGCGAACGTGACGCTCACGCCGCCACCCCCGGCCGTGCGCGGAAAACGTCGCTATAGCGACGTTTTCCGCGCACGGGTCTCACTCCCACTCGATCGTCCCCGGCGGCTTCGACGTGACGTCCAGGACGACACGGTTGACCTCGGCGACCTCGTTGGTGATCCGGGTCGAGATGCGCTCGAGGACGTCGTAGGGCAGGCGGGTCCAGTCGGCGGTCATCGCGTCCTCGCTGGACACCGGGCGCAGCACGACGGGGTGGCCGTAGGTGCGCCCGTCGCCCTGCACCCCGACGCTGCGGACGTCGGCGAGCAGCACCACGGGGCACTGCCAGATCTGCCCGTCCAGCCCGGCCGCCGTCAGCTCCTCGCGGGCGATGGCATCGGCGGCGCGCAAGGTGTCCAGCCGGTCGCGGGTGACCTCGCCGATGATCCGGATGCCCAGCCCCGGTCCGGGGAACGGCTGGCGGCCGACGATCGCCGCGGGCAGCCCCAGCTGCGCGCCGACGCGGCGCACCTCGTCCTTGAACAGCGCGCGCAGCGGCTCGACCAGCGCGAACTCGATGTCGTCCGGCAGGCCGCCGACGTTGTGGTGGCTCTTGATCGTGGCGGTGCCGGAGCCGCCACCGGACTCGACGACGTCGGGGTAGAGCGTGCCCTGTACGAGGAACCCGACCTCGTGGTCGGCCAGGACCTCCGCCGTGGCCGCCTCGAACACCCGGATGAACTCCCGCCCGATGATCTTGCGCTTCTCCTCGGGGTCGATGACGCCGTCGAGCGCGGCGAGGAAGCGGTCGGCGGCGTCGACGGTGTGCAGGCGCGCGCCGGTGGCGGCCACGAAGTCGCGCTCGACCTGCGCGCGCTCCCCCGCCCTCAACAGCCCGTGGTCGACGAACACACAGGTCAGGCGGTCGCCGATGGCGCGCTGGACGAGCGCGGCGGCCACCGCGGAGTCGACCCCCCCGGAGAGCCCGCAGATCGCGCGGCCCTCGCCGATCTGCGCGCGCACGGCGTCGACCGTCTCGTCGATGATCGACGCGGTGGTCCAGCCCGGCGGGATCCCCGCGACCTCGTGCAGGAACCGCTCCAGCACCTGCTGTCCGTGCGGCGAGTGGCCGACCTCGGGGTGGTACTGGACGCCTGCCAGCCGCCGGTCGGGGTCTTCGAACGCCGCCACCGCCGTGCGCTCGGACGACGCGGTGACGGTGAAGCCCTCGGGCGCGCGCCGCACCGAGTCGCCGTGGCTCATCCACACCGGATGCCGCTCGGGCAGCCCGTCGTGCAGGACACCGCCGTCGCGGACGCGCAGCTCGGTGCGGCCGTACTCGCGGGTGCCGTCCGGGGCGACCTCGCCGCCCAGCGCCAGCGCCATCGCCTGGAAGCCGTAGCAGAGCCCCAGCACGGGGATGCCCGCGTCGAAGAGGGCGGCGTCGATGCGCGGCGCGCCCTCGGCGTACACGCTCGCCGGTCCGCCGGAGAGGATCACGGCGGCGGGCTTGCGTGCGACGATGTCCTCGACGGGCGTGTTCCCGGGGACGATCTCGGAGTAGACCTGCGCCTCGCGCACCCGGCGGGCGATGAGCTGGGCGTACTGGGCGCCGTAGTCGACGACGAGCACCGTGGGCGGCTGCACGGCGTCAGGGTAGTGGGCCCGGTCAGAGCGCACCGGAGCGTTCGGCGAACCAGCGGGACGCCTGCCGGACGTACTCGCCGAACAGGTCCGGCGCCAGGCCAGTCGCCTCGGCCACCCGGTCGTGGTCGACGTCGAGGTAGGCGTGGACGAGCACGTTGCGCAGGCCCGCGGACGGCGCGAGCGCGACGGCGAGCTTGTCGTCGATGACGCCGACCTGCGCCGCGAGCAGGAACGACTCGCGGTAGCTGTCGGGCGCCTGGCCGAGGACCGCGGCCGAGACGTGGCCGTTGACGCTGAATGCCAGCTCGACGAGCAGGGTGAGCAGCCGTTCCGCGGCGAGTCCCGCGATCGGGTCGTCGGCGAAGCGTCGCCCGTCGAACGGGCCGAGCGTCACCAGCTGCTCAACGAGGCGCCGGATCCGCATCAGCTTGCGCTCGACGCTGCGCCAATCCAGGGCGGGCGGGGTCACGAGGCGAGCAGGCGCAGGTTCAGCCTGCGCATCGGGTCGGTCTCGATCCGTTCCGCGATGGCGACGGCCTGGGCGTCGGCGAACGCCCCCGGCTCGCTCTCGTAGAGCGCGACGGAGCCGACGAGCGCGCGCTCCCGCAGCACGGGGCCGCCGCGGTTGAGATGGGCGAGGTCGACGAGGTCCGTTCCCGTCAGCTCGACCAGGTCGGTGACCGCCGCCACCACGTCGAACGACGTCCCCCGCTCCGTCAGGACGGCAATGTCGAGATCGCGCGGACGCTCCCCGCCCCGCCCCGCGCTGCCGAAGACGCTGAGCACCCGCACGCCGTGGCGTTCGCAGAAGGCGTCGAGCAGCCCGGACGCGGCGGCGTCACGCAGGCGCCGCAGGCCCTCCGCCGGGGTGGTCACGAGGTCATCGTCGCATGCGGAGGAGCCGAGGTCCGTCATCCGTGGGCAACACCGTTGATTCAGGATGTGCGCGTGACCATCCGCGTCGCCCTCGAGCACCGCACCCGCTACACGTTCGACCGGCCCGCGGGGATCGGGCCGCACACCGTGCGCCTGCGCCCCGCGCCGCACTGCCGCACGCCGGTCACGGGCTACTCGCTGCGGGTCGAGCCCGCCACCCACTTCGTCAACTGGCAGCAGGACGCGCACGGCAACCACGTCGCCCGGCTCGTCTTCCCCGAGCCCGCCACCGAGCTGGCGTTCACGGTCGACCTCGTCGCCGAGCTGACGGTGATCAACCCGTTCGACTTCTTCGTCGAGGAGTACGCGGAGCGCTACGGGTTCGCCTACCCGGACGAGCTGCGCCAGGACCTCGAGCCGTACCTGCGCACCGACGAGGACAGCCCGCGCATGCGCGCCTGGCTCGCCGCCCACCCGGAGCCGACGGCGCCGGGGCAGCCGATCGTGGACTTCGTCGTCGGCCTCAACCGGGCGGTTGCAGGCGACGTCCAGTACTCCGTGCGGATGGAGCCCGGCGTCCAGTCGCCCGACACCACGCTGGCCCGCGCCATCGGCTCCTGCCGCGACTCGGCGTGGCTGCTCGTCGCCGTGCTGCGCGAGCTCGGGCTGGCCGCGCGGTTCGTGTCCGGCTACCTCGTGCAGCTCGCGCCCGACCCCGTGCCCGGGGTGCCGCCGCCGTCGTTCGACCGCGACTTCACCGACCTGCACGCCTGGACCGAGGTCTACGTCCCCGGCGCGGGCTGGGTCGGGCTCGACCCCACGTCCGGGCTGCTCGCAGGCGAGGGGCACATCCCGCTCGCGGCCACCCCGCACCCCGCCGCCGCCGCGCCGATCGAGGGCACGCTCGACCCGTGCGAGGTGACGATGGAGCACTCCAACGTCGTCCGGCGGGTGCACGAGGACCCGCGGGTCACCCGCCCGTACCCCGACGCCGCGCGGGAGCGGATCCACGCGCTGGGCCGCGCGGTCGACGAGCTGCTGACCGCGGGCGACGTCCGGCTGACGATGGGCGGGGAACCCACGTTCGTCGCGAAGGACGACATGGAGTCGCCACAGTGGACGGTCGCGGCGGACGGCCGGGAGAAGCGGCTGCTCGGCGACAAGCTGGCCGACAAGCTCAAGGCCCACTTCGCGCCGCACGGCGTCGTGCACCGCGGGCAGGGCAAGTGGTACCCGGGCGAGCCGCTGCCGCGCTGGCAGACCGCCATCGTCTGGCGCGCCGACGGGGCGCCGCTGTGGAACGACCCCGCCCTGCTGGACGAGCCGTCGCGGCCGCCGGCGGAAGGGGCGGCCGCCGAGCCGCTCATGGCGCACATCGCCGCAGGCCTCGGCGTGCCCCGTGGGTTCGCGCAGCCGCTGTACGAGGACCCGCTGCCGCGGCTCGCCGACGAGGCGCGGCTGCCCGAGGGTGACCCGCCCGCGCTCGACCTCGAAGCCCTCGGCGACCGCGACGCCCGCCTGAAGGTCGTTTCCGAGCTCGACGCCGACGCGGGCGAGCCGGTCGCGTGGGTGCTGCCCCTGCACCGCACCGAGGACGGCGCCGGCTGGGCGACCACCGCCTGGCGGACCCGGCGCGGGCGGGTCGTGCTGACGGCCGGGACGTCGCCCGCGGGCCTGCGCCTCCCGTTGGACTCGATCGCCTGGACGCCCCCGCCGGGCGTGCCGGAGGTGAGCCGCTTCCGCGAGCTCCCGCCGCTGCCCCCGCCCCCCGGGTTGCAGCAGGGTGACACCGCTGCGACTCCGTCGGAGGAGTGTCACCCTGCTGCGACTCCGCCACCGCCCGCCGCCGTCGCCCCCGTCGACGAGGCGCCGACCACCGCCCTCTGCGTCCAGGAGCGCGACGGCCACGTCTACGTCTTCCTCCCCCCGCTGGAGGAGGCGGCCGACGCGGTGGCGCTGCTGGGCGTCGTCGAGAACGCCGCACGGGCCACCGGGACTCCCGTCGTTCTCGAGGGCTACGCGCCCCCCGGCGATCCGCGCACCCGCACGCTCACGGTCACGCCCGACCCCGGCGTCATCGAGGTCAACGTCCACCCCGCCGGGAGCTGGGACGAGCTCGTCGAGATCACCGAGACCCTGCACCGCTGCGCCCACGAGGTGGGCCTCGGCGCCGAGACCTTCACCCTCGACGGCACCCACACCGGCACCGGCGGCGGCAACCACATCACGCTCGGCGGCCGCACGCCCAAGGACTCGCCGCTGCTGCGCCGCGCCGACCTGCTCGTCTCGATGCTGACGTTCTGGCAGCACCACCCGTCGCTGTCCTACCTGTTCTCCGGGCGGTTCATCGGCCCGACCAGCCAGGCGCCGCGCGTCGACGAGGGCCGCCACGAGACCCTCTACGAGCTGGAGATCGCGTTCGCCGAGCTGGAGCGCCTGAAGGACGTGGCACGGCCGTGGCACGTCGACCGCGCGCTGCGGCACCTGCTCACCGACATCACCGGCAACACGCACCGCGCCGAGTTCTGCATCGACAAGCTGCTGCGCCCCGACTCCGAACGGGGCCGCCTCGGCCTGCTGGAGCTGCGCGGCTTCGAGATGCCCCCGCACGCGGACATGGCGCTGGTGCAGGCGCTGCTGGTGCGCGCGCTCGTCGCCCGGTTCTGGGCGCGCCCCTACACCGGCAAGCTGGTGCGCTGGGGCACCCGCCTGCACGACTCCTTCCTGCTTCCGGCGTTCGCGGCCATCGACGTCGCCGAGGTCGTCGCCGACCTCAACCAGCACGGGATCGCGTTCGAGGCGGCCTGGCTGGACCCGTTCCTGGAGTTCCGGTTCCCCCGCCTGGGCACGGTCGACGTCGCCGGGATGAGCATCGAGCTGCGGTCGGCCATCGAGCCGTGGCACGTGCTGGGCGAGGAGATGGCGTCCGGCAGCGTGGCGCGCTACGTCGACTCGTCGGTCGAGCGGGTGCAGGTGCGGGTCACCGGCGCGCTCGGCGAGCGCTACGCCGTCACCTGCAACGGCGTCCCGCTGCGGCTGCACCCCGTCGGCGACGGGCTGGTTGCGGGCGTCCGCTTCCGGGCGTGGGCGCCGCCGTCGGCGCTGCACCCGACGATCAAGGTGCAGTCGCCGCTCGTGTTCGACCTCGTGGACCGTTGGAACGACCGTTCGGTCGGCGGATGCACGTATCACGTGGTGCATCCGGGCGGTCGTGCCTACGACACGTTCCCGGTGAACGCGGGCGAGGCCGAGGCCCGAAGGGGCGCCCGGTTTACGCCGTACGGGCACTCCCCCGGGCCGGTCGACCCCACGACGTGGCAACCTGCGTTCATGGACGGACCCGACGGCGAGTACCCGCGGACGCTCGACCTGCGCCGGGTCCCCTGGATGACCCCGGAGGGTTCGTCGGCGCGCTCGGCAGGGCGATGACGGCCGGACGCCGCGAGGGAGCACGGTGAGCGTGACGGCCGGGGTCGTCGGCACCTACCCCGGCCGGGGGCACGACGAGATGCTCGCCGCGGACGGCGCGGTGCACGCGGGGTGGGCGGACCTTGCCGCCTTCCTCGACCGCTCGCCCCCCGCCGGGCTCGCCGCCTCCGCGCGGCGGCTGCTCGCCGACGAGGGCGTCACCTACCGCCCGCCCGGCGAGGAGGAGCAGCCGTGGGCGCTCGACCCGCTGCCGCTCCCCCTTTCCGGGTCGGCGTGGGCCGAGCTGGAGGCGGGCGTCGCCCAGCGCGCGCGCCTGCTCGACCGCCTGCTCGCCGACCTCTACGGGCCGCGCCTCACGCTGCGCACCGGCCTGCTGCCCGTCGAGGTGGTGCTCGGGCACCCCGGCTACGTCCACGGCTGGGCCAGCGCGGCGCCGCGGCCGCGCGAGCTCTTCCTCGCGGGCACCGACCTCGTCCGCACCCCCGAGGGCTGGCGGGTGCTCGGCGACCGCGTGCAGTCCCCGTCCGGCGCCGGATACGCCCTGGCCAACCGGCGGATCGTCACGCGCGTGCTCGCCGCCGTCCGCCGCGACGCGCAGATCCGCCGTCTCGGCCCGTTTTTCGACGCGGTGCGCCGCGGCCTGGAGGAGCTCGCGCCCGCCGCCGACCGCGCGCGCGTCGTGCTGCTCACCCCCGGGCCGCAGTCGGAGACCGCGTTCGAGCAGGCGCTGCTCGCGTCGCGGCTCGGGTTCCCGCTGGTGCTGGCGTCGGAGCTGACCGTGCGCGAGGGTCGCGTCTGGCAGCGCACGGTGGGCGGCGTCGGGCGGCTGGAGCCGGTGGACGTGATCCTGCGCCGCGTCGACGCGCGCTGGTGCGACCCGCTGGACCTGCGCCAGGACTCCCACCTGGGCGTGCCGGGCCTGCTGGAGGCCGCCCGCCTGGGCACGGTCGCCGTCGTCAACGGGCTGGGCAGCGGGGTCGCGGAGAACCCCGGCCTGCTGCCGTTCCTGCCCGCCGCGGCGCACGCGCTGCTGGACGAGCCGCTCGCGCTCGCGGGCGCGCGGACGTGGTGGTGCGGCGACCCCGCGGGCCGCTCGCACGTGCTCGCCCGCATGGCCGACCTGCTCGTCAAGCCGATCGCGCGCGGCGAGGGGTGGGCCACCGTGGACGGTGCCGCGCTCACCACGGCGGAACGGGCCGAGCTCGCCGCGCGCATCGAGGCCGAGCCGCACGCCTGGGTCGGGCAGGAGCCGCAGCGGCAGAGCACCACGCCGGTGGTCGCCGCCGACGGCACGCTCGACGCGCGCCCGCTGCTGCTGCGCACGTTCGCCGTGGCGGCGGGCGGCGAGTTCCGGGTGCTGGCGGGCGGGCTGGCCGAGGCGGGGGTGCGCGGCGACACGGTCGCCAAGGACGTCTGGGTCAGCGGACGGGCCGAGCCGACGCCCACCCCGGTCGACCTGGTCGTCGGGGCCGACACCGCGCTCTCCCCCCGCGTCGCCGCCGACCTGTTCTGGCTGGGCCGCTACGCCGAGCGCGCCGAGGGCACGGCGCGGCTGCTGCGCGCGGTGGCCGACCGCTTCGCCGACTTCCGCTCCTCGCCCGAGCCCGCGGCGGGCGAGGTCCTCGACATGCTGCGGCGTGCCGCGACCGCCGTCACCGGCAGGCCGGACACCAGCCTGCACGCCCTGATCACCGATCGCGACCTGACCGGCACGCTCGCCTACGCGGTGCACCGCCTCACCGGGGCGGCCCAGGCCGTGCGTGAGCAGCTGTCCACCGACACGTGGCTGGTGCTGGGGCGGCTCGAGTCCGTGCTCGCCGAGGTGGCCACGGCCGGGCCCGGCGCCGACCCTTCCGCCGCGCTCTCGCGGGTGCTGGAGGGCCTGCTCGCGCTGGCCGGGCTGGCCGCCGAGAGCCACGTGCGGGACGCGGGCTGGCACCTGTCCGACGCGGGCAAGCGCGTCGAGCGGGCGCAGCACGTCGCCGCGCTCGTCGCCGCCACGCTGTGCGAGCCCCGGCTGCCCGCCGCCGACGCGCTGGTGCTGGAGTCCGTGCTGATCACCGCCGAGAGCGTGATCACCTACCGCCGCCGCCAGCGCACCGGTCTGGCCGCCGTGCTGGAGCTGCTCATCACCGACCCCGACAACCCCCGCTCGATCGCCTACCAGGCCGACCGCCTGCGTCAGGACGTCGCGCACGTGCCGGGGCCGGACGGCGGGGTGCTCGGCGCGCTGGTCGCCGTCGAGCGGCGGCTGGCGGGGCTGCGGCCCTCCGACCTCGCCGCGATCGGCCCGGACGGCACGCGCGTCCGCCTGCGGCGCACGCTGCTGGGGCTCGGCCAGGACCTCACCCGCTTCGCCGACGTGCTGGAGGGCACCCGGTTCGCGCCGGTCACCCCGCTGAGGCCGCTGGGCCCGGTCGCGACGGTCGGCGGTGGCGCGTGAACCGCACCTACCGGATCACCCACCGCACCACGTACGGCTACGACGACGAGGTCGGCGAGAGCTACGGGCGCGCCCACCTCCTGCCCCGTGACCGACCGGGCCAGACCTGCCTGGAGAGCCGTCTCACCGTCACCCCGCGGCCCGCCGAGCTGCGCGAGCACACCGACTGGTTCGGCAACCGCTCCACCTACTTCGCCGTCAGCAGCAGCCACCGAAGGCTCGAGGTGCTGGCGGAGAGCACGGTCGCCGTCGACGAGCGCCCGGCGCCCACGTCGACGCCGCCGTGGGAGGCCGTCCGCGACGAGCTGCGCGCCGCCACCGACCCGCTGCGCCTCGACGCGCGGACGTACACGCTGCCGTCGCCGCGGCTTCCGGTGCGCGCCGAGGTCGCCGCCTACGCGCTCCCGTCGTTCCCGCCGGGGCGGCCGGTCGGCGACGCGGCCGCGGACCTCGCCGGTCGCATCCACCGCGACTTCCGCTACGTCAGCGGCTCGTCGACGGTCGGGAGCACGGTGCCCGAGCTCATGGCCCGTGGGTCGGGGGTGTGCCAGGACTTCGCGCACCTGACCGTCGCCGGTCTGCGTGCGATGGGGCTCGCCGCGCGCTACGTCAGCGGCTACCTGGAGACGACGCCGCCGCCGGGGCGGCCGCGGATGGTCGGGGCGGACGCGTCCCACGCGTGGGTGTCGGTGTGCACGGGGGTGGGCTGGCTCGACGTCGACCCGACGAACGACCAGCTCGCCGACGCCTCCTACGTCGAGCTCGCGCACGGGCGCGACTACGCCGACGTCGCCCCGCTCAAGGGTGTGATCTTCTCGGACGCAGGAGAGAGCGTGATGGACGTCGCGGTCGACATGATCCGGGTCGATCGGGGGTAGAAAGGCCCGTGCGTTCCTTCTCCTGCCCGGTCTGTGCCCATCTGGTGTTCTTCGAGAACTCGGCGTGCCTGCACTGCGGCACCGCGCTCGGGTACCGCCGGGACAAGCGCGACATCGTCGCCGCCGACGGCATGAGCCGCTGCGCCAACGCCGACGTGGCGCGCTGCAACTGGCTGGTCGACGCGCCAGGGCGGCTGTGTGGCTCCTGCGCGCTCACCCGCACCCGCCCGGCCGACGCCGACACCGCGGCGATCGCCGCGTTCGCCGACGCCGAGGCGGCCAAGCGGCGGCTGGTCTACCAGCTCGACGACCTGGGCCTGCCGACCGACGGCGTGGTGTTCGACCTGCTGTCCTCCGCGCAGGAGCCCGTCGTCACCGGGCACGCCGACGGGGTGGTGACGATCGACCTCGCCGAGGGCGACGACGCGCACCGCGAGGCCCTGCGCGTCCAGCTCGCCGAGCCCTACCGCACGATGCTCGGGCACCTGCGCCACGAGACCGGGCACTACTACTGGACGGTGCTGGTCGAGCCGGACCCCGCCGCGTTCCGGGACCTGTTCGGCGACGAGCGCGCCGACTACGCGGAGGCGCTGCAGCGGCACTACTCCTCGCCCGCGCCGGTCGGGTGGGAGGAGAGCTACGTGAGCACCTACGCCACCGCGCACCCGTGGGAGGACTGGGCGGAGTCGTTCGCGCACTACCTGCACATCCGCGACACCCTGCAGACCGCCGCGGCCTACGGGATGCACGTGCACGGCCCGGACGCCGAGGCCGCCCCGGGCGCGCCGCTGGACGCCGCGCCGCGGGAGGACCCGCGCGGCTTCGACGAGATCGTCGACACCTGGCTGCCGCTGACCTACGCGCTCAACGCCGTGAACCGGTCGATGGGCAAGGACGACCTGTACCCCTTCCTGCTCTCCCCGACGGTCGTGGAGAAGCTGGCGTTCGTCCACAACGTGACCTCGCACAGGTTGTAGCGTCCTGACGATCGAACTGCCACCGGGAGATGGCAGCGGGCCGTGTCCGCCGGGAGCACATCGCAGACCTACCCTGCGCCTCGCAGACCCCCAGGACTCTGCGAGGCGCCAGTCCGGTCTGCGCGGACTCCGCTCGCGCGTGGTCTAGACGCGCACGGAAAGGCCGACGCGCTGGAACTCCTTCAGGTCCGAGTAGCCGGTCTTCGCCATGGCCCGCCGCAGCGCGCCGAACAGGTTGACCTCGCCGTACGCGGTGTTCGCCGGGCCGAAGAGCACCTGGCGCAGGTCGCCGGGGGCCGTCGGGACGGCGACGACCTCCGAGCGCGGCAGCGACGGATGGGCCGCCGCCGAGGTCCAGTAGGCGCCCGAGGCGGGCGCGTCGGACGCGGCGGCGAGCTGCTCGCCCAGCATCACGGCGTCGGCGCCGCAGGCGATGGCCTTGGCGACGTCGCCGGAGGTGCGCATGCCCCCGTCGGCGATGACGTGCACGTAGCGGCCGCCGGTCTCGTCGAGGTAGTCGCGCCGCGCGGCGGCGGCGTCGACGATGGCGGTGGCCATGGGGACGCCGATGCCCAGCACCTCATCGGTGGTGGTGGCGCTCGACTGCCCGTACCCGACGATCACGCCCGCCGCGCCGGTGCGCATGAGGTGCATCGCGGTGCGGTAGTCGCCGCAGCCGCCCGCGACCACCGGCACGTCGAGCGAGCCGCAGAAGTCCTTCAGGTTGAGCGGCTCGCCACCGGACACGTGCTCGGCGGAGATGATCGTGCCCTGGACGACGAGCACCTCGACCCCTGCCGCGAGCAGGTCGGGGGTGAGCTCGCGGGCGCGCTGCGGGCTCACCCGCGCCGCGACGGTGGCCCCGGCCTCGCGCACCCGCTTGAGCGCCTCGGCGAGCAGCGCCGTGTCGATCGGGGCGGCGTGCAGCTCCTGCAGGAGGCCGACCGCGGCGCCGGGGTCGTCCTCGGCCGCGGCCGCCACCCTGGCCAGCGCCCCGTCCGCGTCGCTGTGCCGGGCCCACAGCCCCTCGGCGTTGAGCACGGCGAGCCCGCCGAGCTGCCCGATGCGGATCGCGCTCGCGGGCGACACCACCGCGTCGGACGGGTGGGTGACCAGCGGGATATCGAAGGGGTAGGCGTCGAGCTGCCAGGCGGTGGACACCTCCTGCGAGCTGCGCGTCCGCCGCGACGGCACGATCTCGACCTGTTCCAGGTCGTAGCTGCGACGGGCCTCCCGGCCCATCCCGATCTCCACGAGGTCCCGCACGGACGGTCAGGGTAGCGGTGTCCCGCCGCTGCTACCGGGCCGCGTAGTTGGGGGCCTCCACCGTCATCGTGACATCGTGCGGGTGGCTCTCCTTCAAACCCGCCGCGGTGATCCGCACGAGCTGGGCCTGCTGCAACGCGGGGATCGTCTGCGCGCCCGCGTAGCCCATCCCGGAACGCAGGCCGCCGACGAGCTGGTGCACCACCTGCGCGAGCGGCCCGCGGAACGGGATGCGCCCTTCGACCCCCTCCGGCACGAGCTTGTCCTCGGACAGGACGTCGTCCTGCCCGTAGCGGTCCTTGGAGTAGCTGCGCGCGTCGCCGCGCCCGCGCATGGCGGCCAGCGACCCCATGCCGCGGTAGGTCTTGTACTGCTTGCCCCCGACGAGAATCACCTCACCGGGCGACTCGAAGGTGCCCGCGAGCAGGCTCCCCAGCATCACCGAGGACGCGCCTGCCGCGATGGCCTTCGAGATGTCGCCCGAGTACTGGATGCCGCCGTCGCCGATCACGGGCACGCCCGCGGCGGCGCAGGCCTGCGCGGCCTCGTAGATCGCCGTGATCTGCGGCGCCCCGACCCCGGCGACCACCCGTGTAGTGCAGATCGACCCGGGCCCGACCCCGACCTTCACCGCGTCCGCCCCCGCCTCGACGAGCGCCGCGGCCCCCGCCCGCGTGGCGACGTTGCCGCCGACGACGTCGACCGTGCTCCCCACCTCGGCGCGCAGCTTGGCCACCGTCTCCAGCACGCGCCGCGAGTGGCCGTGCGCGGTGTCCACCATGAGCACGTCGACGCCTGCCTCGACGAGCTGCATCGCGCGGGCGTACCCGTCCTCGCCGACGCCGACCGCGGCGGCGACGACGAGCCGCCCGTCGGGGTCCTTCGTGGCGAGCGGGTACTTCTCGGTCTTGTTGAAGTCCTTGATCGTGATCAGGCCGCGCAGGATGCCGCCGCCGTCGATGACGGGCAGCTTCTCCAGCTTGTGCCTGCGCAGCAGCCCGAGCGCCGCCTCGGCCGAGACGCCGACCCGGGCGGTGATCAGTGGCGCGTGCGTCATCACCTCGTGCACGGGACGGCTGTGGTTCATCTCGAACCGCATGTCCCGGTTGGTGATGATCCCGACCAGCCGCCCGTCCGGCGACGTGACCGGCACGCCGGAGATGCGGAAGCGGGCGCAGAGCGCGTCGACGTCGGCGAGCGTGTCGTCCGGCGAGCAGGTGACCGGGTCGGTGACCATCCCGGCCTCGGACCGCTTGACGACCTCCACCTGCGCGGCCTGCTCGGCCGTGGACAGGTTGCGGTGCAGCACGCCCAGGCCGCCCGCGCGGGCCATGGCGATGGCCATGCGCGACTCGGTGACCGTGTCCATCGGCGACGACACCAGCGGCACCCGCACCCGCAGACGGCGGGTGATCTGCGTGCTGGTGTCGACCCCGCTCGGCACGACGTCGGACTCCGCGGGGAGCAGCAGCACGTCGTCGAAGGTGAGGCCCAGCATCGCGAACTTCGGCGGCAGCCCGGCGGTCTCGCTCGTCATATCAGAAGTTCCCAGCATCTCGGACAGCCCCGAACACGGCCTCATCGTATCCGCGGCCGACGCGCGGGGCGCGCCACCGCCGGTGATGCGTTCCCGCGGCGGAGTATCGTTGACGCTGTGTCACCCGATGCGCTGCCGCCGGACCCGTTCGCCGGGGATCCGCACGACCCTGCGCTCTCGATCGACGCCCCCGAGGTCGCTGATCCCGAGGCGTTGAGCCGCGAGGAGCGCGACGAGGTGATCGCCGATCTCGCGGATCTCGCGGTCTACCAGGCGTTGTTGGAGACGCGCGGCGTGCGCGGCATCGTGGTCGACTGCGGCGATTGCGGCGAGCAGCATTACCACGAGTGGAGCCTGCTGCGGGCGAGCCTGCAGCAGCTGCTGGACGAAGGCCAGATGCGACCGCACGAGCCCGCCTTCGATCCCGATCCCGCCAGCTACGTCACGTGGGAGTACTGCCGCGGCTACGCCGACGCGGTGCTGTCCGACTCCTGAGCCACCGAGATCGGCCCCGGGTTCCCGTGCGGCATCCGGGGCCGTTGCGTCGTCAGCTGGTGCTGGAGGCGGATGTGGTCGACTCCGTGGTGCCCAGGCCGGTGGTGGACGAGGTGACCGACGTCGTGTCGGGGCCGCCCTCCGGCGTCGCGGTGGTGGTGACGTCCGCGCCCGCGCTGGCGCCCGCGCTCCCGGTGGTCACCTCGGGGGCGGGGGTGGTGACCGCGGACGGCGACGAGCCGCCGCGGCCGGGCCGGGGGGTCGGGCGCGGTGAGCGGCTCGGCCGGGTGGTGGCCGAGGTCGGGGCCTCGTCGGTGCTCGGCGTGGGGCTGACCGTGCCGGTGGCGGTCGGCTCCTGCGACAGCGCCGCGCCCGCGGGGATCGGCCGCGCGCTGTCGGTCTTCAGCGGCGAGGCCGGGTCGATCTTCGTACCGGACGGGGTCTCCGCCGCCTTCGCGGCGAGGAAGTCCTTGACGTCGACGAGCTGGGCCTGGCCCTCCTGCGGCCGGACCGACTGCAGGTCCTTCTGCGCCTGGGCGAGCTCCCGCTTCGCGACGTCGGGCTGGCCGTCGTTGAGCGCCTTCTTGGCGCTCTCGATCTTGTCGGAGGCCCTGACCGCCGCCTCGACGGACGCCGCCCGCTCGCTGAAGAGCATCTTCGAGACCGGCCACAGCGCGCTGTCGGGCTGCGCGGTGGCCGAACCGATGGACACACCGCCGCCGACCAGCACCAGGAACGCCGCCGCGGCGGCGACCGGCACGAGATGCCGGGTGCGCGTCGAGCGGCTGGACCGTGCCGACCCGAGCGCGGACTGCTGACCCGCCTTGACGGCCGCGACGGCCGTCTCGAGGTCGACGAGCTCCGGGATCGGCTCGGCGGTGACGTCGGCACGCCACGCGGACAGCAGGGCGACGACCTGGTCGTCGGTGTGCTGGGCGCGCGAACCCACGCTCGACAGGGCCATGCCCGCCGACAGCGCGTTGATCAGCTCATCATCGGCCTGCACCGCGACGAGGTCGACCGGCTCGTCGATCGGCACGCCGTACGGGAAGGGGCCGTTGCCGTGCCCGTTCGTGTCAGACACTCAGACCACCTCCTCCTCAGGCATCGACTTCCGAAGCCGGGCCAACGCCCGGTGCTGCGCCACGCGGACCGCTCCCGGCGTGGATCCGACGGCCCCCGCGGTCTCCTCCGCGGAGAGCCCGACCACGACCCGCAGCAGGAGGATCTCCCGCTGCTTGTCCGGCAGCTGGTCGAGCAGCTGGGCCATCTCGCCGGTGAGCTCGACGCGCAGCGCCCGTTGCTCTGGACCGTCCGCAACCTCGATGGAGTCGGGCACGTCCGCGACCGGCTCCGCCCGGTTGCGCGTGGCGGCGCGGTGCGCGTCGATCACCTTGTGTGACGCGATCCCGTACACGAACGCGAGGAACGGACGACCCTGGACCCGATAACCCGGTAGGGCCGTGAGCACGGCCAGACACACCTCCTGTGCAACGTCGTCGGCCGAGACCGACGAACGGTCCATCCGGCCGAGCCGAGCGCGGCAGTAGCGCACGACGAGCGGCCGAATGATGGCGAGCACGTGCCCGACTGCAGTCGGTTCACCCGTCATGGCACGGGCGACCAGCTCGTCGGGAACGTCTGACGTCTCACTCATCGCGAGCCGTTGCACGAGTGTTACGAAGCATCCTGGTCCGTCATCCGATCGTGAGGCCGATCACGAAGAGTGCGCAGGCCGTGACCTCCGAGCCCCCACGGTAGCGAAGCACCGCGGGTGACGAAGGCGGGGCATGTACGTTACGGCCTTCACTCCATCAGGACGTACCAGTTCACACGGCGTTGTGAAGGAACGACCTCAGCCACCCGAAAGGATGCGCGCTCCCCCGACACGCTGACACCCCCGTCGCGGACCCGCGACGGGGGTGTCGAGCGCTCAGCTCAGGAGACGAGGCCACGCCGGAAGCCGTGGGCGACGGCCTGGGCCCGGTCGCGCACGCCCAGCTTGCGGAAGAGCCGCCGGGCGTGGGTCTTGACCGTGTCCTCGGAGAGGTAGAGCTCACGGCCGATCTGACCGTTGCTCTTGCCCTGGCTCATGCCGCGCAGCACCTGCAGCTCGCGCTCGGTGAGCTGGACCCCGGGATCCGTCGGCGCACGGGGCGTGGGCACGGCGGTGCTGGCGAGCGTGTGCGCGAGCGCGGCCACCAGCTCGGGCCGCGAGGCGTCCCAGCGCAGGTAGCCGCGGGCGCCGCCCGCGATCGCGGCCGCGATGCTGCCCGCGTCGTCGGGGGCGCCGAACACGATGACGTTCGCCTGTGGATGGGCCGCGACAAGACGTCGCGTGGCCTCCACTCCGGTCGGCACCGCGCGCTGGGTGCCGACAAGAACGACGTCGACCGGCTGCCGGGAGAACCGGGCCAGCAACTCGTCCCCGTGTGCGACGCAATCGATGCGGTGCACCCCCGGCACCGCGGACATCACGCGGGTGAGGCCCTCGCGGACGCTGCGACGATCGTCGCAGATGAGTACCGTCGTCACGACGATTCCTTCCTGCAGCTTCCTGCAGCCGGGTGATGTATCACCCCCAGCATCGGCGGGTGACCGTCTCACCTTGACACGATCAGGGCCAACTTGTGCCCTCCATTCGGGAGTATTGCGCCGAGTGGCACAAGACATGTGGGTGACATGGGACCGAATGGAGTAATTACACTAGCGTCGCCGGTTGCGGAATCCACACGGACTCCCCCATCTGGCGCTTGCCAAGCGGGTCGGAACGTTGCTCGATGTCGCTCAGCGCGGCGCGCGCGGCGTGTCGTCGGCGCGTCGTGCCTCTCGACCGACCGCCCGGCGCAGATCCCGTCATCGAGGCAACCTGGTCGTTGATCCGCAACCGCAGATCGTCGGCGGCGAGGGCGGCTGGCCAGACCAGGGGCAACAGCCCGGCGGCGGCGCACTCCGCGGCCGCCGCGTCGAGCTCCGCGACGGCCGAAGGGGCGTCCAATGTCCCGGCGGCGCCCGCCGCGACGGCGAGCACGATCCGCGACTTGAGGACGTGCCGCGCCGACCCGCCCCGTCGGGCGCCGCGGAGCGCCGCCTCGGCGGGCGGCACGGCCTCGGTGGGGCGCCCGAGGACGAGCGCGAGCTCGGCCCGCACCCAGCCCGCCCGCACCCCGGGTCGCCACGAGGAGTGCGCCGCCAGCGCGGGCGCGGCCCGGTCGAGGAGGCGCCGCGCGGTGGCCGGGTCGCCAAGGCCGACAGCGTCGGCGGCCAGCCCGACCAGCGCGTCGATCCGGGCCGCGGCCGCGTCGAGCCCGTCGTCGGGGGTGACATCCGGGTCAGCCCCGTTCGGGTGATCATCGGCTGGGCGCACAGGGCGGCCATCTCCGACCGGATGTGCGCCGAGCTGGTGATCAGGGGGCCGTTCACGGCGGAGGGCGGCCATGGCGAGCCGCAGGCCGCGGGCGTCATACGCACGGGCCGCCGCGTGGCCGCCGAGCTGGCGCAGGTGCGCCGCACGGGTGACGGCGGCGTGCGCGGCCACCCGCAGCGGCACGGTCGGATCCCCGGCCAGGCGCTCCAGCTCCGCCGCCGCGGCGGCGTAGTGCCCCAGCCCGCCCAGCGCGACGGCGACCAGCCACCGGTCCTCGGGATCCCGCACCCCGCGGGGGATGTCCGGCGTCGACCCGAACGCCGCCGCCCGCGCGCCTGCCGGGGGTCGCGGCTGCGGTGCGTCGACGGTCGGGCCGCTCACCGGGCGGCGGCGGCCAACGTGTCGACGGCCTCGACGAGCGACTCCAACCGCGCGACGCGCGGAGGCAGCGTGGCGTCGTCCCACCCCGGCCCGGCCACGAAGGCGCGGACCCGCGGCCGCGTGCTGGGCAGCGCGGCCAGCAGCGCGACGTCGGCGGTCGGCTCGGCCTGCGACCACAGCACCACCGCCGCGGGCGTGGTGCGGCGCACGGCGGCGGCCAGCGCGTCGGCGGGGAGGTCGGCGCCGAGGGGCCGGGCCGTCACCCCCCGCTCGGCCAGCGCGGCACCGAGCACCAGCAGCGGCAGGACGTGCTGCTCGTGCGGCATGCCCGCGAGGAGCACGGGGCGCCCGACCGGCCGGTCGGGCGGGTCGACGGAGTGGGCCGAGAACGCGGCCGTCACGCTCTGGCTGACGAGATGCTCGACCTCCACGCCCGCCCCGGTCACCGCCCACCGCTGGGCCACCGCCCTGAGCACGGGGCGGGCGACGTCGTCCCACGCGACCTCCACCCCGAGCGCGTCGATGGCCTCGGTCAGCACGCTGCGCGCGGCCGGGAAGTCCAGTGCGAGGGCGGCCCGGCCCAGACCGCGCGCGTAGCGCCCCGCCCCCGGAAGGCGCAGCATCCGGCCGCCCGCGCGGGGTCGGGGGCCGTCCGCGAGCGCGCGCTGCAGCCCCTCGGAGGGGGAGAGCGCGTAGCGCGCCGCTTCGGCGGGCCCGGCCCCGCGCACGAGTGCACGCTGCATCTTTTCGAGGCGCGCGACGTCCTGCGGCGAGTACCGTCTGTGCCTGCCGGGCGCGTGGGCCGAAGGGCCGATGCCGTACCGGCGGTCCCAGGTCCGCAGCGTCGCGGGCGCGATGCCGAGCATCCGGGCGACCGCAGCCACCGAGAGGTGCGGCTGCTCCGCGGGATCGGTCCCGAGACGCACGTCAGCGCACGCGACGTCGGGCTCCATCCCCACATGGTGTAGCGGAGAAGACGGGCGCGGCAAATCGCCACGTCCTCGAGTGCCGTGGCTCCGGCCTTGAACAGGGTTTGACGCGGTTCTACGCTGGGAAACTCCAACGTTGTCGAGCGACGACGACAGGCGGGTGGCGACATGGCGGACACGCGACGGCTTCCAACCCCGGTCTCCGAGGTCTGGGACTGGCAGATGCAGGGTGCGTGCCGCGGCATGGACAGCGGCTACTTCTTCCACCCGGAGAACGAGCGCGGTCCGGCCCGCGCCCAGCGGGAGGCGAAGGCCAAGCAGGTGTGCCGACGTTGCCCGGTGATCGAGCAGTGCCGACGGCACGCGCTCGCCGCGCACGAGCCGTACGGCGTCTGGGGCGGCCTGTCCGAGGCCGAGCGCGACGAGATCATCCGCGGTCGCGACCGCACGCTGCGCCTGCCCGAACCCGTCCGCCGCTGACTCGGCTCGGCCCCCGGGATCCCCACACGACGAAGGCCACCTCCCCTTTCGGAGAGGTGGCCTTCGTCGAACTAGTGGCCGTGCCCGTGGCCGTGGCCACCGCCGCCGGGCGGCGGCGCGGGCGGTTCGGGCTTGTCGACGATCGCACTCTCGGTCGTCAGCACCATCCGCGCGATCGACGCGGCGTTGACCACGGCGCTGCGCGTGACCTTGACCGGGTCGATGACGCCGTCAGCCATGAGGTCGCCGTAGGCCATCGTGGCGGCGTTGAAGCCGTGGCCCCACTCCAGGTTGGCCACCTTGCTGGTGACGACCGCACCCTCCAGACCGCCGTTGGCGGCGATCCAGTACAGCGGGGTGGTGAGCGCCTGGCGGACGACCGCCACGCCGGTGGCCTCGTCACCGGACAGGCCGAGCCCGTCGGCGAGCGCCGCCGCCGCGTGGATCAGCGCGGCCCCACCACCGGGGATGACGCCCTCCTCGACCGCGGCCCTGGTGGCCGACACCGCGTCCTCGATGCGGTGCTTGCGCTCCTTGAGCGCGGTCTCGGTGGCGGCCCCGACCTTGATCACCGCGACGCCGCCGGACAGCTTGGCCAGCCGCTCCTGCAGCTTCTCGCGGTCCCAGTCGGAGTCGCTCTCCTCGACCTCGCGCTTGAGCTGCGCGATCCGACCGTCGACGGCGTCGGCGGCACCGGCGCCCTCGACCAGCGTGGTGTTGTCCTTCGTGATCACCGCGCGGCGGACCCGGCCGAGCTTGTCCAGCCCGGCGTCGGCGAGCTTGAGCCCGACCTCGGCGTTGATCACCGTGCCGCCGGTGGCGACCGCGAGGTCGTCCATGAACGCCTTGCGCCGGTCGCCGAAGAACGGCGACTTCACCGCGGCGACCCGCAGGGTCTTGCGGATCGAGTTGACCACCAGCGTGGACAGCGCCTCGCCCTCGACGTCCTCTGCGATGATCAGCAGCGGCTTGCCGTCGGCGAGCACCTTCTCCAGGAGCGGGAGCAGGTCGGCGATCGCGCCGATCTTGTCGCGGTGCAGCAGGACGTAGGTGTCCTCCAGCACGGCCTCCATCGACTCGGCGTCCGTCACGAAGTACGGCGACAGGTAGCCCTTGTCGAACTGCAGGCCCTCGGTGATCTCCAGGTCGGTGGAGAGCGTGGAGCCCTCCTCGATGGTGATCACGCCGTCCTTGCCGACGGCGCGGAGCGCCTCGCTGATCAGGTCGCCGATCTCCTGCTCGCGCGAGGCGATCGTGCCGACCTGGGCGACGTGGTCCTTGTCGTCAACCGGAATGGCGCGTTCTTGGAGTAGCTCAGCGACCTTCTCGGCCGCCGCGGCGATGCCCTTGCCCAGCGACATGGGGTTGGCGCCCGCCGCCACGTTGCGCAGGCCCGCGGCGACCATGGCCTGGGCGAGCACGGTGGCGGTGGTGGTGCCGTCGCCCGCGACGTCGTTCGTCTTGGTGGCGACGGTCTTGGCGAGCTGGGCGCCGAGGTTCTCGTACGGGTCCTCGAGCTCGATCTCGCGCGCGATGGTGACGCCGTCGTTGGTGACGGTCGGCCCACCGAACTTCTTGTCCAGCACGACGTGGCGCCCGCGCGGACCGAGGGTGACCTTGACCGCGTCGGCCAGCTGGTTCACCCCGCGCTCCAGTGCGCGGCGGGCCTTCTCGTCGAAGCTGATCTGCTTCGGCATTGCCTGCCTCTCTCGTTACGCGCGACCGCCGCCCCGGCAGACCATGCCGGGACGGCGGTGTCGACACGGTGTCAGTTGACGACCGCGAGGACGTCGCGAGCGGACAGGATCAGGTACTCCTCGCCGTTGTACTTGACCTCGGTGCCGCCGTACTTCGAGTAGATGACGACGTCGCCGACGGCGACGTCGAGCGGAACACGGTTGCCGTTGTCGTCGATGCGGCCGGGGCCGACGGCCAGAACCTTGCCCTCCTGCGGCTTCTCCTTGGCGGTGTCCGGGATGACGATGCCGGAAGCCGTGGTGGTCTCCGCCTCGCTCGCCTGGACGACGATCTTGTCCTCGAGCGGCTTGATGTTCGCCACGTCGATGACCTCCCGTTCTAGGGGTGCGTAGTGCTCTGTGGGGTGGACGAGGCGCCCCGCCGTCGCGGTGTCGGAACGCCCGTGCGATTGGCACTCTACCCACGAGAGTGCCAACGTCTCAACGTGGGTCTCGGGGGCGTAGCGTCGGCTCCATGGTGAAGATCGGCAGTTCGGACCTCGACGTGTCCCGGCTGTGTCTCGGCGCCAACGTGTTCGGCTGGACGGCCGACCGGGACGCCGCGTTCGCCGTGCTCGACGCGTTCGTCGCCGCGGGCGGGAACGTCATCGACACCGCCGACTCCTACATGTGGCGCATCCCGGGCAACTCGGGCGGGGAGTCCGAGACGATCCTCGGCGAGTGGCTCGCGGCGCGAGGGCGCCGCGACGACGTCGCCATCCTGACGAAGGTGGGCTCGCTGCCGTCCCGGCCAGGGCTGTCGGCGGCCAACATCGCCGCCGCGGTCGACGACTCGCTGCGACGGCTGCGCACCGACCACATCGACCTCTACTGGGCGCACAAGGACGACCCGGACACCCCGCAGGAGGAGACGCTCACGGCGTTCGACGCGCTCGTCCGGGCGGGGAAGGTGCGCGCGATCGGGGCGTCCAACTTCTCCGCCGACCGGCTGCGCTCGGCCCTGCGGATCTCCGCGCGGGAGGGCCTCGCCGCCTACGTCGGGCTGCAGCCGCACTACAACCTGATGGAGCGCGCCGAGTTCGAGGGCGAGCTCGCGCCGGTGCTCGCCGAGCACGGCCTGTCGTGTCTGCCGTACTACGGCCTGGCGCGGGGGTTCCTCACCGGCAAGTACCGGCCCGACTCGCCTGCGGTCGACAGCCCCCGCGCCGAGGGTGCCCGCGCCTACCTCGACGAGCGCGGCCTGCGGGTGCTCGCCGCGTTGGACGAGGTGGCCGCGGCCCACGGCGTGACCGTCGCGGCGGTCGCGCTGGCCTGGCTCGCCGCGCAGCCGACGGTGGCGGCCCCCATCGCGAGCGCGCGCTCGGTCGACCAGCTGCGCGAGCTGCTGCCCGTCCTGGAGCTGTCGCTCACGCCCGCCGAGGTGGCCGCGCTGTCCGCGGCCTCCGACGCCCCTGGCGTTGCAGCAGGGTGACCCTCCTCCGATTGAGTCGCAGGAATGTCACCCTGCTGCATTGACGGACCGGCGGGCCGAGCAGCCCGGTTCACCAGCACGACGCCGACGAGCGTGAGCATGCGGGGTGAAGGCGCGGGTGCGCGCCCACCGCGCCCGCGAGCGGTCGGCCGCCGTGCGGCCCCCGGCGTGACCACACAAGCGTTGGTGTGGCCGTACCCGTCCGGACGCAGGTGTCGCCACCACGATGCCGGTGCGGTCGCCGCGGTCAGCCGACCAGCACCTGCGTTACCGGCAGGGACGAGTCGGCCGGGAGGTCCAGGGGGCTCGGCTTGGCCCCGGCCGCGACGAGGTGCGCGCCGAGCGCGGCGACCATCGCGCCGTTGTCGGTGCACAGCCCCGGCCGCGGCACCCGCAGCGTGAGCCCCGCCTTGTCGCACCGCTCCTTGGCCAGCGCCCGCAGCCGCGAGTTGGCCGCCACCCCGCCGCCGAGCAGCAGCACGTCCATGCCGCGCTCGCGGGCGGCCCGCACGGCCTTGGCGGTGAGCACGTCGACCACCGCCTCCTGGAAGCTGGCCGCGACGTCGGCCACCGGCACCGCCGTGCCCGCCCGCTCCAGCGACTCGACGTGCCGGGCCACCGCCGTCTTCAACCCGGAGAAGGAGAAGTCGAACGGTGCGTCCCGCGGGCCGGTCAGGCCGCGCGGGAAGGCCACGGCCGTCGGATCGCCGTCGCGGGCGACGCGGTCGATGTGCGGGCCACCGGGGAACGGCAGCCCGAGCAGCCGCGCGACCTTGTCGAACGCCTCGCCCGCCGCGTCGTCGATCGTCGCGCCGAGCGGCGTGACCGGCCCGGCGACGTCCGGCACGTCGAGCAGGCTGGAGTGCCCGCCGGAGACGAGCAGCGCGAGGCAGGGTGGCAGCGGGCCGTTCTGCAGGGTGTCGACCGCGACGTGCGCGGCCAGGTGGTTGACGCCGTAGAGCGGCACGTCCCACGCGGTGGCGTAGGCCTTGGCGGCGGCCAGACCGACGAGCAGCGCGCCGGTGAGCCCGGGACCAGCGGTCACGGCGACGGCGTCGACGTCGCGGGCGGCGACCCCGGCCGTCGTCAACGCCCGGTGCACGGCGGGGACCATCGCCTGCAGGTGCGCCCGCGAGGCGACCTCGGGCACCACGCCGCCGAACCGCGCGTGCTCATCGACCGATGACGCGACCTCGTTGGCCAGCAGCTCGGTCATCGTCCCGTCGCCGCGGACGACCCCGACCCCGGTCTCGTCACACGAAGTCTCGATGCCCAGCACGATCATCGGGGGTCCCTCCGCATGGTGTGCGCGTCGGCGCCGCTGGGGCGGTAGTAGCGCCTGCGCAGCCCGACCACCACGAAGCCCTCCGCGACGTAGAGCGCGTGCGCGGGCTCGTTGTCGGTGCGGACCTCGAGGAAGACGGCGGCGTGCGCGGTGTCGGCGACGGCCAGCAGGGCCCGCAGCAGCGCGCGGCCCACCCCGCGGCCCTGGTGGGCGGGGTCGACGCCGATGGTGTGCACCTCGGCCTCGGCCTGCGGCGGCCCGGCGACGAACGCGAGCCCCGCGTACCCGACGAGCCCCCCGTCGCCCGCGGCCGCCCGTGCGGCGACGTAGTGGTAGCCCGCGCGCAGCTCCTCGCGGAACGCCCGCTCGCTCCACGGGTCGTCGCCGGGGAAGAGGACGCGCTCCAGCTCGGCACAGCGCGTGGCGTCGGACGGCCGGAGCTCGTCGAGCACGAACGTCGCGGTCACGCGCTCACCCGCTTGCGGGCTCCCGGCGGGGCGGCGTCGGGTCGACGCAGGTAGAGCGGCTCCAGCGGGCCGGGTGCGACGCCGGAGCGCAGCGCCTCGGCCGCCACCGCGACCAGCGCGGCGGGCGCGGGCGCCACGGGTCCGGCCACGGACAGCCCGGTGACCTCGGCGCTCCCGCCCGCGGCGGCGGCCACGCCGAGCTGCGGGATCTGTTCCAGCAGAACGGCGGGTGCGTCGACGTGCGGCCCGGTGGTCCGGCTGCCGTCGGCGGCGTAGGCGGCCCAGTAGACCTCGCGGCGCCGGGCGTCGGTGACGACGACGACCGCGCCCAACCCGCGCGCGATCGCGTCGAGCGAGCAGACCCCGTGCACCGGAATCCCCAGCGCATCGCCCAGCGCGGCCGCGGTGACCATCCCGACGCGCAGGCCGGTGAAGGGCCCCGGCCCGGTTCCGGTGACGACGGCGTCGACGTCGCGCAGCGCGACCCCGGCCTCGTCGCAGGCGGCGACGACCTCCGGCATGAGCAGCTCGGCATGCTTGCGTGCGTCGTGCGCGACGCGCACCGAGCGCTGGACGACCGCGTCGGCGGTCAGCTCGACGACGCCTGCCGTGACGGCGGGCGTGGCGGTGTCCAGGGCGAGTACGAGCACGGCCGCAGGAGCTTACTCCGCTGCCCGCGCCTGCCCGCGGACGGTGAGTCCCGCGAACTGACACGGCGAGTCCGGCAAACGTGCACGCCCTCAGTGGCGGGTCACCGTGGCCGTGCGGACGTCGTCGGGGCGCCGGTCCAGCCGGACGAGCAGATGCCGCTCGGCCAGCCGCTCGGCCACCCCCTCCCCCCACTCGACGGCGACGACGGCGGCGGCGAGGTCGGTGTCGAGGTCGAGGTCGTCCAGCTCGGCCGCACCGCCGAGCCGGTACGCGTCCACGTGCACGAGCGGCACCGCCCCGCCAGGGCCGGGTCGGTGCTCGCGGGCGATGACGAAGGTCGGCGACGTGACCGGGCCCGTCACCCGGAGGCCCCGGGCGAGCCCGCGCACGAGCACGGTCTTGCCCGCCCCCAGCGGGCCGGTGAGCACGACGAGATCGCCCGCGCCCAACCCGTCGGCGAGCCGCTCCCCCAACGCCTCCGTGTCGGCCGCGGTCGGCAGCGCGATCTCGGTGTCGAGCGGCACGCCGCTCGTGCGCGGAAAAACCTGCTGGGACGACGATTTCCGCGCACGAGCGGTCACGCTCTCCTCCTCAGTCGACGCAGAGAGCCGCGGCCACGGGCGGCGCTGCGGCGAAGGAGGTCCGCGAGTGCCTCGTTCATCGCGTTGGACTGCTCCAGCATCGGAAGGTGCCCGACCCCGGGGAAGCGCACCAACCGCGCCGCAGGCAGCTCGGCGGCGATCACCTCGCTGTGGCCGAACGGGATCACGCGGTCGGCGTCGCCCGCGGCCACCAGCACCTCGCAGGTGACGAGCGCGGGCAGCGCGGCGAGACGGTCGTGGCTGCCGATCGTGTCGACGAAGTCGGCGAGCGCGTCCACCGCGTTGGTGCTGATCATCGCGTCGACGAGGTCGACGAGGGCCGGTGCGACGTTGCGGTCGCCGAACGCGAGCCTGCGGGTGACCGCCCAGACGACATCGCTCGCCGCCTTGCGCGCGCCCTCCACCAGCGAGGGCTGCACCGCGGCCAGGAGACCGATCCCGCGGGTGAGCGGGTTGCGCCGCGACAGCCACGTGCCGGAGAGGCCGGAGCTGCCCACCTCGCCCGCCGACGTCGCCACGAACGCCACGCCCGCCACCCGCTCGGTGACCAGCTCGGGGTGGAGCTCGGCCAACGCCATGATCGTCATGCCGCCCATCGAGTGGCCGACGAGCACGAGCGGGCCTTCCGGCGCGAGCGCGCGGATGACGGCGTCGAGGTCGTGGCCGAGCTGCTCGATCGTGCAGCTCTCGCGCGGCGCGCGCTCGGAGCGGCCGTGGCTGCGCTGGTCGTAGAGCACCACGCGCACCCGCTGGTCGGTGTCGTGGGCGAGGAAGGGCCGCTGGAAGTGCCAGGTGCGACGGTCGAGGGCGAACCCGTGCACGAGGACGACGGTCAGCGCGGGCTTCCCGTCCGCCTCGATCTCCTCGCACGACAGGCGGATCCCGTCGTCCGCGACGACGGAGGACGGCTCGCCCTCCGGCGTCTCGGTCGTGTCCGAGAGCTGCGTGGCGAGCCCTCGCCGGTCGGCCGCGATCTTCGCGTGCTGCCGCGCCGCCACCCCGACGACGACGCCGGTCGCCGCGGCGCCCACCGCCCCGGCGAGCACACCCCAGACGCGTTGGCTGCGCTGCCTCACG
Organism: uncultured Actinomycetota bacterium; assembly: GCA_963750095.1. GTDB lineage: Bacteria > Actinomycetota > Actinomycetes > Mycobacteriales > Pseudonocardiaceae > Pseudonocardia. The sequence goes on along the minus strand of CAVVPJ010000009.1, from coordinate 269,186 downwards.
GCGCGGCCTCGGTCGGGGCGCCCCCGACCAGCGTGCGCGTGACCCGGGACCCGTGCACGCCGGTGACCACCTCGTAGTGGATCGCGTCGAGCTCGTCGGCCCAGTCCTGGGCGGTGGGCTCGCCGCGGTCGCCGGGGCCGAAGAGGACAACCTCGTCGCCGTCGCGGACGGGCGCGTCGCCGCAGTCGACGACCACCTGGTCCATGCACACCCGCCCGACCACCGGCCGCAGCTCGCCGCCCAGCAGCACGCGCATGCGCCCATGGCGGCCGAGCGCCCGCGGAACGCCGTCGGCGTACCCGACCGGGACGAGCGCGAGCGTCGTCTCCCGCGGCGTCGTCCAGTCGTGCCCGTAGGACACGCCCTCGCCCGCTGGCACGCGCTTGGTCACCGCGACGCGGGCCCGCAACGTCATCACCGGACGCAGCGGGCCGTCGCCGACGGGGCGGCCGAGCGGGTCGAGCCCGTAGACGGCGATGCCCGGGCGGACGAGGTCGTAGTGCAGGTCGGGGCGGGTGAGCGTGGCCGCGGAGTTGGCGAGGTGGCGGATGGGGTCGAGGCCGCGGTCGCGGGCGGCCTGCCAGGCGGTGGTGAGGCGGGCGGCCTGGCGGTCGATCGTGGGGTGGCGCGGAGCGTCGGCGTGCGCGAGGTGCGACCACACCGCGACGACCTGCGCCGCGCCGTCCGCGACGGCCTTCGCGGCGACGTCGAGGACGTCCGGCCAGTCGCGGGGCTGCACGCCGTTGCGGGACAGCCCGGTGTCCACCTTGAGGTGCAGCCGGGCGGGGCGCCCCACCTGCCGCGCCCCGGCCAAGACGGCCTCGAGGTGCACGACCGACGCCACGGAGAGGTCGATGTCGGCGGCGACCGCGGCCGCGAAATCCTCGTCCGGCAGGTGCAGCCACGACAGGATCGGCGCGGTCAGGCCCGCGGCGCGCAGCGCCAGTGCCTCGTCGATCGTGCAGACACCCAGCCAGGACGCGCCCGCCGCCAGCGCCGCCCGCGCGACGGGGACGGCGCCGTGCCCGTAGCCGTCGGCCTTCACCACGACCATCAGGCCCGCGTGGGGCGCGGCGGACCGCAGCACGTCGACGTTGTGCCGGACGGCGGCGAGATCGACGAGCGCCTCGGCGCGGGGGCGTTGCACCCCGGCATTCTCTCATCCGCCTATCGGGCCAGGACGACCTCGACGTCGTACGCGGCGAACGAGCGGTCGGCCGTCACCACGGCCATGCCCTCGACCTGGGCCTGCGCGATGAGAAGTCGGTCGAAGGGGTCGCGGTGGTGGTCCGGGAGGTCGGCCACACGGACGGCATGCTCGAGCCTGACCGGCAGCAGCTCGGCTCCGAACTCGTCCGCCAACCGCCGCACCCACGCCAGGGGATGATCGGGAAGCGTGAGGCGACCCGTGCGCCACTTGATCGCCACCTCCCACGGTACGACCGCTGAAACGACCAACGTGGTCCCGTCGGATCCGAGTTGCTCGACGACGTCAGGCTGAAGAGTCTGGGGTGCGTGGGCCAACCAAAGGGCCACGTTGGTGTCGAGCAGGACCCGCATCAGATGTGGTCCTCGAAGCCCTCGGGGATCTCGTCGAAGTCGTCGGACATCGTGATGGTGCCGCGCGCGAAGCCGAAGTTGGGCTTGCGCCTGCGCTGTACCGGCACGAGCTTCACCAGCGGCTCGCCGGAGCGGGTGATGACGATCTCCTCGCCCGCGAGCGCGCGCGCCAACAGCTGGGACAGGTGCGTCTTCGCCTCGTGCACGCCGACCTCGGTCATGACGCGATGCTACCCGACTTAGTCCTCGACTTAGTCCTCCAGCGAGCGCAGCGCCGCCGGGATCGACGCCTGGATGTGCGACGACGGTGTGGGCACGCCGTCCGCCGCGATGTCCGCGGCGCGGGCGTGCACGAACGCGGCGCAGCCCGCTGCCCACCACGGCTCGAGACCCGACGCGAGGAGCGCGCCGATGATGCCGGTGAGGACGTCGCCCGAGCCCGCCGTCGCCGCCCAGGAGCTCGTCGACGGATGCACGAGCGCGCGCCCACCGGGGTCGGCGACGACCGTCGCGTTGCCCTTCAGCAGCACGGTGACGCCCAGCTCGACGGCGGCGCGGCGGGTGGCGGCGATCCGGTCGCTGCCGACGTCGCCCGCGATGCGCGCGAACTCCCCCGCGTGCGGCGTCAGGACGACGGGGCGGTCGCGGATGGCCGCGCGCAGCTCGTCGTGCTGGGCGAGCAGCGTGATGCCGTCGGCGTCGATCACCAGCGGCACGTCCTTCGCGAGTGCCGCCGCGAGGACCTCGCGTCCGGCGTCGTCGGTGCCGATCCCCGGTCCGACCGCCCATGCCTGGGTGCGCCCCGCCGCCTCGACGGTCGCCGAGGTGATCACCTCGACCCAGTGCGCCCGCACCCCCGGCGCCGCCGAGCCCGCGAACCGGACCATGCCGCTGGTGGCGAGCACCGCGGCGCCGGTCGCGAGGACGGCCGCGCCGGGGTAGACGTCCGATCCGGCCGCGATGCCGACCACGCCCTGGGTGTACTTGTCGTCCGAAGGCCCTGGCCGCGGCCACCGCGCGGCGACGTCGGCCGCCTCGAGCACGTGCGCGTGCGGCTCCGGCAGGTAGGGGACGAGCCCGATGTCGACGACGTGCACGGCGCCGCAGCGGTGCGCGGCGAGGGCGTGAACGGGCTTGCGGGCCCCGAACGTGACCGTAGCGGCGGCGGTGACGGCCGCCCCGTCCACGACTCCCGTGTCGGTGTCGACGCCGCTGGGCAGGTCGACGGCGATCACCGGCACCCCCGCGCGCTCGACGGCCGCGACGAGCGCCGCCGCCGGTTCGCGGAGGCCGCCGCGCCCCGAGATGCCGACGATGCCGTCGATCACCAGGTCGGCGCCGGTCAGCGCGGCGAGCCCGGACGCGTCGGACTCGCGGACGCGGCCGCCCGCCCGGCGGAGCGCGGCGAGTCCTGCGGGGTGGGCGCGCGCCGGGTCGAGCAGCACCGCGACGACGCCCACGCCCCTGCGGCGCAGCTCGACCCCCGCCCACAGCGCGTCGCCGCCGTTGTCGCCCGCCCCGACGAGCAGCGCGACCCGCGCGCCCGCCGTCCTCCCCAGCATCCGACGGGCCTGCCGCGCGAGCCCGAAGGCCGCGCGCCGCATCAACGTGCCTTCGGGGAGGCGGGCGATCAGGCGCGCCTCGGTCTCCCGGATCTGCTGCGCTGTCCAGACGCCGTCCACCGGCCCGACGGTACTCAGGCCTGCTTGATCGAGAAGTTGATGAGCCCGCCGTCGACCTTCGTGACGGTGACGGCGAGGTCCAGCGGCTTGCCCGCGCTGACGATCGTGCAGGACGCGGAGGCGTCGACCATGGGCTGCAGGTCGTGGTCGCAGGTCGCCGAGTCCACCTGCAGGTTCGCCTGCTGCTGCACCTGCTCGGACACCTTCTTCGCGAGCAGCTCCTTCGCGATCGGCCTGGCCTCCGTGGTGATGTCGTACTTGACGTTGGCGCCGTCGACGGACGTGACCGTCGCGATCGCGTCGACCGGCTGGCCGCCCACCATGAACGAGCAGCGCACCGTCTGCCCGACCGACGCCTGGAGGTCGTTCGGGCAGGTGACGTTCTGGGCGTCGATGTTCTGCTTCTGCAGCTGGTCCATGATCGACTTTGCGACGTCGTCCTTCGTGACGGAGCCGGTGCATGCGGCCAGAGCGAGCGTCGCGGCGGCCACCGAAGCCAGAATCCGGCCGGTCCCGGACAACGTGATCATCGACGGCTCCTCTGGTCGGGCCGGGTCTACCCCGGTCGGTGGAACGATCGCGGGGGACAATGGCCTCGTTACGTCACGGACGGCAACCTCGCTGCGCCGAGTGGTTGGACGGCGGGCCGCCGTACTACGGTCTGCGCTGTGACGCGCACCCGATCGACGCCCCGGCCTGCGGAGATGCGCAACGCGAAGCAGGGCTTGGCCGAGCTCTCCCGACCGGGCCCGCTCACCGTGTTGCGCGGGGATCTGGGCATGTCCGGCATTCCCGGCGTCATCTGGGCACCGGCGGAGGGGTTGGGGCTGCCTGCGGTCGCGTTCGGTCACGACTGGCTGCAGCCCCCCACCCGCTACGCCGACCTCCTGCGCCACCTCGCGTCGTGGGGTTTCGTGACGGCCGCGCCGTCGAGCCACCGAGGCCCGCTGCCCAGCCATGCCGGTTTCGCCGCCGACCTGCGCTCCGCGCTCGAGGTGTGCGTGGGGGTGCGGCTCGGCGACGGACGGATCAGCGTGGACGCGCGCCGCACGGCGTTCGCGGGCCACGGCATCGGCGGGGGTGTGGCGCTCACCGCCGCGGCCGGGTTCGAGCGGGTCGCGGCCGTCGTGACGCTGGCGGCGGCCCAGACCAACCCCGCCACGCTCGAGTCGGCCCGCAGGGTGACCGTGCCGGTGCTGCACCTGGCGGCGGGGAAGGACACCGTGGCCCCGTCGGCCGGGCACGCCGAGCAGATCGCGCTCGCCGCGGGTGGGCCGGTGATCTTGCGCACGCTGCCCAAGGCGACCCACACCGGCTTCCTCGACGGGCGGCATTGGAGCGACCTCCTCCTCGCGGGCGACCCGGACGCCAAGGTGCGGCGGCTCACCCGCGCGCTGGTCACGGCGTTCCTCATGCGGCACCTGTGCGACGAGGACCGGGTCGCGCCGCTGGTCGACGGCAAGATCCCCGGCACCACCCTCCCGCGCGACCCCCACGACCGCTGACCCCGTCCCCGGTGAGTCCCGCGATCGGGCACGGTGAGTCCCGGATTTCAGCACGGTGAGTCCCGCATCCCGACACGGTGAGTCCCGCATCTCAGCACGGCGAGACCCGCGATCCGGCACGGTGAGTCCCGCATCTCGGCACGCCGCGTCCCGCGGGTCAGCACGGGTGAGTCTCGCGACGGGTGCCGGAGATGCCGCGCCGGTGCGCCTGTTGCCCGCACTGCCGTTCCGCGCGACGGGTTCGACTTTCGTCAATCGCCCTCGCGATGCCACGGCCGTGAGGCACGATCGGGCCATGCATCTGCGACCAGACCGGTTGCGCGCCCACGCCGCAGCCGCCGCCGAGCTGGCAGGCGCGCTGGAGGCGTTGGACCGGGCACCCGCGGTGGCCGACTCGATCGACACCGTCGTTCTGCGGGCCAGGCGCGGGCTCGTCGAGGTCGAGGCGGCGTTGCGTAGCGCGGCGTGCGGCGCTGACACCGCCGACCGGACAGCCGTGGCCGCATTGCAGCGCATCGCGGATCGACGGTGACCACCGACGACCCCGCCCGGCAGTGGTGCGCCGATGCCACGGCCGTGCTCGGTGCCGCCGCAGTCACGGCCGGGCGCCTGGCGGCGGCGGTCGCGGCCGACTGGCTCGACGATGACGGCCGCGAGTGGTCCGATCGGATCAGCTCGCTCAGTCGGGACCTCGATGACGCCTCCCGTCGGGCCGAGGATCTCGCTCGGCGACTGGAGGACCTCGATCCGACAGAGCCCACGCTGACGAGCGCACTGGCGGCAGCACTGCGCGCCGCCGCGGTCACCTCACGCGGGAGCGGACCGCGGCTCGGCGGCCTGGCGGGCGCCAGGGTCGACGACGGCCACGGCGTGCACATCGCCGAGCTTCCCGATCCGCCGTCGCGCTGATCGGGCGCACCGCAAGGCGCACCCACCCTGCGCGGGGGCCTCCCGCATGCCTGTCAGCCTGATCGCGTGCGGCACCGTGCCGCAATGCGGTACCCACCGTGCTGAGATGCCGAGCTCGGCGTGTCGAAACGCGGGACTCGCCGTGCCCGGATGCGGGACTCACCTGCGGGCGGGTCAGCGGGCGGCGGCGACGACCTCGGCCAGCCGCACCGCCACGGCTTTGGCCTGCTCGGCCGTGGCGGCCTCGACCATCACACGCACCAGCTGCTCGGTGCCGGAGGGGCGCAGCAGCACGCGGCCGGTGTCGCCCAGCTCCTGCTCCGCAGCCGTGACGGCCGCGCGGACGTCCTCCGACGACGCGACCGCCTCTTTGTCGACGACCTGCACGTTCTCGAGGACCTGGGGAAGCACCGTGACGACCGACGCGAGCTCCGCCAAGGTCGACTTCGTGAACGCCATCCGCGCCATCAGCCGCAGCGCGGTCAGCAGACCGTCGCCAGTGGTGGCGTAGGCCGGAAGCACGACGTGGCCCGACTGCTCGCCGCCGAGGGAGTAGCCGCCCGTCCGCAGCTCTTCGAGGACGTAGCGGTCGCCGACGCCGGTGATGCGCATCGAGATCCCGGCTTCCCGCATGGCCAGATGCAGGCCGAGGTTGCTCATCACGGTCGCCACCAGCGTGTTCCGGGCGAGCTCGCCAGAGTCGCGCATCGCCATCGCGAGGACTGCCATGATCCGGTCGCCGTCGACGTCGGCCCCCGACGCGTCGACGGCGAGGCACCGGTCGGCGTCGCCGTCGTGCGCAATGCCGAGGTCGGCGCCGTGCTCGAGCACCGCGGCGCGCACCAGGCCGAGGTGCGTGGATCCGACGCCGTCGTTGATGTTGAGCCCGTCAGGCTCCGCGGCCACCGCGACGACGTGGGCACCCGCCCGGTGATACACCTCAGGCGCCACGGCCGAGGCCGCGCCGTGCGCGCAGTCGACGACCACCTTCAGCCCGTCGAGCGGGAACCCGGTGGCGACGAGCAGATGGTCGCCGTAGCGCGCACCCGCGTCGGGAAGTTCGCGGACGCGGCCGATACCCGCCCCGGTGGGACGCGGCCCGAGGACGTCGATGCCCGCCTCGACCGCGTCCTCCACGGCGTCGGGCAGCTTGTGCCCACCCGCCGCGAAGAGCTTGATGCCGTTGTCCGGCATGGCGTTGTGCGACGCGGAGATCATCACGCCGAGGTCGGCGCCCAGCGAGGCGACCAGGAAGGCCACGGCAGGCGTGGGCAGCACGCCGACCCGTATCGCGTCGGCGCCCGCCGCGGTGAGCCCCGCCACGACGGCCGCCTCCAGCATCTCCCCGCTCGCGCGCGGATCCCGGCCCACGACAGCGACCGGTCGATGGGATCGGTCACGCTCGGCGAGCACATGCGCGGCCGACGCCGACAGCGCAACCGCCAGCTCCGGGGTGAGGACCTCGCCGTTGGCGAGACCCCGCACCCCGTCGGTGCCGAAGAGGCGACCCACGTCAGCGCCTCGTGCCGAGCACGATGCCAGCCTCGTCGAGGCGCCGAGGGCAGGTCATCGCTTGCTGTACTGAGGCGCCTTGCGGGCCTTCTTCAGGCCGTACTTCTTGCGCTCGATGACGCGCGGGTCACGGGTGAGGAACCCGGCGCGCTTCAGCGGCGGACGGTCCTCGGGGTCCGCCTCGATGAGCGCGCGCGCGATCGCGAGCCGCAGCGCACCGGCCTGGCCCGAGGTGCCGCCGCCGCCGAGGTTGGCGAAGATGTCGAACCGCTCGGTCTTGTCGACCGTGACCAACGGCTCGCGGATGAGCTGCTGGTGGAGCTTGTTGGGGAAGTACTGCTCCAGCGTGCGGCCGTTCAGCGTGAACTGGCCGGTGCCGGGCATCAGCCGCACGCGGACGATGGCTTCCTTGCGCCTGCCGACGGTCTGGATCGGCCGGTCGGAGAAGACGGCAGGGACGGGCGCGACGGCGTCGAGACCCTCGATCTCGACGTCGGTGTCGAAATCGGGCTCGATCTCGGCCACCTCGTCTCATGGCCGGGGTCTCGGGCTCGGGCGTGCTCACGGGCTGGTCCCCTTCAGGAGTGTTTGCTGCCGGTGCGGTCACTGCGCGACCTGGGTGATCTCGAACGGGGCGGGCTTCTGCGCGGCGTGGGGGTGGCTCGGGCCCGCGTAGACCTTGAGCTTCTTGCCCATCGCCCGCCCGAGGCGGTTCTTCGGCAGCATGCCCTTCACGGCCTTCTCGACGAGCCGGTCCGGGTGCTTCTCGATCATCTCGCCGACCGACCGCTGCCGCAGGCCGCCCGGGTAGCCGGAGTGCCGGTAGACGAACTTGTCGGTGCGCTTGTTGCCCGACACCGCCACCTTCTCGGCGTTGACGATGACGACGAAGTCGCCGGTGTCCATGTGCGGGGCGTAGGTGGGCTTGTGCTTGCCACGCAGCAGCGTCGCGGCCTGGGCCGCGAGCCTGCCGAGCACGACGTCGGTCGCGTCGATCACGTGCCAGGCGTGGTTGATGTCGCCAGGCTTCGGGCTGTACGTGGACACGGACCTACCTCGTCGCTGTCGTGTGCCCGAGCGCTGCCCGCAGGCATGCGCTCGAACGGTGTCTGGTGCGCGGGTGCGGCAGGGACGCCCGTTGACCGGGCCGCGCGGGGCTTTTCACCCGCCGCACATCGAATAACGAGGGTACCCGCCGGTGCGAAGCAGGGTCAAAACGCCCCCCACCACCACCGGCGGGCACCTCCGCCTGCTCACCTCCAGCGGGCGGCGTTGGCGTTCTCCGCCTGCCGGTAGCTGTCGTTGGCGACGCCGAGCGCGGCGCCGATCTGGGCCAGGACGGTGGTGAGGTCGTTCGCCGCGGTGTCCCACTGCCGCTGCCTGAGCTGGTAGTCCTCCGCCGCCGTGCCCTGCCAGGTCGCGACCATCGGGGCGAGGAACCGCCGCAGGTCGTCCAGCTGGGTCGTGATGCGCGACGCGGTGCCCGACACGTCGGACTGGGCGGCCGCGAGCGCGCCGAACGTGACCTTGATCTCGGATCCGATGCTCATCAGTTCCCCCTCAGCCCAACGCGTTGCTGATCGACATCATCGTGGCGGCCTGGGCTTCCTCCTGGTGCTCGTAGGTGACCCGGGATCCGTCGATCGCCTGACCGATCGCGCCCAGCGCCATGTTCAGCGATCTCGCGTCGGCGTCCCAACGGGCCATCAGCTGGTTGAACTGTGCCGAAGCCCGCCCGACCCACGCTCCCGCCAGTGGCTCCAACCGGCCGCGCAGGGCGGTGAGCTCGCCCTGAACGGCCGCGTTCACCGACGCCACGTGCTGCGCCGCCCTGGCCATCTCCTCGGTGGTGGTACCGAAACCGTCGACTGCCACGCGGGCCTCCCTTCCTCGACGCGCCCCGTGGAACCGGGACGTCTGGGAAGACCGTGACATCCCGCGGGGTCGCTCCGCGGCGTTTTGGGACAACGGTTTGCGGCTGTAAACGTGCTGCTCAGGCCGGTGGAGCGGCGACGGCGCCCCGAGCGCCTCACCGAGCCGAGACGGCGATCATGCACGACGGACGGACCCGACGACGACCGCGCAGGCGGCCCGCACGGCATCCGCCGCCGCGGGTGTGTGCCTGCAGCCGACGGACAGCTGCGCATCGCCGTCGAGCACGACGAACCACTCGACGACGGCACCCGCGCGCTCCCGCTGGAGGTAGGTGACGGCGGCGCGGCCACCGAACTGGGCGGATCCGTAGCCCGACAGGGCCGAGCCCGCCATGACCGACCGGTCGAACTCCGCCCGCAGCTCCGCGGCCGCGCGTTCGTGCTCGGCGTCGCCGTCGTATCCCAACGGTGTGCGCTCGACGGCGATGAGGTCCGTGCCGTCCGGCGCGCCGACCCGGGTGAGCAGGCTGCGGCGGCGCTCCGGCAGCCCGCCGGTGTGCTCCCAGCCCGCCGGGACGTCGAGCCGGTAGCCGTACTGGACGAGGACACCCGCCGGGACGTCGACGGCCGCGACCGGCACCGGGCGCAGCGGCACCGCGAGCGCCGTGCCCGCGGCCGCGACGCCGCCCACCAGAAGCGCGGCCAGGGCAGCACCTGCCCACCTCCGTATCCTTCTGGCCGCGGGCGGCGGCGGGAAGCCTGCCGCCCGGTTCGCCGAGGGTGGCTCCCGTGCGACCACCGGCGCGGCCGACGGATGCGGCGGGACCGTCGCCGAAGGGGAGGCGGGCCGGGCGGGTGCGCCACAGCCCCCTGCCGGGGGCGGCAGGACGAGCGCGCCGAGGACGGCCGCGAGGTCGGGGCGGGCCGCCACGCGCACGTCGGCGGCCAGTCCGGCGGCGTCGATCCGCTCGGCCAACAGCGGACACCGCGCCACGCCGCCGGTCAGCAGCACGGCGACCGGCTCGTCGGCGACGGCCACGACCTCCGCGAGGGCCGCGGCCGCCTCGTCGATCAGCGGGGTGAGCACCTCCCGGACCTGTTCCGCGGTGATCCGCGCGGAACCGTGTCGAGCCTCCGGGAGCAGTGAGAGGGCCTCGCGCACCCGCCGGGCATCGGACGGAGACGCTTCGGACAGCAGCGCGCGTACCGCGAGGTCGAGCCGGTCGCCGCCGACCGCGGACGACCGCCGCGCGATGATCCGGCCCGCCCGCAGCAGCACGGCGTCCGCCCCCGACCTCCCGACGTCCAGGACCGCCCGGACGTCGGCGCCCGTCCGGGCGGCGATTGGCCCAGCCGCCCGCCGCGTGAAATGCCGCGGCTCCGCGGCGCCTGCGCCCGCCAACGCGGCGACGGGCCCGGCCATCCGCCGCGTCGGCAGCGGCAGTTCCGCGGCGGCGTCGAGCCATGCCTGCACCGCCGGGGCGACCCGCCCCGGCGGGTACACGAGGACCAGCTCGTCCACGTCCGGACCGACCAGACCGGCCAGCGCCGACCCGCGATCGTCGACATGGGCGGGCAGCTCGGCCAGGAGCCGGGGAGCACCGGCACCGGCGGCGACCGCCATCCGCACAGCGTGCCTCCCCGGCGCCACCGCCACCCGGGAGGCGCTCACCCCGGTGCCTCGTCGGGCCCCAGCCAGGCCAGCTGGATCCGGCGCGGACCGCGGCGACGGTCGACCAGCGTGCCCCGCCCTGGCGGCTGCGGGCTCGCCTTCACCGACTCCACGAGCGCGCCTTCGTCCGGGCTGCCGCTGAGCACGAGCCCGGGGGCCCCCAGCTCCTTCAACCTGCCCAGCAGCGGGTCGAACAGCGCCCGACCCGCGCCGCCGCACCGCCGCGCGACGATCACATGCAGCCCGACGTCCTTGGCCTGCGCGAGCAGCTCCACGATCGGCAACATCGGGTGGGCCACGCCGCCGACCGGCGCGACGAGGTCGTAGTCGTCGATCAGCAGATAGACCTCCGGACCCTGCCACCAGCTGCGCTCCCGCAGCTCGCGGGCGGTGACATCGGGGCCGGGCAGCCGCTTGCGCAGCGACTCCTCCAGGGATCGGACCGCGGCGGCCGTCTGCTCCGGAGTGCTGGCGTAGCCGATGAGGTGTGACTCGGGGACGGCGCCGAGCAGGCCCCGCCGGTGGTCGACGACGACGACCCGCGCCTGCTCCGGTGTGAACCGCGTGGTGATCCCCCGCGCGACCAGGCGCAGGAGCGTCGTCTTCCCGCTCTCCGCATCGGCGAAGCAGAGCAGGTGCGGCTCGGTGGACGGATCGATCTCGACGCGGGCGAGCCGCTCCTCGTCGACACCGATCGGGATGCCGGACGCGCCCGGCGGAAGGTCCGCGAGGGCGATCCGGGTCGGCAGGAGGCGTACCGCCGCGAACTCGGGCCCGCTCCAGGTGCCTGCGATGCGGGCGACGAGCGCGGCGGTGTCGGCGTCCGCGGATCCGCGGGGCGCGGCGATCACGAGAGCGGCGCCGTCGGCGGCGAGGCCGTGGCCGGGGCGCGCGGGCACCGTCGCGGCCCGCCGCCGGTCGATCTCGGACTCGGCGGGCTCCCCCAGCCGCAGCTCCAGCCGCGCACCGAGGAGGTCCTTGAGCGCCGGGCGCATCTCGGACCAACGGGTGGCCGACACGGCCAGGTGCAGGCCGTAGGCCAGGCCCTGGGCCGCCAGGAGCAGCAGCCACGCCTCGAGGTCCTCGAACTCGCCGCGCAGGGTCAGGTAGCCGTCGACGACGAGCAGCAGGTCGGTGGCGGGCTCTTCGGCGAACTCGCCCGCCGCCCGCCGGGCGCGGAACGCCTCCACCGACGTGACGCCCGCCTCTCGGAAGAGCCGTTCCCGACGGCTCAGTGCGGCGCCGACCTCCGCGGCGGTGCGGCGGACGAGATCGACCTCCTGCCGGTCGGCGACCGTGCCCACGTGCGGCAGCCCGGCGAGCGGCCGCAGCGCCCCACCGCCGAAGTCGAGCACGTGCACGCCCAGCTCGATCGGCGTGTGGGTGAGCGCGAGCCCCAGGACTACCGACGCGAGCCCGCTCGACTTGCCCGCCCGTGGACCGCCGACGACGGCGAGGTGGCCCGAAGCACCGGAGAGATCGACCATCAGCGGCTCGCGACGCTGCAGGTAGGGCCGGTCGATCAGCCCGACGGCGACCTGCAGCGCCCCCGTGGCCCCTCCGCGCTCGGCCGCGGCGAGCCCTCGGCCCGGAGTGGCGCACGGGACGCCGGGCACCTCGTCCAACGGCGGCGGGGTGTCCAGCGGCGGCAGCCACACGCGGTGGGCGGGCGTGCCCCGTCCGGCGAGGTCCGCAATGATCGTTTCCAGCACGGTGGGCACCTCCCCCTCGCCGCTCGGCGGCCGGGCGGGCGGGCGGGTGGCCACCGGCACCGGACCGATCACGAAGGGATACGCCCTCGTCGGCGTCGACGCACCGACGACAGCGGCGGCCCCGGCCGGGCCGGACACGTAGACGCCGCGGAAGCGCACCAGCTCGTCGGTGCCGATCGCGAGGAACGCCGACCCGGGGGTGGGCGGCAGCTGGTGGGCGTCCGGAACGCCGAGCACCGCACGCGACTCCGACGCCGAGAACGTGCGCAGCGCGATCCGGTACGACAGGTGCGACTCCAGGCCGCGCAGCCGCCCTTCGTCCAACCGCTGGGAGGCCAGCAGCAGGTGCAGCCCCAGCGAACGGCCCAGCCTCCCGATCGTGACCATCAGGTCGATCAGCTCGGGGCGCTGGGCGAGCAGCTCGGAGAACTCGTCGACGACCACGACGAGAGCGGGCAGCGGCGGCAGATCCGGGCGGGTGCGACGGGCTGCGGCGTACTCGGTGACGCTCACCAGGTTGCCCGCCGCGCGCAGGATCTCCTGGCGGCGCATGATCTCTCCGGCGAGCGCATCGGCCATGCGGTCGACCAGCGTGAGCTCGTCGGCCAGGTTCGTGATCACCGCCGAGACGTGCGGCATCGCCGCGAGGCCGAGGAACGTGGCGCCGCCCTTGAAGTCGACGAGCACGAGGTTGAGCTCCTCGGGCGGATGGGTGGCGGCCAGGCCGAGCACCAGGGTGCGCAGCAGCTCGCTTTTTCCGGAGCCGGTGGCACCGACGCAGAGCCCGTGCGGGCCGCTGCCGCCCTGCGCCGACTCCTTGAGGTCCAACAGGACCGCGGTGCCACGCTCGTCGACGCCGATCGGCACCCGCAGCCGGTCGGGCTCCGCGCGCATCCAGCGGGCGCGCAGTGCGTCGATCCCCGCCGGTCCGGGTCGCAGCGCCAGCATGCCGGGGAGCCCGGGGGCAGGGCGCGGGCGACCGTCGTCCGAGCCGTCGGCGCCTGCGGGCCGGTAGCGCGCCAGGCCTCGCGCGAACGCCGCGGCCTGAGCGACCTCCAACGCGTCCGGCGTGCCGACCGTGACCGGCGGCTCCACCGGATCGACGACCCGCTCGAAGCTGCGGGTGCCCACCCGCAGACGCACCACCGACGGCGCGGGCCGCCGTCCCACCGGGACACCGACCCGCAGAGTGGTGACACCCGCGACGCCCGCCCAGGGGCCGATGCCCTCGTCCGAACCGTCCACGACGACGAGCAGGTGCGGCACGGCCGATCCCGGTGCCGACGCCCGCCCGGCCAGCTCCTCGCCCCACCAGCGGCGCACGACGTGCACGTCCGACGTGATCATGCGGACGGGCCCGGCGCCGTCGGTGAGCCGCGGATGGGCGTTGTGCGGCAACCATTTCGCCCACTCCCACTCCGCCACGACCGCGGGCGCGGCAACCACCACGAGGCGGGCGTCGTCGGGGCTGTGCCAGAGCGTGTACTGCGCGATGACGGCACGGGCGAGCGCGCGAGCGGCCCCGACGGCGTCTCCCTCGGGCTCCAGCCACACCGTTGCGCTTTCCCGCAGGGAAAGCGCCACCGGCAGATCGGGCACGACGGAGTGCGCGATGAGGAAGCGGCGCAGCGCGAGCGCGGTGACCGGCTCGATCCCCTCCGGCGGCCCGGTCTCCGGCGCGACCAGCCGCGTGGCCAGCCGTTGGGCCCCGCACCCGACGCGCACGTGTCCGAAGTCGACATCGGCGGGACCGCGCTCCCACAGCCTGCCGCCCGCGACGACCGCCGTCCACGCCTCCGGCTCGGGATGCACGGCTTCCGCCGCCTCGCGCTGAGCCTGCGCCACCGCACGCACGCCGCGGCGCATCTGCCCGAGGTAGCGCAGGTAGTCGCGCCGCCCCTCGTCGATGGTGGACGCCCGCGCCGCGCCGCCCCGCCCGGCACCGCCGGTGGCCATCATGCCGACGGTCGAGATCGCGAACATCCCACCGAAGAGCCAGGATGTGGGGTTGTCGACCCCGAGCACCACGATGAAGCCCAGCGAGCCCACCAGCATCACCAGCGGCAGCAGGCGCATGAGGATACCGGCCGGAACCAGCTTCTCCGGCTCCGGCGGCGCCTGCAGCGCGAGCTCGCCGCCGGGCGTCAGCGGCGGATGGCGGCGTGGCCGCGCGACCCCGAGCGTGCCCATCAGTTTCTCCAAACGGCCCCGCGGAGGGGACCTCGGCGGCGATGCTAGGCAGCGCCCCCGACATTTCGCGGGCGTTTGGGAAAACCCGACGAGGGAGGCGCGCGGCGTGGCCGGTCAACCGTTCTGCAGGCTCACCGTGCTCGCGCCGCGCCTCCGGGTCGACGTGGCGTTGCCGTCGGACGTGCCCGTCGCCGAGCTGCTGCCGATGGTGTTGGAGCTGGTGGGCGAGCCCGAGCGCGGCCGGTCGACGCGACCGCAGCCGTGGCGTCTCTCCGGCGTCGCGGGCGGTCCGCTTCCCGCCGGGGCGACGCTCGCGGAGCTCGGCGTCCTCGACGGCGAGCTGCTGCGCCTCGGTCCGGCCGCGCCAGCGCCCCCCGCGCCGGTGTTCGACGACCCGGTGGACGCGGTGGCGGCGGGGGCCGACGTCGCCTGCGCCCGGGACCACCGGTTCGAGGCGGCGGCGGTGGTGGCCGCCGCGGTGGCCGGGGCGGGGCTGCTCACCGCGGCCGGTCCGGGATCGGTGCCGTCCGCGCTGCTCGCGGCCGTCGCGGCGGTCACCGCGGTGGCTGCGGCGGGACGGCTGGCCCATCGCGAGGGTGCCGACCCCGCACTCGCCCACCGGGTGGCCCGCAGCGTCGCGCTCGCCGGTGTCGCGCTCGCGGCGGCCGCGGGATGGACCGCTGTGCCGGGAGCGCCCGGACCCGTCCCGCTGATGACCGCCGCCGTGGCCGCCGGGATCGCCGCCGCCGTCGCCCAGCTCCTGCTGCGGGTGGTGGCTCCCGCGCTCGTCGGAGCGGGCGTGGTCGCGGTCGTGATCGCCGCCGCCGTGCTCGCGGTGCGGCTCGGCGCCACGCCGACGGTCGCGGCGACGGCCGCGGGCGCGCTGGCGGCGGTCGCGGCACCGCTGCTGCCGCGTGCCGCGATCCGCCTCGCGGGGCTGCCGCGGCCGGTCGTGCCCGCCGACGGGTCCGAGCTGTCCGGCGATGACGCGTCGCTACCCGCCGCCGAGCTGGCCGAGCGCGGCGACCTCGCGCGCGGCTACCTCGCGGGCCTCTCCGGGGCCGCGTCGGCCGTCGCCGCCTGCGGCGCGCTCGTGGCCGCGTCGACGGGGGGCTGGGCCGGGCCGACCTTCGCGGGCGTCACGATGGTGGTGCTCCTGCTGCGGGCCCGCGGGTTCGCCGACGCCTCCCCCGCCCGCACCGCACTGGCCGCGGCCATCGTCGCGGGCGCAGGCGTCGCCGTCGCCGTGGCGGCCCCCGGCTCCCCGGGAGGCCTGGCGGCCTGCATGGTCCTGCTTCTCGGCGCCGCGGCAGGCGCCGCGCTGCTCGACGCCGCCGCGCGGGGGACGCGCCCGGAGCCGTCGCCGGTCCTCCGTCGCTCGATCGACCTCGCCGAGGGGGTGCTCGTCGCCGCCTCCGTGCCGCTGGCGCTTGCGGCCATGGGCCTCTTCGGGCTGGTGCGCGGCCTGTGACCGGCCCGGCTGCCGCGGCGCTCGCGACGGCTTTCCTGCTCGTCGGCGGGCTGGCGCCGCCCGCGCACGCCGCCGTCGTCGAGCCGCCAGGGCCGCCGCCGCTGCGCGTGGCTGCCCCGTCCGGCGCCCGCCCAGGGCCCGCCGTCGGTCTGCGTGCCCCCGATCGCTGCGCGCCGCCCGACGCCGACAGCGCACCGCCTCCCGCCGACTCGGGCGCGAAGCGGTTGCAGCTCGGCGCCGCGCACCGGCTCGCGACCGGCGCAGGCCAGGTCGTCGCCGTGATCGACACGGGAGTGGCGCCGCACCCCCGCCTCGGTCCCCGGCTGCGCGGCGGCGGCGACTACCTCACCGGCGGCGACGGCCGCGCCGACTGCGACGGCCACGGCACCGCGGTCGCCGGGATCATCGCCGCCTCCGACGCCGGGCGGGACGACGGCGGCGTCGAGGGCATGGCGCCGGATGCCGAGGTGGTCGCCATCCGTCAGTCGAGCCCGTCGTTCCGGGTACCCGACGGCGAAGGCTCGCTGCGCGCCGCTGGCGACGTCCGCACCTTGGCCCAGGCGATCGTGCTCGCCGTCCGCTCCGGAGCAGACGTGATCAACATTTCGGAGGCGGTGTGTCTGCCTGCCGCACAGGCCGCGGTGCAGGGCCAGTCGATCCAGGCGGCGCTGCGGCTCGCGGCACGTGCCGACGTCGTCGTCGTGGCCGCCGCAGGCAACACCGACGTCGGGTCGTGCGCACCGGAGGGCCAGGAGCCCCGCGACCAGGTGGCGCTCCCCGGGTGGTACGGCGATGACATCCTGACGGTCGGCGCGGTCGGTCCCGACGACGCCGCGGCGGGTTTCACCGTGCCCGGCCCGTGGGTGGACGTCGCGGCGCCCGGAACGGGCCTGCGCTCGCTGGCGGTCGGCGGCGGAACGACGGGCGCGGGGGTCGACGGCACGAGCTTCGCGGCGCCCTGGGTGTCCGGCCTCGCCGCATTGCTGCGGGAGCGCTTTCCGAAGCTGACGGCGACGCAGGTGGTCGACCGCATCCTCGCGACCGCCCGGCGCCCGGCGGGTGGACACTCCGCGCTGCTGGGCCGCGGCGTGATCGACCCGGTGGCCGCGCTGACGGCCGTGCCCGACGTCCTGTCCCCCGATGCGCCCCGTACGGAGACGGCCGCGCTTCCCGGCACGAGCCCGCGGTCGACGCCTCCCGCGGCCGACCCGCCGGTGGAGCTCGCCGCGTCGGCGCTCGTCGGGGCTTGCGTCGGCGCGGCGTGGCTGCTGCGGCGCCGCCCCGGCCGCCGCTGACGCATGTCCGCCGCCCTCGTCAGCCCGCGTCGACCGCCCGGCCCGCGTCGGCAAGGTCGAGCGCCTTGCCCGTGGGCAGGAGCCGCAGCGCGGTCTCTGGGGCCTGCTCGGCGGCGGTGATGCCGAGCGCGGCCGCGGTGGCCTCGTCCGCGACCCCGTAGCCGACGCCCGTCGCGGACACCAGCCACAGTGGCCCCGCTCCGGGCGCGCGGCCGGGGCCGGTGGCGCGGACCGCGCCACCCGGGCCGACGGCGACCGCGTCGACCCGCTGACCCGGCCCGTCGGCCTGCGCCATCCCCACCGGGGTGACGCCCGCGGCCAGCGGGAGCCCGTGGCCGAACCACGCATCCCCGGCGGGTCGGTCCGGTGTCCAGGTCCAGCACGTCACCGGCGCGTCCTCGGGCTCGACGACCCGCACCGGGCCCGCGGGCCACCCGGCGAGCGGCAGGGTGTCCACGAAGGTGGCGCTCCCCAACACATCGGCGCCCACCGGCTGCGCCTCCCGCGCGTCGGAGGCCACCACGAGCAGGTCGGCCACCGCACGCGGCACCTCCTGCAGACCTCCGTCGAGCACGGCGAAGTACTGAAGGCCGTCGCCGACGCCGCTGGTCAGCACGTCACCGACGCGGCCGGGCAGCCCCGCGGGCGCGGCGCCCCCTCGGTCGGGCACGACCGGCGTGGCCAGCGGCGGGCCCTCCGGCAGCGTCGAGATCAGTGCGGCGGTGGCCGCCCGCGGCAGCTTGCCCGCGAGCCGGAAGGCGGCGCGGACCGCGCCGTCGCCGTCGTCGACCCGGTGCCGCAGCCCGTCCGCGACCAGCCACGTCGTGTCGTTCGGTCCGGCGAGGAGCACGCCGTCCCCTGCCGGGACCGCTGCCGTCACCGCGGCGCCGCCGACCACCGTGGTGGCGACGAGCGCGCCTTCGCCGTCGACCGTGTCGCACACCGCCCAGCTCGGCCGCACCGTCGCCTCCGGAGTGACGGCCACGGCGCCGGGCACCGCCGCGGCGGGTGTGCGGGGCGCCTGGGCGATCGAGTCGTCCGGCACCATCGTGGCGGTCGCCGTCGCCGGATCGCCGGTGGTGGACCCGCCGGTGCGCAGGGCGGCGAGCACCAGCCGCGCCGCGGGGAGGTCGGCCACCGGCACGAGCCGGTCGGGCCCGTGGGCCACGGCGTACATCGCCCCCGACGTCCTGCCGATCACCACCGACTCGTGCCGCCAGTCGGGGCTCGGCGCGACGACCGCCCATACGGCCGCGCCGCACAGCCCCAAGAGCCCGAGCACGACCCCGCCCAGCGCCGCACGCCGCTGCGAGCGGAGCTGCTCGTGCAGCGGCACCGGGTCGCCGCGCACCAACGCCGCCTCCATCCTGCGCACGCCGAAGCGGTAGGCGTCGGCCTGGTCGCGCGTGGCCGGTGCGCGGACGGGGCTCACACCGGATCCCCGAGATCAGGGGTGCCGATCCGACGGCACGCCCCCGATCGGTGCAGGCGAACGCGAGCTGGGTTCGCGTGCCCGCCCCGATCCGCAGCGGGGGCCAGGAGCACGTCGCAGAGCAGCTGTGCGCCTCGCAGAGTCCCGGGACTCTGCGAGGCGCCAGGCCGGTCTGCGAAGAACCCGGCAGCGGGTAGGTCGAGCAGCGAGGCCGCCGTCGTCGGCGCCGTTCCTGCCCCTTCGGCGACGCGACGTCCGGACGCCCGCCCTCGCCCCGGGTCGCCCGCGCCGCTCCGCGGGCGCCTCGGCGGGCTCAGAGGGGACACCCCGCGACGCTAACCCGAGGGTCCCGCTCTCCGTGGGCGTTCGGTAGAACTCGTGGCGTGTACGTGCGCCGCGTCGTCGACCTTTCGGTGCCGGTAGGCCCGGCCACCCAGGTCTATCCGGGCGACCCGCTGCCACGCCTCACCCCGCACGCGACGATCGCGCGCGACGGGTACAACCTGCTGGCCGTCCAGCTCGGCAGCCAGACCGGCACGCACATCGACGCGCCCTTCCACGTGCGCGCCGAGGGCGCCCCCGTCGACGAGCTGGACCCGACCCTGCTCGTGGGCCCGGCCACGGTCGTCGACGTGCGCGGCCTCGGACCTCGCGAGCCGATCACCTGGGCCCGGCTCGACGGTGCCCGCTTCGCCCCCATCGTGCTGTTCCACACCGGCTGGGCGCGCCACTACGGCACGCCCGCCTACTTCGACCACCCCTTCCTGGACCCGGAGGCGGTGCGCCGGATGCTCGACCTCGGCGTCCGCACGTTCTGCGTGGACGCGCCGAGCATCGACCCGACCCCCGACAAGAACCTGCCCACGCACCTGCTGATCGCGGACGCGGGCGGGGTGATCGGTGAGAACTTCCGCAACCTCGAGCTCGTCGACTGGCCCGACCCGTTCGTCTCCTGTCTGCCGGTCAAGCTGGCGGGCGCCGACGGGGCGCCGGTGCGCGCGGTGGCCCTGCAGCTAGGAGCCGACGGAGATCGCGTCCAGCCGTGCACGCAGGAACGGCGCTGACACGACCGACGGCAGGTCAGAGCGCCGCCCGATCGGCGGGGCGAGCGGGGTGACCAGCGCGTCGTGGTCGAGCTCGAAGAAGAACACGAGCGACACCAGCTCCTCGTGCGGTGCGCCCGCCTGCGGCGGCAGCACCCGGTGCCTGCCCGACCGCCAGCGCAGGCCGGTCCAGTGCGCGAGCAGGTCCCCGATGTTGACGGTGAGCGCGTCCGGGTCGTAGGGCGCGTCCACCCAGCCCAGGCCGTCGATGTCGACCTGCAACCCGCCCGCACCCGGCTCGCGGTCGAGCACGGTGACGGTGCCGAAGTCGGTGTGCGGGCCGATCCGGAACTGGCCGGGCAGCGGCTCGCCGACCTCGGTCAACGGCGGGTACCGGTTGATGTTGAACGTCCAGGTGGGATGTCGCGCCAACGCGGTCAGCGTGTCGGGGGGCAGGCCAAGCGCCACGGCGCACAGCTCCAGGAGGTCCTGCGACACAGCGGTCATCGCGGCCAGCAGCACAGGCTCCACACCGTGCCCCATGACCAGCAGGAAACCGGCCTTCTGCAGGGCCTCGTCCACCGCGGCCGCGTCCGGGCGGCGCACGTCGACCGAGGGGATCGACGCCGACGGTTCGCTCGCTGTGTCCACCCTCCCCGCCCGCTCCGCAAGCTGCCGACCCGCGGACTCGCTCACGACGGCTCCCCGATGTCCTCGTTCCACAGCTCGGGCCGGGCGGCGATGAAGTCCTCCATGAGCGCGACGCACCGCTCGTCGT
Source organism: uncultured Actinomycetota bacterium (assembly GCA_963750095.1). Taxonomy (GTDB): domain Bacteria; phylum Actinomycetota; class Actinomycetes; order Mycobacteriales; family Pseudonocardiaceae; genus Pseudonocardia. The sequence continues at coordinate 248,551 of CAVVPJ010000009.1, read as the reverse complement.
CCAGCACCGTGATCTTCACACCGTGCTCGGCGAGCCACTCGTGCCCGCCGTGGAACGTGCGCGCCTCGCCCACGACGACGGCACCGATCCCGAACTGCCGCACCAGCCCCGAGCAGTACCAGCACGGCGAGAGCGTCGTCACCATGATCGTCTTGCGGTAGTCGCGCTGCCGCCCCGCGTTGCGGAACGCCGCCGTCTCGGCGTGCATGGACGGGTCGCCGTCCTGCACCCGCCGGTTGTGGCCGCGGCCGAGCAGCTCGCCGTCGGACGTGAACAGCGCCGCGCCGATCGGGATCCCGCCCTCCGCGAGCCCGGCCCGCGCCTCCGCCAGTGCGGTCTCGAGAAGCTGGTTCACACGGCGATCCTGCGGCGCGCGAGCGCCACGTACAAGCCCGCCGCCAGGACGATCCCCACCAGGAACGTGATGTCGCCGATCTCGGGGACCGCGCGCGGAACCAGCCCGGTGAACAGTGTCTGGTTCGAGAACAGCACGACCGACACGACGATGCCGACCACCATCGCGACCAGCCCCGCCGGGTTCGTGTACGTCCGGTCGTAGAGCAGCTCGTGAGGGATGCGGTCGCGGCGCAGCCACTGGTCGGCGAACATCACCCCGAGCCACGGCCCGATCCAGTAGACGATCGCCAGCAGGAAGTTCTCGTAGCCGGTGGCCGCGTCGCCCAGCGCCAGCAGCGCGATGACGAAGCCCACGACGCCGAACGCCAGCGCGACGTAGGCCCGTGCCCGCGTCATGTGCACCGGGATCCCCATCGACAGGAACGCCATCGCCCCCGAGTAGATGTTCAGGATGTTCGCGGCCACCGCGCCGATGGCGATCGCGATCAGCGTGGAGGGATCAGCGCTCACGCCCGCCACTTCCCCCCGCGACCGCCGCGCCGGTACAGCGGATGTCCGGATCGGAAACGCGGCGGAAACACCACGCGCTACGGGACGCGGACCCGCCGCGTCAGCGCGGCCCGCGCCGCCAGCTCGGCTGGGGTGGGGTAGTCCACCCCGACGAGGGTCAGGCCGTGCGCGGGCGCCACCGCCACCTCCGACGCGCGCGTCCCCCGCCGCAGCAGCGAGGCGGGGAAGTCGACAGGGCGCCGCCCCCGCCCGACGTCCAACAGCGCTCCGACGAGGCTGCGGACCATCGAATGGCAGAACGCGTCGGCCGTCACCGCCGCGGTGACGACCTCGTCCGCCCCCCGCGTCCAGGAGAAGCGCTGCAGCTCCCGGATGGTGGTCGCGCCCTCGCGGCGTCTGCAGAAGGCCGCGAAGTCGTGCTCGCCGAGCAGGAGCGCCGACGCGGCGTTGACGGCGTCGAGGTCGACCGGATGCGGCCACGCCACGGTGTCCCTGGCGCGCAACGGCTCCGCCCCGTACGGCGCCGTCGCCACCCGGTAGCGGTAGTGGCGGCGCAGGGCGGAGAACCGGGCGTCGAACGCGTCGGGCACGGGGGTGACCGCGCGCACCCGCAGGTCCGGCGGCAGCAGCCGGGCCAGCCGCCGCACCAGCCACTCGGCGTCCGACGCCGCGGGCAGGTCGGCGTGCGCCACCTGGCCGGTGGCGTGCACCCCGGCGTCGGTCCGTCCGGCGACGGTGAGCGCGACGGGCGTCCGCAGCACGACCGTCAGCGCGTCGGTGAGCACACCCGCCACCGTGCGCCTGCCCGGCTGCAGCGCCCAGCCGGAGAAGTCCGTGCCGTCGTAGGCGATGTCGAGCCGGAACCGGGCCGTCGGCACCGGCTCCGGCGGCACGGCCCCGGGAAACGGGGCCGGAACGGCGACGAGCCCGCCGTCCGGTTGGACGGCGGGCTCGACCGCTTCGCGCGGGTGGGTCAGGACTCGCCCTCGTCGGCCGCGTCGCCGTCGAGCTGCGACGGCGGCAACGAGAACCCGGCGGCCTCGGCGGCCTCGGGCGTCGCGAACCACACCTCGGCCACCGTGCGGTCGTAGAACGGCGTGCCGGGGACGTGGTAGAGCATCGAGTCGGCGTTGCCCTTGATCTCGAAGCCCTCCGGGGCCTCGTCCGGGTCGTCCAGCGGGGCGTGGCTGCCCTCGCCGTACGGCGCGTCCTCGGTGGAGGCCGACTCCTCGACCTCGGCGACGTCAGAGGCCTCGGTGACGTCCTCGACGGTCTCCGGCTCCTCGGCCGGGCTGGCCTCGACGGCCTGCTGGGACGCCGCCACCCGCCGCGCCCTGTCGGCCTCGGACGTCACCGTCTTCTGCGCCACCAGCTCGATCACGGCCATGGGGGCGTTGTCGCCCTTGCGCGGCAGCGTCTTGGTGATGCGCAGGTACCCGCCCTCGCGGTCGGCGAAGAACGGGCCGATCTCGTGGACGAGCTTGTAGACGATGTCCTTGTCCCGGATGACCTTGGCGATCTGCCGGATGTTGTGCAGGTCGCCGACCTTCGCCTTGGTGATCAGCCGCTCCGCGTAGGGCCGCAGCCGACGGGCCTTGGCCTCGGTCGTGGTGATCTTCGTGTGCTCGAAGAGCGAGGTCGCGAGGTTGGCCAGGATCAGCCGCTGGTGCGCGGGCGACCCGCCCAGACGGGGGCCCTTGGTGGGCTGAGGCATGGCTACAACTGCTCCGTTTCTGCGTAGTCCTGGCCGTCGTCCCCGAAGTGGTCGGGGTCAAACCCGTCGGAGCCGTACTCGACGGCCGCGGCCGACGGGTCGAATCCGGGCGGGCTGTCCTTCAGCGACAGGCCGAGGCCGACGAGCTTCATCTTGACCTCGTCGATCGACTTGGCGCCGAAGTTGCGGATGTCGAGCAGGTCGGCCTCGGACCGGCCCACCAGCTCACCCACGGTGTGGATGCCCTCGCGCTTGAGGCAGTTGTACGAGCGGACCGTGAGGTCGAGCTCCTCGATCGGCATCGCGAAGGCCGCGATGGTGTCGGCCTCCTGCGGCGACGGGCCGATCTCGATGCCCTCCGCGTCGACGTTGAGCTCCCGGGCCAGCCCGAACAGCTCCACGAGCGTCTTGCCCGCCGAGGCGAGCGCGTCGCGCGGGGTGATCGAGGGCTTGGTCTCGACGTCGAGCACCAGCTTGTCGAAGTCCGTGCGCTGCTCGACGCGGGTGGCCTCGACCTTGTAGGTCACCTTCAGCACCGGCGAGTAGATCGAGTCGACCGGGATGCGGCCGATCTCGGCGCCGGTGGCCTTGTTCTGCATGGCCGGGACGTAGCCGCGGCCCCGCTCGACGACGAGCTCCACCTCGAGGCGGCCCTTGTCGTTGAGCGTGGCGATGTGCAGGTCCGGGTTGTGCACGGTGACGCCCGCGGGCGGCACGATGTCGCCTGCGGTGACCGGGCCGGGGCCCTGCTTGCGCAGGTACATCGTGACCGGCTCGTCCTCCTCGGAGCTGACGACCAGCTCCTTGAGGTTGAGGATGATGTCGGTGACGTCCTCCTTCACCCCGGGAACCGTGGTGAACTCGTGCAGGACGCCGTCGATGCGGATGCTCGTGACGGCGGCGCCCGGGATGGACGAGAGCAGCGTGCGCCGCAGCGAGTTGCCCAGCGTGTAGCCGAAGCCCGGCTCCAGCGGCTCGATGACGAACCGGGACCGGGTGTCGACGACCGAGTCTTCGGTCAGAGTGGGGCGCTGAGAGATCAGCATGGGGTTCAGTTCCTCCTAGGTGCGGCACCCGCTATTTGATGCCGCGTCGTGCGAGGCGTCGGGCTACTTCGAGTAGAGCTCGACGATCAGCTGCTCGGTGACCTGCGTGTCGATCTGGGCACGCTCCGGCAGCTGGTGGACCAGGATGCGCAGGGTCGAGGGGACGACCTGCAGCCACGCCGGGATCGGGCGGTCGCCCACCAGCTCCTTGGCGATGATGAACGGGTCGGTGGCCATCGAGTTCGGCCTGACGTCGATGATGTCCCACTTCGCCACCCGGTAGCTGGGGATGTTCACCTTCTGGCCGTTGACCAGGAAGTGCCCGTGGTTCACCAGCTGGCGGGCCATGCGCCGGGTGCGGGCGAGGCCCGCGCGGTACACGACGTTGTCGAGGCGCGACTCGAGGATCTGCAGGAGGTTGTCGCCGGTCTTGCCCTCCCGGCGGTTGGCCTCCTCGTAGTAGCGGCGGAACTGCTTCTCCAGCACGCCGTACGCGAAGCGGGCCTTCTGCTTCTCCTGCATCTGCAGGAGGTACTCGGTCTCCTTGATCCGGATCCGGCCGTGCTGGCCGGGCGGGTAGGGACGGCGCTCGAAAGCCCGGTCGCCGCCGACGAGGTCGACCTTCAGGCGGCGGGACTTGCGGGTCATGGGGCCGGTGTAGCGAGCCATGTCAGATTCCTCCCCCGACCAGCGACCGGGCATGGTTGAGAGCCGGGCGTGCGTGTTGTGATTCCACTTCCGCGGCCCCTCAGACCCGGCGCCGCTTGGGCGGACGGCAGCCGTTGTGCGGCTGCGGCGTGACGTCGGAGATCGTGCCGACCTCCAGGCCTGCGGCCTGCAGCGAACGGATCGCGGTCTCCCGGCCGGAGCCGGGGCCCTTGACGAACACGTCGACCTTCTTCATGCCGTGCTCGGCGGCCTTGCGCGCGGCGCTCTCCGCGGCCATCTGCGCCGCGAACGGCGTGGACTTGCGCGAGCCCTTGAAGCCCACGTGCCCAGCCGACGCCCAGGCGATCACGGCACCCGTCGGGTCGGTGATCGAGACGATCGTGTTGTTGAACGTGCTCTTGATGTGGGCGTGGCCCGCGGCGATGTTCTTCTTTTCCTTGCGGCGGACCTTCTTCGGCCCGGCCTGCTGACGACTGCGAGGAGGCATGTGTTACTTCTTCCCTGCCTTCTTCTTTCCGGCCACCGTCTTCTTCGGACCCTTGCGGCCGCGCGCGTTGGTCTTGGTGCGCTGGCCGCGGACGGGCAGGCCCTTGCGGTGCCGGATCCCCTGGTAGCAGCCGATCTCGATCTTGCGGCGGATGTCGGCCTGCACCTCGCGGCGCAGGTCGCCCTCGACTCGGAGGTTGCTCTCGATGTAGTCGCGGAGGGCGGTGAGGTCCTCGTCGGTCAGGTCCTTCGAGCGCAGGTCGCGGTCGATGCCCGTGGCGGCGAGGATCTGCAGGGAGCGGGTGCGCCCGACCCCGTAGATGTAGGTGAGCGCGATCTCCATCCGCTTGTCGCGGGGGAGGTCGACGCCGACAAGACGTGCCATGCGGTGCGTTCTCTCCTGTTGTTGCCAGGTCTGGCCGACGCCCGTCCCGGATCGGGTGATCCGGGCCCCGGCCTGGTTCCGGGGGTGGCCCGCGCCCGTGTGGCGCGGGAGGTGCGTCGGCTTCCTCGGGTGGTGCGTGATCAGCGCTGATGTTCGCTTCGCGAGCTCAGCTCAGCCCTGGCGCTGCTTGTGGCGCAGGTTCTCGCAGATCACCATGACCCGCCCGTGACGGCGGATCACCTTGCACTTGTCGCAGATCTTCTTGACGCTCGGCTGGACCTTCATGATCCCTGTCCTACTTGTAGCGGTAGACGATGCGGCCGCGGGTGAGGTCGTACGGCGACAGCTCCACCACCACCCGGTCCTCGGGGAGGATCCGGATGTAGTGCTGCCGCATCTTGCCGCTGATGTGGGCGAGGACCTTGTGTCCGTTCTCCAGCTCCACGCGGAACATCGCGTTCGGCAGGGGTTCGACAACCCTTCCCTCGACCTCGATCGCCCCGTCCTTCTTGGCCATGTCCTCCGCGTTCCGTGATGGTGTGTGCTTTCCTGTGCTTCCCGGGCGCACCGCCACGCGGCACCGCGGGCTTCAGGGAGGCACGACGGAACCGGCGCAGGCAGACGCGCCGTCGACCCAGTGTACGTCGCCCTCGGACAACCCCGCACCCAGGGTCGGGCGCGCCCCCAACCCCCGTCGCCCACTCCTGAAGATCGCCGGGTTCGGTGCACGAGGTGCGCCTGCGCACCCCAGCCACCGAACCCGGCGATCACGTCACGGGTTTCCCCGAACGCCCACGCGGCGGGCCCCGCTCCCGCATCCTCTGGCCGTGTTCGAGGAGTTGGTGGCCCGCCAGGACGGCGTCGTGTCGCTGGCGCAGGCCGCCGCGCACGGCTACTCGGCCGACCGTGTGCAGCGGCGGGTGCGCGAGGGCCGGTGGCGGCGGCTGCACCGTGGCGTCGTCCTCGTCGGCGGGCATCGCCTGACCGACGAGGCGCGGGTGCGCGCGGCGTGGCTCTGGGCAGGCGAACGGGCGACCGTGGCGGGGCCCGCGGCCGCGCGTTGGCACGGAATGCTCGCCCGCGCTCCGGCCCTGATCGACGTGACGGTGCCCGCCGCGCTGCACCGCGACCCCCGTCCGGGTGTGCGGTTGCGCCGCCGGGACGTGACGCCGAAGACGTCGTCCACCTGCGCGGCCTGCGCGCCACCGGCAAGGGCCTCACGGCGCTCGAGACCACGGTCGCCCTGCCCGACGGGTCAGCGTTCCCCGACCGCGCACTCCGACGGCACGTCCCCTTCGACGACGTCTACCGGGCCTGCTGTCGAGCCGTCGGACGACGGGACTCGGCAGGCATCGGCAGGCTCCTGATAGCGGCGGCGGACCGCGCCGACTCCGCCGCGGAACGCGTACTGATCAAGCTGTTGCGGGCCGCGGACATCGGCGGCCGGGTGCCGGGCCACCCGTGCGGGCCGTACCTGATCGACATCGCGTTCCCGCAGGCGAAGCTCGCGATCGAGGTCGAAGGCTGGGCCTGGCACGTCGACCAGGACCGCTTCGCGAACGACCGACGCAAGGGCAACACGCCCGTCCGCGCCGGATGGACGGGGCTGCGGTTCACCTGGCACGACCTGACCCAGGCACCGCGGTCTGTCGTGGCCCAGATCGCCGCGGCGCCTGCCACCGCCGCATGATCGCCGCGTTCGGTGTCTCAGGTGCGTACGCACATCGCAGGCGCCGGATTCGGCGATCTCGGGAATGGGACACACGGCACGACTTCTGGCTTGTCGTCAGTGTTGCGGCCTAGGGTCTGGCCATGCCGCGGCCGCACCCTCACGACCGTTACCCACGGAGTGGACAGTGATCATCGGTGTAGTGCGAGAGTCCAAGCCCGGTGAGACCCGCGTGGCGGCGACGCCGACGACCGTTGGCCAGCTCCAGAAGCTCGGTTACGACGTGGTGGTCGCACCGCAGGCAGGCGAACGGTCCGACTTCCCTGACGAGGGCTTCGTGGAGGCGGGGGCGACCACCGGCGACGCCTGGCAGGCCGACATCGTGTTCGCGATCAACGCGCCGTCCGAGGACGAGCTCGACCGGATGAAGCCCGGGGCGACGTTGGTCGCTCTGATGCAGCCCGCGTTCAAGCCCGACGTCGTCGAGGCGCTCGCGCGCAGGCCGATCACGGCGCTGTCGATGGACGCGGTCCCCCGGATCTCGCGGGCGCAGTCACTGGACGTGCTGAGCTCGATGGCCAACATCGCGGGCTACCGGGCGATCATCGAGGCCGCGCACGAGTTCGGCCGGTTCTTCACCGGCCAGGTGACCGCCGCCGGGAAGGTGCCGCCCGCCAAGGTGCTGGTGGTGGGCGCGGGCGTGGCGGGGCTGGCGGCGATCGGCGCGGCGGGCTCCCTCGGCGCGATCGTGCGGGCCACCGACCCCCGGCCGGAGGTCGCCGACCAGGTGCGCTCGCTCGGCGGGGAGTACCTGGCCATCGAGTCACCGGAGGTCGAGGTCAGCGCCACCGGCTACGCCAAGGAGATGGGCGACGACTACAAGGACCGCGAGACGAAGCTCTACGCCGAGCAGAGCGCCGACGTCGACATCATCGTCACCACCGCGCTGATCCCCGGCAGGCAGGCACCTCGGCTGATCACCGGGGAGATGGTCGCCTCGATGAAGCCCGGCTCGGTCATCGTGGACATGGCCGCCGCCAACGGCGGCAACGTCGAGGGCGCCGTCGCCGACGAGAAGATCGTCACCTCGAACGGCGTCACGATCATCGGGTACACCGACCTCGCGGGTCGGCTGCCCGCGCAGGCCAGCCAGCTCTACGGCACCAACCTGGTCAACCTGATGAAGCTGCTCACCCCCGACAAGGACGGCCAGCTGGTGCTGGACTTCGACGACGTCGTCCAACGCTCGATGACCGTGGTGCGCGACGGGGAGAAGACCTGGCCGCCGCCGCCGGTCTCGGTCTCGGCGGCCCCGGCCACGACTCCGGCGGCCGCCCCGCCCGCGGTCAAGGAGCCCAAACAGCCCGCGTCCCCGGCCCGCCGCTTCGGCACCGTCGGCGCGGCGGCGCTCGTGCTGTTCCTCGTCACGGCGATCTCGCCGCCCGCCCTGATCGGGCATCTGGTCGTGTTCGCGTTGGCCATCGTCATCGGCTACTACGTCATCGGCAACGTGCACCACGCGCTGCACACCCCGCTCATGTCCGTCACCAACGCGATCTCCGGCATCATCCTCGTCGGCGCGCTGCTGCAGATCGGGCAGCACTCACTGGCGATCACGATCGTGGCGACCGCGGCGATCCTGCTGGCCACCATCAACGTCTTCGGCGGTTTCGCCGTGACCCGCCGCATGCTGGGCATGTTCCGCCGCAGCTGATCACGGAGCCGATCACTATGACCGCACAGACCGCCGCGAGCGCGGCCTACATCGTCGCCGCGCTGCTGTTCATCCTCGCCCTCGCCGGGCTGTCCCGGCACGAGACGGCCCGGTTCGGCAACACGTTCGGCATCGCGGGCATGGCGATCGCCCTGGTCGCCACCCTGGTGCTGGCGCTGACCGGCGGGTTCGACGGCCTGCGGCTGGGGCTGCTGATCGCCGCGGTGCTCATCGGCGCGGCGGTCGGCCTGTTCCGCGCCGCCCGCGTGCCCATGACGGGCATGCCCGAGCTGATCGCGCTCTTCCACAGCTTCGTCGGTCTCGCCGCCGTCCTCGTGGGCTGGAACGGCTACCTCGAGGTCGAGGCAGGCGCCGATGGTGGGGTCGGCGCGGGCTTCGAGCCCGACCTGCTGGGCATCCACCACGCCGAGGTGGTCATCGGCGTGTTCATCGGCGCGGTGACCTTCACCGGCTCGATCATCGCCTGGGGCAAGCTCTCCGCACGGCTCAAGTCGGCGCCGCTGGTGCTGCCCGGCAAGAACCTGCTCAACCTCGGCGCGCTGGTCGCGTTCGCCGCGCTCACGGTGTGGTTCGTCATCGCGCCGACGCTCGGGGTGATCATCGCCGTCACCGCCATCGCGCTGGTGCTCGGCGTGCATCTCGTCGCCTCGATCGGCGGCGGCGACATGCCCGTCGTCGTGTCCATGCTCAACAGCTACTCCGGCTGGGCCGCGGCGGCCTCCGGCTTCCTGTTGGGCAACGACCTGTTGATCATCACCGGCGCGCTCGTCGGCTCGTCCGGTGCGTACCTGTCCTACATCATGTGCAAGGCGATGAACCGCTCGTTCATCTCCGTCATCGCGGGCGGCTTCGGCATCGAAGCCCCCTCCGGCGACCAGAAGGACTACGGCGAACCCCACGAGGTCACCGCCGACGCCGTCGCCGAACTGCTTGCCCACGCGTCGAGCGTCATCATCACCCCCGGCTACGGCATGGCCGTCGCCCAGGCCCAGTACCCGGTCGCCGACCTCACGAGCCGCCTCCGCGACAAGGGCGTCAACGTCCGCTTCGGCATCCACCCCGTGGCGGGCCGCCTGCCCGGCCACATGAACGTCCTCCTGGCCGAGGCCAAGGTGCCCTACGACATCGTCATGGAGATGGACGAGATCAACGACGACTTCCCCGACACCGACGTCGTCCTGGTCATCGGCGCGAACGACACGGTCAACCCCGCGGCCATGGACGACCCCAGCTCCCCGATCGCGGGCATGCCCGTCCTCAAGGTGTGGGAGGCGCGCCACGTCATCGTCTTCAAGCGGTCCATGGCCGCGGGCTACGCGGGCGTCCCCAACCCGCTCTTCTACCGCGACAACACCCAGATGCTCTTCGGCGACGCGAAGGACCGGGTGGAGGACATCGTGAAGGCCCTCTAGGGCCGACACACACCGTGTGGGGCTCACGCACAGTGCGGGGAGGTGTGCGCGGGCCGCAGGCGGTGTGTGCGACCGTGTCAGGCCGCCGGGAGGGTGAGCACGCGGGGCCCGTCCTCGGTGATCGCCACCGAGTGCTCCCAGTGCACCGCCCGCTCGCCGCTGGCGGTGACGACCGTCCAGCCGTCCTCAAGCTCCACGGTCGCCGGGTCGCCCGCGGTGATCATCGGCTCGATGGCCAACGCCATCCCCGGGCGCAGGCGCGGGCCGTGGCCCGCCTCGCCGTGGTTGGGCAGGAACGGGTCCATGTGCATCGCCGTGCCGATGCCGTGGCCGCCGTACTCCGCGACGATGCCGTAGTCGGCCCGGTCGCGGTGCGCGGCAACCTCGATCGCGCTCTGCACGGCGTAGGAGATGTCCGAGAGACGACCGTTGGGCACCGCCGCCGCGATCCCCGCCTGCAGCGCCTCCTCGCAGGCCGCCGACAGTGCGAGGTCGGCGGCGGACGGCTCCCCCACCGGGATCGTGACGGCCGCGTCGCCGTGCCAGCCGTCCAGGATCGCCCCGCAGTCGACGGAGATCAGGTCGCCGTCGGCAAGCACCCGCCGCGCGGACGGGATGCCGTGCACGATCTGCTCGTTCACCGACGCGCAGATCGACGCCGGGTAGCCGTGGTAGCCCAGGAAGGAGGGGACGGCGCCGCCGTCGCGGATGGTCTGCTCGGCGAGCGCGTCGAGGTCGGCGGTGCTCACGCCCGGCCGGGTCTGCGCCGCCACCTCGGCGAGGGTCCGCGCCACGAGCGCCCCGGCGGCGCGCATCGCGTCGAGCTCGGCCGGGCTCTTCAGCTCGATGTCCCGACCGCGCCACCGGGCGACGAGGCCGCGGACCCCGCCGCGGGTCACCGTGCGCGGAGGGCTTCGGTCACGCGGTCGGTGATCTCCTCGACCGTGCCGACGGCGTCGACCGACACGAGCTTCTCCTGGTAGTGGGCGAGAATCGGCGAGGTCTCGTCGCGGTAGACCTGCTGACGACGGCGGATCACGTCCTCGGTGTCGTCCGAACGGCCCCTGCCCAGGAGGCGGGCTACGAGCTCGTCCTCGGGCACCTGGAGCTCCACCACGGCGTCGAGCTCCTCACCGCGGTCCTCCAGGATGCCGCTGAGCGACTCGGCCTGGCTGATCGTGCGCGGGAAGCCGTCGAGCAGGAAGCCCTTGACCGCGTCGTCCTCGGCGAGCCTGCTGCGCACCATCTCGACCGTGACGGAATCGGGCACCAGCTCGCCCGCGTCCATGTACCGCTTGGCCTCGATGCCCAGCGGCGTCTCCTGCGACAGGTTGGCCCGGAACAGGTCACCGGTCGAGATGTGCGGCACGTCCAGCCGCTGCGCGAGCCGCTCGGCCTGGGTGCCTTTTCCCGCGCCCGGCGGTCCTACCAAGACAACGCGCACACGTTCCTCCTCGAGCCTCGACCTCGACACACGAACCAGCCGACGTTAGCGCAGGAAACCGTCGTAACGGCGCTGCATGAGCTGGCTCTCGATCTGTTTGACGGTGTCGAGTCCCACACCGACCATGATCAGGACCGCGGTGCCGCCGAACGGGAAGTTCTGGTTCTGGCCGCTGCCGGTGAGACCGAGGAAGAAGTTGGGCAGGACGGCGATGATGCCGAGGTAGAGCGACCCGGGCAGCGTGATGCGGGAGAGCACGAACTGCAGGTACTCGGCCGTCGGGCGGCCGGGCCGGATACCCGGGATGAAGCCGCCGAACTTCTTCATCTCGTCGGCCCGTTCCTCGGGGTTGAACGTGATGCCGACGTAGAAGTACGTGAAGAAGATGATCAGCAGGATGTACAGCGCGATGTGCACCGGGTTGGACTGGTCCACGACGTACGTCTGCACGAACTGCTGGAACCCGCCGCCCTGCGTGCCCATCAGCCGCGAGATCAGGTCGGGCAGGTAGAGCAACGACGACCCGAAGATCACCGGGATGACACCGGCCTGGTTGACCTTCAGCGGCAGGTACGTCGACGTGCCGCCGTACATCCGCCTGCCCACCATGCGCTTGGCGTACTGGACGGGGATGCGCCGCTGGCCCTGCTCGACGAACACGACGCTCGCGATGATCGCCAGCCCGAACACGCAGACGCCCGCGAACACCAGGCCGCCGTTGCTGAGGATCTGCCTGCCCTCGGCCGGGATGCGCGCCGCGATACCCGTGAAGATCAGCAGCGACATGCCGTTGCCGATGCCGCGCTCCGTGATCTGCTCGCCGAGCCACATGATGACGCCGGTGCCCGCGGTCATGACCAGCACCGTGATGGTGAGGGTCCAGACGCTCGAGTCGGGGATGACGGGCTCGGTGCAGTCGCCGAAGAGCTGGCCGCGGTCGGCGAGGGCGATGATGCCGGTGCCCTGGAGCAGGGCGAGCGCGATCGTGAGGTAGCGGGTGTACTGGGTCAGCTTGTTCTGACCCGACTGCCCTTCCTTCTTCAGCTGCTCGAACCGCGGGATGACGACCGTGAGCAGCTGGATGATGATGCTCGACGTGATGTAGGGCATGATGCCCAGCGCGAACACCGAGAGCTGCAGCAATGCGCCGCCGGAGAACAGGTTGATCAGCGAGTAGACGCCCGCGTTGGCGCCCCCTTCGACCTGCGCGATGCACTTCTGGACGTTCGGGTAGGACACGCCAGGCGACGGCATGCCCGCGCCGATGCGGTAGACCGCGAGGATCCCGAGCGTGAAGAGGATCTTCTTTCGCAGGTCCGGCGTGGTCAGTGCCGACCGGAATGCGCTGAGCACTGCCTGGTCCTCCTGTGTCGATGGCCCGGGAGGCCGGGCCCGCGGTCGACTCTACAGCCGCCGCCGCGGACCCCCACGGCACGGACCGGCGCCGAGGCGACGGCCCGCACCGAAGAGGCCCCGGCTACAGCTGGGTGGTGGTGCCGCCCGCTGCCGTGATCTTGTCGATGGCACTGCCGGAGAACTTGTGCGCGCTCACGGTCAGCGCGACCGAGAGCTCGCCTTCGCCCAGCACCTTGACGGGCTTGTTGCGCCGCACCGCGCCCGCCGCCGCGATCTCGGCCGGGCCGATCTCGCCGCCGTCGGGGAAGAGCCGACCGAGGTCGCCGACGTTCACGACCTGGTACTCCACGCGGAAGCGGTTGCGGAAGCCCTTCAGCTTCGGCAGCCGCATGTGCAGCGGCATCTGGCCGCCCTCGAAGGCGGGCGAGACGTTCTTGCGGGCCTTCGTGCCCTTCGTGCCGCGACCGGCGGTCTTGCCCTTGCCGCCCTCACCCCGACCCACGCGGGTCTTGGAGGTCTTGGCGCCGGGGGCGGGACGCAGGTCGTGCAGCCGGATGATCTCAGCTCGAGCTGATGATTCGTTCGCAGCTCACTCATGCGAGGGCTTGACCTCCTCCACCGAGACGAGGTGCCGCACCGTGCGGATCATGCCGCGAACCTGCGGCGTGTCCCGCCACTCCGCCGACTGGCGGATCTTGCGCAGGCCCAGGGCGCGCAGCGTGAGGCGCTGGTTCTCCTGGCCGCCGATGCCGCTGCGGACCTGGGTGACGACGAGCGTGAGGTCGCTCGTCGGCTGCTGCTGCGCGCGCGGGTCCACCTCGACGTTCTTCTTCTTCTTGACCATCACGACCTCGCCGCCGCCGCCGCGATCGCGCGGTCGCGCAGCATCGAAGCCGGGGCCACGTCCTCGAGGGGGAGGCCGCGGCGGGCCGCTACCTCCTCCGGGCGCTGGATCTGCTTCAACGCGGCGATCGTGGCGTGCACGACGTTGATCGCGTTGTCGCTGCCGAGGCTCTTGGAGAGGATGTCGTGGATGCCCGCGCACTCCAGCACGGCGCGCACGGGGCCACCGGCGATGACGCCGGTACCGGCGCTCGCCGGGCGCAGCATCACCACGCCCGCCGCCGCCTCCCCCTGCACGCGGTGCACGATCGTGCCACCGATGCGGGGGACGCGGAAGAAGTTCTTCTTCGCCTCCTCCACACCCTTGGCGATCGCCGCGGGCACCTCCTTGGCCTTGCCATAGCCGACGCCGACGAGCCCGTCGCCGTCGCCGACGATCATGAGGGCGGTGAAGCTGAAGCGCCGACCACCCTTGACGACCTTGGCCACGCGGTTGATGGTGACCAGCCGCTCGATGTACGGGGTCTTGTCCTGGGCCGCCCCGCCACGGCCTCCGTCCCGGCGGTCGCGGCGGTCGCCGGAGCGCTCGCCACCGGACCCTGAGTTCGGGCCCCCGCCGTCACGCCGTGTGCGTCCCGGCATCAGACGTTCCCTTCGGTATCAACGGTCGGACCCGGCAAGCAGGTCCTCCGGTGCTTGTTGTGCATCAGAACTCCAGCCCGCTCTCACGGGCGGCGTCGGCGAGCGCCGCGATGCGGCCGTGGTAGTCGCGACCGCCACGGTCGAACACCACGCTGGTGATGCCCGCCTCCCGCGCCCGCTCCGCGACCAGCTTGCCGACCGCGGCCGCGCGGGCCTTCTTGTCGCCCTCGACCGCACGGACGTCGGCCTCGAGGGAGGACGCGGCGGCGAGGGTGTGCCCGGCCAGGTCGTCGATCACCTGGACGACGATGTGGCGCGAGCTGCGCTTCACGGCGAGGCGCGGCCGCTCCGGGGTGCCCCGGACCTTCTTGCGCAGCCGCGCGTGCCGCTTGGTGACCGCGGCGCGGCGCTTGCGCGCGACCTGCGAGGCGGTGCGCTTCTTGGCATTGGCGGAAATGGTGTCAGCCATCACTTACCCGTCTTCCCGACCTTGCGGCGGATGACCTCGCCCGCGTACCGCACGCCCTTGCCCTTGTACGGGTCGGGCTTGCGCAGCTTGCGGATGTTGGCCGCGGTCTCGCCGACCAGCTGCTTGTCGATGCCGGAGACCGAGAAACGCGTGGGCGTCTCGACCGCGAACGTGATGCCCTCCGGCGCCGGGATCACCACGGGGTGGCTGAACCCGAGCGCGAACTCCAGCGCGCCGTTCTTGAGCGCCACGCGGTAGCCGACGCCGTGGATCTCGAGCCGCTTCTCGTAGCCCGCGGTGACGCCGACGACGAGGTTGTTCAGCAGAGTGCGCGACAGGCCGTGGTAGGCCTTGCTGCGGCGCTCGTCGTCGGGACGCTTCACGACGACGGCACCCGACTCCTCGCGCTCCACGGTGATCGGCTCGATCACCGTGTGCGACAGGGTGCCCTTGGGGCCCTTGAAGGTCACCGTACGGCCGTCGATCTGTACGTCCACCCCGGACGGCACGGTGATGGGCAGCTTCCCGATGCGGGACATGGTTCCTACCCCCTCACCAGACGTAGGCGAGGACTTCGCCGCCCACGCCGTTGCGCTTGGCCTGCCGGTCGGTCTGCAGGCCGCTGGACGTCGAGATGATCGCGATGCCCAGGCCGCCGAGCACCCGCGGAAGCGTGGTCGACTTCGCGTACACGCGCAGGCCGGGCTTCGAGACCCGGCGCAGGCCCGCGATGCTGCGCTCGCGGTTGCGGCCGTACTTCAGCTCGATGACCAGCGACTTGCCGACCTCGGCTTCCTCGGTCGCGTGGGAGGCGATGTAGCCCTCCTTCTGGAGGATCTCGGCGATCGCCACCTTGAGCTTGCTGTGCGGCATGACCACGCGGTCGTGGTAGGCCGAGTTGGCGTTGCGCAGACGCGTGAGCATGTCTGCGATCGGATCGGTCATCGTCATGTTGACTGCTGCTTTCCCGCCGTGGTTCCTGTCGGCCTTCGGCGATCAGATGCGACTTCGTCGCCTGTGCGCGGAAATCGCTGCTATGGCGACGGTATCCACGCACAGGGTAGTTCGTCTGTGCGTGGATACCGTCGCCACGCTCCGCGCCGCGGAGCGGTAGCAGCGATTTCCGCGCACAGGCAGCTTGCTGCCCTTACCAGCTGCTCTTCGACACGCCCGGCAGCTCGCCCGCGTGCGCCATCTGGCGCACGCAGATGCGGCACAGGCCGAACTTGCGCAGCACTGCGCGCGGGCGGCCGCACTTCTGGCAGCGGGTGTAGCCGCGGACCTTGAACTTCGGGGTCTTCGCCGCCTTGATGATCAGAGCCTTCTTCGCCATCTCTAGCCTTCCTCCCCGACCAAGATCCGAGTTACGCGGACGGCCGGGGCGTCACGCTGCGATCGTGGTTCCATCATCAGTCCGTCTTGAACGGGAACCCGAGCTTGCGCAGCAAGACCCGGCCTTCCTCGTCGGTCGTGGCCGTGGTGACGACGGTGATGTCCATGCCGCGCGGCCGGTCGATCGTGTCCGGGTCGATCTCGTGGAACATCGACTGCTCGTTGAGCCCGAACGTGTAGTTGCCGCGCCCGTCGAACTGCGTGCCCGACAGACCGCGGAAGTCGCGGATGCGCGGGAGCGCGATGGTCAGCAGCCGGTCGAGGAACTCCCACATGCGGTCGCCGCGCAGCGTGACCTTCGCGCCGATCGGCATGCCCTCGCGCAGCTTGAACTGGGCGATGGACTTCGTCGCCCTGCGCACCTGCGGCTTCTGGCCGGTGATCGTGGCGAGGTCGCGGACCGCGCCGTCGATGAGCTTCGCGTCGCGGGCGGCCTCGCCGACCCCCATGTTGACGACGACCTTGACGACGCCGGGGACCTGCATGACGTTGCCGTACGTGAACTGCTCCTGCAGCTGCTCCCGGATCTCCTCCCGGTAGCGCTGCTTGAGCCGCGGCACGACCTTCTCGGTGGTGGTCACGAGGTCAGATCTCCTTCCCGTTGCGCTTGGAGATCCGGACGCGCCTGACCTTGCCGTCCTCACCCGCGACGGCGTTCTTGCCGACGCGGGTGGGCTTGCCGTCGGAGTCGAGCACCATCACGTTGGAGACGTGGATCGGCGCCTCGGTGGTGATGATCCCGCCCGACTGCGAGCCGCGCTGGTTCTGCGTGACCCGGGTGTGCTTCTTGATCCGGTTCACGCCCTCGACCAGCACGCGGCCGCGGTCGGGGTAGGCCTGGATGACCTTGCCCTTCGCGCCCTTGTCCTTGCCTGCGATCACCAGCACGGTGTCGCCCTTCTTGATCTTCATGTCCTACAGCACCTCTGGGGCGAGGGAAATGATCTTCATGAACTTCTTGTCGCGCAGCTCGCGACCGACCGGTCCGAAGATGCGGGTCCCGCGCGGCTCGCCGTCCGGCTTGATGAGGACGGCGGCGTTCTCGTCGAATCGGATGTAGCTGCCGTCGGGACGGCGGCGCTCCTTGACCGTGCGCACGATGACCGCCTTGACGACGTCACCGCGCTTGACGCCCGCCGCGGGGATCGCGTCCTTGACGGTGGCGACGATGACGTCGCCGATGCCCGCGTACCGACGGCCGGAGCCACCCAGCACCCGGATGCAGAGGATCTCCTTCGCCCCGGTGTTGTCGGCGACGCGCAGCCGCGACTCCTGCTGGATCACTTCGCCTTCTCCAGGATCTCCACGAGCCGCCAGCGCTTGGTGGCCGACAGCGGTCGGGTCTCCATCAGCCGGACGCGGTCACCGATGCCCGCCGAGTTCTGCTCGTCGTGCGCCTTGACCTTGCTCGTACGGCGGATGACCTTGCCGTACAGCGGGTGCTTCACGCGGTCCTCGAGCGAGACCACGATCGTCTTGTCCATTTTGTCGGACACGACCAAGCCTTCGCGTACCTTTCGCTCGCCGCGCGACTGCGTCTGAGTCTCTTCGCTCATGCCACGCCCTCGTTCTCGTCAGGGGCGACCGAGAGACCCAGCTCGCGCTCGCGCATGATCGTGTAGATCCGCGCGATGTCGTGCCGGACGGTCCGCAGCCGCCGGTTGTTGTCCAGCTGCCCGGTGGCCATCTGGAAGCGGAGGTTGAACAGCTCCTCCTTCGCTTCGCGCACGCGCAGCACGAGCTCCTCGTTGGTGAGCTCGCGCAGCTCGGCTGCTGTCGAGGCGGCTGCCATCAGATCTCCCCTCCCTCACGGGTGACGATCCGGCACTTCATCGGCAGCTTGTGCATCGCGCGGCGCAGGGCCTCGCGGGCCGTCGTCTCGTTCGGGTAGCTCATCTCGAACAGCACGCGACCGGGCTTGACGTTGGCCACCCAGAACTCCGGCGAGCCCTTGCCGGAGCCCATGCGGGTCTCGGCGGGCTTCTTGGTGAGCGGACGGTCCGGGAAGATGTTGATCCACACCTTGCCGCCACGGCGGATGTGCCGGTTGATGGCGATACGCGCGGACTCGATCTGACGGTTGGTGACGTAGGCGGGCTCCAGCGCCTGGATGCCGAAGTCGCCGAACGTCACCTGGGTGCCGCCGGATGCCGCGCCGGTGCGGTGCGGCCGGTGCTGCTTGCGGTGCTTGACCTTGCGGGGGATGAGCATGGCTCAGGCCTCCCCGCTCGGGGCGTCGGCGACCGCGGTTGCCGTACCACCGGCGGCCTGCTCGGCGGCGGCGCGCCCGGCCTCGGTGCTCGTGCCCGTGGTGCCGGAGGCGCCCGAACGACGACGCTGCGGGCGCTCGCGGCGCGGCGCACGGTCGGCGGCGGGCGCGGCGGCGGGGGCGTTCTCGCGACGACCGCCGACGACGTCGCCCTTGTAGATCCACACCTTGACGCCGATGCGGCCGAACGTGGTGCGGGCCTCGAACAGCCCGTAGTCGATGTCCGCGCGCAGCGTGTGCAGCGGCACCCGACCCTCGCGGTAGAACTCCGAGCGCGACATCTCCGCGCCGCCGAGACGCCCGGAGCACTGCACCCGGATGCCCTTGACCTGCGGGCTGCGCATGGCCGACTGGATGGCCTTGCGCATCGCGCGCCGGAACGCCACGCGGTTGGACAGCTGCTCGGCCACGCCCTGCGCGACGAGCTGCGCGTCCGACTCCGCGTTCTTGACCTCGAGGATGTTCAGCTGCACCTGCTTCTTGGTGAGCTTCTCGAGGTTGCCGCGGATGCGGTCGGCCTCTGCGCCGCGGCGGCCGATGACGATGCCCGGCCGGGCGGTGTGGATGTCCACGCGCACCCGGTCGCGCGTCCGCTCGATCTCGACCTTGGAGATGCCCGCCCGCTCCATGCCCTTGGAGAGCATCTTGCGGATCTCGACGTCCTCCTTGACGTACTCGGCGTACTGCTTGTCGGCGTACCAGCGGGACTTCCAGTCGGTGGTGATGCCGAGCCGGAACCCGTGCGGGTTGATCTTCTGCCCCATCAGCGGGCCCTTCCCTTCGCACTGCCGCGGCGGGCGGTGGTCTTCTTCTGCTCCACCTGCTCGACCTCGACCGTGATGTGGCTCGTCCGCTTGCGGATCCGGTACGCGCGGCCCTGGGCCCGCGGCCGGATGCGCTTGAGCGTCGGGCCCTCGTCCGCGATCGCCACGGCCACCACGAGCGAGTCGCGGTCCATGGCGTGGTTGTTCTCCGCGTTCGCCGCAGCGCTCGCGATCACCTTGTAGACGGGCGTGGCCGCGGCCTGCGGCGCGTACCGCAGGATGTCGAGCGCCTCGGCGACCGGGCGACCCTTGACCAGTGCTACCACGCGACGGACCTTCGTCGGCGACATGTGCACGTACTTCGCGACAGCGCGCGCCCGTGCGGGCGCGGCGTCGGAGGTCTGGCTCTCAGCCATGCTTGCTCTCCTCTACCCTTCGCCGCTGACGCGTCTCGCCGCGCTGTGTCGATTGTTCGCTCGCAAGCTCGCTCACCGCCTGCGCGCTTTGCGGTCGTCCTTGATGTGGCCCCGGAATGTCCGCGTCGGCGCGAACTCACCCAGCTTGTGGCCGACCATCGCATCCGACACGAACACCGGCACATGCTTGCGGCCGTCGTGCACCGCGATCGTGTGGCCGATCATGTCGGGGATGATGGTGGAGCGGCGTGACCACGTGCGGATCACGGTCTTCTTGCCCGACTCGTTGAGGGCGTCCACCTTCTTGAGCAGGTGGTCGTCCACGAACGGGCCCTTCTTCAGGCTGCGCGGCATTGGCTTGACCTCCCTGCTCAGCGCTTCTTGCCGGTACGGCGACGGCGAACGATCATGGAGTCGGACGGCTTGGTGCGGCGGGTGCGGCCCTCGGGCTTGCCCGCGGGGTTGACCGGGTGGCGACCACCGGAGGTCTTGCCCTCACCACCGCCGTGCGGGTGGTCGACCGGGTTCATGGCGACGCCGCGGACGGTGGGACGCTTGCCCTTCCACCGCATGCGGCCCGCCTTGCCCCAGTTGATGTTTCCTTGCTCGGAGTTGCCCACCTCGCCGACGGTGGCGCGGCAGCGCACGTCGACGTTGCGGATCTCCCCGGACGGCATGCGCAGCTGCGCGTACGGCCCGTCCTTGGCCACCAGCTGGACGCGCGCGCCCGCCGAGCGCGCGATCTTGGCGCCGCCGCCGGGGCGGAGCTCGATCGCGTGGATCACGGTGCCGGTGGGGATGTTGCGCAGCGGCAGGTTGTTGCCGACCTTGATGTCGGACTTCGGGCCTGCCTCCACCATGTCGCCCTGCTTGAGGCGGTCCGGCGCGATGATGTAGCGCTTCTCGCCGTCGACGTAGTGCAGCAGCGCGATGCGGCTGGTGCGGTTGGGGTCGTACTCGATGTGCGCGACCTTGGCCGGGATGCCGTCCTTGTCGTTGCGCCGGAAGTCGATCACGCGGTAGGCGCGCTTGTGCCCGCCGCCCTGGTGCCGGGTGGTGATCCGGCCGTGCGCGTTCCGGCCGCCCTTGCTGTGCAGCGGACGGACGAGCGACTTCTCCGGCGTCGATCGGGTGATCTCGGCGAAGTCGGCGACGCTGGCGCCACGGCGGCCCGGCGTCGTCGGCTTGTACTTGCGGATTCCCATTGCTTGTCTCCTGACGCCCCTCAGCTCGCCCGGCCGCCGAACACGTCAATCCCCTTGCTCTCCTGGGAGAGCGTGACGATGGCGCGCTTGGTGTCCTTGCGCTTGCCGTAGCCGGTGCGGGAGCGCTTGCGCTTCCCGGGGCGGTTCAGGGTGTTCACACTGAGCACCTTGACGCCGAACACCTGCTCGACGGCGATCTTGATCTGGGTCTTGTTCGCGTCCGGACGGACGAGGAACGTGTACTGGCGCTCTTCGGCGAGGCCGTAGCTCTTCTCCGAGACCACCGGCGCGAGCAGGATGTCCCGCGGGTCGGGGATCACTGGGTCTCCTCCTCGATCTGCCCGGAGATCTGCTCAGCCTGCTCGTCGACGGCCGCCGCTGCGCGCTGCGACGGCGGCAGGGCGAACCCGGCGGCCTCAGCAGCCTCGGCGGTGGTGAACCAGACCTCGGCCACCGTGCGGGCGTAGAACGAGCTGCCCGGCACGTGGTAGAGCATCGAGTCCGCGTTGCCCTTCACCGGGAAGCCCTCGGGCTGCGAGCCGTCGGCCAGCGGCGCGTGGCTCTCCGGGCCGTAGGGGTGCTCGGCGGCGTCCCCTTCGGCGTCGTCAGCGGCCGGGGCCGCCTTCGCGAAGCTGACGGCCTCGCTCGCGGGCGTGGCGCCCTTCGGGGTGCCGATCGGCCCGTCGAGGAACTCGGCCAGCGCCGCCTCGGTGAACACCACGCACTCGCTGTCGAGCACGTCGTAGGTGTTGAGCTGGCCCGGCGTGAGCAGGTGCACGTGGGGAAGGTTGCGCAGCGACAGGCGGGTGACGCGGTCGTCGCCGGTGAGCACGACGAGCGTCTTGAGCTCGCCCGCCACGCCCGCGAGCGCGACGCGGGCCGTCTTCGTGGACGGGGCGTCGCCAGGCGACAGCGTGTCGACGACGAAGACGACGCCCGCGCGGGCCCGGTCGGACAGCGCGCCGCGCAGCGCGGCGGCCTTCATCTTCTTGGGGGTGCGCTGCGAGTAGTCGCGCGGCGTGGGGCCGTGCACCACGCCGCCGCCGGTGAACTGCGGGGCGCGGGTGGAGCCCTGGCGGGCACGGCCGGTGCCCTTCTGGCGGTAGGGCTTCCGGCCACCGCCACGGACCTCGCCGCGGGTCTTGGTGCTGTGCGTGCCCTGGCGCGCCGCGGCCAGCTGGGCCACGACGACCTGGTGCAGCAGCGGGATGCTGGCGTGGGTGTCGAACACGTGCGCGGGGAGCTCGACCGTCACGGTGGTGGTCATGCCGTCACACCGCCCTTCGCTGCGCTCTTGACGAACAGGAGCCCGCCGCGGGGGCCGGGGACCGCGCCCTTGATCAGCAGCAGGCCGCGCTCGGCGTCGACGCGATGCACCGTGAGGCTCTGGACGGTGACGCGCGCGTTGCCCATGCGACCCGCCATGCGCAGGCCCTTGAAGACCCGGCCGGGGGTGGCGCAGCCACCGATGGAGCCGGGCGAGCGGTGCTTGCGCTGCGTGCCGTGGCTGGCGCCGAGGCCGCCGAAGCCGTGTCGCTTCATGACGCCCGCGGTGCCCTTGCCCTTGCTGGTGCCGACGACGTCGACCAGCGCGCCCTCGGCGAACACCTCTGCGGTGATCTCCTGGCCGACGCTGTACTCGCCCGCGTCGGACGTCCGCAGCTCGACCAGGTGCCGCCGCGGCGTGACGCCAGCCTTGTCGAAGTGGCCCGTCTCGGGCTTGTTGACCTTGCGGGGGTCGACCGCCCCGTAGGCGAGCTGGATGGCGACGTAGCCGTCCTTGTCCGCCGTGCGCACCTGCGTCACCACGTTCGGGCCCGCCTGGACCACGGTGACCGGTACCACCCGGTTGTTCTCGTCGAAGACCTGGGTCATCCCGAGCTTGGTGCCCAGGATCCCGGTGATCTGCCTTTCGGTCGTCATCTCGTCAGTGCCCTACTGGATGTTCACGTCGACGCTGGCAGGCAGGTCGATGCGCATGAGCGCGTCGACCGTCTTGGGCGTCGGGTCGAGGATGTCGATGAGCCGCTTGTGCGTGCGCATCTCGAAGTGCTCGCGCGAGTCCTTGTACTTGTGCGGCGAGCGGATGACGCAGTAGACGTTCTTCTCCGTCGGCAGCGGCACCGGCCCGACGACCCGAGCGCCCGTACGCGTGACCGTTTCCACGATCTTGCGCGCGGAGGCGTCGATGGCCTCGTGGTCATAGGCCTTCAGCCTGATGCGGATCTTCTGTCCCGCCATGGTCGTCGGTGTCCCTCTTCTTCCTGCCGCTTTCGTACGTGTGTCCGGGTGCCTCGCGCACGGGAGCCCGACATGTCGGTCTCACCGTGGCGGCTCCGGTCCCCGAGGTCGGGCGTGTCGTGCTCCGAACCCGGACCGGTCCCCGGATCACCCGCAGACCCCGGGGGGTGCTGACTTCCCGGGAATCTGAGTGCTCGGGGGCCCCGCGCCAGGGCTCGGCATGGCACGTGCGCATGCCGAGCCCGACGCGCAACCCGTCAAGGATGCCACATCGGGCGCGGCATCCTTGACCGGGGGTGGCGCTACTTGCTGATCTTGATGACCTGGCCAGCACCGACGGTGCGGCCACCCTCGCGGATGGCGAACTGCAGGCCCTCCTCCATGGCGATCGGCTGGATCAGCTTGACGCTCATGGTGGTGTTGTCGCCCGGCATGACCATCTCGGTGCCGCTGGGCAGGGTCACGACGCCCGTCACGTCCGTGGTGCGGAAGTAGAACTGCGGGCGGTAGTTGTTGAAGAACGGCGTGTGACGGCCGCCCTCGTCCTTGGACAGGATGTAGACCTGGCCCTCGAACTCGGTGTGCGGGGTGGTGGAACCCGGCTTGGTGACGACCATGCCGCGCTCGACCTGCTCGCGCTTCACGCCGCGGAGCAGCAGCGCCGCGTTGTCGCCTGCCCGGCCCTCGTCGAGGAACTTCTTGAACATCTCGATGGAGGTCGTGACGGTCTTGAACGACTGCTCGCGGATGCCGACGATCTCCACCTCCTCGTTCACCTTGACGATGCCGCGCTCGATGCGGCCGGTGACCACGGTGCCGCGGCCGGAGATCGTGAAGACGTCCTCGACGGGCATGAGGAACGGCTTCTCGACGTCGCGGACCGGCTCCGGGATGGACTCGTCGACCGCGTCCATCAGCTCCATGAGCTTGTCGCTCCACTCGGGGTCGCCCTCGAGCGCCTTGAGCGCCGAGACCTGGACCACGGGGAGGTCGTCGCCGGGGTAGTTCTGCGACGAGAGCAGCTCGCGGACCTCGAGCTCGACGAGCTCCATGATCTCCGCGTCGTCGACCATGTCGGCCTTGTTCAGCGCCACGACGATGTAGGGCACGCCGACCTGGCGGGCGAGCAGCACGTGCTCGCGCGTCTGCGGCATCGGGCCGTCGGTGGCCGCGACCACCAGGATGGCGCCGTCCATCTGCGCCGCACCGGTGATCATGTTCTTGATGTAGTCGGCGTGCCCGGGGCAGTCGACGTGCGCGTAGTGGCGCTTCTCGGTCTGGTACTCGACGTGCGCGATCGAGATCGTGATGCCGCGCTGCCGCTCCTCGGGCGCCTTGTCGATCTGGTCGAACGCCGACGCCTGGTTCAGGGTGGGGAACTTGTCGTGCAAGACCTTGGTGATGGCCGCCGTCAGCGTGGTCTTGCCGTGGTCGATGTGACCGATCGTGCCGATGTTGACGTGCGGCTTGGTCCGCTCGAACTTCGCCTTCGCCACTGGTGGGCTCCTTCTGGTGGTGAACTTCTCCGCCGTGCTGACGGCAGGTCTTTCCGGATGTGGACTTACTCGCCCGTGGCCTTGGCGATGATCTCCTTGGCCACGTTGGTCGGGACCTCCGCGTAGGAGTCGAAGACCATCGTGTAGTTGGCCCGGCCCTGGGTCCGCGACCGCAGGTCGCCGACGTAGCCGAACATCTCCGACAGCGGCACCAGCGCCTTGATGACGCGGGCGCCCGCCCGCTCCTCCATGGCCTGGATCTGACCGCGCCGGGAGTTCAGGTCGCCGATCACGTCACCCATGTAGTCCTCGGGCGTCGTGACCTCGACGGCCATCATCGGCTCGAGCAGCACCGGACCGGCCTTGCGCGCCGCCTCCTTGAGCGCCATCGAACCGGCGACCTTGAACGCCATCTCCGACGAGTCGACCTCGTGGTAGGCACCGTCGAGCAGGGTGACCTTGATCCCGGTGAGCGGGTAGCCCGCGAGCACGCCGTACTGCATGGCGTCCTGCGCACCGGCGTCGACCGACGGGATGTACTCCCGCGGCACGCGACCCTGGCTGACCTTGTTCTCGAACTCGTAGAGGGCGCCGTCGGCGGTGTCGAGCGGCTCCAGCTTGATGATCACGCGGGCGAACTGGCCCGAGCCACCCGTCTGCTTCTTGTGGGTGTACTCGTGCTTGTCGACCGTCTTCGTGATCGTCTCGCGGTAGGCCACCTGCGGCTTGCCGATGTTGGCCTCGACCTTGTAGTCGCTCTTCATCCGGTTGACGAGCACCTCGAGGTGGAGCTCGCCCATCCCGGCGAGGATCGTCTGCCCGGTCTCGTCGTCAAGGGAGACCTGGAACGTCGGGTCCTCCTCGGCGAGCCGCTGGATCGCCGTGGACAGCTTCTCCTGGTCGGCCTTGGTCCGCGGCTCGACCGCGACCTGGATGACCGGGTCCGGGAAGGTCATGGACTCCAGCACGATCGGCGCCTGCGGGTCGCACAGGGTCTCGCCGGTGGTGGTGTCCTTCAGGCCGATCACCGCGTAGATGTGGCCGACCATGGCCTCGTCGACCGGGTTCTCCTTGTTGGCGTGCATCTGGAAGATCTTCCCGATGCGCTCCTTGCGGTCCTTGGTCGAGTTGATGACCTGGGTGCCCGCGGCCACCCGGCCCGAGTAGACCCGGATGTAGGTGAGCTTGCCGAAGAACGGGTGCGCGGCGATCTTGAAGGCCAGCGCGGAGAACGGCTCGTCCTTCTCGGGCTTGCGGAAGGCCGGGGTCTCCCCGTCCTGCAGCGTGCCCTCGACGGGCGGGAGGTCGCTCGGCGCGGGCAGGTAGTCGATGACCGCGTCGAGCATGGGCTGCACGCCCTTGTTCTTGAACGCCGACCCGCACAGGACGGGGTAGGCGACGCGGTCCTTCACGATCTTCCGGATGCCGTGCTTGAGCTGCTCGACCGTCAGCTCCTCGCCACCGAGGTAGGCCTCCATCAGGTCGTCGTCGATCTCGGCGACGGCCTCGACCAGCGCGGTGCGGTACTCCTCCACGCGGTCGGCCATGTCGGCCGGGATCTCCTCGACCGTGTAGTCCTCGCCCTTCTGGACCTCGCCGCGCCAGGTCAGCGCGCGCATCTCGACCAGGTCGACGACCCCGATGAAGTCGTTCTCCGAGCCGATGGGCAGCTGGATGGGCAGCGGGGTGGCGCCGAGGCGCTCGCGGATGGTGGAGACGGTGTAGTAGAAGTCCGCGCCCAGCTTGTCCATCTTGTTGACGAAGCAGATGCGCGGGACGTCGTACTTGGTGGCCTGCCGCCAGACCTGCTCGGACTGCGGCTCCACGCCCTCTTTGCCGTCGAAGACCGCGACGGCGCCGTCGAGCACCCGCAGGTTGCGCTCCACCTCGACGGTGAAGTCGACGTGACCCGGGGTGTCGATGATGTTGATCTGGTGGTCTTTCCAGAAGCAGGTCGTCGCGGCCGACGTGATCGTGATGCCGCGCTTCTGCTCCTCCTCCATCCAGTCCATGGTGGCGGCGCCGTCGTGCACCTCACCGATCTTGTAGTTGATCCCGGTGTAGAACAGGATCCGCTCGGTGGTGGTGGTCTTGCCCGCATCGATGTGCGCCATGATGCCGATGTTGCGGACCCGCGTGAGGTCCGTGAGCACGTCGCGTGCCACTGCTTCAGCTCTCCCTCGAATTGGCGCCCGACGATCGGCCGGTCACCAGCGGTAATGGGCGAAGGCCTTGTTGGACTCCGCCATCTTGTGCATGTCCTCGCGCCGCTTGACGGCGGCGCCGAGGCCGTTGCTCGCGTCGAGCAGCTCGTTCATGAGCCGCTCGACCATGGTCTTCTCGCGGCGCTGCGAGGCGTACGACACCAGCCAGCGCAGGCCCAGCGTGGTCTGGCGGACGGCACGCACCTCGACGGGCACCTGGTAGGTGGCGCCACCGACCCGGCGGCTGCGCACCTCCAGCGTGGGCTTCACGTTGTCCAGCGCGCGCTTGAGCGTGACGACGGGGTCGGTGCCGGTCTTGTCGCGGGTGCCCTCCAGTGCCGCGTAGACGATGCGCTCCGCGAGGCTGCGCTTGCCGTCCTTCAGCACCTTGTTCACCAGCTGGGTGACCAGCGGCGAGCTGTACACCGGGTCCGAAACGAGCGGCCGCCGCGGTGCGGGTCCTTTACGGGGCATTACTTCTTCCCTTCCAAGCCGAAGCGGAGATCCGAACGGGCCATCTGACCGTGCATCATCAGTCAGCCCTTCTCCTTCTTCGCCCCGTACCGGCTACGGGCCTGCTTGCGGTTCTTGACGCCCTGCGTGTCCAGCGAGCCGCGGACGATCTTGTAGCGCACGCCGGGGAGGTCCTTCACCCGGCCGCCGCGGACCAGGACGATCGAGTGCTCCTGGAGGTTGTGGCCCTCACCGGGGATGTAGGCCGTGATCTCCATCTGGCTGGAGAGCTTGACGCGGGCGACCTTGCGCAGCGCGGAGTTCGGCTTCTTCGGCGTGGTCGTGTACACGCGCGTGCACACGCCGCGGCGCTGGGGGCTTCCCTTGAGCGCGGCCGTCTTCGTCTTGGTGGCCTTGTCCTGACGGCCCTTGCGGACCAGCTGCTGGATCGTGGGCATGAACCGTCTGCTTCTTCCCGTCGGCGTGCTGCGTTTCTTTACTGCTGTTGCTGGTGTGCTGCTCTGTCGTGCGGGCGGCGCAGGCCGCCCACACCCGAGGTCGGGCGTGTCGCACCCCATCGGTCTTTCGCGGAGATCGGGGACCTCGCGGGGAGCCCATGGGGCCCGCGGACCCGACGTGTCGCCTGAGCGAGCGGCGTCGGGCACGCAGATCGGCCCGACCGCGGTCGAGCGCAAGACACAAGACTACCCGGCCCGCCGGATGGGGGTCAAAACGGGTCCGCGTCGGCGCTTTGTCGGTGAGGGCAGGGTGCCTGACGCGTCGGCTGATCGCAAGGGGGCACGCCGCTCACCGCCCGTGCGGCCCCGCTCGTCGTACGCTACGTGACCGGCCGGGCCGTCCGGCCGCTCCCGACCGGTCGAGCCGACGTGTCACCAGCGCGGCCGAATCGGTTACCGTCCGGTGTGCATCTGCCTGTGTCCGCCGCCCGGCTCGTCACCCGGTTCGGCATCGCGCCCCTCCTCGATCCCCGTCTTCCCGTCGCGCTGCGGCGCCGTCTGCTCGACGCCACGGGCTCCGCGATGCCGTTGCCCCGCGGCACGCGGCACGCCGATGGCGTGCTCGGCGGTGTGCCCACCACAGTGGTGTCCGCGGCGGGCCCTCCCGGCGTGCACCGGCTGCTGTACCTGCACGGCGGCGGCTACCACGTGTCCTCGCCGCGGGCCTACCGCGGGCTGCTGGCCTACCTCAGCCTCGCCAGCGGTGCTCCGGTGCACGCCCCCGACTACCGGCTCGCCCCCGAGCACCCCTATCCGGCGGGTGTCGAGGACGCGCTCGCCGCGTATCGCGCGCTGCGCACCGCGGGGCATCAGGCACAACACATCGCGGTGGCCGGAGATTCCGCGGGCGGCGGACTGACGATGGCGCTCCTGCTGCGCCTGCGCGCCGCGGGCGAGGAGCTGCCCGGTTCGGTCGGGCTGATCTCGCCGTGGCTGGACCTGACGTGTTCGGCGCCCGCGGTCACCGCCAACGCGGCGACGGACGTGATGCTCCGGCCCGCGTTCCTGCCTGCCGCGGCGAACGACTACGGCGGGCCCGTGGACGCCGACGACCTGCGCCCGCTCGAGGCCGACCTCACCGGCTTCCCCCCGCTCCACGTGGTCGCGGGCGCGGCCGAGCTGCTGGTGGACGACGCCGACCGGCTCGTCGAGCGGGCCCGCGCCGCCCGGGTGGCGGTGACCTACCAGCGGGTCGAGGGCATGTGGCACGCCTTCCCGGTGCTGGCCGGGCTGCTGGCCGAGGCCGACGCGGCGCTCGACGCCCTCGGCGCGGCCCTGCGCGCCGACTGCACCCGCCGCCCCGCCCCGGCCGACCGCTGACCGCTGGCCGCGCCGACATCCCCGGTCCCGGCCTCCCGCGCTCACCCGCGCACGACCCCGCGGAGCGCC
Organism: uncultured Actinomycetota bacterium; assembly: GCA_963750095.1. Lineage (GTDB taxonomy): Bacteria > Actinomycetota > Actinomycetes > Mycobacteriales > Pseudonocardiaceae > Pseudonocardia. Next base: position 219,467 of record CAVVPJ010000009.1, on the reverse strand, counting down.
GCCCGCGCCAGCGCGAGGCGGCCGGATCGCCCAACCGCGCCAGCACCCCGGCCTCGCAGACCCCTCCTACGCTTCGCAGACCCCCCGGACCCTGCGAAGCGCACGACCGGCCTGCGAAGCGGCCCGCACGGCCGGGCGGCGCACCGTCGCGGCTCGGCGGCGCACCGTCGCGGCGTGGTCGGCGCGCCCTCGCGGCTCGGCGGCGCACCGTCGCGGCACAGCAAAGGGCAGGCCTGCGCGCGGCGAGCGGGTTGCCCACCGGCATGGCCCCACGCCTTCGCAGACCCCGCCTACGCCTCGCAGAGCCCCCGGACCCTGCGAAGCGCACGACCAGCCTGCGACGCAGCCCTGCTGGCCTCGGCATCGTGCGCTCGAGGCCCAGCGGGTTGGACAGCTTGGGACTCGCCGCCCGCCGCGAACGTCTCGAGCCGGTCGAGCTCGGTGCGGGCGTGCTCGGAGTGCTTCGTCGGGACGCCGCGCACCGGCGCCCAGAAGACGGAGCCCGCCGGCGGCGTCGGTGGTGAGCCACGGCGGTGCCACGGTCGCGGGCTTCACCACCTGCGCGTCGCCCTTGTCGCCCGGCACCGGAAGCGTGTGCTGCCACCCGCCGAGCATCTCCGTCAGGTCGGGCTCGGGATGCCCGTCCGTGCGCGCGCACGACGTCAGCGCCGGCACCACGAGGAGGACGCAGGCGGCGGCCAGCCGACCGAGGGTGGGCCACGCGGGCGATCGTGGCATGCCGCACCGCACCGACATAGCGGCAATTCATCGAAAATTGCCACAGAGAAGGGGCCCGCGTTATGCTGAAGGGCTTTCCGAAAACGAAAGCAACGCGATTACCAAGTCAATGGTACCACGAATGGGGACTCTGTGGAACATCCCTCGTTGGACGACGTGCTCGCCGCCGAGACCCGGCACATCCAGGGGCTGCACCGGCTGCTCGCCACCGAGCTCGACGCCGTGACCCACCGGAGGACCATGGCCGTGTCGGCGCGGACCGGGGGCGAGCTGAGCGCCCGGTGGGAGCGGGACGTCGCCGTCCACCGCTGGTCGGAGCGGGCCGCGCAGCTGCGGGCGGCCCGGTCGGGGCTGTGCTTCGGGCGGCTGGACGGCCGGGACGGGCCGCCGTTCTACGTCGGCCGGGTCGGGCTCACCGACGACGGCGACACCACGGCGCTGCTGGACTGGCGGGCGCCCGCGGCGAGGCCGTTCTACTGCGCGACCCTGGCGACGCCCATGGGAATGACCCGCCGACGCCATTTCCTCCTGTCCGGGATCGCGCCGGACGAGCGCGTCGCGGAGGTTCACGACGACGTCTTCACCGCGGAGGGCACGGACTCGCCGACCTTGGCGGCGGACCCCGCGCTCATGGCCGCGGTCTCCGCGCCGCGCGGCACGGCGATGCGCGACATCGTGGCCACGATCCAGGCCGAGCAGGACGCGGTGATCCGGCTGCCGCTGGCGGGCACGGTCGTGGTGGAAGGCGGCCCCGGCACCGGGAAGACCGCGGTGGCCCTGCACCGGGTGGCCTACCTGATGTACACCCACCGCGACCGGTTGGCCCGCCGCGGCGTGCTGGTCGTCGGGCCGAGCGGGCCGTTCCTGGACTACGTCGGGGGCGTGCTGCCGTCGCTGGGCGAGTCGGCGGTCGTGTTCACCACCCCGGGCCGCCTGCACCACGGCGTCGACACCACCGCGCTCGACCCGCCCGAGGTGGCCCGGATCAAGGGCGACCTGGCGATGTGCGCCGTCCTGCGGCGCGCGGTCGCCGACCTGCAGGCGCTGCCCGAGGAACCGATCCGGATCGCGCTCGACGCGGTGACGGTCGAGGTCAGCCGGGCGGTCGCGGCGCAGGCCCGGCGGGCGGCGCGCGACAGCGGGCGCCAGCACAACGCGGCCCGGATGGTCTTCGCCGAGGGCCTGGTGGCACAGCTCGTCGCGCAGGGCGTCGACCTGCTCACCGGCGGGGTCCTGGCCGACCCTGACGATCGCGACCTGGACGGGATGCTCGCGGACGACGAGTACGCCCCCGACCCGGCCGAGTCCGCCGCGGCGATCGCCAGGGACCTGGCCGACGACCTGCGCGACGAGCTGGTCGACCACCCCGGGTTCCGGGCGGCGCTGAACCGGCTGTGGCCGCTGCGCACACCGGAGCGGCTGCTCGCGCACCTGCTGAGCTCGCCGGACCGGCTCGACGCGATCACTGACGGCCTGCGCCGTGACGGACGTCATGACCTGGACCTGACCGTCCTGCACCGGGCCGACGGCACCGCCTGGACGGTGTCGGACGCGCCGCTGCTGGACGAGCTGGTCGAACTGCTCGGCCCGCTCCCCCGCAGGCAGGCCCGCCGCGAGGAGGGCGTCCGCTACGCAGGCGAGGTGCTCGCGCTGCTCGACGCGCACGACCGGAACGTGGCCGGTGAGGATCCCGACGAGCTGCGCGCCACCGACTTCGTCACCGCCGACATGCTCGCCGCCCGGTTCGGCGAGGAGCTCACCGGCAGCGTCGCGGAGCGGGCCGCCGCGGACCGGGAGTGGACCTACGGGCACCTGGTCGTCGACGAGGCACAGGAGCTGTCCGCGATGGACTGGCACGTGCTGTCGAGGCGCTGTCCCAGCCGGTCGATCACGGCGGTCGGCGACCTGGCCCAGCGCAGCTCGCCCGCGGGCGCCGTGGACTGGGCGGACGTGCTCGGCCCGGTCGTCGGCGAGCGCTGGACCCGACGCTGCCTGACGGTGAACTACCGCACGCCCACCGAGATCATGGACGCCGCCGCGCTCGTGCTCCCGGAGGACCAGCGCCACCGGGTGCCCCGGTCGGTGCGGGAGACCGGCGAGCCTCCTTTGCACAGAACCGCGCGCGGGGACTGGGCGGACGAGGTTCGCGACGCGGTCGCCGACGAGCTCGCCGCGGTCGCGGGTGCGGGCACGATCGCCGTCATCGCACCGGATCCCGCCGGGCTTCCCGACCTGGGCGCGGTCGCCGTGCACACCCCCGCCTCGGCCAAGGGACTGGAGTTCGACGCCGTGGTCGTCGTGGACCCGGAGACCATCCGGGCACAGTGCCCCGCCGACCTCTACGTCGCGATGACCAGGGCCACCCGCCACCTGGTGCTCGTGGACCAGATGTAGACGACGAACGGGGCCGGCCACCGCCACGGGAGAGCGGTGTCCGGCCCCGTTCGGGACCTCTCCGACCGGCCCCGCCGTCGCGGGGCCTGACTGCCTACCGGTAGTCGCGGCCGAAGTCGTAGTCGTCCAGCGGCACGGCGGCGCCGGTGCCCGTGCCGAACACGTCGGGGCTGTAGTAGCCGTCGTCGTAGCTCGGCAGCGCGTAGGCGGCCGCGCGGGCCTCCTCGGTGGGCTGGACCTGGATGTTGCGGTACCGGCCGATGCCGGTGCCCGCCGGGATCAGCTTGCCGATGATCACGTTCTCCTTGAGCCCGACGAGCTTGTCGCGCTTTCCGTTGATCGCGGCATCGGTGAGGATCCGGGTGGTCTCCTGGAACGAGGCCGCGGACAGCCACGACTCCGTGGCCAGCGAGGCCTTCGTGATCCCCATGAGCACCGGACGCCCGGAGGCGGGCTCGCCGCCCTCGGCCACCACGCGGCGGTTCTGCGTCTCGAAGTCGGCCCGCTCGGCGAGCGCGCCGGGCAGGAACTCCGTGGAGCCCGAGTCGATGATCGTGACCCGGCGCAGCATCTGCCGGATGATCACTTCGATGTGCTTGTCGTGGATGTCCACGCTCTGCGTGCGGTACACCTTCTGCACCTCACGCACCAGGTGCAGCTGCACCTCGCGCGGGCCCATGACGCGCAGCACCTCGTGCGGGTCGGCCGTGCCCTCCAGGAGCAGCTGGCCAACGTGCACGTGGTCGCCGTCCTGCAGCGCACGCTCGGAGCCGTCGGCGACGTGCGTGGCGAGCCACTGCCGCTTCGACAGCTTGTCGTAGACGATCTCCTCGCCGCCGTCGTCCGGGGTGAGGGTGATCTTCCAGAAGCGCTCGCCGTCCTCGATGGCGATGCGGCCGTCGACGTCGGCGATCGGGGCCTTGCCCTTGGGGACGCGGGCCTCGAACAGCTCCGTGACACGGGGCAGACCGGTGGTGATGTCGTCACCGGCCACACCGCCGACGTGGAACGTGCGCATCGTCAGCTGGGTGCCGGGCTCGCCGATGGACTGCGCCGCGACGATGCCGACCGCCTCGCCGACGTCCACCAGCTTGCCGGTGGCCATCGAGCGCCCGTAGCACATGGCGCAGATGCCCGTGCCCGACGTGCAGGTGAGCGCGCTGCGCACCTTGATCGTCTTGATGCCCGCCTCGACGAGCGCGTCCAGCGCCGGGTCGCCGAGGTCCTCGCCGCGTCGGACGATCACCTCGCCGTCCGCGTCGAGCACCTCCTCGCCCGAGGTGCGGGCGTAGACGCTCGTGCGGATGTACCGGTGCGGGATGCGGCGGCCGTCGGCCGTCTCCTCGGTGACCGGCATGACGATCGCGCGCTCGGTGCCGCAGTCGACCTCGCGGACGATGACGTCCTGCGAAACGTCCACCAGACGCCGGGTCAGGTAGCCCGAGTCGGCGGTGCGCAGCGCCGTGTCCGCGAGACCCTTGCGGGTGCCGTGCGTGGAGATGAAGTACTCCAGCACCGAGAGGCCCTCGCGGAAGTTCGACTTGATCGGCCGCGGGATGTACTCGCCCTTCGGGTTGGCGACGAGGCCCTTCATGCCCGCCAGCTGCCGGACCTGGGCCATGTTGCCCGCCGCGCCGGACTGCACGATCGTCGGGATCGGGTTGTCGGCAGGGAAGTTGGCCTCCATGGCCTTCGCGACCTCTTCCGAGGCCTGCGTCCAGATCTTGACGAGCTCGTCGTTGCGCTCCTGGTGCGACAGCGCGCCGCGCAGGTAGCGCTTGTTGATCTGCTCGGCCCGCACCTCGTAGCCGTCGAGGATCTCCTGCTTGTTCGGCGGCACGACGACGTCGGACACGGCGAGCGTGACCCCGGAGCGCGTGGCCCAGTAGAAGCCCGCGTCCTTGAGCCGGTCGAGGCACTGCGCGACCTCGGTCATCGAGTACCGCTCGGCCAGGTCGTTGATGATCGCGGCCTGACGCTTCTTGGGCAGCGGCTCGTTGACGAACGGGTAGTCCGCCGGGAGCAGCTCGTTGAACAGCACCCGACCCAGCGTGGTCTCGGCGATCCACGGCTCACCCGCCGACCAGCCGTCGGCGGCCAGCGTGGGGTAGATCGCCGCGGGCGGCACGAAGCCCGACAGCCGGATCTTGATCGGCGCCTGCAGGTGCAGCACCTTCCGGTCGTACGCCATGATCGCCTCGGCGACCGAGGAGTACGCGCCGCCCGAGCCCTGTGCCTCCTCGCGCAGCCGGGAGAGGTGGAACAGGCCCGTCACCATGTCCAGGCGGGGCATGGCCAGCGGTCGGCCCGACGCGGGCGAGAGGATGTTGTTCGACGACAGCATCAGCACGCGCGCCTCGGACTGCGCCTCGGCCGACAGCGGCAGGTGCACCGCCATCTGGTCGCCGTCGAAGTCCGCGTTGAACGCCTCGCAGACCAGCGGGTGCAGCTGGATGGCCTTGCCCTCCACCAGCTGCGGCTCGAAGGCCTGGATGCCCAGGCGGTGCAGCGTCGGCGCGCGGTTGAGCAGCACCGGGTGCTCGGAGATGACCTCCTCCAGCACGTCCCACACCTGCGAACGGCCGCGCTCGACCATCCGCTTCGCCGACTTGATGTTCTGCGCGTGGTTGAGGTCGACCAGGCGCTTCATCACGAACGGCTTGAACAGCTCCAGCGCCATCTGCTTGGGCAGGCCGCACTGGTGCAGCTTGAGCTGCGGGCCGACGACGATGACCGAGCGGCCGGAGTAGTCGACGCGCTTGCCGAGCAGGTTCTGACGGAACCGGCCCTGCTTGCCCTTGAGCAGGTCCGACAGCGACTTGAGCGGGCGGTTGCCCGGCCCGGTGACCGGACGGCCGCGGCGGCCGTTGTCGAACAGCGCGTCGACGGCCTCCTGCAGCATCCGCTTCTCGTTGTTGACGATGATCTCGGGCGCGCCGAGGTCGATCAGTCGCTTGAGCCGGTTGTTGCGGTTGATCACGCGGCGGTACAGGTCGTTCAGGTCGGACGTGGCGAACCGGCCGCCGTCGAGCTGCACCATGGGGCGCAGGTCCGGCGGGATGACCGGCACGCAGTCGAGCACCATGCCCATCGGCGAGTTGCCGGTGGTCTGGAACGCCGCGACGACCTTGAGCCGCTTGAGCGCGCGCAGCTTCTTCTGGCCCTTGCCGGTGCGGATGATCTCGCGGAGGTTGTCCGCCTCGGCCGGGATGTCGAAGTTCTGCAGCAGCGTCTGGATCGCCTCGGCGCCCATGGCGCCGGTGAAGTAGTCGCCGTACCGGTCGTACAGCTCCCGGTAGATCGACTCGTCGGCGATCAGCTGCTGGATGTCGAGCTTCGTGAAGGTGCTCCAGATCTCCTCGAGCCGGTCCAGCTCGCGCTGGGCCCGGTCGCGGAGCTGGCGCATCTCGCGCTCGCCGCCCTCCTTGACCTTGCGGCGGACGTCGCTCTTCGCGCCTTCGGCCTCCAGCTCGGCCAGGTCGGCCTCGAGCTTCTGCGCGCGCGCCTCGACGTCGGTGTCGCGCCGCTGCTCGACGCGCTTGCGCTCCACGCCCATCTCGTTCTCGAGCGTGGTGAGGTCCTCGTGGCGCTGGTCCTTGTTGACCGACGTGATCACGTACGCCGCGAAGTAGATGATCTTCTCGAGGTCCTTGGGGGCCAGGTCGAGCAGGTAGCCCAACCGGCTGGGGACGCCCTTGAAGTACCAGATGTGCGTGACGGGCGCGGCCAGCTCGATGTGGCCCATCCGCTCGCGCCGCACCTTGGCGCGGGTGACCTCCACGCCACAGCGCTCACAGATGATGCCCTTGAACCGGACGCGCTTGTACTTGCCGCAGTAGCACTCCCAGTCGCGGGTGGGGCCGAAGATCTTCTCGCAGAAGAGCCCGTCCTTCTCCGGCTTGAGGGTGCGGTAGTTGATGGTCTCCGGCTTCTTCACCTCGCCGTGCGACCACTGCCGGATGTCCTCGGCGGTGGCCAGGCCGATGCGCAGTTCGTCGAAGAAGTTGACGTCGAGCACTATGTCCTCAGTTCCTTCGTTAGCCCCATAAGTCAGCGCAGGCGGGTGATCAGTTGACGAGGTCGTCGACGGTCATCGAGTCGGATCCCGGGCGGCTGGACAGGTTGATGCCCAGGTTCGCCGCGGCCCGTTCGAGGTCTTCGTCGTCGGTGTCGCGCATCTCGATCGCCGCGCCGTCGCTGGAGAGCACCTCGACGTTCAGGCAGAGCGACTGGAGCTCCTTCAGAAGAACCTTGAAGGACTCCGGGATGCCCGGTTCGGGGATGTTCTCGCCCTTGACGATCGCCTCGTAGACCTTGACCCGGCCCACGACGTCGTCCGACTTGATCGTCAGCAGCTCCTGCAGCGTGTACGCCGCGCCGTAGGCCTGCATGGCCCAGCACTCCATCTCGCCGAACCGCTGGCCACCGAACTGGGCCTTACCGCCCAGCGGCTGCTGCGTGATCATCGAGTAGGGGCCGGTGGACCGTGCGTGGATCTTGTCGTCCACCAGGTGGAGCAGCTTGAGGATGTACATGTAGCCCACGGCCACCGGGAACGGGTACGGCTCACCGGAGCGGCCGTCGAACAGCTGCGCCTTGCCGTCGGGCCCGACCATCCGCTCGCCGTCGCGGTTGGGCAGCGTGGAGCCCAGCAGCCCGGTGATCTCGTTCTCCTTGGCGCCGTCGAAGACCGGCGTGGCCGTCTTCGTGCCGGGCGGCACGTGGTAGAGCTCGTCGGGCAGCTTGGCCGCCCACTCGGGCTTGCCCTCGATCTCCCACCCGCTCTTGGCGATCCACCCGAGGTGGGTCTCCAGCACCTGGCCGATGTTCATGCGCCGCGGCACGCCGTGCGTGTTGAGAATGATGTCGACCGGGGTGCCGTCGGGCAGGAACGGCATGTCCTCCGCGGGGAGGATCTTGCCGATGACGCCCTTGTTGCCGTGGCGGCCCGCGAGCTTGTCGCCGTCCTGGATCTTGCGCTTCTGGGCGACGTACACGCGCACCAGCTCGTTCACGCCCGGCGCCAGCTCGTCCTCGTCATCGCGGGAGAACACCCGGATGCCGATGACCTTGCCGTTCTCGCCGTGCGGCACCTTCAGCGAGGTGTCGCGCACCTCGCGCGCCTTCTCGCCGAAGATCGCGCGCAGCAGGCGCTCCTCGGGGGTCAGCTCCGTCTCGCCCTTCGGCGTGACCTTGCCGACGAGGATGTCGCCCGGCTGCACCTCGGCGCCGATGCGGATGATGCCGCGCTCGTCGAGGTCGGCCAGCACCTCCTCGGACACGTTCGGGATGTCCCGGGTGATCTCCTCGGCGCCCAGCTTCGTGTCGCGGGCGTCGATCTCGTGCTCCTCGATGTGGATCGACGTGAGCACGTCGTCCTGCACGAGCCGCTGCGAGAGGATGATCGCGTCCTCGTAGTTGTGGCCCTCCCACGGCATGATCGCCACGAGCAGGTTCTTGCCCAGCGCCATCTCGCCGTTCTCGGTGCACGGCCCGTCGGCGAGCACCTGGCCCACCTCGACGCGCGCGCCCTCGTCCACGATCGGCTTCTGGTTGGTGCACGTGCCCTGGTTGCTGCGGCGGAACTTGTGCAGCCGGTAGGTCTGGCGGCTGCCGTCGTCGGCCATCACCGTGATGAAGTCGGCGCACAGCTCCTCGACGACGCCCGCCTTCTCGGCGACGACGACGTCACCGGCGTCGACCGCGGCGCGCAGCTCCATGCCCGTGCCCACCAGCGGCGAGTCCGAGCGCAGCAGCGGCACCGACTGACGCTGCATGTTGGCGCCCATGAGCGCGCGGTTGGCGTCGTCGTGCTCGAGGAACGGGATCATCGCGGTGGCGACGGACACCATCTGCCGCGGCGAGACGTCGATGTAGTCGACGCCCGTCGGCGGGATGTAGTCGACCTCGCCGCCCTTGCGGCGCACCAGGACGCGATCCTCCTGGAACGAGCCGTCGTCGTTCAGCGGCGCGTTGGCCTGCGCGACGACGAAGCGGTCCTCCTCGTCGGCGGTGAGGTAGTTGATCTCCTCGGTGACGACGCCGTCGACGACGCGGCGGTACGGGGTCTCGATGAAGCCGAACGGGTTGACCCGCGCGAAGCTCGACAGCGAGCCGATCAGGCCGATGTTCGGGCCTTCCGGCGTCTCGATCGGGCACATGCGGCCGTAGTGGCTGTGGTGGACGTCGCGGACCTCCATACCCGCGCGCTCGCGCGAGAGGCCGCCGGGGCCCAGCGCCGAGAGACGGCGCTTGTGGGTGAGCCCGGCGAGCGGGTTGGTCTGGTCCATGAACTGGGACAGCTGCGACGTGCCGAAGAACTCCTTGATCGCCGCCACGACCGGGCGGATGTTGATCAGGGTCTGCGGCGTGATCGCCTCGACGTCCTGGGTGGTCATCCGCTCGCGGACGACGCGCTCCATGCGGGAGAGGCCGACGCGGATCTGGTTCTGGATCAGCTCGCCGACCGTGCGCAGGCGCCGGTTGCCGAAGTGGTCGATGTCGTCGGTCTCCACGGGGATCGTGGTCGCCGTGTCACCCTCGCCGACCGTCATCGAGGTCTCACCGGCGTGCAGCCGGACGAGGTACTCGATGGTGGTGGCGATGTCCTCCTCGGTGAGCGTGCCGATGGACGCGTCGATGGAAAGGCCCAGCTTCTTGTTGGCCTTGTAGCGGCCGACCTTGGCCAGGTCGTAGCGCTTGTCCTTGAAGAAGAGGTTCTCCAGCAGGGCCTGCGCGCTCTCCTTGGTGGGCGGCTCGCCCGGGCGCAGCTTGCGGTAGATGTCCAGCAGGGCCTCGTCCTGGCCCGCGGTGTGGTCCTTCTCGAGCGTGGCGAGCATCGTCTCGGAGAAGCCGAAGCGCTGCTGGATCCGCTCGGCGTCCCAGCCGAGCGCCTTGAGCAGCACGGTGACCGGCTGGCGGCGCTTGCGGTCGATGCGCACGCCGACGGTGTCGCGCTTGTCGACGTCGAACTCCAGCCACGCTCCGCGCGACGGGATGATCTTGACCGAGAAGACGTCCTTGTCGGTGGACTTGTCGATCGCCGTGTCGAAGTAGACGCCCGGCGAGCGGACGAGCTGCGACACGACGACACGCTCGGTGCCGTTGATGATGAAGGTGCCCTTGCGGGTCATCACGGGGAAGTCGCCCATGAAGACCGTCTGGCTCTTGATCTCACCCGTGGTGTTGTTCGTGAACTCCGCCGTGACGAACAGCGGAGCCGCGTACGTCATGTCCTTGTCCTTGCACTCCTCCTCGGAGGCCTTCACCTCGTCGAAGCGAGGATCGGAGAAGGACAGGGACATGGATCCGGAGAAGTCCTCGATGGGAGAGATCTCGGCCAGGATGTCCTCCAGGCCGCCCATCGGGTTCTCGTCTCCGGCGTCGATCCGCCGCTGAAACCACGCCTCGTCGCCCACCAGCCACTCGAAAGACTGGGTCTGCAGGTCGAGCAGATCGGGCACCCGGAGCGGCTCGCGGATCTTCGCGAAGGAGACGCGGGTGGGTGACCCGGGGAGGTTCAGGTGGTCGGAGGTGGTCGCGAGGGTCTTGGTGGCGTGCGGCGATGCCAAGATGCGTCCTTCCGGAACTGCGCTCTCATCTGGCGGGCGCCGGGTGACTCGCGCTACCGTCTTCCCGTACGCCCCGGGCGGGAGGTCCGGAGCGGACGGGCGACGCACGAGGCCAGGCCGGTGCACGCCTTCTGTTGTCAGGGCACGGCCATCAGCCCGCACCGCGCGCACTGGAGCGAAATCTCGACACTGAGACCCGTCTGCGCGCACGCGAGGCTGGATGAGGGCAGCGCAAAGAGTCAGTCTAGCTGCAAACGCAGCGGCTGTCGAGATGGGCCACCAAGGAAACCATCGAGACCTAAGAGTGACCTGACAGGCGCACCGAGTCAAGGCCCTACGCGTCGGTAAGTGGTCCTCTTTGCGGGACGACCGGCGTGCACGGGGCGTGACCAGTACCGCCCACCCGCTTCACGTCGCCCTCACCCCGCTCCAGCGACCGTCCGGCACGGCCGACCGCGCTGATGTGGTGATCAGCGCCGGTGGCGACGGTTCGGTGGGCGGTCGTCGTCACGAGCTCCGGGCGCGCCTCCACACGCTGCGTAGCGACCTGCGGGGTTCCCCGATCGGATCGCCGCCGCTTCCGGTTGACAGGGCTGGGGGGCCGCCGTTCGATCGGGTTCGCGGCCTGCCATCCGTCGACGACGACGAGGAGAACCTCATGTCCGACGCTCCTGCCATGAACGACCTGCTGGGTGCCGACACGCCGAAGAACTGGGGCAAGTGGGGTCCCGACGACGAGCTGGGCTCCCTGAACTACCTGGACGCGAAGGAGGTGCTGCGCGGGGCGCAGCACATCCGCACGGGCGACGTGTACACCCTGCAGATCCGCATGGGCCGCACCGACGGCCCCGGCGACCCCGTCTGGCCGGGCCGCTCGCCCATGGCGAAGAAGATGGCCCTCGACGAGTCGTCGTGGGACGGGGAGGGCGCACCGGCGTTCCCCGGCGGTCTGCACTACGCCGACGACACCGCGGAGATCTTCCTGCAGGGCTCCACGCAGTACGACGCGCTGGGCCACGTCTGGTACGAAGGGCGGCTCTGGAACGGCTACGACGCGCGCACCACCGTCGGCACGATGGGCAAGGCGTCGGTGCTGCCCATCGCCGAGAAGGGCGTCGTCGGGCGCGGTGTGCTGATCGACATGGCCCGCCATCGCGGCAAGCGGTGGCTGGACAAGGGCGAGACGTTCGACCACAACGACCTCGAGGCCGCCGCGGCGGCGCAGAACGTCTCGATCGAGCCGCACGACATCCTCTGCATCCGCACGGGCTGGCTGAAGTACTGGTACGAGCTCAATGACCAGGAGAAGTTCTTCGACGGCTTCAAGGAGCCGGGGCTGACGTACTCCCGTGAGCTCGTCGAGTGGTTCCAGCAGCGGGAGGTCCCCAACCTGGTCACCGACACGATCGCCAACGAGGTCACGTTCGAGCCGGAGACGGGCGTCGCGCTGCCCCTGCACTGCGCGCTGATGCGCAACCTCGGCGTGGCGCTGACCGAGATCGTCTGGCTGGACGACCTGGCCGACGCCTGCGCGGAGGACGGGCGCTGGAGCTTCCTCTACGCGGCGGCGCCGCTGAAGGTCGTCGGCGGCACCGGCGCCCCGGTCAACCCGATCGCGATCCGCTGATGGGCATCTACGAGGAGCGGCCCTGGCTGCACCTGTACGCCGAGGGCCAGCCGCACGACATCACGCCCGAGTACACCGACGCGTTGGCCATGTTCAAGGCGGGCGCGGCGCGCAACCCCGACGGGGACGCGATCCGCTACTTCGACGGCCGGATCACCTACCGCGAGCTGGACGAGCTGACCGACGCGTTCGCTGCGGCGCTGCTCGACGGCGGGCTGCGGCGCGGCGACCGGGTCGCGATGTACCTGCAGAACGTGCCCCAGTTCGTCATCGGGCTGGTCGGCACGTGGAAGGCGGGCGGCGTCGGCGTCTCGATCAACCCGATGAACCGCGAGCGGGAGCTGGAGCTGCTGCTCAAGGACTCCGGCACGAGCGTGCTGGTGTGCCTGCAGGGCCTCTACCGGGACGTCGCGGCGTCGGTCGTGGGCGGCACGGGCGTGCGCACGGTGGTCACGACGTCCGAGCTGGACTTCCAGACCCGCGACGACCCGCGCTCGTTCTCCGGGTCGCAGCGCAGCATCCCGGACGGCACCGTCGACCTGGTCGAGCTCATGGAGCGGTTCCGCGGGCAGACGCCGCCGCCGGTGTCGTTCCAGGCAGGCGACACGGCGTTCCTGACCTACACCTCCGGCACCACCGGCCCGCCCAAGGGCGCGATGAACACGCACGGCAACGTGACGTTCAACAGCCAGGCCTACCGCGAGTGGTGCGGCCTGTCCGGCTCGGACGTCATCCTCGGCGTGGCGCCGCTGTTCCACATCACCGGGCTCATCGCGCACATCACGACGGCGCTGCTGCTCGGCGCCCCGCTGGTGCTCTTCCACCGGTTCGAGCCGTCGCTGGGCATCGACGTCATCAAGGAGCACCAGCCGACGTTCACGGTCGGCTCGATCACCGTGTTCATCGCGCTGATGAACGCGCCGAACGCCGAGCCCGACGCCCTGAAGTCCCTCGGCAAGATCTGGTCGGGCGGCGCGCCGATCCCACCGTCGACCGTGAAGGCGTTCTCGTCGGCGTTCGGCCAGTACATCCACAACATCTACGGGCTCACCGAGACGACCTCGCCGAGCCACGGCGTGCCGTACGGCGTCGAGGCGCCGGTGGACGAGGCCTCCGGCGCGCTGTCGGTCGGAGCGCCGATCTACAACACCGTTGTGCAGATCCTCGACGACGAGGGCAAGGAGCTGCCACCCGGTGAGGTCGGCGAGATCGTCACGACGGGCCCGCAGGTCGTCGCGGGCTACTGGAACAAGCCGGAGGAGACGCAGAACGCGATCCCCGGCGGGTCGCTGCACACCGGCGACGTCGGCTACATGGACGCCCAGGGCTGGTTCTACATCGTCGACCGCAAGAAGGACCAGATCAACGCGGGCGGGTACAAGGTGTGGCCGCGTGAGGTCGAGGACGTGCTGTATGAGCACGAGGCGGTCCGCGAGGCGGCGGTGGTCGGGGTGCCCGACGAGTACCGCGGCGAGACCGTGAAGGCGTTCGTGAGCCTGCGGCCGGGCAAGACCGTCACGGAGGAGGAGCTGATCGCGTTCGCGAAGGGACGGCTGGCGGCTTACAAGTACCCCCGCCAGATCGAGTTCCTGGACGAGGTGCCCAAGACCGTCACGGGCAAGCTGCTGCGTCGCGAGCTGAGAGGGCGCTGAGGAGCGCTGACGCGCCTGTGCGCGGAAACCAGGGCCACGCTTCGCGCCGCGAAGCGGTAGCCGCGATTTCCGCGCACAGACGAACTACCCTGTGCGCGGAAATCGCGGCTATGGCCCTGGTTTCCGCGCACAGGCGGCGAAGCCGCTACGTCAGGCTGACCTTGGCGCCCGCGTCCTGCAGCTTCTTCTGCGCGGCCTCGGCAGCGTCCTTGCCGACGCCCTCGATGATCGGCTTCGGAGCCGACTCGACGAGGTCCTTGGCCTCCTTCAGGCCCAGGCCGGACACGAGCTCGCGCACGACCTTGATGACCTGGATCTTCTTCTCGCCCGCTGCCTCGAGGACGACGTTGAACTCGTCCTTCTCCTCCTCGACAGGAGCGGCGGCGGCCGCGGCGGGGGCGGCCGCGACGGCGACCGGCGCGGCGGCGGTGACGTCGAACGTCTCCTCGAACTTCTTCACGAACTCCGAGAGCTCGATCAGGGTGAGGTCCTTGAAGGCCTCGAGCAGCTCGTCGGTGCTGAGCTTCGCCATGGTGGCGGTTCCTCTCTAACGGGTGGGGTGGTGGTCAGGAGTCGGACGCCGGGGCGGCTGCGACGTCCTCTGGGGCGGGGGCCTCCTCGGCCGCTGCCTCCTCGGAGGGGGCGGCGCCGCCCTCCTCCTCAGCGCGCTTGTCGGCGAGCGCCTGGGCGAGCCGGGCGACCTGGGACGCCGGGGCGGCGAACAGGCTCGCGGCCTTGGCCAGGTTGGCCTTCATCGCGCCTGCCAGCTTGGCCAGCAGCACCTCGCGCGACTCGAGGTCGGCGAGCTGGTTGACCTCGGTGACGGTCAGCGCGCGACCGTCCATGTAGCCGCCCTTGATCACCAGGCCCTGGTTGGTCCTGGCGAAGTCGCGGATCGCCTTGGCGGCGTCCACGGGCTCGCCGATGATGAACGCGATCGCCGTGGGGCCGACGAGCATCTGCTCGAGGCCCTCGACGCCCGCGTCCGCCGCTGCACGCTGAACCAGCGTGTTCTTGGCGATGCGGTAGGTCGTGCCCTCGCCGAGCGAACGACGCAGGGTCGTCAGCTGCGACATCGTGAGCCCGCGGTACTCGGTGACCACCGAGGCGGACGCGCCCCGGAACTTCTCGGCGATCTCGGCGACCGCCGTGACCTTGTCGGGTCGTGCCATCGGTGTGCCTCCTCTCGGGGTGTCGGTTGGTGGAAACCACCGCCCCCGGACGCGACGAACACCCCGGACACACGGAACGCCCCGGCGCAGGGCGCACGGGGCGTCAACGAGCGCGCCGACGGCGCCCGGTGGGACCTCGTCCTCCTGCGCGGGCCGCCCGCGATGCGGGACCTTCGGGCGCCCTGGGGCGCAGACCTGCGGTCTTCGGTGGAACCGTCGCCCATCGTACGCGAGGCTGGGCGACGGCGGTCGCCGAGGTCGACTTCGCACAAGTACGGGTGTCCTCGCACATGGTCGACCATGTGCGAGGACGCCGCTCGGTGTGCGAAGTCACCTGGGGTCGACTCCCGCCACCTTCCACGTCCCGTCCACGAGCTGGGCGGTCACCGTCAGGCGGCCCGCCGCGGCCAACTGCTGGGGGGCGCCGCCCGCCTGGGCGCGGGTGGCCTGCTGGTCGAGGAAGACCAGCAGGGTGGCGGTGTCGCCGTTGATCGACTTCACGGCCGAGAGGTTCACGGTGGCCGTCACCACGGCCTGCTGCTGTGGCGCGAGCTGGCGGACCTGCTGGAACAGCCGGTCGAACCGGTCGGCGAACTCCGGGGTGATGACGGCGCGCGCGGCCACCTCGTTCTGGTCGAGGCGGGTGTAGTCGAACGAGTAGATCGTCCGGAGTGCGTCGGTGACCTGCTGACTGACCTTCGCGGTGGCGCCGACGTCGACCAGTGCGGTGTTCTGGGCGGACGCCGTGCCGCGGACTTCCGTGTTCCCGACGCCGAAGAACACCGCGGCGCCGACGAGCAGCGCCAGCGCCCCGGCGAGCGCGGGGGTCGGCACCGGCTTGCGGGGCCGCCGCCGCGCCTGCGCGGCCTCGGCGGAGCGCCTGCGCGGCAGCCGCTTCCCCGACGGCCGCGCCCAGCCCGCCGCCGCGACGTCCTCGCCTGTGGCCCCGGAGCCCGCCGGGTCCGCGTCGGTGGCCGGGGCCGAGCCCGCGTCGACGCGTCGGTCGATGCGTCCTCCGCCTGCGCGCCTTCGGCCGACGCCGTCCCCGTCGGGTACGGCGGAGGCGGTGGTGGTGGTGGTGGTGGGGCTGGTGCGTCCTCGGCCGGGGATGGCAGAGCTGGCGGCACGGCCAGCGGCACCGCCGGTGCGCCCCCGGCCCGCACGCCTTCGACCAGGGACGGCGCTGTCGGCGACGTCGCCGTCGGCGGCCGTCGGGACGGCGTCGGGGTCGGCGGCACGGTCGGCGCGACCTCGGCGGCCAGCGACGGCGGGGGGCGTGTCGTCGCGGAGCGCGGCGGGGGCGGTGGCGGGCAGGGCGACCGTCGCCTGCTCATCGGGGGCCGCGGGTGGGCGGGGGGTGTCGAGGCGGGGGGTGACCGGACCGTCGATGGGTCCGACGCGGCCCGGCACGCGGCCCGCCACCCGGGGCCTGCGGATGCCGGTCGGGCGGCGGCGCGACGGGGCGGGATGCGAGGGGGTGATGGACATGGGCTGTTCTCCTGCCACGTCAGTTCCCGGCGCCGGTCGACGGTGTGCGGACGGGGCTGAGCTTGCTGACCTTCCAACCGTCGGGCGTGCGGGTCATCTCCATCTGCAGCCGCTGGCGGGTGACCGCGGGCGGCTGGCCGTCGGGCGTGACGGTGACGTCGACGGCCACCAGCACTCGCGCGACGCCCGCCCGCTCGTCCAGCTCGGTGACGGCAGCGTCGGGGACGGTGGCGACCGTGGTGCGCTTGGACTCCTGCACGAGCTTGGCGTACTGGTCGCGGTTCTGCTGGAACTCCGCCAGCACCGATCCGGTGGAGGACTGCTGCCACAGGTCGAGGCCCGCGTCGACGTTGCGGTAGTCGAGCGTGTTGAGGTTGATCGCGGCCTGCCGGGCGTCGACGAGCACGGCGTCGCGGTCGCGCGCCAGGGCCAACGAACCGCTGCTCAGCGCCAGCACCCAGAGCACGCCGAACACGAGCGCCACGACGGCTGCGCCCGCGACGCCGACGACCAGCACCCGCCGCAGCGTGCCCGACATCGCCGACCCGCCCGCTCCGCAGACCTCGCCTCCGCCTCGCAGGCTCCCGGGGGTCTGCGAAGCGCCGGTCCGCTCTGCGAGGCCGGCGGTGGGCCCGGGCCCAGCCGGGGCGGTCGCGGCGGCGGGTGGGGTGGGGGCCACCTCCGCGGCGGCCGCCTCGGCGGGCGCCACCTCGACGGGCACAGTGGCGACGGGCACGGTGGCGGCGGGCACGGTGGCGGCGGGCACGGTGGCGGCGGGCACGGTGGCGGCGGGCACGGTGGCGACGGGCACGGTGGCGGCGGGCACGGTGGCGGCGGGCACAGCGGCGGCGGGCGACTCCAGCGCACCCGCGGCGGACCCAGTCAAGGGCGCCACCCTGCCCCCTTCGCAGACCTCGCCTCCGCCTCGCAGGTCCCGGGGGGTCTGCGAAGCGCCGGTCCGCTCTGCGAGGCCGGCGGTAGGCCCAGCCGGGGCGGACGCGGCGGGCGCGGCGGCGGCGGCGGGGGCGGGGGCGGGGGCGGGGGCGGCGCGGTCGGGGGCGGGGCCTTCGGCCCGATCGCCGGTCGTCGCGGTTGCGGACGTCGTCACGGACTGCACCTCCGGGGTCAGGGCAGCAGGATCTGCGCGAGCGAGGCGAGGGGGAGCGCCTCGCTCGTGGTCGTGGTGGCCGTGCTGGGCGCGGGCGCTGAGCCGCCGCTCTTGCGGTGGCCAGGGCCGCCGCCGGAGCCGCCGGGCTGCGGCACGTTCTGCGCGCCGCGCACGTCGACCGGGCTCCCGGTCGCCTCGGCGCAGTAGGCCTGTCCGTTGGCGACGGTGTCGGCGACCTCGTTGCCCGCCCGGCGCGGGGTGGCCTCGTAGCCCTTCGTGCACGGCAGCGGGTCGAAGATGTTCAGCGCGAGCCCCAGGTGGGCGGTGCCGTCGCCGGGCACGACCGTCGGCGTCACCGACGCGATGCCCGGGTAGGACACGAGGATCTGGTTCAGGTTGGACTGGCGGGGCTGCACGATCCGGGTGACGGTCAGCAGGTTCGCGAGCACGTCCCCGAGCCCCGAGCCGCTCTCGTCGAGCAGCCCGCTCACCTGGTCGGCGGCCCGCGGCCCGTTCTGGATCAGCCGCCGGATGTCGGGCTCGGAGGTCCTCAGCTGGTCGGCGAGCTGGGCGAGGCTGTGGCTGAAGTCGGCGAACTCCCCAGCGGTCGCGTTCTGCGTGGTGAGAACGGTGCGCCCGTCGTGGAGCAACGCCACGGTCTGCGGGAGCGCGTCCTGCGCGGCCTGGGTGAACTCCGAGGTCGTGTCCAGCAGCTGCTGAAGCGGCTGGGCCGAGCCCGCGAACGCGACACCGAGCTGCGCCACGACCGTGCGGAGGTCGTCGAGGGGCACCGACCGCACGAGCGTGTCGAGGTGGGTGACGAGGTCCTCCACGCCGACGGGTGTGGTCGTGCGGGCCGTCGGGATCGTCGCGCCGCCCTGGAGGTCGGCGCCGCCGGACGTGGCGGGCTGCAGGTCGACGTACTGCTCGCCGATCGCGGACAGGTTGCGCACGGCCGCGTCGACGTTCGCCGGGATCGGCGGGGCGCTCCGGTCGACGTCGAGCTGGACGTCCACGCCGTTCGCCGTGAGCGTCAGCGGCCCGACCCGCCCGACGGAGACGCCCCGGTACGTCACGTCGGCGCCGGTGAAGATCCCGCCGGAGCCGGCCAGCTGGACGTGCACGGGATAGGTCGTCGCGCCGAGCAGGCTGCCAAAGCCCGCGTAGCGGAACCCGACGTAGCCGACGCCGACCACGGTGACCAGCAGCAGGCCGAGCAGCTGGAGCTTCGCCGTCCTGGTGATCATCTACAGCCCTCCCAGGATCTTCCCGACGATGCCGCCGGACGGCGCCTTGGTCGGCGTGGGCGGGGACGTCGTGTCGGGCACGTGCTTGGACGGCGGGTGGGCCGGGTCGACGCCCGAGAGCGGCACGGGAACGGGCCCGAGCACCGGGAACGACGGCTGCTCGGTCGGCGTGCCGCCGCCGATCAGCGGGCTGAGCACCTGCGCGGTCGGCGGGAGCATGGTGAAAAGCGGCGTGTCCGGGCCGGGGAAGGGCTGGTTGGACCGCGCGAGGTTGTCCAGCAGGTCCTTCAGGTCGAGGTCGAGGGTCAGGTAGAGGTTCGCGTAGTCGCCCGCGACCGCCTGCTGCGCCGCGTCCGTGAACGGGAAGCTGCCCAGGATCTGCAGCGAGTCGGGCAGGTTCTGGCCGGAGTCGGCGAGCTTCTGCAGCACCGGCTGCAGGGAGCGGAGGTCGGCGAGCAGGTCGTCGCGGCTCGCGTTCACGACGTTCGTCGCGACGCCGGAGAGCCGGTCGAGCGACCGCAGCATGTCCACCAGCTGCGCGCGCTGCCGGTCCAGCTCCGCGAGGCCCGGCCCGAGGTCGTCGAGCGCGGTGCTGATCTCACCCTGCCGCTGCGCCAGGGTGCCGGACAGCCGGTTGAGGCCGTCGAGCGCTCGGGTGATCTCGCTCTTGCGGCCGTCGAGCTCGCCGACGAGCGTGTTGAGGTTGGCCAGGAGCGCACGCACCTGCGGCTCGTTGCCCGCGAGCGCGTCGTTCAGCTCGGTGGAGATCGTCTTGACCTGCGCGACGCCGCCGCCGTTGAGCAGCATCGACAGCGCGCCGAGCACCTCCTCGACCTCGGCCGCCCGCCCCGAGCGGTCGACCGGGATCTCGCTGCCGGGCGCGAGCGTGCCGGTCGCGCCCTCCGCGGGCGCGCCGAGCTCGACGAACTTCTCCCCCAGCAGGCTCGTCGTGCGCACCTTCGCGGTCGCGTTGGCGGGCAGCCGGACGTCCCCGTTGAGGTCGACGGTGACGCGCGCGTTCCACGTGGCCGGGTCGACGGCGATCGCCGAGACGGCGCCCACCGGCACGTCGTCGACCTTGACCAGCGACTGCGGCACCAGGTCGACGACGTCGGCGAACTGGATCGTCACCGAGTACGGGTGGTCGCCGAGGTCGGCGCCACCGGGCAGGTCGACGCCGCGCAGGCCACCCGAGAGCACGCCGCACCCGCTCGTGAGGAGCACCACCGCGGCGGCCGCCAGCCGCGTGATCCGGTTCACTTCCCGCCTCCCAGGAGCGACAGCAGCGGCGACAGCACCGGCGCGTTCGGCGCCGTGCTCGACGGCGCGGTCTTCGACGCGGGCGGGTGCGGCACCGCCGCCTGCACGGCCTGGGGCGGTGTGGACCCGACGCCGGGCGCCGGGGCGGGCACGGTCGGCAGCGCCAGCCCGGCGACCGGGAGCGGCTGGTCGGCGTACAGCGCGGTGAGCACGTCGGCCGAGCTGGGCAGCGGCACCGCGCCGGAGACCACGGACGACAGCGAAGCGCAGGCGTCGGTCACCGAGGCCGGAATGCCCGCGGGCGTCTTCCCGCCGGGCGTGCCGAGCAGCTTGCACAGCGTCACCAGCGGGGGGTTGGCCAGCTCGTTGATGTCCGGGCGGGTGTCGAGCGTGCCGGACGAGCCGTTGTAGGTGTTGATCAGGTTGCCTGCCGCGGCAGGCGCGACGTCGAGCACCTCGGTGAGCGCACGCTGCTGGTCGACGAGGGTCGCGGTGACGTCGGTGAGGCCGTCGACGTCGTGGTGCAGCGCCGCCCGGTTGTCCCTGACGAACGTCGCCACGTCCCCGAGCGCGGTCGAGAGCTGGGCGAGGGCGTCGCCGAGCTGGCCGCGCTGCGCGGCGAGGAACCCCGTGACATCCGCGAGGCGCCCGTTGAACTCGCGCACCTGGTCGTCGCTCTTCGCGAGCGCCGAGGTGAACGTCTCCAGCTCGGTGACCGTGCCGAACAGGTCCTGGGACGAGCCCGACAGCGTGCCGGACAGGCCGCCGAGGTTGCGGATGGTGTCGTTCAGCGCCTGGCCGTTGCCGTCGAGGTTGCGCGCGCCGACCTTCAGGAGGTCCGACACCGCGCCGTTCGTGTTGGCGCCGTTCGGCCCGAGCGCCGTCGCGAGCTGGGTGGCGGTGCGGGCGAGGTCGTCGACGCCCAGCGGCACGGCGGTGCGGCTCAGCGGGATGACGGCGCCGTCGGCCAGCTCGGGCCCGCCGCGGTACGGCGGCAGGAACTGCACGTAGCGGCCGGTGACCAGGCTGGGCGACACCACGGCCGCCTTCGCGTCGGCCGGGAGCTTCAGGTCCGGGTCGGTGATCGTCATGTCGACGCGCACCTGCGTGCCCTCCGGCGTGATCCGCTCGATCGTGCCGACCGGCACCCCGAGCACCATCACCTGGTTGTCCGGGAACAGCGCGGACGCGTTCGCGAAGTACGCCGTGACCGTCCGGCCGCCGGTGTGCGTCCCGACGACCCACACACCCGCGGCGATGAGCACGGCGAGCACCGAGGCGAGGCCAACGATCGGGAACTGCCGCCGGTCAACCGTGTTCACTAGCAGCCCCCCGGGTTGAGTGGCCCGATGGTGGGCGTGGGCAGCAGCCCGCAGATGTAGCTGTCGAACCAGTGCCCGTTGCCGACGGCGTTGGTGAAGAGGCGGATGAACACCGCCTCGTTCTTGATCGTGGCGGCGAGGTCGTCCTGGTTGCGCTGCAGGACGTCGACGACGCGGCCGAGCGTCTCCAGCGTCGGCCGCAGCTGGGCCTGGTTGTCCGCGACGAGGCCGGAGAGCTGCTGCGACAGCCGTCGCGTCCCGTCGAGCAGGTCCGCGATCGCCTGCCGGCGTCGCTGCAGCTCGCCCAGCAGCTGGTTGCCGTCCGACAGCAGCGTGGTCACGTCCCCGCCGCGCTGCGCGAGCACACCGGAGAGCTGGTGGGTGCCCGCGAGCAGCTGGCGGATCTGCTCGTCGCGGCTCGCGGCCGTGGTGGAGAGCCGGGAGAGGCCCGACAGCGCGCCCCGCACGTCGTCTGGCGTGTCCCGGAAGGTGGTGGCGAGCGTCTCCAGGCTGGTGGCCAGCTGCTTCGTGTCGAGCTGGTCGAGCGTGCCGGACAGCCCGTCGAACGCGGCGACGACGTCCAGGGGCGACGCCGTGCGCGCCAACGGGATCGGCACGGCGGGGTCGAGCGGGGCGCCGCCCTGCGGGTCGAGCGCGAGGTACTTCGCGCCCAGCAGCGTCCGGATCTGGATGGAGGCGCTGGACTGGTCGCCGACCCATGCGCCGTTGACGTCGAAGGTGACGCGCACGTGGTCGCCGTCGAGCGTGACGGAGCCGACGCGGCCTGCCTCGACGCCCGCGATCGTCACCATGTCGCCCGCCTGCAGGCCCGCGGCCTCGGTGAAGTCCGCGCGGTACGTCGTGGCCGACGACAGCAGCGCCTTCGCGTTGAACGCGACCAGCACGACCGCGGCGATCACGACGATGCCGCTGATCGCGAGCGGCACGGGGCGGCGCGTCACTGTGCTCCGCCCAGCCAAGCCACGGGCGCCGTCGACGAGCGGCCGTCCGGTACGTGCGCCATCTCAGTTGCCCCCCAACAGCGGGCCTACGACGGGCAGGTTCGCCGGGTTCGGGAGCAGCGGCGGGCTCTGCGCGCCGGCGCCCTGCGGGTCCGGCCCGCAGCGCGGCGAGTCGGAGTGGAACGCCGGAATCTCCTGTGCCGGAACGAGATCCCCGATGCCGATCTTGCCGCTGACCCCGCACAGGTAGAACTGGAACCAGCTGCCGTAGCTCGCCGCGCGGGAGATCGTGTTGAGCTTGCCGGGCGCGGTCCGCAGGAACCTCTCGATCGTCGGGCCGCCCGCGTCGAGCTGGGTGGAGAGGTCGCGCAGGGAGGCGATGTCGCGGCGGAGGCCGGGGCGCGCGTCCGTGAGGAAGCCCGCCGTCACCTGCGTCAGGTCGCCGAGGGAGGAGATCGCCTGCCCGATCGGCTGCCGGTCGGCCGCGAGGCCCGACACGAGCTGCCGCAGCGTGCCGATGAGGTCCGAGAGCTGCTCGTCGCGCGCGTTGACCGTCTGCAGCACCTGGTTGAGGTTGTCGACCACCCGGCCGATCACCTCGTCGCGGTCGGCGATCGCGCTCGTCAGCGACGACGTGCTGGCCAGCAGCGTCTCCACGGTGCCGCCCTCGCCCTGCAGCACCTGCACGATCTCCATCGACAGCGTGTTGATCTGCTGCGGGTCGAGCGCGGTGAAGAGCGGCTGGAAGCCGTTGAACAGCGTGGTCAGGTTGAGCGGCGGCCGGGTGTGGGCCACGGGGATCGTGTCGCCCGCCTTCAGCATGGCGCCGGTGGCGCCCGCGCCCTGGCCGAGCGACAGGAAGCGCCGACCGATGAGGTTCTTGTAGAGGATCGCCGCCGTCGCGGACGCCGGGACCGGCTGGGCGGCGTCGACCGAGAAGTCGACCTTGGCCAGCCGCCGGTCCACGATCGCGACCTTGTCGACGCTCCCGACGACCACGCCCGCGATCCGGACGTCGTCGCCGGGCAGGAGCCCCGCCGCGTCGGTGAACGTGGCGCTGTAGGCCGTGCGCGCGCCGCCCTGCGCGTTCGCGATGGTCAGCCCGAGCACCGTCGTCGCCAGCGTGACGACGACGGCGAACGCCAGGAACTTGACCAGCGGCGCAACCGGAACCCGCCTCATGTGAACGCCACCTCCGAGCCGCGGTAGAGCGGGCCGACGAGCATCGAGCTCCACGCGGGGACGGCGTTCGGGGTGGTGCCGTCGCGCAGCGCCACCAGCTCGGACATCACCTGCCGCTCCCCCGGCGAGTTGGGCACGCCCATGTCGTACGACGAGTTGATCATTCCGTAGCTCGTGAGCTCCGGGCCGGGCTGGCCGACCGGGGCGGGCGTGGCCTCGGCGCCGTCGCGGAACGGGCCGTCGGGCGGGTACTGCGGCCCGAGCGGCAGGATCGGGTAGCAGCGCGGGCCGCGGTTGTCGAGGTAGCGCGGCTCCTCGCCGGGCACGTACTTGCCGCGGTTGGTGGCGATCTCGGCGGTGATGTGGATGCCCGGCTCGTTCGTCCCCTTGCCGAAGACGGCGTCGATGCGCGGGATGGCGTCGACGAGCTGGCCGAACAGGCACGGGAACTCGGGCGCGTAGCGGGCCAGCGTGGCCAGCGTCGGGCGGCTCGACGCCGCGAGCGAGACGAGGTTCGAGCCGTTCGCGGCGAGGAAGCCGCGCAGGTCGTCGGAGGTCCCGGTGACCGACGTGAGCAGCTGGTGCAGGCCGTCGCGCTGGTCCACGACCGTCCTGCTCGTCACCGTGAGGTCGCGCAGCGCGTCGAGCAGGTCGGGCGCGGCGTCCGAGAGGTGCTCGGAGAAGTCGGCGACCTGCGTGATGTCGGCCTTCAGGTCGGGCAGCGCCGGGTTGACGCCCTCGACCAGCGTGTTCAGCTGCACCAGCGTCCGGCCGAGCTGGGTGCCGCGGCCCTGCAAGGCCTGCGACAGCGAGCCGAGTGTCGTCGCGAGGTCCTGCGGACGGACGGCCTGCAGCAGCGGGAGGAGGTCGTCGAGCACCGCTTCGACCTCCTGCGCCGACTGGCTGCGGTCCTCGCCGATCACCGCGCCCGCGGCGAGCCGCCGCGGGGTCGGGTAGGCGGGCGGCACGAGCGCGACGAACTTCTGCCCGAACAGCGTCTTGGGCAGCAGCCGCGCGCTCACGTCCGCCGGGATCTGGTGGATCTTGTCGGGGTCGAGCGACATCATGATCGTGGCGCCGCCGCCGTCGGTGCTCACCGACGTCACGCTGCCGACGATCAGGCCGCGCACCTTGACGTCGGCCTTCGGGTCGAGCTGGGTGCCGACGCGGTCGACCTTCAGCGTCACCGGGATCCCGGACCGGAACACGCCCGCGTACTTCCCGACGGCGAGCCCGCCGAGCAGCACGAGCACGCCGAGGAACGCCAGCCCCAGTACCGCTCTGCGCGTCATCCCGCCACCCGAACCGACGTGTCCGTCCCGTAGATCACGAGCGTGAGGAAGAAGTCCATGACCGCGGCGGCGACGATCGACAGCCGCACCGCCCGCCCGACGGCGACGCCGACCCCCGCGGGCCCGCCCTTGGCGTTGTAGCCGTAGTGGCAGTGGATCAGGATGATCACCATCGCGAACGCGATGACCTTGAGGTACGAGTAGAGGATGTCACTGACCGGCAGGAACAGGTCGAAGTAGTGGTCGTACGTGCCGCCGGGCAGCCCGTTGAGCAGGGTC
This sequence comes from uncultured Actinomycetota bacterium, assembly GCA_963750095.1. Classification (GTDB taxonomy): domain Bacteria; phylum Actinomycetota; class Actinomycetes; order Mycobacteriales; family Pseudonocardiaceae; genus Pseudonocardia. Next base: position 194,173 of record CAVVPJ010000009.1, on the reverse strand, counting down.
ACGTTGAGCCGCGCGGACGCGAAGCTCGCGAGCAGGCCGATCGTGTACATCGGGATGATCGCGATGACGCCCGCGATCACCCGCGTCGTGACGAGGAACGGCACGGACGGCACCGCCATCACCTCCAGCGCGTCGACCTCCTCGGAGATCCGCATCGCGCCGAGCTGGGCGGTGAAGCCCGCGCCGAGCGTCGCGGTGAGTGCGGCGGACGCGACGAGCGGGGCGATGTCGCGGGTGTTGAAGTAGGCGGTGATGAAGCCGGTGAGCGCCTCGACGCCCAGCGAGTCCAACGCGCGGAAGCCCTGCAGGCCCACCAGCGAGCCGACGAAGAGCGACAGCGACAGCATCACGCCCGCCGTCCCGAGGATCACGACGAGCGCGCCCGACCCGAACGCCACCTCGGCGAGCAGCCGGGCAACCTCTTGTCGATAACGGCGGACCGTGCGCGGGATCCAGGCGATCGCGCGGGCGTAGAAGGAGAGCTGGTCGCCCAGGTCCTCGAGGGTGGCCACCATGTCAGGAGCCCTTCGGGGGGACGAGCTCGAGGTAGAGCGCCGTCACGACGAGGTTGATGAAGAACACCAGCACGAACGAGATGACCACCGACTGGTTCACCGCGTCGCCGACGCCCTTGGGCCCCGGCGGCGGGTTCAGGCCCCGGTACGCGGCGACGATGCCCGCCACCGCGCCGAACAGGACGGCCTTGAGCTCGCTCACGAGGATGTCGGAGACCTGGGCGATCGCGGAGAAGCTCGCGATGTAGGCGCCGGGGGTGCCGCCCTGCACGATCACGTTGAAGAAGTAGCCGCCCGCGACGCCCACGACGGTGGCCAGGCCGTTGAGCACGACCGCCGTCGTCGCCATCGCCAGCACGCGCGGCACGACGAGGCGCTGGATCGGCGAGATGCCCAGCACCTCCATTGCGGCGATCTCCTCGCGGATCGTGCGTGCGCCGAGGTCGGCGCACACCGCGGAGCCGCCCGCGCCGGAGATCAGGAGCGCCGTGACGATCGGCGCGGCCTGCTGCACGATCGCGAGCACGCTGCCTGCGCCGGTCTGGCTCTGCGCGCCGAACTGTCCGGTCAGGTTGCCCAGCAGGAGCGCGATCGTCGCCCCGAACGGGATCGTGAACAGCGCCGTGGGGAGCGCGGAGACCTTGGTGACGAACCAGGTCTGCTCGATGTACTCGCGCAGCTGGAAGGGCGGCACGAACGCGGTGCGCGCCACGTCGACGCCGAGGCCGAAGAGGCGCCCGACCGGCGTCAGCGCGCGGGTGACGGGGCTGGTCATGCGCCGTTCCGCACGCGCGGCAGCGGCCGGGTCCATTCGGACGCGACCGGGTCGCTGGCGTAGTTGGCCCGGATCGCCTGCCGCGCGGCGGGCGGCAGCGTGTGCAGCATGTTCGTGACCCGCTCACGGCGGCGGGCGACGGCCTTGCGCTCCGGCATGCCCCTGCTGGCGAAGAGCTGCGGCTTCATCGGAGGCAGGCCTTCCAGCTCACCTTCGGTCTCGGCCATCTCGCGGGCGGCCTGCGCGGCGTCCTTCTCCTCGGACATGCCGATCGGGCCCTGGCGGCGGCCGTTGAGGAACTGCGCGACCACCGGCTCCTCGGAGGTCAGCAGCATCTCCCGCGGGCCGAACATGGCCAGGTGCTTGCGGTAGAGCAGGCCGATGTTGTCCGGCACCGTCTGCGCCGAGTTGATGTCGTGGGTGACGATGAGGAACGTCGAGTCGGTCTGCGCGTTCAGATCGATGATCAGCTGGTTGAGGTAGGCCGTGCGCACCGGGTCGAGGCCGGAGTCGGGCTCGTCGAAGAGGATGATCGCCGGGTCGAGCACCAGCGCGCGGGCGAGCCCCGCCCGCTTGCGCATGCCGCCGGAGATCTCGCCGGGGAGCTTCCCCTCGCTGCCGGTGAGCCCGACCATCGCCATCTTCTCTTCGACGACGCCGCGGATCTGCGCCTCGGAGCGCTTCGTGTGCTCGCGCAGCGGGAAGGCGATGTTGTCGTAGAGGTTCATCGACCCGAACAGCGCGCCGTCCTGGAACAGCACGCCGAACAGCTTGCGGATCTCGTAGAGCTTGCTCTCGCTGCAGCGCACCAGGTCGACGTCGTTGATGACGATCGAGCCCTTCTCCGGCTTGATCAGCCCGATGAGGGTCTTGAGGAACACCGACTTCCCGGTGCCCGACGGCCCCAGCAGCACGCTGACCTCGCCGGGCGGCAGCGTCAGGGTGACATCGGACCAGATGTTGGCGCGGCCGAACGACTTCGACAGCCCCTCGACCCGGACCTCGACCCCCGTCACCGCGGCCTCCCTTGTTGGACGGCTCGTCGGCGCAGCGAGCGGGGAGCGGGCGGCCGACGGCCCACGTCGGCCCAACGACACCGGCCGGACCGGGTTACTGACGGTCCGGAAGTTGCTCCGATCGGGGTGCAATACTGCGCCAGACGGCGGTAGGCAGCCCGGTTCGGAACCGTGTGTTCGCCGGGGGTGGACATTCCGCGCGGGGCGAAACCCGGCCGGTGACCTGCCGCCCGGCCCCTACCGTCGGGGCATGTCGAACACCAGCGTCACCAGCCTCGACGATGCCGTCTTCGAACGTCTGCTGCACGAGCGGATCATCGTGCTCGGCCAGGAGGTGGACGACCCGATCGCCAACCGGACCATCGCCCAGCTCCTGCTCCTGGCCGCGGAGGACCCGACGGCGGACATCACGCTCTACATCAACTCGCCCGGCGGCTCGGTGTCGGCGGGGCTCGCGATCTACGACACCATGCGGGCCATCGCACCCGACGTGGCGACGGTGGCGACCGGGCTGGCCGCGTCGATGGGCCAGTTCCTGCTCACGGGCGGCGCGCCGGGCAAGCGCGCCGCCCTCGCGCACGCGGAGATCATGATGCACCAGCCGTCCGGAGGGGTGGGCGGCGTGCAGAGCGACATCCGCATCCGCGCCGACATGCTCACCCGGCTCAAGCGGCAGATCCTGGAGATCACCGCCGAGCACACCGGTCAGCCCTTGGAGCGGGTCGAGGCCGACGCGGAGCGCGACCGCTGGTTCAGCCCGCGGCAGGCCGTCGAGTACGGGCTGGTCGACCGCGTGCTGCAGCGCGCCTGACGAGGGCGCGCAGGTCACCCCACAGGGTCGGCACCGGCCGTGGTGGCGGCGGGTCCTCTCCGGGCCGGTGCAGGATGCGGCTGTCCACGCCGTAGCGGGGCGCGGCCAGCGCGATGAGGACGAGAACGGCGAGCAGGATCCACGGCGACATCTCCATGCAGGCCAGTTTGGCCCCGATTGGCCCTCTCGGGAAAGTCCAATTCTGGCAGAGTGGACCGCATGGAGGAGCTGGACCGCCGGATCGGCGCACGCAGCATCGCGCGGCTGCTCGGCGAGTGGCGCCCACCGGACGGGCGCGGGCTCACCGGCGCGCTGGCCGACCAGGTGCGGCTGCTCGTGCTCGACGGCAGGCTGCCGCTGCACACGCGGATGCCCGCGGAGCGCGAGCTGGCCACGGCGCTGGGGGTGAGCCGCACGACCGTCGCCGCCGCCTACGAGGCGCTGCGCGGCGCGGGCGTGCTGCGCAGCAGGCGCGGAGCGGGCAGCTGGACCCAGCTCGACCCGCGCGCTCCGGTCGCGGCGGGCACGCCGTTCTCGCCCACCGGCACCGAACCCGGCATCGACCTCGCGCACGCAGCGCTCGCCGCACCGGTGCCCGCGATGCGCACGGCCACCGCCGCCGCGGCCACCGACCTCGACGCACTGTTGGCGGGCCACGGCTACGACCTGCTGGGCAGGCCCGAGCTGCGTGCCGCGCTCGCCGAGCGGTTCACCGCGCGCGGCCTGCCCACCCGGGCCGACCAGGTGCTGGTCACCTCGGGCGCGCAACACGCGTTCACCCTCGTGCTGGCGACGCTGACCAACCCGGGCGACCGCGTGCTCGTCGAGCACCCGACGTACCCCAACGCGCTCGACGCCGTCCGCGCCCGCGGCGCCCGGCCGGTGCCCGTGCCGATGGCGCCCGGCCCGCTCGGCACCGGCGCATGGGACCTCGACCTGCTGACCGCCTCCGTGCGCGACGCCGTCCCGCGGCTGATGTACGTCATCCCCGACTTCCAGAACCCCACCGGCGGTGTGCTCGACGCGGAGGGGCGCGAGCGCCTCGTGGCGTTGGCCCGGCGGACGGGTACGCCGCTCGTCGTCGACGAGACGCTGGCCGAGCTCTCCCTCGACGGGCCGCCTCCGCCGCCCGCCGCGTCCTTCGGCGGTGTGGACTCGACGCACGTGCTGACGATCGGGTCGGCGAGCAAGGTGTTCTGGGGCGGCCTGCGGGTGGGGTGGATCCGGGCGTCGGCTCCGCTCGTGCGCAGGCTCGCGGCGGCGCGCGCCGCGCTGGACCTTGGTGGGCCCGCGCTGGAGCAGCTCGTCGTCGCGCGGCTGCTTCCGGAGATCGACGACGTGGTCCGGGGCCGGCGCGCCGAGCTGACCGCCGCCCGCGACCATCTGCTGGGCACGCTCGGCGAGGCGTTCCCGACGTGGCGGGCGTCGCGGCCGACCGGTGGGCTCTCGCTGTGGATCGACCTCGGCGCGCCCGTCTCCAGCAGGCTCACCATGGCGGCGCGACGACACGAGGTGCTGCTCGCCGCCGGGCCGCGGTTCGGTCTGGACGGCGCGTTCGAACGCAGGCTCCGGCTGCCGTACACGCTGCGCCGCGACCGGGCCGAGGTCGCCCTCGGACGGCTCGCGCTGGCCTGGCGCGAGCTGGACACGGTGGCCCCCGCGGTCGAAGGGGACCCCGCGGCCGTGGCATGACGCGCCGTGAGCGGTCAGAGCTGACCGTATGCTCGCCAGCGTCGAGCAACACGGAGGTGTCTGTGGGACCGCTGCACGGGCTGAAGGTCGTCGAGCTGGCCGGGATCGGGCCCGGACCGCACGCCGCCATGATCCTGGCCGACCTGGGGGCCGACGTCGTGCGCGTCGACCGGCCCGGCGGGCTGCGGCTCGGCGACGACGCCCTGCCCGACCCGACGCTGCGCGGCCGCAGGCGGGTGGCCGCCGACCTCAAGGACCAAGCGGGGCGCGAGACCGTCCTGCGGCTGGTCGAGCGGGCCGACGTGCTGCTGGAGGGGTACCGGCCGGGGGTCACCGAGCGCCTCGGCGTCGGCCCCGCCGACTGCCACGCCCGCAACCCGCGGCTGGTCTACGGCCGGATGACCGGCTGGGGCCAGGACGGCCCGATGGCGGCGCGCGCGGGCCACGACATCAACTACATCTCGCTCACCGGCGCGCTGCACGCGATCGGCAGGGCGGGCGAGCGGCCCGTGCCGCCGCTGAACCTGGTGGGCGACTTCGGCGGCGGCTCGATGCTGCTGGTGATCGGCGTCCTCGGTGCGCTGTGGGAGGCCCAGCGGTCCGGGCGGGGCCAGGTCGTCGACGCGGCGATGGTCGACGGGGCGAGCCTGCTGTGCCAGATGTTCTGGGGGTTCCTGGGGCACAAGACCTGGGTCGACGAGCGGGAGTCCAACCTCCTCGACGGCGCCGCGCCGTTCTACGACACCTACACGTGCGCTGACGGGAAGCACGTCGCCGTCGGCGCGCTCGAGCCGCAGTTCTACGCCGCGCTCCTGGCCGGGCTCGGCCTCGCCGACGCCGCCGACCTGCCCGCCCAGTACGACCGGGAGCGCTGGCCACAGCTGCGGTCGCGGCTGATCGCGGCGTTCGCCGCCCGCACCCGCGACGAGTGGGCGGCGGTGTTCGCGGGCACCGACGCCTGCGTCACCCCGGTGCTGGCCTTCGGCGAGGCGGCGGCGCACCCGCACCTCGCCGCTCGCGGCACGATCGTCGAGCGTGACGGGCTCGCCCAGGCCGCCCCCGCCCCGCGGTTCAGCCGCACCGCGGCCGAGACCCCGCCGGCCGCCCTTCCGCCGGAGCCGGTGGACGCGGTGCTGGCCGACTGGTCCTGACCACTGCGGTCCGCCCATCACTCTTCGACCCGCCCGTGGCCATGATCACCAGCTCGGTGCGCGAAGCGGCCACATCCGGCCGGAAATGCGCCGAGCCGGTGATCAAGGCCGCACATGGCGCGAGCCGCACCTCGCCGTAGGGCGGAGGCGCGGCTCGGCGCGTGCTGACGAGGTGCGGGTCAGGCGTCCTCGGACAGGAGGTTGCGGGTGCGGTTCGGGTCGACCGGGATGCCGGGGCCCGTCGTGGTCGTCATCGTGATCTTCTTGACGTACCGGCCCTTGGCCGCGGCGGGCTTGGCCCGGAGGATCTCGTCGAGCGCGGCGCCGTAGTTCTCCACGAGCTTCGCGGTGTCGAACGAGGCCTTGCCGATCACGATGTGCAGGTTGGCCTGCTTGTCGACCTTGAAGTTGATCTTGCCGCCCTTGATGTCCGAGATGGCCTTGGTGACGTCGGGCGTCACCGTGCCGGTCTTCGGGTTCGGCATCAGGCCGCGCGGGCCGAGGATGCGGGCGATGCGGCCGACCTTGGCCATCTGGTCCGGGGTGGCGATCGCGGCGTCGAAGTCCAGCCAGCCGCCCTGGATACGCTCGATGAGGTCCTCGGCGCCCACGACGTCGGCACCAGCGGCCTCGGCCTCGGCGGCCTTGTCACCGGTGGCGAACACGATCACGCGGGCCGTCTTGCCGGTGCCGTGCGGCAGGTTGACGGTGCCGCGGACCATCTGGTCGGCCTTGCGGGGGTCGACGCCGAGCCGGAGGGCGACCTCGACGGTGGCGTCCATCTTCTTGCTGGAGGTGGTCTTCGCGAGATCGGCGGCCTCGAGCGGGCTGTAGAGCCGGTCGCGCTCGATCTGCTCGGCGGCTTCGCGGTAGGCCTTGCTGCGCTGGGTCATGTCTGCTCCTCAGTGGTTGGCGAGCGGGTGCTCTCCCACGCTTTCGCTGGGTACAAAGCTCAACCCTTGATCGTGATTCCCATCGAGCGGGCGGTGCCCGCGATGATCTTCGCCGCGGCGTCGATGTCCTGGGCGTTGAGGTCGCGCATCTTGGTCTGCGCGATCTGCCGGACCTGGTCCATCGTGATCGACGCGACCTTGGTCTTGTGCGGCTCCCCGCTGCCCTTCTCGACACCGGCGGCCTTGAGCAGCAGGCGCGCCGCGGGCGGGGTCTTGAGCTCGAACGTGAACGAGCGGTCCTCGAACACGGAGATCTCGACCGGCACCACGTCGCCCGCCTGGGACTGCGTGGCGGCGTTGTAGGCCTTGCAGAACTCCATGATGTTGACGCCGTGCTGGCCGAGCGCGGGGCCGACGGGCGGCGCGGGCGTGGCCGCACCCGCCTTGATCTGGAGCTTGATGATCGCGGAGAGCTTCCGCTTCTTGGGGGGCATCTCAAAAGTTCCTTCTAGATCTTGGACACCTGGCTGAACGCCAGCTCGACTGGGGTCTCGCGGCCGAAGATGGACACCAGCACCTTGAGCTTCTGTGCGTCCACGTTGACCTCGTTGATCGTGGCCGGGAGCGTGGCGAACGGGCCGTCCATGACGGTGACCGACTCGCCGACCTCGAAGTCGACCTCGACCGACGCCTTGCCCGGGCCCGCGGCGACATCGGCGTTCTTGCCGCTCGCGGCGGCCTGCTTCGGCTCGACGCGGGGCAGCAGGAACTTGATGACGTCGTCGTGCGTGAGCGGCGACGGCTTGGACGTGGCTCCGACGAACCCGGTGACGCCGGGGGTGTTGCGCACCGCGCCCCACGACTGGTCGTTGAGGTCCATCCGCACCAGGATGTAGCCGGGCAGCACCTTGCGCTGCACCTGCTTGCGCTGGCCGTTCTTGATCTCGGTGACCTCTTCGGTGGGCACCTCGACCTGGAAGATGTAGTCCTCGACGTCGAGGGTCTGCACGCGGGTCTCGAGGTTGGCCTTCACCTTGTTCTCGTAGCCCGCGTACGAGTGCACGACGTACCAGTCACCGGGCGCGCGGCGCAGCGCCGCCCGCATCTCCTCGACCGGGTCGAGCTCCTCCTCCTCGACGACGACGGCGGCGGCGGCGGTGTCAGCTGGGCTTTCCTCGGCGCCCTCGCCGTCCTCGGCGGGACCGACGGTGTCGTCCTGCTCGAGGTCGACGTCGCCGTCGACACCGTCGGCGACGGCCACGCTCTCCTCGGCCTCGCCGTCGGGCAGCCCGGCGCTCTCGTCCTGGGTGCTCACGTGCGTCTCGCTCCTTGTCGATCCGTGGGGTGCGCGGTCACGCGCCGAACAGGGCGTTGACGCCCTGGCCGACGAGGAAGTCCAGCAGCGCCACGAGCGCAACCATGAACGACACGAAGACCAGTACGACAAGCGTGTAGGTGACCAGGTTCCGCCGGGACGGCCAGATGACCTTCCGCAGCTCGGCGACGACCTCCCGCAGGAAGCGGACGAGCCGCTTCGGCAGCGAGACCCTGGCCGGGCGCGCATCGCGCACGGCGGTGGCACGCCCCTTGCCTTCCGACCGGCCGCTGCCGCCGGGCGCGGGGCGCCGACCACGACGGTCGGCCGCGGTGCTCGGGCGCTCGCGCCCGTCGCCGCTCTCCTCGCGCTCCTCCGTCACCGAAGATCCTCCAGCTCACCGACGGCCCAGCGGGCCGCCACCTCTTCTACCTTCAACCTGCTTGGTGGCAGGGGCGACAGGACTTGAACCTGCAACCTGCGGTTTTGGAGACCGCTGCTCTGCCAGTTGAGCTACACCCCTAGACCGACTCCGACCAGCGGCCGGAGGGGCACACCGCAGTAGCGCTGTGCCCAGCAGATCGAGTGTACGGCACCCCCGCGGAGTGCCGGACACCCGACCCGTCGGGACCACCCGTCGGCTACTTGTCCAGGTCGGCCAGCGCCACCAGCGCGGCCGCGCGGGTGGCGTACTTCCACTTCCCCAGATCGCCGACGGTCTTGATGCCGAGCCCCGCGAGAACCTCGTCGTGCTTCTCCGTGAGGCCTTCGAGCGCCGACGGCGGGGCGGCGAGGATCTCGGCCGCGGTCTTCTCCTCCCACGCCTTGTCGACGAGCTTGGCGAACTTCATGTGCTGACCCCTTCCGGTCTGTGCGGTACGACGGCCGCAGCATCGACCCGGCCGCCAGGCGGGGCAAGCCGACGGGCGGCGGTACGCCGAAACGGTGAACGGGCGATTCGGCGAATGGAGCACTAACCGGGCAGCGTGACCTCGGCGAGGGCCCGCCCGAGCACGGTCTTGCCCTCGAAGACGGCCGTGATCGCCACGGTGGCGACGCCGTCCTGCACCCCGCGGACGGTGCCGGTGATCTCCACGAGCGCGCCCTCGTCGTCGTCGGGTACCACGACGGGGCGGGTGAAGCGCACGCCGTAGCTGCGGACGGCCGCGGGGTCGCCCGCCCACTGGGTGACCAGCCGGCCGGCGAGCGCCATCGTCAGCATGCCGTGCGCGATGACCCCGGGCAGCCCGACCGAGGTGGCCACGCGGTCGCTCCAGTGGATCGGGTTGAAGTCGCCCGACGCCCCGGCGTAGCGGACGAGGTCGGCGCGGGTGACGCGCAACGACAGCGGCGGGAGCTCGGTGCCCTTCCCGACGGTGGTCCGGGTCATGCCTGCGTCACCAGCATCGCCTTGGTCGTGGCCACGGGCTCGCCCTCGGCGTCGGCGATCACGCAGCGCAGGGTGAGCATGTGGCTGCCCGCACGCGTGGCGAGGTCCTCGACGTGGATGGTGGTGACCAGCTCGTCGCCCCCGTACACCGGCCGGTGCAGGGTGATCGACTGGTCGCCGTGGACCATCCGCGCGTAGTCCCAGCCGAACGCGGGGTCGCGCAGGAACGCCTCGATCAGCGGCATCGTGAACGTGACGCAGAACGTCGGCGGGGCGACCACGTCCGGGTGGCCCGCCGCGCGCGCGGCGTCGAGGTCGAGACACAGGGAAGCGCCCTCGCCGATGGCGAGGGCGAACTCCCGGATCTTCTCCCGGCTGACGCGGTAGGGCGCCGAAGGTGGCAGCGCCTCACCGACGAACGAGGCGTCGGGCACGCTTCGCTCAGCGCGTCTCGCGGTGGTCGCGGTGCACGCGGCAGTTCGGGCAGAACTTCTTCAGCGTGAGCCGGTCGGGGTCGTTGCGCCGGTTCTTCTTCGTGATGTAGTTCCGGTGCTTGCACACCTCGCACGCCAGCGTGATCTTCGGCCGGATGTCCGTGGCCTTGGCCATCGCGGGTGCCTCCTGGGCTTCTTCGTCTCATCGGTCTTCGGTAGCGGCGGCCGGACTTGAACCGGCGACACAGCGATTATGAGCCGCTTGCTCTACCGACTGAGCTACGCCGCTGCGAGGGGCCGTCCTGAACCCCGTCGAGCCCCTTTACGGAATCGAACCGTAGACCTTCTCCTTACCATGGAGACGCTCTGCCGACTGAGCTAAAGGGGCGGCACGGCCGCCGAAGCGGCCTGGTCAAGAGTACACACCCGCAGCGGGTGCCCCGAAGCGGGTACCGCCCTTACCCGGCGCCGACGGGGCCTTGCGCCGACCGCGACGTGATCGTCCGATGTCGGGGCGGGGGCCTCAGGACGACCGTTGACGGCATGGTTCTCCACAGCGCACTCCTCGCCGCCACCGCCGACGCCCACCGCCAGGACCTCCTCACCGCCGCCGAGCGCTACCGCACCGCCAAGGCCGTGCGTGCGCCGCGGCGGAAGGTCGCGAGGGTCGGCAGGCCCGACCCGATACCGCCGCCGGACCACCACGAGGAAATCCGGGACGAAAATCGTCGGTACGCCGTGTCACGATGACCGGTGTGGCGCGGCTGGGGGTCGGGATCGCACTCGTCGGGCGCCGAGCGGAGATGACAGCGCTCGGCGCGGCCCTCGCACGCGCCGTCGACGGCAAGCCCACCGGCCTGCTCCTGGCGGGCGACGCGGGGGTGGGCAAGTCGCGCATGGTCACCGAGACCGTCGAGCGGGCGGCGGCCGCCGGGTACGCCGTGCTCACCGGCCGCTGTCTCGACTCGACGGCCGCGCTGCCGTACCTGCCGTTCACCGAGCTGGTGGGCCAGCTCGTGGCGGGCAGGCCGGAGCAGCTCACCACGCATCCCGAGCTGCAGCGGCTCCTGCCGGGGCGGCCGCAGGGCGAGACCGGCCGCGAGGACCGCGAGATGGGGCAGCTGCGCGTGTTCGACGCGATGCTCTCCGCGCTCGACACGCTCACCGCGGAGGCGCCCGCGCTGCTGGTGCTCGAGGACCTGCACTGGGCGGATCGGTCCAGCCGCGATCTCCTGGTGTTCCTGCTGTCCCGGCTCACCGCGCAGCGGCTCGTCGTGCTCGCCACGTACCGCACCGACGACCTGCACCGGCGCCACCCGCTGCGGCCGGTGCTCTCCGAGCTGGTGCGGCTGCCCGCCGTCGAACGGCTGGAGCTGGCGCCGCTCGACGCGGCCGAGTCGCTCAACCTCGTGCGCATGCTCGCCGACGGCACCCTGTCCGAGCCCCAGCTGCGCCGGGTCGCGGCGCGCAGCGAGGGAAACGCGTTCTTCGCCGAGGAGCTGGTCTCGGCATCGTCGGAGGGGCTGCCGCAGGGGCTGGCCGAGGTGCTCATGGCCAGGGTCGAAGGGTTGCCGCCCGCCACCCAGCAGGTGCTGCGGCTGGCCGCGGCCGCCGGGCGCCGCGTCGTGCACGACCAGCTCGCGGCCGTGTCCGGCATGGCCGACGACGAGCTGGAGCAGGCCCTGCGCGATGCCGTCACCCACCACGTGCTGGTCGTCGACCCCTGCGGTGGCGACGCCTACGTGTTCCGGCACGCGCTGCTGCGCGAGGCGATCTACACCGAGCTGCTGCCCGGCGAGCGCAGCCGGATCCACGCCCGGTACGCGAAGCTGATCGCCGAGCGGGGGGCGGAGGCTGGCAGCGACGCCGAGCTCGCCCACCACGCGATGTCCGCGCACGACCTGCCGCTCGCGCTGGCGGCCTCCGTCCGGGCGGCGCGCGAGGCCGATCGGCGCGCGGCGCCTGCCGAGGCGCTGCTGCACACCGAACGCGCGTTGGAGCTGTGGTCGGCCGTGCCCGATCCCGAGCAGGTGGCCGACACCGACGAGATCGAGCTCACCCGCTGGGCGGCGTGGACGGCCAGCGCCACCGGCGATCCCGATCGGGGCATCGCGCTCGCGCGCCGCTCGCTCGATCTCGCCGAGCAGGGCGATGACGTGGTGCTGACGGCCATGATCTGCCGCCGCTACACCATGCGGCTCCTGGAGCTCACCGGGCGCGACCAGGAGGCCCTCGAGGTCATCGACCGCGCGCGCGAGCTGCTCGCCGACCAGCCCACCTCGGCGGAGTCGGCGTGGGCGCACGCCGTCCACGCGCGGGTGATGTGCCGGTTCGACCGGTGGACGGAGGCCCGCGCCAGCGCCGCGACGGCACAGGAGCTGGCGGCCCGGCTGGACAAGGACGACCCGCACGTGCTGGGCGCCTGGGCGGACGCCCTGGTCACGCTGGCGGTCTGCGACGAGCGCGCGGGCGATCCGCAGGAGGCGCGGCGGCGCTGGGCCGAGGCGCAGCCGTTGGCCCGCCGGGCCGCCAACCTCGGCGTCGAGCTGCGCACGCAGTTCAACATCGGCATGTCGCTGCTGGACGAGGGCCGCCTCGCCGAGGCGAGCGCCGCGTTCGCGGCAGGCGAGCGGCGCGCCGACGAGACCGGCACCACGTGGAGCGGCTACGGGCTCGACCTGCGGGTGGCGCACGTCATCACCCAGTTCATGCGTGGCGACTGGGACGCGGCCGAGGAGGCCGCCGAGATCGCGGGCGAGTCGGTGTCGGCCACGGTCGCGAGCAGGCTCGCCGCGGCGGGCCTGCTCACCGCGGTCGGCCGGGGCAAGCTGGAGTTCGCGGCCAAGCGCGCCACCGAGCTGCGGGACTCCCATCCGGCCGACGAGCAGGTCGTCATGCTGCTCGGGCAGGCAGGCGCCGAGGCCGCGCTCTGGCGCGGCGACGGGGCGACGGCGGCGAAACGTGTCGACGACTCCCTCGCCCGCCTCGACGAGCTCTTCCCCTACCAGCTCGGCGGCATCATGCTCGCGGCGCTGGGCATCGCGGCACAGGCAGCGGTGGCCCAGACCGATCCCCAGGCCCGCGGGCAGGCGGTCGAAGCGGCGCGGGCGCTCGCCGTCCGTGGGGAGGAGACCGCCGCCAACGGCGCGCCGCGGGCGTGCACGCTCGGGCCGGAGGGCCAGGCGTGGCTGCTCCAGGTGCGTGCCGAGCTCACCCGGTTCACCGGCCCCGACCCGTCCGCTTGGAGCGCCGCGATCGCCGCGTTCGGCTACGAGGCGCCGGAAGGGCAGGTCGGCTACCGCCAGGCCTGTGCCCGCCTGCGCCGCGCGGAGGCCACGCTGGCCAGCGGGGCCGCGCATGCCGAGGTGGCCGAGGATCTCCGGGCGGCCAGGGACGTGGCACGCAGGCTGGGCGCGAAGCCGCTCGGCGATGCGGTGGCCGCGATGGCCGTGCGCGCGGGCGTCCGGCTCGACGACGACGCGGCGCCCGCGAGCCCCGCGCCCGACGTCCTCACCCCACGGGAGCGGTCGGTGCTCGCGCTGGTGGCCGATGGGCGCACCAACCGCCAGGTAGGTGCCGAGCTCTACATCAGCGAGAAGACGGTGAGCGTGCACCTGTCCCGGGTGATGGCCAAGCTCGGCGCGGGCAGCCGCACCGAGGCCGTCTCCATCGCGTACGCGCGGGGCCTGCTCGACCCGCGCGTGCTGACGTGACGCGCCGGATCGTCGCGCTCGGCGGGGGCGGCTTCTCGATGGAGCCCGACAACCCGGTGCTCGACGACCATGTGCTGGCCCTCACCGGGGCCGCGCGGCCCCGCGTGCTGTTCGTCCCCACCGCGGCAGGCGATTCCGCCGACTACATCGCGCGGTTCCACGCCGCCTTCCCGCCCGAGCGCGCCGAGGCGTCGGTGCTCACGTTCTTCGAGCGCACGGTCGAGGACCTCCGCGCTCTGGTGCTGGCCCAGCACGTCGTCTACGTCGGCGGCGGCAGCACCGCCAACCTGCTGGCCGTCTGGCGGGTGCACGGTCTCGACGCCGTCCTCCGCGAGGCGCACGAGCAGGGCGTCGTGCTCACGGGGGTCAGCGCGGGGATGAACTGCTGGTTCGCGGCGTCGGTCACCGACTCGTTCGGCCCCCGCCTCGCGGGTCTCCCCGACGGCCTCGGCCTGCTGCCGTGGAGCGCCTGCCCGCACTACGACGGCGAGCCGCAGCGCCGCCCGACCTACCGGAGGCTGGTCGCCGAGGGTTTCCCCGACGGGTTCGCCGCCGACGACCACGCCGCGCTCGTGTTCGCCGACGGCGCGCTCAGCGAGGTGGTCGCCTCCCGTCAAGGCGCCTCGGGATACCGGGTCGAGCGCGCGGGCGGGACGGTCCGCGAGACCGCGCTGCGCGCGCGACTTCTGACTCGTTGGACACCTTGAGGTTGACCCGTCGGTAACTAGGCTGGGAACCGCACCCAGCCGCACGTCGAGAGGGTCGAGATGACCGACCAGATGTCAGCGTCGATTTCTGGGTCGATTTCTGGGTCGATTTCTGGGTCGACGTGGACCGACCGTCCGAACGTCTCCGACATCGCGGGGTTCTGGACCGCGCCGATCACCGAGCGCGCCGCGGCCTTCGCCGCGCTGCGGGAGCGGGAGCCGGTGCCGTTCTACCCCGAGCCGGAGTTCGGCCTGCTGCCCGCCGGACCGGGCTACTACGCCCTCACCCGGCTCGACGACGTGGTCGAGGCCAGTCGCACGCCCGCCGTCTTCACGTCGGGGGCGGGCTCCACCAACATCACCGACCTTCCGCCGGAGTTCCTGGAGTTCTTCGGCTCGATGATCAACCTGGACGACCCGCGGCACAGCAGGCTCCGGCGCATCGTCTCCCGCGGCTTCACCCCGAAGCGGCTGGCCACGCTCACCGAGGAGGTGCAGCGCACGGCCACGCGGATCGTCGACGACGCCGTCGAGCTCGGTGAGTGCGACGCCGTGCGGTCGATCGCGGCCCGGCTCCCGCTCAAGATCGTCTGCGACATGATGGGCGTGCCGGAGAGCCAGTACGACTTCGTGTTCGAGAAGACGAACGTCATCCTCGGCGCCAGCGACCCGGAGTTCGTGCCCGAGGCAGAGAACATCGTCATGGCGGTGCTCCATGCGGGCAACGAGCTGGCCGAGCTGATGCGCGAGCTGGGCCGCTCGCGCGAGCAGCATCCGCAAGACGACGTGACGTCCGCGCTGGTCAACGCGCAGATCGACGGCGAGCGGCTCACCCCCGACGAGCTCGCGAGCTTCTTCATCCTGCTGGTCGTCGCGGGCAACGAGACCACCCGCAACGCGATCAGCTGGGGCCTGCACTTGCTCACCGAGCACCCCGAGCAGCGGCGGATCTGGCTCGACGACCTCGACGGGGTGACCCCGACCGCGGTGGAGGAGATCGTCCGGTGGGCCGCACCGGTGATCTTCATGCGGCGCACGCTGGCGTCCGACGCCGTGCTCGGCGGGCAGCCCATGAACGCGGGCGACAAGGTGGCGATGTTCTACTGGGCCGCCAACCGCGATCCTGCCCACTTCACCGACGCGGACGCGTTCGACGTGCGCCGCTCACCCAACCACCACGTCGGCTTCGGCGGGCCGGGGCCGCACTTCTGCCTCGGTGCCCACCTCGCGCGCCGCGAGATGTCGGTGATGTTCCGCGAGCTGCTCACCCGCGCGCCCGACGTGCACGCCACCGCGGAGCCCCGGCGCCTGCAGTCGATGTTCATCAACGGCATCAAGGAGCTACCGGTGGCCCTGCGGTAGGTGTGAAGGTCAGGCCGCCGCTTCGCTCTGCGCGAGCGGCGTCTTGAGCACGTGGTCCACCAGCCGCATGACGAGCTGGCCCCCGCCGAGGCGGTATCCGAACTCCTCCCACGTGAGCAGCTCGCGGGAGAGGACCTCGCCGACCGGCCCCGGATAGAGCCGGGTGACACGGAAGGCGGCCGCCCGCAGCCGCATCTTCTCGTGGTGGTCCATGGGAACAGGGGTCATGTCGACACCTCCGCGGTCTGGAGCTCTCCGGCGCGCGCTCGGCGCTGAGTCGCCAACCCGGGATCTACCCATCCTGAACGAAAAGACGGGTGGACCTGACTCAGCATACCCGAAGCGTGACCGATCTCTCACCCTCTGCACACAATCCGTGGTGGATCTGTCACCGAAAGCATCGGTGGATACGGTGGAGCATGGGTCGAACCCGTGACGTGCTGTGGTCGGACATCGAGTCGATCTACTCGGCGATCCTCGCGCACCCGTTCGTCGCCGGGCTCACCGACGGTTCGCTCCCGCGCGAGGCGTTCCGCCACTACATCGTCCAGGACGCCCACTACCTGCGCGGCTACGCCAAGGCGCTCGCGGCGTGTGCGGCCAAGGCCCCCGACGAGGACGCCACCGTGATGTTCGCCGAGCACGCGGCGGGGGCGATCGCGGCCGAGCGCGACCTGCACGCCGCCCTCATGGCCGACCTCGGCGGCTCGGCCGAGACCGCCGCGGCCGAGCCGGTGGCGCCGACCACGCGCGCGTACGTCAGCTACCTCATGGCCACCGTGCTCGGCGGGTCGTACGCCGAGGCCGTCGGCGCGGTGCTCCCCTGTTACTGGATCTACGCGCGGGTGGGCGAGGAGCTGCTCGCGGCAGGCTCCCCCGACCCGCTGTACGCGCGCTGGATCGCGATGTACGGCGGCGACGCGTTCCAGGCCGTCGTCGACGCGGTGCTGGCCGAGACCGACCGCGTCGGCGCGACGCTGTCCGACGGCGAACTGGCCCGCATGCGCGAGCACTTCACGACGACCTCCCGGTACGAGTGGATGTTCTGGGACGCCGGGTACCGCCGCGAGGCGTGGCCGGTGTGACTCCTACCGCTCGTCCACGCGGTCGGGGATCACGAAGTGCAGCAGCGCCCCGACGACCGCGACCACGATCGCGCCCCAGAAGGCCGCCCAGAACCCGCTGACCGTGAACGGCAGGCCCAGCCTGCTCGCCAGCCAGCCGACCAGCTCGAACAGCAGCGCGTTCACCACCAGACCGATCAGCCCGAGGGTGATGAGGTACAGGCAGCCGCCGAAGAACTTGATCAGCGGCTTGAGCACGGCGTTGACCAACCCGAAGATCAGGGCGACGCCGATGAGGGTGCCGATGCGCGTGCCCGTTGTGCCCGCGGAGTTGTCGATGCCCGGGACGATGAGCGTGGTGACCCAGAGCGCGACGGCGATCACCAACACGCGGACGACGAACGCGACGCCGCCGCCCATCAGTCCACCACCGCGGCGTGGACGAACCCGCGGAGGTGGTTCCGCAGCGGATAGACCGGTCCGGGCAGGAGCTGGGTGAAGAACATCGCGGTGATCTCCTCGACGGGGTCGACGTAGAACTCGGTGCGGGCCAGTCCGCTCCACGCGAACTCGCCCGCGCTGGACAGCACCTTGCAGGCCACCGGGTCGAGCATCACGGAGAACCCGAGCCCGAACCCCAGGCCCTCGAAGGCGGACTCCGCGGAGATCGGGCGCCCGAACGACCCGAGGTCGGCGCCGCCAGGGAGGTGGTTGCGCGTCATGTAGGCGACCGTGCGGGGCGACAGCAGCCGCACCCCGTCCAGCTCGCCGCCGCGCAGGAGCATCTGGGTGAACCGGTGGTAGTCCGCCGCGGTCGACACGAGGCCCCCGCCGCCGGAGAAGAACGCGACCGGCCTCGTCACCGCGTCGCCCATCCGGATGCTGCGGGTGAGCCTCCCGTCGCTCCCGACGACGTACAGGGTGGCGAGCCGTCCGAGGTCGTCGCCGGAGACGGAGAACGCCGTGTCGACCATGCCGAGCGGGCCGAGGATGCGCTCGGCGAAGAAGCGGTCCAGCGACAGCCCCGACGCGACCTCGACGACCCGGCCCAGCACGTCGGTGGCGACGGAGTAGTTCCACTCCGCGCCCGGATCGAACAGCAGGGGCATCTGGGCCCACGCCGCGCAGGCCGTAGCGAGGTCCGACCCTTCCGGCGCGCCGAACTCGTAGCCCCGGGCGCGGTAGATCTCGTCGACGGCGTTGATGTGCTGCCACCCGTAGGTGAGGCCCGCGGTGTGCGTCAGCAGGTGCCAGACCCGCATCGGCTCGACGGCGGGCCGGGTGCCGGGCGCGCTGACTGAGCCCGCGACGTAGACGCGCATGTCGGCGAACTCGGGGATGAACCGCGACACCGGATCCGTGAGCTCCAGCGCGCCATGCTCGTAGAGCATCATCGCGGCGACGGAGGTGATCGGCTTCGTCATCGAGTAGATGCGCCAGATCGTGTCGTCGGCGACGGGACGGCCGGACTCGAGGTCGGCGACACCGTGATGGGTCAGGTGCACGACCCGGCCGCGGCGCGTCACCGCCGCCGTCCACCCGGCCAACCGCCCGTCGTCCACGTAGCGCCGCAGCGCGTCGTCGAGCCGCTGCAACCGACCCGCGTCGAGGCCGACCTCCGCCGGCTCCGTGTCCACCTTGAACATGGCACCGACCCTACCCGCGGCCGATCACACCGTCGGCCCCCTCGCGCGTGGAATGATCGATCCGTGACCCACCTGCCCGGAGACGTCGACGTGCTGCGGGCGCTGGTGCGCCGCCGCGACACCGGCGACCGCTCCGACGGGCACCGCATCGCTGCCGTCGTCGGCGGCGGGGGCATGCGCGGCGCGTACACCGGCGGCATGGCGCACGCGCTGCAGGACGCGGGGCTCGCCGACGGGTTCGACGTCGTCTACGGCAGCTCGGCGGGCGCGTACGTCGGCGCGGCGCTCGTCCTCGGCGACGGCCGCGGCGCCGCCCTGATCTTCCACGAGGACATGGCCTGCCGCGCGTTCGCCGACCTGCGCAGGCTCGGCACCCGACGCCCGGTCGTGTCGCTCGACCACCTCATCGACGAGGTCATGGTGAGCTCCAAGCCGCTGCCGTGGGAGCGGCTGCGCGACTCCGCCGTGCCGCTGCGCGTGGTCGCGACCGCGGCCGACGACCTCACGCCGCACGTCCTCGCCCCGCGGACGGTCGACGAGTGGCGCGCGGCCATGCGGGCCACCGCGACGATCCCGTACCTGGCCGGGCCGCCGGTCGTGCTGCACGGCCGGTGGTGGATCGACGGATCGGTCACCGACCCGCTGCCGGTGCTGCGCGCGCTGGACGACGGGGCGACGCACGTGCTCGCCCTGCTCAACCGCACGGTGCCGGAGCTTCGGCGGCACGACCCGCGGGCCGAGCAGGCCCGCTGGGCCCGCGGGCTCGACCGGCTCGCGCCCGGCCTCGGCGCCATGGCCCAGCAGAGCCATCGGATGGCCCCCGTGCTGGCGGTGCTGGACGACCTCGCCCACCCGGCGCGGACCGGGCGGCACGTCCTGGCCGTCGCCCCGGCCGCGGACGCCCGGGTGCGCGGGCTCACCACCGACCGGGCCCGCGTCGAACGGGCCTCCCGGCTGGGATATGTCTCGATGGAGGCGCAGATCGCTCAGACGGTCGGCGGGCATGCCTCCGTCTGATGGAGCAACACGCCGCGTCCGGGTTACGCTGCCTGCCGCCGTCACTCGATAATCTCTTTGAGTGAAGCCCGACGAGGAGATGGCACGCGCCATCCGCGCGGTCGTGATCGCTGCCGAGAACTTCCGGCTCCGGGCCGCGCGCTCGGTCCTCGGCGTGGGAGCCACCGAGATCGTCGCCTTGTTTCACCTGTATATCGAGGGTACGAGCACGCCGACCGAGCTGGCGAACCGGCTCCAGATCACCACGGCCTCCGTCACCGAGCTGGCCGAGCGCCTCGGGCGGGCCGGGCTCGCGCGGCGGGCCCCGCATCCGCACGATCGGCGCAAGGTCGTCGTGTCGCTCACCGACTCGGCGCGGGACACCGTTGGAGAGCTGTTCGGGCGCGTCGCCGAGAGCACCGCCCGGTGCACCAGCCTGCTCTCATCGGAGGAGCGTGCGACCGTACTCCGGTTCCTGCACGACCTGGCGATCGCCTATTCGGCCACCAGCCCGACGCCCGAGTCGGGCGGCGCCGTCCTCAACCCCTGAGCCGTGCGCGGAAAACGTGGCTGTGACCGCGTTTTCCGCGCACAGGCGCGTCAGCGCTGGGTAGTCACCCGCATGTCGGCGTCGAGCTCACCGGCGCGCTGACGGGCGGCCAGCACGGCCAGCCGGGTGAAGCGCTGGTCGAACTGTCCCTGGGTGAGGTCGCGCTCGCGGTACTCCTTCGCCAGCTGCGCGGCGCCGTCCGGAATCGTCCAGACCGCCTCGAAACCGAGCTCCTTGCGGGCGCGGGCGAAGTCGACGCGGTAGGAGCGCGGGTCGTTGCCGGTCTCGCCGGTGATCGCGAGCTTCGCGGTGGGCACGGCGTCGCACACGGCCTGCGCGATCTCGGCGACCGTCCGGTTGTTGCGCTCGGTGCCCACGTTGTAGGCGCGCGCCCGCACCACGTCGGCGGGTGCCGCGAGCGCGGCGACCACCGCTCCCGCGATGTCCTCGGCGTGCGCGAGCGGACGCCAGGGCGTGCCGTCGGAGAGCACCTTGACCACGCCCGTGAGCACGGCGTGCCCGACGAGGTTGTTGAGCACGATGTCGGCGCGCAGCCGCGGCGAGAAGCCGAACGCGGTGGCGTTGCGCATCGAGACCGGCACGAAGTCCTGATCGGCGAGGTCGGCCAGATCGTCTTCCACCCGGACCTTGGAGATCGCGTAGGGCGTCACCGGCTTGAGCGGCGCGTCCTCGTCGACGAGCTCGTCGCCGGACTGCGCCCCGTACACGGAGCACGTCGAGGCGTAGACGAACCGCCCGACGCCCGCGTCCTTCGCGAGCCGCGCGAGGCGGGTGGACGCGTGGTGGTTGATGTCGTAGGTGATCTCCGGGGCGAGCGAGCCCAGCGGGTCGTTGGACAGGGCCGCCATGTGCACGACGGCGTCGAAGCCGCGCAGCTGGTCGACGGTGACGTCGCGCAGGTCGACGGCGAGGCCGGGCACGTCGGGGGTGTCGAGGCCACCGAGGATGCAGTCGGCGAAGAGGCCGCTGTCCAGACCGGTGACGTCGTGGCCCGCGCTGCCCAGGACCGGGGCCATCACGGTGCCCAGGTAGCCCTGGTGGCCGGTCAGCAGAACACGCACTGGATTTGTCTCCTCGGAGCTAGTCGGTGGGGTCGAGGCCCGGCAACGGGGCGGCGCCGAGCACTATCTTGACGGCGTGGAACGCCTCCGCGTAGCGCGCGTGACACTGCACACCCCGTACGCGGGCGAGGCCAGAGAACACCTCGGACTCGAACCAGGTGCGGTCGCGCTGGCTGCCGTAGTGCTCGAGCAGCTTGGCGACCTTCTCCCGCATCACCGGCTCGGCGAGCGGGAGGAAGACGGTGGGCTGAACGAGGTCGCTCTCCCACTTGATGATCTCGTAGCCCAGCGTGAGGTGGTCGCGGAACACCGTGGGCACGAGCTTGGCGAGGGTGCGGTGGTCCTGGTGGGCGTCGTGCGCGGACGGGCCGAGGATCAGGTCCGGCTCGCCCGCCCCACGCAGCTCCTCCAGCGCACCCTTGGCCCGCTCCCAGCGCGTCGGCACCCGGCCGTCGGGCAGGTCGAGCACGGTGACGTCCAGCCGGGCGCCGGGGCAGAACGCGGCCAGCGCGGCCCGCTCCTCCTCCTCCCTCAACGATCCCCCGCCGGTGAGGACCAGCGCCGCGACCGCGACGCCCGGATGGGAGCGGCACAGCTCCAGCAGCGTGCCGCCAGCGCCGATCGCGATGTCGTCGCAGTGGGCGCCGAGCAGCGCCAGCCGGTCGAGCCGTTCGGGGAGCAGGCTGAGCATCAGCGCTCGTGCGTAGCGTCGCGCAGGGCCGCGATCTGGGCCTGCAGGGGGTCGCGGTCGGCGGCGGCCCGCTCGCGGTCCCAGAGCATCCACGGCCGGATGCCGCTCTGGTAGGCGGCCTCCAGCGCGGAGCGTTCCTTGACCGTGTCGGCGGGCTGCCAGAACCCGCTGTACGGGTAGGCCATCATGCGACCCTCCTTGGCGAGCACCATCGCTCCGTCGGTGACGAGGTCGCCGTTCTCCGGGATGTAGTCGAAGATCTCCGGCCGCAGCACGAAGTAGCCGCCGTTCTCCCACAGCGGCATCTGCTGCAGTGTGGTGATCGAGTTGACGGTGTCGTCGTCGTCGATGTCCACGCAGTGGAATGCCGACTGAGGCGGCACGGCGAGCAGCGCCCCGACCTTGTCCGGCTGTGCCCGGAACTTCGCGACCATGTCGTCGAGCGGCATGTCGGTGAGCACGTCGGCGTAGTTGGCGAGGAACATCTCCTCGTTCTCGACGTGCGCGCGCACCCGCCGCAGCCGCTCCCCGATCGGCGAGGTGAGGCCGGTGTGCACGAACGTGATCCGCCAGTCGCGGATGTCCGAGCCGAGCAGCTCGACCTTGCCGTCCTTCAGCACGAAGTCGTTCGACGCCGTCTCGTCGTAGTTCAGGAAGTAGTCCTTGACGTGGTGGGCGCCGTAGCCGAGGCAGAGCACGAAGTCCCTGTGCCCGAAGTGCGCGTAGTAGCGCATGACGTGCCAGATCAGCGGGCGCGGGCCGACCGTCGTCATCGGCTTGGGCACGTCGGACTGGCCGTCGCGCATCCGCATGCCGTAGCCGCCGCAGAACAGGACGACCTTCATCTACACGACCTCGAGGTGGGGGATGGGAAAGATCAACCTCCCGCCCCACTCCCTGACGTAGGCGAGCTGCTCGGTGAGCTCGTCGCGCAGGTTCCAGGGCAGGATCAGCACGTAGTCGGGCTTGTCCTCGGCGATCCGCTCCGGCGCGAGGATCGGGATCCGGGTGCCGGGGGTGAACCGGCCGTGCTTGTAGGGGTTGCGGTCGACGGTGTACGCGAGCAGGTCGGGCCGGATGCCGCAGTAGTTGAGCAGCGTGTTGCCCTTGCCGGGGGCGCCGTAGCCGACCACCTTCTTGCCGGCCCGGCGCGCGTCGATGAGAAACGCCATGAGGTCGTCGCGCACCCGGGAGACGGCTTCGGCGAACCCGTCGTGGCCCGCAGCGGTGTGCAGGCCCGCCTTCTCCTCGGCGGCCAGCACGTCGCGCACGGCCTGGCTGGGCTCGCCCGCGACCTCGCTCGGCCGGGCCCACATCCGGATCGAGCCGCCGTGGGTGGGCAGGAGCTCGACGTCGACCAGGGTCAGCCCGCCTGCCGCGAGCGCGCGCTGCCCGGTGAGCAGCGTGTAGTACTGGAAGTGCTCGTGGTAGACGGTGTCGAACTGCGTGCGCTCCACCAGGGTCAGCAGGTGCTGCACCTCGATCGACACCCAGCCGTCGTCGGCCACCATCGCCCGCAGGCCCTCGGTGAACCCGACGACGTCGGGGATGTGGGCGTACACGTTGTTGAGGCAGACGAGGTCGGCCGGGCCGTGCTCCTCGCGCACCTGCCTGCCGGTCTCCGGGGTGAGGAACGCGGTGAGCGTCGGCACGCCCTTCTCGCGGGCGGCCTCGCCGACGTTGACCGACGGCTCGACGCCCAGGCAACGGATCCAGCGTGCGACGACGTGCTGCAGGAGGTAGCCGTCGTTGCTCGCGACCTCGACGACGAACGAGTCCTCGTCGAGCCCGAGCCGTTCCACGGCCCCGTCGACGAACCGGCGCGCGTGCTCGACCCACGACGTCGAGAACGAGGAGAAGTAGGCGTACTCGGTGAACGTCTCTTCCGGGGTGATCAGCGGAGGGATCTGCGCGAGCAGGCACTGCTCGCAGACGCGCACGTGCAGCGGGTAGGTCGGCTCCATCGCCTCGACGGCCTCGGCGGTGAGGAACAGCTCGCAGGGCGGCGTGGCGCCGAGGTCCAGGAAGCTGCGCAGCTGCGTCGACCCGCACAGCCTGCACGTGATCACCGGCGCGGTGCCGGTGGTGTCAGGTCGGATCGCGCTTTCGGTGGTCATGCGGTTCCCCCATCGGGTCGGCGAGTCGGGCCGGTTGTCCGCTGAGGATGCTCGCTGCGCACGCCCGGAGTGTTTCACGCGGGGCCCGACGTTTCCGCAGCGCCCGGGGCTGCGGGGCGTGGTGACACCGTTACCGCCCGACGCGGGGCAGGCCGCCCGCGACCGTCGTGTCAGGATGGAGGCCTGTCCGCCGTGGTGTAATGGCAGCACCTCAGATTTTGGTTCTGATGGTCCAGGTTCGAATCCTGGCGGCGGAGCGGCAGGTCAGACCTTTGTGGTCCGATGACCAGCGCCAACGAGGCGCCGATGACAGCAACAGATGACAGCAACGGGGTCAGCTCGACAGTTCGTCGTCGAGACGATCGAGGGCGGCGCGCTGGCTGTCGAGCTGCACGTGGCCGTACACATTCATGGTCATCTCCATCGCGCTGTGGCCGACGATCTCCATGACCACGCGCGGGTGGACGCCGAGCGCGAGCAGCAGACTCACGCAGGTGTGACGGAGGGCATGCAGTGGCACCCGGCGAGTGCCGGTGGCGTCGCAGAGCTTGACCCACATCCGGGTCAGGTTGCGCGGTTCGAGGGGTGTCCCCCAGGCGGTGCCGAACACAAAGCCCGTGGGCTTCCACGGTCGCCCGGGACCGTCGCCGTGGCGTTCCTGGAGGCGGCGATGGTGCTCCGCGAGGGCGAACAGGCATCGACCAGGAAGTGGCACCGTCCGGTTGGAACGGCGGGTCTTGGTGCCGAGGACCTGCAAAGCGCCGTCGACCCGATGCACGGTCTGCGCGATCCGCAGAGTCCGGCATTCGAAGTCGATGTGTTCCCAGCGCAGCCCGCAGGCCTCGCTGCGACGCAGTCCGAGCATGACCATGACCGTCCATAGGGCACCGTGCGGCGTGTCCTGGACCTCTTTCAACAGATGCGTCGCTTCGTCGGCCGTCAGCGGCTCGCGCGGCTTCTGCGGGACCGGGCGCTCCGTCCGGACCAACTTCGCGACGTTCCGGGAGACGATCTCCTCCCGGTAGGCGTGTTCGAGCGCGGCGCGCAACGTCGCATGGACGTGTTGGACAACCCGTGCGCCTACGCCGTCAGCGCGCATCGCATCGACCATGATCCGCACGTCCCGGGCAGTGAGCTTGGCGAGTGACCGCTTGCCGATACGCGGCACGACGTGCCGCCGGACATTGATCTCGTACGCGACGTAGGTGTTGGGCCGGACGTGCTGACGGATGTGGGTCAGCCACTCGGCGAGGTACTGCGCGACGGTGAGCCGAGCCGGTGTCGCCGGGACGTTGCGCTCAGCCTTGTCGAGCAGTTCGCGGAGCTTGGCCTTGGCCTCTTGGCGGGTCTTGCCGTAGACCGACACCCGTCGACGACCGCCGCTCGTGGCCCGGAGGTAGGCGGCGGCCACCCATCGCCCGTCTTTGCGCTGGTAGACGCTGCCTTCACCGTTGGCGTTGTGGCCGCTCATGCGACATCGCCGCTTTCGGCGAGCATCCGCTTGGCGAACTCGTGGACGGCATCGACGGGGATCCGCCGCAGTTTGCCGATCTTGAATGACTGGAGCTGGTTGGTGCGGATGAGGTCGTAGACGGTGCAGCGTCCGACGTGCAGGGCCTCAGCGACCTCCTCGGGAGTCAGTAGTACGCGTTCCACCGTGGTGTTCCTTCCTCGGTTGTCGGGCGGTGGTCATGCGGTGGTGTGTTCCTCGCGGGCCAGGGCGCGGTAGGCGCGGGCGCGTGCTGCTGCGGCGGCGGCGAGGTGGGCGTCGGCGGTGGTGTTCCAGCCGATCCCGGCCAAGGTGAGGTCGGCGACGATCAGGGTGGTGTCGGTGTCGACGTCGGCGACCTGGTCGAGGTGCTGCGGGTCTCGGTGATGGCGGTTCCACCAGTCGGCGCGGGTGGCGTGGCGCCATTCCCTGCGGGCGGCGCGCAGGTTCTTGTGGGTGGTGGAGTAGCGGCGTGACTTGGTGGCGAAGTGACCGCCGAAGCCGAGCATGTGCGTCCAGCGCCGCAACCTGCCGTAGGTGTCGTGCCATTCCTCGCGCTGCTCGTCGGAGGTCCAGTCCGACGGGCACGCGCCGAGTTGCCAGGCGTAGGCGATCAGCCTGCCGAGGTGGGTCCCCGGGATCGGCGTAGTGCTCGGCGGTCTCGGCGTTCATCCGCCCAGTGACCGGCAGCCCCGTCGGTTCGGTCGCTTTCGTGGCGTACTTGGCCAGGTACGCGGCCACCGCATCAGTCGACACGTCTGGTGTGCCGTCGCGACCGGTCAGCGTGACAGGCCGGAGATCAAGCTGGGGTCCCCAGGCGATGGGCCAGGCGTGTCCGGTGTCGACGTAGCCCGGGGTCAGGAACCGGGTTGAGGCGATGGCGTCGGCGGCGAGGTCGACGAGCTCGGCCGCGGTGATGGCGGCCGGTGGGGCGTGCACGGTGTCCGGGTCGGCGGCGTCGACCTGGTCGAGGCGCAACAGGGCGTGGAAGTGCACGACGCCGCGGCGTTGGTATTCGGCGACCTTGCCGTAGGAGACCCGCAACCGGACGTCGTGGGCCCGCTCGAGCGGCTTCAACGCCCGAGTGAGGGTGATGATGGTGCGTCGCCAGAGTTCTCCGGCCCAGCCGTTCCAGACGACGTGGGCGGCGTGGTCGTAGCAGTCCAGGCAGATCGGCCGCCCCAACCTCGGGTCGTCGACATCGTGGCGGCGGGTGCAGACGAGTTGGCGCCCATGTGGGCAGAGGCTGATGTCGCGGCGCATCCGACACGGCCGCACCTTCCCCGTCGTGCGGTTCACGGCTCGGGTGTGGACGGGTCCGAAGGAGGGGGCGGTGAGGGTGGCGAACACGACCGGATGCCCGACCACCGTCTCCGGGACGCCTTTCCCGCCGACGAGTCCGGCCCGGATCAACTGGTAGGTGTCGGCCCGGTAGGTCTCCGCGCAGGCGGGGCAGACGGAGGCGCGGCGGTCGCCGCAGGGCACGTAGATGACGCCGTCGGGCAGGTCGGTGGTGGTGTGGCGGGTGGCCACGATCCGGCCGGTGGAGCGTTCGACGGTGTGCAGGGCCCCGGCCAGCCGGACCGGACGGACACAACCGCGGGTGGAGGCGACGTGCGCGAGCCAACGGCCATGCTCCGCTCCGGCGGCCCGGTCCAGGATCCGCGCCGTGGTGCTGGACTGCCCCGGTGATCGGGTGCTACCTGCGATGCGAGGCCGGGTACCCGTGGGGGTGGCGTTCACGTGGGGGTCACCGGCCTCACCACGGAATCGGGGGGAAGCCGGTGCCGAAGTAGTCGCGGGCGATCTGTTCAGCGCGGGCCAGGACCCGGGCGACATCGGTGGGGGTGCGGCCGGTGGCCCATTCGGTGACCCGGTCGGGATGGTGGCCGACGTCGAAGCGGATCACGGCGTCGACCGCGGCGAGGGGGTCAACGACGGTGACGGCGAGGGTGTCGCCGTAGCGGGTCAGGTGATGCGCGAGGGCGTGCACGAGCTGCCGGGCGGTCAGGGCGTAGGTGGCGGCGCGCAGGAACACGGCCTCGGCCCGCGCATTGACCACTGACGGCGCCGCAGTCGCAGGCGTGCCGAGCGCGGGCGCGGTCGTAGCGGTCGGGCTGGTGGGGTGGTCGGCGAGCGTGGTCATGATCGGGTCTCCTTTGTGCGGTGGTGGTGGGCGGTCACCCTCACCTCCGACGGCCGGATTGCCTGCCGGTCTGTCGGGGGTGGGGGTCGCCGTCAACCAGCGGGCCGCTGCTGCGGATCGGTGGTGGTGGGTAGGTCGGCGAAGGTGCTGCCCTCGATGGCGCCGCACTGGGCGCAGCAGCGGAACAACCCGCACCCGGTGGTGGCGTGGGCAGGGGTGGTGCCGCGGCAGCGGCAGATCTCCCACACCCCCCACAGGTGGTTGAGGGAGGCGCAGAGGTGGTGGGCCGAGCAGGTGGGGCAGCGCACGTGCCCGTCGGTGCTGAGGGTCCAGCCGGTGTCGGCGAGATGATCGATCGCGTCGTGGTCGGTGGCGAAGTGCACGGTGTAGCCGAGGTCGCTGTCCTGGTAGTCGTCGCGGCAGTCGTCGCAGTCGACGGTGAAGCAGCGGATGCGGCGGATCATCGGGCCACCCCGCGAGCGGGCTCGCTGGCCCAGCGTTGGTGGGCGGCTTGGCGGGTGATGCCGAGCCGGTCGGCGATCTCGGTCCAGGAGAACCCGGCCGCGTGCAGGCCGGTCACCGCGTGCTGGAGGGCCCGGTCGAGTTCGTCGGCGAGTTGGGCGAGAGGGCTGAGTCCGTCGATGTCCCCGGAGGCGATGCGGCGCCCGTGGGCGGCCAGGACGCGGCGGGTGAACGCGGCGTAGTCGTCGTTCTCCACCACCATCCTGCGGCGGTGGGGTGTCAACCGGGTCTTGACGGTCGTCGGCCTCATCGGAGGTTCCCGGTGTGAGGGGCCGACCCTCCCGGGACCGGCACGTCGCGACGGTCTGAGAGCTGGTCTCGGTTGTCGCTTCGCGGTAGGGCGTCATCGTGGGTCCACAGGTCCAGCACCGGGGCGATCAGTGCCCCGAGCAACCCGACCAGGACGAGCACGATCAACGCGGTCAACCCGACATCGGTCGCCGCGGACTTGAACCCGGGCGACACCCGGGCGGCCACCCCGACACCGAGGATCAACCCGGCGGCGGCGAGGGCGAGGATGACGGTCGTGCGTGTGGAGGTCATTTCGGGCAGACTCCTTCTCATCGCCGAATAGCGACGGCTATTCGGACGTCAATGGGTTTGAGCTGTTGCGAATGCGCGCGTGAACGCTCAGCGGGGTTTATCCGGCTGGTCGACGCCGAATCCGTAAGGCGTGCGCGATAACGGCCGAAATCTGGTCGTCGTTGAGGTAGGCGGCCTTGAACCGGCGGGGCAGGCCGCCCTCGGCCAGCAGGTAGCCGACGCCGCGATAGCTGTCGTCGGGTGGGATGTCCTTCGCCGAGAAGCCTTCGGAGGCCCAGCCGACGGACAGGATGATGTCGCTGCTGGAGTCGGTGGTGCAGCGGAACGCCACCCGATACCCGAACAGGTCCCGCAACGAGGTGGGGATGATGTCGGCCGAGGGCCGTTGGGTGGCGACGATCATGATGATCCCGGCGGCCCTACCTCTGGCGACGAGGTCGCGGACCAGGGTCTTGAACTCTTCCTGCTGGTCCTTGGTGCCGACGGTGACGGAGAAGAACGCCAGCTCGTCGATCACGCACACGATCACGTCGCAGCCATCCTCGGGGAGGATCTTGCGGCGATGCTCGGCGCGCAGCCGGACATACCGGCTGTCCATCTCGGCTTGCAGGGTGCGCAGACAGTCGTTGGCGTGGGCGATGTCGTTGCCGACGAACACGTCCGCCACCGGCTCCCACGGCCCCAGCTCGACGAGTTTCCCGTCCAGCAGCCACAGCCGGGCGTCCGAACAGAGGGCGATGTGGGCGATGATGGTGTTGAGCAGGCTGGACTTGCCGGAGCCGGGTTCGCCTCCGGCGAGCAGGTTGCGGTAGATCAGGGTGACCTCGACGGGTTCACCGTTCTCGTCGACCCCGAACGGCACCGGCTCGTAGATCGACAACGGGACATCGAACCGCGGAAGGCGGGGGCGTCGGCGACGCCGGAAACGTGCAGCCATGACAGGCGTCCTTGCGTGGATGCGGATGGTGGGGCAGGACAGAGCGCCGAAGCGATTGCTCTGTAGCGCGTGGGCGCTCTGTCGCTGCGGTGCAGGGTGTGGACGCCGTCCCATCAGCCCGCGTCAGCGGGTCGGAAGGGGTTAGACGTAGTCGGTGACGTCCACGCCGCCGAAGCCGGTCACTGCCGGGGGTTCGGCCGGGTCACGGTCGCCGCGGGCGGCGCCGTTGGTCTTCGTGCTGGACTTCGCGGTCTTGCTGGTGGGCACCCGGTCGGTGCGGGCTGTGGCGGCCTGCGCCACCGGTTGTGGCACGGATATCGGCGTCGCCCACGGGCCCGGTCGCTGGACCGGGATCGGGATCGTGGGGCTGTCGTCGACCAGCAAGGCCAGTGCGGGCAGCCACGGTGGGCGGCTTCCACCCGCAGGATGTGGTGCAGGGTCGAGCCGACCGAGGACGGGCGGGGACAGCGGAGCGCTGCCGCTGAGGGGGTCGCGGCGGACGATGTCCACCAGGACGAGCGCGGCCTGGCCGCGGATGGGGGTGATGCGGACCTCACGGGCCCAGCAGGCGGCGCCGAGCTCGTCGATGATGCGGTGCAGGTGGTTGACCGACAGTCCGGCCGGGAGCCACACTCGCACCCGAACCCCGACACGGGAGGGACGCGACCACATCAGGAACGGCAAACGTCCGTTCGCGGTCCACGTCCGGGTCTGCAGGAAACACGCCCGCAGCCGATGCCGCATCACCACCGCCATCGAGCGGCGCCACATATAGCGGCGACTGACCGGGACGGCCAGGACCACCGCGACGGTGACGGCCATGCTCAGCAGGGCCCAGCCTGCCGGTGTGACCACCGGGGCAGTGGGCGGCGGTACCCCAGGACCCGCAGGTGGCGGGGTCGGGGTCAGCGCGTGGGTGAGCTGGACGAACACCAGCCAACCGACCAAGATCACGGTCAGTTCGGTGCGGCGACGCACCACGAACCCGACGACCAGCCAGAACCGGTTGTGCTCGGGACGGGTCAGGAACTCCCCCCACAACGGGGACTGCGCGCTTCGCCCACGAGGGGCGGTGCGGCCGCGGGCGCGGCCGGTGGCAGAACGTGCCATCATTGGTTTTCTCCACTCCAAAGCTGGTAGCTGACGGGCGGGGAAACAGGGCGGACGCGGAACCGAACTGGGTCGGCAAACCTGCGGTTCCGTGTCCAGCCCCACCCCTTCTACGGACTAGCGCGATTCAGAACGGCAGATCGGCGCCGTTCTTGTGGTCCTCGATCCGCAACCGATGCCCGACCGCGGTCCGCAACATGTCCAGATGCAACGCGGCCAACTCCAGACATTCACTGGCGTCGACCACATGCCCGTACACGATCGCCGTCCCGGCACCACGGTCCTCCCAGACCAGATGCATGAACTGCGACAACTGCGTCGCCGCCTCGGCCACGATCTCTCGCAGACCGGATTCGATCTGCGCATGCACCTTCGCGGTACTCGCCTTCGTCCGATAACGGTGGTCGTCGGCCGCACGCGTCCGACCAGTGGCTTGGTCATCCACGGATGTGGACATGCCTCACTCCTTCCTCGAATGATCGATTGCTCAGTTGCCGGGCGTCGGGCTCGGCTTGGCCGCGTGCGCGGCCCCGTTCGTCGGGATCACGGACTTGGCACGAAACGCCACCCGCGCGTTGCCGTTCTGCACCCACGGCATTGCCTGCAGACGCTCGACGGACACGTACTGACCTTGGGAGACCTTCGGAGGGTCCGCGACCGCGACGGTCACCAAGATCGTCTCTGCGTCCGCGTCGGACCAGGCGACGAGCTTCACGGCCCACAGAGGCAGGTTCGTGCCACCGCTCTTGTCCCGACGGTGGACACCGTCCTTGTCCAGCCGCGGTTCGAACACACCGCTGGTCTGGAACGTGTAGATACCGGTGTTGATGATCAGATCCATGACTGCTGTGCTCCTTGGAGGATCAACTTGCAGGTAGTGCAACGCCGAGCGGGGTTGCCGGACCAGGAAATCAAAGAAATCCAAGGCGATGTAAGTGGCGACAGGTAATGCGAGGTAATGGTTAGCCCGTTACGTCTTTCATGACAGAGCTGGATGTGGGAGACTCGCGGTGCGACCACCGTCAACTCCACGGGAACGCAGGCGATGGTGAATCTGATCAGGCAAGCGCGTGACGCGCGCGGATGGACCTCCGCGCGGCTCAATCACGAGCTGCGCCGCGCCGCTGACCATGCCGGAGTGGGAACGGCCACCCAGACCAGTCTGCGCGTCATGATCTCCCAGTGGGAGAACGGTCGTCAGGCGCCGGATCGCACCTATCAGATGCTGCTCCAAATGGCGTTTGATCTGCCTCCGGCAGCATTGGGATTCGAAGACACCACACCAGACGAGGCATCCGACGACGGGATCGACTCGCTGGTCCGACGCAACGTCCGACAGCTTGAGGTCTCTGACAGCGTCCTGGGCTACTTCCGTCAACAGCACGCCCAACACACCCTGTTGGACAACATCGCCGGTCCGGGCCTGGTCGTCGGCGTCGCCAGTGCGCAGGCCGACCAGCTCCGTGCATTGGCCGAGCGTGGCCCGGTCGAGGCGATGCTGCTCGCGTCCCGGTTCGAGGAGATGGCGGGGTGGATGCATCAGGACTCGGGAGGCCTCGACGAGGCGCTGCGGCGCACCGATGCGTCGATCGATCTCGCCGAGCGTGCCCGCAACGCCGACCTGGCGGCGTACAACACGATGCGCAAGAGCAACGTGCTCACCGAGCAGGGCGACGCTCAGCGGGCGGTCGTCACCGCTCGACGCGCTGCCCGCTTGGCCGCTCGACACGCTCCGGAGCAGGAAGCCATCTGCCTACGCCAGGTCGCACTCGCAGAGGCGCAGCTGCGGCAGGAGCGCCAAGCACGCGCCGCGATCGATCGAGCGTTGGAGCTCACCAGCGCAACACCGCTCGTGCATGACTTCTCGGCGTACTGCACTACGCCGTACGTGCAAATGGAGGGCGCGCTGTGCCTGCTGACCCTCGGGCAGCCCGCCGCCGCGGTCCAAGCGTGCACGCAGGCCTTGACGACCTGGCCTACCGATCGTGCACGGGACGAGGCGCTGTGTCTGTCCAGGTTGGCCGTTGCACGGTTGGAGCTGCGCCAGATCGACGAGGCCTGTGATGCCGCCTTGAAGGCCATCGAGCGCGTCAAGGCCGCACCCTCGGCACGGACTCTGCACATGCTGCGTGTCGTGGCCCGCCGCGTCACGCCACTCAACGAGGCACATCGGGTTCGGGAGCTTCGCGAGGCCCTGGCAGCCGTGGCGTAAGCGGACGATGATGGGGTCCGATGCTGCCGACAACGACCTCACCCGAGATTGCCGATCTGCACCCGGACACGGCGGTTCTGCCCACCGGGAGCTTCGAGCAGCACGGGGCCCACCTCCCCCTCACGACGGACTCTCTTGTAGCCACCGCCATCGCAGAACGACTCGCGGCTGACTACCACCTTTTCCAGCTCCCCGTTCTCACGCTCGGCTGCTCGCACGAGCACGCCGACTTCCCGGGAACGGTCAGTGTCCGGGCCAGCACCCTCACCACCGTCGTCGACGACGTCTACGACTCGCTGGCACGATCCGGCATCCATCGGTTGGTCCTCGTCAATGCGCACGGCGGCAACTACGTGCTGAGCAACGTCGTCCAGGAAGGCAACGCCAATGGGCGGCGAATGGCACTGTTCCCGCAGAACGCAGAATGGCAGGAAGCCCGTGACGAAGCCGGGCTACGCACCTCCAACCATGAGGACATGCACGCGGGGGAAGCCGAGACCTCGATTCTGCTCTACCGGTTCCCCGAGGTCGTACGCGACGGTTACAGGTCTGCGGATCACCTCGCGGACGATCGTCGCTACCTTCTGACCACGGGACTTCGCTCCTACGCGCCTCACGGTGTGATCGGTCAGCCTTCTCTGGCGAGCCCCCAGAAGGGCGACAATCTCCTACGGTCGTTCTCCCGGATCTTCAAGCAGCATCTCGCCGTCCTCCGTGGGGAGTGACGGCACCCGCACCGAGGGGCCCTAACGCAACATCGGGAACGGTGCGAAGCCGATCTTGCAGTCCGGTCGGTGAGGACTTTCTCTACGTCTTCAAGCCGCGCCCGTGGCCGAGGCGCGGGCCGGACCACGGCCGGACGGCATGCACGTCCTTACCCTTGCCGCTCCGCTCACGGGACGGCCGTGCGCCTGAGGGCCGCCGGCTACGTGCCGGCAGGGTTGGCATGGAGGACGTAGGAGAGTCATTCCCCGCTGGCCGCAGATCGTCTCGGCGAGCCCGAACGGCGTCAACCCCGCTACGCGCCCGATCCCGCCCGGTGGCCAAGTCGACGAGCACAGCGGCGGTGGCGAGCTGGTCAGGTAGGCGGGATCGGGGTTCCGGGTTGACGCCCCCCGGCCTCGCCAAGTGCTGGCCTGGATCGCGGGGATGGCAGAATGTGGCTATACCCGGGTAGATTCAACGCTGGAGGACGACGTGAGTACGGCCACCGCGGCGTGGGGAAGCACGCTTGTCGCGTTGGCGGCTATAATGGTCGCAATAGCCGTTGGGCTGCAGTCGAGAGGCGTGAACTCGACTCTCGCTTTTGCTGCCACAGTGCTTCTCGCGTTGTGCGGCGTTGTTGTACTTGCTCTTGGTTCCTTTTCTACATCGCAATCAGGGTCGCTACCCGACGAGCAGCCGACTACGAAATCTACTCAAGCCCAACCGCCAACGAGTACTTCCAGCGAACAGGTATCCTCACCCCCACTATCGACGGCCACTCATTCTGGTAAGCCAGGACTCACGGTTCATGTTCCACCGGACGGGTCGGCACCTTCACCGGGGTCAGAGCCCGAGCAAAGCCCGGTGCCGACATTCGTCTATAACTGGATTGCATTTCCGGCCCTCATCTGCATTGAGGCTTACATCCTTGGCTGGCTACTCGAAGGGATGTACAACCTTCGCCGGGAGTTGCTCCGCGACGCCCTGTGGGGCTTAGGTACTCTAGCTGCTCCATGCTCTCTTGCTCTTGCTCCTATATCTAGTGCTTAACGCTAACGGATCGAGCGTATCCGTCTTTCCGCCGAGCAGTGCCAACGCCATTATTCTGTATCTCCTTCTCGGCTGCGCCAGCTTCGGATTGTCCCTATGGCAGTCCTGGCTCTCACGCGAATGGGCGAGATAGTAGCCGTAATGAAATAACTAGTCCGATCGGGTGAATTTTTGATAGTGCCGAAGCGCGGCGTGTCGATCTGTAGAACTGTGCCGTCCGATATATCTGCAGCCGTGCCGGACGACGACGCTTTTCGGGCCATGAAATCACGGCTGGCCGGATTGCTGCCCCGGTTGAATGAGCGCGATCGGCGTGTAGCGTTGGCGACCGAAGCGAGGTCGTGGGGACGCGGTGGCATTGCCGCGGTGCATCGGGCGACGGGTGCATCGCGGTCGACCATCCGACGCGGTCTGGCGGAATTGGACAATGAGCCGTTGAAGCAGACGGACCGTGTTCGGGCAGCAGGTGGTGGCCGCAAGAAAGCCGAGGTGGCCGACCCGGAACTGCGCGACCGGCTGGATTCTCTCATCGAGCCGGGAACCCGCGGAGACCCGGAATCGCCGTTGCGGTGGACCACGAAATCAACGCGGCACCTGGCCCGCGAACTCACCGCGATGGGGCACGAGATCAGTCACTCGGTGGTCGCGAAGATCCTGCGCTCGGCCGGGTTCAGCCTGCAGGCACCCGCAAGAGCCTCGAAGGCGCCCAGCACCCCGACCGGGACGCCCAGTTCCGCTACCTCAACTCCCAAGCGCAGGAGTTCCTGGCCGCCGGCGAGCCCGTGATCAGCGTCGATACCAAGAAAAAGGAGTTGGTCGGACGGTTCACCCAGGCCGGGCGGGAGTGGCAGCCCAGCGGCGATCCAGAACAAGTATCCACCTACGACTTCCCCGGTCTGGCCGAGGGCAAGGCCATCCCGTACGGCGTCTACGACATCGCCGACGACAGCGCCTGGGTGTCCGTCGGTATCGATCACGACACCTCCGTCTTCGCGGTCGCCACCATCGAGCAGTGGTGGGAACAGATGGGAAAGACCAAATACCCCAACGCGACACGGCTGCTCATCACCGCCGACGGCGGCGGATCGAACGGACACCGCCCGTGGCTCTGGAAGTTCGAAATCTCCCGACTCGCCGCGGCCACCGGCCTGGACATCACCATATGCCACTACCCACCCGGCACCAGCAAATGGAACAAGGTCGAACACCGGCTCTTCTCCAGAATCACCGGAAACTGGCGCGGACGACCGCTCGAAACCTACCAAACAGTCGTCAGCCTCATCGCCAACACCACCACCGCAACCGGGCTCACCGTACGCGCCGACCTCGACCTCAACCTCTATCCCACCGGGATCAAGCCGACCGCCCAGCAGAGGGAATCCATACCCATCACCCGACACAAGTTCCACGGCGACTGGAACTATACGATCCGACGGTCACGCGAATAGTTAATTTCATTCCGCGTCCATACCATATAAGCCAGCGCAACTCGCGTGCATGGTATCCACCGTTGCCGAGATCACGTTGGAAACGGCCCCCGAGGCCGACACCTCAGTAGTATCGGATTCCGTCCTTAATTCACTTGTTGGAACTGCGGGACCCGTGGGGCTTTGGTTCTGAGGGTCGAGCAAATCGGGACCGCCACGTCCCCAATCTGCAACGCTGGCAGCCGAGACCGGCCGCGAGCGATCATGTCGTGCCGGTTGACGTCGCACGATGCCGTCGGCAACCGGACTGCCACGAGTTCAGGACGAAGGGGTATCGACCCACGTTCAGGACGATTTTTCGCTGTGCTCGGCGGCGGCTATCACAGCAAGACCAAGTCGAGTAACCGGAAATGCCATGGTGTCGGCGTCATCGTCATCAGACGCCAGCACGCTGTGCATTGTCGCCAATCCTGCTGCCGCAAGATTCATCAAGCATTGGCGCGCCACGTCGATGGAGACACCTGCTCGTTGTCCGACAGCCATCGGTACATAATCGGCGTAGCTCGGCCCTCCTCCACTTTCGGGCCAAATTATTCTGCCGTCTGTCAAAGCGCGAAGGATCAGAAAGTGTCTCGGTGTAAAAGTTGCAAGCGCTCGAAGCGCCATTTCCGCCTCATCGACCGCGTCAGCGCCGCCGAGAGCAGCCGCCGCGAAAGAAGAACCCATTGCGCGAAGTGTCTGATCATGTCCATTCATGCCCGCCGCCCACAGGATTTGAACATATAGCGGTACCAATTTTGGCTCTTGCGCCAGTAGATCGGCAACTTCCTCCCGAGTCATGCCCATTGCCGATTCCGCCGCCAGAAGTGCCTGCGACCGACTACGTTCCCATTCGGACCTTATAGGGCCAAGCGCATGCTTGGCGCCGACACCGACACCGGGAAATAACGTGTTTCCTAGCGTGGCAATCAAGTCGGAAGTGATATCTGGTTTATCGCGCCGCGCCATCATGGCCGCAAATCTACTCACGCTCACGTGAGACATCCGCCCGGGCTGTCCCCTTGAAGCAACATCGGGACTCACGGCGCGCCACGCCGTGCATCATCGTGATCATTTTGCGGGGCACGCTGGGGGCACACGGGGCCGCAAACGTCGGTGAGCAACGTGAGGTGCTGCGACATCCCGACCCTGGTTGTGACCATGATCCGAGTCTGCCAAGGACCGAGCCTCTGTCCCGCTTACAGGCCACGTGACAGCAGCAGATGACAGCAACGTTCCCGACCGCCACGCCCCCACCGTCGACAAGCCCTCGCGTGTCATCGCAGGTCGGCGATGGTGACCGACGGACGTAAACGTGCCGTACGGGATTTTGGTTCTGATGGTCCAGGTTCGAATCCTGGCGGCGGAGCGGCAGGTCACAGTGCTGCATCGAGACAGCGGGCGCCGACGAGGCGCGGTTTGACAGCTGTCGAGCTGGTCGGGTAGGCGGATCGGGGTTCCGGGTTGACCCCGCCCGGCCCCGCCAAGTGCCTGCCTGGATCGCGAGGATGGCCGAGATGCGGAATACCCTCTTACGCACAACTTGGGCATGGCTCACGTTGACGTCGACGGAATGCGTACCGCCTACAGGCGTGCAGGTATCGGGCCGGTCCTGGTGATGCTGCACGGTGCGCCGACTGACAGCCGCACGTGGCAGTGGGATGCTCCCCGACCTTGCGCGAGACCACACCGTCATCGCTTGGGACACGCCGGGTTTCGGTGCGTCGTCGGACATCGATGACAGCTGGCGAGCGCCGCAGTTCGCCGACGCCTTGGCGGCCTTCGTCGCCGCGCTTGGCCTCGCCAACGCCAAGGCGCTCCACGCTGCGATCTCGACATCCCGTCTCGTTGGGCTTCCAAGGCTCGGTCACGCCCGTGTGGTTGAGGACCCGGAGACGTGTGCGGCGGAGGTACGCCGGTTCGTGGCGACCGTGACCCAAGACAAGGGCGACCACGATTAGGGCTCGCCGGTCCAAGCGGGCCGCCGAACGCCCGTGATCGCCAGTTCGGGTTGGAAAGCGGCCAAACCTGACCGGAAGCGCGCCGAGCCGACGATCACGGCGGTGAGTGGGGCCGCGCTCAGCGGTCCGGGGCGGCCTGAAAGATCGGCCAGCCGATCTCGGTGCGCCACAACGAGCTGTCGTCGGTGTCGCGGGGGCCGACGTGGTAGATCTCGCGGACCGGCCCGGCGACCGGCAGTGCGTGGCTGCTCAGGTAGCTGCCGAGCGTTGCGTAGGTGACGTCGATGTCGTCGTGGGGGGGCCGGTGTGCACGGTCGTCGCCACCTCAGCGGCGGAGACGACGTACGGAGCAACCTGGCCGTGGGTGGGCGGGTGGCCACGGGCACGTACACCAGCGCCTCGCCGCGTTCGTCGGTGAAGAGGGCGTTGTCGTAGAGGCCGCCCGGCGGGCCGGAGGGGACCGCGCCCACCCTGACCAGAGCGTCGCCGATCTCGCCCATCGCGTGGTCGTACCAGGCCAGGACGTCGGCGAGGTCGAGGACGTCGCGGACGGCGGCCACGGTGGTCGCCGCGCTGCGCGTGCGTCGGACCTCCAGCCGCGCGAGGTGCCAGCCGATCACCGCGGCGCGCGCGTCCGGGTCGTCGACGGCCACGAGCCGCCCGACCTCCCGCACGGGCA
Organism: uncultured Actinomycetota bacterium; assembly: GCA_963750095.1. Lineage (GTDB taxonomy): Bacteria > Actinomycetota > Actinomycetes > Mycobacteriales > Pseudonocardiaceae > Pseudonocardia. The sequence continues at coordinate 155,433 of CAVVPJ010000009.1, read as the reverse complement.
TCCCCAGCTCCCGGCAACGGTGGATCACCTGGGCGGTGGGTACCTGCCTGGTCGAGGCTGTAGTGGCGGTAGCCGCTGTGGTCGTCGACGTGATCGGGCTCGAGAGACGCAACGGTGGTGCGCATGACCCAACAAACGCGCACGCCGTCGAGCTTCCCGAGCTCGTCGCGGGGTACCTGAAGGCGCACATCGCCCGCGACGTCGACTTCGCGGTCCGCTGCTACGCCCGACGCCACCGTGACCCATCATCTCGAAGGCGACTTCCCAGGCGGTCGGGCCGACCTCCACTTCCGTCTCACACTCCACGACGGGAAGATCGCCGATCTCACCATCGAGGCGTAGCAGCGGGCGCTTGCCGCGGACGCGCTGAGCTGCAACGGTGCGACCGTGCGGCACCTTGTCGGGTTCCTGATCGGACTGCTGGCCACCCTGGTCGGCCTGGTCCTGACCGCCTTCGGCCTCGGCTTCGCCCAGCGGGCCTACGAGCTGTTGACCCGTGGAACCGCGATCGTCGGCGCCGCGCTGCTGCTCGTCGGCGGCGCGGTGATCGGCGGTGTGGTCGTCGCCAGGCGGCTGTCGGTCGCGGCGCCGCTGACCGGCGCTGTCGTCGTTCTGCTGATGGCCGTCGGCGAGCTCGTCGCGCCCGGCTGGATCTTCGACCTCGGCGCGGGCCAGGCGCTCGCGGGCGGCCTGGGGACGCTGCTCGGTCTGCAGGTTCCCGCGATGCTGACGGGCCTGCTGTTCGTCGCGTCGTTCGGTGCTGGCCGCCCCGCCGCACAGGCGACGCCGCACGCCTTCCCGATGACGGCACCACCACCGTGGGGTCCGCCCGGCCCGCAGGCTCGGGGAGCGCCGCCGCCGTGGGGTGCGCCGCCGAGCCCGCCGTGGGGCGGCGGGTCGGCGCAGGCCTGATCTCACCGCCGTGATCGTCGGCTCGGCGCGCCGAGCGGCCAGATCTGTCCGCCTTTGCGCCCAGTCGGTGATCAAGCGCAGCGGGCGGTAGCGGCGGACACCCGGACACAGCGACGGGGCGGGACCGTGCGGTCCCGCCCCGTGGCGTCGGGATGTTGCCTCGCTCAGCGACCGTTCGGCCGCGGCTGCGGCGGCGGCTCGGGCGGACGCCCGTTACCCGTGCACCTCATCTTTCCCCCCTCGGTTCCGATCACGGGCCCTCACTCGAGGCCCGCGTCCAGCGTGATCGTCGTGCCCGTGAGCGCCTTGCTCACCGGGCAACTGGCCTTGGCCGCCCCGGCGACCTCCTTGAACTTGGCCTCGTCCATCCCCTCGACCTCACCGCGGACGGTGATCTTGATGCCGGAGATGCGGAAGCCGCCAGCCGGGTCGGGACCCAGCGTGACGTCGGCCTGCACGTCGAGTGACTGCGGCGTGCCGCCCGCCTGGGCGATCAGCGCCGAGAACTGCATGGCGTAGCAGGACGAGTGCGCCGCGGCGATCAGCTCCTCGGGGCTGGTCGTGCCGTCGGCGTTCTCGGCAGCGCGCTTCGGGAAGCTCACGTCGTACGTGCCGACCCCGCTGCTCGTGAGCTCCACCTGGCCGGCCCCCTGCTCGAGGGTGCCGTTCCAGGCGGTGCGAGCGGTACGGGTGGGCATGAACTTCTCCTTCACGGTCGGCGCTGTCCGTACCGTAAGAACGTGGAGACAGGCGGAACGTTCGCGCTCTCACGGACGGTGAGCCGACCGGTGCCGCCGAGACGGCAAACGGTAGCTGACCACTGCAACTCATCACCCGTTCGGCCGTATCCGACCGCTGAGCGCGACCGATCGTACGCCGTCCCCGCCGATGACCCGCATTCCTTCGCCGCAGCGGCCGACGCCGTACGATGCAGTCCGTCCCCGCACGCTGTCGAACCTTGGAGTGGGTTCTGATGACCGACCGCTCGCGGCCCGGCGCCGCGCTCGTGCTGGCCGCGGGTGAGGGCACCCGGATGCGCTCGGCCACCCCGAAGGTCCTCCACCCGATCGGGGGACGCAGCCTGCTGGGCCACGCGGTGCACGCCGTCGCCGAGCTGGACCCGCAGCACCTCGTCGTGGTCCTCGGCCACGGCGGAGACCAGGTCGGGGCGGCCGTCAGCGCGCTCGGCGACGAGCTCGCGCGGCCCGTGCTCGCCGCCGTCCAGGAGAAGCAGCTGGGCACCGGGCACGCCGTCCGCTGCGGGCTCGACGTCCTACCGGGAGGGATCACCGGCCCCGTCCTCGTCACCTACGGCGACGTGCCGCTGCTGCAGGCCGACACCCTCGCCGCCCTGATGGCCGAGCACGTCGCGTCCGGCGCGGCGGTCACGCTGGTCACCACGGAGCTCGCCGACCCGACGGGCTACGGCCGCGTGCTGCGCGAGACCGACGGCACCGTCACCCGCATCGTCGAGCAGGCCGACGCCACGCCGGAGCAGCAGGCGATCCGCGAGGTCAACTCCGGGGTGTACGCCTTCGACGGTGCGTTCCTCGAGTCCGGGCTCGGGCGCCTCTCGACGTCGAACAACCAGGGCGAGCTCTACCTCACCGACCTCGTCAAGATCGCCCATGACGACGGGGCCGAGGTGCGCGGCATGGTCTGCTCCGACGAGTGGCAGGTGCGCGGGGCCAACGACCGGGTCCAGCTGGCCGAGCTGCGCGCCGAGCTCAACCACCGGCTGCTCACGCACTGGATGCGTTCGGGTGTGACGGTCGTCGACCCGGCGAACACCTGGGTGGACGTCCAGGTGCGGCTCGATCGCGACGTCGTGCTGCACCCCGGCACCCAGCTGCACGGCGCCACCACCGTGGGCGGCGGCGCCGAGATCGGCCCCGACACCACGCTCACCACCTGCGAGGTCGGCCCCGGCGCGCACGTCGTGCGCACCCATGGGAGTGACTCCGTGATCGGCGCGGGCGCCTCCGTCGGCCCGTTCGCCTACCTGCGCCCCGGCGTCCGGCTCGGCGAGCGCGGCAAGATCGGCACGTTCGTCGAGGTGAAGAACTCCGAGATCGGCGAGGGCTCCAAGGTGCCGCACCTGACCTACGTCGGCGACGCCACCATCGGCGAGCACTCCAACATCGGCGCCAGCTCCACGTTCGTCAACTACGACGGCGTGCGCAAGCACCGCACCGTGATCGGCTCGCACGTCAAGACCGGCTCGGACACGAAGTTCATCGCGCCGCTCCAGGTCGGCGACGGTGCCTACACCGGCGCAGGGACCGTGTTGCGCCAGGACGTGCCGCCGGGCGCGCTGGCCGTCTCGGGCGGTCCGCAACGGAACATCGAAGGCTGGGTCGAGAAGAACCGGCCGGGCACACCGGCGGCGGACGCCGCGCGGACCGCCACCGAGAGGTCGAACAAGCAGTGAGTTCCCGGACGGCCATGACGAAGAAGAGCCTCATGCTCTTCTCCGGCAGGGCCCACCCTGAGCTGGCCGAGCAGGTCGCCAAACATCTCGACGTCACGATCACCCCGCAGTCGGCGTACTCCTTCGCGAACGGCGAGATCTTCGTGCGGTTCGAGGAGTCGGTGCGCGGCAGCGACGCGTTCGTGCTGCAGAGCCACTCCGCCCCGATCAACGACCAGATCATGGAGCAGCTGATCATGGTGGACGCGCTGAAGCGCGCGTCGGCCAAACGGATCACCGTGGTCATGCCGTTCTGGGGCTACTCGCGGCAGGACAAGAAGCACCGCGGCCGCGAGCCGATCTCGGCGCGGCTGATCGCCGACATGTTCAAGGTCGCGGGCGCCGACCGGATCATGACGGTCGACCTGCACACCGCCCAGATCCAGGGCTTCTTCGACGGCCCGGTCGACCACCTCTTCGCCATGCCGGTGCTCGCCGAGCACGTCAAGCGGGTCTACGCCGACGACGACCTCGTCGTCGTCTCCCCCGACTCCGGGCGGGTGCGCCTCGCCGAGCGGTGGGCCGAAGCGCTCGGCGGCACACCCGTCGCGTTCATCCACAAGACCCGCGACCCGCGCAGGCCGAACGAGTCGCGCGCCAACCGGGTGGTCGGCGAGATCCACGGGCGGCTGTGCGTCGTCATCGACGACATGATCGACACCGGGGGCACGGTGGCGAAGGCCGTGCAGGCGCTGCTCGCCCAGGGCGCGAAGGACGTCGTGGTGGCCGCGACCCACGGCGTGCTCTCCGGGCAGGCGCGTGAACGGCTGGCCACGTGCGGGGCCCGCGAGGTGATCTTCACCGACACCCTGCCGATCCCCGACGAGAAGCGCTTCCCGACGATGTCGGTGCTGCCGATCGCGCCGCTGCTCGCCGAGGCCATCCATCAGGTGTTCGACGACGGCTCGGTCACGAGCCTCTTCGACGGGAACGCGTGAGGCCCGGATCGACGGCTGGGTGACGCGGCCCACCGATCGCATCGCGAGCTGGATCAGGCTGCAAGTGTCTCGCCGTCAAACACCGCCGGTCTGACCGACCGCTGGGTCGTCGCGACGACGAGCATGTGGGAGGTCCCCCGGTGAGTCCTGCCGACGCCAGGCTCACCGACGGCCCTTGGCCGGACACAACGGCCTCCGGGCCCCGCGAGGTAGGACAAACACCCACGGCGACGGACCATCCCACCGGGAAACCGGTGGATGGCGGTGGGGTAGGCACGCGGACTGGTCGTCGAGCGCGACGTGAGCGGGGTTCATCCAAGATCGAACCCCGCTGGTGTGCCTCTCGCGCGCTGCTGGGCCGCGCGTGCGGCGATCGGTGCGCTGGATCGGCACACAGGGCCGGGTGTGATCCGGAGCGTTGATCGCTGGAACCGGGACATCGCGTGCACCAGCGCACGTCATGTCCCGATTGTGGCGATCATGCTTCGGCGGCACCGTACGACGTCCGCCGACCGGGCATCGGCTGCTTACGGCAGCGCTCACGCCTCGAACTTGTAGCCCAGCCCGCGCACGGTCACGAGGTGCTTGGGCGCTCCGGGGTCGGCCTCGACCTTGGCGCGCAGTCGTTTGACGTGCACGTCGAGCGTCTTGGTGTCGCCGACGTAGTCCGCGCCCCACACCCGGTCGATCAGCTGGCCGCGCGTGAGCACCCTGCCGACGTTGCGCAGCAGGTACTCCAGCAGGTCGAACTCCTTCAGCGGCAGGGCGACGTCGGTGCCGTTCACGCTCACCACGTGCCGTTCGACGTCCATCCGGACGGGTCCGGCCTCCAGCACGCCCGGGGTGCCGTCGCCGTCGCCGCCCGCCTCGCCGCCGCGGCGCAGCACCGCGCGCACCCTGGCGATCAGCTCGCGCGCGGAGTACGGCTTGGTGACGTAGTCGTCGGCGCCCAGCTCCAGCCCGACCACCTTGTCGATCTCGCTGTCCCGGGCCGTCACCATGATCACGGGGACGGCCGAGCGGGTGCGCAGCGCCTTGCAGACGTCGGTGCCGCTCATGCCGGGGAGCATGAGGTCGAGCAGCACGATGTCGGCGCCGTTGCGGTCGAACTCCTCCAGCGCGTCCTGACCGGTGGCCGCGACCGCGGTGGTGAAACCCTCCTTGCGCAGCAGGAAGGCGAGCGGGTCGGCGAAGGACTCCTCGTCCTCGACGATCAGCACCCTGGTCATGTCGTTCCTCCGAGGTGGGCGGGGCTGCGGTGGGTGAGCTCGGTGTCGGCGTCCGCGGCGAGCAGGGGCAGGCGCATCGTGAACGTCGAGCCGGTGCCGGGGCGGCTCCACAGCCGCACCTCGCCGCCGTGGTTGGCCAGCACGTGCTTGACGATCGCGAGCCCCAACCCGGTGCCGCCGGTGGCGCGGGAACGGGCCGGGTCGACCCGGAAGAAGCGCTCGAACACGCGCTCCTGGTGCTCGGGCGCGATGCCGATGCCGCGGTCGGTCACGGCGATCTCGACGGCGTCGCCGACGCGGCGGCGCGACACGGAGACCGGTGTCTCGGCGGGCGAGTAGGCGATCGCGTTCTCGATGAGGTTGCCCAGCGCGGTGATCAGCAGCGTCTGGTCGCCCTCCACCTCCAGCCCGATCGGCCGGTCGACGACGATCGCGATCCGGGCCGCCTCCGCCGAGAGCCGGGTGCGGGCCAGCGCCTCGCTCACGACCTCGTCGACGTCCACGGTGGACAGCTCCGGCAGCCGTTCGGCGCCGGTGAGCCGGGAGAGCGCGATGAGCTCGGTGACGAGGTTGCCCAGGCGGTTGGCCTCGCTCACGATCTTCGCGCCGAAGCGGCGTACCTCGTCGGGGTGGTCGGCGGCGTCGAGCACGGCCTCCGCGAGCAGCCCGACGGCGCCGACCGGTGTCTTGAGCTCATGGCTGACGTTGGCCACGAAGTCGCGCCGGGTCGCCTCCAGCCGGACGGCGTCGGACGTGTCGGTCGCCTCGACCATCGCGTAGCCGCCGCCGAGCGGGCGCACGTGGGCCAGCACCGCGGCGGGTCGGCGGCCGCGGGGGTCCAGCGGCGAGAGGTCGACGGCCACCGGGACCCCCCGCTCGCGCACCTCCGCGCACGCGGCCGCGGCGCGGGCGTCGGGCTTGTCGTTCTCGACGACGCCCAGCTCACAGGCGCGCGCGTTGCTCAGCACGGCGAGGCCGCCCCTGTCGACCACCACGAGCCCCTGCTCGGTGGAGGCGAACACGCGCTCCAGGAGATCGGCGATCGCCGGGCCAGGGGCCGGGGGCACGACCTTCGCGGGAGGGTCGGCCCTGCGGCGTCGCCACAGGAGGCCGATCCCGACGCCGACGGCCAGGGCGACCGCCCCGATCAGCGCACAGACCACACCGGCCATGGCGCCATCGTAGGCAGCACGGCCGTGGACCACGCCTGTCGTGACGGCCGTGACGTCGCGGGACAGCAGTGTTCCGCGCTCGTTCACACGGCGTTCACGATGACGGCGGCGGCCTCGCAGGGCCCGGTCAGCACCTCGCAGGGCAGGCCAGCACCTCGCAGGGCAGGCCAGCACCTCGCAGGGCCCCCGGCCTCTGCGAGGTGTACGCAGGGTCTGCGAAGTCAGCCGCCGCGATCCGGCAGGGCCCACGGGTCCGCGGCACACCCGGCCCGCGTGCCGCCGCACCGACGCGACCCCGAAGGCTCTCACGCCCCGACCCCGGACCACCTTCGCAGAACAAACCGACGCCTCGCAGGGCCCCGGGACCCTGCGACGCGTCAGTCCGCTCTGCGAGGCGGCCGCTGCGGCTGCGAGCACCAGCACGATCAGCCTCCGAGCCCACGCCCGTCCGGTCGACGGGGACGATCACCGCTCCCCGACGCAGCGGCAGACCGATGCGCCGGCCGACGCATGCGGGTTCGTGCGGTCTGGGAAGGCCGACGTGCGGCCCACCCGCCGTCACACCGGGACCGGCCTGGAGGCGCGCGTCCCGGCTCGGCGGCGGGCCGCCTCCCCTACCCGGTGGGCGCCCCAGCCGCAGCGCCGATCCTCTTCGCAGGGCAGATCAGCACCTCGCAAGGTCCCGGGCCTCTGCGGGGTGTACCCGCGGTCTGCGAGGGTCGGCCGGGGCGAGCCGGGCGTACGGGTGGCGAGCCCGCGGCCCAAGGCCGTGCGGCGAGCCCGCGGCCCAAAGCCGGGCGGGCTAGCACGGCCTGGGCCGTGCGGGCTAGTGCAGTGGCCACGAACGTTCACCGGGTCCTCGCGCGCCCAGACGACGACTCGCGGCGGCGCCGCCTTCGCGAATACGCCCGGTATGAGCTTCAGGCGGCGCCTTGCGACTCGCCGCCTGGATCACGCGATCACCCCGGCAACCTTCGTGGCCACCGCACTAGCGACCCTGCGCGGCGACCGCGGCGATGGCGTCCTTCGCCGCATCCGGGTCGAGGTATATGCCACCGGTGACCTGGGGACGCAGGTCGTCGTCGAGGTCGTACCGCAGGGGGATGCCGGTGGGGATGTTGAGACCCGCGATGGCGTCGTCGGAGATCCCGTCGAGGTGCTTGACGAGCGCCCGCAGCGAGTTGCCGTGCGCGGCGAGCAGCACGACCCTGCCTGCGCGCAGGTCCGGCACGACCGCCGAATCCCAGTACGGCAGGAAGCGGGCGACGACGTCGGCGAGACACTCGGTGGCGGGCATCGCGGCGCCGAGGTCGGCGTAGCGCGGGTCGCCGTCCTGCGAGAACTCCGATCCCGCATCGATCGGCGGCGGCGGCACGCTGTACGAGCGGCGCCACAGCATGAACTGCTCCACGCCGAAGGCCTCAGAGGTCTGCTTCTTGTTCTTGCCCTGCAGCGCGCCGTAGTGCCGCTCGTTGAGCCGCCAGTTGCGGCGGACCGGGATCCAGTGCCGGTCGCACGCGTCGAGCGCGAGGTTGGCCGTGGAGATGGCGCGGCGCAGGAGCGAGGTGTGCACGACGTCGGGCAGCAGACCTTCCGCCCTCAGCAGCTCACCGCCGCGGCGGGCCTCCTGCTCGCCGGTCTCCGACAGCGGCACGTCCACCCACCCGGTGAACAGGTTCTCGGCGTTCCACACACTCTGGCCGTGACGCAGCAGCACGAGGGTTCCCATGGGCGTCACTCTGCCGGCGTCAGGGCGGCGGCCGCACATGTGCCGGGCTCGTCGTTCGCCGTGAGCCCGGCGAGGACAACGCCGAGGATCTCGCGCAGCTGCCGCACCTGCTCGTCGGTGAGCCGGTCGAACACGTTCCTGCGCACCGCGCGCACGTGACCGGGCGCGGCCTCGGCCAACGCCGCGAACCCCGCTTCGGTGAGCTGGGCGAGGGTGCTGCGGCGGTCGTCGGGGCACGGCGATCGGCGCACCCAGCCGTTGTGCTCCAGCTTGTTGACCGCGTGTGAGAGGCGGCTCTGCGAGCTCTGGGTGACCGCGGCGAGGTCACTCATCCGCAGCGTCCGCCCGGGGGCGTCGGACAGCATGGCGAGGATCAGGTAGTACGCCATCGGCATGCGGGATTCGCGCTGGAGCTGACGGTCGAGCGCGCCGTCGAGCAGGCTGGTCGTCGCGACGTAGACCAGCCACGTCGAGAGCTCATTCGGCGTGAGCCATCGCACGTCCGAGTCCGTCACAGGCGTATCATACGAGGGAAGATAGTTGAACCTTCATCTGTTCGGCTGGGGTGAAGAACCCGTCCACCTCGGAGGTCCGCCATGCCCGTCCAGCGCCTGAACCACGCCGTGCTCTACGTCCGCGACGTCGACCGCAGCGTCGCCTTCTACACCGAGGCCCTCGGTTTCCGGGTCGTGATGGCGATGCCGGGCCAGGCGGCGTTCCTGCAGGCCGCGGACTCCACCAACGACCACGACCTGGGCCTGTTCGCCATCGGCGACCGCGCGGGCGACTCGACGGCGGGCCGCTCGACCGTCGGGCTCTACCACCTCGCGTGGGAGGTCGACACGCTCGCTGAGCTGCAGCGCATCCGCGGTGTCCTCCTCGAGCACGGAGCGCTCGTGGGCGCCTCCGACCACGGCTCAACGAAGGCGCTGTACGCGAAGGACCCGGACGGCATCGAGTTCGAGGTGAGCTGGCTCGTGCCTGCCGACCTGCTCGATCCCGAGCAGCGCGTGATGACCGCTCCGTTGCGCCTCGAGCGGGACATCGAGCGGTACGGCGCACAGACCCGCGGTGGCATCGGCGTGTCGGTGCCGACGGCCTGACGAGCTGGCGGATCGCCCGCCCGGCGCGCAATTACGCTGATGGCGATGGGACTGCCGTACCCAGGGCGGTACGCTCGGTGCCCCTGAGCCAGATTGACCGAGCCCGTTGCGGCTACCACACCCGAACTCCGCGAGGAAGCCGATGACGGCCAGTGCCGCCGGGACCCTCGAGCACGACGCGTTGTTCTACACCGATGCGGCGAGCTACCGGTCCGGATGCCTGGACTTCGTGCGCTCCGGGCTGGACCAGGACGAGCCGGTGCTGGTCGCCGTGCCGCAGCCGGGGCTCGGCTTGCTGCGCTCCGCGCTCAGCGCGGCCGAGTCGGAGCTGGTCCGCACCAAGGACATGTCGGTGGCGGGCCGCAACCCCGGTCGGATCATCGGCACCGTGCTCACGGCGTTCGTGCGCGAGCACGCCCCGCGCCGGGTGCGCATCATCGGCGAGCCGATCTGGGCGGCCCGCTCCGCCGCCGAGTACCCCGCGTGCGCCGAGCACGAGGCACTGATCAACGTGGCGCTGGCCGACTCCTCCGCCTACATCCTCTGCCCCTACGACGTGCGGCGGCTGGGGCGCGACTGGCTCACCGACGCCACCCGCACCCACCCCACGCTCGCCGCGGCGGGCGACCGGTGGGACAGCCCGGCCTACGCCGACCCCGTCGCCGTCGCCGCCTGGTTCGACCGGCCGCCCGCGGCCGCGCCGTCCGAGGCCGACGTGCTCGTGATCGCGCCGACGACCGGCCCCAGCACCGCGCGGCGGTTCGTGCACGACTACGCGACGGCAGTCGGCATGCGGCCTGAGCGGGTCGATGACCTGCGCACCGCGGTGCAGGAGCTCGTCGTCAACACGCTCGTGCACGCGGGCGGCTCGGGCCTGCTGATGATCTGGACGTCCGGGCGTCAGGTCGTGTGCCAGGTGCAGGACGGCGGCCGCATCACCGACCCGCTCGCCGGGCGCCGCCCGCCCGCACCCCCGGCCGTCGGGCACGGGCTCTTCACCGTCCACCAGGTGTGCGACCTCGTGCGCGTCCACCGCCGCCGCGACGGCACCCTGATCAGGATCCACGTGAACTTCGACTGACCCGAGCGCGGTGAGTCCCGTGTTTCGGCACGGTGAGTTCGCCGTTTGGGCACGGTGGTGCGGCCCCCGGCCACGGTGAGTCCCGCGTTCCGGCACGCCGAGCTCGCCGATCGTGCACACGCGGCGCGAGCAAGCGGGCGAGCCGCGGCCGGTCGGGTAGGCCAGGCGGCGGGTCAGGCGTCCCCGACGCGGTATCCGTCGGTCGCCGAGAACCGGGCCGTGACGCTGAACCGGTCGGCCCGCACGAGCGTCTGCCGCCACTCGACGGGCTCGTCGCCCGCACAGCCCAACCGGTCGATCGCCAGCGCCGCCACCCCGGGCCCGATGCCCAGCAGCCCTCGCTGCGCGGCGTCCGGTACGACCGCACGGATCACCTCGCTCCCCCCGCTGACCCGCACCCCGCACCGCTCGGCGTACTCCGCGTAGAGACCGGTGCGGCTGAAGTCCACGTCGAGCAACGGCGCGGCCAGCCGCTCCGGCAGCCACACCCGGTCGACCGCCAACGGCTCGGCGTCGGCCAGCCGCAGCCGCTCCAGGTGGACCAGCGGGGTGGACTCCTCCAACCCCAGCCGCGCGGCCACCACCCCGTCGGCCCGAACGTCGAGCGTGCGGACGACGCTGCGCTGCACCCGTCCGGTCGACTCGACCGCGGTGAACAGGCTGTAGATCTCCCCGAGCGGCTGCTCGATCGGCGACGGCTCGGCCCGCCGCGGCGTACGCCCGCGGCCCGCGATGACCAGGCCTTCCTCGCGCAGCCGCCGGACGGCCTCGCGCACGGTGTGGCGACTCACCCCGTACTGCGCCACGAGCGCGAGCTCGCCGGGGAACGCGACCGCGAACTCGTCGTGATCCAACCGCCTGCGCAGGTCCGCGAGCAGCTGCTCCCAGAGTGGCGTGGAGCGGGACCGGTCGAGCGCCTCGGCGGACATCTGCGCTCAGCGACCCGCGGCGACCCGCAGGCTCCTGGCGATCCCCTGCAGGGTGCTGCGCGACGCGGTGATCTCCGCGTCGTCGAGCCCGGTGACCGACTCCACGTTCCGCTGGACGTCCGCGGCCCGCTTCTCCAGGTCGCGCCCGGCGGACGTCAGTCCAACCAAGACGGAACGCTCGTCGCCCGCCTGGCGCGTGCGGGTGACGAGCCCGGTCGCCTCGAGACGCTTGAGGAGCGGCGAGAGCATGCCCGCCTCCAGCCGCAAGGCGTGCCCGATGCCGGTGACCGACAGGTCGCCCCGCTCCCGGAGCAGGACGAGCACGAGGTGCGGCGGGTAGGTCAGGCCGAGACCGTCGAGCATCGGCCGGTAGCAGCTCGTCATCGCACGTGACGCGGTGTAGAGCGCGGTTGCTCGTCGAGGGCCGTCGCCCGCGCGCGGTCCACCTGGGTCATGGACCCACCGTATTCCGATGTGCGCGCACCGCGCACTCCGGCATCCTCGCGGAATGCTCGCCGTCGCCAGGTGCTGATGTTCGACCTCCCGGACACCGTGCGACGGTTCGCCGAGCACCTCGGCGCACCCCGGGCGACGGTGGGTCGCCGGGCTGCCTTCTCGTCGGGGACGCCGTGACGACGGCGCGGCGGTACGGCGCGTTGATCGCCGAGCTCACCGGGGTGGCCGCCGCCGCGATCTAGGAGTGGGGTTCCCGGAGCGGGTCTCGTCGGGCCTCTGCGTCCGTGCCGTCGGGATGGTCCACGAGGGTGACGCGTTCCGCGAGACCGCCGAGCGGCTGGCGTCAGACCGTGCCGGATCGACGAACTCGGCGTGCTGAGACGCGCGACTCACCGTGCCGAAACCCGGGACTCACCCGGCAGCGGTCGCACCACCGTGCCGAAATGCCGTCACGCGCTCGATCCCCACGTACGCCGCCGCCCGGCGCTCGTCCCGCTGGTCCCGCCCTCGAACGTCTTCTCCAGCAGCACCGTCTGCAGCTTCGCGCCCTCGGCGTCGTCGTAGACCTCCTCGTCCCAGCGCGTGAGGTCGAACCGACCGTCCGTCGTTGCCATGATGGGATCGTCGCGCGCAGCCTCCGTCGGGGCTTGGACTTTCCCGACACATGGCAGGCTGCGCACGACCTCATCGACGAGCCGGAGGAGCCACCATGCCGCAGCAGGTCCGCGGGGTCGTCGCGCACAGCAAGGGCGCGCCGGTCACGGTCGAGACGATCACCATCCCGGACCCCGGCCCGGGCGAGGCGGTCGTGAAGGTGCAGGCGTGCGGGGTCTGCCACACCGACCTGCACTACCGCGAGGGCGGGATCAACGACGAGTTCCCGTTCCTGCTCGGGCACGAGGCGGCCGGGGTCGTGGAGGCGGTCGGCGCGGGCGTCACCGATGTGGCCCCGGGCGACTACGTGATCCTCAACTGGCGCGCGGTCGACGGCACCTGCCGGGCCTGCCGCCGCGGCCAGCCCTGGTACTGCTTCTCCACTCACAACGCGGCGCAGAAGATGACGCTCGAGTCGGGCCAGGAGCTCTCCCCCGCGCTGGGCATCGGCGCGTTCGTCGAGAAGACGCTCGTGCACGCTGGCCAGTGCACGAAGGTGAACCCCGAGGTGCCGCCGCAGGTCGCGGGCCTGCTCGGGTGCGGCGTCATGGCAGGCATCGGCGCGGCGATCAACACCGGCGGGGTCGGGCGCGGCGACTCGATCGCCGTCATCGGGTGTGGCGGCGTGGGCGACGGCGCGATCGCGGGCGCCCGGCTCGCAGGCGCGTCGACGATCATCGCGGTCGACACCGACCCGCAGAAACTGGAGTGGGCGAAGGAGTTCGGCGCCACGCACACGGTCAACGCCCGCGAGCGCGACGTCGTCGAGGCGGTGCGGGAGCTGACCGACGGCAACGGGGCGAACGTCGTCGTCGACGCCGTCGGCCGTCCCGAGACGTTCAAGCAGGCCTTCTACGCGCGCGACCTCGCGGGCACCGTCGTGCTGGTCGGCGTCCCCACCCCGGACATGACGATCGAGCTGCCGCTGATCGACGTCTTCGGCCGCGGCGGCGCGACCAAGTCGTCGTGGTACGGCGACTGCCTGCCCAGCCGCGACTTCCCCATGCTCGTCGACCTGCACCTGCAAGGCCGACTCCCGCTGGACAAGTTCGTGTCCGAGACCATCCCGCTCGACGGCGTCGAGGCCGCCTTCGAGAAGATGCACAAGGGCGAGGTGCTGCGTTCGGTCGTGGTCTTCTGATGGCGATCGAGCACCTCGCCACCTCGGGCACGTTCTCCCTCGACGGGGGCACGTGGGAGGTTTGGACGTGAGCATTGACCACCTCGTGACCAGCGGCACGTTCTCACTCGATGGCGGCACGTGGCAGGTGGAAAATAACGTGTGGGTCGTCGGCGACGACCGCGAGGTGATCGTCATCGACGCCGCGCACGACGCCGACGCGATCGCCGCGACCGTCGGCGACCGGCGCGTCGTGGCGATCGTGTGCACCCACGCGCATGACGACCACATCGACGCCGCGCCAGCGCTCGCCGACCGCTTCGGCGCCCCGATCCTGCTCAACCCCGCCGAGGCGCCGCTGTGGGACATGACGTGGCCCGACCGCAAGCCCGACGGCGAGATCCCGGCGACGCTCAGCGTGGGCGGGATCGAGCTGCGGTCGCTCGTCACGCCGGGTCACTCCCCCGGCTCGACCTGCCTCTACGCGCCCGAGCTCGGCACCGTCTTCACCGGCGACACCCTGTTCAACGGCGGGCCCGGCGCCACCGGGCGGTCGTACTCGTCGTTCGACACGATCATCGACTCGATCCGCTCGACGCTGCTCACCCTGCCGGGTGACACGACCGTCCGGACGGGCCACGGCGACCCGACGAGCATCGGCGCCGAGGCCCCGCACCTGGAGGAGTGGATCGCGCGGGGCCACTGAGGGAGCTCGTCGCGCCGAGACGATGGGTTCAGCCGCTCGGCGGTCGGTCGCCCGCCTGTTGCCGACAAAACCCGTAGTGGACGACCCGATCCGCGGCACGGGCGAGGCGCGTGCTGTGCGCGCTGAGGCGGGCGACCGCCCTCAGAAGGGGCGGGAAGAGAACGACTTCGGGTGCGCGGACCATGAGGTGCTCTTCGATCAGCGACAGCCCCGCGCCCCAGGTCTCCGGTTCATGCGGGTCGTCGATTCCCTCGCCTGCGGTGGGCAGGCTCAGCGGGCCGCCGCGCAGGCGGCGGCTGTTGCGCATGGCCAGGCGGCTGTAGGCGTTGAAGGCCAGTTCCCCGGCGGCGAAATGCGCGGTCACCGCCCGGGTCGTCCCGATGAACGCTTCGGCACTCATCAGCGCCATCAGGCCGTCGGTGACGACCATCGCGGGCCTGCCGCGTGGTAGCCCAGTCGACGCCCGGTAGTGCGGCACACCGCTGCCGTCGGGAGTCGAGCCCGCACCCCAGGTCGAGCACCACCGCTGTCGGGTGCTCGGCGATGAACCGACCGACGAGTCGATCGAGCATCCGGGCGCGCACCGCGTGCACGAGGACGGCGCTGCGCGGAATCCTCGGCGTGCTCATGTCGAGGCCAAGGGCTTCGGCCACCTGCACGGAGACGCTGTCACGCAGGATCGGAGAGTCCGAGCGCGCGTCCAGCGCGCGGAGCCGTAGACCGAGCAACGCAGCCTGCTGCACTTCTGTCAACTCGTCGAGCTCGCCGTTCATCGCTCCCCCTTCAGCACCCGAGTCGGGTTTGCGGGCATCGATCGCAAACCTAGCGCTTTGCGATCGCCGATTGCAAACCCGAGATAAGGTATGGCGCGTGCCTTCGTCGATTTGGCTCAGACCCGCACGGCCGCCCCGGGCGACCGGTCGACCTGCCGAATGGACCCGCGAACAGATCGTGCAAGCCGCGCTCGCGGTGGCCGACCGGGAAGGGCTGGTGGCGCTGACGACGCGGCGGGTCGCGGCGCAGCTCGGCACGGGATCGGGGTCGCTCTACCGCCATGTGGCCAGCCGCGCTGACCTGCTCGATCTCATGGTGGACGCGGCCCTCGAGCAGTACGACCCGCCTGCGGTGTCAGGCAGGTGGCGGGAGGATCTCGTGGCAGAGCACATGCACCGGGTGCGCTACCTGCGCGCTCGCCCGTGGCTCGTCGACGCCGTACTGGAGCGACCCCCGATCGGCCCCGCAGCCCTGCGACTGCTCGAGCACGCCCTGGAACAGCTGCGCGACCACCCCGCGACGGGCCAGGCCAAGCTGGAGGCGGTCGGCGTCTTGAGCGGCATGATCCAGACCTACCTCCGCAACGAACGCCCCGGCAGGGGCGTACTTGACGCCGAGTTCGTCCGAGCCAGGACCGAGATGTTTGCCCGCGCGGCCACCGACGACGCTCACCCCCAACTGGCAACCGTCCTCGCTCAAGCCGCGACCACCAGCACCGGATCGGCCGACGACCAGCTCGCGCGGGTGCTCGGCCTCATGCTCGACGGACTGCTCCCGCTGCCGCAACCGAGGTGATGATGGGTGCATGAGTGACGACCGTGGGCAGCTGCGGACGACCTTCGACCTGGCGGCCGACATCTACCAGCATGCCCGGCCCGAGTACCCCGACGCGCTCTACGACGCCTTGACCGGGGCCGCTCGACTGGGCGTGGGCGACCGGCTGCTGGAGGTGGGTTGCGGCACGGGCAAGGCCACTCTGCCGCTCGCCCGCCGGGCTTTCGGATCACGTGCGTCGAACTCGGTCCGGCCCTCGCCTCTGCGGCTCGACGGAACCTGGCCGGCTGGGATGTCGAGGTGCTCGAGGGCGCCTTCGAGACGATGGACCCATCGGCCGCCGATCCGTTCGACCTCGTGTTCGCGGCCACGGCCTGGCACTGGCTCGACCCCGGCGATCCGCTTCCGACGGGCGTGGGAACTCCTCGGGCCGGGCGGACACCTCGCCTCCTGGAGCGCCTCCCACGTCTTCCCACAGCGCGGGGACACGTTCTTCGCCGAGCTGCAAGAGGTCTACGAGGAGATCGGCGAGGGCCTGCAGGAGGGCGCCGCGTACCCGCAGCCGCGAACTGCCCGACGAGCGCGAGGAGATCGAACGCAGCGGACTGTTCGACGAGGTCGTCGTGCGCCACTTCGACTGGGAAGTCGCGTACGACGCGGACGGGTACCTCCGACTGCTCGACACCTTCTCAGGGCACATCGCGATGCAGCCATGGCAGCGCGACCACCTCTACTCGGAGATCCGGCGCCGCCTCGGGAAGCGAGCAGACGGCCTGCTCCGCCGTGGCTGGGGCGCCGTCCTGCACGTCGCGCACCGACTGGACGAACCGACCGGCACACAGGCCATCGGCTCGCGGGCGAAGGTCACGCAGCAGGAATGATCAGGGCCGCGAGAACGGGAGGTTCTGGCGCAGGCCCACCATCCGGCCCCCGGCCTACTTCAGGATGCTCCGCCCCCGTGCGCGGGTGCCCGTCGCGCTCGGCTCGCCTGCGACGGTGGTCCGACTCGATCCGCTCGACGCCGCTCACCCTTCCGGGCGACGACCGTCCGCACCGGACACGGCGACTCGACGAGCATCGGCGCCGAGGCCGTACCTGGAGGAATGGATCACGCGGGCACTGACGATGTAGCTCAAAAGTGCTACATTTCAGGCATGGGTGAGCTGGAGACCATCGGGATCAGGGAGCTTCGGCAGAACGCATCCCGGTACATCGCGATGGCCAAGGCCGGGCAGCGGGTGGCGGTGACGGAGCGGGGCAGGCTCGTGGCCTACCTCGTTCCCGCCGAGGAGCCTCGTTCGGTCTTCCAGCAGATGGTCGCGGCGGGCCAGGTGCGGCTCGCGACAGGCGACCTCCGTGACCTGTTGCCACCGCCCGCGCCCGATCCCGGCGAGCGTCCGTTGTCCGAAGTGCTGCAGGAGATGCGGGACGAGGAACGCTATTGATCTACCTGGACACCTCGGCGTTCCTCAAGACGGTCCTGGAGGAGTCGGAGTCCGCCGCACTGGAGGCCTATCTCGACGCGGCGCCGGACGCCTCGCTCGTGTCGAGCGCGCTGCTCTCTGTGGAGACACGGCGTGGCGTACTCCGTCATCGACCGGCGCGCCTTCCGCGTGCCGATGTCCTGCTGGCACACGTCAGCCAGTTGGACGTCTCCGCCGCGATCATCGAAGCGGCGGGCCGCCTGCCCGATCCGCTGCTCCGCACCCTCGACGCCATCCACCTGGCGACGGCGCTGCTGATCCGGGACGACATCGAGTCCCTCGTGACCTACGACGCCCGCCTCGCGGAGGCCGCGACAGCACACGGCCTCACGGTGTCCGCACCTGCCTGAGGGTCAGGCGCGGGTGAGCGCCACCACCGGGATCGTGCGTTCGGTGGCCTTCTCGTGGTCGACGAAGAAGGGGTAGGTCTGCTTCAACATCGTCCACGCGCGGTCGCGGTCGGCGCCTGCGGTCGGGGTGGCGAGCGCGGGGTAGGCCTCGTCGCCGATCTCGACGGTGACACGCGGGTTCGCCAGGAGGTTGAGGTACCACTGCGGGTGCTTCGGGGCGCCGACGTTCGAGGCGATGACGAGCACGCGGTCGCCGTCGCGGTGGAACATCATCGGCGTCGTGTGGCGCCTGCCGGAACGGCGGCCGGTGGTGGTGAGCAGCACGAGGCGTTCGCGCTGCATGCCCTCGATCAGCCCACCCGCGCGGAACTTGGCGATGACGTTGCGGTTGATCTCCTGGATGTCCATGCCGCTCCTCGGGGCCCGATGACCAGCGGCAGTCTGCCACCGCCATTCGTCATCGGCACGGCTCCGTTGGCCGCCAGACGCGGGTCTCCGTGACGATCGCGGTCACGAGGTCGGCCGGGGTCACGTCGAAGGCCGGGTTCCAGGCCGGGCCGCCCGCCAGCACCTCGTCCCCTGCGCGGTCCTCGATCATGATAGAACCACCGTCCGGAGTGGACTCGTCCACCGTGGACTCCGGACACGCCACGACGAACGGGATGCCCGCCCGCGCCGCGGCAAGGGCCAGCGGGTAGGTGCCGATCTTGTTGGCGACGTCGCCGTTGGCCGCCACCCGGTCGGCGCCGACGACCACCGCGTCCACGAGCCCACGCGCGATCACCGACGGCCCGGCCCCGTCGACGACCACCCGGTGGTCGACACCCAGCGCCGCCATCTCGACGGCGGTGATCCGCGCGCCCTGCAGCAGCGGGCGGGTCTCGTCGACGACGACCAGCGCCACCCGACCCTCCGCATGCAGCGACCGGACGACGCCCAGCGCCGTACCCCACTCGACGCAGGCCAGCGCCCCCGCGTTGCAGTGCGTCGAGAGGCGCAGCGACGCGGGCCCGCAGAGCTCGCCCAACAGGGCGGCGCCGCGGTCGCCGATCGCGTGGCAGGCGGCGATGTCCTCGTCGCGGACGGCCAGGGCGGCGGCGAGGACGGCGGCCGGGCCCCCGTGGGCGGCGGCCAGGGCACGCCGGACGCCGACGGCGAGGTTGACCGCGGTGGGGCGGGCGGTCGCGATCCGCGCCGCGGCGGCGTCGAGGTCGGGCCCGGTCCGCGTGCGCGCGGCCAGCGCCACGCCCAGCGCCCCGGCGACCCCCAACGCGGGCGCACCGCGCACGACGAGCCTGTTGATCGCGTCGACCAACAGGTCGACGTCGTCGATCGCGACCGTGCGGATCGTCGGCAGCGCGGTCTGGTCGACCACGACGATCCGGCCGTCCACCCAGTCGATCGTGCGGGGCAGCACCGCCTCAGCCTAGAGCGCCAGGCGGGGCGGCGCGGCCGGGGCGGGGCGGCGGGCCCGCCCAGGGATCAGGGCGGGGCGGCGGCGGGCCCGGGGCTGAGCGCCATGATCACCAGCTCGGTGCAGAAAGTGACCAGAACTGGCCGGAACTGCACCCAGCTGATGATCACGAGCCCGGAATCGGGCACGGCGGGCAAGTCGGGTTGGTCGGGGTTGGTCCGAGCGGGTCTGTGGCCGGGGTCGCGCGGGCCGGGGTCGCGCGGGCCGGGGTCGCGCGGGCCGGGGTCGCGCGGGCCGGGGTCGCGCGGGCCGGGTTGGTCCGGGCTGCCGGGCTCGGGTGCGCCGGGCGGGGCGGGCCAGGTGGCGACGAGTGGGCCAGCTCGGGCGGGCCAGGTGGCGACGAGGTCGGGCGGGCGGTGGGATCGGGCGGGCGGTGGGATCGGGCGGGCGGTGGGATCGGGCACGCGGTGGGATCGGGCACGCGATGGGATCGGGCACGCGATGGGATCGGGCACGCGATGGGATCGGGCACGCGGTGGGATCGGGCGCGCGTGGGATCGAGAGGGTGGCAGCAGTAGCGTGGGACGGCGTGTGGCCCGACGCCGACCACCCCGCCGACCCGTACCCCGGCGCCGTGCTGGCGGTCTCGTACGTGCACGTCGCGGAGGTCGCACACGGGGTGCGGGGCGGCGCGGTGGACGGCGTCCCGCTGGACGCCTGGCTCCGCGCCCACGGTGCCGCGCCGCTGGCGGGCAGGCTGCCCGTGCTCGCCTACGGCTCCAACCGCAACCCGTCCAAGATCAGCTGGCTGCGGCGGGAGCTGGGGCTCGGTGCCGACCCGGTCGTGGTGATGCGGGCCAGCACGACCGGCGTCGCGGCCGTCTGGGCGGCCGGGCTGCGCGCCCGTGACGGCGCCCGCCCCGCGGTGCTCGCCGCGGCGCCGGACGTGGTCGAGGACCATGCCGTGTGGCTGGCCACCCCCGAGCAGATCGCCGTCCTGGACCGTTGCGAGGGCCGCGGCGAGCGGTTCCGACTCGCGCGCCTCCGCACCGGCCTGGTCACGGTGGCGGCGGACGGACCCGCCGCGGTCGGTGAGGTCGTGATCGACCGTCCCTGGGTCTACGTCGGGCACGCCGCCTTGCGCCGCCCGCTGCTGGTCGAGGGCGCGCCGGTGCGCTGTGCCGACGTTCCGCAGGATGTCGCTCGGAGGCTGGTCGGCGAGCCCGCGGCAGGCGATGGGCTGGCCGCGGACACGGTCGTCGGCGCACCGCACCCGGACGAGTGGCCCGATGCGGTCTTCGCCTACGGCCTGCTGCAGCCGGGGCAGGTGTCGTGGCATCGGATGGCGCCGCACGCGACGGGCCCCGCGGTCGCCGCCTCGATCCTGGGCGGGGTGTTCGACACCGGCCGCGGCTACCCGGGCTGGGTTCCCGACGCGCCCGGCCAGACGCCCGGCGTCGTCGTCCCCGTCCGCGACCCGGCCGCGCTGTTCCCCGCTCTCGACGCCTACGAGGGCCCGGAGTACGAGCGGGTGCGCGTGGTCGCTGGCGAGACGGTGTGCTGGGCCTACGCCTGGCGAGGAAAGCGGTCGGGCCTAGCCGCGCTGCCCGACGGCTGGCCCCCCACCTGACTGCAGCAGGGTGACACTCCTCCGGCTGAGTGGGAGGAGTGTCACCCTGCTGCAACCCGGGTCTGCCCTACGCGCCTGCTGCCGCCTGCCCCGCGGCCACGGGCTCCAGCGCGATCCGGTAGAGGCGCGCGGCGTTGCCCCCGAGCACGGCGCGGGCGGCGTCGGCGTCGAACCGCGGGTAGCGGCGGCCGATCTCGGGAGGAAAGCGGTAGGTCGCGAGCTCGCGCACCAACGGGCCGGGCCGCACCATCGGGTAGCCGCTGCCGAACAGCAGCCGCTGCGGCCCGAACGCCCGCAGCAGCGCCCCGAACGCGTGCGCGAACTCCAGCGTGCCCGTCCACGGCAGGATCTCGGTGAGCATCACGTGCACGTTCGGCAGCTCGGCGAGGCGGGCGAGCTTGTCCGTTGGCAGGCAGCCCGCGCCGAGCACGAACCGGATCTCCGGCAGCGCCAACGCCAGGTCGCGGAACTGGCGGGCGTCGAACCCCGGCGGAGCGACGCGCGCGGCGGCGCCCGCACGCACCGGCTGGGCGGACCCGGCCCGCACCGGCTCCGCCCACGCTGGCACCTTCGGCACCCGACGGACAGGCCCAGGTGGCCCGGACGGCAGCACGCCGTCGGCCGTGCGGGCCCACGGGGCCGCGCGGGTGGACGGCCCCACTCCGATGTGGACGACGTCGGCCCCGGCCGCGCCGCAGCGGGACAGGGTGCGGCGCAGCCACGGGTCGGCCAGCCGCATCCGGCCCGCCGGGCGGCGCCGCTCGCACAGCGTGATCCCCCGCAGGTCGAACCGCCGCACGCGCGGGGTGAGCCCGCGGGCGCCCGGCTGCCCGCCGTCGGGGTCGAGCTCCCCGGAGAGCACGAACCGGTCGGGCATCACCCCGGCCATCTCCGCGTGCCACTCCAGCGGGGAGAAGCCGAGCACGAAGAGGTCGCCGAGCACCACCGGCTGCAGCACGGCCCTGTCGACGTAGCCGTCGCCGAAGACGTCCCGGTTCAGCCCGGCCTCGCTGACCCGCTCCACCTCGTGCGGCGGCACCGTGCCCCCGTCCAGCTCGCGGTGGCGGCGGAGCAGGTCCAGCGCGTAGACCTCACCGTCGGGGGCGGCCTGGTTGTGGGGGCTGGCGTCCCAGATGTGCACCTGGGCGTCGACCACCGGGCAGGGCGCGCCCCCGACAGTGAACACCGCTCAGCCCATCGAAGGGCCGAGCCCGAGCGACTGCGGGGTGCTGGAGTCGGGCGACGGCTGCGGGATGCCCTCGTCGAGCGGCCCGTACTCGGTCATCAGGGCCTTGTTCCACGGCGTCTGCTCCTCCGCCACCAGCGAGTTGGTGGTGAGGATCAGCCCGGCGACCGAGGCGCCGTTCTGCAGCGCGGACCGCACGACCCGCAGAGGGTCGATGATGCCCATGTCGACCATGTTGCCGAAGCGGCCCTCCAGCGCGTCGAAGCCGTCGTCGACGCCGAGCGCGGTGACCTGCTTGACGACGTCGTCGCCGTCGTACCCCGCGTTGGCGGCGATGAGGTGCACGGGCTCGGTCAACGCGGCGCGGACGATCTCGACGCCGATCCGGTAGTCGCCCGCGACCTCCAGCTTGTCCAGTGCTGGCTCGGCGTGCAGCAACGCCGCCCCGCCGCCCGCCACGATGCCCTCGGCCATGGCCGCGCGGGTGGCCTGCAGCGAGTCGTCGACGCGATGGCGGATCTCCTTGAGCTCGGCGTTGGTGGGCGCCCCGACCGAGATGATCGCCGCCTTGCCCGACAGCCGCGCGATCCGCTCGCCCAGCCAGTCCTCGTCGGTGCCGATCGTCGCCCGCGCCATCTCCGCGCGCAGCTGCGACAGGCGTCGCTCGACGCTGTCCTTCGCCCCGCCGCCGCCGATGATCACGGTGTTCTCGTTGGTGGCCCGCACCTGCGAGGCGCGGCCGAGGTGCTCGAGGCCGATCTGCTCGAACGCGAACGACGAGGCCTTCGAGTGCACCTTGCCGCCGCACAGCGCGGCCATGTCCTCCAGCAGGTGGATGCGCTTCTCGCCGAAGCCGGGCGCCTGGATCGCGGTGACCTTGAGGTGCCCGTTGACGTGGTTGTGCACCAGCATCTGCAGCGCGGTGCCCTCGACCTTCTCGGCGATGATCACCAGCGGCTTGGGGTCGCGCATGATGCGTTCGAGCACCGGCATCAGCGAGCGGACGTCGGTGACCTTCTCGGCCGTGAACAGCAGGTACGGGTCGTCGAGGACGGCCATCATGCTGCCAGGGTCGGTGACCAGGTAGGGCGAGACGTAGCCGTTGTCGAACTCGAAGTCCTCGACGAAGTTCACGGATAGGCCGAGCACCGGGCCCTCGTCGACGGAGATCACGCCGTCGTCGCCGACGGTGTGCAGGGTCTGCGCGACGATCCGCCCGATCGACTCGTCGTCGTTGGCCGAGATGGCGGCGACGCGCGAGAGGTGCTCCAGGGAGTCGACGGGGTGCGCGACCGAGGACAGGTGGTCGACGATCGCGGCCACCGCCATGTCGATCCCCCGCTTGACCAGCACCGGGTTGCCGCCGGAGGTGATCGCCGTCATGCCCTCGCGGACGATCGCCTGCGCGACGACGGTGGCGGTCGTCGTCCCGTCACCGACCGTGTCGTTGGTCTTGACCGCCGCTTCCTTGAGGATCTGCGCGCCCATGTTCTCGAACGGGTCCCGCAGATGGATCTCGCGCGCGATCGTCACGCCGTCGTTGGTGACCTCAGGGGTGCCGGTGATCTTCTCGAGGATCACGTTGCGGCCCTTGGGTCCCAGCGTGGACTTCACGGCCTCGGCGAGCTGGTCGACGCCTGCCTTGAGCAGGTCGCGGGCTTCCTGTCCGAACTTCAGTTCCTTGGCCACGACGGCCCTCCTGTGACAGCGGTGTCTCGATCGTGCGCGGGTGCGATTGAGCGATGGAGCGAAACGAGCCGGGGGCCCACGCCGGATTGCGCGGACCCCCGGCCCGGGAACTGCTACTTGCTGACCTCCGGCGGAAGCATGTCGCCGATGAACTCAGCGGCTTCCTCGAGGTTGCCGAACATGACGGTCCGGTCGTCCATGTGGATCATCTTGCCGTAGTGCGTGGACATGTTCTCCTCGAACTCGGCGGCGTCGTAGAAGCCGGGCTCCTCGCCGAGTGCCTCGGAGATCTCGTCATAGACGAAGTCCATCCGGCCTACGCAGTCGACCCGGATCATCGAAGGCAGGTGCGTGACGGTGACGTTCTCCTGGCGGTCCATGACCTCGGCGACGACGACCCCGACCTGGTTGTTCATCAACGTCACGCCCGCCTTGCCGGACGCGGTGTTGTTGGCCTTGTAGGGGCTTTCGGCCGTCTTGAACGCGGTCACTGGGACAGCTCCTTCGGTGTCTGGAGTCCGAGATCGGTCACGATGCCTGCGAAGCGGTTCTTGGCCCGGTCGAGGGAGTCCTCGAACCGCGGGGGCTTGTTGTCGGGCTGGCTCCACATCGGCTGCATGGCCCTGGCCGCCTCCAGGCACTGCGGCACCCAGTGCGTCAGCCAGCCCTGCATGAGCTCCTTGTTGTGGTCGGCGAACTCACGGTCGGCGACGAGCGGCCCGAAGCAGGCCTGGGTCCAGCGCAGGTCGCGCTGCGAGTAGTCGTACTCGGCCGCGCCGACGATGGTGGGCGTGACGTAGTCGCCGTTGCCCGCGGCGGCCTGCATCACGAGGTTGCTGCGGAACAGCTCGCCGACCAGCGGCTCGAACACGATGTTGGTGGCGAAGATGGATTCGCCCCAGTCGTCGTCGATCGCGGTCAGCGCCTCGGTGACCTTGCGGGCCCCCTGCCACTCGGCGGCGTTGTTCCAGGCGTCGATGTGCGCCGCGCCGTCGAAGCCGTCGATCTCCTCGGAGAGGGTGAGGTTGTAGAGCGCGAGGTCCTGCGCGAACCGGATCTTGTGCTCACTGTTGATCACCATGGCGGTGTTGTGCATGTTCGTCGGGCCGGAGCGGTTGCACGCGGCGAACACGTAGAGGCCGAGGATGTGCTCGATGTGCATCCACGCGCCGACGTTGCGCTCGATGAAGTGCACCCAGTTCTTGGTCCACTGGTCGAACGCCTTGGCCGTGCGGGCGTTCTCGATGTTCTGGTTCACCTGCCGGACAACGTTGGCGTTGTACCGGTACATGGTGAGTTCCCACTCCTCGTTGGGATCGCGGAACTCATGCCAGCCGTGGGCAGGCCAGTCCTGGACGTGCATGCCGCCGCTGCCGGGGCCGCGCTCCGGCTCGGGCTTGTCGACGCCCCACGCCTTGAGCTTCGTCCAGTGCAGCGGGTACCCGGCGGTGCCGTCGGCGAAGCCGTAGATCCAGCCCTGCGACAGGTAGTGCCGCGGGTCGGGCTGGACGTCGACCGTCACGTCCTCGTAGTGGGTCTGCTTGCGCTTGGCGGGCTTGAAGTAGTTGTAACGTCGGGCGGACGCGCTCGAGTCGGGGAACTCGCGCGCACCCGCTTCGGCGTCGGTGAACTGGGGCTTCGGGACGCTGCGTTCCGGACGTTCGGTGGTGGTCATCAGTCCTCTCCCTGTTCACCGGTGGTGGTGAACTTGTCGTAGAAGATGTTCTGCTCGGGCACGCCGAGGGCCGTGAGAACCGGGATCGCCGCGTCAACCATCGGCGGCGGCCCGCACACGTACGCGTCCCTCCCCGACAGGTCTGGCTCGTTCCGCTTCAACACCTCGGTGATGAGTCCGACCTCGCCTGCCCATTCGTCGTCCTCGGCGGGCTCGGAGAGCGCCGGGACGTACCGGAAGCCGGGGATCTTGCTCTCCAGCTCCCGGAGCTCTTCTTCGAAGCAGAGGTCCCGCTGCCCTCGGGCCCCGTAGTAAAAGACCGCCTCACGGTCCACGCCCCGCTCCGCCATCGATCGGAGCAGGCCGAGAACCGGGGCCATCCCCGCACCGCCGCCGAGAAAGACGATCGGTGAGTTGTGGCTTTCCCGCAGCGTGAAGGTGCCGAAGGGGCCCTCCACGTCCAGGCGGTCACCGACGGCCATCTTGGTGGCCAGATGCTCGGAGAACAGACCATCCGGGTACACCTTGATCACGAACTCGAACCGGCCTTCGCGCCCCGGTGTGTTCGCCATCGAGAACGACCGCGACTCGTCGGTGTCCGGCACCGTGAGGTCGAGGTACTGGCCGGGGAAGAACTTGATCCCGTCCTCCGGCTCGATGAGCTTGAGCACCAGGTGCCGCATGTCGTGGGTGACCGGGTCGTTGGCGACGACCTCGGCCACGCCCTTCTTCAGCGGCAGACCGTTCCGAATGATCTCCTCGTCGTACTGGAGGAGCTCGATCACCAGGTCGCTGTAGGCGTGCGCCCGGCACAGGAGCGTCTGGCCCTCCTCCTTCTCGTAGTCAGGCAGCGCGAACGTCGAGTAGCGCTCGAGGTCGATGTCGTCCATGTCGCCCTCGAGCACGAACGACTTGCACGCCGCGCACTGGCCTTCCTTGCAGCCGTGCATGAGCTGGACGCCCTGCTCGGCCGCAGCGCGCAGAATCGTCTGGTCCTCGTCGACCTCGATCTCGATGCCGACGGGTTCGAACCGGACGACGTGCTTCTCGCCCATTGCTGCCTTTCGTGGGAGGAGGATCGTTCGGGTCTGGCAGGGAGAGGGCCGGCGGTGGCTCCGCCGGCCCTCCCACCCTCACCTGACCCGCGCTCAGGCGTCCGCGGGTGCCGGTCGACCGGCCGGGCCCTGCCGGTGGTAGTCCTCGACGAACGCGGCGCGGCCCGCGTCGTCCATCTCGTTGAACAACACCAACGGGCTGGCGAGGTTCGGGCAGCGACGCATGTGGTCCAGCGTCCACATCTTCTTGGGATCCAAGTCCAGGTGCGGCTGTGCCGTCATGGTCTTGCCGTCGTCCCGCACGAAGCCCATGTCCTTGACGACATCGGCCCAGTTCCAGCCGTGGTACAGCGTCTCCCACTCACGGTGCCCGACCAGGCGCCCCATGTTGGGTGTCTCGCGACCCTGGTAGGTACCGCGGAAGGCCTCGACGTCGGTCCAGCGGCACACCTCGTGGCAGTACGCGCGGTGCACGCCGTCGACCTCGGCGGTGACCATGTCCTCACGGACGAGGCACGGGACCATGCAGGTCCAGCAGCGGATCGGGTAGACGTAGTCGACGTCCTCGAAGACGATCGGGTTGTGGCCGTTGGGCACGGCGAGGCGGTTGTAGTTCTCCCACCACTTGCCGTACTTGTCGTACCAGCCCGGGTACTTGTACTCGAACCACTCGAAGTCCTCGTCGGTCATGCCGTCGATGCGCCAGTAGTTGGCGAGCCAACCGGTGGCGAAGAACTGCGCGACCTCGTGGACGTAGCCCTTCTCCCAGATCTGCTTCCACGACTCTTCGATCAGGTCGTGCGGGATGACCAGGCCGTACTTCTCCAGCGGGATGAGGTAGGCACGGTAGTAGTCGTCGTAGATCCAGCGACGCCACATCTCCGCGTAGGACTCACGGTCCTTGCGGCGGTCCTTCGTCCCGTACTCGATGAACGTGCCGATGGCGGCGTCCACCACGCGGTGGTTGTTCCACCACGCGTAGCGCAGGTCGCGCTCGAGCAGCTGGCGGTTGTCCTCGTCCGACAGCGCCATGAGCAGTGTGGCGTAGCCGTTGGAGATGTGCCGCGACTCGTCGGACTGCACCGAGTGGAACACCGTGGGCAGCAGGTAGTCGCCGTTGGCCGCGGCCTCGGCGGGCATGGCCACGAACAGGGTGTTCGTGAACGCCGTCTCGGCGACGATCGTCAGGTAGATGCTGGCCGCGGTGATCGCGTCACCGGTGATGAACCCCTCGGCGAACTGACGGCCGATGGTGCCGCAGTAGTCGCTGTGGAAGTTCCGCAGGCTGTTGTTGAAGCCCGCCGGGTCGATGTAGTTGTTCATGTACAGGCGCTTCAGGTTCTGCTGGATCGTCGAGTGGCGTACCTCGTCGATCATCTGAATGGCCTGGCCGTTGTGCAGCTCCGGGTTCGGAACCACGTGGAACAGCATGGGCATCGAGCGCGCCGCCGAGATCTCGGGCAACGGGATGATGCTCAGGAACAGCTTCTGCCACTCCAGCCAACGCTCCTGGACCTGGCGGAACATGTTGCCGCGGATCGCGCCGTCGGACGCGCCGTAGACGCGGTGGTCCTTCTCCTCCTGCATGGGGAAGTAGGACCGCAGGACCTGCTTGAGGGGGTCCTTCTTGGCGGCCTTGCGGAAGGTGTAGTCGGTTCCGTACTTCATGTACGGCTCGTGGTACTGCGGCTCCCAGGAGAGCTCCTGGATCTTCTGATGAGCCTTGGCCAAACTCTGCCGACTCACGTCATCTCCTCACTTATGGGTGGACCGGGAGCGGTCGACGCACGCGGAGCGCCTGCCGTTCCCGAGGTCTGCCCCCGTCCGCTGGAGCCGGTGCGAAGCGCGGGTGGCGCCGGCAGCGAAGGAGACCCGAGTCCGTCGTCCCGGCATCGATGCGCGGGTCGACCCCAGGGCGAAGGGCTCGTGCCCGGAATCACACCGCCCTGCCACGGGTGTCGAGGTCTCAATATGAGAATGTCAGCGTTTGCCCAGGACACCTGCCGTGCCTAGCTCCCTCGGGGTACCGTCGGGGCACACACGACCCGCATTGGGGCGGAGCCGTGGCGGGGCCAAAGGAGGGCAACTGCGTGGGCCGTTCGTCCGAGTCGCTGTCGCTGTCGTCACGGTCCGACGGCAAGCCTGAAGGCGCTCTGGTCCGCGCGCGCACGTCGTTCCTCGTGGACGACCGGGTCGAGGACGGCGTCGTCCGCGACACCATCCTCGCGTCGTGGAACCGTTCCCGCGAATGGAACATCGACGTCGACGGGGCCGCGCTCTCCGCGTTCGACACGGAGTCGGACTCGCTGCTGGTCCGCGCGGCCCGTCCGGTGCTCGACTCGGTGGCCGACGAGCTCGCGGGCGAGCCGGTCAGCGTCATCCTCACCGACGCCGACGGCGTGGTGCTCGAGCGGCGCACCGGCGACTCTTCGCTGTCCCAGGCGCTCGACCGGATCTGGCTCGCGCCGGGCTTCAGCTACTCGGAGAAGTTCGTCGGCACGAACGGCATCGGCACCGCCCTGGAGGGCCGCGGCCCGGCCGAGGTGTTCGGCCACGAGCACTACGTGGAGCCGCTCGCGCAGTTCGCGTGCTCCGGCGCGCCGGTGTGGCACCCGGTCAACGGCAAGCTGCTCGGCGTCGTCGACCTGACGTGCTGGCGTGAGGACGCGGGGCGCTTCATGTCGACGGCGGTGGCGCGCATCGCGCGGCAGATCGAGACCGCCCTGATGGACCAGTCGGGCCCGCGCGAGCTCGCCCTGCTGCACGACTACCTGACGGCCTGTCGGCGCAGCAACGGCGCGGTCTTCGCGGTGAGCCCCGACCTCGTCATGAGCAACGACCGGGCCCGCGAGCTGATCGACCCCGCCGACCAGGCCACGCTCATCGCTGGGGCCATCGAGGCGATGAACTCCGACCGGCGGGTGCTGCTGCTCGACCTGCCCTCCGGGGTCGTGGCGCGGGTGCAGGTGCGTCCGAGCTGGGTCGACCGGGGCGCCGCAGGCGGGGTGCTCTCGGTGCAGCTCGCCGCGCCCGAGATCCCGCCGAGGGCGCGGGTGACCACCCCGGCCCCGGTCACGGCGCTGCCCGCCGCCGTCGGGTCCGGACTGTTGTGGACGAAGTGCTGTCAGGCCATCGACCGGCACTTCCACAGTCGGGAGTGGACGGTGCTGCAGGGCGAGCAGGGCACCGGGAAGACGACGATCGCGCGGGCCACCCACCAGCTCCGCACCCCCGCCGCCCACCTGCGCATTCTCGACGCCGACGACTACGGGCCGGGCTGGGTCGCGGACGTCGCCGAGGAGCTGGAGACCGGCTGCGGCACGCTCGTGCTCGCCCACCTCGACCGGCTGTCCGACGAGGGCCGCCAGGAGCTGGCCGACGCGCTCGAGCCCTACCGCGAGTCGACCGAGTCGGACCGGGCGTGGCTGGTCGCCACCGTCGGCCCCGACGGGCTCGGCCGCCCCGACGACCCCGTCGACCTGCTGGAGTTCTTCCCACGCACGGTCGTCGTGCCGCCGCTGCGCCACCACGTCGAGGACGTCGCCGAGCTGGTGCCGCACTTCATCGCCCGGCTCACCCGCGGCACCGAGCTGTCGTGCTCACCGGAGGCGCTGCGGCTGCTGATGCGCAACCGCTGGCCCGGCAACATCGAGCAGCTCTACCAGGTGCTGCGCAAGACGGTGGCCCGCCGCCGGGCAGGCGTGCTGGCCCCCGACGACCTGCCCCCCGAGGTCCGCGCCATCACCCGCCGCGTGCTCACGCCACTCGAGGCGATCGAGTGCGACGCGATCGTCGACGCGCTGCTGGACTCGGGCGGGAGCAAGGCCGAGGCCGCGCGCATGCTCGGCATGTCCCGCGCCACGATCTACCGCAAGATCCGCGGCTACGGCATCTCCACCCCCACGACGGGCTGACCCGGCGCGTCGCGGCGCAGCACCTGCAGCACCTCCTCGGGCACGCCGACGAGGTAGGCCTGGTCGCCTGCGGCGAAGGTGGTGTCGCGCCGCGGCGGGTGCTCCAGATGGCCGTCGGCGCGGTGCAGCGCCACCACCCGTGCCCGTGCGGACAGCTCCCGCATGGCGAGCCCGTCGAGCCCGCCACCCGCGGTCACCGCGAGCCGCCCCACCAGGAACGGCGTGCGGTCCACGTAGAAGGTGCCCAGCACGTCGAGCCCGAGCGCGGCGCCGACGAACCACGGCGCGGCCAGCGCCGCCGTCGAGCGGACGTTGTGGAAGCCGAAGCCCTCCTCGACGCCGTTCGCCAGCTCGCGGTCGAACACCCGCAACACCACCGGAACCGACTCCCACCGGGCGCCGAGCCGCTCGCGCACGACCAGCCCGGTCTCGACGTTCACCAGGTCGTCGCTGGTCAGCACGGCCACGGCGACGGCGCCCGCGAGGTTGGCGCCGTCGAGCACGGCGGTGTCGGTGGCGTCGCCGACGACGACCGGCACGTCGAGCGCGCGGGCACTGGCGTGATGGCGCCCCGCCTCGTCGCGGTCGATCACGACCACCCGCCGACCGGCGGCGACCAGCTGCTCGACGACCTCCAGCCCCACCGTGCCCAGCCCCACGACGACGACGTGCCCGCGCATCGCCCCGACGCGGCGCTGCCCGAACGACCGCTCGATCCGCCTGCTCACCAGCAGCTGGGTGACCAGTGCGAACACGATCGCGGTGAGCACCGCCCCACCGGCCATCAGGCCGATGGCGTAGACCCGGAGCCAGGTCTGTTGCTCGGCGAAGTTGAAGTCGCCGTAGCCGACGGTCGCGATCGTCTCGACGGTGAAGTAGGCGGCGTCGACCAGGCTCATGCGCGACCCGTCGGGCTTGACGTAGCCCGCCTGCAGCACCAGCACCGACACCACGACCACCGTGGCGAGCAGGCCGAGCACCGCACGCAGCGGGCGGTCGGCCTCGGCCGCGAGCGAGCGCAGCAGCGCGCGCAGCCCCGGCCTGCCCTCCTCGGCGCGTGCGACGGCCCTGGCCGCACCCGAGCTGCGGGCGCCGACGGCCCGCACCGGCTCCTGGGGGCGGAGGTGCTCGACCACCTCGGCCGCACCGTAGCGGGCGAACTGGGTGGGCGTGCCGACGGCGGTGACGTGGTCGCCCGCGCGGACGATGTGGTCGCGGCCGGGACACACCACCGGCGGTTCGTCGTCCGACGCTACGGCGAGTGGCGCAAGCTCGCCGAAGAGCTCGCGCAGGGTGGAGCCGCGGTCGACGACGAGGTCGGTGACGAGGAACTCCCGCCCGGCGAGCGTCAGCTCGTGCGTGCGCCTGCCCAGGCAGGCCTCGACGACCGACGGCGCGGCCAGCCCCGCGACGTCCAGCACACAGCCGTCCTGCACGACCTCGGCCAGCGCGTGCCCGACCTGGGGGTTGGCCATCCGGGCGACCAGCCGCACGTCCGGGCGGAGCCTGCGCACGAGCAGCGCGGCCTCGAGCGCGGCGAGGTCGTCGGCGGCCAGGCAGACGACGGCCGCCGCGGTGGCCAGGTCGGCCCCGGCGAGCGCCTCGCGCAACCTGCCCCGCACCAGCGGCACCCGCCACTGCTCGAGCAGCAGCTCCGCGACCGCCCCCGCCTCGGCGACGGCGTCGACCACCACGACCGCGGCACCCGCCTTGAGCAGTTGCTCGACGGCGCGCAAGGCGGTGTCGTCCACTCCGCACACCACGACGTGACCGGCCTTCTGTCGGTGCATGGGGTTAGATTCGCCCACGTGCTGGACATTCGGGGGATTTCCAAGCGTTTCGGCTCGTTGCAGGCGTTGGACGACGTCTCGTTCGCGGTGCGGCCGGGTGAGGTCTTCGGGTTCGTGGGCTCCAACGGGGCGGGCAAGACCACCGCGATGCGGATCGTCCTGGGCGTGCTCGCGGCCGACGGCGGCGAGGTCCGCTGGGAGGGCGCGCCGATCGATGCCGACGTGCGCAGGCGCATCGGGTACATGCCCGAACAGCGCGGGCTGTATCCCAAGATGAAGGTCGGCGACCAGCTGCGCTATCTGGCCCGGCTGCACGGGCTCGGCAGGGCGGAGGCGGCTGCCGCGGTGGCCCGTTGGACCGAGCGGCTGGGGGTGGCCGCGCGGGTGGGCGACGAGGTGCAGAAGCTGTCGCTGGGCAACCAGCAGCGCGTCCAGCTCGCTGCCGCGCTGGTGCACGACCCGGAGGCGCTGGTGCTCGACGAGCCCTTCTCCGGGCTCGACCCCACGGCCGTCGAGGTGATGAGCGGCGTGCTGCGGGACAAGGCGGCCGACGGCGTCCCGGTGATCTTCTCCAGCCACCAGCTGGAGCTGGTCGAGCGGCTGTGCGACCGCGTCGGGATCATCGCCGTGGGCCGGATGGTGGCCGTGGGCAGCGTCGCGGAGCTGCGGGGGCGCGACGGGCCGGTCGTTCTCGACGTCGAGGGGCCCGCCGCGGGGTGGGCGGGGAGTCTGCCGGACGTCGAGGTCGTGAGCGCGGCGGGCACGCACACGCGCGTGCGGCTCGCGCCGGGCGGCGACGACCAGGCCGTGCTGCGCGCCGCCGTCGCGGCCGGGCCGGTGCACGAGTTCCGCCGGTTCCGGCCGCCGCTCACCGAGCTGTACCGCGACGTCGTCACCTCGGCCGAGGAGGCGGCGTGAGCGAACCCGCGAGCGAACCGTCGACGCCGCGCGAGCCGCTCTCGGCGCGCGGGCCGCTCTCGGCGCGCCAGGCCGTCCTGTTGGTCGCGCGGCGGGAGTTCGTCGCGCAGGTGCGGTCGCGCAGCTTCGTCATCGGGCTCGTCGTCACGATCGTGCTGTTCGCCTTGTTCGGGCTGATCGGGGCGTTCGTGGCGGGGCAGTCGTCGCACAAGTCGTTGGGTGTCACCCCGGCGGCGGCCACGGTGCAGCCCGCGATCACCGCGGCCGCGCAGACGCAGGGGCTGGACGTCGCCCTGCGGCCCGTCGACGAGGCTGCGGGTCGGGCCGCCCTGGCCGATGGCTCGCTCGACGGGCTGCTCACCGGCGGGCCCGGCGGCTACCAGCTCGTGGGGCGGGACGCTGTCGACTCAGGCCTGGAGTCCGTCGTCGGCACCGCCGTGCGCGAGCAGACCCTCTCGGCCGCACTGGCCGGGGCGGGCATCGACCAGGCGACGCTGGCGGCCAGGTCGAGGGTCACCACGAGCACGGTGGAACCGGAGCAGCCCGACCGCGGCCAGCAGCTCGCCGTCGCGATCGTCGGCACGATCGTGCTGTTCTACTCCTTCACCGCCTACGGACAGCTGGTGGCCACCGGCGTGGTCGAGGAGAAGCAGAGCCGGGTGGTGGAACTGCTGCTGGCCACGATCAAGCCGTGGCAGCTGCTCTCGGGCAAGGTCGTCGGGCTGGGGGCGGTCGGGTTGCTGCAGCTGCTCATCCTCGGGGCGGTCATGCTCGGCGCGAGCGGGGCGTTTGGGCTGCTCAGCGTGCCGGATGCGGCGTTCGGGATGTTCGCGATGGTGATCGTCTGGTACCTGCTCGGCTTCTTCCTGTTCGCGTCGCTCTACGCGGCCGTCGGGTCCACCGTCTCGCGCCAGGAGGAGCTCAACTCGGTGATCGCCCCGATGATCTTCCTGATCATCATCCCGTTCGTGCTCACCGTGAACCTGCTCCCGAACGACCCGCACAGCGAGCTCGCTGCGGTGCTGTCGTTCATCCCGTTCTTCTCGCAGACCGTCATGCCCGCCCGCTACGCGCTGGGCGCGGCACCGCTCTGGGAGGTGGCGGTGTCGGCGCTGCTCGCGCTGGCGGCGATCGTGGTGGTCGTCCGGCTGGCCGGTCGGGTGTACCGCAACTCGATCCTGCGCACGGGCGCGCGGGTGAAGCTGCGCGAGGCGCTGCGCGGCCGCTGAGCCGCTCAGCCGGTGCGCTGGCGCGCCCGCCACTCCGTGAAGCCCGCCGCGACGGCCTCGTCGGCGGTCCGGAACCACACCTCGGCCCGCGTGCGCTCGTAGTGGGGGCTGTCGGGGGTGTGGAAGAGCATGGACTCGGCGTTGCCCTTGACCGTGAACTCGGGCGCGGGGGCCTCGCCGTCCGGGCCCGGGACGGCCCCGGCCCCCACCCCGTCCGTCGACACGGGGGTGAACAAGGCGTGCGGCGGGGCAGACTCGGTGGTCGCGGACGTTGGCCCGAACCCAGCCGCGACCCCGGTGGGCGGGGTCGAGACCGGCTCCGACCCGTCGGGCTCTGGCCGCGGGCGGGGGCGCGGCCGCGGGCGGGGCGAGGGGGTCACGACGCCCTCACCGTCGGCCGTCGGACGCGATCCCGGGTGGACGGCATTCCCGTCCGCAACCGCGGCGACCGCCTCGGCGCTCGCGCGCGGCCCGCCAACGACGGTCGGCTCCCCGAGCCACAGCCTGCTCGGCAGTGGCCGCGGCTGGCGCGTCCAACTCGGCAGATGCGCCCAGCTCCACAGGCGCCAGCGCCGCGACAGCAACGCCCGACTCCGCAGACGCGGGCGGCACGGCAGCGGCGGGCTTGGACTCGCCGATCAGCGCGGGTGTGGCGTCGGTGTCTCCAGCGTGGTCCGCGGCCGGAGCCGCGGTGGCCGATGGCTCCGCATCGGCGGCCGCGCTGCGAACGTGACGGGCGTCCGGGTGCGTCCCGGCGGGCGGAAGCGAGTTGCCGACCGCGGGCGCAGGCGGCGCCATCGCGACAGGTGGCGCCATCGGCCGGGCGCCGACTCTGCCTGCATCGGCCAGCTCCTCGGCCTGCTCGGCCACCGGCGCAGGAGCGAGGTCCTCGGCGGGCTGAGCCACCTGTCCCACCGACGCGTGCGGCGCCGCAGGCTCAACCCCCGCTGGATGGGCATCGCGTGGCGCGGGCGACCCCACCGCATCGGGCAGTCCCGCAGGCCGCCGCGGCGGTGAGGGCCACGCCGCGGGCTCGGGCGGAGCGGCGGCCGAAGTCGGCGTCGGCGAAGGCGCGGCGGCCGCCATCGGCGAGGGCGCCGTTTCGGCGGGCCGCGCGCCGGGGGTCCGCACGTTCGCCGGAGCCCTGGTCGGGGCGGGCATTGGCGCCGACACGAGCTGTGGCGCGCCCGCCCGACCCGCCGAACGCGAACGGACGTACCACGTCACCGCGCCCACCAGCAGCGCGAGCAGGAACCAACGACGCCGACGTCGCGGCGGCCTCTCCTTCGCCATGCAGCGAGGGTAGGCGCCCCCCGTTACAAGATCGAATCAGGGTCGACGCGCGGCCTTGACCTGCTCGTAGCGTGCGAGCGCTTCGACGCGCTCGGCCTTGTGGTCCACGATCGGCTCCGGGTAGCCCTCAGGCACGCCGACGGGCAGCTTCCACGGCTGATGCACGGCCTTGCCACGGATGCCCCGCAGCTCGGGGACGTAGCGGCGCACGTAGTCGCCTTCCGGGTCGAACCGCTCGCCCTGTGTGATCGGGTTGAACACGCGGAAGTAGGGCGCCGCGTCCGTGCCGCTGCCCGCCGTCCATTGCCATCCGTGCTGGTTGGAGGCCAGGTCGCCGTCCACGAGCAGCCGCATGAAGTGCCGGGCGCCCCACCACCACGGCAGGTGCAGGTCCTTGACGAGGAAGCTCGCCACGATCATGCGCAGCCGGTTGTGCATCCACGCCTCGGCACGCAGCTGTCGCATGCCCGCGTCGACGATGGGGAAGCCGGTCCGGCCCTCCCGCCACGCGTCGAACGCCGACTGTGCCGCATTTCCGGATGCGGTCGGAAGGGCGTCGAAGGCGCGGTCGTAGTTGTGGCGGGCGGAGTCGGGACGCTGGTGGAGGATGTCGGCGTAGAACTCCCGCCACGCGATCTCCGTGCGGTAGGTGTCTGCCGACTCCGAACGGCGACCCGCGAGGTCGGCGAGCATCGTCCGCGGATGGATCTCCCCGTACTTGAGGTGCACCGACATCCGTGAGGTTCCCGGCTTGTCGGGCCGGTCCCGGTCGGGGTCGTAGTGCGCGACCGCCTCCGAAAGGAACTCCTGCCAGCGCTCCTGCGCGGCGGCCTCACCGGCGGCGGGGAGGTCGGCGTCGACGATCTCGTCGTCGGGAATGCGCACCGCGCCTTTCACGGAGGGCTTCTGCCAGTCGAGGGTGTGCTCGTCGGTCTCTGCGGGCCTCCGCCATCCGTGCTGCGCCCATGCCCTCCGGAACGGCGTGAACACCTTGAACGGATCGCCGTCCTCCTTGCGCACCCGGCCGGGCGCGACGGCGTACGGCGAGCCCGTGCGGACGAGCTCGCGCCCGTCGTCGGCCAATGTTGTCGCGACCTTCTCGTCCCGCGCCGTGCCGTACGGGCCGAAGTCGGCGGCGACGTGCACGGTTCCCGCACCGACCGCGGCCGCCACCCGGGGCACCTCCTCGGCCGGGTCGCCGCGCACGACGAGCAGGCGCCCGCCCAGGCTCTCGTCGAGCGCCCGCAGGGACCGGTAGAGATAGGTGCGCCGGGCCGCGCCCGACGGGTCGAGCAGGGCGGGGTCCAGCACGAACAGCGCGAGCGCACTCGACGCGGAGTCGCGGGCGGCGAGGAACGTCGGCTGGTCACGCACGCGGAGGTCGCGGCGGAACCAGACGAGGGCCGTGTCGCTCATGGGTCGCGACGCTAGTGCGGTGGCCGCGAACGTTCACCGGGGCCTCGCGCGCCCAGACGACGACTCGCGGCGGCGCCGCCCTCGCGAAGACGCCCGGTATGAGCTTCGGGCGGCGCCTTGCGCGTCGCCGCCTGGATCACGCGATCACCCCGGCAACGTTCGCGGCCACCGCACTAGCCGGGCGGCGTGGGCGCGGCATGTCGTCACGCCGCGCGGCCGGGTGGATCTCGCCGCCACCGACGAAGGCGACCCTGGGTGACCGACCGTTCGCACAACGTCTTCGTGGCCGTGCGCACCAGGTGCGTGGCAGGCGGGCTACACGGGTCTTCGCAGGCCGGACGTTCTCCTCGCAGGGTCCCGGCGCCCTGCGAAGTGAGGGCTTGCCCTGCGAAGTCGGGCGAGCCCAGCGGCTCACCGCGCCTTCTGGGCCGCCCACGCCCGCAGGGCGTGCTCGATCGGCGGCCGCACCCAGGCGGCGAGGGCGGCGGGCTCGTGGGGGCCGCGGACCAGCGCGGTGAACACCAGGCCGTCGAGCAGGGCGGCGAGCTCGGCGGCCGCCGCGCCCGGGTCGGCGGCGCCCACCGCGGCGAGCGTGCGGGCCGCGAGCTGGCGGACCCGGTCACCCCCCACCACCAGGGCCGAGCGGAGGCGCGGCTCGCGCACGGCCGCGATGCTCAGCTCGTAGCGGGCGAGGGTGCGGTGGCGCTGTGAGGTCGCCATCGCGACCGCCACCCCCACGATCACGTCGGCCAGGGACCCGGCAGGGGCCGCCGCCACCTCGGCCACCTCGACCGTCAGGTCGATCTCCACCAGCCGCGCGACACAGCCTTCGACGAGCGCCGACCGGCTGCGGAAGTAGTACGACGTGCTGCCGGGGGCGAGCCCCGCGGCGGCGTCCACCGCACGGTGGGTGAGGCCGCGCATGCCGTGCTCGGCGAGCACGTGCAGCGCGGCGTCGAGGATCGCGGTGCGCCGGTCGGTCAATTCCTCTACTCCTGTAGAGCCGGTTGAGCTACAGTCTCTACAACTGTAGAGGAGGTGGACGATGGACGTGACCGTGGTGGGTGCCGGGCTCGGCGGCCTGGCCGCCGCGCTCGGGCTGCAGAAGGCCGGGCACACCGTCACCGTGCTCGAGCGGGCCCCCGCCTCGCGCGAGACGGGCGCGGGCATCGGGATCATGCCCAACGGCGTGCTGGCCCTGGACGCGCTGGGCCTCGGCGACGAGATCCGCCTGCGGGGCGAGCCCGTGCCCGCATCGGGCGGCTTCCGCGACCGCCACGGGCGGCCGCTGCTGGTCACAGACCAGGCCCGGCTCGCGCAGGCGGTCGGGGCGCCGCTGGTCGTCGTCCCGCGCCGGTGGCTCAGCGGACTGCTCAACGAGGCGCTGCCCGCGGACACGATCCAGTGGAACCGCCCGGTCACCGCGCTACGACAGACACCGGAAGGGGTGGAGGTGGACGGACGGCGGGTCGACGCGGTCGTCGTCGCCGACGGCGCCCACAGCAGGCTGCGCGCCGCCCTCTTCCCCGAGCACCCCGGCCTGCAGCCCTCGGGTGAGCACGCCGCGCGGGCGATCGCGCCCCGCCCCGACCTTCCCCTCGTCCGCGGCGAGCTCCTCGACCGTCGCACCGGCGAGCGGTTCGGCTGCATGCCACTGTCCGACGACAGCGTCTACTGGTACGCCACCTGGCGAGGGCCCGCCCCGACCGACCCGGCAGCCCGACAGCGCTGGATGCGCGACCGCCGCGCGGACTGGCACCCGAGCGTGCGCGCCCTGATCGAGGCGACGACCGACGAGATCCACGTCGTCGAGACCGCGCAGCTGGCCCGTCCCCTCCCGACGTTCGCGGTCGGCCGGATCGCCCTGCTCGGCGACGCCGCCCACGCGATGACCCCGGACCTCGGCCAGGGCGCCTGCCAGGCGTTCGAGGACGCGGCCGCGCTGGCGTCCCTCCTCGACGACGACGTGCCTGGCTCGCTCGCGCGCTACGACGCGGTCCGCCGTCCCCGCACGAGCGCGCTCCAACGCCGGTGCAGGCAGACCCACCGGATGCTGACCCTGCACGGCCTGCCGGGCCTGCTGCGCGACACCGCGATGCGACTCGTTCCGAGCAGGCTGGCCACCCGAGCGCTGGCCACACAGATGCGCTTCACACCTGACTTGCATTGATGCGCATGTTCGCATACTTTCGAAGCCATGGGACACGGCCACGGACACGGCGTCACCCCGTCCGCTGACCGGCGGTGGCTCGCGACGGCCCTCGCGCTCATCGCCGCGTTCATGGTCGTCGAGCTCGTCGTCGGCCTGATCGCGGGTTCGCTGGCGCTGATCTCCGACTCGGCGCACATGCTCACCGACGCCGCCGCGATCGCGCTGGCCCTCGTCGCCATCCAACTCGCCGCCCGCCCGGTGAGCGGCGGGTATACATACGGCCTCAAGCGGGCCGAGATCCTCTCCGCGCAGGCCAACGGCATCACCTTGCTGCTACTGGCCGCGTGGTTCTGCTACGAGGGCGTCCGTCGGCTGATCGAGCCGCCCCCGGTCGAGGGCGGCCTGGTGCTCGTCACCGCGCTCGTCGGCATCGTGGTCAACATCGCCGCCGCCTGGTGCGTGAGCAAGGCCAACCGCACGAGCCTGAACGTCGAGGGGGCGTTCCAGCACATCCTCAACGACCTCTTCGCCTTCATCGCGACGGCGATCGCCGGGCTGGTCGTGCTGACCACCGGCTTCGCGCGGGCGGACGCCATCGCCGCGCTCGTCGTCGCCGCCTTGATGATCAAGGCGGGCTGGGGGCTGATCCGCGAGTCCGGCCGGATCTTCCTGGAGGCCGCGCCGCGCGACGTCGACCCGGACCGGATCGGGGCGGAGCTCGCGGCGGTCGACGGCGTCGCCGAGGTGCACGACCTGCACATCTGGGAGATCACCTCGGGCGAGCCCGCACTGTCGGCGCATGTGCTCGTGCTCCCCGACGTCGACTGCCACAACGCCCGTGTCGCCATCGAGGACGTGCTCCACGCCGACCACATCACGCACACGACGCTGCAGGTCGACCACCAGGAGGTCGGCGCAGGAGTCAACGTCGCGCACTGCGAGCAGGCCCACGGCCCGGTCCACAGGCCCTGACGCGCTCGTGCGCGGAAAAGCGTGCCGGAACAGTGTTATCCGCGCACGGACATCGGTTGGTAGGACCGCTCGGTCTGACCGACGTAGAGCTGCCGCGGGCGGCCGATCTTGGTGTTCGGGTCGTTGATCATCTCACGCCAGTGCGCGATCCACCCGGGCAGGCGGCCGAGCGTGAACAGCACCGTGAACATCTTCGTCGGGAAGCCCATGGCCCGGTAGATCACGCCGGTGTAGAAGTCGACGTTCGGGTAGAGCCTGCGCTCGATGAAGTAGTCGTCGGCCAGCGCCTTCTCCTCCAGCGCCTTGGCGATGTCCAGCAGCGGGTCGTTGACCCCGAGCTTCTTGAGGATCTCGTCGGCGCGCTGCTTCACGATCTTGGCGCGCGGGTCGTAGTTCTTGTAGACGCGGTGGCCGAAGCCCATCAGACGGGCGCCCTTGTCCTCCTTGTTCTTCACCCGACCGACGAACGCCTCGACGTCGCCCTTCTCCTCGCGCTGGATCTTCTGCAGCATCTCCAGCACGGCCTGGTTCGCCCCGCCGTGCAGCGGCCCGAACAACGCGTTGATGCCCGCGGAGATCGACGCGAAGAGGTTCGCGTGGGACGAGCCGACCAGGCGGACGGTCGAGGTCGAGCAGTTCTGCTCGTGGTCGGCGTGCAGGATCAGCAGGATGTCGAGCGCACGGGCGACCTCGGGATCCACCGCGTAGGGCTCCGCCGGGAACCCGAACGTCATCCGCAGGAAGTTCTCGACGAGGCCCAGCGAGTTGTCGGGGTAGAGGAACGGCTGGCCCATCGACTTCTTGTACGCGTACGCCGCGATCGTCGGCAGCTTCGCCAGCAGCCGGACGGTGGACAGCTCCACGTCGTCGGCGTTGAACGGGTCGAGGCTGTCCTGGTAGAAGGTCGACAGCGCCGAGACGGCCGAGGACAGCACCGGCATCGGGTGCGCGTCGCGGGGGAAGCCGTTGAAGAAGGCCTTGAGGTCCTCGTGCAGCAGCGTGTGGCGGCTGATCTTGGTGGTGAAGTCGTCGAGCTGGCTCTGCGTGGGCAGCTCGCCGTAGATCAGGAGGTAGCTGACCTCGAGGAACGTCGAGCTCTCCGCCAGCTGGTCGATGGGGTAGCCGCGGTAGCGCAGGATGCCCACGTCGCCGTCGATGTAGGTGATCGCGGAGCTGCACGCGGCGGTGTTGCCGAAGCCGGAGTCCAGGGTCACCAGGCCGGTGCCCGACAGCAGCTTTCCGATGTCGAACGCGGACGCGCCCTCCGTGGCGGCCTTGATCGGCATCTCCTGGTCGCCGTTGGGCAGGTGGAGTACGGCGGTGTCGTCTGCAGTCATCGTGGAGGGTCCCTCACACTCGGGTAGTCCGGGTTCAGTCCTCACGCTAGTGCGCCGGGTGGGCGGTCCGCCCGATCAGGACCTGTGACGTTCAGGTATCGGGCCCACATAGCGCCAGAACTCCCTGAACCAGGCCACCGCGACCAGCAGCGCGACGATCACCGCGACGCCGCCCACAGTGGTCACGAGCCCGGGACCGACGAGGGCGCCGAGCGAGCCGTGCCAGACGTCGGCCACCCGCGGCCCGCCCGCGACGACGACGGTGAACACGCCCTGCATCCGGCCGCGCATCTCGTCGGTCGCGACGGTCTGCAGCATCGACTGCCGGAACACCGCGCTGACCAGGTCCCCCGCGCCCGCGACCGCGAGCAGGAGCACGGCGAGCCACAGCGTGTGGGTGAGCCCGAACAGCGCGACGCCCAGGCCCCAGACGCAGATCGCCACCGTGACCGCGACGCCCTGGCGGCGCACCCGTGACAGCCAGCCGGAGAAGAGGCCGCCGACGACCGTGCCTGCGGGGATCGCGGCGAACAGGAGGCCGAGCGCCACGCCGCCGCCGGGCGGGTCGCCGAACGTCCGCTCGGCCATCTCCGGGAACAGGATCCGCGGCATGCCGAGCGCCATCGCGATGACGTCGGCCAGGAACGACACGAGCAGCACCTTGTGCATCGCGGCGTAGCGGAACCCGGCGACCACCTCGGGCAGGCCCGCCCTGGCCCTGGCCCCGTCCGCGGTGGGCGGCGGCATCGGCGGCAGCCGCCAGGTCGCCCAGAGCGTGGCCAGGAGCGCCAGCGCGTCGACCAGGTACAGGACGGGCAGCCCGACGATCGGGATCAGCACGCCCGCCAGCAGCGGCCCCACCACCGCGCCGAAGGTGAACACCGTGAAGTTGAGCGTGTTGGCG
Organism: uncultured Actinomycetota bacterium; assembly: GCA_963750095.1. Taxonomy (GTDB): domain Bacteria; phylum Actinomycetota; class Actinomycetes; order Mycobacteriales; family Pseudonocardiaceae; genus Pseudonocardia. Next base: position 112,978 of record CAVVPJ010000009.1, on the reverse strand, counting down.
GCAGGCAGCAGCGCGGGCGTCACCAGCCGCGGGATCACCGCGCTGCGGGCGGGCTGGTTGATCGCGAGCAGCGCCGACTGCACCGCGAACAGCACGAGCACCAGCCAGACGTCGCCTGAGCCGCTCGCCGCCATCACCCACAGCGCGAGCGACATCGCCGCGATGCCCGCCCCGGTGACCAGGAGCAGCATCCGCCGGTCGACCGCGTCGGCGATCGCGCCGCCCCACAGCCCGAAGACGACCAGCGGCACGAGTCCGAACAGGCCGGTCAGGCCCACGTAGGCGGACGACCCGGTGAGGGCGAAGATCTGCGTGGGGACGGCGACGACCGTCAGCTGCGCCCCGATCACCGTGACGATCCCGGCGCTCCACAGCCGTCGGTAGGCGGGCGTGCGCAGCGGGCGGGTGTCGGCGAGCGTCCCCCGGGCCGCGCTGGTGAACCTGCGCAGGCGGGTGGTGCTTTCGTTCGGACCGGAGCCGATCGGCCGAGTGGGCGGTTCCGGTCCGGAAGCGGTCACGTTGTCAACGCTTACCATCCCGCCCCACGGGACGCGCGCCGGTGTGACGCGCGCAGCCGCGGTGAGGGCGCTCCGGCAGCCATGATCGCGCGCTCGGCGCGTTTCCGGCCGGAACTGGCCGCGTTGTGCGCCGAGCCGACGATCACTGCGTGCTTGCCGGGATCAGGGCGCCAGGCGGCGCACCGACCAGCTGCGGTCGTGCGGGTCGACCTCGAAGCGCAGCCGGTCGTGCATCCGGTCGCCGCGGCCCTGCCAGAACTCCACCTGCTCGGGCCGGATCCGCCAGCCGCCCCAGTGCCCCGGCACCGGCACGTGCTCGTCGTCGGCGAACCGCTGGGTGACGGCGGCCAGCGCGTCGTCGAGCACGCGGCGGTTGCGCACGACCGCCGACTGCGCCGACGCCCACGCCCCCAGCTGCGCGCCACGCGGCCGCTGGGCCCAGTACGCCTGCGTCTCCTCGGCCGACACCTCCTCGACGGTCCCCCGCACGTGCACCTGCCGGTGCTGCGGGTACCACGGGAAGGTGGCCGACGCGTAACGGGTGGCGCGCAGGTCGTGACTCTTGGTCGAGGTGTAGTTGGTGTAGAAGACCACGCCGCGCTCATCGAGCCCCTTGCAGAGCACGGTGCGCGACGACGGCCGCCCGTCCTCGCCCGCCGTGGCCAACACCATCGCGTTGACCTCGGGGAACCCGGCCTCCGCCGCCTCCGCCGCCTCGGCCAGCCACTTGGCGAGCTGCTCGTGCCAGGTGCCCGCGAGGCCGTCGACGTCGAGCCCTTCACCCGCGTAGTCCACCCGCATCCCGGCCAGCTCCTGCGACATCGCCGCCCCTTCTCCTCGCCGACGTTGGCTAGCACCCGTCCGGTGACCGAGACCACCCACCCCCGCCGTTGCTTACCGCCTGCGGCGGAGGCAGGGTGACGCCAACCACGGTAGCCGTCACACCCCGCCGTGGGCAGCACCCGACGGGCGGCGCAGCCCGGTGAGGAGACCGCAGTGACCACTGCGCAGGCGGCCGCGGCCGAGGCGGACGTACCCCCGCCCCCGCCCGGTTTCAAGTCAGGGCTCGAGGGCCACGTGGCGTTCCGCACCCAGATCGCCGAGCCCGACAAGGACGGCGGGGCGCTGCGCTACCGCGGCGTCGACATCCAGGACCTCGTCGGGAGGGTGACCTTCGGCAACGTCTGGGCGCTGCTCGTCGACGGGCGGTTCGGCCCTGGCCTGCCGCCCGCCGAGTCGTTCCCGATCCCGGTGCACACCGGCGACGTGCGGGTCGACGTCCAGGCCGCGCTGGCCATGCTCGCCCCGTACTGGGGCTATCGGCCGCTGTTGGACATCACCGACGACGAGGCCCGCGAGCAGCTCGCGCGCGCGTCGGTGATGGCGCTGTCCTATGTGGCGCAGTCGGCGCGCGGCATCGGCATCCCCGCGGTGCCCCAGGCGCGCATCGACCAGTGCGCGACGATCACCGAGCGGTTCATGACACGCTGGCGCGGCGAGCCCGACCCCGCGCACGTCAAGGCGGTGGACGCCTACTGGGTTTCCGCGGCTGAGCACGGGATGAACGCCTCGACGTTCACCGCGCGCGTGATCGCCTCCACCGGCGCCGACGTGGCGGCGGCGCTCTCCGGCGCGATCGGGGCCATGTCCGGGCCGCTGCACGGCGGCGCGCCCGCGCGGGTGCTGCCGATGCTGGAGGAGGTGGAGCGGACCGAGGACCCGCAGGAGCTGGTCAAGGGCATCCTCGACCGCCGGGAGAAGCTGATGGGCTTCGGCCACCGGGTCTACCGGGCCGAGGACCCGCGCGCCCGGGTGCTGCGCCGTGCGTGCCGGGAGCTGAAGGCGCCGCGGTACGAGGTGGCGGTCGCGCTGGAGCAGGCGGCGCTCAAGGAGCTGCGCGAGCGGCGGCCCGACCACCCGATCGAGACGAACGTCGAGTTCTGGGCCGCGGTGATCCTCGACTTCGCCGAGGTGCCGCCGCACATGATGCCCGCGATGTTCACGTCGGCCCGCACGGCCGGGTGGAGCGCGCACATCATGGAGCAGAAGCGCGAGGCCAAGCTCGTCCGGCCGTCGGCGCAGTACGTCGGCCCGGCGCCGCGCCAGCCGGAGGACGTCGAGGGCTGGGACGAGATCAAGCACGACTAGGTCGGTAGACCAGCAACGCGCAGTCGCCCACCCGGCGCACCTCGGTCAGCGCCATCCGGCCGACCGGCGCGGCCGCCAGGCGGGGTGCGGCCGGGTCGCCGACGAGCAGGGGCGCGACGACGACCTGCAGCTCGTCCACGACCCCCGCCGTGAGGAACAGCGTGCTCATGGTCGTGCCGCCCTCGACCATGAGCCGTCCGACCCCGCGGTCGGCGAGGTCGGCGAGCACCGTCGGCAGGTCCGGGGGGTCGCCCGCGTCGACGACGGTGGCCAGGTCCGTGAGGCGCGCCGTGAGGTCGGGCACCGCGGACGACGCGGCGTAGACGAGCTTGGCCCCGTCGCCCGCGGTGAGAAACCGGGCGCCGCGTTCGAGGCCCGTGCCGCTGCGGGTGAGCGCCACCTTGACCGGTGACGGCGGCAGGCCGCGCGCGACCCGGTCCGCCCGGCGCGCCGCGGAGCGCACCAGCAGGCGGGGGTCGTCGACCGCGACGGTGCCCGCCCCGACGAGGATCGCGTCGGCCGCGGCCCGCTCGGCGTCGACGCGGTCGAGGTCCTCGGCGCCGGAGAGCACCAGCCGCTGCGGGGTCGCGTCGTCGATGTGGCCGTCGAGCGAGGTCGCGACCGACAGCAGCACGTAGGGACGCCTCACGGGAACCGCAGCGTAGGCGCCGTGGCGGACCGCGCGCAGGCGCACCTCGCACACCTCGCGGCGTCCTCGCACAGGTTCAACCGTTTGCGAGGACACCCGAACCTGTGCGAAGTCGGGCCAGGCCCCGGGCGGCCGCGCGCTGCCGGGCGTGCTCCGCGCCGGTGGTCGCGGCCCGAAGGTCTCACGCGTCCTTGCGGCTCGTGGCGGCCCTCCCGACCGCGAGCGACAAGACCCCCGCGGCCAGGCACAGCGCCCCTCCGGCGTACCAGGCCGCGTCGTAGGTGTGCAGCCGGTCGCGGATGACGCCTGCGACCAGCGCCATTGCCGCCGCCCCGATCTGGTGGGAGGCGAAGACCCAGCCGAACACCACCGGCGCGCGGGCACCGAAGTGCTCGCGGACGAGCGCCATGGTCGGCGGGATCGTGGCCACCCAGTCCAGGCCGTAGAAGACGATGAACAGCAGCAGCGACGGCTGCACGTGCGGCGCCAGCAGCATCGGCAGCGCCATCAGGGAGAGCCCGCGCAGTACGTAGTAGCCCAGCAGCAACAGGCGCGGGTCGTAGCGGTCGGTGAGCCAGCCCGAGCCGATCGTCCCGGCGATGTCGAAGATGCCGACGACGGCGAGGAGGCCCGCCGCGACGGTCGTCGGCAGACCGTGGTCGTGCGCCGCGGGCACGAAGTGCGGCTGGATGAGGCCGAACGTGGTGGCCCCGCAGATCGCCATGCCGCCCGCGAGGTACCAGAACGGGCGGGTGCGCACGGCGTCGGCCAGAGCGCGCAGGGCGATCCGGGCGGCGCCGACGCGGACGGGGGGCGGCTCGTCGGCGGGCGTCCCGCCGTAGGGAGCGACGCCGACGTCGGACGGGCGGTCGCGCAGCAGCCACACCACGAGCGGCGCGACGGCGAGCGCGGCCGCCGCGACCCCGAGCGAAGCCACGCGCCAGCCCGCCGACTCCGTCACCGCCGCGACGACCGGCAGGAACACGAGCTGGCCTGCCGCGCCACCGGCCGTCAGCACGCCGGAGACCAGCCCGCGGCGGGCGACGAACCAGCGGCCGGTGACCGTCGCGACCAGCGCCAACGCCATCGAGCCTGTGCCGAGCCCGACGAGCACGCCCCAGCACAGGATGAGCTGCCAGCTCGCCGTCATGAAGACGGTGAGACCGCTGCCCGCCGCGACGACCAGCAGCGCGGCCGTCACGACCGCCCTGATCCCGAACCGTTCCATGAGCGCTGCGGCGAACGGCGAGGTCAGGCCGTAGAGCGCCATGTTGACCGCAACCGCGGCCGAGATCGTCGACGTCGACCAGCCGAACTCCGCGTGCAGCGGGTCCATGAACACGCCGGGGACGCCGCGGAAGCCCGCCGCGCCGACGAGGGCCAGGAACGTCACGGCGGCGACCCACCAGGCCGGGTGGATGCGAGGGCGGAGGCTGAGTTCCGTCACGAGACGCAGCATCGCCGACGGGATCACGCCACGACCAGTGGCCCGAAGGCCAATATGTGAAAGAATCCGGCCATGCATGAGGTCGCGGTGCTCGCCCTGCCGTCGGTGGTCGCGTTCGAGCTGGGGCTGCCGCACAAGCTCATCGGCGGCGCTGTCGACGACGAGGGCGCGCGCCTCTACCGCGTGCGGGTCGCCACGCTCGACGGTGGGCCGGTGCGCACGTCGGCGGGCTACGCGGTGCTCCCGGAGCACGACGCGTCGATCCTGCGCACGGCCGACACCGTGGTGATCCCCGGGATCCAGCGCGGGACGGCGGTCGAGCGCGGCGGGCTGGAGGACGACCTGGCCGCCGCCCTCGACGGTCTCGACGCGCGGCTGATGTCGATCTGCACGGGCGCGTTCGTGCTGGCCGCGGCCGGGCGGCTGGACGGGCGCCCGGCCACCACCCACTGGATGCACACCGCGGCGTTCCGGCGCTTCTTCCCGCGGGTGCTGCTCGATCCGGACGTGCTCTACGTCGACGACGGCGACGTGCTGACCTCGGCGGGCAACGCCGCGGGCATCGACCTGTGCCTACACCTGGTGCGCCGCGACCACGGGCAGGCGGTCGCCAACCGGGTCGCCCGACGCACCGTGGTGGCACCGTGGCGGGAGGGTGGGCAGTCGCAGTTCGTCGAGCCGCCGCCGGAGACCGCGGGCGCGGCGACGGCCGCGACCCGCGCGTGGGCGCTCGACCGGCTCGGCCAGCCGCTCACGCTGGCCGACCTCGCGGCGTACGCGGCGATGAGCGTGCGCACGTTCACCCGCCGGTTCCGCGACGAGACCGGGGTGAGCCCGGCGCGCTGGCTCACCGACCGGCGCGTCGACCTGGCCCGGCGGCTGCTCGAGAGCACCGAGCTGCCGGTGGAGCGGGTGGCCGAGCGCGCGGGGTTCGGCACGCCGACCTCGATGCGCCAGCACCTGCACGCCGCGATCGGCGTAGCGCCGCTGACCTACCGGCGCACGTACCGGGGCGCGGTCGCGCGCTGACCGCCAGCCGAGATGGGCTGGCCGCACCTCCCGCCGAGGCGACGGCCCGGTCGACCCGGCACGGGCCATCCACGGCCGCCCACCGTGGCCGGTGGCACGTCCGCGGTCAGCATGGCGCTGCGGGGTGTGCGCGGGGTTGTGCGGTGGGCCGCGGACATGCAGTGATCACCGGCTCGGTGCGTAGAGCGGCCATTTCTGGCCGTCTTTGCGCCGAGGTGGCGATCACCGGCGTGAGGTGGGCGGCTGGCTGCGGCGCGACCGCAGATCAGCCCGGCGTGGCCGCCCAGGTGGCGAGCTGCAGGTCGAAGCGCTCACGGCGGATCCGCTGGTCGACGTAGAGCAGCCCGGTGAGGCCCGCCAGGAACGGCGAGGCGAACGTGGTGATCAGTATTACGACCACGGCCAACCCGATCGTGAACCCGACGCCCGGCACCGGCGGCACGGCGGAGCCCGGGGTGACCGACGACGCCATCCCGAACGCCCCCGCGATCGCGCCGAGCACGCCGCCGATGATGCTGAACGCCAACGCCGCCACCACCAGCACGGCGAAGATCTGCCACCACACGCCCCGCACAAGGTCGCGCGAGCGGCCGAGCGCCGCGACCACCCCGATGTCCTCCATCACGTAGGCCGGGGCGGCCAGGCACAGCAGCACGGAGATGTAGATCAGCAGAACGAGCGTGGCCAGCCCGAGCAGCAGCCCGACCGCCACACCCGCGCCCCGCCCGATCCCCACCCCGAGGCCACCCGCCAGCCCGAACCCGACGACCGCGATCACGATGACGATGAGCCCGGTGAGCACCGCGACCCCGACGAGGCCCGCCACCTTCGACCGCGCGCCCTGCCACGCCGCGCCGAGATCCAAGCGCCTGCCGATGACCGCACCGCGCAGCACCGTGAGCAGCACCCCGGTGAGCACGCCGCCGAGGATCAGCCCGACGAGCCCGACGATGCCGGTCGCGGCGAACGACCGGCCCAGGTACCCCGGGATGGCTTCCAGGCTGGTCGGCGTGCGGTTGACCTGCAGCAGCGCCTGCGCCCCGAACTGCACGAGCTGGGTGACGATGGCGACGACCAGCGCTGGCAGCAGCGTCGACGCCGGGTTGGACCGGATGTAGGCGAAGGCGCCACCGAAGAAGTCGCCGAATCTCAGCGGCCGCAGCGGGATGATCCCCGGCCGGGGCGCGGTGTGGTAACCGGGCGGGCCGTAGCCAGGCCCGTATGCCTGCGGGCCCACGCCTTGCGGCGGGCCGTACCCCGGCGGGCCGTACCCCGAGGGCGGGCCGTACCCCGGCGGCGGGCCGTAGGCCGGTGCCGGGCCGTACCCCGGCGGCGGGCCGTAGGCCGGTGCCGGGCCGTACCCGGGGGGTGGGCCGTAGCCGGGCGGAGGCCCGTACCCCGGGGATCCCGGCGGCCCGTGCGTGCCGGTCGGCGGCACCCCGTAGCCACCCGTCGCCCCCGTGCCGGGCGGCCCCCATACGCGTGTCTCGTCGCCCCCTGGCGTCTCGAACGCCCTGGTCGGGGACCCTGGCGGCCCCGCAGCGGCCGAACCGGACGCGCCCGTCGGCGAACTGGGCGTATCCGACGAAGCCGCCGCGGGCATCTCGAACGACCTGGTCGGGGACCCGGGGGGCCCCGACGAGGCCGTCGAGTCGGAGCCGGGCTTCCGGAACGGGTCCGTCGTTCCCGGCTGGCCGTCGTCCGCTGCGCCTGCTCGGCCGTAGCCCGCGACGGCCGTCCGGTCGAAGCGGCCGGTCGACTCGTCGTCCCGGCCCGGGTTCGGCACCGGCGAGGGGCCGTCCCCACCCGGCCTGGCGCCCCGGACGTCGTGGACGCCCGTCGCGGCGTCCTCGGATCCGTGCTGTCGCTCGTCGCCCCCGAGTCCTGGCTGTGGCCGTCCTTCGGGGGGCATGCCCTGCTCGGCCCCGCCCGCCTGCTCGTCGGCCCCCGCCGCGGGCCCGCTGGCCGACTCCCGCGGCGAAGGAGCCTCTCCCGCGGGCGGAGCCTCGGACGCGCCCGACGGCGTGGGTCCCCGCAAGCGGCCGTGGCGCACGGTCGGCTCGTCCTCGTGCCCGCCCTGCTCGCCGGGCCGGTCCGGCGTCTGCGTCATCGCGCACTCCCCATCTCGGTCGGTCGCCACCCATCCTGGCAGGCCGCACCGACACTTGTGGGCCTTCCCGGCAACTCGTCGCCCTGCCCACCGCGACTCGACCCGGACGAGGGAGACTGAATCGCGTGACAGCTTCCTCGACCGTCGACCTCACGATCCCCGCCGACCTCAAGCCCGTCGACGGGCGCTTCGGCTGCGGACCCTCCAAGGTGCGCCCCGAGCAGCTCGCCACGCTCGCCGCGTCCGGCGCCGTCATGGGCACCTCGCATCGGCAGAAGCCGGTGAAGTCGCTGGTCGCCCGGGTCCGGGCGGGCCTGGCCGACCTCTTCTCGCTGCCGTCGGGCTACCAGGTCGTCCTCGGCAACGGCGGGTCGACCGCCTTCTGGGACGCCGCGGCGTTCGGGCTGGTCCGCGAGCGCGCGCTGCACCTGGCCTACGGCGAGTTCTCCGCCAAGTTCGCCGACTCCACGCGCGGCGCGCCGTTCCTCGCCGACCCCGTCGTCATCAACGCCGAGCCGGGCAGCGCGCCCGAGCCGCAGGCCGATCCCACCTGCGACGTGCTCGCCTGGGCGCACAACGAGACGTCGACGGGTGTCGCGGTGCCGGTCGTCCGGCCCGAAGCCGTCGCAAAGGGCAGTCAGCTCGTCGTCATCGACGCGACGTCCGGAGCGGGCGGCCTGCCCGTCGACATCCGCCAGGCCGACGCGTACTACTTCGCGCCGCAGAAGGGCTTCGCCTCCGACGGCGGGCTCTACGTCGCCCTGATGAGCCCGGCCGCGCTGGAGCGGGTGGCCGAGCTCGCCGCGTCCGACCGGTGGATCCCGCCGTTCCTCTCGCTCGCCACCGCCGTCGACAACTCGCTCAAGGACCAGACCTACAACACCCCGGCCGTCGCCACCCTCGTGCTCATGGCCGAGCAGATCGACTGGATGCTCGGCCTCGGCGGCCTGAACGCCTGCGTGGCCCGCACCGCGGACTCGTCGGGGCGGCTGTACGCGTGGGCGGAGAAGTCGGAGTTCGCCACGCCGTTCGTCGCGGAGCCCGCGCATCGGTCCCAGGTCGTCGGCACGATCGACTTCGTCGACGAGGTCGACGCCGCTGCCGTCGCCAAGGTGTTGCGCGCCAACGGCATCGTCGACACCGAGCCCTACCGCAAGCTGGGGCGCAACCAGCTCCGCGTCGGCATGTTCCCCGCGGTCGACCCCGAGGACGTGCAGGCGCTCACCGCGTGCATCGACTGGGTGGTGGAGCGGCTCAGCTGAGCGGAGCCCGCGTCACTCTTTCGAGTTCGTCACGCACGGTAGTCACATCCGTAACATCCGCCTCAACTTTACCAATCGCGATCAACCTGGCACGCTGCGTGCACGCGGGGGATTCTCCTCGTCGGACCAGCGGTTTCGGCTCCGGCGCGCCTCCCCGGCACGTTGCGGTTGTGCATCTACCGTCACCCTGACGGGGAGTGTGAAGAGAGCGGGAGGCCGCGGATGCGGGCGCTGCGGGTCGTCGGGATCTCCGATGACGGCGGAGAACTCTCCGTCGTGCTCGAGGACTCCGCGCGCCAGGAGCGGTTCATGGTGCCCGCCGACGAGCAGTTGCGCGCCGCCGCCCGGGGGGACCTCACCCGGCTCGGCCAGATCTCGATCGAGTTGGAGAGCCAGTTGCGCCCACGAGAGATCCAGGCCCGCATCCGCGCCGGAGCGTCCGTGGACCAGGTCGCAGCCGCCGCGGGGGTGCCGCCGCAGAAGATCGAGCGGTTCGCGTACCCGGTGCTCCTGGAGCGCTCGCGCACGGCCGAGGTCGCCCAGCGCGCCCATCCGATGCGCGCCGACGGGCCCGACAACCGGATGCTGGGCGACGTCGTGGCGCACACCTTCGGACTCCGCGGCCAGGAGTACCACTCCGCCGAGTGGGACTCGTGGAAGGGCGACGACGGGCGGTGGGTCGTCGCGCTCTCGTGGCGGGCGGGCCGGTCGGACAACCGGGCGCTCTGGGCGTTCCTGCCGGGGGCGCACGGAGGCACGGTCACGGCGCTCGACGAGCACGCCCACGACCTGGTCGAGGGGCTGCCCGCGCGGCCGCTCCGCACCGTCGGCCCGGTGATCGACATCTCACGGCAGGACGAGCCGGAGCCCGCTCCCGTCGAGGGGCACGAGCTGCGGGCGGCGGCGTCGGACACGGCCGCCAGGAGGGACCTGTCGGACTGGTCGCGGGGCGCGCCCGAGCCGCGGCGGCCTGAGCCGCCCCGCCGGTCGGTGCCGCCAGCCCGCACGGAGCCCGCCGAGGCGACGCAACGCCCGACGCCCGACCCTCACGGCTACCCGCAGCACGGGCGGGCCGACCAGCCCGCCACCGAGTGGCCCGCTCCGCAGCGACAGCCCGACGACCGTGGTGTGCGTCGCGGCGAGCCGTCGCGGCGGGTCGCAGCGCACTCCGGCGACGGCGCGGCGAGCGCCTCGCAGGCCTACGCGCCGGGGGCTACGGACGCCGGGTCGCCGATGGTTCCGACGCTCGACCCCGCATCCACGCCGCACGCAACCGTCGACGCCGCACCCCCCGCCCCCCGGGTGGGCGAGGGCGCCCTCCCCCCGGCCCCGCGGGCGGGCGCGCCAGCCCCGCGGACCGACGATGTGGCACCTCGGGTGCCGCGTAGCGGGGGCGGCACCGCGGAGGTCGCGCGAGCGTCAGCGCAGACCAATGCTGCACCCACCCCTTCGCGCGACGAGCGCTCGGCCGACCAGGGCACCCCGCGGGGCGGCGGCATCGCCGGAGACGCGCAGACGGCCGACCGCGCGGGCTCGGGCGAGCCGACCCATCGCCCGGCCGCACCGGCGACCCCATCCACGATTCCGGGCGGGCCCGCCACGTCGCGCAACGGCGATGGCGGACGTCACGCTGCCCCCGCCGCCTCCCCGGACGACAACGGCGCGCTTCCGGCCGGGCCGTCGACCGGCCCGTCGGACTCGGGCGCCCCGTCCATCGGCGGGGAGCACCGGGCCGACCCCGACACCCCGACCGCCAGGCCCCAGCCCGAGCGGACACCGCCCCCGACCGACCCGGTCGCACCGCGGGGCGGCGCCGAGCGCTCCTCCCGCCACACGACCGCCACCTCGCCGAGCGCGGCGCCCCCGGTGGACGCTGCCCCCTCGTCGGGCACCCCCTCGTCGGGCACCCCCTCGTCGGGCACCCCCTCGTCGGGCACCCCCTCGTCGGGCACCCCATCGCCGAGCGCCAGCACGTCACCGAACGCCGGCACCTCGCCGAACGATGGCGACGCCCTCCCGGCGGCCGATGCCGCGCCGCCTGCCCCTCGACAGGCCGACGCCGAACCTGCGCCGCCCCGCCAGGCCGATCCCGCACCCCCACAAGCCGCGCCGAAACGCACCCGCAAGGGCAAGCCCGTCATGCCCTCCTGGGACGAGGTGCTCCTGGGCGTCCGCAGCCAGCGCTGACGGCCCCTCAGGCCCCACTTCGCATAACCTCGTGTGTCCTCGCACGAGGCCGACCCTGTGCGAGGACACATGACGGTCTGCGAAGTCAGCCCTGAACCGCGCCAGGCGGCGGGCGGAGGCCGTCGCGCACCACCGCGAGCAGGTGCGCGACCAGGTCCGGGTCTGCACTCTCCTGCGCCGCGTGCAAGAGCCCCTTGAGCAGCGCCATCAGCTCGGTCGCACCGATCCCCGCCCGCACGGCCCCCGCCGACCGCGCACGGGCGAGCAGTGCGTCGAGCGCCTCGTGGAGCTCGGTTCTGGCGATCGCGACCGCGGCCTCCCCCGCCCCGCCGAGCGCGTCGGGCAGGTCACGCTTGGCCGATGCCTCGTCCGCGAGCCGAGCCAGGAACGCATCCAGCGCCGCGCCGGGTTCGGGCGCGTCGGCCCCCGCCCTGGCCAGCGCGACGAGATCCCGCACCCGCGCGACCGTCACCGCCTCGAACAGGGCTTCCTTCGTCGGGAAATGCCGGTACACCGTGCCCGGCCCCACGCCAGCACGCGCCGCGATCACGTCGAGCGGCACGCCGTACCCGGACTCGGCAAAGGCCGCTCGCGCCGCGACGAGCACCCGCTCGCGATTGCGGCGGGCGTCGGCGCGCAAGGGGCGTTCCGGCATAGACAAACGGGGCGCTCGTTCCGTATCGTCGAAGCGGGGCAGACGTTCCGATTGTAGGAGGACTGATGAGCCGAAGCCCACGCGAGGTGGCCGAGCTGGTCTGTCGCATGGTGGCGGGCGAGGGCGTGGAGTTTGCTGACCTCTTCGCGGTCGACGGCGTGCTGCGCTTTCCGTTCGGCCCGCCCGGGATGACCAGGGAGATCTGTGGTCGTGAGGCGATCCGCGCGTCGCGACATGCGGAGGCGGGCAGGCGCGCGCTCTTCCGCATGGACGGGGTCGACCTGGTGGTGCGGGAGACCGATGATCCCGAGGTAGTGGTCGCCGAGATCGAGCATCACGGCCACTCGTGCGTGCTCAAAGGGCCGTACCGCTTCCGCGCCCTCGGCGTCATACGGGTGCGCGACGGCGAGATCGTCAGCTACGACGACTACATGGACCCGATCGCGATGGCCGCACTCCTCGGGCGTACCTCCGACCTGGCCGCCGCGCTGGCCGGCCAGCATCACCCGGCAGTCCACGGCCCGTGATCACCGGACGGGAGCATTTCCGGTCAAGTCCGGTCGTTTCACGCACCGAGCCGACGATCTTGGTGGCGGGATCCGCGAGGGGTGGGTGCCGCTCAAACCAGGACCGGCCGCGGCCTGCACGGAGATGCGGCCGGGCGCCGGGAACGGGCATGCGGCGAAGGAAACGAGGCTGCGATCACCCGGGCCAATCACGGCGGGCGGCAGCAGGCGCGGCGGCGGGGGCGCGTAAGGCCACCGGCCACGGAGACGGCCCCTGCTGGCCGGTGGACGCGGCGCGGACGGGCACAAAGGCGGCAGACACCGCGAGGACGCAGACGCCGGGCCGCGGGCCGTCGGCACCGGCGGGAGCGCGCCCTACTCGGCGGCCTCGGCCGCCTCCAGCCACTCCATCTCGACGGTCTCGCGCTCCGCGACGACGGCGCGAAGCTCGCCGTCCAGCGCCAGGAGTCGGTCGGGGTCGGTGGACGCCTCGACCATCTGCTCGTGCAGGCCCTTCTCCAGCGCCGCGAGCGTCTCCAGCCGCCGCTCGAGCCGGGAGGCCTCCTTCCGGGCCGCCCGCTGCTCGGCGGCCGCCCCTGGACTCGCCGACGGCCGCGCCGCCCGGGCGGGCGCCGCCGCGACCGTCACCGGGTGGGCGTCCGCCGCCCGGCGGGCGAGGTACTCCTCGATCCCGCCGGGCAGGTGCGTGATCTTCCCGTCGCCGAACAGCGCGACGACCGTGTCGCACACCCGCTCGACCAGGTACCGGTCGTGGCTGACGACCACCAGCGTGCCCGGCCAACCGTCGAGCAGATCCTCCAGGCGGGCGAGCGTGTCGACGTCCAGGTCGTTCGTCGGCTCGTCCAGCAGCAGTACGTTGGGCTCGGCCATCAGGAGGCGGGTGAGCTGCAGCCGCCGCCGCTCGCCGCCCGAGAGCTGGCCGACCGGCGTCCACTGCCGCGAAGCCGGGAACCCCAACCGCTCCAGCACCGACGACGCCGTCAGCTCCAACTTCCCCAGTCGCACGTACTTCGCGACCGCCTCGGTGGCCTCCAGCACGCGCATGTCCCACGGCAGGTCGACCAGCTCCTGCGACAGCTCCGCGAGATGCACGGTCGTGCCCCGCACGAGGCGCCCACCGTCGAGTGGTCGCTCGCCGGTCAGCGAGTGCAGGAGGGTCGTCTTGCCGGTGCCGTTCACGCCGACGATCCCGATGCGATCGCCGGGCCCCAGCCGCCAGGTGACGCGGTCCAGCAGGATGCGATCACCGATCTTGACCGTCGCGTCTTCCAGCTCCAGTACGGTGCGGCCGAGGCGGTTGGTCGCGAACCCGAGCAGCTCGACCTCGTCCCGCGGCGGGGGCACGTCGGCGATCAGCGCCTCGGCCGCCTCGATCCGGAACCTCGGCTTGGACGTCCGCGCGGGCGGCCCGCGGCGCAGCCACGCCAGCTCCTTGCGGGCGAGGTTCTGCCGACGGGCCTCGGCGGCGTCGGCCTGCCGTGCCCGCTCGGCCCGCGCGAAGACCCAGTCGGCGTACCCGCCGAGGTAGCCCTCGACCCGCCCGCCCGCCACCTCCCACGTGCGGGTGCAGACGACGTCGAGGAACCAGCGGTCGTGCGTCACCACGACGACCGCGCACCGCCGCGCCACCAGGTGCTCGGCGAGCCAGCCGATGCCCTCGACGTCGAGGTGGTTGGTGGGCTCGTCCAGCACCACCAGGTCAAGATCACCGATCAACGCCCGCGCCAGCGCGACCCTGCGCTTCTCGCCGCCGGAGAGCCCGTCGACCGCGCGGTCCAGCTCGCGCACGCCGAGCCCGTCGAGCACCTCGCGCGCCTTGGGGTCGGCGGCCCACTCGTGCTCGGCGCCATACCCGCTCAGCACGACGTCGCGCACGCGCGCACCTTGCGGCAGCGCGTCGCCCTGCGCCAGGTGCGTGAGCCGCAGCCCGCCGACGCGGCTGACGCGACCCGCGTCCGGTGCCCGGTCGCCGGTGAGGATGTCCAGCAATGTGGTCTTGCCGCCGCCGTTGAGCCCGACGACGCCGATGCGGTCGCCCGACTCCACCCCGAGCGACACGCCGTCCAGCAGCACCCGGGAAGCGTCGCCGGGGACGCGCGCGGTGACCGTCTCCAGGTTGACGAGGTTGGCCATCAGGCGCGCGCCTGCGGCCAAGGGGGCGGCACGGACGGGCCAGGCGGCTCCGGCGCCTCGACGACCCGGGCGCCGGGCACCGGCCCGTGTGCCACCCGGACGGTGCGACACACCCCGAGCCCCGCCAGCTCCGTCGCGACGTCGACGGCCGCCTCTCCGCCCGCGCACAGGAACGCGCACGTCGGTCCGGAGCCGGAGACGAGGCCCGCGAGCGCGCCCGCGTCGACCCCCGCCCGCAGCGTTCGCCGCAGCTCGGGGGCCAGGCTGATGGCGGCGGGCTGGAGGTCGTTGCCGAGCGAGAGCGCGAGCTGGCGCGGGTCGCCGCCCGCGATGGCCTCCAACACCGGCTCGACGGGCCGGGCGCCCCGCTCGGTGCCGTTGCGGAGGCGATCGAGCTCACGGAAGACGGCGGGCGTCGCCAGCCCGCCCCGGTGCAGGGCGATCACCCAGTGCTGGGTGTGCCGCGCCAGTACCGGGACGATCTGCTCGCCGCGACCGGTACCCAGCGCCGTCCCGCCGTGCAGCGCGAACGTGACGTCGCTGCCGAGCGCGGCGGCAAGGCCCGAGAGCTCGTCGCGGGTGAGGTCGAGCTTCCAGAGGGTCGAAAGCCCGAGCAGCGCGGCGGCCGCGTCGGCGCTCCCGCCCGCCATGCCCCCCGCGACCGGGATGCCCTTGCGCAGCACGAGCGAGATGTCGGGATCGCGGTCGGCGCGATCGGCGAGCAGCTGGACCGCCCGCCAGGCCAGGTTGGTCTCGTCGGCGGGCACCTCGGTGACGCCCTCGCCGTGCACGGCGATCGCGGGCTCGGGGCTCACCGCGACCGAGACGTCGTCGAAGAGGCTCACCGCGTGGAAGACCGTGACCAGGTCGTGGAAGCCGTCGGCCCGCAGCCCGCCGACCGCCAGGTGCAAGTTGATCTTCGCGGGTACCCGCACCGTGACGGGGGGCGGGACGGCGGACAGCACCCTTCAACCCTACGGCGCGATCAGTTGCGCACAGGCTGCGCGTCCGGACGACGGGCCACCAGGTGCCGCGGTGTGGCGAAGCACAGCGCCGCGACCAGGCCGAACACGAGTACCGCCGCGGGCAGCAGCAGCGCCTGGGCCATCGCCGCGCCGAACCCGGCCCGCAGCGCGGGGGGCAGCGCCGCAGCGACCGACTCGACCCGCCCGCCGCCGGGCAGCTCGACCGCGAGCCGCGACTGCATGAGCACGGCGATCCCCGCGCTGCCCAGCACCGCGCCGATCTGGCGGGTCGTGTTGTAGACGCCCGCCGCCGCGCCCGCCTGGTCCATGGGCAGGTTGCGGGTGGCCGAGGTGGAGATCGGCGCCCACATGTAGCCGTTCGCCACCCCGATCAGCGCAATGGGCAGCAGCAGCTCCCAGATCGGCGTAGCCGGACCCATCACCGCCGCGAGCCACACCAGGCCGACCACGAAACAGGCGAGGCCGAACCCGGCGACCCAGCGTGGATGGGCGCGGTCGGTGAGCCTGCCGACGTAGGGCGAGAGCGCGCCGGAGATCACCGCCATCGGGACGAACAGCAGCGCCGCCTGGGTGGGGGTGAGCCCGAGCACGCCTTGAGCGTAGAGCATCGTCGGGAACGCCATCGCCGTGACGCCGAACCCGACGGCCGCGATCGCGAGGCTGGCCAGGCTGAAGTTGCGGTCGCGGAACAGCTGCAGCGACAGCAGCGGCTCCCGGGTGTTGCGGGCCTGCCACCCGACGAACAGCGCCAGCACGACGACGCCCGCGCCGATCAGCGACCACACCGAGATCGGCCCCGCGATCGTCCCCCAGTCGTAGGTCTGGCCCTCCTGGATGCCGAAGACCAGCAGGAACATGCCGACGGCCGAGAGCAGGACGCCGACCAGGTCGAACCGGCGCACGTGCGTGGGCAGCTCGGGGACGAGCCGCAGCGCGAGCACGACGCCGACCACGCCGACCGGCACGTTGACGAAGAAGATCCACTCCCAGCCGAGCGCGTCGACGAGCACACCGCCCAGAATCGGCCCGACCAGCGTCGCGACCCCCGCCACCGCACCCCACAGGCTCATCGCCCGCCCGCGCGACTCGGCCGGGAACGTACGGGTGATCACGGCCATGGTCTGGGGCATCATCACCGACGCGCCGAGGCCCTGGACGACCCTCGCGAGGATGAGCCCGCCGATGCTGCCGGTGAGGCCGCACCACAGCGAGGCGAGCGTGAATACCGTCAGCCCGACGACATAGACCCTGCGCGGCCCGAACCGGTCGCCGAGGCGCCCCGTGATGAGCAGGGGCACGGCGTAGGCGAGCAGGTAGGCGCTCGTGACCCAGACGACGCTGTCGACGTCGGCATGCAGCGCCGACAGGATCGTCGGCGTGGCGACGGACACGATCGTGGTGTCGACCAAGATCATGAAGAAGCCCACGCACAGCGCCCACAGCGCGGGCCATGGGCTGCGGACGGGTTGGGCTTCGACCATGCCCTCAGGCTACGTCCGGGGTCCGACAAGAACCGGCGCACCCGTGTTCCGCGGCGACCGCACCGGCATCGTGGTGGCCGCACCGGCGTCCGGACGGGGGTGTCGCCACCACGACGCCGGTGCGGTGTGGGACGGCGGCACCCGGCACCCGGCACCCGGCACCCGGCACCCGGCGCGGCGGCGCGGCGGCGCGGCGCGGGTCAGCGGTTCGCGGCTATCCGCGCGAAGTCGCCGATCGCCAGGGTCTCCGCGCGTGCTCTCGGGTCGACGCCCGCCGCCAGCAACGCCGCCTCCGCGGCGGTCGGCGAGCCCGCCCACCCGGCCAACGCCGACCGCAACGCCTTCCGCCGCTGCGCGAACGCGGCGTCCACCACGGCGAAGACCGCGGCGCGGTCGCCCGGCGGCGGCTCGTGGCGGTCGAAGGCGAGCAGCCCGGAGTCGACGCCCGGCACCGGCCAGAACACCGTCCGCGGCACCGGCCCCGCCCGCCGCGCCGCGGCGAACCAGGCCAGCTTCGCGCTCGGCACCCCGTACGCCCGGCTGCCCGGCGCCGCGGCGAGCCGTTCGGCCACCTCGGCCTGCACCATCACCAGCCCTCTGCGGATCCCGGGCAGCTCGGCCAGCAGGTGCAGCACGACGGGCACACCCACGTTGTAGGGCAGGTTGGCGACCAGCGCGGTCGGCCGCGGCTCCAGGTCCGACCCCCGGACGCGCAGCGCGTCGGCTGCGGTCACCGTCAGCCGTCCGGCCAGCGCGGGAGCGCGCTCGGCGACGGTGCCGGGCAGCCGGGCGGCGAGCACCGGGTCGATCTCGACGGCGTGCACGGCGGCCACCTCGGGAAGCAGCGCCAGCGTGAGCGAGCCGAGGCCGGGCCCGACCTCCACCACGACGTCCTCGGCCGACAGCTCGGCGGCCCGCACGATCCGCCGCACGGTGTTGGGGTCGTGCACGAAGTTCTGCCCCAGCCGCTTCGTCGGGCGAAGGCCCAGCTCCGCGGCCAACGCCCGCACCTCGACCGGGCCGAGCAGCCGCGCCTCCCCCACCGTCACACCCAAAGCCTGCACGGCGGCGTACGAGGACGGTCACCCGGGCCGACTTCACACAAGTTCCGGCGTCCTCGCACAAGGTCGAACCCGTGCGAGGACGCCACGCGATGTGCGAAGTGCGCCTTGAGGAGGCCGAAGGGCCTACTGGGGGAGGCCGAGCTTGCGCGAGCAGGCGGGCCAGGCCCCGTAGCCGCCGCCGCGGTCGTCGCGCACCTTCTCCGCGATCGCGATCTGCTCCTCGCGGCTGGCCTGGCTGGGCAGCGCCGCATAGGCCGTGCCGCCGTAGGACCGCCAGGTGCCCGCATCGAACTGGAGGCCGCCGTAGTAGCCGTTGCCGGTGCTGATCGACCAGTTGCCGGTCGCCTCACACTGCGCGATCCGGTCCCAGACGCTGCCGTCGTCGACCGCGGGCACCGACGGGATGTCGTCGTTCGTGCCGACCTTGACGACCCGCGGCACGGCGGCGGTCATCGCGCCCGCCCCGATCTGCTCGCGCCGCACCTCCTCGCCGTTCTGCACGTAGACCTTCATGATCGCGGTGGCCTCGCCGGGCTTGCCAGGGCTGACGACGACCTCCTTGCCGCGCGGCAGCGACGGATCGTCGATCTTCTGGACGGGCGGAGGCGCGGCGTGTGTCTCGACGACCTCGCCGACGCCGTTGCGGACGACCTGCACGTCCGTGCCGTCGGTCAGCGGCGTGTCACCGCTGGGGATCGACACGTCGTCGGCGCCGAGCGTGATGTGGTGCTCCTCGAGAAGGCCGGAGACGGTGCCCGCGGTGGTCGTCAGCGGCTTCTTGACGCCGGTGCCGTCGGTCAGCGTGACCTTGTGCGGCACCCGGAGCTGCAGCGACAGCCCGGACAGCGGGATCGCGCTGTCCGGCGCCATCGACATCTGGATCGGCTGGGCCTGCACCCCGAGCCCGTCGAGCGCCTGGCCGACGGTGGCCGCGGTGGTCCAGACCTCGCGCTGCGACGGCCCCTCGTCAAGGACGAGCTTGCGCGCGCGGCTGAAGATGACGTGGTCGCCGTTGTCGACCGACGTCGGCAGCGCGGGCTCCACGCGGTCCTGCGGCGCCGGGTCGATGCCCGCGGCCGCGAGCGCCGCGCCGACGTCACGGGCGAACGTGTGCACGACGCGGTCCTGGCCGTCAACCGACACGGTGATCGTCTTGTCCATGGCCAACGCGGTCGCGCCGCCGCCGGTGAGGGCGATGAGCACGGCGAGCGCGGTCGCACGGACGCCGACCCTGGACGGGGTGGCAGTGGTCGTGCGACGGCGCGAGGTGTGGGTCGCGCGGGCAGGCGCGACCCGGACCAGGGCGATCGGGTGCGTGTGGTGCTCCGCGTCGACCGCGGCGATCGGCCCGGTCGCCTGGACGTCGTCCGGCAGAACGACCGCGATGGGCGCGGTGACCGGACCGGCGTCGGCGACCGCGACCCGCCCCGTCTCCCGTGCCGAGCGGGCGACCGTCACCGACTCCTTGGCGGGTGGTGCGGAGTCCTCCGACGCCGCGTGCCGGGCGCGCCGCCTCGGCGACGGCTTGGGCCGTGCCTTCGGGGCGGCCGGGGCGATGGCCTCGGGAGCCTCCCCCGACGGGGGAGCAAGCTCGTTCGACGGCGACGCCGGGGCATCCGGGCGGTCGGACGACGGCCGAGCCTGCGCGGGCGTCGCCGCGCCGGAAGGCAGGGCCTGCTGGTCCGGCTGGGCCAGCGGCGCCCAGAACCCCGACGGCGGGGCGGGTTCCGACCAGGCGCCCACCTCGTCGTGCGGTGACCCGACCGGCGTGGTGGGCGTGAACAGCTCACCCGCGATACGCGGGATCGGGCCGGTCATGTCCGCGCTGCTGATCACCGGGATCCGGCAGGTGAGCTCGGTGACGTGCTCGGGCTCGACAACCGGCAGCTCGCCCGTCGTGGGATCGGCCGAGGCGTCCTCGGTCATCGCCCCGCGGCCGGGATACGCGACCACGCCCTGCGAGAACGACACCACCGTCTCCATGGCCGGGCGGGCCGACGGAGCCGGGAAGTGGTCGGGATCCTCGACGCCCTGCCCGCCGTACCAGTCGGCGTACGGGTCCGTCTCCGGCGTCGTGCCCGCGATCACACCGACACGGGCTCGAGCAGCACGGCGCCGCGCACGCGCAGAGACGTCGACCACAGCAATCCTGACCCTCGTCGGACCGGGCAGGGGAGCAAGTCACGGTCACGACGGCCCCGGAGGCGGTAGTTCTGGGGAGCGCCCCGGAACCGTCGTGACCGCGGTGCTGGGGAGCGTTCCCCACCCCGGCTTTAGCGATCACGGAACCGTAACGGGGTGCGCGGAGGACCTTCGAGTTGCGACACACCGCGAGCGCCGAACGGCGCGCTGGCTACGCCGAACGTGGACCTGTTGCGCCCGACGCATCCGCTGACGGGACGGACGGCAGCTCGGCGAGCCGAAACACCCGCTCGGCGTTACGCCGGGCGCATGACGCCAGCCGCTCGTCGGACACGTTGCGCAGCGCCGCGAGCGCCCGCACTGTCCACGGTAGACAGAACGGCTCGTTGGCCCGGCCACGGTGCGGGTGCGGGGTCAGGAAAGGGGCGTCGGTCTCGACGAGGAACCGGTCATCGGGCACGACCCGGGCCGCTTCGCGCAGCTCGGCGGCGTTCTTGAACGTGACCGGCCCCGCGAACGAGAGGACGTAGCCCGCGTCGACGCACTCCCTCGCCATCGCGGCGTCGCCGGAGAAGCAGTGGAAGACGACGGTCGCGGGCGGGCCCTCCTCGCGGAGGATCCGCAGGACGTCGGCGTGCGCGTCGCGGTCGTGGATCATCAGCGGCTTGCCGAGGCGCTTGGCCAGCCCGATGTGCCAGCGGAACGCGCGCTGCTGCGCGTCCGGCGGGGAGTAGTCCCAGTAGTAGTCGAGGCCGGTCTCCCCGACCGCGACGACGCGCGGCTGGGCGGCGAGCCGTTCGATCTCGGCGAGGTCGTCGTCGGTGAGGGCGGCCGTGCGGGTCGGGTGCAGCGCGACCGCGGCCACGACCCGTTCGTCCCAGGTCGCGGCCCGCGCCACCCACCGCGCGGAGGCGAGGTCGTCGGCCACCGTGACCGCGCGCGTCACCCCGACCGCCGCCGCCCTGTCCATCGCCGCGGCCAGCAGCTCCGGCGTCGTCGCCCCGCAGGCGTCCAGGTGCGTGTGGGCATCCACTGTGGACGACGGCAGCGGCTCCGGCGGGGGCGGCAGCGACCTCACGGTAGATGGCCCTCCGGGCTCGTGCGCGGAAAACTTGGCGGGAACAGTGTTATCCGCGCACGGGCGCGTCAGCGCTGAATCGGGGCCCACTCCGGGCCGGTCTCCCCCAGCTTCGGGTCGAGCTTGGTGAAGATCGGCGTCGGCTTCGCGAGCGGGCGGCCGACCTCGATCGGCGACGACGCCCACCGCGCCTTCTCGACCGTGTAGTCACCGGTGAGGACCGGGTACGCGGGGCCGTCGCCGAGGTCGTCGACCTCGCGGAGCTCCGGCTGCGCCGCCCACGTCCCGTCGCCGCCGAGCGCCTCGTGCACCTGCTGCGCGGCATGCGGGAGGAACGGCGTGAGCAGCGTGTTCGCGTCCTGCACGACCTGGAGCGCGGTGTGCAGGATGGTGTCGCGCCGGTCGGGGTCGTCGCCGCGCTTCCACGGCTCCTGGTCCGACAGGTAGCGGTTGGCCGCCGTCACCACCCGCATCGCCTCGCCGACCGCCTGCTTGAACCGGTTGCGCCCGAGCAGCCCCCCGACCGTCGCGAACCCGGCGCGGGAGACGGCGAGCAGCTCGGCGTCGGCGTCGGTCGGCGCGGTCGGCTTCGGGACGGCGCCCACGTTCCGGTGCGCCATGGAGATCGACCGGTTGACGAGGTTGCCCCACTCGTTGGCGAGCTCGAAGTTCGTGCGCCGGACGAACTCGTCCCAGGTGAAGTCGGTGTCCTGGTTCTCGGGGCCCGCGACCGCGATGAAGTAGCGCAGGGCGTCGGGCCCGAACTCCTTGAGGAAGTCGCCGACGTAGATCACCGTGCCGCGGCTGGTGGAGAACTTCGAGCCGCTCATCGTCAGGTACTCCGACGAGACGATCTCACTGGGCAGGTTGAGCGTGCCGAACACTCCGGGGGTGCCGCCGTGGTCGCCCTGCCCGTTCTGGCCCAGCAGGAGCGCGGGCCAGATCACCGAGTGGAAGACGATGTTGTCCTTGCCCATGAAGTAGTAGCCCTGCGCGGCGGGGTCGGTCCACCACTGCTTCCAGGCGTCCGGGTCGGGGCCGCGCCGCGCCCACTCCACGGACGCGGACAGGTAGCCGATCACGGCGTCGAACCAGACGTAGAGCCGCTTCATCGGCTGGTCGCGCCAGCCGTCGAGGGGGATCGGTACGCCCCAGTCGAGGTCGCGGGTGATCGCGCGCGGCTTGAGGTCCTCGACGAGGTTGGCGGAGAACTTGAGCACGTTGGGCCGCCAGTCGGTGCGGGTGGACAGCCAGTGCCCCAGCGACTCGGCGAACGCGGGCAGGTCGAGGAAGAAGTGCTCGGTCTCGACGAACTGCGGGGTCTCGCCGTTGATGCGCGACCGCGGGTTGATCAGGTCGGCGGGGTCGAGCTGGTTGCCGCAGTTGTCGCACTGGTCGCCACGCGCGGCCTCGTAGCCGCAGATCGGACAGGTGCCCTCGACGTAGCGGTCGGGCAGCGTGCGTCCGGTCGACGGGCTGATCGCGCCCATCGCCGACTTGGCGACGACGTAGCCGTTGCGGTGCAGGGCGAGGAAGAGGTTCTGCACCACCTCGTAGTGGTTGGTGGTGGTGGTGCGGGTGAAGAGGTCGTAGGCGAGGCCGAGACCCTGCAGGTCGCGCGTGATCACCTGGTTGTACTTGTCGGCGAGCAGGCGCGGGGTGAGGCCCTCGGCGTCCGCCTGCACCTGGATCGGGGTGCCGTGCTCGTCGGTGCCGCTGACCATGAGCACCTGGTCGCCCGCCATCCGCCGGTAGCGGGAGAAGACGTCGGAGGGCACACCGAAACCGGAGACGTGGCCGATGTGCCGCGGGCCGTTGGCGTAGGGCCACGCCACGGCGGTCAGCACGCGGGTACTCATGGTCACCAGCGTAGGCCCAGGCGGAAATCGGATTTCCGGCATGCCCCGCTGGCCTGCAAACCATCAAGCCCCCCTTGATGGCCGTGCAGGTTTTGGGCGACGGGCGTGAGCCCCGTCGTTACTCTTCGCGTTCGATCGGCAACGAGTTGATCTGCTCACGGAGGTTGGCGACGTCCCAGCGGTATCGACCAGACGGAAGCCTCAGATCAGGCTTGATGTAGCCCGCTTGGACGTAGCGCTGCAACGTCCGCGCCGAGATACCGAGCTGGCGCGCCGCTTCAGGGGTGGTAACCAAGGTCGGCTTCGGCACGCTAGTCACTCTAAGTTACTGAGCGACGTATCAAGCCCCCCTAGACGCTTTTGTCGCTACATTTCAGGTAAAGTCGCTAATGTGGGTTACAGTGGGCTCATGGGGCCCAATGACGCTCGATGGCACATGGCCGCCGACGAGCTCGCGCGGATGCCGGACGTAGTGCAGCGCCTCGTCGAGGCACACCAGCCCGACGAGCACGGCCTGTGCCGGGGATGCACGACGCCGGGGGTGGGCACACCGCTGGTCCGGTGGCCCTGCGGCCTCCACGGGGTGGCCGCCGAGGCGGTCCGGCGGGCGGCCAGGCTCGACCCCGCCCCCTGAGGCCCCCCAGCCTCCCACTCCACACCCGGCCGCACGTGGCGGGCCAACGCCACCCACCTCACGCACCCCGACTCCCCCACCCACCTCGCGCGGCGCCACCCCCGCCTCGCACCGCACCAGACCCACCACGGCGTGCGCGGTCGGAACAGGACCCGGCAGGGAGTTGAACGGCCGGAGCCCCCACGGAGCTGGCCCGACCCAGGGCCGTACGGAGCAAGGCCCCGGCCCGGGCGGAGTCGGCCCGGTCCAGGCCCCCGCAGAGCAGGCCCGGCACGGAGTCGACCCGGCCCCGCGCGAGAGACGGCCCCACGCCGCAGCCCGGGCCCGTGGCGCGGCATCAGCCCGGGCAGCGGGCGTCAGGGATCGGGCGTCAGCGCGGCGGCGTAGAGGTCCCGCTTCGGCACCCCCGCCGCCGTGGCGACCGCGCTCACCGCGTCCTTGAGGCGCTCGCCGTCCGCCACCCGCTCGCGCACGGCTCCGACCAGCGACTCGACGCTCGGCGCCGCCGAGGGCGGGGCCCCCGCGAGCACGACGGTGATCTCCCCCCGCACCCCATCCGCCGCCCACGCGGCCAAGGCGGCCAACGACC
The DNA here is from genome assembly GCA_963750095.1 of uncultured Actinomycetota bacterium. Lineage (GTDB taxonomy): Bacteria > Actinomycetota > Actinomycetes > Mycobacteriales > Pseudonocardiaceae > Pseudonocardia. The sequence goes on along the minus strand of CAVVPJ010000009.1, from coordinate 88,480 downwards.
CCCGCCGCACCTCCTCGTACGTCTTCGTCAGCTCCCGGCACACGGCCGCGGCCCGCTCCCCACCCAGCACGGCGACCGCGTCGGCCAGCGTCTCGGCCAACCGGTGCGGCGACTCGAAGAACACGACGGCCCGGGGCTCGGCCTTCAACGTCGCTAGCCACCGCCGCCGCTCCCCCGACCGCCGCGGCGCGAACCCCTCGAAGCAGAACCGCTCGGCGGGCAGGCCCGAGAGCACCAGCGCCGTCGTCACCGCGGACGGCCCCGGCAGGCACGTCACCGGCAGCCCCTCGGCGACGGCGGCCGCGACGATCCGGTACCCGGGGTCGGACACGGCGGGCATCCCCGCGTCGCTCACGACGAGCACGGTCCGGCCCGCGCGCACCTCGTCGAGCAGCCCGGGCAGCCTGGCGACCTCCACCGCGTCGTAGTGCGAGATCACCCGGCCCCGCACCGACACCCCCAGCGCCGCGGCGAGCGCGCGCAGGCGGCGGGTGTCCTCTGCGGCGACGACGTCGGCCGTCCCCAACGCCTCCACCAGCCGCGACGACGCGTCCGCGGCCTGGCCCAACGGCGTGGCGGCGAGCACGAGACGACCGGCTGACGGAGACGACACGGTGAGGAGCCTACGATCGGTCGTCGTGGCCTCCCCGACCGTCGAGCACGCGCGCCACGGCCGACCCAGCCGCCCGGCGACCGACGACGACGCGGCCACCGGCGTCGAGCCCATCGGCGAGCCGCCCGAGCCGCCCCCGCCCGCGCCGACCGACGTGCTCGGCGCGCCGCCGCCCACCGACCGGCTCCGCGGCTGGGTGGTCACCGCCGTTCTCGGGCTGGTCGCCGCGGCCGTCCGGTTCACCAGCCTCGGCAGTCCCACCGACGGCGGCACCCCCGTCTTCGACGAGAAGCACTATGTGCCGCAGGCCTGGCAGATGCTGCGCAACGGCGGCGTCGAGGACAACCCCGGCTTCGAGCTGGTGGTGCACCCGCCGCTCGGCAAGCAGCTCATCGCGCTCGGCGAGGCCGCGTTCGGCTACGACGCCGTCGGCTGGCGGGTGTCGGCGGCGCTGGCGAGCGTGCTGTGCGTCGTCCTGATCGTCAGGGTCGGGCGACGGCTCACCCGCTCGACCCTGCTCGGCGGCATCGCGGGCGTCCTCCTGATCTGTGACGGCCTCTCGCACGTCCAGGGCCGGATGGGGATGCTCGACGTCTTCTCGGCACTGTTCGTCGTGGCCGGTTTCACCACGCTCGTCCGCGACCGCGACGACGTGCGCGCCCGCATGGCCCGCGTCGTCGCCGAAGGTCGGGTGCTGGACTCGCCCCTCGGCCCGCGGATGGGCGTGCGCTGGTGGCGGCTGGCCACCGGGGTGCTGCTCGGGCTCGGGTGCGCCGTCAAGTGGTCGGGGCTCTACTGGGTGATGGCGTTCGCGGTGCTGTCGGTGATCTGGGACCTCACGTCCCGGCGCACCGCGGGTGTCGCGCAGCCGTGGAAGGGGACGTTCCTGCGCGACGTCCTGCCATCGGTGTGGGCGCTCGCGCTCGTCCCCGTGGCCGTCTACCTCGCGGACTGGTCGCTCTGGTTCGCCAGCGAGACCGCCACCGACCGCTACGTCGGCTCCAACGCCCTGTCGTCCATGCTCTACTTCGAGAGCAAGGTGCTCGCGTTCCACGAGGGGCTCACCACGCAGTCGGCGGGTGCGCACCCCTGGGAGTCGAAGCCCTGGTCGTGGCCGATGGGGCTGCGGCCGATGCTCTACTACTACGCGGGCGACGGCGTCACCGGCTGCGGCGACGCGCAGTGCGTCAGCGCCGTCATGCTCATCGGCACACCCGCGCTGTGGTGGCCGTCCCTCCCGGTCCTCGGCTTCTCCCTCTGGCGGCTGGTCACGCGGGCCGACTGGCGCTACGGCGCCGTGCTCGTCGGCTACGCCGCGGGGATCGTGCCGTGGTTCATGGACATCGACCGGCAGATGTTCTTCTTCTACATGACGCCCGTCGTGCCGTTCCTCGTCCTCGCGACCGTGCTCGTCATGGGCGAGGTGCTCGGGCGCGCGGCCAACGCCCGTGAGCGACGACAGACCGGCCTGCTCGTCGTCGGGCTGTGGGTCGGGTTGGTCGTGGCCAACTTCGTGTGGCTGTGGCCGATCCTCACCGGCGCACCGATCACCCAGGGGATGTGGGACGCCCAGCTCTGGCTGCCGAGCTGGCGGGCGTGAGGCCCCGCGTGACCGCAGCGGGGTGACACCGCTCCCACCCAGTCGCAGCAGGGTGACACCGCTCCAATTCGGGCCGGACTCTCAGCCGCCGACCGCCAGCAGCACGCTCGCCCCCACCGCCAGGCCCGCGCCGCCGAGCTGCAGCCGGGTGAGCCGCTCCTTGAGCAGCGTCCCGGCGAGCAGCGCCACCACCACGGGGTACAGCGAAACGACCACCGCGCTGACGCCCAGGTCGCCCGCCCGCGTCGAGAGCAGGAAGAACACGTTGGCCGCGGTGTCGCCGACGCCGGACAGCAGCGCCAACCGCCACGGGAACCCCGCGCTCGGCCGGACGCCGCACTTCGGCATCGCCGCGAGGAACAGCAGCGGCACGGACGCCATCCGCCCGATGAGCAGCGGCCACATCCCCGACCCCTCGGGGCTCTCGTGCAGCGCGACGAAGAACAGCGCGAACCCCGCCCCCGCGCCGAGCGCCAGCAGCGGACCGGTACGGCCGCCCGCGCTGCTGCCACCCGCGGTGGCGAGCACGATCGCCACCAGCGCGATGCCGATCGCGACGAGGGTCACCGGCCCGAGCCGCTCGCCCGTCACGAGCCCGACCAGCAACGGGAGGCCCGCGCCGACGACGGCCGACAACGGCGCCACCACCCCCATCGGCCCCACCGCGAGCGCGCGCAGGTACAGCAGCAGGCCGACCGTCCCGCCCGCCGCGGCGAGCACGCCCCACGCGACCGCCCCGGCCGTCAGGCTCCCGCCCGCAAGTGGCACCACCGGCAGCAGCGCCACGAGTCCCGCCAACTGCATGAAGGCCGTCACGAGGATGACCGGCGCCCGCCGCGTCGCCAGTCCCCCGGCGAAGTCGGCAATGCCGTACGCGAGCGCGCCGGGCAGGGCGAAGAGCAGCGACATCGTCGTCTTCCGTTCAGCAAACTAGACTCACCAGGACAGCGCGGTGGACGCTACGTGAGTCCAGCAGAGTTGTCGATGAGGTACGGCACACTGGACGGCATGCAGTCCCCGGAGGCCGTCGCGACCGCGGTCGGGCGCAACGTCCGCGCGTTGCGGCAACAGCGACGGATGACGATCGACGCGCTGGCCGCCTCCGCCGGGGTCAGCCGCGGCACCGTGATCCAGATCGAGACCGCGCGCGGCAACCCGTCCATCGGCACCCTCTGCAGCCTGGCGGCGGCACTGCGGGTCGGGGTGGCGTCGCTGGTGGACGGCGACGCCGAGCCGCGGCTCGTCGTGCGGCGCGGGGCCGAGGCCGCGGAGCTGTGGACGAGCGCGGCCGGGAGCAGCGCGGTGTTCCGGATCGGCACGGACCCGCCCGACGTCGTCGAGCTGTGGGACTGGACGCTCCAGCCCGGCGACGGCTTCGACGGCGAGGCGCACCCGATCGGCACCCAGGAGGTGCTCTCGGTGCTGACCGGGCGGCTGGCGCTGCGGGTGGGGGCGACCGACCAGTCGCTGGACACCGGCGACACCGTGCTCTTCCAGGCCCACGCCCCGCACCGCTACGCGTGCCTGGGGACTGCACCCGTCCGGTTCGTCATGGTGGTACTGCAGCCCGGCGACGCGGGCCTCGTGCCGCCGACGGCGATCGCGGAGGCGGAGCCGAACCCCACGCCCACCCCCCACGCCCACGCCCATCGCCGGTGATCACCATCTGGGCGCAAAGGCGGTCAGAAACGGACGCGCTGTGCGCCGAGCTGGTGATGTTGTGGGCCGGAGGGATCAGCAGCCTGCCACGAGCGGATGGTGGACGGGCGCGACGGCCAGGGTCACGTCCTCCACGCCCGACCGGTAGCGGCAGGTGCCGACGGCGACCTCGACCGTCCGCGCGTCGACGAAGTGCGCGTCCGGCCTCGGTGCCCCGGCCAGGCCCTGGTAGACCAGCGACTCCTGCTCGAACGGCCCGCCGCCGGACCGCAGCACCACCGCGAACACCGGCGCGCTGTCACCTTCGACGGTGACGAGCCTGCGCCCGCCGTCGTCCGCCTCGGCGACCTGCCTGCCGCCCGCCGCCAGGGTGCTCGCGCCGAAGACGAGCGCGGCCCACCCGAACACCGCCGCCACGCCGACGACGAGCGTCACCCACCGCAGCAATCCGCGCGGCACCGCGACAGCGATCATCGCCGTGAGCAGCACCAAGCCAAGGGTGATCAGCCCGGCCGTGAACCACCGCGCCTGCCGGAGGTGGAACGGGTCGGCCACCGACACGCCCGCCAGGACGGCGACGACGAGCACGCACAGCAGGAGCACGACCACACGACGCAGGCGGGACACCCGCGCATCCTGGCCCGCGGCCGCCGACCCCGCAGCCGGGGTGTGGCCGCAGCGCCCAAACGCGGGACTCACCGTGCCCAAACGCGCGACTCACCGTGCCCAAACGCGGGACTCACCGCTGGGCGGGCTCAGCGGTCGAGGGCCTTGCGGAGCTCGGTGGGCAGGTCGGCGGCGCTCAGGGCGGGGCGGACCTTCTCGGCGGCGGCCGCGTCGGACGTCGACAGGCCCGCGTATCCCGTGAGCACAGCGCGCGCCTGCTCGGCGGGCAGCGTGTTGTACCAGCGCAGGGTGGGCTGGTCGCGGCCGCTCGCCGACAGGTCGCCCCACAGCCGCAGCCGGGCCATCCCGCCGTCGGGGTACACGTCCAGCCGCACATGGTCGACCTCGCCCGACGACGCGAGCAGGAACCGGTGGCGGGTGTCGGGCTGCAGCCGTTGGCGCGGCATGATCGCCACCGCGTCGGCGGACGTCTGCCCGATGCGCGCGTCCCAGCCCCGCAGGCTCGCCCAGCCCGGCGCGTTGCCGACGAAGTAGCTCGTGTCCAGCTCCGCGAGGCGGATGACGCCGGGACCGGCGAGGGCGAGCTCGACCCAGTCGTTGCCGTCGTCGCGGCGCCGCGCGGTCTCCCAGCCCTCCCCCATGACCCGGGCCTGGCCGGGCGAGATGAGGTTGGTGGGCGACGAGTAGAACATGTTGCTGCAGTCGGTGATGACGCCGCCGTTCTCCAGCGCGGCCAGGTCGACCGCCCCCGACGCGAGGAAGCGAGGGTCGGCCACCACCTCGCCGTGGACGCGCAGCCGGGCCACCCCGCCGTCGGGGTACTGGCACAGCCGCACATGGGTGAACCGCTGCTCGACCGAGCAGGCGTAGATGTTGCGGTGGTTGCCTTCGGCGGGCGACCGCGGCACGAGCGGCACCCACTCGGCGGCGTTCAGCTCGTCCGGCGAGGGGTGCCCTTCGATCGCCGCGCCCTCGACGGACACCTCGGGCGGGTAGTTGCCCGTGAAGAACGCCGTGTCGACGACCGCGCCGCGCACGATGCCCGGCAGCCCGAGCCGCACGAGCGCCCAGTCGTAGCCCGGCTCGCGGTGGCGGCGGGTCTCCCAGCCGTCGTACACCTGTCCTTTGTGGCCGAACGTGTAGGTGGAGTACTGCGGCTCCTCGGGCTTGATGAGGTTCTCGCGCTCGGCGAACAGCTCGTCGTTGGCCCAGACCACGGCACCGCCGAGGCGCCGGGAGGCGAGGTCGGGCAGGCGGAGGAACTCGGGCTCGTCGGTCATCGGGTTCCTCCCCGGTACGCGCGCCAGCCGCCGTGTTCGGAGATGTCCTTCAGGCCGTCGCCCGCGGCGTGCACCTCCGCGCGCAGCAGCACGACCAGCGCGCTGCCGCCGTCGGCCAGCTCGAGCACGCCGAGCTCCAGCTCGGGCGGCTCGGCGGGCATGAAGCTGTCGCGGATGACGTCGAGCGGCACGTCGTAGAGCTCGCCTTCCACGCCCACCCCGCCCTCGGCCACCGGCCACAGGGCCGGGAACTCGTCGCGGACGGAGAAGAAGCGGTACTTGGGCGCGGTCGTGGCGGCGCCGAGGAACGGGTGGCCCTCGATGCTGTAGTGGACCTTTCCGCCGCGCATGCCCTCGCCGTTGACGAACAGCGGCACGGTGAGCGAGCCATCAGCGCTGATGGTCATCGGGTCCTCCTGGGGAAGTCAGCCAGTCCTTGGCGAGCGAGCGGGAGAGGGTCTGGAGAAGCGGGCCCGCCTCGGCGAGGCAGCGCCGCGGATCGGGCTCGATGTCGGTGAGCGCGTAGGCCTGCCGGATGCCTGCCGCGCGCAGCTGGTCGGCCGTCAGCTCGAGCCGACCGGAGACGGTCACGACCGGGATCCCGGCCGCGGTGGCGGCGGCGGCGACCCCGGCGGGGGCCTTGCCGCTCAGGGTCTGGGCGTCCAGCGAGCCCTCGCCGGTCACCACGAGCGTGGCGCCCGGCAGGTGGCGGTCGAAGCCGACGAGGTCGAGGACGAGCCGGATGCCGGGCTGCAGCTCGGCGCCGAGCACGGCCATCGCCGCGAAGCCGACACCCCCGGCCGCCCCCGCTCCCGGCCGGTCCCGCGGCGCGACCGCGCACGCGCGGTCGCCGGGCGCGCGGTCGCCGTCGGCGCGGTCGCCGGGCGCACGGTCGCCGCCCGGGGCGACTTCGCACACCTCACGGCGTCCTCGCACAGGTTCGACCGTCTGCGAAGACGCGCGAAGGTGTGCGAGGTCGGCCGCGGCGGGCTCCGCCACGTCGGCCCACCGCTCCAGCGCCGCGTCCAGCACGGCGACGTCCGACACGCTCGCGCCCTTCTGCGGGCCGTACACCGCGGCGGCGCCGTTCGGGCCGAGGAGGGGGTTGTCGACGTCGCTGGCGACGATCACCCGGGTCTCGGCGAGCGCCGGGTGCAGGCCCGCGAGGTCCACGCTCGCGAGGTTCGCGAGCGCCGCCCCGCCGGGCCCGAGCGGGCGCCCGGCCGCGTCGAGCAGCCGAGCCCCCAACGCCTGCAGCATCCCGGCGCCGCCGTCGGTGCTCGCGCTGCCGCCGATCCCGAGCACCACCGTGCGGCAGCCGTCGTCCAACGCCGCCCTGACCACCTCGCCCGTGCCGTACGAGCTGGCGCGCAGCGCGTCGAGCCGGTCGGGCAGCAGCAGCCGCAGCCCGGAGACGTCGGCCATCTCGACGACGGCGACGCCGTCGCGCGCGGCGAACGCGGTGTCCACCCGGTCCCCGGTCGGCCCCTGCGCACGGACCTCGACCAACGCGTAGCCCGCGGCGAGCGCGGCGTCGAGGGTGCCGTCGCCGCCGTCGGCCACGGGCACCTGCACGACCTCGGCGTCGGGCGCCTCCTCGGCGATCCCCGCCGCCACCCGCGCGGCGACCTCCCGCGCGGTGAGCGAGCCCTTGAACTTGTCCGGGGCGACGACGATGCGCATGGCTCAGTGTCTCCCGCCCGGCCAACCCGCTGGCTCCGTCGTCGAGTGGATCGCGCCTTGGGTGTCCACTTCAGTGTCTCCCGCCCGGCCAACCCGCTGGCTCCGTCGTCGAGTGGATCGCGCCTTGGGTGTCCACTTCAGTGTCTCCCGCCCGGCCAACCCGCTGGCTCCGTCGTCGAGTGGATCGCGCCTCGGGTGTCCACTTCAGTGTCTCCCGCCCGGCCAACCCGCTGGCTCCGTCGTCGAGTGGATCGCGCCTTGGGTGTCCACTTCAGTCAAGCAGCGCGACGGCCGTCGGCGCGTGCTCGTCGAGCGTGGCCAGCTCCTCGAACTCGACGACGTTGTCCAGCTCGGTGCCCATCGAGATGTTGGTGACCCGCTCCAGGATCACCTCGACCAGCACCGGCACGCGGAACTCGGCCATCAGCTTCTTCGCCTCGTCGAAGGCGGAGGGCAGGTCCTCGGGCCGCTCGACCCGCAACGCCTTGCAGCCCAGTCCTTCGGCGACCTTCACGTGGTCGACGCCGTACCCGCCGAGCTCGGGGCTGTTGACGTTGTCGAACGCCAGCTGCACGCAGTAGTCCATCGCGAAGCCGCGCTGCGACTGCCGGATCAGGCCCAGGTAGGAGTTGTTCACCACCACGTGGATGTACGGGAGGTGGAACTGCGCGCCGACGGCCATCTCCTCGACGAGGAACTGGAAGTCGTAGTCGCCGGAGAGCGCGACGACCGGCGTGTCCGGGTCGGCGACGCTCGCGCCGAGCGCCGCGGGCAGCGTCCACCCGAGCGGGCCCGCCTGCCCGGCGTTGATCCAGTGCCGGGGGGCGAACACGTGCAGGAACTGGCCGCCCGCGATCTGGGAGAGCCCGATCGTGCTGACGTAGCGGGTCTCGCGGCCGAACGCGAGGTTCATCTCCTCGTACACCCGCTGCGGCTTGACCGGCACGTGGTCGAAATGCGTGCGGCGCAGCATCGAGTGCTTGCGCTTGGCGCACTCCTCCACCCAGGAGCCGTAGTCGCGCAGCCGCCCGGCAGCCTTCCGCTCGCGGGCCACCTCGACGAAGAGCCCGAGGGCGGCGCCCGCGTCGGACACGATCCCGTAGTCCGGCGGGAAGACCCTTCCGATCTGGGTCGGCTCGATGTCGACGTGCACGAACGTGCGCCCGCGCCGGTAGACCTCCAGCCCGCCGGTGTGCCGGTTGGCCCACCGGTTGCCGACGCCGAGCACGAAGTCCGACGCGAGCAGCGTCGCGTTGCCGTACAGGTGCGCGGTCTGCAGGCCTGCCATCCCGGCCATCAACCGGTGGTCGTCGGGGATCGCGCCCCAGCCCATGAGCGTGGGCACGACCGGCACGTCGAGGATCTCGGCGAGCTCGACGAGCAGGTCGGACGCGTCCGCGTTGATGATCCCGCCGCCCGCGACGATCAGCGGCGCCGCCGAGGCCTGCAGCATGTCGAGGGCCTTCTCGACCTGCGCGCGGGTGGCCGCGGGCCGGTACGGGGGCAGCGGGACGTACGTGTCGACGTCGAACTCGATCTCGGTCATCTGCACGTCGAACGGCAGGTCGATGAGGACGGGCCCTGGCCTGCCCGAACGCATGAGGTGGAACGCCTTCTGGAACGCCCCGGGCACCTGGGCCGCCTCGAGCACCGTGACGGCCATCTTGGTCACCGGCGCCGCGATGGTCGCGATGTCGACGGCCTGGAAGTCCTCCTTGTGCAGCCGCGCGACCGGCGCCTGGCCGGTGATCGCGAGGATCGGGACGGAGTCGGCCGCCGCCGCGTACAGGCCGGTGATCATGTCGGTGCCCGCGGGGCCCGACGTCCCGATGCAGACGCCGATCGCGCCCGAGCGGGTGCGGGTGTAGCCGTCGGCCATGTGCGAGGCGCCCTCGACGTGGCGGGCCAGCACGTGGTCGATGCCGCCAGCACGGCGCATGGCGGCGTAGAAGGGGTTGATCGCGGCGCCGGGCACGCCGAACGCGTGCGTCACGCCCTCGGCGCGCAGGATCGCCACAGCGGCGTCGGCCGCAGTCATTCGAGCCATCACGTTTCCTTCGGTCTTGTCGCCCGCTCATTTCGGGCATCTGTGGAGGGTGGCGCCGCCGCTCGTCGCAGACGTTCCCGACACTTCGCAGAGGCCGGGGCGCCTGCGACGCGGCCGCCAGGTCTGCGAAGCGGCCGGAACGGGTGGCCGGTGCCGCCGGGCCGTCCGCTACCGCGGGGCCGTACCGTCGCCGGGCCGTCCGCCATCGGGCAGCTGCCTGCGGGGCACGCCCGCGGGTGGTCAGCCGTCGCGGCCGGAGAGCTCGGCGGCCAGCTTCAGCAGGCCGGAGTGGTCCAGGCCGCCATCGCCCCTGGCGACCATCGCGGCCACGAGCTGCGCGACGACGGCGCCGAGCGGGATCGTCACGCCCGCCGCACGCGCCGCGGAGGTGACGATGCCCATGTCCTTGTGGTGCAACGCGAGCCGGAACCCCGGCTGGAAGTTGCGCGCCAGCATGTTCTCGCCCTTGCGGGCCAGTACGGTGCTGCCCGCGAGCCCGCCGCCGAGCACCTGCAGCGCCGAGCCGGTGTCCACGCCGTACGCCTCGAGGAACACGATCGCCTCGGCCACGAGCTGGATGTTGCCCGCCACGATGAGCTGGTTGGCGGCCTTCACCGTCTGGCCGGAGCCCGCAGGTCCGACGTGGACGATCGTCTTGCCGAGCGCGTCGAGCACCGGCCTCGCCGCCTCGAAGTCCTCGGCCTCGCCGCCGACCATGATCGACAGGCTGGCCTCGACCGCGCCCGCCTCGCCGCCGCTGACCGGGGCGTCCAGCACGCGTACGCCCGCCGCCCGCCCGGCCTCCGCCACCCCGACGGCGACGTCGGGCCGGATCGTGCTCATGTCGACGTAGAGCGCGCCCTCGCGGGCGTTGGCGAACACGCCGTCGTCGCCGCCGGTGACCGCCTCGACGTCGGGCGAGTCGGGCACCATCGTGATCACGACGTCGGCGTCGCGCACGGCCTCCGCGACGTCCGAGGCGCCCCGGCCGCCCTTCTCGACGAGGTCCTTCACCTTCTCGGGGCTCCGGTTGTAGCCCACCACCTCGAACCCGGCCTTCACCAGGTTCGCGGCCATCGGGCCGCCCATGATCCCCAGGCCGATGAAAGCAACGGTGGTCATCGACGACCCTCCAGCCAACTGAAGGACGCGGCACTCGGCCCGTCCGGGACGTATTCCAGCGCCACCCAGCCGTCGTAGCCGGTGGCGGCGATGCGGTCGAGGTAGCGGTCCAGGTCGAGCTCGCCGGTGCCCGGCTGGTGACGGCCGGGGGCGTCGGCGATCTGCACGTGCCCGATCCGGCCCGCCGCGAGGTCGATCGCCGCGTCGACGTCGTCGCCGTTGACGGCGAGATGGTAGACGTCGAACAGCAGCCGGATGTTGTCCACCGAGCCGCGGGCGCTGGCCCGCTCGACGGCGGCGAGCCCGTCGGCTGCCGTGCGCAGCGGGTAGCGCGGCGCACCGCTGACCGGCTCGACCAGCACCGTGCCCTCGACGCGCTTCGCGGCGCGCGCGGCGATCGCCAGGTTCTCGGCGGCGAGCGCGTCCTGCTCCTCCGCGGCGGCGTCGTCGAGCCGGTTGCCGTAGAGCGCGTTGAACGCGCGGCAGCCCAGCCGCTCGCCGATCCCGACCGTCACGTCGACGTTGTCGCGGAACTCGCCGCTGCGCGCGGGCCAGGAGACCAGCCCGCGGTCGCCGCCTGGCATGTCGCCCGCCGCGAAGTTCAGGCCGATGAGCTGCACCCCCGCGTCACGGACGGCCGTGACGAACCGGTCGACCTCGGCGTCGGTGGGCACGGCGACCGGCCACGGCCACCAGAACTCCACCGCGTCGAAGCCCGCCTGCCGCGCGGCGGCGGGCCGCTCCAGCAAAGGCAGCTCCGTGAACAGGATCGAGCAGTTGACCGCGTACCGAGGGGCTGACACCCGCGAGCATCCTTTCCGTCTAGCGAAAACTTCATTTCACTGTGCGAATTCTAGCTGTCCCTCCGGCGGAGGTCAACGAGCGTCAGCGCACGCGGTCGCCGCCGACCCAGACCCTGTCGACGTCGCCGGGCCCGGCGAGGGCGAACACCTTCGCCAGCGCGTCCTCGGCGTCGACGGCGTGCCCCAGCACGCGGTCGAGGGTGCTGTCCCGCGCAGGCCGCACCCAGACGGCGTCGAACTGCCTGCCGACCGAGAGGTCGCCGACCTGGTCGGCCATGTCGAGCGCGAGCGCCCCTGCGCGGGTGGCGAGGTAGAGCATGTGCGCCGGGCCCAGCGGAAGCCCCTCCGCGCCGAGCAGCGACTGCATGAAGCACGCCTGCAGGCCCTCCCGCAGCAGCGAGAAGCTCGTGCCCGCGCCGACGTCCGTGCCCAGCGCCACCCCGACGCCACGCTCGACGTGGCGACGCAGGGGGAACAGGCCGCTGCCGAGCGCGCTGTTGCTCGACGGGCAGTGCGCCACGCTCGCGCCCGCCGCGGCGAACACCTCGAGCTCCGCGTCGCTCGGGTGCACGTCGTGCGCGAGCACGCTGTGCCGCCGGACGAGCCCATAGCGGTGGTAGGTGTCGACGTAATGGTCGCAGTCGGGGAACAGCCCCCGCACGGCCTCGATCTCGGCCTTGTTCTCGTTGACGTGGGAGGTGAAGACCGCGCCGTCGACGGCGTCGAGCAGGGCGGCGCACGCCTCGAGCAACGCCGGGGTGGTCGAGAGCGAGAACCGCGGGGTGACGGCGTAGCGCAGCCGGTCCTTGCCGTGCCAGCGTCCGGCGAGCGCGAGCCCCTCCGCGTACGCGCGTTCCGGGGTGGTCGCGAGCTCGGGCCGCAGCAAGCGGTCGCTCACGACGAGCCCCGCCGCGACCCGCAGCCCGACCGCGGCGGCCCGCTCGAAGAGGACGTCGACCGCGGGCGCGAAGTGGGCGCCGAACACGAGCGCGGTGGTGGTGCCCGCACGGGCGAGGCCGTCGACGAACTCGGCCGCCACGGCCGTGGCGTAGCCGACCTCGGCCATTCGCGCCTCCTCCGGCAGCGCCCTGTGGTCGAGCCACTCCAGCAGCGGCCTGCCCAGGCCGCCGATCACCCGCACCTGTGGGAAGTGCACGTGGGTGTCGATGAGGCCGGGCAGGAGGACGCCGCCGGTGAGGTCGACGACCTCGTCCTGCGGCCGCGCCGCCCGCACCTGCGCGAACGGGCCGCGATCCACGACGACGCCGCGCTCTACGACGATCCCCGCATCGGCCTCGGCCCGCAGGCCGCCGCCCGCGAACGGGGACTCCGGGGTGTCGAAGACGGAGCCGCGGTAGACGGTCACGACGCCGACTCGCGGGCCGCCCCGGGCGCGTCGGCGCACGCCATCCCGCGGCCGCCGTCGCTGCCGCGGGACGCTTGCTCCAGCCGCCGCAACAGGTCGGCCGCGACGCTGACCGCGATCGTCGCGGGCTGCTTGCCCGCGATGTCGGGCAGCCCGATGGGCGTGGTGATCCGCGCGAGCGCCGCCGCATCGTGGCCTTCCGCGGCGAGCTTCCTCGCGAACCGGCTCCACTTGGCCGCCGACCCGATCAGCCCGATCGACCCCAGATGCCCGCAGCGCAGAGCGGCGTCGCAGAGGGCGGCGTCCTCGGCGTGGTCGTGGGTCATGACCAGCACGTGGCTGCCGGTGGGCAGCTCGCCGAGCACCAGCTCGGGCACCGGCGCGTGGTGCAGGTGCACCCTGGCGACCGCGCGGTCGGTGACCGGCGCCAGCCGTTCGGGGTCGACGTGCCGGGCGCGCGAGTCGACCAGGTGCAGCTCGATGTCGTGGCGGCACAGCACCAGCGCCAACTCGGTGCCGACATGGCCGACGCCGAAGATCGCGATCGCGGGCACGGGGCGCAGCGGCTCGAACAGCAGCGTGACCTCGCCGCCGCAGCACTGCACGCCGTGCCGGGCCGGGGCCCGCTCGGAGAGGCTGGTGACCGTCGTCTCCGGCTCGGTCGCGCCGGAGCCGAGCATCGCGCGCGCCTGGACGACCGCGGACTGCTCGAGATTGCCGCCGCCGATCGTCCCCCAGCAGCGCCGCTCCCCGACCACCATCTTCGCCCCGGCCTCCCGCGGCGCGTGCCCCCGCACCGCGACCACGGTGACCAGCACGCCGGGCTGCCGCTCGCGCCGCAGCTCGGAGACCGCCGTCAGCCAGTGCATCGCGCTCCCTCCCTGCCGTTGCGCACGCCCGCCCGTCCGCCCGCATCCGTCCGACCGGGCCGTTGATCACCAGCTGGGTGCGCGAAGCGGCCAGAACTGACCGGATATGCGCCAAGCCGACGATCATGGCGGGCGGGGCGGGCGGGGCGGGCGGGGGCGGGGCCTGTCGTGACCATCAGTCCCCCACCGCCGCGGGTGTGCGGGCCGCGGCCCGGGCGGCCTGCACCGCCCAGAACACCTGCTCCGGTGTGGACGGGCAGCCCAGCTCGACGCCGTGCCCCGGCGGCCCGAACGCCGCGACGGCCTCCCGCAGCGCCTCCCGCACGCTGAACGCGAGCATCAGCGGCGGCTCGCCCACCGCCTTGGATCCGTAGACGGCCCCGTCCTCGGCGGCGCGCTCCAGCAGCGTCACCCGGAAGTCCTCGGGCATCTCGGAGAAGCTCGGCAGCTTGTACGTGCTGGCCGCCTGGGTGGCGAGGCGCCCGCGGGCGTCGCCGTCGCTCGTGTCCCACCGCAGGTCCTCCAGCGTGAGCCAGCCCGCGCCCTGGACGAAGCCGCCCTCGACCTGGCCGAGGTCGACCAGCGGGGAGAGGCTGTCGCCGACGTCGTGCACGATGTCGACCCGCCGCAGCCGGTAGGCGCCGGTGAACCCGTCGACCTCCACCTCGCTGGCCGCCGCCCCGTACGCGAAGTACTTGAACGGCTCGCCGCGCATCCGCTTGGCGTCCCAGTGCAGGCCCGCCGTCCGGTAGAACCCGGCCGCCCAGAGCTGCACCCGCCGGTAGTAGGCGAGGTGCACCAGCTCGGCGAACGTCAACGTGCGGTCGGTCTCGGCGAGGCCGGTCACCTGACCGTCACCGAACCGCACGTCGTCCCGGTGCACCCCGAGCTCGCCGGCGGCCACGTCGGCCAGCCGCGCGCGGATCTGTTCGCACGCGTTCTTCACCGCGCCGCCGTTGAGGTCGGCGCCGGAGCTGGCCGCGGTGGCCGAGGTGTTGGGCACCTTGTCGGTGCGCGTCGGCGCGAGGCGGACCGTCGAGAGCGGCACACCGAGCGCGGTCGCGGCCACCTGCAGCATCTTGGTGTGCAGGCCCTGGCCCATCTCGGTGCCGCCGTGGTTGATCAGCACCGAGCCGTCCTTGTAGACGTGCACGAGCGCGCCCGCCTGGTTGAACGCGGTGAGGTTGAACGAGATCCCGAACTTCACCGGCGTGATCGCCAACGCCCGCTTGGTGTGCTCGTGCGTCGCGTTGAACGACTCGATGCCGACCAGGCGCCGGTGGACGTCGCCGTTGTCCAGCACCCCCGTCCACACCCGTTCGATCCGCTCGGGGTGGCGCACCGGCTGGCCGTACGGCGTGCTCTGGCCCGCGGAGTAGAAGTTGCGCCGCCGCAGCTCGCGGGCCGGGAGGCCGAGCGCGGGCGCGCACCGGCCGAGGATGTCCTCCATCACGAGCATCCCCTGCGGGCCGCCGAACCCCCGGAAAGCCGTCTGCGACGTCTTGTGCGTCTTGGCGATCCGCCCGTGCACCTCGATGTGCGGCACCCAGTAGGCGTTGTCGATGTGGCACAACGCCCTGGCCAGCACCGGCTCGGACAGGTCGAGGCTCCAGCCGCCGTCGGCGGTGAGCGTGGCGGTGAGCGCGCGCAGCCTGCCGTCGGCGTCGAACCCGACCTTCCACACCGCGTGGAACCCGTGCCGCTTGCCCGACATCGTCATGTCCTGGGTGCGGGTCAGCCGCAGCCGCACCGGGCGGCCGGTGAGCGTGGCGCCGAGCGCGGCGATCGCGGCGAAGCCGTGCGGCTGCATCTCCTTGCCGCCGAACCCGCCGCCCATCCGCAGGCACTGCACCGTCACCTCGTGGCTGGCGAGGCCGAGCACGTGCGCGACGATCTCCTGCGTCTCGCTGGGGTGCTGCGTGCTGGACTGGACGAAGATCTGCCCGTTCTCGTCGACGAGCGCGAGCGCCGCGTGCGTCTCCAGGTAGAAGTGCTCCTGCCCGGCGAACTCGAACTCGCCCTCGAAGACGTGCGCGCAGGAGTCCCACTGCGCCTCCGGCTCGCCGCGGCGCACGGTGGGCCGCGCGCCCTGGAAGCTCTCCGCCGCGATCGCCTCGGTGACCTTCACCAGCGACGGCAGCGGGGCGTAGTCGACCTCGACGCGGCCCGCGCCGATCCGCGCGGCCTCCAGCGACTCGCCCAGCACCCAGCACACCGCGTGCCCGCGGAAGCAGACCTCGGACGGGAAGAGCGGCTCGTCGTGCTTCACGCCCGCGTCATTGACGCCGGGCACGTCGGCCGCGGTGAGCACGCGCACCACGCCGGGCACCGCGAGCGCCGGTCCGGTGCGCAGCGCCGTGACGGTCGCGTGCGTGTGCGGCGCCTGCACCGGGTAGGCGTGCAGGGTGCCGGTGTGCCGGTTGACCAGGTCGTCGGTGTACAGCGCCGCGCCGGTGACGTGCAGGTCGGCGCTTTCGTGCTGCATCGGGACCCCGACCGCCGGGTTCGGCGGGCGGGTGGCGAGCTCGGTCATGCGCGCACCCCCTCGGCGTGCAGCTTGAGCAGGGACTGTTCGAGCATCGCCACCCGGTAGGCGGCGCTGGCCCGGTGGTCGTCGATCGGGGTGCCCTCGTCGCGCAGCACGGCGGCGGCCTCCCGCGCGGTCGCCGCGTCCCAGGGCTTCCCGACGAGCGCGGCCTCGGTCGCGGTGGCCCGGATCGGGGTGGCCGCGACGCCGCCGAGCCCGATGGCGGCGTCGCGGACGACGCCGTCCGGCCCGACGTCGAGGGCGAACGCGACGGCGACGCTGGAGATGTCGTCGAACCGCCGCTTGGCGATCTTGTGGAAGGCGGTGAGCGGGGCGACCGGCAGCGGCACCAGCACGCTCTTGATGAGCTCGTCCTGGCCCTTCAGGCTGCGGCGGTAGCCGGTGAAGTAGCGGTCAAGCGGCACCTCGCGCTCCCCGGACGGCCCGGCCAGCACCACCGAGGCCCGCAGGGCGAGCAGCGCGGGCGGGGCGTCGCCGATCGGGGAGCCGGTGCCGATGTTGCCGCCCAGCGTCGCGCCGTTGCGGATCAGCCGGGACGCGAACTGCGGCCACACGGCGTCCAGCAGCGGCACCCGGCCTTCGAGGAGCCGCTCGGCCTCCGAGAGGGTCAGCGCGGCGCCGATCTCGATGCGCTCGGGCGTCACCGCGAACGTCCGCAGCTCGGGCAGCCGGTCGACCGCGACGACGAACCGGGCCCGCGCGCCGCGGATGTTGACCTCGACGCCCCAGTCCGTGCAGCCCGCCACGACCGTCGCGTCCGGGTGCTCGGTCAGCAGCGCCAACGCCTCCGGAAGATCGGCGGGCCGGGCGAACGCGGCGGCGCGCGTGGGCGACACCGGGGGCGCGGGTGCGGCCGCCCGCGCGGCCAGCGGGTCGTCCGCGGGCGGAGCGCCGAGTGCGTAGGCCGCGTCGCGGATCGGGCGGTAGCCGGTGCAGCGGCAGAGGTTGCCCGACAGCGCGTGCAGGTCGAACCCGTTGGGCCCGTGCTCGTGGTCCCCGCTCCCGTTGATGCTGGGCCCGTGCCCGTTGGCGCCCTGCCCGGGCGCAGCCGCCGCCCGGTCGGGCCGGTAGTACTCGGCCGCCATGCTGCACACGAAGCCCGGCGTGCAGTAGCCGCACTGCGAGCCGCCGCGGCAGGCCATCTCCTTCTGCACCGGGTGCAGGTCGCCGGGCATGCCCAGCCCTTCGGCCGTGACGACCTCCTGGCCGTCGAGCGCGAGTACCGGCACCAGGCACGCGTTGAGCGCCGTCCACCGGCTGCGGTCCGCCCCGTCCGGCCGGGCGACGAGCACCGAGCAGGCGCCGCACTCGCCCTCGGCGCATCCCTCCTTGGCGCCGGTGAGGCCCTGGTCGCGCAGCCAGTCGAGCGCGGTCACGTGCGGTTCGACGGCGACCGGCAGGGCCCGGCCGTTGACGGTGACCGTGGGGGTGGTGGGGGCTTGCGTCATCACGTTTCCAAGTGTCGGGTACGGGCGGAGTGGATCGGGTTCGCGTTGGCGACCAGCTCGTCGAATCGATGTGTCGCGATCTTGGCGATCTCGATCAAGGCGGTGGCGTGCTCCTGGGTCGGCGAGTTGTTCAGCCGTTCCCAGCCGCCGCGCAGCACCTGGTCGAAGTTCGTCTGGTCGCGGACCGCCACGACGAGCGGGAAGCCGAACCGGTCGCGGTAGGCCTCCGTCAGCGACGCGAGCTCCTGGTGCTCCTTGTCGGCCAGCCGGTGCAGCCCGAGGCTGGCCTGGTCGGACTGGGAAGCCTCGCCCTCGTGCGCGCCGAGCGTCGGGTAGGAGCTGATCAGCTGCTCTTGCTCCTCGACGGTGGCGGCGAACAACGCCTCCTGGAACGCGCGGCGCAGGTCGTGGGTGTCGGAGAACGGGCGCTGCGCGTAGGCGCGCTCGACCACCCAGTCGGGGCCCTGGAAGAGCCCGGCGAACGTGCGCACGAACTCCTCCTGCGACATGGCGTTGACCTGCTCGAGGCGCACGAGGTGGTCGCCGGGGCTGCCCGCCACGGCCGGGCCGCGGCCCTTGCCGATGTGGTGGAACACGATGTTGAGCACGATCGCGGTGATGCTGCCCAGGGTGATGCCGCTGCCGAGGATGATCTGCGCCCACTCCGGCACGGCCTTGGCGACGTCGGGCTCCGCGGTCACGTACATGGCCAGGCCCACGCTGGTGGAGACGATCACGATGTTGCGGTGGTCGTGGAAGTCCACCCGGGACAGCGTCTGGATGCCGACGACCGCGACCGTCGCGAACATCGCGATGGCGGCGCCGCCGAGCACCGGGTGCGGGATGCCCGCGACGATCGCGCCTGCCTTCGGGATCAGCCCGATGAGGATCATGATGACGCCCGCCGCGGCAACGACGTACCGGCTCTTCACCCTGGTCAGCCGGACCAGACCGACGTTCTCCGCGAAGCACGTGTACGGGAACGAGTTGAGGATGCCGCCGATCGTGGTGGCGAGGCCGTCGGCGCGCAGGGCGCGGGCGATGTCGCCGCGCACGATCCGCTTCTCGACGATCTCGCCGGTCGCGAACACGTCACCGGTGGTCTCGACGGCGGTGATCAGCATGACGACGATCATCGAGATGATCGCGGCGGCGGCGAACTTCGGCACGCCGAAGTAGAACGGCGTGGTGACGCCGACCCAGGCCGCCTGGCCGACCGCGTCGAAATGCGCGTCGCCTATCGCCCAGGCGACCAGCGTGCCGACGACGAGGCCGACGAGCACCGCGACCGTCGCCATGAAGCCGCGGAACACCCGCTGGATGATCACGATCAGGGCCAGGGTGCCCAGCGCGTAGGCCATGTTCCGGCCGCTGGCCGGGTCGAGGTCCGGCCCGGCGCCGCCCGCCGCGTCCGCCGCCGCGACCGGCAGCAGCGCGATGCCGATGATCGTGATCACCGAGCCCGTCACGACCGGCGGGAAGAAGCGGATGAGCTTCGAGAAGTACGGGGCGATGAGGAACGTGAACAGGCCCGCGACGATGACCGAGCCGTAGATCACCAGCAGCCCGTCGGTGCCGCCGCCCGCCGCGAGGCCGATGGCGATCATCGGCGACACGGCCGTGAACGTCACGCCCTGCAGCAGCGGCAGCCGCACGCCGATCTTCCAGAAGCCGACCGACTGGATGATCGACGCGATGCCGCAGGTGAAGAGGTCGGCGTTGATGAGGTGGATGAGCTGCTCGGTGGTCAGGTTGATCGAGTTCGCGAGCAGGATCGGCACGATCACCGCGCCCGCGTAGAACGCCAGCACGTGCTGGAACCCGTAGACCGCCAGCTTGGGGATCGGCAGGACCTCGTCCACGGGGTGGACGGCGGTGCGGGGCGGTGCCTCGATGGTCCGCGACATGGTGGGGGTGCCTCCTCGAGCAGTACCCGGGGTGGGGCCGCGAAGCGTCGTCGCGCACACGACCGCGTCGCGCCATTGGTCGACGGCCCTGCCCAAGAGGTGGTGGAGTTATCCGCTATACGGAATCTTCTCTCCGATCGGCGGAAAGAGTAGGCTGCGAAGAACGGGCGGTCAAGGGCTTGACCCGACGGTCCGCGGACGGGGAGCGTCGCGGGGCGGAAGGGCCGAGTCATGGACCCGGCCCCGCGCCGGTCGGGCCACGGGACCGCCGCCGCGCGGTTTCTGTAGGCCGAAGGTATTGTTCTGCATGTCGGAAGCGGGTCCTGTTCGCAGCGCGTGCCCAGGTCGTGAGGATGGTGAACGTTCCATGAGCAGCGCCGGTGTGGAAAGCGCCGGAGGCGTCCAGTCGGTCGGTCGGGCCTTCGAGATCCTCGAGGTGATCGCCGCACAGGGCGGTGAGCTGTCGCTCTCCGAGATCGCGGCGTCGGTCGGCCTGCCCGCCCCTTCGGCGCACCGCCTCCTGCGCACCCTCGTCTCGCTCGGCTACCTGCGACAGGAGACGTCCCGCCGCTACGCGCTCGCGCCCCGCCTCATCCGGCTCGGCGAAGCGGCGGCGCGGCAGTACGGGGCGTGGGCCTACCCGGTGCTGACCGACCTGATGGAGGCCATCGGCGAGTCGGCCAACATGGCGATCCTCGACGGCACCAACGCCATCTACGTCGCCCAGGTCGCCGGTCGCCACTCCATGCGCATGTTCACCGAGGTCGGGAGGCGGGTCCCGCTGCACGCCACGGGCGTCGGAAAGGCCTTGCTCGCCCAGCTCCCCGACGACGAGATCCTCCGGATCCTCGATCTCACGGGAATGGCGAGCATCACCCCGCACACCGTCACGGACCCGGCTGTGCTGCTGCAGGACCTGCGGGCGAGCCGGGTCCGCGGCTACCTCACCGACGACGGCGAGCAGGAGGTCGGCGTCTCCTGCGTGTCGGTGCCCGTGCCGAACGCTCCCGCCCTCACCGCCATCTCGATCTCCGCGCCCACCCCGCGGATGACCCCTGACGTCATGCGCCAAGCCGCCGTCGCCCTGCGCGACGCCGCCGCCGCGATGACCAACCGGTTCGGCAGGGAGCGCGCCACCGGCTGAGCCGACCCTTGACGGTCTGCCAGCCGGACCGTACCGTGCCGCATCGCGGAATGACTTTTCCGCAACAAGACACGGGCGCCCTGGCCGCGTTGAGGCGGCGTACGAGCCCTCCCTATCGATCGAGGGAGCTCAGCCATGGCCGTGATCCTTGGCCACAACCAGTACGGGAAGGCGGAGACCCGCGTCGTGCGCGTCTTCCGCGACTCGGAGCCACACGAGATCGTCGACTACAACGTCAGCGTGGCGCTCGTCGGCGACTTCGCCGACGTCCACCTCTCGGGCGACAACACGAAGTGCCTCACCACCGACGCCACCAAGAACACCGTGAACGCGTTCGCCAAGGAGGCGGGCGAGGCGGTGCGCGAGCCGGAGACGTTCGGGCTGGCGCTCGCCAAGCACTTCGTGGACGACAACCCCCAGGTGGAGCGGGCGCGCATCCAACTGGAGTGCTATCCGTGGGACCGGCTCGCCGCGAACGGGTCGCCGCACCCGCACGCGTTCGCCCGGCGTGGCTCCTACGTGCGCACCGCGACCGTCACCTACAGCGCGGACCAGGCCTGGATCGTCTCGGGCATCCGCGAGCTGGTGGTGCTCAAGACGACCGACTCGGAGTTCCACACGTTCTACGAGGACCGCTACACCACGCTGGCGCCGACGCACGACCGGATCATGGCCAGCGCCGTCACCGCGCAGTGGCTGCACACCAGCCAGGACGTCGACTGGAACACGTCCTACGACGCGGTGCTGACGGCGATGACCAGCACGTTCGCGGGCCACTACAGCCTGGCGCTGCAGCAGACGCTGTACGCGATGGGCGAGGCCGTCATCGCCGCGCAGCCCGAGATCGCCGAGGTGCGCTTCTCGATGCCCAACAAGCACCACTTCGTCATCGACCTCAGCCCGTTCGGCCTGGAGAACAAGAACGAGGTCTTCCACGCCGACGACCGGCCCTACGGCCACATCGAGGGCACCGTCCGCCGCGACGACGCGCCAAACCCCGGCCCCGCGGCGTTCGACCCGGGCCAGGGCTGGTGACAGCCGACCGATGGTAAGTCGCCCCAGGAGAGACCGAAGCAAGGAGACCCGCACCGGGCAACGCCACCCCGTCGACGAGGTCCTGCCCGCCGGACCGATGTTCGTCTACGGGCTGCAGCACGTGATGAGCATGTACGCGGGCGTGGTGGCCGTTCCGCTGATCGTCGGAACGGCGTCCTGGCGATCGGCGAGGTCATCGGACGGCCCGCCGACGGGCGCACGGTGGTCGGCGGTCTGCGGGCGGACACCTTGGCCACCGCGGTGTCCAGCGGCCTGCTCAACGGGTTCCCGGTGAGCGCGTTCGCCCAGAACGTGGGCCTCGTTGCGATCACCGGCATCAAGAGCCGCTTCGTCGTGGCGGTCAGCGGGATCATCCTCGTAGCGCTGGGGCTGGTGCCGAAGCTGGGCGCCATCGTCGCTTCGATCCCGCTGCCCGTGCTCGGCGGCGCAGGGCTCGCCCTGTTCGGCACGGTCGCGGCCAGTGGCATCCGCGCGCTGAGCAGGGTCGACTACGACGGCACGGCCAACATCATCATCGTGGCGGTCGCCGTCGGCATGGGGGTCATCCCGATCGCCTCGCCCACGTTCTACAGCCAGTTCCCGGAGTGGTTCCAGACCATCTTCGACTCGGGGATCAGCGCGGCCGCGCTGACCGCCGTGCTGCTCAACCTGCTGTTCAACGGGGCGAGCCGACGTCCGTCCGAGGCGCCCATCGCCGCGGAGGGGCCCACGCCCGGCGTCACGCCGGACCACGACGTCCCCGGCGGCGTCGAGAAGCACGACCGCTAGTGCGGTGGCCACGAAGGTTGCCGGGGTGATCGTCGTCTGGGCGCGCGAGGACCCGGTGAACGTTCGTGGCCACCGCACTAGGCACGCGGAAGGCCCGGCACGGACATGCCGTGCCGGGCCTTTCGCGTGTTGTCGCCTCAGACGGTGGCGCGCGGCGAGCGCACCGCGCCGTCGAGGTCGGAGGGCACGACGGCCACCCGGCCGCGCGCGATGCCGAAGTAGAGCACCGCCGAGATCGCCGCCCCGATGAACCAGCCGAACGGGGCCACCAGGCTGAACGCCGGGATCAGCGCCAGCGACAGCGAGATGAACGCGGACGGCACGAACGCGGCGATCGCGAGCGGGTTGACGCCATTGCGGTAGAAGTACAGCGACCGCGGCGAAGGGTCGTAGAGGTCGGGCAGGCTGAACCGGCCCTTGCGGATCGCGAAGTAGTCGACCGCCATGATCCCGAAGAACGGGCCGAGCAGGGCGCCGAGCCCGCCCAGGAAGTACGCGATCACCTGCGGCGAGTTGTAGAGGTTCCACGGCGTCGACAGCAGCGCCAGGCAGGAGGCGATGATCCCGCCGGTGCGGAAGCTGATCCGCTTCGGGGACAGGTTGGACATGTCGAAGGCCGCCGACACGAAGTTCGCGACGATGTTGACGCCGATCGTCGCCGTCACGAAGACGACGCAGCCGACGATCACGAGCAACGGGTTGTCGAACTTCTTGAGCAGCTCGGCCGGGTCGAGCACCGCCTGGCCGTACAGCTGCACCGTGGCCGCGGAGACGATCACCGAGGTGAGCGCGAACGCCGTCCAGTTGACGGGCAGGCCCCACGCGTTGCCCTTGACGACCGCCTCGCGGCTGGGCGAGAAGCGCGCGAAGTCGGAGAAGTTCAGCATCAGCGTGGCGAGCACGCCGACGGTCAGGCCCACGGCGGCGAACGTCTGGTACACCTGCTCGCCAGCCGACAGCGGCGTCGCCGAGCCGCCTGCGGTCCAGGAGATGTGCCAACCCGTCTTGGACAGCATCACGACCGCAATGATGATCATCACGATCCAGATGACCGGCCCCGCGGCGCCCTGGAAGTGCCGCACCGCCTCCATGCCCTTGCGGACGATCCACATCTGGATCGCCCACAGCAGGACGAACGCGATCCAGCCGAGCCAGGACAGGCCCAGGAAGCCGTGCTCACTCCAGGACTGCAGGCCGGGGAAGAGCTCGAGGAACAGCACGACCAGCGCGACGGAGGCGAGGAAGGTCTGGATGCCGTACCAGGCGATCGCCACGACGCCGCGGACGAGCGCGGTGAACCGCGCGCCCCACACGCCCCAGCCGAGGCGGCTGACGACCGGGTAGGGCGCGCCGGTGTCGTGGCCCATGAACCCGGACATGCAGCAGCCCGCAAAGATGATCAGCGCGCCGCCGAGGATCCCCAGCGTCACCTCGATCGGGCTGAGCCCCAGGAGGAACAGGCCCGCGGCGAACGTGTAGTTGCCGACGTTGTGCGCGTCGTTCATCCACAGCGAGAACAGGCTGTAGGTGTTCCAGTGGCGTTCCTCCGGCTGGGCGGGCCGCAGGTCCTCGTTGTACAGACGCCCCTCGGGGTCCTGTGCGGCCAACGCCGCCTGGTCGACGACCGGTCGGACTTCGTTGTCCATCTCGTCCTCTCCTCCGACCCGGGCCGGGTCAGATCTGTGGTGGCCTGCTGAGCGGCCAGCCCTCGATGCGCTTGCGGCGAGGTGACGCGTAGGTGCGCACCTTGCTGGTCGAAAGGCCAAGGGCCGCAAGGCTTTCCGCGAGCTTCACGGCGGCGGTCACGCCGTCGACGACCGGAACGCCGGTCTTGGCGCGCACGGCGTCGTCGAGCCCGGCCATGCCTCCGCAGCCCAGGCAGATGACCTCGGCCTTGTCGTGGAGGACGGCGAGCTCGGACTCGCGCACGATCGCGTCGACGGCGAGCTCCGCGTCCTCCTCGAGCTGCAGCACGGACAGGCCGCTGGAGCGCACCGACGCGCACCGGGCGTCGAGGCCCGCGAGCTTGAGGCGGTCCTCGATGAGCGGGACGGCCCGGTCCAACGTGGTCACCACCGAGTACTTGTGCCCCAGCAGGCACGCCACGTGCCCCGCGGCCTCGGTGATGTCCACGACCGGCACCTCGAGCAGCTCCTGCAGCCCTTCGCGGCCGTGCTCGCCGAAGCCCGCCTGGATCACCGCGTCGTACGGGCCGGTGTAGCGGGTGACGGCGTCCATCACCGCGACCGCGGCGAGGTAGCTCTCGAAGTTGCCCTCGACCGAGTCGGCGCCGAAGGACGGGGTCAGTGGCACGATCTCCGTGCCCGGCCCGGCGACCGCTCGCGCCGAGTCGGCGATGGCCTCGGTCATGGAAGCCGTGGTGTTGACGTTGACGACGAGGATCCGCACTTTTCCGCCTTGTGGAAGCTCAGATTCGCGTATCGGAAGGGTGAGCGCTGCCCCGGGCCGTTGTCAACGCATTGGCGGATATATCGGACGGGGCCGGGCGGGCCAGGACGCGGTCGCCGTCCACCGATTCGCGATACCGCAGACGACCTCCGGCGGGCTAACGTCCGGGCGTAGTTGATCGAGGGGGCGGGATGCGGTCGTGACCGGTGTGGGGAGCGGGCCGCGCGCGGCCGACGTGCTGGTGCTGTTCGGCATCACCGGGGACCTCGCCCGCAAGCTGGTGCTCCCGGCGCTGTACCAGCTCGTCGCGCGCGGCGACCTGACCGTGCCGGTGATCGGCGTGGCGCTCACCGACCTCGACACGGAGGGGCTGCGCCGCCACGTCGCGGACTGCGTGGGGCAGGCGTTCGATGACGTCGACCAGGCCGTCCTGAAGCGGATGGTCGACAACACGTACCTCGTGGCGGGCAACTACGCCGACCCGGCGGTGTTCACCCGGCTCGCGGACGCCATCACCGAGCAGGCGGGCCCCGAGGCCTTCGCGGTGCACTATCTCGCCGTGCCGCCGTCGCTCTTCGGCACCGTGGCCGACGGGATCGCCGCGGTCGGCCTGCACACGCGCTCCCGGCTGATCGTCGAGAAGCCGTTCGGCCACGACCTCGCCTCCGCCCGCGCCCTCAACGCCCGGCTCAACGCCCACTATCCCGAGGACCGGCTCTTCCGCGTCGACCATTTCCTGGGCAAGGAGCCCGTCGAGGACCTCCTCGTGCTGCGGTTCGCCAACACGTTGTTCGAACCGCTGTGGAACCGCGGGTGGGTCGACCGTTTCGAGATCACGATGTCCGAGAACTTCGACGTCGCCGACCGCGGCTCGTTCTACGACGCGGTCGGGACGGTCCGCGACGTCGTCCAGAACCACTTGATGCAGGTGCTCGCCTACCTGCTGATGGAGCCGCCGCTCTCGGAGGCGGCCGACGACCAGCGCGACGCCAAGCACCGCCTGCTGCGCGCGATGCGTGCGATGGACCCGGCCGAGGTGGTGCGCGGCCGCTACGACGGCTACCTCGACACGCCCGGTGTCGCGGCGGACTCGACGACCGAGACGTACGTCGCGATGACCCTGCACGTCGACAACTGGCGCTGGACGGGCGTGCCCGTGCACCTGCGCGCGGGCAAGGCCCTGCCGACGACGGTGCTCGACGTCGTCGCGGTGCTGCGCACACCGCCCCATCCGCTCTTCGCGGGCGACGACGACCCGCTGCCGAACTTCGTGCGGCTACGGGTGCAGCCCGACGGGGGCATCACCCTGACGATGCTGGTCAAGCAGCCCGGGAGCAAGGACGTCGCGGTGCCGATCCCGGTCTCCGTCGACTTCCGGCAGGTGCTCGGGCCGATGCACGCGGCCTACGAACAGATCTTCGCCGACGCGCTGGCAGGCGACCCGACGCACTTCGCGCGCATGGACAACCTCGAGGAGGCGTGGCGGATCGTCGGCCCGATCCTCGACGCGACGACCCAGCCCGCGCCCTACGCGCCGGGCACATGGGGTCCCGCCGACGCCGCCACCCTGCCCGGCCCCGGCGGCTGGGTCGAGCTGCCCCCGCCCCGGTAGCCGCTCCTGGCACCGCGTCCTGGGGCAGCATCCCGGTGACGGTCGGGCCGCCCGGCAGCAGCAGTCTTGTCGGTGCTGCTCGCCGCGGGCGGGGCCGCCCCTGACGCACACCGCGCCCAGAGCCTCTTCGCAGGGCTGGCGTACACGGCGCAGAGTCCGGGGACTCTGCGAAGCGCCAGGCCGGTCTGCGAGGAGCGGCTCACCGCCGGTTACCGGCAGCGCGACGAGCACGTCCCGCTGCGGTACGGTAGCGACGACGGTCAGCACCCGGCCGCGGAGCCTCCTCCAAACGGTCGCGACGGTCGACTGTGGAATCGAGCGAGCGCGCGGCTACTCTGGGCGACGGAGTGGGAGGGTGGGTGCGCGTTTGTCGGAAGATCTTCATCAACTACCGGTCGTCCGACGCGGGTGACGCGGCCGCCTTGCTGGACAACGTGCTCAGCCTGACCTTCGGCGCCGAGTGCATGTTGAAGGCCAGCCGCGAGATCCGCGCGGGCGAGCACTACCCCTCGTCGCTCATGGCAGGGCTCCGCGAGATGTGCGTGATGCTGACGCTGGTCGGACGGAACTGGCTCGTGCCCTCCGTGCACAGCCCGGACGACTGGATCCGCTGCGAGATCGCCTACGCCCTGCGGGTGGATCCGGCGATCCCGGTCATCCCCGTGCTGCTGGGTGGCGTCGCGAGCGTGCCGCCGGCGCCGGAGCCGGCCGCCGACTTCCAGCCGTTGACGCTTCGCCAGACCGTGCATCTGCGGGCCAGACACGTGCACCAGGACATCCCCTGCCCGCAGGCAGCGGGCGCCGGAGGCGCTGCCGTCGCGGCTCATGACGTACCGTTCCGATCCCGCAGCCAGCCCTCGAACTCGGTGGCGACGATGCGCTCGTCGTGCACGCCCGTCGCGGCGTCGGAGGCCAGCCAGACGATCGGCGGGCCCATCTCGCGGGCTCGAGGAACCCGCTGCCCTGCGAGGGCGTGTCGAGCGGCAGCATCCCCGTCACGGTCGCGCCGCCCGGCAGCAGCAGGTTGACGGTGACGCCCGTGTCAGCATGTCGGCGGCCATGATCCGGGACAGCGACTCGCTGCCCGCGCGCGACGGCCCGTAAGGGATGAACCCGGCCCGCCGAATGGTCGACGCGCTCACCGCGACGTTGACGATGCGCCCGCCGCCCGAGGCGGGCATCCGCGATGTGACCTCGCGCGCGACCAGGAAGTAGCCGGTCAGGTTGGTCTCGACCACGGCGCGGAAGCCCTCGACCGGCACCTCCCCGAACGCCTGCGGCTGCCTCATGAACAGCGGGTTGACCGTGCGCATGCCGATCCCGCCGAGGCGCGCTCATGCCGTGTCGATCGCGCGCGCCACCGACTCCGCATCGCGCACGTCCAGCCCGACGCCGACCGCACCCGGCAGCCCTGCGGCCGTCGCGCTTCGCCCGCTCCGCCGAGCGGCCGGTCAGCGCGACCGTCGCTCCCGCCGCGGCCAGCGCGGAGGCCATGGCGAGGCCCAGCCCGCTCGTCCCGCCGGTCACCAGCACCTTCATCGCGACACCCTGCCCTCGCCCGGGGTGACCCTCCTCCTCGGCGGCGCGCCGAGAAAACCAGACGAACCGGGCACGGTGACGCCACGAAGGTGCGGGCATCCGCACCGCATCGCCCGCCGCCCGTCCGCCGCGGCAGCGCCGAATCGCCCGCCGCATCGGCGCCGCCGCGCTCGCCGCCAGCGCGCTGTGCCTGGTCGGCGCGCAACAGGCCGCCGCCGACGGGCGTCGACGGTGCGCCGGCCCGGGCCTACGAGCTCCAGGTGTAGCCGGACGGCAGCCACGTGGCGCGCCCGCTCGGCGGCACCACACCCGTCGACACCACCCACCGCTACAGCCGGTACTGGCTGGTGCTCTACGCCACCGGGCTGGACGGCGTCGCACCGGGCAAGGTCAGCATCGGCCTGCTCCCCACCAGCGCCTACGGCAACGGCTACGCTGAAGGCCCGTCCTACGTCGGGCCGAGCGGCTACCACGGCGTCACTCAGATCAACCAGGAGATCACCGACCGGCGGTTCTCCCGGAAGGACGTCCAGGTCACGCTCATGGCCGCGGGCAAGGGCGCGGACACCGCGCACGTGTTCTGGCACGACTCCTGCCAAAACCGCACGTAGCCCGCGTACGCGGATCAAGCCCAGATTCGTCGCTGTGGTCGGTTGCCAGCATTGGGCGGCGGCTGCGGGTTCCAGTCCGGTGGACGGAGCGCCACCGGTCTCCCGAACCAGTCCTCGTTCGGCCGCTGCTCCGACCTCTCGAACGGCGCGGCCGAGCGGTGGGGATCGCGATCAGGGCCGGAACCCCCCGGCGCCGGAACCGTTCGATGCGACAGGTAGACGACCTCGTGAGCGCCCCCGGCGCCGTCGACGAGCAGCTCGACATCGGGGAGCTGGCTGAGGTACGCACAGAGCGATTCCGCGCTGACGATCCCGCTTTCCCAGCGTTCCCGCCACCGATCGACCTCGGAAAAAGCCGTCGCAATGTCCCTTCGGGCGGCAGCGTGGTGCTGTTCGCCCATCTTGAGCAACTCGTCACGGCGCGGCTGAAGCCTGCTGAGGAGATAGATGGCGTACACGCAGGACACCAAGCCGAGGAACAGGATCAGGAACAGGAGAGCCGACCCGGCGAGCACGCCTTCGATCTCACCGAGCGCGCCCAGTGCCAGTCCGAGACCGCCGCAGGCGGCCGCTGTGACCCCGCGGCCGCCGAAGCGGACGGCGGCGACGCGGGCAGCGGTATCGTCGAGGATAACCTGCTGCGCGTTATTGATCAGTTGCTCGGGGGTGGCGCCGGGGCCGATCCGACCCGACCACGGACCGATGATCAGATCGATGCCGTCGGGCAGCCGCTTCCGGTTCGTCTCGGCCAGATCGCCGACCGCCTTCAAGATCCACTGCCGGGCCAGCACGATGGAGATCCGCTGCGTGTCGCCGGAGACACCGATCGCTCCCGGGTCCAGCACGGCATTCGTGATCAGGGTCAGGAAGTCGACGGTGTCACCGCGCGCCGGTGCCGATGTTGGTTGACGGACATCGGCTGTCTTGTCCCCGCCTGCCCGAACGATCTCCTGGAGCGTCGCCAGTTGCTGATAACACTCCGATTCCTCGTCGTCGAATTTGGAGACCAGATTCTTGAGTATCTCGTCAACCTGGTGCTGTAGATCGGTCCGCGACGTGCCGTGCTTGTCCCGCAAGGTCCGGAAGTGGTTCTCGGCCGCATCGAAAGTATCCACTTCCTCGTAGAGATCAGCGAGGAGCGGCCAGGTGGGACTGATCTCCGGAAGCACCGCGAACTGGCCTTCGACGCTTCGCCGCATCCCCATCAGAAAGTCATGCCACCGATTGATCTGGTCCGCCACCGCATCGGAATCACCCTTCAGACGCTCGAACCAGCTGGTCATGTGCTCAACGGCGAACGGCCGCGCCGCAGGCCCGAGAACATCACTGACGGCAGCGTCGAGCATGACCGCGAACTCCCTCGGCAGCGCGCGCGGATCCTGTGCACCGACGGCCTGGCTGAGCCATTTGGCCGCCGCCACATCGCGATTCTGCCGCGCCAGCACCAGCGCGTAGAACAGCGCGGTCTTGTCGTTGTCCCGCCATACGGCCGTGGACAGCGCCCGCTCGGTCAGAATTCGGTCGTTGCGGATCCAGGCGGCCAGGCCGACCAGCGCAGGCGCCAGCCAGTACCCGGGCGCGGTGAGCATCTTCTGCTCGGAGACATGTTGTATCGACTCGTGCGTGACCGTTCCCGCATCCATGGCCAGGAGAATGCCGTTGGCCAACCTGCGAATCTCGTCGTAGTGGCCGAAGCGCCTTGCCAGATCCTGACGGACACTGACGATCTGGACTTGGGCGTTCAACAGGTTGCCCGCCAGCTCGTCGCGTTCGAGAAAGCCCTCGAAACGATCGCGGAACTCCCTCAGCTCCGCCACCGTTGCATCCAGGGTCTCCGCTACCCGACTCGTGCTCGCTTCGAGCGACTCCTGGGCGCGCTGCAGCTCGGCCAGCCGACTCGCGATACTGCCGAGATCGTCGCCGGCGGCCATGGGCAACCTCCCGCCACGTCCCCCGATCTTGTGCGCCGAGCACCCCCACCCCGGTCTGCACAGCCAACTCCCCTCCAATCATAGGCTCTTCTGCGCGACGCGGTCGGGCGGTCGAGCCGGAGTCGGCGAGCGACACGAGGACCTGCGATCATAGGCAACCCGAGTCAGGCAGGGTCGTGCCCTGCTCACAAGATGGAAGCGGCAAGTCGGAGTCGTGACAGTGGCTGAGGCGGCAGGGCGGCGCATAGTCATCAGCTACCGCCGCGCGGATACCCAACACCTCGCAGGCAGGCTGCTCGATCGGCTGGAGCGCCGGTTCGGGGGCGGGAATGTCTTCATGGACGTGTCCTCCGTCCAGGGCGGCCAGAACTGGGAGGCCGCCATTCGGAATGCAGTGCGCTCTTGTGGCGTCCTCTTGGTGTTGGTCGGATCGAGCTGGCGCGACGCCGCCGACGAGCACGGCAGACGGCGGCTTGAGCTGCCGGACGACGTTGTTCGCCTGGAAATCGCCACGGCGCTGGAGCATGCGAAAAGTATGATCCCGGTGCTGGTTGACGGGACCACACCACTGCGCGTCACCGACCTGCCGGAAGAACTGGCGCCGCTCGCCGCGCTGCAAGGTGTTCCCCTTCGGCACGAGACGTTCGACTCGGACTTCCGGGCCCTCATGACTACGCTCGCGGGGGTCTTCAGCACGGCGCGGGACAACACGCTCTGGAGCGCATCCGACTCCGCCAGTGTGCCTGCGGGCGACGACCTGCGGGGATTGGACCTGACCGATCGGGACTATCGCAGCGCCGACCTGCGCGGCGCCATTATGCGTGGAATGCGCCTGTCGGGGGTGAACTTCGCAGGCGCGAACCTCACCGGCGCCGACTTCACCGGTTCCCAGCTGATCGGGGGCTCGCTCCGTGGCGCGGTGACCACCGCAAGCCGATGGACACGAGCTGCGTTGCTCGCCGTCGACGGCATCGACGATCCCGCGGGACGGCTGGAGCTCAGTGCGGCGGCCGTATCCGGACGCGACCGTGCCATTCCCATGACGTCGGCCACGGGCTCCGCCTTCGACGTGCAGTTCTCAGGTGACGGCAGCCTGCTCGCTGTTGCCCGCTCAGGGGGTGTCGAGCTCGCCGACGTCGAGGCGAACCACACGCTCGGCATGCCTGGAGGTCTTCAACCGGACGTCAGCGCGGTCGCGTTCGCGCCGAACGACGTCTTGCTCGCCATAGCGCGGCAAGACGGCACGGCCTGCATCTGGGATCTGTCGACGGGGGCGAACACCGATCTCGTGGGGCACACGGCGGCACTGTGGGGGGTCGCGTTCTCACCCGACGGCGCCCTGCTCGCGACCGCCTCCACCGACTGGACCGCCCGCATTTGGGATGTGGCCACCGGCCACACCATTACTGTCCTCACCGGACACACCGACTCTCTGCGCGGGGTGGCGTTCTCCCACGACGGCACCGTGCTCGCCACCACCTCCACCGACCGCACGGCCCGCATCTGGGACCTGGCGACAGGTCGTACCCGCAACGTCCTCATCGGGCATAACGACTCGCTGTGGGGGGTGGCCTTCTCGCCGGACGACACCCGGCTCGCCACCACCTCTGACGACCGTACCGCCCGCATCTGGGACCTGGCCACCGGCCGCACCGTCACCGTCCTCACCGGCCACACTGACGACGTCCGCGGCGTGGCGTTCGCCCCCGACGGCACCCATCTCGCCACCGCCTCCACCGACCGCACCGCTCGGGTCTGGGACATCGCCGCAGGTCGCAGCGACGCGGTATTCACCGGGCACGCGAACGATGTCTTCGGCGTGGCGTTCTCCCCTGACGGGCTTCTGCTCGCCACCGCCTCAGCCGACCGGACGGCCAGAATCTGGGAGCGGGCCACCGGCTATGCCCGTCTCGAGCTCACCGGGCACACCGCCTTGCTCCGCCACATGGCCCTCGCCCGAAACGGGCAGTCGCTCGCAAC
Source organism: uncultured Actinomycetota bacterium (assembly GCA_963750095.1). GTDB lineage: Bacteria > Actinomycetota > Actinomycetes > Mycobacteriales > Pseudonocardiaceae > Pseudonocardia. The sequence continues at coordinate 55,858 of CAVVPJ010000009.1, read as the reverse complement.
GATCGCCAATGACCACGATGTCCGCATCTGGGACCTCGCCACCGGCCGCACCCGCACCGTGCGCACCGGGCATACAGGCAGTCTGCGCGGTATTGCGTTCTCGCCCCGCGGCACCCTACTCGCCACCACATCCGACGACGGCACAGCCCGCATCCGCCACCTTGAGACGGGATGCATCCACGGTGTCCTCGAAGGCCACACCGGTCGTCTGCGCGGCGTCGCCTTCTCCCCCGACGGCTCGCTGCTCGCCACCGCCTCCACCGACCACACGGCCCGCATCTGGAATCTCACCACCGGCTGCACCGAAGCGACTCTGCACGGACACATCGGAGGGCTGCGCGAGATCGCGTTCTCGCGGGACGGCACCCGCATCGCCACCGCCTCCACCGACCACAGCGCCCGTCTCTGGGACGTGGCCACCGGCCGCGCGATTGCCACCTTCACCGGGCACACGGCTGCGCTCTTCGGGGTCGCGCTTTCGCCGAACGGCGCCTTGCTCGCCACCACCTCCGACGACCAGACCGCGCGGATATGGGACCTCACCACCGGGTACACGCGCTACGTCCTCATGGAGCACGCCGCCGCACTGCGGGGTGTCGCGTTCTCCCCCGACGGTACCTTGGTCGTCACCGCTTCCGCAGATCGCACCGCCCGCATCTGGGACGTCGCCACCGGCCGGACCCGCACCGTCATCACCGGGCACACCGAAGCCGTGTGGGACGTCGCCTTCTCCCCAGACGGCTTCCGGCTCGCCACGAGCTCCGACGACGGGACCGTGCGCATCTGGGATCTGGACGGCAACGAGACCGCGACGCTGCGTGCCCTCGGCCAAGATGCCGTCGCCTCCTATGCGGACGGCACATACGCAGTCACGGGAGAGCCCGGCGACCGTGCCTGGTGGATGATCAAGCTCGCGCGCGCGCCGAACGAGATCCCCGACGCACTGCTGGGCATTCGCAGGCGCGACGTGCCCGGGGTCAGCGCGCCTCCCAGTGATCTCGCACCACCGTGAGCCCCCGCCGCGACCATCGACCGCCGACGACGAGGCTATGCGTCGAACGCGGCGGCGGTCCGGTCCAGCTCCGCCTGGACGGCCGCCACGACGTCGGCGGCGGGAACCGGGCGCGGCGCCACGGCGAACAGGTCGCCGAGCGCCTTGGCCGCGTGCAGCGCGCGCGGCGACCACACGTCGACCCACCCGGTGAGCACCTCCGCCAGCTCGGGACGCGCGGCCAGCGCGTACCGCACGAGGTCGCCGGTCCAGCGCCTGCTGCGGTTCGCGTCGTGTTGGAACTCGGCGAACATCAGCTCCAGGAAGGGGTCGTCGTTCCGCGCGGCCAGGGCCGCCAGCTGCCAGTCCACCACCGCGTCGACCGCGGGCTTGACGACAAGGTTCAGCGCCGTGAACGCCTCGCCCCAGTCGTAGGCGACCAGCAGGTGCTCGGCCGTCTCGCGCAACGGCTGCCAGGCGGGGTCGGCGGTCCACGCGTCGCGGGCGGTGGCGGTGGCGGCCAGCGCGGGGTCGTGGGCGTCGGCCAGCACCTTGGTCCAGTAGGCGATGCGCTGGATCCGGCGCATCTCGTCGCCGCCCTGGAAGGCGGCCGGGTTGGTGATGAACGACGACGGCGCCATCTGCCCGACGTAGAGCGTCACCATCTGCAGCACGTGCAAGGGGAACCGAAGCGGGACGAAGAGCCGCCGCAGGGTCGCCACCCAGGCGGGGTCCAGCGCGGCCGCGTGCTCGGTCGCCTCGAAGCGGTCGACGAGGCCGTCGAGGTAGAGCTCGCGCTCGTGCTGGACGGCGACGTAGTCCTTGTACGTGAGCTTGTCCGGGTCGCGGAAGCCCTCCCAGTCGTCGACCTGTAACGGCGACCCCTCGCGGTAACGCAGGTACCAGGCGTTCATCGGCATGTCCGGGTCGAGCTCGAACGGCGCGGGCTCGCGGCGGAAGTGGTAGTGGAACTTCGCGGTGACGGCCTCGTACGGGCTCACCCGCCTGCGGACGTCGCCGAGCGTGCTCCAGGTCTTGGGCCGCGGACGCCGAGCGCTGGTGGTCATCTAGTCCTCCCGTTCCAAGTACCAGACGATCTCGTCGTCGCCACCGCGCATCCGGCCCGCGAAGGCCGACAGCGCGGGCTCCAGCTCGGCCAGCGAGAACCGCCGCCCGAGCACGTCGGACAGTGTGGCGGCGGTGATACGGCAGCGGCCCGCCACGCTGATCCGGATGTACCCCGCCCGGTCGTCGACGACGATCTCGGTATCCGGGTTGTCGATCTCCATGGCCTCGACGACGGCGTCGGCCAGCTCGGCGTCGACCCCCCTGATGACCGGGCCGACCATCTTGACGTGCGCTCCTGTCGTCACGATCGCTCCTCGCCTCAGACGCCTGCGCTTCGGTGGTAGTGCCGCTGCCCGTCCTGCGGGACGCCGACGCGCACCACGTCCCCGTCGGCCACGACCGGATAGGCGTAGAGCCTGCAGCCCGCCGGGTTCAGTCCAACGCCAGCGACCAGGTCGAACTCCCAGAGGTGCCCGCTGCAGACCAGCACGCCGCGGTCGGGGTCCCAGTCGCCCTCGTCGAGCAACTGCTCCTGGTGCGGGCAGATGCCCTGGTAGGCGCGCAGGCCGCCGCCAGGAAGGTGCACGAGCAGCACCGGCTCGTCCGCGACCTCGACGCCCGCCACCTCGCCTTCCCAGAGCTCGTCGAAGGTGGCGGCCTCGATCCAGACGATCTCGGACGCCGTCTGCTCGGCCGTCATGCGTAGCCCGCGACGAGCACGTCGAGCGGCGCCACGCCCGCGGTGACGACGGTCGCGTCCGGGTCGAGGACGGTGCCGCGGAGCCGCACCTCGATGGGTCGGTCCTGGGCCTCGACCCGCCTGCCGACGGCGTGGTGCGCGATCTTCGCGCCGACTGTCGTCATCGGGTCGTCCGTGTCGACGGCGACCAGCTCCACGAGGAAGTCGCCGTCGAAGATGCCCTGCACGGGGTAGAGCGCCATGTCAGCCACCGGCCTTCGGCAGATGCCCTCGGCCCGGCTCGCGGGCCCACGCGTAGTCGGTGGCGTCGACACCGCACTCGGCGGGCGACAGGTCCATGTAGGCGAGCGCCCCGCCGAGGTCCATCGGCTGGATCTGGCCGCCGAGGAAGCGGTCGACCAGGTTGAGGTGCCCCGCGAACCGCGTCGGGTTCTGCTCGAAGATCCACTGGCAGGGCTCGGAGCAGAACACGTACCGGCGCCCGTCGCGGTCGAGGATCCGCGGCAGCGGACTGTCCAGGTAGCCCGCGGCGAACCCCGCGGGCGCGACCACCGGGATCTGGCACAGGTTGCAGACCATCGGCAGCGTCTCCGGCAGGGTCTTCGCGATCTCCCCGGCGCGCACGTTCCTGGTGAAGATGTCCCAGTACTTGCCGAACGTGTCGTTCCAGCCGGGGTACTTCTCCTCCAGCCAGTCGCGTTCGGCGGGCGACATGCCCGCGTCCGGGTTCCACCACACGGTCGGGCGGTGCACCCAGATCCCGATGTGCAGGGCGTGGTGGTACCAGTTCAGCTCCTTCAGGAAGTGGTCCTCCCAGTACCACGACGGCTCGAGGCCGAAGTCGCGGAACTGGTCGAGGAACTGCTTGATGATCCACTCCTCCATGAACTCCTTGAACGAGTGACTGCGGTGCTCGAGCGGGGTGTAGTAGTCCATCGACAGCCCGGTGAGCAGCGCGAACACGCGCCACGACCGCCAGAACATGTGGTCGATCAGCCGCTGTGCATGGTCCTTCTGCCCGTTCTCGATGAGGATCTTGACCGTGGGCTCGCCCTGCTGCGCGTGCCGCGCCTCGTCGGTCTGGATCGAGGAGATGAGCGCCCCGAAGCCGATGTCGCCGACCTCCATCGCGTCGGCGGCCATGCCGAGGAACTGGAGGTTGGTGAAGCCCGTCTCGAACGTGAAGGTGAGCTGGATCGCGGTGGACACGGCGTCGTTCGCGCCGAACATGTCGTCGAAGAGGTGGCGGGCGGCGATGGCGCCCCACTCGTTGGTGTGGAACGCCTTGTGCGCCCAGTCCGCCCGCGGCTCCGCGTCCAGCAGGCCGTACGGGAAGTAGGTCTGGATCTGGCCGTGCCGGATCTCGTCCAAGGCCCCGTACATCGCCATGTTGCGCCAGGCCGCCGCCCGGCCGAAGCGGCCCATCCGCATCTCGCCGATCGCGGCCATGTACTCGCCGAAGGCGATCGCGCCGTAGTGGGCGATGATCGCGGACTTCCACCCGGGGTCGAGCTGGGCGAACACCTTCGAGCGGGCCACCACCTGGTTGACCGCGTAGACGCCCGTGTCCTTCCCGACCTGGTTGTGGACGTACTCCGGGTAGCTCACCTTGTAGGGCTCGTCCCAGCCCCACCACCGCTCGTTCGGGATGCCGACCGCGTCCGACATCACCTCCGGCCACACCTGCGCCTCGTCGACGTAGGTGACGTTCCAGTTCATGTCTCTGGTGAGGTCGTACCAGTCGGAACGGGCGAGTCGTGGCACGCGTCCTCCTCCTGCTCGACGGCGGCGTCGGCCGCGCCCAGGATCACCGCACGGCCGTCGATCCGCGATGCCCCAGTAGGGCCAAACACGGGCCTCGACCGGCCCTCGCAGGGCTAGACTGTGGCCTCGATCACAGGCGATCGGGGTGGTGTGGGTGGTCCGGAGGTCCGGCATCGCGGGCGTCGACCTCGGGCCCGGCGACCACGTCTGCGGGTTCTACGTCGGCGACCACGAACGCGACGCGATCCTGCTTCCGTACGTCGAGACGGCGCTGCGCGACGGCGACCGGTGCCTCGGCGTCGTCGACGCGCCGGATCCGAGCGGTCTGCTCGCCCGGCTCGACCCCGAGCTCGACGCGCGGGGCTGCGTGGCGAGCAGGCAGCTGCTCCTGTGGGGATCGGCCGAGACCTACCTGCGGGGCGGCCGGTTCTCCCCGGACTGGATTGCCGAGTTCTGGGAGGAGCAGGTCCGCTCGGCCGCGGCCGACGGCTACGAGCGCGCACGCGTGTTCGGCGAGATGTCATGGGCCGCACGCGTCGGTCTGGGCCGGACGTCGCTCGTCGAGTACGAGGCGTGGGCGCACCGCTTCGCGGGCAGGCACGGGCAGGTCGTGCTGAGCCTCTACGACCTGGGGCTGCTCGGCGGCGGCGTGCTCGTGGACCTCCTGCGCACCCATCCGAGACTGCTGCTCGGCGGCATGGTGCTGGAGAACCGGCACGCGCTGACCAGCGCCGAGTTCGCCAGGTCGCATCCGTGAGAACACCACCGGCGGCGCCGACGCGGCCGTCCGAGCTGGCTCTGCGCGACCAGCTGTGCAGCCTCCAGGGTCTGCTGGCGCTCTCGATGGTCATGGGCGTGGGCCGGACCGAGGACGAGATCGTCCATCTGGCCGTCACCGCGGCACCCTCGCTGGGGCGCTGCCGGATCGACGGCGTCTTCCTGGTCGGCGTCGGATGGCGGGCGACGGCCAGGTCCTGCGCCGTGCCCGGACGGCGGGCGGGCGTGCAGGCGCAGCTCGCCCGTCTGGGCGTCGGCGGCGGGCCGCTGATGATCGCGGCCGAGGGCTGGGCGTCGGCGTTCGCCCTGCACAGCCCAACGGGCCACATCGGGTTCCTGGTGGCCACCGCCGACCGGGAGCCGTCCGAGGGACAGCGCTTCCTCCTCCGCGCGCTCGCCCAGCAGACCGGCGCCGCGCTGGCCAACGCCCGTCTGCACGCCGAGGAGCGGGCCGCGGCCACCGGCCTGCGCGCGGCCAACGCAGGGCTCACCGAGAGCGTGGCCGCGCTGCGACGGCGCAACACCATCCACGAGCGGCTCGCCCAGGCGGCGGTCGCCGCCGACGGCCTTTCGGGCATCGCCAGGGCGCTGCACGAGCTGACCGGCCTGTCCGCACGCGTCGAGGACCGCCACGGCAACGTGCTCGCGTCGGCGGGCGCGGAGGACCCGGGGCCCCGGCCCGGCCCGAGCCGCCAGGCCCAGCTGCTGAAGCGCGCGCTCGCGGCGGGCCGTCCGGTCCGGCAGGACGGGCGCCTCGTCGCCGTCGCGCAGCCACGGGAGGACGTGCTCGGCGTGCTCGTCCTCCTCGACCCGGACGGCAGGGCGACCGATGACGAGACGACCGCTCTCGAGCTCGCCGCCACCGCGCTCACGGTCGAGCTCGCCCGGCTCCAGACGGTCGCCGACACCGAGCTGCGCCTCGGCCACGACATCGTGTCGGACCTGGTCAACGGGGTCGACCCGGACAGCGCACTCAGCCGGGCCAGAGCGCTCGGCCACGACCTCGGGTCACCGCACCGCGTGGTCGTCGTCGCAGGCGCAGGCCAGCAGGCCGCGCTGGTCGCCGCCGTCCGGCACGCGGCGGGCGAGCACCGGATGGGCAGGCTCGTGCTGCCGCAGGCGGACACGGTGGTCGTGCTCGCGCCCGACGCGCCGGACGGGCCCGACCGCTGGGAGCGCTTCCGGTCGACCGTGCTCGCCGGGCACGGCGTCACGCGGTGCAGCCTCGGGATCGGCGGGGTCGCCCACCGCCCCGAGGACTTCCCCCGCTCCCACCACGAGGCGGTGCGCGCCCTGCGGCTGCACGACACGCTCGGCGGCGCCGACCGCGCGGTCTGCTATGACGAGCTGGGTGTCTACCAGCTGCTCTGCGAGGTGGTCGACACCGATGGCGTGGACCGGTTCGTCCGCAGGTGGCTCGGCGACCTGATCGACTACGACGGCGCGCACCGCACCGAGCTCGTCGCTACCGTCAGCCGGTACCTGGAGTGCGGCGGCAGCTACGACGCCACCGCGCAGGCGATGGCGCTGGGCCGCAGCACCGTCCGCTACCGGCTGCGCCGCATCCGGCAGGTCTCCGGGCACGACCTGTCGCTGCCGGACGTCCGGTTCAACCTGCAGCTCGCCACCCGGGCGCTGGACACCCGCCAGGCGCTCTGAGCCGGGCCGTCGGAAGAAGCAGGCGTCGACGAGCTTTGTCGAGGCGCGGCCGGACGTCAGGCCGGTCCGGTTCCGCGTGGCCCGGCCTCAGCGGTCGACCGGCTTGAGCGGGTCGTGCCCTATCCGCATCAGCCTGCGCCGCCACGCGGCCTGCCCCGCCGTCGGCTCAGGGTCGTCGCCGCGCTCGGCCCGCACCCGGTCGACCACGCGGCGCATGGTGGCGGCGTCGGTCTCGGTCAGGTCGGTGCGGCGTTTCGCGAGGACGCCCAGCACGGCCCGTCCGGTCGGGGTGCCGACCGGTCCGACCGCGGGCTCGGAGTCCTCCTTCGCGTCGTCGGTGGCCAACCAGTCCCGCAGCTCCCGCGAGGTCATGTTGACCAGGGAGTGGAACTCGTCCCACAGGGTGTCGTCGACGTGTGTGGCCATCCCCGGGCCTACCCGCGTGCCGCCGGTCCGAACCCACCGATCGGGCGCTCAGGTGCCGACGCGGAGAAGCCCTCGTCGAGGTCCCGGTGCGTGCGCACCTCACATCCCGGCGATCACCGGACTCGGACCACCTGCCCGTCCCCGGTTCCCGCTGCGGCGTGCCCGCGAGCTGGGCGCGGACGTACGGATGCGCCGTCGCCCCGTTCCCATCGCTCTGCGTGCGCACCAGCTCGATGTGCGACGCCCGTCGGCCACCTCGTCGCGGTCCGGCGGGCCGCACGCACGGGCGACGCGAGCGTCACGTTTCCGGGGACCAAACCCCGACAACGTCACTCTCGCGCACACCAGACAAAGCATGAACGCCCAGGTCGACGACCTGGGCGTTCATGGTCTTGGTTCACCTGGCCACCGGCGGTGGACTACCGGTGCGATCAGCAGGTGGACTTGTAGATCGCGCTGGCTCCGTCGCCGTCGACGTTGTCCTTGGTGATGATCGTGAAGCCGGTCTGGACCTTGGGAGTGACGGTCCCGCCGTCGAGGGCGGCGACGGCCATGTCGACGCCGTACTGGCCGATGAGCTCAGGCTGCTGGGCGACCAGCGCCTGCACGGTGCCCGCCTTCAGCGCCTTCACCTGGTTGGGTCCGGCGTCGAAGCTGACGACCTTCACCTGGTCGCCCTTGTTGGCCTGGCGCACGACCCGGCCACCGCCGCCAACCTGATGGACTCCGGATCGTCACCGGTTCACCCTCGAACAGCAGTTCGCCGCTGTCCACTTCGAGGTTGCCGGTCATCGCCTTGACCATTGTCGACTTTCCGGCGCCGTTGTCACCGATCAACGCGACCACTTCGCCCGCATCGACGTCGAAGTCCGCGTCGATCAGGGCCCGGACGTGGCCGAAGCTACGGGAAAGACCGCGCGCTTCGAGAATGGGAGCCATCTTGTCATCACCGCCTGAACTGGATTGTGTGGCTTTTCACCCGGACCACAGCCTTCACGTCCTGCCTCCTCCGAGGGCGATTGCAGCGAGCTGCCGTGGCACGGCGGCCAACGGCCAACGGCCAACGGCTCCGTTTCCGCTGACATGTCACGGGTGACAAAGTGGCGGCATGTTGCGAGCGTGTGACAGATGCTAGAGCATGTCCGAAGGTTTGTCACCGGTGACACGAAGATCCTTAAGACGCCCGTGTCATCCGTGACATGCACGGCCGGTCCCTGCGGCTGCACCCTGAGGCCCGACGGCACGCCGCCGACGATCGGGACGCGGCCGCTCGCTGCCGTCGGACCGCTGCGTCACCGGCACGCGCTCGTCTCCCCGCGTCGGAAGCACACGTCTCCACCGCTCACATGAGCGGGATGGTCCTACTCGGGTTCAGAGTTTCGAGGCTCAATCTGTCCGTCAAGGGTTGCGCCGCAACGGTTATCCAACCGATCGCGCAGGTGATCGATGGTTCCGAATCGGAATTGTTGTTCGCCCGGCCGGTGCACGCCGTCACCTGCCGGGAACCTGCTCACCGCAGAGTCGACGAGGGACAGTCGGAGCGCGCCGCCGTCCGGGCGGATCGCGACGCGGTCCAGCCCGTCGACGACGACGTCCGCCACGGCGAGCGTCTCGAAGGAGGCCGTGCCGCCGACGGCGAGGACGCGACAACCCGCCGCCAGGGCAGAGGCGATCCCGGCGGGCGCGTCCTCGACGACCAGGCACCGGTTCGGCGCCACGCCGAGCCGGTGCGCCCCGAGCAGGTACGGCTCCGGGTCGGGCTTGCCGCGGCGGACGTCGGCGACGGTCACGAGGGTGCCGGGCACCGGCAGGCCCGCCGCGCGCAGCCGGGCGGTGGCGATCGCCGGGTCGCCGGAGGTCACGACGGCCCGCCGATGCTCGGGCAGGCTCTCGAAGAACGCGTGTGCGCCCGGCACCGGCGTGACGGTGGGGGCGTCCGCGACCTCGATGGCGCCGATCCGGAGCAGGCCCCCCTCGACCTGTTCGACGCCGAGAAGCTTCTCCACGAGCGTCCTGGCGGGCTGCCCGTGGTTCTCCTGCAGCGCGCGGGCCGACACGCCGAACTCGCGCGCGAAGCGGTCCCACGAGCGGATGACCGACGCCGTGGAGTCGACGAGCGCGCCGTCCAGGTCGCACAGCACGGCGTCGAAGTCCCACTCGAAGATGCTGTTCTCCTGGTCGATCGCGGTCCGGTGGCCCAAGGCGCGGCGAGCGCGGAAGAGCTGCTGCCCTGGCGTGAGCTCGGCGTCGATGGCGATGTGCGGCACCGCGGGGATGACGGCCTCGTCGGCCGGTGGCCGGTGCGTGTCGCGCGGCTCGCCGCGGGCCGCCCGACGAGCGGCGACGAGCTCGGCGTCCCCGCGGAGATGGATGAGGCGCAGCTCGGACGGTGCGACGGCCTCGACGAGGCTCGCCCACTCGGGTCCGCCGCCGATCTCCGCCGAGAAGGGCGCGACCAGGACCGCACCTCCCGCCGTGGTGACGACATCGCGCGCGACCGCACGCAGCGCGGCGTAACGCCCGGCGCGGATGTCCGCGCGGTGTGGGGAAGACAGCCAGTGCCCCGTCAGCGCGCGACCGTCGAGCCGGTCGAGCAGCGGGTTCGTGAGCGCGTCGAGATCGAGCAGCGGCAGCCGCATCGCGGCGGCGATGGCCCGGCCCAGCGTGGACTTGCCGCTGCCCGCGATGCCCGCGACGGCGACCGTGCACGCTCGGCTTCCTTGACAGGACGGTTCCACGACCTGAGGATAGACCCGTAAGTCACCGGTGTCATCACGAGTCATGTCACCGGAGTCATCTTGGTTCTGGGGGGTGTCGATGACCGGTCGCGTCGTCGCGGGGATGGATCTCGGCAGCACCGGCATCAAGCTGCTCGTCATCGACGAGAGTGGCGCTGAGCTGGTGGTCGAGGAGGTTTCGACGCCGTGGCGCGCGGGCCAGGGCGGCACCGCGGACATCGCCGCGGAGGACGTCGCCGTCGCGGTCACCCGGCTCATCCACGCCGCGGCGTCGCGGCTCGCGGCGCTCACCGACGCCCGCGTCGAGGCGCTCGGCATCTCCGGGATGGGCGAGACCGGGATGGTCATCGACGCCGAGGGCCGCGCCGTCGCGCCCGCCTTCGCGTGGTTCGACCCCCGCGGCGCGGAGCAGGTCGCGGCGTTCCCCGCCGAGATCCGCGCCCAGTTCGCAGGCCGGACGGGGCTTCCGCTCGGCCCCCAGGTGTCGGTCGCCAAGCTCGCGTACCTGCGGGACATGGGCGTGGAGCTGGACGGCCTGCGCTGGCTGAACCTTCCCGAGTTCGTCGCGATGACGCTCGGCGGCCTGCCCGCGCTCGAGTACTCCCTGACCTCCCGGACCGGCCTCCTCGACCAGGACACGGGCGCGCCGTGGGGCGCGTTGCTCGCCGTGCTCGGTGTGACCGAGAGCTTTCTCCCCCCGCTCGTCGCCGCGGGCGCCGACCTCGGTCAGGCCGCGAACTGGCTTCCCGACAACTTCGCGGGCGCCCGCCTGACCGTCGCGGGCCACGACCACCTCGTCGCGGCCGAGGCCAACGGCCCGATACCGGACGGGCATTACCACGTCTCGTTCGGGACCGCCGAGGTGCTGCTGCGGGTCGTCGACGCGCCGCTCGGCTACGCGGCCAGAACCCGGCTCGCAGGCCACCTCATCAACGAGGTCCGACACATCGTGCCGGGCAAGCACGTGCTCGTCGCGGGCGTCAAGTCCGGCCTGCTCCTTCGCCGCACCCTCCAGGCCGTCGGGGTCCGCGACCGCGCGGGCCGCGACCGCCTGGACGCCGCCGTGATGGAGCTCCCGTACTCCGGGGCGCTCCCGTCGGGCGGTCTCGAGATCTCGGGCGCGCGCAATGACGACGGCGTACTCGCCATCACCGTCCGCACCGACGACATCAGCCCGGCCGAGATCTTCGCCGCTGTGCTCCGGCACAGCAACGACGAGATCGAGCTGCTCATCGCGGCCATGGACCGAGAGCTCCCGCCCGCGACCACGGCCACGCTCACCGGAGGCTGGGCGGGCATGGCCAGCGTGCGGCGGGCCCGCGCCGAGGTGCTCCCAAGCCTGTCGGTGTCGAGCAGGGCGCAGGAGACCGCCTTCGGCGCCGCACGCATCGCGACCCGTCTTCTGCGCGCACCCCACACGGTTGCCGGAAGAGCGACCACCTTCGAGCCCACTGAACGAGGAGAACCCATGAACGAACTGACGACGGCCGAGAAGCGCGGCATGACCGCGATCTCCACGGCGGCATCGCGGATGCTCATCGTGGCCGCCGACCAGCGCAACGGCATGCGGGCAGCGATGGCCGACGCACCGGGCACGGTCAGCGACGCCGAGCTGGCGGCCGCCAAGGCCGACCTCGTCCGCCACTTGGCGAACAACGCGCCGGCCATCCTGCTCGATCCGGAGGTCGCGCTGCCCGCCGTCGTCGACGACGGCATCCTGGCGAGAAACACAGCGCTGGTCGTCGGCATGGACGCGTCCGGCTTCGAGACCGTCGACGGCCTCCGCTACACCCGGTTCGTGCCCGGCATCACCGCGCGCCGGGTGCGCGAGCTGGGCGGCGACGTCGCGAAGATGCTGTTCTACACCCGCCCGGACCGGCAGGGCGCGGACTCGCCGGTGGCCGCGGAGATGCGCAAGACCGTCCGGGAATGCGCCGACGAGGGGATCCTGCTCATCGTCGAGCTCCTCACCTACCAGCTGGAGGGCGAGTCCGAGGACGCCTACCGCGCGGCGTTCCCCGGGCTCGTCGCCGACGGCGCGCGGCTGGCCGTCGAGTGCGGCGCGAAGGTGCTGAAACTGCAGTACCCGGGCTCGGCCGAGGGATGCGCCGCGGTCACCGCGGCCGCCGCGGGCGTCCTGTGGGCCGTGCTCTCGGCGGGCGTCGACCACGGGACCTTCATCACCCAGGTCCGGACGGCGATCGCCCACGGCGCGAGCGGCGCCATGGCCGGGCGTTCCCTCTGGAAGGACAGCCTGTCGATCTCCCCAGCTCTCCGGGAGGAGTACCTCACCACCCGCGCGCTCCCCCGGCTGCGGGAGCTCGCGGCGGCCGTCGACGGCGGGTGAGGTGGCTGCTGACCGGGCGGACACGCGGCGGCCCGCCCGCCCTTCTGGCAGGCAGGCCTACGGGCGCAGGAGGCAGGAGGATCGCTCGATCAACGCGACCGGCAGGACCGTGCGGCGGCGGAACCGTCGCGTCGGATGGTCCAGCCGATCGAAGACCCGCTGCGCCGCCAGCTTGCCGAGCGCGGCGGGGTCCTGGTCGATCACCGTGATCGACGGATCGAGCATGTCCGCCATGGGGAAGTCGCCGAACCCGACGAGCGCGAGGGCCCGTTCGCGGAGCGCGGGCACGAGCGCCATGGTGGAACGCGCGTTGGACGACATGATCGCGGTCGGCGGTTCGGGGAGCTCGGTGAGCTTGCGGACGACGCCGTCCGCGCTCTCGCGGTCGACGGCGCCGAACGCCTCGTAGTCGGCGTTGTGCGGGATGCCGTGCTCGGCGAGGGCCGCGCGGTAGCCCAGGAGGCGATGGTACGAGGTGGGCAGGTCCGCCGTGTCGCTGATGAACGCGATGCGGCGGTGGCCGTGGTCGATCAGGTGCTGGGTGGCCGCCTGGGCGCCGCCGCTGTCGTCCTCGGTGATCGAGTCGGCAGTCAGCTTGATCGGCGCGCGGTCCACGAAGACGATCGGCAGCCGGTCCTTCCAGGGGTTCAGGTAGGCGTGGTCGGTGGCCACCGGGGCGATGATGAGGCCGCTGAGTGACTGGCTCAGCAGCCTGCCGACGACGTCGGCCTCCTTCTGCGTCTCCTCCCCGAGGCTCGTCACGACCGTCGACATGCCGTGGTGGATCGCGAGCCGGTTCACCGATTTCGCGATCGCGGCGAAGAAGGGGTCGACGAGGTCCGGAACGGCGATGCCGACCACCGGCGACCGACCTTTGCGGAATGTGGTGGCAACCGCGTTGGGCACGTAGTTGAGCTGTCGCAACGTCGCCTCGACCCGGGCCCGGGTCTCGGGCGTCACATGCGGGTCGTCGTTGAACACCCGCGACACCGTCTTGGCGCTGACGCCCGCGATGGCGGCGACTTCCCGCATGGTCGTCATGGCGAATCCACCCGTCCTTTCTGGCGAAGCGACACCCGGTGACTGTGCGTAGCCTACCGGCCCGGAAGCCGCTACTGGGCGGTGTAGCCGCCGTCGATGGGGAGCGAGACACCGCTGATCATCGACGCCCCGTCGCTCAGCAGGAAGACGATCGGTGCGGCGATCTCGTCCTCGGTCGCCCACCGGCCCAGTGGCATCGCACGCAGGAACGGGCCCTCGATGTCGGCGCGTCCCCAGTACCACGCCGACATGGGTGTCATCACGACGGTCGGGTTCACGCTGTTGACCCGGATCCGGTACTTGCCAAGCTCGAGCGCGGAGACCCGGGTGATGTTGTCCAATGCGGCCTTGGACGAGCCGTAGGAGATGTGTCCGTGCAGCGCCACGAGCGAGGCCTGACTCGACACGTTCACGATCGCCCCGCCGACGCCAAGACGGATCATCGTGGCCGAGGTGTACTTCGTGACGAGCAGGGCGCCGCGCGCGTTGACGGCCATCACGCGGTCGAACACGGCGATGTCGGTGTCCATCGGGGTGGCGATCTCGCCGCCGTCGCCGCCGCAGTTCACCACCCCGTAGACGTCGAGCCCCTCGAGCGCGCCGCGGATGCTCTCCTCGGAGGTCAGGTCGAACGCCAGTGTTCGACAGCCGGTCTCCTTGGCCAGCGCAGTCAGGCCGTCCTCGGTGCGGCCGGCGGCGATCACATCGGCCCCGGCCCGCACGAGGTGGCGGACGGTCGCCCCGCCGATGCCCCCACTCGCGCCGGTCACCAGTACCGTCCGCCCGTTGAAGTCCAAAGTCGTCGCCTCTCTCGTACTCGGAAGGCACAGCAGGCCATCTCGATGTCGCCCACGCCGACAGCAACCCGATGGTAGACACCCCGGAACCATCTTGTCACCGGTGACAAGATGGTTTCATGTCACTGGTGACATCGAGACACGGCCTAGTGACGGCGGCGCTGAGCTCCCGCAGCGAGAAGACCCGTCCGTTCGCGGCATCCGGAGTACTCGAACCACTGCTCGTCGGGGTCGGCGACGGCGACCTCGTGGTAGAGGCGCAGCCGGGTCGGGTCGGGTCGGGTGGCCATTTGCATGAACGCGCCGAAGATCGCCAGATGCGTCGGGTGCGACTCCGACCACCGCTCCAGATCGGCAAGAGTCCGCCACCAGCTCAGCCCGTAGGACCTCGCGGTCGGGCGGCCTGTCCCGTCGAGCACGGTCAGATAGCGGTTGGCGAAGCAGCCGACGTCGCGACCCTCGGTACGCAGGAAGTCCATGCCCCGGCGCAGGTTCGGTTCCACCCGCTCGAGATAGGTCCGGCGCTCGTCGTCGCCGCAGTCGCTCCAGTCCTGCCCCGACCGGATCAGGCAGACGCTGCCCCGCGGCCGGACCCGCACGCGCTCGCCGTCCCGCTCGACGTCGACCCCGGCCGGGTCGTGCAGCGACTCGGTCTGCGAGGCAGGCATCCGGTCCCGCATGCCACCCCAGTACGCATGCTCCAGCACCGCGCCGCTGAATCCCTCAGCCAGCACTGCCGCGCCCTCGGGTCTGCTCCGCCGACCGAAGATCGTCTCGAAGCGTTCGACCCTCGGCCGGATCACCTCGATCCACCGGCCGCCCGGTCCCGCCAACCAGGGCTCGCGACACCGCGCGAACCAGCGGTCGAACGCCGCGACGTCGTCCCAGTACGCGGCGATGACGAGATCGCCGGTGGCGTCCTGACGCGCACGGTCGTGGTGGCGAGGGCCGTCCGGCCCGGCGTCGATCCCCACGAACGGCCCCGCCTCGGCTCCGAGGTAGGCCATCACCAGCTGACGCACGGACTCGGCGGTCCGTGCGACGAACGACGGGTAAGCCGGGACGAAATCCTCAGGCACGCGGGTCGGACGGCGACGAGCGACGCTCAGGTGCGGCGGGATCGCGGACTCCATCAGGCCTCCAGGTCAGCCCGTTGCTCTACAGCGTTGCAGCGATGTCAACGGGCGATCACCACCGAGCGGGAAGGGACGCAGGTGACCTGTCGGGCTGCGCCGACCGGCGCGCGGCGCGGGGCCTGGGCCGGTAGCGTTGTTCGTGTTGCTCCTGCCCTCGGCGACACCCCCGTGCTGGCGGTTGCTGAGGAGTATGCGTGCCTACGCAGGCCCGTCCGGTCACCCACGGCTCCACTTATGGCCACGCGGCCCCGTTGCTGATCCGCCTGACCAGCCACGACGGGGGGGTCGGCGACCGAGGCAAGCTGCGCGCGGAGCTGGCCCTGGTCTTCCTCCCGGTCGTGGCGCACATCGCCGCCCGCTACGGCGGACGCGGTGAGCCGACGGAGGACCTGCGGCAGGTCGGCACCGTCGGCCTGATGGGCGCCCTCGACCGGTTCACCGCACCGCCGGACGCCACCGACATCGTGGGCGCCTTCCTGGGCTTCGCCGTGCCGACCGTCACCGGTGAGATTCGCAAGCACTTCCGTGACCGGACATGGTCGATACGCGTGCCCCGGAGGCTGAAGGATCTGCAGGCGCCGATCCGTGCAGCGACGGTGACCCTCGCCTGCGACCTCCGCCGCGCACCGCGCCCGTCGGAGATCGCGGCACACCTCGGAGTCGAGATCGAGGAGGTGGTGGACGCGCTGCAGGCGCGGAGCGCCTACAACACCATGTCGCTCGACGCTCCGATCGAGCCGAACGGCGGCACGATCGCGGACGTGCGCGGGGACCTCGACACCGCTCTGGAGCACGTCGCGTACCGCCGGGACCTGCGTGCGGCGCTCGGCGCGCTTCCTGCCCGCGAGCGCCAGATGCTCGTCCTGCGGTTCTTCGGCGACCGGACGCAGACCCAGATCGCCGCGGAGATGGGCCTGTCCCCGTTGCACGTCTCCCGGATGCTCAGCCGGTCCCTCGCCATCCTGCGCCTCCGGATGGGCGCCGACTGATCGGTCTCGGCCAGGACTTACGCGGCAGGGCCTTCGTCCAGCCGTCCTCGCGCTTGTCGAGTGGTCGGAGCCCCGGCGGGCTCGGAGAGCGGCAGCTCGTGGGACACCAGGAATCCGGGCGTCGCCCTCCCCTCCGTGGTCAGGTCACGGGGGCCTGCGTTGTACTGCTTGGTGTGGCCGTGTAGGGCGGTCGGGCCGCGTTCGCCGTGTCCAGCTCCGGGGAGGTTCGGGAGCAGATCCATGCGGGGCAGCTGCGGGTGCTGGCCGTCACGTCGGCGGGCCGGGTGCCGGGGGTCGACGCGCCCACGTTGCGTGCGGCCGGGATCGAGAACACGCGGGTCGGCGGGCTGCTGCAGCGGCTGGGGCTGGCCGTGGCCTGACCGGCCCGCTCACACACACCGTCGGGTGCTCGCACAGACGTCCCGCAATGTGTGTGAGCCCCGCACGGTGTGTGTGACGTCCACCGGCGCCGGGGCGCGGCGTCAGCGGGCGCGCCAGGCGTTCCGGCGCTGCGGGCGGCCCGCCGCGCCGTACTGCAGCCGCACCTCCGCCCGGCCGGTGTCGACGAAGTACTCCAGGTACCGCCGGGCGCTCACCCGGGACAGGCCGGTGCGCTCGGCGCACTCCCGAGGCGGAGAGCTCGGCGTCGGTGGTGCGCAGGACCCCCGCGACCAGGTCGGCCGACTCCGGGCTGAGCCCCTTCGGCAGCCGCGGCGGCGGGCGACCGGGCGCGGGCGGGGTCCCGAACCCCGCTACCCCGCCCGCGGCCGCTTTCGTGGTGCCACCGCACTAGCGCCGCGCGTTCGGCACGCTGATGGAGGCGATGAGCGGTTAGCTGCTGGGCGCCGCGGAGATCGCCGCCGCGCCCGGCGCGGCGCACCTTGCGATGGGCGGGGTCGACCTGCAGCGCGGCCTGTCCACGACCGGCGGCGACCTGCGGACCCTCGACGCGCGCAGCCACCTCGTCGTCTGCTCGCGTGGCGGCGGAGATCGGGCCCCCGATCGACAGCGTCTTCCCGCACCTGGCCGACGAGGCCGAGCTGCGGGCGCAGACGGAGTTCGCCCGGTCGTCGGGGTTCTTCCGCAAGTCCGCCATCCACCCGCGGCTGCCGGTGCTGCACGCGGTGTTCACGCCGTCGGAGCGGGAGCTCGCGTGGGCGCGGGAGGTCGTGGCGGCGTTCGACGCCGCGTGTGGGGCCGCCGTGGCGCTGCCCGACGGCGAGTTCGTCGACCTGCCCGTGGCGCAGCGGGCGCGGCGGCTGCTCGAGGCGTGATCACGGCAGGCCGACGGCCGCGTCGCCGCAGCGGGGCGTGTTGCCGGTCCCGGCGCCGAGCAGGCTGCGGTTGGGCACTGAGCCTTCCGCTGCATGCGGTCGGACGTCGGCCGTCGTGCTCGAGCGGTCCGCACGCGGTGACGCCCCGGCCTGCGTCCGGTTCACCAGTTGCGGGTGCTGCTGAGCTGCAGGTGCTTCTGCAGTACCGGCGTCGCCTTGCGCATCTCGGCCGGGTCGGCCGCGAAGTCCGCGGCGGCGTCCGAGTAGCCGGTCTGGGGCGCTCCCGACCAATAGCGAACGGCCCGATCGACGGTTGCGGCGAGCACGCGGGGAGAGAAGCGGGCGAGCAGGCCGTCTGGATCGGGCAGCCGCCACCACGCGGCCAACGCCCGGGCCGCGAAGGTCAGCCCATGCCGAGTTGCGACGTGGACGAGCAGGAGGTGCGCGACGGTATCCAGGTCGGTGCGGGGCGGCGGAACCTGGGCGAGTGGCTTGAGCACCATCTGGGCGCGGCCCAGGTGCCACGGCGCCGAGTAGGGGAAGATCTCGTCCAGGAGCCGGTCTTGTGACCACAGCAGCAGGTAGGGGTACTGGCCGCGGTGGGTGCACAACTCGCCGGCAGTGCCACCGCGTTGACCGGCGACCGGCCGGTCATAGTTGCCGGACGTGAACGACACCGGAGCATGACCGGCCGGAACACCGATCCCGCGCAGTGGCCCCGCCGCGCCGTAGAGCCGGGTGAGGGCGGCCAGCGGCGAGTCGGGAGCGATGAGCCGCGACAGCTTGCGGGTCTCCCCGGCGCCGACCTGGTTCCAGAAGTCGACGACCTTTCGTTCCTCGGGTGCGCCGGGGACGAAAGGTCGTCGGGCGGCGCCCGGCCCGACCGCGTCCGGTGCCATCGGGCTGCCTGGGGCGACGCCGGGCCGCTTCCGGTCCGCTGTCAGCGTGTCACGCGACTGCCGCTTGGGCGGGGGCGCCTGCGCTGCCCGGGTCTTCGTCGGCGCCACGTTCCGTGCCACCCTGTCGTGCTGCGGCTTCTCGACCACCGGGGCCAGGCGGACGGGCGACGGTGGGGCCGGCGTACAGGCCTCGCAGACAAGGTGGGTCTTGGTCGCCACCAGCCGGGAGTGGGCGCCGCAGGTGGGGCACCGGGTGGGAGCCACGACGCCGAGCAGCGGCAAGTAGTCGAAGATCATGGGCCAGCGGCGTTCGCCCCTGCGGACGTCGGTGGCCAGGCGCCAGACCGGCACGTCGACCAGATGCAGCCGGTAGGGACGCAACACGTGCTGATGGCGGTACTTCTCGTTGATCTCGGCCAGGCGCCGGTCGCGCTCGGCCACCGTGGCGTGGGCGCGGGCATCGAGCAGGGCCCGGCGCCCCGCGTCGGCGCCGCCGCGACGGTTGTCGATCGCGGCCAGCGCGGCTGCGTAGTACTCCGTCGCGCGGGTGATCTCCGCGACACGTTCGGCATCGGCCTCGATGCTCAGCTCACGGCCGCGCCGTGCGGCGACGTCGTCGAGTTCGCGGTGCGCTGCGGCGACCGCGGGAGCCAGCCTGTTCGCAGGCACACCGGGTCCCGGGGTCGCCTCGGCGGTGTCGATCGCGCGGAGCAACCGGTCCGCCGCGTCCTGGGCCCAGGCCACGCGCGACGGCACGTCGAGGAAGCACTCCGCAACCTCGGTGAACTGCTCGTCGGCCGAGACGCTGTGGCTGACCAGCGCCGCGAGCCGCAACATCGGACGATGGGACCGCAGGATCGAGCCGGTGGCATCGATCCGGCCGTGCTCGACGGGGACCTGGTCCCTGATCTTGGCAAGGAGGTCCTCCGTGGAGATGTGCTTCGCGCTGTGCGGCAGGGTGAGCGCGCCGACGTCGCCCGACTCGACGACCGCCTCGGCACCTTTGCCGATCTCGGGGTTGCCCGCGCCGAGGAACAGCGCACCGTCTTCCCTGGCGATGTCGGGATCATCGGTGATCAACGCGGATTCCGGCAGATCGTGCTTGGCGCTCAGATGCCCGGGCAGAATCGCCAGCACCGTGTCACCGGACTGCTCCCAGAGCCCGCCGTGATGGTCCAGGTAGTTCAACCAGAAGGCGAAGGCGGGCCCATGACGCGTCACCGCTGCTCGTCTCCGACGAGCGCGTCCACGCCCAGCCTGCTTTGCAGGTAGGTGTCGCGGGCGGCGACGAGATCCGAGCCGATCTCGTCCATGCGCCGCGCGAAGGCGCCATCGTCCTCGGCGGAGGCAAAGGCATCGAACACCGCCCGTTCGAAGTCGAACTCGTCGTCGATCCGACCCAAGATCATGTCCAGCTCGCCGACGACCAGCTCGAACATATTGATCTTGGATTCCAGGACGTACAGGATCCGCTCTTCGATGCTGCCCTTGGACACCAGGTTCGTCAGCAGCACATCGTGGTTCTGGCCGACGCGGTGCAACCGCCCGAGACGTTGTTCGATCTGCATCGGATTCCACGGCAGGTCGAGGTTGATCATCACGTGGCAGAACTGCAGATTGCGACCTTCCCCCGCGGACTCGGTGGACAGCAGCACCGGCACGTCATCGCGGAAGGCGCCGATCACCCGCTCCTTCTCCGCCCGGGATAGTCCGCCGTCGTAGACGGCCGCGTCGATTCCCGCGGCCCGCACCGATTCCGCCACCGCGTCCAGCGTCTTTCGGAATGCCGTGAACACCAGGACCTTCTCGCCCTTGGCCGTGTACTCGCCCAGTTTGCGCACCAGAAGGCGGACCTTGGCCGTGTCGGTGATGGCCCCGGCCCGGGCGGCCAGGTCGGCCCAGCCGAGCTTGTCCAGCGTCGGGGCGGCCGCGGCGGGCGTCGAGCCCGCCAGTCGGGTCACCGAACGCAGTGCCATGCCTCGCGCGGGCGTCGCGTCCCTCGCATGGAGCCGGATCCGCTCGACCAACTCCCCGTAGAAGGCTCGCTCGTCGGCATCCGGAGGAACGAGCACCGTCTCGGCAAGCCGTTGCGGCAGTCGCAACGCCACCTCGCTGCGGCGGTGTCGCACCATCACCTTCCGGGTCCTGGCACGCAGTTCGTCCAGGTTGCGGGGGCTGGTGAGGTCGCGCCCAGCCGCGTAACGGGTGCGGAACTGGGCGGGCGTGCCGAGCAGCCCGGGAGCCACCAGGGAGATCATCTCGTACAGGTCCTGGAGGCGGTTCTCCACCGGAGTGGCGGTCAACAGCAGCAGGAACCGCGCGGTCAGCGTGCGGATGAGCTTCCCGGACGCGCTGTGCGCAGATCGGAGCCGGTGTGCCTCGTCGGCGACCACCAAGTCCCACCCGCCGCCGGTGAGCTCGCTCTTCAGGGGGTCGCGTCGGGCCGCGGCCAGCGAGGCCAGCAGCACCGGCCCGCCCCCGCGGCAGTCCGGGACTCCGCTTCGTCCGGTGACGATGGCCGTGGGCAGGCTGAACTTGCGCTCCAACTCGTCGCGCCACTGCTCGACCAGGCCTGCCGGGGTGAGGACGAGCGTGCGTTCGGCCAAGCCCCGCAACCGCAGCTCGGAGAGGACCAGCCCGGCTTCGATGGTCTTCCCCAGCCCGACCTCGTCGGCGAGGATCGCCCGGCCTCGCATGCGGCGCAGCACCGTGGATGCGGTCTCACGTTGATAGTCGAACGGCTCGAAAGCCAGCTGCGGCAACGACAACAGCGTGTCGAACCCTGGCCTGCGCAGCACCGCGACCGCTTGGTCCGCAAGGGCGGACGTGATCGGGTCGAACGCGGGGGCATCAGCCAATCGGCTCAGCAACCCGGCCAGCGCGGGCGGCAGGACCGCCTCGTCGGTGACGAGGCCGGATTCGGGCGACGGCAACAGGACGTCGGTGGTCATGCGAACTTCGCACCACAGCCGGAAGCTAGCATCGGCAGCACTGTAGCGGAGACTGCCGCGCGGCCGACCGCGGCACGCCGGATGAGACGACCTACGCGCATCGGCTCCGCAGGCACCCTGTACCCGCCGAGCCGAGCGGCGCGGCACTACCGCGATGGCCGATGAAGTTCGCTGGCCACCCACGCCCAGCTCGGCGGGCACCACGTCGTCATCTCGGCAGCTACGACGACACCGTGCGATTGTGGGATCTCCCGGCGCGAGCGCATTCATGACGGGCGCGATACTCACCGCGGCGGGCTCGTCAGTGCCGCGCGAACGCCGGATCCGCTCCGTTCAGTCGCGCCCCACGGCGGTGGTGATGATGCCGTTCGCGTCGATCTTGCGAATTCGGTTGTTGTTGATGTCGGCGACGTAGACCCCTCCGTCGACGCCCACCGCGATGGCCCGTGGGTAGGAGAGCTCGGCGCCGGTCGCGGGACCGCCGTCGCCCGAGAACCCGCGCCACCGGTGCCCGCGACGGTCGTGATCACCCCGCTCGGGTCGACCCGCCGCACCCGGTTGTTGTAGAGGTCGCTGACGTACAGAGAGCCGTCCTGGGCGATCGTGACGCCGTGCGGTGTGTTCAGCCGGGCCGCGACGGCCGGTCCACCGTCGCCCCCGAAGCCGGGGGTCCCGGATCCCGAAGCCGTCGTGATCCGCCCCGACGGGTCGACCCGGCGGATCCTGTGGTTCGACCCATCGGCGATGTAGAGCGCGCCGCGCGGATCCACGGCGACGTCCCGTGGGCCGTTGAGCTGAGCCTGAGCGGCCGCGCTACCGTCCCCGGAAAATCCCGCGACGCCCGTTCCCGCCACCGTGCTGATCTGGTTCTGGGTATCCACCCGACGGACGCGGTTGTTGAACGTGTCGGCGATGTAGACCGTCCCGTCAGAGGCGACATCGACATCCCACGGGCCGAAGAGCTCAGCCAGGTCTGCCGGACCTCCGTCGCCTGCGTGTCCCCTGTCCCCGTCGCCCGCGAACGTTCGGATGATTCCCGAGGTGTCGACCTTCCGAACGTCGTTGTTCTCGATCGCCGCAATGTAGACATCGCCGTCGGCCGACACGGCGAGGCCATGACACGTCGTGTGGGCGTCGACCGCCTGGCCGCCGTCGCCGGACCTGCCACCGTCGCCGGTGCCCGCGATCAGGTAAACCGCCGATCCGTCGACCCTCAGCACGCGAAGGTGGCCGGAGTCCGCGACGTAGATGCGCCCTGCCGAGTCGAGACAGACACCGTAGGGCACGCTCAGACGAACCTGGCCGAGCGTGCCGATGTTCTTCACGACGGGGCCCCCGGTCAACAGCCTGGTCGCCACCGCCGCCAGCCCCAGCGATCCCGCCGCGGCACCCAGCAGCAGCCGACGCCTGCCCAGACGTGCCGGTCGCAGCTCCTTGACCAACCTCTCCATGTCCGATTCCCAACTGGCGTGGGAGAGGGGAAGAGCCTGCTTGGTCGCCAGCGCCGCCAGGGGCGCGGGCAGTTCGGTCGGTGCAGGCATGGCAGCGTTCTCGGCCAGCAACGGGATGATCCGGATATTGCGGCGAAGTCCCACTTCGAGCTCGCGGCGGACCAGGTCGTCGATGAGATCCAGCCTGCGGCTGCCGCCGTCGCCTGTTGATGTCAGCCACGTGCGGCTGATCAGCGCCAGAAGCACGTCGCACCGAGCGAGCGCCGCCTCGATCACCTCGGTGAAAGTCGCTGCCGGCGCGGATCATGTCGGTGTCGAGGAAGACCCGACTCTTGCCGAACGCATCGGCGAGGTCGTGATGAAGCCGCCCTGCGTAGCCCGCCGAGTCCTGCCTCCGGTAGCTGATGAAGATCCATGGCCCCCGGCCTGCCGCGGACAGTGATCCGAGCACTGCTCCCTCCGATCGCCGCCCGGGTCGACGAGCACCATCCGAGTATGGATCCATCGCTCGGACGCGATTCGGGACACCCACCCGGGGGTCGAAGCAGCCCCATCATGTCCGGGGCACGATCGGCCGCGGTGACATCCGGGCCGCCGTCGAGCCCTTCGACAGCGAAACGCCATCGCGCGTTCGGGCTGACGTGCCGCCGCCACCGGGCAGCTCCTGCCGGCCGTTGACATCCACGACGACGAGCCCATCATCATTCACGCGCGTCACCACTGGTGAAGCGACCACCTGCCGACAGCTACCCGCACACCTTGACACCCCCTGAGCTGCGCATACTCTGCCATCGGCGATACAGCCATCGTCGATACGCGTCCCGCCGGTGGCTGATATCCAGCACGACGACCTCGATACGGGCATCATCGATCGTGTAGCGGACGCGATACTCACCGCGGCGGGCCCGCCAGTGCCCCTCGAACGCCTTGCGCAATGACGCCCCGACACGATGTGGGTTCTCCGCCAACGGCCCGTACAGGAGCTCGACACACGCGACCGCCACCGATTCGGGAAGCGTCTCCGCAAGCTGACGCGCGGCCGTCCGGGTGACCCGAACGCGGTAGCTCACTCCTCAGACATCCGCCGTCGCGCGAGCAACTCACCGCGCTCGACCTCACCCTGCGAACGCCGGATCCGCTCCTGCGCAGCAGGATCCGACAGTAGCTCCAGGGTCGCCTCGATCGACTCCAGATCCTCCGCTGCCAGCAGCACTACATACTCGCGCCCGTTGCAGGTGATGTGCACCCGCTCATGGGTACGCCCGACCTCGTCGGCGATCTCGGACAGCCGGGCCTTCGCCTCCGAGAGCGGGACAGTGGTCACAGACTAGGCACCGCGCGCGCCACACCTGACCAGGCTTACTCGCACGCCCACTATGGCAAACGCCCAGGTCAGCGACCTGGGCGTTCATCGGTGGAGCTGAGGGGAATCGAACCCCTGACCTACTCGATGCGAACGAGTCGCGCTACCAACTGCGCCACAGCCCCGATGCTCCCTGAGAAGCAGTGAAAACCCTAGCAGCCGCCTACTGGCCGACCGCACGACGGTAGCCCGGGGCGGTGCCGTCGTCGAGATCCAGGTCGTCTTCCTCGCCGTCGACCAGCGTCGTGCCCGCGGGAAGCGGGGGAAGAGGGGTCTGGCGCAGGCGGGGAAGGGCCGGGCGCTCCTCCTCCGGCGGGGCGGGCACGACGGCGACCGCGCGCGGTTCTGACGACGCGGGGGAGGTCGTCTCCGTGGACAGAGCGGGACTGGGCACGGCGGGTGGGGCGTCCGACGCTGCGGCCGCCGCCGGTGCGTCCTCGGGAGTCTCGGCCGCCGCGGACTCCGCAGCGGGCGGATCCTCGGCGGACCAGTCCGGCTCGTCGTCCAGCTCGGCGGGGAAGGTGGCGTCGCGACCGCGTTCTGCCCACTCGTCCAGGTCAGGGTCGTCGGCGGCCGAGGGACGGCGGGTGCCCGCCATGCGGGCGGCCCGGCGGGCCCGGATCGCCTCCTCCATCCGCACCTGGCGACGCAGGTAGGCGAGATAGCCGACGAGCATGACGTCGACCCCGATGTGCGCCCACCACACGACCGGTGACACCACGGCCGCGGCGATGCCGGTCGCGAGCGCCGCCACCAGCATCACCAGCACCACGCGCTGCCGGAACGCGTAGCGTGCGCGGGCGGTCAGCGCGGCGGCCTCGGCGTCGAACCCGCCGCGACCGGCGCGGTAGCGGGGTGGGGGGCGCTCCCATGCCCGGTCGTCGGGAGCGTCGTCGTCCTCGGCCCAGTCGTCGTCGAGGGCTTCCGCGTCGTGGTAGTCGTCGCCGAACTCGTGGTGGGTTCCGGGAGCGTCGTCGACGTTCTGGCGCTCCCCGTCGTCGCGGCGCCCGGCGGCGCGGACTTCGGCCCGGCGCTCCCCGTCGTCGCGGCGCCCGGTGTCACGGACTTCGGCCCGCCGCTCATCGCCGTCACGGTGCTCGGCGTCGCGGACTTCGGCCCGGCCGCCTTCGCGATCCGACGACCGGGTGGCCCCTTCGCCGTCCACCCGCAGCTCGGACCGCGCGCTCGGCACCCGAAGCTCTCGCGTGGCCACCGCCCGGCCGTCCTCCGCCGCGTCCGTCCTGTCCCGCTCGCTCATCCTGTCCACCTCCTGGCCCCGGCGCCGAGGCGACCGCGCCAGCACCCGGCCGGAAAGCGCGGCGACGCTCGGCCGCGCCACCTCCTGCCGGTGCCGCGCGACCGCGGGGACGAGGATCAGCAACCAGAGCACGACCAGGCTTGCAAAGATCATCGAGCTCGGCACGGCTGCCTCCTCCCCACGGCGCAGTCCGGACGCCATCCCGTCTCCCCAGACAAGATCGTGTCCTTGCCGCAACGTTAGTGAGAAAGAGCCGTCCGCCCCGGCAGCGACGCGCCGACGCGCCGAGGTTCACCCATGAGCCGCACGGGGCGGATGGGTCCCGAGTGGCGGAACTTACGGCTTCCGGGCACGACCCTCGGTGACGAGGCGCGCCGCGAGCCCCCCGATCGGGAGGTCCTCGGTGGTGAAGGCGAAGCACAGGTGGTCACGCCAGCCGCCGTCGACGTCGAGGTAGCGGCGGAACAGCCCCTCCTCGCGGAAGCCGAGCTTGGCCAGCACCCGAAGGCTCGCGGCGTTCTCGGGCCGAACCGTGGCCTCGAGACGGTGCAGCCCGACCGGCCCGAGGCAGTGGTCGACGACGAGCGCCACCGCCGCGGTGATCACACCGTGCCCGGACGCGCGGGAGTCCACCCAGTAGCCGACGTATGCCGAGAGCAGGGGCTCGCGCACGACGTTGCCGACCATCACGTGTCCGACGAAGCGCCCGTCGACCGCGACGCCGAACGGCAGCGCCGCACCCCGCCGCCCCGCGGCGCGCAGCTGCAGCCAGCGGGCAGGCCACTCCGCCTGCGCGTTGCGCTGCAGCCAGGTGCCGGGCATGGTCGGCTCCCACGGGGCCAGGTAGCGCTCGTCGCGCAGGCGGATGGCGGACCAGGACGCGCCGTCGCGCAGCCGCACGGGGCGCACGGCGACCAGACCCGACTCGACCCGCAGAGGGCCCAGCGACACCGGCCAACCGGGGTGACGTCCGACCGGCCGGTCGGAGTAGGCGTGCACCGGCGTCACGCGGGCAGATGCAGGACGGTCACCGGCTCGTCGAGCCCGACGTCGGTCGTGTCCTCCGGAAGGACGATCAGGCAGTTGGCGTCCGCGAGAGCCGACAGAAGATGGATGCCCGACGTGGCGAGCGGCTGAACGAGATAGTCCCCGGTGGCCTTCTCGCGCAGCAGCCGCCCGCGCAGGTAGCCGCGTCGCCCCTTGACCGAGGTGACGGGCGAGGTGAGCCGGGCCGAGACCGCGCGCCGCTGCACGTCCCGGCGACCCTCGATCGTGCGCAGCAGCGGGCGCACCAGCACCTCGAAGAGCAGCAGCGCCGTTGCGGGGTGCGACGGCAGGAGGAACATGGGTATGCCGTCCGGGCCCAGCCTGCCGAAACCCTGCGTGGAGCCGGGGTGCATGGCGACGCGGGTGGTGTCGAGCTCACCCAGCCCGTCGAGCGCGGCCTGCACCTCCGCGCCCGCGCGGCCGCCGACCGTCCCGCAGACGACGAGCACGTCGCTGAACGGCAGCCGGTCCTGCACCGCCGACGCGATCTGACGGGCGTCGCCGCGCACGAGTCCGGCGCGCGACGTGTCGGCCCCGGCCTCGCGGGCGGCGGCGGTGAGCGCGTGCGAGCAGACGTCGGCCACCTGGCCGGAGCTCGGGGTGCGGGCGAGCTCGACGAGCTCGTCCCCCACGGAGATCACGGACACCCGGGGCCGGGGATGGACGAGCACCTTGTCGCGGCCGGCCGCGGCGAGCAGGCCGACCTGCGCGGCGCCCAGCACGGCGTCGCGCCGGACGGCGATGTCACCCGGTTGGACGTCCTCCCCGAGACGGCGCACGAAAGCCGCCGAAGGGACGCTGCGGGTCACCGAGACGCGCGCGCTGCCCGCGTCCGTGTAGCCGACGGGGACGACGGCATCCGCGAGCGTCGGCAGCGGCGCGCCTGCCGCGACGCGCACCGCCTGGCCGGGCTGCAGCCGCAGCGGATGCCGCGATCCCGCGGGGATCTCGCCGACCACCGGCAGCGCGATCGGCACGGCTTCGCCCGCCCCGAACACGTCGACGCTGCGCACCGCGTAGCCGTCGATGGCGGCCATGTCGAACCCGGGGACCGGTCGCGAGCTGACGACTTCCTCAGCGCAGCGCAGGCCGTAGGCCTCCGCGATCGCCAGCCGCACCGGCGCCGGGCGGACCGCAGCGCCCAGCACCCGTTCCAGCTGCTCGTCGACCGTCCGCACGGGACCTACCGACCCAGCCGCTCGCCGAGCCACTCCCGCAGCTCGGGCCCGTACTCGGGGCTCTCGAGGGCGAAGTCGACGAAGGCGCGGACGTAGCTGCCGGGGTTGCCGAGGTCGTGGCGGCCACCGCGGTGGACGACGACATGCACCGGGTGCCCCTCGTTGATCAGCAGCTGGACGGCGTCGGTGAGCTGCAGCTCGCCGCCCGCCCCGGGGGTGATCCGGTCGAGCGCGTCGAAGATCGCGACGTCGAGCAGGTACCGACCCGCGGCCGCGAACGTCGACGGGGCCTGGTCGGCGGGCGGCTTCTCGACCATCCCGTGGACCTGTTTGACGTCCGGGTCGTCGGTGTCGGTGACGTCGAAGACGCCGTACGCCGAGATCTCCTCGCGCGGGATGTCGAACGCGCAGAGCACGCTGCCGCCGAAGCGCCCGCGCACGGCGGCCATGCGGGTGAGAACGCCCGCGGGCAGCACGAGATCGTCGGGCAGCAGGACGGCGAACGCCTGCTCGTCGGGCCCGATCGCCTCGCGCGCGCAGCCGACCGCGTGGCCGAGGCCGAGCGGCTCGTGCTGGGTGACGGTGCGCGCCTTGATCAGCTCGTGGGCCCTGCGCACCCGCGGGACGAGCTTCTCCTTGCCCCGCGCGGCCAGCGTCTTCTCCAGCTCGGACGAGTCCGCGAAGTGCGCGGCGATCGCCTCCTTGCCCGGCGACGTCACGATGAGCAGCTCCTCGGCGCCCGCCGCCGCGGCTTCGGCGGCCACCAGCTCGATGCCGGGGGTGTCGACGACGGGCAGGAGCTCCTTCGGCACCGTCTTCGTCGTCGGCAGGAAGCGGGTGCCGAGACCGGCCGCCGGGACGACGGCGGAGCGGAAGGCGTTCATGACCTGGAGACCTTATCGGCGCCGCTACGGTGCAGGGATGCCTGCCCACGCGTCGGTTCACCCTGTCGAGAAGGACGAGTGGCGGAGGCGGCTGCTGGCGGCCCGCGACGCGCTGTCGGCGGAGGCCCGCGCCGCGCGGGACGAAGCGCTGACGACCGGCGTGGTGCGCCTCGCCGCGGACGCGACCGGGCCGGTGTGCGCCTTCGTGCCGGTGGGTCCGGAGCCCGGCGGGCCGACGTTGGTCGCCACGCTCGCGACGGCCGGGCACGAGATCCTGCTGCCGGTGGTGCCGCGGGAGCGCGGGCCGCTGGAGTGGGCCCGCTTCGACGGCTCCTTCGCACGAGGGCCGCTGGGCCTGCGGGAGCCGACGGGTGAGCGGCTCGGCGTGCGGGCGATCGGCACCGCGGGACTGGTGCTGGTGCCGGGGCTGGCCGTCGACCGTCGGGGCGTACGGCTGGGCCGCGGCGCGGGCTACTACGACCGGTCGCTCCCGTTCGCCCGCGCGCCCCTGGTGATGCTGCTGGACGACGATGAGCTGGTCGACCGCCTTCCGGCCGAGCCGCACGACCATCGGGTGACGGCCGCGCTGCTCCCGAAAGCGGGCCTCGTCACGCTGGGGAAGACCGGGTAGGCCGCAGGCGTTATGCTGGCACTCTCTTCGTGCGAGTGCCAGATAGCGGAGGAACCGTGCCCACCTACCAGTACGCCTGCACCGAGTGCGACCACCGGTTCGAGGCAGTGCAGGCCTTCTCGGACGCCTCGCTCACGGTCTGCCCTGAGTGCGGGGGCAAGCTGCGCAAGGTGTTCTCGTCGGTCGGCATCGTGTTCAAGGGCAGTGGCTTCTACCGCACCGACAGCCGCGCGGGCGCAGGGAGCGCGGTGGCGAAGTCGTCGGATTCCGGGTCGGACAGCTCCTCGTCCACCTCGACGTCGACGGAGAAGAAGTCCGAGACGAAGTCGACGCCCGCAGCGAGCACGAACACGCCCGCCGCCGCGGCCTCCTGACCGCGCCCCGCCTCACGAGAGTCGTCGATCGGTCATCGTGACGACGGATCGCTGACTCTCGACCGTTGTCCACATCGGCTGCGGTTGTCCACAGCTTCCGCGAAACCTCCCGCTCCCGTCGGTACCGCCACCTAGCGTCGCAGCCATGTCCCGGCTCGACCCCCGCCTGCACCACCGGCTCGGCGCCCTGATCACCGGGCCCGGGTGGCGGCGCACACTTCTCCTCCGCCGCATCGCCAGCGCGTTGCTCGTCGTGCTCGCGCTCGTCACGGCGGTCTCCCCCGCACCCGGCTCGGCCCGTGCGCCGGTCGTGGTCGCGGCGGTGGATCTCGTCGCGGGCCGCACCGTGCACGCCGCCGACCTCGACCTGCGGCAGTGGCCTCCCGAGCTGATCCCGACCGGCGCGGTGCGCGACCCGACCGCCGCGGACGGCCGGGTGCTGGTGGGAGCGGCCCGCGCGGGCGAGCCGCTCACCGACGTGCGTCTCGTCGGGCCCGGGCCCTCCCCTGGTGCTCAGGCCGCCGCCGTGCCGGTCCGGTTGGGCGACGCCGCGGTGGCCGCGCTGCTCCTGCCCGGGCGCCGGGTGGATGTCGTGACGGTAGGGGAGCGCTCTGACCAGCCCGTCCTTCTCGCCGCGAACGCCGTCGTGCTGGCGGTGCTCGCCGAGGACGCGCGCGTGCGGGGGCGGCTCGTGATCGTGAGTATGCCGCGGGACACAGCGACACGCGTCGCGGCAGCGTCGCTCACCGACCAGGTCGCGGTTACCCTCCGCGACTGACGCCCTCCAAGGAGATCACATGCTCAAAGGGTTCAAGGAGTTCATCCTCCGCGGCAACGTCGTCGACCTCGCGGTCGCCGTGGTCATCGGCGCCGCCTTCGCCACGATCGTCTCGGCCTTCACCGACAAGATCGTCCAGCCGCTGATCAACGCGATCACGCCAGCGGGCAGCCCGGGGTTGGGCGTCACGATCGTCGCGGGCAAGCCGAGCACCTACGTCGACTTCGCTGCGCTCATCACGGCGGCGATCTACTTCGTGATCGTGGCCGCGATCATCTACTTCGTCTTCGTCCTGCCGCTCAACACGATCCGCGAGCGGCGCAGGCGCGGTGAGGAGCAAGCGCCCGCGGAGCCGACGGACGTCGAGCTGCTCGCCGAGATCCGCGACCTCCTGCAGGCCCAGCAGCGCTCCTGAGCACTCTCAGCCGACGAGGCACCGGCCGGGGCAGGCGCAGCGCGGCCTCGCAGACCAGACCTCCTCCTCGCAGAGCCCGCGGGCCCTGCGAAGTGACGGCGCGGTCTGCGACGAGGCCGGTGGTGGGTCCGGGGCGTCAGTCGCGGTCGTGATGGGGCGGACGGTCGCGCAGCAGCGCGTCGTCGTCGGTCGGCGAGGAGACCTCGTCGTCGCGCTCGTCACGGGTGACGTCGGGCAGCACGTCTCCGAACACCTCGTCGAGCCGACGGCGCAGATCCGCTGGCGCCCGTTCGGGCTTTTCGTCCACCCACACATCCTGCCGGGGTGCCACGATGGGCCGCATGGCCTCGGCAGACAAAGTGAAGATCGTCGTCGACAACGCGCTCCGCAAGGTCGGCGAGTACTCCGACAAGGCTTCCGAGAAGGCGGCGGAACTGGCCGAGAAGGCCGCGGAGAAGGCGGGCGAGCTGACGGAGGTCGCGCGGGAACGGGCGCCCGACTATCTCGACCGGGCCGCTGAGCTCGCGGGGAAGGCCGCAGGCGCCACCGCGGCGAGCGTCGACAAGGCCACCGGCGGGCGCTACCACGAGAAGATCGACACAGCGCATGGCAAGGTCGACGGGACGCTCCAACGCGTCCGGAACGCACCGCCGCCCGGAAGCGCGCACCACGTGCACGACACCGGGCCTGCCAACCCCTCCACGCCCGACCGCGCGCCGACCCCTCCCCCAGCGACGCCCGAGCACACGCCGCCAGCCGAACCGACCGCCCGCGACGATTCCGCGATGCCCTAGCAGACCGCGAACAGCCAGCCGTAAGGGCCGGTCGCACCGAGCCCCACGTCGAGGCAGCGCGGCGAGCCCCGGCACGCGGCGAGCCCCGGCACGCTGACGGCGAACGCCTGCATACCGGCCCGCGCACAGCGATCCTCGGCACACGGGCACGCGCACGAAGGACCGCGAGCTCACCGGCACGTCTCGCGAGCCGCGCGTGTCCACCCACGGTGAGTCCCGCGTTTCGACACGGCGAGTTGCTCGTCCTGGCACTGTGGAAGGCCGACCCGAGCGGAGTGATCGTCGGCTCGGCGCAAGAACGTACGAGAACTGGCCGCGAATGCACCGAGCTGGCGATCACGGGCCATGGGTCGACTGCACGGTCCGGTCCGGCCGCCCGGCGTGGCGCAGTCACCCGCACCGACGACGGCGCGGCCGTCAGTCCAGCCCGGACAGCTCCGTGATCACGTGCGCCACAAGGGGCGTGAGCGTCGCCATGCCGTCCCGGATGGCGGCGCGGGACGGGGCGAGGTTGACCACCAGCGTGCTCCCCGACACCCCGACGAGCCCGCGCGACAGCCCGGCGTCGACCGCGCCCGCCGCCAGGCCGGAGGCGCGGATGGCCTCGGCGATGCCCGGGATGGGCCGGTCGAGGACGCCCGCGGTGGCGTCGGCCGTGACGTCCCGCGGGGAGACGCCGGTGCCGCCGACCGTGACGACCAGGTCGACCCCGCCGATCACCGCGGTGTTCAGCGCGTTGCGGATCGCCACCGGGTCGCCCGGGACGACGACGACGCCGTCCACGACGAGGCGGGCTTCTTCGAGCAGCTCCGTGACGAGCGGACCGGTGGAGTCCTCACGCTCCCCATGGCTCACCCGGTCGTCCACGACGACGACGAGTGCCCGACCGATCTGGGGTGGCGCCATCTCCATGGGGTGAACCGTAGCGGTGTGGTCCGCACAACCAGAGACCGCGTCGACGCAGGGAAGGGGTGCCGGCGCCGACGCGGTCCGGTAAGTCCCGACCGTGGGGCACCACGAGTAGCGGGACTGCGGTGCACGGAATCACCAACCCACCGCCACGTCAACACCAGCGTCCGTACGGCGTGTTGGTTGATCAGCCAGATGGTGGACGACGGCCGGGCAGACGTAGCACGAACAGCGCACCGCCCTCCGGCGCCCGCCCCGCCCACACGGCGCCGCCGTGCCGGATCGCGACCTGCCGGACGATCGCCAGCCCGAGCCCCGAGCCGGGCATCGTGCGGGAGGTGTCGGCGCGGTAGAAGCGGTCGAAGACGTGCGGCAGGTCCTCGTCGGCGATGCCCGGGCCCGAGTCGGCCACCTCGAGCAGGAGGGACCACTCGTCGAGCTGGCGCATCTGCACCCGCACCCGACCGCCCTGCGGGCTCCACTTCGCGGCGTTGTCGAGCAGGTTGAGCACCGCGCGTTCGAGGGCCGTGCTGTCGCCGAGGAGCGTCCACGGGATGAGCGCGGGGTCGAACTCGACGTCGCCCGCCCGGCGGCGCGCGCGCTCGAGCGCGCGCAGGATCACGTCGGTGAGCTCGACCGGCTCGTGCACAACCGTCGGCGTGTCGTCGCGCGCCAGCTCGACCAGGTCGCCGACGAGCGTCGACAGCTCCTCCACCTGCGCCTGCACGTCGTCGAAGATCTCCTCGCGCTCGTTCTCGGGGAGCGGCGGCGCGCCGGGACGGCTCACGGCGGCGAGGAGCTCGAGGTTCGTGCGCATCGAGGTCAACGGGGTGCGCAGCTCGTGCCCGGCGTCGGCGACGAGGCGTCGCTGCTGCTCCTGCGACGCCGCGAGCGCGCCGAGCATGGCGTTGAAGCTGCGGGTGAGCCGGGCGAGCTCGTCGGTGCCGTCGACGGGGATGGGCTGGAGGTCGCCGGTGGCGGCGATGCGCTCGGTGGCGGCGGTGAGCCGGTCGACCGGGCGCAGGCCGGTGCGCGCCACGGCCGCGCCCGCCAGCGCCGCGAGCAGCACCCCGATGCCGCCGACGATCGGCAACGTGATCGCGAGCCTCGTGAGCACCTGCTGGGTCGGGTCGAGGCGCTGCGCCATGACCAGCGCCTGACCGACCCCGGCTGGCACGGCAACGACCCGGTAGGCGACGCCGTTCAGCCAGGCCGTGCGCACGGACTGGGGACTCTGCCCGCGCGCGACGGCCAGCTCGTGGAGGCCCAGCGGGGGCGCCGAGGCGGGGCCCTGCACGGAAGCGGCGGTGCCGTCGGCGAAGAAGAGGGCGAGCTTGATGTCGGCGGCGCCGACGAACTGCGTGGGGACCTGGAGCAGCGCTCGCGGGTCGATGTTGCCCTGCGCGGCGCCGGTGGCGCGTTGGAGGAGGTTGTCGTCGAGCGTCTGCAGCACGTTGGCGCGCACCACGAAGAACGCCGCGGCCGAGACGAGCACGACGACGAGCGCCGCGACGGTCGCCGCGAGGATGCCGATGCGGGCGCGGAGGGAGACCCGGTCGAGGAACTCGAAGCGGGGCGTGGTGCCGTCCGCCCGGGTGCGCGGGATCAGGTGCGTGGACATCAGGGGGGCGTGTCGCGCAGCACGTACCCGACGCCGCGGACGGTGTGGATCAGGCGCGGCTCGCCGTCGGCCTCCGTCTTGCGCCGCAGGTAGCCGATGTAGACCTCGAGGGCGTTGCCGGTGGTCGGGAAGTCGTAGCCCCAGACCTGCTCGAGGATCTGGGAGCGGGTGAGCACGCGGCGCGGGTGCGCGAGCAACAGCTCCAGCAGGGAGAACTCGGTGCGGGTGAGGCTGATGGGGCGGTCGCCCCGACGGACCTCGCGGGTGTCGGGGTCGAGGGAGAGGTCGGCGAACTGCAGCGGCTTGCTGGATCCCGCGGCCGCGGCGGCGATGTCCTCGGGGGTGCGGCGGCGCAGCAGGGCACGCAGACGCGCGAGCAGCTCTTCGAGCGCGAAGGGCTTGGGCAGGTAGTCGTCGGCGCCCGCGTCGAGCCCGGAGACGCGGTCGGACACGGCGTCGCGCGCGGTGAGCACGAGGATCGGCAGGTCGTCCCCGCCCGCCCGCATCCGCCGACAGACCTCGAG
Organism: uncultured Actinomycetota bacterium; assembly: GCA_963750095.1. Taxonomy (GTDB): domain Bacteria; phylum Actinomycetota; class Actinomycetes; order Mycobacteriales; family Pseudonocardiaceae; genus Pseudonocardia. The sequence goes on along the minus strand of CAVVPJ010000009.1, from coordinate 21,074 downwards.
CCCGTCGAGCCGGGGCATCATGACGTCGAGCACCATAGCGTCGGGCCGCTGGGCGATGACGGCGTCGAGCGCCGCTTGCCCGTCGCTTGCGAGGTCGACCTGATAGCCGTTGAAAGCGAGGGAGCGGCGCAACGATTCGCGGACGGCGCGGTCGTCGTCCACCACGAGAATGCGCATGCCTGACAGTCTGAACTGGGCATCTGAGATGCGCCTGAGAGCCCGCTGTGGACGGCCTGCGTGGCGTGCGAGGGTTCGCACGGACCAGGTTCAGTGTTGTCCCGGTGCCGGTCGGGCCGCGCGACGCTGACCGCCATGTCCACCACCATCCGCACCGACCGCCGCGCGACCGTCCGCGAGTGCCGCGCCTGCGCGTCGTCGGGCTGTGGTGGCTCGGGCTGTCCGCGCTCGCCATCGCCGTGTTTCGCCGCGATGCCCTACCTCCTGCAGCCGCTGCGCGAGCTGGCCGCGGCGGGCGGTGAGATCGCGGTGAACTATGCGCCCCCCTTCGCGATGACGTACGCGGCGGTGACCCTGCGGCTGTGGCTGATCGCGCTGATCCCGCTGCTCGGCAACTTCCCGAGCGCCCACGCGCTGGTGCCGTTCCTGTCGTGGGTGCCCAACCTCATCGTGGTGGAGCCGCTGCTGCGCCGGAGGCAGGCGACTGACCCCGCCTGAGGTTCGGCCGCGGACGCGGGTCACCGTAGGAGACGACGGTTGCGCGGCTAGGATGCTGCACGTCAGCCCTCGTAGCTCAGGGGATAGAGCATCGGTTTCCTAAACCGTGTGTCGCAGGTTCGAATCCTGCCGGGGGCACCAGGTCAGAGCGTTAATCGGTCTAGGCGAACCGCTTCTCGTGGAGCCATACATGGAGCGAAACGGCTGGTAAGGTGCCTGCATGCCGCCCTCCGGGTCCACGCGGCGCAAGCGTCAGCGCGGCGAGATCGAGCCGCTCCCGAGCGGCTCGCTGCGCGTGCGCGTCTACGCGGGCATCGACCCGATCTCCGGCAAGCGGCACTACCTGACGGAGGTCATCCCGCCCGGCAAGGACGCCGCGAAGCAAGCCGAGAAGGCCCGCACGCGGTTCCTGGCCGAGGTCGACGACCGCCGCAACCCGCGCACCAAGGCGACCGTCTCGCAGCTCATGGAGCGCTACCTGGGCGTGCTCCAGATCGAGGACACCACCCGCGCGGGCTACGAGCGCCTCGTCCGCCTCCACATCGGCCCGCTGCTCGGGCATGTCTCGGTCGGCCGGATCGACGGCGAAACGCTCGACTCGTTCTACCGCGAGCTCCGCCGCTGCCGGACCCACTGCGCAGGCCGTCCGTTCGACGAGCACCACACCGCGGGCGAGCACACCTGCGACAAGCGCTGCGGCCCGCACGCCTGCAAGCCGCTCAGCACCTCGTCGGTCCGCCAGACCCACAACCTGCTCAACGGCGCCTTCACCCGCGCCGTGCGGTGGCGCTGGGTGGGCAGCAACCCCGTCCGCCAGGCCGAGCCGCCCGCGCTCCCCAAGGCCGATCCACAGCCGCCCACGCCCGCCCAGGCGGCGACGATCGCGACGACCGCATGGTCCGATCCCGACTGGGGCATGCTCGTCTGGCTGGCGATGACGACCGGCGCCCGCCGCGGCGAGCTCTGCGCCCTCCGGTGGCGCGACGTCGACTTCTCCGCGGCGGTCTTGCGGATCGGGTCGAGCATCGGCCAGCTCGGCACGCGGGTGTGGGAGAAGGACACCAAGACCCACCAGCGGCGCCGTATCGTCCTCGACGCCCAGACCCTCGCGCTCCTGCGCACCTACCTGCGCCACCGCGCCCAGCAAGGCGCCGTTACTCGGCGTCGAGCTCGGCGAGGGTGCCTTCGTCTTCGCCGGATCGCCCGACGGAAGCAACGTCGGTCAAGCCCGACACCGTGACCCAGCGGTACCGCCGGATGTGCAGGCGGCTCGGCTGGGACATGCACATCCACCAACTGCGCCACTTCTCCGCCACCGAACTCATCGCGGCCGGGGTCGACGTGCGGACGGTCGCCGGGCGGCTCGGCCACAGCGGCGGCGGGACCACCACGCTGCGGGTTTACAGCGCGTGGGTCGCCGAGGCCGATCAGCGGGCAGCCGAGACGCTCTCCGCGCGCACTGCCTAACCTGGTCAGCGCCGACAGCGCCGCGATCAGCGAGAACGCCGCGCTCCCCGTTCGCACCGACCCACTCCGGCCGACGGCACCCTACGAACGCATCGCCAACGACTTCCGCGGCGCGATCCAGTGCGGGGCGCTGCGCAAGGGCGACCAACTTCCGACGATGAAGGAGATCAGCGACTCGGTACGAGGTCGTCGCCAGCACCGCACAGCGTGCCATCGCGGTGCTCCAAGGGGAGGGTCTGGTCAAAGCTGGTCGTGGTCATCGTGCGACCGTTGCCGACGATGCCTCGCAGCGGTAGGTCTGCCGTTCGTGGATCGGCTCTTAAGATTCCTCGGCTCGTAGGACCGGCACTCGGCTGGATATGGCAGACGGCTACCGCCGAGACTGGCTGACCTGGCGGTATCGGTTCGACGAGTCGGATCGAGCCGTCCATCGCTGGATGTTGACCTTCCACTAGTGTCCGTACGTGGCACGAGTGACATCATCAGGCCTTGTGCGCGCAAGCGATCTGACGCCCGGCGTCACAGTGCACGGGCTACGGCCCTCGCCGGTCTCCGTGCTGGCGAACCTCCCACACGGCGTCGATACCCTTGAGCTGATCTTCCGCGATAGCACGGGCGCGACGGATACGCAGTTGCTCTACCCTGCCGACCTCGCGCGCCTCACTGTAGAGCAGCCCAGTAGTCGTTGGAGCTTCGATGCCGACGGTGCGGAGTTCCGGTTGGCCGCCGAAGCGCTTCGCATCCGTATGGCAGGGCTGCATGATCCGATGCTCGCGGTGTCGTCGTCGGACGTGCGGCCGCTACCGCACCAGATCCGGGCGGTCTACGGGGAGCTGCTGCCGAAAACGCCGCTGCGGTTCCTGCTCGCGGACGACCCCGGGGCAGGAAAGACGATCATGGCCGGGCTCTACGCGAAGGAGCTGATGCTCCGCGGCGACCTCACGCGCATGCTCATCGTCGCCCCGGGCAGCCTCGTGGAGCAGTGGCAGGACGAGCTGGCAGCGAAGTTCGGCATCGATGCTGAGCTGCTCTCTTCCGACATGGCCGCGACGGCTCCCGACGGCAACCCATTCACGCGGCATCCACTGCTAATCGCCCGTATGGATCAGCTCGCCCGTTCGGAAGACCTTCGGGCCCATCTGGGTACCAGCGAGTGGGACCTGGTGATCGTCGACGAGGCCCACCGTATGTCGGCTCGGTGGTGGAGCGGGGAGCTGCGCACCACGCGCCGCTACGAGCTTGGCCAAGAGTTGGGCACCGTGGCCCGTCACCTGCTGCTCATGACAGCGACTCCACACGCCGGCAGCGAGGAGAACTACCAGCTGTTCCTGGCGCTGCTCGACCCGGACCGCTTCGAAGGACGCTTCCGGGACGGCGTGCACTCCACCGACACCACGGGGCTGATGCGGCGCATGGTGAAGGAGGATCTCCTCACCTTCGAGGGCCGCCCGCTGTTCCCCGAACGTATCGCCGAGACGGTGCCCTACCAACTCTCCGGTGGAGAGAAGGTTCTCTACGAGAGGGTCACGCAGTACGTGCGGGAGGAGATGAATCGCGCTGAGTCGTTGGACGCGGGACGTACCCGAACGGTGGGATTCGCCCTCACCGTCCTACAGCGCCGTCTCGCGTCCAGCACCCACGCGATCCTCCGCTCGCTGGAGCGCCGCCGTGATCGGCTCCAAGCCAAGCGGTACGAGATGCTCGACTCCACCCGCTATTCCCCGATCGAGGATCGACTCACCTACAACCTGCGCACCAACGACATCGACGACTTCGAGTCCGATGAGCTCGACGCCGAGCAGGCGGAGGCGCTGGAGGAGAACATCGTCGACGCGGCGACCGCAGCACAGTCGGCTGTCGAGCTCGCCTACGAGATCTCACAACTCGACGAACTCGTCGGCCTCGCCACGCGGGTTCGCGACTCCGGGCAGGACCGCAAGTGGGCCGAGCTGCGCAAACTGCTGCTCGACGAGGCACTGCTCCGGGAACCGGACGGCGCTCCCCGCAAGTTGATCGTGTTCACCGAGCACAAGGACACGCTGTACTACCTGGTGGACCAGATCCGTAACGTGCTCGGCCGTGACGACGCCGTCCTGGTCATCCACGGCGGCACCAAGCGCGACGACCGTCGCCGGGCTCGGGAGGAGTTCACCCACGACCCGGCCCGGACCGTGCTGGTGGCCACCGATGCAGCCGGCGAGGGCATGAATCTCCAAGCCGCCCATCTGATGATCAATTACGACCTGCCCTGGAACCCCAACCGCCTGGAGCAGCGTTTTGGGCGCATCCACCGCATCGGCCAGGAACACGTTTGCCGGCTCTGGAACCTGGTCGCCGAGGACACCCGTGAGGGTCAGGTGTTCGCACGGCTGCTGACGAAGATGGAGGAACAGCGCAAGGCCTACGGCGGTCGCCTGTTCGACGTGCTCGGTGACGCGTTCACCGAGACCTCGCTGCGGGATCTACTCATGACCGCCGTGCGCTATGGCGACGATCCGCAGCGACGCGAGGAGATGTTCCAGGTCGTCGACGCGCAGGTGTCCGACGGGCTCACCGAGCTGCTCATCGAACGCGCCCTGGCGCAGGAGGCGCTCAATCCGCACGAGCTAGCGCGGCTGCGTCGAGAGATGGACGAGGCCGCCGCCAGCCGCCTTCAGCCCCACTACGTGGAGCTGTTCTTCCGCGACGCTTTCACCCGACTCGGTGGCCGGATGTCGAGACGCGAGGTGGGCCGCCACCAAATCAGCAACGTGCCGGCAACCTTGCGTGCTCGGCAGCGGCCCGGCGCCCGCACCCCGCTCACGACCCGCTACGAGCGGGTGACGTTCGAGCCAGGCCGCGTCGAAGGGCTCGGCAAGCGGGCCGAGCTACTGGCCCCCGGTCATCCGCTGATGGACGCTGTCCTGGACGCCACCGCCGAGGCCCACCGCTCTGCGCTGGAACGGGGAGCGTTGCTGTTCGACCCACACGACCATGGCAACGTCCCCCGCCTGGTCGTGGCGCTCACCGGCGAGGTCGTCGACGGCACGGGCAGGGTGGTCAGTAAACGCTTCGTGTTCGTCACCCTCACACCCGACGGCCAGGCCTCCACCGCCGGACCGGCCCCGTACCTCGACGCGGAGCCGCTACCTGAGCACGCCCGCTCCGCAGCGAAGAAGGTACTAGCGCAACCGTGGCTCGACAACGGCGTGGAGGCAGTCGCGGGAACGTGGGCGATCACCCACCAGCAACCCGAGCATCTCGACGAGGTACGCGCCCGCATCCTGCCGCTGCTCGAGAAGACCATGTCGGCAGTGCGACAGCGGCTGCTGCAGCAGGTGAACTGGCAGCTCAGCGAAGCGGCTCGGCTGCGCGATGAGATCGCAGCAGGCAGGGGCGGACGAGTCCGGCAGAGCCCGGACCGGATGGAGTCCCGGGCGCGCGAGCTGGAAGCCCGCCTCGACGTCCGCACCGCGACACTGGCCGCCGAAGCCCAGCTCGCCGCGAAGGTTCCCACTGTGGTAGGTGCCGCGCTGATCATCCCGGCCGGATTGGTGCCCACCTCGCCTGGTCAGCCACCGGTCGACACCACCGTAAGCGAACGGCGCGCTGTCGACGCCGTCCTGGCCGCGGAACGGGCCCTTGGGCGTGACGCGGAGGAGATGCCGCACAACAACCCCGGCTTACGACGTCCGCACCACAGCTCCCGGCGGCCCGACTGTGTTCATCGAGGTCAAGGGCCGGGTGGCCGGCGCCGACGACTTCTTCGTGACCTACAACGAGGTGCTGTTCGGCAAGAACGCTGCCGACAACCACCGCCTCGCCCTCGTCGCAGTCAGCCCGGACGGGCCCGAGCACGACGAGTTTCGCTACCTCACCAACCCGTTCCGCAGCACCGACCTGGGCGGCTTCACCGCCACCGGCATCCGCGGGGACTGGAACGCCATGTGGAACCAAGGGGGACCCCCTCAGTGACCGACGCACCAGCGACCCGTCCAGAAGCGCAAGCTCATCGAGGTGGCGCTGCCGCTGGAGGTCATCAACCGCGAGTCCGCCCGCGAGAAGTCGATCCGTCACGGCCACCCTTCCACGCTGCACCTGTGGTGGGCCCGCCGACCGCTCGCCGCTGCCCGCGCGGTGCTTTTCGCCCAGCTCGTCGACGACCCGTCGTCGCATCCCGACCGTTTCCCCACCGAGGCCGACGTCGTCACCGAGCGTAAGCGGCTGCACGACCTCATCGAGCGGATGGTCGTCTGGGAGAACTCGGGACGACGAGGACCTGTTTCGCCAGGCCCACCAGGAGATCCTCGACTCGACCGGCGGCAACCCGCCGCCCATCCTCGACCCTTTCGCCGGCGGCGGCACGATTCCGCTGGAGGCCCAGCGCCTCGGGCTCGAAGCCCACGCCAGCGACCTCAATCCCGTCGCCGTCCTCATCAACAAGGCGCTCATCGAGATCCCTCCGAAGTTCGCAGGCCAGCCCCCGTAAACCCCGAGGCTCAGGCACTGCGCACCGGCCCGTGGCCCCGAGCGGCTGGCTTGCGGACGATGTTCGCTACTACGGAGCGTGGATGCGCGACGAGGCTGAGACGCGCATCGGCAAGCACTACCCTAAAGCACGTTTATCTGACGGCACCAAGGCACGTGTCATTGCCTGGATCTGGGCGCGCACAGTTATATGCCCGAATCCCGCATGCGGAATCACAATGCCACTCGTCCGCTCATGGTGGCTCGGCAAGAAGAAGGGCAACGAAGCCTGGATCGTGCCGACCGTTAGTCACGGCAAGGTAAGCTATCGCATCGGACGCTATCCAAAGCCCGCTCCGGAGCCTGACACAGGCACCGTCGGCCGGACGGGAGCTATCTGTATCGGCTGTGGAGCAGCGGTAGACCTCAAGTACGTGCGCAATGAAGGGCGGTCTTCACGCATCGGAGCAGATCTCATCGCGATCGTGGCTGAGGGACGGCGCACCCGCCAATACCTCGACCCAACGGATGAACACCAGGTCGCAGCCGATGTCACCCGGCCATCGACCCGCCTGACGGGGCGCTCCCCGCGGACGCGTTGGGATTCCGAGTCCAGGCGTATGGATTCCGGGAGTACTCAGACCTCTTCACTGCTCGACAGTTGAGCGCGCTCACTGCATTCAGCGACCTCGTTGCTGCTACCCGCGACCAAATTGAAGCCGACGCCGTCTCCGCTGGCCAAGCCATTGGCGAGCGACTGGAAGCCGGCGGCGCCGATGCAGCTGCGTATGCAGACGCGATCGCTACTTATTTAGCTATGGCGATCAGCAGGGGCGCAGACCTTAACAACTCACTGGTCACATGGTCGAGTTCACGCGATCAGGCCCGCAATCTGTTCTCCCGACAGGCGATTCCTATGGCGTGGGACTTTGCAGAGGTTTCACCTTTTGGCGGCGGCGCAGGCGACCTGGGAGTCGCCCTCAAGACGTCATGCGAAGCGTTCCCGGCAATCCCTACTTCGAATGCAGGGACAGCCGAGCAGTTCGATGCACAGGTGCGACCGACCGCGGGATTTCTCATCTCGACTGACCCACCCTACTACGACAACATCGGATACTCCGACCTAAGCGATTTCTTCTACGTTTGGCTGAGGCGATCCCTTAGCTCAGTTCACAATAGTATGCTGTCGACCATACTGGTCCCGAAGGCCGACGAACTCATAGCAAATCCCTATCGACACGGAGGCAAGGAGGGCGCCCATCGCTTCTTCGAAGCTGGCTTCAATACCGTGTTCCAGCGCGCAAGAGCCACCGCGCTTCCAGATTATCCAATAACCGTATATTATGCATTCAAACAGGCGGAGACAACGAGCCAGGGCGAGGCATCTACCGGGTGGGAAACTCTGCTCGAAGGAATGGTACGTTCAGGCTGGTCGATCACGGCCACCTGGCCAATGCGAAGCGAGCGCAGCGGAAGAATGAGAGATGTTGACAGCAACGCACTGGCGTCATCCATTGTGCTCGCTCTCCGCCCTCGAGCCGAGACTGCACCACGTACTGCCCGCCGCGGATTTGTTGCCGCGCTGAAGGCCGAGTTACCTGCGGCCCTGAGAGAACTTCAGCAGGGAGCAATCGCGCCGGTTGACCTGCCTCAGGCAGCCATTGGTCCTGGAATGGCTGTGTTCTCGCGCTACTCCGCCGTCCTTAGTGATGACGGCACTCCGATGCGGGTGAGAGCCGCGCTGTCCCTCATCAACGATGTGCTTGACGAAGTGCTCTCTGAGCAGGAGGGCGACTTCGATCCGGACACCCGGTTCGCGCTGGCTTGGTTCCGACAGCACGGCTTCGAGTCAGGAGAGTTCGGCGACGCCGACAACCTGGCGCGGGCTCGCAACGCATCGTTGGAGCACCTCGGCCGGGCCCAGATTCTCACCCTCCGTGGCACTCGCGGGAAGGTGACGCTGCTAGCGCCCTCGAGCCTGGACCCGGAGTGGAACCCGGTGACCGACAGTTCGATCAGTGCGTGGGAGGTGGTCATGCACCTGTCCCGGACCCTAACCGACAGCGGGGTGGTCGCCGCGTCCGCGCTGCTCACGCGCGTCCCTGGGGCGATCGATCGCGACCTGTGCAAGGAGCTGGCGTTCCTGCTATTCGCGCTGGCCGAAGACGCGAAGCGCACCAAGGTCGCGGTCGAGTTCAACGCTCTGGGCACCGCATGGAATGACATCGTGGCTGGCGTGGGTCCGTCGGCCGAGCAGGGCACGTTCGACTACGCAGGGGACTGAACGTATGGGCTTCCTGACACCGCAGCACAAGCTCTCGACGCTGCTGGAGCGGGCGAACAACGGCCGCATCCAGTTGCCGGACTTCCAGCGCGGTTACAAGTGGGACGAGGAGCGCATCCGTGCTCTCCTCGCCACGATCACTCTGGGGCACCCGCTCGGCGTGATCATGTTGCTGCAGACCGGCAGTGACCAGGTCCGCTTCAAGCCGAAACCGCTTGAAGGAACCCCTGACAGTGCAGCGATGGTATCTCCCGAGCACCTGCTTCTCGATGGCCAGCAGCGTCTGACGTCGTTGGTCCAGTCGCTCACCGGTGACGGTGTGGTCGACACCGAGGACGTCCGCAAGAAGCAGGTGTGGCGGCGCTTCTACATCGACATCGAGCGCGCGATGATCGATCCGCTACGCCTCGACGACGCCATCCGGATCCTCCCGGGCGACGGTATCGAGCGCACCAACTTCGGCCGCGACGTGACACTTGATGTATCCACCCCGAAGCGGGAGCGCGAGCACGGCCTGTTCCCGTTCCGGCTCGTCTACGACCCGCCCAGCCTGCTGGACTGGCTGTGGAAGTTTCCCGCCGCCACCGGCGACCTGGCCGCGCGGACCGCGCTGATCCAGCGCTTTCAGGCCGAGGTGGTCACGCCGCTGCAGAGCTACGAGATCCCTGCGATCGAACTGGACAAGACCACCACGAAGGCGGCCGTCGCCACCGTCTTCGAGAAGGTCAACACCGGCGGCCTGCCGCTGAACGTCTTCGAGCTGCTGACCGCGATCTTCGCTGGCGACGGTGCCTACTTCACCGAGCACGGTGTCGACTTCCGGCTCAGCGACGACTGGGCCCGCACCCGAAAGGTGATCGATGCCCATCCTGTGCTGCGGAAGTTCGACAGCACGGCGTTCCTGCAGGCTGTGACGCTGTTGGCCACCAGCCACGGACCCGGCGCCACCTACGCGCGCAAGGAGGACATCCTCAAACTCGACCTCCTCGACTACCTGCGCTGGGCCGAGCCCGTGCGCGAGTCGCTGGTGTGGGTCGCCCAGTTCCTGCACGACGAGCACATCCACCGTCAGGACGACATCCCCTACCAGACCCAGCTCATTCCGCTCGCCGCGATGCGCGTCGTGCTCGGTGAGGACGCCGATGTGTACGCGGTCCGCGCCCGACTGCGTCGGTGGTTCTGGTGTGGTGTGCTCGGCGAGCAGTACGGCGGGGCGACCGAGACGCGCTTCGCACGCGACCTGGACCAGGTTCCGTCCTGGGCGCTGGCCGCGGTGGGAGCTGTGGCCGGGGAACGGGACCTGTCGGCGCCGAGCACGGTCGCAGGCGCGAGTTTCACCGAGTCCCGGTTGCTGACTCTGCGCTCGCGGCAATCAGCCGCCTATAAGGGGATATACGCGCTGCTGATGGCCCGCGGGTGCATGGACTGGCGGTTCCAGAAGACCTTCGACCACAACCAGTACATCGCGCTGCGGGTCGACATCCACCATGTATTCCCACGGAAGTGGTGCATCGCGCACCACGTTGAAAGCTGGATGCGCGAGAGCATCGTCAACAAGACCCCGCTGGCGCGCAAGACGAATCAGATGGTCGGGGGTGTGTCACCGGCCTCGTACATGCCGAAGCTGGAATCGATCGCCGGGCTGACGTCCGAGCAGCTGGACTCGGTGATCGCCGCCCACCTCATCGATCCGGCAACGCTGCGAGCGGCCGACTTCGCGTCCTACTTCCTGCGTCGCCGCCGGGCGCTCCTCGAGCTCGTCGAGGCCGCGATGGGCAAACCCGCGCAGCGCGACATCGAGGAGGACGAGCTCGTGGGCGGCTTCGAGACACCCGACCAGTTCGCTGACGAACCCGACGACGTCGAAGACGGCGCCGACGAGAACTCGATCGACGAGGAGGCCTGAACCATGGCGCCGAGCAACCGCGACCGAGTGGGCCAGGCGTTCGAGGAGCTGGCCGTCGGGCTCGACGAGTTCATCACCCGCGTGCTGGCCCCCGACCTCGCGGCGGGGTCGGACTGGACGCTGGTGCTGGCAGCCAAGGACGCCCAGCGCGGTGGCCGTCCCGGTGTCTACAGCCGGCTCGATCCGCAGTGCAGCCTGCGAATGCTGAGCGAGAACGTCACCGGCGCCGTGAAGGACGGCTGGTTCCCGTTCAACTCCCATCTGTCGCGCTCCGAGCAGTCGCTGGCCAGCGAGCTGCGGGACACCCGCAACAGTTGGGCGCACAACGCCTCCTTCACCGCTGACGACGCCTACCGGGCACTCGACTCCGTCGAACGGTTGTTGCGGGCCGCGGGCGCCCCCGCCCAGGCCGAGGAAGTCAAGCGCCAGCGCATCGACCTGCGCCGGGTCTCCGCCGAGCAGGAAGACCGGAGAGCCGTCCGCAGCGGCAGCTCGGCCGACCTGCGCTCAACCGGGCTGACCCCGTGGCGGGAGGTGCTGCGCCCACACGACGATGTGGCCAGCGGCAACTTCCACGCAGCGGAGTTCGCTGCCGACCTGTCGATGGTGGCGCGTGGCGAGGGCGACGCCGAGTACACCGATCCCGTCGAATTCTTCCACCGCACGTTCCTCACCACGGGCCTGCAGGATCTGATCGTCCGGGCTGTGCGCAGGCTGTCCGGGGATCTCAACGCCTCTCCGGTCATCAACCTGCAGACCAACTTCGGTGGCGGCAAGACCCACTCGATGCTGTCGCTGTGGCACCTCGCGTCCGGCCGGCCGCTCACCGACTACCCGCAGGAGCTGCAGGACCTGCTGCCGGACACACCCTCCCCGCGTCCGTGCGCCGAGTGGCGTTGGTGGGCAACCAGATCGCCCCGTCCGGGCTCAAGACCAAGGACGACGGCACCGTGGTGCGACACGCTGTGGGGTGAGCTGGCGTGGCAGCTCGGCGGCCGCGACGGCTTCGCGCTCGTCGCCGAGGCCGACCGCACCTCCACCAATCCCGGTGAGGCGCTGCGCGAACTCTTCGCTGCGCTACGGCCCCGCCGTGATCCTCATCGACGAGTGGGTGGCCTACGCCCGTGGGCTCTACGGACGCGACGACCTCGCAGGCGGCAGCTTCGACACCCAGTTCACCTTCGCTCAGTCCCTGACCGAGACCGCCAAGGCCGTACCCGGCGTGCTCGTCGTCATCTCCATTCCGGCCTCGTCCGACGCCGCCACGACCGACGGTGCCGATGGAGCGAGCGACGAGGAGGTGGGCGGCGAGTACGGGCGCGAGGCGCTGCGCCGGCTGCAGAACGTCGTGCGGCGCACCGCTGACCAGTGGCGCGCGGCCAGCGCCGACGAGAGCTTCGAGATCGTCCGCCGGCGGCTGTTCAACCGCGCCGACGGCACACAGCTCGCGCAGATCGCGGCCACCGCCGATGCGATGGTGGCGTTCTACCGCAAGAATTCCGGCGACTTCCCCAAGGCGGTGACCGACTCCGCGTATGGCGACCGGATCCGACGCTCCTACCCCGTCCATCCCGAGCTGTTCGACCGGCTCTACGAGGACTGGTCCACCCTCGACCGCTTCCAGCGCACCCGCGGCGTGCTGCGTCTGATGAACACCGTGGTCGGCCAGCTCTGGCGGGAGGGCGACACCGCCCCGCTGATCATGCCCGGCTCGGTTCCGCTGGACACCGACCTGGTGCTCACCGAGATCTCCCAGTATCTCGACGACCGTTGGAAGCCGATCATTGATGCCGACGTGGACGGCCCGACTTCCGCGCCGGCTCAGGTCGACAACGAGTACCCCCTGCTCGGCGCACGGCACACCACGCAGCGGCTCGCCCGTACGGTGTTCGTCGGCGCCACTCCGACGCTGAGCACCTCACACAAGGGCCTCGACCGGGCCCGGCTGTTCCTGGGCACCGCGCTGCCCGGTGATGTGCCGGGCAACTTCCACTCCGCGCTGAACCACCTCGCCAACCGGGCGACGTACTTCTACAGCTCCGGGGCGGCCTACTGGTATGACACCCAGGCCAACACCACCCGCACCGCCCGCGACTACGCGGAGCGGCTGCATCCCGAGGACGTTTGGGCCGAGGTCAAGCGCAGGCTTGACCCGATCAAGAAGAGCTCGCCGCGCGGGTTCGCCGCTGTGCACGTCACCCCGGACAGCTCGGCGGACGTACCGGACACCCCGGATGTGCGGCTGGTGATCGTGCCGTGCAAAGAGACCTATGACCGCAAGCAGAAGGACGAGTCACCCGCCGCGGTATGGGCGCTGAACGTGGCGCAACACCGGGGGGCAGCGGCCCGGGTTCACCAGAACATGGTCGTTTTTCTGGCGGCCGACGCCGCCCGGTGGAAGGAGCTCGACGACTCCATCCGCCAGTTCCTGGCATGGAAGTACGTGCGCGACAACGCCGACAAGGCCCTCGGACTCACCGCCGCGCAGCGTGGCCAGGCCGAGGACCGTCGGGACCGCGCCGACCAGACCGTGCGCGACCGACTTGCCGCCACGTTCCACTGGGCCCTGTTGCCGCAGGACCAGCCAGTGACGATCAAGCCCGTCAAAGCAGATGGTACGACGGACGACATCGCCGACCGCACCGCAGCGAAGCTTCGCGCGGGCGATGATCTCTCGTTGCAGCGGGCGGCAAACGTCATCCGCTTGGACCTCGACGGGCCTCTACGCCCTGCATGGGACAAGGCGGGACACATCACCTTCGGCGAGTTGTGGGGTTACTACACGACCTACCCGTACCTGGCCCGGCTACGCGACCGATCGGTGCTCGCCGACGGAGTGGCGGCCGTGCTCGACAGCGAGCTCATATGGCAGGACACCGGATTCGCACTCGCCACAGGATGGGACGGGGAGCGCTACACCGGCCTCGTCGTCCCAGGTACCGCCGCGCGCGCCCCGGAGATCACCGATTCCGTCCTGATCGTGCAGCCTGACCGGGCTCTGACCCAGCTGCGTGCCGACGACGAGCGGCGCGGTCGGGCGCCCGATGGCGGACCAGGCCCCGCCGATCCGAGACCCGACCCCGGACCAGGACCCGGTGGTCGGCCACAGCCACAGCCGACGCCCGCGCCTGCCCGACTCACCCGCTACTACGGTGTGAAGGAACTGAACGCGGAGCGCTACGCGGGCGACTTCGCGAAACTCGCCCAGGAGGTAGTGGCCCAACTCGCGGCCGTCGACGGAGTACGGCTCGAGTTGCGCGTAGAGATCACGGCCCGAGCCCCCGAAGGGTTCGACGAAGCCAAGATGCGCACAGTGCGGGAAAACGCGACGGTGCTCAAGTTCTCCGACTCAGGATTCGAACCGAGCTAGATTGCTGGCCTGCCAGGCCTGGAGTACGCGCACATCGACGCGCTGCACTCGGGACGCGCCAGTCCTTAGGTGGAGTGTCCTCGGCGGGCTCGCCGCGTTCCGGGCAGTAGACGTCGGTGGTCTGCTCGATCATGATTCGCTCCCTCGGCCGTCCGCTATGCGGCGAGCGGGGCCTGCCCCGTCTCGCCGTTAGGCGGGCCCTAGTTCGGCCCAGAGACATCCCTGGCCGTTTGCTCGCAAGGCCCCGCCGGGCAGCAGTTCCGCTGGCCCCGTCAGGGCGGGGCGGCGGGCGTGTGCCTGCCGTTTGGCGGCGCCCCGGCATCGGTCGCAGTGGCTCCGCGCCCGGGGTTCTGGCTCGTCCGGGCGGGTGAGATCGCGCAGCGACCCCGCAGGGGCTTGTCTCACCCGGCCGGACGGGCCAGGTTCATGGGTGTGGAGGGGCGGCCGGTGCTAAGCCGGGGCCAGCACGACACAGTCCTGCCGCAGGCAGGGCCGCCGTCTCGTCGTGGCCGCGCGGCCTTGAGCAGCCCCGCACTCCCAGACCGCCGCTGCCCGCCGGGACCAGCACCAACAGGTTGCGGCAGACGCTGTGGATCAGTGGCGGGTTGTGGGTGGCGAGCTGGATCGTGATCTACCGCGAGATCTTCCACTGGCGTCACCTCACGCCGACGCTGCGGCTCAACCCGCCCCCGCCGCTGCCCGGGCTGCCGCCGCCGCGCCCGGGCGAGTTCCTGTTGGCGGTCCGGGCGATCGCGGTAGCAGCACCGCTCGTGTTCGTCGGCCTGAGCACGACGAGGTGGGTCCACCGCCGACGCGCAGCGTTGCTCAGGCGGCGACCGGATCGGTGACGGGGTCGTGGGCGCGGGGCCAGGCGGTGTCCTCGTCGTAGCAGCGCCCGCAGGCCAGACAGCCGTGCAGGATCCCGAACCAACCGGTTCCCGAGTTGTCGCAGCGCGGCTTGATGCCCGGCGCCGCGGGCGCGGAGCTGGTCGTCGTAGACCCGGCGCCCCCGGACTGGCCGAGATCGCAGCCTGGGCTTGGCGCGACAGCGCGTCGACGAGCCGGTCGTTGTGCACCAGCCGCGCCGACACAGTCCGTTTGCGCCCGGACTGCCGGGTGATCGGGCTGGTCCCGGCGTAGTTCTTGCGCGCCTTCGCGCTGGCGTAGCGGTGCGGGTCGTCCCCGAACTCCCCCAGCAGCCGCGGCCTCAGCTTGGCCGCCACCCCGGGCTGGCTGCGGTAGATCACCGCCTCCGGATGCTGGTCGAACCGGCGCTCCACCTCGACGCCGAGGACGTCGATCTGCCCGTTCAACGCGGCGATCATCGCGACCATGCTGGCCACCAGCACGCCGCTCGCGGCGGTCACCGCGGCCGGTGCGACCAGTTGCTCGGCGTGCAGGGCGTCGCGGATCTGTTCGGTGCGGGCCGCGCGGTGATGCCGCCGTGCCCGCTTGAGCGCCGCGCCGATCTGGGCCCGGGTCAACCGCCGCCCGGCAACCGGGTCGGGCGCCTTGCCCAGCAGCTCGAGCGCGTCCGGTCCGGTCAGATCGTCGAAGGCGTCCAGGGCGGCGGGTAGAACTCGCGCAGCAGCGGAACCGGGCCGCCTGGCGCGGGTTGACCGCGAACACCCGATACCCGGCCGCGACCAGGGCTTGGACCCACAGGCCACGGTCGGTCTCGATCAATACCTGGTCCGGGTCGAGGTGACCGCCGTGCATGGCGGTCAGGGCATGCAGCCGCGCGATACCGGCGACGCCCTCCTCGATCCGGGCGGTGACCAGGCGGCGCCCGTCGTGGTCCTGAATCTCCACGTAGTGGTGATCCTCGGCCCCAGTCGTCGCCCACGAACAGCACGTCCACGTCTCCTCAACTCGCTTCAACCGGAAGGGGCAGCATGCGGGAGACGCGCCGCGGCCTAATGGCAAGCAAAGGATCTGCGGCGCAGCGGACCCGGAGGGCGAAGATGTCTTGCGGCCCTTGCATGTGGAGGGGCGCCGGACGCACGCTCGGACGGCCGAGGGAGCACGCCGCAGGCGTCCATCGAGGCTCCTGGCCTGCGTGGCCGTGAGCGCGTCTCAACCCTCGCCATGACCGCAGCGTCGCCCCGCCGGGACGTGCCGTGACTGAGCTGATCACTCGCAGGAGAGTGCCTCGACGCGGCCGGGGTGGCGAGCACGGCCGTCGAGCTCCCGCTGGCGAGCCTGGCCGACGTCGTCACCGCGACGACGGCGATCCTCGACGGGCTCGACCGGCCCGCCATGCTCGTCGTCCACTCGTGCGGCGCGGTGCAATCGTCACCGTGGCGGGGACGCACCCGAACGTGGCCCACCTGGTGTACCTGGCCGCGCTCGCGGAGTGCGAGTCGGTCGGGCGCACCCTGCCCGAGCGCGACATCCGCCGACGAGGCTGGGTGCCGCGTTGCGCTTCTCCGCCGACGGCGGCGAGGTGAGCCTCGACCCCGCGCGAGCCGTCGACCTCTTTACGCCGACGCCGACCCGGAGGCAGCGGCGGAGGCGGTCGCGCGGCTCGGCCCGTCCACCACTCGGTGCTCCGCGGAACCGCCGCCGTGATCGCCTGGCGGCGACAGCCGTCGACCTACGTCGTGTGTACTGACGAGCGCGCCGTGCACCCCGACCTGCAGCGGGCGATGGCCGAGCTCGCGGCGACCCGGATGGAGTGGCCCGGCGGCCACTACCCCGCGCTGGTCCGCCCCGCGGAGGTGGCCGACCTGATCGCCCGGCTTGCGGCGCGCGGCTGACCTCACCCCCGATGCGATGATTTCGCCATGAGCGGTATCCGCCCAACCCCGTGGCGCGTGTTCCTGTCGCATACCTCGGAGTTGCGAAGGTTTCCGTCGGGCCGCCCCTTCGTCGCGGCGGCGGAATCGGCCGTGACGAAAGCGGGTCACGCGATCACCGATATGGCCTACTTCGCCGCGCGCGACCAAGCGCCCGCCGAAGTGTGTCGCGCTGCGGTGGCGAGCGCGGACGTCGTCGTCCTCGTTGTCGGATTCCGCTACGGCACGCCCGTGGTCGGCGACCCGGACGTTTCCTACACGGAGCTGGAGTTCGACGCTGCCCGCGAGGCGGGGCTTACCCGGCTGGTGTTCCTGCTCAGCGAGGACGCCGCCGGGCCTGCGGCCATGTTCACCGACGTCGTCCACGGTGCTCGCCAGTTCGCGTTTCGCGAACGATTGACCGAGACGGGGCTGGTCACGGCGACGGTCACGGACCCGGGTGAGTTGGAGACGGCGGTACTGCTCGCACTCACCGCCCTGCGCGACACCCCAGCGCCCGCGCGCACGCCTGCCGACCGGGCTATGGCCAGAGACCTGACCACCCACTTCCGGCCCCGCGGGCTCGGCGTGCAGCCATTTGGCTCATTATCCGGACATTATTTCACCGGCCGCGTCCGCGTCTTGTCCGAAATCGCGTCGTGGCTCACCGCCCCCGTGGCCGACGACACCAGCGCAGTGGTGATCACCGGCGGGCCGGGATCGGGAAAATCGGCGATTCTCGGGCGTGTTGTCATGATGTCTTGGCGGCGGCGCCCCATCCCCGTGGTTTCCGGCCACGTGTTAAGCGCGCGGGCAAGAACGGTGACTGAGGTCGCGGCCACCATCGGGCCACGTGGTCGGCGTGGACGGCCCACGATGAGGACATCCTGCTCGGTGGGCTCAAGGAGACCACGAGCCCGGCCGAGCAGTGGTCGTCGATGGATGCGGTCGACGAGGCGTCCCGCCCCGATCTGCTGGTGCGGGAGCCTGCTCGCACCGCTCGCCAGGATCGGTCGGCGAACGGGTGTGCGCCTGCTCGTCGGGTCACGACCGGGCCGGGACCGGCTGCTCGTCCGCCCGTTCGACCATTGCGCCCGCGAGATCGACCTGGACGCCGACCCTTTACCACGACCCTGCCGACCTCGTTCACCTACTACCGCGCGGCTGCTGCGGATGTCGGACGAGCCTGGAGGACCCACGACCACCCGTACCGGGCCGTCCGGACCTCGTCGGCGACGGTCGCACGAGGCCGTGGCCGCGCGGGCAGGCCACAGCTTCCTGGTCGCCCACCTGTCGAGCCTCGCGTTAGCGGGGGCCGCCGACGTCCTCGACGTCACCCGTACCGGCTGGACAGCGTCGGCTGCCGACGGACGTGGACGACGACGATGGCGCAGTACCTCGACCGGTTCGACGCCGACCGCTCCCGGGTGC
This sequence comes from uncultured Actinomycetota bacterium, assembly GCA_963750095.1. Classification (GTDB taxonomy): domain Bacteria; phylum Actinomycetota; class Actinomycetes; order Mycobacteriales; family Pseudonocardiaceae; genus Pseudonocardia. Next base: position 2,718 of record CAVVPJ010000009.1, on the reverse strand, counting down.
GCGACCTACCTCATGCCGTTGGCGTTCGTCGGAAGGGGAAGGAATTTCGGAACGGCGCCGACATGGGCGCGGATCGCGACCGAGCTCGGGGACCGGCCACTACGACCCGGCCGACGTCCGCTGGCTCCTCACAGAGACCACCAGTGGACGGTCTCCTTACCCGCACCGAGCTCGGCGACGGCTTTGGCCCGCGCCTACCGGCTGTTCCACGAGGCCCTGGCGGAGTACCTGCGCACGGAGTTGGCCCCCGGGGCTGACCCGACGGCGCGTCGACCAGACCTTCAGCGCTGTACTGACGGCAGACGGTGCCCGCCAGAGCGTAGACGGCAACGGGCACCACAGTGGTTAGCGGCGGACCACTACATCCGGACCTACCTGTCGGTGCACGCGGCGGGTCAACACGGGTCTCGACGACCTCGATCACGGCCCGTCCTTCGTCGCCGTCGCCGAGCCCACCCGCCTCCTCCAGGGCCTCCACACCGTGCGCACCCCGGCCGCACGGGCCGCCGCGGAGCTGGTCGCCCGTGTCGGACGCGCGTTCCTCGTCCACCCTGCGCGAGAGCGGCTCGCCTATCTGGAGCTAGCGGCGCGCAAGGCGGGCGAACGACGGTTCGCCGACCGCCTCGGTGGGCTGCCGAGCCCGCGACCTTGGTCAGTCCCGTGGGCGCGGTGGGCGCCCCGCACCGACGGCGTGACGTTCGGGACCTTCGCGGGCTACGTCGACGGCCTCGCTGTGGCGACGTATGACGGTCGGTCGGTCGTCGCCGCTGCGGGCGCAAAGGCGATCAGGCTCTGGGATCTACGTACCCGGGAGCTGATCACCGAACTGGACTCGGGCGAGCTGGCCAGGATCCGGAGTCTCGTGGCCTGCCGGACACCAGTCGGGCTCCGCCTCATCACCGGGCACGCCGACGGCACGCTGGCCTTCTGGGACCCCGCCAACGGCAGCCACCTGACCAGGGACGCGACGGGCGGCACCGGCGGCGTCATCCGGCTCGACGACGCGCGGATCGTCGCGGACGGGCCCGTCGGGCTGGTCGTCTGGGATCCGGCCACGGCCACGGTCCTCGCGGACATCCCGTGCCACGCCGAACGTCACTGGAGGCCGCGGGCCGGGTCGACAGCACGGACTACGCGATCATCTTCGACCGCCGCGAACGCCACGTCGAGCTGTGGGACCTCGACCGCCGCGAACCGGCCGGTGCGCCGCTCGTTCTGACGGAGCAAACGAGCGTGTGGGCGTGCGCGCTCGGCTGGGCGGGCATGGTGCCCGCGGCGTACATCGGGCTTTCCGGCCGCGACGCGTCCTCGTCCTCGTCCTCGGTGTACGGGATCCGCGACTGGCCCCGCTTGATCCAGGCCATCTCCGGATCGGTCCCATTATCCGCCGCTATGACCGGCGAGGGCGACATGCCGCTGCTCAGCCTCGGCCGCGCAGACGGCACGATCCGGCGCTACGCCTGGACCGATGACGGCTTCGCGCCGATCGCCACGGTGACCGCGCATGACGCGGGTATCGATGGGATCCTTTTCACCGACCCGGTCGGCGGTGTGCCGACGGAGGTCACCGGCGGGCGTGACGGGATGGTCTGTCGGTGGCGGCGGACCGCCGCCGACGGAACGGTGGCGCTGCCGACGATGTACGGCCGGAGCACCCACGTCGTCGTCGCTACTCCGAACGTCGAGCTGCTGATCGGACAGGGGCCCGACGAGCGGCTGGACCGCTGGGACGTACGGACTGGCGAGCGGCTCGGCCCGCCGCCGGCCTGGCACCATCGCGCACGGACCTGGCTGTGTCGGCTGTCGCGCCCCGGGTTCGGCGGCGCCGAGGCGGTCGTCGGATGGTCCGACGGATCGGTCACCGTGCTGGACCCCATCGCCGGATCGACTTCCGACACGTTCGCCACACCCGCATCGAATGCTCGATTCCTGCGTACCTTCCGGACCGGTGGGTCCCGCCGTGTGCTCTGCGCCTCCTTCGACGGGGGGGTCAGCTGCTACGACCTCGACCGCCGGATGTGGGTCTTCACCGACCACCGGCTATCCGAAGGCGACCGCGACACGTCGGGAACGGAACTCGTCGACATCCATGGCGAGCCGCGGATCCTCCATATCGTCCACAGCCCGACGGGCACCAGGCCGTCGACGTCTGGGCCGTCGACCCGCGGCCAGCCCTCTTGCGCACCTTCCCGCTGCCGGAACGGGGCTCGCTCGAGTTCAGCGACGTGACCGCCGGTGTCGTCGAGGGTGTTTGGGTCGTCGTGGCGATGGGCGGAGGATCGGCGGTGTGCGTGCTCGGACACCGCACCGGCGAGATCATCCGGGACGGCTATGTCGAGGACGGGCACCGCATGGCGAACCACCGCGTCCGATCGAGCGGCTGTGCGGGCTGGATGTGGTCGTCAGCGGCGGGTATGCGGGCGCGTTGTCGTTGTGGAACCTTGCAGGAACCATCAACCGGGTCATCGATGTCGGGCACTCCACCTCGGGCTGGCATGCGGTCGCGGGCGGGGAAGCGCTCATCGTCGGTGGCTCGATGGGGATCCTGCGCCTGGACCTCACCTGCGGCTGGCTGCTGGGTACGGACGCGTAGGGCGGTGGGATCGGGCAGGCCGCCGCGAGCACGGCGGGTCAAGCGCGCCGACCGGGAACACGGAGGGGCACCGCCTTCCATCTACAGGTGGGGCTCATATCGCTCCCCGGCGGCCGATCTCGGTC
>CAVVPJ010000008.1:0-198156 GCA_963750095.1 uncultured Actinomycetota bacterium | reverse complement strand
TAGTCGCCGTATGGATCACGCGATCAGCCCGGCAACGTTCGTGGCCACCGCACTAGGTCGACCTCGGTCCGCCCACTCAAGGCGCGGTCGTAGGCCGCCTCAACCCACCGCGAGATCGCGGTCTCGGAGTATAGCTCGATCGTGGCGGGCTTGCCGCGCTCCCGGTGCAGCGCCGCCGTCTTCGGCTCCCATCCGAAGGTCATCGCGGGAACGTCTGCGCAGTAGGCGAAGACGACGGCGTGGAACCGCAGCCCGACCACGGCCGCCGCTTCGCCGACGACGGTCTTGGCGAGCGCGGGGGCGAGGTCCGGGCCGACGGCCGGGATGTCGATCCCGGCCTCGGTCGCGACCCGCCCGATGAGCGCGTGGTCGGTGTCGCCGGGACCGCGGCCGTAGTCCACCTTGCTGCCCAACGCGATCCCCGCGACCACGCCGCCCTTGGCCGCCCACGCGCGCGCCACCCGACCGCACGCGGTCACCATCGCCCGCGTGTGGGCGTCGGTCGTCGCCGCCTTCGGCGAGACGACGAGGAGCGGGCGGCGCAGGTCGACGCCCGCGGCCGTCAGCAGCTCATGGGCGTCTTCGGCCCGCGCCGGAGGCAGGTACAGGGCGAGGTCGCCGACCGGCCGCGGCGGACGGGACGGCGACAGGTTGCGGGCCGACTCGTCGTCCCGGACGGTGATCCCCCGGCCGACGCGGGTGTGCAGGCGCAAGGCGAGGAGGGTCGGCCACGGGACCCCGCGGTAGACGCCGATGCCGAAATAGCCGGTGTCCTTCCGCGCGAGCGCCGCGAGGAGCAGCACGAACGGCAGCAGCCGCACCAGCGGCGGCAGCCCCGGCCCGAACATCCCGCCCCCGACGACCCCGACCGCGTCGGCGCGCAGCAGCGCCTTCGCGAACGGGCCGATCTGCATCGGCATACCCTCGACGCCGTGCAGCGCGGCGACGCTCTCCGGCGCGCGAGACACGACCGTCACCGCCGACCCGGCGTCGAGACCGCCGAGCACCGCCGCGAGCAGCGCCTCGTCCCCGGTGTTGCCGTTGCCGACGTTGCCGAGCAGAACGATCCTCGGCCGCCTCCCACCGAACCCGGCGAGTTGCGCGTGCAGCTGCGGTGCGTACTTCACGATGTCGATCTCTCATCCTGACGTGGCGGGCCGTAGTAGGTCTCCCGGCACCGGGGGTAGCGCTCGGGGAACAGGGCGTCGAACTGCGTTTGGTAGAACCGCAGCACCTGCTCTTTCGCGTCCTGCCCCTCGTCCCAGGAGAGCCGCTCCAGTCGCCGCCTGCGCACGAAGTCCTCATCGAGGCCGTGCGTGAGCAGGTAGGGGAAGTCGGCATAGAAGTAGGTCGGCAGCTCGAGCGCCGCGCCGACCGAGCGGGTGATCAGGTGGTCTACGTGCCGCCCGACGCCGAGCGGGCACAGCACGACCGAGGCCGAGAGCTGTCGCAGCACGCGCCCGGTCTCCGCGGCCAGGCGGGCGAGCAAGGTGTGGTCGCCGCGGGAGACGCGGCCGCGGGCGATGTCCAAGCGGAACGTCGGGTAACGGTAGGCGAGCTCGGTCAGATGCCGGAACGGGCGTCGGCCCACTGGGCCGGAGCGGCGGCGGAACAAGGCGTCGGGGTGTCCGAGGTGCACGGCGTCCGCGCCGCACTGAGCGGTGGCGCGGAGATCCTCGCGGCGGCGCTCGGCGAAGAGCTCCATGGCTCCGCGGTCGGCCCATCCCGCTTGCCGCACGAACGACTGCGCCGCCCGCGAATGCGGACCCGGGCAGGCTTCGGTGAAGAGCGTCACGACCGTGACCGAACAGTGCGCGGCGATCTGGGAGACGAGCCCGCCGCACGACAGCAGCCCGTCGTCGAGATGTGGGGAGAGGACGGCGACGTGCAGTCCCGGGCATTGTGTGGGGTCGCCGGTGCGCAGGACCTCGCCGAGCTGGTCCAGCTTGAGGCGCTGCCCGGTCATCGCCGCGACTCCGCGAGGACACCGCGGTAGATGCCCGCTTGCCGCTCGGCGAGCTCGTCCCAGTCGTACGCGGCGGCGAAGCGCCGACCGGCACCGCCCATCCGGGTCGCCGCAGCGGTGTCGAAGAAGGGGAGGAGCATGGCGGCCGCGAGGTCGGCCGCCTCGAACGGCCGCACCCGCCACCCGGACGTGTCCGGCACGACCTCGGACAGGTTCGGGATGTCGAAGCTGATCACCGGCGTGCCCGCGGCCTGCGCCTCGACCGCGACCATGCCGAACGTCTCGTGCCGCGACGGCACCACCACCACCCGGGCGCCAGCGAGCAGCGCGCCGCGCTCCCGCGGGCCGACCCATCCCACGAACCGGACACGGTCTTCGACGCCGAGCTGCCTCGCGAGGTCGGCCACCCGCTCGCGGTCGGGCCCGTCACCGGCGATCACCAGCGTGCATTCGAGCCTGCGCGACGCGATCTGCCACGCGCGCAGCAACAGGTCGAGGCCCTTGTTCACCAGCTCGAGCCTGCCCAGGTAGACGAGGTCGTCGCCGACGTCGTGCGGAACGCTGAGCAACGCGGGGTCCACCCCGTTCCCGACGACGTGCACGCGCGCGGCCGGGTTGGTCGCCGCGAGGTCGGCGGCGAGGCCGTGCGAGACGGCGATGAGGTGCGAGTGCGAGCGCGTGCCGAGGCGCTCCAGGACGTGCAGCGGCAGGTGGTACTCCCGCGACTTCGCCTTCGCGTGCAGCCACTGGACGACCGCGACGGTCGGACGGCTCGTCCACCGTGGCACGGCCATGCTGGAGAACGGGGCGAAGAAGTCTTCGACGACGAGGTCGTAGTCGCGCCCGTGGCGCAGCACGACGACCGGCACCATGAGGACGTAGCCCAGCAGGCGCGTCAGCCGGTTACGCCCCTCGCCGATGCCGATGGGGACGTACCACACGCCGTCCAGCACGCGCGCGGTGCTCCCGGGGTAGGCGGTGGTGACGACCACGACGTGAAACCCCTGGTCGGCCAGCCGCCGGTTGATCTGGTGCGTGCGGGCCGACCCTCCACCTGCCCCCGGCATCTGCGGGTCTTCGAAGCCGAGGTGCAACACCCGCACGGTGTCGCCGGCCCTCCGCCCGCCGACGATCGTGCGACCCGCGCGCGAGATGCCGAGCAGCGTCATGGCGCGTCTCCCGAGACGAGCGATCCGTAGTGGTCGACGGTGACCCCCGAGCCGCGCTGGAAGAGGTCGTTCTCGAAGGCGAAGAGCAGGCCGTCGAGGTGGCACAGCCCCGCGTAGGAGACCGCGAGCGGCAGCTGGTCGACGAGCCCGTCCGAGTTGGTCGTGCCACCCGTCGACGGCTGGTCGGGGGCACCCGGGTTCTCACCCCACACCGGAAGGCCCTCGGCCCGCGCGGCGGCGATCGTCCAGCGCTGGTTGGACCATGCGCGGGCGGCGTCGGTGTCCACCGCGAGGGGGTCGGAGTCGGTGCACCGGTCGAGGCGGTCCGATGATCGGCGGCCCGCGACGGCACTGCTGTCGTCGATCGAGGTGACGTCGATGGCGACGCGGGCACGGCCGTACCGCTGCTGCGTCTTCGCCAGGGTGATGAACTGCACCGGGTACTCCAGGCCCCGCGAGAGCGCCCCGTCGCTGTCGACGGGCTTAGCGAGCAGCGCTCCAGCGGCCTCGTCGACCTCCTTGGCCGAGATGCCCTTGCCCGACGTCGGGAGGTGGTAGTCGCCGCGGAACCCCGCCGCGTCGAGCTGCTCCATCTGCCAGATCACGGCGCTGGTACTCGCCTCCGCGTACCACGAGTACCAGGCGGCAACCTCTGCCTTGCCGACCGGACGGCCGTTCCACGTCGGCTGCCCCGGCGTCCAGCCTTCGAGCGGTGTGCGCGCCATGCCGGACGCGATCCCGATCCCGGTCTGCGCGGCGCGGTCGAAGGCCCAGAAGTAGTTCTTGCCCAACGACTCAGGGAAGCCCTGCTCGCCGCTGTCGCTGGTGCCGATGCGGATGGCCGACACGGAGGAGAGGTCGACGACGGCGGCCAGCTTGCGGAAGTAGTCGGCCGCCGCGGCCCGGACCGCCCCGCTGAAGATGATGTTCGGCTCGCCCGCTGGCGACGGGTCGCCGTTCTGGTTCAGGAAGGTCCCTGAGTCCAGGCCGTGCACCCACTGCGGCGGGTACTGGATGCCCAGGCCGAGGAGGACGGTCATCCCCGCGTTGCGGCAGCGCTCGACCCTGGCGCGCAACGCCTGGGCGTAGGCGTCGTCGATGGCCCCCGGCGACGGCTCGAACTTGCTCCATTCGGCCGTCACGGCGACGGCGGTGAGGCCTGCTTTCCGCTCGGCCGCCAGCCGGTCGGCGTCACACGTCGAGGACAGCACGCCGAACGCAGGCCGGTGGGCCGCCGCGGTGCCTCCCGACGAACCGCACGACACGACACCGGCCAGGACGGCGACGGCGACGGCGATGGCGACGAGCCTCTTTCCGGTCACGAGTAGCCGCCCGAGACCGGCGGGATCGTCTCCCCGCGGGCGATCGCCGCGGCCAACGCCTCCTGGTCGAGGTGCCAGACCGTCAGCTGCCCGTTCGACGGGCCCGCGAAGCTGACCGCCGACGTCGCGTTGTCCTCCAGCCAGCCGAGCAGGCGCGGCGAGGCATAGCCGTAGCCCTGCTCCAGCGGCGCTTGCGATGTGATGACGTAGTCGGCGTGGTTGTCCGAGAGCGAGGCGAGCGACGGCCACACCTCGAACCCCGGCCGCGGAAGGAACGTGAGCTCGGCGGTCGGGCTGGTCAGCCCCACCCGCGAGCCCGCGGGCAACGATGTGTCCAGCCAGGCTGCGAGGTGCAGGTACCCGTCGTCCTGGACGAGCCGAGCGGAGACGCCCATGAAAGCCGCTGTCGAGGCGAACAGCAGACTGCCGACGAGGATCGCGACACCCGCGCGCCGCCACCGCTTCGCCGCCCGCCACGCGAGCGTGGCGACCGCGAGCAGGGAGGTGACGGCGACGTAGTAGCCGAACTGCTCCTCGAGCGTCCCGAAGAGCGCGGAGTAGAGGCCGAGCGCCCCCGTCGACGCGCTGAGCAGGCCGATCAGGCGGCGGCTCCGGTTCCGGCTGAGCGCGAGCGCCACCCCGGCGGCGAACCCCGAGGCGATCAGCGCATAGCTCGGTGCCGAAGTGCAGCACCTCCGCGAGGAGGCGGCTGCCGAGGTTGCCGGTGCTGCCGTTGTTGAACCCGGTCGACTGCTCGATGCCGAGCATCCGCCGGATGCCGGACGTCTTCGCGCCGATCCACTGCGGCAGCAGGCCTTGGGTGGCGATCAGGGTCAGGTAGAGCGTGTACGGGACGAACGCGGCGCCCGTGATGCGGGCGGCGGCGGCCCAGGGCAGGGTGCGCCGCCACAGCGCCGCCGCGGCCACCGTGACCAGCGTGGGGACGACCGTCATGTCTTTGCAGACGATCGCGGCGCCCAGCGCGAGACCGGCGGCGAGCTCACCCGCGATCCGCCGGGCGCGGCCGCCGTCCAAGGCGAGCAGGAGAACCAGGAAGCCGATGAGCAGGAAGACCGTCGCAGGCGTCTCGATCATCACGCGGCTGTTGTTGCGCAGGACGAACGGGTCAACGGCCACCACGGCCGCGCCGATCACGGCGGCCGAGACGGAGCTGGCCCTCAGCAAGATCACGAAGCACAGCAGCACGGTGAGCGCGCCGAGCGCCGCGCCGACGAAGCGCAGGTCGTACACCAGGTCCATCAGCGGGCCCGACAGCTTCCACACGCGGATCACGACGGCGTTGATGACGAACGAGCCCGGCGGGTGCAGGAAGAAGGGCTGCCCGTCCTGGCTGGGGAGGTGGCCCTGGGCGACCTGCGACGCGAGCTGCGCATAGGTGATCTCGTCGACGAAGAGCTCGTTGGCCGTACGCAGGCCCCAGAGCCGCATCGCCGCCGCCGCGCCGATCAGCGTGGTCGCGAGCGCGGCCAGCGCCCACCACGACCGCCACACGCTCGCCGCAACGCTGGGGTGGACGACCGGGATGGGCTCGGTGGGCAGATCGATCGCGACCGTCGGGGGGTCGACGACCGGCAGCCGCTCTGTGCGGTCGACCCAGTAGGGCGGGCCTGCCTGTCGGGGGATGGTCAGCGTGGTTGCCATGTCCGGTCCGGTTCCGAGGGAGCGATGGGGGGTGGCGGCGTGCCGGGCGGACGGGCGCCGACGCAGCCTCGGCGCGCCGAGCGTGGCCGCGATCGCGGCGATCACGCACGCGACCCACAGCAGGGGCCAACGTTCGATCTGGGTGAGCGCGGTGGCCCCGGCCGCGGCGATGACGGCGATGACGAGCGTGGGCAGCGCCGTCCCGCTGGGCAGCTTGTCCGCGACGGCGACGACCTGGGCGAGCGCTGCCGCCACCGAAGCGGCCGCCGTCCAGCAGGCCAGGCCGCGCACTCCGTCTGCCTGCCAGCCCGCGAAGGCGGCGGCCGGGATCACCATGGAGGCGAAGACGAGGGTGGCGGCCACCCGCCCGTGCGCGCCGAGGCCGAGCAGCACCGCGGAAAGCACCACGATGACCGAGTAGGCGAGGCCGCTGAGGGCGAGCGCGGGCAAGAGCGGGATGGCCGTCTCGTACCGCTGCGGCAACATGATCGACACGAGCGGCGCGGGCGCCGTCGCGATGACGACCGCGGCGAGAAAGGCGATGCGGCAGAAAGAGCGCAGCGCGACCCGCACGGTCTCGCCGTCGCGGTCGGCTCCTCGGCCGAGGGCGGGCAGCACGACGAGCACGGTGCCCGCGGCCAGGAAGACCGGGCCTTTGCTCAGCGTCGAGAGTGCCTGGAACCCGCTCGTCGCGACGTCGCCACGACCGAGCGCCGCGGCGATGACGACGTCGGCGCCGACGAGGCTGCTCGTGGTCACCAGCGTGGCCGCGGTGCCGGTGGTGAACCGCCAGCGGGTGCGGTCGCACAGGAGAGCGGGGGCGAAGCGGAGGTCGCCCGCCATACCCGGGAGCACGGCCATCAGCACCGACAACGCGCCGACGGCGAACGCGACCAGCCCCGCCATCGCGCCGAAGCCGAAGACCAGGCACAGGACGGCGCTGGCCCCTGTCCGGACGACCACCTGAGCCACCGACACGGCGGCGTACGAGCCGAACCGCTGCCGTCCCTGCAGCCAGCCGAGCGCGGGCGTCAACAGGCAAAGCGCCAATGCCGAGGCGCCGATCGCGACGGCTTCGGGCAGGTCGGCGAACGAGCCCGCGATGACGGTCGCGACCACGGCCGCCACCAAGCCCGCGACCACCGCCAGGGCCACCGCGAAGCCGACCGCCCGCCTGCCGCGGGCCGTGTCCGCTCCCGCCGCGGTGAGCTCACGGGCCAGCGGCATCGGCACGAGCGCGTTGGCCCCCGTGCCGACAGTGGTGAGGATCATCTGCCCGCCCGCGAACATGGCGAATTCCGCAGGCGCTAGCGTGTTCATCATCAGGAGCGTGCAGCCGTAGCTCAGCGCCCCGACGACGCTCGCGGACATCGCGAGGAGGGTGGTGCGGGTAGGGATCGTGCGGGAGGGCTCCGGCGCCGCCCCGACGGGTGCGGCGTGCGCCGGTCGTTCGAGGGTGGCCGTCATGTCCGCCGCTCGGTGGCCAGCGGCTCGTCCGCTGCGAAAGGCATGCCCGCCGGACCCAGCAGGAGGTCGTACCGGTCGGCGAGGCGCACCTCGACGTCCTGCTCGCGGACGTCGAGGCGGCCAAGGACGCAGCTCGCGTCGGTCTCATCGCACCCGAAGAGCAGCATCGAGCACCGGCCGTCGGCGACGACAACCTGGTCGGTCAGCCGCATCAGCGAGCTGACCACCGGCTCGTCCGCCCAGCCCGGCGGCACCGCGAAGCGGACCACCGTGGCGATGTCGGACCGGGCGGAGCGGCGGTTGCGCCGTCCCGGCGTTTGCACGCCCGCGTCGACAAGGACGTGCGAGAGCAGCAAGGCCGACCAGTCCCAGGTGAACCCGCCTGCCCATCCCTTGCACGCCGCCGTGACCTGCTGCGCGAACGCGTCGTCGGCAAGCGCGTCGAGGGCGGCGACGATCGTCTTGCCGAGGTCCGGAGCATCCGCGACGAGCCAGCCGGTGCGGCCGTCGACCACGGAGTCGCGGATTCCGTCGACGTCGAGGGCGACCGTGGGTACACCCTGCGCGGCCGCCTCGACCACCGAGCATCCCCAGCCTTCCGACGCCGAGGTGACGCAGGTCAGCCACGCCCGGCTGAGCAGGTCGTCGCGGTCGGCGGCAGGCAGGTAGCCGTGGAAGGTGACGGTCTGGCGCAGACCCAGCCGCGCGGACAGCCGCTCCAGACCGAAGCGCTCTGGCCCGTCGCCGACCACGTTGACCCGCAGGTTCGGCACCATGGCCAGGACGCCCACGAGCTGCTGCAGCAGCAGCTCGATCCGCTTGTGTGGAACGAGCCTGCTCACCACGGTGATCGTCGGGTCGAGGTCGCGGTGACCGCGCATCGCCGGGACGGGCTCTGTGCCGTTGGGGACGATGTGGATCGGGCCCCGGAACCCCAGACGGCGGCGCAGCCCGTGGCGGGTGGACGGCGACACCGCGACCAGCGACCGGTTGCCGTAGACGCGCCGCGCGGCCCGTCCCTCCATGAACTGCCCGACGGCGGTGAGCAGCGGGCCGAACCGGGTGGCGAACTGGTCTTGGTGGATGTGGTGCACCAGCTGAACGATCGTGGTGCGACGGGAGAGGAAGAGCGGGGAGAAGTAGGGGATCCCGTTCTGGCAGTCGACGACGTAGTCGACCCGGCGGCGGCGGGCCAGCATCAGCAGCGCGGCCCGGACGTAGAGCGTGAGTGGGCCGCCGACACGGGTGATGTCGATCCTGTCCACGCGCTCGTACGCGGACAGCCCATGTGGCCGGGCCGCGATCCAGGACACGTGCGCGCCCGCGGCCACCCAGCGCCGCGCCACCTGGTGCATGTACTGCTCGGCGCCGCCTGCCTGCGGGTGGCGGACGTCTCGCCAATTGAGCACGAGCACCCGCGCACCGACGAGGCATCGGTTCATACGCTCGTCCGAGTAGGGCCGAGACCCTCACCGGCCGTCACCGGAAGGTCCCACGCAGCCTGAGCACGGCGCCGAAGCTGCGCAGCCCGTCGTGGACGGGCCGAAACGTCGAGCCGGCCCGGTCGGTCCAGTCGACGGGGATCTCCACGATGATCCGGCCTGCCCGGTGCAGCCTGGCCAGGATCTCCAGGTCGAAGGCGAAGCCGGAGTTCTCGCAGCGGCGCAGGACCTCCTGCACCGCGTCCAGGCGGAAGAACTTGAAGCCGCACTGGGTGTCGCGGATCTCGGGGACGAGCGGCCTGGCCAGCGCCCGGAACGCCGAGCCGCCGAGCCGCCTGCTCACCGGCTGGGCGACGCGCAGGTGCGCGCCGGGGGCATAGCGCGACGCCACCGCCGCCGACGCACCCGCTCGCAGCGCCCGAACGGCCTCGTCGAGCGTCTCCAGCGGGGTGGACAGGTCCGCGTCGAAGAAGCCGACGATGGGCGCCCTGCTGGTGAGCAGGCCGCGCCGCACCGCGGCGCCCTTCCCCGCCCGCGAGCAGCCGATGACGTCGATCTCGATCGGGCTCGCGCCCTGGGTGGCTCGGGCGACCGCCGCGGTCTCGTCGACGCTGCCGTTGTCGACGACGACCAACCGGGAGCTCCAGGGCTGCTTGCGCAGGTACTCGACGCTTCGCGCGAGCGTGTGCGGGAGCCGGGCCGACTCGTTGAAGGACGGAATGATGATCTCTACGTCGACCGGTTGACGGCAGCCTCGCCGTGCGGTGCCGACAACGACTGTCGAGGTGCTGGCGGGGGCTTGTACGCGCAGGCCGCCACGGCCGGTCGCGGGCGCCCGCGCTGGCATAGTGCTTGTCATTTCGCTGAATGCTCCAGCATGTGTCTTCGGGGAACGTCCGTGGCCGCTGGACACGGAGACACAACGTCCTTCGGCGGTGCGCCAGCGATTGTTACGGGTCGCCCGACATGGCCGGTTGGCGTGCAAACGACAATCCGGTGGTTTGGCACAGTCTGATGACTGCGCAAGAGATTGGTGAGGTGGTGCAGATGGGTACTGCGCGCCTTGCGCGAACACCCTGGGGTGTTTGATCGATTTGCACGTAATGCGGTAATGGTCGCCGCTCAGGCTCGGGGAGGGCGTCGGCCGCCGTGCCGCGCCGCCCGCGGCCGCTTGCCCCGCACCGCCCGGCGGCCACGCGGTTCGTCGCCTCCGCCATCGCCTGATGACTGGGGCGTTTTACACCCCGGGCGCTGTCAACGGCCAAGTTGCGGTGGCTCTGGCGCACTTGGCGTGACCTACCGGTTCAGGTCGCGAGAAGCACGCGCTTCCGGAGGAGGTCGAAGTTGGCGCGACCGAACATCTGACGTTTGGCCATTTTGATGCGGTTGACCGTGCCGCGGTAGCCCAGGGCGGTGATCTCGGCGGTGAGCGCGACCGCGTCGGTGACGCCTGCCGCCCACCGTTGCTGCAGATGTGGGGTGTAGTCATCGAGCACGCTGGCCTGCGCGGACCAGCCGCAACATGCTGTCCCGGCTGACGGTCATGCCGAGCTTGTCGGCGAGGCGGGCGCTGGCGCGTCGGCCAGCGGGGGGCGCGAGCCCGATCGCCTCCAACGTCACCTTCAGCAGTCCGGTCCGGCGGGCCCGTGGCGTGGTCAGGCCGGGAACCCTGCTCGACGAACATCCGAGTCGTGCGGCCGGCGTCGTCGCAGAAGAACCGGCGGACCCGCAGCACGACCTCGACCGCGCGACCGCTGATCGGGGCGTCGGCGAGGTGACGTCGGTAGCTGCTGTGCACCCGGGCTGCGGGCTGCCTCGATCACTCCATGATCGAGTGCCGTCGTGATCGACCCCGAGCGCCGCTTCGGCAAGCCCTCGGTCGCTGGGATCAGCACGGAAGCGATCTGGGAACACTCCAGCGCAGGCGAAGACGAAGACGAGATCGCCGCAAGCTTCGACCTCAGCCTGGCTGACGTGCGCTGGGCATTGTCCCACGAGACCGCGCGACGAGCGGCCTGACCGTGCCCGACGGCCAACGGGGCGAGCGGAACTATCGCCCGGCCCATGTCAGGCTCTACCTCGGACTCGCGAAGCTCCTGGTGCAGGTTCGCAACGACATCACCTACCCCGGAGATCCCGGCGGGGTCGTGCACGCGTCGCCGTCCACCATGCCCGGTCACCCCAGCAACCCTCGACAAGGGCTGGATACCGGAGGTTGCCAGCCGCGGCTGGCCCATCGTCACTCGGGATCGCAACATCCATGACCACCGCGCCGAGATCGGCGCCGTCCCGGATCACAGCGCCCGCATGATCACACTGCACGGGCCTGAGGCTCGCGGAACCTGCGAGCAGTTGGAGATCTTCATGAGCCGCTGGCGCCGCATCGAGCGATGCCTCGACCAGTCCGGGCCCTTCGTCTACGCCGTCACTCGAACCGCGCGCGATGCGCAGCCGCTCCTCGACGGCCGGCCGCCGCACCCGCGCTGCCCGCGGTCGCCGCCAGCAGCACCGCGACGGGGACCACACCGGCGGTCTGGGTGTCGCCGAGCACCACCCGGATCGCGACGATCCCGATCAGCGCCGTGGGTACGGCACCCCGAGACCCCACCGCCAGCCCCGATGGGCCGCCAGGAGGAGAAGATACGCGCCAGCGCAGCCTCGTCGACGAGCGTCGCGCCCGGCACGACGTGGTCGCGGTAGCGGCGAGCGGTCGCCGGTGTGCGCACGATGAAGTACTCGTCAAAGCCCGCCCGCTGCGCGGGTTCGAGCTCGTCGTACGCCCGGGGTCCTGGCGAACCACGTCGTGGTCGGGCACGTTTCGTGATCGCTCGGTGGCGGGGCGCAACAACGCCAGGCCCAGCACCACCTCTGGTCGCTGCGCGGCCACACCACGGGCCAGGTAGGCGCCACAGGAATGCCCGGGCAGCGGCGCAGGCCCCCCGGCGAGGTGGTCGAGGAGGTCGCCGAGGGGGCAGGGTCACTGGCACCCAGCAGCGCGTCGATCGCCCGGCTGGTCGGAGCAGGCCAACCGCTCCTGGCCCACCACCGATCGCCGCGTCGCGCGCCACTGACGGCGGCGACACCGGTGCCTGCCGCGGCCCGCGGGCGGTCCTCGCGACAACGAGCTCCCAGCGGGCGGGATCGAGCGCAGCGAGCGTCTCGTCGACGGAGATCTGCACCTGACCTTCGGCGGGCGTCGCGTCAGGGACGCAGGGACTGTCCGGATCGCCGGCGTCGGGTGAGCCGCTCCCAGAGGGTTCGTCGCGGTCCTGGGGCCGCGGCAGGCGTCGCGGTCGAAGATCGCCAGGATCTCGGCTGGCCCGCGGGCGGCGCCGATGGCGTGCCGGAGCATCGTGGGGAACTCCGCAAGCCGCGCGGGAGCGCGGCTGCCGCGGCCAGTCGCCCTGGCTGCGGTCCTTGGCAGGCAGCTCGTGGCGGGCCTGTCGGTCATAGCACCGGGCGGCGCCCGGGCACTGGCGTCCCTGTCACCGACCGGGGTACATCGGCACCATGACCGCTGGCGACTTCGAGACCGAGCGGGACGCGAGACCCCGCGCCGCCGGGCACTCCGGCACCGCGGACCCGGGGCATCGGCATCCCGTCCTGCTCGGTGTGGTCATCGCGCTGGTCGCGTTCAACCTCCGCCCCGCGGTGGCCTCGATCGGACCGGTGCTGCCCGAGATGCGGGCGGACCTGCCGCTGTCCGGCACCGCGGCGGCCGTGCTGACGTTGCTGCCGGTGCTGTGCTTCGGCCTGCTCGCGGTGGCGGCGCCGCGGCTGGCCGCGCGGGCGGGGATCGAGCCGGTGCTGCTGGCTGTGGCGGTCGTCGTCGCGGTCGGGCTGCTCGTCCGGGTGCTGGACGGCGCGTGGCTGCTGTTCGCGGGCACCGCCGTGGTCGGCGGCGCGATCGCGGTCGGGAATGTCCTCGTGCCACCGCTGATCAAGCGGGACTTCCCACGCCGCGCAGGCCTCATGATGGGCGTCTACACGATGACGGTGAGCGGGTCGGCCGCCGCGGCGGCCGGGCTCACCGTCCCGCTCGGCGACGCGATCGGGCTGGGCTGGCGGGGGGCGCTGGCGATCTGGTCGGTGCCCGCCCTGTTCGCCGTCGCGGGGTGGCTGCCCTGTATCCGTTCCAGGACCCGACCCCCCGAGCGCCCGCGCGGGCGGCCGTTGAAACGCCGTGCCCTGGCCTGGCAGGTGACGCTGTATTTCGGGCTGCAGTCCTTGTCGTTCTACGCGGTGCTCGCCTGGCTGCCCTCGATCTACCGCGGGTACGGGCTCAGCCCGGCAGGCGCGGGCTTCCTGCTGGCGGTCGCCGGGCTGGTGCAGATCCCGGTCGCGCTGGCGTTGCCCGCGCTGGCCTCCCGCTCCCCCAACCAGGTCACCTACGTCGCCGCGGCCACCCTGCTGATCGGCTGTGGACTGGCAGGCGTGCTGCTCGCTCCACTGACCGCGCCGTTTCTCTGGGCCGTGCTCATCGGCGTGGGGCAAGGCGGTGCGTTCGCCCTCGGGCTCAACCTGTTCGTGCTGCGCACCCGCTCGGTCTACGACGCGGCACGGCTCTCGGCCATGGCGCAGAGCATCGGCTACACCCTCTGCGCCGTCGGGCCGCTGCTCGTCGGCGTGCTGCACGACGTGACCGGTTCCTGGGACGGGCCACTGCTGCTGCTGGTGACCCTCCTCGTGCCTCAGCTCGTCTTCGGCGGCCTCGCGGCCCGGGACCGCACGATCGGCTGACGGGCGTCGCACCCTTCCCGACCGTCCTCGGCGCGGGCCCCGCGGCCCGCGAGGCCCGCGGCGGTCATCGCGTGCCGCGCCGCCATCGCATCCGCAGCGGCGGCCGATCATCCCGACGCCGATGCCGCGGCGCACACCCCAGGTGTTGCCGATGTCGACGACCGACCCGGTCCGGCCCGCGTGCCGATTGCCCCAGCCGAAGTCCCGTCCCCTGAGATGGATCCGCGCCGGGCCTGCCGCCTCGAACACGGGGAGCAGTGCGGGATCGGTCTCGCCCAGCACGAGCGTGGCTCCTCGCTTGACGATCCCGGCCTTCTCCCGAGCGATGGCGGCGCGGTCATGCCCGGCCAGGTCGGTGTGGTCGAGCTCGACGTTCGTGACGACCGCGACCGTCCCATCGACGACGTTGGTCGCGTCCCACCGGCCCAGCATCCCGACCTCGATGACGGCGACGTCGACCGCCTGTTCGGCCAGCTCCCACAAAGCCGCGGCGGTGAGCGCCTCGAACCAGCTCGGCGACCACGCACATCGTGCGGCAGCGCGCTCGACCGCGCTCAGTGCCGCCGCGAGGCGGTCGGTGGACACTGGATGGCCGCCGACGGTGACGCGCTCGTTCAGGCGGTCGACGTGCGGGCTCGTCGAGGTCCCGCCGCGCAGGCCAGCGCCGCTGAGCAAGCGCGCGATCATCGCGGTGGTCGAGCCCTTGCCGTTCGTCCCGGTCACGTGGACGACGGGGCAGGCGGGCTCGGGATGGTCCATCGCCGCCATCAGGGCGGCCATCCGCTCCGTCGTCGGATGCGCGCCTCCGCCACCGGTCACGAGAACACGACGGTTCGGTTGTCGTTCAAGAGGACCCGGTCCTCGGCGTGCCAGCGCACCGCGCGGGCCAGCGCGGCGCATTCGGTCTCCCGGCCGAGAGCGGTGACCTCCTCCGGTGTCATCGTGTGGGCGATCCTGGCCACCTGCTGCTCGATGATGGGCCCCTCGTCGAGGTCAGGGGTGACGTAGTGGGCGGTGGCACCGATGAGCTTGACCCCCCGATGGTGGGCCTGGTGATACGGCCGAGCGCCCTTGAAGCTCGGGAGTGGTGGATGTTGATGGCCCGGCCCGCGAGCGTTGCGCAGAGCCGCGCCGAGAGAACCTGCATGTAGCGGGCCAGCACCACGAGGTTCACGTCGTAGTGGTCGATGAGCGCGAGCAGGCGCGCCTCCGCCGCGGGCTTCGTCGCCGCGGTGACCGGGACGTGATGGAACGGGAGATCGTGGTTGTCGGCCAACCGCCCGAGGTTGGGATGGTTGGAGACCACCGCGGCGATCTCGACGGGGAGCCACCCGGTCGCGGCCCGGAACAGCAGGTCGTTGAGGCAATGGCCGTACCTGCTGACCAGGATCAGCACGCGGGTCCGGTCGACGACGTCGCGCAGCCTCGTCGAATCGCGGCGGTGGCTCCACGTTCAGCCTCATCCCTTCATCTTCCGCAGAGCAGGGGCCGCCGGGCACCCCGGGCTGCTACGCGCGCTCGACGAGGCTTTCAATGTCAGCCTCACGACCCACCACGAGGATGATGTCATCGTGGGTCAAGGTGGTGTCGTAGCCCGCATAGGTGAAGCCACCGTCGGGACTCTTGACGGCGACGACCGTGATCCCGTACCTGGCGCGCAGCTTGGACTCGCCAAGGGGGATGCCGATGATCTCGCGCGGTGGAAGGATCTTTGCCAGGGCGAAGTCCTTGTCTACCTGCATGTAGTCGAGCAAGTGTCCGGAGACGAGATGCGCGATCCGCTCACCCATCTCGACCTCGGGATAGACCACATGATGTGCGCCGACGCGCCGCAGGATGCGACCGTGGTGGTCGCTGATCGCTTTCGCCCACACGTCCTCGATCTGGAGTTCGACGAGCAAGGAGGTGACAAGGATGCTGGCCTCGACGTCGCTGCCGATCGCCACGATGGCGCGGTAGAAGTCGGGCACGCCGAGCTGGCGCAGCGCCTCGATTTCCGTGCAGTCGGCGGTGACGACCTGGGTCAACCGCCCGGACATGCTCTGCACTCGCTTCGCGGATGAGTCGATGGCCAGAACCTCGATACCGCGACGGGTCAGTTCAAGAGCGACAGCGCTCCCGAACCGCCCGAGCCCGACCAGGACGACCGGTTCGCTCCGGATGTCAGCCAACGATGGTTCTCTCCTCCGGCCGTTGGTACAAGTGTGTTCGCTTCCGCAGCGCCAGCGCCGACGCGAGGGTCAGCGGGCCGAGTCGGCCGATGAACATCAGCACGACGAGGAGCCACTTCGCGTGGCCAGGGAGATCGGGTGTAATTCCTGTGGACAGCCCGACGGTACCGAGCGCGGACACGGCCTCGAACAGAACGCGGTCGAGGGGACGGTCGGTCAGCGCGAGGAGGGTGAACGTGGCGACGGCAACCAGCCCGATCCCCAGCAGCGCCACGGCGAGCGCCTCGCGCTGATTGCCCGCCGGAATCTGGCGCTTCCCCACCTCGACTGTCGGCTCGCCGCGCATCTCAGCCCACAGGACAAATGCCAACAAGCCGAAAGTGGTGACTTTGACGCCGCCTGCCGTACTGGCGCTGCCTCCGCCGACGAACATCAAGCCGTCGGTGAGGAGCAGGCCCTCTGGCCGCATGGCGGCGATGTCGACGGTGTTGAACCCGGCGGTGCGCGGCATGACGCTTGCCGAGAACCCGGCGAGCAATCTCGTCCCGCCGTCGAGGCTGCCGAGGGTAGCGGGGTTGTCCCGTTCGATGATGAGAAAGCCGATGGTCCCGACAGCCAGGAGGGCCACAGTGGTGAAGATGGTGATGCGCGAGGTCACCGACCAGCTTCGCGGCTTGTTCCAGGCCCGGACAAGCTCGAACACGACCGGGAATCCGAGCCCGCCGAGAATGACCGCGGCCGAGATCGACAGAATGACCCACGGGTCGCCGACATAACGGACCAGGTTGTCGGCGTACAGTCCGAACCCCGCATTATTGAACGCCGAGACCGCGTGGAACACCCCGCTGAAGGCGGCTTCGCTCCGCGTCATCCCGTATTCCACCGCGAACCGAGTGCCGAGAACGACCGCCAGGACGAGCTCGCTGACGAGACTGAACAGCGTCACATTCCCGATGACCCGCCGGACGTCGGCAATACTCAGCGTGCGCGCCTGGGCCTGGGCGATGAGGCGCGCCCGCAGGCCCAACCTCCGCGACACCAGCAGCACGAGCAGGGTACCGAGCGTCATCACCCCAAGGCCGCCGACCTGGATCATTCCCAGGATCACCACCTGCCCGAACACCGACCAGTATGAGCCGGTGTCCACCGTCACCAGGCCGGTGACGCACACTGCGGACGTCGCCGTGAAGGCGGCGTCGAGCAGGTCTGCCTCCTCTCCCGATGAGGTGGCGGCAGGCAGGGACAGCAGTAACGTCCCGAGACCGATCGCGGCCAAGAACGAGGCCGCAAGGACGCTCCCCGGGTGCTCGAACCCAGAACGAGGCCTTGCCACCATCCTCCGTCGCCACGGCCACCGCACGTTGTCATCATCGTCGAGTCGCCCGCCGCCAGCAGGCCCAGTCCCGCCACCCGTTCGGCATCTGTCATCGTCCGGCGCTGATAGCCGCCCGGCTCCGGCCCGCCCAGCCCGCCGAGTCGTCTGTCGTCGATCCCATGCGCCCCTCCCGACTGAGCTTCGGACCAGGGGCTCAGTTGTTGATCTTTCGGGGTAGGAAGATCGCGCTGAGCAGCCGTCAACACCGAGCTTTCGGCCTGGCCAGTAGCTCGAGAACCCACATGGTGGCGACGTGGCGGCTTCTGTGCATGTCGGTCGCCACGGTCCATCAGTGGCGTCACCGACCGGCACTGCGGCCGCCCGGTCGCACAATGGCATGTACATCCAGTTCCGACCGCGCGAACGGCGCGGGGGCTCCACCGGTCGGTACGTGTTAGCTGACGAGACGTGCGGCGGAGCACGGTTGACCTGGACCCGCTTGTGAGGGACTTCCGCAGCTGTCATCGTCGACCGGGTGCCTCCCACACCGGCCATGACCGCCTTCACCGCCACGACCGGGGCCGCGGTCCTCGGCAATGTGTTGATCAGCAAGGAGGATCTGGCCTGGCTGTATGGCCTGCGGGGCCCGAAGATGCAGATCTCGCTGCCGTCGTTTGCCATGGTCGGGGTGGTCTACTACATCCTGATGGGATGCGTGCTCTACCGAGCGGCTGACCGCCGCGACCGGCCTGCGACCCGGCTCGCGCTTGCCGTGCTCGCGTTGAACGAGGTGTGGAACGTGACGTTCTTCGCCCGGCGGAGTGTTCGCAACGGGTTCGTCGGCATCCTCGCGTTCCTGCTGCCGCTGGCGGCGCTGCAGATCGCGGTCTCCCGTGACCGAACGTCGCGCCTGCTCCTGGCGCCCTACACGGCGTGGGTCATTGGCTATGACGTTCCGTGGACCTGGCAGCTCTGGCGGCTGAACCGCAACCAGTGATCAGCAGATCGGCGAGCACCGACGGGACGCCGGGGCTGCCGCGAGAGTGCGTTGCGAGTCGGATCCACCAGGACCAGGCCGACCACGGCGAACGCCACGACCCGCTCACCGCGCCGACGTCGAGGTCGACGACGCGCCGGTGTCGGCCATCGGTGAGGCGGTCGCCGTGGACTGGAGCGCGTTCGACATGCGACGGGCCGCTGTCGAGATCGACTCCAAGGTCTTCCGGGTCAAGGGCCCCGCGCCTTGCCGCTTCCCCTGTTCGCCATGCGCATCTCGAACGCCGCATCACCGCCGCCTCAGGCGGCGGGGCCCCTCTTCCCGGGCGCCGCCGGTGGATGGCGGGACCCGTCGAACCTGTCTCGCGAGCTTCGGCAACTGGGCCTGGGTTCCTGCGAGATCAGGCTTGCGTCTGCACAATCCAGTCCCGTGCTTGGTCGGCCGCAGACGTCGGAAAAGCTCGCAGTTCACCGGGCATCAAGAAACCGACGAACTTAATTGCCTGCTTGATCCATTCGACATCGGTGACGACCGCGAACCGCTCCCACCGAAGGAAGTGACTGAAGCCTACCTTTGTATCTTCCCAGACGGCGCCGGGATCGATGCCGACGAAATCCGGAGCGGTCTCGTAGTAGATTCTCACTTTCTGGTGCCGCATCAGTCGCTTCTCGATATCCGGTATCAGCACCGATTCATAATCGGCCTTCGCGACATGCCCGTGGCATGCGAATGCCGCGACGTTGTCGGGAAATTCGTTCAACACTTCAATCACGATGTCCTCCTCGTCAATCGGCTGCCGTATTTTGTGCGCGTTATCGGTTGAGGTTCGCCAGCCTCGTCCACGCGCGTGGAACGCTAGCCGGGCCCGCCCTGATGCCTGAGGAGGCGATGGTCCTCCCTTGTGGAGCCCCTTGTCCCCAGGAACCCAGGGCGACGGCATGCTTCGTGCCCGATACGGCGAGGATCTTCGTGGCGAACTCGTCACAGCCTGCCCCGTTGTAGATCAACAGGCGCCTTGTCGACCCGCACGGCGTCGGCCGGGGTGCTCTCGTACTCGTGCGGGTCGGCGTCCGGTGAGCTGATCGGCGAGGTGACCTGCACGCCGTCGCCGCCGCCCGGAGGCGATCGCGCCGTACACGTCGGTCGAGGCAACCACAGGCACCGAGGCCGAAACCCCCGCGGCAACCGACTGTGACGTGGACGGCACCGGTGCGGAGCCGCATGCGGCGATCGTGCTCACGGCGACGGTGAACAGGGCGACGGGTGCGAAAGAGCGGACGGACATTCGAGCCCCGAACCCTTCGGGAAACAATAACGGTTTTCGTTCACCAGAGGCGGCAAGGTCGAGCGCGCAAGGGGTCACCGGCATGGGAAGCAACTCGTCGACCCCCGGACGCCCGCTGCTGGCCCTGGTTTGGCCCTGGTTCGTGACAGGTGATTCGGCCCCTCAGTCGGGGAGCGGTTCGCCCTTGGTCTCGTGCAGGAACGGCAGCATGACGATCCCGAGCAGGTAGGCCGACCCCATGTAGAGCGCGGCCCGGGAGACGCCGCCGAAGCTGGCGATCAGTGAGCCGGAGACGATCGGGCCGACCCAGGCGATGAGCCGGGTGACGTTGAAGACGAACCCGGTGGCGGTGGAGCGCACCGTCGAGCCGAACAGCTCCGGCAGGTAGATCGCGAACCAGGCGAACCCGCCAAGGGTGAACGCCCCGTTGACCAGCGCGACCACCAGGAACGTCCCGATGCCTCCCCACCAGAGGTAGGTGATCGGGGTCATCACCAGCGAGCCGACGAAGATGATCGCCACCAGCCGGCGCCTGCCGAGCGCGTCGGCCACGAAGCCGCTGCTCAGGTAGCCCAGGATGGCGCCAACGTTGTAAAGCACCACCGCCAGCGCACCCCAGCTCGCCGGGTCGGCGACCCCGCTCGCCCGGGCCAGCGGCACGGCGAACTGCGGCAGGAAGGCCGACACCGCGTACCAGCCGATGATCGTGCCCAGCGACATCACCAGCGTGACCAGCACCCGGCGGCGGTTCACCGGGTCGGCGAAGAGCCTGCGCACCGTGAACTGGCGCTTCCCGTGCGTCTGTTTCTCCGCCGAGACGGCGTCTCGCCAGCGCTGGGACTCGTCGAGCCTGCGGCGGATGTAGAGGACGAGGAAGGCCGGTGCGACGCCGACGACGAACATCCAGCGCCACGCGCCCGGGCTCGTCCCCTGGAGGAACAACCAGATCAGGGCGGCGAGCAGAGTGCCGAATCCGAACCCGGACTGCATGAACCCGGCGCCCTTGGCCCGGGCTCGGTCGGGCCACGACTCCTGCAGCAGCACGGTGCCGGTGGCCCACTCGCTGCCCATCGCGATACCGGTCAGCATGCGCAGCACGATGAGCATCTCGTACGACGTGCTCAGCGCCGTCAGCCCGGTGAACAGCGCGTAGCCCAGGATCGCGTAGAGCATCACCCGCTTGCGCCCGATGTAGTCGGCGAGCACGCCGCCGATGAGCCCGCCGATGCCCCAGCCCAGCAAGGTCAACCCGATCGCGAGCCCGGAGTAGAAGCCGACGGCCCCCCGTTCGCCCGCGGGCAGCAGCTGCGTCAGGGCGGGTGCGACCACGACGACCAGCGCCTGCGTCTCGTAACCGTCGAAGGTCCAACCGGCGAAGGTCGCGTAGAGCACCCGCCGACGAGGCCGGTCCACCCCGGCCCACCAGGGTTCCCTCCGCTGCGTCTTCGATTCGGCCATGGCACTCCTTCGTGCCGGTGGTGAGCGTCGCCCGTCGGGTATCCCGAGCCGGCCAGAAATGCACACGAAGGGTGCGCCCGACACGTGCTCTACGGACGACGCCACCGGGTCGCTGACCTCGAGATCGCCGATCGCCGTCCCTGGTAGGACCGCCTCCTGAGCAGCTTCGCGACGGTGGCGGGCCCGCTCTGGTGAGGGTCGAGCCTCGCCGGATGCCTCAGTACAGGTCCCACCGCCGCGACGGGTCGGTGTCGCACGGGTACTGCACGGCCTCGACGTCCTCCGGAAACCACTCCCGACGATGCCCGGCCAGGAACGCGAACACCCCACCCGTGCGGCGGGGGAAGACAAGACTTGCACATATTTGTAACTACGGACATTCTACATAGCGCGGCGGCCGGAACCGGAGGATGATCGTGATCAAAGAGCTACGCGCACAGATCGACGCCATCCGGGACAAGCTTGCGCTCGCCGAGCAGGCCAATCTCTCCTACGAGGCCAACCTGCACCGCGCGCGTCTGGCCGATCTGATGGATATCGCCGCGCGGCACGCGATCGACGTCACCGCGCCGGGCAGAACGCCCGGGGGCAACCCGTCCGGGCCCGGCCGGAGGTGCGCAGGCGTCAGGCACGAACCGGACACCGACGCCCTTGCCGGGACCGACGTCCACTTGGATGCCGACCTGACCATCCATGGGCAGCGCCAGCCGATGCCCATCCCCTCCTCATCGACCATGCTCGGCCGGGCCGCCCCAGAAAGTTCGGACGGACCCCGCCGTGCACCTCACAAAGGAGCTCTCGTGTACACCCGCGTCAACACCATCTTCGGATCCAAGGACCGGGTCGAAGCCGGTATCACCCAGATCGAAGGCCCTGACCGCGCCGCGGTCGAGGCAGCCCGCGGCAACCGGGGACTCACCACCATGGTCGACAGCGAAGCCGCGGTCATCATCGCGATCTCCTACTGGGACGAGCCCGACCGCTCCTCGGAAGCCGAACTGACCCGAGCCCGCCAAGACGCGGTCGCGGCCGCCGCAGGCGACCTGGTGGCCGAGAACTACGTCCTCGCCCTCGATGAGCGGGCATCGATCCCCGCTCCGGGAGCCACGGTGCGTCTGGTGCAGGTACAGATCGCGCCGTCCCGCTCGCGCCTCCGGGCTGACCTACCTCCGCGACGAGATCATGCCCCAGCTGCGGGCCATCGCAGGCTTCCACCACGCCCAGATGCTGGCCGACGAGAAACTCGGCCACGGCCTGCTGGTAGCCACATGGCAGGACGAGGACCATGCCGCCCGAGGCGACGCGATCCTCGACAGACTCCGCAGCGACGCCCTCCACCGCGCTCACCTCACCCTCCAGAACATCGAGACCTACACCCTCGTCCGCGACGCCGCCGACACCCGCGCCACCACTCGCGCCTGACGTCACCCCGTGAGGATTCGCGACCCACAACCTCACCAGCATCTGCACGGGAGCAGGAGGATCGGTTGGCGGAGGAGAACGGCGAACGGCGATCTCGCCGACAAGGCCAGACAGGGGTAAGCCCACCGCTCTACCAGTTGAAAGCGGAGTTCTTCAAGACGCTCGGGCACCCGGTGCGGATCCGCGTCCTGGAACTGCTCGGCATCCGCGAGCACGCCGTTTCCGAACTACTGGCCGCGATCCCGATCGAGCCGGCAAGCCTGTCCCAGCAGCTGGCCGTACTGCGCAGAGCCGGCCTGGTCACCCCCCGCCGCGAAGGCTCAGCCGTGCACTACTCGGTGACGAGCCCACAAGTGCCCCAACTCATGGCCGTAGCCCGCTCGATCCTGACCGGCGTCCTGACCGGACAGATCGAACTCCTGGAGGATCTCCGCACCTCCTGACGCTCACCCCGCCCCACAGAAGCGGTTTCCGGCATCGACTCCGCCCGCAACGGCAGTGGGGCGTTGCGCGCCTCGTCGCGTCGCCGACGCCGCGGGTCGGGCCTACGCGACTCCCCCACGAAGGTGTGGCATCGAGTAGGTTCGGGTCGTCGATGGCGCGGTGGCGACGGGATCAGCAGCCGCGCCCGCGAACCTCTGGGGGTGCGCAGATGCAGTGGTGGGGATGGTTGATCGTCGCCGCCGTGGTGGTCGTGGTCGTGGTGGCCGCGGTGATCGCGGTGCAGGCCCGTCGTCGTCGCGGTGGCGTGATCGTGGATCCGCACGATCCGACGCGACCGGGTCCGGATGGTGGCGCGTGAAGCGACTGATGCGAACCAGCGAGATCGCCAAGCGGCCGGTGGTGACCCTGGATGGAGAGGTGGTCGGCCAGATCAAGGACGTCGTCTATGCCGGGGGTGGCGGGGCGGTCGGTGGGTTCACCCTGGCCGGGCGGGGGTTGTTCTCCGGGCCACTGAAGAAGGGGCTGTCCTGGGGTGCGGTGCTGGCGCTGGGCAGCGACGCGGTGATGATCGCTGACGAGGACGTGCTGGAGCCGACGCAGAACGTGTTGGACGTCTCGGCGGCGTCCGGTCGCTCGGGGGGGAATGTTCTCGGATCCCAGGTGCTGACCGACACCGGCACCGAACTGGGGACGGTCGTGGATGTCATCCTCCAGGTGGGCGGTGCCCATGAGCGAACGTGCGACGTCGTTGGCTATGACATCGAGTCGTCGGAGGCATCGGGCCACCAGGGCACCAGGCTGCTGATCCCCTTGCCCGATGCGCTCGCCGTGTCCGGCGAGCACCTGATCGTGCCTGCGAGTGCCAGGGACTTCGTCGCGGACGATCTCGCCGGGTTCGGAGCGGCGATGGATGCGTTTCGGGCGCATCTGAGTGGGCGTGGCTGATGCGTTTCTCGCAGGCGAAGGGCCGCAAGGTGGTCAGCACGTCCACCGCGGAGACCGTCGGGAGGATCGACGGGTTCGTCGTGGACCCGCGCGCCCGGGCGGTGCTCGCTCTGCAGGTCGGGAAGGCGGATTCCGGGGACACCCTGCGGTGGGAGCGGGTGGTGGGGTTCGGTGCCGATGCGGTGACCGTCGCGGACGCGGAGGGGATCACAGACGCGGATGTTGATGTGTCGGCGTTGACGGGCAAGGATCATCGCGTCGTGGGCAAGCGGGTGTTGTCCACCGCCGGGGACGAACTGGGCACCGTGGTCGACGTGGAGTTCGACGACACGTCCGGCGTCGTGACGCAGTTGGTGCTCGACGAGGGCGTGGTCGCGGGCGTGCGGTTGCGCGGGGTCGGTTCCTACGCCGTCGTCGTCACCGCGGAGTGAGGAGGAGGGATCGGAATGACGGTCGTGGTTGGGCTCTCCCCGGGAGAAACTGTGCCGCCTGCGGTCACCCTCGGCGCCATGCTGGCTCGGTCGGCGAACCAGCGCCTGGTCGTGACGGCGTTGGTTCCGGAACCGTGGCCACCCAACCCGGAGCGGTCCGACGAAGAGTTCCTCACCTACCAGGCGGGCGCGGCCGAGAAGGCCCTCACCGAAGCCCAGGCCCAGGTCGGAGGCGACCTCGCCGCCGACTACGTGTTGCGGCGCGCCCGCTCGGTCTCCTCCGGCCTTCTCGACGTAGCCGAAGAGAATGACGCCTCCTGCGTCGTCCTGGGGTCGTCGTCCAGCGGTGCCCTCAACCGGGTCGCCATCGGAGGTGTCGCCGACCGGATCCTGCACAGCTCGGGCGTGCCGGTCGCGGTGGCGCCCCTCGGCGGCTCCTTCCGGCCCGCCCGCCGCCTGTCCCGGGTGACCGTCGCCTTCGGCCGGGGTGACGGCGACAGCGATCTGCTTGCCCAGGCGACGGACCGGACGATCGCGGTGGGTGCCCGCCTGCGAGTCGCCTGCTTCGCCGTCGAGCCGCTTGCCCCGGTCGCCGTCACTCTTGCTGGAGCGGCCGCTGACGCCGAGGACCTCGTCACCGACCGCTGGGTCGCCTACCTGAAGCCGATCATCGCCGCGACCCTTGAGCGCACCACCAGCCACCCATCCGCGAACACGGTCGATATCGCGGTGGGCCATGGCCCTTCCTGGGCCGCGGCCCTGACCGACATTGCCTGGACCGACGACGAGATCCTCGTCATCGGCACCACCAGCTCACCGATCGGCAGGCTCTTCCTGGGCTCGCACGCCGCCAAGATCGTCCGGCACTCGCCGGTCCCGGTCATGCTGGTCCCCCGATCCGTCGTAGCCGGCCCTTCGGAGAGCAACTGATCATGCCGGTGAACCCAGGCTCAGATCGCCGTTGCTGCCTTGCGGCGACCGCGTCGAGCTGGGATCGACGGTTGCGCTTCGCGCGGCAGTGACCTGGCCTGCACCCCCATCCACACGCCGTCAGGTGGGTGGCGCTGCTGGGACGAGCAGCGGTACCGCTGGTCGGGCGTCAACCCATGAACGGGTAGCGGTAATCGGTCGCAGGGACGAACGTCTCCTTCACTGAACGCGGTGATACCCAACGAAGCAGATTGAGTATTGAGCCTGCTTTGTCGTTCGTTCCGCTGGCGCGAGCGCCGCCGAAGGGTTGTTGTCCGACGACCGCGCCGGTGGGTTTATCGTTGATGTAGAAGTTGCCCGCGGAGAACCGCAGGATGTCCATGGCTTCTGCGATCGCTGCTCGATCCTGCGCGATCACCGCGCCGGTCAGCCCATACGCTGCGACGTCGGCGGCTTCGCGGACCGTGCGCTCGTAGTCGGTGTCGTCATAGACAAAGATGCCGAGGATGGGGCCGAAGTACTCGGTGGTGAAGACCTCATGAGCGGGATTGTCGGCCTGTACGATGGTCGGGCGCACGAAGTAGCCCTCGGAGTCGTCGGCGGTGCCACCTGCCAGAATCTGGACACCCTCCTCCCCGCGGACCCGCTCCAGCACACCGTTGAGCCGGTCGAAGGTGCGTTGGTCGATAACCGCGCCGAGGAAGTTGGAGAAGTCGGTGACCTCGCCCATCGGCAAGTCGTTGACCTCGTCGAGGAAATCGTCCCGCAGTCGGGACCAGATCGAGCGCGGGATGTACGCACGTGAGGCGGCAGAGCACTTCTGGCCCTGGAACTCGAATGCGCCGCGGGTCAGCGCGGTACGCAGTACGGCGATGTCGGCGGAGGGATGGGCGATGACGAAGTCCTTGCCGCCGGTCTCGCCGACCAGCCGGGGGTAGGCGCGGTAGTCGGTGAGGTTCTCGGTGACGGTTCGCCATAGGTGCCCGAACGTGGCAGTGGAGCCGGTGAAGTGGATGCCTGCCAGGTCGGAGTGGACGAGCGCGACCTCGCTGACCGCGCGGCCGTCCCCGGTGACCATGTTGATGACCCCCGGCGGCAGACCGGCGGCGTCGAGAAGCGCCATCGTGTAGTGCGCGGCGAGCTGTTGGGTGGGCGCAGGCTTCCATACCACGGTGTTGCCCATCAGGGCGGGCGCGGTGGGCAGGTTGCCTGCGATCGCGGTGAAGTTGAACGGGGTGATCGCCAGCACAAATCCCTCGAGTGGGCGGTGGTCGAACCGGTTCCACACCCCGGGCGAACTGATCGGCTGCTCGGCGTGGATCTGGCGCCCGAACGCGACGTTGAACCGCCAGAAGTCGACCAGCTCGCACGGTGTGTCGATCTCGGCCTGGTAGCAGGTCTTGCTCTGGCCCAGCATGGTGGCCGCGGCCAGGGTGTCGCGCCACGGCCCCGCGAGCAGGTCAGCGGCCTTGAGGAAGACCGCAGCCCGGTCGTCGTAGGACATCCGCTGCCAGGCAGGGGCGGCGGCGCGCGCCGCCGTGACGGCGTCCGCGACGTCGTCGGTGGTGGCATTGCGGAGGGTGCCGAGCACGGCGGACTTGCGGTGCGGCTGCACGACGTCGACGGCTTCCCCGCCGCCGAGGCGACGCTCATCCCCGATCGTCATGGTCAGCTCGATCCGGTCCGCGGCCAGTTGCTTGCACCGAGTCTCGAGTGCGGCCCGCTCGGCGCTGCCCGGCACGAAGCTGCGCACCGGCTCGTTGATCGGAACAGGGACCTCCGTAACGGCATCGAACATCGCTCACCTCTGGGTGTCGTGGCGGTTCGGCAGGGCGGTCAGCGACCGGCCAGGGCGCGCAGGAAGAACAGCAGATTCGCCGGGCGCTCCGCCATCCGCCGTGTCAAGTACGGATACCAGGCCGACCCGTAGGGGATGTAGACCCGGAGGCGGTGGCCGTTGGCGACCAACTCCTGCTGCAGGTCACGGCGGATGCCGTGCAAGAACTGGAACTCGAACTCTTGCGACCCCTTGCCCGCCTCCGCTGCGGCTCGCCGCGCGTAGGTGATCAGCTCTCCGTCGTGGGTACCGAAAGCCGGGTCGGCGCCGTGCTGGAACAGCCAGTCGACGAGGAACTTGTACTGGGCTCGAACCTCGCGACGGCCCTGCTGCGCCACCTCCACCGGCTCGGCGTAGGCGCCTTTGACCAATCGAATCCTCGGCTTCAAAGACGCTAACGCCTCCAGATCCAGCGGCGTGCGGCGCAGCGCCGCCTGAATCGCCAACCGGGTCTGCGGATGCTTGGCCGCCGCATCCCGGAACAGGGCCAGTGTGTCCGAGATCAGCCCGCTCTCCTCCATGTCCACCTCAACCGGCACACCCGAGGCGCGTGCTCGCTCCAGGATCCGATTCAGGTTCGCCAAACACGCGTCCCGGTCCACGGTCTGACCCAGCTGGGAGAGCTTGACGGACACAGTGCTGTCCAGGCCGCGTGCGGCGATCGCCTCGATCGCCTCCTCGTACTCCTCGACGGCGTGGACGGCGCCTGCCAGATCGGTCACCCCTTCCCCCAGCAGGTCGAGGATGCCGCCGATCCCGCGGGAGTTGAGCTCGGCGGCTACCGCGAGCGCGTCCTCGAGCCCCTCTCCGGCAACGAAGCGGCGCGCGGCCCGGCGGGCAACCGGATTCCCGGTAACCTGGCTCTGGAGTCGACCACTTCCTGCCGCCCACGCCAGCAAACGGTTGACCATCACGACCCCCAACGTGGGCCCCCTGGCGATTGACCGCCTTGCAGGCGGCGGTGATTCTACGGCTGACGGTACCGCAGCACAGCGCGACCGGGCACGTTTCACCCCGCCCGGATTGACGCACCCGCGGCGGACCGGCTGGCCGACGAGCGCCCGGCCAGGCTCACCATGGGCCCGTGCGTGGGCTGGCCCGGCACGAATTCGTTGGCCGCCTGACCCCAGAGCCACGCAGCGCAGACGGATGGCGAGCCGACGCCGCGGCTGCGGCTGCGCCCCCGCTGACCGGCGACGCCAACTTCGGCTTGAGTCCCCCGGCGGGTCGGGAGACTCGGTTTCAGCGTCCGGCCGCGGTCGGCGAAGCTCGCCCCGAGGACGAACTGCACCCCTTTGGTGCTGGCTACACGCCGAGCGGGGCGGACTCGACGATGATGTGGGTGACAGGCAGCGTCGAGTACGCGTCGCGCGCCCGGTCGACCACGTCGTAACGGAGCCAGGCCGACCGGTCCACTGGGTGGGTGCAGATGACCAGCCGGTCCGGACGGAAGGTTTCCACCGCGTTGGCCAGCGCGCGCAGCGGTCGGTAGTCGCCGAGCTCGCCGGACGCGGCGAGGCGTTCGGCGCGGAGAATCGTCAGGGTTCGATCGAGCCGGTCCTGGGCCGCCTGCACGGTGGCGTCCCACATGTATACGGCGCCCTGGTGCATGGCCTGGCCGGTGTCGATCGGGTTGGCGGGGACGCAGACGAAGTACTCCGCCTTGCCCGTCCGGTCGATGGCCCGCAGCTCGTCGAGCAACTCCGTACCCTCGACGGTCTCGTTGGCAAGCACAAGGATGCGCTGCGCCTCTCCGGTCGGTTCGGCCGCCGCGACGGGCTCGGCCCCCGGCTTCTTATGCAGCCGCTTGGTGGCGACATACAAGACGAGCAAGACGGCCCACGACAGCAGGCTCAAGATCAGCTGCGTGCGGGCGTCGGCGTTCAGAGCCATCTGGACCAGAACGGCGACGATGGCCACCACCACGAGGATCGACAGGGCCGGGAACAGCCACATCTTGACGATCAGCTTGTCCGGCGAGGTGCGGCGGCGCAGCACGATCTGGGAGATCGAGATCAGCAGGTACACGAACAAGATGACCGCACCGGAGGAGTTGAGCAGGAACAAGAACACGGTGTCCGGCGAGACCGCTGCCGCGATCACGCACAAGAAGCCGATGACGCTCGAGGTGAGAATGGCAGGCCGGGGCACGCCGCTCTTGCTCACCGTCATCAACCCGACCGGCGCCTCCCGGCGAGCGGCCAGGACGAACAGCATCCGCGAGGCGGTGTAGAGGCCCGAGTTCAGACACGACAGCACCGCGGTCAGCACCACCGCGTTCATGATCTGGTCGGCGAACGGGATGCCCATCAGCCGGAAGGCGGCCACGTACGGTGATCCGGCCAGCTCGGCGGAGTCCCACGGCAGGATCACCGCGAGCAGGAAGATCGACCCGACGAAGAAGACCGCGATCCGGGTGATCACCGAGTTCGTGGCCCGAGCGATCGCCCGGCCGGGATCCGGCGACTCCGCCGCCGCGATGGTCGCGATCTCGGCGCCGACCATGGAGAAGATCACCACGACGATGGCGGCGAAGATCGCCCCGACGCCGTGCGGGAAGAAGCCGCCGTGCCCGGTGAGGTTGCTGAAGTCCATCGCCTTGTTGGGCCACAATCCCAGCACGAACAACGCGCCGAGGAACAGGAAGACCACGATCGCGGCGACCTTGATCCCCGCGAACCAGAACTCGAACTCACCGAAGGAGGACACTGAGAACAAGTTGGTCGCGGTCATCAGCGTCATCAGGATCAACGACGCCACCCACAGCGGCACCTCCGGGAGCCAGTACTGGATCACCTTCGCGCCTGCGACGGCCTCGAAACCGACGACGATCACCCAGAAGTACCAGTAGAGCCAGGCGACGGAGAAACCGGCCCAGCCGCCCAGGGCCTCACGGGCATAGTCGGCGAACGAGCCGGTGGACGGGTTGGCGGTCGCCATCTCCCCGAGCATCCGCATCACCAGGACGATCACGACTCCGGTGATCAAGTAGCTCAGGAACGCGCCCGGGCCTGCCTCGCCGATCACCACGCCCGATCCGACGAACAGACCGGCCCCGATGACACCGCCCATCGCGATCATGGTCAGATGGCGTTGCTTCAGGCCCTTCTTGAGCTCCGTCGGTGCTGCGCCCATATCTCGACCTCATCGCGGACGGGTCAGGCTTGCGCCTGACAAGAACGGATCGGCAGGCCAACCCTCACCCCTGACGGGCATTGCCCACTTCAAGGCATCATTCATCACGCCCACTCACGGCGCCAGCCGAAGCTGTTGACCGCCAGCCTGCGTGCGGACGACCGCGCCACCGTGAGCTGGTCACGGCGACGGTGAGAGGAGTGCGGGGACTCGTCCTTGTCGGCGCTCGTGTGCGACGCCAGGGTGAGGACGTGCCAGAGGCGGTCGCGGATCCGCAACGTGCGTCCGCGACCGCCAGCTCTCAGTGTGTCCGCGGGGCCGCCTTCAGCGCGTCGGTCAGTAAGGCGACGAGCGCCTCGTGCTGCACGTCGACCGACGACCCGACCGTCTCCTGCGAGCCGTCGAGCGCCTGGGCGGCGAGGCCCGCCTTGCTGTCGATCAGCTCGGCGATCCTGGCGTCGATCGTCTGCGCGGCGATGACGCGCCACGCGGTGACGGGCTCCCGCTGCCCGATGCGGTGGCTGCGGTCGATGGCTTGGGTCTGCTCCGCAGCGGTCCAGGAGAGCTCCGCGAGCACGATGTTGGAGGCGACCTGGAGGTTGATACCCACGCCTGCCGCGGTCAGCGAGCAGACCGCGACGGCCACGTCGGGATCGTTGACGAAGGCGTCGATGTTCTTCTGCCGCGCCGTGCGCGTCTGGTCGCCACGGATCGACGAGAACCGGACCCCCTGCTGGGCGAACGCCTCCTCGGCGACGTCCATCACGTCAACGTGCTTGGCGAAGAAGACCACCTTGCCTGCGCTCCGCGCGAGCTGCATCGCATAGTCGGCGGCGAGGCCCGCTTTCGCCTGGCCGATGCGCCGCATCATGCTGAACACGTTCCCGCCGGTCGTCGACGTGGTCGCGTCCTTCTGCTCCCATCTGGCCACCTGACGCACGAGGTCGTGGTCGATGCCCTCGACGACGGCACCGGACCGGCGATTGGCGAGTGCGGTCTCGTACCGCGACACCATCCGGCGGGCGAGGTCGCGCTCGGCCGCCCGGATCGACCGGCCTGCGGGCCCGTCCAGCTCGACGGGGAGGTCGGCGATGCGCCGCGCGGGGATGTCGGCAGCCACGTCGACCTTGCGGCGCCGGACGATGCCGAGGTCGACGACGCACTGCCGGGCGGCGGCGTAGAACCCCGGGTCGGCGGGGATCAGGCCGGTCTCGTCGAGCGCGTGCATCAGCTCGGCGAGCGGCTTGGTCTCGTCGATCCAGCCGAGGAACTGCCAGATGGCCAGGAAGTCCTCGATGTCGTTGATCAGCGGGGTGCCGGTGAGGGCCATCAGCAGCGGACGCGACGTGCGGGACCGGATCCGTTCGGAGAGTGCCAGGACGTGCTGCGAACGCCGGGAGGCCTTGTTCTTGATGAAATGCGCCTCGTCGACGACCATGCCGCGCAGCCCGAAGTCGCCGAGCCACCCCACGTGGCGGTCGAGCACCTCGTAGTTGACGACGACGATGTCGGCGAAGCCGTCGATCGAGTCACCGTTGCCGTGGACCACGGTGACGGAGCGGCGAGGGACCCACAGACCGGCCTCCCGTGCCCAGTTCGTCTTCACCACGTTCGGCACGACGACGAGCAGCGGATAGGCGTTCGCCGCTTCCGCGGCGAGCAGCGCCTGAGCCGTCTTGCCCAGCCCCGGCTCATCGGCGAGCAGGAACGTCCGGTGTCCGGCAGCGGCAGCGGCGACCAGCTGGGCCTGGTGCGGCATCAGCTCCAGGCCGCCCGGCATGTGCCTGCTCGACGGCGCGGGCAGCGCCATGCATGCCGAAGCTCCGGCGCCGGCGCGCTCGAACGAGCTGAGCAGTGGGCCGAGCAGCTCCCAACCTGCAAGCCGCGTCGGCCGGGGTGTGCTCGGCCGGGCGGCCGAGAAGTCGGGGGCGAGGAACGGGTTGGCCAGTTGCCGCGAGACGACCGACTGCGGCACGACGCCCTGCGTGGCAGCGGCGGCCGGGCGCTCCACCGGCGGCCCCTCGTCGACACCTGTCTCGATGCCTGCCCTCGTCAGCATGTCCCGCCTGAGCGACCGCGCCTCGTCGGAGACCACGGCGTCCCCGTCGAGGAGCGCCAGGAGCGCGGCGTCACGGACGGCGGTCTTCGCGAGGACGGTCGCGATGGCGTCGAGACGCTTGAGCTGATCGAGCCGGTGCGTGTGGTTCCCGGTCTCCTCCGCGCGGACCCGGGCGCGCTCGTCGCGCAGCAACAGTGCGATGGCCTGGAACGTCGCGCGTGTCGCGGGCGTGGCCCGGCCGCGCCGCAGCGCTGCCTCGACATCTCGAACGGCGCTCGCGAGCACCGAGATGACATCGTCGCGGTCGCGGTCGCGGTCGCGGTCGCGGCCGTGTCGCCGGTTCCGCGGGGCGGTCTGGCGAGCCCTGGTCTGGGGCTGGCCTCGTCGAGCCACGAACTCCTCCTCTGAGCATCCGGCATGGCGGCCGTGGCAGCCATGCCGCAGACAGTGCTGCGGTCGGGCGATGGGCGTCGCCGGAGAAGGCCCGAGGTCACTCGTCCGACACGCGACCGGCCCACGGATCTACGGGAGACCGGAGCCGCGGCGGCAACCGGCTCGCACAACGGGAAAGCACGGTCCCGTCGATGGTTGCGGCGCCACCGCCTATGGCCCGCCGTCAATGACGAGCGGAGTGCACCGCGGGCTTGTCCCCATCGATCATAGCGCCTCGCGGCCGCAGCCGTGATGCCATGACACCCGCGTCGGCCCGCGCCTGCACCGGCTGGCTGCCGCTCCGGGCCCTGTTGACGTTTCCGCAGGTCGCACCGGTCCCAAGATCACCAGGTCCGCGCGGGCCAGACCACCGACGCAACGGATCAGCTCGCCGCGGCGTCGATGATCCCGATGAGAACGTTGTTCGGCAGGAATCGTCGGTGGGCTGAGATAGCCAAGCACGAATCGGGGACGCTCAGGCGAGGACGGCGGCGGCGGTCAGCGAAGGGCAATGAGAAGGCATCGACCCACAAGTGAAGCCGACCGAATACAGTGTGCACTTCAGGTCGCCGGCGGGGTTACCGTTCGACCACCACTCGGATCGAATTGTCGTCGATGTCAGTTTCCCTTACTCGTACGACGAGCTCCAGGAACGGTGTGACGGAGGGAAGTCGGCGGCAGCACTCCACGGTAGCAGGGGGTAGAAATGAGCGTTCGCTCGATCACGGCGCTGGCGGTCGAGCGCGATCGGGCCGATCCGGGCACCACGGCGAAGGGCGGACAGCGCGGGGAGATGGCAGGCATCCCGGGTGATCCGGTGCCCCAGACCTACATGGACACCCTGACGAGCAGCATCCCCACCGAGCCACTGGCCGCCTACACGGCACTCGTCGGCATCTACGCCGCGACTCTCGGCACGAGCGGCACGTACCTGCCGCTGCGGTGGTGGGCCTATGCCGGATTCCTCGGGATCACGGCCGCGTCGGTGTGGACCGGCTACTACCAGAAGTCGCGCCGCAAGCTCGGCAAGGGCAACACGAACGCCAGCGGCGGCCGGGAAAGGCGCGTGCCGGTGCTGGAGCTGCTGGCCGCTGTCGGGGCTGCGGCGGCGTGGGGGCTCGCCATGCCGGACAGCCCGCTCGATGCCGCAATGGGCGATCCGTTGCGCGCCCTCACCAAAGCGACGATCACCATCGGCGGTGGCGCGGTGGTGGCCCTGCTGGCGACCCCGCTGGCCAAGGCGACCAACAAGCCCAAACCCGCACGGGAGAACCAGCAGAAGTGAATGTCGTAGGGGTACATCCGGCGAACACGCCTCCCGAAAGTCCACGTTCGCCGCCCGCCGGGTTGAGCTCGACGACCCCGGCGGCTCGCCTGCGCGTTGAGCCATGACCCAGCGTCCGACGTGCCCCCGCGCACCCCGCGGGTCGGACAGCTCCATCCGCTGGAACGTCGCCGTGCCATCGTCGGTGACGTACCGCCCGAGGTCGGGAACGACCACCCACAGCCGAGGGTGGGCCTGGCGCCCACACGGCCGCTGATGTCGCTCCCTCGGCGTTCTGCCCACCGTGCACGCCTGTTGTGCCGATCGGCAGCCACAGGTCCTCGAGGCGGAGCGCGCGCTGGCCACCCGCCCGGGCACGGGCTCGCAGCGCGGCTCCGATCAGAAGCGCCGGTTTCTCCCCCAGAGCGTGTGTCGCAGGTTCGATTTCTGCCGGGGGCACTGCCGGGGGGCACCACGTGGCGCAGGCGGTTGTCGGGCCGCCGACGGGCACCTGCAGCACCGTGAATTCCGACAAAATCGACGTGCGCCTCGCCCTCCGGACGACGACCCGGTCCGAACGATCTCTGCCGCATAAATGGGTGTGCCGCGATACGCAAGGGGATGGTCGCCGCTAACGATCTTTGGCCGCGTCACACCGATGACGACTAGGGAGCCCGGGGGCGGTTGCCTCGCGTTCACAGCGGACGCGTCCCGGCTCGTGCACAAGGATCTGCTCACGCTCAGGTGATATGAGCGACACCCAGCGTACAAATCGGGCCCGGCCACGAGGGTCAATCCGACCTGGCCGACCTGTGTCATCAGCGAACCAGCAACGGTGTCGCCCGACCAGCGGCCCGCGCTCCGCAATTAGCCATCCGCCGCCGCCGAGCACGGGAAATCCCTGCTCAAGAGCGCTTTGGGGCACCAGGCCACGCCGCGTCCGCCCAGCGTATCAGCGTGATCATCGCCGCTCCGATCCCGCCAAACCGACACGATCGGATCAATTGATCACCACAACTTCCGAGAAAGGCCCGGCAGTCCGACCCCGAGCGACGCCCTTTTCCTGCTTCTCCTCGTCAGGTAACGTTTTTCGTTGTCCGAATTTGACCTTGTGGCAGGAGCTGATCGACAACGTGAGCAGCGAGGAGACGCCGCCCGAAATAAATGCCCCGGGCATCGAGGATGCCCTTCGGTACCTGGGTCGGCAGACACATGGCAGCCTGGTCGAGATCGTCGAACACGGCATGGATGAGCCGACCGGGACGGCGGGTCTCGTCCTGGCTCCGTTGACGAGTCCGCTCCAGGTCGCAGCGGTATGGACCACCAAGGAGCGCGCCCTGGCCCTCTGGGCGCTCATCGAGGAGGGGGTCAAGGACCGCGGTCTCGGGCCGGTCCTCCGCTCGCGAAAGCGCTACGCGTTGGCGGCCGCGCTGCGCCTGCCGCTCGAAGGCATACCCGCCGATTCGTGGGGCGGATCCCTCAGTTCCCGGTTCAAGCAGCTCAGGGCGTTCCGGACCGTATTCGACGATCCGAGTACGACCCAGCCGATGGAGGTCGCCTGGAGCAGCGGGGTCAAGGTGTTGGCGACATTCCTGAGTCGCCGGTTCGACCAGCTCAGGTCGATCGAGGACTGGGAGCCGTACCGACCCCACGACAAGCCGACATCGGACCTGGGCGAGTGGATCATCGAACACGACGAGAGGGCGAGCCGGGAGCATTCGATACTCCGACGCCCGTCCGATCGTGCGCAGAAAGTGTTCGCTGAACTACTCATCGTGACGGTGTACCTGAGGGGCCGAACGGTGCACCGACGCATCACAGAACGACTCATCACATCCCGGGATCCCCAGGGTGATATCGCATATTTCACCGCGAACGGCTTCCGGGTGGGCGACAATAATGTCGGCCGAACCTACGTGCCGGTGCGATGTATTTGGGGGTGCCGCGAGGAGATTATCAAATCGGAACGCGCGGGCCACGCACCGGTGACGCGGCTGTGGTTCCCCCAGCCGCTGAAATACGGCGAGCAGGCCTACTTCGCCTCAGAAGCGGTTTTCGACCAGGCCGATGACCCCGGCGACGAACCGGATTGGGTCGACGTCGAGGTCGACCACCACGGCATCGCCCGCGGCAGGCTGCTCTACTCTCAAAAACTGCCGTTCAGGGGCCTGACGATCCGAATCAAGTTCGACGACGGGTTTCTTCCGGAGGCAGTATGGTGGTATGCGGAACTTACCGAGGGCGAACGCTACGTGCAGCCACCTCCGGGCGACCGCCATTTGCTCGCTTTGGTCGGAAATGCCGTTCAATACACCTTCACCGAGCACGTCTGCCAACCCCGGGAGCACTACGGCCTGGCCTACAACTGGCCGATAACGATCCGCACATGAGGAAAACCGCAGGCCCAGAATCTTCGGCGGGCATGCGGCTCTTCCCCGTGTAGCTGTGTGCGGCGCTCAGTTGCCGCCGTTGCCACCGTTCCGGTTACCGCCGTTGCCACCGTTCCGGTTGCCGCCGTTGCCGCCGTTCCGCATCGGACCTCCGAGTCCTCTGGTATCTCGCGGCCGATGCGGGATTGGGCATCCTGGCATCGGCCACCTGGTAAGCGTCTCTCCACAGCGGAGTCGGCAAGTCGGATCTCAACGTTACCGGGCATGTCCTGGGGAGCGCGAGACGTCGTTTTGCCTCGCCGTAGAACGGGCGTCATCCTGGCATACCCCTGCGCCACCGGCGACACCGGCGTGCCGGTAGCGGTGACCGGACGTTGGACGGCGGTCAGCGGTCGTCAGTCTCGGACCCCGCACGGCTTGGCGGCCTCTCCGCGCGCCGCGCGGGGCGCTGACGACACCTGCATGTCGTGGCGACGAAGAACAACGAAAGCAGACGACAGGGCGACGACGATTCGCTTACACCTTACGAGGTGGAAAGTTGAAGTACTAGGCCACGTCTGCTGCGCAGGTCACGTGCGTGAATCTATTGTCGGATCCACGCCGAACGAGACGGAGGAGACACCGGCAACCAGCTCAGCGACCGTAGAGGGGAACAGTCGTGTTCGGACGCCATAAGCAAACAACCTACGCGAACGACGGCACCGCCAATGAATTCGGCTGGCCGCGGTCCGAGCGGGCCCGACGACGGTACCGTGAACGCGCCGATGCCGAACTGATCAGGGAACTGCGCTGGCAATGGCGCAGCGCCTGCACGAACACACCCCTGGCGCCTATGATCTACACGCCCAGCGGTCCGACGCGGGCGGTGCCGATGATCGGTCATGTCGACCTTGGGCCGCCGATCAGCTTCACGGTCCGGATGCGTCCAGGCCAGACGCTCGCCGACTTCACCCGTGCGGCTCCGTCGATCGCGCCCTCCATGGAGGCGGCGGAACTACAGGTGGAACCCTTTGTGCCGCATTGGGTCCGGATCGTCCTTCTGCCGGTACCCGCCGTGGCACTGCCTGCCTAGTCGTCTTCGGTTCTTGCCGCCATTTACCGAAGACCCGTGGGCGCGGTGCGGCCGAACGCCAGTAGGCGCTTCCCCTCCAGCCGCACCGCCTCAGGGTAAATCGTCTTGTAGATGCGGCAGTTCGGCGAGCGAACGTCGAAGCGGCCGGTGGCGGCGAAGGTCGCCACCGCGCAGCCGCCCGAGCACCAGTGCCGCCAGGTGCAGTCGCGGCAGCCTGCCTTGTCGTCGACGAGCAGGTTGCGGATCGGCGCGGTGTCGGCCCGCACGGCGCGGACCGGGTCGACGTGGCGCACATCCCCCAGCGTGGTGCCCAGGTCCATGTGGCACTGCGTGATCCGGCCGTGCTGGTCGATGACGACGTAGTCGTCGCCCACACCGCATGTCTTCTGTCGCGGCTGGAGCAGCTGCCCGCGGTCGAGAACCGACCCGAGCACGCTCCACGGCGGAAGCGTCTCCTCGATGACCGCAAACGCCGAGAGCAGGCCGTCGATCATGGCCTGCTCCTCGAACTCAAGGTCGGACAGTCCCGCCGAACAGGCGTTCTCACGGTAGAAGTTGAAGCTGAAGGTGAGTTCGCGTTCGAGGGCGAAACGCACGACCGGGGCGATCTCGGCGACGTTCCGGCCGGTGATGGTGATCGACAGATGCGGAGCGACGCCTGCTGCCCGCAGCCGGTCGATCGACCGTTCCACCATGGCGAAGGACGGACGGCCGTTCAGGGTGGGGCGCTGGGCGTCGTGGGCAGCCCCGACACCGTCGAGGGACACCATGACCGCGATCTCGCGGGCGACCAGCTCGCGCGCGAGCCGGTCGGAGATCGCGACCCCGTTGCTGAGCAGCACGGCGGACAGCGCGAGGCCTGCCTCGGCACACCGGTCAACGGCATGATCGTGCAGCGCGAACAGCACGGCGAGGTTCAGGCTGGCCTCGCCCCCGGCGTACTTGAGCCGCAGCGCGGTGAAGCCGTGCTCGACGGCCGAGCTCACCAGGGCGTCGACGGTCCCCCTTGCGGTGGTCTCGTCCATGGCGTCGCGCGACTTCTGCACGTAGCAGTAGGGGCACGCCAGGTTGCAGGCGTTGGTGACGTGCAGCCAGACGGTCAGCTCGCGGCTCTCCCGGAACTGCGGCGTGGGCTCGACCCCCGCAGCGTGGACGAGATCGGCCCCGAGCAGCCGGGTGAGCACGGCGTGCGCGTGGTCCGGGTCATGACCGGCAGCCACGAGATCGGACAGGCGGGCGGGCTCCGCGAGGTCGTCGAGCAGGGCGCGGGCGGCCTCGTTGACGACGACGACGCCGCCGTTGCCGTGCGGTCCGAACAGGGCGTGGTGATCGTCGTCGAGCGGGATGCCGACGATGTCCCGTGCCCGCGTGAACGGGCCAGGCGGCAGGACGTCTCGCGACCGCCGGTCCGGCTCGACATGGCTGACGGGGCAGGCGCAGTCCTCGCAGGAATGCACGAGTAGACGGTGCCCGTCAGGCACGTCGCAGCTGGACAACGCAAGGGGAACGCCTCGGGGGGAGCGCATGTGGGAGCCTTCCAAAGGCTGCTGGATCTAGTAGAGCTCCTCGAGCCGGGCGAGGAGCGACGTGGACTGTTCGGTGGGATCTTCGGGGTTCCAGTCGTCGCTGAGCTTGGCATACCAGCGACGTTGCATCGCGGCGGGCAACCGGTCGAACAGCGAGCGAAACCGGATGAACTCCCGCGCGATGGCGGCCGAGCCGTGGGAGCCGACGCTCTCGTCGGCCAGCATCCGGAAACCGACCGAGTAGCGCTCGATGGCCCTGTCGAGCAAACCGTCGTCGACGACGTCGCCTCCGCCCGAGTCCAGCGCGTCGTTCGTCAGCAGATGGCCCTGCAGGAGCTCCCAGCGGGCAGCGATGTCACGGAAGCCGTACTCGCCGACGATGGCGGTGACCCGCGGCGCGTGCGCGTCGATGAGGTCGCGATAGCGCTGCTCGCCGAGCGCGGTCCACGCACGGTACGCATACTCGACGTACTCGATGTTGTTGGCCGATCGGAACCAGCCGTCGCCGAGCCGTTCGGCCTCGGTGATGCCATCGCGGAGGTGGTCCAGCCCCTCATCGATCCGGCCGACAGAGCAGAAGATGCGACCGGCCCGGTTGAGGGCCGAGGGGTAGGCGCGCGCGTTCGACTCGTGACAGATGTCGAGGGCGCGCTCGATCAGCGACAGTGTCGTCTTGGCCTGGTTCTCGATGAGGAAGC
Source organism: uncultured Actinomycetota bacterium (assembly GCA_963750095.1). GTDB lineage: Bacteria > Actinomycetota > Actinomycetes > Mycobacteriales > Pseudonocardiaceae > Pseudonocardia. Next base: position 158,577 of record CAVVPJ010000008.1, on the reverse strand, counting down.
TGCCCTCGCGGGTCGCCTGGTGCAGGCAGATCGCCATCTGCTGGTAGAGCGTGCCCAGCCAGGGCCAGCTCTTGGTCTCCTGGAAGATCCCCTCGGCCTCTTGATAGGTGGTCCACGCTCGACCGAAGTTGGCCTCGTAGCGATAGACCTCGCCGGACACGCTCAGCGAGGCGCCGACGTTGTGCCTGCTGCCGAACCGTCTGCGGACCGCCACCGCGGTGTCGACGAGATTGCGCGCCTCGCGGAACGAGCCGCGCAGCGCCTTGAGATAGGCCCAGTTGGTCTGGATCGAGGCCATCTCCTCGCGGAAAGCCGGGGGACTTCCGGGCCCCATGACCTGGGCGAGAACGTCACGCGCCTTCCGGTATGACGCGTCCGCGTCCTGCCAGTAGCCGAGGTTGCGGTAGAAGAAGCCGAGCTCCTTGTGCGCCTCCGCCTCGCGCAGCGCCCGCTCGTCCGCGCTGCCCAACAGCTGCGCCTGAGCCAATGCGTCAAGGATGAAGTTGCGCGCCTCCGCGACATGGCCCGGCATGCGCATGCTGGCGTTGCCCTGCTCGATCGCGAGGCGGTAGCGCAGCTCGGGGTCGACCGCGACGTCGGGCAGGTTCTTCAGCAGTTCGAGCGCGGATGCGGGCTGTTCGCTGCGGATGAGGAAGCCCGCGATCTGGACGGCGACGGCGACATGCCGCTCGGGGGCCTCCGTGACCAGCCAGCGGCGGTACTGCGCCACGGCGAGGTCGAGGACCTCCTCCGGCAGCTCAGTGGGCTCGTCACGCGGGAGGAACACCTCCATCTCATGGCAGATGAGCTCCATGAACAGCGGATCACGCCGCTCAGTCGCCCGCTTGCACAGCTCCAGGAACCGCTCCGTGCCCGCGGCGTGGTCGTCGAGGATCGCGTAGTGCAGCTGGGCGGTCAGCAGCTGGTCGAGCTCGCGCTTCTGGGCGTCGACCCGCGAGACCTCGGCGACCAGCGCCTCGCCGCTGTCGGCCGCTGTGAACGCCCCGCTGATGCGGGCGAGCGCCGCGTCGACCCGCTCGTCCTGCGCCGCCGTGAGCGCGGCGTAGATCCCTTCGGCCCGCCGCCAGAGGCCGCTGCGCCACGTGCCGTCGCGGTCGTGCAGGGGGATGAGGCGCTGCGCCAGCTCCTCCGCCAGCGCGTCGTGCAGGGTGACGTAGCGGGCGTTGGCTCGCGGGCGCACCCACGGGCGCGCGAGCAGGTGCGTCCACGCCTCGTCCCACGTGTCGGCATCCGGAGGCAGACCCTTGTCGGACATCAGCTCGGACCAGACGCCCTGGGTGACGCTGTGCCGCACGACGGTGAGGCGCTTGATCGCCTCCGGCCAGAAGTCCGTGCTGCGGTACAGGGTGACGAGCCTGCGCCGGAAGGCGTCCCGGTCGACGTCGGACGGTCGGTGCGCGGCCGCCATCTCCGGAGGCATGTCGGCGCGCCGGAGGTACTCGACCGCCAACGCGAGCCAGAGCGGCTGCCGGTCGGTCAGGTCGATGAGCCGGTCCTGCTCGGCGGGCGACAAGGACTCGCGCAGGCCGCTCGTGACGAGGAAACGTCGGGCCTCGTCCTCGGCGAACCCGCTCAACCGCATCTCGACGGGCTGAAGGGACCGGTGGCGGTCGCTCAGCTCGTCCCGCAACGGATCCGGCTCGTGGAGAGCGGGTGGCCTCCCGGAGAGGATGAACAGCGTGCGCGGCAGCTCCTTCATCCACTGGGTCAGTGTCAACAGGAGGTACATGCTGCGGATCGCCTCGATCGTGTCGAGCGTGACCACGACGGTGGTGTTCCCGCTCTCGACGAAGGTGCGATAACAGTCGACGAAGGTGCGGTTGATGCGGCCGAGCTGGGCGAGCACGGTTTCGTAGCTGACCCCCTCATGAGCAATCCGCGCGATGCGCCGCAGGTGGTCGAAGTAGGGCTCGAAATGTTCGCGACCGAGTTGTTCGGCGACCTCGGTCTCCAGGTTCGACAGCAGCCAGTACTCCGAGTCGTCGACGTCGATCGGCCGCACCCACACGACGTCGCTACGCGCCGACCCGACCTGCGCGGCGAGATGGCGCACGAGCATCGTCTTGCCCGAGCCACCCGGACCGTGCAGCAGAAGCGCCCGAGACCGGCCGTCCTCGCACACCTCCTCGACGTACCGCGAGATCGCCGCTTCCTCGTCCTGACGCGGGACGTAGGTCTCGGCTGCGGCGGTCATTGCTCGTCCCCGATGACACCGATGACCGATTCGACGATCGTGGTGAAGAGGTCTCCGTGGTCCACGAGCAGCAGCTTGAGCTCGTCGTCGTCGTTCAGCCTGCGCAACACGGCCTCACGGAACTCGGCGGGCTTGTACATCGGACCACGGCCGCAGGCCCGCGCCAGCTCGACGGCGACGATCGGCAACCTCTCCGACACGGCGTTCGGCTCTTCGATCGTCAGCCGGGCTGCTTCATGCCACAGACACTCCACGAGCACCACCTGTTGTTCGCGGCCAGCGGCCTGGTTCTGGCTCCACCCGCTGTAGAACCGGCGGGCGGTGCGGTGCGCGGCGGCGCGCTCGGCGTCGGTGCGGTGGTGGTAACGGTGCAGGAGACGCCGTAAGGACGGATCGAGCTCGTGCCAGATCTCATAAGCCTTCTTGTTCGACTGCAGTGCGGTCCGGCCGAGCGCCTCCCAGAGATCTTCGGGGCCCCATGCCGCGTGCTCGAGCGCCGCACGGAGGGCGGGGTCGGCGTCGAGATGGAAGGCGAGATGCGACTGGGTGTAGAGCCGGTACGTCGAGAGCACACGGAGCGTGCTGTGCAGGACGGCGAGGCCCGCCTTCGGCCGCTCCGACTGCCTGCTGCCCATGGGCAGCAGGCAGTCGGCCGAGAGCAGGTCCTTCTGGACGTAGTCTCGGGCCACCGCGTCAAAGGTGGCCGGTCCGTCGGACTCGGCCATACGCAGGAATCCCGTTCTCCCGGCCCATCGCACGCTGCGAGCCAGGAGCGCGGGCAGCCCTTCGCTCAGCCGCTGGAGGCGTTCCGCATAGGACCAACGCTGTTCCGCGCCGATGTCGTGAGGCATGTCGAGGAGCGCTTGGAGCACGACGTCCCGACCGAACTGGGACAGGCCGAGCGTCCCGAAGCGCTCACCTGTGCGGGCGTCGGGGCCAAGACCGCGCCATTCGTCGTGTCGTCGGGTGGCGATCACCAGCCCGAACCGCGCCCGACGGCCGGTCTTGCGCACGATCCGGTGGACGGCGGTGAGCGCGGTCCGGGCCGCCGTCGCACAGGCCGGGGTGAGCAGTTCGGCACCGTCGAGGACGAACAGCAACGGTTCGACACGCGAGCCCACTTTGAGTGCCATGGACTCCAGGTTGTCCTCGCCCAAACCATCCTGGGCCATGTCCTCGACGTCCAGGAGAGCCGTCACGAGCCGGGCCGGGTCGTCGCGCAGACCGTCGGGTTCGCGGCGGAGGTCCATCCGACGGACCGACCATGAGGGAGAGGCGTTGACCAGCGCCTTCTCCAGCTTGACGAGCAGCCAGGTCTTGCCCATCAGCGGAGGCGCGACGACGACCCACAGGTCGCGTCCGCCGACGGTCTGCAGCGCGCCGAGCAAGGTGGTGAGCTCGTCTTCCCGGTTGCGGAAGCCCGGGAAGTCCACGTCTGATCCGGTCGGCCTGCGCGCGAAGGGAAGGGCAGCGGTGACCTCGTCGAGCCGTGATGCCGTCAGCTCGCCCGTGGCGTCCACCCACGAGTAGGCGTTGAGCATTCCCGCATCGTCGTGCGGCGTGCTGGCGACGACGACGACGTAGATGAACTGCGCAGGCAACGCGTGCTCACGCCGTATGGCGAGCTGCCATTCGCGTCGACACCAGGGCGAGGCGAGATACGCGGGCGACATCAACGCGACGAAGACGTCGGCGGCACGGATCTGGCGTTCGATCTCATCAATGATGATCTCGGCCTGCCGCTCCGGATCACCGAACTGGAACACGTCGGCACCACGTTCGCGCCACTCACGTGTCAGCTTCCTCGCCGCCGCTGCGTCCTGGGTGGCGTAGCTGAGGAAGACGCGCGTCATCGGCCAAGCCTCGAAAGCCCAGCTCCCGTACCCACCGCGCCCTCCGAAACTCCGCCGGGCGGGCCCGCTCTGGCGGTGCTGCGTGACAGTGCTCACGGGCAGGCGCCACTGCCCCGAAGGTTATTCGTTCCACGACGCTGTGTGTTAACGCGCGCGATGCTTAGGTTGTACACGACTTGGCCTCCCAACAGCCAAAACTCATGGCCCGCGCCCAATCCCATGGTGCGCCGGGAACGAAGACCGCTCAACCGCCATCAGCACGCAATGGGTCGACGAGGTGGCCGGTGCACCTTTTCCGTTGCGCGGCGACCTCACCGGCCGCGGCTGGTGCGCTCAGCCGTATCCCGACGACCACCGACCGTGCAGGTCTACCCCGACCGTTTCGTCGGCGTCGGCCAGCTCCCGCAGTCGCCCGGCGTCTCCTGCGTCTACCATCAACCGGGCATCGACCCGCTGTTCGACGCCATCGACGTCGACAGCATCCTGTTCGGCTCGGAGATGGTCGGCGCCGGGTGTACCCGCGGCTGGCCGCCGCCGTCCCTCGGATTGACGCAACTCACGGTTTGCCATAGAGTAACTAGCAACCGATGAGTTGCCATTCAAGGAGGCTCGCGTGGCATTCCCCGACCGCATCGAGCGGACCGTCGAGATCGCCCACCCGCCCATCACGGTCTGGGCCGCGCTCACCACCGCCGAAGGCCTGGGCGGGTGGTTCGGCCACAAAGCGGCGATCGACCTGCGCCCCGGAGGGTCGGCCCAGATGTCGTGGGACGACGGCAACACGGCCGAGATGCGCATCGAACGGGTCGAGGAGCCGTTCGTCTTCGGCTACACCTGGCACATCTACGGCCTCCCCGACGACGACCCGCGCCGCACCTACGTCGAGTTCACGCTCGAACCGGTCGGGGCGGGCACGCGGCTGACCGTGGTCGAGTCCGGCTTCGCCCAGCTTCCCGACGACGGCCACCACGCCGCGTTCGACGGCAACACCAGGGGCTGGGCGAGCGAGCTTGGCGAGCTGGTCGACTACCTCGATGCCGCCTGACACCGAGGCGATCGCCGAGCAGGTCTTCGTCGCGCTGGCCGACCCGACCCGGCGCGCCATCCTGGCCGCGCTGGCGTCGGGTGGTCCCGCCACGGCCACAGACCTCGCCGAGCGCCTGCCGATCACCCGACAGGCGATCGCCAAGCACCTCGCGCTGCTGGCCGAGGTCGGGCTCGTGACGGCCGAGCCGGGCGAGCGACGCCGGGTGCGCTACCGGCTCCGCTCCGCGCCCATGCAGGTCGCGCAGCAGTTCCTGGCGGCGCTGGCCCGCGACTGGGACGACAGGCTCGACGCGCTGCGGGACCACCTCGGCCGCTGATCGGGCCCGCCGCCGTTCCGGTCGTCAGCGGATGGCGGTGGCGTTGGCGGGCGTGCCGACGCCACCGACGAGGTTGAGCGGCTTGGCGACGACGAGGCAGTCGTAGCGGTCGTCGCGCGCGCAGGCCTCCGCGAGGTCGTCCAGCGCCCACAGCTCGCCGACGGCCAGGCCGAGCAGCGGGATCATCACCCGGTGCATGAGCCCGGTCTGCGCGTCCGTGGGGCCGCCCGCGCGCTCGGCCTCGGTGCGGAACGGGCTGTCCGGCACCGGCGGCCAGCGCTCCAACGCGAAGTTGTCCGCCGCGACCAGCGCGAACTGGTGGTCCCAGAGCCATTCGAGGGTGTCGTGCGACTGCAGGAGCCCGGGATGGCGCTGGTCGTGCGGCAATGCGCGGCGTTCGGCCTCGGTCGTCGCGGTGCGGTAGTGGTGCAGCCAGCCGAACCGCAGGAGCAGGATGTCGCCGGGCTCGAACCGCGCGCCCTGCTGGTCGGCCGCCTCCGCGACCTCGACGATGGGGATCGGCTCGGCTCCGCGGTGGTCGATCGGCCTGCCGAGCCGCTCCCGGTGCCGCGCGACGTCGACGAGCACCCCGCGACCGACGATCCCGTGCTCGGCCCAGTGCTGGACGCCCAGCAGCGGGTCGCCCGGCACCAGGCGCTCGCCGGGGGCGCCGTTGTAGAAGCCGTGGTCGGGATGGCCGAAGTGGCGCAGCCCGTCGATCTGCGAGGCCGCCTGCGTAAAGAAGTCGTCGAGGTGCTCGTCGCGGTGGAAGGCGTTGCGCCCGAACATGGTGTGGCGCGGCCGCCGTCGGGCGGGCACCAACGGCGGGTCCATCGCGTCCAGCGGCAGGTCGAGGTTGAACACCTCGCCGGTGCGCACGCAGGCCGCGCCCGCGCGGGCCCGGTCCGCGGTGAGACGGCCGATGGTGCCCAGCTCGTCGTCGGGCCCGAACTCCCCCCATGCCGAGCCGGGCGGGCCGTCGGTGCGGTGGAGCAGGTCGCGGTAGCTGCGCATGCTCCGATGATGACCATTGCGAGCAGTGATCGCTTCGAGGGCGTCGTCCGCGGGGTTCGAGCACCGAAAATGACGCACTCGTGCGGGCGGCTACCTAGACTAGCTGCTGAGCGTGGGCTCCATCGCACGCGCCGCGGCCGCGATCTCCACCCGCAGCCGGTCGACGGCGGCCAGCAGCGAGCCGTACTGCGACCACGCGGCCTCGTCCGCCGAGGGGTCGACGGCGAGCAGCCCCGCGAGCCGCGGGACCGACTCCCCGTGCCCGCGCAGGTCCGGCACGACGACCCGGTAGCGGACCGCGAGCTCGTCGACCTGGGGAGCCCACGACCGGTGGTCCAGCGTCGCGCCGTGCAGCAGGACGACGACCGGTGCCCGTTCGGGTCCGTTCACCCAGTACGCGACCGTCGCGTCCGGACGGACCAGCTCACGCCGTTCCGACATCGCACTCCTCCGTCGGGGCCGCCGCGGTTGGCGACCCACCACCGGAGTTAACTATCCCGAGCAGGCCGCAGGTGCCGGATCGGGCCGATTTGAGAGTCTGCTCACCACGGCGCACGCTGCCGTCTGGCGGATGTCTTCCCAGGTCACGGGCCCTACGCGGAGGTCGGCGGGAATCGGATGTGCCGGACCGCGCCCGGTTGGGGCACGGGCGCGGGGACCCGCGGCCGACCGGTGTCAAGAAGAACTTGACACCGTGATCTGTCAAGCTAGGCTTGACAGCGTGCCGGACGACCTGGAGCCCGCACGCCAGGCGTTGCTCGACGCCGTGCACGGGCTCGGCGAGGTCGGGCTGGCCGGTGAGGGCCGGGCCGCGGCGCTGGTGCGGCTGCAGAGCGCGGTCGCGGTGCGCGCGCAGGCCGACCGGGTGCTCGCCGCCGCGGTCGACGCGGTGCGCGCGGCCGGAGGCACGTGGCAGGAGATCGGGACGGCATTGGGAACCAGCCGCCAGGCGGCGTTCCAGCGGTTCGGCCGCCCGGTCGACCCGAGGACGGGGGGACCCATGGACCGGACGGTGCTCGACGGCGCGGACGAGCGCGCCATTGCGATCTTCACGGCGCTCGCGGCGGGCGACTGGGAGGGTGCGCGGGCCGACTTCGACCCGACGATGACCGCCGCGCTTCCCGCGTCGAAGCTCGCCGACACCTGGGCGATGGTGGTCGGCGCGGTCGGCGCCTACGAGCGGCCCGGCGAGCCGTTCGCGCGCAGGCAGGGCGACCTGACCGTCGTCGACCTGCCATTGGCGTTCGAGGCGGGCGAGATGACCGGACGGGTGGCGCTGCGGTCCGACGGGCGGGTCGCGGGCCTGTTCGTGCTGAACCCAGAGGTGTCCCGATGACCGCGCGGGCGACGCTGCGGCCGGGCCTCCTCGTGCTCGATCCGGAGGTGTCGCAATGACGGGCGCGCCCGCGCAGACGGAGTCGCCGCGGCTCGACACGCGGGCGGTGGCGCTCTTCCTCGTCGTCGCGTTCGGTGGGGCGTGGCTGGCCGCGCTGCCGCTGTGGCTGTCGGGTCGGGGGCTGGCGACGCCGGGGCTGGGCATCTCCCTGGTCGCGATGATGGCGATGCCCACGCTGGCGACGCTCGTCGTCTCGTGGCGGCACCGGGCCGGGCTCGCGGCACGGACCGGGCTGCGTTCGGCGGGCGGGATCCGGTCGTGGCTGCCCTGGGCGGCGCTGGCGTGGCTGTCGCCGCTCGTGCTGGTCGGGCTCGCCACGCTGCTGTCCGCCGGGGTCGGCACCTACACGGCCGATCCCGTCGGCTTCTCCGGCTTCCGCGAGATGGTCGGGCCCACTCCGCTGCCCGTCGAAACGCTGGCGCTGCTGCAGATCGCGCAGGTGCTGGTCATCGGGTGGGTCAACGTCATCCCGGCGCTCGGCGAGGAGTGGGGGTGGCGCGGTTGGCTGCTGCCCGCGCTCCTGCCGCTCGGGCGGTGGCGCGCGGTGCTCGCGGTGGGCGTGATCTGGGGGTTGTGGCACGCCCCGGTCGTGCTGCTGGGCTACAACTACCCGGGGCACGCGCCGGTGGTGTCGGTGGCGCTGATGGTGGTGTTCTGCGTGGTCATCGGCTCGCTGCTGGGCTGGCTGCGGCTGCGCTCCGGGAGCGTGTGGCCGTGCGCGATCGGGCACGGGTTCCTCAACGCGTCGGCGGCCCTCCCGCTGGTGTTCGTGGCGGCGGGCACGTCGTTCGACAACGCGTCGGCGGGCCTGCTGGGCTGGCCCGGCTGGGTGGTGATGGCGCTGGCTTTCGCCGCGGTCACCGCGCTGACGCGGCGCCGTCGAGTGGCCCACCCGAGCTGACGTCGCAGGGATCGCGACGGTCCTCGTCGAGGGCAGGGGCCGACCTCGCATGGTGTGGCGTCCTCGCACAGCGCCGACCGTGTGCGACGACGCCGGAAGGTGTACGAGGTCAGGCCGAGGCGGCGGCGTGGCCCGCGCCGGGGCCGTCGGCCTTGGCGACGATGCGGCCGCCGCGGATGCGGACCGCCGTCTCGGTCGCGTCGCTCACCGCCGTGACCCCGGCCGCCGCGGCTACCGCGCCCGCCTCGTCGAGCACGAGCCGGACGGCGGGGCGCGCGGAGGGCGGGAAGGCCGTGCGCAGGTGGCGGGAGGCGTCGGCGAGCACGAGCCGGGCCAGCGGCGCGAGCTCGGCGGGCGCGCCGGTGACCAGCGCGGCGGTGACCGCCACCCCCCGCGGCGCCGCCCGGAGTGCCTCCTCCAACGCGCCGAGGCGGTGCAGGCCGAGGACGACGAGCACGCCGTCGCTGGTCGAGTCCGCCGTCGGGACCCACGGCCGGTCGACCGGACGGGCGGGGGCCACGTACGCCAAGTGCGGCGGGGCCCAGCGGTCGGCGAAGTCGGTGTCGGCAAGCGCGGCGCAGGCGTCGACGACCAGCATCTCGTCCACGAGGCCGGGAGCCGCCGCGGCGAGCTGGCTCGCGCCGTAGAGCGTGGTCAGCGCGGCCTGCGCCGAGCGCACCCGGCGCGCGCGGAAGGTGCGCTCGGCCTGCAGGCGTTCGAGGGACAGCCCCAGCAACAGGGCGCTGAGCTGGGCGAGCTGGGCGAATGGCCGACGGGTGAGCTCGTCGGCCTGCACCACCGGCAGCAGCTCGGCGGCCAGCCGCGACGGTCCCTCGGCGGTGGCCAGGGGCAGCCGGGCGAGCCACGAGCGGGCGAAGGCGGCCAGCGCGTCCCGGGGGGTGCGAGCCACGCCGACCCATTCTCCGGCCATCGCCTCCCGTTGCCCGCCTGCCCACTCGTCGGCAGCCGGGTCTCGCCTGGACGCCGTGCCCGCGGCGCCGTCCGGCCTCCGCCGCGCCCCGGCGGCGTCAACGACATCACCGGTGCCGTCGGCCGTCGGCGGCGTGTCATCTCGCCGCTCCCCGGCGGTGTCGACCGGCGGCCTGGCCGCCTCCTCGGCGAGGACGGCGAAGTAGAGGGCGCGCTTGCCGGGGAAGTTCGAGTACACCGCGCCCCGGGTGAGGGCGGCCCGCTCGGCGATGTCGTCGACCTTCGCGTCGCGGTAGCCGCGCTCCACGAACTCCGTCCGCGCCGCGGCCAGCACCTTCGCCCGGTTCTGTTCCTGCAGCTCCGCCCTGGTCAACCTTGCCCTCCGCACGGTCGCAACGGTATCGTGCCATCATCACATGATAAGAACATCTGACGAGAACATGTGAGGTGCCGACGTGGACGTCGACCTGGCCGACCCCGCGGTCGCCTCTGACCCCCTCACCGCCTACCGGCGCGCGCAGGAGTGCTCGCCCGTCGTGCGGCTGACGGCACCGGGCATGGCGATGTGGGCGGTCACGCGCTACCGCGAGGCCAGGGCGATGCTCACCGATCCGCGGTTCGCGCCGAGCGCCGCCAGCTACTCCGCGCGTCCGCGCAACGTGCCGGAGGAGTACGAGCCCTACCTGCGGACCATGCAGGAGCAGGACGGGCCCGGTCATCTGCGGCTGCGACGGTTGGTCGCGCCCGCCTTCACCCCACGGCGCGCCGAGCGGTTCCGACCACCGATCACGGCACTGGTCGGGGGGCTGCTCGACGACGTCGCCGAGCGCGCCGAGGACGGGGTCGGCGACCTCCTCACCCACTTCGCGCGACCGCTGCCGATGGCGGTGATCTGCGCGGTCATCGGGGTCCCCACGGCGGACGAGCCCCGATGGCGCACCCACGGCATCGCGATCTCCACCGGCGACGGGCGGGCGTTCGCCGACGCGATCCCCACCATCGTCGACGACGCCAAGGCCGTCCTCGCCCGTCGACGGGCCGAGCCGGGCGAGGACCTCGTCTCCGACCTCGTGCGGTCCGGCGGACTGGGCGACACCGAGCTCGTCACCCTGATCTGGCACCTGGTGCTGGCCGGGCAGGTGCCCACCCACCTCATCGCGAACGGCATCCACGCGCTGCTCACCCATCCCGACCAGCTCGCCGTGCTGCGGGCGCACCCCGACCGCATCGGGCTCGCCGTCGAGGAGCTGCTGCGCTGGTGCGGCCCGCAGCTGCTCGCCGTGCCGCGGTTCGGGAGCGAGGACGTCGTCATCGGGGGTGTGTCCGTGCCCGCTGGCGAGCCGGTGACCGTCGCGCTCGCCGCCGCCAACCGCGACCCGCGGGTTTTCGCCGACCCCGACGTCCTCGACATCTCCCGCCGCCCGGCCGACGCCCACCTCGCCTTCCTGCACGGGCCGCACTTCTGCCTCGGCGCCGCGCTCGCCCGGCTCCAAGCGGAGATCGCGCTCACCGCCGTCCTGCGCCGGTGGCCGCGTCTGCGGCTCGAGGAGGCTGCCCGCGCCCCCGACCCGGCGACCTGGCGCCTGACGACGCTGACAGCCACGTTGGACGGCTGACGACCAGAGCAGGCGGGGGCGCACCGGACGGCACTGCGCGACCGGCCGCCCACCTCGCATACCCTGCGGCGTCCTCGCAGATGGCCGAACCTGTGCGAGGACGCACGAACCTGTGCGAAGTCGGCCTTGGGGGACGTCGCGGTCGAGCTCCAGCACGCCGAGCTCGGGATGGCGGACGCGCTTGCGGTCGTCGTGGCACCCCTCGACCCCGCGGGCAGGGTCGTCGCCCCAGCAAGCGAAGGCGCTGCCCGAGCTCCGGATCAACGCCGCCGACCCCGGATGCACCGCGCCGCCGACGGGCCCACCGGCCGGTTCATCGACCGCGACGGGCCCGTCGTCTGGTAACGGGTTGCCCGGCAGGGGAGGGTGGGCCGATGGGTTCCACATCGCGCGCGGACATGTTCCTCGATCTCGCCGACGACCCCCGCGAGATCCGCCCGCCGATGCCCGACGAGCGCAGCACGCTGCTCACCTACCTCCGCGACCAGCGGCTCACACTGCGGATCAAGTGCACCGGCCTCGACGCCGAGGGGATGGCGGCGCGGTCGGTGCCGCCGTCGACGCTGTCCCTGCTCGGGCTCGTCCGCCATCTCGCCGACGTCGAGCGCGGCTGGATGCGCCGGTTCATGGCGGGGCTCGACGCCCCGCCGCTGTACTACGGGCCGGACGACCGCGACGGCGACTTCGACAACATCCGGGCCGACCCCGCCCTCGTCGAGGAGGCGTGGGCCGCGTGGCGCGCGGAGTGCGCGTTCACCGACGAGTTCGTGGCGACCGCATCCGACCTCGACGCCAAGGGCACCGACCCCACCTCGATGCACCCCACCCTGCGCGCGGTGCTCGTGCACCTCATCGAGGAGTACGCGCGGCACAACGGGCACGCCGACCTCCTGCGCGAGCTCATCGACGGCCGGATCGGCCAGTAGACCCGGGTGTCGTTGCAGCAGGGTGACATCGCTCCGACTGAGTCGCAGCGGTGTCACCCTGCTGCGATGTGACGGCCTACCGTCTACGGCCTCTCCGGCTCGATCTGGACGGGCGACGCCCGCCGCTCGCTGCGCGTGGCCCGGCAGGTGGACGGGGGGCGCTCGCCGTCAACTCCTCCACGTCGGTTCGGGTGAACACGCCGTTCGGCGGGTTCAAGCAGTCGGGCGCCGGCCGCGAGCTCGGCCCCCACGCGGCCGACGCCTACACGGAGCTGAAGAACGTCCTCATCGCCACCTGACCGCAGGTCAGCGTCAACATCGACACGTTTCCGAGGCCGTCACCCGATCGGGGATAGCATCCCCGCGGCGGTCACCGACCGCATCCACGGCAGCGGAGGAGGCGGACGGCGACGTGACGCGAGCTGCGCCCGGGGTCGCCCCCGTCGGGGTTCGGCGCGCGCTGGATGTCGTACGGCCGGGGCTGGGCACGTTACCCATCGTGTTCACGCTCGCGCTGTTGTCGTCGCTCGTGATGTGGACCGAGCGCGGCCCGACCGGGATCACCGGGTGGGCCACGACGTTCCTGTGGTCGCTGCCGACGCTCGGCATGCTGATCGGGATCTTCGGCGCCGTGCGCACCCGGCTGCGCCTGCGCCGGGCCGCGTCCGACCCGGTGCTGCCCGTGCCGGAGCGGCTGGTCGTCGTCATCCCGACGATCGGGCGCGCCGACACGCTGCCCGCACTGCGCCGGGTCGTCTTCTCCTGCGCGCACCTCGCCCCCCTGTTCCCCGATCGCTCCGTCGAGATCGTCGTCGAGGAGGGCTGTGCGGCGGCGGCGCAGATCCAGGGGCTCGCGGCGCTGCCGGGCACGAGCGTCGTGACCGTGCCGCGCGACTACGGCACCCCGAACGGCACCCGCTTCAAGGCCCGCGCCAACCAGTACGCGCTCACCCTCCGCCCGCCGGACCCCGACGTCTGGGTGCTGCACCTCGACGACGACACCGCGATCGGGCCGGACACCGCGCAGGAGCTCGCCCGGTTCGTCCACACCCAGCGCGACGCGGGCCCGTCCGCGAAGCACCTGGCCCAGGGCGTGCTCACCTACCCGCGCGAGCTGGGCGCCTCCCGGCTGCTCTGGCTGGCCGACGCGATCCGGCCCGCGGGCGACGTCTCCACGTTCGCCGCCACCACCGGCACCGGCAACCCCCGCGCCGGGCTGCACGGCGAGCTGCTGCTCGTCAGGGCGTCGGTGGAGGCGGAGATCGGGTGGGACTTCGGGCCGCGCACGATGGTCGAGGACGCCCAGTTCGCGCTCGAGCTCACCCGCCGCCACCCCGGCAGCAGCGACTGGTTCCCCGGCCGCTGCTTCGGCGCCACGCCCGCGACGCTCGCGGCGTTCGTCGTGCAGCGCGAACGCTGGGCGTGGGGCCTCATGGAGCTGGCGTGGAACCGGTCCGTGCCGCTGCGGCACCGGCTCCTGCTGCTGCACAACGTGATGGTGTGGGCGTTCATCCCGGTGCAACACGTCGGGGTGGTTCTCGGCGTGGGCTGGCTGATCGGCGACATGAACACGCTGCCCGTGGTCGCTTGGCTGCAGCCCATCTGGGCGGCCAACCTCGCGTTCTCGGTCTGGTGCTACCGGGTCGGGCTCTCGCTGAACGCACGGGCGTCCGCCGACGACCGACCGCGGTGGTGGGAACATGCCGCGGTGGTCGTGGGCATTCCGCTCTTTTCGCTACTGGAGGCGGTCGGCGTCGCGCGCGGTGTGCTGCGCTTCGTCCGCCGCGACGCGTCGGCCTTTCCGGTGATCGCCAAACCGAGATGAGCGAGCGCTTCGGCCCCTACCGCCTCGACACGCTGCTCGGGCGCGGGGGCATGGGCGAGGTCTACCGCGCGATGGACATGCAGCGCGACCGCATGGTCGCGGTCAAACGCCTGCAAGGGCAGCTCGCGACCGACCCCGAGTACCGCGCGCGGTTCCGCCGCGAGTCCGCGCTGGCGGCGAAGCTTTCCGAGCCGCACGTCGTCCCCATCCACGACTACGGCGAGATCAACGGGCGGCTGTACCTGGACATGCGGCTGGTCGAGGGCATCGACCTGGCCGCGCTGCTGCGCAGGGGCCCGCTGAGCGCCGAGCGGACGGTCGACGTGATCTCCCAGATGGCCGACGCGATCGACGCCGCGCACGCCGAGGGCCTGGTGCACCGGGACGTCAAGCCGTCGAACGTGCTGCTCGTCGGGACGCCCGAGCGCGCGGCCGAACGCGGGTTCGCCTATCTCTGCGACTTCGGCATCGCCAGCGAACTGGGCGACCGCACCAGCAGGGCCACCCGGCCAGGGCTCGCGCTCGGCACGACCGCGTACATGGCCCCCGAACGCATGACCGGCGACGACTACGACCACCGGATCGACATCTACTCGCTCACCTGCGTGCTGTTCGAGTGCCTCGTCGGGCGCAAGCCGTTCCCGGCCGACGACGTGCTGGGCGCCGTGCAGGCCCACCTCACCCTGCCGCCGCCGCGGCCGTCGGAGCTGCGCCCCGGCCTGCCGCGCGGGTTGGACGACGTCGTCGCGCGGGGGATGGCCAAGCGGGCCGAGGACCGGTACGCGAGCGCGGGCGAGCTGGCCGCGGCGGCGCGCGCGGCGCTCTCGGCCCCGGTCCGGCGGCGGATCCCGCGGCGGGCGGTGCTGATCGGCGGCGCGGGGGTCGCGGTCGTCGGCGCGGGGGTCGCGGGAGCGCTGGCCCTGCGCCCGACCGGGCCGCGGCCCACGGTCGACGCGACGGTCGTCGTCGGGGTCGGGCCCGCGGGCATCGCGATCTCGCCGGACGGGGCCCGCGCGCTGGTCACGAACCAGGCGGTGGACACGCTGTCGCTGATCGAGACGGCGAACGGGAAGGTCACGACCGTGCCCGTGCGGGGCGGCCCGACCGGCGTCGCGTTCGCCCCGGACGGCCGGGCGTATGTCGCGCAGACGAGCGCGGGCAGCGTCGCGGTGCTGGACTCGGCCATGGGTCCGGTCGGCACGGTCGCGGTGGGCCGGTTTCCCGGCGCGATGACCTTCAGCACGGTGCTGTACGTGGCCAACGCGGGTGACGGCACGGTGACGGTCATCGACCCGTCGACGCCGGTCCCCACGCCGCCGATCACGGTGGGCCCGCAGCCGTCCAGCCTCGCGACCAGCCCGGACGGACGCCTGCTCTACGTCGCCGACTCGGGCTCCGACGACGTCATGGTGATCGACACGGCGACGCGGACCCTGGTGACGACCGTGCCGGTCGGGCGGGCGCCGTCCGCGGTGGTCGCGAACGCGCGGCAGGTGTGGGTGGCCAACCGGGGCGAGGGCACGGTCAGCGTGCTCGACGCCGCGACCCGTGCCGTCACGGGGTCGGCGCGGGTGGGCGACGCGCCGAGCGCGCTGGCGCTGTCGGCCGACGGCGCCCGGCTGTACGTCACCGACACCGACGACGGCACCGTACGCACGGTCGACGCCGCGACGCACGACGTCGGGCCCGCGGTGGACGTCGGCGCGGGCCCGGTGGCGGTCGCGGTGGCCCGCGACGGGCGGGTGTGGGTGGTGTGCCGGGACGCCACCCAAGTCGTCGTGCTGCTACCTGGCTAACCTGGTCGGGTGGAGGTCTTCGGGCCATACCGGCTCGACGCCCTGATCGGGCGAGGTGGGATGGGCGAGGTCCATCGTGCCTACGACACCCGCCGTGAGCGGTACGTCGCGCTCAAGCGGCTGCTGCGCGAGCTGGCCGCCGACGACCAGTACCGCGCGCGGTTCCAGCGCGAGTCGGCGATGGCCGCGAAGCTCAACGACCCGCACATCGTCCCGATCCACGACTACGGCGAGATCGACGGCCAGCTCTTCATCGACATGCGGCTCGTCGACGGCGGCGACCTCGCGGGTCTCATCGCGCAGGGCCCGATGTCGGCCGCGCGCGCCGTCGACGTGATCGGGCAGGTGGCCGACGCCCTCGACGCCGCGCACGCGCAGGCGCTGGTGCACCGCGACGTCAAGCCCTCGAACGTGCTGCTGGTGGGTGGGGAGCAGGCCGAGCGCGGGGTCGCGTACCTCACCGACTTCGGGATCGCCCGCGCGCTCGACGGGCCCACCGTCAGCCGCACCGCGCTCGGGATGGGCAGCGCGGGCTACATGGCTCCCGAGCGGTTCACCGGCGACGACTGGGACGAGCGGGTCGACGTCTACGCCCTCGCCTGCGTGCTGGTGGAGTGCCTGCTCGGGCACCGGCCGTTCCGGGCGGAGAGCCTGCCCTCGGTGATGCACGCGCACCTGGTGCGGGAGCCGCCGCGGCCCACGCAGGAGCGGCCCGACCTGCCCGCCGCGCTGGACGACGTCGTCGCGCACGGGATGGCGAAGGACCCGGCCGCGCGCTACCCGACGGCCGGCGCGCTGGCCGACGCGGCACGGGCGGCGTTGGACGGGTCGCGCTCGGTGAGCTACGTGCCGCCGCGAGTGGACGACGACCCCACGGAGGCGCCCGAGCTCACCGACGCGGCCGACACCGTGGCCACGGAGCGTCAGACGTCGACGGCGCGGACGGCGCGCCGCGGGACCGGCGGCCTGCGGTCGGGGGTGAGCCTGCGGTCGGGGGCGGGCGCCACGCCGAAGCTGCTGAGCAGGCGGCGGCTGCTGATCGCCGGGGGCGCCGCTGTCGGGCTGGCGGCCGCGGGCGGGGCGACGTGGGCGACGCTGTCGGGCCTGGGCGCGCTGCGCCAGGCCGGGCCGTGGACGGTGCAGACCGGCGACAAGGTCTACTCGTCGCCGCTCGTCGACGGCGGCGTCGTCTACATCGGCAGCAACGACCGCTACCTGTACGCGCTCGACGCGGAGACCGGGACGCAGCGGTGGCGGTACGCGACCGAAGGCTCGGTGACGTCGTCGCCGCGGATCGCGGACGGCACGATCTTCGTCGGCGGGCAGGACGGGTTCCTGCACGCGGTCGACGCCCGCACCGGGGAGCGGCGGTGGGCCTCCGACACCGGTGGTCCGGTGCACTCGTCGCCCGCGGTGGCGGGCGGCATGGTGGTCGTGGGGAGCCGGTCGAACACGCTCTTCGGCTTCGACGTGCGGTCCGGTGCGGAGGCGTGGAAGTTCGTGCGCGGCGACTGGTTCAACTCCTCGCCCACGATCGTCGACGGCACCGTGTACGTCGGCTGCCGCGACCACAACGTCTACGGGCTGGACGTGCGGACCGGCGAGCAGAAGTGGCGGTACACGACGTCGAGCACGGTCGACTCCTCGCCGCGGGTGGTGGGGTCCTCGGTCTACATCGGCGGGGACGACGGCAAGGTCCGGTCGCTGAACGCCCAGACCGGGAAGTGGGTCTGGGACTTCACCGCGCAGAAGGGCATCGTGTCCACCCCCACCGTGGCGGGCGGCGTGCTGTACGTCGGCAGCGACGACGGGCGCCTCTACGCGCTGGAGGCCGACACCGGCCGCCCGCGGTGGAGCTACCCCACCGCGGGCGGGATCCGGTCGACCCCGCTGGTGGTGGACGGGCTCGTGGTGGTCGGGAGCCACGACCGGTTCCTGCACGCCGTCGACGCCGGGACCGGGCAGGTGCGGTGGCGCTTCCTCGCCGCGGGCCCGATCGACGACTCCTCCCCCGCCGCCGCCGACGGCCTGATCTACGTCGGCACCCTGGCGGGCACGGTGCACGCGGTTGACGAGGCCACGGGCCGCGACCGCCGGTAGCCCGCCCCGGCTGGACCGCCCGGCCCACGCCGCCGCGCCAGCCCACCACCTCGGCTCCCCCGGCCCGCGCTGCCCGTTTCGCGCCGTCCCGCCCGCCGCGCAGCCCCTTCCGCGCGCCGTGATCGTCGGCTGGGCGCAGAAGCGGTCAGTTCTGGCCGCTCTACGCGCCGAGCTGGCGATCACCGGTTGCGGCTGGCCCGGCGCGGCCTGCGCGGGGCCGGGCGGCCACGGCGAGGCGGGTCACAGCGCGCCCGCGGGCGATCCCCTGGAGACTGGAGGCATGCCCGAGCCCGCCGCCCCACCCACCGCGACCGACGTGCTCGTCGTCGGCGCCGGGCCCGCGGGGTCGGCGGCCGCGGCGTGGGCGGCGCGGGCGGGGCTGGACGTCGTGCTCGCCGACGCCGCCGTCTTCCCCCGCGACAAGCCGTGCGGCGACGGGCTCACCCCGCGCGCGATCGCCGAGCTGGAGCGCCTCGGCCTCGGCGACTGGGTGCGCGCCCACGGCACCAACCGCGGCCTGCGCGCCACCGGGTTCGGGGTCGTCCTCACGCTGCCGTGGCCGGGCGGCTCGCTCCCGGCGTACGGCGGCGCCGTGCCGCGGACGGAGCTGGACGCGCGGATCCGCGAGGTCGCGCTGAAGGCCGGGGCCGTGCCGTTCGACGGGGCGCGCGCGGTGGACGTCGAGCGCGACGGCGAGCGGGTGACGGGCGTCGTGTTCGCCCGCGGCGGCGGCCGCGCCGACGCCGATGGGACAGGCACCGGCCACGGAGCAACCACTCGTGCGCTGCCGCCGTCTGGTCGTCGCCGACGGCGCCCGCTCGCCCCTCGGCCGGATGCTCGGCCGGGAGTGGCACCGCGACACGGCGTACGGGGTGGCCGCCCGCGGCTACATCCGCTCGGGCCGCAGCGACGACCCGTGGATCTCCTCCCACCTGGAGCTGCGCGGCGAGGACGGGGAGGTGCTCGCCGGGTACGGCTGGGTGTTCCCGCTCGGCGACGGCGAGGTCAACATCGGCGTCGGCACGCTCGCCACCGCGCGGCGCCCGGCCCAGATCCGGCTCGCGCAGCCTCATGCAGCACTACGCCGACGCGCGCCGCGACGACTGGCAGCTCGACGGCCCCGTGCGGCTTGCCCGCGTCGGCGCTGCTGCCGATGGGCGGCGCGGTGTCGGGCGTCGCCGGGCACAACTGGGCGTTGGTCGGCGACGCCGCGGGCTGCGTCAACCCGCTCAACGGCGAGGGCATCGACTACGGGCTGGAGACCGGACGGCTGGTCGCCGAGCTGCTGGCCGCCGACCGGCATCTCGGCACCGGCTGGCCCGCCACCCTGCGCCGCCACTACGGCGAGGCGTTCTCCATCGCCCGCCGCCTCGCCGGCCTGCTCACGCTGCCGCGGCTGCTGCCGCTGGCGGGGCCGGTCGGGATGCGCTCGCGGGGGTTGATGACCGTCGCGCTGCGCGTGATGGGCAACCTCGTCACCGACGAGGACCGCGACCTCACCGCCCGCGCGTGGCGCGCCGCCGGACGGGCCTCGGTCCGGCTGGACGACCGGCCGCCCTTCGCCTGATCGCGGCGAGCCTGCGGTTTCCGGTGGTCAAACCCCGATAACGTCCCGCTCGTCGCGATCACCCCGGGAACCCCGTCCACGACACCCGAGTTGGTAGGGGTGTGATGCCCGACCTGCCGCCCGGCGCGAACATCGCCTTGCCGGGCACGGCGCTCGGGGTGGTGCTCGGCGGCCCCTTCGACCTCTCCGCGCTGGTGCTGAGCGCCTCCGGCACCGTCGCGGGCGACGCCGACATGGTGTTCTACAACCAGCCCGACGCCCCGGGCGTGCGGCTGCGCGGACGGCGGCTCACGGTCGCGCCCGGCGGGCTGCGCCGCGGGGCGGAGCGGGTGGTCGTGGTCGCGTCGCCCGAGCGGTCGGGCGAGGCCGTCGGCGCGCTGCCGCCGCTGCTGCTCACCGACGCGGCCGAGCGGCCGTTCGCCCGCTTCCAGCCGCCGCCGATGCGCACGGAGACCGTGGCGCTGCTCGCCGAGGTCTACCGGCGGTCCGGGGGGTGGCGGGTACGCGCGGTCGGCCAGGGCTACGCCGACGGGCTGGCCGGGTTGGCGAGGGACTTCGGCGTGGACGTCGCCGACGACGCGGGCGGATCCGACGGCCGGGGCGGGGTGGACGACCGCGGGGCGGGACGCGGCGGGTCCACCGGCCGCGACGCCGGACACCAGGGCGGCCCGCTCGCCGAGGTCGTCGCGCTCACCAACGTCGAGCGAGCCCGCCACGGCCTGCGCGCGCTGGCCGTCGACCCGCGGCTCGCACAGGCGGCGGACGCGCACAGCGCCGACATGGCCCGCCGCGGCTTCTTCGCCCACGAGAGCCCGGACGGTCGGCAGGTGTGGGACCGCGCGGTCGCCGCGGGGTACGCCTACCGCAAGGTGGCCGAGAACATCGCGGCGGGCCAGCCCACCGCCGCCGAGGTCGTCCACGGATGGATGGAGAGCCCCGGCCACCGCGCCAACATCCTCGACCCCGTCCTCACCCAGATCGGCGTCGGCAGGGCCGACGGCGGACCATATGGGGTGTATTGGACGCAGGTGTTCGGCACACCGCGCTGACGAGGCCTACCCTCGACGGGTGATCCGCTCAGAGCGCCCTGTCGCCGCGCCTGCCGCCATCGTGCACACGGTCCTCACCGACGTCACCGCGTGGAAGCTGTGGGCCCCGCACGTCACGAGCGTCGACTGCGTCACCGACGTCATCCGCGACACGGCGTGGTCGGGGCTGGTCAAGCCATGGTTCGGGCCCGCGACCCAGATGGACGTCACGTGGGTCGAGCCGGGCCGCGGGATGCGCTGGACGACGACCCTGCTCGGCCATCGGCTCGACTACGCCGACCTGATCACCCCGGACGGCGACGACCGCTGCACGGTGACGATGACCGCCGAGGTGACGGGCCTGGTGGGCGGGCTGGTCGCCTCGGCGGTGGGCCCGCTGTCCACGTTCGGGCAGCGGCGCAGGCTCGCCCGGCTCGGCGCGCTCGCCGAGTACCTGCACCGCCGTGCGATCGTGTTCGCCACCTGAACCCGGCTGAAGTGCGCCCCCGAGCTGCAGCAGGGTGACATTCCTGCGACTCAGTCGGAGGAGTGTCACCCTGCTGCGATGACGGGGCGGCCGCGCCCAGAGCGGGACGCCGTCAAGGAAGCCGGAACTGCACCCTCTCGATCGACGCGCTGAGCGGGGCGAACATCTCCCGGCGGATCCGGTTGTGCTCCGGGTCGGCGTCATAGCCGCGGTAGGCGTCCTCGTCGACGAAGTCGCAGGTCAGCGCGTAGCTCGCGGCGCCGTCACGCAGCCCGAGGTCGACGCCCGCGACGAGCGTGAACTCGACCCCCGCCACCTTCAGGTCGCGCAGCGCCTGCAGGGCGGGCTCGACCTCCTCCGGCGCCACCCCGTCCCGGAGGCGCCCCACCACGACGTTGCGAATCACCTGTCGATCGTCGCACGCCCCGCGGCGAGCGCGGCGACGCTGTCGCACAACGGGACCAGGCCGAACGGCTTGAGCAGGTAGCCGTCGGCGCCCGCGGACAGGGCGGCGGCGCGGTCGCGCTCGGAGTCGCGCGCGGTGATCACGAGCACCGGGACGTCGACGCCGCGCAGCCGAAGCGTGGCGATCAGCTCGAAGCCGTCCATGCCGGGCATCGACAGGTCGGTGATGATCACCTCGGGCTGGACGGCGCTGCAGACGGCCAGGGCGTCCTCCCCGCCGCGCACGGCCGTCACCTCGAACCCGGACGCGCGCAAGCCGAGCGCCACGGCCCGGCGCACCGAGTCGGCGTCCTCCACGAGCAGCACGCGCACCCGGCGGTCGGCGGTGGGAGCGGGGCGGTCGAGGGTGCTGGTCGCGGTGCTCATGGACCCACGGTGGCCCCGGATCCTGAGAGGAACCTGACCGGCGGCTGTGCTGCGGATCAGATCGCTCCTCAGATTTCCGCGCGGCGATCCACCAGCGTCTGCGCCACCGCCGCCAGCTTGATGTTGAGCGACTGGGATGCCCTGCGCAGCACGTCGAACGCCTCGTCGGCCGAGATCCCGCGCCGCTCCATGAGGATGCCCTTGGCCTGGCCGATGACGTCGCGGCTCTGCAACGCCTGGCGCAGCTGGAGGGCCTCGAGCTCGGCCGCGGTGGACGCGACCGTGCCCGCGAGCGCCGTCGACGCGTGCGCGGCGAGGATGAGGGCGAGGTCGCGGTCGAGCTCGTCGAGGCCGCCGACCTCGTGCGCGTAGATGTTGAGCGCGCCGAAGCGGGGGACGTCGCCCTTGGGGAACAGGCCCACGGCCAGCACGCTGTGCACGCCCATCTCGGCGGCGGCGGGCCCGAAGGTGGGGTAGTCGACGCTCGCCGAGAGGTCGCGGGAGTAGGTGAGGCCGCCCCCGGGGGTCCGGGTCGCCTCCACGCACGGACCCTCGCCGTGGCGGTACTGCACCTCGTCGAGCTTGAGCGCGAGGTCGTCGGTGTAGACCGGGGTGGTGAAGCCGTTGTCGGTGCGGAGGGTGACGCTGACCAGGTCGGATCCGGGAATGGCCACCTTGGCGGCGTTCGTCACCCGCTCCAGGACGCCCTGCACGGTGGTGGCGCTGAGCAGGTTCTCGGCGAGCCGGACGAACTCACCGGCCAGCGGCCCGAGATCGGCCACCTGACCGCCCGCGAAGAGACGCCGGTCGTCGGACCAGTCCTGCTCGGTCGGCACATTCCACCTCGTCCTCGTCGGCCCCTCGGCGCGGAAGCTTGACCGATGGCCACCGCCGTGGCAAACCCATGCGGCCGACCGGCGCAACCGCTACACCCGGCAAGATGTGCCTATGGCCGTCAACCCGACCGGGGCCGACATGAAGGCGTTCCTCGCCGCCGACCCGGACCAGCCGATCGTGATGCTGAACCTCCTGCGTTTCGCCGAGGGCGGCGCCGAGCGCTACGACGCGTACGTGGCCCACTTCCGGCCGTTCGCGGCGAAGGTCGGCGCCACGGTCGTGTACTACGGCCGGGGCGCCGACCCGGTGGTCGCGGAGCCGGGGCAGGCGTGGGACGCGGTGCTGCTGGTGTCCTACCCGAGCCGCCGCGCGTTCTCCGAGATGGTGCGCGACCCGGGCTACCAGGAGGGGACGCACCTGCGGACGGAGGCGGTGGTGGAGGCGGTTCTGCAGCCGACGGTCCCCGCGTAGCCCCTCAGTTCCACGCGCCGTCGGGCGGCCGAACACGGACCGCCGAGCACGGACCCGTCCGGCCCTCGACGTGACGCCCGAGATGCACGCCAGCGGGGTCGGGCGCCGCCCAGACCCCGCTGGTGTTCCTCTCGACGCTAGGCAGCCACCGTCGCGCGCGTCCGCAAGGACTCCGGCACGGCGAAGCGCGGCCCGTACTTCGCCGCGAACTCGTCCGCGCGGCGCACGAAGCCCGCCACCCCGCCGGGGTAGCCCTCGACGTACTGCACCACCCCGCCCGTCCACGGCGGGAAACCGATCCCGAAGATCGAGCCGATGTTGGCGTCCGCCACCGTGGTGATCACGCCCTCGTCGAAGCACTTCTGCGTCTCGATCGCCTCGATGAACAGCATGCGCTCGGACAGCTCGTGCAGGTCGACGTCGTGGTTGGTCGCGCCGAGCTCGGTGCGCAGCCCCGGCCACAGCCGCACGCGCCTGCCGTCCTCGTACTCGTAGAACCCGGCCCCGCCCGACTTGCCCGGCCGCCCCGCCTCCACCAGCTTGTCGATCACGGTCTCGGACGGGTGCGGCGTCCACGTCCCGCCCGCGGCCTCGACGGCGGCGCGCGTCTCCTTGCGGATCTTCTGCGGCAGCGTGAGCGTCAGCTCGTCGAGCAGCTGCAGCACCGGCGCCGGGTAGCCCGCCTGCGACGAGGCCTGCTCGACGGTCTGCGGGTCGATCCCCTCGGCCACCATCGCCACGCCCTCATTGATGAACGTGCCGATGACCCGGGAGGTGAAGAAGCCGCGGCTGTCGTTCACGACGATCGGGGTCTTCTTCAACCCCAGCGTGACGTCGAACGCCTTGGCCAGCGTCGCGTCGGACGTCCGCTCGCCACGGATGATCTCCACCAGCGGCATCCTGTCGACGGGGGAGAAGAAGTGCAGGCCGATGAAGTCCGACGGCCGGTCGACGCCGCTCGCCAGCTCGGAGATCGGCAGCGTGGACGTGTTCGAGCACAGCAGCGCGTCCGGCTCGATCATCTTCATCGCCTCGCGGAACACCTCCTGCTTGAGCGCGACCGACTCGAAGACGGCCTCGATGACGACGTCGCAGCCCGCGAGGTCGTTGTAGTCGGCGGTCGGCGTGATCCGCTCCAGCAGGGCCTCGCCCTTCGCCAGCGTGGTGCGCCCGCGCTTGACCGCCTTCGCGACCAGGCCCTCCGAGTACGTCTTGCCCTTCTCGGCGGCCTCCAGCGAGACGTCCTTGAGCACGACCTCCCAGCCCGACAGCGCGCACGAGTACGCGATCCCCGCGCCCATCATCCCGGCGCCGAGCACCGCGACCTTGCGCGGCGTGTACTTCGCGTACCCGTCCGGCCGCGAGCCCCCGCCCGAGATCTCGTTCAGGTCGTAGAAGAACGCCTTGGTCATGTTCTTCGAGACCTGCCCGCACACGAGCTCGGTGAAGTAGCGGCCCTCGATGCGCAGGGCGGTGTCGAAGTCCACCTGCGTGCCCTCGACGGCGGCCGCCAGGATGTTGCGCGGGGCGGGCATCGGCGCGCCCTTGAGGGTCTTGCGCAGGTTCGCCGGGAACGCGGGCAGCATCGCCGCGAGCGACGGCGTCGACGGCGTGCCGCCGGGGATCCGGTACTTCGGCTGGTCCCAGGGCTGCTTGGCGTCCGGGTTGGCGGCGATCCACGCCCGCGACTTCTCGAGCATCTCCTCCGGCGACGATGCCAGCTCGTCGACGATCCCGACCTCGACGGCCTTCGCGGGCCCCAGCCGCTGCCCCTGCGAGAGCACGTTGAGGAAGCCGTTCATGATCCCGAGCATGCGGGTGACCCGGGTGACGCCCCCGCCGCCGGGCAGCAGGCCGAGCGTCACCTCGGGGAGGCCGTAGACGACGCCGGGCGCGTCCAGCCCGACGCGGTGGTGGCAGGCCAGGCCGATCTCCAGGCCGCCGCCGAGCGCGGTGCCGTTCATGGCCGCGACGACCGGCTTGCCGAGCGTCTCCAGCTTGCGCAGCTGCGCCTTGATCTCGGTGACGTTCTCGAACACCGCCGGGGCGTCCTCGGGCTTCGCGGACGAGAGCAGCTCCAGGTCACCGCCCGCGAAGAACGTCTTCTTGGCCGACGTGACGATCACGCCGGTGAGCTCGTCCTTCGCCGCGACCAGCTCGCCTGTGACCTCACCCATCGCCTCCCTGTAGCGGTCGTTCATCGTGTTGGCGCTGCGGCCGGGGTCGTCGAGGGTGACGACCGCGATGCCGTCGGCGCCCTTCTCCCATCGGACTGCCTTCTCCATCACACCCGCTCCACGATCGTCGCGATGCCCATGCCGCCGCCTACGCACAGGGTGGCGAGCCCCCGCCGCAGGTCGCGGCGCTCCAGCTCGTCGACCAACGTGCCGAGGATCATCGCCCCGGTGGCGCCCAGCGGATGCCCCATGGCGATCGCGCCGCCGTTGACGTTGGTCTGCTCGTGGGAGATCCCCATGTCCTTCATGTACCGCATGGCGACGGCCGCGAACGCCTCGTTGATCTCGAAGAGGTCGATGTCGTCGACGGTCAGGCCCGCCTTGGCCAGCGCCTTGCGCGACGCGGGGGCGGGGCCGGTGAGCATGATCGTCGGGTCGGCGCCGGACAGCGCGGTGGCGACGATCCGGACGCGTGGCGTGAGCCCGCTTGCCGTGCCCGCCGCCTCGCTGCCGATGAGCGTGAGCGCGGCGCCGTCGACGATGCCCGAGCTGTTGCCCGCGTGGTGGACGTGCTCGATCTTCTCGACCCAGTGGTAGCGCTGCAGCGCCACGGCGTCGAACCCGCCCGCCTCGCCCATCATCGCGAACGAGGGCTGCAGGCCCGCGAGGCTCTCGAGAGTGGCGCCAGCGCGGATGTGCTCGTCGCGGTCGAGGATCGGGAGGCCGTTGCGGTCCTTCACGGGCACCACGGACTTGGCGAAGTAGCCGTTGGCCCACGCCTTCGCCGCGCGGGTCTGCGACTCGACCGCGAAAGTGTCGACGTCCTCGCGCGTGAAGCCCTCCAGCGTGGCGATGAGGTCGGCGCCGATGCCCTGGGGGACGAAGCCGGTCTCGTAGGAGGTGTCGGGGTCCATCGCCCAGGCGCCGCCGTCGGAGCCCATCGGCACGCGCGACATCACCTCGACCCCGCCCGCGAGCACCAGCTCCTCCATGCCGGAGCGCACCTTCAGCGCGGCGGTGTTGACCGCCTCCAGCCCTGATGCGCAGAAACGGTTCAGCTGGACGCCCGCGACGGTGTCCGGCAGGCCCGCGGCGACGGCGGCCGTCTTGGCGATGTCGCCGCCCTGGTCGCCGATGGGCGAGACGACGCCGAGCACGACGTCGTCGATCTGGTTCGTGTCGAGCTCCGGGTGGCGGGCGCGCATCTCGTCGATCAGGCCGACGACGAGCGAGACCGGCTTCACCTCGTACAGCGAGCCCGAGGCCTTGCCTCGGCCGCGTGGCGTGCGGATGGCGTCGTAGACGAACGCCTCGGGAATCTCAGCCATGAGCCCATAGAACAGCAGTACTGTCACATAGGTCAAGACGGGTCCCGCGCCGCCTCCGCCGCACTCAGGCGCGACGCGACCGACCAGCCCTCGGTGGGGTGATGAGCAGGCATGTCGCCATAGGAGCGGTTGGCGACTCCGCCGCGCATCACGAGGAGGTTGGCGATCCGCATCCCAGGCCGCAGCAGGACGTCGTGGGCGAGGCGGGAGGCGATCTCCAGGGTGAGCGCGGCGCCGTGCGGCATGCCCCAGCCGGGGCTGACCTGGTGGGCCAGCACGACGGTGATGCCCAGCCGCGCGAGGTCGGAGGTGCCGTCGAGGAGACCCGACAAGGTGCCGCTCAGCCCAACCCGTTCCCGGGTGCGGGCGAGCAGCACCTCCCCGGGGTGCAGGACGAGCCTGCCCGCGTCGTCGAGCGGGCGGGGGACGAGCTCCGGGTAGGTCGCGGCGTCGTCGACGTCGACCGGCCGGCGGGAGACCAGCGCGAACGCCTCTTCGCCGAGGCGAAGCTCACCGCCGCGGGCCGCACCAGCGCCGGGTCGAGGTCGGTGACGACGAGCTCGCCGTTCGCGCATCGCGGCTGCAGATCGTCGTCCGCGAGCACACCGCCGACGGCGTCACCGAATCGCCTCCGCGACTTCGGAACACCAGGTCGCGGAGATCGGCAGGCGACAGCGGCCAATCGCTATGATCGTGCTCGACGTCCGGGCGGCAGTACACCGCCGTCGGCTCGAACGCTGCGCGGCCCCTGAGCACCAGCGAGGCGACGAGGCCCTGCCCCGGCGGGCGTCGCTGTGTGCGATCACGTCGCGGGACCGCGCGTAGACGGTGCCCTCCAGATGAAGGGTCCGCGCGCCCGGTTGCAGCAGCGCGCGCCCATCGGACCTCAGGTACGCTTGCCGTCCGGCCTGCGGCTGTACCACACCGCTCGTAGCGGAGCGCCGTCGGCCGTCTTGGCGAATGTCGTCTCCTGCAGCCTGCCGATCACGACCCACGATGCGAACTCCCATCGGTGCCCGCGCGGATCGTCGTCCGGAACCCACCGCCCGTTGCGCCGATGCCAGACGTGCAGCCGGGCTTGTGCAGCGGCGCCGGCGTGCAAGACGATCTTCGCGAATCCATTGGCGTGCACCGACGACCGCTCCGCAATCTGATCCATGGCGGCCCGACTCCGCAGCACGGTCGCGAGGGATCTCTCGAGGAGGGCAGGATCGTCGCGGAGATCCTCCGCGAGGTGAAGTAACGCGCTGAGGTCGTGGCGCGAGCGGAGACGTGATTCATACAAGTCCGAGAACGGATCCTCGGTGGTGGAACGCGGATGGCTGCCCTGCACGTGCCTCCTCAGCGGCCGGTCCCGATGACGTCCGCCGGACGGTACGCCTTCGGGCGACTTCACAACTATGGGCGGTTACGGAATGGCGGCGGCCACTTCGGCGGCGAGCGACCGCAGCCGGTCGTGGCCCAGGTCCTCCTCGTCGCGATGCGGTTCCTGGCCCGTAGGGACGTAAACCGGGGTCGGCGCGGGATGGTGTGGCCCCTGGAGGACGAGCGATGCCACCAGGTCGTCACCGACTGGTGTAGCGGTGTGCAAGACGTCCTGCGCACGGCCATACACCTCGCCTGCGATTCTGTCGATGGGCTCCTGTTCGTAGAGAATGGCAGGTCCCTGAAAAACGAGTTCCGGATGAGACCCTTTTCGCGAGTAGGCGTAACGGTCATACGGGATGCCCGTCGCAGAGTCGCGTGCGTATCGGGTGAAGACGACCTCTCGCAGGGTCCCCACGACAATCCAGGAGGTGAATACCCAGCGATGCCCGTGCGGCTGAGTATCTGCCACCCACAGCCCCGAGCGTTTCTTCCAGACGTGCAGACGGACGCTGTACCCGCCGCCCGAGCAGACCACGATCTTGGCGAACCCGTTGGGGTGGATGCTCGACTGCGCCACCGCGACCGTCAACCGGTCGGCATCGCTGAGCAGTGCCGTGAGGCCAGCACGCAGCCTGCGCGGCTGCCCGCTGAGGACGTCGACGCTCCCGCGGAGCAGTTTGAGGGATTCCTCACTCGTCAGCGACGTACCGCCCTGGACGAGGTCGGCGTGCACCGCGGAAAGCGGGTCACGGATGCGTGTCGAGGCGGCAATATCGGCCACAAGCGTCCTCTGCAAGCGGTTACACGACGGGTCGAGTGCTCCACGGTACGTTGCACGACCGCACGGAGGGCAAGCCCATCCCTACTGCGCGGAACCCATCGCACGCCGAACGTCGGCGAACAATTGTTCTAGTTCGCCCACGGATAGGTGGCGTTCCAGCTCGCCAGATTCTGGGACACTTCTGCGGAAGACCTTCGTCGATTCAGCCCGTTCCGGCCCTTGCAGCAGGACCGTGGCCACCAGGGCCCCGTCGACGGGCGCGACGGTGTGCACCACCTCCGTCGAGCAGGCGTTGATGTTGCCCGGCCCGAGTTGTCGACGCCGCTGCACCCGCAACCAGGACGGTGTGGTCCGGTCCAGGACGCCCTTCCCGTCGGCGGCACGTCGGTACTCGTAGCGAAGGTACGACTCGGCGCCGGGTTCGTCCTCCGCACACTCGTCGAAGAACGTCTCGACCAGGCCTGGCCCGGCGGCCAGCCACGATGCGAACTCCCACCGGTGGCCATGAGGGTCGACGTCACCCCGCCGGTTGCTGCCCTTCGGCCAGACATGCAGGCGTGCCGAGCAGTTGCGGCCCTCGAGAATGCGAAGTTTCGCAAAGCCGTTGACGTGCCAGTACGACCTTCGCGCGACACGCGCCATGCGTTCCCGGTCCGCCAGAATGGCGTCGAGATGGCCGTGTACAACGTTCGGCCTGCCCTTCAGATAATGTGCGAATCGGTGAAGGACCTCGAGATCGGGGCCGAAGTCGAAGGGCGCTGACGTGGATCTGTCGGCTCTCTCCTCGGTCTGCACACGGATCAGGGTGGCAACTGTCATGTTCTCGTCCCGGCTCGGTCTGTTGCAATAGGGAACGGGGCGCACTCGCTTCCTCTTGCCGACAGCGCCGACGCCGCGGGCGTCCCCCGAACAGGTCGACGAGGAGCAGACGAACGATCGTGTGCAGTGACGGAAGTCGGTGTGCCCGGCTTACGGAGAAGGAGCAACGGGCTCAAGCCGCAGATACTCGCCACGTGGCCTCGTCCTCGCCTACGGCCACCCACCAGCGTAGGAAGGCGTAGGTTGGTCTCTAGCCGGGGCGTAGCGATGCAGCACTGGTCACCTGCGCAACCTACACCCTCACAGAAGGAGTGATACCCTGGGGGGGTCGGAACAGTCGAACAGAGTCCAAACGGGGTTGCCTACCTCACGGTTGGGGCGGGCGTCAGGGCGAGCGCCGCGTCATGCAGGGCGCTGACGGCATCCATCAGCATCCAGGCGGCGACATCACCGTTGCCCCATGCCCACAAGTTCAGCTCAGGAACGTAGCGGTCCCACACGAATGCCAGCGCGCGCTCGATGCGCCGACGCGAAGGCGTCGGGGAGCCCGCCAGCGCTCGGACCACGTGCGCGGATGTGAAGCTGTGCATGGTCAGCTCCTCTAGAGTGCCGTCCCCAAGGTCCCGCGCGATCGACTCCGACACCCCGTTTAGGTCCGGGACTCAGCGATCCACTCCTTCTCCGGCCACGACGGCCTCCCGGCATGCATCACCGGGCGCGTGCCGCAGGCGTTGATGGCGCGGGCGGTGTGGGCCACCGAGGCCTGCAGCTTGGGCTGCCACCGCTCGACGACCTTCTCCGGCCAGAGCGAGGCGCCGCCCTCGAAGTCGATCCGCAGCCCAAGCAGTGCGTCGACCAGCATCGTCACCAGGTCGGAGTCGGGCGCAAGGCGCAGCACCGCGTCGAGGGCGGTGGTGAGGATGACCGGGCGCGTACGTGCGGTGTCGTCGAGCAGGTCACGCAGCCCCGTGATGGCCTCGTTGACGTCGAGGTCCGCCCCGATGCGCTGCAACGCGTCGACACGTCGCGGTGGTCTCGATGCGCGGCTCGCGCGCGGTGCTGGCGCGCCAGCCGATAATGCGCCCGTCGTCGCGGATGGCCAGGTCGAAAATGCGCCCGACCAGTGCCGTGGTGCGCGGTTCGAGGCCGCCGAGCACGGTGAGCGCCTTGAGGACGTAGCCGGTCGACAGCACGGCCGGTGGCGAGGAGGAGGGCACGAGGTTGTGCCGCCAGCCCAGCGGACGGCCGTCGTCGTCGTCGCAGACGAGCTGGTCCATCGCAGCGCGGCGGATATCGCGGAAAACCTGCAGCAGGGGCCGGGTCGTCGTGGAGGCCGCCTGCTCGCTTGCTTCGACCGGACGCAGCCGTGCAGTGCTCCGGATCCGCTCGAATGCCTCCACGAGCGCGCCGTGCGCCGCGAGGAGATCGTCCAACTTGCGGACGCGGTCCTCGGTGGGCAGGTGCCTGCCGCCTTCCCATTGGGCGAAAGTCGGCCTGCTCACCCCGACGAGAGCGGCGGCCCTTTCCTGGGTCAGGTTGACGCGTTCGCGCAGCTGCTTGAGAAGTTCGTCGAAATCCGGCGTAGGAATAGTAGGCACTTCGGGTGGACCAGCTCCTACCGTAGGCGTACGCTCATCTAACATCGTAGGCGTCCCAACATAGTTGGTTGATGGTAGGTGACCGAGATGATCGGAGTAGGTCTCGGGGTTGGAGCACCACCCTACACCTTGCGGGTGAACCCAAGGCCATCACCATGCCTGCGTAGCGTCAGATCGGCCGCGTTCCCCTCCGTCGACACGCGACCGGACAGCAGAGAGGCGCCGCCGCCGCGCGGCAACGCGACGGTAGCGCCTCTCGTCGGTGCCGCCTCGGCGGCATCACCCGTCGACACCCCGCCGCTACTGCACACGTCTGAGGAGCCAACTCGTGAACTCTACGCTCTCTTATGATCGATTTCGACAACATCGGCGCCGTCGGGTCGTGATCGACGATGAGACATAGCGCCGACACGATCGACCTCGACGCCGCGCTCGCCCGGACTCCCTGGGTGCAGCGACCGCACCCGCTCGCCCGCATCTGGCACTGGCGGCACGTGCCACTGCTCGGCGGGATGGTCCCCGCGGGCCTGATCGACCTCGGGGTCACCACCAGCCCCGCAGCGCCACTCAGCATCGTCGCGGGCGCGCTCGTGTCCGTCGCCGTCACGCCGGAGCTGCGGCGGTGGCTCGTCGCGCGCTACCGCTGCCTGGTCGTCCCGCACGCCCTCCGTCACACCTTCGAGGACGGGTCGATCTGTTCGCTGGACGGCCGCACCCCTGCGGTGGTCTGGACCTCCACCCTCCCCCGCGGCGTCCGCGTCAGGTTGCGGTGTCCGGTCGGGATGCGTACCCGTGACGTCGAGAAGGCGGCCGACCTCCTGCAGGCCGCCTGCGGCGCCGACGAGGTCGTCGTCGTCCGGGACAACGGCAGCCGGACGGTGATCGTGGGGCTCCGGTTCGCGCCCCGGGACCGCTGGTGGGAGCGCTGACGGTATCGCGACAGTGATGCTGTCACATAGGCCCCACCGCGACGTAAGGTGTGGCCTATGGCCGCCCCCGTGAGTGACCTGCTCACCATCGACCAGCTCGCCGAGCGCACCGGGATCAGCGTCCGCACGATCCGCTTCTACGCCGGTCGCGGGCTGCTCCCCGCCCCGCAGCTGCGCGGTCGCACCGGGCTGTACGGGCCGGGGCACGTGGCGCGGCTGGAGCTGGTGTGCGAGCTGTCGGCGCTGGGCTTCACGCTCGCCGCGATCGAGGCGCAGCTTTCCAGGCTGCCCGTCGACGCGGGCGCCGACGAGCTGGCGCTGCACCGGGCGCTGCTCACGCCGTGGGTGCCCGAGCAGATCGAGGAGGTCGCCGTCGACGAGCTCGCGCGGCGGGCCGGGCGCACGCTGGGACGGTCCGACCTCGACGCGCTGGAGGGGCTCGGGGTGATCACCCGGCTGGACGGCGACGCCGTGCGGCTGCACGGGCCCACGCTGCTGCGACAGGGCCTCGACGTGCTCGACTCCGGCCTGCCCGCCGAGATGTGGCGCCGCGCCCACGCGATCATCGAGCGGCACACGACCGCGCTGGCCGAGGACCTCATGGCGATGTTCCAGGACGAGGTGCTGCAGCCCTACCGCGACCGCGGGCGCCCCGCCGACGAGCGCGCCCGCCTCGCGGGCGCGCTCACCCACCTGAAGCCCGTCACCGTGCGCGGGGTGGTGACGGCGTTCGGCCGGGCGGTGAACCGGACGATCCGCGAGCGGCTGGGGTAGTCGGCCGGCGCGACAGCGGGCTCCGGAGCGGGCGGGACGGGTGGGGCGGGACGGGTGGGGTGGGGCGGGACGGGTGGGGCGGGACGGGTGGAGCGGGACGGGTGGAGCGGGACGGGCGCAGCGGATCGGGGGCCGGCAGCCCACGCGCCACTTCGCAGACCACGCCTACACGTCGCAGAGCCCCGGGGGCCTGCGAAGCGCCGAACCGGTCTGCGAAGCGGCGCGGGCAGACGTCGCGGGCGGGGTGGCCCGGCGGGCGCGGGCGGGCGCGACAGAGCGGGCGACTGGCCCGCCCGCGCGCCACTTCGCAGACCGCGCCCGCGCCTCGCAGAACCCCCGGACTCTGCGACGTGTCGGCTGGGTCTGCGAGGCGGCCCGGACGGCGACCGCGCCACGCGACGACCGCGCCGGACGGCGACAGCGCCACGCGACGACCGCGACGACCGCGCCGGACGGCGACAGCGCCACGCGACGACCGCCCCGCGCGACGACCGCGCCACGCGACGACCGCGCCACGCGACGACCGCCCCGCGCGACGGCTGCGGCAGAGGGCGGCCAGCAGGCGGCGCTTCGGACCCGATGCCCGCGGCGACGTGGCCCCGCGCGGCTGCGGGCGTCCAGATCGGGGCCTGGCGGGGTAGCGTCCCCTTCGTGCAGATCCTCCGCGCCGCGGGCTACTTCGCCGTGCCCGAAGGCGAGCCCAACCAGTACCGGGAGCACCTGCGGTCCCCGGGCATGGCGGTCGCCACGTACTGCATCCCCGTCGGCGGCAAGGACGGCCAGCAACCGCACGACGAGGACGAGGTGTACGTGGTCGTGCGCGGCCGGGCCACGCTCGTCGCCGACAGCGGCTCGGCCGACGTCAGGGCAGGCTCGGTGGCCTTCGTGCCCGCGCACGAGCGCCACTACTTCGCCGACGTCACCGAGGACCTCTCCGTCCTCGTCATCACCGCGGGCGGCCATCCGTGACCTTCGCCCTCGCGCGTACGGTGCGCTACTGGGAGGTGGACGCGCAGGGCGTCGTCTTCAACTCGTGGTACCTCGCGTGGTTCGACGACGCGATGACCGAGTTCCTCGAGCACGGCGGCCTGACCTACAAGGACATGGTCGCGGCGGGCTATGACGTGCAGCTGGTCCGGTCGGAGATCGACTGGCGCTCGGGGGTGGGGTTCCAGGACGCCGTCGAGGTCGCCGTGTCGACCGCCCGGCTGGGGCGCACGAGCTTCGCGCTGGACTTCGAGGTCCGCCGGGGCGGCGCGGTGACGTGCGCGGGCCGGACGGTGTACGTCGTCGTCGCCGCGGACGGGTCGGGCAAATGCGAGATCCCGGAGCTGATCCGCGCCGCCCTCGGCGAGCCCGCCCCGCTGCTCCGGGTGTGACGTGGAACGGCTCGCCCTCGCCGACCTCACGGTCGCCGACCATCTCGATCCTGAGCGCGTCCGCCGGTACGCCGCGCTGACCAGCGAAGCGCCGCCGATCGTCGTCTTCCGCACGCCCGAGGGACTGGTGCCTGCCGACGGCCACCACCGCGTCGCGGCCGCCAGGGTGCGCGGCGCGACCACGATCGCCGCCGACGTGCGCGACAGCACCCGCGGCGACGCGCTCCGGTTCGCGGTCCGCCAGGGCGCGGCCGAATCGGGGCTGCCGGAGGCCGAGGTGCTCGCCCGCGTGCTGCGCCACCGCTGATGCGCCCCCGCCCGGGCGAGGTGCTGCACTTCTCCGAGGACCCGACGATCACCGTCTTCACGCCGCACGTGCCGGTGATCGCCCAGCACGCGACGCCCTACGTGTGGGCGGTCGACGCCGCGCAGGCGCCGTCCTACTGGTTCCCGCGCGACTGCCCGCGGGCGATGGCCTGGGTGCGCGACGGGTCGAGCACCGAGGACGTCGCCCGGATCATCGGCCCCGGCGGCGGGGCGCGCGTGCACGCCGTCGAGTACGGCTGGCTGGAGCGGATCCGGACGGTCGAGCTGTACGCCTACCGGCTGCCCGCGACGTCGTTCACGCCGGTCGGGGAGGTGTGGCAGCACGCGTGCGTGTCGGGCGAGACCATGCGGCCGCTCGGGCCGCCCGAGCGCGTCGGCGACCTTTTGACGCTGCACCACGAGGCGGGCATCCAGCTGCGGGTGCTGCCGCATCTGCACGGCTTCTGGGACGCGGTGGTCACCACGACGCTGGCCTGGAGCGGCATCCGGCTGCGCAACGCGCTCCCGCGGCCGGTCAGCGCGGCGGGTCCTCCCCCACCAGGCCGTCGACCGACTCCCGGATGAGGTCGGCGTGGCCTGCGTGCCGCGCGTACTCCTCGATGACGTCCACCAGGATGCGCCGCAGGCTCGGCACCGGGCAGCCGGGCCGGACACCGCGGCGACCTGGTCCATGCGCGTCCGCAGCCCCACCGCGTCCAGCCCGGCGCACTTCCACGCGAACGTCGCGCGCTGTCACATCAGCGACCCGAGGAGGGTGGCGGTCTCGTCACCGGCCGGAGGCGGTTCGGGATGGCCCATGCGCGCGGACCTTACGGACCGATGGGGCGAAACGCCTGGTCGAAGTCGTCGAATCTCCCCTTCGACTGTGCGACCCTCACCGGCGGGGGCGGAGGGGTGGGGGCAATGTGGACGAGTCTGTGCGGGTGGGGCCGCGACGTGTGCGTCCGTCCTGGCCTGCCGCGGGCGTGCCCAACGCGCCGGGGCTCGACGGCGTGCGCGGCATGGCGGTGCTCGCCGTCCTCGCGTACCACATGGACGTCGCGTGGGCGGGTGGCGGATTCCTCGGCGTCGAGGTCTTCTTCGCGCTGAGCGGCTTCCTGATCACGCAGCTGCTGGTGGACGAGCTGTCGCGCAAGGGCCGGGTCGACGCGTGGGCCTTCACCAAGGCCCGCGGCCGACGCCTGCTGCCCGCGCTCGTCACGTGCGTGCTCGCCACGCTGCTGGTGTTCGACTGGCTCGAGCCGTCGGCCGGTCTGCGCGCCGACGCGCTGACCTCGCTGTTCTACGTGCAGAACTGGCACCTCGTCCTGGAGGGCCTGCCGTACTCGGAGGCGTTCGCGCGACCG
Organism: uncultured Actinomycetota bacterium; assembly: GCA_963750095.1. Classification (GTDB taxonomy): domain Bacteria; phylum Actinomycetota; class Actinomycetes; order Mycobacteriales; family Pseudonocardiaceae; genus Pseudonocardia. The sequence goes on along the minus strand of CAVVPJ010000008.1, from coordinate 122,594 downwards.
TCGCCGCTGCTGCACCTGTGGTCGCTGTCGGTCGAGGGGCAGCTCTACCTGCTGTGGCCGCTGTTGCTGGTCGGCGTGCTGGCGACCGCCCGGCGCTCCCGCGCGGCGCTGGTGACGTTGCTGCTCGCCGTCGTCTCCGCGGCGCTGATGGCGATCCGGTACGACCCGGACGGCGGCTCGCTGGCCTACTACGCCACCGACGCGCGGGCGTCCGGCTTCCTCGTGGGGGCGGCGTTGGCGTGGGTGTGGCGGCCGCCCGCGTGGTCGCGACCGATGCCGCGGCAGGCGCGGTGGGCGGTCGACGCGGCGGGGATCGGGGCCCTCGTCGCGATCGTCATGGGGTTCGTCGCGGTGTCGGAGTTCGACGACGGGCTGTACCGGCACGGCGGGTTCCTGCGGGTCGGGCTGCTGGCCGCGGTGGTGATCGTGGCGGCGACCCGCAGCGACGGGGTGCTGGCCGCGATGCTCTCCCGGCCGTTCCCCGTGGCCGTCGGACGCCGGTCCTACGGCCTCTACCTCTACCATTGGCCCATCTTCGTGCTCGGCCGCGAGCTTCCGCTCCCCCTGTGGAAGATCAACCTGCTGTGTCTGCTCGGGACGGTGGCCGTCACGGAGGCGTCCTACCGGTGGATCGAGACCCCCGTCCGGCGCGGCGGGCTGGGAGCGCTGATGCGCATGCTGCGGCTGCCCAGACCGGCCGCCGTCGTCGCGTTCGGCTGCGTGACCTCGGCCGTCGTCGCGACGGTGATCGCCCTGACCTCGCCAGTCGACCCGTCGCTGGACGGTGCGGGCAGCGCGGCGACCGGGAGCGGCGACGCGGCCGCGGACCTGGGCGGCCCCGACGCCGCGGCGACGGGTGGCGCCGGGTCGGCGGACACGGCCTGCGGCGCCGCGGTGGCGGCGTCGCCCGGCGGGGCCGGGTCTCCGGGCGCTGGAGGAGGCGCGTCCTGCGCGGCCGCCTCGGGCGCACCCGCGTCGCCGACCACCCCCGCCCCACCTGCCGCGAGCGGCCCGGCGGCGAGCCCGCCGCCGCTGGTGGTGGGCGACTCGATCGCGCTCGGCAGCGCCGACTCCTTCCGCCGCGCCCTCGGGTCGGGCACCACCGTCGACGCCAAGGTCGGCCGCCAGTTCTCGGCGGCGCCGGGCATCGTGCGGTCGTGGGCGGGCGCGCACAGCGGCCCGGTCGTCGTCGACCTCGGCGCCAACGGCACGGTGCAACCGGCCGACATCGACGCCATCATCGCCGCGGCGGGCGGGCGGCGGGTGGTCTTCGTCGGCGTGCGGGTGCCCCGCCGCTGGCAGGACGGCAACAACGAGGTGCTGCGCGACGCGGCCGCCGCGCACCCGGGCACGGTCGCGTTCGTCGACTGGGCGGCGATCGTCGGCAACAACCCGGGCGTGCTCGGTCCCGACGGCGTGCACCCCGGCCCGCGCGGACGCACCCTGCTCGCCGGGGCGGTCGCCGACGCCCTGCGCTCGCCGTGAGCGCGCCGCCCCCCGCCGACCCGACCTCGCACAGGTTCGTGCGTCCTCGCACACGATCGACGCCCTGCGAGGACACCCCACCGTGTGCGGAGTCGGCCGTAGGCGCGGATGGCTAGGCGGTCGCTCGGGCGTGCGTTCGGGTGGCTCTGGGCGGCCTACGCGGCCAGCACGCTGGGCACCTGGCTCGCGTTCGACGCGTTCCCCCTGATCGCGATCCTCGTGCTGCACGCCGGGCCCACCGCCGTCGCGGCGCTGGCCGCGGCGGGCCTGGCGGTCGGCGCGGTGCTCGCAGTGCCGCTCGGACCGTGGGTGGAGTTCCGGCGCAAGCGGCCGGTGATGGTCGCGATGGACCTGACGCGGTTCGCCGCCGTCCTGAGCGTCCCTGCCGCGTTCGCGCTCGGCTGGCTGAGCTTCGCCCAGCTGCTGGTCGTGACCGTCGTCGTCGCCGCTGCGGACATCACGTTCAAGGCGGCCAACGGGGCGTTCCTGAAGACGCTCCTCCCACCGGAGGACCTGCTCGTCGCCAACGGACGCTTCGAGTCGACCACCTGGACCGCCACCGCGCTCGGCCCGCCGCTCGGCGGGGCGGCGATCAGCCTGCTCGGCCCGGTGACCACCGTGCTGGCCAACGCCGTCAGCTTCCTGCTCTCGGCCGCGGGCATCGGCGCGGTCGGCGGAGGCGAGCCGCGGCCCGCGCGCGCCGCCGCCCGACCTCGCCCGGCCGACCTCCTCGACGGCTGGCGGCACATCCTGGCCCATCCGGCCCTGCGCCCGCTGTTCCTCAACACCGTGCTGGTCAACGGCCTGATCCTGGCTACGGCGCCGCTGGTCGCCGTCCTCATGCTCGGCGAGCTGGGGTTCGCGCCGTGGCAGTACGGGCTGGCGTTCGGGGCGCCCTGCGTCGGCGGCCTGGTCGGCTCGCGGCTCGCCCGCCGCCTCGTCGACCGCTACGGGCAGCCCACCGTCATGCGGGTCGCGGGCACCCTGCGCGCGTGCTGGTCGCTCGGACTGGCCTTCGTCGGGCCGGGCGCCGCCGGGCTGGCGCTCGTGCTCGTCGTCCAGTTCGGGCTGGTCACGTGCATGGGCGTGGTCAACCCTGTGTTCGCCACCTACCGGCTCGAGCACACCGCGACCGACCGCGTCGCCCGCACCTTGTCGGCGTGGTCGGTCACGAGCAACGCCACGGTCGCGGCCCTGACCGCGCTCTGGGGCCTGCTCGCGGGCCTGACCGGACCGCGGGCCGCGATCGCCGCCGCCGGCGTCGTCCTGCTGGCGACCCCGCTGCTGCTCCCGCGCCGCGCCGGGGCATCGTCGACCGTCGCCCGATGAGGGAGAGTGACCGCAACGGCGACGAAGGAGCTCAGGTGTACGTGCCCACCCACTTCGCCCCCGGCGACGACGACGTGCGGGCGCTGCTCGCGCACCCCGGCGCCGCCGACCTGGTCACCGCGGGCCCCGAAGGGCTCGAGGCGACGATGCTGCCGTTCCTCCACGACGGCGACGCGCTGCTCGGCCACTTCGCCCGCAACAACGACCACTGGAAGCGCGCCGACGGCCGTCCCTGCCTGGTCATCGTGCGCGGGCCGGACTCCTACGTCAGCCCGTCCTGGTACCCCTCCAAGACCGAGCACGGCCGCGTCGTCCCCACCTGGAACTACGTGACGGCGCACGTCCACGGCACGGTGACCGTCCACGACGACGTCGCCTGGCTCGAAGACCTCGTGCGGCGGCTGACGGACCGGCACGAGGCCGGGCGCCCCGAGCCGTGGTCGGTCGACGACGCCCCCGAGCGGTTCTTCCGCGGTCAGCTGCGGGCGATCGTCGGCGTCGAGGTGCGCATCGAGCGCGTCGAAGCCAAGTTCAAGCTCAGCCAGAACCGCCCCGCGGCCGACATCGACGGGGTCGTGGCCGGGCTGCGGTCCGTGGGCGACGTGGACGGGGCCGCGGCCGTCGAGGCGCATCGTCCCTGACCCGGGTCACCGCCCACCGGTCGCCGGGCCGACCGACTCGATGCCGTGCAGCGCGAACTCCCGCTCCCCGGACCGCAGGTAGCACCAGGCGTGGACCCATCGGTCGACGAGCCGCACGGGCGCGATGTCGCGCACGCTGCGGTTGCCGTCCTTGTTGCGGTAGCGGATGTGGACGTCGCGTTCGTGCTCGATCGCGTCGGCGAGCAGCGCGACCTCCCCGGGATCGAGCTGCTGGGCGAGCCGGGCGACCTGCGCGTAGACGCGCGACGCCGGACGGGTCTGGCCGGTCGCGCCGACCAGCCGCGCCGCGAGGACCGCCGCGCCGACGCGGCCGCGCTCGCGGACCCGCCGAGCCTTTCGCCGCCGCGGCGCGGGACGACCCGGGACGACCACCGTGCCGTCGGTGCCTTCAGGCATCGGGGAGAAGCCTGCCGCCCGCAGGCCCGCCAGAACGACGTCGACATCGAGCGGGCTGGTCAGCACCGTCGGCGCGACCTGGGTCAGCCGCAGCTTGGCAAGGCTCCTGGTGTGCGCGATCTCCGCGATCTCCGCTTCGGCGCCGGTGAGGCAGGTGCGCGTCGCGCGGGCCCGCACACTGCCGTGGCGCCGGGCGACGTCGGTGAACAGGTAGTCCACGGGCTGCGGCAGCGGTCGACCGGACGCCTCGACCAGCCCGGAGCGCAGCTCGTCGACGGTCCAACCGGTGTCGAGCGCCGACCTCACGCTGGCGGGCGTGAACCGCCACACCGCCGCCGCGCCGCGGCCCTCCGACACCGCGCAGGCGGCGAGCAACCGGGCCACGGCCGCGGTGGGCTGGCCGGACACCAGGACGGTCAGGTCGGACTGCACCACCAGCAGGCCGCGGGTGTCCGGCAGCAGGTCAGCGGCCCGCGCGGCCAACGCCTCCGGCTCCCGCTCCGCGACGAGCAGCTCACCCAGCGCCGTGAGCCGGTCGCCCGCGACCACGCCCAACAGCTCCGCCTCATGGCGCGCTGCGGCGATCTTGCGCGCGCGGCCGGTTTCGTCGTAGCCGTGCAGCGGGGCGAACCACTCGACGTGCTCGGCCGCCGCCGCGACCGAACGGCCCCCCGCCGCCGCCCGCAGCCAGGCCCGCCGCAGCAGGCCCGCGCCGGACACCATCGCCACGGGCGGCGCGACCTCGCCGTCGTCGGTCTCCCGGCTGGTCGGAGCGAGATCCAACGCGAACCACGCGAGCGCGATTCCGGACCACCGCAGGGCGACCGGCTCGTCACGCCAGACCGCGTAGTGCTCGCCTGCCGCGTAGCCGCTGTCGGTCGGGTCGAGCATGTCCAGCGCGGCGGCGAGATCGATCCACAGCGCGGGCTCGTCGATCCCCAGCCGCTTGACGAGCCGGGCGCGTTCCCGTGCGCCGACCCCGCCCTTCTTGAGCCGGGCCAGCGGCTGCGCGGTGGCCTCGTCGAGCAGGCCGACCAGCGCGCGCACGGCCGCCTCCGCGGCGGCGCCACCGTCGGTCTGCGGATCGGTCGACGGGCGCGGCACGGGCCTACCGGTGATCGGCGGGCTGCCGTCGAGCGCCAGCATCGCCGCGACCTCGCGGGGCAGCTCCGGCAGGTGGTACGGGCCGCCGATGAGCAGCCCCGCGCGCGTCAGGTGGGCTACGGGCCCCTGCGAAGTCGACGAGAAGTACAGCTCGCCCGTCCGCACGAGGTCGAGGTGTCGTCGCGCCGCCGGGGGCAGGGCGGCGACGGCGCGGGCCACCACCTGCGGATCGCCCAGCAACGCGGTCAGCCGCTCGGCCAGGCGGGGCTTGGTGAGCCCGTGCGAGTCGCCGCCGAGGCCGTCGACGGCCGTCTGCAGGTCGGCCATCAGCGCCTGTTTGACGACCGCGGCCAGCGGCCGCAGGTGCTGAAGCTCCGCCGCGAAATGCTGGGCGAGCAGGTCCGGCAGGGCCACGGAGCCGTCGACCTCGACGACGAGGGCACGGTCGCGCAGCCTGCCGACCGTGTCGCGGACGGTCGCGACCTCGGACCGCAGCCGCTCGGCGATCACGTCGGCGGGGACCGGACCGGCGACGGCGACCACCCGGACCACCGCCACCTCGTCGGCGTCCATGAGGGGCAGCGCGCGGGCCAGCGAGTCGCGTCCGCCGAGGCGGTGGGCCAGCTCGGCCAGGCCGGCGGGCACGGGCTCGAGGAGCACGTCCGGTCGCCGGTCGAGCAGCGCGGCCAACCGCGGGGCGTCGAGGCTTGCGAGGTAGGCGGACAGCGACACGCGGCCATCGAAACACGGTGCTCAGGCGACGCTCCGCGGCCCCCTTGCTCGTCGCGATGGCGCGGCGCGCAGCGAGCAGGGCAGGATGACGGCCGCCCGCGATCACCAAGGACGGGAGCTACGTGATGACATCCCACCGCATCGTGCCGAACCTCAACGTCGACGACGCGACCACCGGCCACGACTTCTACGAGGAGTTCCTCGGCCTGCGGAAAGAGTTCGACATGGGCTGGATCGCCAGCTTCCGGTCCCCGACCAACCCGAGCGTGCAAGTGAGCATCGTCGCGGGCGACGCCACCGCGCCCGAGCAGTCGCTGCTCAGCGTCCACGTGAGCGACGTCGACGCGGTCTATGCCGAGGCACAACGCCGCGGCTACGAGATCGTCTACCCCCTCACCCAGGAGCCATGGGGCGTGCGCCGGTTCTTCGTCCGGGACCCCCACGGCATCGTGGTCAACATCGTCCGTCACAAGGACTAGGTTTCAGGCCTTGGTGGCCTCCCGGGCGCGGAGGTCCTTGCGCAGGATCTTGCCGCTGGCCGACTTCGGGATCTGCGTCGATGAACTCCACCACCCGCACCTTCTTGTGCGGGGCGATCCGCTCGGCGACGAACGCCATCACCTCGTCGGCGGTGAGGTCGGCGCCCGCCTGCGGGACCACGAACGCCTTGGGCACCTCCTCGCCCTCCTCGTCGTGCACGCCGATGACGGCCGCGTCCGCGATCTTGTCGTGGGTCAGCAGCAGGGCCTCCAGCTCGGCCGGCGGCACCTGGTAGCCCTTGTACTTGATCAGCTCCTTGACCCGGTCGACGATCGAGAACACGCCGTCCTCGGTGACCTCGGCGACGTCGCCGGTGTGCAGGTAGCCGTCGTCGTCGAGGGTGATCGCGGTGGCCTCGGGGTTGTTGAGGTAGCCCGACATGACGTTCGGGCCCTTCACCCACAGCTCGCCGCGCCCGCCGGGGCCGACCTCCTCGCCGGTCTCCGGGTCCACCAGCTTGCACACGATGTTCGGGATTGCGAAGCCGGACGAGTTGAGGTCCAGGTCGGGGCGGTCGTCGGGCATGCAGTGGCTCACCGGCGACAGCTCGGTCATCCCGTAGCCCTGCAGACCGTGCAGCCCAGCCGCTTGCCCATCGCGTGCCCCAGCTCGGCGTCCAGCGGCGCGGCGCCGGAGAAGATCACGTCGATGCAGGAGAGGTCGTAGTCGTCGACCATCGGGTGCTTGGCCAGCGCGACGGCGACCGGCGGGGCGATGTAGATCCGCCCGACCTGGTACTCGGAGATCACCCGCAGGAACTCGGCCAGGTCGAACCTCGGCATCGTGACGACCGTCGCCCGCTTGTGCAGGCCCGCGTTCATCATCACCGTCATGCCGTAGATGTGGAAGAACGGCAGCACCGCGAGGATCTTGGTCTCGGACGAGACGTGGCCCATCGCGGCGAACTGCGCCAGGTTCGCGACGAGGTTGCGATGCGTCAGGATGACGCCCTTGGCGCGGCCCATCGTGCCCGACGAGTAGGGCAGCACGGCGGTGTCGGCGGCAGTGGCGGTCCGCTCGGGCGGCGCGGCCGTGGTGGCCAGCAGATCGGCCAGCGAGGTGACGCCCTCGACCGGGTCCAGCGTGACCACCGCGTCGGCGGGCAGCCCCGCCTCGACGAGCGCGGCGGCGGCCCGGTCGAGGAACGGCGAGATCGTGAAGAGCAGCTTGGCGCCGGAGTCGCGGAGCTGGTGGGCCAGCTCGCCGGGCGTGTACAGCGAGTTGGCGCTGGTCACGATCGCGTTGGCGCGCAGGACGCCGTGGAACACCGCGGCCCACTCCGGCGAGTTGGGCGCGAAGATACCGACGACGTCGCCAGCGCCGACACCCCGTTCCGCCAGCGCCGCGGCGATCTTGTCGACCATCGTCGCGAGCTCGCCGAACGTGATGGAGCGGCCGGTGTGGCCGTCGATGAACGCGGGCGCGTCGATGCGGTCGCCGAAGTCGCCGAACAGGAACTCGTGCAGTGACACCTCCGGGATCTCGACGTCCGGATAAGGACTGAGGACGGGCATGGCGACGCTCCCTTGCGACGGCGGTCTGATCAGGCTAGTGCCCCGCCGGCCGACGTGGGCCGGGCAGACCAGACACGCGCCGGGTCACAGGAGCGTCACAACCCCCCGGAAGGGTTGTCGGCACGCGCGGCCGCTGCCATGGTTTCCGAACCGTCCGTGCGGGCCCCACCCGCGTTCGGACGGCCCCGGGCCAGGGTCTCCCCACCCGAACCCGGGAACGCAGCGCCCCTGCGGAGCCCCTGACCGCGCGGTCGCTGTGGCGGTTCGCGCGGAGTGGCCCGAGCTCGTGACTCCCCCTCTCAGATCCCGGGCCGCTCCGCCCCGCCCGCGGGCTGCGGCCCGCGCCGGGAGCGCGCCAGCCGCCGTCCCACCCACCCCAGCGCCAGCACCACGGCGAGCACGGGCACGAACGGGAGCACGAAGCCCAGCGCCGCGCCCACGCCGACCCCCACTGCCTTCAGCCCGTCCCAGCCCGCGGCGAGGCCCGCGAGGAAGCCGGTCGGCTCGGGGTTCGGCTCGGTCGTGGCCGGGCCCTTCTCCAGGTCGACGGTCAACGTGGACAGCGCGACCTGGTCCTTCAGCGCGGCGAGCCGCCCGGTGAGCGAGTCGAGGTCGGCCTCACGGCGCGTCAGCTCCGACTCGATCGACACCACGTCGCCGATCGAGCGCGCCTGCGCCAGCAGCGCCCGCACCCGCTCGACGCTCGCGCGCTGGCTCGCGACCCGCGCGTCGAGGTCGACGACGTCCTCCGTGGCGTCGACGACCTGCGCCGAGCGGCTCTTCACGTGCCCGAAGCCGCCGATGGTGTCGATGAGCTGGTCGAGCTTGTCGGCCGGGACGCGCACAGTGAGCTGCGCGCCGGACTCGCTCGACGTCTCTTGGGCCACGGTGCCCGCGACCCCCGCGACCGCGGTGCGCACGCGGCGGGTGACGGCCACCGGGTCGTCGGCCTCGACCGTCAGCTGGGCGGTGCGGACCAACGACCGGCCGACGCTGCCGACGGGGACCGCGCCGGGGTCTGAGCTCCGCGCCACGGCACCGGACGCTGCCTCGGGCGCCGGAGCCGCCGCGGCTGACCCCGCGCTCCCGGGCGCCACGGCCGAGCCCGCCGAGTCGGCCGCCCCGCCCCGCGCGCCGCTGCGCGCGGCCGAAGAGCCCGGCGCCAGCCCTGGAGAGGTCGCGGTGCTGTGATCGGTGATCTGGCCGCGTCCGCCGAGGGCGGCGATGCCCAACACCCCGAGCACCAGCACGACCAGCACCAACAGTCCGACGAGCACCCCTCGCCGCCCGCCGAACCGTGTCCGCTTCATGAACACCCCGCACCCCTCTCCGCTGTGGTCTCGGGAGCAGGACGGGGCGAACCCACGATCGGGTTGGCCGGGCGGACGTCACGATCCGGTCACGTGAACAGGTGCTCGAACGCTTTCAGGTTCGCGGTGGACTCCCCTCTCTCCGATCGCCAGGCGTACTCGCGGCGGATCGAGCTCGCGAAGCCCAGCTCCAGCAGGGTGTTGAAATCGCCGTCGGCCGCCTCGAGGACCTGGCCGAGCACCCTGTCGATCTCCTCGGTGCTGACCGCGGCGAGCGGGACGCGTCCGATGAGATGGATGTCACCGATCCGGTCGATCATGTAGTGCACGCCGTAGAGCCGGGCGTTGCGGTGGAGCAGGAAGCGGTAGACGGCCTCGTGCTCCTCGTCGGGCCTTCGGCACACGAACGCCTGGACGAAGAGCTCATGCTCGCGCATCACGAGCCACGTGGGCGTCTGCAGCCGACGGGTGCCCGGCAGGGTGACGAGGAACTGGCCCGGCTCCCGCCGGTGGTAGTCGACCCCCAGCTCGGTGAGGGCCGCGTCGATCGTCGCGGCGACCGTCGGATCGGCGCTCACGACGCCAGCCCGGCCAGCACGCGCTGCCGCTGCCCGAACTCGGCGGCGGCGTTGGCGTAGGTGTCGAGGAGGGCGTCGGCGGTGCGGTCCCAGGAGAACCCGCGCGCATGGACGACGGCGGCCGCGCCCATCTCGGCGCGCCGCTCGGGGTGCAGCGCCACCGCGGCCAGGGCATCGGCCCACGGCTCGGCGCGGTGGCCCGACACGAGCAGGCCGGACCGCCCGTCGGCCACCGCGACCGGCAGCCCGCCCACCTGAGCCGCGACCACCGGTGTGCCGCAGGCCTGCGCCTCCAGCGCGACCAGTCCGAACGACTCGTTGTAGCTGGGGACGGCGACGACATCGGCCGCGCGGTAGACCTCGACCAAGCCTGCCCCTTGGGGCGGGAGGAAGCGCACGCTCCCGGCGATGCCCAGCGACGCGGCCAGCTCCTGGAGAGCCGTGGGCTCGGCCAGCCCGGTGCCGGACGGGCCACCCGCCACGAGCACGACGAGGCGCTCGCGCAGGCCGGGCTCGCGGCGAAGCAGCTCGGCTGCGGCGCGCAGCAGCACGTCGGGGGCCTTGAGCGGCTGGATGCGGCCCGACGAACGCGAGCACCACGGCGTCCCGCGGAAGGCCGAGCGCCGGCACGCGCGTCGGCTCGGCTGCCAGGTCGGAAGCGGGCGAGATCGACGCCCGGGGGGATCGTGACCGTGCGTCGCGGATCGGCCCCGTAGAGCCGCACGAGCTGGCGCGCCTCGGCATCGGTGTTGGAGATGAGCCGGTCGGCCTCCGCGACGACCTGGTCCTCGCCGATCACCCGCACCATCGGCTCCGGCTGGTCGCCCTCGGCGAGCGCGGCGTTCTTGACGCGGCCCAGCGTGTGGGCCGAGTGGACGAGCGGAACCCCCCAGCGGTCGCGCGCCAGCCAGCCCACCTGGCCGGAGAGCCAGTAGTGCGAGTGGATGACGTCGTAGTAGCCGGGCTCGTGCCGCGCCTCGGCGCGCAGCACGCCTGCCGTGAACGCGCACAGCTGGCTGGGCAGGTCGTTCTTCCCGAGGCCCTCGAAGGGACCCGCGGCGACGTGCCGCACGAGCACGCCCGGCGCGAGCGCGGCCACCGGCGGCTGCTCCGACGACGTGGCCCGCGTGAAGATCTCCACCGCGACGCCGCGGCGGGCCATCCGCGTGGCCGTCTCCACGATGTAGACGTTCATGCCGCCCGCATCGCCGGTGCCCGGCTGCTCCAGGGGCGAGGTGTGCACGGACAGCACGCTCACCCGGCGGGGACGTCGGACCGGGTGAGGCGCCGCGCCGTTGCTGGCGAAAGTCACGGCGTCCTGTGTAGCACGCGGGCCCGACAACTTCGCCGTCACTCCGCGAGCAGGGCGAGCAATGCCCGGATGGGGTCGTCGGCGTGGTAGGCGCCGGTGGTGTCCCGCCAGACCGGCACGCGATGGCGGCCGCGCATCGGGCGGTGCAGGTCGACCCACAGCTCGCGATGTCGGCGCAGCCCGCCCTCCGGCACGTCGACGCCCAGCGTGTGGCATGCCACGACGACCTCGCCCAGCTCGGCCCAGCGCACCGGTTCGCCGTCGCCGTCCACGTCGCCCGCCACGATCTCGGTGGCCAGCGGCAGGTCGAGCAGCTCACCCAGCGCCGCCGGGTCGCCGCCGATGACGAGCTCGCTGGCGGGCAGCACGGCGGCGGGCCACGGCGCGTCGAGGACGGCGGCGACGTCGACCGGCACGACGCTCGCCGTCCATCGCGCGGACGTGTTCGGGCAGGTGGAGATCCTCGGCGTCCACGCGGCCGTCGGCGACGGCGTCCGCCAGCGCGATGTGGGCCGCGGCGACCAGCGCCGCCGAGGGGTGTCGGTCGGGGTCGGCGAGGCGGGCGAGGAGGTCGTCGGCCGAGCGGGGGTCGGCGACGTGGAGGTCGCGGCGCACACCGATGGCGGTCAGGAAGGCCTCGTCGAGACCGGCCGCCCCCAACCCCCCGCCCGCTGTGATCACCGGCTCGGCGCATGTCCGGCCAGTCCTGGCCGCTTTCCGCGCCGAGCCGGTGACCATGGCCGGCTCCGACGGGGCGGGTCCGGTGAGCGGGACGGGCTCGTAGAGGGCAGCGAGCGCGGTGGCGGACGGCAGGCGCCAGTAACCGGGGCGACGACCGCCGAGGCGGGCGTGCCGGGCGAGCCACCAGGCGGTGTAGGCGGTCGTGGCCGCCGCGCGGGTGGCCCGGTCGGCCCCGAGCAGGGCGAGGGCGGCGGGCCAGGCCGCATCGGCGACGAGGTCGAGGTCGCGCACCGCGACCAGGCGCGACGGGGGCTCGTCCAGGCCGTCCCACCAGCGGTCCTCGTCGTCGAGGTCGTGGTCGGGGCCGACCGGCTCGTCGTCGACGACCAGCGCGAACCCGTCCAGCACCCCGACCGCGGTGAGCACCGCGCGCGGGAAACGGGCGGCCCAGCGCGGGTCGAGAACGGCGAGTGGCGCGTCGTCGGCCAACAACGGGCGGAGCGCGGCGTCGGGGAGCATCAGCTCGTCGGCGCGGGCGGGGACGCCGTCGGCGTCGGGCAGGGCCAGCGCGGCGAGCGCCGCGGTGGCCGGGCCGCCCGCCTCGACGAGCGCCAGCACCGCCTCGGCGAGCGGCGCGGTGTCCAGCCCGGCCTCGGTGTCGTCCACGGAGCGCTCGACGGCCGCCAGCAGGGCCGGGTGCTCGAGCAGGGCGGCGGGGTCGGCGGGGGTGGCGCCGAGGCGGGCGAGCAGCGGGTGGACCGCGTCGGGGTGGGCGATGTGCAGGCCGGGCAGCGCGAGGCAGGCCAGCGCCGCCTCGACGCCCGTTTCGCGACCCACCGGCGCGGCGGGGGCGGCCTCGGGGAGCAGCACGGTGGCGGGTCCGGCGGCGGAGCGGCCGTCGGCGAGGGGGACGGGGAGCGCGCGCAGGTCGTCGACCAGCCCCGGGACGACGTCGGCGAGCTCGGCCAGCTCGGCGTACAAGGCGCGCCACCACGCGGGCGGCCGCTCGACGCCGAACAGGCGCTCCACCAGCTCGGCCGCGGTGACGCGGCGGGCGCCGAGCTCGGTGAGCGCGACGGGGAGGTACGGCGGGGCGGCGAGGTGGTCGAACCCCGCATCGGCGAGGAGCGCGGGCAGGTCGGTGCCCAGGCCGGGGACGTCGATCCACTCGGCGCGCCCGGGGGCCAGCTCCCCGACCCCGGCGGCCGGGAGCCAGGTCGCGGCGCGCAGCGCGTCGACGATCCGGGCGCGGAGCTGCCCGTCGAGCGGCGATCGGGGGAACCCGGGCGCGGGCACGAGCGCGAGCCGTTCGCCCGGCGCGACCGACCGCACCAGATCGACAAACGCGGCCGCCGCCCCGTCCAACACGGCGCCCGCGGCCGGGCCGAGGCGGACCCGTCGGCGGTCGGGCTCCAGCGGGAGGGTCGCGATGAGCCGGGCGGGCAGGGCGAGGGCTTCCGCGGTGGCGGTGGGGGCGTGCGCGACGTCGTCGCCGAGCGCGCCGGAAAGCGGCAACGCCCAGGTCACCGCCCACTCCTGCCGCTCACGCTGCTCGACGGCGACGTCCGCGGCGGCGTGTCTGCCCGTGCGGCGCGCGACCCGCCACCGCAGCGCCCCGACCGTGACGACGTCGTCGCTCTCGGTCCGCCGGAGGACCTCCCCGTCGACGTCGATCTCGTCGAGCCCCGGCAACGCGAGCAGCAGGTCGGGCGCGGCGGCGCGGGCGTGGGCGAGCAGTACGGACGCGTCCAGGCCGGGCCGCAGCGGCAGCCGGACCTCGGTCGTGTACCCGTCCGGCGGCCGCTCGTTCGACGGCCACACCAGCCGCAGCACCGGCGGCGCGTCGCGGCGGTCCAGCTCGGCGGCCGGGCCGGGCAGGACGGCCACCTCGGTCGCCGCGCGCGCCGCGGAGAACGCGACCGCGCCGGACACGCTGACCACCCGCGGGGCGTCGGACAGGGCCAGCACCGCCGCGAAGCCGACCCCGAACCGGCCGACCGATCCCTCGTCGTCCCGTTTGGCCGACGCACGCAGCGAGGCCAACGCCGCGACGCCCGCCCTGGTCAGCGGCGCGCCGGTGTTGGCGACCCGCAGCTCCGGCCCGGTCGTGCGGCCGCCGTCCCCTTCCATCTCCGCCGACGGCGAGGCGATCCGGATCCGCAGCCGTCCACCGGCGCCCGCCGCGTCGGCCGCGTTCTGGGCCAGCTCGACGAACCACGTGTCGGCGTAGCCACCGAGACGCAGGTCCTCCTCCGCGTTGGCGTCCTCGCGGAACCGGGTGGGCGAGGCCGCCCAGGCGTCGAGGACGGCTGCGCGCAGTGCCGCCGTGCCGAAAGGGTCGTCCACGCGGGCTACTCGACCGGCTCCAGGTCGACGCCGTCGTCATAGACCAGCTCCGCGACCGCCACCGGGCTCGTCGCCTCGGCCCGCACGTCGGAGTGCGCGCCGCAGCCGAAGCCGATCGCGACGACCGCGCCGTCGGCGGGGGCATACGCGTTGCCGCACACCCCGAACGCCGCACGCAGCGAACCGGCGAGCGGCAGGAGGAAGCCGCAGGTGCCGCAGGTGCCGAGGGCGGCGCGGGCCATGTCGGAGCCGGGGCCGTGCGGGCCGTCCTGCCACCGCTCGGCCGCCTGCTCGCGGCCCAGCCGGGACAGCACCCGCTCGCGTCCCAGCCCGATCTCCCGCGCGACCTCCTCGACCGCGGGGTCGTCCGACGCCAGGTAGCCCGGGACGAGCCGGGGGTCGTCGTCGGAGGTGGGCAGGAGGTCGCCGACGCCGAGGTCGCCAGGGCGGACCCGTTCCTCCCACGGCACCCAGACCGGCGCGACCAGCGCATCCGCGCCCGGGAGCAGCACGACCTCGCTGACGGTGACCGGCTCGTCGTCCGACGCGACGGCGAGCGTCACCGCCCACCGCCAGCCTCGGTACCCGCCCTGCTCGGCCGCGAAGTAGTGGGTGACGGACGACGCGTCCTCTGCGACGCTCTCCAGGTGCGCGCCGACGGCCGAGGCACCGTCCGGGAGATCGGCGGAAGCCTCGGCGACCGCCGCGGCACGCGCTTGGTCAACGGCGCTCGTCAGCAGGCTCACCGCTCGGATTCTGCCACCCGGCTCCTGGCGCGCTGCGCGGGCGCTTGGACCGTCGCGCTGATGGTGGCCGTAGCGGGGTGCGGCGCGCCCGCGCCGACGGTGCCGAACGTCCGCCCCGAGGTGCTCCTCCAGCTTCCCCACGACACCACCTCGTTCACCGAGGGCCTCCAACGCGACGGCACCACGCTCTGGGAGAGCACCGGGCTCGCGGGCGAGTCGAAGATCCGTGAGCTGGACCTGACCACGGGCGCGGTCCGCCGTTCCGAGCCGCTGCCGGGCAAGCTGTGGGGGGAGGGCATCGCCGTCGTCGGCGACCGGATCTGGCAGCTCACCTACCAGGACGGGGTCGCGCTGCTGTGGGACAAGGCGACGCTGACCGTCAAGCGGCAGGTCGCGCTCACCGGCGAGGGCTGGGGGCTCTGCTACGACGGCAAGCGCCTCATCCAGAGCGACGGCACGGCCACCCTCCGCTTCCGCAACCCCACCACCTTCGCCCAGACGGGCGCGGTCACCGTGACCTCGGGCGGCACCCCCGTGCCACAGCTCAACGAGCTGGAGTGCGCGGCAGGGCAGGTGTGGGCGAACGTCTGGCCGACCACACGAATCGTCCGGATCAACCCCGTGACCGGGAAGGTGACGGCGACCGTCGACGCCTCCGGCCTGCTCGACCCCGCCCAGCAGGAGGGGACGGACGTGCTCAACGGGATCACCTGGCTGGGCGGCGACGAGTACCTGATCACCGGCAAGTACTGGCCGGTGCTGCTGCGCGTGCGGCTGGTGGTGCCGTCGACCGACCTGTGATCGCCGCGACGACGTCGTTCGCGGGCTCGATCACCGGAAACGACGCACTCGCGTCGTCACCCCTTCGGGTCGCTCGACTGGGGGTCTTCAGAACATCGTCGCGACGGCGGGTGATGGGTCAGAATGGACGGGTGTGGCGCCCCCGATCGTCCCGACCCAAGCCGGGGCGGTCGTGGACGGGCGGCACACCCCCCGACCCTCCCGAGGACGCGCCGAGCAGCGCCGGGGACGGGCGGACGACGCCCGCGCCAGGTTTCCCGCCCGCCGATCCCTACGCACCCCGTCGCCGCTACCCCTGGCACGACGACCCGGACTACGACCCTGTCGCCTACCGTCGCGCTCCCGGTTCGGCGGTCCCGCCGTCGTGGACTCCCGCACCCGCGTGGCCGGAGTCCCACCTGAGTTCGCCGCCACGGAACCACGTCCCGCACCCCCGTTCCGCGCCACCGTGGATCGCGGACGCGCACCCGGGCAGCCCCGACCCCCACGGGACCACACCGCACGCCGGACCGCGGCGGCCGTGGACGGCTGACGCCCACCCGGGCCCGCACAGCGCCACGTCGACGGGGCAGCCCGGCTCTTCCGCCGCAGGCCCGACGGCCTCTCCCCACCCGGCCGACCGGTCCGGTGCAGGCGCGACGGGGCACGGCCCGGCCGTGGCGGGCGCGGGTGCCACTGCGGGGGTCAAGCTCCCGCGCAAGATCACCGTGACCCGGGTGGCGGCCATGCGGAGCAGGCAGTTCGCCGAGGGCTCCGCACGCGCGTTCCATCGCGCCGCGACGGCGGACGGGGCCGACCGCTCCGGTCTCACCGCCCTCACCTACGCCACGATGATGACCTACGCGGTGGACTCCGCCGTCGCCGTCGCACTGGCGAACACGTTGTTCTTCGCGGCGGCGAAGGCCGAGAGCGTCACCAACGTGGCGCTGTATCTGGCGATCACCGCGGCCCCGTTCGCCGTCGTCGCTCCGGTGATCGGGCCGTTGCTCGACCGCATCCACCGCGGCAGGCGCGCGGCGCTGGCGGTCACTTTCGCCGGACGGGCCGCGCTCGCCGTCGTGATGGCCTTCCAGTACCACACCTGGCTGCTCTATCCGGCCGCATTGGGCACGCTGGTGCTGTCGAAGTCGTTCGTGGTGCTCAAGGCCGCGGTCACGCCGCGGGTGCTGCCCGAGGCGATCACGCTCGTCACGACGAACTCCCGCCTCACCACGTTCGGCCTGGCCGCCGGGGGGGTCTTCGGCGCGTTCACCGCCGGCGTCGCCTGGCTCTGGGGTTCGGAGGGAGCGCTGGTCTTCACCGCGCTGCTCGCGGTCGTCGGCACCGCCCTCTGTGTGCGGCTGCCGCGGTCGGTCGAGGCGACCTCCGGCGAGGTGCCCGCCGCCCTGCGCTCCACCCGCAGAGGACGGCGCACGCCGATGGGACAGGGGGTCGCGGTCGCACTCTGGGGCAACGCCGCGATCCGCGTGCTCACCGGGTTCCTGACGCTCTTCGTCGCGTTCGTCGTCAAACAGACCGACGCCGAGCCCACCCACCAGGTCCTGCTCATCGGCATCGTCGGGGCGGCGGCGGGCATCGGGTCGTTCGCGGGCAACGCGGCGGGCTCCCGGCCGCGCGCGCTGAGGAGCGTGGTCGTGCTGTGGTGTGTGGGCGGGGCGGTGGCCGTCGCCGTGCTGGCCGCCGCGCTGCCGGGCATCGCGACGGCGGCGGCGGTCGGTCTGGTGGGCGCCGCCGTGAGCGCGCTGGCCAAGGTCAGCCTGGATGCGGTGATCCAGCGCGACCTGCCGGAGGAGTCGCGCGCATCGGCGTTCGGGCGCTCGGAGACCGTGCTGCAGCTCGCCTGGGTGTTCGGCGGAGCGATGGGGGTCCTGCTGCCGCACGACACGTTCTGGATCGGGTTCACCGTGGTCGCGGGCGTGGTCGCGCTGGTCGGCGTGCAGGCCACCCTGCTGCACTACGGCCGCAGCATCGCCCCGTTCCTCGCCGTCAAAACGCCACCGGCGGCGCCGACGGTGCCGTCCGCCCAGTCATGATCGCCCCGAGCGGCCGATGTTGGCGACGGAGCTCGGCGCGATCACGTCGGGCGGAGGTTTCCGGCGCGGCCTGCGTCAGGCCGCGACCGTCGCGGGTGGTCCGGCCGCGGATAGGCTGCCGCGGTGCGCCGCCTCCTCGTCCTCCCCGCGGTGCTGACGCTCGCCGCGTGCGGCGGCAGCCCCGCGCCGCCTGAGGTGACCTTCGCGGCGGGCGCGGCGAGTGTGGTCGCCAAGCCCACCCAGTACTGCGACCTGCAGCTGCAGAACTGTCAGAGTGACGCGAACGCCCCCGTGCGGCTCGCGGTGCCAGCGGGCACAGCGCTGAAGGTGACGGTGCCGACCGCGATCTCCTCAGCCCCATGGCAGGTGGTGTTCACCTACCGCAGCACGAACGGCAGCCAGACCGACGGCCGCAGCCCCGTGCTGGCGCCCGACCAACACCCCGACTACACCCTCGAGCTTCCCGCTCCGACGGACGCGCTGGTCACCGCGCAGGTGCAGCAGTACGGCCCGCCGCCGCAGGCCAATGCCGCAACGGGCGAGGTCGAGTTCCCGATCCGCGCGAGTTGGGTGCTCAACGCGGCCCGTTAGCCCGACCAGGCCAGCCGCCGCGCGCATCCGGCACCCGGCACCCGGCACTGATCGTCGACTCGGCGCAGATCCGGCCAGAAGTGGTCAGTTTTCAGCCCCAGCCGGTGATCATGGCGACGGGCCGCGCCGAACCGGCCGCCACACCGTGCCCAAACGCGGGACTCACCGTGCCCAAACGCGGGACTCACCGTGCCCGAACGCGCGACTCACCGTGCCCGAACGCGGGACTCACGTGCCGGGGTCAGCCGTCGAGGTCGCGCGCCACCGCCCGCACGACGTCGGCGGCGAGCTTGGACGTGCGCCGGTCGGGGTAGCGGCCGCGGCGCAGGTCGGGCTGCACGCGCGTCTCCAGCAGCTTGATCATGTCCTCGATCAGGCTGTGCAGGTCCTCGGCCGGACGCCGGGCGGCCTCGACCGCCGACGGCAGGGCCTCGATCAGCCGCACCTGCAGCGCCTGCGGCCCCCGCCTGCCCTCCGCCATCCCGAACTCGACGCGCTGGCCGGGCTTCAGCGTATCGACGCCAGCGGGCAACGCATTGCGGCGGACGTAGACGTCCTCACCGCCATCCTGCGCGAGGAACCCGAATCCCTTGTCCGCGTCGAACCACTTGACCCTGCCGGTCGGCAACCAACTCACCTGTCCCTGTCATGACGAACGCGCCCACGGGCGACACCCGGGACGCGCAGGGTCGCCACTGTACTGCGCGACACGCCGGACCGCAGCCAGATGGCGACACCCCGAGCGGGTTACGCGTTTCGGATCGCCGCGGCGTCCTCCAGCTGGAGCAGGGACACACTCTTCTCGCGCATCTCGACCTTGCGGACCTTGCCGGTGATCGTCATCGGGAAGTCCTCGACGACGACCACGTACCGCGGGATCTTGTAGTGCGCGAGCCTGCCGGAGGCGAACTCGCGCACCGCCTCGGCCGTTATCTCGGGCGCCCCGGCGCGCAGCTTGACCCACGCGCACAGCTCCTCGCCGAACCGCACGTCCGGCACGCCGATCACCTGCGCGTCGAGGATGTCGGGGTGCGTGTAGAGGAACTCCTCGATCTCCCGCGGGTAGACGTTCTCCCCGCCGCGGATCACCATGTCCTTGATCCGGCCGGTGATGTTGACGTAGCCGTCGTCGTCCATCACGCCCGATGTCGCCGGTGTGCATCCACCGGGCGGCTGTCGATGGACTCGGCGGTCTTCTCCGGCTCGTCCCAGTAGCCGAGCATCACCGAGTAGCCGCGGGTGCACAGCTCGCCGGGCTCGCCGCGGGGCAGCGTGAGGCCGGTCTCCGGGTCGACGACCTTGACCTCGACGTGCGGCGTGCACCCGGCCGACGGTCGACACGCGCCGGTCGAGCGTGTCGTCCGCGCGGGTCTGGGTGGAGACGGGGCGAGGTCTCGGTCATGCCGTAGCAGATCGTCACCTCGGTCATGCCCATCCGCTCGACCACCTGCTTCATCACCTCCACCGGGCACGGCGAGCCCGCCATGATCCCGGTGCGCAGCGAGACGAGGTCGTAGGACTCGAAGTCGGGGTGGTTGAGCTCGGCGATGAACATCGTCGGCACGCCGTACAGCGACGTGCACCGCTCCTGCTGGACGGCCGTCAGCGTGGCCTCGGGGTCGAAGCCCGGGCCCGGGGATGACCATCGTCGCGCCGTTGGTGGTGGAGCCGAGGTTGCCCATCACCATGCCGAAGCAGTGGTAGAAGGGCACCGGGATGCAGACGCGGTCGTCGGGCGTGTAGCCGCACAGGCGGCCGACGAAGTAGCCGTTGTTGAGGATGTTGTGGTGAGAGAGCGTCGCGCCCTTCGGGAAGCCGGTCGTGCCCGACGTGTACTGGATGTTGATCGGGTCGTCGGGCGAGAGCTCGGCCTGCAGGCGGGCGAGCTCGGCCCGGTCGCCCTGCCTTGCCGGCGCCTCACCAGCGCGTCCCAGTCCGCCGTGCCGAGCAGCACCACCTGGCGCAGGCCCGGGCAGCTCGGCCGCACCTCGCTCGATCATCGCCGCGTAGTCGGACGCTCTTGAAGCTCGGTCGCGGCGACCAGCATGGCGATCCCGGCCTGGTTGAGCACGAACTCCAGCTCGTGGGTCCGGTACGCCGGGTTGATGTTGACGAGGATGACGCCGAGCTTCGCCGTGGCGTACTGCACGAGCGTCCACTCGGGCATGTTGGGCGCCCAGATCCCGACGCGGTCGCCCTTGCCGCAGCCCGGCGGCGAGCAGCCCGAGCGCGACCGTGTCGACGTCCTCGCGCATCTGCGCGTACGTCCACCGCCGCCCGGACGGCACGTCGACCATCGCCTCGTGGTCGGGCTGGGCGGCGGCCATTCGGTCGAAGTTGTCGCCGATGGTGTCTCCGAGCAGCGGGACGTCGGAGATGCCGGACGCGTAGGACGGGACGGTGGGGACGGCAGTCGACACTGGCATGGCCTCTCTCGGGTTATCCGTCGCACATCTTGCGACGATCTCCACCCGGCCGCCACCACCGCATGGGGTAGGCGGTCGCTCCCGGCTTGCAGGAAGGTGGCATTGCTGCGACTCAGTCGGAGGAATGTCACCCTGCTGCAAGACCGGCGACCGCACGCGAAACGCGTGGACGCGCGCCGATACGCTGGGGTGATGCACGACCCCCGCGTCCTGCTCGACCCCGCCACCGACGCCGTACGCAAGCTCGCCCGCAAGGGCTACGCGCTGGACCTGTCCGCGTTGGACAAGCTGCTGTCCGGGCGCAACGCGGCGATCCAGCGTGGCGACGAGGCGCGCGCGGAGTCCAAGCGGGTGGCGCAGTCGGTGAAGGGCGCGGGCGCCGAGGAGCGGCCCGCGCTGGTGGAGCGCGCCCGCGAGCTGAAGACCGTGGTCGCGGCGGCCGACGACGAGCAGAAGCGCGCTCGACGCCGACCTACCAGGACCTCCTGCTCGGCATCCCCAACCTCCCCCTCGACGAGCTGCCCGACGGCACCAGCGACGCCGACGCCGAGGTGATGCGCGTCTGGGGCGACAAGCCGGACATCGCCGAGCCGCTGCGACCACGTCGACCTCGGCGAGCGCCTCGGCATCCTCGACCTCCCCCGCGCCACGAAGCTCTCGGGTCCGCGCTTCGCCGTGCTGCGTGGGAAGGGCGCGCAAGCTGGAGCGCGCGCTCGCGCGCTACTTCCTCGACGTCGCCGAGCGCCAACGGCTACACCGAGTACTCGGTGCCCACGCTGGTCAACCGCGCCGACGATGACGGGCACGGGCCAGCTGCCGAAGTTCGCAGGACGACCTGTTCCGCGACGGCCGTCGGCGAGCGCGAGCTCTTCCTCATCCCGACCGCCGAGGTGCCGCTCACGAACCTGCACGCCCAGGAGACCCTGGCGCTGGAGGACCTGCCGCTCGCCTACACCGCCCACACACCGTGCTTCCGCTCGGAGGCAGGCTCGCTACGGCAAGGACACGCGCGGGCTGATCCGGATGCACGAGTTCTCGAAGGTGGAGCTCGTGCGCTTCGCCGACGCGCGGCGCTCGCGCGAGGAGCTGGAGGTGCTGGTCGGGCATGCCGAGTCGGTGCTGCGCGGGCTCGGCCTGCACTACCGCGTGGTCAAGCTCGCGGCGGGCGACACGGGCTTCTCGGCCCAGATCACGTTCGACATCGAGGTGTGGCTGCCGGGCCAGCAGGCGTACCGGGAGATCGCGTCGGCGTCGGACATGGGCACGTTCCAGGCCCGGCGCGCGGCGATCCGCACGAAGGCCAAGGACGGCACGCGCGGATTCGCCGCCACGCTCAACACCTCCGGTCTGCCGATCGGCCGCACCCTTGTCGCCGTTCTGGAGCAAGGCCAGCAGCCCGACGGCAAGGTTCAGCTGCCCGCGGCGCTCGTGCCCTACACCGGCTTCGGCGTCCTCGGCCCCGAATAACGACCGCTCGACGCACGGTGCCCGAACCTGAAAACTCCGCGCCGCCGTTCGGAGCAGTGATACCTGGCATTCAGCGGGTTCCGCCCCGCTCGTCGACGTGTCGCCGCCGCAGGGAGGACCGCTGGCAACCTGCCCTCTCAGGCTGCCGGGTGGGGTGGGGGCAAGCGGTTAGCGTCCCGGCCATGAGCAGTCACCGAGCCAGGCGACGCGCCGTCGACCCCCGCGCGGCAGGACACCGCCGCATCGTCGGGGCCACGACCGTCAGCGCGGTCGGCGGCACCGCGCTCGCCGTCTTCTTCGGGTCCCTGTTCGCCCAGGCGTTCGCGGACGCCTCCGCGCCCGAGGCCGCGCCCGCCCCCCAGGTCGCCGCCGCGCTCGCCGTCCCGGCCAAGGCCCCCGCGCAGGCGGCGGCCCCCGCGAAGGCGCCCACGCACAGCACCGGCGGCACCAAACACACCGTGGCCGCGCCCACCACCGCCCCGCACACCGCCCCACGTTCCGCGGCCCCCCAGCCGCCGCCCGCCGCGCCCCAGAGCGCGCAAGGCGAGCCTGCCGCGTCCTCCGGAGGGTCATGACGCGCACGGCAGGCCCCGCGCGGATCGTCGTCTCCGCATTGGGGACGACGGCCCTGCTCGCCGTCGCCGAGCCGGACGCGCTCGCGGCGGCCGAGCACGTGCTGCGTGCCGAGCTGGCGGCCATCGACACCGCATGCAGCCGTTTCCGGCCGGACTCCGAGATCTCCCGCCTGCCTGCCGGCACGGCCGCCGCGGTGAGCCCGTTGCTCGCGGAGGCGATCAACGTCGCGCTGCGGGCGGCCGAGCAGACCGACGGCATCGTGGACCCGACCGTCGGCGCCGCCGTCCAGGCGCTCGGCTACGACCGCGACTTCGCGGCCATCGACCCGGACCGGCGCGACCCGCTCCCCCGCGCCGAGGCCGCGCCGGGATGGTGGCGCATCGGCTGGGACGGGCGCGAGGTCGTGGTCCCCCGCGGCGTCGTGCTCGACCTGGGCGCCACCGCGAAAGCGCTCTCGGCCGACCGGATCGCGACCCGCGCCGCGGCGGCGACCGGCGCGGGCGTGCTGGTGAGCCTCGGCGGCGACGTCCGCGTCGCGGGCCCCGCGCCGGAGGACGGGTGGCGCATCGCGGTCGGCGACGACCACGAGCGCGCCCTCGTCGACCCCGAGCTCGTCATCAGCATCACCGCGGGCGGCCTCGCGACCTCCAGCACCACGCGGCGGGCGTGGCGGCGGGCGGGCCGCACCGTGCACCACATCGTCGACCCGCGCACCGGCGACATCCCCGACAGCCGGTGGCGCACGGTGTCCGTCGCCGCCGCCACCTGCGTCGACGCCAACACGGCCAGCACCGCCGCGGTCGTGCTCGGCACCATCGCGCCGGGTTGGCTCGCCGCGCACCGCCTACCCGCCCGTCTCGTCGACGTCGATGGCGCCGTCACCACCACCCCGGGCTGGCCCGACCGCCCCGAGAGGAGTGCCGTCTGATGGAAGAGCTGCTGTGGTTCGTCAGCCGGGCCTGCGGGCTCGTCTCGCTGCTGCTGCTCACCGCCACCGTCGTGCTCGGCTGCGCGCACGCCACCCGGGCGAGCGCGGGCGGCTGGCTGCGGTTCACGCTGCACGCGCTGCACCGCAACCTGTCGCTGCTCGCCGTCGTGTTCCTGGCCGTGCACATCGCGTCGGCCGTCTCCGACGGGTACGTGGACCTGAAGTGGATCGACGCCGTCGTGCCGTTCGGGTCGGGCTACCACCCGTTCTGGCTCGGCCTGGGCGCGATCGCGTTCGACCTGCTCCTCGCGGTGCTCATCACGAGCCTGCTGCGCGCGCGGCTGTCGCATCGCGTGTGGCGCAGCGTGCACCTCGCGTCGTACGCGCTGTGGCCGTTGGCGATGGTCCACGGGCTGGGCATCGGCGGCTCGGACAGCAGGCTGACCTGGGTGATCGCGCTGAACGGCGCCTGCGCCGCCGCCGTGGCCGCTTCGGTCACCCGGCGGCTCCTCGTGCGCCACCCCGACACGAAGGCGCGCCGCGCCGCGATGGTCGACGCGCGGTGACCGCACTGGTGAGTGGTCCACTCCCGCTCGTCGGGTCCGCCGCCGTCGAGTCGGCGCGGCTGTTCGCGGCGGCGCCCGACCCGCGGGTGACCGCCGACCTCGACATGCACCTCAACCGCTTCGGCCCGCTCCCGCTCGCCGACTTCCCCAGCGGCGCCGGGCGGCGCCTGCTCGTCGAGAAGGTGGCGCGGGCGCGGCTGCGCGGCCGCGGCGGTGCCGGGTACCCGCTGGCCGAGAAGATGCTGGCGGTGGCCGAGGCCAAGCGGGGCGCGGTGGTCGTCGCCAACGGGTGCGAGGGCGACCCGTCCAGCGCCAAGGACCGCGCCCTCCTGCGCCGCGCCCCGCACCTCGTGCTCGACGGGATCGCGCTCGCCGCGCACGCCCTCGGCGCGCGGGAGGCGGTGCTCGCCCTGCACACGGGCAGCCCGCTCACCGCTGTGCTCGCGGCGGCGCTTTCCGAGCGGGTCGGCGACCCGGTGCCGGTCGAGCTGGCCGAGATGCCCGCGGGGTTCGTCGCGAGCGAGAGCACCGCGCTGATCAACACGCTCAACACCGGCGACCCCCGCCCGACCGGCGTGCGGACGTCGGCGAAGGGCGTGCGCGGCCGTCCGACGCTGGTGTCCAACGTGGAGACCCTCGCGCACCTCGCCCTCATCGCCCGCTTCGGCGACGACTGGTACCGCGCGGCGGGCACCGCGGGCTCGCCGGGGACGATGCTGGCGACGGTCAGCGGCGCGGTGAACCGACCCGGCGTCCACGAGATCGAGGTCGGCCTGCCCGCCAGCGACGTGCTCGAGCTCGCGGGCGGCGAGACCGAGCCGCTGCAGGCGCTGCTCATCGGCGGGCTCGGCGGGAGCTGGCTGCCCATCGCCGACGCTGCCGAGCTGCCGCTGGCCCACGAGACCTGCGCCGACGTGGGCATCGAGCTCGGGGTGGCGGCGCTGGTCGCGCTGCCCGCGCGGGCCTGCGGGATCGCCGAGACGGCCAGCGTGCTGCGTTACCTCGCCGACGCGGGCGCCGGTCAGTGCGGGCCGTGCCTGTTCGGCCTGCCCGCGATCGCGGACGACATGGCCACCCTGGCCATGGGCGCGTACGACCGGGACCTGCTGCCCCGGCTGCGGCGGCGGCTGGGCGTCATCCCCGGCCGCGGGGCGTGCTCGCACCCCGACGGCGCCGTCCGGCTGGCGGCGAGCGGTCTGCACACGTTCGCCGACGACGTCACCGCGCACGCGCGGGGCGTGCCCTGCCGCGCGTCCGGCCTCGGCGCCTGGACGCCGCTGGAGCGCCGATGAGGCTGAGGGTCGACCCCATCACCTGCCACGCCCACGGCGTGTGCGCCGAGCTGCTGCCCGAGGTGATCTCCCTCGACGAGTGGGGCTACCCCATCCTGCACAGCGACGAGCTGCCGCCGGAGCTGGCCAAGGCCGCGCGGCAGGCCGTGCAGTCCTGCCCCGCGCTGGCGCTGGCACTGCGGAAGGACTGATGGCGGGCGCGCGCCAGCTGCGGCTGGCGTTCGAGGTGGACGCCGCCGCCGCGACGACCGCACGCCTGGTCGCGGCGGGCGCGACCGAGCTCGCCCCGCCCACCGAGACCCCCTGGCGCTCCCTGAACGCCTGCCTCGCCGCCCCCGCCGACCTGCTGCTCACGATCTTCACCGAGCTCGACGCCCCGCCCGCGCCCTGACCGCTGGACAACGTGGCGCGGCCCCCGACCCGCCGCAACGTGGCGCGGCCCCGACCCGCCGCGGCGTCCTCGCGGCCACGGGCCCCGCCACCCGCCCTTCGCAGGCCCGCCGCACACCTCGCAGGCCCCGCGGACCCTGCGAAGTGCAGGCCCGCCCTGCGAAGCCACGCCCACCCCGAACGCTCGGGCCCGCGCACAGCCCGCACGACCGGCCGACGGGCGGCCGCGGGGAAGGCGACAGGCGGCCCGACGGGAGGGCGGCTACACCGACCGGACGGCAGCCGACGACCCCACCTCGCAGACCCGCCGCACACCTCGCAGACCCCGCGGACCCTGCGAAGTGCAGGCCCGCCCTGCGAAGCCACGCCCACCCCGAACGCTCGGGCCCGCGCACAGCCCCCACGACCGGCCGCGGCGGAGGGGCAGGGCGGCCGATCCGGCGGGTGGCGCGGCGGAGGATCGGCAGCGGCCCACTGCGGCGGACGCGGCCGGCGGGAGGGCGACGGACGGCCCGACGGGAGGACAGCGGGCGGCTGGGCGACGGACGGCCCGACGGGAGGACAGCGGGCGGCTGGGCGACGGGACAGCCTGACAGGAAGGCAGCGGGCGGCCGACGGGAGGGCGCCCTCCCGTCGGCCGCCCTCCCGCCTCCCGTCGGCCGACGGGACGGCGGCCGTCGGCTGGCCGACGGGAGGGCGGCCGTCGGCTGGCCTGCGGAAGGGCGACAGCCGGTTGCGGCGGCGGGTCGGCGCAACGACCGCGGCCGGGCGGGCCGCCGCGTCGCCCCGCCCGAGCGCCGGTCAGGGGTCGGGGAAGACGAGCACCGAGAGGGGGAGGTCGGGGAGCGGGTGGCGCTGCGCGGCCGCCTCGGTGACCGCGCCCGTCACCAGGTCGGGGCGGTTGGCCGCCACCACCCGGTTCTCGCCGTTGACCAGCGCGGCCGTCCGCCCCGTCCGGTGCAGCAGCGGCAGCAGCCGCCGCTCCAGCCACTCGACGACGATGTCCGCCCCCACCACGCCGAGGAACTCCCGGTGCGTGGAGAACAGCGGCATGGTGAACGTCAGCGTGTACTCGGTGGTGCACAGCGCATCCACGTAGGGGCCGGTGACGTGCCGGGCGCCGGTGGCGCGCGGAATCGCGAACCAGGGCAGCTGGGTGTAGTCGTAGAAGTCGTCGGCGCACGGGTCGAGCACCGGCTCGAGCCGCCGCACCGCGCCGTCCCCTCCGGGGCCCCGGTGCCACCACTCCATCCAGTGCCCGACGCCCGGCACCACCCCGGGCGCCGCGATCAGGCCCGCCCCCACCAGCGGGGTGCCCGGCGTCTCCAGCACCGGCCGCACGACGTCCGCGATCGGCGCGACGTCCCGCGGCCCGTCGGCGGGAAACAGCTGCGCGGCCACCCCGCGCAGCCCCTCGACGGCGGCGAACGTGCTCTCGCACAGCCGCGTCACCCGCTCGGCGAGCGCCGCCACCGCGTCCGCCGACACGACCCCGGAGCCACTCACGCTTCGCCCTCCCGCTCCCACCGCGCGCCCCCGTCCGACCAAGATCCACGCCTGGGTGACATGGCCGCCAGATATGGCGTGGACGGCACGCGAACGTGGATCACCGGGCCGGGCGGGTGCACCGCGGGACTCACCACTGCGCGTCCTCGTCCTCCGCCAGCAGGGTCAGCTGCACCACGCTCGCCCTGGCCAGCGCGGCGTACACGTGCGCCGTCGCCGCCGAACGCGCGCGCTGCGCGTCACCGGCGCGCACCGCGTCGAGGATGCCCTGCACCCGCGCCAGCACCTCGGCCCCGGCCGTGTCCGTCGTCGCCGCCAGCCACAGCAGCGGTCCGACCTCGCTCTGCAGGCCCATCACCGTGCGGGTGAGCCGGGGCGACTGCGCCGCCGCCGCGACGTCGACGTGGAACCGCCACTCCGCCCGACGGCCCGCGTCCACGTCGGCGTCGACCTCGGCGACGATTTCCAGGGCGCGGCGCAGCTCCGCGACGTCCTCGGTGAGCAGCCGGATGTCCTCGCCACCGGCCCGCTCGGCGGCGAGCTGCGCGCTGTGGCCGAAGACGGCGACGTAGTGGTCGGCCAGGTCGCGCAGCTGGGAGGGGGCGACCTCGCGCAGGCGCGCACGCAGGAGGTCGGCGGGCTCGGCGGGGACGTCGCGGACGAAGCTGCCGCCCGTGCGGCCCCGCCGTGTGACGACCAGCTGCTGCTCCCGCAGCGCCGTGAGCGCCTCCCGGACCGTGACCGGCGCGACCCCGAACGACTCCGCCAGCTCGGTCTCGCTCGGCAGCTGCTCGCCCGGCCGCAGCAGGCCGAGCCGGATGCCCTCCGACAGCCGCCGGACGACGGCGTCGGCGCGGCGGCCGACGTCGAGCGGGGCGAAGACCGCCGCCCGACCGCCGCTGTCACGCACGGGTCACACCTTGCCACAACCGTTGACGTCAAACCTATGGAGCCATATGTTTTCCGGCCGTGGCCCCTGCCCGAGCGCGCACCGCGGCCGCGCCCGTCACCGACGCCCGGCCCGCCGCCCCGACGCCTGCCATCGCGCTGCGCGGCGTGCGCAAGGAGTTCGCAGGCGGGGTGGTCGCTGTGCACAGCCTCGACCTCGACGTCGCCGAGGGCGAGTTCGTCACGCTGCTGGGCCCGTCGGGCTCGGGCAAGACCACCGTGCTGCGCCTGATCGCGGGCTTCGAGCAGCCCACGGCGGGCACGGTGGCGCTGCGCGGGCGCGACGTCACGGCCGCGCCCCCGTTCGACCGCGACGTGCACACGGTCTTCCAGGACTACGCCCTCTTCCCGCATCTGACGGTCGCGGGCAACGTCGAGTACCCGCTGCGCATCGCGGGCGTCGGCAGGGCGGAGCGCCGCGAGCGCGCGCGGGAGGCGCTGGCTACCGTGCGGCTCGAGGCGATGGCCGACCGCGTGCCGACCGCGCTCTCCGGCGGGCAGCGGCAGCGGGTGGCGCTCGCCCGCGCGCTCGTCGACCGCCCGGCCGTGCTCCTGCTCGACGAGCCCCTCGGAGCGCTGGACCTCAAGCTGCGCGAGCAGATGCAGATCGAGCTCGCCCAGCTGCAGCGCGGCTCGGGGATCACGTTCGTGCTCGTCACCCACGACCAGGACGAGGCGCTGACGCTCGCCGACCGGGTCGTCGTGTTCAACGACGGCCGCGTGGAGCAGGCAGGCGCGCCGAGCGAGGTGTACGAGCGGCCCGCGTCGGCGTTCGTGGCGGGGTTCGTCGGCACCTCCAACATCGTCGACGGCGTCAGCGTGCGCCCCGAGAAGATCGGCGTGGCGCCCGCGGGCGCGCCGGTGCCCGACGGACGGCGCGGGGTCGAGGGCACGGTCGACGAGCTCGTCTACACCGGAGCCACCACGCGCTGTGTCGTCGCGCTCGACCACGGCGCCACGCTCTCCGTGCTGCTCCTCAACGGGCCGGAGGCGACCGCCGTCCCCGCGCGCGGCGAACGGGTGCTGCTCACGTGGCACCCCGAACACGAGACCCAGCTGAAGGAGGCCACCGGATGAGGATGCGGATGGTGGCGGCGGTCGGGGCCCTTGGCCTCGCGCTCGCCGCGTGTGGCGGTGGCGGAGGAGGCGCGGCGCCGGGCGGGCCGGGTGCGGCACCCCCCGGCGGCACGGCCTACGCGGGCCCGGTCGGCCAGGGCGAAGGCAAGCTCTCGGTGCTGGCCTGGCCCGGGTACGCGGAGAACGGCTCGACCGACCCCAAGATCAACTGGGTGGGCCCGTTCGAGCAGCAGACCGGCTGCAAGGTCAGCGTCAAGACGTTCGCCACCTCGGCCGAGGCGGTGCAGCTCTTCGCGACCGGCGAGTACGACGTCGTCTCCGCGTCGGGCGACGCCTCGCTGCGGCTGGTCTACGGCGACCGCGTCCAGCCGATCAACACCGCGCTCGTGCCCAACTACGCCGACATCTTCCCCGACCTGAAGAACCAGCCCTGGAACTCGGTCAACGGGACGTCCTACGGCATCCCGCACGGCCGCGGCGCGAACCTGCTGCTCTACGGCAAGGCCGCGAACCCGACGCCGCCGACGTCGTGGTCGGGGATGTTCGAGGCGAGCTCCCCGGCGAAGGGCAAGATCAGCCCGTACGACGACGCGATCTACATCGCCGACGCCGCCGTCTACCTCATGGCCACCAAGCCCGACCTCGGCATCAAGAACCCCTACGCGCTCGACCAGAAGCAGTTCGACGCCGCGATCGCGCTGCTCAACCAGCAGAAGCCGCTGGTCGCCGAGTACTGGGGCGACTACGTCAAGCAGGGCCAGGGCCTCGCGTCCGGCACGATCTCGCAGGGCCAGGGCTGGCAGCTGACGGCCAACCTGGCGAACGCCGACGGCGACAAGGTCGGCACGGTGAAGCCCGAGGAGGGCGCCACCGGCTGGTCGGACACGTGGATGGTCAAGAAGGACGACGCGAACATCAACTGCTCGTACCAGTGGCTGAACTACGTGGTGTCGCCGCAGGTCAACGCGCAGATCGCGGAGTACTTCGGCGAGGCGCCGTCCAACCAGAAGTCGTGCGCGCTCACCGCGAACAAGGACCACTGCACGCAGTTCCACGCGCAGGAGACCTCGTACTGGAACGACGTCTACTACTGGACGACGCCGACCGCGAACTGCCTCGACGGGCGCACGGACACCAAGTGCGTCGCCTACGACGACTGGGTCAAGGCCTGGAGCCAGCTGCGCAGCGGCTGACCCCCCGAGCAGCGGCCGGGCGCCGGAGCACCCCCTCCGCTCCGCGCCCGGCCGCCCTTTGGAGGCCCGAGAGGAGGCCCCGTGACGGTCCTTTCGGCCCGCCGAGTGCAGGCCGTGCTGCACCGGCGCCCTGGCCTGCGGCTGACCGGCCTGCTCACGCCCGCGCTGGTCTGGCTGGGCCTGTTCTACCTGCTGCCGCTGGCGTTCCTGCTGGCCACGGCGTTCTTCGCGACCGACAGCTTCACCGGCCGGGTGCTCTACACCTTCACCACCGACAACGTCGTCGAGGTGCTGACCAACTCGGCCTATCTCCTGACGGCGGTGCGCACGGTCGGCGTCGCGGTGGGGGTGACGGCGCTGTGCGTGGTGCTGGCCGTGCCGCTCGCCGCCTACATGGCGCTGGTGGCGGGCCCGCGCGCCCGGCCGGTGCTCGTCGCGTTGGTGGTGACGCCGCTGTGGGCGTCGTACCTGGTGAAGGCGTACGCCTGGCGGGTGCTGCTCTCGCCGGAGGGGCCGCTTCACGGGCTGTCGCCGGGGTACGGGTGGGTCGCGGTGGTGCTGACGCTGACCTACCTCTGGCTGCCGTACATGATCCTTCCGATCTACGCGGGCATCGACGGCATGCGCGGCTCGTACATCGACGCCGCCGCCGACCTGGGCGCACGGCCGTGGGCGGCGTTCCGGACGGTGGTCGTGCCGCTGTTGGGCCCGGCGATCGCGGCGGGGTCGGTGTTCACGTTCTCGCTGTCGCTCGGGGACTACATCACCGTGCAGCTCGTCGGCGGCACCAACCAGATGCTGGGCAACATCGTCTACGCCAACTTCTCCACCGACCTGCCGTTCGCCGCGGCCGTCGCGCTGCTGCCGTTGATCGTCATGGCGGCCTACCTGCTGACGATCCGGCGCACGGGCGCTGTGGAGCGGCTGTGAGCGCCCCCGCCCCGCCCCCGGTGAACGCCAGTTCTGGCGCTTGGCGTGCGCTGGTGCACGGAATCCGCCGCATCCGGCGATCTTGCCCCGGCGGGTCGCGGTGATCCTCTCGACGACGGCCCGCTGGCTGCTGCGCCTCGCCGCGGCGGCCGTGCTGACGTTCATCTACGCGCCGCTCGCGCTCGTGCTGCTCAACTCGTTCTCCACGAGCGTGACGTTCGCCTGGCCGCCGCCGGGCTACACACTCCGGTGGTGGCAGGCCGCGGCGACGAACGAGGGCGTGCGGACGGCCCTCCTCACCTCGGTCGAGGTCGCGCTGGGCGCC
Organism: uncultured Actinomycetota bacterium; assembly: GCA_963750095.1. GTDB lineage: Bacteria > Actinomycetota > Actinomycetes > Mycobacteriales > Pseudonocardiaceae > Pseudonocardia. The sequence continues at coordinate 90,810 of CAVVPJ010000008.1, read as the reverse complement.
GCCGCCATCGCCGTCGTCCTGGGCACGCTCGCCTCGATGGCGCTGGTGCGCTACGACTTCTTCGGCCGCGACGCCGTCTCGCTGCTGGTCCTGCTGCCGATCGCGCTGCCCGGCATCGTCACCGGGATCGCGCTGAACACCTTGTTCACCCAGGCCCTTGGCGGCCTGACGTTCTTCACGCTGATCTGCGGGCACGCCACGTTCTGCATCGTCATCGTGGTCAACAACGCCTCGGCCCGGCTGCGGCGGATGTCGAGCACGGCGGAGGAGGCGTCGCTCGACCTCGGCGCCACGCCGTGGACCACCTGGTGGCGCGTCACGCTCCCGGCCCTGCGCGGCGCGCTCTTCGGCGGCGCGCTGCTGGCCTTCGCGCTGTCGTTCGACGAGATCATCGTGACGACCTTCACCGCGGGCCCCGGCCTCCAGACGCTCCCCCTGTGGATCTTCCAGAACCTCTTCCGCCCGAACCAGGCGCCGATCGTCAACGCGGCGGCGGTGGTCCTGGTCGTCGTGTCCGTGCTACCGGTGTACCTCGCCAACCGGCTCTCCGGCGGCTCCGCCGGGGCCACAACGAAATAGGGGATCCATGCGCACGTTCCACAACATCGTCGACGGCAAGCCGGTGCAGGCGTCCGACGGGCGCACGCTGGACATCCACGACCCCAAGACCGGCGAGGTCTACGCGACGTCGCCCCTCTCGGGCGCCGCCGATGTCGACGCGGCGTACCGGAGCGCGCAGCGCGCCTTCCGGAACGGCTGGGGTGACACGACGCCGTCCGACCGGATGAACGCGCTGCTCGCGTTCGCGGCGGCGGTCGAGGAGCACGGCCCGGAGCTGGTGGAGCTGGAGACACAGAACACCGGGAAGCCGGTGGGGCTGACGCTCTCTGAGGAGATCGGCCCGATGGTCGACCAGCTGCGCTTCTTCGCGGGCGCCGCCCGGCACCTGGAGGGCCGGGCGACCGCGGAGTACATGGAGGGGCACAGCTCGTCGATCCGCCGCGAGCCGCTGGGCGTGATCGGCTCGGTCGCGCCGTGGAACTACCCGATGATGATGGCCGTCTGGAAGATCGGGCCCGCGCTGGCGGCGGGCAACACGATGGTGCTCAAGCCGTCGGACACCACGCCCGCGTCCACGGTCCGGCTCGGCGAGCTGGCCGCCGAGGTGCTGCCGCCCGGCGTGCTGAACGTGGTGTGCGGCGACCGCTCGACGGGCGCGGCCATGGTCGACCACGACATCCCCGCCATGGTGGCGATCACCGGCAGCACGCGGGCCGGGAAGTCGGTGGCGGCCGCCGCGGCCCCGCGGGTGAAGCGGGTGCACCTGGAGCTGGGCGGCAACGCGCCGGTCGTCGTGTTCGAGGACGCGGACATCGCGGGCGCTGCCGCCGACATCGCCGCGGCAGGCTTCTTCAACGCGGGCCAGGACTGCACGGCGGCCACGCGGGTGATCGTGCACGAGTCGATCGCCGTCGAGCTGGCCGACGCGCTCGCCGCCGAGGCCGCGAGCGTCAAGTTCTCGCGCGACGAGGAGGACGGCTCGGAGGACTTCTACATCCCGCCGCTGAACAACGCCGACCAGATGGCGAAGGTGTCGGGGCTGGTGTCGCGGGTGCCGTCGTCGGCGCGGGTGCTGTGCGGCGGGTCGCCCGCCGACGGCCCTGGCTGGTTCTACCCGCCGACCGTGATCGCTGATCTGACGCACGACGACGAGATCGTCCAGACGGAGATCTTCGGGCCGGTGATCACCGTGCAGTCGTTCGGCTCCGAGACGGAGGCCATCGCGGCGGCCAACGGCACGTCGTACGGGCTGGCGTCGAGCGTGTGGACGGCCGACCACTCGCGCGCGATCCGGCTGTCGCGGGCGCTGGACTTCGGCTGTGTGTGGGTGAACTGCCACATCCCGCTGGTCGCCGAGATGCCGCACGGCGGGTTCAAGGAGAGCGGGTACGGCAAGGACCTGTCGGGCTACTCGCTGGAGGACTACACGCGGGTGAAGCACGTGATGTCCAAGTACGCCTGACGGTCGTGCGCGGAAACGGTCGCTATAGCGACCGTTTCCGCGCACGACCGCCTACCAGCCCTCGGTGAGGACGCGGTCGAGGGCGTCGACGAAGAAGTCGGCGCCCTCGGCGTCCAGGCACAGCGGCGGCTTGATCTTGAGAACGTTCAGGTGGTCGCCGGTGGGCTGCATGACCACGCCGAGCTCGCGGAGGCGGTCGCAGATGCGGGCCGTGTCCTCGGTGGCGGGCTCGCCGTCGCGTGCCAGCCCGACGCCGAGGTAGAGGCCTTCGCCGTGCACGGCGGCGATGATCGGATGGTCGAGGGCCGTGAGCCGGGCCTTGAGGTGCGCGCCGACCCGGGCGGCGTTGCCCTGGAGGTCCTCCTCTGCGAGTACGTCAAGGACCGTGGTGCCGATGACGCACGAGACGGGGCTGCCGCCCGTCGAGGAGAAGAAGTAGCCGCCCGCGCGGTAGCGCTGCGCGACCTCCCGGGACGTGACGACCGCGCCGAGCGGATGCCCGTTGCCCATCGCCTTGGCGACCGCGACGACGTCGGGCACCACCCCCTGCTGCTCGAACCCCCAGAACCAGCGGCCCAGGCGGCCGTAGCCTGCCTGTACCTCGTCGGCGACGGCCAGCCCGCCGTGGCGACGGACCGCCGCGTACACGGCGGCCAGGTAGCCGTCGGGGAGCGGGATGCCGCCCGCGTTGCCGAAGAACGCCTCGGCGACGAAGGCGGCGGGCGGGTGCCCTCGGGCGGCGAGCTCGTCGATGACGGCGACGGCGGCGGCCGCCGCCTCGGCCCCCGCATGCGCAGTCACGCCGCCCGCCCCCGCCGCGGGAGCAACCCTGCCAACCCCAGGCGCAGGGGCCCCGGCGGCAGCCCCCGCGACCACGGCCCCGCCCACCTCTTGGCCGGCAGCAGCACGCTCCCGGCCTGCGGGAGGAGTCCCGACGTCCTCGCAGACCGCGCCTTCTCCTCGCAGGGCCCCGGGGGTCTGCGAGGCGTCGGCCGTGTCTGCGAGGTGGGCGGGGGCGGGGCCGGGAGTGGTGGGCGGCGGATCTGAGGCGGTGCGGCGACGCCCCGCCCCGGCGGTGGCCGGGCCGGGGGTGCGGTGGGGTGCGGGGACGGTGTGCACCCAGTCCGGGCGGGTGGTCAGGGCGTTGGGGTTGTCGGCGACCGAGGTGGACACGGCGTCGGTGAGGTAGGTCCAGCCGTGGTAGGCCTCACTGATGGCGACGACGTCGCGGCGGCCGGTCGCCGCCATGGCGAGCCGGAGGGCGAGGTCGACGGCCTCCGAGCCGGAGTTGACCAGGAACACGGTGTCCAGCGGCTCGGGCAGGAGCGCGGCGAGCCGCTCGGAGAGCTCGACGACCGCCGCGTAGTGGAACCGCGAGTTCGTGTTGAGCCGCCGCATCTGCCGGGCCGCCGCGGCTTCGACGCGCGGGTGCGCATGCCCGAGCACCGCGACGTTGTTGACCATGTCCAGGTAGACGCGGCCGTCCGTGCCGACGAGGTGGTGTCGCCAGCCGCGCTCGATCCGCGGCGGGTCGGCATAGTAGTGCTCCTGGACGGGGGCGAAGGCGGCGGCGCGGCGGGCGAGGAGGTCGCGGGGCTCCGGCGGGGTCGGCGGCAGGCCGAGCAGGGGCGCGGGGTCGGCGGTGAGGGCCAGCCATCCCGCCGCGTACTCGGGCCGCACCAGGGGCGGCGGCTCCGGCGTCCCCGCCCGCCGCACGCTGACGTGCACGCGGGCCCGCGCCTCCGCGGCGGCCGCACCGGGCGGCGCGGCGGCGTCGGGTCCGTCGGCGCGCGGCGGCCCGGGCGGCGAGCCTCCCGGCACCTCCGGCTCGTCCGGCGGCCGAGCCTGCAGCGGGTGGGCGGGCGGCGGAGCGGGCGATGGACCTCCGGGCGCACCTGACGCGTCCGCGGCTCGGGCGGGGAGGGGTCCGGCCAGGGGCATGCCGGGCGCCACCGTCGCGCCGACGGGCACGAACGGTCGGAGTGACCCCGCGACCGTCAGCACCCAGCCCTCCGCGGCCAGCACCACGCGCCCTTCCGACGCCTCGGTCACCTGCCCGGCCCAGGGGGTGCGCAGCTCGGCGTCGGTCCAGAGGTCGACCCCGGTCGGCACGGTCGCGGGCGAGGTCATCGCCAGGGGCGGCGAGCCTGCGAGGCGCGGGCGGCCGTACTCCGTGGCCACCGTGCCGCCGGGTCGGGCGGCGAGCCGTTCGGCCAGGTCGGGATCCCACCACGCGCCGTTGTCCACGGCGTCGCTGTCGACCGACAGGTCCAGCCGCGCGACCGGCTCGCCCACCAGCGACGACGCCGGGACCGGCGCACCGAGCGGCGTGGGCGCGCCGACCGCGTCCCGGATCAGCGCTGTCATCACCGCGGTCGGCACGGTGGTCGCCTGCTCGAACATCTGCCACTCGTGCTCGAGCGCGTCGACGGCGTAGGCGTTGGACCCGTCGATCGCGGCCTGGTAGTGCCCGCTCACGACGATCACGGCCGCGCGCAGGACCACCAGCGGCCACAGCGCCTGGACCTCCGCGTCCGACAGCGGACGCTCGGCGTGGAACGCCCGCACCGCGGGCAGCACCGAGCACGGTTCGGCGCCCGCGTGGTGCAGCACCGACGAGATCGTGATCGCGGGCTCGGCGACCGCCCACGTCGTCGTCAGGTCCCCGAAGTCGATCACGCCGTCGGGGACGCGCCCGGTGCGGACGATGTTGTCGTCGGTGAGGTCCAGGTGCACGGCCTGGCGGGGCAGCGCGTCGGCCACCTCGCCGAGCTGCGCCCACGCCGCCCGGCCCGCGTCGAGCACGCTGCCGAGCTTGTGCCGGTCGAGCAGGGCGCCCGCCAGCCTGCGCAGCACCTCGTCGGCGTGCCGGAGGTCCCACTGCAGCACCCGGTCCAGGCCCGGATGCGCGAACGCGGCCAGCGCCACGCTCACCCGTCCCACGACCCGCCCGAGCCCCGCCACGACGTCCGGCGCGAGGTGGCCGGGCCCGGTGAACGTGCCGCCGGGCAGGTACCGCAGCACCCGCGCCAGGCGCGGCCCGTCCGGGCTCAGCACCGTGGGGATCCGTCGGTCGGGGCGGGGCAGCGCGGTCGCGATCCGCAGCTCGGGGCAGGCCTCGGCGAGCAGCGCGGCTGCGGCGTCCTGCGCGTCGACCTCCTCCGGCCCGAACGCCGCGTTGGCGATCTTCAGTACCCCGAGCGGGGCCTCGTCCGGCCCGACGAGCAGGAAGTTCGTGTCCTGCTGGCTGCCCAACGGCCGGGCGCGCACGGCCAGCCCGTAGTAGCCCGCGACGAGCTCCTCCGCCTCGGCCGCGGAGACCGGTGCGGCGGCGCGGAGGTCGTCGCGGAGGAAGTCGAAGCCGACGGTCACGCGCGCCATCGTGCGGCCACCACCCCCGCCGAACAAGATCGGCGCAGGATCACCCGTGCATGTCTACAGTCCGCCGGTCGACAGCAGGCGGTTCGCCGTGCCGCTCGGGTCGCCGGAGATCACTCCGGGCGTGGCGTGCCCGATGATCCACTGCCGGACGGCGGCGCTCGGCGCGTCGCCGTCGGCCTGCTTGTAGAGCGCCGCCACCCCGGCGACGTGCGGCGCCGCCATCGACGTCCCCGAGTACGACGCGTACCCGCCGCCCGGCACCGGCGCGACGATCCGCGTGCCCGGCGCGTAGACGCCCACGCACGGCCCGACGGACGACGACGGCGCGCGCTGGTCGTCGATCGTCGAGTTCGCCGTCACCAGCACGCCGGGCACCGAGCGGGGGGCGGCGGAGCAGTCGTTGCCGCCGGTGTTGCCCGCCGACGTCGCGACGAACACGCCGTCGGCCACGAGCTTCCCCACCGCCGACGCGAGCGCGTCCGAAGGCCCGTAGCTCCACGACATCACCGCGACGGACGGGCCGCCGTGGTGGGCCGCGACCCAGTCGATGCCCGCGAGCAGGAAGGACAGCGTTCCCGAGCCGTTGCAGTCGAGCACCTTGACCGACGCGACCGTCGCCTCCTTCGCCACCCCGTGCGTCGTGGACGCGGCGATGCCCGCGACGACGGTGCCGTGGCCGTCGCAGTCGCCGGTGCCCGCGTCGACGAAGTTGGCGGGCTGGGCGGCGCGGCCGCCGAAGTCGGGGTGGGTGGTGTCGACGCCGGTGTCCAGCACGTAGACGGTCACGCCGCGCCCGGTCGCGCGCGTGGTGTAGCGGCCGTCGAGCGGGAGGTCGCGCTGGTCGATGCGGTCCAGGCCCCAGTTGGGCGGGTTGGTCTGGGTGCCTTCCGCGAGCGGGACGGGCTCGGCCGTCGTGGTGCCGTCGGGCTCGACGCCCAGCACGTCGGCGCGGGTGCGCAGGCGCCGCACCTGGTCGGCGGTGAGCCGCGCGGCGAACCCGGTGAACGCGCTGGCGTAGGTGAGCAGCGGCAGCGCGCCGACGTCGGTCGCCGCCGTCGCGGTCGCCAGCGCCGACGCCGTGCGGACGACGTAGCCCTGCGTGTCGTCGGCGAGCGCCGGGGTCGCCCCGAGGAGTACGAGAGCGATCACCACAGGGGCGACCCGGCGCAGTGTGGGGAGCACGGTGCGCGACGGTAGGAGACTCGATCCGTCGCAAGCCAGCCACACGATCGGGGATACCGCGCCTGACCAGCGGCAACGTCGTTGTCAACGGCCCGGTCGGACGACATCTGCTCAGCCGCCAGCCCCGTGAATGCCGACCTCGGCGGCCTTCACGACGAACCAGAGGTCGGCTCCCGGCTCCACGACCAGATCGGCCAGCGCGGCGGCCGTGACGTCGGCGGCGAGGCCGTCCACCCACGGGGGGCCGCCGGGCCGGGCCGCCGCCCGCAGCCGCACGAGATCGCCGATCGGCTCCAGTCCCGCCAGCCGCACAGGCAGGACGTTGCGCGGGCTGCCCGCGGGCGGATCGGCGTACACCGCGACGGCCGAAGGCGGAAAGACGGCGACCCCGGGCTCGCCCTCCGCCACCGCGTTGAGCGCGCCCGCGACCGTCAGTCCGTCGCCCGTGCGGAGCCCCCCTGCGGTGACCACCCCGGGGATCAGGTCGAGGCCCGCGATCCGCGCGGTGAACGGGCTGCGGGGGCGGCCGAGCACCTCCCGCGTCGGCCCTTCCTCGACGACCACGCCGTCGTCGAGCACGACCACCCGGTCGGCGAGCACCAGTGCGTCGAGCGCGGAGTGGGTGACGAGCAGGGCCGACTGTTTGCGGTCGCGCACGACCCGGCGCAGCAACGAGCGCATCGCGGGCGCGGCGTCGACGTCCAACGCGGCCAGTGGCTCGTCGAGCAGCAGCAGCCCGGGCCCGGGGGCGAGCGCGCGGGCCAGCGCGACGCGCTGCTGCTGACCGCCCGACATCTGCGACGGCCGCCGTCCCGCCAGCGCCTCGGCGTCGACGGCCGCGAGCAGATCGCGGGCCCGCGCCTCGGCCTCGCGGCGGGGCGTGCCCTGCGCGCGCGGCCCGAACGCGACGTTCGCCAGCGCCGTCAGGTGCGGGAAGAGCAGCGCCTGCTGGGCGAGCAGCCCGACGCCGCGGCGGTGCACAGGAACGTTGGTGATGTCGAGGTCGCCCAGCCGGACGTGCCCTTCGGACGGGGGCACGAGCCCGGCGAGCACGCCGAGCAGCGTGGACTTGCCCGCCCCGTTGGGTCCGAGCACCGCCAGCACCTCGCCCGGCTCGGCGGCGACCGTCACGTCGAGGGTGAACGCGGGGCGCCGGACGACGACGTGGGCGTCGAGCCCGGTGCTCATGCGGCTCCGCCACCCGTGCGCGGAAAAGCTTGTGGGAACAGTGTTATCCGCGCACGGGTCATGGGAGGCCTTCCGAGCCGCGAGGCCGGGCCACCGCGATCACCAGCACCGCAACGACGACGAGCACGAGCGAGAGCGCCACCGCCGCGTCCACGTCGGTCTCGCGCTCCAGGTACACCAACAGCGGCAGGGTGCGGGTGGTGCCCTGCAAGCTGCCCGCGAACGCCGTCGTCGCGCCGAACTCGCCCAGACACCGCGCGAACGCGAGCACCGCCCCCGACGCCAGCCCCGGAAGGACGAGCGGAATCGTCACGCGGCGGAACGCGAGGGTGGGCGAAGCGCCGAGCGTCGCGGCGACCGCCTCGTAGCGCTGCCCCGCCGTCCGCAAGGCCCCCTCCAGGCTGACGACGAGGAAGGGCAGCGCGACGAACGTCTGCGCGAGGACCACCGCCGCCGTGGTGAAGGGGATGGTCACGCCGAACCACAGGTCGATCGCCCGGCCCAGCAGCCCGGTGCGGCCCAGCAGGAACAGCAGCGCGAGCCCGCCCACCACCGGCGGCAGGACCAGCGGCAGCAGCACCACCGAGCGCAGGATCGGCAGGCCGGGCAGGTCACCGCGGGCGAGCACCACCGCGAGCGGCCCGCCCAGCACGACGCACAGCGTGGTGGAGATCGCCGCGGTCTCCAGCGACAGCCGCAGCGCGTCCAAGGCGGAGTCCGACAGCAGGAGCTCCGGCATCCGCGCCCAGTCCGCCCGCAGCAGGAGCCCCACCACGGGCAGGAAGATCAGCGCGAACGCCACCGCCGCGGGCACCCACAACAGCCGCGGCAGCCCGACCCCCCGAGTCCGGCCGGGCTGCCGCGTCGTCGTCACGGCTTCGCGAACCCGGCCTGCTCCAACGCCTTCTGGCCTGCCGCACCGGTCACCACCGCCACGAACTGGGTGGCGAGGTCCGCCGACGGGGCGTTCTTGAGCACGGCGATCGGGTAGTTCGTCGACGCCTGGGCCGCCTCGGGGAAGCTGACGCCCTGCACCTTGTCGCCCGCCGCGTTGACGTCGGTCACGTACACCAGCCCCGCGTCCGCGTCGCCGGTCTCCACCTTGGACAGCACCGACTTGACGTCGGCCTCCTGGCTCACCGGCTTGAGCGTCACGCCGGTCGCCTTCTCGACCTTCGCCGCGGCCGCGCCGCACGGCACCTGCGGGGCGCAGACCACGACCTTGAGGTCGGGCGTGGCCAGGTCCGCGAACGTCGCGATGCCCTTGGGGTTGCCGGGCGGCGTGGCGATCTGCAGCACGTTCTTGGCGAACGTCGTCGGCGGGGAGGAGGTCAGGTTGGCGTCGGTGACCATCTTCATCGTGGTGTCGCTGGCCGCGGCGAAGACGTCGGCGGGCGCGCCCTGGATGATCTGCTGCGCGAGGTCGGACGAGCCCGCGTAGTTGAACTTGACCGTCACGCCGGGGTGGTCGGTCTCGAACTGCTTGCCGAGCGCGTTGAACGTCTCCGTCAGCGACGCGGCGGCGAGCACGGTCAACGTTTGCGGCGCGGCGGCAGCGGAGGTAGCTCCGCCCGACGAGCCCGAGGTGCTCCCTCCGCACGCGGTGAGCAGCAGCGCGGCCGAGGCCCCCATCGCGGCCAGTGCACGGATCTTCACGAGTTTCCTCCGGGGGTCTCGACGACGACGTTCGTCGACTTGATGACGGCCACGGCCAGCACGCCGGGCTCGAGGCCGAGGTCCCCGACGGCCTCGGTGGACATGAGCGACACGACCCGGTGCGGCCCGCACTGCATCTCGACCTGCGACATGACCTTGTCCGACACGACGGACGTCACGATGCCGACGAGCCGGTTGCGCGCCGAGCGCTGCACCTCCGACGGGTCGGATGCGGTCTGGGCGTGGTCACGGGCGAAGGCGGCCAGCGCCGCGCCGTCGATCACCTTGCGGTTGGACGCGTCCGGGCGAACCGGCAGCGCACCGGCGTCCACCCAGCGGCGCACGGTGTCGTCGCTGACGCCCAGCAGGCGAGCGGCGTCGGCGATCCTGAACTGCGGCACGACAGGGATCATATTTCCGCGATTGCGAATTTGACCAGGTGGGGGCCGGGTTGTGGTTGAGTGCGGGGCGTGGACTTCGCACCCAGCGCCGTGGCCGATGACTACACCAAGCGCATGCGCGCCTTCCTCGACGACAAGATCCTGCCCGCCGAGGCCTCCTACGAGGAGTTCCGGGCCGAGCGGCGGGGCACCGCGGCGGAGTGGGAGCTGCCACCCGTCGTGGAGGAGCTGAAGGCCGAGGCCAGGGCGCGGGGGCTGTGGAACCTGTTCCTGCCCTCGGTCTCGGGGCTGTCCAACCTGGAGTACGCGGCGGTCGCCGAGGTCTCCGGCTGGTCGCCGGACATCGCGCCCGAGGCGATCAACTGCCAGGCCCCCGACACCGGCAACATGGAGACGCTGCACCTCTTCGGCACGCCCGAGCAGAAGGAGCAGTGGCTCGAGCCGCTACTGGCGGGCGAGATCCGGTCGGCGTTCGCGATGACCGAGCCGGACGTCGCGTCGTCGGACGCCACCAACATCGAGACCAGCATCGTGCGCGATGGCAACGACTACGTCATCAACGGCCGCAAGTGGTGGATCTCCGGCGCGGCCGACGAGCGCTGCAAGATCTTCATCGTCATGGGCAAGACCGACCCGGACGCGGCCACGTACCGGCAGCAGTCGATGGTGCTCGTGCCGCGGGAGACCCCGGGGCTGGAGATCGTCCGGCACCTGCCGACGTTCGGCTACCAGGACCAGCACGGCCACTCCGAGCTCACGCTGACCGACGTCCGGGTGCCCGTGACCAACCTGCTGGGCGAGGAGGGCGGCGGGTTCACGATCGCCCAGGCGCGCCTCGGCCCCGGGCGGATCCACCACTGCATGCGGCTGATCGGGATGGCCGAGCGGGCGATCGACCTGATGGTGCGGCGGGCGCAGTCGCGGGTGGCGTTCAAGCGCCCCTTGTCCGAGCAGGGCGTGGTGCGGGAGCAGATCGCGCAGTCGCGGATCGAGGTCGAGCAGGCCCGGCTGCTGGTGCTCAAGACGGCCTGGCTCATCGACAAGTACGGCTCGAAGGGCGCGGCCACCGAGATCGCGGCGATCAAGGTCATCACCCCCCGCATGGCCTGCGCGGTGATCGACAGGGCGATCCAGATCCACGGCGGCGGCGGGATCACCGACATCACGCCGCTTCCGGCGTTCTACGCGTGGGCGCGCGCCCTCCGCCTGGCCGACGGGCCGGACGAGGTGCACCTGCGCACGGTCGCCCGCCAGGAGCTCGCCCGCCACCCCTGACCCCCCGCGGGTGAGTCCCGCATCTCGGCACGGTGAGTCCCGCGTTCCGGCACGGCGAGTCCCGGATCTCGGCACGGGTGGGCCGGACCGAGCCGCGGTGGCGGCCGTCACCCACCCGTTTGGTGAGCCCGCACGCGGTACAGGTCGGCATCTGCGGCACTGACCGACCCACGACGCCGCGCATGCGGAGTGACTCATTCGCGCTGGTCCGGAGCCGGTTGGAGATCCGTTTGTGCGGCTACGCTCGTACTGTGACGGCAACCGAGCTGGGCCTCCCCGCCCTGCGGAAGACGGCCCTCCGCGACCCTGCCCGACCCGCCGACCCCCGCCTCGTCGACTCGTTCGGGCGCGTCGCGACCGACCTGCGCATCTCCCTGACCGACCGCTGCAACCTGCGCTGCTCCTACTGCATGCCCGCCGAAGGCCTGGACTGGATGCCCAAGGACGAGCAGCTCACCGACGACGAGCTCATCCGCCTCGTGACGATCGCGGTGCGCGACCTCGGCGTGCACGAGCTGCGCTTCACCGGCGGCGAGCCGCTGCTCCGGCGCGGGCTGGAGGACATCATCACCGCGGCCGCGGTGCTGCGCCCGCGTCCGGACATCTCGCTCACGACCAATGGCATCGGCCTCGCCCGTCGGGCGGCCGCGCTGGCCGAGGCTGGCGTCAACCGGCTCAACGTCTCGATGGACACCCTGCGTCCCGACCGCTTCGCCACGATCACCCGCCGCGACCGGCTCGCCGACGTCCTCGCGGGCCTCGACGCCGCCCGCGCCGCGGGCCTCGACCCCGTCAAGATCAACACGGTCCTGCTGCGCGGCGTCAACGACGACGAGGCCGTCCCGCTTCTGCGGTTCGCCATGGAGCGGGGCTTCGAGCTGCGGTTCATCGAGCAGATGCCGCTGGACGCCCAGCACGGCTGGCAGCGCGCCGAGATGGTCACGGCGGGCGAGATCATGGAGATGCTCCGGGCTGAGCACACGCTCACCCCGGACCCGAGCGAGCGCGGCGGCGCACCGGCCGAGCGCTGGATGGTCGACGGCGGGCCTGCTGTCGTCGGCGTCATCGCGTCGGTCACGCGCCCGTTCTGCGGAGCCTGCGACCGCACCCGCCTCACCGCCGACGGCCAGATCCGCTCCTGCCTGTTCGCGCGCACGGAGACCGACCTGCGCGGGCTGTTGCGGGGCGGGGCGTCCGACCGCGAGGTCGCCGACACCTGGCGCGACGCCATGTGGGGCAAGCTCGCGGGCCACGGCATCGACGAGCCCGGCTTCCTGCAGCCGGACCGCCCGATGAGCGCGATCGGGGGCTAGGGAGAATGGGCGCGATGACGACGACCACCATCACCGTGCGCTACTTCGCCGCGGCCCGCGCGGCGGCGGGGGTGGAGGTCGACAAGGTGCAGGTGGCGTCCGACGCGACCGTCGCCGACCTCCTGGACGCCGTGCGCGCCGAGCACGGGCCCGAGCTGGCCACGGTGCTCCTGCGCTGCAGCTACCTCCTCGGCGAGGTCGCCGTGCGCGATCACGCCGCCCCGCTGGGCGAGGCCACCACGCTCGACGTCCTCCCGCCCTTCGCGGGCGGCTGACCGGCCGCGTGATCGCCACCCGAGCGTCGTCTCCGGGGTTCGATCAACGGAAATGAGGCGCTCGCGGCGATCAGCTAGCGGAAGCCGCGCCACGTCCCGGCGGGCGTGGTCACCGTCTCGGCCGCCAGCAGCGCGTGCACGACCGCGCGCGTGACGACCTCGGCGGCGGCCGCGTGCAGCGCGAACAGGTCCTGCAACGGCGGCGCCGGACGGGCGCAGGTGGCGAGACCGAAGATCGTGTCGCCGTCCATCACGGTGTGCACCGGCACGATCGCGCGGGCGAGGCCGTCGTGGCCCATGGTGGCCAGCCGCGCCGCACCCGCCTTGTCCAGGGTGACGTCCGTGGCGACGACGGCGAGCGTCGTCGCGGTGCCCGGCGTCGGGGGTGGCGACGGCGCGTGCGGGCCGCCCGTCGAGAGACCCGGAGCGGGCGCAGGGCCTCCCGCCGCAGCATCGGGCGGTGCTGGCTCCGATCCGCGCGGCAGGTCGAACTCCCCCGCGAGCCCCGTGCGCAGGCCGTGGGGCTCACCCGTGGCGGGGTCGACGGCCGACCCGACGGCGTTCAGCACCACGAGGGCCGCGACGACCGCGCCGGAGTCGAGCACCGCGCTCGCCGTGCCGACCCCGCCCTTGAGCCCGCCGACGACCGTGCCGGTGCCCGCCCCCACGACGCCCTGCGCGACCGGCCCGTCGGTCGCCGCGTCGTACGCGGCCGCGCCGGTGGACGCGTCCGGCCGGATACTGAACGCCCCGCCGCGGCCGAGGTCGAACACGACCGCCGCGGGCACGATCGGGACCACCCCGCCGGGCACCGCAAACCCGACGCCCGCCGCCTCCAGCCGCGCCATGACCCCGTCGGCGGCGGCCAGCCCGTAGGCCGACCCGCCCGACAGCACGATCGCGTGGACCCGCTCCACGGTGTTGCCCGGCCGCAGGAGGTCGGTCTCGCGGGTGCCGGGCGCCGCGCCGCGGACGTCGGCGCCCGCGACCGCGCCCTCGGCGGGGGCGAGCACGACCGTCGTGCCGCTCAGGCCGCCCGCGACCTGGGCGTGCCCCACCCGCAGTCCGGGCACGTCCGTCAGCGCGTTCCACGACCCGGGGTGCATGTACGCCATCCTGCCGAACGGCGTCGAGGGTCACGGATCCGCGCTCCCCAGTGCGGACCCGTGACCCTCGCAGGCGCGGCTACCGCGCGGGCGTCCCGCAGTTCGTGCAGAACGCCGTGCCCTGAGAGGGCGCGCCGCAGCCGGAGCAGGCGGGCGGAGCCACGGGGCACCCGCAGCTGCCGCAGAACTTGCCGGAGGTGGCCGAGCCGCAGCTGGGGCAGTACGCCGTCGCGGTCGGCCGGTGGGGGTGCCGCAGCGACACCCGCGGCATCATCGGGGGCGGCAGCATCGGGGGCGGCAGCACGGGTGGTGCGTAGGCCGCGCGCTGCTGCAGGCACTGCCCGCAACATCCCGCGCGGTCGTCCCAGCACACGTCGCGACACACCCACTCCACGCACCCCCGACACTGCACGAAGTGCCCCGCCACGTCCTGCGACGCCTCCAGGAGGCGCTTGTCGTTGGTGCTGCCGCGGGTGCTGCTGCGGTCCCACTGGGCGAGCAGCCCGACCTCCTGCACCCGCGCCCCGACCTCCCCACCGAGCAGGCTCCCGCCCAGCGACGCGATGCGCCCGCCGAAACCGGTGACCGAGTGCCGGAACGCGGACCGGTAGCCGTTGCCGCACCGCTGGCAGCGGAACTCGAACTGGTAGCCCTCGTACGTGCTGACGTCGGGGTAGTTGCTCGTGAAGGGGATCAGCGCGCCCATGCCGGAATCATGATCCATCGGTCGGGTGGTCCACGAGTCCCTCCGCGGAGAGAAGATCCTGCGTAACGGAAAGGTCGATCTTCCCGTTGGGTCAGGTATGCGCCGTCGGCTCGTGACGCTCGTCCTCGTCGGTCTGACGTGCGCGGGCTGCGCGACGTCCGTGCCCGGCTCACCGCTCCCGGCGGTCGAGCCGAGCGGGGGCGGAAGCGCCGATGCAGGCACCGGCGACGTCGACGCGTGCACGCTGCTCAAGCCCGACGAGGTCGAGTCGCTCATCGGCCCGAACGACGGCGGCAAGGGCAGCACGTCCGGCCGCAGCGTCTGTACCTGGACGACCGCCGACGAGCTCTCGGTGACCGTCGACGTCGCCCAGCCGGGGACGGCCACGAACGGCCTGCCCGCCTGGGACCCGGCCTTCGGACCCGAGCGGCCGCTGCCCGACGGCATGCGCTCGCTCGGCGGCGGCCAGGTCGAGTTCGTCGCGGGCACCCGCGACTGCACGGTCCAGGTCGTGACCGACCCCACCGACAAGGGCGACGAGCAGCGCGCCGTCGCGCTGGCCAAGACCGTCCAGAGCAGGCTCTGACGCCGGGCCGCGTGGGGCGGCCCGGCGCCGGTATCAGTGCGAGCGGCTGCGGCGGATCAGGATGATGACCAGCAGGAGGAGCAGCGCCCCGATCACCGGGGCGAGGCGCTTGAGCACCGGCGCGCCCGCGTGGTCGAGCAGGTCGATCGCGTCGATCTCGCTCTTCATCGGTGCCGACGACGCCGGAACGGACTTCGTCGCCGCGGGAACGGCGGCCGACGAGCCCGACGTGCCGCTCGACACGGTCGGCCCGCCTGGCGAGGAGGCCGCGGACCCGTTCGTCGCCGCCGCGCCCGCGGCGGCGCCCTTGGCGGCCACGGTGGCGGGCACCTGCGCGCTCTCCGCGCCCTCGGCGGCGCCCTCCGCCGTCGGCGCCGGGACCTGCTCCCCCGCCTGCAGCTTCGACGCCACGCACGACGCGAACTGACCAATGATCTTGTCGGCCACGTCGGAGATCACGCCGCGGCCGAACTGCGCGGGCCTTCCGGTGATCTTCATGTCGGTGACCATCGTGACGGCCGTCCTGTCCGGCCCGTCCGCCGTCATCGTGCCGACGACCGTGGCCTCGGCCGTGCCGTTGCCCCGCGAGTCGCGCCCGTTCGCGTCGATGACGACCCGGTGGGCGGCGTCGTCGCGCTCCTTGTAGACGCCCTTGCCCTTGTAGGTCAGCGAGATCGGGCCGAGCTTGACCTTGACGGTGCCGCTGAACGAGTCGCCCTCGTACTCGGTGAGCGTCGCCCCGGGGAAGCAGGGCGCGATCGTCTCCGGGGTGTTGAGCGCCTCCCACGCCTTCTCGATCGGCGCGTCGATCGTGAACGAGTTCTCCAACTGCATGCTCGATGAACCTCCTGAATACGGCGGACGCCTGCCCCGGCTGCCCGGAGCAGGCGTCCGCGTACGAAGAACGTCAGCTAGCCGCTGTGCCCTCCACGGCGGCTAGCTTGCCGCGGCGAGCACCGCGCGGCCGGTGAGCACCTTGGCCAGGTGCTCACGGTAGTCGGAAGCCGCGTCCGCGTCACTCGGAGCGGCCGTGCCCTCTGTCGCATGCTCGGCGGCCGCCCGGATGGCCTCGGCCGTCGCGGGCTGCCCGACGAGCGCCTGCTCGACACCGGTGGCCCGGATCGGCGTGGTGCCCATGTTGGTCAGCCCGACGCGGGCCTCGGCGATCGTGCCGCCCTCGACGCGCACCGCCGCCGCGACCGCGCACATCGACCACGCCTGCGCCGTGCGGTTGAACTTCTCGTAGTGGCTGCCCCAGCCGGTGTACTTCGGGAACCGGATCTCGGTGAGGATCTCGCCCTCGCCGATGGCGGTGGTGAAGTAGTCGACGAAGAACTCCGCCGCGGACACCGTCCGGCTGCCGGACGCCCCGGTGACCACCATCTCGGCGTCGAGCGCCAGTGCCGGGGCCCCGAGGTCACCAGCGGGGTCGGCGTGCGCCAGCGCGCCACCCAGGGTGCCGCGGTGGCGCACCTGGTTGTCGGCCACCGTCCGCGTCGCCTGGGCCAAGAGCGCGACGTGCTCCTTGACCAGGTCGTCGCGGATGATGTCGTAGTACGGCGTCATCGCTCCGATGACGATGCGGTCGCCGTCCTCGCGGATGCCACGCAGCTCGGCGATGCCGCCGAGGTCGATGAGCACCGACGGGGCCGCCAGCCGCAGCCGCAGCACGGGCAGGAGGCTCTGGCCCCCAGCGAGGATCTTGGCGTCCTCGCCGCCCTCGGCCAGCGCCGAGACGGCCTCCGCGACCGACGTGGGCTTGACGTAGTCGAACTTGGCGGGGATCACTGGACCTCTCCCTGAGGGTCGTTCGGGTCGATGGAGCCCAGCCCGGCACCCGGGGAGTGGGTGTCGACCGGGGTCTCCTGGGTGGAGTGGCCCTTGGCCTCCTGGATCGCCCGCCACACGCGCTGCGACGTCGTCGGCATCTCGATGTCGGTGACACCCAGGTGACGCACGGCGTCGAGGACGGCGTTGACGATGGCCGGGGTCGAGGCGATCGTGCCTGCCTCACCGACGCCCTTGACGCCCAGCGGGTTCGACGTCGCCGGGGTCGAGACCACCGACGTGTCGAAGCTGGGCAGGTCGGCCGCCGAAGGCAGCGTGTAGTCCACGAAGGTGCCGGTGACGAGCGTGCCCTGGTCGTCGTAGTTGGCCTCCTCGAAGAGCGCCTGTGCGATGCCCTGGGCGAGCCCGCCGTGCACCTGGCCCTCGACGATCAGCGGGTTGACGACGTTGCCGACGTCGTCCACACAGACGTACTTGCGCAGGTGCACGTGCCCGGTCTCGGTGTCGATCTCGACGGCCGCGAGGTGCGTGCCATGCGGGAAGGAGAAGTTCTCCGGGTCGAAGACCGCGGAGGCGTCGAGATCGGGCTCCATGTCCTCCGGGTAGTCGTGCGCCAGGAACGCGGCGAACGCGAGCTCCTGGATCGCCTTGCCCTTGTCGGTGCCCCGGACGCTGAACGTGCCGTTCGCGAACTCGATGTCGTCCTCGGACGCCTCCAGCAGGTGCGCCGCGAGCTTCCTGGCCTTCGCGACCACCTTCTGCGCCGCGTTGACGATCGCGATGCCGCCGACCACCAGCGACCGCGACCCGTAGGTGTCCAGGCCCTTCGGCGAGGTGTGCGTGTCGCCGTGCAGGACCTCGACGTCCTCGAACGGCACGCCGAGCTGGTCGGCGACGATCTGGCTGAACGCCGTCTCGTGTCCCTGCCCGTGCCCGGACGCGCCAGTGATCACCTCGACCTTGCCCGTGGCCAGCATCCGGATGCTCGCGGCCTCCCAGCCGCCCGCGCCGTAGGCCAGCGACCCCAGCAGCCGCGACGGCGCGATGCCGCACATCTCGGTGAACGTCGAGATGCCGATGCCGAGCTGGACGGGGTCGCCCGAGGCCCGGCGCTCCTCCTGCTCGCGGCGCAGGCCCGCGTAGTCGAACCTCGCCATGGCCTGCTCGGTGGCCTGCTCGTAGTTGCCCGAGTCGTAGGTCAGACCCACGACGGTCGTGAACGGGAACTCCTCGTGCTTGATCCAGTTCTGCTCGCGCAGCTCCATCGGGTCACGGCCGAGCTCGACGGCGAGCTCGTCCATCATCCGCTCGATCGCGAACGTCGCCTCGGGGCGGCCCGCACCGCGGTAGGCGTCGGTCAGCGTCTTCGTCGTGAAGACGTTCGTGCAGGTGAACTTCAGCGCCGGGATCTTGTAGATCGCGTTGTACATGAACGCGCCGAGGATCGGTACACCGGGCCCGACGAGGCCGAGGTAGGCGCCCATGTCGGCATAGAGGTGGACGTCGAAGCCGGTGAGGGTGCCGTCCTTCTTCGCCGTCAGGACGAGGTCCTGGATCTGGTCGCGACCGTGGTGGGCGGCCAGCAGCGACTCCGAGCGGGTCTCGGTCCACTTGACCGGCTTGCCGAGCTTCTGGGCGACCGCGACGCAGAGCATCTCCTCGGGGAGCACCCCGATCTTGCCGCCGAACCCGCCGCCGACGTCAGGTGCGATCACGCGCACCTTCGACTCGGGCACGCCCATCGTCACCGTCGTCATGGTGCGCAGGATGTGCGGGATCTGGGTGGCGGCGTAGATCGTGATCTGCTCGCCGGTGGGGTCGACCACGCACGACCGCGGCTCCATGAACGCGGGGATCAGCCGCTGCTGGCGGAACCGACGGCGCACCACGATCGAGTCGGGGTCGGCCTCGGCCGCGGCGATCGCCTCGTCGACGCTCGCGCCGGTGCCCGCGGCGCCCGAGTCGAACACCCAGGTGGCGTTCTCGTTGGTGCCGAGGTCCGGGTGGACGAGGGTGGCACCGTCGGCGAGCGCCTGCTCCATGTCGAGCACGGGCTCCAGCGGGTCGTAGTCGACCTCGACCAGGTCAGTGGCGTCGCGGCCCTCTGCCGCGCTGCGGGCGATGACGACGGCTACACCCTCACCGGCGAAGTGCACGGTGGACGCGGCGAGGAGCGGCCGCTGCGGCGACTTCATGTCCGGGGTGATCGGCCACGCAAAGGGCAGGCCGACGGCCTCAACGCCCAGGTCGGCGGCCGTGTAGACGCCGACGACGCCCGGCGCCTGGCGAGCCGCGGAAGCGTCGATGCCCGCGATCGTGGCGTGCGCGATCGGCGACCGCACGACGTTCAGGTACAGCGTGCCGGGCGGCGTGATCGCGTCGGTGTAGCGGCTGCGGCCGGTGATGAGACGGGCGTCTTCCTTGCGGACGCGGGCCTTGCCGACCTCCGGCTCGGCGACGGCGGTCACTGGCCCACTCCTGCCGTGGCGGGGGTCTCGGCGGGGGCGCCGGGCTTCATCTTCTGCGCCGCACCCTGCACGGCGCGCACGATGTTCTGATATCCCGTGCAGCGGCAGAGGTTGCCCTCGATGCCCTCACGGACCTCCTCCTCGGTGGGGTCGGGGTTGTCCCCGAGGAGGTCGATCGACTGCATGATCATGCCCGGCGTGCAGTAGCCGCACTGCAGGGCGTGGAACTCGTTGAACGCTTCCTGCACCGGGTGCAGCTTGCCGTCACGCGCGATGCCCTCGATCGTCGTGACCTCGCCGCCGTCGGCCTGCACGGCGAGCACCGAGCACGACTTCACGCTCTGCCCGTTGAGGTGCACGGTGCATGCACCGCAGTTGCTGGTGTCGCAGCCGACGAGCGTGCCGGTCTTGCCGAGGCGCTCCCTGAGGTAGTAGACGAGCAACATGCGGGGCTCGACGTCGTCGGCGTAGTTCACGCCGTCGACGGTGACCCGTACCTGTGCCATATGAGTTCCTCTCGAACCGCGACGCTGTGGTGGCGAGCACATCACACCGCCGATCTTGGGTCGGTGCAACGACGCTGGAACGTCCACTTCACGCGGGTCGTCCAGGAAGGTGAAACGGCTCCGCGATCGCGGAACGACGTTCGCGCGGATCTCCGCAGAAGCGGAGGGAAGGGGCTCCGGGATTCAGTCTTTCGGAGTAGCCCTCTCGGTGGGTCCGACCGGCCGGAGCGGCTCGAGCGTGCGATGTGCCGCGGCGCCCCACCAGAGGCCCGCGCCGTAGGCGAGGTCGTCGAGGCGGCGGGCGAGGAGAAACGCCGGGAACGCGGGGATCGCGGGCCGGTCGGGCCCGGCGCGGACCCAGTCGACGACGGCGCCGCCGAGCGCGACCGCCGCGACCGTGCGGCGCGCGCGTCGCGAGCACAGGGCGGCCAGGGCGGCGACGGGCCAGTAGTGGCGGGTGACGGCGTCGGCCGTCTGGGCCGCGGCCCCGACCGCGCCGAACGCGATGAGGCGGGCCGCCGTCCCGCGCGGGTGGCTGAGGCGGCCGAGCTTCGCGGAAAGGCGGTGCGCGGCTGCCGCGGCGACGACGAACGCCGCTACCGGGCGGCCGAGCAGGAGGAGGAGGCTCACGGCCGCGGCCCAGGGGCTGAGCACCATCGGGGGCACGGCGCCGCGGTGGCGCAGGGCGAGCGGGGCGGCGCCCGTCCCGTAGAAGGCCTTGCGCAGCCACCAGGCGCGGAAGGTCGTGCGGTGGTCGTGGGCCACGCGCGCGGCGGGCTCGTAGCGACACCGCCAGCCCGCGGCCTGCAGCCGCAGGACGAGGTCGACGTCCTCGGCGACGTGCATCGCCGCGTCGAACCCCGCGCCCACGGCCTCGCGCCGGACGAGCATGGCCGCGCTCGGCACGTACGCGACGCGGGAGCGGGGCACGACCAGGGCGGGGTCGGGGCCGAGGTCGAGCGAGGAGCGGACGGCCTCGTAGCGGCCGAGCCAGCCGGTGACCGGAGGCAACGCGACGATCCGGGGGGCGACCAGCCCGACCGCCGGGTCGGCGCACCGGGCGAGCAGGGGGTGGAGCCAGCCGGGTTCGGGGACGACGTCGGAGTCGAGGAAGGCGACCAGCGGCGTGTCCGCCGCGGCGAGCCCGGCGTTGCGGGCCGCGGCGGGCCCGAGCGAGGTGGGGTGGCGCAGGACCTCGGCCCCCGCGCTCGCGGCGACGGCCCGCACCGCCTCGTGGTCGGCCGAGCCGTCGTCGACGACGATCACGCGGAGGCCGGGCCGCCCGCCAGCCCTGCGGGCCTCGCCCGTGCCGTCCGCGCCACGGCCTGCGGTCGGGGCCGTCCCGCCGACGCCGATGGGCTCACGCAGGCCCGGGAGGGGCAGGCCGATCCGGTCGTCCTCGGCGAGCGCGGCGAGGAGGCGGGCGAGCCCCTCGGCGCGGTCCTTGACCGGGATCACGACGGTGACCTCCGACGGAGCAGGGACGGCCTCGGGCGGCTCGGCGACGGGGTGCGCGATCCCCGCGTCGATCAGGCGGCGGGAGAGGGCCGCCGAGACGTCGTCGGTGACCGTGACCCGGCCGTCCACCAGCCGGGCCACGGCGGCGGGCGACAGGTGCAGCATCCGCGGCGGTGCCCCGCCCAACAGCACCGCGCCGTCGTCGAGCGTGCGGGCACGCCGTTCGAGCGCAAGCGTCATCCCTCGCGGAACGACAGTCCGGGTGGGTCCAGCGCTCACCCCCGGCACAGTAGGCGCCCACGCCGCCCCCGGCCCATCCCCGGGCTTGATCACCAGCTTGGCGCGGAAAGCGGCCAGATCCGGCCGGGACTGCGCCCAGCCGCCGATCATGCCGCCCGGCGGGGTCGAGGGGGCAGACTGCGGGTGTGGACCGCGTCCTGCCCGAGTACGGCCGCCGCTCGCTCGCCGAGGTGCTGCCCGCCGCCATCGCCGCGATCGGCGGCTTCCCCGCCCCGGCCGACCCGACGGCAGCCGTCCCACCGGCGGAGGCCGCCCCGCCACCGACGGCTGACGCCATGTCGCCCGCCCCCCTCCGCTCGGCGGGTGCGCTCGTCCTCCCGCAGGCCCGTGCCGTCGTGCTCCTGCTCATCGACGGGCTGGGCCACGCGCTCCTGCGCGCTCACGCCGTCGACGCGCCGTTCCTGGCGGGCCTGGCCGACGCGGGACCGCTCACCGTCGGCTTCCCGTCCAGCACGGTCGTCAGCCTGGCCTCGCTCGGCACCGGCCTGCCGCCCGGCGCGCACGGGCTCGTCGGCAACTCCCTTCGGCTCGGCGACGAGGTGCTCGATGCCTTGCACTGGCGCGCGCACGTCCCCAAGGGGCCCGACCTGCGCGCCGTCCTCGTCCCGGAACAGGTGCAGCCCAACGCGACGCTCCTGGAGCAGGCCGCCGCCGCGGGCGTCGGCGTGACCACGGTGACCGCCGCCGCCGTCCGCGGATCGGGCCTCACCCGTGCGGCGCTGCGCGGCGGCGAGTTCCGCGGCGTGTACGCCCTCGGCGACCTGGCCGCGGAGGTGATCACCGCGGCGGGCCGCCCTGGCCAGCAGCTCGTCTACGGCTACCACGCCGACCTCGACATGCTCGGCCACCGGCACGGCCCCGGCACGCTGCCGTGGCGGATGCAGCTGCGGCAGATCGACGCGCTCGCCGCCCTCATCGCCGAGGACCTGCCGTCCGACGCGCTGCTGCTGGTGACCGGCGACCACGGCATGGTCACCGTCGACCGGACCTTCGACGCCGACACCCACCCCGACCTGCTCCGCGACGTCGCCGCCCTCGGCGGGGACGCCCGCTCGCGGCACGTGTACGCCCGGGATGGAGCGGCGGCCGAGGTCCTCGCGACCTGGCGGGCCGTGCTCGGCGACGACGGCTGGGTGGTGCCGGGCGAGCAGGCGGTGGCCGAGGGCTGGTTCGGCCCGCTCGGCCCGCACGTGGTCGACCGCATCGGCGACGTCGTCGTGGCCGCGCGCGGCTCGGCCGGGGTGGTGCGCACGGTGGCGGAACCGGTGATCTCCGGGCTGCCCGGCCAGCACGGCTCGCTCTCGGCGGAGGAGCAGCTGGTCCCGCTGCTCGTCCACCCCGGGTGAGTCCCGCATTCCGACACGGTGAGTCCCGCATCTGAGCACACCGAGTTCGTCGTTCGTGCACACCCCTCAGCGGACCGCCTGGCGTGATCGCCGGATCCGGTGCGTGAGGTGTGCCTGCGCACCTCACGCACCGAATACGCTGATCTTGGCGGCCGCGGGCGGCAACCTGGACCCACCCCGGCGCGGCCGCACCACTGACCGTGCCCGAACGCCAGACTCACCGTGCCGAAACACGCGACTCACCGTGTCAAGACGCGGGACTCACCGTGCCGAAACACGGGACTCACCGTGCTGGGACGCGGGACTCACGGCGGCGGGCGCGCCGCCCGGGCGCGCCGTCAGCGCGTGAGGCGGTAGCGGACGTGGGTGACCGTCGGCGAGGCGATCACCTCGACCGGCACACCCGCCAGCCCGCCGAGCCCGTCCCACAGCCGCTCGCCATCGCCCAGGACGACCGGCACGACGTGCAGCACCAGCTCGTCGATCAGGCCTGCCGCGAGGTACTGGCGCACGGTCGTCGCCCCGCCTGCGACGGCCACCGGCTTGTCCCCCGCCGCGGCCTGCGCCTGCTTCAGCGCCGACTCGATCCCGTCGGTGACGAAGTGGAAGGTCGTGCCGCCCTCCATCGGCAGCGGCGCGCGCTCGTGGTGGGTGAGCACGAAGACCGGGGTGTGGTAGGGCGGGTCCTCGCCCCACCAGCCGCGCCAGTCGAGGTCCCACTCCCCGGCGTACCCGCCGAACATGTGCCGTCCCATGACGTACGCGCCGACGTCGGTGTTGATGCCGTTCCGGATCCGCGCGTCGGCCTCCCGACCCGGCTGGTCGGTCTCGAACATCCAGGTGGTGAGCCGGTCTCCACCGGCCCCGAACGGCGCCTCGCGGCTCTGCCCCGGCGCGGAGCTGAAGCCGTCGAGGGAGATGGCGAGGTTGCTCTTCACGATGCCCATGCTGCGTAGACCACCAGGCGGCGGGAAACTCATCGCAGGCGCCCCCGGTCGTCCGGATCCCAGCGCGCAAGGCGTTCGCGCAGGTCGTCGACGAGCCCGGCCAGCAGCTTCTCCCCCTCGTCAGCGGTCGCGCCGCGGGGGTCGCCGAGCACGCCGTTCGGGGACGCCGCGCGCATCCCGCCGGACGTCAGCGCGGGCATCAGCTCACGCAGACCGGCCGTGTTGCCGACCTCGGCCGCGTCCATCCGGACCATCGACGGGTCGAGCGCGAGCAGGATCGCCGTCTCGGTGCGGCCCGCGTGCGCGTCGCCGCCGGGGACGGCGCAGCCGAACCACGCCGCGTCGCGCCCCTCCTGCCGGAGCTGGACGACCGCCTCGGGGACGGTCGGGAGGTTGCCGCCGTGCCCGTTGACGAACACCAGCCGCGACACCCACGTCCCCGCCGAACGGCCCAGCTCGACGAGCACGGCCCGCAGCGCGGCGTGCCCGATCGACAGCGTTCCCGCGAACCCCTCGTGCTCGCCGGACGCGCCGTACGCCAGCGGCGGGGCGAGCAGCATGGCGGGGTCGGCGGCGCGACGGGCGACGGCGGCGGCGATGCGGGCGTCGGTGTCCAACGGCAGGTGTGGGCCGTGCTGTTCCAACGAGCCGACGGGCACGAGCACGGTGCTCGGGTCGGCCGCGCCCTCCAGGTCGGTCCAGGTGCGCTCGCCGAGCCTCACCGCCGCCCTCCGACGGCAGCCTGGCCAGCCATGATCACCGGCTCGGCGCAGATCCGGTCAGATGTGGCCGCATTCGGCGCCCAACCGGTGATCACCGGCGGGTCGGCGCCGCCGGAACGGGCCGCCAGCCGTCGCAGGCACGACGGCCCGCGCTCGCCG
Organism: uncultured Actinomycetota bacterium; assembly: GCA_963750095.1. GTDB lineage: Bacteria > Actinomycetota > Actinomycetes > Mycobacteriales > Pseudonocardiaceae > Pseudonocardia. The sequence goes on along the minus strand of CAVVPJ010000008.1, from coordinate 66,024 downwards.
GGCAGCGGCGCGCGCCCGCGCTCGCCGCCCAGCGGTGCCGCCACCGCAACCCCGACACCGTCACGCGCGGGCCGAGGCCGCACCCAGCCGCGTGTCGGCCGATCCGTCGACCAGCGGGCTCGTCTCGCATGCCTTGTCCGGCCGCGCGCCCAGCGTCAGCGGAACGGGCCTGCGGCGGGAGTGGTCGACGTCCGACCGCGGGACGGACGCGTCCGCCGCCCGCGCCGCGAGCGCCTGCTCGCCGAACCCGCGCACGCACTCCGGGTCCGGCCCGTCCAGCGGCAGCCCGGTGAAGAACTTGGCCGCCATGCAGCCGCCCTGACAGGAGTCGTAGTGCCCGCACGAGCGGCACGCCCCGCCGGTCTGCGGCTCGCGCAACGACAGGAACAGCTCCGACTCGCGCCAGACCCTCTCGAAGCCGCCGTCCGACCGCACGTTCCCGGCCAGGAAGTTCTCGTGGATGGCGAACGGGCAGGCGTAGACGTCGCCGACCGGGTCGATCAGGCACACCACCCGCCCGGCCCCGCAGAGGTTCAGCCCCGGCAGCGCCTCGCCGTACGCGGACAGGTGGAAGAACGAGTCGCCGGTGAGCACGTTCTCGCCGCGGGCGACGAGCCAGTCGTACATCTGCCGCTGCTGCGCGGCGGTCGGGTGCAGCTCGTCCCACACGTCGGCCCCGCGCCCGGACGGCCGCAGCCTCGTGATCCGCAGCTGGGCGCCGAACTTGTCGGCGATCGCGGCGAACTCGTCGAGCTGGTCGACGTTCTGCCGCGTCATCACGACCGAGATCTTCGGCTTCCCGAAGCCTGCCGCGGCGAGGTTCGAAAGCGCACGCATCGCCATCGCGTACGACCCTGGCCCGCGCACGACGTCGTTGACCTCGGCGGTGGCCCCGTCGAGGGAGATCTGCACGTCGACGTAGTCGGTGTGCGCCAGCCGCCGCGCCCGCTTCGGGTCGAGCCGGACGCCGTTGGTGGAGAACTTGACGCCGACCTGGTGGTCGATGGCGTAGTCCAGCAGCTCCCAGAAGTCCGGCCGCACGGTGGGCTCGCCGCCGCCGATGTTGACGTAGAACACCTGCATCTTCTGCAGCTCGTCGACCACGCCCTTGGCTTCGGCGGTGGACAGCTCCCGCGGGTCGCGGCGACCCGACGACGAGAGGCAGTGCACGCACGCGAGGTTGCAGGCGTAGGTCAGCTCCCAGGTGAGGCAGATCGGGGAGTTGAGGCCGTACTGGAAGTGCTCGACCAGCTTCACGTGCGCTCCTCGATGGTTCCGCTTTGGGCCAGCCCGGCGAGCGCCCGCAGGTACGCGGGCCGCTGCGGCTCCTCGACCCCGGCGGCGACCAGCGCCGCGTGGACGTCGGGATGCTCGGCGAGGCCCGCGACCGTCGCCAGCAGCTGCGGTGTCTTGAGAAAGGACAGCTTCCTCGTGCCGAAGTGGTAGACGAGGGCGCCGAACGGCTCGGGCCGCAGTGCGACGCTCGGGCTGCAGCGGTAGGGGCGGTCGGGGTCGAACGCCGGGCCCACGGAGGGCCCGGCGCCCTGGGCGGTGCTAGTAGACACCGCACATGCCGTCGATGGAGACCTCCTCAACAAGGGTCTCCTCGACCACCGGCTCCTCGGGCTCGTGCTCGTTCACCTGGCACTCCGATCGTCGCGGACGGACGACCCGACGCTAATCGCCGCCTGCCGGACCTCACAAGACGAAACCCCCGAGTGACCCGGGCACCCGCCCGGCCGATCGGAGGGGCGTTAACGATCACCCTTGCCATGTCGATCTCCCCCGTGTGAGTGAACGCGGGGCATTCGGCCCGACGGGCTGGACGCTGGTCGTCGACTTCGGCACCACGTCGACGACCGCCGCGATGGTCGACGGCGACGAGGTGCGCACGCTGCCGGACATGCCGTCGGCCGTCCGCCGCGAGGACGGCGGCGGGCTCGTCGCCGGTGCCGAGGCCGAGCGGTCGGGATGGGCACCCGAGACGGTCAACCGTGGCCCGAAGCGCTGGCTCGGCACGGACGAGAAGCTCGTGCTCGGCGGAGACCCGGTCGCGGTGGCCGACGCCGTCGCTGCGGTGCTCGGCACGGTGCTCGCCCAGGCGACCGGCAGGCACGACGGCGTCCCACCCGCGGCGGCGGTGCTCACCCATCCCGCGCACTGGACCGGGCAGGAGCGCGCCGACCTCCTCGACGCCGCCGCGCGGGCCGGGCTGCCCCACCCGCGCCTGGTGCCCGAGCCGGTGGCGGCCGCCGCCCGTCTCGCGGAGGTCGGGGTGGACGAGCTGGTGGCCGTCTACGACCTCGGCGGCACCTGCACCACGGCGGTGCTGCGCCGTACCGCGTCCGGCTTCGACGTGGTGGCGCACGGTGCCGCGGAGCTCGGCGGCGAGCACCTCGACGACCTGCTGGTCACGCACGTCCTCCGGCCCGTCGCGCACGCCACGCCGGAGGTGTGGGCCCGGCTGCGGGCCGGGGCGACGGAGACCTGGCGGCGGCGCGCGACCGAGCTGCGGCGCGGTGCACGGGCGGCGAAGGAGTCGCTCTCGCGCAACCGGCGGCACATCGTGCACGTCCCGGCCGCCGAGCTCGACGTGCCGGTCACGCGGGCCGAGCTGGAGGAGCTCTTCCGGCCCTCCCTCGCGGCGACGGTGGACGAGCTGATGGCCACCGTCGCGCGCGGGGGCGTGACCCCGGACCGGATCGCCCGCTACCTCGTGGTCGGCGCGGGGAGCCGGATCCCGCTGGTGACCCGGCTGGTGGCCGAGGCCGCCGGTGCGGTGCCCGTCGTCGACGACCACGCGGTCGTCCTCGGCGCCGTCGCGGCCGCGTCGCCGATCCCGACCGCGACTCCACCCGCGACGCCGACCCCGACCGCCGGGTCGACCCCGACCGCCGGAGAGAATCCGCCCGCCGCGCAGATCCCTGCCGCGGCCCCGACCCCCCGAGCGACGCAGGTCCCCGGGCCGACCACGGCACCCCGCCCGGCCGCCGCGCCCGTCCCCGCCCGGACGGCGCCCGCCTGGCGCAGGCGCGCGGTCCTGCTCCCCGTCGGCGCGGCGGCCGCGGCCGTGGTCGTGGCGGCGGTGACCACCGTCGTGCTGCGAGACGCGCCCGCCCGCGTCGTCGACGCCGTGAGCGCGACGGCCGCCAGCCCCACGCCCTCCCGGAGCGACGCCACGGAAGCGCCGCCGAACACGCTCACCGTGACCGCCGAGGCCGAGCCCTCCCCCGACCCCACCGTCTCGGCCGCCGCGGACATCGCGTTGACGATCAACGGCCCGAGCCTGGTGGCCGTGGGCCAGAACGAGCACTACACGGCGTCGTACACCCACCACGAGCTGGTGGCGAGCTGCCGCTGGACCGACGCGGACGGCACCGTGGTGCCGGGCTGCGGGTGGCTCCCGATCGCGTTCCCGACCGCGGCGAGCTACACCGTCCGCTTCACGGTGCTGCAGACGACCGGGGAGACCTACACCGTCACGAAGACGATAACCGCAGGCTGAACAGGCGAGACTGACCGCGTGGACGCCACTCTCCTGCACCTGGTCACCCCGAGCATCTGGCGGGAGGCGCTCGCCGTCGGCGCGGTCCGCCCCTCGGTCGCCGAGTTCGTGCACCTGTCCGCCGCCGCGCAGGTGGCGATCCCGGCCAACCGGCTCCACGCAGGCGCGCTGGTCGCCGAGGCGCTGGCGGTCGCGGGCGCGACTCATGGAGCCGTGCGCGGATAACACTGTTCCGGCACGCTTTTCCGCGCACGAGCGCGGAGGAACCTGCGATCCCGACCAGGGCGTGCGGAGGGCCACCGGACCGGGTCGCTGACCCCTGCCCGATCAGGCAGGTCACCCCCGTCCGCCCTCAGGGTTTTTCGTCGCGCGCCTGCTGGACGGTCCTAGCGTCTCCCAGGAGGGCCCTACGGCCGGAGTCGTTCAGGGCGCTTCCACCACACACCTGCGCCAGAAAGGGCTGCCATGCAGGTCGAAGAGATGCTTCCGCTGTTCCCGATCAAGGAGTTCCATCCGTTCCCGCGGGGACTGCTGGGCCCGGGCGCACACGAGATCGTCGGCCCGGAGGCCCTCAAGCTCGGCTTCAAGAAGACCCTCGTGATGACGTCGGGCCTGCGCGGCTCCGACATCGTGCACAAGATCAGTGAGTCGCTGAAGTACCACGGGCTCGAGGTCGTGCTCTACGACAAGGTCGAGTCCAACCCCAAGGACTACAACGTCATGGACGCGGTGGGCCTCTACCAGCAGAACGAGTGCGACAGCTTCGTCTCCATCGGCGGCGGCTCCTCGCACGACGCCTGCAAGGGCGCGCGCATCTCCGTGGCGCACGACGGCCGCAACGTCAACGAGTTCGAGGGCTTCAACAAGTCGGAGAACCCGAAGAACCCGCCGCACATCGCGATCTCCACCACCGCGGGCACCGGCTCCGAGACGTCCTGGGCTTACGTCATCACCGACACCACGACCGACCCCGACAACCCGCACAAGTACGTCGCGTTCGACGACGCCTGCGTCACCTCGCTGGCCATCGACGACCCGGTGCTCTACTACAGCTGCCCGATCGACTACACCGCCCAGTGCGGGTTCGACGTGCTCGCGCACGCCTCCGAGCCGTACGTCTCGCGGATCAACTTCCAGACCTCGCTCGGCAACGCGCTGCACGCCATCAAGCTGACCGCGGAGAACCTGCGCGAGGCCGTGTGGAACCCGCAGAGCCTCGCGGGCCGCGAGGGCATGATGTACGCGCAGTACATCGCGGCGCAGGCGTTCAACTCCGGCGGTCTGGGCATCATCCACTCGATCAGCCACGCGGTGAGCGCGTTCTACGACCTCCACCACGGCCTCAACAACGCCATCGCGCTGCCGCGCGTGTGGGCGTTCAACATGCCGGTGGCCTACAAGCGCTTCGCCGACATCGCCCGCGCGATGGGCCTCGACACCCACGGCATGACCGACGTGCAGGCCGCCGAGGCCGCGCTGGCCGCGGCCATCCGGCTACTGCGCGACGTGGGCATCCCGGAGCGGTTCGTCGACGTCACGCAGGACTCGTACTCCAAGAACCGGCTGGGCCAGGGCCCGACCAAGTTCTACGAGAACGCGAAGGTCGTCAAGGGTGACGGGCCGGACGTCGACCGGATCACCAACCACGTCCTCGGCGACGCCTGCACCCCGGGCAACGCCAAGGAGTGCACCTTCGAGACGGTGCGCCCGGTCGTCGACCACTGCATGAACGGCGACCTGGACGACCTGCTGACCTGACCGATCGGATCTACCCTGAGGGGGCGCCCGGGCTGGGCGCCCCCTCGGCCAATGAGGAGCACGCGTTGTCGCACTTCGAATCCGTCGACGAGGTCGTCGACGCGCTGGCCGGGCAGGGCTACATCGCCGACACCCGACTCGCCACCACCGTCTTCCTCGTCACCCGGCTGGACAAGCCGCTGCTCATCGAGGGGCCCGCGGGTGTCGGCAAGACCGAGCTGGCCAAGGCGCTGGCCGGGATCTCCGGGCGACGGCTGCTGCGCCTGCAGTGCTACGAAGGCCAGGACGAGACCAAAGCCCTGTACGAGTGGGACTACGGCAAGCAGCTCCTCTACACCCAGATCCTCCGCGAGAAGATCGGCCAGGTCGTCGCGGACGCGCCCGACCTCCACGAGGCGGTCGAGCGGATCGGCGCGCAGGAGAGCGTCTTCTTCTCCGAACGGTTCCTCGCGTCGCGGCCGCTGCTGGAGTCGATCCGGTCCGAGGAGCCCTGTGTGCTGCTGATCGACGAGGTCGACCGCGCCGACGAGGCGCTCGAAGCCGTGCTACTGGAGACGCTCGCCGAGTACCAGGTGTCGGTGCCCGAGGTGGGCACGTTCACCACGAAGACGCCGCCGTACGTGGTCCTCACCTCGAACAACACGCGTGACCTTTCGGCCGCGTTGAAGCGCCGCTGCCTGCACCTCTTCCTGGACTACCCGTCGGCCGAGCGCGAGCTGGAGATCGTCCGGTCGAAGAACACCGGGCTGCCGGACGCGCTGGCCGCCCACCTCGTCGACATCGTGCGCGGCCTGCGGGAGCTGGAGCTGCGCAAGGCGCCGTCGATCTCCGAGACGATCGACTGGGCGCGCACCCTCGCGGTGCTCGGCGTGGAGGAGCTGACGGCGACGGTCCTGTCCGACACGGCGTCGGTGGTGGTCAAGTACGACAAGGACGTGCGCAAGGCGGTCGGCGCGCTGCCGCGGCTGGTCGACCCGAACGCGGCGGTTCCGGAGCCGGGACACGGGCACGGGCACGGCCATGGGCACGGCCACGAAGGGGACCACACGCACGACCGGGACGAGGACGAGGTGGACGGCCGCGCGGTGCGGGCGGCCAAGGACACGCCCGGCCGGTTCGGGCACACGTTCGGCAGCAACCCGCTGGGCGGCGGCGAGCCGGTGAAGTCCCCGAAGGTGCCCGCCGAGCGCGGCTCGCGCAGCTTCGGTGCGGGCCTGGGCCGCAGGCGCGCGCTGTGACCGCCCCGTCGGCCCGGCGCGCCCGGCCCCGACCCACCTCACCTGGCGCGTGGGCGACCCGGGCGGGGGCACGCTGATGGAGAACGCCATCCACCGGTTCGTGCGGCTGCTCCGGCTGCGGGGGGTGCGGATCTCCACCCCCGAGGCGCTGGACGCCATGGCCTGCGCGCGTGAGCCGGGAATGCTGCGCCACAAGGAGCAGCTGCGCGCCGCCCTGCGCGTCGCGCTGGTCAAGGACCGGCGGGACGAGGAGGTGTTCGACGACATCTTCGACCAGTTCTTCGCGCTGGTGAAGGTGGGTGGGCCCGACCACGGGCACGGCCACGGGCACGGCCACGAGGACCTCTCCGACGACGGCGCCCTCGACGACTTCACCCTCAGCGAGAACCCGAGCGAGACCCCGCAGCAGGGCCACTCACACGGCAAGCCCGTCGACATCCGCGACTTCTTCAAGCCCGAGGACCTCGCCCAGCAGTACAACCTCCACCAGGAGGCCAACAAGATCGACCTCGCCGCGATGACCGACGAGATCGTGCTCTCCAAGGACAACCAGGGCCTCATGGGCGAGGGCAACCGCGTCCAGATCGAGACCGACCGGCTGCACCACGGCGGCATCCCCGGCCAGATCAGCCAGCAGCAGGGCACGAAGGTGGACGCGGACCTGTCGATCGCCCAGCAGGAGGCGCTGCTGGGTTGGCTGAACGACGTCGAGGAGCAGTCCCAGGAAGGCACCGAGGACGACGCGGCGGCGCTGCGGCGCAGGCTCACCGGCGTGTTGAGCGGGCTGCCCGAGGCGATCAAGAAGCACCTCGAGGCGCTGTTGGCGCTGGAGAACCGGGTGGTCGAGGGGCACGAGCGGTCGGTCGCGCAGGTCGACGCCGTCGGCGAGCACGAGCGGATGGAGCTGGAGGAGTCGATCCGGCGGCTCGCCCGTTCACTGCACGGCGGCCTGACGCACAAGCGGAAGGTGTCCCCACGCGGGCGCATCGACTCCGGCCGCACGATGCGCCGCAACATGCGCTTCGACGGCATCCCGTTCGCGCCCGTCACGGTGACGCGCGCGGAGGACAAGCCGCGGCTGGTGATCCTCGCCGACGTCTCGCTGTCGGTGCGGGCCACCGCGCGGTTCACCCTGCACCTGGTGCACGGGCTGCAGAGCCTGTTCGGGCAGGTGCGCACGTTCGCGTTCGTGGCCGACCTCGTCGAGGTCACCGACCTCTTCGCCGACCACCCGGTCGAGAACGCGCTCGGGCTGATCTTCGGAGGGGACGTGCTCGACGTCGACGCGAACTCCGACTACGGCGCCGCGTTCGGCACCTTCCACGAGGACTTCGGGTCGGCGGTCAACCGGCGTTCCACGGTGATCGTCCTCGGCGACGGTCGGGGCAACGGCAACGACCCCAACCTCGAGGCCTTCGCCGAGATCACCCGCAGGGCCCGCGAGACGATCTGGCTGACGCCCGAGCCGCGCTACTCCTGGGGCCTCGGCGGCTGCGACCTGCCGCTCTACGCGGAGCACTGCTCCCGGGTGCGGGTGGTGCGCGACCTCACCGGCCTCGAGAGCGCGGCCGAGGAGATGGCGACCGAGCTGGTGGGCCGCTGACCCCATCGGTGAGCCCCACCGCGGCCGCGGACCGTCCGTCCGGACAGGCGCGCGCCTGGGTCCGACCTGCCTACGCTGCCGAGATGTCGCCCAGCGCCCGCCTGACGATCGACGCCGACGGACGGCTGCGCCATCGCATCCCGCCCGCCGAGCTGAGCAACGACCTCGCGGGCTGGATCGCCGACGACCTCGTCGCTCCCGGACTCATCGCCCCCGAGGCGTTCGAGCGCACGTTCGTGTCGGTGGTCGACGCGGCGTGGCTGCCGTTCTACCGCAACACCCTGCGCGAGCTCGCCCGCGGCGGTGCGCCCGGCGGGACGAACGCGAGCATGGCGCCGGTGCACGACCGCGCCGCCGACCTGGCGTGCGGCTCGGTGGTGGAGCTCGGATGCTGCTTCGGGTTCCTCTCCCTTCGCCTCGCCCGCGACGGCCACGCCGTGACGGCCGTCGACCTGTCCCCCGGCACGGTCGCGCTGCTCGCCCGGATCGCTCCCGCCCTCGGCACGCCGTTGCGCGCGGTGGCCGGGGACGCGACCGCGGTGCCGCTGGCCCACGACAGCGCCGACACGGTGCTGGCCGTCCACCTCCTCGAACACCTGCCGCCCGCGCTCGCTCCACGCGTCGTCGGCGAGATGCTGCGGATCGCCCGACGCCGGGTGGTCGTCGCCGTGCCGTTCGAGGACGCACCGAACCCCACATGGGGCCACGTCCGCACGTTCGACCTCGCCGCGCTCGACGCGCTGGGCGCCGCCACCGGTCGTCGCCACCGCGCGGCCGAGCACCACGGCGGCTGGCTCGTGATCGACCCCTGAGCTATGTTCGACGGCGGCGCACGGGACGCCACCGGTCCGCGGGAAGGGTCGAAGCCCACCCGCGCACCACCGTGCACCACACCGGCCGACTCCGTCCGGCCTGAGCATGCGGACGCCAGGCATACCGGACCGGAGACCGCCATGCCGCACCTCCCTGAGAACCCCAGCCTCGAGCACCTTCGCCGTCAGGCTCGCACATTGCTCCGACAGTTTCGGGCGGCCGACACCGAGGCGCTCGCGCTCCTCCTCCACCACCATCCCCACCCGCACGAGCCGCTGCGGCTCGCGGACGCCCAGCTCGTCGTCGCCCGGTCGTACGGCTTCCCCAGCTGGCCCGCGCTGCGTCGCCACATGGACGTCGTACAGCGTTATGCGCGTTCGCCGCACACGGTCGAGCCGCGCGACGACGCCGCCGACGAGCTGCTGCGGCTGGGGTGCGTGCGCTACGGGGGCGACAGCCGCGCCGACCAGGCTCGGGCCGTGACCCTGCTCGCCGAGCGGCCGGAGTTGGCTGGAGCGAGCATCCACACCGCCGCCGCGTCCGGCGACGCGGAGGCCGTCCGGGCGTTCCTCGCGGGGGAACCCCGGCTCGCGGCCCTGGTCGGCGGCCCCTTCGACTGGGAGCCGCTGCTCTACCTCGCGTACTCGCGCATCGGGGGCGACGCAATGCGGGTGGCCCGGCTGCTGCTCGACCACGGCGCCGACCCGAACGCGGGCTACCTCTGGGAGGGCACCTATCCGTTCACCGCGCTGACCGGCGCTTTCGGCGGCGGCGAGGACCGGGGCAACGAGCCGCCGCACCCGCAGAGCCGCGCGCTCGCCCGACTGCTGTTGGAAGCGGGCGCCGACCCCAACGACAGCCAGACGCTCTACAACCGCCAGTTCGAGCCCGACGACGCGCACCTGGAACTGCTGATCGAGTTCGGGCTCGGCACCGACCGGGGTGGGCCGTGGCAGCGTCTGCTGCGCTCCTCCCACGGCACGCCCGCACAGTTGCTCGAGGACCAGCTCTCGATCGCCGCGCAGTACGACCGGCCGGGCTGGGCGCGGCTGGCGCTCGCGGCGGGCGCCGACCCGGACGGTCGCGGCACACGGCATCCGCAGTTCGATGGTCGCACGCCGTACGCGACCGCCGTCCACCGAGGCAGCCGGGAGGTGGCCGCGCTGCTGCTCGCGGCGGGGGCGAGCGCGCCGGACGTCGACGACGTCGAGGTGTTCGTCTCCGCGTGCCTCGCGGGCGACCGGGCGACGGTCGACTCGACGCGCACGACCCGTCCGGATCTGGTGGCGGCCGCCCGTGTCCGGCGTCCCGACGCGATCCTGGTGGCCACGGTGGTCGGTCGGGCTCCAGCGGTGCGCCTGTTGGCGGAGCTGGGCTTCGACGTCCACGCGGGCCATCGGATCACCCCACTGCACCAGGCGGCCTACGACGGCAACGTCGAGCTCGTCGCGCTGCTGCTGGAGCTGGGCGCCGACCCCAGCCGCCGCGACCGCTCCTTCGACGCCACCCCGCTGGGATGGGCGGAGCACAACCACCAGGAGGCGACCGCCGCGCTGCTGCGCCCGCTCGCACCCGCGAGCCCGTGACCGACGGCGCGGCGCCAGTCACCCGCGCGCCGCCCCAAGCCCTTGATCACCGGCTGGGCGCAGAACCGGCCAGAACTCGTCGGTTTCCGCACCCAGCAGGCGATCATGGACGGGGTCGGCCCTCGCCGTGCTCAGACGCGGAACTCGCCGTGTCGAAACGCGGGACTCACCCTCAGGTGGCTCCGGCGGCGGCGGTCAGGGCGCGGCGGGTGAGGACCCGGGCGAGGTGGCGGCGGTAGTCGGGGGTGGCGGCGAGGTCGGCGGGCGGTTCGGTGCCCTCCGCGGCCAGCGCGGCGGCGTCCGCGATCGACGCCCCCTCGGCCAGCGCGGCCTCGGTGGCCGCGGCGCGCAGCGGCGTCGACCCCATGTTGACCAGCCCCACGCGCCCGTCGACCACCGCGACCCCGACGATCGCCCAGTCGTTGGCCCGTCGGGTGAACTTCTCGTACGCCCACCCTGCCTTCCCGGTCCGGGGCACCCGCACCTCGACGATCAGCTCGTCGGGCTCGGCGGCCGTCTCGAACACGCTGGTGAAGAACTCCGTGACCGGCACCCGCCGCTCCCCCCGCGGCCCCCGCAGCACGACCGTGCCCCCCAGCGCGAGGACGGCGGCGGGTTCGTCGGAGGCCGGGTCGGCGTGCGCCAGCGAGCCGCCGAGGGTGCCGCGGTGGCGCACCTGCGGGTCGCCGACCGTGCGCGCGACGGCGGCCAGCAGCGGCACCTCCGCCGTCACCACCTCGGAGGTCGCGAGGTCGTGGTGGCGCGAGCCCGCGCCGATGGCCACCTCGTCGCCCTCGACGCGGACGTAGCGCAGCTCGGCCAGCCGCCCGATGTCGATCACGAGCTCGGGCGCGGCGAGGCGCAGCTTCATCACCGGCAGCAGCGAGTGGCCCCCGGCCAGCACCTTGGCGTCCTCGCCGTGCTCGGCCAGCAGCGCGAGCGCGCCGTCGAGCGTGTCGGGCCGCTCGTAGTCGAAGCCTACGGGGATCATTCGGCGCTCCTCCCGGTGGAGAAGCCAGGAGCGGCCTCCACGCCCCCGGCGGGCGCCATCTCGGCGTGGCCGCGGTGGATGGCCCGGCCCTGGACGGTGTCCGGGTCCTGCCCGGACGCGGCGATCACGGCGCGGACGATGTTGTGGTAGCCGGTGCAGCGGCAGAGGTTGCCCTCCAAACCTTCCCGGATCTCCCGCTCGGTGGGCTGCGGGTTCTCGGCGAGCAGGCTGACGGTCGCCATCACCATCCCCGGCGTGCAGAAGCCGCACTGCAGGCCGTGCTCGGCGCGGAACGCCGCGGCCACGGGGTGCAGGTCGTCCTCGCTGGCCGACAGCCCCTCCAGCGTGGTGACGGACTGCCCGTCCACCTGCGCCGCGAGCAGCGTGCACGACTTCACCGACTCCCCGTCGAGCAGCACCGTGCACGCGCCGCAGGAGGTGGTGTCGCAGCCGATGTTGGTGGCCTTCAGCCCGACGACGTCGCGCAGGTAGTGCGCGAGCAGCAGGCGCGGCTCGACGTCGGCGCTTGTCGACGCCCCGTTGACGGTGATCTCGACCTTCACTTCGCTCCTTCGATCGCTTCCCACACACGCAGTGGGGTCAGCGGCATGTCGATGTGGCGCACGCCCAGGTACGACACGGCGTCGATCACCGCGCTCTGCACCGCCGGGGTGGCGCCGATGGTGCCCGCCTCGCCGATCCCCTTGACCCCCAACGGGTTCAGGTGCGTCGGCGTGGCCATGTCGAGCAGCGTGAAGCTGGGCAGCTCCGCCGCCGAAGGGAACGCGTAGTCGGCGAACGTGGCCGTGAGCGGGTTGCCGTCCTCGTCGTAGACGACCTCCTCCAGCAGCGCCTGCGCGATGCCCTGCGCGATGCCGCCGTGCCGCTGGCCCTCGCAGATCAGCGGGTTGAGCACCGGCCCGGCGTCGTCGACCGTGACGATCCGGTCGACGACCGCCTTGCCCGACTCGACGTCCACCTCGACGACGGCGACGTGCGCGCCGAACGGGAAGCTCGGCGCACCGGAGTCGAAGGTCGAGTCGACGCGCAGCTGCTCGCGCGCGGCGAGGTCGCCCAGCGCGACCGAGGTGTCGGTGCCCCTGACCACGACCGCACCGCGCTCGACGACGAGGTCGTCCACACTCGCCTCGAGGACGTCGGCCGCGCGCTGCTTGGCCAGATCCACGAGCTCGCCCGCCGCCTGGTAGACCGCGATCCCGCCGGTCTGCAGGCTGCGCGAGCCCATCGTGCCCGAGCCGCGCGGGACGAGGTCCGTGTCGCCGTGCTTGACGGTGATCTTCTCGATCGGGATGTCCAGGTGCTCGCTCGCGAGCATGGCCCACGCCGTCGCGTGGCCCTGCCCGTGCGGCGACGTGCCGGTGAGCACCGTGACCGTGCCGTCGGCGTGCACCTCGATCGCGGCGTCCTCGCTGAACGCCCCGCCGCCGGTGATCTCGACGAACACCGAGACGCCGATGCCGAGCTGGGCGGCGTCCCCGCGCTCGCGCCGGGCGGCCTGTTCCGCGCGCAGGTCCGCGTAGCCAGAGGCCTCGAGGACGGCGTCGAGCGCCTTCTCGTACTCGCCCGAGTCGTAGGGCGCGCCGCCCTTGGTGGTCAGCGGGAACTGGTCGGGCTGCAGCAGGTTGCGGCGGCGCACCTCGGCCGGGTCCATGCCGATCTCGGCGGCGAAGAGGTCCATCGCGCGTTCGATGGCGGCCGTGGCCTCCGGACGTCCGGCGCCGCGGTAGGCCGCCGTCGACGTGGTGTTCGTGACGAGCACGCGCGCCCGCGACTCGACCCTCTCGATGTCGTACACGCCGGGCGCCATCATCCGCGTGAACATCGGCAGCAGGACGCCCAGCCGCGGGTAGGCGCCCGCGTCCTGGAGGACGTCGAGTCGGTAGGCGAGCACCTTGCCGTCGCGGTTGCCGCCGATCGTGACCGTCTGGAGCTGGCCGCGGCCCTGGACCATCCCGGTCATGTTCTCCGAGCGGGTCTCGCTCCACCGCACCGGCCGTCCGACGTGCTTGGCGAGCCACGCGACCAGCGCGAACTCGGGGTCAGCGCCGATCTTCGCGCCGAACCCGCCGCCGACGTCGGGCGTGATGAGGTGGACCTGCGCCGCATCGACCCCCAGCCAGCCCGCCACCTCGTCGCGCGCGGACTGCGCGCCCTGCGTCGACGCCCAGATCGTGACCCGCCCGTCCTCGCCCCACTCGGCCGAAGCCGCCCGCGTCTCGAGCGGGGCCGCGGCGAGGCGCTGGTTGACCAGCTCGCGGGTGACGACGACCTCGCAGCCGTCGAACAGGTGCGGATCGAAGTCCTTCTCGTGGTCGAACCCGTTGGCGGTGTTGGTGCCCGCCTCCGGGAAGAGCAGCACCTCGTCGGTGGCGGCGGCCTTGAGGTCGACGACGACCGGCAGCGGGTCGTAGTCGACCTCGACCAGGTCGGCCGCATCCTGACCCTGGTAGGCCTCCTCGGTGAGGACCGCGGCGACCGGCTCGCCCACGAACCGCACCACGTCCGCCGCGAGGAACGCGCGCTTCATCGCCTTGTTGCCCATCGGCGCCATCCGCGCGGGCGCCAGGTCGACGTCGGCGCCGGTCAGCACCGCCACGACGCCGGGCGCCGAGCGGGCCTCCGCGACGTCGACCGACGCGATCCGCGCGTGCGCGACGGGTGACCGGACGAGGGTGAGGTACAGCGCTCCGGCCAGGTCGAGGTCGTCGGTATAGCGGGCGCCGCGCGAGAGGAAGGCCGGATCCTCGGTGCGCACGACGCGTGTGCCCATGATGCTCATCGCGGCGGAGCGTAACCCCGGCGCGGCCAGCCCGCGCACCTCGCAGACGTGGCGTGCGCCTCGCAGGCCCCCGGGCCTCTGCGACGCGCATGCGGCGTCTGCGAAGCGGTCCCGCGGCCGAGCAGGGCGGGCCGCGTCCGCGCTGCGGCACCGCCGCCGAGCCGGGCGGGCCCTACCGCTCCCACCACCGGTCGACCGCCCACAGCGGCGACACCGGGCCGTGGCCTGCGCCGAGCGGGTACGCGTGCCGGACGGCCTCGGTGACGTAGCGCTTGCCGAGCACCACCGCGTCGGGGACGGCCATGCCGCGCGCGAGCCCCGACGCGATGGCCGAGGCCATGGCGTCGCCGCCGCCGTGGGTGTTGGTCGTCGCGAACCGGGGGCCGGGCAGCTCGGTGAACGTGTGGCCGTCGTAGAGAAGGTCGACGCAGACGTCCGTGTCCTCCCGCAGGTGCCCGCCCTTGACCAGGACGTAGCGCGGGCCCAGCGCGTGCAGCAGCTTGGCGGCCTCGCACTGGGCCGCGCGGTCGTGCACGTCGACCCCGACGAGCAGCCGCACCTCGTCCAGGTTCGGGGTGAGCAGGGTGGCGCGTGGGAACAGCAGCGAGCGGAACGCGTCGAGGGCCTCGTCGGCGAGCAGCTGGTCGCCGTGCATGGACGCCGCGACGGGGTCGACCACGAAGGGCGTGTGCCCGTCGGCGCCGATGCCGACGCGGTCACACGCCTCCGCAACAGCCTTGATGATCGCCGACGTGGCGAGCATGCCCGTCTTGGCGGCGTCCAGGCCGATGTCGGTGGCCACCGCCTCGATCTGCGCCGCGACCGTCTCCGGCGGAATGGTGTGCACTCCGGTGACGGCCAGCGAGTTCTGCACCGTGACCGCCGTCACGGCGATGCAGCCGTGCACGCCGCAGGCCGTCATCGCCCGCAGGTCGGCGGCGACGCCCGCGCCGCCGCCCGAGTCGGTGCCCGCGATCGTCATGACCCGGGGTGGGGTCGTGCACTCCATCGGCTCCCCTCCTGCAGCCGGCATTACCCGAGCTGGTCGACGGTCGGCGGCGCACCGCCCTCTCAGCCCGCTGCGACGAGCTCCCGTGTGGCCCGACCGTAGCCCCGCACGGGTGTCGCCGACCACCCGATGATCGACGTTTCTGTGCCGTGAACGCCGGATAGGGCCGTCGTGTCACGCAACCGTGGATCATTCGAGGTGAGCGGCCGGCACGGCGGCCTCGGCGCGCAGGCGGCATTACTTCCGCGGCCCGCGGCGTTGGCAAGGGCATGCCTCTGACTGGAGAGTTTGAGCTGAGCCCCGTCGGCTGGGTGCGCGAGCAGACGGAGAAGATCTTCGAGACCGGCACGACGGAGAGCGTCGACATCAAGGGACGCCCGGTCGTTCTCCTCACGATGCGCGGCGCGAAGTCGGGCAAGCTGCGCAAGGTGCCGCTGATGCGGGTCGAGCACGACGGCGTGTACGCGATCGTCGCCTCGGTCGGCGGGCGGCCGCAGAACCCCACCTGGTACGCGAACGTCAAGGCCGAGCCGCACGTCGAGCTGCAGGACGGCACGGTGACCAGGGACTACACGGCGCGCGAGGTCACCGGCGAGGAGAAGGCGCTGTGGTGGAAGCGGGCCGTGGCCACCTACGCCGACTACGCCGACTACCAGAAGCGCACCGACCGGCAGATCCCGGTGTTCGTGCTGGAGCCGCGCGCCGACTGATTCTGTCGGGGGCGCGTGCCACACTCGGCGGCGAGCGAGGGAGGTGCTCGATGTCGTCCGAGCCGGTGGCCGTACCGGAGCAGCAGCCTGATCTGCTCACGGTGGCCGAGTACCTCGCGCTGGGGGAGACCGAGCCCGGTTTCGACGAGCTCGTGGAAGGGCGGATCCTCATGTCGCCAAGCCCGAGCCGCCGCCACAACCGCGCGGCCTTCCGTGCGGCCATGCAGTTGGAGCCGCAGCTGCCTCCTGATCTCGAGGTCCTCTTGGACCTCGACGTCAACCTGGAGCTCGCTCCGCCCGACGCACCCGGCTTCACCCGCCGCCCCGACCTCCTCGTGGCGCGACGGTCGACGGACAACGACGGGATCGTCCACGCGGCCGAGGTCGTCGTCGTGGCGGAGTTCGTCTCACTCGGCTCCCACCGCACCGACCACGTGCACAAACGTCTCGACTACGCCGACGCGGGCATCCCGCACTACTGGATCGTCGATCTCGACGAGCCGGTCTCGCTGGTCGCCTGTCACCTGGCGGGGGAGCTCGGCTACGTCGACGGCGGTGCGGCCACACGCGTCTTCACCACGACCGAGCCGTTCCCCGTCCGGCTGGATCTGGACGCCCTCGGCTAGTGCGGTGGCCACAAACGTTTGCCGGGTCCTCGCGCGCCCAGACGACGACTCGCGGCGGCGCCGCCTTCGCGAATACGCCCGGTATGAGCTTCAGGCGGCGCCTTGCGACTCGCCGCCTGGATCACGCGATCACCCCGTCAACGTTCGTGGCCACCGCACTAGGGCAGCTCCGACGGCACCGCGACGACGTCGACCATCGCCCCGTTGCGCAGCACGGTCACCGGCAGCGGCACGCCGATCGCGTCGCCGAAGAGCTGGCGCTGGATGCCCTGGGCGTCCTCGACGGGCTGGCGGCCCACGTCGAGCACCAGGTCGCCAGCGCGCAGGCCCGCCCGCGCCGCGGGGCTCCCGCTGATCACCTCGACCAGGCGCAGGCCGTTGCGGCGGCCGTGCCGGTCGGCCACCGCGGCGGGCACCGGGGCCGGGCTGCCGACCACGCCGAGGTAGGCGCGCCGGACGCGGCCGTCGGCGAGCAGCGTGGCGACGATCCGGCGGGTGGTCGCGTTCACCGGCACCGCCAGCCCCAGCCCGACCCCGGCGACCGCGGTGTTGATCCCGACGACCCTGGCGCGGGCGTCGGCGAGCGCCCCGCCGGAGTTGCCGGGGTTGAGCGCGGCGTCGGTCTGGATGACGTCCTCCACCACCCGGCCTGCCGCGCCGCTGCGGGTCGGGAGCGCCCGCCCGAGCGCGGAGACCACCCCGGCGGTCACCGACCCGGCCAGGCCCAGCGGGTTGCCGACCGCGACGACGAGCTGGCCGACGACGAGCTCGTCGGCGTTCCCGAGCGTCACCGGCGGCGGCAGCGAACCCCCGGAGCGCAGCACGGCGAGGTCCGAGAGCGGGTCCGACCCGACCACCGCGAACTCGACCTGCGTGCCGTCGACGAAGTCGGCCCTCCCCCGCCGCGCCTGGCCGACGACGTGCGCGTTCGTGACCAGGATCCCGTCGCCGGTGACGACGGCCGACCCGCTGCCGCGCCCCGTCCGCACGGCCGCGACCTTGGCGGTGAGCTCCGCGGCCACCGCGCTGACCGCGCGCGAGTAGGCGTCCAGCTCGTCCACGGTCCACCTCCGCAATTACACCGTTGCAGACACGGTACCCCGGCGCGAGGGCGGAAGTGGACCATCGGGGCGGGCGCTACCCCCGCACCGCCTCCGCCGTCTGGGTGGTCGGGTCCCACGAGAGGCCCGGCACCCCCCACCCGTTGTGCTTCACGGCGCGGCGGGCGGCGCGCTGGTTGCGTCCGATGAGCCGGTCGAGGTAGATCACGCCGTCGAGGTGGTCGGTCTCGTGCTGCAGGCAGCGGGCCAGGAAACCGGTGCCCTCGACCGCGACGGGCGCACCCTCCAGGTCGGTGCCGGTCACCCGCGCCCACACCGCTCGGCCGGTCGGGAACTGCTCGTCGGGCACGGAGAGGCAGCCCTCGTCGTCGTCCTCGGGATCGGGCATGGTCTCCGGCCGCGGCGAGGTCTCGATCACCGGGTTGACGACGACGCCGCGCGCCCGCCTGCCCAACTCGTCGGGGCAGTCGTAGACGAAGACCCGCAGCGGCACGCCGACCTGGTTGGCCGCAAGTCCCACGCCGTGCGCGGCGGCCATGGTCTCGAACATGTCCGCGACCAGCGTCCGCAGCGTGTCGTCGACCCCCTCGACGGGGCGGGTGGGATGGTGCAGGACAGGATCACCGACGATACGGATGGGACGCACGGCCACCTGGCGAGCTTACGGGTCCCCCCGCCGTGTCCCGCCCGGAATCGTCGGCCGCCCGTGGTTCAATGCCGCTTGCGAATGACAGACGTGTGATTCGCCGTGAGCGAGGCCGCGAGGAGCGTGATGGAGTCCGCCACCCAGTCCGACGCACCCGTCGGCAGGCCCTTGCATGGGCTGAGCCGTCGGGAGCGCGAGATGCTCGCCTTCGAGGGGCAATGGTGGAAGTACGCGGGCGCCAAGGAGCAGGCCATCCGCGAGCTGTTCGACATGTCGGCCACCCGGTACTACCAGGTGCTCAACGCACTGCTCGACAAGCCGGAGGCGCTGGCGGCCGACCCGCTGCTGGTCAAGCGTCTGCGTAGGCTGCGAACAAGTCGGCAACGCACGCGTGCGGCGCGTCGCCTGGGCATCGAGCCCTGGTGAGTCCACGATGACCATTCCGAGATAGACGATCATCCGGAGGTTGCCGTGACCGAGCCGCCCGCCCAGTCCGGAGGGCCATCCCCGCTGCGCGTCGGCGGGCTGGCGTTGCTCGGCGCCGGCGCCGTCGCGGCCCTCATCGGGCTGGCGACGCTGCTGCCCGGCGGGGGCGGCGGCACGACCACCGAGCCGCCGTCGGCGTCCGGAACGGGCACCGCGAGCGCCGCGCCCGCCCCCGGCGGCTCCGCGGCCGCCGAACCGGGCACCCCGGGCGCGCCGGGCGGGGCGGTCCCGGTGCCGTCCTTCCCGGCCACCTCGACGAACGGCATCGCCGCCCCGACGGCCGCGCCCGGCACCGCGGGCGAGGGCGGCGCAGGCGGCGCGGGCACCGGCGGCGGCGGGACTGGCACGGGCACCGGCACGGGCGGGGGCGGCGCGGGCACCGGCGGCGGCGGGCCTGCGGTCGTGCGTGCGCCCGTCCGCGTCTACAACAACAGCACGATCACCGGCCTCGCCGCGCACGCGGCCGCCGACTTCCGTGCGGACGGCTGGCAGGTCGAGCAGGTCTCCAACTACCCGAGCGGGCTCATCCCCACCAGCACGGTCTACTTCCGCCCCGGCACGTCGGAGCAGTCGGCGGCGTCGTCGCTGGCCTCGGCGTTCGGCCTGCGGACCGAGCCCCGTTTCCAGGGGATCGACGACGCCACGCCCGGCCTGATCGTGATCGTCACGAACGACTACCAGAAGCGCTGACCTCGCACACCTTCCGGCGTCCTCGCACAGGCCCGACCTCGTGCGGGGACGCCGTTCCTTGTGCGGGGTCAGCCGCGGGCCTTGGCGTAGGCCTCCAGGGTCGCGAGCTGCAGCGGGTCGAGTGAGGGCGGGACGGCCGCACGGGCCGCCGCGATGTGGGCGGCGGTCACCTCGGTGGCCGCGAGGGACTCGCGCATCGCCGTGAGCGCCGCCTCCCGCAGCACCGCGGCGCAGTCGGCCGCCGAGTACCCGTCCAGATCGGCGCCGAGCGCGGCGAGGTCGACGTCGTCGGCGAGCGGGATGTTGCGGCCTGCGGCACGCAGGATGTCGGCGCGCGCCGCCCCGTCCGGCGGCGGCACGTAGACCAGTCGCTCCAGCCGCCCGGGACGCAGCAGGGCCGAGTCGATCAGCTCCGGCCGGTTCGTCGCCCCGACGACGATCACGTCGCGCAGCGGCTGCGCCCCGTCCAGCTCGGTGAGCAGCGCGGCGACGACGCGGTCGGCCACCCCCGAGTCGGTCGACTGCCCCCGCCGCGGCGCCAGCGCGTCGACCTCGTCGAGGAAGACCAGCGCGGGAGCCGCGTCGGACGCGCGGCGGAACAGCTCGCGGACGGCCCGCTCCGACTCCCCCACGTACTTGTCCAGCAGCTCGGCGCCCTTGACCGACAGCACGTTGAGCTGGCCGGTGCCCGCGAGCGCGCGCAGCAGGAACGTCTTGCCGCAGCCGGGCGGGCCGTAGACGAGCACGCCGCGCGGGGCCGCGACCCCGAGGCGCGCGAACGAGTCCGGGTACTGCAGCGGCCACAGCACGGCCTCGGTGAGGGCCTGCTTGACCTCGGTCATGTCGCCGACCTGGTCGAGGGTGATCCCGCCGGTCTGCAGCGTCTCCGACGACGACATCGAGATCGGGCGCACCGCGCCGACGGCGTCGAGGAGGTCCCGCTGGGTCAGGCGCACGTCGCCCTCGCGGCGCAGCGCCGCGGAGACGGCGGCCTCCCGGCGTACAGCGACGAGGTCGGCGGCGACGAAGCCGGGCGCCCGTTCGGCGACCGCGCGCAGCTCGACGTCCTCGGCCAGCGGCACGCCGCTCAGCAGACGGTGCAGCAGCTCGGTGCGGGTGCGCAGGTCGGGGAGGGCGAGCCGCAGCTCGCGGTCGACGAGCTCGGGTGCGCGCAGGCGGGGGTCGACGGACTCGGGCGACGCGGTCGTGGCGACGAGCGCAAGCCCAGGGGTGGCGACCGCGTCGCGCAGCGCGTCGAGGACGAGGGTGGCCAGCGGCGGCGGGGAGGAGGCCGGGAGCAGCGCCTCGACGTCGGTCACGATGAGCACGCTGCGCACGCCTGCCCGGGCCTGCTCGCGGGCGCTCATGATCGCGTCGTGCACCCGCTGGGATGCCGCGCCCGGCTCCAACGCGGCGGCGCCCGGCGCGGCCAGCTCGACACAGCCCGCGTGGACCGCCGCCGCCGCGCTGCGGGCGAGCGTCAGCTTGCCGACCCCCTCCGCCCCGACGACGAGCACGCCGAGCCGCGCCGAGCCGCCGAGGCGCTCGAGCAGCTCGGGACGGTCGAAGGTGAGCTCGAGCCATTCGACGAGCCGGTGCGCGGCGGCCGAGTTGCCGACGAGGTCCTCCAGCGCGACGACGGCCGGTCCCGCCGCGGCCCCGACCGAACCTTCCCGCTCCGGCGCCGCGCCTGCGCGGCCCGAGGTGCCCGCCACACCCGCGACGCCCGCGTCCGCGTAGCAGGCTCCGGTGGCCCCGCCTGCCGCCGATCCCGCTCCGACACCCACGCGACCTGCGCCCGCGGCCCCGGCGACCACCCCGCCCGAGGCGGCCCCCGCGCCGTCCGCGGTTCCTGCATCGGGCGTTCCCACTGGCGGAACGGCCCCGGTCGTCATGCCCCCCTCCCAGCCGACGACGGTGCTCGGCCGCACCGCGACCGCCCCCGGCGGCTCGACCGACGCCACCGTCAGCAGCTCGCTCGTCCAGCTCACCCCCAGCGCGCCCGCCAGCCGCTGTCGCGCGGCGATCGGGTCGGCACCGGGGACGGGCTCGACGTCGCGGGGAAGCAGCGAGACCGCGTCACCCCGCGTGACGATCTTGCCGATGAGCGCGACCCGGACCGTCTCCGGGCTGAGCGCCCCCCGCGCGAGCGACGACCCGGTGAGCCGCACGACCCGCGCCGCCTGCACACCACCCGGTGCGACGACGACCGTGGACCCGTCGACGAGGCCCGCGTTGGACAGCGTGACGTCGTCCAGCGTCGCCTGGCCCGGTGGTCCGCCGGAGGGGGCGGCGAGCGCGGTGGTGACCCGCGCGCCGGTGAGCGACACCGCGTCCCACGACCGCAGCCCCAACGCGTCGATCACCTCGGGATGCAGCCGGACCACCCCGCGCCGCGCGTCAACGGCGGACGCGGCGAGCCGGGCGACGAGCGCGATCTCGGGGGCCACCTGGCCCAACCTAGTGGCCCGCGATCACCCGGCACCGCGCGTCCAGGGCGGCGGCCTGTCTCCGGCAGGTGAGTCCCGCATCCCAGCACGGTGAGTCCCGCGATTCGGCACGCCGAGTTGGCCGATTGGGCACGCACCATGGACGGATGAGCGCGCGCACGACGCTGATGCTGGTCACCCAGACGTGGATCATGAGTGGTCAGCGGCGGCGGGCGCGGCGCAGGCCCAGGCGCAGGCGGTTGCGGGGCTGGGCCGGGCCGGGGCCGCGGCCCGCGTGGCCGTTGGAGGTCCGGCCGACCCCGGCGTCGTCGCTCAGCCGCCGCACCGCGCGGGCCATCGCGCTCGCCCGCCCCGCGACCCGCCGCCGCAGCGGCGGCCGCAGCCCGAGCCGCCGGGCCGAGCGCGCCGCCCGCGCGACCGCCCGCCGCTCGCGCACCGGCACGTTCCACGCCTCCGGGTGCCGCGCGAGCCAGCGGTGCCGGTACATCGTGTACGGGATCGTGCCCAGGTACACCAGCCCGACGATGCCCAGCCCGAGGAACGGCACCGTCACCAGCACCGCCGTCGCCAGCCCGACCATCACCAGCAGCGGGGCGACCAGCCGCGACGGCACGCGCATCGTCTTGAACGACAGCGTCGGCAGACGACTCACCATCAGCCCCGCGACGACCACCGCCCACACGCCCACCGGCACCGGCGTCGACCACCAGCCGGGCCCGAAGTGCAGCGTCGCGTACAAGGGCAGCCCGGAGAGCAGCGCCGCGGCGGGCGCGGGCACCCCGACGAAGAACTCCTTCGCGTACGGCGGCTGGTCCTCGGCGTCGAGGAGCGTGTTGAAGCGCGCCAGCCGCAGTGCCATGCACACCGCGAACACGAGCGCGACGACCCAGCCCAGCCGCGTGCCCTGCAGCGCCCAGATGTAGAGCACGAGCGCGGGCGCGACCCCGAACGAGACGAGGTCCGACAGCGAGTCGAGCTCGGCGCCGATCTTGCTGCTGGCGTCGAGCAGGCGGGCCAGCCGTCCGTCGAGCGCGTCACACAGGGCCGCGATCCCGCCCGCGGCCACGCACAGCTCGAACCGCAGCGACAGCGCGAAGTACACGGCCGACAGGCCCGAGCACAGCGCGACGACCGTGACGGCGTTGGGCAGCAGCCGCACCCCGGCAGGCATCAGGCACCCGCCGGGAGCTCAGCGAGGGCGGTCTCGCCGCCGATCGTGCGCTGCCCCGGCGCGACGAGCACCCGCGAGCCCGCGGGGAGGTACACGTCGACCCGCGACCCGAACCGGATGAGCCCGTACGTCTCGCCCGCCGCCACCTCGTTCCCGACGGCGACGTCACAGACGATCCGCCGCGCGAGCAGCCCCGCGATCTGAACGACACCGACGCGCAGGCCGTCCGACGTGGCGATGAGGACGGCGTTGCGCTCGTTGTCCTCGCTGGCCTTGTCCAGGTCGGCGGACAGGAACTTTCCCGGCGTGTACGCGACGGCCAGCACCTGGCCCTCGACGGGGATCCGCTGGACGTGCACGTCGAGGACGGAGAGGAACACGCTGACCCGCGGCACGGGCGTCGGCGGGAGGTCCAGCTCGGGGGGCGGGGGCACCTCCGCGACCGTGGCGACCGTGCCGTCGGCGGCGGCGAGCACCACCCCCGTCAACGGCGGCGGCACCCGGCGGGGCGCGCGGAAGAAGGCGGCGGTGGCGCCCGTGGCGAGCAGCCCGGGCAGTGCGCCACGCCCGGTGACCACCCGGAACAGGCCCGCGGCGACCGCGACGGCCGCCACGATCGGCCGCCCGCCGGGGTGCAGCGGCGGGATCGCGGCCCGGACCAGCCCGATGACGTGCGGAACAGAGAATCCGGACGGGGTCGTCTCGGGCATCGGGGTGGATCGGCTCCTCGGCGTGGCGGCCCGGTCGGGCCGCAGTGCGGGGTTACCGTACGCGAGGGTGCGCAAGCGCCGGGAAGCGCGGCCGGGACAGCAAAGGGCCGGGGCCGTCATCCCCCGAGACGACGACCCCGGCCGTGGAACCGCTCGTCCGCTCCCCAGCGACGGGCGGTAGGTCCTTGCTGCGATCGGTTACCCGATCCGCGCGGAAAGTATCGCCGAGCGATCCCGAGATCGTCCAGGTCATAGCGTGGGGAACACCATGATCTGCCCTGATCGGCGGAACGCTCACCAGTAAGACGCTCCCCGCGCCCGCGATGTTGCACCTCACCGGTGTGACGTGGCCCACAATAGCCGCATGGTCGTCACCCGTCCAGCAGCCAGACGGACACGGAAGCTCCTGCTAGGAGCTCGGTCGTCGCCTCCGGAACGACGATCAGACAGTCCGCCCTCGCGAGCGCGCCGAGCAGGTGCGACGGCGGCCCGCCGACCTCCGCGACGGTGCCGCGCACGGCGTCCACCACGCCACGGCGGAACTGCCTTCGTCCGGCAGGCGAGGTCAGCGGTTGGTCCAGTCGGGCGACGACGACCGCGCGCTCCGGGTACGGATGGCCGAGGGCCGCCCGCAGCGCCGGGCGGACGAACACCTCGAACGAGACCTGCGCGCTCACCGGGTTGCCCGGCAGCGTGACGACGGGCACACCGCCGTCGAGCCGACCCGCGCCCTGCGGGCCGCCCGGCTGCATCGCGACCTTGGCGAACTCCACGCCGCGCCCCGCCAGCGCGTCCTTCACCACCTCGTACGCGCCTGCGCTCACCCCGCCGGAGGTGAGCACGAGGTCGACCCCCGCGGCGCGCTCGCCGAGCACCGCGAGGAACTCCTCGACGTCGTCCGGGACGAAGCGCAGCAGCTCCGCCCGCCCGCCCGCCTCCTCGACGGCGGCGGCCAGCATCGGGCCGTTGGACTCGTAGATCTGCCCCGGCCGCAGGGTCGTCCCCGGCGTCACGAGCTCGGAGCCCGTCGACAGCACCAGCACGACGGGGCGGCGGCGCACCGGCAGCGTGGGATGCCCGACCGCCGCGGCGACCCCGATCTGCGCGGGCCCGAGGACGGTGCCCGCGGTGAGCACGACCTCCCCTTCCCGCACGTCCTCGGCGGCCCGCCGCACGTGGGCGCCGAGGGCGGGTGCCGTCCGCAGCTCGACCTTCTGGACGCCCGCGTCGGTCTGCTCGACCGGCACGACCGCGTCCGCGCCCGCGGGAACCGGCGCGCCCGTCATGATCCGTGCGACGGCGCCGTCCGGGAGCGGAGGGACGTCGGTGCGGCCCGCGGGGATGTCGAACGCGACCGGCAACGTCACCGGCACCTGCGCCACCTCGGCGGCGCGCACCGCGTAGCCGTCCATCGCGGAGTTGTCGAACGAGGGCAGCGCGACCTTCGCGACGACGTCGGACGCCAGCACGCGTCCCCGTGTATGGGCCAGCGGCACGTCCTCGGCGGGCATCGGCGCCACCAGGGACGCGACGAGCGCGCGGTGCTCCTCGACCGATCTCATGGGGCCATCGTGCCCGACCCGGTCTGCTTGCACTCGGCAAAGGCGAGTGCTAGAACCGGGCTTGGCACTCGACACTGTAGAGTGCCAGCTGTCGGGCCGGTGAGATCGGCGCAGGGTTGCCGTTCGTCCGTCGCGGGCGCCGGGTCCGACTCGAGAGACTCTCCCATCGGAGGACCACACACCCATGGCGAAGATGATCGCGTTCGACGAGGAGGCGCGCCGCGGGCTTGAGCGCGGCATGAACATCCTCGCTGACGCTGTCAAGGTGACGCTCGGCCCGAAGGGCCGCAACGTTGTCCTGGAGAAGAAGTGGGGCGCGCCCACCATCACCAATGATGGTGTGTCGATCGCCAAGGAGATCGAGCTCGAGGACCCGTGGGAGAAGATCGGGGCCGAGCTGGTCAAGGAAGTCGCGAAGAAGACCGACGACATCGCCGGTGACGGCACCACCACGGCCACGGTCCTGGCGCAGGCGCTGGTCCGTGAGGGGCTGCGCAACGTGGCCGCGGGTGCGAACCCGATGGCCCTGAAGCGCGGTATCGAGAAGGCCGTCGAGGCCGTCTCGCAGCAGCTGCTGAAGACCGCGAAGGAGGTCGAGACCAAGGAGCAGATCGCAGCCACCGCCTCGATCTCCGCTGCCGACTCCACGATCGGTGATCTGATCGCCGAGGCGATGGACAAGGTCGGCAAGGAAGGCGTCATCACGGTCGAGGAGTCGCAGACCTTCGGGCTGGAGCTGGAGCTCACCGAGGGCATGCGGTTCGACAAGGGCTACATCTCGCCCTACTTCGTCACCGACGCCGAGCGGATGGAGGCCGAGCTGGAGGACCCCTACGTCCTGCTGGTCTCCTCGAAGATCTCGACGGTGAAGGACCTGCTGCCGCTGCTGGAGAAGGTCATGCAGGGCGGCAAGCCGCTGGCGATCATCGCCGAGGACGTCGAGGGCGAGGCCCTGGCCACGCTGGTGGTCAACAAGATCCGGGGCACGTTCAAGTCGGTCGCGGTCAAGGCGCCGGGCTTCGGTGACCGCCGCGAGGCCATGCTCGCCGACATGGCGATCCTGACCGGCGGCGAGGTGATCTCCGAGAAGGTCGGGCTGAAGCTGGAGAACGCGGACCTGTCGCTGCTGGGCCGGGCCCGGAAGGTGGTGGTCACCAAGGACGAGACCACCATCGTCGACGGTGCCGGTGACGCGGACCAGATCGCGGGGCGGGTCAACCAGATCCGCAACGAGATCGAGAAGACCGACTCCGACTACGACCGGGAGAAGCTGCAGGAGCGGCTGGCCAAGCTGGCCGGTGGTGTTGCGGTGATCAAGGCCGGGGCGGCCACCGAGGTGGAGCTCAAGGAGCGCAAGCACCGCATCGAGGACGCGGTGCGCAACGCGAAGGCGGCCGTGGAGGAGGGCATCGTCGCCGGTGGCGGCGTGGCGCTCATCCAGGCGGGCGCGGGCCTGTTCGAGGGCCTGGGCCTGGACGGTGACGAGGCCACCGGCGCGAACATCGTGAAGGTCGCGCTGGAGGCCCCGCTGAAGCAGATCGCGATCAACGCGGGTCTCGAGGGCGGTGTGGTCGCGGAGAAGGTGCGCGGTCTCGGCGCAGGCGAGGGCCTGGACGCGGCCACCGGTGAGTACAAGGACCTGATCAAGGCGGGCATCATCGACCCGGCCAAGGTCACCCGCTCGGCGCTGCAGAACGCGGCCTCGATCGCGGCCCTGTTCCTCACCACCGAGGCGGTCATCGCCGACAAGCCGGAGAAGAACTCGGCCCCGGCGGGCGACCCGTCCGGCGGCATGGGCGGCATGGACTTCTGAGCCAGTCCACACGAGAGGGGGCGGCACCGGCTGGTGCCGCCCCCTCTCGGCGTCTTCGCGCAGGTTGTGGCGTCGTCGCACAGGGTCGACGACGACCGGCAGGACCACGCTCGCGATCGCGCAGAAGCCGAACGCGACCACGAGCGACGCGCAGGCGTCCGCCCGGGCGCCGGGCCCGGGGCCGTGGCACAGCGCGCTGAGGGCCAGGGCCATCAGGCCGAAGAAGGCGAGGGCGACCGAGACCAGCCCCGTCAGCACGATCGGGACGACGATCGCGGCCGTCGAAGGGTGCCGCGACGGGCCGCCTGCGGAGGCACCAGCGAGGTCATGCGGGGATGGTCGTCGCACGGGCCGCCCGCCGCGTCGGTAGGATCACGCGTTCGACCGGTGACGTCGATGGTTGCGGGTACGACATCGCCAGGGCGGTGGCGGAGGGGCTCACGGCGCCGCGCTCACCTCGTAGCGCGCGGCGAGCGCGGCGACGCGCGAGACGACCGCCGCACGCAGGTCGGCCGGTGCGAGGACCTCGACGTCGGCGGCCAGCGACCACAGCACCCGCTCGGCGTGGACGGCGTCGCTGAAGTCGACGTCCAGCACCAGCCAGCCGTCCTCGGCCGGTTCCTCCGCGAGGACGGCCCGCGCGGTGCGGACGAGGTCGGCGCGCCGCGCCCCCGCGACCCTGACCCGCACCAGGAGGCCGGGACGGGACGCCCCGAAGGCCGCGCGGCGGTCGCGCCAGGCCCGGTCGAGGTCGACGTCCGGCGGGCGGGCCGCGGGCTCGTCCCGCTCCCGCACCTCACGTACGCGCGAGAGCCGGTAGGTGCGCTCCTCCCCGTCGCGGAGCGCGAGCAGGTACCAGCGGCCGCCCGCGTTGACCATGCCGACCGGGTCGACCGTCCGCCAGCGCGGACCCTCGTCGCGCGCGGCGTAGCGGATGTCCAGCCTGTGGCCCGCGAACACCGCGGCGCGAACGACCGCGAGCAGCGCGTCGTCGGAGTGGTCGGGGACGTGCCGGGAGTGCGGCAGCCAGCCCTCCCCGCGCACGAGGATGCGCCCGGCGTCCCGGCCCGCCGCCTCGCGTTGGGCGGGCGGCAGACCCGCGACGACCTTGCGCATGGCCGACGCCAGCTCGGGGGCCAACGCCGCGCTGTCCCCGCGCGACCCGGCGACGAGCAGCGCGAGCGCCTCGCCATGGGTGAGCCCGGTGAGGTCGGTCGTGTAACCCGGCAGAAGCGCGAAGCCGCCGTGCCGTCCGCGCTCGGCGTACACCGGCACCCCGGCCGTCGACAGCGCCTCGACGTCGCGCAGCACCGTCCGCTGGGACACCTCGAGCTCGTCGGCCAGCTCCTTCGCCGAACACCGGCCCCGGTGTTGCAGCAGGAGGAGCAGCGACAGCAGACGGTCCGCGCGCATGGCGTCGAGAATGCCGGCAAAACATGACAGAGGATGTCGTGATTGTGGGCGAGACTTCACCCCATGACGAACACCGACGACCCCCGCCCCGTCTACGCCCGCGCCCTGAACTGGGCGAACGAGCGCATCACCGCCGTGGAGCCCGCGATGCTGGACCGTCCGACCCCGTGCTCCGAGTACGACGTGCGCGCGCTGATCGGCCACCTCGTCGCGACGGTCGACCGTGCCCGCGTGATCGGCGAAGGCGGCGACCCCGCCACCATGCCCCGCGTCGTCACGGGCGTGCCCGACAGCGGCTGGGCAGACGCCTTCGCCGCTGCGACCGACAAGATGACCCCGGTGTGGACCGACGACGCGTTGCTCGACCGCCCGGTGACGGTGCCGTGGGGAACGGTCCCCGGCCGGGCGGCGGTGTGGGGCTACGTCAATGAGGCGCTCGTGCACGGCTGGGACCTGGCCGTCGCCACCGGTCAGAACGCCGAGGCCG
Organism: uncultured Actinomycetota bacterium; assembly: GCA_963750095.1. Classification (GTDB taxonomy): domain Bacteria; phylum Actinomycetota; class Actinomycetes; order Mycobacteriales; family Pseudonocardiaceae; genus Pseudonocardia. The sequence goes on along the minus strand of CAVVPJ010000008.1, from coordinate 36,896 downwards.
ACCCCGACCTTGCCGAGGCCGCGCTCGCCGGGGCGCGCGAGAAGATCCCCGCCGAGCGCCGCGGTGGGCCGGTCCCGTTCGCCGAGGTGGTGGAGCCCGCGCCGGGGGCGGGTCCGACCGAGCGGCTGGCGAACTGGGCGGGTCACCGCCGCCCCTGACCGCTCCGGCCGTGGCGGCGCCCGCCACAGCGCCTTCCGCGACCCCGCGGTCGCCCCGGGGTGCGAGCACGCCTCGTCCGCGCCCCGGGTCTGCCCGACCCTTCGCAGGGCTGACGTGCACGTCGCAGACCCCCGGGCCTCTGCGAAGCGCACAACCGCTCTGCGAAGCGGGCGAGGTGGGCGCTCCCGAGCGGGGCTGCGGGTCAGCCGTGCACGGCCAGGAGCACGAGTGCCCAGCCCGCGACGTGCAGGAGGGCCAGGGCGGCGAGCCACCGGCCCGCGACCGGGGCGGTGGCCGCCCGGCTGACGTGGGCGAAGAGGGCAGGCCCCGCGGCGGCGTATCCCCCCAACGCCGCCGCGGTGACCAGCCCGGCGAGGTAGCGACCGGCGCCGCCCGGCATGCCGATCGCCACCTGCAACACGACGACCAGCAGCGCCGCCGCGGCCACGGTGGCGAGCGCCAGCCCGCGCATCACGGCCAGCCCGGCCACCCGGGTCGTCTCGGCGTGCCGGAAGGCCAGCGGTGCCAGCTTCGTCTCCATGGGCAAGACGCTAGGTCGGCCTGGCTCGCGCGACATCCGTGCTTCTACCGAGCCGGACCCTAGGGCACGATTCAGATATGGCGACACCTCGGCGCGCGCGGGTGGAGGCGACGGACGAGCGGGCCGCCGTCACCCCACTGGAGCTGTTCTTCGACCTGGTGTTCGTGTTCGCGCTCACCCAGATCACCGACCTGATGGCCGAGGACCCGACGGTCGGGGACGTCGTGCGCGGCGTGCTGGTGATCGGCGTGCTGTGGTGGAGTTGGACGGCCTACGCCTGGCTGGGCAACATCGTCCGCGCCGACGAGGGCATCATCCGGCTCGCGATGTTCGTCGCGATGGGCGGCGTGTTCGTCGCCGCGATCACGATTCCCGAGGCCTTCGACGACGGGCCGGGCGGGCTGCACGGGCCCACGGTCTTCGCGTTCTGCTACCTCGCCGTGCGGCTGGTGCACATCTTCATGTTCTGGATCGTCAGCCGGGAGGACCGCGAGTTCCGCGGGCAGGTGCTGCGGTTCATCCCGTCGACGGTGGTCGCGACCGCGTTGCTCCTGGTCGCGGCGCAGACCAGCGGCGTAACACAGACGCTGCTCTGGCTCGCCGCGCTCGTCACCGACTACGCGGGCGCGTTCCTCGCGGGCAACAGCTGGCGGCTGGCGTCGGCGGGCCACTTCGCCGAGCGGCACGGGCTGATCGTGCTGATCGCGTTGGGCGAGTCGATCGTCGCCACCGGCATCGGGATCGCGCAGGTGCCGGTCAGCCTGCCGATCGTCGCGGCCGTCCTGCTCGGGCTCGCGATCTCGGGCGCGCTGTGGTGGGCCTACTTCGACGTCACGTCGCTGCTCACCGAGCACGCGCTGGCCGCGGCCAGCGGCGAACGACAGATCCGCATGGCCCGCGGCGGCTACACGTTCCTGCACCTGCCGATGATCATCGGTGTGGTGCTCCTGTCACTGGGGCTGAAGAAGGCCATCGGGTACGTCGCGGGGGTCGACGAGCACACGCTCGCCGACCCGCTCTACGGCGTGCCGATGGCCGCGCTCTTCGGCGGCACGGCGCTGTACCTGCTCGCGCACGTCGGGTTCAAGTACTTCATGACGGCCACGCTGTCCGTCCTGCGGATCGTCGTGGCCGTGCTGCTCGTGGCGCTGGCGCCGGTGATGGCGCTCGTGCCTGCGTTGGTGAGCCTGACCGTGCTCGCCGTGGTCGTGATGACGATGGTCGGGATCGAGACGCACCGCTACCGCGAGCTGCGCCACGCGATCCGCCACGGCGAGCACCACTGAGCGGAGCTCAGACCTCGGGAGCGACGATCCACGCCGCGATGTACAGCGGGATGCCGATCCCGCCGCCGAGCAGCGTCAGCACGACGAAGCCGATGCGCAGCAGGGTGACGTCGACGTCGAGGCTCTCGGCGAGCCCGCCGCACACGCCGCCGAGCATCTTCTCGGTGCGGCTGCGGTGCAGCCGGAACGGCGGGCGGGCCTGGGACGCCTCGGGGGCGTCGGGGGTGTAGGTGGGGGCGGTGGTGGTGTTGGTGGTGTGGTGTTTTCCATGGCCCTCAGCCTGCCGCCGCGGCCGCGAAAGCGCCTCGGGGTCGTTCCCGGACTCCACCCGGAAACGACCCCGAGGCGGCTACGGGGTCGGCCCTCGTCAGCTCTGGTACGGCGCCTTGTAGCCTGCGGCGTCCGGCGCGGTGAACAGCGGCGCGACTTCGGTCAGGCCGCCCTCGGCCTTCGGGTCGACCTTCGCGATGTAGACGCCGCGGGTGGGCGGGGAGCCCGGCGAGCTGTAGTCGAGCGCGGCGACGAGGTTGTCGGTCTGGACCGACGTCAGCGACTTCAGCGCGGTCTGGACGCCCGCCCGGCTCAGGTCCTTGCTCTCGCACGCCTTGGTGAGCACGGACTGCCACACGAGCCCCTCGACATAGCCGACATCGACGCCGCCGTTGACCGGCGAGTTCGGGTACTTCGCCTTGTAGGCCTTGGCGATCTCGGCGGCCTTCGGCGTCTGCGAAGAGAACGGCGCGCTCGACGCCGCGACGTAGAGGTTGCTCAGCGCTCCGGCGGCGGGGGTCTCCAGCAGCGCGGGGTCGAACGTCGGGTTGTTGCCGAGCACCGGCACGTTCAGCCCGAGCCCCTGGTTGGCGGCCAGCACCGATGCCGACTGGCCCGGCGTCGTGGTGAGCACGATGGCCTTCACCCCGTCGCCCTTGAAGCCGGTGACGATGTTGGTGAGGTCGTTGTCCGTCGAGGTGATCTTCGCTTCCTTGAGGGCCAGCTTGTGCACCCCGGCGTAGTACTTCGAGCCGAGCAGGCCGTCGCCGCCGTACTCGCCGTCGATGTAGATGTGGCCGATCGTGTCGCCGTCCTTGATCAGCCCCTGCTGCTGCAGGTACGCCAGCCCGTTGACGATCTCCAGGTCGTACGTCGTGCCGATCATCATGATGTTCGGGTTGTTGAGCACGAGGCTCGACCACGACGCGGGCGCTGCGGTGACGTTGTCGTCGATCAGGTTCTGCTTGAGCGCCGCGAGCACCGGCGAGCCGAGCAGCTGCACGATGCCGAGGACCTTGGGCTGGAGCTGCGGGTACAGGGTCTTGGCCGTGTCGGCCTTGTAGCCGTGGTCGACGATCTCCAGCTTGATCTGGCGGTTGCAGACGCCGCCCTTGGCGTTGAGGTCGTCGGCCCACAGCTGGTTGCCCGCGTTGATGGCGGCGCCGAGGTTCTTGAACACCCCGCTGGTGTCGCCCATGATGCCGAGAGTGATCGTCGTGTCGGTCACGCCCTTGTCGGTCTTCACCCCGCCCGCGCCGGTGGTGCCGGAACCGGAGTCGGCCGTGCTCCCGCATGCGGCGAGTACCAGCGCGCCCGCCAGCGCGCAGGCCGTCAGCGCACTCCTGCGCCCTCGGATCATCATTGCTCCTCTCGGGTGGGGGTGGGAACGGTCGTTGAGCGCCGGGCCAGGACGTGTCTGCCGATCGCGGCCGCCCCACCCGGTTCGAACAGCACCACGAGCACGATGGCCGCGCCATAGATGAAGGACGCGAGGATGATGGCCGACAGGCCGCCGAACTGGGCGTTCTGGAACCAGCCGAACTGGTTGGCGCCCAGCAGGAAGAACTGCTGCAGGCCGTAGACGATGATCGCACCCACCACCGCGCCCGGCACGGACCCGAGGCCGCCGATGATGACGATGGCCAGGTAGGCGATCGAGACCGTCAGCGAGTAGTTGCCGGTGAACTCGTTCTCGTCGGGCTTGACGAGGTCCAGCCAGAGCGCGGTCATCACGCCCGCCAGGCCCGCGTACGCCGACGAGATCGTGAACGCGCCCGCCTTGACGCGCGCGACGGACACACCCATCGACGCCGCGGCGGCCTCGTTGTCGCGCACCGCCCGCCACGCCCGCCCGATCCGGCCGCGCACGGCGCCCTGGGCCAGCACGTAGGCCAGCATGGCGAAGACCAGGAACAGGTACCACAGCCGCTGCTGCTTCTGGATCGCGACGCCCGCGATCGTCGGGGCGGGCGTCGTGTTGGCGAACGGGAAGCCGAAGAGCTCAAACGTCGGTGGCGGCCTGCCGCTGCCGGTGCCGCCGGTCAGCATCCCGAGCGACTGGCCGAGCCAGAGCCCGAGAAACACCAGCGACAGCGACGCCACGCCCAGGTAGATCCCCCGCACCCGGCCCGACACGGGCGCGAACGCGAGGCCGACGAGCCCGCAGATCACCACAGCGCCGATCACCGCGAGCGGCGTCGGCCAGTGCAGTGACACGAGGCCGGGTGTCTCTTTCGGGTCGCCCGCCAGCACGGCGTAGCCCACCGCGCCCAGCAGCAGGAAGAACGGGTGCGCGAGCGAGAGCTGGCCCGCCTGGCCGACGAGCAGCGTGAGCCCGATGCCCCCGACCGCCCCGATGAGGATGTACTGGGCGAGCTTGAGGTAGGCGACCTGGCTGCCCAGGAGCACCGGCAGCAGCACGAGCAGGACGAGCAGGACGAGCGTCGCGACGATCTTGACCCAGCTGCGGCGGCGGCCGGAGGAGGCGGGCACCGGTCGGGCGTCCCGCTCGGTGAGGGTGTCAGACACGGGTGAGCTCCTTCGTGCCGAACAGCCCGGACGGCCGCAGCACCAGCACGACGAGCATCACGAGGAACACCGCGCTCTTGGAGAAGCCGAACGAGATGTACTGGGCCGACAGCGCCTCGGTGAGCCCGACGACGACGCCGCCGACGACCGCGCCCGCCGTCGAGTCCAGCCCGCCGAGGATCGCCGCGGGGAACGCGATCAGCGCGATCGCGTGCGTGCCGCGGCCGAGACCGGCGCCGGAGAAGTCCTGCGTCGCCATGAACAGCACCGCGACCCCGGCCAGCGCGCCCGCGATCACCCACGCCGTCGCCGTCACCCGCGAGCTGCGGATGCCCATCAGCGCGGCGGCCTCCCGGTTCTCGGCCTGCGCCCGCATGGCCACGCCCCAGTCGGTGAACCGGAACGCCAGGAGGAACGCGGTGATGAGGACCAGCCCGACGACGAGCGCGATCGCCTGGGTCCGGAAGATCGCGACGGAGCCGATCTGGATCGGGTGGGCGTCGAACGGGTCGCCGATGAACGGGATCGCGGCCCCGACGCGGCGCACGATCTCCTCCGCGATGATGACGTCGACGCCGATCGTCAACAGCGCGAGCGAGTTCTGGTCGGCGCCGCGGGCCACCGACAGGAGCCGCTCGATGGCGAGGCCTGCGGCCGCGGCCCCGACGATGCCGACCGCCGCGGCGCCGTACCAGCCGATGGCGTCGCGCAGGACGTAGACCAGGTAGCCGCCGACCAGCACGAGCGAGCCGAGGGCGAAGTTGACCACCTCGGTGGCCTTGAAGACGACGACGAAGCCCAGCGCCAGCAGCGCGTACACGGCGCCCTTGCCGAGGCCGTTGACGACAAGCTGGATGAAGGTCTCCATGGCTACTCGCCTTCCGTCCCGAGGTAGGCCGAGATCACCGCGGGGTCGGCCTGGACCTCGGCCGGAAGCCCGTCCGCGATGAGCCTGCCGAAGTCGAGGACGCTGACCCGGTCGGCGATGCCCATGACCAGGCCCATGTCGTGCTCGACGAGCAACACCGAGATGCCGAGCGCGGCGCTCAGATCGGTGATCGTCACCGACATCTCGGCCGTCTCCGTGGCGTTGAGGCCCGCCGCGGGCTCGTCGAGCAGGAGGAGCGTCGGCTCGCACGCGAGCGCCCTGGCGATGTCGACGCGCTTGGCGACCCCGTAGGGCAGCGCGGCGACGGGCGCGTCGAAGCGGTCGGCGATGCCGAAAAACCCGCAGATCTCCTCGACCCGCTCGACGTGGCGGCGTTCCGCGCGCGCGGTCAACCGGAGGCCGCATGCGACGAATCCGCCGCGGGTCAGGTGGTGTCGCCCGAGCATGACGTTGTCGCGCACGGTCGAGCCCGGGGACAGCGCGATGTTCTGGAACGACCGCCCGACCCCGAGCGCGGCGAGCCGGTGCGGGCGCAGCGCCGTGAGCTCGGTGTCGCCCAGCCGCACGGTGCCCGACGTCGCCCGGTACAGCCCGCTGATCACGTTGAAGCAGCTCGACTTGCCCGCCCCGTTCGGGCCGATCAGCGCGTGGATCGTGCCGGGCGCGACGGTGAACGAGACCGCGTCGAGCGCCGTGATGCCGCCGAACCGCAGGGTGACGGCGTCGACGACGAGCGGGGCGACACCGGCCCTCGGCGGCGCGGTCACCCCGACCACCGCGACAGCTCCCGCTGTGGGCGGTGCGCCTGCGCATCGGCCCGTTCGGCGTCGGCCTGCGCCTGCGACTCGGCGTGTCCGCCGAGGTAGAGCCGCTGGACGTCCTCGCTCGCCGCGAGCTGCGCCGCAGCCCCCGACAGCGCCACCCTGCCCACCTCCAGCACGACGGCGTGGTCGGCCACCTGCAGGGCCATCGTCGCGTTCTGCTCGACGAGCACGACCGCCGTGCCCTGGCCGTGGATCTCCCGCACGACCGCGCCGATGCGCGCCACCATCTGCGGGGCCAGCCCGAGCGACGGCTCGTCGAGCAGCAGCAGGCGCGGGCCGGACATGAGGGCCCGCCCGATCGCCAGCATCTGCTGCTCACCGCCGGACAGCAGGCCCGCGCGCTGGCGGGCGCGCTCGCCGAGGACGGGGAACAGCTGGTGCACCCGCTCCCGCGCGGCCGCGCGCACCGTGGACGACCGGGCGGCCAGCCCTCCGGCGCGGAGGTTCTCCTCGACGCTCATCCGGGCGAAGACCTGCCTGCCCTCGGGCACGGCGACGACGCCGCGGCGGACGACCAGCGCGGGGTCGAGCCGGTCGAGGCGGTCGCCGTCGAAGGTGATCTCGCCCGCCGTCACCGCGCCGCGGTGCAGCCCGAGGGTGCCCGACACCGCGCGCAGAAGCGTGGACTTGCCTGCGCCGTTGCCGCCGAGCACCGCGAGGACCCCGTCGGCGGGGACCGACAGCGTCACGTCCTCCAGGGCGCCGACGGACCGCCCGTACCGGACCGAGAGCCCGCGGACGTGCAGCACCCCGCCGTCCGCCACACGACCACCTGCCCCTCGGCTCCGCCCACGTCGTGCGGTGCATCACACCGCACCGGCCGCTCCGGCACCGAGGCGGGAACCAGACAGATACCAGTCCGTTATCTACGGTGCGCGGCTCAGGGTTCGAGACGGGAGGAACGCCGGGGCGGCGTGGACGGCCCGTCCTGCCGTTCGTCCGGCTCCTGCTGCCCGGCCTCGCGGGACATCGGAGGACGGGGCCGATCGGCGTCCTCCCGGGGGATCTGACGGTCCCGATTGCGGATGACCCGACCGACGACGAGGCCGACCACGACGGCGAGGCACACCCAGGCCACGGCCGCGATCAGAATCCACGCCAGCGGAGAGATGCTCGTGTCCTTTCCGTCTCGGACGATTGCGTGAAGTGTCCACCCTGTGCGGACCGATCGCAGTCGGAGGTCCCCGAATGAAACGTCTCCGGCACGATCAGTGCAGGTCAGAACGACGATACGGGACGGGACGCGCTAACGGGGCGGCTCGACGTCGGGAAGCGCTGGCCCGAGCAGGTCGTCGGCGTCGACGATCCGATAGGCGTAGCCCTGCTCCGCGAGAAACCGCTGCCGGTGCGCCGCATAGTCGGTGTCCAGTGTGTCCCGCGAGACGACCGAGTAGAAATGCGCCTGCCTTCCGTCACCCTTGGGCCGCAGCAGCCTGCCGAGCCGCTGCGCCTCCTCCTGGCGCGACCCGAAGGTGCCGGAGACCTGGATGGCGACGCTCGCCTCCGGAAGGTCGATCGAGAAGTTCGCGACCTTGGAGACGACCAGCACGGGCACCTCCCCGGCCCGGAACCGGTCGTACAGCTCCTCGCGCTCCCGGTTGCGGGTGGACCCCTGGATGACCGGCGCGTCCAACGCGATGCCGAGCTCGTCGAGCTGGTCGAGGTAGGCGCCGATGACCAGTGCGGGCTCACCGGGGTGGCGCGCGAGCACCGAGCGGACGACCGCGGTCTTCGTGTGCGCGGTGGAGGCCATCCGGTAACGCTCCTCGGGCTCGGCCACCGCGTAGGCCATGCGCTCGGCGTCGGTGAGCGTCACCCGCACCTCGGTGCACTCCGCTGGTGCGATCCAGCCCTGCTGTTCGATGTCGCGCCACGGCGCGTCGTAGCGCTTCGGCCCGATCAGGGAGAAGACGTCGCCTTCGCGGCCGTCTTCGCGCACGAGGGTGGCGGTGAGGCCGAGGCGGCGCCGGGACTGCAGGTCGGCCGTCATCCGGAACACCGGGGCGGGCAGCAGGTGCACCTCGTCGTAGATGACGAGGCCCCAGTCGCGCGAGTCGAACAGCTCCAGGTGGCGGTACTCGCCCTTGGTCTTGCGCGTGATCACCTGGTACGTCGCGATGGTGACCGGCCGGATCTCCTTGCGCTCGCCGGAGTACTCGCCGATCTCGTCCTCGGTGAGCGACGTGCGCGCGACCAGCTCCCGCTTCCACTGCCGCCCCGCGACCGTGTTGGTGACCAGGATCAGCGTGGTGGCCTGGGCATGCGCCATCGCCGCCGCGCCGACCAGCGTCTTGCCCGCCCCGCAGGGCAGCACGATCACCCCCGAGCCGCCCGCCCAGAACCCTTCGGCGGCGTCGCGCTGGTAGCCGCGCAGCGTCCAGCCCTCCTCGCGCAGCGCGATGGGGTGCGCCTCGCCGTCGACGTAGCCCGCGAGGTCCTCGGCGGGCCACCCGACCTTGAGCAGCGCCTGCTTGAGGTGGCCGCGCTCGGAGGGGTGCACGACCACCGTGTCGTCGCCGACGCGCGCGCCGAGCAGCGGGACGATCTTCTTCTGGCGCAGCACCTCCTCCAGCACCGCGCGGTCCAGCGCGATCATGACGAGGCCGTGGACGGGCGAGTTGGCGAGCTGCAGCCGCCCGTAGCGGCCCATGGTGTCGACGACGTCGACCAGCAGCGGCTGCGGCACCGCGTAGCGGGAGAAGCGCACGAGCGCGTCGACGACCTGTTCGGCGTCGTGCCCGGCCGCACGGGCGTTCCACAGCGCGAGCGGGGTGACGCGGTACGTGTGGACGTGTTCGGGGGCCCGCTCGAGCTCCGCGAAGGGGGCGATCGCGACGCGGGCGGCGGCGGCGTCGGGGTGGTCGACCTCGAGCAGCAGCGTCTTGTCCGACTGGACGATGAGCGGCCCGTCGGCCATGGAGGTCTCGCTTCCTCGTGGACGATTCACTGACGAACGCGGAGAGCACGACAAGGGGGCGCGGCGGAGGCCGTCTATACTCCGACGGCACAGTCCGAAGAGCGCACGCGTGCTGACGAGATCTTACCGGTTCCCGACGGCCAACGCCCGTCCCCCAGCGGGCGCGTGTCGCGCCCTTCGGACCGCTCCCGACAGAAGGCGCACCGGCTTCCCACGATGGCACCCACAACGTCCACGCATGCAGCGCGAACCCCGGCCATGTGGCCACCCACCGCCCGTGGACCGCAGTTCAGCCGCTCCGGTATCGCAGACTGTCGGTCGGACGTGTCACAGTTCGGCGGATCGTCGCCGGCAATCCTCAGGGGGACGTTGACGTGACCAGCATCGAAACCGGCCCTTCATGGGTGGAGCGGCTCAACCCGCGCCACTGGACGCTGGTGTGGAAGCTGGTGATCGTCGGGCTCGTGCCCGCGCTGCTCGCCCTCACGCTGGGCGCCCTGCGCATCGCCGACCAGGCCGGTTCGGCCGCCGACCTCGGCCGCAGCGGCAAGCTGCTGGACCTCCACGCGCAGGTCGCCGCGGCCAGTGACGCGCTGCGCCAGGAGCGTGACGCGGCCACCCTCTACGTGGCGAGCAACCGCACCGGCGACCGCGGCCAGCTCACCACCGCCGACAGCCACAGTGACGATCTGCTGGACACCATGCGCGCGGGCGTGCCGTCCGCGGGCAACCTCGACCAGGCCACGTCCGTCGCCGTCGCGCAGGCCAACGGCGTGATCGGGCAGCTGCCCGCGCTGCGCCGCGACGTCACCGACAACTCCGTGGCGCTCCCGGCCGTCCGCGACCGGTACAGCCGGGTCATCGAGGGTGTCGACGTGCTCGACCGCGCCGTGCTGCGCGCCGTCCGCGTCCCCGACACCGCCGGGCAGATCGACGCGCTCACCGCCCTGCAGAACGTCGAGGCGCAGCTGGCCGTGCAGCACACCGTGCTGGGCGACGCGATCAGGGCGGGCAAGCTCCAGGACGGCGACGCCAACGCCGCGAGCAGCGCCGATGTGCAGATCTTCGCGCAGTACCGCGCCTACCAGGTCGCGCTCACCCCCGACCAGCTGGAGCGCTACGGCAGCTTCCTCGACGACCCGTCCAACGCGGAACGGCAGCGGCTCACGATCGCGATCCTCACCTCGGCGGGCAAACCCGACCTCGGCGGCGTCACCGCGGCCGACTGGGACGACGCCTACAAGAACGCCAAGGGCGTCGCCGACCGCTCCGCCAACCTGATCCGCGACGACCTGGTCGCCGCGGCCAACACCGCAGCCCAGCGGGCCAGCAACATCGCGGGCATCAACTCGGTCGCCCTCATGCTCGGCCTGCTGATCGGCATCTCGATCGCGGTGCTCGTGGCCCGGTCGCTGATCCGGTCGCTGCGGGTGCTGCGCAGCTCCGCGCTGGACGTCGCCGAGCGGCGGCTCCCGCAGGCCGTGGAGAGCATGCGCGCCGGTGAGGCGCCCGACGTCGCCGTCGAGCCCGTGCCGATCCGCACGCGTGACGAGGTCGGGCAGGTGGCCCGCGCGTTCGACGCCGTGCACGGGCAGGCCGTGCGCCTGGCGGCCGACCAGGCGATGCTGCAGGCCAACGTCAGCTCGATGTTCGTCAACCTCTCCCGCCGCAGCCAGGCCCTCGTCGAACGCCAGCTGCAGCTGATCGAGGCGCTGGAGAGCAACGAGCAGGACGCCGACCAGCTGTCCAACCTGTTCCAGCTCGACCACCTCGCCACCCGCATGCGGCGCAACAGCGAGAACCTGCTGGTCCTCGCGGGCACCGACCTCGCGAAGCGCAACATGGCGCCCGTGCCGATGGTCGACGTGCTGCGCGCCGCGGTGTCCGAGGTCGAGCAGTACCAGCGCGTGGTCGTGCAGGCGCCGCCCGCGGCGTCGGTCGCGGGCCGGGCGGGCTCCGACCTCGTGCACCTGCTCGCCGAGCTGCTCGACAACGCCACGAACTTCTCCCCGCCCGAGTCGCAGGTGGTCATGAGCGCCACCCGCACACCGGACGGCTCGATGCTCATCGAGATCTCCGACCGCGGCGTCGGCATGGCCGACCACGAGCTCGAGGACGCCAACCAGCGCCTCGGCGGCCCGTCGAGGGTCGACGTGTCCGCGTCCCGGCGCATGGGCCTGTTCGTGGTCGGGCGGCTGGCCGCGCGGCACGGCATCGGTGTACGGCTCGCCAGCGCGGCGGCCGGTCCCGGCACGGGACTCACCGCGGCGGTCACCGTGCCCGCCTCGCTCATCCCCACCGGCGTCCCCGCGGAGCCCGCGCGGCCCGTCGGCGTCCCGATGCCCGCGGGGGTGCCCGCGCAGGGCGGCGGGCAGACTGGCGAGGCGCGCACGCAGCGCCCCGACGCCAACGGCGCTCGGCCCAGCTCCCTTTCCGCGCTGGTCGCGGGCACGGACGGGCCCGCGAGCGGTCCGTCGGGCCCGCGTGACCTGCCCACGGGTGGTGGCGGCCAGGGCACGCTGTTCGCGGGCAGGCCGATGGTCAACGGCACCACCGCGCACGGGCTGCCCACCCGCCAGCCGGGCTCGTCGCTGCGGCCCGAAGGGCCGCCGCCCACCGACGTCCCGCCCGGCGGCTTCTTCGACGACGGCGCGGACACCGGGGGCCACGAAGGCCCGCGTCCCCCCGCGGAGCAGGCTCGGCTCGACCAGGAGGCGGCGGCGCGGCGGGACCGGCTGGCGGGGGCCTCCGGCCCCGCCGCGGCGCCGTCCCCCGGCGGTGACCGGACCCCGAAGCCCGACGACGACAAGCGGTCGGTTTCCGACGACGAGCGGTCGCCACGGCCGGGTGACGGGCCTTCCGCCGGTCCCGGCCCCCGGCCCGCGAGGGACCTGGCCGACCCCGGTTCGGCGCCGATCCCGGATCGGCCGTTCGGCGGGCCCCGCCCGGCCGAAACGGGCGACGAGGGCGCCGAAGGGCCGCGGCCGACGGGCCTTCGCCCCTTCCCCGGTGCGCCCGCGCAGGGCGGCCCCGCCCGCGGCGGACCGCTTCCGCCTGCCCCGGGCCCCGCCGCCCCGGCACCGTCAGGCCCGGCGGGCCCCCGCCCGAGCGCCGACAGACCCACGCCCGCCGACAGCCCGTGGACCCCGCCCGCCAGCGCGGGCACCCGGGCAGGCGGCGACACGTCCGGAAGGTTCCGCGCGGGTGGCCCCGGCGCAGCGGCAGGCCATGGCAGCCCCGCGGGCGCGCCGGACACCGACGCGCCGGACACCACGTCCGACGAGCCCACGTCCCTCACCAAGGGGGCCCCGGCGCCGGGCACCCCCGACGGCCCGGTCGGGCCCACCGGCCAGAACGCGCCCGGCCTTGCGGCCGACCGGCCGTCGTCCGCAGAGCCCGATGAGCTCACCCCGCCGACCGGCACGGTCACGGGCGGCCCGGCGACAGGCGGGCTCCCGGTCCGCGGCGGCGAGCGCCCCGCGACACCGGCGGGCCCGGCGGCCGCAGGTGCTCCCGCCGCGCCACCGCCCGGCCAGCTCCCGGTCCGCGGCGCCCAGCCGCCCGGCCTCGGCACCGGTGTGCCGCCCGCGGCCCAAGCCCCCGTCGACGACGGCGACCCGCTGTCCGGCCCGGTCGCGCGGCCCGCCGCCGCGTGGGAGCTCCCGCGGCCGGACCCGTCGCGCACGGGGCAGTTCCGCAGCGACCTGCAGGGCCGCGGCCCGCAGCCCGCTCAGGACCCCTACCGCCAGGTCGGCGGCACCGGCGGGTTCCCGGCGGTGGGCTCGCGCAGCGGGCTGGGTGCCATGCCGCCCGGCATGCCGCCCGCGCGGCCGTTCCCCGGTGAGCAGGCGTCCGGCCCGGTTCCGCTGCCCGCGATGGCGCCGCCGCCTGCCGACCGCCCGGCCGACGAGCTGTTCGCGCCGCGCGTGCCGTCCCTCGACCCGGACGGGCAGTTGCCCGGTCACGACCCGGCAGCCAGCGCATTCGACCGCGGAGAGACGACGCCGATCTTCGAGGAGATCGCGTCCGCCTGGTTCCGGTCCAACCGGCCGGTGCCGGTCTCATGGGAGTCCGACACCGGCAGCCACGCCGTCGTGCCGCCGAGCCAACCGGAGGACACCGAGCCGACGACCGTCGCGAGACCGGCGGAGACCCGCCCGCCCGCCGCCCCGTCCGGCGAAGGCCGACCGACGATCGGCACCCCGGCGGACGGATGGCCCGCCGTGGGGCGTCCCGCGGACGACCCCGCCGACATCCTCGCCGACGCGGGGGCCGATGCGCCGCCGTCCGCGACGCCGCAGATGACACCGCCGATGACACCGCCGCCCGCGACGGCCAACCCGATCGTCCCTGCCGCCCGCGCCACCCCGGAGGACCCGTACGACGCGCCCGACACCCCGTCGGAGCCGGAGCCCGCGGGCGACTTCTCCACCGCGGCCGACGCGGGCTGGCTCGCCGCGAGCGGCGCCGCCAGCGAGCGGCCCGACGAGCTCACCGCCGCCGGTCTGCCCAAGCGCCGACCCCGCGCGCGGCTCATCCCGGGCAGCGCCGGATCGGCCGTAATGGCCCCCCCTGTCACCGCCGCGCGCAGCGCCGAGACCATCAGGGGGCGGCTGGCGAGCTACCAGCAGGGCGTTCGGCAGGGTCGCGAGACCACGCTGCGCAACGTCGGCCCCGCCGACACCCCCGTGCCCCCCGACGGCACGGACGCTGATCACGACGAGGAGTCCTCATGACCACACCCCAGGCCCAGCCGAGCAGGTTCGGCTGGCTCGTCACCAACTTCGCGGAGCGCGTCCCCGGTGTCGCGCACGCGATCGTGGTGTCGGCGGACGGCCTGTTGCTGACCAGCTCCGACCGCCTTCCCCGCGATCGCGCCGACCAGCTCGCCGCCGTGGCGTCCGGCCTCGTCAGCCTCACCCAGGGCGCGGCGCGCTGCTTCGACGCGGGCGGCGTGGTGCAGACGGTCGTCGAGATGGATCGCGGCATCGTGCTGCTGATGAGCATCAGCGACGGTTCCTGCCTCTCGGTGCTGGCCTCGCCCAGCTGCGACATCGGCCTGATCGGGTACGAGATGACGCTGCTGGTCGACCGGGTGGGCCAGCTGCTCACCCCGGAGCTGCGCGCGGAGCTGCAGGGCTCGTTCGGGCACTGAGCGGAGCTTGCGGAGCGAGCATCAGCGCTGATCCCCGCCCGGCCACGACGCGGAACCCCACGACGGTAGAAAGCAGGTGAGACCTCCGATGACCTCGGGACCTGACAACAGGCTGCCCGCGGAGCCGACTTTCGCCGACGTGATGAACGGGTTCAGCTTCGACGCGGGCCGCTCGCCGCGCAGGCGTCGGTGGGGCCGTCGCCGTGAGGCCGAGCTGGAGCAACACCAGCCAGAACCGGAGCCGTTCGCCCCGCTCCCCGCGGCAGCGCCCGCGGACCCGGCGGCGTACGGCTACGGCGGAGCATCCCCGGTGACGGGGCCGATCGACCCGCGGTCCATGGAGACGGCACAGGCGGACCAGGACCCAGGCGCGTCCGCCGTCCGGCCGTACACGTGGACAAGGGGACGTACGAAGTCCGGCTTCGACCTGGCGATCGAGACCCTGGTCTCGACGAGCAGGCGGGGCCGGGAACAGATGGGCATGTTGCAGGTCGAGCACCGCGCCGTCGCCGAGCTGTGCGAGCAGGCGCGTTCGGTGGCCGAGGTCGCCGCTCTCCTGTCCCTGCCGCTCGGGGTCGCCCGGGTGCTGCTGGGGGACATGGCGGGCCTCGGCATCGTGACCGTGCACCAGACCGCGAGCAGCGCCGGCAACGCGCCGGACCTCGCCCTCATGGAAAGGGTGTTGAGTGGACTCCGTCGCCTCTAGCTACCCGGTGGGCGGGCCTTCGTCGCCACGCCCCGGCTCCCCAAGCCCGGGTGGCGGCTCACGGACGATCGCCACGGCCGCGACGATCTCCGCCAAGATTGTCGTGGCGGGCGGGTTCGGTGTCGGCAAGACGACGTTCGTCGGATCCGTCTCCGAGATCGTCCCGCTCACCACCGAAGCGGTGATGACCGAGGCCAGCGCGGGTGTCGACGACCTCGCGAACACGCCGAACAAGACCACCACCACCGTGGCGATGGACTTCGGGCGCGTCTCGCTGGACGCCGAGCTGATCCTCTACCTGTTCGGCACGCCGGGGCAGCACCGGTTCTGGTTCATGTGGGACGACCTGGTGCGCGGCGCTATCGGCGCCGTCGTCCTCGTCGACACCCGCAGGCTGGCCGACTCCTTCGCCGCGATCGACTTCTTCGAGGACCGCGGGCTGCCGTACGTCGTCGGCCTCAACTGCTTCGACGGGGTGCTGTCGCACCGCGTCGAGGACGTGCGGGAGGCGATGTCCATCGACGACACGATCCCGATCGTCAGCTGCGACGCGCGCAACCGCGAGTCGACGAAGCTGACCCTCATCGCCCTCGTCGAGCACGCGATGCGGCACCGGATGACGGCGAGCGCCCACTAGGCGGCTCAAGCCCGGTGGCGGACCACCACCACCGGGCAGGCGGCATGCTGGACGCAGTGCTGGCTGACCGAGCCGAGCAGCATTCCCGCGAACCCGCCATACCCCCTGCCGCCCACGACGAGCAGCGCCGCATGGCGGGAGGCGTCGATGAGCACCGGTGCCGCATGCCCGCTGACCAGCTTCGGCGTCACCTCCACGTGCGGGCTCGCCCCGAGAACCTCCTCGATGGTGGCGCTGAGCATCGTGCGGGCGTCCTTGGCGAGGCCCGTCTCGGAGAGGTCACGGGACTTGCCGTAGGTGGCGGGCATCTGCCACACCGTTCCGAAGTCGACCGGCATGTGCCACGCCGTCACGACGTCGAGGCCGGTGTCGGTGACCCGGGCCTGCCGCGCCGCCCACCGCAGAGCGTCCTTGCTGTCCTCGGACCCGTCGACGCCCACCACGATCGGCGGTTGGCTGTGCGGCCCGCTCATCGTCGCCTCCTTCGGTACCGCCTACGCGAGCGCGGTGAGCTGGTGTCGGCTCCGCGCGATCTCCCTGTCGGCCGTGCGCTCGGCCGAGATCAGCAACGCCTCCACGTCCGCGCCGCTGCGTCCGGGCCGGTCGTTCCAGCGGACCAAGTCGTGGAGCTGCTGCGCGCGGATGGGTGGTGCGGGGCACCAGCGGACCGGCTCGCGGTCGTTGCGGTGCAGGGTGTGCCAGGTCAGGTCGAAGCTGCGCTGCACGATCTGCGTGTCGGCGGACGCGACGCCTCCGTTGGCGTGCAGGATCGCGCCGACCAGGCACGCGCCTGCCACCGGTGCGCCACCGAGGCTCCCCCTCAGCAGATGCCCGACCGCGTGGTCGCGGCCGTGCTCGTCCCGACACACGTACCACGCGTCCTGGACCCAGCCTGCCGCCACGACGTCGCGAGCCGCCACGACGAGCTCGCGGATCTGGACCAGCTCGGCGATGTGGGCGCTCAGCTGGTCCTGCGCGGCCAACCGCCTGCGCTCCCGCCTGCGCTGCCGCCATCCGACCCGTTCGACCGTGGAGGAACCCGTCTGCGCGTCCCGCGCAGCGAACGACGATGCCCTCACAACCCGCTCCTTTTCGACAAACCGCCCACAGTGGGCTATCACTATCGGGCCGAAGATTGACTTGCGGCCCGCGACAACCATCGTGGCGCAAGGGCTTGGGACCCGTCCACGTCTAGTGATGCAGGCCGCCGGACGTGCCCATCTCCTCAAGGGCTTTCTTGGCCGCCGCCATTTCCTCCTTGGTGACCGGCGGCGGCGGGCTGAGCAGGAGCCAGAGCAGGAAGATCAGCCCGAGTGCCAGCATCAGCCCGCCCACCCACAGCGCGAGGTTGATCCCCGCCGCCTTCTCCAAATCGGCCTGGGTGGGGGCCAACCCTGGAATGATCACCAGCACCCCGAAGATGACGAAGAGGACGCCGATGAACGAGCGGAGGTCGAACAGCTTCGCCAAGCGCCAGTTGCGGGCTTCCTCCGGGTCGAGGTCGTATTTCTTGGCCACGCGCGCCCTCCCTCAGTTCACCAGCTCGATGTAGACGTACGCGAGGACGGACAAGGCCAGGGAGGCCGTGCCGAGCACGACCGGGCTCTTGACGAGCGCGGCGATGCCGCGTGCTTTCTCCTGGGATGCCGCCACGGCGAGGGTTTCGCGTCCGTAGACCAGGCCCTCGAGCTCCTCCTCGGTCTTCGGCTCGCCGAACCGGGTCGCGATCACCATCGCCACAAAGCCGAGCAGGAATGAGATGATGGCCGCCCACTGGTTCTCGCCGAGGTCACTGCGGAAAGGAATCACGCCGAACTGGTAGAGGAGGAAGATCCCGAACGAGGTGACCGTGCCGACGAGCATCCCCCAGAAGCCGGAGCTGCGTCCGGCGCCCTTCCAGAACATGCCGACGATGAACGCCAGGAAGATCGGCACGTTGAAGAACGAGAAGAGCGTCTGGATGTAGTTGTTGATGTTGCTGTAGCCCGCGGCGAGGAACGCGGTGCCGATGCCGACGAAGACCCCTGCGATGGTGGTGTAGCGGCCGACCCGCAGGTAGTAGGCGTCCGGACGGCCGGGCCGGATGTAGGTCTGCCAGATGTCGTAGGTCCACACCGCGTTGAACGAGGAGATGTTGGCCGCCATGCCCGCCATGAACGCGGCGAGCAGCCCGGTGATGGCCACGCCCAGCACGCCGGTGGGCAGGTACTTGTTCATCAGCCCGGGGATCGCGTCGTTGTAGGGCAGGCCCCCGGACTCGCCGATCCCCGGAAGCAGCAGCACCGCGGCCATGCCCGGGATGACGATCGCGAACGGAATAATGATCTTCGGGAACGAACCGATGATCGGGGTCAGCCGGGCGGAGTTGTCGTCCTTGGCCGACATGGCCCGCTGCACCTCGGCGAAGTTCGTCGTCCAGTAGCCGAACGACAGGCAGAACGACAGGCCGAACACCAGCCCGACCCAGTCGCCGATCGGGTTGTCGCCACCGAAGCCGAGACCCGACCAGGGGTGGGTGAAGCTCGGCCCGTTGACCGACAGCTTCTGGAAGAGGCCGCCGATGCCGCCGACCTCCTTCAGCGCAACGATCACGATCGGGATCAGCCCGGCGCAGATCACGAAGAACTGCATCACCTCGTTGTAGATCGCGCTGGTCAGCCCGCCGAGCAGGATGTAGGACAGCACGAACAGCGCGGCCACCACGATCGCGACCGGCAGCGGGATCCCCAGCAGCACGTCCAGCACCGCGGCCAGCGCGTACAGGTTCACCCCGGCGATCAGGATCGACGACAGCACGAAGATGATCGCGTTGACAAGATGCGTCTTGTCGTCGTAGCGGCGCACCAGGTACTCCGGCACGCTGCGCACCTTCGAGCCGTAGTAGAACGGCATCATCACGACACCGAGGAAGATCATCGCGGGGACGGCGCCGATCCAGTAGTAGTGCACGATCGAGATCCCGTACTGGGCGCCGCTGGCCGCCATGCCGAGGATCTCGATGGCGCCGAGGTTGGCCCCGATGAACGCGATCCCGGTCACCCACGCGGGCAGCGACCGGCCGGACAGGAAGAAGTCCGCTGACGTCGTGACCAGGCGCTTCAACGCGAAGCCGATGCCGATCACGAAGGCGAAGTAGATCACCAGCAGCGCGATGTCCAACCCGCCGAGTTGAAGCGTCAGGGTTTCGGCGGCCAGGTAGTACATGCGATCACCCATCCCTCTTCAGCTCGGGTATCCGCCCTGCTGCACGAGCACCGGCGCGTTGCCCTGGTAGAGCTTCAGCACCTGGGCGGCGTTGGCCTTCGTGACCAGGCTCGGCCCGGTGTAGATCGGCCGGAACGGGTGCTGGCCGAACCGCGCCTGGAACGCCGCCACCTGCACGGCCTCGTAGCCCTGCAGGAAGGGCTGCTGGTCGACCGCGAACTGGGCCTGCCCGTTCTGCACCGCCGTCAGGTTCGACGTCGAGACGTCGAAGGACCCGAGCTTGACCTTGCCGAACGCGTTCGTGGCCTGCAGCGCGCCGCCCGCCGCGCTGAAGCCGGGGAGGCCGGTAGCGAGCACGCCGTTGATCGACGGGTCCTGCTTGAGCGCGTTCTCCACGGCCTGCTGCGCGTCGTGCAGCTGGGCACCGTTGACGTGCAGCACCTGAACGGTTCCGCCGGTGTCGGTGAGCTGCTTGCTGAAGCCGTTGCACCGGTCGGTCAGCGCCGTGTTCTGCTCCTCGTGGACGAGGCACAGTCCGTGGGTGACCCCGGCCTGGGCCATCGCGGTGCCTGCCTCCTGGCCCGCCAGCGTCTCGTCCTGCCCGACGTAGGTGAGCGCGCCGACCTGGTCGAGCAGGCCGACGCCGACGTTCATCACGACCACCGGCAGCCCGGAGGCGGTGGCCTGCTTGATCGGCGCGGTCAGCGTGGCCGGGTCGGGGATCGTCACGACCATGGCCGCGGGCTTCGCCCCCGCGGCGTCGGTGACGAGCTTGGCCTGCTCGTTCGGGTCGGTGGTCTCCGGAGAGGTGTACTTCAGGTCCACGTTGAAGTCCGTGGCGGCCTGGTCGCCCTCGAGGAGCGGTATGAGAACAAGGTGGTGTTCTCGCGCGTCATGCACGGTGACGCCCCCGGCCACCCGGGGAGGGTGGACGTGGCCTCTGGCGAAGTCACACCTGTCGAGGGCGACATCATCTCCGTCGTCGGTGAGGCCGACGTCGTGGGGCGAGTGGTTCGGGACCTCGGCCATCCCTCGAGCGTCCCGCTGGTTCTGGACCGCTCGCAGCTCGACTTCCGCAGGATCACGGTCTCGAAACGGGACGTGGCCGGACGCAGCCTCGAGCAGCTCGGGTTGCCCCGACGATTCGGCGCGATCGCCACGCGGGTGCGTCGCGGCGACGTCGATCTGCTGGCCACCGACGACCTTGTTCTTCAGCTCGGCGACCGGTCCGAGTGGTGGCCCGCCGCGAGCAGATGGGGCAGGTCGCCGCGTTCCTTGGCGACTCCGAGCGCGGTGCGTCCGACCTCAACCCAGTCGGTCTCGCCCTCGGTCTGACCCTTGGGCTCCTGGTCGGACTCCCCACGCTGCCAATCCCGGGCGGCGGGAGCTTCGCACTGGGCGTTGCGGGTGGCCCATTACTGGTCGGGCTTGTGCTGGGCCGGGTACAGCGGACGGGCCGGGTTCTCTGGACGATCCCTTACCAAGCCGCGGGCGCCGTGAACCAGCTCGGGATGCTCTTGTTCCTCGCCTTCGCTGGCTCGAATGCCGGCCATCCGTTGTCGAAGGCGTTGGCGACGGACGAGGGCCCGCGTCTTCTCGTTGCCGGCATCCTGGTCACCGGGCTGACCGCCGCGGTGATGTTGCTTGCCGGGCCACGGTTGGCAGGGGTTGCCGGCCCCCGTCTTGCCGGCCAAGTGGCCGCGCTCGGCACCCAGCCGGCCGTCTTGGCGTATGCGAACGAGCGCACCGGCGCCGACCCTCGCGTGAATCTTGGATACACGCTTGTGTATCCGGTCGCGATGATCGTCAAGGTCATCCTCGCGCCGATCCTTGGCACAATCCCATAAGAGGCAGCTTCCCGGAACTGGTCACTGCCGCTCGGTGCCCAGGGCCGTTTGTGGGGTGCCCCGCATCGATACCGAAAGCGCCCGCCGTCCTGGCCGAGGCCATTGACGCCCTCGCCGGGATCCGCACCCCGGACTGGCTCGGCGACTCCGGGGTGCGCCTGCACGCCCTGACCAGCCTTCCAGCCCACGCCGAACAGCTGCTGCCCGACGCCGCCGCCCGCGACAAAGGCCTCACCCGGACAGGAGATCGGACAGCTGCTCGGCGTCAACGCCGCAACAGCGGCATACCGCTAGCAATGAACGATGATCAACTTGACCAAGATCACCGACATAATGCCGATGTGACAGTGCCGACGCGCCTGTCTCGTCAAGCACCTCGCACTACCTTCGCCGGGACGCCTCGGAGCTGATGGTGATCATCGGGTGACGCTCATCATCATTGTGGCGATCACCAGGGGCATCTGGGGTCGCGAGTACGCCGGGGATGCCGCTACCTGTGAGGGAGGTCTGGCGGCCGTGGCGTGGGCGCATCAGGGAGGCACACAATTCACGTGTGCCCGATATCCGGAACGCTGCGATCAACCTCCGCCTGGCCCAGCTCGGGCTGCCTCTGTCTGAAGGGTTTGAGGACACCGACTCGGCCCGGCTGGCGCGCCCCATCCTCGCCCGCCAGCGCGAGCTCAGCCGCCGGCTGTCCGACCGGTTGTGCGCGGCGGACCAGCGGATCCAGGATTTCCTGGACGACTACCTGGCCGATGCCGGTGAGCGCCCGAAGCTTCCGCGGCGAACCCTGGTGCTGGATGAGCCGGGCTTGGCCCGCGACCTCTCGCTGCCTTTCGACGGTGACAGCTTCACCTCGCCGCTGCTGAGCAGCTACCGGCTCGTCAATGGGGTGCTGCACAACCCGGCCAACGACCGCCGGACCACCGAGGGGGTCTTCCACATCGCCGAGGGCGGGCTGCCCATCCCGGATGACAAGATCGCCGTGCCCACGGTGGCCTTCGCCCGGCTGCTTGCCGCCGCGTTCGAGCCGCCGGAGACCGACAAGGTGCTGCCCTACACGGCCAACCAGCCGCAGCCGGCGGCCTGCTTCGTCTCGCTGCACCTTCGCCCGCTGGTGTCCCCCGAGGCACCCGGCTCGGTGCGCGAGAAGCGGATGGAGACCCGCTTCATCGTGCCGGGTGGCATGGTCGCCAGCCTCGACTTCGTGGAAGGCATCTTCGGCAACGGGGGCGACCCCTACCTGCCCGAGAACGACGCGTCCCTGGCCCCGGAGACCTGGACCGGGCACACCGGCTGCGTCATCCTCGCCCCGCACCTGACCCGGCTGACGAAGAAAGTGCTCGGGCTGCCCCACGTGACCGAGGCCAGCGACCGGCAGAAGCGGGACGGGATGTGCTGGGAGAAGGACGATGAGCGGTACAACGACGGGCGGGCCTTCAAGATCTGCGCCAGAGACGCCCGCGGCGTGATCGTGACGGTGATCGCCGACACCTACTTCGGCTACTGCAAGAAGGAGATCAAGACCCAGATCTCGTACTCGGCGAACCTGTTCGGCAACGCCGAGGAGGAGCACGCCGGCGGCGCGCTGGTCTTCGCCAGCTACAACCTGGGCCAGGAGTACACGGAGACCTCCTCCGATGACTCCTACACCCTGGCCGAGGTCCTCGAACGCGACCCGGAACGGTTCGCGACCCAGCCGCAGGGACATGCCCTCGACCTGCAACAACCACACATCGTGCTGGTGCCCGCCAACCCGTCCTACTCGATGCGCACCATGACGGTGTCCTGGCCCGGTCCCGACGGCGGGCGCCGCTCGATCCCGCTGCGCGCCGACCAGGTCTACCTGAGCCCGAACGGATACCGCGTCGGGATCGCCCAGCAGCCCCACGACCCGACGGCGTGGAGCCTGATCGGCACCGTGCCCACCGCCACGTCGTGCCACAAGCCGGCGACGGTCTCCGGTGGCGGCAAGTCGGAGATCTCCAAGGCCATCACCGACGCGTTCATCTTCGGGTCCGAGTTCGTCGCGGACTTCGACACGGACATGGACTCGGTCGCCGCCATCCTCGAACGGGACCTCTCCAGACGCTTCCTCGACCCGGCGCGGAACGGCCAGGACGACCGGCCGATCCTGTCCGAGGAACGCTCGATCGGGTCGGTGATCAAGCTGCTCACCCCGTCCCCGTCGGACTACCACGCCGACTACAACACCTGGCTGGACCGCATCCCGCCCTACGTCAAAGAGCTGGTCTACGTGGTCAAGCGCTCCTACCGCCCCGAATGGGGGCAGGACTGGCGCCGTCACTTCAGCGTCGCGCAGATCGACGGCCGCCAGGGCAACAGACTGCGACTGGACGACAACACGATCACCATCAACATGCTTCGAGTCGGCTACAACGCCGACGGATCCTGGCGGCTGTTCAGCCTTCGCCACGACTTCTCACCGGCGGTGAAGGTGCAGACTGAGGACGACATCACCGCCTCGACGGTGGTCCCGGGCGGCCAGCTGGGACTGGACGCGGGCCGTTCGTACAAGCTCGTGGAGAACTGCGAGGACCTGCTGTTCCAACGCCCCGACGACGCCATCCACCGCGGGTATGACCATCAGGCCGAGCGCGACATCGCCGCACCCGGGACGTTCCTGTCCAACTTCGAGCCGCTGACCCGGGACGACGCCATCGCGATGCGCGACGATGCCGTGGCCTTCAGCGCCTTCAGCGAGCCGATGGCGCAGCTGATCAGCCGTTTCGCCGACAGTACCGAGGGTGACGGCCCGGCGTACATCGTCAGCTCGGCCGACCCGCGGCTAGTGGACGGGAAGCCCTCGAAGAACCCGCGCTACCTGCAGCCGCGACCGGACCGCACCAACCCCAGGGCCACTGCCGTCACGGAGCTGTCCGCCCGGCTGGTACGCCGGCTGCCATCCGCAGCGCCGCTGCTGCTACCGGTGGACGTGGTCACCGTTGGGCGTCGGAACAACCCCCCGGACGGGCCGGTGCCACCGTTGTGCTCGTACAACCCGTTGCACTACATGGAGGTGCCCGAGCTCTTCATGGAGCTCATCTCCTCGATGACCGGCAAGTCCCCCTCCACCACCGGGGCCGGCTCCGAGGGCGCGCTGACCAAGGGCCCGTTCAACGCCATGCCGGCCATCATCGACCTCAACGCCGCGGTGCTGTCCTACGTGCTCACCGGGTACGACGGCTGGGTGTCCGCCGCCGGCTACGTCGGGCCGCAGGTGCGGGTGGACCACGACTTCTCCCTGCTGGTGCCGGAGCTGTTCTCTCGGATGACCCCGGACGAGCGGGACGCCGGCAACCTCATCGCCGAGGGCGCGCTGGAGAAACTGACCGACTTCGAGCACGACGGCCGCCGGGTGGCCGCCAGCAGGTTGGGCTACCGGATGACCGACAATCTGGCCACCAAGTACTTCGGCCGGATCTTCCTGCATCCGGAGGTGGTGTTCAGCTCGGAGATGCTGCGCCCCGAGTTGCAGGACCGGGGCATCTTCGCCGAGTCGATCGCCACGATCGTGGCCACCCACGAGCGGGTGGCCCGCTCGTACTTCCAGGACGGCACGATCGCGCTGGCCGTGCCACCGTTACGGGCGCTGCTGGAGATCATGGCCGACGGATGCACTACAGCGGGATGGGGCCTCGACTCGCCAGAGTTCCGGGCCATGTTCACCCGCGAGGACGTGCTGACCTCGGACTGGTACGGGCAGCGGCTGGACGCCAAACAGGCCGCAGCCAGCGAGCGGGCCAACGCCGGACTCGCCGCGATCGAGAAGTTCGTGTCCACGCCCGGGAACGAGGAGCCCACGACCCGGCTGGACATGCCCGCGCGGGTGCAGGCAGCGCGGCTGGAGGCGCAACGGCGGGCCAGCCCGCAGTTCCGCGAACAGCTGGTCGGCACCGTGGGAAGCACACCCCTGTAGCCCGCGGCCCCCCGGGACAGGGGCGAGTCGGTCATGCCGAGGCGGTCTACTCGAGCGGGCGGCCAGAGCAACGCGGTAACGTTCGTCCCGAGATTGCCTTCCACCATCAGCAGGTCGGCGTGGGTACCGGGCGCTACCGCACGGTGGCCGGGAACCTGCGCATCAAGGAAGTCCGGCCCCGAGCAGGCGACTCGTTGCTCACCGACCGGTTCGTCATGATGCGCAGGGCCCTCAACCGGATCGAGGCGCAGTCTGGAGCACCGTGGTCCGTAGCAACGACTTGATCAGTTGGGCTGCCCCAGCCCGCTGGCAGCTTGTGGTTCGTGACAAGCCGCGACGCAGGAGGCGGTGGCCACGTTACGGCGGCACCCGCTGAGGTTGGCTCCCCGCACGCGCGAATGATCGGCCGCCGGTGAAGGAGCGTCTCGTGGTTGTCATTGGGACCGTTGAGGTACCGCCAGGCGTGTGCGTGGAGACTTGTCACCGGTGGCGGGCCAGATCGGCCGCCCCGACGATCCCGGCGTCCGGTCCGAGCTGGGCGATCCGCACCTCGGCTGTCGGCCGGTGTCCCCGGCCGGTCAGGTATTTGTGGAAGGTGGCCTCGGTTCGACGCGGCACCCGGGCGCGCGGGCGTGGGGTGAGTTCCGCGCTGGCGGCAGTGGTGTTCGACCACACCGCCTTGCTGGCGTTGGGCGCGGGCAGCCGGATGCTCTCGGGCCTGGTCTCCCAGGCCCACGTCCGTCCGGGCCGCTACATCTTCGCGCCGGCGTTGTGCCTGAGCGCGGCCATCGCGCAGCGACCGGGTCTGGCCGACCACATCGGGGTGCTGCCCGCGATGCAGGTCATCGACCTGGACTACCCGGCCGCCGCCGCGGTCGGCGGCTTCATCGCCGCCGGTATGGACTGGCGCGCCGCCCAGGCCATCGACGCGGGGCGTCCGAGCACGGAGTGGCCCCGCGGACGACCCGTGATCACCACCACGCCCGAGCCGTACGCCGAGTGGGGCATCGAGATCATCACTGCGACATGACCCCGCGGGGACGATCCGCCGCGGCCCGCTGTGCAGCTCATCGCGCCCCGGCCCCGACGCCATGACCGGGGCGGTCGCGGTGGCCACCGGGTCGGGGCGTCGTGTTCGACACCACGGGTCTCGCGACGGCGGTAGCGTGGGCGGCGGCCCCTTTCCAGATAACGCGGGGGCGGTCACTGCCGGGCACCGGTTCCGCGGCGCCCGCACGCCATCGAGGAGCCCTCATGTCGCTGCAGTCCTCTACCCGTGCCCGCCCGGACCTGTCGCTGATCGACGCCTACTGGCGTGCGGCGAACTACCTGTCGGTGGGCCAGATCTATCTGCTGGACAACCCGCTGCTGCGCGAGCCGCTGCGCGCCGAACACGTCAAGCCGAGGCTGTTGGGCCACTGGGGCACCACACCGGGGCTGAACCTGCTCTACGCCCACATGAACCGCGTGATCGTCCAACGCGGCCTGGACGCACTGTTCGTGACCGGCCCCGGCCACGGCGGGCCCGGCCTCGTGGCCAATGCCTACCTTGAGGGCACCTACAGCGAGGTGTACGCCACCATCGGCCGCGACGAGGACGGGCTGCGCGCGCTGTTTCGGCAGTTCTCCTTCCCCGGCGGCATCCCCAGCCACGTCGCCCCGGAAACGCCCGGCTCCATCCACGAGGGCGGCGAGCTCGGCTACGCCCTGCTGCACGCCTACGGCGCCGTGCTGGACAACCCCGACCTGCTGGCGCTGTGCGTCATCGGCGACGGGGAGGCCGAGACCGGACCGATGGCCGCGAGCTGGCACTCCAACAAGTTCCTCAACCCGGTCACCGACGGCGCCGTCCTCCCGGTGCTCCACCTCAACGGCTACAAGATCGCCAACCCCACGGTGTTGGCCCGGATCTCCGCCGACGAGCTGACCGAGCTGATGCGCGGCTACGGCTACACACCCCATTTCGTGGCAGGCAGCGATCCCGCGTCCGTGCACCAACAGCTCGCCGCCACGCTCGACACCGTGCTCGACGACATCGCCCAGATCCAGGACGCGGCACGGAGCACACCCGCGACGCTCCATCGTCCGGCCTGGCCGATGATCGTGCTCCGCACACCGAAGGGCTGGACCGGACCCAAGATCGTCGACGGCCTCCCGGTCGAGGGCACCTGGCGCGCCCACCAGGTGCCGCTGGCCGAGACCCACACCAATGCGGAGCACCGCGCGCAGCTCGAAGAGTGGATGCGCAGCTACCGCCCTGAGGAGCTCTTCGACACCACCGGGCAGCTCGTCCCCCAGCTGGCCGCCCTCGCACCGCACGGCACACGCAGGATGAGCGCCAGCCCGCACACCAACGGCGGGTTGCTGCTGCGCGACCTCGCGATGCCCGACTTCCGCGACCACGCCGTCACCGTCGAACGGCCCGGTACCACATCCAGCAGCGCCACCGGCGTGCTCGGCGGGCTGCTGCGTGACGTGATCACCGCCAATCCCGATCGGTTCCGCCTCATGGGCCCCGATGAGACGGCCTCCAACCGGCTGCAGGCCGTGTTCGAGACCACCGACCGCGCCTGGGACGCGGTCACGCTGCCCGGAGACGACCACCTCGCCCCGTCCGGGCGGGTGATGGAGGTGCTGTCGGAGCACCTGTGCCAGGGCTGGCTGGAGGGCTACCTGCTCACCGGGCGCCACGGCGTGTTCAACTGCTACGAGGCGTTCATCCACATCGTCGACTCGATGGTCAACCAGCACGCCAAATGGCTCAAGACCACGAACAACATCCCGTGGCGGGCGCCGATCGCGTCGCTGAACTACCTGCTCGCCAGCCACGTCTGGCGCCAGGACCACAACGGGCTGTCCCACCAGGACCCGGGGTTCATCGACCACGTCGTGAACAAGAAGGCCGCCGTGGTGCGCGTCTACCTGCCACCGGACACCAACACCCTGCTCTCGGTGGCCGACCACTGCCTGCGCAGCCGCCAGTACATCAACGTGATCGTCGCCGGGAAACAACCCGAACTGACCTACCTGACCATGGACGAGGCCATCGCGCACTGCAGCCGCGGGCTCGGCATCTGGCCATGGGCAGGCACGAGCGATGGCGAGCCCGACGTCGTGCTCGCTTGCGCCGGTGACGTGCCCACCCTGGAGACGTTGGCCGCGGCGAGCCTCCTGCGGGCCCACCTTCCCGAGCTGAAGGTCCGGGTCGTCAACGTCGTGGACCTGATGCGCCTCGAACCCGACAGCGAACACCCGCACGGCCTGTCGGACCGCGACTTCGACGCCCTGTTCACCCCCGACAAGCCGGTGGTGTTCGCCTACCACGGCTACCCGTGGCTGATCCACCGCCTGACCTACCGGCGCACCAACCACCGCAACATCCACGTCCGCGGCTTCCTCGAGGAAGGCACCACCACCACACCGTTCGACATGGTCATGATGAACGACCTCGACCGCTTCCACCTGGTCATGGACGTGATCGACCGGGTTCCGTCGCTGGGCAGCAACGCCGCGGTCCTGCGTCAGGAGATGGCCGATGCGCGCCTCGCCGCCCGCGCCTACACCCGCGAGCACGGCGAGGACGACCCGGAGATCGCGAACTGGACCTGGCCCACGTGACGAGCGTCCTGGTCGTCAACGCCGGGTCCTCGAGCCTGAAGCTGCGGCAGCTCGACGACGACGTGCTGGCGCGCCATGCCGACCTGGCGCCGGACGGCGACCTGGATGCGCTCCTGCGCGACTGGCCGCCACCCGACGTCGTCGGGCACCGCGTCGTACACGGCGGCACCTGCTTCACCGGGCCCGTCCTGATCGACTCCACTGTGCGCGCGGAGCTGGAGGAGCTCACCGACCTCGCCCCGCTGCACCAGCCCAAGAGTCTCGCCGCGCTCGACGTGACCGCGCTGCTCCCGGACGTGCCGGCAGTGGCGTGCTTCGACACCCCATTCCACACCACGATCCCGATCGCGGCATCGACCTACGCGGTGCCCCGGGAGTGGCGTGAGCGCTGGGCGATCCGCCGCTACGGCTTCCACGGCCTGTCCCACTCCTGGTGCGCGTCGCGTGCGGCGCAGTTGGTGGGCAGGCCCGTCGGACAGCTGCGGATCGTCACCTGCCACCTGGGGGCCGGCGCCTCGCTGGCCGCCGTCCTGGGTGGGCGCAGCGTCGACACCACCATGGGCTTCACCCCGCTCGACGGCCTGGTCATGGCGACTCGCTCGGGCACCGTCGATCCCGGGCTGGTGCTGTGGCTGGAGGAGCACGAGCACCTCACCCCACACGACGTGGCGACCGCGCTGGAACAGCGCTCCGGGCTCACCGCCCTCGCCGGGACCGGCGACATGCGCAAGGTCCAGGCGGCCGCGTCCCGCGGTGACCCGCACGCGCTGCTGGCGCTGGACGTCCATACCCACCGGCTCGTGGGTGCCATCGCGACGATGGCCGCGCCACCGGCGGACTCGACGTGCTGGCATTCACCGGCGGCGTCGGCGAGCACTCGCCGCAGGTGCGCCGCCGGGCGGCGCAGGGCCTGCGCTTCCTCGGCGTGGAGATCGACGACGTGCCCAACGACACCGCCGACGGCGACCGAGAGATCGGTGACCCGACGACACCAGTCATTCCTGAAGGGGCGGGGCCGGTCAACCCTCAGTTCCGTGGTGCTGATCTTTATCTTGTGGTTCTTCGCCTGCTTGTGGGCGCGCCGGGGTGAGGCGTCGGGGTCAGGGATCGGCCCGAAGGGTCCGACCGCGTAGCGGCCGTAGGTCCTTGACCCCGACGCCGGACGGCGCACGCTGTTCAGGGCGGAGAAGTGGCTGTGGCGCGGCTCCCCGTGCTCGGGTGCTGGTGATCGAGTGCATGCTCCAGTGCCGGTGTCCCGGTTGATGGACAGGCCCGTGGGGGCTGTCGGTCATTCCTTCGCTTGTGGGCATGGAGTGCTGCGACAGTTCGCGGTGGGCGAGGTCAATCAGAGGGGGCGACCACGCCGTTTCCGGGGGTCATGACTGCTACGACCCGCGCTCACCGCGGTCGGTGTCCTGTTCACGCCGCAGGCACGGGTGTTGACGTGGACAGGCTGCGGATGTGGCCGTCGCGTAGTCCGTAGAAGACCAGTGTGGTCAGTTCGCGGGCGGCGGCCACGACGCCGATGTTGCGGCCGCGGCGGGCCCCGATCTGGTCGCGGACCTGGCCGAGGCGGGTGTGCGCGGGTACCCGTTGCACGGCCTCGACCGCGGCCCAGCGCACCAGCCGGGATCCCTGTTTGGTGATTCGGCCGCGGTGCACGGTGGTGTCGGACTCGTGGTGTTTGGGGGTCAGCCCGGCCCACGAGGCCAGCTGCGCGGGCTTGCTGAACCGGTTGATGTCGCCGATCTCGGCGACGAACACCGCGGCCAGGATCGGCCCGACCCCGGGGATCTGTTGGATCGCCAGGTAGCCGGGGTCGCCGCGCAGGCGGCCGGCGACGAGCTTGGCGAACAGCTCGACCTCGAAGTCCAGGTTCTCGATCAGTCGCAGCAGCGAGTCGGTCCGGGCCCGCGACTGCGGCGCCAGCCGGGTCCCGGCCAGCAGGTCCCGCCCGGACGCGCCGAACAGATCGCTCATCGGCACCTGTGCCCCGGCGCCGGCGAGCACGGCGTGGACCTGGCATTTCAGGTTCGAGCGCAGCCCGACCAGCTTGGCCCGATGCCGTACCCAGCCGCGCAGCTCCCGCGTGGCCGGCGGGGCGATCCACGCCTCGGGCAGCCTGCCCATCCGCAGCAGATCAGCAAGATCAGCAGCGTCTCGTTGATCGTTCTTCACCCGCCGGTAGGAAAACATCTTCACCCCCAGCGGGTGCGCCAAATGCACGATGGCACCCAGCTCGGCCAGGCAGTCAGCCGCCCAGTACCACCCGTAGGTCGCCTCGAGAACCACCTCTGGCGCCTCGCCCGCGCGCTGCATCACCTGCCGCAGGTACTCCGGATCGTTGGAGATCCGCACCGTCTCCAGCGTCTCGCCGGTCTCGGTCATCCGCACCAGCACCGACCGGCGCCGATGCAGATCGATCCCGACGATCTGCTTGCCCTCGTAGGATTCGCTCACAGGGGCCTCCTCGAATCGTGGGATGTGAGCACCCCGAGCATGAGCCGGGAGTCACGAGGAGCGGAGGCCCCGCTCCTTCATCGCATCAGCCGCCCAGTACCACCCGTAGGTCGCCTCGAGAACCACCTCTGGCGCCTCGCCCGCGCGCTGCATCACCTGCCGCAGGTACTCCGGTCGTTGGAGATCCGCACCGTCTCCAGCGTCTCGCCGGTCTCGGTCATCCGCACCAGCACCGACCGGCGCCGATGCAGATCGATCCCGACGATCTGCTTGCCCTCGTAGGATTCGCTCACAGGGGCCTCCTCGAATCGTTGGATGTGAGCACCCCGAGCATGAGCCGGGAGTCACGAGGAGCGGAGGCCCCGCTCCTTCATCGCATCAGGACAGTGGTCGTCGAAGCCCGCGAGGACCTGCAGATCGCCCGCCTCACCCGTCGACTCCTGGACCGGAACGGGACCTCGCAGCGGCACGCCACCGATCGTTGCTTCTGACCACCGGCGCCGCCGCGCTGCTGACCGGGCCCGGCCGACCAAACGCGGCGACCCGGAGCTGGTGGTCAAGGGAGCACCCGACACCGCCCTGTCCGCTGTGTCATCGTCGGCCTGACCGATCAGGACGGGCTCCGGGGGCACCGGTCCAGGGTGTGATCGCCGAGTACGAGCGGGCGAAGATCGCCGAACGGTACCGGCGCGGGAAGCTGTTTCGCTCCCGGGCCGGGGAGGCGCCGGCCCGGCGCACCCCTACGGCGCCCGCCGCCAACCCCGCGACACGCGCAGCCCGGCGCGGCTGGTGGTGTTCGAACCCGAGGCCGCGGTGGTCCGGCGGATCTTCGACGACCACACCCACCGCAGGCACTCCCTGCGGGAGATCATCCGGCGACTGGCCGCCGACAACGTCGCGTCCCCGACCGGTCGCCGCGGGATCTGTGGCACCTCCACGCTCTCGCGGCTATTGCGCAACGAGGCCTACGTCGGGCGGGTCTACATCAACCGCACCGAAGCCGTCCCCGACCCGCGCCCCCGCTGGCGCAGCAGGCAGGTCCCCCGCCCCCACGAGGACTGGATCACCATCGCGGTGCCCGCCGACCTCGACGACCAGACCTTCGACGCCGCCGTGCGGGTCAGCCGCGACAACAGCCAGTGGAGCCACGCCGGACTGAACCCGGCCAATGAATACGGCGCGGCCTGGTCAAATACGGCATCTGTCAGGTCGGCACGAACTGCCACAAGATGCGCGGCCGCAACGGCACCCGGCACCCCTCCTCCTCCTACTACTGCCGCAACCCGACCCGATCAAGGCCGGCCCAGCCGATGTCAACCCAAGACCGTCTGCATTGCCTTGGTAGGCACCTCGGCGAGTCCTACCGCATGCGCGAGCCCGAACCCGACAACAAGGAGCCGCCACCAGAGTCGGACCGCACCATGCCGTTGCCCGCCGGACGGGCCGGGCCGGCTTCTCTGAGGCGATCTCGACAACGGCACCTGGAATTGACTCGTTGGACAACTGGTGGACAACGCAGAGGCGCGTCTCGGACGGGACCGGCGGGGACGATGCCCGAGACCCAACAGGCTCACCTGCGCGCGGGGGAGCGGCTGTGCAGCAGCACCTGGGCGAGGCGGCGCTGTCGGCGACCTGCCGGGGGTGCTGGGCCGCGACCTGCGCAGGCGCCGAGGGGGAGCACTCACTCCCGCACGACGGCCCGCAGCGCGCGGACCATGGCCCTGGCCGCGCCCGGTGGTTAGTTGCTCGCGGAGGAGGTCCACGATCTCGTCGTCGGGCAGGCCTGGGCCGGTGGCGAGCACACGGTGATCTCGCGCAGGGTTCCGCCCTTGACCGCCAGGATGGTCGCCGCGCGGCAGTCTTCATCGTGCGGCCCGCCGGGGTCGCAGCACACAGCGCCGAAAGCTCGGCGAAACCGCGGGGGTCCCGGGCTCGGGCCATGATGGCGACCAGGTTCTGCGGGGCGCGCGGGGTCAGAACCCAGTCCAGGCTCGGGCGGATCACGTCGGCCCCGATCAGCAGCAGCGCGCAGACCCGCAGGTTGCTCGAAGTCGACACCCCGGCGCGTGGGTTGCGTGGCCGCGCCCAAGCCAGCAGCGGGCGCCACCACTGGGCGTTGCCAGCCGCGTCGGCGCCGCTGACCAGCCACCGCTGCTGCCACGTGTCGCCTGGGTGCTCGACCAGCCAGTCCAGCAGCCGGGCCAATCCCAGCCGCCGTCGTGCTCGCGCCGCCGGGGCGTCCTCGATGGTGAACGGTGTGGTGAGCAACCGGGCCAGCAGCACCCCGCGGGTCTGCTCGGTCATCGGCCACGACGGCACCGGGGAGCGGGGCGAGAAGCGACGCCACAGCTGGGTCATGTCCGGGCCGATCGGCCGCGCGGAGCCGGCGGTCGGCGTCTGCTCATCCGGCGCCGGCAGCGCGGGGGCGCTCACGACGTCCGGCCACCGAACAGCACATCCAGCGACTCACGCCGATACGCACTCGGCGGCGCCTCAGCACCGGTACCGGGCACGCCTTCGGCCGCCGTGCCGAGCTGTCCACCGCGGCGGTGATGAGCGAGGACCTCGGCGATCACGTCGCCGGGCATCGGTGTTAACGGCACAGTCGGCTATCAGAACTGTCCGAATGCCTGTCGCTGGGAGTTGTCGGTGCGGCGGCTGACGTCGGCGGCGTAGCTGGTCCAGTCGCCTGCGGAGACGTGTTGCCATTGGACGGCGACCTTGATGTGGATGCCGAGCATGCGGGCCAGGACGGCGGCGGGGATCTCGGTGGCGAGCTGGAACAACGCGGTCGAGCGTGCCTGGCCGGGGCGGATCCCGAGCAGGCGGAGCCGTTCGCCGAGTCGGTCGGCGCTGACGGGGCGGCCGGGTTGCCCGCCGGGGAACAGCCATCGTGAGGTTCCGTGATCGCCGGTGGCAGCGTGGCCGTGTCGGGTGGCGACTAGGTCGCGGACGAGGGTGGCGAGGGGTTCGGGCAGCATGACGGGGACAGTGCCGAGGCGGAGCTCGACGGTGTCGCCGTTGGTGTCGATGCCGTCGAGGGTGAGTCGGCTGATCGCGGCGGGTCGTTGGGCGTAGAGCAGCACCAGCAGCCCGGCGACGCGGTCGTCGGTGTCGAGACCGTCGTCGTGCAGCAGCCGTTTGGCCTGCTCCCAGCGCTGTTCCTGGTCCAGCGGGCGGGCCGGGCCGGTCCATCGGGTGGCGGCGAAGCGCAGGTCGGGGTTGATGCGTTGGGAGATCGCCCAGCGCACGAAGTGGCCGACTTCGGCCCGGTGACTGGCGTCGTTGCTGGTCAGCCAGGCGTCGAGGTCGGGCTGGCGGCAGCTGGAAAGGGTGAGCCCGCGGGTGCGTAGCCAGTCGAGGAGACAGATGGCGCCACGCAGTCGCTGACGGACCATGTCGAGCTGTCCGTAGGTGGTCTCGGCGCCGCGGTTGCGTTGCCGGATCCGCCGCAGCTCGTGCCAGACCGCGTAGCGGCGCAGCACCTCCCGGTCCCGTGGGTCGGTGCGCTCGGTGAGGGTCTGAGTGACCCATCGCTGGAGCCGGGCGAGTTGCTCGTCCCGGGCGGGCAAGGCCGCGGTGGCCACCAGGACGCTGCGCAGATGCTCCACCGCCTTGCTGGGCGGTAGATCATCGAGGGCGGTGTGGGTGAGCGGGCGTTGTCCGGTGGCGAGGTCGACGAGCACCGATCTGACCGCGGGCCGGGCGAGCCAGTTCGTGATCGTGTCGGGCCGATCGGCGGTGGCCAGCGCGTCGTGCAGGGCCTGCAGTTCGGGGCGGATCTGTCCGGTGCTGTCGGCGAGGACCTCGCCGAGTTGACGGTGCAGCCGGCAGCGGCGACAGACTCCGGCGATGAGCCGTCCGCCGGTGCCGCAGCTCGGGCAGGTCGTCCAGAAGTTCGGGTCCGGGACCGCGCAGCCGGCGCATAACGGTGCGTCGCGGGTGCCGGCGCGGATCGCATCCCACTGCTGGCAGCGCGAGCATTGCATCCAGGCTCGGGTGCACGCGCGACACCACGGTTGTCCGGTGGTCCTGGACACCATGCAGGCCGCCGTCCGCGCACAGATGCTGCAGGTCGCGGTCACGCGGGGCACGCAGCTGGCGCAGATCGGCCCCTCGGGACCGCGTGTGTTGACCCGTTGCCGGCGCTGGCAGCGGACGCACACCTCCAGGTTGAGCGGGTCACGGACCAGGCAGTTCGGACACAACGGGCCCCCTTGCGCGTCCCGGGCTGCCGGTTCGCGGACCGTTCCGCAGCCGGAGCAGGCCACCGCGTTGGCGCGGGCGCAGCAGTTGCGACAGATCCGCAACCCGTCACGTCGCTTGCTCAGGGCGACCACGCGTCGGCAGCGTGGGCAGGCCGGCGGCTGGATGCGGGTGGCGCCGGCGTCGCGGAGCGCGTCGATCAGCCGCAGCACCATGGGGAACGGCGCCTTCGCCCCGTCCCCGGTGAGCAGCTCAGGTGCATCCTCGATGGCCCACGCCAGCTTCTGGGCGTGGGCGGGCTTGCTGACGGTGGTCGTGATCGCCGTGGCCACCGCGTCGGCGCGCAGCCCCGGATCGAGCGTGGTGATGATCCCGATCAGGACCTGCCGCGGGTCACGGTCGTCGTGGTCGGGACACTGGGAGCAGCGCGGCCGCCCGTGTCGGTCGCGGAAGCTGACCTGCCGGTGTTGTCCGCACGAGGCGCAGGGCTGTGGGCGTGTGTAGCAGGGCGAGCAGTACCAGTCCTGTCCGCGAAGTTGCATCGCCGACAGCTCCCGCCCGCAGCTGGTGCACCACGGCGGGGAGATCCTGGTCGCTCCGGCCGCGCGGAGCGCGAGCAGGAGATCCCCGACGACTCGCGGCGCGGGGGACCGTCCGCTGGTCAACACTGACCCGTCCCGGGTCAACGCCGTGGCCAGGCGGCGGCGCTTGGCCCGGCCACCGCTGACCTGCTCGACGACCCGGCGGACATCGTCGCGGCCGAGCGTGGGATCGACCGCAGCCACCACCGCCACCACGGTGCCGATCGGATCCACCATCGCCGCCGGCGCCTCGACCGGCGCCTCGACCGGCGCCTCGACCGGCGACGCGGGCGGCGGCGGGACCGTCACGAGTCGGGCCGCGTGACTCGCGCGCGCCTGGGTCGCAAGTCGCCGACCCCGCCACCCCCGCCGGCAGCCCTGGTCTGCTTCGCCGGTTCGGCAGCGACTGGCTCGATCAGCTCGTCCATCGCGGTGTCGAGGATGTCCAGCAGCGCCATCAGCACCTTCAAGCTCAGCCGCTCGGGCCGCTCCACCACCAGTCGATAGACCTGGCTCGAGGACAGCCGGATGCCGCGCTCGGCCAGCGGCGCGAGCAGGTCGGTGGTGGCGAACATGCCACGGGTCGCCATGACCTGGCGCAGGTGCCACCGGTAGTCGAGCTTGGCTGTCATCGCCCCTCCCCGCCCGCCGGCGCGGCCCCCAGCGCGGGGGCGAGCGCTCTGCGCAACGCCGTATTCATGAAATCGCTGCTCACATGCGTGTATACGGCCGTCGAGCTATCCACCTCGTGCCCGACCTGGCATTGGATGAACCGACGGTCCACGCCTCCTCGGTCAGGTGCGAGACGTAGGAATGCCGCATCGAATGCGGAACCAGGGCCTTCGGCAACCCGAGGGCATCCCGGTAGGCCACGAACCGGGCGTTGATCTCTGCGGGCTTGATCCGTCCGCCGCGTTCGGTCACCCACAACGCCGCATGCTCCGCGCAGTCGAATAGCGGCCGGATGTTCTCCACGTAGTCGGCGACCGCCTCGACCGCCCACCCCATCACGGCGGCGACGTTGCGGCGCCGTGGTGGCTGACCACGTTTGGCCTTGCCGTAGCGGACGTTGAGCGTGCCGAACCGGCCGAACTCCGGTGCCGCCGGGTTGCGACCGAAGTCCACAA
>CAVVPJ010000007.1:0-204093 GCA_963750095.1 uncultured Actinomycetota bacterium | reverse complement strand
CGGCGGCGTCGACGACACCCGCGAGCTCCGCGACCGGGCGTTCTTCGCCCCCGCGGAGTCACGTTATCGGGTGTTCATCGTCGACGAGGCGCACATGATCACCACGCAGGGTTTCAACGCCCTGCTGAAGATCGTCGAGGAACCGCCGGAGCACCTCGTCTTCGTCTTCGCCACCACCGAGCCGGAGAAGGTGCTGCCTACGATCCGGTCGCGCACCCACCACTACCCCTTCCGGCTCATTCCGCCCGGCACGCTGCGCAGGCTGCTGGAGCGCATCTGCGCCGAGGAGTCGGTGACGGTCGCGCCTGCCGTCTATCCGCTGGTCATCCGCGCAGGCGGCGGCTCGGCCCGCGATTCCCTCTCGGTGCTCGACCAACTGGTGGCGGGCGCCGGGCCGGAGGGTGTGACATACGAGCGCGCGGTAGCGCTGCTCGGCGTCACCGACGTGTCGTT
This sequence comes from uncultured Actinomycetota bacterium, assembly GCA_963750095.1. Taxonomy (GTDB): domain Bacteria; phylum Actinomycetota; class Actinomycetes; order Mycobacteriales; family Pseudonocardiaceae; genus Pseudonocardia. The sequence goes on along the minus strand of CAVVPJ010000007.1, from coordinate 203,640 downwards.
GATCGACGATGTGGTGGATGCGCTCGCGGCGGGGGATCGCGCTGCGGTCTTCGAGGCGGTCGACCGGCTGGTCGAGGCCGGGCACGACCCTCGCCGCTTCGCCACCGATCTGCTGCAGCGCCTGCGTGATCTCACGCTCATCCAGGCCGTGCCGAGGCCGTCGGGCGCGGGCTCGTCGAGGCGGCCGACGACGAGGTGGCCCGCATGGTCGAGCAGGCGGGCAAGTTCGGAGCGGCCACCCTCACCCGCTACGGCGAGATCCTGCACGTCGGGCTCACCGAGATGCGGGGTGCGGCCGCGCCGCGGCTGCTGCTCGAGCTGCTGTGCGCGCGGATGTTGTGCCCGCCGCCAGCACGGCCGAGCCCGGTCTGCTTGAACACCTCGAACGCCTGGAGCGCCGTTCCGCCATCGCTTCCGCGCCGCCCGCACCCGGCGTGGCAGGCAGCGAGGCCGCACCCGCCCGTCGGTTCGAACGCGCGAGACACGCGGTCCGACCCCGACGGCGGCGCCCAGCCCGCGAGCGCGGAGGCAGCCCCGGCGGTCGGGCGCGGTGGCGAGCGTCAGACGGGCGAGCGCGCACCTGACGCTCCCCGTGCGCAGCGGGACCAGGACAGACGGCCCGACGTGCCTGCCGGGCGGGGTGGGCCCGGTGGCCGGGAGGCATCGGCCGCCCCGGTCGCCCCGGTCGCCCCCGCGGCGCCGCCCGCCGACACGCCCGGCGCCGGAGCGCAGCCCGCCGACACCCGTGGCGCTACGCGGCGTCGCCCGCTGGCGCGTCGGCTGCCGGAGCGCCGCCCGCTGGCGCGTCGGCTGCCGGAGCGCCGCCCGCCGACACGCCCGGCGCCGCGGCGCCCCCGACGCCCAGCCCGATCACCGATCGGCCGAAGCGGGCGCGCAGGTCGGCGCCGCGGATGTCCGCCGGGTGTGGCAGGAGATCCAGGACGCGGTCAAGCAGCGCAAGAAGCGCACCCATGCGCTGCTGGTCAGCGCCACCGTCCGGGCCGTGGAGAACGACACGCTGGTGCTGTCCATCGGCACAGCCCCGCTCGCGCGGCTGCTGTCGGAGCAGAGCAACACCGACGTCATCGCCGAGGCGCTGCACGCGGTGCTCGGCGTCCGGTGGCGGGTGCGGTGCGAGCACGGCGAGGCGCAGCCCGCGCGAGCGGCCGCGCCGACCCAACGGCAGCCGCCGACCCGGTCCGCGCCCGAGGGCGGGGTACGGCCGGGCACGGCGAGTGGTGTCGCGGCGCCGTTGGCGGAGGCCCGAGCGGGCGGGGCCGCCGACGGCCCTGCTCGGCCCGAGGGTGGGAGCGCTCGCGGCGCCGTCGGGTCCGCGGACCGCCGGGCGGCACCAGGAGGGGCGTCGTCGAGCGGGCCGCAGGCAGGCCGTCGTCCTGCGTCCCGGAGCGGGCGGGCCGTCGGCAGGCGGGGCGGGACGACGGCGTCCCGCTGCCGCCCGAGCCCGCCGACGAGGACGTCCCACCCGACGACGAGGAGGCGATGCTCGCGGAGCTGGCTGGGGGAGAGCCGAGTGGCGGAGGCGGGGTGGTCCGGTCGGGCCCCAACCCCGAGGAGGCCGCGATGGCGCTCCTGACCAGCCAGCTGGGTGCCCGCGCGATCGATCGTCGCTGATCCAACTCGTGCCTGGATACACTTTTCGTCCCGACCGGCCACGACGGGGGAGCCCATGACAGTTGACCACCTGCTCCAGGCGATCCCCCCGCTGCTGGTCTACCTCATCGTCGGCTTCGTGATCGGGCTGGAGAGCTTGGGCATCCCGCTGCCCGGCGAGATCGTCCTCGTCAGCGCGGCGCTGCTGTCGTCGCGGCACGAGCTGGAGGTGTCGCCGCTGTGGATCGCCGTCGCGGGCAGCACGGGCGCGATCGTCGGCGACTCCATCGGCTATGCCATCGGCAGGCGCTACGGCACCGCGCTGTTCACCCGGCTGGGCAGGCGGTTCCCCCGACATTTCGGCCCGACGCACGTCGCGTTCGCCGAGAGCGTCTTCACGCGGTGGGGCGTGCTGGCCGTCTTCTTCGGCCGGTTCATCGCGCTGCTGCGGATCTTCGCCGGTCCGCTCGCCGGTGCGCTGAAGATGCACTACCCGCGGTTCCTCGCGGCCAACGCGCTCGGCGGCATCGTGTGGGCGGGCGGCACCACGATGGCGGTCTACTACCTCGGCGTCATCGCCGAGACTTGGCTGAGCCGGTTCTCGTGGATCGGCCTCATTGTGGCGGCGGTCGCGGGCCTCACGATCGGGTTCATCGTCAAGCGCAAGACCGCGCGCATGGCCGAGCACTTCGCCGAGCGGCAGGCCGCGGCCGCCGTCGAGATCGCGAAGGAGCAGGGCGCCGCCGAGGTGTGAGCCACGCATGCCGCCGGCGATCGCGGCGAGTGCGACATTTCCGGTGATCGAACCCCGATAACGTCGCGCTCGTCCTGCGGGAAGGTGCTCAGCGGGCGCGGAGGTAGGCGAGGATGCCGTTCGTGATGGCCGTGGCGTAGCGCTGCCGTCCGTCGGCGGACGCGACCACCGCCGCTTCGGCCGGGTTGCGCATGTTCGCGCACTCGATCAGCGCGGCCGGGCGCGTCGCGAGGTTCAGCCCGGCGAGGTCGGGGCGCAGGGAGATGCCCTGGCTGCCGATGTAGGTCGAGTCGTGGAAGCCCGCCGCACGCAGGGCGTCGCGCAACGCCGTGCCGAGGACGTGCGCCTGCCCGGACTGCACGTCGTTGAGCGGCGGCGCGGAGAGCGCGACGTGGAAGCCGCTGCCCGTGGCGGCGGCACCGTCGGCGTGGATCGACACGACGGCCGCGGCGCCCGCTCGCTGGCCCGCCGTTCCGCGCACGTCGACGCACGGGCCGACCCCGGTGTCGTCGGCCCGCGTCAGCACCACCCGCACGCCCGCCGCCTCCAGCGCTCGCCGCACCCGTTGGGCCACATCAAAGGTGAAGGCGTGCTCGGGATAACCGGCATCGGTGGAGGTGCCGGTCGTGTTGCACGCCTTCGTGCCGCCGCGCCCGTCGGGCACCGGGCGCTGGATCTCCCGCGGGTGCGCCGCGTTGCCGCCGTTGTGCCCGGGATCCAGCACGACGACCGGCGCACCCGCCACGGCGGCAGGCGACGTCCCGGCCACCGCGCCCGATCCGGCCACCGCGCCCGATCCGGCCACCGGGCCCGATCCGGCCAGCGGGACCCCAGCCGCGGCGGCCCCGGCCCGCGCGGACCCGCTCGGCGCGGTCGTCGCGGGCCCATGTGGCGCGGTCGCGGCCGTCGCCGACCCGGCCGCCGTGGGGGATGCCGAGGTGGCGGCGGGCGTCGCGTCCGATGCGGCGGGAGCGGTGCCGGGCGCGCATCCGGCCATGGCCACCAGAACGAGACCCACCACGACCCGCCGCAGCACAAGGCCTCGCCGCGCGCCAGGCAGCCGGTCGGGAAGGTTCCGGGGCTCGGCGGCGCCCCCCCAGCCGCACTTCGCACACCCCGTGGCGTCCCCGCACACGTTCGACCCTGTGCGAGGACGCACGACGGTGTGCGAGGTCGGCCTCGGGCGGACGGTCACCACCGGGAGGCTTGCTGGTCCGGGCGGGCGCGCACGGTGACACTGTCGCACGGCTACCCTGGCGGCCGGAGCCGGTGTGCGGGACCGCCGCCGGCGGGAGGCGAGGAGTTCGCTGTGCAACCGGGGCTACCTGACATGTCGATGCTCCTGCAGCAGGTGCAGCAGATGCAGGAGGAGATGTCGACCGCCGAGGTGACCGGCCAGGCGGGCAACGGCCTGGTCGAGATCACCACCACCGCGCCGCTGCAGACGTCCGGCCTCGAGATCCGCCGTGTGCGCATCGACCCGAAGGTCGTCGACGCGGACGACGTCGAGACCCTGCAGGACCTCATCGTGGGTGCGCTCGAGGACGCCGTGGCCAAGGCGGCAGCACTGCAGCAGCAGAAGATGGGGCCGCTGGCGGGCGGTCTGGGCCTGCCCGGCCTCGGGTAGTCGCGTGTTCGAAGGGCCCGTCCAGGACCTCATCGACGAGCTGGGCAGGCTGCCGGGCATCGGGCCCAAGAGCGCCCAGCGTATCGCGTTCCACCTGCTCGCGGCCGATCCCGTCGACGTGTCGCGGCTGCAGGACGTCCTCCAGAAGGTCAAGGACGGGGTGCGGTTCTGCGAGGTCTGCAGCAACGTGTCCGAGCGCGAGCGGTGCCGCTACTGCAACGACACCCGCCGCGACCCGACGGTCGTCTGCGTCGTGGAGGAGCCCAAGGACGTGCTGGCCGTCGAGCGGACCCGCGAGTTCAAGGGCCGCTACCACGTGCTCGGCGGGGCGCTCGACCCGCTCGCGGGCATCGGCCCGGACGCCTTGCGCATCCGCGAGCTGCTGGCCCGGCTGGGCGGCACCGGTCCGGCGGCGGACGAGACCGAGATCGCCGAGGTGATCATCGCGACCGACCCGAACACCGAGGGCGAGGCCACCGCCACCTACCTCGTGCGGCTGCTGCGCGACTTCCCCGGCCTCACGGTCACGCGGCTCGCCTCCGGCCTGCCGATGGGTGGTGACCTGGAGTTCGCCGACGAGCTCACGCTGGGCCGCGCGCTGTCCGGCCGCCGCGCCCTGTAGCGGTCAGGACGCGGCGGCGGTGCTCATCTCTTGTCGGGCTCAGTCGTCGTCGCTGTCGTCCCGGTAGCCGCCGAGCGGCTGCGGGTGCAGCGACTCCCAGTGCTCGCGGCGCTCGGCGGCGACCTCGCGCCAGCCGGCGGCCTGGAGGGCGTCGACGATCCCGACGACGACGGCGGTGAGCAGGAGGACCCCGAGGCCGCCGACGATCATGATGATCACGGTGACCACCTGCCGATCCGCTGCTGCCGTTCGGCTGCGGTGAGGGACTTCATCATCGAGCTCCTTTCCCGAGTGTGGGCACTGTTCGACGGTTCGTCGTGGTGCGGCGTCGGCCCTGATCGGGCGACCTGAGGGAGGGGCGGAGAGCCGTGGTGGGTCTGTGCATCACGGCCTCCTCTCGGGATGACCGCCCTCGGCGTGGTGACTTCCACCACACTGGGGGCAGTGCTTAGATTGCCTGATGCCAGTGCCTCATGCAATTGCAATCAGGCGCTCAGGGTGACGAATCACCCACCCGCAGCAGCGTCGTACCCGAGGGATGGAGAGCATGGCCGCGCCGCAGAGTCCGATCGGCTCACGCCGCAGGCTCGGGGCTGAGCTGCGAAGGCTGCGGTCTAAGGCGGGGCTCACCCTCGACGAGGTCGCCGAGCGCATGACCTGCTCGACGTCGAAGATCTCCCGGCTGGAGACGGGCAAGGGCGTGCCCAAGGTCCCTGACGTCAGCGAGCTGATGCGGATCTACGGCGTCGCGTCCGACACGGAGCGGGACATGCTCCTGCGCCTCGTGCACGACGGGCGCGAGCACGGATGGTGGGAGCCGTACACCGACGGCGTGCAGCCCGAGCGGCACTTCCTCGACTCGCCGAGCCGCTACACGTCGCTGGAGAACGACGCCCGAACGGTGCGATGTTTCGACCTGACGACGGTCCAGGGCCTGCTGCAGACCGAGGGCTACATGCGCGCGGTGTTGCGGCAGTGGCTCGTGCACCACACGTCCGAGGAGATCGACCGGTTGGTGGCGCTGCGGCTGCGCAGGCAGGAGGCGCTGCAGCGCCGAGATGACCCGCTCGAGCTGACCGACGTCGTCGACGAGTCCGTGCTGTGGCGCCCCGTCGGCGGCCCCGGCGTCATCGTGGGGCAGCTGCGACAGCTGTTGGAGCTGGCGGAGCTGCCGAACGTGACGATCAGGGTCCTGCCTGCCGACGCCGGCGTCGTGCGCGCGCACCTCGGGCACTTCGTGCTGCTCGGCATCCCGCCGGAGCTCGGCTCGGACGTCGTCTACGTGGAAGGACACGCCAGCAACGCCTACCTGGACGCCGGCGCTGACGTCGAGCTGTACGCGGGGGTCTTCGCGGATGCGCTGGACAGGGCACTGGACCCCGCGTCGAGTGCGGCGATGATCCACAGGTACCTTTCCCGCCACGCTTCCCGTTGAAAGTGAAAGGCTCCCCTGTGGTCACGTACAAGGTCAGCAGCTTCTGCAACTTCGGCGAGTGCGTCGAGGTCGGCCAGCTGCCCGACGGTTCAGTCGCCGTGCGTGACACCAAGGACCCCAAGCGGGCTACGTCGTTGACCTTCACCCACGACGAGTGGGACGCGTTCGTGCGGGGCGTCAAGGCGGGGGAGTTCGATATCGCCTGACCGCTCCGATGCGCCGTCACCCTCTGGGTTGATCCGCGCCGCAAACTCACCCGATCGTTGGGTATCGGGCGCGGCCCTCGCGACCCGTACCGTGGTCAGGGGGTGCGACATGGCTATCAGCCAATGGGTTGCGGTCGTCGCTCCGCGAGACCCCGCGGGCGAGGCAGACCCTGGGCAGGTCGAGCGGAACCGAGCGAGGTGGCGGACGCCGTCCGCCGCGCCGCGAACGGCGACAAGTCGGCATGGGAGGCGCTCGTCGAGGGCTTCGGCCGGATGATCCGGGGTGTCGCCGTCGGCCACCGGCTCGGCCAGGCGGACGTGAGCGAGGTCACGCAGACGACGTGGCTGCGCCTGTTGGAGCACCTCGACCGCATCGAGCAACCGGAACGCCTCGGCGGGTGGCTGGCGACGACGGCGCGCAACGAGCCGCTGCGCATGCTGCGGCTGCGGGGGCGCGAGCTGCCCGTCATCTCTGGTTCGCGGTGATCAGCGGCCTGTCCTACAGCGAGATCGCGGTGGCCCTCCAGATGCCGGTGGGCAGCATCGGACCGACGCGCGCGCTGCCCGGACCGGCTGCACCGGCTGATGGACGAGCTGGGAGGCTGACATGACCGCCCCCCGTGCCGAGCAGCTGCCGTCCGACCTGCGCGCGGCGTCGTCCCCGCTGGCCGCGCCGCCCGCCGAGGAGCTCGAGGTCGCCAAGGGCCTGTTCGTGTGGCGCACCATCGACGCCGAGCCGGCGGAGCTGACGCACGACTCGCTGCTGGACGGCGCCGGGGCCGCCGCACGCGGGCGGCGGGCAGGCCGCGGCTGCGCACGTTCCAGGTCGACGGTTTCTCGATCGACGCCGAGGTCGACGCGGCGAACGGCGCGCGCAGGCTGATCGGCCAGATCGTCCCGCCGGGCCTGCCGACCTCGAGCTGCAGCCCGACGCCGCGCGGGCGGCGACGCAGACCCGCGCCGACGACCGCGGACGGTTCGTCCTCCCGCTGCTCGCGCAGGAGACCCGCTTCCGGCTGCGGTGCGTCGCCGCGCAGCACGTCGTCAAGACGTCCTGGGTGCTGGCCTGAGGCTGCCGGTGCTCGTCGCAGCAGGGTGACATTCCTCCGACTGAGTCGCAGGAATGTCACCCTGCTGCAAACGTCCCGCCCCGCCCGTCAGGTCGGCAGGATGATGACCGCCTTGCCGTAGTCCGTGATCGGCACGGCGCTGGACGGCACGGAGTCGAGCGCCTGCTTCGGCGTCAGGCTGCCGCCCGCCTGCATCGTCTGCACCACCGCGCCTGCGATCTGCGGCGCGGCGAACGAGGTGCCGCTCCAGGTGGCCCAGGAGTCCGGCCCGAGCGTGTCGGGGCTGGAGTCGGCGGCCACCGACTCCGTGCCGACCACATCGGTCGACACGCGGCACGCGCCTACCGCAGGGTGCTCGCGCATCCGGAGGCGTCGGCGGACAACCGCGGGAGCGCGGCCAACAACGCGGACCTCATCGCGCTGGTGCACGGCGACTACCCCGAGAGCCTGCGGCACATCGAGCAGGCCGAGGACCTCGCGGACGAGGTGGGGCCCTCACCGCGGGCGTTCGCGGCGCACAACCGGGGCCTCGCGCTCGCGCAGATGGGACGGCTCGCCGAGGCCCTGCGCGAGCTCGACCGCGCGACCGGGCTGCTCGAGCAGAAGGGCGTCCCGCTCGGCGAGCACTACATCGAGTACGCCGAGGTGTTGACCCACCTGCGCCTCGCGCCCGAGGCGCAGCGGCTCGCCGAACGGGCGGTGGCGGACCTCGACGCGCACGGCGCCGGGCTGATGGCGGCCGAGGCCAGGCTGTCCGCGGCCGAGGCGGCGCTGCTCGCGTCCGACCCCGGCGCGGCGTCCACCCTCGCCGCGCAGGTCCGCGACCAGTTCCGACGGCAGCGGCGCACGGCCTGGGCGGCCAGGGCGACCGTCGTGGAGGCCCGCGCGGCGCTGGCGGGGCGGACGGTGTCGCGGGAGCAGCTCACCAGGGTGCGCCGCGCCGCGGCCGTGCTCGACCGGGACCGCATGCCCGCCATCGCCGCCGAGGCGCACCTCGTCAGCGGCCTGCTCGCCGGCCCTCGAGCTGACCGGCGGCCCGCTGACCGTGCACGAGCTGGTGCGCCTTTACCGCTTACGGCTCGGGTTGACGGGCAGCCGTGCGCGGAAATCGTCGCTATAGCGACGATTTCCGCGCACGGGCGCGCTAGCGCATCGCCCGGTTGACCGCCGAGACGACGGCCTTCAGCGACGCCGACACGATCGAGCTGTCGACGCCCACCCCCCAGAGCACCGTGTCCTCCACCGCGCACTCGACGTAGGCCGCGGCGCGGGCGTCGTCACCGGCGGACAGGGCATGCTCGTGGTAGTCGAGCACCCGCACGTCGAACCCGATGCCCGCGAGCGCGTCGACGAACGCCGCGATCGGCCCGTTGCCGCTGCCGCTGATCTCGTGGATCTCGTTCTCGACGCGCACGGTGGCGACGATCTCGTCGGTGCCCTCGCCGTCGCTGGTGAGCCGGTGGCGGATCAGCTTGAGCGGCGTGACGCGGGCCAGGTACTCGGTCTCGAAGATGTCGCGCATCTCCTTGGGCGAGACCTCGCCGCCCTCGGAGTCGGTGACCTGCTGGATGACCTTGGAGAACTCCATCTGGAGGCGTCGCGGCAGGTCGAGCTGGTGCTCGGCCTTCATGATGTAGGCCACGCCGCCCTTGCCCGACTGCGAGTTCACCCGGATCACGGCCTCGTACGTGCGGCCGATGTCCTTCGGGTCGACGGGCAGGTAGGGCACCTCCCAGCGGTAGTCGTCCATCTCGACGCCCGCCTCGGCGGCGTCGGCGCGCATCGCGTCGAAGCCCTTGTTGATCGCGTCCTGGTGGCTGCCGGAGAACGCGGTGTAGACCAGGTCGCCGCCCCACGGGTGGCGCTCGGCCACCGGCAGCTGGTTGCAGTACTCGACCGTGCGGCGGATCTCGTCGATGTCGGAGAAGTCGATCTGCGGGTCGATGCCCTGGGTGAACAGGTTCATGCCCAGCGTGACCAGGTCGACGTTGCCGGTGCGCTCGCCGTTGCCGAACAGGCAGCCCTCGATGCGGTCGGCCCCCGCCTGGTAGCCCAGCTCGGCGGCGGCGACGCCGGTGCCCCGGTCGTTGTGCGGGTGCAGCGAGAGCACGATGCCGTCGCGCCGGTTCAGGTGCCGGTGCATCCACTCGATGGAGTCGGCATAGACGTTCGGCGTGGCCATCTCGACCGTCGCGGGCAGGTTGACGATCATCGGCGACTCCGGCGTCGGCTGCCAGAGCTCGCTCACCGCGTTGCAGACGTCGACCGCGTACTCCAGCTCGGTGCCGGTGTAGGACTCGGGGGAGTACTCGAAGCGCCAGTCGGTGCTGGGGTACTTCTCGCTGAACCGCAGCACGTCCTCCGCGCCGTCGGTGGCGATCTTGGCGATGCCCGCGCGGTCGGCCCGGAAGACGACCCGGCGCTGCAGGATCGACGTCGAGTTGTAGAGGTGCACAATCGCGCGCGGCGCGCCCTCGCAGGCCTCGTAGGTGCGCTCGATCAGCTCCGTGCGGGCCTGGGTGAGGACCTGGATGGTGACGTCGTCCGGGATGAGGTCCCGCTCGATGATCTCGCGGACGAAGTCGAAGTCGGTCTGGCTGGCCGCGGGGAAGCCGACCTCGATCTCCTTGTAGCCCATGCGGACCAGCAGCTCGAACATGCGGTGCTTGCGCGCGGGGCTCATCGGGTCGATCAGGGCCTGGTTGCCGTCACGCAGGTCGACGGCGCACCACAGTGGGGCCATCGTGATGCGCTTGTCGGGCCAGGTGCGGTCGGCCAGGACCACCGGCTCCACCAGCTCGTGGAACGGGCGGTAGCGGTGGACGGGCATGTGCGAGCCCCGCTGGGTGTTCCACGGGGCCTGGCTATCAGGTACCGGGCCGGAGGGCGTGCGCAGACGGCTGCGCGAGGCGGACGAGTAGGCGTCGGGAGAGGTGGTCATCGCGGAGGGCTCCTGGGTGTGGGCCGGTTGGGGTGACCGGCGCACGCGCCTTCCCGCGACGAGGGGCCGGTCGGTCAGACCCCGCCGCGGCGACGAAGGAGCAGGCGCACCACGCCCCCGAGGTTAGCCCGTACCCCCGGGCCGCGCGCAAGCGGGGCCGCTCTCGCCCGAACGAGCGATAATGACGGCAGGGGCCGGGCGGTCGGGCATGTCACCATGCCGGCTTCGTTGCGGAGGAGGAGAGTCATGGCCGTGGGTGCAACCACCCGGCGGGGTGCCGGGATGCTGGCGAGCGTGTTGCGGGTCGTCGGGCTGTTCATCGTGCTCGTGCTCGTCGTCTACATCGTGCTGACGCTGCTCGACGCGAACTTCGGCAACACGTTCGCGGCGGCCGTGCGCGACCTGGCGAACTTCCTCGACCTCGGCCTGTCCAACCTGTTCCTGCCCGCCAACCCGAAGGTGGCGGTCGCGCTGAACTACGGCGTGGCGGCGCTGGTGTGGTACGCGATCACGGCGGTCGTGGTCCGGTTGGTCCGTCGTATCGGCTGACGTCGTATCGGCTGACTTCGCACGGGTTGAGGCGTCTTCGCAGAGGGTCGGCCTTGTGCGGGGACGCGTCAGGGTGTGCGGAGTGCGGCCGAGAGACGGGCCAGCGCCGTCGTCAAGGCGTGCGTCGGGGGAGTCGCGTACCCGACGACCAGCGCGGGCGGGTGGGCGTGCGGCGGCCCCGCACCTGCCGTCACGGCCTCGCCCGGCCGCGCCTCCCTGCCGGGTGCCACGGCCTCGCCCGGCGGCGCGCCCCCGTCCGGTGGCGCCGTGCCGTGCCGCGCGCTCGTCGGCGCCGCCCCGGCGGGTCGCGCGTCCCCGCCCGCTGGCGCTGTGCCGCGCGGCGGGGCGTCGAGGGCGAACGTCGTCAGCCCCTCCACCGCCACGCCGCGCCGCCAGGCCGCTGCGACCACCTCGGCCTCGGTGCGCCCCGGTGGCAGGTCGACCACGGCGTGCAGGCCAGCGGGCAGCCCGTGCACGCGCAGGCCGGTCAGCGCCGCCACGAGCCGGTCCCGGCGGCGGCGGTAGGCCAGCCGCGAGCGGCGCACGTGCCGGTCGTAGCGTCCGGAGGTCAGGAACTCGGCGAGCGTGAGCTGGTCCAGCACCGCCGCACGCACGCCTGCCCGCGACAGCTCGGCCACCACCGGCCCCACGAGCCGGGCGGGCGGCACCAGCCACGCCAGCGCCACCGCCGGGGCCAGCGCCTTGCTCGCCGTGCCGCCGTACACGACGTCGTCGGGGGCCAGTGCCTGCATCGCCCCGAGCGGGCGGCGGTCGTAGCGGAACTCGCCGTCGTAGTCGTCCTCGATCACGACGGCGCCGCGGTGGCGGGCCCACCGAAGGAAGTCAGACCGGTGCCGGGCGTCGAGCGCCACCCCCAGCGGGAACTGGTGGGCCGGGGTGAGCAGCGCGGCGTCGAGGTCGGCGGTCGGCAGTTCGGCGCCCGATCCGCCCACCGGCAGGCCGACGAGCTGCAGCCCGGCGTCGGCGAGGATCCCCCGGTGCAGCGGAAGCCCGTAGGACTCCACGCCGACGCGCCGGGCGCCGAGGCGCCGCAGGGCGGCCGCCAGCGCCCAGAGGCCGTGCCCGAACCCGGCGCACACAACGACCCGGTCCGGGCTGACGCGCACGCCCCGCGTCCGGGCGAGGTGGCCCGCGAGGGCGGCCCGCAGATCCGGCACGCCCTGGGGGTCGCCGTAGCCGTAGGCCGATGCGGGCGCCCGCCCCAGCGCCGTCCGCGCGGCCGCGAGCCACTCGGTGTGCGGGAACGCGGCGACGTCGGGGAACCCCGCCCGCAGGTCGTACCGCGCGGTCGGGGTGGGGTGGAGGGTCGGGCCTCCCGGCCAGGGCGCCGCCGGTGTGGCATGCGGATGCCCCACGGCCGATCGCGCGGCTGCAGGGGCGGCCCGGTCTGGCGCGGCCGCGGTCTCGAGCGGCTGCGGGTGCTCGGCCACCCGGGTCCCGGAGCCCTGGAGGGCGGTCAGCCACCCCTCCGCGACGAGCTGGGTGTACGCCTCGGCCACGGTGTTGCGGGCGATCCCGAGGTCACCGGCCAGCGCGCGGGACGGCGGCAGCAGCGTGCCGGGCGCGAGCCGCCCCGACTGCACCGCTTCGCGCAGCGCCCGCTCCACCGCCTCCCGCCGCCCGCTGCGGCCGAGGTCGAGGTGCAGGTCCCGTCCGGAAATGGCCCAGGTTTCCGCCACAGAATTGGACTGTAGACCTGGGCCTCTCGTCCCTACGGTGGATCTCATGAACGCACACCCGATCCCCGTCCGCCTCGACCTCGAACAGCACGCCACCGGCTTCGGCCGCGCCATGGGCCACCTCGACCGGGCCGCGACGAAGGAGCTCGACGCCGCCGACGTCGACCCGCTGCTGCGCGAGCTCGTCCGGATCAGGGCTTCGCAGCTCAACGGCTGCGCGTACTGCGTCGACATGCACACCCGCGACGCGCGGGCCGCGGGCGAGACCGAGCAGCGCCTGCACGCCGTCGCGGTGTGGCGCGAGGCCCCGTTCTTCACCGACCGCGAGCGCGCCGCGCTGGCGTTCACCGAGTCCGTGACGCGGGTGGCCGACACCCACGTGCCCGACGCGGCCTACGCCGCCGTCGCCGCCGAGTTCCCGCCCGCCGAGGTGGCCGCGCTGCTCGCCCTGATCGTCACGATCAACGCCTGGAACGCGCTGTCGGTGGCCTCGCGCTCGTGGGCGCCCCAGGTGCAGGATTCCGCGGCGTGAGCGAGCTTGCGAGCGAACCATCGAACACCGCTGCCTTCCTCGAGCTGCACCGGCCGGGCACGCCGCTGGTCATGCCCAACCCCTGGGACGTCGGCACCGCACGTGTGCTCGCGGAGCTCGGGTTCGCGGCGCTGGCCACCACCAGCAGCGGGTTCGCGGCCACGCTGGGCAGGCTCGACGGTCAGGTCGGCCGCGACGCCGCCGTCGCACACGGCGCGGCGCTCGCGGTGGCCGTGCCCGTGCCGGTGTCGGCGGACCTCGAGCACGGGTTCGCCGACGACCCCGCGGGCGTGGCCGCCACCGTCGAGGCCGCGGCCGCCACGCCGCTCGCGGGTTGCTCGATCGAGGACCGCGGGCCCGGCGGCACCTACCCGCTGGAGCTCGCCGTCGAGCGGGTGGCTGCGGCCGCGAAGGCCGCGTCCGGGCGGCTGGTCCTCACCGCGCGCGCCGAGGGGATGCTCTACCCGGATCCCGACCTGGCCGACGTGGTCACCCGGCTGCAGCGCTTCGCCGAGGCGGGCGCGGACGTGCTGTACGCGCCCGGCCTGGCCCGGCCCGAGGACATCGCGACGGTGGTGGCCGAGGTCGAGCGTCCGGTCAACGTGCTCCTGCGGCCGGGCGGCCCGACCGTCGCCGAGCTCGCCGATCTCGGCGTCGCCCGCGTCTCCGTCGGCGGAGCGTTCGCCTTCGCGATGCTCGGCGCGCTGACCTCGGTGGCCCGTGAGCTGCTCGACGGCGGCCAGATCACGGCCTGGGACGACGTCGCCTCCGGCGCGCGCGTGGCCCGCAAAGCCTTTCGACAGCCAGACGAGTGAGTCGAGCGCGACGGTTCCGGGGTTCGATCACCGGAAAAGTCGCTCTCGCGGATCTCCTCGACGAGTGGCGTTGGTCTATTCGATCGGCAGCGGGGGGCGCCGCCGGTAGGGTTGGCCGTCGATGTGACGTCGGCGGGCCGTGGGGGCCCAGGTTCAGGAGGCGGCGGTGGCCCTCGTCGTGCAGAAGTACGGCGGCTCGTCGGTGCAGGACGCGGACCGGATCAGGAAGGTCGCCGAGCGCATCGTCCGCACGCACAAGGAGGGCAACGACGTCGTCGTCGTGGTCTCGGCGATGGGCGACACGACCGACGAGCTGCTGGACCTCGCCGAGCAGGTCTCACCGGCCCCGCCGCCGCGCGAGATGGACATGCTGCTCACCGCGGGCGAGCGGATCTCCAACGCGCTCGTCGCGATGGCCATCCACACGCTCGGGGTGCAGGCGCGGTCGTTCACCGGGTCGCAGGCCGGGATGGTCACGACGTCCAAGCACGGCGACGCCCGCATCGTGCAGGTCAACCCGCACCGGCTGCGCGACGCGCTCGCCGAGGGGTCGATCGTGCTGGTGGCGGGGTTCCAGGGGGTCAGCCAGGACTCCAAGGACGTCACCACGCTCGGCCGCGGCGGCTCCGACACCACGGCGGTCGCGCTCGCCGCCGCGCTGGACGCCGACGTCTGCGAGATCTACACCGACGTCGACGGGATCTTCACCGCCGATCCCCGCATCGTCCCCGACGCCCAGCGCCTTGACGCGATCACCTACGAGGAGATGCTGGAGATGGCCGCGTGCGGGGCGAAGGTCCTGCACCTGCGCGCGGTCGAGTACGCCCGCCGCTACGGCGTCCCGCTGCGGGTGCGCAGCTCATACAACGACAAGCCGGGCTCGCTCGTCACCGGCTCGATCGAGGAGATTCCCTTGGAGGACGCGATCATCACAGGGGTCGCGCACGACCGGTCCGAAGCCAAGATCACGGTGGTCGGGGTGCCGGACACGCCCGGCATGGCCGCGCGGATCTTCCGGACGGTCGCCGACGCCGACATCAACATCGACATGGTCCTCCAGAACATCTCCCGCACCGGTGAGAGCTTCACCGACATCACGTTCACGCTCCCGCGCGTGGACGGGCCGCGGGCCGTCACGGCGCTCACCGGCGTGCAGCGCGAGATCGGGTTCGCCGAGATCGTCCACGACGACGAGGTCGGCAAGGTGTCGCTCATCGGCGCGGGCATGCGCAACCACCCCGGCGTCACGGCGACGTTCTGCGAGGCGCTCTCGCGCGCGGGGATCAACATCGAGACCATGAACACGTCCGAGATCAGGATCTCGGTGATCTGCCGGATAGAGCAGCTCGACGGGGCGGTCACGGCGCTGCACGAGGCGTTCGAGCTCGGCGGCGAGGAGCAGGCCATGGTGCACGCGGGGACGGGCCGATGAACACCCGTGCGCGGAAATCGTCGCCAGAGCAAGGTTTTCCGCGCACGAGGCCCGTCCTGGCGATCGTGGGGGCCACCGGGGCCGTCGGCGGCACGATGATCGACATCATCGACGCGCGGGAGTCCGTGCCGTGGTCGCGGATCAAGCTCGTGGCCTCGCCGCGCTCCGCGGGCAAGGTGCTGCGCGTGCGCGGCGAGGACATCACGGTCGAGGTTCTCGCGCCCGAGGTGTTCGACGGGGTCGACATCGCGATGTTCGACGTGCCCGACGAGGTGAGCGCCGAGTGGGCGCCGATCGCCGCCGCGCGGGGCGCCGTGGCGGTCGACAACTCCGGGGCGTTCCGGATGGACCCAGACGTGCCGCTCGTCGTCCCCGAGGTGAACGCCGACCAGGCCGCCATCCGACCGAAGGGGATCATCGCCAACCCCAACTGCACGACGTTGTCGATGATCGCGGCGATGGGCGCGCTACACCGCGAGTTCGGGCTGACCGCCCTGGTCGTGGCCTCGTACCAGGCCGCGTCGGGGGCCGGACAGGTCGGCATCGACCGGTTGCGCGCCGAGCTGGCCGCGGTGGCGGGCAAGGAGGTCGGCGTGCGCGGCGGCGACGTGGCCGAGGCGCTGGCCGGGCTGCCTGCCGGGTCGCCGTTCCCCGCGCCGCTGGCGCTCAACGTCGTGCCGTGGGCGGGGTCCCGGGGGGAGGGCGGGTGGTCGTCGGAGGAGCTGAAGGTCCGCAACGAGTCGCGCAAGATCCTCGGGATCCCGGACCTGAAGGTGTCGGCCACCTGCGTGCGGGTCCCGGTGGTCA
The DNA here is from genome assembly GCA_963750095.1 of uncultured Actinomycetota bacterium. Taxonomy (GTDB): domain Bacteria; phylum Actinomycetota; class Actinomycetes; order Mycobacteriales; family Pseudonocardiaceae; genus Pseudonocardia. Next base: position 187,539 of record CAVVPJ010000007.1, on the reverse strand, counting down.
CCACGCACGCGCTGGCGGTGCACGCGACGTTCGCGCGCGAGGTGTCGGTGGAGGCCGCGCGCAAGGTGCTCGCCGCCCAGCCGACGATCGTGCTGCGCGACGACCCGTCCGCGGGAGAATGGCCCACGCCCGCCGACGTCGTCGGGGACGACCCCACCTGGGTCGGCCGGATCCGCCAGGCGCTGGACTTCCCGAACACCCTCGAGCTCTTCGTCTGCGGCGACAACCTGCGCAAGGGTGCGGCGCTGAACACCTACGAGATCGCGGAGACCGTCGCGGCGGAGGTCTGATGGGCTACGAGGAGCTCCTGGGGCGGTACGAGGCTGGTGGCGGCCACCTCGCCAAGGCCCATGCCGAGGGCGTGGCGGTGCCGCCCGCGCTCCAGACCGTCGTCCTGACCTGCATGGACTCCCGCATCGACGTGTTCGCGCTCTTCGGTCTCAAGCTCGGCGAGGTGCATACGCTGCGCAACGCGGGCGGGGTGGTGACCGACGACGTCATCCGCTCGCTCACGATCAGCCAGCGCAAGCTCGGCACGCGGGACGTGCTCATCGTCCAGCACGCGGGCTGCGGCCTCGGCACGTTCACCGACGACGACTTCAGCGAGGAGCTGGCCCGCGAGGTCGGCATGCGCCCGTCGTGGCGCACCCACGCGTTCCGGGACCCTTCGGTCAGCGTGCGCCGGGACATGGCCCAGCTTTCGCACGACCCGTTCCTGCTGCCGGAGACCAGGGTGCGCGGGTTCGTGCTCGACATCGAGTCGTTCGACCTCGAGGAGATCTTCCTCGACGACGAGCAGGCCGCGGCGGGCTGACGCCGTCGCGGGCGTCATCCGGGCCCGGACGGCGGGCGGCCCGCCTCCGGCCGGCGACGCTCAGGGCAGGTTGAGCGTGGTGAGGATGGCGTGGTGGTCGCTGCCCGGCAGGTCGACCACGCGGAAGCTCGTGGCCTCGATGCCGTGGGTGGCGAGCACGTGGTCGATCTGCGGGCCGATCGGTCGCGTGCGCGGGGTGGGGCCCCAGGTGGGGACCAGTCCCTCGCCGCGCTGGGCGGCCGCGTCGCCGCAGCCCACCATCCCCGCGCGCAGCATCGAGTGGTCGAGCGTGGCGTTGAAGTCCCCGGCCACGATCGCCGGGGTGGCGCCCGCGCACCACGTGGGCAGCAGCGACATGTCGTCGCGCCACTCCGGCACCGCGCCCGGCACCGGGGCCACCGAATGGAACGCGATCACGCGCGTGGCGCCGAGGGTGCCGCCGGAGATCTCGACGTCGGGGAAGGTCGAGGTCTGGTGGCCCACCTTGAACGACACGTCGCCCAGCCGCGCGGCCACCAGCGCCGTGACGCCCTGCACGTCGGCCTCGCCGCTGCCGGTTGAGGACCGGATCCGGTAGCCCAGCGGCTCCACCAGCGGGGCGAGCTTGCCCGCGAAGCGTTTGCCCGCCTCCGGCAGCGAGACGACGTCCGGCCGCTCGGTGCGGATCAGATCGGCGAGGGCGCTGACGTTGGCGCGGCCCTCGTAGACGTTGAACGACAACACCGTGAACGGCGTGCCGCCCGTCGGCTCGGGGTCCGGGATGGCACGCGGTGCGACCATGCCCGCGCCGATGAGCAGCACGGCCGCGAGGCCCGCGGTGAACGGCCACGCCCGGCGCACCCGCAGGGTGAACACGCCCATGAGGACCAGCAGCACCGCCCCCGCGGCGAGCAGCTGCCACCGGAAGGAGACGAGCTGGACGAACGGGCTGCGCCGGTCGAGCCCGAACAGGAGGTCCGGCAGCACGCCGATCGCGGCCAGCAGCGTGAACACACCCGCCCACACGAAGCGGGCGATCGAGCGACGTCCTGGCGGCGGCGGCTCGCGGTCGTCCCCGGCATCGGTGGCGTCGATGCGGTCGGGCGGGGCGCTCACCGCAGGCTCGCGTTCATCGCCGCCGAGTCTGCCTCAGGCGGGTTGAGAGCGCGCTGAGGGTGGCGCGCGCCGCGGCGAGGCGCGAGCGAGCGCTCCGCTGACCGCCGCTGCGGCGACGCCGATGCCGCCCACGACGAGCACGGCGGTGGCAGGCGTCCAGATGTCGATCATCAAGCCGGTGCCCGACGCCGCGAGCGCGCCACCCGCCGTCATCGCGGACGCGTGCAGGCCCATGACCGCACGGTAGGCCGAGAGCCCCGTGGGGGTCGCGCCGGTCGGTGGGTCCACGACGACATCGTGCCTCCGCCCACCGACAGAACCGAGCGGGTTGTCCCTGCCGCCTTGCAGCGGGGTGACACTCCTCCGACTGAGTCGCAGCGGTGTCACCCTGCCGCGATCCGGGCGCCCTACGGGCCGCCGCCGTTGCTGACGAGGACCTGCCCGGTCACCCAGCGTCCGGCGTCGCCCACCAGCCAGGCGATGAGCCGGGCTGCGTCGTCGGGCTCGCCCCAGCGGCCCATCGGCTCCTGCGCCATGACGGCCGCGTGCGCCTCGGCATCGGCGTAGCCGGTGTCCGTCGCGCCGGGGTCCACGCAGTTCACCGTGATCCGGCGCGGGGCGAGATGCGCCGCGAGGCTGGCGGTGAGCTGGTGCAACGCGCCCTTCGACGCGATGTAGGGCAGCTCGTCGGGCATCGGCCCGCGGTGTTGGCCCGACGTCATGAGCACCACCCGGCCGGGTCCAGGGCAGCGGGCGGCGAACTCCTTGACCAGCAGCAGCGTCGCGCGGGTGTTGACGGCGTAGGCGAGGTCGATCTCTGCGGCGGTCAGGTCCTCGAGCGCCTGCCCGCTGCTGCGGGCGTGGTTGGCCACCAGCACGTCGACCCGCCCGAAGGCGCGCATCGCGGCGTCGAGGAGCCAGGCGGGGGCGGCCGGGTCGGCGAGGTCGGCGGCGTGGTGCTCGACGCGCACGGACGGGCGCAGCTCGGCGATGATCGCCTCCGGGCCTTCGGGGTCCGCGCCCCACGGCTGCTCGGCGTCGTGGGCGCTCCACGAGTGCAGGAAGAGGTCCGTCCCTGCCTCCGCCAGGCGCCGCGCCACGGCCGCCCCGATCCCGATCCTCCGCGACACCCCGGTCACCACGGCAACGCCCACCGCGCCACCCTGCCCCGTCAGCCTCCGCGGCGCATCGGCGGCGCTCGCGGCCCGCCACCTCGTGAGGGTTCGGCACGGCCGTGCCACCCGAATGATCACCAGCTCGGTGCAGAAGCGGTCAGAAATGGTCACTTTGTGCACCGAGCTGCCGATCATCCAGGGGGCGGCGCCAGACTGGACCCATGGACCTTCCCGACGGGGAGCCCGACTGCGGGCCCTGGCGCCTGGCGCCCATCGCGGACCTCGTTCCGGCGCTGGGACGCCCTCGGGTGCTGGCCGTCGACGGGCGCAGCGGCTCGGGCAAGACGACGCTCGTCGAGCGGGTCGTCGCCACCGTGCCGGGCGCCGCCGTCGTCCACACCGACGACGTGGCCTGGTACCACGACTTCTTCGACTGGGCCGACCTGCTCGCCGACGGCGTCCTCGAGCCCTGGCGATCGGGCGCTGCCGTCGCCTACCGCCCACCGGCGTGGGAGGCCCGCGGCCGCCGGGGCGCGATCACCGTGCCCGCGGAGGCGCCGCTGCTCGTCGTCGAAGGCGTCGGAGCCGGACGCCGAGCGCTCGCGCCTTTCCTCGACGCGCTGGTCTGGGTGCAGACCGACCGGTCGGTGGCCACCGTGCGCGGCCTCGCGCGCGACGGCGGCGACGTCGCGTTCTGGGACGAGTGGGCGGCCCACGAGCGGCCGTTCCTCGCCGCCGACCGGCCGTGGGAGCGCGCCGACCTCGTCGTCTCCGGGCAGGATGTGCGGCATGACCTGGTGGAAGTCGGCTGTGGTGTACCAGATCTACCCGCGCAGCTTCGCGGACTGCAGCGGTGACGGCGTCGGCGACCTGCCGGGCATCGCGGCGCGCCTGGACTACCTCGCCGAGCTGGGCGTCGACGTCGTGTGGCTCTCCCCGATCTTCCCCTCCCCGCAGGACGACAACGGCTACGACATCGCGGACTACCAGGACGTCGACCCGATGTTCGGCACGCTCGCCGACCTCGACGCGCTGATCGCCGCCGCCCACGACCGCGGGATCAGGATCGTGATGGACCTGGTCGTCAACCACACGAGCGACGAGCACCCGTGGTTCGTCGAGTCCCGCCGTTCCACCGACAACCCCAAGCGCGACTGGTACATCTGGCGCACGACGCCGAACGACTGGCAGTCGTTCTTCTCCGGCTCGGCGTGGGAGCTCGACCAGGCCACCGGCGAGCACTACCTGCACCTGTTCTCCCGCAAGCAGCCCGACCTCAACTGGGAGAACCCGGAGGTGCGGCAGGCGGTGTACGCGATGATGCGGTGGTGGGTCGACCGCGGGGTCGACGGCTTCCGCATGGACGTCATCAACCTGATCTCCAAGCCCGCTGGCCTCCCCGACGGCGACGCGCGCGTGCTGTGCGCCAACGGGCCCCGGGTGCACGAGTTCCTCGCCGAGATGCACCGGGAGGTGCTGGCCGGACGGGGGTTGCTGGCCGTCGGGGAGACGCCGGGCGCCTCCGTCGAGGACGCCCGCCGCTACTCCGACCCGGCCCGCGCCGAGATCGACATGGTGTTCACGTTCGAGCACGTGCAGCTCGACGCGGGCACGACCAAGTGGGACCTGCGCCCGCTGCGGCTCACCGAGCTCAAGGCCAACCTCACGCAGTGGCAGGACGGGCTCGCCGAAGCCGGGTGGAACTCGCTGTACTGGGACAACCACGACCAGCCCCGCGTCGTGTCCCGCTGGGGCGACGACGGCGAGCACCGGGTGGCGAGCGCCAAGTCCCTCGCCACCGTGCTGCACCTGCTGCGCGGAACACCCTACGTCTACCAGGGCGAGGAGCTGGGCATGACCAACGCCCACTTCACGCGGCTCGAGCAGTACCGCGACATCGAGTCGGTGAGCTGGGCGAAGGGGGCGATCGCCGCGGGCCTGACGATGCCGGAGGTGCTGCGGGCGCTGGCGGTGAAGTCGCGCGACAACGCCCGCACGCCCGTCCAGTGGGACGCCTCTGCGCACGCGGGCTTCACCGCGGGCACCCCGTGGCTGCCGGTCAACCCGAACTACATCGAGATCAACGCCGAGGCCGCGCGCAAGGACCCGGACTCGGTGTTCCACCACTACCGGCGGCTGATCGCGCTGCGGCACACGCTGCCCGTCGTCGTCGACGGGGACTATCGGCTGCTCGTGCCCGACGACGAGCAGGTCTTCGCCTACGTCCGCACGCTGGGCGGCACGACGCTCACGGTGCTCGCGAACCTGTCCGGCGCACCGGCCCCGGCTCCATCCGCCCCTGGCGAGGTCGTGGTGACGACCCACGCCCGCACCGCGGCGCCGGAGACGCTCGCGCCCTGGGAGAGCCTTGCCGTGCTGACGACGTCCGGCTGACCCCGAAGATCGACGCCTGCGTGACATGAGCGCCGTATGTGGCCGTCGTGCCACTCAACCGTCGATCATGAGGGGCCCGCGGGCGTGCACAGATGCGGAACTCGCCGTGTCGAAACGCGGGACTCACCGTGTGCGGGGCCCACAGCATGACGGGCCGCCACGCGCGGGAGGCGTGGCGGCCCGTCGGAGGGAGAAGCGGGGTCTAGCTCTTCACGGCGCCCGCGGTGAGACCGGCGACGATCCGGCGCTGGAAGATCAGCACCATGATCAGCAGCGGCACGGTGAGGATCACGCCCGCCGCCATGATCGAGCCGAACGGGATGTCCCGGCCGGTGGCGCCGGTGAAGAACGTGACGGCGACCGTCGCCGTCCGGTAGGTGGCCTTGGTCGTCATCGTCAGTGCGATGATGTACTCGTTCCACGCCGCGACGAACACGATGATCGCGGTGGTGAACACGCCCGGCGCGGCGATCGGGATGATCACCCTCCGGAAGGCCTGCCCCTGGGTGCAGCCGTCGATCATGGCGGCCTCCTCCAGCTCGGCGGGCATCTGCCGGAAGAACGCCGTCAGGTTCCACACCGCCAGCGGCAGCGCGAACGACATCGAGGGGATGATCAGCGCCTGGTACGAGTCGATCCACCCGATGTTCGTGAACAGCTTGAACAGCGGGATGACCATCGCGATGCCGGGGAACATCGAGCATGCGATGATGATCGACAGCGCCATGTTCTTGAAGCCGAACTCGAGCCTGGCGAGTGAGTAGGCCGCGAACGTCCCGACGATGAGCGTCAGGATGGTCACCGTGCCGGACACGATGATGCTGTTGAGCAGCGCGGTGCCGAAGTTGTTGGCCGGGTTGAACGCGTCGATGAAGTTCTGGCCGGAGACCGGTGACGGGAACGCCGTGATCTCGAACTGGTCGTTCGGCCGCCGGAACGCGCTGACGAGCATCCAGTAGAACGGCAGGAGACAGTAGATGATGATGACCGCGATGCCGATGTAGGCAGCGATCATGCCGTAGGGCTTCGGCTTGGGCAGCACCGGGATGCCGTCCGCCCCGGTGCCCGTGGTGCCGCTCTTCGTCGTGTCGACCGTGGTGCTCACGACTCGGCTCCCTTCGCGGATGCCTTCGCGGCCGCCTTGCGACGCTTGGCCCTGACCGTCTTCGCGCGCGCGTCCCCGATGACGTCGGCGCCAAGGAGCTTGACGAACAGGAACGCGACGATCACGACGTAGACGAACAGCACGAACGCGTACGCCGCTGCCGGGCCGTATCTGGTATTGGTGTTCTCGAGGTAGGCCAGGATCGAGATGGTCTCGACGCTGGGCTTCTGCGCGCCGATCAGCACGAACGGCAGGTCGAACATGCGCAGGTTGTCCAGGATGCGGAAGAGCACCGCCACCAGCAGCGCGGGCTTCACCAGCGGAAGCGTGATCCGCCAGAACGCCTGCCACGCGTTGGCGCCGTCGATCTTGGCGGCCTCGTAGACGTCGGCCGGGATGATCTGCAGGCCCGCGAGCACGAGCAGGCCGATGAACGGGGCCGTCTTCCACGTGTCGGAGATGACGACCGCGACCTTGGCCTGGGGACCGTCGGTGGACCACAGGATCTGCTGGCCGAGGATCGAGTTGGCCACGCCGTTGGCGTCGAAGATCCAGCCCCACAGCTTGGCGGAGACCACCGTCGGGATGGCCCAGGGCACCAGGATGCTGGCCCGGATGAGCCCCTTGCCCTTGAAGGCCTTGTTCATGATCAAGGCCATCGCGACGCCGATGATGACCTCGATCACCACACAGACGACGGTGAAGAACGTGGTGTTGTAGAACGCGTTCCAGAACCGGGCGCCGGTGTCCCCTGAGAAGATCGCCGCGTAGTTGTCGAGCCCGGCGAACGTGTCGCCCTGGATGACGAACCCGTCGGCGTCCACCCCCTGGCCCTGGGTGAACAGCGACTGGTAGATCGCCGCCAGGATGGGGTAGCCGATGACGACGCCCAGCACGGCCATCGTCGGGGTCAGCAGGTAGGTGGCGAGCCGCCCCTGGTTCCGGAAGTCACTGGATTTGTTCACCTTCGGTGCGGGCGTCTTGGCGGGCGCCTCGACCACTGCCATTTCTGACCCTCCTCGGCCAGGAAGGCGGCGGGCCAGGATCGGCCCACCGCCCCTCGGTGTCGTGTTGTCGACTCGCCCTGATCAGCTCGACGTGAGCTGCGTGAGCTTGTCCTGAAGTTGCTGCAGCGCCTGGTCGGTCGTCAAGGTGCCCTGCAGGGCGCCGTACGCCGCGTCCTGGATGGCCAGGGTGGCGTCCCCGTAGCGGACGACCTTCGGCCGCGCCTGCGCGCCGAGGATCGACGCCTTGAGCGTGGTCAGGTACGGGAACTTCTTCTGCAGCGTCGGGTCGTCGTAGATCGAGGTGTAGACCGGGGCCTGCGACGCCAGCTCGAGGTACTTCTGGCTGTTCTCCTTGCTGGTGTAGTACTTGATGAAGTCGAGCGCGGACTTCTTGTTCTTCGCGTAGCTGGAGATGCCCAGCGCGTGGCCGCCGAGGCTGGAGACACCGGGCCCGTTGAGGCCGGGCAGCGGAGCCACCGCGAACTTGCCCGCGACCTGGGACGAGCCGTCGGTCTTCTCCGCGAGCGCGTACTGGTACGGCCACTGCCGGTGGAAGATCAGCTTGCCGCCCTGGAAGGCGCGGCGACCCTCCTCCTCCTTGTAGGTCAGCGCCTCCTTCGGGATGTAGCCCTCTTTGAAGCCGTTGACCAGGAAGTCGAGGCCCGCCTTCGCCTCGGGCGTGTTGACGTTGGGCTTGCCGTCCTTGTCGACGATGACGCCACCGGCGCTGTTGATGGCCTCGGCCGCGTTCACCGTGAGGCCCTCGTACTTCTGGAACTGTCCGGCGTAGCAGTTGACCCCGGCGCCCGCGGGCGTGGCCTGGATCTTCTTGCAGTCGTCGATCAGCTCAGCCCACGTCTTCGGCGGCCCGGCGATGCCCGCGCCCTGCAGCAGGTCGGTGCGGTAGTACAGCATCCCGCCGTCGGAGGCGTTCGGCACCGCGTAGAGATTGCCCTTGTACATGGCGGAGTCGATGACCGGCGGCAGGAAGTCGCCGATCGGGAACTGGTCCTGCGGCAGCTCGACGATGTAGCGGTTGGCCGCGAACTCGGCGGTCCACACGTTGTCGACGACCAGCACGCTGTACGCGTCGGACTTCGCGTTGGCGTTCTGGATCATCTGGGCGCGCTGGGCGTCGGCGTCCTCGGGGAGCTCGATCAGCGTGGCCTTCTGGTCGGGATGCTGCTGGTTCCAGCCGTCGAGGATCTGCTGGACGAAGCCGGAGACGTCCTTGCCCTGCACCAGGGTGATCGGGCCGACGCCGTCCAGCGCCGTGCTGGCACCTTGGCTTCCACCGCTGCTGCCGCTGCTGCCACCACACGCACTCACGAGGAGTGCGGTGGCGGCCGCGAGGGCTCCGACCGCGAGTGACCTGCGGCGCATGAGCTGAGTCCTTCCGTCGTCGTGTTCGCGCTGGCCCCGGGCGGGGGAGGACAGCGTTTGCGCTGAGCAGCGTGTCACGTATCACTCCATGAGGGATAGACGTGAACGTCTCGTTTTCAATTCGTGACCTGACGTCGGCCTTGGCTCTACTGGTAGCGTGCTGACCTGCGTGCAAGCGTGTACACGCCAGCGCTCCGGCAGCACGCCGGAGGGGGGTGGAAGAAACGATGCCGGAACAGGCGTCGGGCCGTACGCGGTCCCGACACTCCAGCATTCTCGACGTCGCCGCGCTCGCGGGCGTGTCCGCCGCCACCGTCTCCCGGTCGCTTCGGGGCCGCGGCAGCGTCTCGCCCGCCACCCGCCAGCGCGTGCTCGACGCCGCCCGCGAGCTGTCCTACAGCGCCTCCCCGCACGCGTCCGGCCTGGCGTCGGGCCGCACGACGACCGTCGGTGTCGTCGTCCCCTTCGTCACGCGGTGGTTCTTCGCCAACGCCGTGGCGGGCGCCGCCGACGCGCTGGCCGAGGCGGGCTACGACGTCCTGCTCTACCACCTCGGCGACGTCGCGGCCCGCGACCGCTTCTTCGAACGCATGCCGCTGGCCCGCCGCGTCGACGCGGTGCTCACGCTGGCCATGCCGCTCACGGAGGAGCACACGCTTGCACTGCGGGCCCTCGACATGCCCTTTGTGACGCTCGGGGCGCGGTTGCCCGGCGTGCCGTGCGTCCGCATCGACGACGCCGCGGCGATGCGCACGGCGGTGCACCACCTGCTGCACCAGGGTCACGAGCAGATCGCGATGATCGCGGGCATCGAGGACGACCGTGATTTCGGCTTCGTCTCCTCCACGGCGCGCCGCGCAGGCTTCCGAGACGCCCTGCGGTCCGCGGGCATCGCGCCCGGGCCGATACTCACTGGCGGGTTCGGGATCGAGGGCGGGGCGCGGGCCACGGCCGAGCTGATGGCGGGGCCGACGCTGCCGACCGCCGTCGTCGCCGAGTACGACGAGCTGGCCATCGGGGCCTTGCGCAGCCTGCGCCGGGCCAGCGTCCCGGTGCCGGGGCGGGTGTCGGTGATCGGGATGGACGACCACGAGATGGCCTCGGTGGTGGACCTGACGACGATCGCCCAGCCCGTGCGGGAGCAGGGCGCGCGGGCCGCCCGCATGCTGTTGGGGCTGCTCGACGGCACCTACGACGGAGTGGCCGATGTCGTTCTGCCGACCCGGCTCGTCGTGCGTGGGAGCACCGGCTCGCCGTACGTACGCGCCGCTGACGGGGGTTGTTGACCAGACGTGGCGCATGGCACAGTGCGCACGGGCGGTGACCGCCGCCACTCACTCGGATCGTCCGGCACGTTCCTGCCGGTGAGAAAGAGGGTCCAGCATGGCCTCTGTTGCCTATGACCACGCCAGTCGCACCTATCCGGGCAATCCCAAGCCCTCGGTGGACGACCTCAACCTCGAGATCTCGGACGGCGAGTTCCTCGTCCTCGTCGGGCCCTCCGGCTGTGGCAAGTCCACCGCGCTGCGGATGCTCGCGGGCCTGGAGGACATCAACGCGGGTCGGATCCTCATCGGCGGCCGGGACGTCACGCGCGTGCCGCCGAAGGACCGCGACATCGCGATGGTCTTCCAGAACTACGCGCTCTACCCGCACATGACGGTGGGCGACAACATGGGCTTCGCGCTCAAGATCGCCGGCCAGCCGAAGGCGGAGATCAAGCAGCGCGTCGCGGAAGCCGCGAAGATCCTCGACCTCGAGCAGTACCTGGACCGCAAGCCCAAGGCCCTCTCCGGTGGCCAGCGCCAGCGCGTCGCGATGGGCCGCGCGATCGTGCGCCAGCCCCAGGTGTTCTGCATGGACGAGCCGCTGTCCAACCTGGACGCCAAGCTGCGGGTGTCCACCCGCACCCAGATCGCCTCGCTGCAGCGCAGGCTGGGCATCACCACCGTCTACGTCACGCACGACCAGGTCGAGGCCATGACGATGGGCGACCGCGTCGCGGTGCTCAAGGACGGCATCCTCCAGCAGTGCGACACGCCGCGGCACATGTACGACAAGCCCAACAACGTGTTCGTCGCGGGCTTCATCGGCTCGCCCGCCATGAACCTGGTGCATACGACGCTCGACGGCGACCTCGTCCACTTCGGTGCGGCGAACGTGCAGGTGCCGCGCGCGGGGATGGACGCGCTGGGCTCCGACCGGTCGGTCCACATCGGGGTGCGGCCCGAGGACCTCAACCTCGTCGAGGACGGATCGGGCCTGGCCACCGAGGTGGAGGTCGTCGAGGAGCTCGGCGCCGACGCGTACATCTACGGCAGCGCCGAGGTCAGCGGCGAGCGCCGCCCGATCATCGCGCGGGTCGACGGGCGCAAGCCTCCGGAGAAGGGCTCGCTGGTGCACCTGGCCCCGCAGGCGGGCCACATCCACCTGTTCCGCGGCGACAACGGGGAGCGCATCGACCTCGAGGTCTAGGACGGCGCTGAAAAGCCCCGGTCGGGCGGTCGGTGTGGGCGCCGGGCGGTCGGTGTGTCACTGAGCGCTGACAGTGCCCGCTTGGGATGATCTTGCGGTGGTGCAGGGTGTGGAGGGGTCGGAGCGGGAGTTGTGGGATGCCGCGCAGGTGGTGGGGCATCTGGTCGCGCGAGGACCCGGCAAACGTTTGTGGCCACCGCACTAGCGGCCTGGATGTCGTGCCGGTAGCGCTTGAACGACCACTGGTACGGCGCCAAGCTGGCACGGCGGCCATCCCCCTCCCCCTCAACTGCCTTCCACTATCATTCGCCCGTGATTCCGCATCGCATGATCGCGGTCACTCCGACCGCCGCGCTCGCCTACATCCACATCGGGGCCCGCGGTGCGCCGTGACACCGGCTCCCCGCGCGCCGACGCCGAACACGACTTCCTGAGGGCCCGTCGCGGACAGGTGCTGGCCGGGCTGGCCGCCCGGCTGCTCGGCAAGGACGCCGCCGACCGCAAGGCGCTGTCGTTCCAGGCCGTGATCGATGCGCTGGGCTTGGTCAGCGAGTCCTCCTTGGGTGTCCAGGTGATCCCGATCGACCGGATCGTCGGCTCGGTAGACAAGGTGCGCGATTTCGACCCCAAGTTCCGCCCGCGCAGCGGCGATAGCAGGCGGCGTTGGGAGCGTATCGCGGAGGCGGCCCGGCGCGGGGAACCGCTGCCCCCCATTGACGTCTACCAAGTCGGTGGGATGTATTTCGTCCGGGACGGCCACCACCGGGTGTCCGTGTTCCGAGCGCTGGGGTTGGACCTGATCGAGGCCGACGTGCGGCTGGTGCAGACGCTGGTCGAGCCCGACGACGTGCACGCCCACTCCGACCTGTCCGACCAGGAGTTGCGCAGGCTGCTGATGCAGCGGGTGCCGGTTGGCAAGACGGCCGGACGCACGCTGGTGCTCAGCGATCCGCAGCATTACCCGTGGTTGGCCGAGATGATGGAAGCCTGGGCGGCCAGGCTGATGTTCGCCGAGGGCAGCCCACTGACCCGGGCCGAGGCCGCCATACGCTGGTATGAGGAGGAGTTTGGCCCGGCCGCCTGCCTGATCCAGGAGGGCAACCTGATGGCGAAGGGCGAGACACCCGCCGACGCCTATCTTCGGCTCGGCCGCCCGTGAGGGCTGCGCCGTGCTGGCGGACAGTGCAGCCCTCACGACCTCACTCGATGTCGCCGGGGACCAGGTTCTTCCCCCCGTCGGTGTCGAAGATCTGCACCTTCGAGGTGTCGTACCACAGCCGAGTCGTCCCGCCTCGCTTGACCCGTGAGGACGCGTCCAGCCGCGCGGTCATCGGAATGCCCTCTGCGCGGAGGTCGTTCCCGGTGTCCTTGGCCAGGTCCTCGAGGTCGCGGGAGTGCGCCTCCTCGCCTTTCATCGTGAAGTACGCGTAGACGTCCGAGCCCATCGCCTCAACGATGTCGATCGTCACGTCGAAGGTCGCGCCAGGCCTGTCACCGGCGATCGCGGCGTCTTCGAAATGCTCGGGGCGGATACCCAGGATCACCGAGTCGTTGGACTTGGACTTCTCCAGACCCTGCCGCAACCGGTCCGGCAGTTGCGCCTCGCCGAGCGGCGTCTGCACGATGCCGCCGCCGGTGAGCTGCCCGGGCAGGAAGTTCATCGACGGGCTGCCGATGAACCCGGCCACGAACAGGTTGACCGGGTGTTCGTAGAGGTAGGACGGCGAGCCGACCTGTTGCACCACGCCGCCGCGCATGACCACGACCCGGTCGCCGAGCGTCATCGCCTCGGTCTGGTCGTGGGTGACGTAGAGCGTCGTGGTGCCCAGGCGCCTCTGGATCCGCGACACCTGCGTGCGCATCTGCACCCGCAGCTTGGCGTCCAGATTGGACAGCGGCTCGTCCATCAGGAACGCCTTGGGCTGGCGCACGATGGCCCGGCCCATGGCCACCCGCTGGCGCTGGCCACCGGAGAGGTTGGACGGTTTGCGGTCGAGGTGCTGGGTGAGCTCCAGCATCTCCGCCGCGTCTTTGACCTTGGCGGCGATGGTGGCTTTGTCGACCCCGGCCAGCTTGAGCGGGAAGCCCATGTTCTGGCCCACGGTCATGTGCGGGTACAAGGCGTAGGACTGGAACACCATGGCGATGTCCCGGTCCTTGGGCGCCTTGTCGTTCACCACCTGCCCGTCGATCAGCAGCTTGCCTGCCGTGATGTCCTCCAGCCCGGCCACCATGTTCAGCGTGGTCGACTTTCCGCACCCGGACGGACCGACCAGGATGATGAACTCGCCGTCGGCGATCTCCAGGTTGAAGTTGTCCACGGCCAGCGCGCCGTCCGGGTAGCGCTTGACCACCTTGTCCAGAACGATCTCGGCCATTTCGTTGGCTCCTCGGGAGAGTGGGTCGATGAGAATCCGGCGGGTCAGCCCTTGACGGCACCCGAGGTCAGGCCTGCGACGATCCGGCGCTGGAAGAACAGCACGAAAATGACGATGGGGATGGTGATCACCACCGCCGCGGCGGCGATCGGCCCCGTCGGCTTCTCGAACGTGGTCGCGCCGGTGAAGTAGCTCATGGCCGCAGGCACGGTGCGCGCCGCCGAGGTCGACGTCAGCGACAGTGCGAAGAGGAAGTCGTTCCAGCAGGAGATGAACACCAGGATGGCCGTGGTGAACACGCCGGGCATGGCCAGCGGCGTGATCACCTGACGGAACGCCTGGTACGGCGTGGCCCCGTCCATCTTCGCCGCCTTCTCCAGGTCCCACGGGATTTCCCGGAAGAACGCCGAGAGCGTGTAGATCGCCAACGGCAGCGCGAAGGTGACGTACGGGATGATCAGGCCTGCCCAGGTGTCGAACAGCCCCACCGCGGTAAGGATCTTGAACAGCGGTGTGACCAGGGCGATCTGCGGAAACATCGACACCAGCAAGGCGGTGGCGACGATCGCGGTCTTGCCGGGGAAGTCGAGCCGCGCGATGGCGTAGGCCGCCATCGTGCCGAACACGATCGCGATCAGGGTGGAGATCAGGCAGATGCCGATGGAGTTGATCAGTGCCCGGATGAAGTCGGAGTCGGAGAAGATCGCCGCGTAGCTGTCCCGGGTGGGCGACACCGGGAAGTACCGGCCGTCGTTGAGCGTGGCGTCGTCCTTCAATGACAGTGACAGGATCCAGACGACCGGGATGAACGCGTACAGCAGGACCAGGATGTTGACACCCCACCACGTCAGCTTGCGGTTCGTCGTCTCGGTCTGCATGGCTACTTCCGCCCTCCAGGGTTCGCACCGGGCGCCGCCGCGCCGAACGCCTTGATGAAGATGAAGGCGATGATCCCGGTGGTAATGAAGATCAGAACCGACATCGTCGAGCCGATGCCGAGGTTCAGCCCGCGGATCAGGTTGTCGTAGGCGACCAGAGACACCGATGCGGTCCCGTTCGCGCCGCTGGTCAGGATGAAGATGTTGTCGAAGACCCGGAAGGCGTCCAGGGTGCGGAACAGCAACGCCACGAGGATCGCCGGCTTGATCAACGGTACGGTAATCATCCAGAACCGCTTCCAGGCGTTCGCGCCGTCCATCGACGCCGCCTTGAGCAGGTCCTCCGGGACGAGGGCCAGGCCCGCCATGAGCAACAGGGCCATGAACGGGATCGTCTTCCAGACCTCGGCCAGGATGATGATCCACATCGAGGACCAGAAGTGGGTGAGCGGCGCGGTGCCCTGGGGCGCTAGCCAGCCCAGGTCCGCGGTCCAGGCGAACCGCCAGGAGAAGGCGGCGACCACCGTGACGATCGCGTACGGCACCAGCGCCGAGGTCCGCACCAGCCCGCGCGCGACGATCGTCCGGTGCATGACGATCGCCAGCAGCATCCCGAACACGAGCTCGAAGGCCGCGCTGACCACGGTGATGAACAGCGTCACGCCGAACGCCTGCCACCAGATCGGGCTGGAGAGCACCGTGACGTAGTTGCCGAGCCCGATGAACTGGTTGGCGTCGGGCTTGCGGAGGTCGGCCTTGTTCAGCGAAAGCCAGAGCGCGTAGAGGATCGGGTACGCGGCCACCGCGATCATGATGATCACCGCAGGACCAACGAGCAGCAGGCCCAGCTTGCGCTCGGCCTTCTTCGCGTCAGTGTGCCGCTGGCGCGCGATCTCGGTGGTGCCGTCGTCCAAGTGTTCTCCGACGGTCTTTTCGGCGTCCGGTGTGGTCGTCACGGCAGGATCCCCTTGCCATCGATCGCGTCCTGGATGGAGGTGCGCAGCTGGTCGGCCGCCGCCGTCGGGTTGATGGCCGCAGGCGGCGACAGCGTGGTGGACAGCACCGTCGAGATGTTCTGGTAGACCGGCGAGATCGGGCGCGGAACGGCGTTCTGCAGCTCGGTGAGCATGACCTCACCCATCGGGTACTGCTCCTTGAACTTCGGGTCTTGGAACACGGTCTTGTTCACCGGTGGGTTGCCCGCGTCCAGCGCGTTCTGCAGCTGGTGCGCAGGCGAGCGCAGGCACATCGCCGCGTCGAACGCCTCGTCCGGGTGCTTGCTGTAGGTGCTGATCGCGTAGTTCATCCCGCCGAGGGTCACCCGGGGTGTCTCGCCGGGCTTCACCGTCGGGTACGGGGCGAAGCCGAGGTCGGGGACCAGCTCCGGGTTGGCCGTGCGCATCGCCGACAGCACGTAGGGCCAGTTCAGCGAGAAGGCCGACCGCCCGTTCTGCAGGTCGGCGAAGACCTCAGGCTCCTGCGCGTTGGACAGCGAGGGGCTGGTGAGGCCCGAGGTGGCGAGCTTGTGGAGCAGGGTGAGCGCCTGCACGGTCTTGTCGTCGATGGTGGGCGCGCTGCTGTCCTGGTTCACGATCGTGCCGCCGAAGCCCGTGACCAGATTGTTGATGTTGACGACGTAGCCCTCGTACTGGGCGGCGGTGAGGCCGATCTCGTAGGTCTTGCCCTGGCTCTTGAGCTGCTGCGCCATCTGCATCATCTCGTCGAACGTCGTGGGCGGGTTCGGCACCAGCGACTTGCGGTACCAGAGCAGCTGGACGTTGGTGTGCTTCGGCACGCCGTACTGCTTGTCCTTCCAGCGCGCAGTGTCGATCGGCGGCTGCAGGGTGTCGGCGTTCGCCTGGGTGACCTGCTGCGGGGTGAGCTCGCGGATCCAGCCCGCGTCGGCGAACTCGGCGGTCCAGGTGACGTCCATCCCGAGCAGGTCCATGCCGGAGTCCCGCGCGGCCAGCCGCCGGACGAACTGGTCGCGCTGGCCGTCCGCGTCGCTGGGCAGCAGGTTGCCGACGATCGTGTACCGGCCCGCGGCCTTGGCGTTGCAGTCCGCGATGATGTCGTCGAACTTCGTATCGCTGGTGCCGCCGTAGAGGTTGATCACGATTCCCGGAGGCCCGCTTGAGCAGGCGGCGAGGGAGGCGGCCAGGCTGATCGCGCCGATCACCGAAGCCCACCGTGACGGCCGTCGTGGCGTTCCTCGTTGACGTGACATCCTCATGGACCCTCCAGAAGATAAACGTTTGCTCAGTGACCTGGCGCACAGTTGTCGGCCGCACAGTGCCAGAACCTCCCGAGAACGGCGACAGCTGACGCCGCGCAGGCCGATCACGGCTTCGTCATGCTCGACACACCGCGACGGTGGCCGGACGCGTTCCCGCCGGTCCTGGGCGCCCGCAGTTCTCGGGGGCCAACGGGGCTTCCTGCGGCACCGTCCGAGTCCCGCCGAACCCCTGTTGCCCGCCCTGACTGTGCGTCCGACGACGATGCCGGGCCATCCGTTGCGGTGATCGACGCACGGGCTGCGACACGAACGGACGTCGGGTAGCGCCCGCGCGCGTGAACAGGCCGCTCGGCCGCCGCGTCGCCTTCGACGGCG
This sequence comes from uncultured Actinomycetota bacterium, assembly GCA_963750095.1. Lineage (GTDB taxonomy): Bacteria > Actinomycetota > Actinomycetes > Mycobacteriales > Pseudonocardiaceae > Pseudonocardia. The sequence goes on along the minus strand of CAVVPJ010000007.1, from coordinate 170,284 downwards.
ACTGACCTGCGGCGCATGAGCTTCAGTCCTTCCGTCGTAGTGTTCCGCCGCCCGGAGCACGGACAGCGTTTGCGCTGAGAAGCGTGTCACGTATCACCTTCCCGGGAACGGACGTGAAGTTCTCGTTTCCAATTCGTGACCTGACGTAGGTCAGGCGGTGACTGCTCACGTTCCCTGTCACCTGCAAGCGTGTGCAGAGCCCGAGGACCTCAACGTCGTCGAGGACGGATCGGGCCTGGCCACCGAGGTGGAGATCGTCGAGGAGCCTGTGCGCGGTAATCGCTGCTACCGCTCCGCGGCGCGGAGCGTGGCCGTTTTTTCCGCGCACAGACGCACTACCTGTGCGCGGAAAACACGGCCATAGCAGCGATTACCGCGCACAGGCCGCAGGCAGCGGGGCACGGAGGCGCACCACCCCGTCGGTGAGCTCCGCCGCCGGGCGCAGGCCCGCCCGGCGCAGCACGCGGGTCACCCCGAGGTCGTCCGTCCGCGCCGTGCCGGTGAGCTCGACCAGGCCTTGCTCGGTCGCGGTGTCGGCCATCCGCCGCAGCAGCGCGGTGCCCAGCCCGCGGCCGTGCCAGACGTTGTCGACGAGCAGCGAGACGCGGGCCGTGCCGGGTGCGTCGGGGTCGAGGTTGGCCACGCCGACGGCGCTGCCGCCGTCGGTCGTCACGGCGAGCACGGCCTGCCCCGCGTCGGCGGACGTGCCGAGCAGCGCCTCCAGCTCGCCCGCCGCGAGCCGGTTGGTGGGGGAGAGGAAGCGCGAGCGCCGCGCGTCGGGTGAGCACCGTGCGTGCAGGGCGGCCACCAGCGGCGCGTCCGACGGCGTGGCGGGCCGGATCCGCACCTCCGAGCCGTCGCGCAGCAGCAGGATCTTCTCGCTCGGCGAGGGCGCGGCGGGCGCGCGCATCGCGAGCTGGGCGGCCAGCTCCAGCAGCGCGGCCGCCCGGGACAGCTCCGTGGCGGTGAACGGCCAGGCCCGGCCGAGGCGCACCTGCCCGGCCCCGACCCGCAGCGTGTGGACGTGGCCCGCGCCTTCCCGCGCGGTCGGGTCGACCAGACGGGCGCGCAGCATCGTGGCCACGGCGCGGGGGGCGCTGCCCGGGTCGGCGACGACCATGCGGGCGAGGGCGAGCGCGGTGGTCGCCGGGTCGGACAGCTCCCCGGCGTCGGCGCGCACCAGCAGCGTGCACGGGATGCCCGCCGCCTGGATCTCCTCGACGAGCGTGGCCGGGTCGACCGCGGCGGGCACACGGACCAGCAGCTCGTCGGTCACGGCGCCGTCGTCGGCAGGCTCCCCGACCACGTGCAGCGAGATGATGTTGCACCCGGCCCGCCCCACGGCCGTGGCGAGCTCGCCCAGCCGCCCTGGCCGGTCCTCCAGCTCGACGTGCACCCGCCACAACACCACAGAGCGAGCGTACCGGGGGCCGGAGCGCGTCTCGGGCCCTCACACACACCGTGCGTGCCTCCCGCACATTGCGGGAGGTGTGTGTCGACCCCCGGCGGTGTGTGCGACCGGACGGCTACGGCAGCGCTCGGCGGGCGAACGCGATCTCGGTGGCCATGTGGCGCATCGACTCCTCCACCACCAGGCTGCCGTGGCCTGCGTCAAACCGGCTCACCGCGTAGTCGGCGCCGCGGGCGGCCAGCGCGTCGAGGTAGTTGTCGATCTGGCGGATCGGGCAGCGCGGGTCGTTCTCCCCGGCCAGCACGAGGACGGGCGCGCGCACGGCGTCGACGTACGTCAGCGGCGACGCGGCCCGGTACAGCTCGGGCTGCTCCTCCGGCGAGCCGCCGAACAGCGCCCTGTCGAACGCGCGCAGCTGCTCCATCTCGTCGGCGTAGGCGGTGAGGTAGTCGGCCACCGGCACGCCCGCGATCCCCGCCGCCCACCGGTCCGGTTGCGTGCCCAGCGCCAGCAGCGCGAGATAGCCGCCCCACGACCAGCCCTCGACGACGCAGCGCGCCGGGTCGGCGATGCCCTCGGCGACGCAGCGGTCGACCACCGCCGCGACGTCCTCCAGCTCCGTGAGCCCAGGGCGCCCCTCGATCGCGTCGCGCCACGCCGAGCCGTAGCCCGTCGACCCCCGGTAGTTCACCTCGACCACGGTGAACCCGGCGTCCACCCAGGCGGCGCGGGCGGGGCTGAAGCGGTCCTCGTCGGCGGCGTGCGGGCCGCCGTGCAGGCTGAACACGGTGGGTCGTGCGCCGTCTCCGGCCCGGGCGACGAGCGCGTGGAGACCCCCGACCCAGAGATCCTCGACGGGCACGCTCCCCGGCGCCCGCTCACCGGGGAGGGCGACGAGCACCCGGTCGGTCCCGTCGGGGTGCAGCGCACGCACGCTCGTCGGCTCGGCGGCCGACGAGCACGTGTACTCGACGGTGCCGTCGGGGCGCACCTGCGCCGAGCCGACGCAGCCCGGCGCCACCGGCAGCTCGGTCAGCTCGCCGGTGGTGAGGTCGTGGCGGTACAGCCGGGTGCGGGCCGCGTGGGTGTGCCAGACCAGCAGCGACGCGGCGTCGGGCGCGAAGTCGGCGGCCACCTCGCCGGGCAGGTCGAGCACGATCTCGGTCTCGGTGTCGGCGACGACGTCCCAGATCAGCAGCTCCTCCCGGCCGCGGCGCTCGTGCATCAGCAGCAGGCGGGGGTCGCCCGCGACGGGCGCGAACACGAGCGGGGTGAGGCCCTTGCCGGGCCCGTCGGACTTCTCGGCGACCGTGCTCCCGTCCGCCACCCGGACCACCCGGACGTCCGGGTGGCGGGAGTCGCCGTGCTCGGAGTGGCCGATCGCGAGCAGGGTCTCGTCCTCCGACAGCCCGCCGACGCCCGCGTCCTCGGCGCTGGCGTAGACCACCTCGGCGGGCGCGTCGCCACGGCGCACCCAGATCCGGGTGCCGTCGTCGGTCGACGTGCCCGCGGCGACCACCGTCCGCCCGACGTCCAGCCCGGCCGGGTACCCGTCCTCCACTCCAGGCAGCGCGGGGGCGGGCTCGCCACCCGCGAACGGCTCGGCGACCCAGTGGCCGCGCTCGTCGCCGTCGGTGTCGGCGAACCACCAGACCACCGCGCCGTCGGGGCTGAGGGTGGCGGCGTAGGTGCCGCTGGGGCGGTCGGTGACCTGGCGGTGGACGTCGGTCGCGCGGTCCCACACGTAGACCTCGGTGGTGCCGCTGGCGTTGGACGTGTAGAGGCAGCGGTCCGGCGCGTCGCGTGCCCAGGCCGGGCGGGACATGCGGGGCGCGGTGAACCGGGCGCGCCAGCGCTGCTCCCGCTCGTCGTCGAAGAGGCGGTCGGGCACGGTCGCGACCGGATGTGCGCTCACGCCGGGAGATCCTGCCGCAACCGGCGGACGTGTTGCCTCGGGTTCGCCGGTCGCCCGCGGGTTGGCGCAGGCCTCCACAGAGTCCGTGGGCGTTCCGAGGGCATGCGTCGGCGGGGCAGGCGCGGTCTGCGCGGCGCGGGGGGTGCGTGCGGTGAGGCCAGCGAAGGCCGTGCGCCGCTCGGCGAGTCGCGGCGCGAGGTGCGGCGGCGAGGTGCGTGCGGGGACGGTCGGCGGGGTGCGTGCGGCTTGGTGTGCGCGGTCGGTGAGGCGGCGCGGCGCCGTGCGGTCCCGGCCCGGCCAGGCTCCGGCGGGTCGCGTCCCGCTCGCCGCGACCCGACGCTCGAGTGCGACGTGAGCGGGGTTTCCGCGCGGTAGAACCCCGCTCATGTCGCGCTCGGCGGTGGTGGGTGGCGTCGCTGAGATCAGGGCGGGTCGCGGTCGGCGAGGTGGCGGCGACGGGTGGCGGCGAGGGGGCGGGGACGGGCGATCATGGGGCGGTGACGGTCGTGCGGTCGGTGCTCCTGTTCCTCCTCGCCGCGCTCGCCGAGATCGGCGGGGCCTGGCTGGTGTGGCAGGGGGTGCGGGAGCACCGGGGGCTCGTGTGGGTCGGGGCGGGGGTGGTCGCGCTGGGGCTCTACGGCTTCGTCGCCACCCTCCAGCCCGACCCGCACTTCGGCCGCATCCTCGCCGCGTACGGCGGGGTGTTCGTCGCCGGGTCGCTGGGCTGGGGCGTGGTCGTCGACGGGTTCCGGCCCGACCGCTTCGACCTCATCGGCGCCGCGCTCTGCCTCGTCGGCGTGCTCGTGATCATGTATGCGCCGCGCGGGGTGTCCGGCTGATCGCGAGCCGTGCCATCATCGCGGGCGTGACCGAGCCCGTCCGCCCCGAGGACATGCGCGTCTCGGACGCCGAACGCCAGGCCGTGGAGGAGCGGCTGCAGGTGGCGCAGTCGGTCGGCCAGCTCGACATCCACGAGTTCGACGAGCGCGTCCGGTCGGTGTGGGGCGCGCGCACCCGCGGCGAGCTGGACCGCGTCACGGTCGACCTGCCCGCCCCGCCGCCCGCGGCTCCGCCCGTCCGCAAGCCCTCCCGGCAGGTCTTCGCCGACACCGGCGGCGGCATGGCCATGCGCGTCCTGACGGTCATCTGGCTGTCCATCGTCGCGGTGAACCTCGTGGTGTGGGGCCTCGTGTCGGCGACGGACGACGCGCCGGTCTACCCCTGGCCGATCTGGCTCGCCCCGTCGGGTGCCGTGCTGCTCGTGCTCTACCTCGTGGGCATCGGACGGCCGCCGCGCCGGTGACGCCGCTGACGCAGCTCCAGGCGATCATGGCCGGGGCGGGCTCGATCGCCCCCGTGCACGCCGCCGTGGGTTCCGTGCTGGACGAGGTCGAACCCGGACGGGCGGTCGCGCGGGTGCCGAGCCTGCCGCGGGACCGGCTGCGCGGCCCCGGCGTCGTCCCGGTGCTCGCCGACTTCGCGCTGAGCGCGGCGATCACCTCGGCGCTGCCGGGCGGCCTGCGGATCAGCACGCTGACGCTGCACACGGCCATGCTCGGCCCGCTGCCCGCGCCGGGGTCCGCGCTCGTGGCGAGCGCCGACCTCGTCGGGACACCCGCCGCGACGGCCGTGAGCCGGTGTGTCGTCGCATCGGACCAGGGCGTGCCCGTCGCGCACCTCACCGCCCGGTGCGCGGTGCTGCCGACGGCCGCCGAGCACCTGCCGCTCTTCCACGGCGAGGTCGACCCCGACCCGTTCGTCGCGCTCGGGCCCGACCTGCGCGCCGCTCCCGGCCTCGCCAACTCCGCGGGCGGCGTGCAGGGCGGGGTGCTCGCCGCCGTGCTCGGCCACCGGATCGCCGAGGCCGTGCCCGCCGCGACGGCGTACGACCTCGACGTCACCTTCGTGCGCGCCGTGCCCGCCGACGATGCGGGCATGGCGGTCGACGTCGTCGTCCAGCACTGCGGACGGCGGTTCGCCGCGGCAGGCGCCCGTCTGCACGACGCGGGCGGGCGCCTCGCCACGCTCGCCTCCGCGGCCTGCTGGCTCGACGGCTGATCCACGGCTGCGTGACACGACGGCCACATACGGCGCTCACGGCACCCAAGCGTTGATCATGGAGGAAAAGTGGGCCTGGGGTGGTAGGGAGCCCGCCCCGACCGGCCCGTGATCGTCGGCTCGGCGCAAAGGCGGCCAGAAAGGGTCACTTCGTGCACCGAGCCGGTGATCATGGGGTGGGGCCAGCGGCGGTCAGCCGAAGGTGATCAACGGCTTGATGATGCCGTCCTCCTTCGTCGTCATCATCTCGAACGCCCGGCCGATCTCGTCGAAGGAGAACGTGTGGGTGGTCATCGGCGTCGGGTCGATCCGTCCGGACAGCATCAGCCGGAAGAGGCGGCCCATCCGCTCGCTGCCGCCGGGGCACAGGCCGGTGTGGATGGCCTTGTCGTTCATGCCGAGCCCGAACGCGTCCAGCGGCAGCTGCAGCGGGGCGGGGTTCTCGCCGTGGTACCCGATGTTCGACACCCGCCCGCCCGCCTTGGTGACCCGCACGCACGCCTCGAAGGTCTGCGGGAAGCCGAACGCCTCGATGGCCGCGTCGACGCCCTCGCCGCCCGTCATGTCCATGATCTGCTCGACGGGGTCGCCCTGGGTGAAGTCGACGATGTCGTCCGCGCCGAACCGCTTGGCCAGCGCCTGCCGCTCGGGCCGGGACTCGACGGCGATGATGCGGCCCGCGCCCATGAGGTTGGCGCCCATCGTTGCGCACAGCCCGACCGGGCCCTGCGCGAAAACCGCGACGGTCTCGCCGAACTGCAGGTAGGCGTGCTCGGCGCCCATGAAGCCGGTGGAGAGCATGTCGCAGGAGTAGACGGCCTGCGCGTCGGCCAGGTCGTCGGGGATCGGCGTGAGGTTGGCCTGCGCGGCGGGCACGACGAAGTACTCGGCCATGTTGCCGTCCATCTGGACGGTGTACTTGTAGCCACCGAGCGCGCCGCCGCACTGGCTGGTGAACCCGCGCTGGCAGTAGCTGCAGCGGTAGCAGGGCGTCACCGCGTTGACGGCCACCCGCTGGCCCTCGGTGAACCCGGTGACCGCCGAGCCCAGCGAGTGGATCACCCCGACCGACTCGTGGCCGAGCGTGCGGCCGTCCGGCACCGGCAGCGCGCCCTTGACCGTGTGCACGTCCGAGGTGCAGATCAGCGCCGCCGTCGTCTTGACGATCGCCTCCTCGGGGCCGGGGCTCGGGATGGGCTTCTCCACCACCTCCGTCTCCCCGACCTTCTTGATCACGAACGCGCGCATGGTGTCCGGCATGATGGGCTCCCCCGTCGCCGTCGGCTGAACCTCCGATCCTGGCCCGCTCGACCTCACCCGGCTGTGTCGAAATGACACACCTTCAGTCGACGTCCGGCGGTGCGGGCGCCCGGCTTGCCGCCCGCCCGGGCCGGTGCAGTGCGGGTCCATGCCGCACACCCAGTCCTGCGTGCCGTGCGTCGTGCCGCAGAGCACGGGCGGGGTGGAAGAGCACCTCGATCGGGCAGCTTCGGCCCCGGGAAGCACGTGTAGGTGTTGCTGACCAGCACACTCTCCGGCCGCGTGCGCGTTCACCCGTCCGTGTTTCGGGCGCGAAGGTCCCGTTTGGGCGCATCCGCGTGGGAGGGTGCGGTGGTGGACGAGCGCATCGAGGTTCCCCGGCTGATCCGGGCCGAGCCCGCCGCGATCTTCGCGGTGCTCAGGGACCCGCAGGGGCATGTCGCGATCGACAGCGCGGGCATGCTCATGTCGGCCACCGGCGAGCCGGTGCGCGGGGTGGGCGACTCCTTCGTCGTCCACATGGACCGCGAGGCGCTGAACGACCTCCCGCTGGGCGAGTACGACGTCACGGTGACGATCAGGACGTACGTCCAGGACCGGGAGATCGCCTGGGACGTGCTGGGGCGGCTGCGCCCGCAGATCGGACACGTCTACGGCTACCGGCTGGAGCCGGTCGACGAGGGTACCCGCGTGACGTCGTACTACGACTGGTCGGACATCGACCCGGTGTGGCGGGAGCGCGGCATCGTCTTCCCGATCGTCCCGGAGTCGGCGCTCCGCGCGACGCTCGGCATCCTCGCGCGGACGGTCTACGCGGGCTGGCCGCGCTGACCCACGTCCGCACCTGTGGGTGAACAAGGGCGGTCGCTACGTCTCCGACCTGGTGGTGCGGCAGGTTCCTAGGGCGTTCCGCTGGGGAGCACGCACGCCGAGCTGGCCACGAGATACAGCAGGTGGGTGCCGTCGGTGCTCTCCTGCAGCGAGATCGTGGTCCAGTCCGGCGCGGGGGCCTCGGCGTCGATGTACGCGTCGCGGGGCCGGGAGTCGACGAGGATGCGGTAGCCGTGGTCGACCCAGAAGCGGCGGGCGGCGTCGAAGACGGCCGGGCTGCGCTCGGGCGGCAGGCCGGTGACGCGGTAGGTGACGCCCGCCATGACCTGGCCGGGCGGGCCGCCCCCGACCGGCTCCGTGCACGGGCTGACCCGCAGCGGGAACCTGATCTCCAGCCCGGCGCCCGCGAAGCTCGTCGCTACCGCTCTGACGTGTTGCTCGACGCGCGCGGACGCCTCCGCGACGGTGGGTGACGGGCTGGGCATGGGCGCTCCACAGGCGGTGAGGGCGGCGGCGGCCGCGGCGAGGGCGAGCGGTCTCACGGCACGGGTTCCCGGCCGGTTGCGATGCGGCCGAACGAGCGCAGCGAGACGTTGCCGCTGCGCCAGTAGTCGCTGTGGCCAGCGTGCGCGTCGGAGCGGAACACGCGGGCGCCGAAGCCGGGCGCGCTCGGGTCCTGGCCGAGCGCGTCGTCGGCGGGGCCGAGCCACCAGGCGTGCGTGAGCTCGATGGGGTCGTCGGGACCGGTGGTGGCGTAGACGGTGCCCGGCGGCCGGTGCAGGCCCCTGACGTCGTCGACGCCGACGCCGGGGCTGGCGACGAACACGAGCGCGTCGGCGTCCAGGTGGCCGTCGCGGGCGGTGTGCCCGACCACGGTGGACCCGTAGCTGTAACCGAGGACCGTGTTGCGCGACGGCGGACCGTCGTGGGTGGCGCGCAGGCCGTCCTGGAACGAGCGCAGCAGCGGTTGGGCGTCGTCGGCGTAGCGCTGCCTGGCGGCGTCGGGCAGGAGCAGCTGTGGCGCCTCGTAGCCGTCCCAGGCGATCACGGCGATGCTCGGGGAGCCGGACTGCAGCTCGGCCGAGTCCGCCATCGCGTCGGCGCGGGCGACCTCGTCGTCGATCGTGTCGAGCCGCGACGAGGTGCCGGGGACGTAGGTGACGACGTCGGCCGCCGTGTCCGGGTCGCCCACGGCCACGATCGCGCGGCCGTTGCCGACCTCGGGCTGGAACCCCAGCAGCAGCGCGGGCCGCGGCGAGGCGGCGCGCAGCCTGCTCTGCAGCCCCCGCAGGGCGGCGAGGTGCGCCTCGAGCGTGTCGAGCCGGGCGGTGAGCGCGTCGCGGCGGGGGACCTGGTCGGCGCCCTGGCGGCCGTGGTCGATGGCGTCGGAGAGCGCGCCCAGCTCGGCGGCGGTCCGGTCGCGGGCGGCTGAGGTGTCGGCGAGCGCGGCGGCGAGCCTGCCGCGGTTGGCGGCGTCGCGGACGACCGCGGGAAGGCCGTCGAGGTTGCCCGCCTCGTCGGGGTGCTCGGCGAGGAACTCCGCCCGACCCGACGGCGGCAGCCCCCGCCACCACGCGGCGACCTTGGCGGGCGACTGGGCGGCCGCGGCGACGGCCCCCGCGGCCCGCGCCCGCTGCAGCAGCGCCCGCACGGTGCGGTCCACGTCGGTGGCGCGGCCGAGCAGCACGCGGACCCTGCCCGCGACCAACGTCAGCTCGGCGACCCGTTCGCCCTGGTCGACGGCGGTCAGCCCGGGTAGGAGGTCGGTGACCGCGCCGTCCCCGCCGACGAGGAAGCCGCGGGCGGCGGCGAGGGCCTCGAGGGTGGTCAGCTCGGCACGCAGGGCGGCGGCCGTGTCGACGGCGGCGCCCAGGCCGGGCCGCAGCCCGTCGAGGTCCTCGCGGAGCTCGCGCAGCCGGTGGGCGACCCGGTCGTGCCCGGCCCGGGCCAGGTCGGCGGCGATGCCCTGCCATTCCGGCTCGGGGACGCGCGCGCCGGGCAACGCGGCTTCGAGCTCCGCCAGCCTGCCGCTGGTGGCCCCGAGCGCCTGGAAGGCGCTCTCCATCGCCGCGGGGTCCCAGAGCCGCAGCGCGGCGAGCGTCAGCATCGCCTGCCTGCCGGGCGAAGGGGCGGCCGGGTCGCGGGGGTGGCGGGGGTCTGGAGCCGCGGCGCGGCGGGCGTCACCATCGGAGGTCCGCGCAGGCCGCGGCCTCGCAGGCCTGGTAGGTGGCGGCCGCGGTGCCGAGCGCGGCGCCGTGCACGGTGACGGCTTCGGCCGCCGCGCCGCCCGCGCCATCCCAGCCGTCGGCGAGGGCCGCGCCCGCCGCCGCCGTGACGCCGCCGGGTATCGCCGCGGCCAGCGCCCGCACCGGCCCGCCGAGATCCGCCGCACGCAGGCCCTCGGCGACCGTGCTCGCGACGCGTGCTGCGTCCTCGAGCCGTGTCGTCGCGACGCTGAACCCGTCCACGGCGGTGAGGCTAGAACGCGCCGCTCGTCCGCCGGGGCCGATTCGCGAAACTCGTTCCGGTCGGCCCGGCCGGTAAGCGACGACCACCTCGTCGGAGTGGTCGGGCCAGGTGAGGGCGAACCGCCGGCAACCGGCCGACGGCAGGTCGACCGTGATCGTGAGCGGGCCCCCAAGGTCACCTCGCACACGTTGAGGCGTCCTCGCACAAGGTCGACCGTGTGCGAGGACGCCGGAAGGTGTGCGAGGTCGGCATTCCGGTGGGCGGGAGGGGCCTCGACGGCACGCACCGGTCGCGGCACGATCACCGAACGCGGCGGGAGGGGCGGGCGTGGGTCTGCGGGAGCTGATGCGGTCATGGCCGGTCTGCCGGCAGCTCACCGGGCCGGACCGGCTGGGAAGGGGCGCGGCGGCGCAGTCGCCCCGCTCCCGCGCGGCCGCTCCGCGCACGGCGACGGCCGACCGGGTGGCCAAGTCCGTCTGCCCGTACTGCGCGGTCGGGTGCGCGCAGCAGGTGTTCGTCTCCGCCGAGAGGGTCGTGCAGATCGAGGGCGACCCGGCCTCGCCGCTCTCGCGCGGGCGGCTGTGCCCGAAGGGCTCGGCGTCGACCCAGCTCGTCACCGGCCCGCAGCGCGAGCAGAAGGTGCGCTACCGGGCCCCCGGCGCCACCGAGTGGACCGACCTCGACCTGCACACCGCGATGGAGATGGTCGCCGACCGCGTGCTCGACGCCCGGCGTCGCTTCTGGCAGGACACCGACGCCGAAGGGCGGGTGCTGCGGCGCACCACCGGCTTCGCGGGCCTCGGCGGCGCGACGCTGGACAACGAGGAGAACTACCTCATCAAGAAGCTGTTCACCGCGCTCGGGGCCATCCAGATCGAGAACCAGGCCCGCATTTGACACTCCGCCACCGTTCCCGGTCTGGGAACCTCGCTCGGGCGCGGCGGCGCCACCGACGGACCGCACCGGCTCGTCCAGTCCGACTGCATCGTGATCATGGGCTCGAACATGGCGGAGGCCCACCCGGTCGCGTTCCAGTGGGTGGTGGAGGCGAAGGCGCGCGGGGCCCGGGTGATCCACATCGACCCGCACTTCACCCGCACCAGCGCGCTCGCGGACATGTTCGTGCCGATCCGCGCAGGCACCGACATCGCGTTCCTCGGCGGCGTGATCCGGTACATCCTGGAGAACGGGCTGGACTTCCGCGAGTACGTCACGGCGTACACGAACGCGTCGTTCCTCGTCTCGCCGGAGTACCGCGACACCGAGGACCTCGACGGCCTGTTCAGCGGCTTCGACCAGGAGACCCACACCTACGACAACGCGAGCTGGCAGTACCGCTCGGCGGGCGAGCCGCCCGAGGACGAGGAGCCGCCGGAGCAGCGTGAACAGGCGAAGGCTGAGGCGTCCGGGGCGGGGGGACCACCGCTGTCCGGGACGTCCGAAGGCGTGCCCGCCGACCCCACGCTGCAGCACCCCGACTGCGTCTACCAGGTCCTGCGGCGGCACTTCGCGCGCTACACGCCGGAGTTCGTCGAGGAGGTCTGCGGGGTGCCGCAGGCCCAGTTCCGCGCCGTCTGCGAGGCCTGGACGGCCAACTCGGGACGCGAGCACACCACGGCGCTGATCTACAGCGTGGGCTGGACGCAGCACAGCGTCGGCGCGCAGTACATCCGCGCCGGGTCGATCGTGCAGCTGCTGCTGGGCAACATCGGCCGTCCGGGCGGCGGAATACTGGCCCTGCGCGGGCACGCGAGCATCCAGGGCTGCACGGACATCCCCACGCTGTACAACCTGCTGCCCGGCTACCTGCCGATGCCGTCCCCGGCCACGCCCGACCTGGCGAGCTACGTGACGTCGATCCGCAGCCGCAAGCAGAAGGGGTTCTGGTACAGCGCCGACACCTACATGGTGTCGCTGCTCAAGGAGTACTGGGGCGGGCACGCCACGCCCGACAACGACTTCTGCTTCGACTACCTCCCCCGTGTCGACGGCGACCACGGCGTCTACGGCACCGCGATGAACATGGTCGACGGGAAGGTCCCCGGCTACCTGGTGCTCGGCCAGAACCCGGCCGTCGGCATGGCGAACGGGCGGCTGATGCGGCTGGCGCTCGCGGAGCTGGAGTGGCTCGTCGTCCGCGACCTCGCGATGATCGAGACGGCGACGTTCTGGAAGGACGCGCCCGAGGTCGAGGCCGGCGAGATCGTCACCGAAAAATGTCGGACCGAGGTGTTCTTCTTTCCTGCGGCGTCACACGTCGAGAAGGAGGGCACGTTCACGCAGACCGAGCGGATGCTGCAGTGGCGCGAGCAGGCCGTCGAGCCGTCGGGGGACCAGCGTTCCGAGCTGTGGTTCGCCTACCACCTCGGACGGCTGGTCCGCGAACGGCTCGCCGACTCCATCGACGAGCGCGACCGGCCGCTGCGGGAGCTCAGCTGGGATCTGCCCCTGCACGGCGAGCCGGTCTGGGGTGAGCCGGACGCCGAGGAGGTGCTGCGCCGGATCAACGGGTTCCACCTGAACTCCGGCGAGCCGGTCGGCGACTACCGCGAGCTGCGCGCCGACGGCAGCACCTCCTCGGGGTGCTGGATCTACTCGGGAGTGTTCAAGGGCGGGGTCAACCTGTCCGCGCGGCGCGGCGACGGCCCGGACGGCAAGTGGGGGTGGGTCTGGCCGCTGGACCGGCGCGTGCTCTACAACCGGGCCTCGGCCGACCCCGAGGGCAGGCCGTGGAGCGAGCGCAAGAAGCTGGTGTGGTGGGACGAGGCGGTCGGGCGCTGGGTCGGCGACGACATCCCCGACTTCCCCGACGACCTCCCGCCCGGCCACGTGCCGCCGCCCGGCGCGGTCGGGCCCGCGGCGTTGCGCGGTGACGACGCGTTCGTCCTGCAGGCCGACGGGAAGGCGTGGCTGTTCGCGCCCAACGGCCTGGTGGACGGCCCGCTGCCCACGCACTACGAGCCCGACGAGTCGCCGATCTGCGACCCGCTGCACGGGCCCAGCCCCACCCGCCGCCGCTACCCGCGGCGCGACAACCCGTCCAACCCGGCAGGCAGTGCCGCGAACGGGGTGTTCCCGTTCGTGCTCACCGCGTCCCGGCTCACCGAGCACTACACCGCGGGCGGCATGTCCCGGCAGCTGCCGTTCCTGGCGGAGCTGCAACCGGAGCTGTTCGTCGAGGTGTCGCCCGCGCTGGCGGCGGAGCGCGGACTCACGCACGGGCAGTGGTGCCACGTGGTGACCAGCCGCACGGCGGTGCAGGCGCGCGCCGTCGTCACCGACCGGATCCGGCCGCTGCGGGTACACGGCCAGGTGGTGCACCAGGTGTGGATGCCCTACCACTTCGGCGGACGTGGGCTGGCGCGCGGCGACGTCATGAACGACCTGCTCGGCATCGTCGCCGACCCGAACGTGCTGATCCAGGAGAGCAAGGTGGCGACCTGCGATGTTCGGCCAGGCCCACGCCCGACCGGCCGAGCCCTGCTCGACTATGTGGCAGAGTACCGGCGAAGGGCGGGGACCTAGCGTGAACAGCCTGTTCGGGCCGCTGGACGACGTGGCGGGCGACGCCGGGCACGTCCAGCACCCGCCGCGGGTCGGGTTCTTCACCGACACCTCGGTCTGCATCGGATGCAAGGCCTGCGAGGTGGCGTGCAAGCAGTGGAACGGCGTGCCCGCGGCGGAGCAGCTGGACCTGCTGGGGATGTCGCACGACAACACCGGCTCGTTGGGCGCCAACGCGTGGCGGCACGTCGCCTTCGTCGAGCAGCGCAGACCCGTCGACCTGGGCATGCCCGGCGCCGCGGAGGACGACGGGCTGCGGTGGCTCATGGCGTCGGACGTCTGCAAGCACTGCACGCACGCGGGCTGCCTGGACGTGTGTCCGACGGGCGCGCTGTTCCGCACGGAGTTCGGCACCGTCGTCGTGCAGCAGGACATCTGCAACGGCTGCGGCTACTGCGTCTCGGCGTGCCCGTACGGGGTGATCGAGCGGCGCCCCGGCGACGGGAGGGCGCAGAAGTGCACGATGTGCTACGACCGGCTGCACGGTGGGCTCGAGCCCGCGTGCGCGAAGGCCTGCCCGACCGACTCGATCCAGTTCGGGGAGCTGTCCGAGCTGCGCGAACGGGCGGCGGAGCGGGTCGCCACCCTGCACGGGCGCGGGGTCACCGAGGCGCGCCTGTACGGCGCGGACCCCGACGACGGCGTGGGCGGCAACGGGGCGTTCTTCCTGCTGCTCGACGAGCCGGAGGTGTACGGCCTGCCGCCCGAGCCCGTCGTGCCGACCCGGGACGCCGTGCGGATGTGGAAGTTCGTCGGTGCCGCCGCGGGCGCGTTCCTCGCCGCCGCCGTCAGCTCGTTCCTGGGGCGCCGGTGACCCGCGCCCCCGCCGCCGCCCCCACCCGCGCGCCCGCCGCCGCCCCCACCCGCGCCCCCGCCGCCGCCCCCACCCGCGCCCCCGCCGCCGCCCGCCCCGCCGCGCGGCCCGCCCGGTCCGACTTCGCACACCCTGTGGCGTCCTCGCACAAGGCCGACGCTGTGCGAGGACGCCGTCGAGTGTGCGAAGTCGGGCGTTGTGCGTCGCGGAGGGCGGGGCGGTGAGCCGCCGGGAGGCGCTGCCGCCCCCGCGGCCGGACGACGCGTCGTACTACGGGCGGCCGATCCTCAAGCCCCCCGGGTGGGACTGGCGGATCCCGGCATACCTGTTCGCCGGTGGCCTCTCGGCCGGGTCGACGCTGCTGTCGGTGGGGGCCGACCTCACCGGTCGCCCCCGCCTGCGCCGCCGCGCGCGCCTCGCCGCCGTCGGTGCGTTGGGCGCGAGCACCTACTTCCTGGTGTCCGACCTCGGCCGCCCCGAGCGGTTCCACCACATGCTGCGGGTGGCGAAGCCGACCTCGCCGATGAGCATGGGGACCTGGATCCTCGCGAGCTACAGCCCCGGCATCGGGCTGGCCGCGGCGGCGGAGATCCTGCCCGCGCGCTGGCCGTTGACCCGCCTGTTGCGCCGCCTCGCCCTGCCCGCGTCGCTGACGTCGGCGGCGCTCGCGCCGCCGCTGGCGAGCTACACGGCCGTGCTGCTGTCGCAGACGGCGGTGCCCGCGTGGAACACCGCCCATCCCTACCTGCCGTTCGTGTTCACCGGCTCGGCGGCGGCGAGCTCGGGCGGCCTCGCGATGGTCCTCGTGCCGCCGTCGGAGGCGGGGCCTGCCCGCACCTTCGCCGCCGTCGGCGCGGCGGCCGAGCTCGCGGCGTCGCGAGCGATGGAGCACCGCATCGGGATGGTGGCCGAGGCCTATACGACCGGACGGGCGCACACGCTGCGCCGCTGGTCGGAGTACCTGACGGCCGGGGGTCTCGTGGGCACGCTGGTCGCCGCCCGCCGGAGCAGGGTCGCCGCCGCGGTGGCCGGGCTCGCCCTGGTGGCCGGGAGCGCGCTGCAGCGGCTCGGCGTGTTCGCGGCGGGGGTCGCCTCGACCCGCGACCCGCGCTACGTCGTCACCCCCCAACGCGAGCGCCGCACCGTCGCAGGACCAACCCGCTAGGGCCACCTCGCCCCGTGATCGCCAGCTGGGCGCAAAGGCGGCCAGATCTGGTAGCTCCGTGCGCCGAGCTGGTGATCATGCCGCCCGCTCCGGCGGGCCGTCGCTCGTCAGCCGCACCCCGACGCGTGCACGTTCGACGAACTCGCCGTGCTCAAACGCGGGACTCACCGTGCCCGGACGCGGGACTCACCGTGCCGGGACGCGGGACTCACCGTGCGGGGGTTCCGCCGGGTGGGAAGTCGACCATCCGACGGCCTACCCGGACCATCCTTGACCCCCGGGCCGACGGGAGGTGGGCGTGGACCACGCACTCGTGCTGGCGGGGGCGGCGGAGAACCTGTTCCCCGCGCGGATGCAGATGGCGCTGTCGCTGGGCTGGCACATCGTGTTCTCGTGCTTCGGGATGGTGTTCCCGGTGATCGTGGTGTTCACCGAGTGGCGGGCACACCGGCGCGGCAACCCGATCCTCCTCGACCTGGCGCGCACCTGGTCCAAGGTGATGGGCGTGCTGTTCGCGGCGGGGGCGGTGTCGGGCACGCTGCTGTCGTTCGAGATGGGCATCCTCTGGCCGGGGCTGATGCTGCCCTTCGGCGAGGTGTACGGCTTCCCGTTCGTGCTGGAGGGGTTCGCGTTCTTCCTCGAGGCGATCTTCGTGGGGATCTACCTCTTCGGCTGGGACCGGATGTCGCCCCGCGCGCACATGCTGAGCGCGCTGCCCATCATCGTGTCCGGGATCGCAGGCGCGTTCTTCGTGATCGCCGCGAACGCCTGGCTGAACAACCCCACCGGCTTCAGGCTGGAGAACGGGCGCGTGGTGGACGTCGACCCGGTCGGGGCGATGTTCGGGCCGTCCACCTGGCCCCAGTTCGTGCACATGCTCATCGCGGCCTACATGGTGACCGGCTACCTCGTCGCCTCGGTCTACGCGGTGGGCATGCTGCGCGGCCGCCGGGACCGCTACCACCGCTTCGGCCTCCTGATCCCGCTCACGTTCGCGGCGATCGCGACGCCGATCCAGCTCCTGGTGGGCGACTGGATCGCGGGCACGGTTGCCGAGAACCAGCCGATCAAGCTCGCGGCGATGGAGGGGCTCTTCAACACCGGCAGGGGAGTGCCGCTCTCGCTCGGCGGTCTCTTCATCGACGACAAGCTGCGGTGGGCGCTGGAGATCCCCTGGGGGCTGTCCCTGCTGGTGACCCACGACCCCAACGGCCAGGTGATCGGCCTGCAGAGCGTGCCGCCGGACCTGCGCCCTCCGGTGAACGTCGTGCACCTGGCCTACAACACGATGGTCGGGGTCGGCTCGGCGCTGGCGCTGCTCGCGCTGTGGTTCGGGTGGACCTGGTGGCGGCACCGGCGGGCGCCGCGCTCGATCTGGTTCCTGCGCGCCGCCGCGGTGGCGGGCCCCGCGGCCGTCCTCGCGATGGAGACCGGCTGGACCACCACCGAGGTCGGCCGCCAGCCGTTCATCGTCTACAACGTCCTGCGCACCGCCGACGCCGTGAGCCCCGCCCCCGGCATTCCCCTCGGCTTCGTCGCCGTCACGGTGATCTACGCGGTGCTGACCGTGCTCACCGTGTTCGTCCTGCGCCGCCTGGCCCACTCGCACGACGTCGCGGCGCCACAGGAGCTCGAAGAAGCCGTGCCGTCATGACGCTCCCCGAGGTGGTGCTCGGCGTGATGTTCGTCGGGCTGATCGCCTACGCGCTGTTCGGGGGCGCGGACTTCGGCGCGGGCATCTGGGACCTGCTGGCGGGCGGCACCCGCCGCGGCGCCACCCAGCGCGCGGTGATCGAGCACGCGATCGGGCCGGTGTGGGAGGCCAACCACGTCTGGCTGATCTTCGTTCTGGTCGTGCTCTGGACCGGGTTCCCGGTCGGGTTCACCGCCGTGGCGTCGACGCTCTACGTGCCGCTGACGCTCGCCGCGTTCGGGATGATCGCGCGCGGGGCGGCGTTCGCGTTCCGCAAGAGCATCACGACGCTCCCGATGCGCCGCTTCCTCGGCGGCGCGTTCGCGGTGTCGTCGCTGGTCACGCCGTACTTCCTGGGCACGGTGGTCGGCGGCGTCGCCTCCGGGCGGGTGCCGCAGGGCATCGCGGCGGGCGACGTCGTGACGAGCTGGGTCAACCCCACGTCGGCGCTCGGCGGGGTGCTCGCCGTGCTCACCTGCGCCTATCTGTCGGCGGTCTTCCTCTGCCTGGACGCGCTGCGCGAAGGCCATCCCGAGCTGGCGGCGGGGTTCCGGATCCGGGCGCTGGGCGCCGCGGCCGTCACCGGCGTCGCCGGGCTCGGCGGCCTGTTCGTGCTGCGCGCCGACGCCCCCCTGCTCGCGGACGGGCTGTTCGGGCGCGCGCTGCCGGTGGTGATCCTCTCGGTGGTCGCGGGCCTGGCGTCGATCGCGCTGCTGGTGCTGCGTCGCTACGCGGTGGCGCGGGTGACGTCGGCGCTCGCCGTCGCCACGATCCTCATCGGCTGGGCGTTGGCCCAGTACCCCTACCTGCTGCCCCCGCAGCTCACGATCGCCGACGCCGCCGCGGGCCAGGCCACGCTGGTCGCGATGCTCGTCTCGCTCGTCATCGGCTCGCTCCTGCTCGTGCCCGCGCTCGTCTACCTCTACCGGCTCTTCCAGCGAGCGGGAACGCACCCGCCCGTGTCGTACCGCGGACAAGGATGACCGCCGTGACCGTGCAGAAGGCCGTCGAGCTCGTCGGCACCGGGGCCAGCATCCAGGACGCGGTGGACGAGGCGCTCGACCGCGCGCGGATGACGCTCGACGGGATCACCTCCTTCGAGATGGCGAACGTGACCGGCGTCGTCGACGGCGCCTCCGTGGAGTACCGCGTCGAGCTGCGCGTCTGGTTCACGCTCATGGAGCGCATGCACGGATGAACGGGATCACGCGGATGGTCCTGCCGATCGGGGTCAACGCCGTCCAGAGCGTCAACTGCTACGCGCTGGCCGACGGCGACCGCGTGACGGTCGTCGACTGCGGCGTCTGGCGCCCCGACCTCCCCGACGGCGGCCTCGCCGCGCTCACCGCGGGCCTGAACGGCGCCGGGTACACGCTCGCCGACGTCGGGCGCATCATCGTCACGCACGCGCACATCGACCACTACGGCCTCGCGGGCAAGGTCATGGAGGAGACCGGCGCCCAGCTGGTCATGCACGCGATGACCGACCTGGACTGCGAGAAGTACCGCCACCCCGACACCGCCCGCGCCCGCCGCCGCGACACCTACGAGGACCACGGGGTGTCCGAGACCGAGCGGATGGACCTCGCCGACCACCTCACGCGCTGGCTGCCGTACCTGCACTCGGTGGTCGAGGCGTCCACCCGGCTGCGGGGCGGCGAGCGCCTCGTGATCGGCGGCGACGAGTGGGACGTCATCCACACGCCGGGCCACTCGCTGGGCCACGTCTGCCTGCACTCGCCCGCGCGTGGCGTGCTGCTCTCCGGCGACCACCTGCTGCCCGGGATCACGCCGCCGGTCACGTTCGAGCGCGGCTTCGACGCCGACCCGCTGCGCAGCTACCTCGACTCGCTGCGCCGCGTCGCCGACCTCCGCCCGGCGCACGTGCTGCCCGGCCACGGCCACCCTTTCGACGACCCCGCCGGGCGGATCGAGGCCATCTACCGCACCAAGCTGCGCCGGTTGGAGAAGGTGCGCCAGGCCATCGCCGCAGCGCCGTCGTCGGTGGTCGAGCTGGCCGACCGGCTCGTCGTCAAGGCGATCCTCGCGCACCAACGGCAGCTCGCGATCAACGAGACGCTCTCCCACATCGCGTACCTGCGGTGGGCGGGAGAGGTCGAGCGGCGGACCCGGCCCGACGGCGTCTACGAGTGGTACGCCGTCGCCGATCCGGGCGGCTCTCACTGGTCGGAAGGGCAGGTCACGACGCCTGCGGGCGTGGAAGTCTCGCGGGGAAGCGCATCGAGGGAGGCATCGCAATGACCGACCCGACCGACATGGACGCCGCCGTCAAGCGGGTGCAGGACCTGTCCGCCCAGGTCGTCGACAAGGCCAAGGAGAACGGCCTCGCCTGGCTGGAGGGCTACGAGCGGATGCTCAAGAACCTCCTCGAGCTCGAGGAGCAGGCGGCGAAGAACACCGGCATGGAATGGGCGGCGACGCTCGCCGCCACGCACGCCAACTTCGTCAGAGAGACCTCCGAAGTCGTCCTCGGCGTCATGCGAGAGCAGCTGAAGAAGTGATCACCGGCCGGACGACGGTGGTGGCGCACATCGGCTACCCGACGTTCGCCTTCAAAGCGCCGATGATCTACAACCCGTGGTTCGAGAAGAACGGCATCGACGCCGTCGTCGTCCCGATGGGCGTCACGCCGGAGGAGTACCGGGACTTCTTCCCGCACATCTTCCGGATGACGAACATCCGCGGCGCGCTGGTGACGATGCCGCACAAGGTCGTCACCTGCGAGCTGGTGGACGAGCTGACGCCCACCGCGACGATCGCGGGCGCGGCCAACGCCGTGCTCGTGCGCGAGGACGGCACGACCGTCGGCGACCAGTTCGACGGCGCGGGCTTCGTGCGCGGCCTCCAGCGCAAGGGCCTCGAGCTCGGGGGCGCCCGTGCGCTGGTGGTCGGGAACGGCGGCGTGGGATCGCCCATCGCGGCCTCGCTGGCCGCGGCAGGGGTGGCCGGGATGGGCCTCTTCGACCCCCACCAGGCCGCGTCCGACGGCCTCGCCACCCGGCTCACCGACCACTATCCCGACCTGCAGGTGCAGACCGGCTCGAAGGACCCGGGGGGCTACGACCTGGTCGTCAACGCGACCCCGCTGGGCATGAAGGACGACGACCCGCTCCCGATGGACGTCGACCGGATCGCGCCCACGACGTTCGTCGGCGAGGTCGTCATGAAGCAGACGATCACGCCGTTCCTGGCCGCCGCGCAGGCCAAGGGCTGCCGCACCCAGGTGGGCAGCGACATGCTCTTCGAGATGATCCCCGCCTACCTGGAGTTCTTCGGGTTCGGCACCGCCACGCCCGAGGAGCTGCGGGCGACGGCACAGCTGCAGGCATGACAGCGCACCGGGTCGTCGTCATCGGCGGCGGCTTCGGCGGCCTCAGCGCGGTGCGTGCGCTCGCCCACGCCGACGTCGACGTCACGGTGGTGGACCGCACCAACCACCACCTCTTCCAGCCGCTGCTCTACCAGGTGGCGGCGGGCATCCTCCCGCCCGGGCTGATCGCGCCCGCGCTGCGCGCCGTCATCAAGAAGCAGGCCAACGCGCGCGCGCTCCTCGCCGAGGTCACCGACATGGACCTGGAGCGGCGGATCGTCACCGCCGAGGGCCCCGACGGCCGGATGCTGGAACTGCCCTACGACACGCTCGTCGTCGCGGCGGGCGCCACGCACTCCTACTTCGGCCGCGACGAGTTCGCCCGCTACGCGCCCGGCATGAAGACCATCGAGGACGCGCGGCACCTGCGCGACCAGATCCTGCTGGCGTTCGAGATGGCGGAGCTTTCGACCGACCCGGCCGAGCGCGCGGAGTGGCTGACGTTCGTGGTGATCGGCGCGGGGCCGACCGGTGTGGAGCTGGTGGGGCAGGTGGCCGAGCTCGCCCACAAGGTGCTGCCGCAGGACTACCGCACCGTCAACACGACCGAGGCGCGCATCCTGCTGCTGGAGGGCGCCGGGGCGGTGCTCGGCCCGTTCCCGGAGAAGCTGCGGAAGTACTCGAGGCAGAAGCTGGAGTCGATGGGCGTCGAGGTGCGCCTGAACACCCTGGCCATCGGGATGGACGGGGAGAGCATCACGGTCAAGGGCCCGGACGGGGAGGAGACGATCCGCACCCGCACCAGGATCTGGGCGGCGGGCGTGCAGGCGTCCCCGTTGGCGAAGATGCTCGCCGCGAAGGCGGGGCTCGAGACCGACCGCGCGGGCCGGATCCCCGTGCGGCCCGACTGCACGCTCGAGGGCTATCCCGAGGTGTTCGCGGTGGGCGACATGGTGTCGCTCAACCAGCTGCCGGGCATCGCGCAGCCCGCGCTGCAGGAGGGCAAGTACGTCGGGAAGCTGATCGCGTCGCGGCTGGCGGGCGATGAGAAGGCCGAGCCGTTCAAGTACTTCGACAAGGGCAGCATGGCCACGATCGGGCACCGCTCCGCGATCGCCGAGTCGTTCGGCATGCAGTTCACCGGCGTCATCGGCTACACGATGTGGGGCGCCATCCACGTGCTGTACCTGATCGGCTGGGGCAACCGCCTGGGCACGCTCTACACCTGGGGCCGCGCCCTCACGTTCTCCCGCAACCGGGGGCACCGGATCATCACGTTCCAGCAGGCGCACGACCGGGCCGAGGAGTGCCGCGACACCCCGCCGGTCACCCCGGCGGAGGTCACGGCGAAAGCCGAGCCCGTCGGTGCGCCGCCATCCGGATCGGGCCGTTGACCTCGCCGTATCCGGAGTAGCCGCCGACCCGCTGCACGGCCTCGAAGAACACGCGACCGCCCAGGACGTGCGTGTAGAAGTGCAGGAACTCGCCGCGGGCGTCGCGGTCGAGCAGCACGCCCAGCTCGCGCAGCTCGGCGAGGCGCTCGGGGGCGAGGCGGGCGTCGAGGTCGGCGTAGTAGTTGTCGGGGATGTCGAGCAGCGGCGCCCCGGCGGCGCGGGCGCGGCGGGCCAGCGCGATCACGTCGGGGCTGGCGAACGCGACGTGCTGGGGGTCGGCCACGCCGGGCGCCCAGCCGCCGCGGCGCAGCACCGACACCGACAGGCAGACCCGCACGGTGAGGTTGGCGTCGCTCACCGCGCGGTTGCGCACCAGCCCGAACGGCGCCGCGACCTCGGACGCGTGCTGGGTCTGCAGGCCCAGCAGCGTGCGGTAGAACAGCGTGGCCTCGTCGAAGTTGTCGTAGGGCTGGGTGAGCGCGACGTGGTCGACGTGCGTGACGTGGGCGTCCCCGGTGACGCCGGTCGGCTCGAAGTCGGCGAGCCAGCTCACGCCCTCGGTGGCGGTGTGGCAGAAGAACACCGCGGTGCCGTCGGGCGCGGTGACGCCGAGCAGGTCGGCCTCCGCGGGACCGTGGTGCTGCGGCAGCGGCGGGGCGAGCAGGGCGGTGGCCCGGCCTGCGGCGGCGCCGGGGTCGGCGGTCTCGATCCCGAGCGCGGCGACCGCGGCGCCTTCGCCCTCGGTCGTGTTGAGCAGCACGCGGGCGTCCCCCTGCTGCCAGAGCTGCACCGGCTTGCTGCGGTGCATGCCGGTCTGCGCGAAGCCGAGGTCGCCGAGCAGTTCGGCGATGGCCACCCCGGACCCGCCGTCCGCGGCCAGCTCGATGAACGCGTACCCCGACAGCTCCGGGGTGGGCGGCGGGTTCTCCGCGCCCACGCTCGCCCGGTTTGCGGCGGGGACGTGCGCGACGGCGGCCTCGCGCAGCGCGAGCAGCGAGCGGCGGGCGTCGACGGCGGCGCGGCGCGGGTCGGACTGGCGGAAGACGTCGTTGAAGACCTCCAGCGACAGCGGCCCCGTGTACCCGGCGGCCAGCACGTGCCCGAGGAACGCGGGCAGGTCGAACGTGCCCTGGCCCGGGAAGAGCCGGTAGTGGCGGCTCCACTGCAGGACGTCCATGTCCATGTGCGGCGCGTCGGCGAGCTGGAGGAAGAACAGCTTCTCGCCGGGGATGTCCTCGATGCCCGCGGGGTCGGAGCCGCGGGAGAGGATGTGGAAGGAGTCGATGCAGAGGCCGAGCGCGGGGTGGTCGGCGAGGCGCACGGCGTCCCAGGACCGCTCGTAGGTGGACACCTGCGTGCCCCAGGCCAGCGCCTCGTAGGCGACGCGCATGCCGTGCGCTTCGGCGCGTTCGGCCAGGGTGCGCAGCTGCCCGGCGAGCACGTCGATGTCGGCCACGGCGTCGGGGGCGACCGCCGAGCAGACGAGCACGAGGTCGGTGCCCAGCTCGGCCATGAGCGCGAACTTGTGCTCGGCGCGGCGGAGGTTGGCGGCGAAGCGCTCGGGCGAGGTGGAGTCGAGGTCCCGGAACGGCTGGTACAGGTCGATCGAGAGGCCCAGGTCGGCACAGCGCTCGCGGATCTGGGCGGGGGTGAGGGCGGACGCGACGAGGTCGGGCTCGAAGATCTCGACGCCGTCGAACCCGGCCGCCGCGGCCGCGTCGAGCTTGTCCTCCAGCGTGCCGGAGATGCAGACGGTGGCCAGCGCGGTGCGCACCCCGGTGGAGGCGGACGGTTGCTCGGCGATCGCGCCCCGGCGCGCAGACACGGACATGGCGCTCCCGGCTTCTCGTGGTCCTCGGCCTCAGCCTGTCCCGCCGAGCCGCGTCCGGGGTGGGCTTTCCGACCAGTGGACGTCAGGTCCGGCGGGGTGCGGGCAGGCGCCGCACCGGTTGGTGCGGGCACCCACGACACCGCCATCATGGGCCTCGTGCGATGGGTGAGGCGGGCGGCGCCGGGCCGCTGGGTCGCGGGGCCAGGGCTGGGCGGCAGGCTGTGCCCGGTCTACCTGCCCGCCGGGCACCGCCCCGGTCGTCGGGCCGCCCTGCTCGTGCTGCTGCACGGCTGCGACCAGGACGCCGAAGGCTTCGTCGACGCGACCCGGTTCACGGCCGTCGCCGACCGGCACGGCATCGTCCTCGTCGCGCCCGAACAGACCCGCCGCCACCACCTGAACCGCTGTTGGCGCTGGTACGAGGCGCGCAACCAGGAACGCGGCCGGGGCGAGCCCGCCGCGCTGGCGGGCGTCGTGACGGCCATGCTGGACGAGCGGGAGCGCTGGCGGGTCGACCCCCGGCGGGTCTGCGTCGCGGGCATCTCGGCGGGCGGGGCGATGGCGCTCGTCCTCGCCGCCACCTACCCGGACCTGTTCGCGGGCGTCGGCGTGCACTCCGCGCCGCCGTACCGCTCGGCGACGGGCCCGGCGAGCGCGTTCGCCGCGATGACCGCGCGGTCCCGGGTGCCCGAGCCCGTGCCCGGTGCGTCGCCGATGCCACCGGTCGTCATCGTGCAGGGCGCTGCGGACCGCGTCGTCCACCCCGAGAACGCCACCAGGGACGCGGCACAGTGGCTGGCGTTCCACGGCGGCGGCCCGCTGCGCTCGACCACGGCGGCGGGCGCCGCGGGGGACGGCCGCGGCTACCGCACCACGCGCTGGTTCGACCGCCGCCGTCGCACGGTGCTGGAGCTGTGGCTGGTCGACGACCTCGGCCACGCCTGGTCCGGCGGGCGGCCCGGTGGCTCGTACAGCGACCCGTCGGGCCCGCGGGCGGCCACGCTGATGTGGCGCTTCCTGCGCCGCCACCGCCTGGCCCGCCGCCGCGCCCACCCGGTCCCGGTCGCGGGTTGATCCACGGTGGGGTGACATGGCGGCCATGTCCGGCGGTCATGGCACCCAAGCGTCGATCATGCGGGGGGCGGCTCGGCGGCGATCTCGTCCAGGTCGGCGCCGTAGCGGGCGCGGACGCGGGCGCGCAGCTCGGCGTTGCCGCGCGGCACCGGCTCGAGGAACACCTCGTCCACGTCGCCGAACTCCTCGCGCAGGGTGCTGTCGATGCGGACGCAGGCGTGCTCGATGTCGTCGGACGTGGCGTTCTGGGCGAAGTCCAGCCGGGCGCAGACGAGCACCTTGTCGGTGCCGGTGAGCATGGTCAGCAGGTCGATCACCTCGTCGACCTCCGGCTGGTCCGCGAGCCGTCGGCCGATGGCCCGCACCAGCCGCGGGTCCGCCTGCCGCCCGATGAGCAGGGTCAGGTTGGCGCGCGCCAGACCGTACGCGACGCCCACGAGCAGCAGCCCGATCGCGAGCGACGCGAGCGCGTCCCAGACGGGGGAGCCGGTGAGCGCGGTCAGCCCGACGCCCACGAACGCGAGCGCCAGGCCGGTGATCGCGGCGCTGTCCTCGAACAGCACGGTGATGACGGTCGGGTCGTCGCTGCGGCGCAGGAACGTCAGCAGGTCGAGGCGTTCCTTGGCGCGCTCGGCGCGGACCTGGCGGATGGCCTGGAAGAGCGACACGCCTTCGATGGCGGCCGCGACCACCAGCACGATCAGCGCGACCTTGGCGTCCTGCCGTTCCTCCTGGCCGCCCAGCAGCGTGTGCACGCCCTGGTAGATCGAGAAGAGCGCGCCCGCCACGAAGATCGACACGGCGGCGAGCAACGAGAAGACGAAGCGCTCCTTGCCGTAGCCGAACGGGTGCCTGCGGTCCGGTGGCTTGCTGGACCGCTTGAGCGCGGTCAGCAGCAGCACCTCGGTCATCGTGTCGCCGACGGAGTGCGCGGCCTCGGAGAGCATCGCCGCGCTGCCGGTCATCAGGCCCGCGACCAGCTTCGCCACCCCGACACCGAGGTTCGCGCCCATCGCGATCAGGACGGTCAGCGTGCTCTCGCCACCGGATTTCGCCACGTGGACAGCTATACCCGCTCTGCGCGCCCGGGACGCGTGATCGCCGTGGCGGGCTTGCGGCAGGCCGCGGACGAGGCGACCTCAGGGCCGGGTGGCCCGCCCGAATCGGGACCTCCGGCGCTGCCGCCGCATCGGTCCCCCGCCCGATGGTGGGGGGCGATCACAGCGAAGAGGGGCAGGCGATGGGCGGCATGATCCTGGTCGGCGTCGACGGGTCGGCGGAGTCGGACGAGGCGCTGGTCCACGCGGCGGAGGACGCACGGCGGCGCGGGGCCCGGCTGCGGGTGCTGGCCGTCGCGCGGATGCCGGAGTACTGGGCGATCCCCTACGGCATGTCGGTGCCCGTGCTGCCGCCCGCCGAGCTGGACGACGAGGCCAGGGCGGTGGCGCAGGCCGCGGTCGACAAGCTGTTCGCGGCCCGTCCGGACCTGGCCGACGGGCTCGCGGTGGAGGTCGTCGGGGCGACCGGAAACCCGGCCGACATCCTCGTGGCGCAGGCGCGCGATGCCGACGGGCTGGTGCTCGGCCACCGCGGTCGCGGCGCGCTGGCGAGAGCCGTGCTGGGATCGGTCGGGCTGAGCTGCGTGCTGCACGCGCCCTGCCCGGTGACGATCGTGCGTACGGCCCCCGACGCCGCGCGTCCGGCGGGCTGAGCTCGTGCGGGCGGCCGATGCGCCGAGCCCGCTGCGGACCGAGCAGGGTCGCCTGCAAGATGGGCGGATGCGCGCGTGGGTGGTGGAGCGGCCCGGACCGATGGCCGACGGGCCGCTGCGGGCCGTCGACCTGCCGGAGCCCCGGCCGGGACCGGGCGAGGTGCGGGTGCGCGTGTCCGCGTGCGGTGTGTGCCGCACCGACCTGCACCTGGCCGAGGGCGACCTCACGCCGCACCGTCCGCGGACCGTGCCCGGCCACGAGGTGGTCGGCGTGGTCGACGCGCTCGGGCCGGGCGCCGAGCGGTTCGCCGTCGGCGACCGCATTGGCGCCGCCTGGCTGCGGGGCACCTGCGGGCGGTGCCGTTGGTGTCGCAGCGGCCGGGAGAACCTCTGCCCGGACGCCACCTTCACCGGGTGGGACGCCGACGGCGGCTACGCCGAGCTGGCCGTCGTCCCCGAGGCGTACGCGTACCGGCTGCCCGACGCGCTGGACGACGTCACCGCGGCCCCGCTGCTGTGCGCGGGCATCGTCGGCTACCGGGCCCTCCTGCGTGCGGCGCTGCCGCCCGGCGGGCGGCTGGGCATCTACGGTTTCGGCGCGTCCGCGCACGTCGTCGCCCAGGTGGCGATCGCGCAGGGCGCGACCGTGCACGTGCTGACCCGCGCGGCGCGGGCCCGCGAGCTGGCGTTGGAGCTCGGCGCGGCGTCGGCCGGACCGGCGGACGCCGCGCCGCCGGAGCCGTTGGACTCCGCGGTGCTGTTCGCCCCCGCCGGGGAGTTGGTGCCGGTCGCGCTGCGGGCGTTGGACCGGGGTGGCACCTGCGCCGTGGCGGGCATCCACCTCTCCGACATCCCGCCGCTGGTCTACGCCGACGAGCTGTTCCAGGAGAAGCAGCTGCGCAGCGTCACCGCGAACACGCGGGCCGACGGGGAGGAGTTCCTGCGCCTCGCCGCGGCGCTGGACGTGCGGCCGCGGGTGACGCGGGTGCCGCTCGACCGGGCCGACGCGGCGCTGGCCGACCTCGCGGGCGACCGCCTCACCGGCGCGGCCGTCCTCGTCCCCTGAGCCGACTTCGCACAGGTTGATGCGTCCTCGCACATGGTCGAACTTGTGCGAGGACGCCTGAGGGTTGGCGAGGTCAGTCCGTGTGGGCCAGCGAGCGGACGATGTCCGTGGCGGTCACCAGGCCGACGAGGCGGCCGTTGTCGATCACCAGCGCGGCGTCGGTGCCCAGCTCGTGCATGCGGGTCGCGGCCGTCGCGCGCCGGTCGTGTGGGCTGAGCACCGGGGCGCGCCTGCACACCTCGGCCACGGTGAGCGGCGGCGTGCGCGTCATGGTAGGGGTGTGGGCGAGCAGATGGGCGATGTCGGTGTCGAGCAGCACACCGACGCAGCGGTCGCCGTCGACGACCGGCAGGTGGCGCACCTGCTGCGCCGCCATCAGCCGCAGCGCGACCTTCAGCCGGGCCTCGGGGACGATCGCGACGATGTGGTCGGTCATCAGGTCGGCGACCAGGGGGTCGTCGTCCGCGGTCTCGGGTGGCGCGGCGAGGCGGGGTCGGGCGGTCACGGCTGCTCCTCCGATGGTGTCGGCCTCAGCATCCGGCGCCGCGCCCCCGTCGGCCACGGCAGCAGGTCCCGGCCGACCGGGCCGATCGACCCGCGGCCGTGGCCGGGGCGCGCTGCCGGGGTGCGCGCCTGCCGAACGCCCGCCGCGCGGCCGAACGCCCGCCGCGCGGCCGAACGCCCGCCGCGCGGCCGAACGCCCGCCGCGCGGCCGAACGCCCGCCGCGCGGCCGAACGCCCGCCGCGCGGCCGAGCGCGACGTGAGCGGGGTTTTGCCGTGCCGGAACCCCGCTCACGTCGCGCTCGGGCGTTGCGGGGCCTGGCCCTGGGCGCGCTGGCCGCCCGAACGCCCGTCGGGGTGGCGGGAGGGCGGGCGCTACGGGCCGAGCACGACCGTCGCGCCGGACACCCGCTCGGCCCGCGCCACCTGGCCGTCGTCGGTGGCGGTGAGGGTGCCGGTGTCCAGCCCAGGCGCTGGCGTCTCGGTGGTGTTCTGCCTGCGCACGCCGACCTGCGACCCGTCGGACCCGAACATGCGCACGGTCCCTCCACGGGGGCAGGTGGTGCGTGGTCACCCGGTCGGGGCGGGGGGTTACCCGCTGACAGGGCCTTCGACCCATGCCGCAGGGCCGGTCGCCGCTGCCGTGCGCGGCCCGTCGCGGGCAGCGTGGGCGCAGGCGACGATCAGGAGGGCGCTATGGACGTACGGCATGGGCACCGACCGGTCGTGGTCGGGGTGGACGGCTCCCCGAGCGCGGAGCGGGCCGCGGTGTGGGCGGCGGCGGAGGCGACCCGGCGCGGGGTGGGGCTGCGCGCCGTGTCGGCGTTCGGCTGGCCCTCGGAGCATGCCGTCGGTCGGGTCGTGATCGGGGACGGCTACCGCGAGCAGCTGCTGAACGAGGCGCGCCGCAAGCTCGACGTGGCCGCCGGGATGGCCGAGGAGGCCGCGCCCGGCCTCGAGGTGGCCACCCAGGTCGAGGTCGGCAGCCCGATCGCGGTGCTCGGCTCGGAGGCCCGGCGCGCGCAGCTGGTGGTGCTGGGCGACCGCGGGCTCGGCGGGATCTCCGGGCTCGTCGTCGGCTCGGTGGCGGTCGGGCTGGCCGCGCACGCCGCGTGCCCCGTCGTCGTCGTGCGCGGGGCGCGCACGGAGGCGACGGGACCGGTGGTGGTCGGGGTCGACGGCTCGCCGACCAGCGAGGCGGCGGTGGCGTTCGCGTTCGAGGCGGCGACGGCGCGCGGGGCCGAGCTGGTGGCGGTGCACGCGTGGTGGCCCACGCTGCTCGATGAGTCGCTCGGCCCGATGATGGACTGGAACGCGGTGGCCATCGAGGAGACCGCCGTGCTCGCCGAGCGCCTGGCGGGGTGGGGGCAGAAGTACCCGGACGTGCCGGTCCGCCGGGAGGTCGTGCGCGCGGGCGCGGCGGCGGCGCTCGTGGCGGCCTCGCGCGCGGCGCAGCTCGTCGTGGTGGGCTCGCGCGGCCGGGGCAACGCGAGCGGCCTCCTGCTGGGCTCGGTCAGCCACAGTGTGCTGCACGGGAGCCACTGCCCCGTGGCGATCGTGCGACCTGACACCGCCTGACGAGCGTCAGGGCCTGCTCGGCGTCTGGAGTGCGGCGAGCAGGCCGTCGGGGTCCTCGAGGCTGACCCACAGGGTGCGCACGCGTGCAGGTACCCCGCAGACCCGCGCAGGCGCCGGGCGGGCGAGGCTGAGCCGGACCACCCCGCGGGCCGACCCGACCACCGCCCACCGGCCCGCCCATCCGTGCACACCCCAGCCGAGCAGCGGCGGACGGGTGTCGCGGGCGCCGCGGACGTCGGCGAGCGGGATCCGGCCGCGGAAGGCCCACCCCATGGTCACCCGCAGCTCGTCGCCGTCGAGCTCGACCTTCCCGCCGCCCATGCCCAGGCCGTAGAACAGCGGCCGCAGCGCCGCTGCGTAGCGCATGGCGAACGTCGTCATCCCCTCAGGATGGCCCCGCCCGAGCCCCGCCGGGCAGGGCCCAAGGTCCCCTCCGCGCGTGTCATCGTCCTGGTCGACAAGGCCGGACGCCGCCTGCCCTCCGCGGATGATCTGGCCGATCGTGAGGGCAAGACCGAGAAGGGATGGAGCGATGAGCGAGCTTGCGAGCGAATCATCGGCACGGCGCAAGCGTGCGAGGGGGTCGCAGGCACGGGCGACGGTGCGCACCACCGTCGCCGACGTCATGACGACGGGGGTCGTGGCGGTGCCGCCGTCGATGCCGGTGCCGGACGTGGCGGCGACGCTGTTCACCGCGGCCGTCCGCGCCGTCCCGGTCCTCGACGCCGACGGCGGGCTGCTCGGCGTGATCTCCGAGGCCGACCTGCTCGCGGGCATCGCGGCGGCCGAGCCGGAGGCGCGCCAATGGTGGCGGCCGCGGCACGTCCACCGCGGCGTGCCCGCGCCCAGGCCGGGGGCGCGGACGGCGGGCGAGCTGATGAGCGGCGCGCTGGTCACCATCGGCCCGGACGCGACCGCCGCCGCGGCGGCGCGGCTCATGCGCGCGCAGGGGGTGAGCTGGCTGCCGGTGGTCGCCGACGGTCGGCTCGTCGGCGTGCTGGGCCGCTCCGACCTGCTCGCGGTGTTCCTGCGCCCCGACGCCGCGATCCGGCGGGCGGTCGTCGAGGACGTCCTGGTCGCGACGCTGGTGGTCGATCCGGACCGCGTCGCGGTCGACGTCACCGACGGCGTGGTCACGCTCACCGGCGAGCTCGACACGCAGGCGGACGCGGAGATCGCCGTGGCGCACACCCACCGCGTCGAGGGCGTCGTCGACGTCGTCGACCGGCTGACGTGGGAGGTGCCCGACCGGCCGGAGACCATCCCGACCACGCGGCTCTGGTGACGGTCGCGGGCCGGTCGCGGGCCGTTGGACTCTGCGCCGCGCGGGTGGGCGGTCCCACGATGGGGGCGTAAGAGGGAGGCTCATCATGACCGCCGACGAGACCGAACAACTGACCGAGCAGTCCCGCCTGACCCCCGACCAGCTGCATGAGCTGGCGCTCAACCGGCTGCGCAAGCAGTCGGACTTCCGTGTGCATCTGCTGATCTACGTGATGGTCAACACCTTGATCGTGGTGGTCTGGGCGTGGACCGGGGTCGGTTTCTTCTGGCCGATCTTCCCGATCGTCGCCTGGGGCATCGGCGTCGTGGCCAACGCGTGGGACGCCTACGGGCGCAAGCCCGTCACGGAGGAGCGCATCCAGCGCGAGATGCGGCGCCTGCAGCACTGAGGTGTCCCCGCGTGTCCGCAGCAGGGTGACATTCCTGCGACTGAGTCGGAGGAGTGTCACCCCGCTGCGGTTGGGGAGGGCTCGCGCAGCTCGTCCAGCCACCCGACGATGTGCCCCGCCACCGTCCCGGGCATCTGCAGCTGGGGCACGTGCCCCGCGCCGGTCAGCTCGACGTAGCGCCACCCGGGAAACCGAAGGGCGGTGGCGCGGGCCGCGCCGACCGGCACCAGCCGGTCGGCGTCGCCGTGCATCAGCAGCACCGGGACGCGGATCGACGCCATCGCCGCCCGGTAGGCCCGCGCGCGGGCCAGCGTCCACGCCAGCGACCGGGACGCGGACAGGAACGCCCTGTCCATGCCCGCGACGTCGGACTGGCGGGCGACCAGGGCCACCGAGCGCTGGACGAGGTCCGCGGGCAGCGCGGTCGGGTCGACCCCGCACAGTTGCAGCGTCTCGTCAAGGGTCGCGCGGGCGCCGATGCGGTGCCGTCGACGGCGGCGGAGGTACTCGCCGAGGCCGGGGACCGCGTAGACGGCGAGGCGCGCGGCGTCGGCAGGGGACCGCAGCACGCGCGACGGCGCGGGCAGCGCCGGGTCGAGCAGGACGAGCCCGCGCACGAGCGCGGGCCTCCGCGCCGCGAGCAGGACGCCGACCAGCCCGCCCATCGAGTTGCCCACGACCACGACGGGCCCGTGCTCCGTCGCGATCCGGGCCAGGGTCGCGACGTTGCCGCGCACGGTCGCGGCACCGCCCGGGGGCGCGCTCAGTCCGAACCCTGGCAGGTCCAGCGCCAGTACGCGGGCGTGCCGCGCCAGCAGCGGCGCGAGCAGGTCCCAGTTGAGGTGGGACCCGCCGAGGCCGTGCACGAGCACGACGGTCTGCCCGTCCGACGGCCCGCCGTAGTCCACGACGTGCGGCGCGCGCGTCGGCGGGCGCGCGGCGAGGAACGGCACGTACCGACCCCACCAGAAGCACAGGGCGATCGCCGCCGCCGCCACGGTCGGCGCCTTGACCTCGGCCGGGAACGGGAACGGCCGTGCCGCCGACGCCAGGACCATCAGGACCGGCCCCTGGATGACGAAGGCCGCGAACGCCGCGCCCACCCAGCGCCGCGCCCGTGGCCCCGCGCTGGCCAGCTGCCGCTCGGCCAGGCCGACCAGCCACACCGATCCCGCCACCACCAGCACACCCTCGACCGTCGCGGTCGCCAACGCCTGCCAGTGCCAGCCGCCGAGGTAGGGGCCGACGTCGCGGACGAGGTCCGAGAGGCCGCTCGCCAGCGCCAGCGCGGGCAGCGCGACGAGCGTGCCGACCGTCGCGATGCCGCACGCACGTCGGATCCGGTCGGGCACGTGCCGCGCCCACCCGTGCCGCGCGGCGACGACGCCGAGCGCGAACAGCCCGAGGCACTGCGGCCACTGCCACAGATGCAGGTCGAGGATCTGCCCGCTGCGTGCGGGGAACGCGAGCCGCACCACGAACGAGGTGACGGCGACGGCGGCCACCGCGGCGGCGAGGTGCGCGCCGGTCAACGGCCGGGTGGGCGCCGCGGGGGCGGGCCGCCACATGCGCCAGAGCGCGAAGGCCGCCGAGTAGATGAGCAGGACCAGCGCGAACCAGAGGGAGCCGGAGTCCAGGAGCGGGTCCCGATGGGTCAGCACCCACCAGGGCGAGACGTTCCGTCCGGCCGCGGTGTAGGCCACCCACACGGAGGCGGGCCACACCACCAGCGCCGAGGCCAGCCAGGGCAGTCCGAGGCGCAGCGCGCGGTCGTGCAGGTACCCGCGCGGGCCGTGGCGGGTGATGGCCCGCTCGGTGAGCAGACCCGCGATGAAGAAGAACATCCCGATCACGAACAGCCCGGACGGCCCGAGGACCGCGAGCAGCACCAGCTCGAACGCGGGGGCGAAGGTCACCTCGTGGACCTCGTCGTAGGCCCAACCGCCGACGTGCGAGTAGCCCAGCAGCGCGTGCCCGCCGATGACCCACGCGACGAGCGCCGTCCGGAGATTGTCCAGGTGCGGCCATCGGGCTGCGGGCATGCCGTCGACGCTGCCGGGACGACGACCCGCGCGACAGGTCCCGACGGTCCTGGTCACCGGGCCGTTGGGCCTGCCGGCTCGCGCGGTAGCCGTCGAGCGGAGCCGCGCCCGCATCGCCTTCCCGCCCTGGACGGTGGGGCGGGGTGGGGCCGCCTCCCGCGCGGCCCCACCCCGACTCGCAACACCCGGTCGCTCCCCAGCACCGGGTGGGTGTTGGCGAGTGTGCCCCGCGCCCAGGGACGTCGCCAGGGCCGTTGGTCCCAGACACTGTGGAGGCGCCCGCGGCCCCTCGGCCTGCCCAGCCCTCCCCGCCGACCGCCCCCGCCGACCGCCCCGCCGGTCGCCCCGCCCGCTCCAGCCCCCCGCCGCTGCCCTGCCCCGGCCCGACCGCCCCGCCACCAGCCCGTGATCACCAGCTGGGTGCATTTCCGGCCAGAAAGTGTCAGTTCGTGCGCCGAGCTGGTGATCAAGCGGGGGTGCGGGTGGTCGAGGGCCGGGGTGGCCATCGTGCCCCGGCGGGCCCACCCCGCGTCGGTGATCGTCGGCTCGGTGCATTTCCGGCCGGACATGGCCGGTTCGTGCGCCGAGCTGGTGATCTTGGGGTGCGGGCCGGGGGTGAGAGGTCGGGACAGGGCCCCACCGTGATCACAGGGTGCGGGGCTACCGCCCGGGCGCCACGGCCTGCTCGACCTCGGCGACCAGCGCCGCGGCGGCGTCGAGGGTGGCCGTCAGCTCCGCGGCCGACGCGCCGACCCGCGCGAGGAGGGCCTGCGCGCGCTCGGCGAACCCGGCGGGCGCGCCGGGCAGCGCGCCAGCGGCGGCGATCAGCCCCTTCTCGTTCACCACCCACCGCCCGGCGGCCGCGTGCAGGGCGTAGGCGCATACGCCGAGCGCCCGGAACAGGCATCCCGCCACGTACGCGACGTCGCCCCGCTCGACGACCTTGCGCGCGATGTCCACCGTGAACCGCGCCTCCGGGAGCCGGACGACCAGCGCCGTCGCCAGCGCGTCGGGGAACACCTTCGCCTCGGCCCGCAGCCGGGTGAGCTCACCGCTCGGGTCGGCGAGCACCACCCCCAGCGCCAGCTCACCCGCGTACCAGACGTCGAGCACCCCCAGCGGATGGCCGACCTGGGCCTGCCACGCCACGCGGCCCTCGCGCGCGCGGCGCCAGGCCGCCGCGACGCGGTCGACGTCGCGGTAGATCCAGTCGACGGCCACGCCGTCGACCCGCAGCCAGGCGCCGCCGTCGACCCACGGCCCCCACTCGCCGGGCGGGGTCACCGTGGCGTCCGGCCCGGCCACCGCGCGGGCCAGCGCGCCGAGTCCCTCGACGGACAGCGGCGGGCGGTAGTAGACGCCCAGGTCGACGTCCGAGTCGGGCCGGTGGGTGCCGCGGGCGCGGCTGCCGCCCAGCAGCACGCCGACGACCCCGTCCACTCCGATGAGCCGGGCGGCCAGCGCCTCCAGGTCGGGCACGGCGTCAGACCCTCAGACGAGGTCGCTGCGCGCGACGACCCCGACGAGGTGCGCGCTGTCCACCACCGGCAGCAGCCGGACCCCGTGGTCGGCGACCACGCTGCGGGCGTCGCCGACCGTCGCGGTGGCGTCGATCGTGATCGGCCCGCTGGTCATCACCGCGCCGACGGTGCCTCGGCGGGCCTGCTCGTAGAGCGGGTCGCCCAG
The DNA here is from genome assembly GCA_963750095.1 of uncultured Actinomycetota bacterium. GTDB lineage: Bacteria > Actinomycetota > Actinomycetes > Mycobacteriales > Pseudonocardiaceae > Pseudonocardia. Next base: position 135,216 of record CAVVPJ010000007.1, on the reverse strand, counting down.
CGCGTCGGCCTCGCTCATCAGGCCCACGAGCCGCCCGTCCGGCTCCACCACCGGCAGCGCGGTGTACCGGTTGCGCAGCAGCAGCTCGGCTGCGGCGGAGATCGGGTCGCTGCGCCCGACCGTGACGACCTCGGCCGTCATCACGCTGGAGACGGGCGCGTCGTCGGGCGCGGGTGGGCCCTGCCGGACCGGCCGGGCGAGGCGCAGGAGCGGCTCGTCGTCGTCGCGGCGCCCACCCACCCAGTCCAGCGCGCGGTCGACCAGGCCCCTGCGGGGTGGCCGGGGGCGCAGCAGGTCGGCGCGGGTGACCACGCCCACCAGCACCCGGCGCTCGAGGATCGGCATCACCCGCAGCTCGCCGTAGGTGCGCATGCGGTGGGCGACGAGGGTCAGCTTCGCGGTGGGCGGGAACCACAGCACGTCCGGGTTCATGATCTCTTCGACGACGACGTCGGGCGCGTCGGGATCGCTCTCCCGCAGCCGGATGACGTCCAGCAGGCTGACCATGCCGACGAGGTGGTACGCCGCGTCGGCGACCGGCAGCGCGCTGAACCCGTAGCGGCGCATGAGGTCGACGGCGCGGGAGACCGGGGCGTCCGGTCGGACCGAGACCACGCGGGTGGTCATGATGTCCCGGACGGTGCGCGGCACGCCCGACAACCTATCGGGTGCGGTCGCTCAGCCCGCACCGACCTCCGGCCAGGCCGCGCTGGGCCTGCACACGACCACGCTCGCCACCCCCGAGACCGTCCAGTCGCCGATCCCGTCCGGCACGGCGTAGACCTCGCCCCGCGCGACCTCCTGCGCGCCGTCCGCCCAGCCGATCGCGCCGCCTGCGAGCACGACCGCCACCGCGTAGCCGCGCGGCACGGTGACGCTCGCGCCGTCGGGCGCGGCGACGTCGAGCCGGAAGTACGGGTCGGCGGCCTCGGCCAGCCCGCGCACGAGCCCAGCGGCCCGCGCCGCGGGGTCGACGCGGCGGCGCAGCTCGTCCACGGCGGTGAGCGCGCGGTGGCTCACCGCGGGCAGCACGACGTCGAACCCGAGGCCGAGGTGCGACTCGTCGCGGGTCGCGGTGGTCACCGACCACTCCAGCAGGATGGAGAAGTCGGTCGGCTCCTGCACCTCGACCAGGAACACCCCGGCGCCGGTGGCGTGCGCCTGCCCCGCGGGCACGACGATGCCGTCGCCCGGCCGCACGCTGATCTTGTTCAGGTGGGCGAGCATCCAGGCCGAGTCCTGGGCGTCCACCCGGTCGGCGAGCACCTCGGGGTCGACGTCCTCGCGGAAGCCGACCCACACCGCCGGGTCGTCGCCGTGGGTCTCCAGCACGTACCAGGCCTCCGTCTTGCCGTAGCAGGAGTGGAGGTGGTCGCGCGCGAACGGGCGGGTCGGGTGGACGTGCACGGGCAGGCGCTGGCCCGCGTCGAGGAGCTTGACCAGGATGCCGGTGTCGGCGGCCCCCGCGGGGGCGTCCGGCGAGCCCGTCCAGCCCCGCGGGTCGGCCGCGACGAGCTCGGCGAACAGCGACCCGTCGGGCATCCGGCTGCGGCCGACGTCCGGCTCGTCGGCCCGGTGCACGGTGGCGGCCAGCCACTCCTCCGGCCTGCGCGGCGAGGGCAGCGGCACCCCGCGGAAGGCGGCCAGGCGCTCGCCGCCGAGGTAGAAGTGGTCGATCACGTTGGGCGGCATCGGGACCGGGCGCATGGCGACTCCTCAGGCCGTCGGGACGGCGATCTTACGGACGTCCAGGACGTGGTGGCGCAGCTCGTGGACGACGTTGCGCACTAGCCACCGCGCGGTGCGGCGCTCGCCGAGCCGGGTGACGGTGCGGTCCCAGTCGGCCGTGCGCCCGACCTCGGTGAGGAAGCCGCGCAGCGCCGCGTCGATCTCGGTGAGCACGACGGCCGGGTCGGCGCTGCGGTAGTCGAAGCGGGCGGTGCGCAGGTCGTTGTACATCGGCTCCAGCGCGGGGTCGTCCTCCTTGCGGGCGCGGTGCAGCCGGATGGTGTGCACGACGAGCACGTCGCGGATGTGGCAGAGGTACTCCGGGACCGTCCACCCCGGACCGGACGACGCCGCGCCCGCGAGGGCGCGCAGCTCGTCGACGTGGCGGGGGAGCAGTGTCGCCGCGTCGCCGGGTGACACGGTCGTGAAGGCGAGGCCGCATGCGGTGCACGTGTGGGCCTCGCTCGCCAGGGGCGGCAGCATGGTCCCAGCCTCCTCGCCTCTGGAGGCAAGGACGACTCCGCACAGGTTGAGGCGTCCTCGCACAGCGTTGACCATGTGCGAGGACGCCGGAAGGTGTGCGAAGTGGGCGCAGGCCCGTTGCAGCGGCCAGGATGGGCGATGTGGACAGCACACGCGAGCACGACATCGTCCTGCACGGCGCGACCGGCTTCGTGGGGGCGTTGACGGCAGCGCATCTCGCCGGGCACGCCCCGCCCGGCGTCCGCATCGCCCTGTCCGGCCGGTCGCGCGAGAAGCTCGAGCGCACCCGCGCGGACCTCCCGGACACCGCGCGCGACTGGCCGCTGGTGGTGGCCGACGCGGGCGACCCTGCGGCGCTCGCGGCGCTGGCCGCGTCCGCCCGGGTGGTCGTCACGACGGTCGGGCCGTACGCGCGGTACGGGCTGCCGCTGGTGGAGGCGTGCGCGCGGGCGGGCACCCACTACGCCGACCTGACCGGCGAGGTGCTCTTCGTCCGCGAGGCGATCGACCGCGCCGATGCGGTCGCCCGCGAGACCGGCGCCCGGATCGTGCACTCCTGCGGGTACGACTCGGTCCCGTCCGACCTGGGCGTGCTGCTGCTCCACGAACACGCTGACGAGCTGGCCGACGTGCGGCTCGTCGCGACGGCCAGGGGCGGCCTCAGCGGTGGCACGGTCGACTCGATGCGCGCCCAGATGGAGGCGATGCGCAGCGACCCGGCGGCGCGGCGCCTCGCGGCCGACCCGCACGCGCTGAGCCCCGACCGCAGCGCCGAGCCCGCTCCGCTGCAGCCCCCGGACGCCGCCCCGCCGGGAAGGCTGCGGGACGGCACGTGGACCGCGCCGTTCGTCATGGCCTCCTACAACACGCGGATCGTGCGGCGCAGCAACGCGCTCACCGGCTGGTCCTACGGCCGCGGCCTGCGCTACGGCGAGGTGATGGGCTGCGGGAAGGGCATCGGCGGCGCGGCCACCGCCAGTGCGGTCTCGGTGGGTCTCGTCGCGACCCTCGCGGGGATGAGCGCCGCGATGCGGACGGAGCCGACCCGTGCGCTGCTCGACCGCGTGCTGCCCGCGCCAGGGACGGGCCCGAGCGCCGCGGCCCGCGCGGCCGGGTGGTTCCGCTCTGAGCTGCACGCGACGGCCACCGGCGGGCGGCGGTTGCGCGCGGTCGTCGCCGGGAAGGGCGACCCCGGCTACGCGGCCACCGCCGTCATGCTCGGGGAGAGCGCGCTGTGCCTCGCCGAGGACGCGCTGCCCGACCGCGCGGGGTCGTTGACGCCCGCCACGGCGATGGGGTCGGCCCTCATCGAGCGACTGCGGAAGGCGGGCCACACCTACGAGGTGCTCCCCGACTAGCCGCGGGAGGGGCGGATCCGCCTTTTCTCCGACCTTCGGTGGAGGTCCCAACCGCCCGCTGACCGGCACCTTTGTTCCGACGCGGTTCCGACCCGGGTACCCGCGAGAGCAGAGGGGCGACCGCTGCCATGTCCGACCACTTCTCCGGGCCGCGCGCCATCGCGGGCCCCGCGGGCGACATCAAGGACGGCATCTCCCATCCCGCCGTCGCCGGGTCCGGAGTCCCGGGCACCGACCCCGCCGAGAAGCCCCTCGCCGCGGGCGAGTTCGTGCTCGGCCACGTCGACGAGACGGGCGAGGAACCCCCGATGCCGACCCCGGACGTGCTGGGCCGCAACGGCACCTACCTGGTGTTCCGCAAGCTGCACACCCGCGTCGCCGACTTCCGGCGGTACGTGCGGTCCAAGGCGACCAGCAGAGCGGACGAGGGGCTGCTGGCCGCGAAGTTCGTCGGCTGCTGGCCCTCCGGCGCGCCGCTCGACCTCGCCCCCGACAAGGACGACCCCGGGCTCGGCGCCGACCCGGCCCGCAACAACGACTTCCGCTACCGCGGCGACGACCGCGGCCTGCGCTGCCCGCTCGGCGCGCACGCCCGGCGCATGAACGCCCGCGACGCCACGGTCATCGGCGAGGTCCGGCTGCACCGCATGATCCGCCGCAGCGCGAGCTACGGCCCCATGCTGCCCCCGGACGTCCTCGACGACCTCGCGCTGCACCTCGGCACGCGCGCGGAGCGGCTGCTCGCGCTCGGCCTCAACACCCCGACCTACAGCTACGCCTACCACGACGCCGTCCTCGACGGTCTCGCCCAGCTCGCGAGGCAGATGTGGCCGACGTCGGTGGCTGGAGAACACGATGCCCGAGACGCCGCGCTACCGGATCAGGGTCCGAGGCCATCTCGACCCGGAGTGGTGGGACCCCATGACCGTCACCACGCGTGACGACGGCACGACCTCGATCGTCGGCCCGGTCGTCGACGCCTCGGCGCTGTTCGGCCTGCTCGCCAGGCTGCGCGACCTGGGCGCGACGTTGCTGCAGGTCGAGCGGCTGGACAACGAGGCAAAGGAGGAGGAATGAACAGCAATACCGACCGGCGCGTCAGCCGGGCGATCGTCATCCAGGTGGTGGTCGTGTCGGCGCTCGCGCTCGTCATGCTGGTGCTCGCCGTGACCGACATCGTCGAGGGCACCCTCGGCCTCGGTTGGGCCGTCGGCGGGCTCCTCGGCGGGGCCGTCGTCGGCGTGCTGGCCAGCCGGACGAAGCGGATGCAGTGGGACGAGCGCACCGGCCAGGTGCTCTCCACGACCGACTGGCTCGGCGGCGTGATACTGGTCTGCTTCCTCGTCGCCCAGCTGGATCCTCGGTCACTGGGCCGAAGGCGTCGCGCTGACACCCTCGGCCTTTGTGTGAGCGCCGGTACCCTCGCGGGCCAGGTGCTCGGGACCCGCCGGGCCGTGCGCGCGGTGCGCCAAGACTCTACAGATCGTTGACGGAGCACGATCGTTGTGTAGATAATTGCGGGGTAGCCGACGGGCGAGGAGGCCCTCGATGCCCTACGTCATCGCCGCAGCCTGCATCGACGTGACGGACCGCTCGTGCGTGGACGAGTGCCCCGTCGACTGCATCTACGAAGGGGCCCGCAAGCTCTACATCAACCCGGTCGAGTGCATCGACTGCGGCGCCTGCGAGCCGGTGTGCCCGGTCGAGGCGGTCTCGCAGGACCGGGCGGTCGAGGAGGGGCAGGAGGAGTTCGTCGACGACAGCGCCCGGTTCTTCGAGGACCCGTTGCCCGGGCGCGACGAGCCGGTCGGCGCGCCCGGCGGCGCCGGTACGGTCGGCCCGATCGGCGTCGACACCCCGTTCGTCGCCGCCTACGGGAAGCAGGGCTGAGCCGTGACCGAGCCGCAGCACGGCCTGCCCGCCCGGGACCTCTCCGACGCCGAGCTGGAGCGGCAGGGCACCCGGGCGCACGCCACCCGCAACTGGGTCTTCCTGCACGGCACCGCCGACCAGTTCCGCCACCACACCGAGCGCATGCTGGAGCTGGAGCAGGAGTACCTGCGCCGCCATCCGAAGCGGACGTGGCAGGGGGAGGGCGGGCGGGCGGACAGGAGGGGCAGGACGGGCCGGGGCTCGCTCGACCGCGTCGAACAGGCCCAACAGATGCTGCGCACCTTCCACGCGCAGATGGACGGGCTGCTCGTCGAGCTCGCCGAGGCCATCGCCGCCGCCGACCCCGACGGGGCGGGCGCCGCGCCGGGCGGCGCCGCGCTGCGGCTGCTGGAGCGCTTCGCCGCCGCGCCCGGCGGGCGGCTGCACAAGCTGGAGGCGCACCAGGCCGCGCGGGAGCTGGGCCTGCGCCCCGTCGACCTCGCCAAGCTGTACAAGCAGGACCCGCCGCTGCTGGTCACCGACCTGTCCGACCGGGTGCTCACCGAGGAGGGCCGCCGTCGGCTGGTCGCCCGCTCCTGGACGCGGGAGAGCTCGGCGCGGTGGGACGAGGGCAAGGCGGAGGCGTTCGGCGACCTCGCCCCCGCGATGTTCGGGCTCGGCGTGCCCACCGACGGCGACGCGCTGGCCGACGAGTGGTGGCGCGCCGAGGACGGCACCGGCGTGCTCGGGTACGGGCGCCTCGACGAGGCGTGGGGCGACGCCGAGATCCTCATGATCGTCCACCCCAAGCACCAGGGCGCGGGCGTCGGCGGCTTCCTGCTGGAACAGCTCGAGCGGGAGGCGCTGGCGCGGGGGCTGAACTACGTCTACAACGTCGTTCCGGTCGGGCATCCCCGCCACGCGGACGTCGCGTCCTGGCTGCGCGGCCACGGGTTCGCCGAGACGGCCGACGGCGAGTTCCGCAAGCGGGTGGCCCCGCGGTAAGGATTTGCCTCCAGGTGCATCCGTGGGTGGCCGTTCCGCGGTAGTGCCCGATATGAGACGAATTCTCCTGGCCTCACTCCTCGCCCTACTGGTCCCCCTGCTGCTGACGCCCATCGCGTCGGCGCAGGGCACCGCCACGGTGTACGTCGTCCACGGGATCCCGAAGACGCCGGTGGACGTCTACGTCGACGGGAAGCGCGCGCTGGACGACTTCCAGCCCGCCACCAGCGCGGGCCCGGTGTCGCTGCCCGCAGGGGCGCACAAGGTCGCCCTCTTCCCGTCCGACGCCGCCGACGGCTCCGGGTCGCCCCTGCTCGCTGCGGACGCCGACCTGCGGGCGGGGGCCAACGTCACGCTGGTCGCGCACCTGAGCGCCGACGGCAAGCCGACGGTCACCCCGTTCGTGAACGACGTGTCCGCGGTGCCCGCGGGCCAGGCCCGGCTCGTGGTGCGGCACACCGCGGCGGCTCCGGCGGTCGACGTGCTCGCGGGCGGCACCGCGGTGGTCAAGAACCTGACCAACCCGAACCAGCAGGCGTTGGTGGTGCCCGCGGGCACGGTGTCGGCGGCCGTCGCCGCGGCGGGCACGACCGAGCCGGTGCTCGGCCCGGCCGACGTGGACCTCAAGGAAGGCACGGCGACGTTCGTGCACGCGGTCGGCTCGCTGCAGGACAAGTCGCTCGGGCTGGTCGTCGTGTCGGTGTCGGGCCTGCACAGCGCGCCGAACGGGGTGCCGTCGGGCGCGCCGTCCGGGGCTCCGTCCGCGGAGAGCGGCCCCGGCTGGATGCTGCTGACCGTGGCGGCAGGGCTGGCGCTCGCCGCCGGTTCCGCGTGGCGGCTGCGGACGGGCAGGGCGTCCTGACCGTCCTCCGCTGGGCGCACGCGGGGGTGGTCGCGGGCCTTGCGCTCGCGACCGTCCCCGTCGTCGTGTGGTCTGCGGGTGGCGGCCCGGCCGCGGCCTTCGCCTCGGTGGCGTCGGCCGCGCCCGCCATCGCGTCCGTCGACACGCCAGCCGCGCCCGCTGGGCAGGCGGCGGCTCCCGCGCGCGGGGCCGTGCCCGCGTCAGCTCCGGTGCGGGTCCGGCTCCCGTCGATCGGCGTCGACGCGCCGGTCGTCCGGGGCGGGGTCGACGGGCGCGGCGCGATGGAGGTGCCGCCCGACGTCCGCACCGCGGGCTGGTACCGCTTCGGTCCCGCACCCGGTGACGCGGCCGGTTCGAGCGTCATCTCCGGGCACGTCGACGACCGGGAGCAGGGCCGCGGCGCCTTCTACCGGCTCGCCGACCTCGCTCCGGGCGACCCGGTACAGGTCGTCGCATCGACGGGGCGGGTGCTGGACTACCGGGTGCGTGACGTCCGGCGCCTCCCCAAGGCGGGCCTGCCCGTCGACGAGCTCTTCGCCCGCGGCGGTCCTCCCCGGCTCACACTCGTGACCTGCGGCGGACCGTTCGACCGCAGGGCGCGCAGCTACGCGGACAACGTCGTGGCCACGGCGCTGCCCGTAGACCGTCCGACCCCTTCACGCGGCCTGGCTGCGCGCCCACGGGTCGGTCCGCGGTAGGGCGGATCAGCCCGCGCGCACCGCATCGAGGAGCCGGGGGAGCGCGTCCTGGCCGCTTCGCAGGGCGGGCGTGCGCTTCGCAGGGTCCCGGCTGCCTGCGAGGTGGAGGTCTGCCCTGCGAAGTGCGGCTACGGGTCGGCCGTGGGGGCGGCGCACAGCACCACCAACGACCGCGGGCCGACCGACACCGTCGCCGCCACGGGGCCGGACCGGCTCGGGGTGTGGGTGTCGCACACGACCGCCCAGCTCCCCGCGACCGGCACGGTGAACCCGAGCGGCTCCCACCAGGCGTTGACGAGCAGGAGCAGGTCGTCGTCGACGAGCGGGGTGCCGTCGGCGGCGATGTCGGGGTCGGTGTCGCCGTCGAGGAACACCGCGATGGCGCGGGCGCCCCGGTCGGCCCAGTCGGCGTCGGTCATCGGGGCGCCGGACGGGGTGAACCAGCGCAGGTCCGCGGCGTCCGCGCCGGTGTGGAAGCGCCGCCGACGCAGCACCGGGTGCGTGCGCCGCAGCCGGATCAGGTCGCGGGTGAAGACGAGCAGGTCCGCGTCGACGTTCGCCCAGTCGAACCAGCTGAGCTCGTCGTCCTGGCAGTAGGCGTTGTTGTTGCCGCGCTGGGTGCGGCCGATCTCGTCGCCGCCCAGCAGGAGCGGCACCCCGGCCGAGACCAGCAGCGTCGCGAGCAGCGCCCGGCGCTGGCGGGCCCGCAGGGCGAGCACGTCGGGGTCGTCGGTCGGTCCCTCGACCCCGCAGTTCCACGACCGGTTGTCGTCGCTGCCGTCCCGGTTGCCCTCGCCGTTGGCGGCGTTGTGCTTGGCCTCGTAGGAGACGAGGTCGGCGAGGGTGAACCCGTCGTGCACCGTCACGAGGTTGACCGAGCTCGACGGGCGGCGGCCGTCGCGCGCGTACAGGTCGGCCGAGCCGCAGATCCGGGAGGCGAACTCGCCGAGCAGGCCCTCGTGGCTGCGCCAGAAGTCGCGGACGCCGTCGCGGTAGCGGCCGTTCCACTCGCTCCACCGCGCCGGGAACCGGCCGACGTCGTAGGAGTCCATGCGCCCGACGTCCCACGGCTCCGCGACGAGCACCGCGCGGTTGACCACCGGGTCCTGCGCGACGAGGTCGAAGAACGCCGACGCGGCGTCGAAGTCGCGGTTCTCCCGCGCGAGCGTGGGCGCGAGGTCGAACCGGAAGCCGTCCACGCCCATCTCGGAGATCCAGTAGCGCAGCGAGTCCATGACCATCCGCAGCGCGACGGGGTGCCCGGCGTTGAGGGCGTTGCCGCAGCCGGTGGTGTCGACGTAGCCGCCCGCGGCGTCCAGGTGGTAGTAGGCGCCGTCGTGCAGGCCGCGGTGACACAGCACCGGGCCGTCGGCGCCCGCCTCGGCGGTGTGGTTGAACACGACGTCGAGCACCACGTCGAGCCCGGCGTCGTGCAGCGCCGCGACCATCGCCCGGAACTCCTCGACCTGGCCGCCCGGATGTCCCGCCCGCACGGCGGCCGAGTAGCCCGCGTGGGGGGCGAGGAAGCCGATCGTGTTGTAGCCCCAGTAGTTGGTGAGTCCCCGCCGGACGAGGGCGGGCTCGGGCACGCTCTGGTGCACCGGCAGCAGCTCGACGGTCGTCACGCCGAGGTCGACCAGATGCGCGACGGCCGCGGGATGGGCGAGCCCCGCGTACGTGCCGCGCAGCTCCGGCGGCACGTCGGGATGGCGCATCGTGAAGCCCTTGACGTGCACCTCGTAGATCACCACATCGGAGATCGGCGTGGGTCGCCGCGGCGGAGCGCCCGGCCCGGGCGCGACGACGAGGCTGCGCGGCACGAACGGCGCCGAGTCGCCCGGCGAGCCGGTGACCACCTGCGGCGCGAAGGTCACCTCGCCGTGCACCGCGCGGGCGTAGGGGTCGAGCAGCAGCTTGTTGGCGTCGAACCGCATCCCGCGGGCCGGGTCGAACGGGCCTGCCACGCGGTAGCCGTAGGCCTGACCGGGGCCGACGCCGGGGACGAAGCCGTGCCGCGCGTCGCCGTCACGGTCGGGCAGGACGAGGCGGGTCTCGACGCCGTCGTCGTCGAAAAGACACAGCGTGACCTCGTCGCCGGGGGAGACGACGGCGAAGTTGGTGCCATCCGCGCTCGGCACCGCGCCGAGCGGCTCGGCGTACCCGGGCAGAATCCTCATGCCGGGCCCTCCGTCGCGAGCCGCTGGATGACGTCGGAGGTCGACGGCACGGCCCGGTGGCGGCGGCGGATGAGGTCGGCGACCAGGCCGGTCCAGCCCGTCTGGTGCGACGCGCCGAGCCCGGCGCCGTTGTCGCCGTGGAAGTACTCGAAGAACAGGATGTTGTCCCGCCAGCGCGGGTCGGTCTGCATCCGCTCGACCCCGCCGAAGCAGGGCCGCCGCCCGTCGGCGTCCGCGAGGAACGTCCCGATGAGGCGGGCGCGCAGGTCGTCGGCGATCTGGTTCAGCGGCAGGAACCGGTCGGAGCCGGTGGGGTACTCGACCGTGAGGTCGTCGCCGAAGAAGCGGTGGTAGCGGTCCAGCGCCGCGACCGCCAGGTGGTTCACCGGGAACCACACCGGGCCGCGCCAGTTGGAGTTGCCGCCGAACATGGCGGTCGTCGACTCGGCAGGCTCGTAGTCCACCCCGGCCAACAGCCCGTCGAACTCGAGCACGGCCGGGTGGTCGCGGTGGCGGGCCGAGAGCGACCGCAGCCCGTGCGGCGAGAGGAACTCCGCGGGGTCCAGCAGCGTGGTGAGCATTCGGCGGACCCGGTCGAGCCCGACCACGCTGACGAGCAGGCTCCGGCTCCCCTTCTGCCCGCGCAGCAGCCCGGCGTCCTCGAGCCGCTGCTGATCGTGCAGGCCGTGGCGGCGCAGGAACCGGGCGAACCGCTTGGTCACCGAGAGCGTGCTGCCCATGCCCTCCTCGCTGACGACGCCGCCCGCGAGCATCGGGATCATCGACGCGATCGAGCGCACCGTGATCGGCACCGACCCTTCGGCGGTGCAGAGGCGGTCGTAGAAGAGGCCGTCGTGCTCGTCCCACAGGTCGGCGCCGTCGAGCGCGTCGCGGATCGCCGCGAAGTGCTCCAGGAACGTCTGCACGAGGTCGACGGCGGGCCGGTGGCCGGAGCGGTGCAGGATCGCGGCGATCGTCGCCATCGACGCCGCGTAGCCCGCCATCCAGCCCGTGCTGTCGGACTGCTCCAGCACCCCGTTGACCGGCAGGTGCGAGCGGTCGATCGGGCCGATGTTGTCCAGGCCCATGAACCCGCCCTCGAACAGGTTCGCGCCGGTGGCGTCCTCGCGGTTGACCCACCAGGTGAAGTTGACCAGCAGCTTGTCGAACACCCGGGAGAGGAAGGCGAGGTCGTGCCCGCCGTCGAGGGCGAAGACCTCCAGCGCCGCCCAGGCCTGCACGGGCGGGTTGACGTCGCCGAAGTCCCACTCGTACGCGGGCAGCGCGCCGTTGGGGTGCTGGAACCACTCGCGGCACAGCAGCGTGAGCTGGTACTTCGCGAACGCCGGGTCGACGTGCGCGAGCGCGACCGCGTGGAACGCCAGGTCCCAGGCCGCGAACCACGGGTACTCCCAGGTGTCGGGCATGGAGAGGACGTCGTAGGCGTCGAAGGTGCGCCAGCGGGCGTTGCGGCCGCGGCGCCGCTCTCGCGGAGGCGGCGGCTGGGCGGGGTCGCCGTCGAGCCAGCGGGCGACGTCGTAGTGGTAGAACTGCTTGCTCCACAGCAGCCCGGCGAACGCCTGCCGCATCACGAGCGCCTCGTCCGCCGAGGCGCCTGCGGGGGTCAGCTCGGCGTAGAACGCGTCGGCCTCGGCCTTGCGCGCGGCGTTGACGGCCGCGAACTCCGGCCCGAACGGGTCCGCGTGGCGGGCGGCCAGCCGCAGGCGCAGCTCGACGGTCGCGCCGCCCTCGACGGTCAGCCGGTACCAGGCCGCGCACTTGGTGCCTTCTCGTGCGGGGTTGACGGTGGCGGCCCCGTCGACGACGTGGTTGTTGATGCCGTCCTTGGGGTACCGGGGGCCGGGGGTGCCGAAGAGGCGTTCGGTGTTGGTCTCGTTGTCGCAGAACAGCCACTCAGGGGCGCCGTCGGCGCGCAGCTCCAGGGGGCCGAGGAAGGGATGGTCGACGGCGACGCCGCCGTCGCGGGCGGCCAGCGTGGGCGCGGCGATGCCGTCCCACGACCAGGTGTTGCGCAGCCACATGCCGGGCAGCACGTGCAGGGTGGCCGCGTCCGGCCCGGCGTTGGTGACCCGGACCGTCATGAGCAGGTCGAGCGGGGTGGCCTTGGCGTAGTCGACCTCGACCACCCAGTACCGGTCGTCGTCGAACACGCCGGTGTCGAGCAGCTCGAACTCGGGGTCGAGCCGCCCGCGCCGGGCGTTCTCGGCGCGCAGCCGCTCGTAGGGGAACGCCGCGCGCGGGTAGTGGTAGCGCCAGCGGTTCCAGGCGTGGCTCGGCACCGCGTCGAGGAACCACCAGTACTCCTTGGCGTCCTCGCCGTGGTTGCCTTCGTCGCCGGTGAGGCCGTAGATCCGCTCCTTGAGGATCGGGTCGCGGCCGTTCCAGAGCGCGAGGCCGAGGCACAGGCGCTGCTCGATGTCGCAGAACCCGGCGAGGCCGTCCTCGCCCCAGCGGTAGGCGCGGGAGCGGGCGTGGTCGTGCGGAAGGTAGGACCAGGCCTCGCCGTCGGCGCTGTAGTCCTCGCGGACCGTGCCCCACTGGCGTTCGGAGAGGTACGGCCCCCACAGGTACCAGTCGCTCGCCTGCCGCAGGCCCAGCTCCAGCCTGCCGAACCCCGCGACCCGTTGCCCCTCCGCGCCATGCACTGAGGCATTGTCGCGCGACAGCGAGCGCGGAGTCGATCTTGTTGCGTTTCCGTCGCTAGGACGCGGGGAACGCAACAAGATCCGCACTGTTACCTGCGGGCCACCCCCGTCGCCGCAGGCCTGGCGCGCAGGTAGAGCTCGGCCGCCGCCGCGTGCATGAGGAACGCCAGCCAGAACGCGACCCCGAACCAGACCGTCCCGGTGTTGTCCTGGATGGCCAGCAGCCCGGTCGCCTCGAAGAGCCCGATCCAGATGCGGATCGTGCCGATCCCGACGGCCACGGCGAACGCCCTGATCATCCAGCGGCGGTGGGCGGTGATGTCCTTGCGCCGCACGGCCAGGTACCCGCGCGCCAGCGCGGTCAGGAAGTAGAGCCCGAAGACGACCGTCGCGGCCGACTCGACCGGGCCGCCGTACGGGTACAACGTGCCGAACACGAGCGCCAGCACGCCCGAGACGAGGCCCGCGGGCAGCGCGATCCGGCCCATCAGCCGGTGCAGCCGCAGGTGCCGGGTGCGGAACCGGCGCCAGAGCTGGAACGGGGCGAGCAGCAGGTAGACCACGCCCGGGACGATGTGCAGGTAGCCCGTCAGCGGGTGCAGAACGTAGCGGTGCTCGAAGGCGTCCGGCCCCGGCACGTCGCCGGTCACGATGTCCGGCACGTCCGTGGCCAGCCGGATGCCGAAGAACACGAGCACGATCGCGATGAGGAGCACGATCGTTCCCCAGAGCGTGCGGCGACGGCCGCTGACCACGAGCTGCACCACTCAGCTCGCCTCCGGGATCTCGCGGTTCGAGAAGTACGGCGACGTGAACGGGTAGGCCCGCGTGACCCACTCGCCCAGGGCTCGGTAGAGCGTCCCGTACAGCCCGCGGTCGTAGGCCTCCGGCGTCACCCACCAGCTCACGTCCACGTCGTGCTCGATGAGCCGCTCGGTCAGCTCGGTGCGCCGCCCCATCGGGTAGAGGTAGCAGCAGCCCAGGTACGCGCCCCCCGTGTCGTAGACGGCATAGGAGAACGAGTAGCCCTCGCGGAACTCCAGCTCGTGCCAGACGAGGTCGACGAAGTCCTCCTCGTCCGTGACCGGCTCGGTCGGCCAGCTGCCGCCCCGGGTCCGCTGGATCAGCTCCAGGCTCGCGTTGATGCCGCGCACGTCGTCGGCGAGGTCCGCGCGGCCCAGCACCGTCGCCCGGACGCCGTCGTACTCGAGCACGGTCGGCGGCGTGAAGCCCGGCGGCAGCTGGAGGCTCTTGACCAGTCCCTCGTACCTCATCGCCCGATCATCCGGCCGAGGTGCCGGGCCCGTCGAGTGCCGGGACGGCGGCGGCGAGCGTGGCGACGGCGTCCGCGGTCCACGGGCCGGTGGTCACGACGCCGACGTGGTCGATGCCCAGGTCGACGAACGCTTGGCAGCGCTCGACGAAGGAGGCCGCGGACTCGCCAGGCTCCAGGCGGGTGGAGATGGTCTTCTCGATCTCCGCGTAGGGCCTGCCGATCCCGGCGCACAGCTTCTCCAGCACCCCGAGCTTGTGCCGCGCGGTGGCGCCGCCGTCGGGGATGTCGAAGACGTTGCACGCGTCGGCGTAGCGGGCCACGAGCGGCAGGGTGCGGCGCTCGCCGGTGCCGCCGATGAGGATCGGCGGGTGCGGCCTGCTGATCGTCGACGGGCTGTGCGCGGGCTTGGCCAGCCGGTAGTGCTCGCCCGTGATGGGGGAGTCGTCGTCGGCCCACATCTGCCGGGCGATCCGCAGCGTCTCCTCCAGCCGCGCGAACCGCTCGGCGACCGGCGGCAGCGGCAGCCCCATCGCGTCGGCCTCGGCGGCCTCGTACCCGGCGCCGATCCCGAGCAGGGCCCGGCCGCCGGACAGGACGTCCAGCGTCGTCACGGCCTTCACCAGCAGCGCGGGCGGCCGGAACGTGACGGCGGTGACCAGGGTGCCGAGCCGCACCCGCTCGGTGCGGGCGGCCAGGTACCCGAGGGTCGTGTAGGCCTCCAGCATCTCGGTCTCGCCAGGCCGGGCACCGTAGGGATCGGCCTGCAGCAGGTGGTCGGCCACCCAGACGCCGTACAGTCCGCCCTGGTCGGCGGCCTGCGCGACGCGGGTCAGGCCGCTCGCGAGGTCGGTGTCGCGCCACGAGAAGTTCGTGACGCTCAGGCTGAGCCTCATCGGGTCACCCCGCCCCGGTCGGCGGGGCCGCCTGGAGCGCGCCGATGTGCACGGCCGCGACCCGCC
Source organism: uncultured Actinomycetota bacterium (assembly GCA_963750095.1). GTDB lineage: Bacteria > Actinomycetota > Actinomycetes > Mycobacteriales > Pseudonocardiaceae > Pseudonocardia. Next base: position 120,132 of record CAVVPJ010000007.1, on the reverse strand, counting down.
ACCCGCCTGCGGGCCGGACGGCGGTGAGCGTCACGCGGAACCGGCCGGAGACGTCGCGGTCGCCGAAGCTGGTCTCCTGCGCGTCCACGCCCACGACCACCGCCGTGTCGGGCCCGTGCCGGTGCACCTGGGGCTGCTCGACGGCGAACACCCGGTTGCGCAGGCCGCCCGCGAACCGGCCCAGCCACTGCTCGCGGTTCAGCACGAACCCGGCCGCGCCGACGCCGACGAAGTCCTTGGCGAGCACGGCGTCGAGCCGGTCGCCGTCGTTGTCCTGCTCGGCCGCTGCCCACTCCCGCACGAGCTCGAGCACGTCGTCGTTCGTCATGTCTGCCTCCCTAAATTGATGTGACACCAAAAATAGCGTAGCAACAAGTTTATGGCTACCCTGGTGACGTGGGGCTCAGGGAACGCAAGAAGGCGGCGACGCGGCAGCGGATCGCCGAGACCGCGCAGCGGCTGTTCGGCGAGCGCGGGTTCCACGGGGTGACCGTGGCCGAGGTCGCCCGCGAGGCGGAGGTCGCCGAGGCCACGCTATTCAACTACTTCCCGACCAAGGAGGACCTCTTCTACTCGGGGCTGGAGGCCTTCGGCGCCCAGCTGGTCGCGGCCGTGCGAGGCAGGCGGGCGGGCGAGCCCGCGCTCAGCGCCTTCCGGGCGTTCCTCCTCGACGACGGCGGGCAGCTCGACCGGATCGCCGCGGGCGACCGGGGCGCGCTCGACCGCGCGCGCACCACCGCACGGGTCGTCGCGGCCAGCCCCGCCCTGCAGGCCAGGGAGCGGCAGGCCCTCTTCGGCATCGCGGCCGAGCTGGCGGCCGAGCTCGGCGACCCGGCTGACCCCGTGTGCCGGGCGGCCGCGAACGCCCTGATGGGCGTGCACGTCGCGCTGCTGGAGTACGTCCGCGGCCGCCTGCTGGCCGACGACCACGCCCCGACCATCGCGGCCGACGTGCGCGAACGCGGCGCCCGGGCCTTCGCGCTGCTGGAGCGCGGCCTGCGCGACTTCGCCCCGGCCCGGGCTCCGGCTCCGGCCCCGGTCCCGGCCGGGGGCCTGGTCCCGGTCCCGGTCCCGGTCCCGGTCCCGGTCCCGGCCCCGGCCCCGGCCCCGGCCGGGGGCCCGGCCGGGCAGGCGCCCGACGCCGCGGCCCTCGACCCTCCGCCGCGGGCCGCCGCGCCCCCGCCCGCCTCCGGCTGACCGCTCGGCCTCTTCGCAGGGCTCGGGTGCACGTCGCAGGGTCCCGGGGGTCTGCGAGGCGTAGGCGCGCTCTGCGAGGGGGCCGCCGCAGCTGGCTCGGTGAGGTCGCCACGGGCCTGCCGCCCCCGCCCCGCCCCCGCCTCCGGCCGCCCCCGCCCCCGCCCCCGCCTCCGGCCGCCCCCCTCGGCCTCCTCGCAGAGCGCGGGTGCACCTCGCAGGGTCCCCGGAGCCTGCGAGGCGTAGGCACGCTCTGCGACGTGGCAGGTGCCCGACCGTGACGCGAAGACCGGGTAGAGCACGCCGCCGTCCGCGCGGACCTGGTCGTAGACGGCGCGGTTGGCCGCCACCAGCGGCTCGGCCGTCGCCGCGTCGTCGCCGTCCGGGACGCGGAGCAGGTTGCGGCCCGGCCGGTGACCACGTCCAGCTCGAGCACGCGTGCTGCTCGTCGTCAGCCACGACCGGGACTGCTGGAGCGCGTCGACGCGATCGCCGAGCTGCGCGGCGGCGAGGTCCGGCTGTTCGGCGCCCGCTGTCGGCTCACGAGGAGCAGCTCGCCGCCGAGCGGGACACGGCGCAGCGGCTGGCGCGCTCGCGACCGGAATGTACGGCGCCGCGGGCTTCGTCGTCCTGGTGGGCGCTGCTCGCCCTCACGGCCGTGCGTGACCGGCAGCGCGCGCCGGTCGCGACGGGAGCCCTCAGGAGGGGACCGAAGGGCTCGTCATGACGATGGCGGTGCCGCGGCTGCCCGCCCTCCCGCGGCGGATCCGCACGTCGGCCATCATCGCGCGGACCAGGGCGAGACCGCGGCCGCAGTTGAACCGCCGCGCCTGCCGTGGCCGCCACTGGCCACGGTCGGTCACCGCGACCCGGATGTGCCTCGTGCGCCCGTCCGGGTGCTCGACGCGCAGCGCGACGCCGACCACCCCGCCTGCGCCCTCGGCGTAGGCGTGCTCGCAGGTGTTCGTGACCAGCTCGCTGATCGCGTACACGATGTCGTCGGCCTCGTCGGCTGGCCATCGGAGCGCGGAGAGCCAAGCCTCGACCCGTTCCCTGGCCAGGCTCGGTACCGCCGGACTGTCGGTGGGCAGGGAGAACTCCAGCCGCTCAGGTGGCGTGTAGAGCGCGGACGGCGCGGGCGCGAACAGGGGTGACACAGTCCGGGCGCCGCGGGAGGCGTGTTCGGGGTCGCGCGTCACGGGAACGGGTGCCCGCTGCCGTGGCGGCTTAACCGTGCCGTGACGGTTGTCGCCCATCCCGGGCATGCGCGGGGCGCCGCCGCGGCCCGCGCAGGCGAGGTCGGTCAGGCCCGCGCCGCCGTGTCCCGCGCGGGGACGGCGGTCAGGTCGCGTGCGGCGAGGAAGCCGAAGGTCATCGCGGGCCCGATGTTGACCCCGCCCGCCGGGTAGTGCCCGCCCATCACGCTGGCCTGGTCGTTGCCGACCGCGTAGAGGCCGGGGACCGGGACGTCGGCGTGGTCGAGCACGCGGGCGCGGGCGTCGGTCGCGAGGCCCGCGAACGTGCCGAAGCTCCCGGGCACGATCCGCACCGCGTAGAAGGGGCCGTTCTCGATCGGCGCGAGCGACGGGTTCGGGCCGACCGTCGGGTCGCCGCCGTAGCGGTTGAACGGGGTCGAGCCGCGGCCGAACTCCGGGTCCTCACCGCGGCGGGCGCCCGCGTTGAACGCCGCGACCGTCGCGCCCAGCCCCGCGGGGTCGATCCCGCACACCCGGGCGAGCTCCTCCAGCGTGCGGCCGCGCTTGAGGTAGCCGCTGCGCAGGTAGGGGAACAGCGGGACGGGCCGGGGCTTGGCCATGCCCAGCGGGTAGCGGCGGACGAAGCGGGAGTCCGCGATCTGCCACGCCTGCACCGGCTCGCCCTCCGGCGCCGCGGCGATCATCGCGGAGACGTAGTCGTAGTAGCCGTTGGCCTCGTTGACGAACCGGCGGCCGGTGGAGAGCACGCCGATGCTGCCCGGCTTGGCGCGGTCCATGATGTGCGGGAACACGCCGGTGCGGCCCGACCGGTACGGCACGAGCGGCACCGGGCACCACGCGGCGGGCGACGCCACGTCGCTGCGCAGCCGCCCGCCCGCCGACTCGCCCAGCGTGGTGCCCGCGCCGTCGGCCGTCCTCGGGGCCAGCGACCAGTGCTCCTCACCGGTCGGCGTGCGGGGGAACAGCGCGCGGCGGCGGGCGACGTCGTGCGGGAACCCGCCCGCGGCCAGCACCACGCCGCGCGTGGCGGTGATGCGCCGCCCTTCCGCCACGACGCCGGTGACGCGCCCGTCGTCGTCGCGGAGCAGCTCGGTGACCGGCGTGCCGACCCTGACCTGGACGCCCGCGTCGAGCGCGGCGCGCACCAGCCGTCCGATCAGCGCCGTGCCGTTGACCAGCTGCATGCCACGGCGGCGGGTGACGAGGTCGAACACGTGCCGCGCGACCCGTCGGGTGGCGTGCAGCAGGCCGCGGGGGTTGCCGCGGGACGCCGAGAGGAACGCCGCGAGGTCCGGCCCGGCCATGACCCCCATGCCGAGGAACGACGTCTCATAGAGCTGGCGGCGCAGGATCCCCAGCACCTCGGGCCCGAGCGTGCGCCCGTCGACCGGGGCGGGCGCGACCGAGCGGTGCCCGGTGCCCGCGCCGGGCAGGTCGCCGTAGATGTCGCAGATCGACGCGCCCGGCACGAACTTGAGCGTCGTGTGCTCGTGGAAGAAGCCCACCATCTCCGGCGCGGCGGCGAGGAAGGCGTCGACGCGGGCGGCGTCGTAGTCCTCGCCCAGTACGGCCCGCAGGTAGGTGCGGAACTGTTCGACGTCCTCCGTGACGCCGTCGGCCCGGGCCAACGGGTTGCCCGGCGCCCACATCCAGCCGCCGGACCAGGCCGTCGCCCCGCCGCAGACGTCGGCGCGCTCGAGCACCACGACCCGCAGGCCGTGGCGCGCGGCGGTGACGGCGGTGGCGAGACCGCCCGCGCCCGCTCCGACCACGACGACGTCGACGGTGTCCACAACGACTCCCTATGTGTTCAGAACGCTTAATATTGCCGTTATTGTGTGCATGAGTGGTTGGACTGCGCAAGGATGGTGTGATGGAGATCCGGTGGCTGGAGGCGTTCGTGGCCGTCGCCGAGGAGCTGCACTTCGGACGGGCGGCCACGCGGCTGCGGATGGCCCAGTCGCCGCTCTCCCAGACGATCCGCAAGCTGGAGCGGGAGCTGGGGGTGGCGCTGTTCGACCGGAGCACCCGCAGTGTCGCGCTCACGCCCGCGGGGGAGGCGCTGCTGCCGCACGCCCATCGCGTGTTCGAGGAGCTGGAGCTCGCCCGGCAGGCCACGCACGCGGTGTCGGGGGTGTTCTACGGCACCGTCAGCATCGGGTTCTCCGGCGCGCTCAACCACCTCACGCTGCCACCGCTGACCCGGGCGGTGCGGCAGCGCTATCCGGAGGTCACGCTCAAGCTGGTCGGCAGGGTGATGACCCGGGACGGCGTCGCCCAGGTGGAGCGGGGCGCGCTGGACCTGGCGTTCGTCGCGCTGCCGTTGGACCCGTCGCCGGTGGTGCGCTCCCGGCTGGTCGCGCGCGAGCCGCTGGGCGTCGCGCTGCCCGTCGACCATCCGTTGGCCGGGCAGTCGGACGTCGACCTCGCCGACCTGGCCGACGACGGCTTCATCACCACGCCGGTCGCGGCGGGCTCCGGGCTGCAGGAGGCGGGCCTGCGCGCCTGCGTCAACGCGGGCTTCCGCCCGCGGGTCGTCCAGGAGATCACCGACCCGTTCATGATCCTCACCTTGGTGGCGGCGGGCGTCGGGGTGGCGTTGATGTCGGCGGAGGTCGCGGCGATCATGCCGTCGGGCGCGGTGTACCTCCCGCTGCGCGGCGAGCCGACCTACCTCAACCACGCCATCGCCTGGTCGGCGGACAACCCCTCGACCGTGCTCAAGGCGGTCCTTGCGGTCGCCGATGAGGTGCTCCCCACCCCCCGCTGACGTCGGCCCCCGGCTCTGAGAGCCCGACGGTGTCCGTCGGGACACGGAACAATCACCTCAAGGAGACCCTCGCATGATCGGAATTGCCCACCTCACCCTGCTGCGGCTCTCGCCGCCCGAGCTGGTGACCGTCGCCGCGGAGGCCGGCTACGACTTCGTCGGCGTCCGGGTCAAGGCGGTCACCGAGGGCGAGCACCAGTACCCGATGGCGCCCGGCTCGCCGATGTCGCGCGAGACGCTGCTGCGCCTCACCGACACCGGCCTGGAGGTGCGCGACGTCGAGTTCCTCCAGATCAGGCCCGACACCGGCCCCGACGACTGGATGCAGGCCCTCGAGGCGGGCGCGGCGCTCGGCGCGCGCACGTTCAGCGTGGTCGGCGTCGACCCCGACCGCGCCCGCCTCACCGACACCCTCGCCCGCCTCACCGCCGACGCCGCGACGTACGGCATCCGGCCGACCTTGGAGCCGATCAGCTACCAGCCGGTGCGCACGGTCGCCGATGCCGCCGCGGTCGCCCGCGCCGCCGGGGCCGCCGTCCTCCTCGACGCGCTGCACATCCAGCGCGGCGGCTCCACACTCGACGACGTCCGCGCGCTCGCACCCGAGCTGGTGCCGTGCATCCAGCTCTGCGACGGCCCGCTCGCCACGCCCGAGAAGCTGGAGCTGCCCGCCGAGCTGCCGCTGGGCATGACGGCCGACGGCTCGGTGCTGCAGGTCGAGGCGCGGGCGCTGCGCCAGGTCGTCGGCGAAGGGGAGCTGCCGCTGGCCGAGCTGCTCGCCGCGGTGCCGTCCGGCACGCCGATCAGCGTCGAGGTGCCCAACGCCACCCTGCAGGCCCAGCTGTCCGCGGTCGAGTTCGCCGCCCGCAACCTGCGCGGCGTCCAGGCGCTGCTGATTTCTGGGGCGGCGAGCAGGTGACCGTCGCCGCCCGGCATGCGGCCGAGATGAACGTGAGCGGGGTTCCGGCGCCGCGAAACCCCGCTGACGTTCATCTCGGCGGATCGGTGGAGGTCGCCCGGTGGGCCGCGACCCCACCCTGTCCGGCGAGACGCTCCTCGTCCCGACCGCGGGCGACCCGATCGCCCAGGTGAAGTCCCCGGACGGCATCACCGCGGCCTCCGCGCCTCGGCGAGCGTCGGTGGCTCATCGCGACGGTGCCGCACAAGCTCGGCCTCGCCGCGCACTGCGCCACCCTCACCGACCGCGCGCGTTTCCTCGGCTCGGCCGACGTCGCCCGCCGCAACCCGACGGGAGCTGACACGGCGACCAGGTGGACGGCGGCCGGGCTCGTTCGGCGCGGACCGGCTCAGCCTGCCTTGCACGTGATGGTCAGCCGCACGGTGGTCGGCACCTTGGTGTAGCCGTAGGTGACGGTGTAGCCCGCGGGCCGCCGGTTCACGTGCCCCGACAGGTTCCGGACGCGTCCGTCGAAGACCTCGACCTTCTGGCCGACGAGCCGGTCGCCGGGCCTGCAGCTCACGGTGATCGTGTCGGTGCCGGTCCTCGGCCTGGTCACCGTGTGCTTGTCCGAGCGGGTGTAGGTGGGGTTCGGGTGGAGCTTGCGGCAGAACGTGGTGACGGCCCGCAGCCGCAGGGCGAGGAACACCGCCCGTTGCGTGGCGGGCAGCGACCGCGACGCGTTGATCGCGCTCTGCACGCCCAGCGCGACGCACGTCTGGTAGTTCCCGGGCGGGGGCTGCGGGGCGGCGTCGGCCACGCCGGTGCCGAGCAGCGCCCCGCCCGCCACGACGGCAGCGACGACGAGGGTGCGGGCGGCGCGGGCGACGCGCCGACGCACGGTGCGCGCGCGTGTCGTTTCGGTAGTCGTCATGCCAGGAACGTCGGGGGCCTGTGAGGAATGTTACGACCGTTCAGTCTAAGGTGTGGCAACCTTCGGCCTCATCACGTGGCGTAATGCAGGTGCACGACCCCGTTGGCGAACCGGCGCTCCGCGCGGAGCGTGAGACCGAGCCGGACGCCACGGGGAAGCGCCGGTGTCCCGCCTCCGACCAGCACGGGGGAGAGGAACAGGTGCAGGTCGTCGACCAGCCGGGCCCCGAGCGCCTGGCCCGCCAGGTCGGCGCCGCCGACCGTCAGGTCGCGGTCCGCGGCGTCCTTCAGCGCGGCCACGGCGTCGGGGTGAAATGGGGCTCGATCCGGGTGCGGGCGGTCGACGCGGTGGTCAGCGTCGTCGAGTAGATCGCCGAGTAGATCAGCTTGGCCATGCCCGCCAGCTTGTCAGGGCGGCGCTCACCCGGCTGAACGGTCGTCGGCCGCGGCCACCAGGTGGTCCAGGATCGGCGCGATGCGGTCCTCCCCGCCCTCGGTCAGCCGCGGCCGGACGGCGCGACCGTCCGCCCCCTCGCGAGACCGGCGCAGCGGGTCGGCGTGCCCGACCCTGTCGACGAGGCCGACCACGACGTGGTGGCGGGTGTTGAGGTAGTCGGCGACGTCGCGGATCGTCGGCCCCTGCGGCGCGGTGCGGAAGCGCAGGAGGTTCGTGTAGTCGTCCTGCGTCAGCCCGGTCACGGCCCGGCATCCTCCTCGACGGCTGATGTCGTGCTGCGCTAGGGTTATATCGTCCCACGATACAAGTCGGCCGGGAGGCGAGCGATGACCGGTGACCAGGATTGGCGCGACACCCTCGTCGAGCTGCACGTCCTTGCCGAGCACGGCGACGAGGCGGCCGCCGACGCGGCCGCGCGATGGCTGGAGCGGGACCCGGCCGCCCGCAGCGCGTGGGACGAGGTGCAGCGGGACTGCGACCGCGTCCGCCTCCCGGGCGACCCGTAGCCGCCGCGGCGGTTGCCGTGATCACCCGTCACCCCGCCGACGGATGCGTTGTGCGGGCGGTCACGCAGCCCAGCCCCCGGGCGTCGTAGCGCTATTCGGGTGGGCTGCCCGCCCACGCGGCGCGCAGCAGCCGGGTCAGCCCGGGCTCGGTCACCGCGACCGGGTTGGCGTAGGGGTCGGCGAGGACCTGCGCGACGATGCGGGCGATGTCGGCCTCGGCCATGCCCAGCTCGCGCAGGGAGCGGGGCGCGCCGAGCGCCCCGCCGAGGTCCCACAGCGCCCGCGCCGGGTCGGCCACCCCGGCTGCGTCGATGTTCGCTCCGCAAGCTCCGCCTGCGCCGGTCAGGGCCCGCGACAGCGCGGCCACCGCCTGCGGCGCGGCGGGCTGGTTGTAGGCGAGCGCGTGCGGCAGCACCACGGTGTGGGTGGGCGCGTGCGGCAGGTCGAGGGTGCCGCCGAGGGCGTGGCACAGCTTGTGGTGCAACGACATCGTCGTCGCCCCGAGGCACGCGCCGCACAGCCAGGCGCCGTAGAGGGCGCGGGTGCGGGCGTCGAGGTCGTCGCCCGCGGTGACGAGCGTCGGCAGCGCGCCGGTGATCGCCCGCACCCCCTCCTCGGCCATCAGGGAGATCACCGGGCTGGCGTCGGGCGCGTAGAGCGCCTCCACCGCGTGCGCGACGGCGTTCATCCCGCTCGTCACGGACAGGCCGACGGGCAGCGTGCGGGTGAGCTCCGGGTCGTAGACCACGCTGGCGGGCAGGACGCGCGGGTCGCGGCCGGTGCGCTTGCGCCCGTTCTCGGTGAGCCCCCAGATCGGCGTCATCTCCGAGCCCGCGTACGTCGTGGGGACGGCGACCACGGGCAGGCCGTGGGCGAGCGCGATGGCCTTGCCGAGCCCGACCGCCGACCCGCCGCCGACGGCGACGACGGCGTCGGCGTCGAGCGCGCGGGCCTGGTCGCGGGCCCGGTCGGCCGTCTCGATCGGCACGTGCATCCGCGCCTCGGCCAGCACGCCCGCCGCGCGTTCGCCGAGCGCGTCGGCGACCTTCCGGCCGACGGCCTCCTGCTCCGGCCCGCACAGCACCAGCGCCCGCCGCAGCCCGAGGTGCTCCACCTCGGCGGGCAGGGCCGCGAGCGATCCGGCGCCGAACACCACCCGCATCGGCAGCGCCTGGTAGGTGAACGACAGTGGCGACACCGCCGCACCGTACCCGGCTCAGACCCTGACGACCGTGAGCTCGACGGCGCCGTCGTTGTTGCCGTAGCAGCCCCAGGCGTCGTTGGGGAAGGCGTAGAGGTAGCCCGCGCACCCGTCCGCGACGGTGAGGGTGGCCTGGTCGCCGATGAAGGCGTGCTGGTCGGGCACGAGTGTCGGCTTGCCGTGGTCGTCGGGCCGCCGCGGGTCGAGGTGCTCGTTGGCCACGACGCCGACCAGCGCCATCCACGGCATGCCCGGCTCCCTACGCGCGCCGAACAGGGCCGCGTCGGGGTTGCCCGCCACCTCGCGCAGCAGCGTCTCGCTGACCGCGACGATCTCCCGGAACAGCTCTCCGGACAGGTGCCACTTCGAGGTGTCGCCCTCGGGGCCCGCATCGTCGAGGCCGCTGAGCCACCGGCCCGCCGCCTTGAGGTGGTAGGTCCCCGGCTCGAGCCACATGCCGGTCTGCGTCCAGCCCTCCGCCGCGTCGACGACGGCGTTGGCCCGGTCGCCGGATCGCGCGAGCACGGTCGTACGCCGGTAACCGGAGGCGCGCTGGCGTTCGTAGGCGCTGGTGTGGACGCCGGGATCGGGCGCGGCGGCGTCGATGCGGGGGATCGTCCGCGGGCGCGGCTGGAACGCGACCTCCCACGCCGCCCCCAGGAGCCCCGGCGGCCCGCCGTGGATGGGGCCGTTGATGCCCGGTGCGAACCCGCCGATCTTCTCGGGGGCGAACCGGATCCCGACCGCCTCGGTGGCCTCGTCCATCATCCACCGCAGCGCGATGTCGCTCTGGCGCTTGTCCTTGTTGCCGCCGCCGACGTCGCAGTGGTCGCCGGGGAACCACACCTGCCGCATGTCCTGACCGGCGGCGGGCGGCGCCCAGAGGGTCGGGCGGAACGGGCCGCGCAGCTCGTCGAGCGAGACGGCGTGGCGGGCGTGCGGGATGTGCGGGTTCAGCGTGACGTCGAGGAACTCGTAGCGCCTGCGCACGCCCAGCAGGTCGGGGATGCCCGCGTAGGCCGGGATGCCCAGCGCGCCGACGGTGTCCCAGACGCCGACGAAGTCGACGGGGATGTCGGGGTCGCCGGGCCGGTAGGCGAGCGCGTAGCCGTGCAGCTCGGTGCGGTCGCGGTACGCGGCGTAGGCCGCGCGGACGGCGCTGTCGCGGCCGCTCCGGGAGAGCCCCGAGCCGTCGACCAGCCCGACCCGTCCGATCATGCCCGCCAGGCTGCGCGCGGTGTAGGCGCCGCGGCTGAAGCCGAACACGGCGATCCGGTCGCCGTCCTCGTAGTTGTCGACGAGCCACCGGTAGCCGTCGAGGATGCCCTCCGCGAGGCCCGCGCCCGTCATGCCGCCCTCGATCCGGACCAGCGGGTTGGCCGAGACGCCGACGCCCTTGATGTAGTGCGCCTTCGTCACCCCGCCCAGCACCACCGCCCGACAGAGCCTGCTGACGTTGCTGTGCTGCGCCACGCTCTGCCAGGTGCCGTCGCAGCACACGATGAGTCGGCCCATGTCCACCTCCGCGAACTCGTTGAGAGGAGTACGCCGGGGGCGAGTGTGATGCATCGGGCTGGCGGCGGCGTGGCGAGGGCGCACCCGTGATCGTCGGCTCGGCGCATTTCCGGTCATGTTTGGCCGCCTTCTGCACCCAGCTGGCGATCACCCCGCCGACGCCGCACCCCTGCCCTGACTGCGCCCATGATGGGTGACGTCGCTTGTGCGTCGGAAGGCCGCTGAGCAAGGTCCGTGACCAGAGGTGACGGCGTGGGTACGCTCGTCAGCGCCTCGGGGCCACCGATGTGAGGGAGCAGCCGTTGACCGCACGACCCGTCCTCGGAGTCGACCTGGGCACCACCTACTCGTGCGTCGCGCACCTCGACGAGACCGGCCGCCCGGCGGTCCTCCTGAACGGCGAGAGCGAGGCCACCACGCCGTCGGTCGTGTACTTCGAGGAGGCGGGCGCGATCGTCGTCGGCAGGCAGGCCCGCAACGAGCTGCGGCTGCACCCGGACCGCGTCGTGCAGCACATCAAGCGCCGCATGGGCGAGCCGGACTTCCACGTCGAGCTGGACGGCAGGGCGTACTACCCGCAGCAGGTGTCGGCGAAGATCCTCGAGTTCGTCGTCAGCGAGGCGCTCACCACGCTCGGCGCCGACCGGGCCGAGGAGGGCGAGCCGCTCGCCGACGTCGTGGTCACCGTGCCCGCCTACTTCGGGTCGGGCGAGCGCGAGGCCACCCGGCTGGCGGGGGAGATCGCGGGCCTGAACGTCGTGGGCATCATCAACGAGCCGACCGCGGCCGCGATCGCCTACGGCGTGCTGCGGCCGGGCGAGGCGCGCACGGTGCTCGTGTACGACCTCGGCGGCGGCACGTTCGACGCCACCGTCGTCGAGGCGTCGGCCGAGCGGATCCGCGCCGTCGCCACCGGCGGCGACCGCCACCTCGGCGGCGCCGACTGGGACGCCGTGCTGCGCGAGATGATCCTCGACGGGTACCGGGAGCAGTGCGGGTCCGATCCCGACCCCAGCACCGACGAGGAGGCGATGGGCGACCTCGACATCCTCGTCGAGGACGTGAAGAAGTCGCTCACCCGCATGGGGAAGCGCACGGTCGCGTTCACGGCGCACACCCGCCGCGCCGCGGTGGACATCACCCGCGAGGCCTTCGCGGAGCACACGCGCACGCTCGTCGACCGCACCCTGCACTACACCGACCTCGTGCTCGACGCCGCGAAGGCCAAGGGCGTCACGGCGCTCGACGACGTCGTCCTCGTCGGGGGGATGTCGCGGGTGCCCGCCGTCGCACAGGCGTTGACGGAGCGGCTCGCCGCCCGGTTCGCGACCGTGCCGGAGCCCCGGCTCGTCGACCCCGACCAGATCGTGGCGAAGGGCGCGGCGCTGTTCGCGGCGGGCGCCGTCGCCGAGCAGTACGACCAGGACGACCCGGACCGTCCGCGGGACGCGGCGTCCGTGGCGGGCCTGTCGAACCTCCCGACGCTGGTCGACATCACCTCCCGCGGCTACGGCGTGCTCACCCACCGCCGCGGCGGCGATGCCGACGACCAGTACGTCACCTGGATCATCAAGCCCCAGGACGAGCTGCCCGCCCGCCACACCGAGCACTTCGCCACCCGCTACAAGGGGCAGACCGAGGTCGAGATCGTCGTCTACGAGTCGGCGACGAACCTGCTGAGCGAGGACCCCGAGGCCAACACCGAGCTGATCCGCGGCATGCTCACCGGCCTGCCGCCCGGCAAGCCCGCAGGCGAGCCGGTCGACGTCGCGCACACCCTGGGCCCGGACGGCGTGCTGACGATCGTCGCGACCGCCCCGTCCGGCCAGGAGCTCACCCTGACGTACGAGATCCGCGGGGCGATGCCCGAGGAGGAGCGCCTCCGCCCGCTCCCCGCGCTCGCCCGGTTCTGATCGACAGGGCGGGGCCCCGTTGGCCGAATGGCAGCTCGACACCCGGCGCTTCGCGGCCGAGGTCTTCGTCCCGGTCCGGGAGGGGTGGGACGTCCACCGCAACCTGTTCCGCTTCTTCCAGCTTCCCCTGGACGTGCGGGACGACGCCGTCGTCGAGCAGGCCGTCCGCGGCGTCGACGCCCACCTGAAGCGCAGCTCGCTCGCGGGCGTGCACGCGGGCGTGGCGTCGTCGCTGCGGCCCGGTTTCGCCGAGCTCGCCGCCACGATGCGCGAGACGGCGCGCCGGGCCGGGCATCGCGACCAGGTCCGCGCGGACTACCGCGCGTTCGCCAGGCAGGTCAGCGACGCCATGCGCGGCATGCCCGCGCTGCGCTCCGTCGAGCTGGAGGAGCACGCCGCGCGGGCGCGGACCCGCTTCGTCCGCCGCGAGGTCGACGAGGCGCTCGCCGCGGCGGGCATCGCGGTGCGGGACCCGGTTCCGCTCGCCGTGCCGCCGGTGCCGCCGCGCTGGTCGGAGACCCGGCTCGCGCTGCGGACGCTTGGCCGTTCCGACCTGGCCGACTACCTCGCGTCGCACGGGCTCCCGCCGTCGCCGACGGACGCCGACGTGCGACGGGTGCGCGCCACGCTCGACCGGACCGCCAGCGGCGGGACCCTCACGGCGGAGGAGACCGTGCTCGCCGAGGTGGCCCGGCTGGTCGCTGCGGGCACCCTCGCCGACGCGCTGCGCCGTGAGCTGGTCGACGAGCTGACCGACGTCGCGGACCAGGGCGCCGAACCGTTGGCGGCCAGGCTGGCGCAGGCGGACGTCCGGCGCCGGGCCGCGCGGCTCGGCCTCCCGCGCGGCGACGACCTCGCCTACGCGCTGCTGTGCCGCGCCCGGCCCGTCGGCGCAGCGGACGCGCGGTGGCGGGAGGAGATCGAGCACGCCAGGGCGGCCCGCGACCTCCGCACGGCCTACGACCTGCTCTGCGCGCAGCAGAGCCTCCCGGCCGAGCTGGCCGATCTGCGCCTGCGGCTGGAGGCCGACCTCGCCCGGGTCGACGCCGACCTCGCCGCGGCCGCGGCCGGGGAGGCGGACGACCCCGAGGCGGCGGCGGCCCGCTACCTCGCCGTGCTGCGCCTGGCCCGCGAGCCGGAGGCCGAGGCGGGCCTGCGCCGCTGCAAGCCGCCCGCGCCGCCGTCGGCGAAGGCCCACGCGGAAGGCGACCGGGTGGTGGTCGTCTGGGAGACGGCGCCGGTGCGGGCGGGCGACCCCGCCTACCGGGTCGAGCGCCGCGTGGACGCCGGTCCGCACGCGGGCCGCACCGCGGTGGGCACGACCTCGGACACCACCGTCGTCGACCCCGACCCGCCCGCGGGCACCCCCGTCGTCTACGAGGTCACGACGGTCCGTGAGGGCGCCACGTCCACCCGGCCAGCGGCGACGGCGCCGCTGGTCGTGCTGCGCCCGGCGACCGACCTGGTCGCCGAGCCGGGCGACGGCGAGGTCCGCCTGCGGTGGCGGCTGCCCGCGGGCGCGGTCGGGGCGCGGCTGACCCGCTCCGACCCTGCCGACCCTGCTGGGCGGGTCGAGCTGCCCGCCGCGACCGCCACCGCGTTCGACCCGACGGCCCGCTCCGGGACGCACTACACCTACACCGTGGAGGCCGCCTACGACGTCGAGGGCGTCCGCGCCTTCGCCCCGGCCGTCGTCGCGGCCGCGTTCCCGCAGGCCCTCCCGGTCGGCGTCGACGACCTGTGGGTCACCGAGGACGACGGCGGCACAAGCGTCGCGGGCTGGACGGCGCCCCCGCACGGCAGCGTCGTGCTGCGGCTGGAGTACCGGGCCCCGCCCGCCGCAGGCACGATCCTGCGCGCCGACGCCGAGGTCGGCGCCGCCGTCCGCGTGCTCGGGCGCGACCCGGCCGGGCTGCGGATCGCGCTGCCCGCCGACGGCCGCCGCCGCTGGGTGGTGCCGTTGACGGTCGCGGGCGACCTCGCGGCCGTCGGCACGGCGGTCGAGCAGGACCTGCGGCTGCCCCCCGTCAGCGCGCTGCGTGCCGTGCTGCAGGGCAACCACGCCCGCCTGTCGTGGGAGTGGCCCGACCGGGCGGGCGAGGCCAGGGTGCTGGTGCGCGAAGGCGCCCCGGTCGACGGGTCGGACGACGCGGACGCCACCGCGACGGTGCTCTCCCGCGCGGTGTTCGAGCGCTCCGGCTGCCGCCTTCCCGCCCCGCCCGGCGCCGACCTCTGGTTCGCGGTCGCGCTGACGGCCCACGACGGCGAGCGGGAGGTCCTCGGTCCGCTCGTGCAGACCCGGCTCACCGCTCCCGCGACGGTGTCCTACGCGATCCTGCCCGCGGGCCGCGACCGCCGTCGGATCGTCGTCACCGGTTCCGCGCCGCTGCCGCCGGTCGAGGTGCGGGCCAGGGTCTCCTACCCGCCGCTGCGTCCCGGCGAGGGGGACCCGCTCGTGACCGTCCGCCCCGACGACGCCGCCGACCGGATGAGCGCCGAGTTCGGGCTGCCCCGGGGCCGCCCGCTGCACCTGCGGGCCTTCGCGGTGGACCCGGCCGAGCCGGTGGAGCTGCGCTGCGCGGACCCCGACCAGCTGCGCGTCGACCGGAGGCGCTGGTGGTGACCGTGTGGTGGCCCAAGAAAGTACTGGGAACGAGGCGGCGGGCGGTGCGCTGCCCCTGGTGCTGGACGCCGTCCGCGCCCGACGCGCTGCACCAGCGCTGCCCCGACGCCTGCGGCCAGGAGGCCGAGCGGTTCCCGGTGCGGGAGCGCTGCCCGCACGGGCGGGAGCCGACGAAGGCGCGCTACTGCCCGGTCGAGGGCTGCGGCAGGCGCCTCGAGCACGACTACATCACCACGCCGGGCCGGATCATCGCCGTCGTCGGGTCGTCGGAGTCGGGCAAGAGCACCTACGTCGGCGTGCTGGTCAACGAGCTGCGCAACCGCGTGGGGGCGGCGTTCGACGGGATGTCGGTCGACCTGGTCGGCGACGCGTCCCGCGCCCGCTACGACGAGGTGTTCCGCCACTTCCTCTACGCGGAGCACCGCACCCTGCGCCGCACCGACTCGCTGCGCGCCCAGCACGTGCTCGAGCCGCTGATGTTCACGCTGCGCTTCCCCGGCCGCGGCAGGCTCTCCGGGCGCGACACGCTCACCGCGGGCATGGTGGTCTTCTACGACACCGCGGGCGAGGACATCTTCGACGCCGACCGCCGCGAACGGCTCGCCCGCTACCTCGGCGCGGCCGACGGCATCATCTTCTTCTTCGACCCCCTGCAGGTGCGCAGCGTGCGCGCGGAGCTTTCCGGCATGGGCAGCCTGCCGGACCGGGCCCAGGACCAGGTCGGCATGCTCCAGGGCGTCGCCGAGGTGCTGCGCCGCGACCGCGGTCAGGACGCCGCCGCCCGCATCAGCACCCCGCTCGCCGTCGTCGTCCCGAAGACCGACGCGCTGACCGGGCAGCTGCCGTCGGCCACCGCGCTGGGGCGGCCGGGCCCGCACGACGGCGTCTACGACGAGCCCGACGGGCGGCAGGTGCACGACGAGGTGCGCGCCGTGCTGCACGGGTGGACCGACGGGGCCGCGCTGGTCAACACGGTCCGCAACGCGTTCGCCGACCACCGGTTCTTCGGCCTCACCGCGCTCGGGTTCCCGCCCGCGAGCCCCGACGAGCTCGCGCCGCAGGGCATCCACCCGCTGCGCGTGGAGGACCCGATGCTGTGGCTGCTGTCCCGCTTCGGGCTCGTCCGCACGCGGAGCGGCCGCCGATGATCCGCCAGCTGCACTACACGTCCTGTCGCCGCGGCCGCGACGGCATCCAGGGCTTCCAGGTGGCGGCCGCGACGCCGGGGATCCCGGCCCGGCACGAGGACATGGGGCTGCCGCCCGCCGCGTACCGCCCGCCGCCGTCGGCCCCCGCCGTGGCCTCGCCCGCCGCGCTGCCGGTGGCGCTGGGCTTCCGCGACTTCGGCGAGGTCGCGGTGCTGTTCCGCAGCTACTACGTCGGCGAGGACTTCAGCGGGCGCCAGGGCAACTACGTCGCCCACCTGCTGCTGGCCGACCGGCCGGGCCTCGACCTGGAGGGCGTCGTCCCGGCCGCCGCGTGGGAGGCGCCGTTCTGGGTGCGCGGCCCGCTGCCGGACGGGGGCGGCACGACGCTCCCGCCCGTCCCGTCGCTCGCCGCGGCCGTCGGGGCGGCGCCCGAAGGCGCGGCGGACGTCGTCGGGGCGTGGCTGGACCGGCATCCCGCGGCCTTCTCCGCCCTGCTCGCCGCGGTGCGGGACGGGCTGGCCGGGCGACTGCGGCAGGTCGTCGTCGTCGCGGACGGCGCCGATCCCGCGGCCGAGGTCGCCGCGGCGCTGCTGGCCGTGACGGCGTCGCTGCCCGCGCATCTGGCCCGGCGGGTGTCGTTCACGACGTTCACGGCCACGCCCGCGGACGTCGACCTGCTCGTCGTCGGCACCACCCCGGACGTCGCGCTCGGCCCGCACGCCGTCCGCGACCGGCTCGTGCTGCGCCTCGACCGGGACCCGCCAGGGCGGCCGTCGGCGTACGAGCAGCTGGTCCGCGGGCGGTGGCGGGCGGGCTCCGCCGCGGGGCTGCGCGGCATCGCGGCGCGGGTCCGGCCGCCGGTCGAGCCCGACGAGCTGGACGCCTTCGCCGCGGCCGTGCCGCTGGTCGACGGGGGTGCCCCGGCCGACGTCGACCCCCTCGACGGGCTGGAGTTCCTCGCCGCCCGCCATCCGGAAGGGCTCGGGCCTACCGCCTGGGCGCGGGTCGAGGAGGGCATCGCCGCGGGCGCCACCCGGCTCGACGACCTCGAGCGCTGGTCGCGCGTCCTCGCGGACATCCCCGGCCACCGGCCCGTCGTCGACGCCGCCTACCTGCGCGCGGCGCTCGCCCGCCTGGCCGCGGGCGCAGGCTCCGACGAGCTCTGGCTGCCGCCCGCCGAGCCGGGCTCGGGCGACGCGACCGCGGCGTGGGCCGTCGCCGCCGTCAGCGCCGAGCCAGAGCCCGCCACCGCGCTGCGCGCGCTGCGCACGCTGGACCGGCTCCGGATCGACCCCGCCGACGCCGACCTGGCGACCATCGCCGATCTCGTGCTGCTCCCGTTGGCCCTGGACCCGGACGGTGCCGTCGAGCCGTTCCGCGCGCTGTCGTTCGCGGCGCGGCTCGGCAGGATCATGGCGGGCCAGCTGGAGGACCGGCTCGACAGCGACGTCGACGGGGAGCTCGTCGCGGCGGTCGCGGAGGGCATGTCGGTCCCGGCGGCGCGCTGGCTCGCGGCCGGGGCGTACCCCGGGGGGCGGGTGGCGTTGGCCGCGGGCCTTCGCCTCGCCGCGGCGGGCGAACGCGACCCGGTCGAGCTGGTGGTCGCGGCCACCGCCGACGCCGCCGACCTCGACCGGCTCCTGCCGCTCGCGTGGGACGGGCCGCCCTCGGCCGTCGACGGGCTGCGGCTGCTCACCAGGCTCGACCGCGCCGTCGTCACCGAGAGCTCCTTGACGACGACGCTCGCCGAGCGGCTCGTGCTCGACGCCACCCACGACCTCACCGACCCCGACCTCGAACGGCTCGCCGCGCGACTGGACACGCTCGGCGCCGACCTGCCCCCGTCCGTGCGCGTGAACGTCGACGCGGTGCTGACCGCGGCCTGGTTCCGCGCCCACGGGGTGCGCGACCCCGACGCCCGCGAGCGCATCCGGCAGGCCACCAGGGTCGGCTGCTGGGCCGACCCGAGATTGGCGGCGCCACTGGCCAGGGCCCTCGTGCACTGGCTGTTCGTCGGCGACATGGTCGTCGCGCACGCCAGCGCGCTCGACGACGGCCTCGGGGCAGGCACCCCCGACCTGCTCCCCGCCTACACGGAGCGGCTCGTCCGCGCGCTGGGCGCCGAGGAACCCGCCGGGATCGTCGCGCTGCTGACTGCCGTGGCCGACGTGTCGCGGCTGCGTCCCGCCGCGGCCGAGCTGCTCGACGGCCCCTGCGCGGAGGCGCTCGCGCGGCGCCGCAAGAGGGTCCTCGACGAGATCGGGGTCCGGCTCGAGGAACGCGGCAGCGTGCCTGCCGGGCTGCGGCCCGGCACCGCCGCGAGCTGGACCGCCTGGTGGAAGGACTACCGGGAGAAGCGGATCGCCCCCGCGGCGCCGGAGCTGCTCGACCGGTTCCGCCGGTTCGGTCGAGGCGGCTGATGCAGGCCGTCCTCATCGTGGTGCTCGCCGCCCTCGCGCTGGCGGTCGGGCTGGTCCTCGCCGCCGCTGCGGTGGCGCTGCTGCTGGCGGTCACCGGGGTGGCCGCCGTCCTCGGCCTCGCCGTGACCGGCGGGTTCACCGTGGCGTTCGTCGTCTGGTGCGTCTGCCGCGCGTGGCTCTCCGCGCTGCGCGACGACGAGCGGGGGCACCTGCACGTGGCGCCGCCCGACGAGCTCCCGCCGGGCCGCGACCCCGGCTACCGCAGCTACTACTTCGGCCCGGCGTGGCGCGACTACGCCCGCGCCGCGACGAGCGGGGCCGCCCAGGCCCGCGACCGGATGGTCCGCCGCCACGACCCGAAGGCCCGCTCGGTGCTGGAGATGCTGCTGGAGCTCTGGCACTGGCCCGACGACCTGGACATCGGCCCCGGCGTCGTCGCCAAGATCGTCACCACCGGGGCGCTGCTGGGGGGCCTGGTGGGGCTGGGGATCGGCGGGGTCGTGGCGGGGGTCTTCCTCGCGGTCACGACGGCCACGTTCGCGCTGCTCCTCGGCGTCGTCGTCGGCGGGACGCTGCTGGTGTGCGGCGTGCTGCGCGGGGTGGAGCTGGGCCTGCTGCGGCTGCGCGGCATCACCGTCGAGTGCCCGAGTTGCCAGCGGCGGGTCGGCGTGCCGGTGTACGAGTGCCCGAAGTGCCAGGCGCTGCACCGTCGGCTCGTGCCCGGCCCGCTCGGAGTGCTGGCCCGCACCTGCCGGTGCGGAACGCTGCTGCCGACCGTGCTGGTCAGGGGCCGGTCGAAGCTGCGCGCCCACTGCGGGCACGACTCCTGCCAGGGCGTCCTCCCGATCGACGGCCTGACGGTGCCGACCCGGCACATCCCGGTCGTCGCCGGGCCCGCCGCGGGCAAGACCGTGCACACGATGGCGGCCATCGCGGACCTGCGCGCACAGGCCGAGAAGGTCGGCCTCGAGCTCGCCGACGAGCACACGACGGAGACGTTCGAGACCGTCGAGGAGCAGCTGAGGGACATCACCTCGGTGCCTGCCACGCTGCCGACGGCGCCGCTGCGCGCGGCCACCTTCTTCCTCGGCAGGGGCGAGCAGCGCAGGCTGGTGTACCTGTACGACCCGGCGGGGGAGCGGTACCGCAGCGGCGACCGGGTGTCCGGCCTGCGGTTCCTCGGGGCCGCCGCGGGGGTGCTGCTCGTCGTCGACCCGTTCGCGCTCGTCCCGGTGCGCAAGCGGATGGAGGACGACGGCGTCGCGCTGCCCGCCCACTCGACCGAGGACCCCGGTGACGTCGCGGGGCGGTTCACGGCCGGGCTGCGCGAGCACGGCACGGCGACGGCAGGAGGGCGCATCGCCCTCCCGGTCGCGGTGGTGCTGACCAAGTGCGACGTGCTCGCCGACGGTGGCCCGGTGCGCCACCCCTACGACCACGCAGGCCTGGCCGAGGAGGACGGCGAACCGTCGCGGGCCGCGCGGTCGGCCGCCGTGCGGCAGTGGCTCGACGCCGACGCGGGGGAAGGCGGGCTCGTGCGCCAGCTCGCCACGGACTACGCGCGGGTCTCCTACTTCGCCGTCAGCGCGCTGGACGCGTTCGGCGCGCACGAGCGGGCGAGCGGGCGGACGAAGCTCCTCGTGCGCAACGACGCCCCCTCCGACCCGCTGCGTTGGCTCCTCGACGGCGACCGGAGATCGGCGTGAGCAGGCTGCCCCGTTCGGTCGTGGTCGGTCGCCGGGTCGTCATCGGGCTGCTGGTGCTGTCGGTGCTCGTCGGCGCCTGCGCCGTCGTCGTGCTCGTCTATCTTGTGGTGCCGCTGCTGCTGGAGGTGCTGCCGTGACCACCGCCCCGAGCGACCCGCCCCCGGCCGCTCCCGCCGCCGCCACCCAGGATCCGCCCGCCGAGGCCCAGCCGCGCGACGAGGCCGAGCCGCGGGCCGTCGCGGTGCTCGCCGACGCGGTCGCCCTGCTGCGCGAGCAGCTCGACCGGGTGCACCGCCGCAACGAGGACCTCGCGGACGAGGCCCGCTCGCGCGCCGACGACCCGTTGATCCGGGACCTGCTCCTCACCGTCGACGCCTGCGCGCGCACCGCCCGGAGCTGGGCGGACCGCCCGACCGCCGAGCCCACGGACGTCGCGGACGCCCTCCTCGGCGTCGCGGACGACCTCCGGCTGGTGCTCTCCCGCGTCGGCGTCGAGGCGTTCGAGCCGGAGCCGGGGGAGGTGTTCGACCGCCGTTCCGCGCGGGCGGTGCGGGTGGAGCCCGCGGCCGACCCCGGCGCGTCCGGCCGCGTCGTGCGGGTCCTGCGGCCCGGCTACCGCAGCGGCGAACGCGTCGTCCGGTACGCGGAGGTCGTCGTCGGGCAGCACCGGGAGGGTTCCAACCCGTGATGGAGGACAGGACGGCGAGCACCGGCAGCCGTCCGCTGCGCGAGGGCTCGTCGACCTCGCCGGTCGGGCCGGGCTGCCGGTCGGCGACGACCGTCCGCGCCGAGCTGCCGCTGTCGCCGCTCCCGGCGTCGCCGCAGGGGGGCACGGCGCGCAACTGAGCCCGGCTTGCCGCTGGCCGTGCTCGCCGCGCAGGGGCTCGGGCTGGTGCTAGGTGAGCTGTTCCGGGGTCAGTGGTCGCAGGCGAGTAGCGAGCGTTTGACGGGTTGCCCGGTGATCCGAGCGGTGCGCGCCGGGTCACGCCTTGGAGTTGTCATCCAGGCGAGTGAGGTCGGTGTCCGGTCATCAATCGACTGATGAGCGTGCTACAATCGAACTCATGTTTGACATCGACGACGGCGCGCCGGTGGGCAACACCGCGCCCGAGCCGATGCCCGAACCCTGGAACCGCCCCGACTCCTCGGCCCGCCCGGACGGGTACGCGGCCCTGGAGTTGCAGTCGGCCACCCTCAACCCGACCGAGCTCTCGGACGCCGAGGTGGTGGAGGCGGTGCGGGCCTACGAGCATGTGGCGGCGTGGGCGTCGGCGCGCCAAGCCCGGATGTTGGCCGAGTTCGCGCGGCGCCGTCCCCCGGACCGCGCGGACGCGGTGGATCGGGCCACGGTCGGGGCGGTGTCGGTGTGGGCGCCGGACGAGATCGGGTTGGCCTTGACGCTGTCCCGCGGCACCGCGTCGGCGCGCATCGAGAAGGCGTTGCGGCTGGCCCACGTGCTGCCCGCCACCCTGTCCGCGTGGGACGCGGGCCTGCTGGATGTGGCGAAGGTGAACGCGATCCACGACGCCACCCTGTGCCTGTCCGACACCGCCGCGCAGGTGGTGCAGGACCGGGTGCTGCCGAAGGCGCCGCAGCAAACGGTGGCGCAGCTGCGGGCGGCGCTGGAGCGGGCGATCATCGCCGTCGACCCGGAAGGGGCGAACGCGAGGCACCGGCGGGCCTATCGGCAGCGGCGGGTCGCGCTCAACGCGGAGCGGGACGGGATGGCGTCGCTGTGGGCGTTGTTGTCCGCGCCGGATGCGTTGACCTGCTACGGCTGGCTGACCGCGCTCGCCCGCGGCCTCCCCACCCACGATCCGCGCAACATGGACGCCCGGCGGGCCGATCTGCTGGTCGCGTTGCTCACCGGCAACCTGCGGCTCCGCCCCGACACCGACGCCGCCGTCAACACGGCCGACGCCAACACCGCCGACACGGCTGCAGCGGACGACACCGCCGACATCGCCGCCGCCGACATTGCCGCGGCCGCCGACATCGCCGATGCCGACGGGAACGGCGACGCCGCGGCAGCCGCGGAGGCGCCGTTCGAGCACCAGGATCTCCCCGCCCCGGTCGCCCCACACAAGCCGTTGGTGCATCTGGTGATGCCGATCTCCACGCTGACCGGGGCGGACGACAGCCCGGTCGAGCTCACCGGCTACGGACCACTACCCCCGGCGGTGGCCCGTCAGATCGCAGGCGACGCCGTATGGAAGCGACTGGTCACCGACCCCCTGTCCGGGGCGCTGCTGGACTACGGGCGCAGCACCTACCGCCCGCCCGCCGCCCTGGCCGACTACCTGCGCGCCCGCGACCAACACTGCCGCGTGCCGATCTGCCGCCGCCGCGCCCTGGACTCCCAACTGGACCACACCGTGGCGTTCCACGCCGAGGGCGGCACCACCAGCCAGCGCAACCTCTATCACGCGTGCCTGTGTCACCACCGGATGAAGGACGCCCCCGGCTGGAGCGTCACCCAGCACGTGGGCGGGCGGCTGACCTGGACCACTCCGACCGGGCACCGCTACTCCAGCGAGCCTTTCGACTACCGACCCGAACCCGACCTGGCCGCCGTCGCCGCCGCGCTGGAACGGGCCGCCGTCGACCGGACGTGCACGTCACCGACGACGGGGCCGCCCCGCTCCCTGTTCGACGGCCACGCCCCACCCGAGGACCTCACCGACCCCGCGCCGTTCTGAGTGAGGCCGCCACTACCCGTAGGCGTCGGTGCGGTGCGAAATCTTGATCACGTCGACGATCACCTCGCGCTCGTCGATCCGGTAGATGACGCGGTACTGCCCACGCCGGGCCGAGTGGTATCCCTCCAGCTCGAACCGGAGGCGGTTGCCGACCCGATGCGGATTGTCGAGCAACGGGCCACTGACGAACTGCCACACCGCGGCGGCCACGCTCTCGGGCAACGTCTCCGCCAACGCCCTCCGCGCCGCCCGAGAAAGTCGCAGCTGGTACTTCACGCCGCGCCGCGGCCCAACCTCTTCGCCATGATCGCCGCCAGCTCCTGACCGGTGGTCAGCTCACCGGTGCCGGACCTGTCCTCCGCGATGGCTGCCATCGCCTCCGGATCCGACAGGACCTCCAGGGTCTCGACCAGACTCTCCAGGTCTTCGACCGACATCAATACCGCTACCGGCTTGCCGTTCTTGGTGATCGTCACCCGCTCCCAAGTGCCCTGCACCGCACTGACCAGCTCGCTGAGCCGGTTCTTGGCGTCAGCCAACGAGGTGGTTTCCATGGCTATAATTGTAGCCACACGAAGCCCTCGTCGGGAGCCCGGTGCTCGACGAAGCGACGTCCGCAGGCGCGGTGGCGATCTGGCTGGGTCACGCGTCCGCTGCGTCCGCGACGACGAGACGCTGCCCGAACGCCACGAGGCCATGGTCGAGCGGCCGCGGCCTACTCCGCCTTGGCCTTGACGTAGCTCCCTGGTGCGGGCTCGATGGCCGTGAACTCGGCGTTGCCGGGCGTCTTGCGGGCGTTGACCTTGGTGCCCGCGAGCGGGGCGAGCCAGGAGTACCACTCCGGCCACCAGCTGCCGGGGATCTTCTCCGCGGCCTCGAACCAGCGGTCCGGGTCGGCGTCGAACCGCCCTTCCGAGCCGCTGCCGACCCAGTAGTTGCGCTTGTTCTTGGCGGGCGGGTTGATCACGCCTGCGATGTGCCCGCTCGCGCCCAGGACGAAGACGAGGTCGCCGGACAGGAACTGGGTGCTGGCGTAGGCGGTCTTCCAGGGGACGATGTGGTCCTCTTTGGAGGCGTAGATGAACGTGGGGACGTCGATCGTGCCGAGGTCCACCTGCTCGCCGAGCTGGGTGGTGGCGCCGGGCTCACGCAGCTTGTTCTCCAGGTACGTGTTGCGCAGGTACCAGCAGAACATCGGGCCGGGCAGGTTGGTGCCGTCGCTGTTCCAGTACAGGAGGTCGAACGCGGGCGGCGCCTGGCCCTTCAGGTAGCCGTTGACCACGTAGGGCCAGATCAGGTCGTTCGAGCGCAGCGCCGCGAACACCTGCGCCAGCTCGCTGCCCTTGAGCAGCCCACCCTTGCCGAGGGCCAGCTCCCGGGCGGCCACACCCTCGGGGGTGACGAGCAGCCCGATGTCGCCGGTGTCGCTGTAGTCCAGCAACGCGGTCAGCAGGGTCATGCTGGCCGCCGGGTTCTCGCCCCGGGCGGCGCGCACCGCCAGCGCGCCGGCCAGCAGCGTGCCGCCGACGCAGAACCCGAGCGTGTTCGCCTTGTCCGCCTTGGTGATCGCCAGCGCGGCGTCGAGCGCGGTGAGCACGCCGTCCTGCAGGTAGTCGTCCCACGTGAGCGTGCCCTGGTCGGCGCCTGCGTTGCGCCAGGACACCAGGAACACCTGGTGGCCTTCCGCGACCGCGTGCGCCACGAAGGAGTTCGCGGGCTGCAGGTCGAGGATGTAGTACTTGTTGATGCACGGGGGGATGATCACCAGCGGGCGCTTGTAGACCTTGGCCGTCGTCGGCGTGTACTGGATCAGCTGGATCAGGTCGTTCTGCAGGATCACGGTGCCCGGCGTGGTGCCGACGTTGCGGCCCACCTCGAACGCCGACTCGTCGGTCATCGCGATGCGGCCCTTGGCCAGGTCCTGGGTGAACAGCCGCAGGCCCTCGACGAGGCTGGCGCCGCCGGACTCCAGGGCCAGCTGCATCGCCTCCGGGTTGGTGGCCAGGGTGTTGGCGGGGCTGAGCGCGTCCATCACCTGGCCCAGCGCGAACCCCCACTGCGCCTTGCTGCGCTCGTCGAGGGGCGCGGCGTCCAACGCCTTGCGCATCAGGTCGGTCTGGGCGAGGTAGGCGCGGGCGACGGCCTCGTAGCGCGGGTCCTCGGTCCACGCCTCGCCCGCGAACCGGCGGTCGGCGACCGGCTCCGCCCCCGCGGCGCCCGGCACCATGGCCAGCCAGGGCGCGGTGAGCTGCTTGAGGGTGTCCAGCTGGAGCTTGGTGAGGTCGGCGACCGCCTTCGTCCACGGCGCGGTCGCGGCGGCCATCGCCTTCGTCGTCTCCGCGACGGCGTCCAGGCTCGGCCACAGCACGTGCTCGGTGGACATCAGGTCCGTCAACCACCGGGTGGGATCGGGGGTCGCTCGCGTCATTGCGTCGCCTCCAGCATCGGACGGGTCGGGGCGGTCAGCGGCCGCTCCGTGTCATTGTGCGGGCGAGCGGCACGTTGTCGAGCGGGAGGCGGGTCGGTTCTAGCCTGCGGGACGCCGCCCCTTCGCCGCGGACGTGCGCGGCTCCCACACACCTGACTTCGGATGCTTGACCATGCCGAGCCTCGCCGGGTTCGCGCACCGCTCGTCGGCGCGGTGGCGGTCGAAAAGGTCGACGGCGGCGAAGGTCCGGTGACACGCCGTGCAGTGCGCCCTTTCGATGCCAAACCAGCGGTGCCCGCAGATCGCGCAGCTGATCGGCAGCCAGCTCGGTTCGTCCTTCGGCACACGCCGCAGGGTACGGCCGGACGTGGCGAAACCCCGCATCCAGGCGTGGGCCGGGAGCGTCAGCCGATCGTCAGCCCCCCGTCAGCGCGCGGGCCCAGCGCATGAGCCACAGCCCGAGCGGATCGACAGGCGCGGGCCGCCGACTCCGGGCCCGTGCCCGCCACGTGAAGGGCCCCTCGATGTTCGTGTCACGCCCGACGCCTACGGCCCGACCCACGCGGCTAGGGCGACTTCGCACACCTTCCGGCGTCCTCGCACACGGTCGACCTTGTGCGACGACACCACAGACTGTGCGAGGTCACCCTGTCTTCATGCGGACGTTGTCGTCGACCACCGTCCTCGACGCGAGGAAGAGCCCGATGGCGGTGATCAGCAGCGAGACCGGGACGACGATGGCCAGGCTGTGCCGAAGGCCGTCCGCCACGGCCTCGGCCGCGGTCGCGCCCCCGGCCGTGGTCTGGGCGAACGCGTCGGAGAGCGCGCCCGTCCTCCCGTACGCGGCCGCCGACGCCCGACGATCAGATCAGCCCGAGCTCGCCCGCCCGGAAGACGGCCTCGCCGCGGGTGGCCGCCGCCATCTTGCGCAGCACGTTGGCCACGTGGAACTTGACGGTGGTCTCGCTGATGAACAGCCGCCCGCTGATCGTGCGGTTGGAGAGGCCGCGCGCCAGGAGGACCAAGATGTCGGCCTCGCGGTCGGTGAGCCGCGGCACATCGGCGCTGCCGCTGCGGCGGACCAGCCGGGCCGCGAGCGCGGCGGTGCGGCTGTCCAATGCGTTGCGGCCAGCCCGGACGTCCTGGATCGCCCGGACCAGCGCGGCGAAGTCGTTGTCCTTGAGCAGGACGCCGCTCGCGCCCGCACGCAGGGCGCTGAGCAGGACCGACTCGGTCAACTCGGTGGTCAGCACGACCACGCGCGTCGCGGGGTGGGCCGTCGTCAGCCGCCGACAGAGCTCGACGCCCCGCAGGACGCCGTTGACGAGCCGGACGTCGAGGATGACGACATCGGGTCGGCTGCGGGCCACCGCGGTGAGCGCGTCCGCCGTCGTGCCCGCTTCGCCGAGGACGACGACCGACGGCTCGGTCCGCAGGAGGGCATGCAGTCCCTGCCGCAGGAGGACGTGGTCGTCGACGATGACGACACGGGCGGGCGGCCGGGCCGCCACCGCCCCTCTGGGCACAGGCCCACCCGGCAGGCCGGTCGGCCGTCCGACGTGCCGAGCGGAGGCGTCCTGCGCGGGGTTCGTCAGCAGCATCAGCGGCACCTCGGAGGGGAAGGCACCTGGGTGGCGCCGGTTCCGACCAGGGTGGGCCGGGCGAGGTTGCGACGGGGTTGCGACCCGGACGCCAGGGCCGCCGCCGCGGGCAGGCCGTAGTCGGCGGCGAGGCGGCGCGCGTGCGACCTGGCTCGCTCGCGGGTCGCGCCCGCCGGAGCGGCCATGGTCAGGCGTTCCCAGGCCTCGAGGTCGTCGCGGCCCCAGGTCGTGCTCGTCCACCACACGAGGTGGCGCGGGTCGGTCGTCGTCAGTACCGCGGCGCGGACGTCCTGTTCGATCGACCAGCGGAGGCGCTCGATCCCGGGCGCCGTGGAGTGCGGCAGGAGCGGGCCGCGGTAGTGCCGCAGCGCGGCGGGCACGGCCGAGCGCTCGAGGAAGCGGTCGATGTCGGTGACGTCCGCGCCGATCGGCATCTGGAGCCGGTAGGGCCGCGAGCCGAGCAGCTCCGGCCCGAGCAGCCGACGCAGCCGCACCATCTCCGCGCGCAAGGTGACGGGGTTCGCGTCGTCCCCGTAGAGGTCGAGGCCGAGCTGCTCGCCTGCGCGGCCTTCCGGGCGTTCGACGAGGAGGGTGAGGATCTCGCTGTGCCGCCGGGACAGCGTGTGCCGCCTGCCGTCGAGGGTGAGGATCCCTTCCGAGCGGCCCATCACCTCCAGCCGGTTCTCGGCGCCGCCGACCGGTCGGTCGGCGGTCCGGGCGCGGGTCAGCTGACGGCGGGCGATCTCGCCTTCGGCCGCGCGTGCCGTGGCGTGGACCAACGCCAGGCAGGCGGGTGTGGCGAGGTCGTCGTCGCCGGTGATGTCGATGACGCCGAGCAGGTCGCCCGAGACCGGGTCGTGCACCGGCGCCGCCGAGCACGTCCACGGATGGACGATCCGGCTGAAGTGCTCGGCCGCGACGACCTGCGCGGGGACACCGGTGGCAAGGGCGGTGCCGGGGGCGTTGGTCCCGGCGTGCCGCTCGTCCCACGATGCGCCCTCGACGAAGTTGATCCGCTCGGCGTTGCGGCGCGCCTGCGGTTGTCCGTCGACCCACAGCAGCATGCCGTCCCGGTCGCCGACGGCGATCAGATGCCGGGTCCCGGTGGTGAGCGGCCCGAGGAGCGACCGCACGACCGGGATCACCGGCGCGAGCGGGTGGGCCCCCCGATGGTCGCGCAGGGTGTCGTCGCTCAGCTGGATCGGGGCCGTGGTCCGGTCGGCGTCCAGACCCGCGGCGCGGCATCGTCGCCAGGACTCGGCGATGTTCCGCGGAACGCCCTCCGGGGCGCCGCCGGAGCCGACAAACCGCTCGTGCGCACGGTGGACCGTGGTCATCCGACCTCCTCGTCGGCGCGCCGGACGCTCGACCGGCCTCAATCGAGCGTCCGGCACGACCCGCGGTCGGTCAGCAACCGAAGGTCCCCAAACCCCGGGCCCTTCAGCACCCCGGCCGTCAGATGCCGGTCGGCAGATCGCGTTCGAGGATGGTGTGCTCGTCCTTGACGCCGCCGTCCCGCGCGGCCTCGGCGGCGGCGTCGACCATCACCAGTGGTCCGCAGACGTAGACGTCGGTGCCGCTCCTCCGCGAGCGCTTTCGCCAAGTCGCTGAGCTCCGCCACGGCCTGCGTGAGCTCGGGAAGCTCCGGCACCTGCGCGTCGGTGTTTGACGCCGAGGAACAGCCACGCCGGGTGCGGCTCGGCCCACTCGGCCGGGCTGTCACCGCTCGGTGAAGTTGTGCCGCGGCGGCGGGCAGGAGGTGGCCCACTCCAGCGAGTTGCCACGTTCCAGATGAACGGCAGCGTGGAGGCGCCCAGCACGAACGCGCCGATCGAGGAGATCACGTTCAGCGTTGGTGACCCGGTGGCAGGTTGCTCGGGACCACCAACCAATAGCGGGAGCCGCACTCCGTCGTCGCCTCAAGAGACTCTCCCGTTCGTGGCTGGCCCTCATCGCGGGTCGCAGGCCGTGAGATCCGGGAAGGTTCATCCACCGTCGGCCGCTTCATCGCGGAGCCTGTAGGAGGCCACCAGTTGCTGGCGCAGCCCACGCGTCTGGGCGGCGAACGCGCGTCGACCGCGGGCCAACTGCCGTTCTCGGAGCCGGATTGGCGTACTCGACCGTCGCTCCGACGGCGAAGCCGGTCACGAAACCGAGACCGAGGCGAAGCATGACGAGGGCGTCGGCAGCATCAGGTCGGCCGGAACGACGACAACGCTCCCGGCGACGAGTGGTGTAGACGACGTCGCGCGCCGGCGTTCCTTCCCGCTGGAATGTGCATTACCGAGGCGATCACGATATGGTTGGACCGTTAGCATGCCAGGACTTCCGTGCCCGCCCTGGAGTAAGTAGGCTTGCCGGGTGCCATACGGGACACCCTTTTCAGATGTGAGAACCCGACTGTAAGAATTGCGTGTGGCATGAGCGGCTCGGTCTGACCACCGAGCCGCTTCCACCGTCCGAGGCGCTTTACGCCGAAGGGCCTCACCACATCTCGGATGCTTGCCGCGATTCGACTGCCAGTGCGTACGCTTGGTCCCGGAGAGCAGGCGCGCCCAGCGCGTCGAGGATCCGACCGAAAACCATGCCTTGGCCGTGGCGGGCTGCTTCTTCTCAGCACGCCGTCCTGCACGCCACCGTGGCGGCCGTCGCCTTGTCGTCACTCGATCGTGTAGCTTCGTTTTCCTTCGCGTGAAGGGGCAGCGAGGTGCGTGTTGACCGAGGGGGTGCCGTCGGGGCGACGGCGTGGCCATGATCGATCTCCGATCGAGGACGCCTTGCGCTACATCGGTGGCCAGCGCAGCGGGCAGCTTGGCGAGCTGCTTGAGCATGCCATCGCCTGGCCAAGCGGCGACGCTGGCGCGGCGCTCAGAGCGTTGACGCAGCCAACCGAGAGGCTCACGGACTGGACGGCGAGCGAGCGGGCTGCCGCGCTTGAGCTCCTGGTGAAAGCGGGCGTGGAGCATCCGTCTGTGGGCCCGAGCGAGCACTCGCGCGAACGCCGCGTACTTCGGGCCGCTTTCCGGCTGCAAGACCCTGAGATTGAGGTTGAATGGGCTGCGACACTCGGTGATCGGTGGGGTCAGCTCAGGGCTCTTGAACAGGTGTTCCCCAGGGTGACGACGAGTACGACCCAGCCGATGGAGTCGGCGTGGACTCGCGGCGTGCGGAAGCTTGGGGAGCATCTTGAGAGGCAGTTCGGCGCGTTAACAACACCGAATTCCTGGGAGCGATACCGGCCGCAAGCCGGTCGCCGGGATACAGATGCGGGTAGCTCTGCTCTCCCCGTCCTTCGCCGGGCATCCGATGGCGCCCAGCCCTTTTTTGTCGAACGCCTCGTGACGACGGCCTATATGTCCGGTCGCGCCATGACGCGGCGTATTACGGAGCGTGTGGTAACTGCTCGGGCCGATGGGGTTGAGTACTACACTGCCTCACAGTACTCCGGTGGACGCGCCTTTAGCCGCGAATATGTTCCGGTCCGCGCATTGTGGGGCTGCCGGGCGGAGCCCGTGCCGCCAACTCATCCCAGCGAACCACTCGTCACCAGGCTCTATTTTCCGAAGCCATTGAATATTGGCGATCAAGCGCAGTTCGCGTCGGAGGCATCGTTCGCGGTTGAGCCGAGCGAGAGCGACGATCGCGACTGGGTGGAGGTGAACGTAGATCATCACGGAATTGCCGCCGGTGCTCTTGGTTACGGGGGCACCTTTCCACTCAGTGGTTTGACGATCCGCATCCGATTCGACGAGTCTTGTCTGCCTGCCGCCGCCTGGTTCTATTCAGAGGCAACGGAGCTAGAGCGACTTGACCAGCCCTCGCCGGGCAGCAAACGTCTTCTGGCGATAGCTGACGCTGAGATATCTCACACATTTACGGGGCTTATCTGCCAGCCGCGGGAGAGCTACGGAATCGGTTTGCGGTGGGCGTAGTGATGGCAATTGAAGTGATATGCGTGCGACAGCAAGAGAACCCGGAGGCTCTCATCCCGCCGGGTTCTTTCGCCGTAGCTATGCGTTGCGTTGGCTAGTTGCCGCCGCCAGTCCCACCGTCTCCGCCCATTGCGTTTCGTTCTCCTTTCTGGTCGCTCATCGACCCTGTGCGATCCATCGAGAATCCGGATCGCAAGACCCATTCCGAATTGTCACGCGGCTTTCGGCCGCCAATATCAGGCAAGCAGTAACTCGTTGAATGGGGAGCGCGCGTTAGCCGAGGTTCAGCGCGGTCGGACACACGTCTGTGTCGGCTCGCGACCTGTCCTCAGCCTGCGTGGCGGTTATCCAACCAGAAGGCTCTGGGGCGTTCATGAGCGGGGTCCAGTGAACTTTGCACGAGGTTCAGATGCTTGCGATGACCAGCGTCGGCGCGGCCTGATTCAGAGGCTCAGACCATCGGCAGGAACGGGCCGGTGATGCGGCAGGTGCCGCTGGCGGGAACCGGCTGCTGCTGTGCGCACGGCTGGGAAGGTCCGAAGTCCCCCGACGTCGGGTCGGCCGACCGTTCCGTCGGGCACGCGCGCTGTCCAGGGTTCGCGTGACCTCGTCGTCTCCCCCGACGCTCCCCACCGCACCGCGAGGACGGACTCATGGCCCCCGACATCTAAGACTACGTCATCGTCGGCGGCGGGTCGGCCGTATCGGCGCTCGCGAACCGCCTGTCCGCGGACCCGGGCACGCGTGTGCTCCTGCTCGAAGCGGGGCATGCCGAGCACCGCTGGGACCCGTTCGTCACGATGCCCGCCGGGCTGGCCTTCCTCGTGGGCAACCGGCGCTACGACTGGCGTTACAGCACCGAGCCCGAGCCGTTCATGCAGCGCCGCCGCCTCCGGCAGCCGCGGGGCAGGATCCTGGGCGGCTGCAGCACGATCAACGGAATGATGGACCAGCGCGGCCACCCCGCCGACTACGACCAGTGGGCGGCCGAGACCGGCGACCCGGGCTGGGACTTCGCCCACCTGCAGCCCTACTTCCAACGCCACGAGCACGTCCTGTCCGCCGACCCGGACGGCATCCGCGGTCACGCGGGCCCGCAGTTCCTGGAGCGCGGCCCGGCGCGGGGTCCGCTGTTCGACGCGTTCCTCGACGCCGCCCGGCAGGCGGGGCACGCCGTGCGCGACGACCTCAACGACTTCGTCCAGGAGGGCTTCGGCCCGTTCGACCGCATGATCCACACCCGGGCCCGCGGTCGACGGCCCCGACGCGGTCGGCGACTGGGTGTCGCGCGCGGCGCAGACCGGCCTGCACTACGCACGCATGGGCCGGGGCGACGACACCGTCGTCAGCCCGTTCGACATGCGGGTGCACGGCATCGCGGGCCTGCGCGTCGTCGACTCATCGGTGATGCCGTCATTGACCAACGCCAACGCCTACGCGCCGACGACGACGATCGCGGAGCGGGCGGCGGACCTGATCATGGGCAACACCCCGCTGCCCGCGGCCACGCTCCCCGCCCCGGAGGCGACCGGCAGCCGTCAGTAGCGCCACGACAATGTGCCGACCGTCGTCCGAGTCATCCGCTGTGACGTCATCGAGCCGACGCTGGCCTCCCCTGGTCCGGTCCCGGAAGTGCCGGGACCGGACCAGGGATCGAGCGACCCGGCGGTGGGCTCTTGGTCGCCGCCGTCGGGAACACCTCCTGCGAGGTGTGCTGAGCCTTGCGACCGGGAAGGTGCGTGGCTAGGGGCGATCGGCCGGGCGCGGCGGTGCGGTGGTCCTTACCCGTCGGGATGTCGGTCACTGGGCAGTGGTGCGGTCGCGTCAGACCTGTCCCCGTTCGTTGATCATGTCGATGGCGCCGGTGAGGTCGTTGACGTGCGGGATGGTCGGGGGGAGTCGGGTCGGGTCCCATCCGGGTCCGGCGGCGATCGGCACGGCGGTGTCGGGGAGGGCGTCGAAGACGGCGGGGTCGGCGTACTCGGCGGCGAGGGCGAAGACGAACACGGCCAACCCTGGTTGGGCATCGGCGATGGCGCCGAGTGTCGCCGCTGGCGTGCGAGCGCCCAGCAGCGTGGCGTTGGTGCCGGTGGTGCGCAGGGCGGCGGCGAGTGCGACCAGTGGGAGGTCGTGCAGTTCGTCGGGTGCGCAGCTGAGCAGGACGCCTGTCGTCGATGTGACCGCGGTCGGCTGGGGGGTGGCGCCAAGCGCCACCGTGGCGATGTGGGAGATCAGGTGCTCGACGGCGATGCCGTGGGGCAGTTGGTCCCAGCGTGCGCCGATCGCGCGCAGCACGGGGCGCAGCAGCTCCTCCCAGGTGTGGGTCACACCGTGGCGGGCCAGGTTGTCGCGGAGCTGACGTCGGACGGTGGGGCCGTCCAGATCGAGCGCCGCCGCGGCAAGCTGGTGGGCCTGCACCTCGGCATCCGATTCCAGCGGCAGCCCACCGGGTAGGCCGTGCGGGTCGCGGGAGTCCTCCAGGACGATGCGTGCGGCTTCCCCGGCCGGGACGCCCTGCCCGATCATGTCCCGGACGGTGATGAGCCGCTGGATGTCGGCGGGGCTGTAGCGGCGATGTCCGCCCTCGGTCCGGCGGCTGGGCCCGAGCCCGTAGCGGTGCTGCCAGGCCCGCAGCGTCGCCTGCGAGATCCCGGTTCGTGTCGCGACCACCGAGATCGGCAACCCCGCGTTTGGTCCGATCGTGGCCGCGGACTCCCGCGTCGGTGACTCACTCATCGTCGAGCCCTTCTTGAACACCCGGTGAACTTTGCCGCAAACTCGGCGCATCCTCGACGAGCCTTCGACGGGAGGATACGGTGAGACCGTCAGGCACTGCTGGTTGGACCCGCCCCGGACCCCGGCGAATCGAGCCACACTCTGCGCCGTGGATGTCCGGTACCAGACGTCGTGCGGCCGTTTCTCCGTCGAGGGGACAACCGATGTGTACCGGTAACGGGCGCTCGGATCGCGCCAGGCCCACCCGTCCGCTTGCGCCGCCGCTCGGACCGCGCCTCTCGACACCGTGGCCACCGGCCCCGCATCCGGCTCCGTCGCGGCCTGCAACCACGGCGGATCGTGGCGTCCTTGACCGACCGCCCACCCTGCGCTGCGCACGATGAGCTCCGCGGCCATCCCGACAGGCTCGACACGGCCCGATCTGACCGTTGCCCCCGATCCGGACGCGATGCCAGGCGGGCGGGTCGAGCTGAACTTTCCCGATCTGCCGCGCCTGGAGCTGGACCAGCTTCTCGGGCAGCTGGTCGACCGGGCCAACGAGGTCATGGCCACCCAGGGCCGTCTTCGCGGCCTGCTGCGGGCCGTTCAGCTGATCATCGGCGACCTCGATCTCCCCACGGTGCTGCGGCGCATCGCCGAGGCCGCCCGCGAGGTGGTCGGCGCCCGGTACGCCGCGCTGGGCGTCATCGCCTCCGACGGGCACCTGGCCCAGTTCGTCCACACCGGCATGTCCGCCGACATGGTCGACCGCATCGGGCACCTCCCCCAGGGCAAGGGTCTGCTCGGGGCGCTGATCGACGACCCCCGCCCGATCCGACTGCGCCGCATCGTCGACGACGTCCGCTCCACCGGTTTCCCGCCCGGGCATCCGCCGATGGCCAGTTTCCTCGGGGTGCCGATCCGGATCCGCGACGAGATCTTCGGCAACCTGTACCTGGCCGAGAGCACCACGGGCGAGTTCACCGCGGACGACGAGGAGCTCGCGAAGGCCCTCGCGGCAAGCGCCGCCGCAGCCATCGAGAACGCCCGCCTCTACGAAGCCGCCCAGCATCGCCAGGACTGGCTGCACGCCAGCGCAGGCATCACACAGCAACTGCTGGCCACCGACACCGCTGACCCGCTGCACCTGCTGGCCGCCGCCACCCGCAAGATCGCCGACGCCGACCTCGTCACCGTCGTCCGACCCATGGTCGACACCCCCGACGCTCCCGGCGAGGACTTCCCGCTGCACGTCGCGGTCGCCGACGGCGCGCAGGCCGACCGGATCCGTGGCGTGCGCCTGTCCCTGGAGCACTCTCGGTCCGGGCAGGTGTTCACCAGCGGGCGACCGATGCTGGTCGCCGGGCCCGATGAACCATCCGGGCTGGACATGTCCGCCGCCGTCGACATGGACATCGGCCTCATGTTGCTCGTGCCGATGCTCGGCTCGCACCAGATGCACGGGGTGCTGACCGCGGGACGGCGCACCGGCCGACGCGCCTTCACCGCCGAGGACCTGGCCATGCTCGCCGGGTTCGCCAGCCAGGCCTGCATCGCGATCGAGCTCGCCGACGCCCGCGCCAGACAACAGCTCCTCGCGCTGCTCGACGACCGTGACCGCATCGCCGCCGACCTGCACGATCACGTCATCAAACAGCTCTTCGGCGCGGGCCTGACCCTCCAGGGCATCGCCGCAACCCTCGGCCCCGACCAGGCCGCACGGCGCATCCGGGACACCGTCACCACCCTCGACGCCGCGATCGGCCAGATCCGCACCAGCGTCTTCGCGCTCACCGCAA
Source organism: uncultured Actinomycetota bacterium (assembly GCA_963750095.1). Lineage (GTDB taxonomy): Bacteria > Actinomycetota > Actinomycetes > Mycobacteriales > Pseudonocardiaceae > Pseudonocardia. The sequence continues at coordinate 84,457 of CAVVPJ010000007.1, read as the reverse complement.
CCCCGCCCGCCGCCGGACACCGGTGCCGGGTCCGACTGCTCGACGTCGTCGCCGAGCACACGCCCGCGCTCCGCGGCATGCCGAGCATGCGCTTCGGCGGACCACTGGACACCCTGCCCGACGACCTCGTCGACGACCTGACCAGCGTCCTGCACGTCACGCTGTCCAACCTGTGCGAGCAAGACCGGTCGATCGACATTGCCGTCACCGCCGCCGACCGGATCACCCTGGAGGTCACCGACACCGGCACGCCCGCGCGCAACACGACAGCGGCGGACACCGACATGCGCGAGCGCGCCACCGCCCGCGGTGGCACCCTCACCCGCACCCCGCACGACCCGGCTGGCACCACCCTGCGCTGGACGGTACCCAACCCCCAGTGAGATCAACCGCAGTGAGATCAACCGCAGTGAGATCAACCGCGGCGGTGCGTCGACGCCGCTGCGGCCCTCACAGGTCGTTGCCTGCGTAGAAGAGGTCGAAGCTCTTGTTGGCGAGGGGGAAGTCGGGGACGATCGTGTCCGCCATCGCGACGGGCAGGGCGGGCCAGTTGAAGAAGCTCGGGTCCACCACCGCCGCCCTGGTCAGGGTGCCGTCGGCGGCGAGCTCGACGCGGTGCACGATCGTGCCGCGCCAGCCTTCCGCGATGCCCACCCCTGACGGTCCGGGCGTGATCACCGGCCCGGCGCGAAAGGCGGCCAGACTCGTCCGGAAACGCACCCAGCCGGTGATCACAGGGACCGTGCACGAGCTGCAGGTCCGCGCCGCGGGGTGACCCCGACGACCGCGCACGACGCCCCGGTCGACCTCGTCGGCAACCCCCGAGCGCGTGATCGACGGCAGGCCCGCGCGCGGGCCCCGCCCGACGCGCGGCATCGCGTGGGGCCGAGCTGACGGACGAGAAGATCGCCGCCATTCCCCTGCTGGCCGCTCTCCGACCGTGACGCCGCGCAGGGCGCCGCGACGACACACGCGTCGCCGTGCCCGCACCCCCGTCAGGACGCCTGTGCGGCCACGACGACGCTTGTGCGGCCCCGTCCGCGCGCCAGCGCGTGGCCCACGGGTCACGGCAGGGTGACATAGCCGTGGCGCATCTTCCAGAGGAAGTACTTCTCGAAGCCCAGCTTCATCAGGTGCGCTTGCGGGCCGGGGATGAGCACCCCGTGCTTGCGGGGCGGGAGCATCCTGTCGGCCAGGATGATCACGCCGTTGTTGCCTGCGTCCAGCACGCAGACGGCCTTGATGTCGGCGAACGCCTTCTCCTCGGTGGGGACTTCGCCCCGGACCTGGGCGGCGATGTTGCGGGCCGCGATGTGCGCCATGGTCTCGGTGGGGAAGCCGGTCTTCGGGATGCCGACCGGGGTCGGCGTGGTCCAGGGCACCTCCACCGCGGCGGCCACGCCGACCGCGTAGATGTCGTCGTACTTCGCCGACTGGTAGGTGTCGCGCACCGCGACGTACCCCTTGGGGTCGGCGAGTCCGGGAGTGTCGCGGAGGAAGTCCTGGCCGAGGAAGGGCGGGACGACCATCGCGAAGGAGAAGGGTAGTTGCTCGCCGTCGGCGAGGATCATTGCGCCGTCGTCGATGTGGTCGATGCCCACCGCGATCCGCGACCGGATGCCTTCCTTCTTCAGGAACATGCCCAGCAGTTGCTCCCCGTGGGGGAGGCCGCCGATGCCGAAGTGGCCGAGGAAGGGCTCCGAGGTCACGTAGGTGAGCGTGACGTCCTTGTGCAGGCCTGCCTTCTTCAGCTGGTGCGCGGTGTTGAAGAGGAACTCGTAGGCCGCGCCGAAGCAGCCTGCCCGCTGGCTCGCGGCGACGACGACGTCGCCGGGTTTGTCGAGGAAGCGCTTCCAAGCCGCGCCTGCCCGTTCGGCCTGGGGGAGTGTGGTGATGGTGACCGCGTTCTCGGTGAAGCCGGGGACCGCGTCGTCGTCGTTGTGGTAGCCGGTGGCGATGACCAGGTAGTCGTAGTCGAGCGTGCGGCCGTCGGCGAGGGTGACCCGGTGGTGGTCCGGGTCGATCGCGCTGGCCGCGGCGTGCACGAAGTCGATGCTGTGGTCCTCGAGGGTCGGGGCGACCGGGAAGGTGATGTCGGCGCGGTCGCGCTTGCCGAAGGGCAGCCAGATCAGGCTCGGGTTGAACAGGAACCGGTCGTCCTTCGCGACGACCGTGACGTCGACGTCGCCATGCAGTTCGTGGTGAACGGTCAAGGCGGCGGTCAGTCCGCCGAAGTTGGTCCCGAGGACCAGCACCTTCTTGCGCATCTCAAACCTCCGTGGTTGGGCCGTCTGCCCTATCCCCTTAGAGATATCGCCGAGTCGCGCGCGGTGAGCAGGGCCGAACGACTCCAGGGGGGCGCCAGAGGTCGGGACCCTGCCGGCACGGCGGAATACCCCCCCGGGCATGCGTGTTATGGTGGACGACAATACCCCCCTAGGTATATGAGGTGAGTGGCTCATGACTCCAGCGGTCGCGGTCGTGCCGATCGAGACGCCCGGTCTCGGGGATCGCAGCTACCTGGTGCACGACGGCGAGGTCGCCCTGGTGGTCGACCCGCAGCGGGACGTCGACCGGGTCTTCGCGGCGGCCGCGCGGGCCGGGGTGCGGATCTCGCACGTTGTCGAGACGCACATCCACAACGACTACGTCACCGGCGGGTACGCGCTGGCCCGGGCGGCCGGTGCGGCGTACCTTGTCAACGCCGATGATCCGGTCGGATTCGACCGGGTCGGCGTGCGTGACGGCGACGTCGTGCAGGTGGGTGCCATGACCGTGCGGGTCCTGCACACGCCCGGTCACACGCACACCCACCTTGCCTACGCGGTCTCGCACGGCGGCCACCCGGTCGCGGTGTTCACCGGTGGCTCGCTGCTGTACGGGTCCACCGGGCGCCCCGACCTGCTCGGTCCCGATCACACCGACGCGCTCGTGCGTGCCCAGTGGCGCTCCGCGCGGCGGCTGGCCGACGAGCTGCCCGACGACACCGCGGTGTATCCCACCCATGGGTTCGGCAGCTTCTGCTCGGCTACCCAGAGCGATGCCGCCACCAGCACGATCGGTCGGGAGCGGGTGGTCAATCCGGTGCTGCTGCGCGACGAGCGCGCCTTCGTCGAGGAGTTGCTGGCCGGGCTGGACGCGCATCCCGCCTACTACGCTCACATGGCGCCTGCCAACCTCGCCGGGCCCGCGGCGCCAGACCTGTCGCTGCCTGCGCTCGCTGATCCCGCCGAGCTGCGTGCCCGGATCGAGGCAGGGGAGTGGGTGGTCGACCTGCGCGCAGGGACCGCGTTCGCGGCCGGGCACCTGGCAGGCAGCCTGAGCTTCCCGCTCGACGGCCAGTTCGTGACCTACCTGGGCTGGCTGATCCCCTGGGGAACCCCGGTGACGCTGCTCGGCGCCACCGTCGACGCGGTCGCCGAGGCGCAGCGCGAGCTGGTCCGCATCGGGATCGACCGGCCTGCGGCAGGCGCGGTCGGCGCCCCGCGCGACTGGGCAGGCGGCGACCCGCTCGCCACCTACCGTCGGGCCTCCTTCGGTGATCTGGCGGTCGCCCTGGCCGGTGCCGAGGCCCCCGGGGTGCTCGATGTGCGGCGCAACGACGAACGGGCGGCAGGCCGGATCCCTGGCTCGACCCACATCCCGATCCACGAGCTGCTAGATCGGCTCGACGAGGTCCCGGCGGGTCCGGTGTGGGTGCACTGCGCCGCGGGCTACCGCGCGGGCGTCGTCGCCGCGCTGCTCCAGGCCCGCGGCCACGAGGTGGTCGCGGTGGACGACGAGTTCGACCGGGCCCTCGCCGCTGGCCTCGCGGTGGCCACCTCGTCCCAAGGGCGTGCCGCGTGAACCGCCTGCGCGGGTCGACGCGATGGGTCTGGGCGAGTGGATGCGGTCGGCGGGCCTGCTCGCCGCGCTCGCCGTCGGCGCGGCCGGGTGCGCGGCGCTCTTGACGGGCTGTCCCCTGCGCGCAGTGCTCGGCGTCCCGGACGGTCGTGGAGCTCGCGGCGTACCGTGAGCGTTGTCAGCGGATACGCCCGCGGGTATCTGGAGGAGGGGGCGCCAGGGGATCGAGGCACTGCGGCGGCAGGTGGAACCAGCGCAGCGCCTCGAACCCGGCGGACAGCCCGGTGGCGCCCTGGGGGACCTCGTCGGGCCGGGCGGTGAGCAGTGTCCTGGCGTCGCGGAGGTGGTCGGTGAGCGCGCTCTCCCCCAGGGTCGGGTGCGTGTCGGGGCAGGTGATACCGGCTGCGGTGTAGTGGAGGTCGGCGAGGCGCAGCGGTGGTTCGCGGAGCGGGGCACGGTGTCGCCAGAGGCCGGTGTGCGGGTCGAAGCGGTAGTCGGTCAGCAGCCGGTGGCCGTACCGGGCGAGCAGGTCCACGGCGTCGGTCAGGTAGTCGCGCACGGCGTCGGAGACCAGGTAGTGGAAGTTGATCCTCGACCAGCCGGGCTTCACGCCCTCGCAGCCTGCACCGATCTCGTGCCGGTAGGCACGGGAGTGCTCCGGGTCGATCGCCAGCAGCCGGTGGCCGTAGGGGCCCGCGCAGGAGCAACCACCGCGGGCCTGGATCCCGAACAGGTCGTTGAGCAGGGCGACGACGTAGTTGTGGTGCAGGTGGCGTCCGGCGACCCGGATGCGGAAGGACACGATGGACAGACGGCGGGCCTGCGGGTGGCCGAGGACCTCGATGTTCGGGTTGGACTGCCACCGGCCGAAGGCGTGCTGCCACAGCCGCTCCTCCCGCTGCTGGATCCGGTCGGTGCCCACGGCGTCCTTCACGGCGAAGACCAGCCCGGCGCGGATGGACTCGACGATGGCCGGGGTGCCGCCTTCTTCGCGGGCGACCGGGTCGTCGAGGTAGCGGTGCCCGAGCGGGTCGACGAACGCGACGGTGCCGCCGCCCACCGTGGTCGGGACCGCATTGCGGACCAGCTCCCTGCGCACCACGAGGACCCCCGGCGTCTGGGGGCCGCCGACGAACTTGTGCGGAGAAAGGAACACGGCGTCCTTGTGGTCGCCGCGCCCGGGTGCGCTCTCGCGCATCCGGATCGGCACGTAGGGTCCGGCCGCGGCGTAGTCCCAGAACGAGAGGGCGCCGTGCTCGTGCAGCAGCGCCGCGATGCGGTCGGCGTCGGAGAGCACGCCGGTGACGTTGGACGCGGCGCTGAAGCTGCCGATGAGCAGCGGGCGGCCCGCGTAGTGCGTGAGCCGCTCGGCCAGCTGGTCGAGGTCGATGTGGCCGTGCGCGTCCTCGCCGATGACGACGATGTCGGCGATCGACTCCCGCCACGGGAGCTCGTTGGAGTGGTGTTCGTAGGGCCCGATGAACACCACCGGCCGCTCGGCGGCCGGGATCGCCGCGGCGAGCCCGTAGCGGGTGGCCAGCCCGGCCGGGAGGCGCAGCTCCAGGATGGCGACCAGCTTGTTCACCGCCGCCGTCGCCCCGGAGCCGCAGAAGATCACCAGGTCCTCGGCGGTGCCCCCGACCGCGTCGCGGATCAGTCGCCGGGCCTCCTCGCGCAGCCGGGTGGTCTGCAGTCCGGTGCCGGAGCTCTCGGTGTGGGTGTTGGCGTAGCGGGGCAGGACGTGGTCGCGGATGAACTCCTCGACGAAGTCGAGCGAACGGCCCGAAGCGGTGTAGTCGGCGTAGGTGATCCGCCGCCTGCCGTACGGGCCCTCCAGCGTCTCGCCCTCACCGATCACACCCCGCCGGATCCGGTCGAGCAGCGGTGCGGTCTCCGGCGCCGCCGAACGGGCGGCCCCGCCCTTGGTCTCGGTGTCCACCGGCAGCTCCCTCGACGTGCGCCGGGGTTCCGGCTCGGATGCCAGCGTGGTGCGCCGGTGCCTCGCAGGCACGGGTCCTTCGCCCTGGCCACCGCCGACAGAGGCCACCCGTCGGCGGCGCCGGGCGCCCGCACCCGCGCGACCCGTCGTCGGCGAACGAGGTCCGGGTGCGGAGCCGTCAGAGCCGGTGCTCGAACGCGGCCAGGTGCTGCTGCGACGCGCTCAGCAGGTGCTGGTACACCCGCTGCACGTCCGGCGCGGTCAGGCCCTTGGCTGCGGTCCGCAGGTCCGCGATGTCGGTCGTCTCCACGGTCCGGCCGACCCCGAGGGCGGCGGGCTCGCTGGCGAGCCCCTCGGCGAGCAGGCGGTCATAGGTGGCCTGGACGGTCGGGTCGCTGAAGCTGCCCGATGCCAGCCCCGCGGTCGGGTCGGCGATGCCGTAGCGGGCGAGCTGGGTCCGCAGGGCATCGAGGTGGCGTGTCTCGGCCGCCGCGATCCGGTCGAAGACGGGGTCGTCGTAGCGGGCCGCGAACTCGGTGTAGAGGTCGTGCGCGAGCTTCTCCTCCTGCGCGTTGGCCTGCAGCGTCAGGCGCTGCGCCGCGGTCAGGGTGCCGCTGGGCGCGACGACGAAGCCCCGGCCGTCGCCCGGGCCGTACCCGCCGCTCTGGCTCGTGCTCGCGCAGCCGTACGCGCAGCCGTATCCGGGACCGTAGCCATCGCCCGGCCCGGCGGCGAGCGCAGGTCCGGCGACGAGCACACCGACGGCCAGCATGCCGACTCCGGCGGTGGCGACCTTCGTGATGGTCCTCATCTCTCCTCCTCAGGTTGTACACCGTCGAGGATCGGCTCCGGCCGTGCAGGCACGATGTGGTCGATGTGGAGGGGATGTGGAGACCTTGGGGGTCAGCACGGTTCTCGTCGTCGAGGACGAGCGGGAGATCCGCGAGCTGCTCCGCCGGTATCTGGAGCGGGCCGGGTTCGCGGTACTGACCACCGGGTCCGGCGCGCAGGCGCTTCAGATGCTCGACGAGGACCGAGCCGAGATCGTCGTGCTCGACCTCGGCCTGCCCGACGTCGACGGCATCGAGGTGCTGCGGGCGGCCCGCACCGGCGACGGTGTCCCGGTCGTCGTGCTCACCGCGCGCAGCGACGTGGCCGACCGCATCCGTGGGCTGGAGCTCGGCGCGGACGACTACGTCACCAAGCCGTTCAGCCCGACCGAGGTCGTCCTGCGCGTCCAGGCCGTGCTGCACCGGACCCGCGGCGGGTCGGACGCGTCGGGGCCGTCGTCGTTCGGCGCCGGGCGGCTGCGCGTCGACGAGGCCCGCCACGAGGCGAGCTGGGACGGCACGACGCTGAACCTCACCCCGACCGAGTTCGGCCTGCTCGCCGCCCTCGCGGCCGTGCCCGGCCGGGCGTACTCGCGCTACGAGCTGGTCAACCGCGTGCGCGGCTACGAGTTCGCCGGGTACGAGCGCAGCATCGACTCGCACGTGAAGAACCTGCGGCACAAGCTCGGGACCGACGGGGCCGCGGTCGTCGAGACGGTGCACGGGGTCGGCTACCGCCTGGGCCTGCGCCGTGACCGGTGACCGTGCCTGGGGACCGCTGGCCTGGCGGCTGCTCGCGGCGTTCGTGGCGGCTGCGCTCTCCTCGGTGCTGGTGATGGCCGCGGGCGCCGCGGTAGGGGCCGACCGAGGCCTCGCCGCGGCCCAGGAGACGACCTGGCAGCAGACCGCCGAGCAGGTGGCCGCGGCGGCGGGCGCCGCCTACACGGAGGCGGCGGGCTGGTCCGGAGCAAGTCTGGAGAAAGCCGTGGCGCTGGCCGAAGGAGCGGGGGCTCGACTGGCCGTGCGCGACGCCGCGGGCGAGACCGTGCGGTCCCCGGGTGGCGGCTCCGGGTCGGGCCCTGGCGGCGCGGGCGCGGGTCGGAACGGAGTCAGCGCACCGGTCGTCGTCGCCGGGACGGTGGTGGGTGCCGTGCAGCTCGTCTTCCCCGCGGCCGCGGGGGCGTCGGCGCGTGGCGTCGCATGGGGATGGATCGGCGGCGCCGCGGCCGTCGCGCTCGCGGTGGCCCTCGCCGCGAGCTGGTTCGTCAGCAGGCAGATCGTGCGACCGCTCGGGCGGCTGGCCACCGCGGCGGGGGCGATGGCCCGCGGTGACCGGTCCGCCCGCTCCGGGGTGCGCGCGCCCGGTGAGCTCGGGGACCTCGGCAGGGCGTTCGACACCATGGTCGCCGAGGTGGCCCGGGTCGAACAGGCACGGCGCAACCTCACCTCGGACGTCGCACACGAGCTGCGCACGCCGCTGGCGACGTTGCGGGCGGGCCTTGAGGAGCTGCGCGACGGGTTCGCCGACCCCGATCCGGCCCGCTTGACCAGCCTGCACGACCAGACCCTTCGACTCGGCCGGGTCGTCGAGGACCTCGCCGAGCTCGCCGCCGCCGAGTCGGCCGCACCGTCGCTGCGGCTCGCCGACGTCGACCTGGCCGTGCTCGCCCGCGCGGCGCTGGCCTCCCACGCACCCCGGTTGGAGGCGGCAGGCCTCACCGCCAGGGTCGAGCTCGCGGAGGGTGTGGTGGTCCGGGCTGACGCCGATCGGCTGCACCAGGCGCTGGGCAACCTCCTGGCCAACGCGGAGCGCTATGCGCGCGCGGGTGACAGCGTGACCGTCCGCGTGTTCACCGCCGACGGCGTCGCGGTCGTCCAGGTCGCCGACAGCGGCCCGGGGATCCCGGACGACGCGCTCCCGCACGTCTTCGACCGCCTGTGGCGGGGCCGGGAGCACCGGGATACGACGGGCTCGGGCATCGGCCTGGCGGTCGTCCGCGAGCTGGTGACCGCGCACGAGGGAACGGTCGAGGCGGCGTCCGGGCCGACAGGCGGGGCGACGTTCACCATCCGGCTACCCGTGCGGTGACGCGCACACGCTTCGCCGCACCCACCGTCGCCTGGCCGCCGTTCATCAGGCTGCGACGGCGTCAGGTCGGGATCTGCGGCTGCGTGAGGAGCAGCAGAGTCGTCGCGGCGGCGACCGCTACCACCGCCCAGCCGACGAGCAGCACCTCACGCCGGGCATCGGGCACGGTGAGGCGTCCGGTCGGCTCTTCGCGCGGGACACGGATCCGCGACCCTCGCATGCGGCCAAGCCACACGGTGAGCACGGCGAGGATGAGGTCCGCCCCGACGAGGACGACGCGGCCGAGCGCAGGCTCGACGTGCCGCACGAGCAGAAGCGCGGCGGCGGCCAGCAGCCCGATCCCGCTGCGTTCCCACGCCAGCTCGGTCCGCTCGGCCTGCAACCCCGGTCGGTCCCGCGGGCGTCGGCGGGTCACGTGCGCCCCGCGGTGACGACGAGGAGCGCCAGGACGAACATGGTCAGGACGGCGAGGCCCGTCCCGAGAAGCAACGGGATGCGTGTCGTGGGGAGGTCCGCGTCGCGCCGCATCGCGTCCTGCACCCGCCGCCAGCGACGAACCGCGGCAATGGCCAGCACTCCGCCCGTGCTGACGAGGAGGATACCGATCCCGTGCCGGGCCCCCGGGAAGGCGAACTCCGGAATGAGCTGCACGACGGCCACGCCGCCTGCGACCAGCGCGAGCGCGGTTCTGATCCAGGCCAGGAACGTGCGCTCGTTGGCCAGTGTGAAGCGGTAGTCGGGGTCCGGGCCCTCCTCGGTCACGGCGCCTCCGCTCGTTCCGGGACAAGTGCAGATGGTCGCACGCTCCTGCCGGAACGCTGGGCGACGGTCGGCCCGGCGGCACCGGCGTCAAGGGGCGTGCCTTCACCCGGTGGCGAGGCCGGTGGTGACGGCGGTGCTGTAGTCGTCGTCGACCAGGACGACGTTGTGCCCGGCCCGGGCGAGCAGGCTCGCGGCGATGCTCGCGCGGAACCCTGCCGCGCAGTGCACCCACAGCAGCCCGTCCGGGACCTCCCCCAGCCGCCGCATCAGCTCGTTGAGGGGGAGGTGCGCCGATCCGGGGATGGCGCCGCCCGCGCGTTCGTCGCCGCCGCGCACGTCGAGCACGACCGGTCGGTCGCCGCGGTCGCGGGCGGCACGGAGGTCGGCGAACGTGGCGACGGGGTAGGTGCGCAGCTCGTCGGGCAAGGCCAGGTCGGCGGGATGGCCGAGGGCGGCGCCCGCGGGTCGGTCGATCCCGATGCGCACGAGCTGGCGCTGCGCGTCGGCGACCTGGCGGGCGTTCTCGCCGAGGAGGGTGAGCGGGGTATCCCAGGGGATGAGCCAGCCAAGGTAGGTGCAGAACTGGTCGCCCAGCGCGATGCCGATCGTGCCGTGCACGTGCTCGGCGGCGTAGGCCGTGCGGTCCCGCAGGTCGACCACCCATTCGCCCGCCTTGATCCGGCTGCGCAGCTCCTCGGCGTCGACGGGCTCGGCGGGGGAAAGGTCGGCGGGTTCGGGGCCTCGTCGGTTGCGCGGGCCCATGTGCGCGTAGTAGGCGGGGTAGGCGGTCAGCCCGGCGACGAGCCGGGCCACGAACGCGTCCTCGTCCGGTTCGACGAGCGCCTCGTTGCGGGCGCGTTCGACGCCGATCGTGCTCGCTGTCCCGCCGACCGGGGATCCCGAGGAGCAGAAGCTGCCGAACCCGTGCGTCGGGTAGACGGCGACGTCATCGGGGAGCAGGTGCGCCAGGTGACGGGCCGACCGGTACTGGGCCCGGGTGAGCTCGTCGGTGCGGCCCGGGTCGACAAGGTCGGTGCGCCCGACACTGCCGAACAGCAGCGAGCCGCCGGTGAACACCGCCACCGGCCCCGAGGCCGTCTCCACGACGTAGGACACGTGGGTGTCGGTGTGCCCGGGCGTCGCGACCACCCGCACGGCCAGCGAACCGACCCGCCGTTCGTCACCGTCGGCCACTGCGTCACGATCGAATGCCACGGCGTCGGCGGCGTTCACCAGGTACCGCGCGCCGTGGCGGCGGGCCAGCTCCAGGCCGCCGGTCACGTAGTCGTTGTGCACGTGGGTCTCCGCGACCGCCTCCACGCGCACGCCCAGCTCGGTCAGCAGCCGCTCGACCCTGTCGAGGTCGCGTTGCGGGTCCACCACCATCGCCACCTCGCCGTCGTGCACGACGTAGCTGCGGTCACCCAGCTCAGGGGTCTCGATCACGACGACGGACGGGGTCACACCGGGCCTCCCCTGCTGCTCGCCATCAAATGACCGTACATTGAGCGGGGTCATCTCGAAAAGCGGAAGGTGATGGCCGCTGTAGGGCGGTGACCGGTTCGGCGTCACCGCCCGACTTCCCTCCCGCGGAGACCCGGCACCGCGGAGCAGGCGGTGACCACCCGCGTGGGCCCTCAGGTGGTGACGGGGTGGAAGTCGTTGGCGACGGCGAGGTCGTGCGGCTCGCCGCCCTGGGCCTGCGCCCAGGCCGCGTAGCCGCCGAGCAGGTCGGAGACGTCGCCCAGCCCCGCGTGGCGCAACAGGCTGGCCGCCACGCTGGACCGGTAGCCGCCCGCGCAGTACACGACGACCGGCCGCTGCGGCGGGATCTCCCGCAGGCGTCGCGGCAGCTCGGCGAGCGGGATGTGGCGGGCGTGGAAGATCGCTCCCGTGGCGAGCTCACCGGCATTGCGCACGTCCACGACGACCGGAGGCACGGGTCCCTTCATCGCGGTGGCGAGCCTGGGCACGGTGATGCGGCTGCCGCGGTCGACCCGGTCGGGCGCGGTGAGGAACGCCGCCTCGGGCTCCCGCAGGTACCCCGCGACCCGGTCGAAGCCGATGCGGCCCAGCCGCACGATGAGCTCCTCCTCGCGGTCCTGCGGCGCCACCAGCACGATCTCCTGCTCGGGGGCCACGACCGTGCCCGCCGTCTCGGCGAAGCGCCCGTCCGCCGGGACGTTCAGCGACCCGCGCAGGTGCCCGGCCGCGAAGTCCAGCGGCTCGCGCGCGTCCAGCACCACCGCGCCCTCGGCCTGGCGGGCGAGGGTCTCGTCGAGGTCCAGCGGGGTCGGGGTGGCGTGGAGCACGGCGTGGTGGCGGCGGTTGAGGACCGCGTCGTACACGAAGTACCCCGGTGCCGAGGGCTGGCCCGCCGTGACGAGCCTGACGAAGTCCTCCTCGCTCATCGGCCTGCACGCGTAGTTGGTGAACCGCTGCTCGCCGATGGTGGACTGCCGCTCGGTCGAGAGGTTCTTCCCGCACGCGGACCCGGCGCCGTGGGCGGGGAAGACCCGCACGGCATCGGGGAGGGTCATGAGCCTGCCGATCGACCGGTACAGCATCCGGCCGAGCTCGTCGGCGGTCACGCCCAGCGAGGCGAGCAGGTCGGGTCTCCCGACGTCGCCGATGAACAGCGCATCCCCGGTGAGCACGCCGTAGGGCACCGGGTCGGCGGCGTGCTCGTACACCAGCACGCTGATCGACTCCGGGGTGTGGCCGGGGGTCTCCCAGACCTCCAGCGTGACGTCGCCGAGCGTGATCCGCTCGCGGTCGACGAGGTGGCGGACCGGGTAGTCGGCCTCGGCCCGGCTCCCGTAGCCGATCCACGCTCCGGTGGCGGCGGCAAGCTCCAGGTGCCCGGCGAGGAAGTCGGCGTGGAAGTGCGTATTGACCACACCGATGATCGTCAGGCCGTGGGCCGCGGCGTCGGCGAGGTACTCGCTGACGTCGCGGCGCGGGTCGACCACGACGGCCTGCCCGCTGGCCTCGTCCCCGATCAGGTACGAAGCCTGCGAGAGACAGTCGAGGTAGTACTGGGTGAAGCGCATCCCGTCCTCCGGAAGGCATCGACAGCTGGTGACGAACCTCGTTTGTAAACCCCCTGGGGTATCAGGGCTACGGCCGAAGGACCCGACCTGCCGGGAATGTCGACCAGCTCGCGGCGCTCGCACGCGGTCAGAGAGCGTCGACCCGCCTGCGCAGGGTGTTCAGCTCGTCGGCGGTACCGAGCGCGATCAGGACGGACCCCTCCTCGATGACGATGTCCGGGTCGGGGTTCGCCTCGAAGGGCCCGCCGGGACGGCGCAGCGCGAGCAGGAGGGCGCCGGTCGGGAGGTGCGCGGCCAGCTGGCGCACCGTGGTGCCGATGTGGGGTGAGGCGGGCAGCACCTCGAACTGTTCGAGTCGGAAGTTGAGGCTCTCGTCGTGCATGACGACGTCGAGGAACTCGGCGACGTGGGGCTGCAGCGCGAACGCGCCCAGCCGTCGCCCGCCCATCAGCTGCGGGTTGACCGTGCGATCGGCGCCTGCCCGCATCAGCTTGGCCGTCGAGGACTCGTCCCTGGCCCGCGCGATGATCAGGATGTCGGGTCGCAGGGCCCGGGCGGACAGTGTCACGTAGACGTTGTCCGCGTCGGTGTCGAGCGCGGCGATGAGCGCGCTGGCATGCTCGACGCCCGCCGCGAGGAGGACATTGTCGTCGGTGACGTCGCCCACGACGTGGGGCTCGTCCAGCCCGGCCAGGCGGGCGGGATCGCGGTCGATGGCGACGACCTGCTGTCCGGCGCCGCGCAGGTAGCGGCGGCTCGCGGTCCCGACGCGGCCCCACCCGCAGACGATGATGTGTCCCTGCATGCGGCTGATCGACCGGTTCATCCGGCGCCTTCCCAGGTGGGTGCGCAGATCGCCCTCGACGAAGACCTCGAGCAGGGCGCCGAGGGCGTACAGCGCCGTGCCGACCCCGGTCAGGATCAGGGCCATGGTGAAGACCTTGCCTGCCGAGCTGAGCGGGTTGACCTCGCGGAACCCGACCGTGGTGATCGTGGTGACGGTCTGGTAGAGCGCGTCGAGCGGTGCGAAGTCCAGCAGGATGTACCCGACCGTGCCCACGGCGACCACCGCCGCCAGCGCGGCCAGTGCCGTACGGATGCGCAGTACCGGGCTCACGCGCAGCGCTGGAAGGCTGGAAGGTGGTTGTCAAGGGACGCTGCACGCAATGGTGATGACGCTTGCTCGTGCATGAGAACCTCCGCCGGGTCTGATCATCATCCTTCTCGAAGCCCGGTGCGGCGGGGTAGGGCCGCACGGCCTGCGACGAGAGGACGGCGGGCCGGGGTGGGGTGACCGTCGACTTGTCACCCTGTGCCGAATGACCGTACGTTTTGTCTGCGGTGTCGGTCAGGCGACCGCCCCGCCGCAACCGTCGTGATGCTCCGCTGGAAGGAAGTGGCGATGGCGGCCTCGGCGTCCCGTGGTTCGGAGGCGTCCGTGATCGCGGCCTGTCCGTCCTGCGGCACGCGCAACCGCGTGCCGTCCGTGGCCAAGGGCACGCCCCGGTGCGGCTCCTGCAAGAAGCCGCTGCCGTGGCTCGTGGCGGCGACCGACGCGGACTTCGCCGACGTCGTCGAACGGTCTCCGACCCCGGTCCTGCTGGACCTCTGGGCGCCCTGGTGCGCGCCGTGCCGGATGGTCGCGCCCGGCGTCGAGCGGGTGGCGGGGGAGTTGGCGGGTCGGATCAAGGCGGTGCAGGTGAACGTCGACGAGTCGCCTGCCGTGGCCGCCCGGTTCGACGCCCGCAGCATTCCCACTCTGCTGGTGCTCCGCGGTGGCGAGGTGGTCGCCCGTCAGGTCGGCGCGCTGCCTGCCGACGCGCTGTTGAGATGGGTCCGTACGGTCGTGACCTAGTGCGGCGGCCACAAACCAAACTAGCCTGCGCCGCGAGCCGCCCGTGTCAGCCCGTCACCACCGAGAGCGGAAGCGCTCTGCGCACGAGCGAGCGCCGGGGGGCGGGCAGGGCGGCCGCGATCCGGGTGAGCTCGCGGGCCGAGGCGGCCGCGGGCTCGGCGACGACGATGGGCACGCCACGGTCGCCCGCCTCCCGGGCCGCCACGTCCAACGGCACCTGGCCCAGCAGGGGCGCACCGGTCTCGGCGGCCAGCATCGCGCCCCCACCGCTGCCGAAGACGGCGGTGTGTTCCCCGCAGCGGGCGCACACGGCGGCGGACATGTTCTCGACGACCCCGGCCAGCGGTGTCCCGGTCTCCGCCGCCATGCGCGCCACCCTGGCCGCCACGACCCGTGCGGTGGTCTGGGGCGTCGTGACGGCGAGCAGGGCGGTGTCGGGCAGCAAGTCCAGCAGCGACAGGGTGGCGTCGCCGGTCCCGGGCGGCATGTCGACCAGCAGGGCGTCCAGGGACCCCCAGTAGGTGTCGGACACGAACTGGGCGAGGGCCTTGTGCAGCATCGGCCCGCGCCAGACGACGGGTTGCTCCTCCTGGACGAAGAAGCCGACCGACATCAGGCCCACGCCGTGGGCGGGCACCGGGAGCATCATCTCGCCGAGCACGACCGGGTTGCGCCGCACGCCGAACAGCTGCGGCATCGAGTAGCCCCACACGTCGGCGTCGAGCACGCCGACCCGCTGGCCGGTCGCGGCGAGCGCCACGGCGAGGTTGGCGGTGACCGTGCTCTTGCCCACCCCGCCCTTCCCGCTCGCGACCGCGTAGATCCGGGTCCGGTCGCCCAGCCCGCCGGACAGCGGCGGCGCGGTGGCCTTGAGCCGGTCGGCGAGCGCGGCCCGCTCGCGCGGCGGCAGGGCGGTGAACGCCACCTCGACGGCGCGCACCCCGTCCATCGCCGCGACGACGGTCGTCACCGCGTGCCGCAGCTCGTCCACGAGGGGGCACGTCTCGGTGGTGAGCCGGATCTCGACGCGGACGCGGCCGCGGCGGGCCGTGACCGCGCCGACTATGCCCAGCTCGGTCAGCGGTCGGCCGATCTCGGGGTCGTGCACGGCGGCCAGCGCCGCGCGGACGCGCTCGATGTCGACCTCGGCGCGGCTGCCGGTCAGGAGGCTCACGGCGTCGCCCGGAACGCCCGGCGGCGCGGCTTGACCGGCCGCATGAGGAACTCGGGGCGGCGTTGCCCGTCGGGGCCCAACGTCGTGCGGGTCTTCGCGAGCCACTCCCGGTAGACGGCGGTGGAGCGGCGGGCGTCGACGTAGACGTCGCCGTAGCGGTCGCCCGCGTGCGCCTTCTCCATCCGCACCTTCTGCAGCCAGCAGTGCATGCCGGAAAGCGGGTCGGGCTGCACGCCGAAGGCGAGGTTCTGGTGCACGCCCGGGTCGGTCCACCAGATGCGCTGCGAGTCGGGGTCGTCGGAGGCGAACGGCGCGATGCCGCCGCGGTAGCGCAGCATCCACGACTGCGGTCCGTCGGGGTGGGTGATGTCGACCAGGCCCTGCACCCAGCGGCTGCCCTCGGTGTCGTGCAGGCGCCAGCGGCCCATGTGGTGGGACAGCGCGCACACCCCCGGGCGGATGCCTTCGGTCACCCAGACGCGGGCGACGAGGTAGCCGATGGAGGTGTTCAGGCGGACGAGGTCGCCGGTGCCGACGCCGTGGTGGGCCGCGTCGGTGGAGCTCAGCCAGAGCGGGTGGGAGTTGGAGATCTCGTTGAGGTACTTGGCGTTTCCGGAGCGGGTGTGGATGAGCGTCGGCAGCCGGAACGTGGGCACCAGGACGAGGTCGCCCGCGTCGAGGTCGAGCTCCGATCGCGCCACGTGGGAGCGGATGTAGCCGGGGGTGGCGTGCTCGGGCCAGCCCCAGTCGCGCATCGCCGTCGAGAAGACCTCCAGCTTGCGGGAGGGGGTGAGCCAGCCCGCGGTGACGGTGCCGTCGGCGTGCCGGACCCCGACCGCGCCCGCCTCGCCGATCAGCGGCGGCACGGAGTCCAGGTCGGTGGGCCTGCGCAGCACGCCCGGGGTGGGGGAGGCGGGCCCGTCGGCGACCGCCCCGTCCAGCTCGGCGTCCGACAGCGGCCGCTCGTCCTGGCGGTAGAGGTTGTCGGCGACCTCGACGACGCCGTAGCGGCGCATGTACCCCAGCGGGGTGAGCCCCTCGGCCTCGGCCTTGTCCGCGAGGCCGGGTACCCGGTTCTCGAAGACCCACCGGTAGTACTCGTCGACGGTGACCTTCGCACCCGGCCGGTAGGGCGACTCGAAGTGCTTCCGGATGCCCAGCGCGCCGTCGGGGTCGATCCGCCACGACAGCTCGAACCACAGCTCGTTCTCCTCCCAGACCTCACCCGGGTTGGCGTCACGGGTGTCGCCGACGGGGCGGCCGAGCCTCTCCATCGCCACCCGCTTCACCGGCTGGCGGAAGCCGAGCCACTTGGCGGCGTGCGTCTCGTAGGAGTGGGTGTCGTGGCGCTCGGTGGAGTGCCCCATCGGGAGGACGTAGTCGGCGAACTCCGCGGTCTCCGACCACGTCGGGGTGAGCGCGACGTGCAGCCGCACCTTCTCCGGGTCGGAGAGGGCCCGCATCCATGTGAACCCGTCCGGGTAGGTCCATACCGGGTTGAACACGCGGGAGAAGTACACGTCCATGCTCCCGCGGCCCTCCTCCAGGAAGTGCGGGAGCAGGATCGACATCTCGTTGCACGACAGCGGGTACTCGGCGGGCCAGGCCAGCTCGTTCCAGTGGTCGTGGGCGGGCACGTCGGGGCCGTGCGGGATGAACTTGTTCCAGCCGTTGGGCGCGGTGCCGCCGACCGTGCCGATCGAGCCGGTCAACGCCAGCACGAACCACAGCGTGCGGGCGACCTGCCAGCCGCCGAGGTTGCCCGCCGCGGCCGAGCGCCAGACGTGCGCCGCGAGCCGCCCGTCGGACTGCGCGACGAGCCGGGCGAGCTCCTCGATCTGCGCCTGCGGCACCTGGGCCTCCCGCGCGGCGAAGGCGAAGGTGTACCCGGCGTAGTCGGCCTCCAGGGCGTCGAGGAACGCCTCGAACGTCGAGGGCGCCGACGGGTGGCGCTCGCGCAGGTAGACGTCCCAGTTGAACCAGCGCCTCAGGAACGGCTCGTCGATCCGGCGGGTGCGCAGCAGGTAGGACGCCACCGCGAGCAGGATCGCGGCCTCGCTGCCGGGCCAGGGCGCGACCCACAGGTCGGCGTGGCCCGCGGTGTTGGACAGCCGCGGGTCGACCACGACCAGCTTCGCGCCCGCCTGCTTGCCCTCCATGATCCGCTGGGCGTGCGGGTTGAAGTAGTGCCCGGTCTCCAGGTGGCTGGAGAACAGGAGAATGACCTTGGCGTTGGCGTGGTCGGGGGAGGGCCGGTCGTAGCCACCCCACAGCGTCTGGCCGAGCCGTGCCCCGGAGGAGCAGACGTTGGTGTGGCTGTTGTGGCCGTCGACGCCCCAGGCCTGCAGCACCCGCTCGGCGAAGCCGTCCTCGCCGGGTCGTCCGACGTGGTAGCCGACCTCCTCGTGGCGGCCCTCGGTGATCGCCGTGCGGATCCGGCCCGCGATGTCGTCGAGCGCGGTGTCCCAGCTGACGCGCTCCCACTGGCCGCCGCCGCGTTCGCCGACCCGCCGCAACGGGTGCAGGATGCGCTCCGGGTCGTTGAGCTGGTTGATCGTGGCGGGACCCTTGGCGCAGTTGCGCCCGCGCGAGCCCGGGTGGGCGGGGTTGCCCTCGACCTTCTTCACCGACAGGTCGTCCCGGTCGACGTAGGCCAGCAGCCCGCACGCGGACTCGCAGTTGAAGCAGGTCGTCGGCACCAGCATGTAGTGGCGCGGCACCTTGCGCGGGTGCGCCTTGGCGTCGTACTCGACGTGGTTGTCCCACGTCGAGACCGGCGGGTAGTTGTGCAGGTGCTCGTGCGTGCGGGCACCCGGGAGCACATGGCCCTCGGGGGCGGGCGGGGCGGACGTCGGCTCGCCTGCGCGGCGGGGCACGGTCTCGGTCATGCGGTTCGGACCTCCGACGGTCGGGCAGCGTCAGGACAGCGGCGGGTCCTGGCCCGCGCGCACGAAGACGGACTCGTAGACCAGCAGCGCGACCTGCACGGCGACCCCGGCGAGCACGGTGAGCGCCAGGACCTGGGCGGCGGTCCCCGCCACGGCGAGCGCCGCCGCGACGACGGCCAGGACGACGCCGAGCCAGAACAGCTCGGCGTACCGGCCGTGGGTGATCATGTGGGCGGCCAGCGCGGCCTGCCTGCTCGCGTGCCTGCCCCCGTACTCGACCAGCAGGATCAGGACGTGCACGACGGTCGCGCAGGCCAGCGCGGTGCCGATGAGCGCGACCCCGGCCGGGCCGACGCCCGCGGCCACGGCCGCGATCGCCAGCGCGCCCCCGCCGACCATCACCGCCTGGACGATGAGGTGCCAGAACAGCATCGGTGACTGCCACAGGTCCCGGCCCTCGGCCTGCCCGAACAGGAAGCCGGTGTAGCCCGCCACGAGCACGCCGGTGGGCAGCGCGAGAACGGCGAGCACCACCAACGCCGGGTGCGCGGACGGGAGCAGCCCGGTCTCGGCGCCGATGCCGACGAGCAGCCAGATCCCGGACACCGCCGCGAAGGCGGCCAGCGCGTAGGAGCCCCAGACCAGCCAGGAACGGAAGTTGGACTTCAGGAAGATGTACAGGGCCCGCTCCGGGCGCTTGAGGTCCCAGATCAAGAGCACCCCGGTCGCGGCCGTCCCGGCCACTCCGAGCGCGGGCGCGACGATCGTGGTCAGCACCCCGAGGTCGACGCCGAGCAGCACCGCGAGCGCGGCGACGAGCAGCGCGCCCCCGCCCACGGCCTTGGTCCACAGGTAGGTGCTCACCCGCCACCCCCACGGCCGCGGGTGCGGGGTGTTCAGGGTGGTCCGCGCGTGGCCGACCGGGTCGACGGGCTGGTCGCGCGCCACCTCCGTGCGCTGCGCGTCGGGGGAGGAGAAGACGTAGCTGCTGTCCACCGGAGCCGCGAGCGGGTCCAGCACCGCGCGGTCGGCGCCGAGGTAGAACACGTTCGGCCCGGTGTTCTGCTCCGGCGCGCGGACCGCCACCGGGTTCGCGTTGACCAGCCGGGAGATCCCGCTGTCGGGGTCGTCGAGGTCACCCACCCAGATCGAGTGCGTCGGACAGACCACGACACATGCCGGTTCGAGGTCGGCGTCCACGCGGTGCGCGCAGAAGTTGCACTTGGCCGCGGTGTGGGTGTCCTCGTCGATGTAGATCGCGTCGTACGGACAGCCCTGCATGCAGCTCTTGCAGCCGATGCAGCGGTCACGGTCGAAGTCGACGATGCCGTCCGCGCGCTGGTACAGCGCCTTCGTCGGGCAGATCTTCACGCACGGTGCGTCGGTGCAGTGGTTGCAGCGCATGACCCCGAAGTCGCGGGTGCTGTTCGGGAACGTGCCCCGGTCGACGTACTTCACCCAGGTCCGGAACTGCCCGACCGGCACCTCGTGCTCGGTCTTGCACGCCACCGTGCACGCGTGGCAGCCGATGCAGGTGCGCTGGTCGATCGCGAAGCCGTAGCGCACCCGACACACCCTCTTCCTCGGCGAGGTAGGGCTGCAGTGTGCCATGAGTCCGGATGTCCGTACAGATTGACGTCCGCGCGGAGGGAAAGATGAGCCGCCTGCGTCGGCACGGCGCGGGCGACGGAAGGGGTTGGTCAGGTCAGGGCTTGCGCACTCTGGAACATGACGAACGCGGCCACGGCGATGAGCAGGAACGCGAAGGCGCGCGTGAGCGCCCGGCCGGAGAAGCGGTCGGCCACCCGTTTTCCGATGACGGTGGCGAGCACCGCGGCGAGGGTGAACGGCCCGACGACGCTCCAGTCGACGTGGACGGTCCCGGCGCGGGCGAGCAGCGACGCCGCGGAGTTCACCGTGATGACCAGCAGCGACGTCCCGATCGCCGTGGGCATCGGCATGCGCAGGGCGATGACCAGCGCGGGCACGACCACGAAGCCGCCGCCGACGCCCAGCAGTCCGGTCAGGAAGCCCACCGCGAGGGCCGAAGCGACGACCTTGACGATGTCGACGCCGGGTCGGGTGCGCACCGCGGTGAGTGCGACCGCGCCGTCGGGCCCGGCGGCGTCGTGCGGCGGGGCGTCCGCCGCGGTCGTCGTGGACCGCCGGTTTCCCGCCAGCATCGTGACGGCCACGGCGAGGATGAGGAGGGCGAAGGCGAGGAGCAGTGCGGCGGGATCGAGCCGTTGGTTGACCGCCGTGCCGAGGTAGGCGGCGGGTATCCCGATCAGCCCGAAGGCGAGTCCCTGGCGCCAGGCCACCAACCCGGTGCCGCGACGGGCGATCGCGCCGACCGCCGCGGCGATGCCCACGATGACCAGGCTGCCGGTCGTCGCGTTCTGTGGTGTCTCGCCGAGGGCGTAGACCAGGACCGGCACCGTCAGCACGCCCCCGCCCCCGCCCAGTGCGCCGAGGACGAGGCCGATGACAGCCCCGAGCACGGAAGCCGTCAGTAGCGTCACCTCGACCTCACCCCATCTCTGTCTCGCGCCTGCCGTTCCGTCCGCGCCTGCGGCGGACATGTCCAAATGTATGTACACATGGGTGCCTGTGCGCGACGATGTGACGCATCGCTCCGCGCGCCTTCTCGAACCGGGGCTGACCTCCCGGGGGTCCGTGCTGGCGCACCCCGGGTCGGCCCTCGCCGCGCAGACGCGCGCGGGCGCCGCGTCCGGGTGCGCCGGTGGCGGTCGGGGCGGCGCGCGGTGTGATCCTGCTCTGGTGCCGCCGTCTGCGCACCGTCCTGCTCGGTAGCGTCGGCACCGTGGACGCGCACCCTCGTGCGGCCGACGATCCCGCCGGCCGGGCCGCCGCGGCGGACGGACAGCACGGCGCCGGGCGGCGCGTGCGGAGTCCGGCGCCGCTGCTGCGGAACCGGCTCCCGTCCGGTCGTGGGGCCACCGAACAGCCGAACATGACCCACGAGGTGGCCCGGCTCACGCCGACCTTCTGGGCGATGGTGGCGCTGACCGGGGTGGCGACCGGGCTGGTCGGCGGCGCGCTGATGCTCCTGTTGGTCACCGTTGAGCACCTCGCGTTCGGCTACGACAGCGGCAGCCTCGAGAACGGCGCCGAACACGCCTCCGCGGTCCGGCGCGTGGTGTCGTTGGCGGTCGCGGGCGTGTTCGGCGGCGTGGCGTGGTTCCTGCTGCGCCGCTACGTCCCGGGGCGGTCGGAGGTGGACGAGGCCGTGTGGGCGGGCGACGGCACGCTGTCGTTCCGGCGCAGCCTCGGGACGTCGGTGATCTCCGAGATCGTCGTCGGCATGGGGGTCTCGCTCGGCCGCGAGGCGGCGCCGAAGCTGATGGGCGCGGCCTTCGGCAGCCTGCTGGCCCGCTGGACCCGGCTGTCGACGGCCCAGAAGCGGCTGCTGGTCGCCTGTGGGGGCGGGGCCGGGCTCGCCGCCGTCTACAACGTGCCCTTCGGCGGAGCGCTCTTCACCGCCGAGATCCTGCTCGGCAGCATGGACCTCCCCGTGGTGCTGCCCGCACTGGCGTGCTCGTTCGTCGCCACCGCAGTCGCCTGGCTGATCCTTCCCGACGCGCCGACGTACCCGGGCGTCCCGGCGTATCCGTTTCGGCCCACCGAGCTGGCATGGGCGGTCGTCGCAGGCCCGTTGATCGGCGTGCTCTCCGTCGGCTTCGTGCGGCTCATCGGGCTGGTCTCCCATCATCGTCCCCGGGGCAGGCTCGCCCTCGTCGCGCCGTTGGGTGCCTGCCTGGTCCTGGGCGGGGTCGGGATCGTGCTGCCGCAGCTGTTC
This sequence comes from uncultured Actinomycetota bacterium, assembly GCA_963750095.1. Taxonomy (GTDB): domain Bacteria; phylum Actinomycetota; class Actinomycetes; order Mycobacteriales; family Pseudonocardiaceae; genus Pseudonocardia. The sequence goes on along the minus strand of CAVVPJ010000007.1, from coordinate 62,204 downwards.
GGCAACGGCAAGGGCATCGCCTACGACGCGTTCCTCGGCGTGTCGCCGCTCGGCCTGATGGTCGCGCTCGCGCTCCTCAAGCCGGTGATGACCACCCTCTGTCTGGGCAGCGGCATGTCGGGAGGGTTGTTCACCCCCGTCATGAGCACCGGCGCCGTGCTCGGTGGGGCGCTCGGCGCGGTCTGGTCGATGGTCTTCCCGGGCGCTCCGGTCGGCGCCTACGCCATAGTCGGCGCGGCCGCGATGATCGGCGCCGCCATGCAGGCGCCGCTGTCCGCGCTCGCGCTGGTGATGGAGCTGACGCACGGCGGCTTCGCGCTCGCCGTGCCGATGATGCTGGCGACCGTTCTCGCCACCGCCGTGGCCCGCCGCGTCGACGGGTACTCGATCTACTCGGCCAGGCTGCAGGCGCCCTGAGCGAAGGTGGTGCTGTGCACCGGTGTCCGGACAATCCGATCGTCGGCTGTTCGGCGCGGTCGCACGACAGCCCGCGCCGCCACGCTGCCGCTCTCAGCGTCGTCGGTGATCCGGTCCGGTAGCGTCGTACGGGCAATGGAACATTCAAGGAGTTTGTCTGCGAGGTATGCATGGCAAGCAGCGTCCGGGCGCGACCGCTGGACCGCTCCCACCCACTCCCGCTCTGGGCCCAGATCGACGCCGACCTGCGCCGACGGCTGCGGGCGGGTGCCTTCGAGGACCGCTTTCCCGGCGAGCTCGAGCTGGCGGCCGAGTACGGCGTGAGCAGGCAGACGGTCCGCGACGCGCTGCGCCGTCTGCGTGGGGAGGGCGTCCTCGGCTCGGGACGCGGCCGCGGGACGTGGATCCGCAAGCCGCGCATCGAGCAACCACTGGGTGCGCTGTACTCGCTGTTCAGCTCCGTCGAGGCGATGGGGCTCGAACAGCGCAGCGTCGTCCGCGTCCTGGACGTGCGCACCGACGAACGCGTCGCGGCCAGGCTCGAACGGCCCGCCGACACCGAGCTGGTCTATCTCGAACGCCTGCGGTTGGCCGACGGCGAGCCGTTGGCCCTCGACCGGGCGTGGCTGCCTCGGTCGATCGCCGGGCCCCTGCTGGAGGCGGACTTCTCCCACTCCGGGCTCTACGACGAGCTCGCCTCGCTCACCGGCACCCGGCCGACGGGCGGCAGCGAGATCATCTCCGCGGCGGTGCCGACGGCGTCGGTCCGCCGCCTGCTCGACATCCCGTCCGGCACCGCGGTCATGGAGGTGCTGCGCCTCGGATGTCTGCGCGCGCAGCCCATCGAGTGGCGCGAGACGCTCATCCGCGGCGACCGGTTCAGCGTCGCCGCGGAGTGGTCGGCCCACGAGGGCTATCGCATGACCGTCACCGGGGACCGCTCGGGCCCGAACCGGACCTGACCCCCCGGGCCTTGCGTGGTCTCGGAGACGCGGCCTACCCTAGATGTACGGACAAATTGTCCGCTCTGAGGAGGTGGGCGTCGGTGGCGCTCAGGGTGCACCACAGGATCGCGATCGTGGGCGGTGGCAGCGCGGGCGTCGCGGTCGCCGCCCGGCTTCGTCGGGCGGGGCAGGAGGACATCGCCGTCATCGACCCGGCGACGACGCACTACTACCAACCGCTGTGGACGCTGGTCGGCGGCGGCCGTGCCCCGATCGAGAAGAGCGCGCGGCCGCAGGCGTCGGTGATGCCGAAGGGGGTCCGCTGGATCAAGCAGGCGGCCGCCGAGATCGATCCGGACGGCCGCGAGATCACCCTGGACGGCGGTGGCACGGTGGGCTACGACTACCTGGTCGTCTGTCCGGGGATCCAGCTCGACTGGGCGAAGATCACCGGACTGCCCGCGACGCTCGGCCGCGACGGCGTGTCCAGCAACTACGCGTACGAGCTCGCGCCCGCCACCTGGAACTTCATCCGCAACACCACGTCGGGCACCGCCATCTTCGGCATGCCCGCCGGCCCCATCAAGTGCGCGGGAGCGCCGCAGAAGATCGCCTACCTCGCCGCGGACTACTGGCGCGAGCAGGGCGTGCTGCGCAACATCGACGTCCACCTGGTGCTGCCCACGCCGGGGATGTTCGGCGTCAAGGAGTTCTCCGACGTCCTCGCTGGGTGTGGCCCGCCGCTACGGCATCACCGTGCACTTCGAGAGCGAGGTCACCGAGGTGCGCCCTGACAGGCGGGAGGCGGTGGTGGTGGACAGGAAGAACGACACCACCACGACGTTGCCCTACGACGTCATGCACCTCGTACCGCCGCAGAGCGCCCCGGACTGGGTCAAGAAGAGCCCGCTTGCCGACGCCGCGAACCCGGCAGGCTACGTCGAGATCGACAAGAACAGCATGCAGCACGTGCGGTACCCGAACGTGTTCTCCCTCGGAGATGCGGGCTCCTCCCCGAACTCCAAGACCGGAGCGGCGGTCCGTCACCAGGCCCCCGTCGTCGTGGCCAACCTGCTCAGCGCGATGGGCGGCAAGCCGCTCACCGCGTCCTACGACGGCTACGCGTCGTGCCCGCTGACCACCTCGAGGAGGAAGATCCTGCTCGCCGAGTTCGACTACTCGATGAAGCCGACCCCGACGATCCCGCTGGTCAACACGCTCAGGGAACGGACCGACATGGGGTATCTGAAGCGCTACGGGCTGCCGTTCTTGTACTGGAACCTGATGCTGAAGGGTCCTGACAGCGTACAGCGCGGGGATGACGCGGCGCCGGATTGCGGCGGCCCGCCGTGAGCGCCTCATCCGCGTCGACGGCGGGCGGGGTCTCGCCAGGGCGCTTCCGGTCTTGCAGGCCCGCCCGTGATGCCGCCCTGCCGTGGACGTGCCGTTCGAGCTCGGTTGCCCTAGGCCGAGGTAGGTCCGCCTGCGTGGTGCGCGGTGAGTCCGCGTCGCGGAACTGGCCCGGTAGGCGCGGGGGCCGTACACGGTGGCCGGGCCGCCGTTCATGAGGATGGCCACACCCATGGTCTCGGCGACCTCGTCGGCCGTCGCGCCGCTGCGGGCGGCCCCCTCGGCGTGCGCAGCGATGCAGCCGTCACATTCACGGGTGACGGCGATGGCGAGCGCGATGAGCTCCTTGGTGCTGGTGCTCAGCGCGCCCGACGCGAGCGCCGTGGTGTGCAATTGGCCGTAAGCGCGGTAGGTGTCGGGTATCGCCCGACGCAGCTCCCGCCCGAGCTTGCGTGCGTCATCGCGGAGTGCTACGGCGTCCATGGTGGGTTGCTCCTCCTGGGCGGGCTGTTCCACCGCAAGCGGTCCCGCCTGCTTGCAGCATCGCCTCTGCCCGCGACGCTCGGCAGGGGTCTTCCGGCCTGATCGGGCGTGATCGTGGACGGATTTCAGGGTCTTTGGCCCCGGCGGGCGATGGCTCAGGAGGTGGTCTGCGCGGCGAGCTTGCGCTGCACGTCCTCCATGTCGACGTCACGGACCTGTTCGATGAGCTGCTCGAGCGCCTTCGCAGGCAGCGCGCCGGGCTGGGCGTAGAGCACCACTCCGTCGCGAATGGCCATCAGCGTCGGGATCGAGGAGATGCCGAACGCCTGGGCGAGCTCGGTCTGTGCCTCGGTGTCGACCTTGCCGAACACGATGTCGGCGTGCCGGTCGGCGGCGTCCTCGAAGACGGGCGCGAACATGCGGCACGGGCCGCACCACGATGCCCAGAAGTCGACGAGCACGATTCCGCCGTTGCCGACCGTGTCGGTGAAGTTCTCGGTGGTCAGTTCGATCGCCGTCATGATCCCTCTCCTGGTGGTCAGATACCCCGCGTGGTATCTGTAACTTGGGGGGAGCGCCGGCATTCCCGACGTGCGCGCGGCCCGTCAGGCGGGACGGACGGCCCGGACGACCGTGTCGATGGCGAACCGCTCGACGCCGTCGACCAGCACGGGTCGCCGGTACTGCTCGGCGCGCTGGACCTGCAGTTCGCTGAGCGCGGCGCTGACCTCCTGCGCGGTGTGCAGTACGGACGGGTCCTGCGGGCCGCCGACGCCGTCGCGCAGGTTGGCGCGGTCGTGGCCGATCAGCAGCAAGGTGCCGCCGACCGACAGGGCCCCGGCCGCGGCGGTGAGCACCGGGGCGAGCGTGGCGATGGGCAGCTGGAGGTAGGCGAGGACGACCAGGTCGAACGGTCCGACGGGCCGGTAGGCCGTGACGTCGGCGATGACCCAGTCGACGGACACCGAGTGCTCGTCTGCGAGTCGCCGCCCCTTGTCGATGCCGACCGGTGAGAAGTCGACCGCGGTGACCGACCATCCGCGACCGGCAAGCCAGACCGCGTTCCGGCCCTCACCGGCGCCGAGGTCGAGAGCGCGACCGGCGGGTCGGAGCCGGTCGACCTCCTCGGCCAGGAGCCTGTTGGGCTCCGCGGACCACACGAAATCGCTCCCGGCGTAGCGCCGGTCCCATTCGGTCGCGCTCATGAGAGATCACCGTGCCTTTCGTGCGGTCCAACAGAAGACTTCAGGGCGTACTGTCGTCTATACCACCGGGGGTACCGGGAGAGGCGATGATGGGATGCCCGACGACGATCTCGAGCCCGGCGGCAGCGCCGAGCTCACCGCCGATCCGCGTCGGCGTCGCACCGGCTGGATGCTGGTCGTCGCCCAGTTCGCGCTCCTGGGCGCCCTCGTCGCCCTTCCTGTACGAGCGGATCTGCGACCGCCCGTGCCGGTCGTCGTTCTCGGCGCTCTCCTCGTCGCGGCCGGGCTCGCCGTGGTCGTCTTGGCCGCGTTGGGCCTGGGCCGAGGGCTCACGGCCTCCCCGATCCCCAACGCCGCTGCCCAGCTGCGCACCGACGGCGCCTACCGGTGGGTGCGGCACCCGATCTACGGGGGCATTCTGCTCGGCGCGGGCGGCGTGGTGGTGGCGTCCGGCAGCGCGGCCCGGCTGGCGATCCTCGTGGCACTCATCGCGCTCCTCATGGTCAAGGCCAGGTGGGAGGAGCGGTGGCTGCGCGACCGGTTCCCCGGGTATGCGTCCTACGCGGCGGTGACGCCACGTTTCCTCCCGCGTCTCCGCCGCGGAGCACGCCGGGCCCGGTGATCGACGCCGCGCACGGGCCTGATCCGGGGCTCGCGATCGTCGTGTCGTCGGATGCCGCCGACGTTGGTGGGCGTTCCGGCGCGCCTGTCGGCCCGGCGGTGGGGTTCAGGCCGAAGTGCCCTGGAGATGGGGCCGTTCGGCGGGACCAGACATATGTCCCCAGGGGTTGTCGGGGAGGAGCTCTGTTGCACGACCGAGAGGATCCGATCCTGATGAGCCTGCACCTGGGGGACACCGCCCCGGACTTCGCCGTCGACTCCACCCGTGGCCCGATCCGCTTCCACGACTGGCTGGGCGGGTCGTGGGGGATGCTGTTCTCGCACCCGGCCGACTTCACCCCGGTCTGCACCACCGAACTGGGCGCGGTGGCCCGTCTTGGGCCGGAGTTCGTCGCCCGCGGGGTCAAGGTGATCGGGTTGTCGGTCGACTCGGTGGAGTCGCACCTTCGCTGGGAGAACGACGTCGCCGAGACCCAGGGCACCCCGGTCGACTTCCCGATGATCGCCGACGTCGACCGTGTGGTGTCGGAGCTCTACGACATGATCCACCCGGGTGCGAGCGAGACCGCGACCGTGCGCGCGGTCTTCGTCATCGGCCCGGACAAGACGGTGCGGTTGATCCTGACCTACCCGATGTCGACCGGCCGCAACTTCGCCGAGATCCTGCGTGCCATCGACAGCCTCCAGCTCACCGAGGCGCAGCCGGTCGCCACGCCTGCGGACTGGCAGCCCGGCGAGGATGTGATCATCGGGCTGAGCGTCGATGCGGAGGACGCGGCGCGGCGGTTCCCCCATCACCGTGTCGTGAAGCCCTACCTGCGCCTGACCGGCTGTCCGGACATCACGGCGGTACCTGCGTGACTCAGTGCCCGCGCCGATCACGCAACGCATCGCGGGCTTCCCGCACGCCGTAGTAGACGATCACTGTTCCGGTCAGTCGCATCGACGACAACGCTAAGTAGAGACAACGGAGTCACAAGACACTAGTCCAGGTCTGAAGGAACGGCACTGGTCGTCGGTGTCGAGTCTCGCTGTATGACGTCGGTCGACTCCGACCTCGGACCGATTCGCCGCTGGAGCTCTCGGATCAGCTCAGGTAGCTCAAGGTCGTCGGAAAGGTCGGCGACCGCCGAATCGATGAGCGCCTGGAGCCGGTGGAACCTTGAGCGGCCGTGCGGGGTGAGGAAGACGAAGACCCGGCGCCGGTCCACCGAGTCCGTGCGCCTGTAGACCATACCGCCCGCCACCAGGCGGTTGATCAGCTTCGTCATTGTCGGAGGCGGTGTGTGGGTGATATCCGCGATCTCGCCCATGGTGTGCCCGGCGCCGTCGGAGAGCGCCCTCAGCGCCTCGCATTCGTCGAGATTCGCGCTCCCGCCCACCGCGTCCGATGCCCGTTTCATCACGCGGAAGTGCACGTGGTTCAAGAGCTGAAGGAGAGGCGGGCCCTCCCGATCCGCCGTCTCCGTCAGGGTCGTGCCAACTTCCCTCAAGTGGGCAACCATGAACTTCCTCCTCAGCGCTTGGGCTGGAAGGGACGGCAAGCCGGTCGCCGTCGACCACGAGCTCGCGGGCAGGCGTCTCGACGCTCGAGGATCACGACCTGGATCATTGTGCCCGAGCGGAAGTCTGCGGTACCGGTGCGGTGGCCGGTCACCGCGGATTCCCCGTACGGTTTCCGAGCGGCTACGATGGCGGCTTCTCCTTGTGCGTATCGGTAACGGGGTCAAACCTCCTCTGGTGGATGCGCATTATCGGCGCTGTTCCGCAGAATGTGTAGCCGCGGCGCGTCGCTGGAGTCGATCGTCGCCACTCGGGCGCTGATGTCTCTATTGATGAGGTGTCCGTGACGTAGGCGCCTTCTGCTTCGCGTTCCGCTCGCCGCGTAGGAACGTGTGGGCAAGGATCGCGGCGCGGGCACGACCAGAACGGGCCGTTGCTGGCGGCGGAGCAAACCGTGCGACACCGAGCCGCCGAACAGTCGCTCGATCGAGGGGCCCAGGCCTTGGCCACGCGTTCCCACAATGATCATCAACGCGTCATTCTCGTCGGCAACCGCCGAAATCAGCCTGACAGGATCACCGCGGGTCACGCGGTAGGTCCACCACTGTGCGCACCCGGCGAGCGCGGTCTGAACTTGTTGATGTTGCTCCGCCAACGTGCGCTCGGCTTCTTCCTGCCAATCTGCAGACTCCGGGTTAATGGGATAGTCGCCGAGCGTAATGCCATGTACGACGTAGAGGCGTGCATTCAGTCGCCCTGCCAGGCCGCGAGCGACGCGAAGCGCTTCCTGGCTTGCCAGTTTGCGGCTGTGACCAACAACGATCGAGGTCATGGCTGACCGTCGGCGCGGGTCCGGAATTCGGAATCCTGGACGCTCCCGGGGAGAACCGGGCGGGCGTTATTCGGAGGCTCAGGCGAAGGCGCTGAATGCCTGACGGAACCCATGCGTCCTCCTAGCCGCTCGTGCGGACCGACTAGGGGCTATCAGCGGTCGTGGACCGCGGTTCTGGCGAGCTCCATCACCCATGAGTTTGAATGAATTCTGGACCTCGCCGCTCGTGCGCGCAAGCGCTGGTTGGGGTGACGGGCTTCTGGCTGGCGGGTGCCGCACTTCTGGCTCGTCGAGGCGGTCCGCAGCCACTGGTGGCGTGTCGACGTCCACCCAGGAGGTGTTCGGCGGTCGGCGACGTCGCGCGGGCTGACGGGTCCGCGCCCTGGTCGTTTCCGGGAACGGCTCTCCAATGTGTGCCCGCCGTGGCGGGTGCGCTGGCTGACGTCGTAGCCCGGTGACTCGCGCCGTTGCCCCAACAAGGGTGCGACGAGGGGGTCGCTGTGCGGCATCCAGGTTCGGACGGCGCTCGGTTGGCCGTCGGTCGATCGGGGCAGCGCGGCGGGCATGGCGACGACTGGAGGGGAGGGCCGCTCGACCGGGGAACAGGGTGCTGACATGCGTCTTCGCGGCAGCATCTTGAGGCGGGACAGATGTCGGCCACCGTCGTCGCAGCCCTGACGTCGACCGACCCCGTCGTGGTGCCGGGGTCGGCCACGACGGATCGCGGCGGGCCGGAGGTGGGGTGTCGTCCCGACTGTGCGAGGTAGGGTCCGGCGCATGTTCTGGCCCTCGACGGCGCCGACAGCCCCCCTGGATCGAGGATCTGATGGCGTGGCCTGATCGGCGTGAGGTCGCCGCTGTATTTGCGGGCGGAGCACTCGGTACGGCAGCGCGGGTGGCGCTCGGTGAGGCCTTTCCGTCCGATCCCACGCAATGGCCCTGGCCCACGTTCGTCGTCAATGTCATGGGGGCCTTTCTGCTCGGGTACTTCGCCACGCGGCTGCAGGAGCGCCTCCCCTTGTCGAGTTACCGGAGGCCACTGCTCGGGACCGGCGTGTGTGGGGGTCTGACCACGTTCTCGACGATGCAGGTCGAGATCGTGAAGATGCTGGACGCCGCCCGGTACGGCCTGGCAGCGGCGTACGGGCTGGTCAGCATCCTGGCCGGGTATGCAGCGGTGCAGATCGCCACCGCGGTGGTGCGGCGCGTCCGGGTCCGCCTATGACCCCGCTCGTCTGGATCGGCGTCGTCCTTCTCGGGGGCGCCGGAGCCGTCCTTCGCTTTCTCGTCGACCGGAGCGTCTCGGGCAGGTTGGGCCGTCTGTTCCCGTACGGGACGCTCGTGGTCAACCTGTCCGGGGCCGTGGTCCTCGGCATGGTCACCGGGCTCGCGCTCAGCCCCACCGAGGCGTTGCTCGCGGGAACCGCCGCGGTCGGCGCCTACACGACGTTCTCGACGTGGATGTTCGAGACGCAGCGGCTGGCCGAGGACCGCCAGGCGCTCAGCCTGTTGGCGAACGTCATCCTCAGTCTCGTCGTCGGCCTGGCCGCGGCAGCGGCCGGTCGCTGGCTGGGTGGTGCGCTGTGAACGAGGACTGTCTGAAGCTCACCGCCTACTTCGGCGAACGCGGGCGTGCCGAAGGGCGGTTCCTCGCCGACGTCATCCTCGACCGGTGCGGCAGGCACGAGATCGCCACGAGCGTGTTGATGAGGGGGATCGAGGGGTTCGGGTTCAAGCACCACCTGCGCACCGACCGCCTGCTGACGCTGTCAGAGGATCTTCCGCTGGTGGTCGTCGCGGTGGACGAGCGGGAGCGTGTCGAGGCGCTGCTCGCCGACCTGACCAAGGTGGACCATCGCGCGCTGCTCACGCTGGAGCGGGCCCGGATGCTGCGTGGCGAGGTCGGATCGGTCACGCTGCCGGAGGAGTTGTACGAGGCGACCAAGCTGACCGTCTACGTCGGACGGCAGGAGCGGGTGTACCGGGCACCGGCGTTCGCGGCCGTGTGCGACCTGCTGCACCGACGCGGGATCGCGGGTGCGACGGTGCTGCTGGGGGTGGACGGCACCGCCCACGGTGTCCGCGAGCGAGCCCGGTTCTTCGGCCGGAACGCCGACGTGCCCATGATGATCATCGCGGTCGGTGCGGGGGAGCGCATCGCGCGAGTGCTCCCGGAGCTGGGTGGCCTGCTGCGGCGCCCGTTGATCACCCTTGAGCGCGTGCGGGTCTGCAAGCGCAACGGCACGCTGCTGGCGCCGCCGCAGCATCTCCCGGGGAGGGACGAGCGCGGCAGACCCCTGTGGCAGAAGCTCATGGTGTACACGTCGGAGCGGGCGATGCACGACGGTCAGCCGGTGCATGAGGCCATCGTGCGCAGGCTGCGGGAGACCGGTAGCCGCGGCACCACGGTGCTGCGGGGCATCTGGGGGTTCCAGGGCGATCGTGCTCCGCACGGTGACCGCGTCTGGCAGCTGGGGCGCCGGGTGCCGGTCGTCACGGTCATCGTGGACGAGCCCGACGGCATCGCCCGCTCCTTCGCGGTGGTCGACGAGCTCACCGCCGAGCACGGCGTCGTCACCAGCGAGCTCGTCCCCGCCCTGAGCCTGGTCCGTCAAGACATGACCCGGACGGGCCTGCGCCTCGGGCGCCTGCGGTTCTGATCGCCCGGGTCGCGCACGACTTGCGCCGGGTCGCGGTCACCAGCCAGACTGCGGTGACGGCGATGAGGCTCGCCGAAACCGCGGCCCACCCGGACCGCTGATGGCCTCTACCGCATTGTCCCGCCACGCAGGCGGGCCACGGTAGAGGAGGGTCGGGTGGATAGTGATCCGAAATGCTGTCGCGGCGGGCGGCACCGCCGATGAGCCTCCCGTTTCCGGTCGTCCAAGCGCTGCAGGTGCTGACCGTCCTCCTCGCCGCGCCGGGCATCAACGGAGTGATCGCTCGCGTCGAAGCCCGGTTGCAGGGCCGTCGCGGGCCGCGCGTCCTGCAGCCTTACCACGACCTGGCCAAGCTGTTCCGTAAGGAGTCGCTCGCGCCGACCGGAGCCAGCTGGGTCTTCCTCGTCGCGCCGCTGGTGGCGATGACGTGCTATCTCACTGTGCCGCTGCTCATCCCGGTGCTGACGACGTTCCCGCTCCCCCTGGCCACGATGGGCGACATCATCGGCGGCGGATTCATCCTCGCTCTGGCCAGTTTCGTGGTCGCGGTCGCCGCGGCGAGCACGGGCTCCCCCTACGCGCAGCTGGGTGCCAGCCGGGCAAAGACGTTCTCCGCGATCACCGAGCCGGTGGTGCTGTTCGTCGTGTTCACCGTAGGACTGGTCACCGGAACCGACCTGCCCTACGCGTTGGCCAAGACGGTCGTCGGCTCGGCTGCCCAGATCGTCCGCCCGGCGCACCTGCTTGCCGCGGGCGCTCTGTTCCTGGTGATCCTCGCTGAGACCGGCCGCATCCCGGTGGAGACACACACCGGCACCAACGAGTTCGGGATGATCGAGGAGGCGCGGCCGTTCGAGTACTCGGGTCCCTACCTCGCGTTGATGCGGTGGGGCTCGACGATGAAGCAGCTGATCCTCTTCGTGATCTTCATCAACGTGTTCGTCGCGCCCTGGGGCCTGGCTTCCGAGGCGACGGCTGTCGCCGTGGGACTGGCGATCCTCGCCCTGCTCGGCAAGTCGGTGGTGCTCGGCGGTGTGATCGCGGTGATCGACGACTCGTTCGCCAAGCTGCGCCTTTTCAAGATCACAGAGTTCGTCGCGGCGGCGTTCATGCTGGCGGTCCTCGGGGTCGTCACGCTGTTCCTGGGCGGTGGGTGATGGCTCCCGTGTTGCTGCAGGCCCAGGTGGCCGGTGCTCCGCCCAGCTACGCGGGCCTGACCACGGCGCTGGCCGTCCTGATGCTCGTCATCGAGTTCGGCATGCTGCAGGCCACGTTGGTGCGCAACCAGGTTCGCCTCTACGTCGCCCAGTCGGTCGTCATCTCCGTGTTGGCCGTCGTGGTGGCCCTCGGCCGCGGCGTGCCCGAACTGCTGGCGCTGGCCGCGTTCTCGGTCGCTCTGAAGGTGGTGGCGGTTCCGCTGGTCATGCTGCGGCTGCTGCGGCGGACCGATCCCGAGATCGCGGGCAGCCGCGCGTTCGGGGTGGCGAGCATGGTCCTGCTCGCGATCGCCGTGGGCGTGTTCGGGTTCTTCATCACCGGACGCTTCAACCTGGGGAGTCCGGTCCTGCCCGGGACGGCGTTGGCCGTGGCGGTGGCCATCGTCCTGGTCTCGTTCGTGCTGATGATCGTGCGTCGGGACGTCGCGTCGCAGGCGATCGGGTTCTTCGCGCTCGAGAACGGGGTGTCGCTCGCCAGCCTGGTGGTGGCCGCGGGCCTGCCGCTGATCCTCGAGGTCGCGTTCCTGTTCGACCTGCTGGTGGCGGTCGTCGTGTTCGGCGTGCTGATCCGGGTGCACCACGGGCAGGCGGAGTCCCTGTCGACCACGGACATCACCGAACTGCGGGGTTGATCGGATGACCGTCGTCATGGTCCTGATCGCGGTGCTTCCGCTGCTGGCGGCGCTCGTGGCCCTCGTGGCGCGGCCGGGGGTGGCGGCCGGTGTCAGCGTGGCGGTCGGCGTCATCTGTTTCGGGCTGGCCTGTGCACTGGCAGTGGCATCGACCGAGCCGGTCCAACTGGGGCTGTTGCGCGCGGACGCGATCTCGATGGTGTTCCTGCTGGCGACGGCGTTCGTGTACGGGACGGGTGCGGCGTACTCGGTCGGCTACCTGCGCGTCGAGCACGGCGCGGAGGACCCGGTGCGCTACCGGCGGCGGTTCTGGGTGGGGTTGAACCTGTTCGCCTGGTCGATGCTCTGCGCGCCTCTGATGAACGGGTTGGCGCTGCTGTGGATCGCGGTGGAGATCACCACGGTGATCTCCGCGCTGCTGGTCGCGTTCGACGGCACCCGGCGGGGTGCCGAGGCGGCCTGGAAGTACGTGCTGATCGCCTCGGCGGGGCTGGGAATCGCCCTGCTGGCCACGATCATCATGTACGCGGCCGGGACCTCGGTGCTCGGGCCGTCCTACGACCTGGCGTTCGCGCCGCTCCTGGCCGCGGGCGCGGCGCTGCCCCATCCGGCGGTCGAGCTCGCGTTCGTGCTCGCCGTGGTCGGGTTCGGTACCAAGGTGGGGCTGTTCCCGGTGCACACGTGGCTGCCCGACGCGCACTCGGAGGCACCCACCCCGATCTCCGCGATGCTGTCGGGCTCGCTGCTGGCGGTGAGCTTCTACGCCGTGCTGCGGTACTTCCAGATCGCTGCCGCCGCGCTCGGCCCGGGCTATCCGCGCGGCGTCCTGCTCGTGTTCGGGGTGCTGTCGGTGGTGCTGGCGGCAGCCTCCATGCTCGAGCAGCGCGATCTCAAGCGGCTGCTGGCCTACTCCAGCGTCGAGCACATGGGCATCCTCGCGATCGGGGTCGCGTTCGGCGGCCCGATCGCACTGGCGGGTGTCCTGCTGCACGTGCTGGCGCACGCGGCCGCGAAAGGCAACGCGTTCTTCGGCGCCGGGGTGCTCGTCAAGGCCTACGCGACCAAGGACGTCGGCCGCATCCGGGGGGTCCTGGACCGGTTGCCGTGGAGCGGCCCGCTGTTCCTCATGGCCATCCTGGCGCTGTCGGCCATGCCACCGTTCGGCCTGTTCCGCAGCGAGTTCCTCATCGTCGAGGGTGGCCTGCGGCAGGCAAGAGACCTCCCCGCGGCGGCCTTGGTCGCCCTGGTCACCCTGGCCTTCGTCGGGCTGTCCATCGCCACGACGCGGATGTTGTTCGTGCCGCAGCGCGACGCGCCCGGGGCCGCTCGCATCAAGGCCAGGGAGCCCAGTGCCTGGATGGTGGCGCCCGCCGTGGCCGGGATCGTCGTGCTGGTCGTGCTCGGGCTGCATCCACCGGACGGGCTCGCCGACCTCGTCGGGCGAGCCGCCGCTCTGCTCGGAGGTGCGTCGTGAGCCTGTCCCTGGTGCAGCAGGCCGAGGCAGGCGGGGCCGACGAGCTGGGCGCCGAGGTCATGCTGCGCATGGCGAAGGGCGAGCGCTTCGCGGGGCTGCTCGGTCGTGGCGACCCGGCCGACGGTGCGACGCTGACCGCGCTCCTGACTCACCAGGGCGGCGTCAGCGCGATCTCGGCCACGCTGGCGGCCGGGGTCAGGTCCTACCGCGCCTGGTCGCCCGGTCTGCCTGCCGCCTTCTGGTACGAGCGGGCCCTGCACGACCTGGTCGGGCTGGTCCCCGAAGGCCATCCGCGGCTGGAGCCGTTGGTGCTGCCCCAGTGGGCGGGTGCGACGGCGTTCCCCCGGCCAGGAGCGCCGACGCGACCGACTCGGATCGAGCCCGACGAGTCGGCTCTTTCCGCCCACCTGCACGGCCACGGGGTGTTCACGATCCCGCACGGTCCGGTCCGCTCCGGGGTCTTCGAGTCGGTGGAGTACCTGGTGGAGACCCCCGGCGAGGACATCCCGCTGCTGCGGATCCGGCCCCACTACAAGCACCGCGGCCTGCAGAAACGCTTCGAGGGCATGACGGTCGAGGACGGCACGCTGCTGGCCGAGCGCGTCGAGGGCATCGCCTCGGTGGCACACGCGCTGGCGTTCGCGCACGCGGTGGAGTCACTTGCGGAGGTCAGTGTCCCGACCGCGGCGGGCCTCGTCCGGGTGCTGCACGCGGAGCTGGAGCGCATCGCCAACCACCTCGACGTGCTGGGCAGGCTCACCGACGCCGCGGGCCTCGCGGTCGCGACGGCGCGGTTCGGCCTGCACAAGGAGAACACGCTGCGCCTGGTCAGCGCCTTGTGTGGCAGCCGTTTCGGACGTGGGGTGGTCGTGCCGGGCGGGGTCACCGGGTTGCCCCGCGTGGCGCCCGCCGAGGCCACGACGTCGCTGAACCGGCTGCAGGGCGCGGTGGATGCCGATGTCGCCGCCCTGCTGCGGACCTCGTCGTTCTTGGACCGGGTCCGCACGGCAGGCCCACTGCACCCGGAGCTGGCCCGCTCGCACGGCGCCCTCGGACCGGTCGGTCGCGGCTCGGGATGCGCCGATGACGCCCGCGTGAGCAGGCCCTACGACGCCTACCGCGACCTGGCCGACATCCCGGTGACGACGCGGACGGCGGGGGACGCGCAAGCGCGCATGCAGGTGCGGGTGGAAGAGATCGACACGGCGTTCTACCTCGCGCACCAGGCGATCGGTCAGCTCAGCGACGCCGACGACGCACAACTGCGGGCACCCGTGGGCCAGGCCGTCGGCCGGGGACTCGGATGGGCGGAGGCACCGCAGGGCGAGGTGCTCTATCTCCTGGAGCTTGACGGCACCGGCCGGGTGACCTACTGCGCGCCGCGCTCGGCCTCCTTCCACAACCTGGTGCTGTTCCCCGCGACCTTCCAGGGCGACATCCTCACCGACTTCCCGTTCATCGAGGCCAGCTTCGGACTGTCGATCGCCGGGGTGGTGATGTAGATGCCCTGGGCTGCTGCGCGGTCTGCGCAACGGCGTCGTCACGACCCGTTACCCGGACCGGCCCGACGACTATGCCGACACCTTCCTCGGCGCGGTCGTCCCACGGGGTCTGGACACCGACGATGCCGCCTCCCTCGAGACGCTGTGTCCGACCGGCGCGATCTCCACCACACCGTGGGGAACGCCCCGCGTCGACGCGGGGCGCTGCATCCTGTGCGGGTCGTGCGTCCACGCCCGTCCGGACCTCTTCCTGTGGGCAACGGGCACCGAGACCGCCCGCCTGCAGCGCGAGGCCCTCGTCGTGCCCGAGGCGACCGAGACCACGGACGCCCTTGAGCAGGTACGCTCCGACCTCGCGAAGCGCACCGCGATGTTGGGTCGATCGGTGCACGTCCGCCATGTCGACGCGGGATCCGACGGCGCGGACGAGTGGGAGGTGCTCGCCCTCTCCAACCCCGTCTACGACGTGCAACGGTTGGGGATCTTCGTCACGGCCAGCCCGCGGCATGCCGATGTCCTGCTCGTCACCGGAGCCGGAACCCACGGCATGGCCGGTCCGCTGCAGCGCACGCTGGAGGCCACCCCTCGGCCGGTGGTGGTGATCGCGGCCGGGGTCGACGCGGTCAGCGGCGGGCTGGTCGCCCCCGGCTACGCGGTCGCCAGCGGTATCGGCGGGCTGGTCGACGTCGACATCTGGGTACCCGGCTCGCCGCCGTCACCGTTCAGTCTGCTGCACGCCCTGCTGCTCGCGATGGGCCGACTGACCCCGGAAGGGACGTCGAGGCGATGAGCTGGCTGTTGGGCGTGGCCCTGCTCCTCCTGCTGGTCATCGGGGTTGTCCGACCTCGTCCTCCGTGCCGGACGGAGGGCTCTTCACGCGGTGGCGTTCCTCGGCGCGGCCGTCGCGTCCACGCTCCTGGTGATCGTCGGCGCCGCCGGTACGGCCGGATCCACCGTCCGTCTCGATCTCGGCGCGGCACTCGGGTCCGGCCCGCTGTCGGTCGGCACCACCGCGGCGTCGGTCGACCGGTTGTCCGGGCTGTTTCTCGTGATCACGTTCGGGGTGGCCGCGCCCGCCTCGGTCGTCTGTGCCGCATGGATGATCCGTACGCGGCGTGGGCGATACCGGCGGCTCGGGGCGCTGCACTGCCTCGTCCTCGGCGCACTTGCCATCGTCCTGACCGCGGACAACGCCTTCTCGTTCCTGCTCGGCTGGGAGTTGCTCACCGTCGCGTTCTACCTGCTGGCAGGCTTCGCGCGCGACCGGGCGGAGGTTGGCGGGGCCGCGCTCGTCACGGTTGCGCTGGGCAAGCTCAGCGGCGCGGCACTGCTGCTCGGGTTCCTCCTGCTGGCGGCGCGGGCGGGGGACGTCGACTTCGCCCAACTGGCCACGGCGCCCCGGTCCGGTGCCCGTGACGTAGCGTGTGCCCTTCTCGTGGCAGGCTTCTCGGTCAAGGTCGGGTTGGTGCCGTTCCACGTCTGGATGCCCCGCGGCTATCGGGCGGCGCCCGGCCCCCTGCGCGCTGTCATGGCGGGTGTCGCGGTGAACGTCGGCTTCTACGGGATGTGGCGCACACTGCAGCTCGTCGGGGTTCCCCCGGGATGGCTGACCGTCGCCGTGCTGTTGCTCGGTGGGATCACCGCGCTGCTCGGGATCGCGCACGCCGCGGTCGCGAACGACCTGGCAGGCGTCGTGGCCTACTCCAGCGTCGAGAACGCGGGGCTGATCACCGTCGGGTTCGGTGTCGCGCTGGTGGGTGCGGCCGTGGCCGAGCCCCCGTTGCTCGCCGCGGGCCTGCTCGCCGCCACCCTGCTGACGATCACCCATGCGATGGCCAAGACGCTGCTGTTCGCCGCGACGGCGACCGTTGAGGACGCCACCGGCACCCGGGACCTCGACGCGCTGCGCGGGGTCGGCCACCGCCTTCCCGTCAGTGGCGCGGGCCTGGCCGTCGGCGCACTCACTCTGGCGGGGCTTCCCCTCACCCTGGGACTGGTCTCGGAATGGTTCCTGCTCGAGGCCCTCATGCAGGAGTTCCGACTGGGGCGCCTGGACTACATGGTGCCGATGGCGGTGGCCGGGGCGCTCGTGGCGCTGACCGCGGGCTTCGCCGCGGTCGCCTTCGTGCGGCTCGTCGGACTGGTCGTGCTCGGGCCCCGGGATCGGGAGGACGGGCGAGCGGACCAGGACGCGGGCCTGCTCGGTGGGGTGGGCCTGGCCGCACTCGGGATCGGCTGCATCGGCCTGGCCGCGGTGGCCCCCTTGGTGATCCGGGTGGTCGCCGCGGGGCTGGATCCCGTAGTCGGCGAGGAGGTGACCAACGGCGCGCTGCAGGGCCCGTGGGTCTTGGGTCCCGTCTTTGCCGAGTTCTCCGCGTTGTCCCCGTCGGCGCTCGCCGTGGTCATGCCGCTGCTGTTGCTGTTCGTCTTCCTCCTCACCGCCACACTGGGCCGACGGCGTCTTTTCACCGTGCGCCGGGTGCCCGCCTGGCGCTCGGCCACCGGCGGCGTCACCGGAGAGAACCAGTACACGCCCTTCGGCTTCGCGAATCCGACCCGGAAAGTCCTGGCAGGCCTGCTCCTCACCCGAAGCGAGCTCGTCGAGCTCGAACGGGAGACCGGCGGCCGCACCGACGATCCCCACCGCGGCGCCGCGGGCGCCCACCTCGGCTACACCAACGACGTCGTCGAGGTCGTCGAACAGTATCTGCTGCGACCCCTCGGCCGCGGGGTGTTCGTCGTGGCGCGGGCGGTCAAGAGCCTGCAGAACGGACGACTGGACGCCTACCTCGGCTACATGCTCCTGGCGCTTCTCGCCGTCCTCGCCATCGTCGCGGGAGCGTCGTGAACGTCCGACGGCTCGCGGCGTCACCGATCACCCCTTGGCGTGGCGGTACAACGGCGCCCGCGGCATGGGCGACCACCGAGATCACGACGACCAGTCCCCTTCAGCAGGCTTGGCCATGAGCGCGCCGCATGAGACCCCCGATCCCTCCTTCGACCGTCGCGGCCACGATGCGCACCGCCCGGTGTCGTGGGCGGGCCATCACGCCGCGCTGGTCGCAGGACCGCTTGCGGGACAGCAGCTTCGGGCGACCCGCGAGGTGGATTGCGTCATGCGCCGATCACGGTCAATACCTGGTCACAGTTGTGGCGCCCCAGTCGTGGCGAAGGTACTCCCGCCCCGCCCGAAGCGCCGAGCTTGCGCAGACTCGCCAGATGATCGGCCACCGGGGGATGCAGGCACAGGGAAGCGACCTGCGACAACGCGACCAGCTCGGCGTGTAACCCGTCCTCGGACGGACGCGGGTGCCCCGCAGGCCGTCCCGGTGAGAGGAACACCAGGTCGAGCAGCCGTTGCCCGTCGGGCGGCACCGACTCGATCACGAACACGCAACGTCCCGGATCGATCAGCAATCCGGTCTCCTCGCGAAGCTCCCTCCGCGCGCACGCCAGCACATGTTCCCCTGGCCGGGGCGTTCCCCCGGGAAGTGCCCAATCCCCCCGTCGAGGACGGCGCAGAAGCAACACCGAATCGTCGTAGAAGACGATGACCGAACACCGTAGCTGGGCCCAACTGTGCGACATCGAACTCACCCCTCTACCGAGAGCGCACCGGACGAGCGATGCGGTGGGTACCGCGCAAGAACAGCAGATCGCGCCACCGCAACGAAGCCCGACCAGCGGGCACACATCGGCGTACTGCGTGGTCGTCATGTCGCTGTCCTTGCAACGCTGATGGCGCACTTGCCTGCTACGGGGAAGAGCCGTCAGCCGCGAGCGAGCTTGCGGTGGGTGACCCGGTGCGGGCCTGCGGCGGCCGCGCCCAGGCGTTCGATCTTGTTCCGTTCGTAGCCTGCGAAGTTGCCCTCGAACCAGAACCACCTGGCCGGATCGGTGTCGGTGCCCTCCCACGCGAGGATGTGGGTGGCGACGCGGTCGAGGAACCATCGGTCGTGTGCGGTCACCACCACGCAGCCGGGGAAGTCGAGGATCGCGTTCTCCAACGAGCCCAGGGTTTCTGTGTCGAGGTCGTTGGTGGGCTCGTCCAACAGCAGCACGTTGCCGCCCTGTTTCAGGGTGAGCGCGAGGTTGAGCCGGTTCCGCTCGCCCCCCGAGAACAGGCGGGCAGGCTTCTGCTGGTCCGCGCCCGTGAAGCCGAACGCCGCGATGTAAGCGCGCGAGGGCACCTCCACCGAGCCGATCCGCAAGAAGTTGTGGCCCCCTGACACCACTTCCCACGCGCTGAGGTCAGGGTCGATGCGGGCACGGGTCTGGTCGACGTAGGAGATCTCGACCGTGTCGCCGATCCGGATCGTGCCCGCGTCGGGTTGCTCGTCGCGGACGATCATCTGAAACAGCGTGGTCTTGCCGACGCCGTTGGGTCCGATCACGCCGACGATCCCGTTGCGGGGCAACGAGAACGACAGATCACGAATCAGCTCGCGATCGCCGAACACCTTGTCGACGCTATGAGCCTCGATCACCACGTTGCCCAGCCGCGGTCCGGGTGGGATCTGGATCTCATCGAAGTCGAGCTTGTGCTTCTTCGCCGCTTCGAGGGCCAGCTCTTCGTAGCGCCGCAGCCGCGCGCTGCTCTTGGCCTGCCGGGCCTTGCCGTCTGAGCGAACCCATTCCAGCTCTTGCCGCAGGCGGAGCTGCCGCTTGGCGTCCTTACGCCCCTCAACCCGGAGACGGGCGTGCTTGGTGTCCAGGTACGTGGAGTAGTTGCCCTTGTAGGCATAGGCGTGACCACGGTCCAGTTCGAGGATCCACTCGGCCAGGTGGTCCAGGAAGTACCGGTCGTGGGTGACAGCGACGACCGTGCCCTGGTAGGAGTTCAGGTGCTGCTCCAGCCACTGCACGCTCTCGGCGTCGAGGTGGTTGGTCGGTTCATCCAGCAACAGCATGTCGGGCCGTTGCAGCAGGAGCTTGCACAGGGCCACCCGGCGCCGTTCGCCGCCGGACAGAGTGGCGACGTCCGTGTCGGGCGGCGGGCAGCGCAGCGCGTCCATGGCCTGCTCCAGCTGCGCGTCGAGATCCCAGGCGTCGCGCTGATCCAGTTGCTCTTGCAGTGCACCCATCTCGGCGAGCACCTCGCCGCTGTCGTCCTCGGCGAGTCGACGGGTGAGCTGGTTGAAGCGGGCCAGAAGCGCCTTGGTGTCGGCCACCCCGTCCTCGACGTTGCCCAACACGCTCTTGGTCTCATCCAGCGGAGGCTCCTGCGCCAGGAATCCGACGCTGGTACCCGGCGCTGCGAGGGCATCGCCGTTCGATGGCTG
Organism: uncultured Actinomycetota bacterium; assembly: GCA_963750095.1. Lineage (GTDB taxonomy): Bacteria > Actinomycetota > Actinomycetes > Mycobacteriales > Pseudonocardiaceae > Pseudonocardia. The sequence continues at coordinate 42,082 of CAVVPJ010000007.1, read as the reverse complement.
CTCCAGCCCCGCCATCAGCCGCAGCACGGTCGACTTTCCCGCGCCGTTCGGGCCGACGACACCGATCTTCGCGCCGGGCAGGAACGACAGCGTCACATCGTCGAGGATGACCTTCTCGGCGCGGGCCACCCGGACCCGGTTCATCTGGTAGATCCACTGCATGGCGGCCGCAACCTCCCGGACACGTCGGAATCCGTGGGTAGGGACCATCGGCGGCGCCCGGCCGCGGCGTGGTGGCGAGTCCCACCGCCGGCTGCGCCTCGAGGATAGGCGCTCACCGCGCCTGCCCGCTACGTTGATGTGTGGCCTCAGGAATCAGTCCGTCGGGTTGGCCGCAGTGCGCTCGTGGCGAGCAGCGACAGCACCATCCACGCCGCGGCGTAGCCGAACGCGACAGCAGGCGAGACGAGCGCATAGAGCAGCCCGACGACCGCCGAGGCGAGCAGGTCGCCGATGGCTTGCACGATGCCGAGCACGCCGAAGCCGCTGCCACGCAGCTGGTCGGGCAGCAGACGGGCGACCAGTGTGGATTCCGCGGTCTCCGCCAGCCCGATCCCGGCGCCCGCCATGACGAAGGCAGCCAACAGGAAGGCAGGCGAGGACGATGGCACGGCGAACCCGGCATAGGCCACGACGTACATCGCGGCGCCAGCCGCGAACACCACTCGCGGGCCTGCGCGGTCCAGCCAGTGTCCGCCGATCAGGGCGGTGATGGCGCCCGCGCCGTTGTGTGCGGCGTAGGTCAGCACCGCCAGCGAGGTCGCGGCGGGCGCCGACCGCTCTGGTGTGGTCAGCAGCTCGCTGGCCCGCAAGATCAGCAGGGTTGTGGCGACATTGCCCAGCTCGAACAGCGCCACCGGCAGCAGCGCCCTGGCCATCCCGGCCTGCCGCAACGCACTGATGTTCAGTCGGCGCGGACTCGTCGTGGGCGGCGACGTCTTGATCCGGGTGCGGGCCTCGCGGGCGGCGATCGTGATCGCGACGACGGCGAACAGCCCTGGGATTGCCGCCAGGTAGAGGGTCGGGCGGATGCCCACCCAGGTCACCAGCCCGGCGGCCAACAGCGGCCCGGCGACCGCGCCGAGATTGTCTCCGGCGCGTTCCAGCCCGAACGCCCGGCCGTAGGCGGAGCGGGGAGCCAGGGAGGCGAGCATGCTGTCGCGGGCCGGGGAGCGTAGCCCGCGCGACAGCCAGGCGGTCGCCCGCAGCAGGCCTGCCTGCCAGAGTGCGGTCGCCGCACCGATCGCACCGGTGGCGATCGCCGTGCCCAGATAGCCACCCGACGCGACTTTGCCGCGCATGGCGGGATCGTTGGCGATCGGCGCGCCGACAAGCTTCATCACACCGGTCAGCGCGTCACTGACTCCCTCAATGATCCCGAGGGCCGCGGCGGACGCACCGAGTGTCGTGGTCAGGAAGCTGGGCAGCACCGCGGTGGTGACCTCATGGCCGGTATCGGAGAAGAAGCTGGCGACCCCCACCCCGCCAATGCCCGGAGTCAGCCACCGCTCGCGCGACACCCCTGTCCCGCCATCGTCCTCTGCAAGAACGTCGTCGTCATCGGTCACGATCGTAACCTAACCGCGGTTATTCCCCTGGGAGCAACGTCTGGAGCCGTCAGCGTCTGGATGAGACGGCGGGAATGGCAGGCTGACCGGCATGACCCCGTCCGCCGAGGACAAGACCCCCAGCCCGGCCTGGTTGCTGCTCATCTACCGGGTGCCGCGTGAGCCGACCCGGCTGCGCGCGACCGTGTGGCGGCGGCTGAAGGCGCTCGGCGCGGTCTACCTGCAGAACTCTGCCGCGGTACTCCCGGACTCGGCGAACCACGAACGGTCCCTGCGCGGCCTCCGGAGGGAGATCGCGGACATGGGCGGCACGGCCCATCTCATGCGCTGCCAGGTGCTGGCCGGGGCCGCCGAGGTGACCGCGACCTACAACGCGGCCCGCGACGAGGAATATGTGGAGATCCTGGACAAATGCCGCGACTTCCTCGCCGAAATGGACAAAGAGACCGCGGCGGAACACTTCACCTACGCCGAGCTTGAGGAGAACGATGAGGACCTCACCAAGCTCCGCGGCTGGTTCGACAAGGTCAGCGCCCGCGACGTGCTAGGCGCAGCCCGTCGAGACGAGGCGCAAGCTGCCCTGCGCGACTGCGCTACCGCACTGGACGAGTTCGCCGACCACGTCTACCGAGCCGAGGACCGCGAGTGAACCTACGCACAGCCTGCGCAAGGAGAGCCTCCATGATCACGCAGCCGGTCGGGTAGAGCGCACCGCGCGGGCGGTGCGCTCCTCGTCGAACTTCCGAGGCGCGGAGGCGGTGGGGAAGAAGCCATCAGCGGGTTGGCGATCAAAGGCGGGCCTGGTTGCCGTCCCGCTGTGGGTCGGTCATGATGGGCTTCTCAGTGGCGATGGAGCTCGCCCCAACCGCGTCAACCCGACGCTAATGGCCCCTACCGATCCGTCCGGTCGGAGGTGGGGGCGTGGGCGAACCCGCGTGCGCGTTGCACCTCCTCGAGCCCGCTCCGAGATCGGGCAGGCGATGGCGTGCCCCGTCACCTCCACGCCGTGGCCCGTCTGAGGTGGGCTCCGTCTCGCCTGGAGGTGGACCATGGCGCTTGCGGCACATCAACGACGTCAACTCTCCCTGATCGAATCCGGTCTGCGTCACGACGATCCGGACCTCGCGCGCCAGCTGGAGCTCCTTCGGCCCCGGGCCGTCGTCCGGAGCGGCCTCTTCGAGGCGCTCGCCCCGTTGGCGGTCAATGTTCTCGGCGTCGTCCTGCTGGTAGTCGGCGCTCTGCTGCACCAGACCCCGACGGTGGTGGCCGGTCTGTTCCTCGGCGGGTGCGGACCACTGATCACGGTCGCAGCGGCCCGCGTGCTCGAACTCCGCCGCGCACGGCGGACCTTCGGCCGCGGAGCGACCCGATGACCGCCCTGGCGAACACGCCGTCCGGCTACGGCGGGCGATCGCTGATGCGGCGCCTTGCGAGCGGGCTCTTCCGCATCGCCGTAGGGGTCACCAAGGTCATCGCGGCAGCGCTGGGTTCGCTACTGGCCATGGTCGGCGCGACACAGAACGGCGCCGCTACGGTGTCATGCGTCGTGCTGGTCACGGCGGCCGCGGGAGCGATCGTCTACGAACGCGAGTGCCGCCTCAACTGCACGCCAGTGTCCGCCGTCGGGCGCCGGGAGGTGGCGACATGGGTGCTGATGGCGGCGGTGGCTGTCCTCGCCGTGGCCGGTGCCGCCGAGATCGCCGGAGCGTGGTCTGGAGCGCTGGTCGCTGCGGTCTGCACCGCGGTCATGGCCGGACGATGGCGCAGGCACCCTGTCTCGCGTGCGGACGCCGTCGCTGCCGCCGCACCCACGGTCGCTCCCGGCCCGGGTCCACGCGACGGTGTGCGGATCGTGCGGCCCGGCGCATGGCAACTCGACCAGCGACCGATGGCTGAGCTGATCGGCGCATGGCGGCACAGCTTTCTGCTGCTCTCCACGGCAGCAGGCGACCCCTTCCGGCTCGCCCAGGTCAGCGACCAGCGCCGGGCCTATCTCGACGAGATGGCTCGACGTGACCCCGAAGGCTTCCAGCGATGGATCGACTCCGGCGTACGGGCGGCAGGCGACCCGTCTCGCTACCTGACCGTTGATCCCCCGATCGGAGGGTGAGTATGACCGATCTGAAGCCGCGCAGCCGTGATGTCACCGACGGGATGGAGCGTGCCGCCGCGCGCGGGATGCTGCGCGCGGTCGGCATGCGCGACGAGGACTTCGCCAAGCCGCAGATCGGGATCGCGTCGAGCTGGAACGAGATCACCCCGTGCAACCTGTCGCTGCAGCGCCTGGGCATCGCGGCGAAGGAGGGCGTGCACCGGGCGGGCGGGTTCCCGATGGAGTTCGGCACGATCTCGGTCTCCGACGGGATCTCCATGGGCCACGTCGGCATGCACTACTCGCTGGTCAGCCGCGAGATCATCGCCGACTCCGTGGAGACCGTCGTGCAGGCCGAGCGCCTCGACGGCACCGTGCTGCTCGCGGGCTGCGACAAGAGCCTGCCGGGGATGCTCATGGCCGCCGCCCGCCTGGACCTCGCGGCCGTCTTCGTCTACGCGGGCTCGATCCTGCCCGGGCACATCGGCGACCGTGAGGTGAACATCGTCGACGCGTTCGAAGCCGTCGGGGCGTGTGCGCGGGGTCTGATCAGCCGTGCCGAGCTGGACGCGATCGAGCGGGCGATCTGTCCGGGTGAGGGCGCGTGTGGGGGCATGTACACGGCGAACACGATGGCGGTCGCGGCCGAGGCGTTGGGGTTGGCGTTGCCGGGGTCGGCCGCGCCGCCCGCCGTCGACCGGCGCCGGGACGGGATCGCGCGCGCGTCGGGCGAGGCCGTCATCGGCATGCTGGAGACGGGGATCACCGCGCGGCAGGTGCTCACCCGGGAGGCGTTCGAGAACGCGATCGCGGTCGTGATGGCCTTCGGCGGCTCCACGAACGCGGTGCTGCACCTGCTCGCGATCGCCCACGAGGCGGGCGTTCCGCTGGAGCTGGACGACTTCACCCGCGTCGGCGAGCGCGTGCCGCACCTGGCGGACGTGAAGCCGTTCGGCAGGTACGTGATGAGCACGGTCGACCAGGTCGGCGGCGTGCCGGTGGTGATGAAGGCGCTGCTCGACGCGGGACTGCTGCACGGCGACGCGCTCACCGCCACCGGCAAGACGGTGGCCGAGAACCTCGCCGCGATCGACCCGCCCGACCTGGACGGGGAGATCCTGCGCTCGCTCGACAAGCCGATCCACCCCACCGGCGGGCTCGCGATCCTGCGCGGTTCGCTCGCCCCGGAGGGCGCGGTCGTGAAGAGCGCCGGGTTCGACGAGGCGACGTTCGAGGGCACCGCGCGGGTGTTCGACGGCGAGGCCGGGGCGATGGCGGCGGTGCCCGACCTGCGGCCCGGTGACGCCGTGGTGATCCGTTACGAGGGCCCAAAAGGTGGGCCGGGGATGCGGGAGATGCTCGCGGTCACGGCCGCGATCAAGGGTGCCGGGCTGGGCAAGGAGGTGCTGCTGTTGACCGACGGGCGCTTCTCCGGCGGCACGATGGGCCCTTGTGTGGGGCACGTCGCGCCGGAGGCGATGGACGGCGGCCCGATCGCGTTCGTGCGCGACGGTGACCGGATCGTGCTTGACGTCGCCCGCCGCACCCTTAGCCTCGACGTCGACGAGGCCGAGCTGGCGCGGCGCCGCGAGGGCTGGAGCCCGCGGCAGCCCGAGCTGCGCACCGGGGTGCTGGGCAAGTACGTCAAGCTCGTCGGCTCCGCCTCACAGGGCGCGGTCTGCGGCTGACGGTCTGCGGCCCGGAGATCTCCGGATCCATGCCCATGCCGGGTCCGAACACCGACGCCACACGCCCGATCGCGGGGCCGAGCCGCGGGTAGGTTCGTGGAGCCCGGCGATCCGTCGCAGCAGGGTGGGCTTCCCGGCGCCGTTGTGCCCCGACCAGATCGACTTGTCGCCGTCGGTCACGGCCAGGTCAGGGTGACCTCATGCAGCGATCCGGTGCCCTGGCGAGCCGATGCGCGGCCTGCGCGCTGACGCAGCCGCCATTTTCGCCGGGTAGACGATGCGTTCGGCCTCCGAACCACCCTCGTGATGCGGACGTTCCCGCCGCGCCGCAACAGCCAGCCTGCCGGTACTGGGTCACGGCCATGTCATCTCACCGCGAGTGGCCGGACGGTTGGGCGACAAGGTCGGCGACCAACCTGTCCAGATCGCTGATCGCCTGGCCGAGGATGTCGAGTTGATCGCCGAGTTGCGTGCGACGAGCCGAGAGAGCTTCTTCGGTCTCGCCGCTGTTGCGGGACGCCTGCTCCAGCCCGGTCTCGAGCGCGGCCAGTTGCTCACGCCAGGTATCGGCGAGGGCTCGCTCGATCGCTCGTGCGGTGTCGGCCAGCCACTGCTGCAGGGCGGACCGTGCCCGCCCGAACGGGCGCGGGACGGCGCTCTCCGCCCACGTCACGAGGTGGCGATGCAGGCGCTTGCGGCGCACCGCGGCCGGAAGCCGCCCGGCCAACGTGCTGGTCACCAGTTCCCGCCACTCGACCTCTCGGCCGAGGCCCTGGCGCGGCAGGCGCGGTGGGCGGGGCGGGGCTGGTTCGTCGACCTCACCCAGCTGAAGGTTGAGTGTCTGTGCCGCGGTGCGCCGCGCCGTCGCCAGGTCGGCGGTCAGCGCGGACAGCGTGTGCTGCGCCGCTGCGCGCAGCGCGGCGTCCGCTTGAGTCCCGGCGCGGTCGAACCATGCCGCGCAACGCTGGGCGGTTACCGTGGCGAGCCGCTCGCGTACCGCGTCAGCCGCGTCCTCCGGGCGATCGGGGGGCGCAGGCAACGCGCTGCCGAGTTCTTTGCGAGCCGCCGCCACCGCCGCGGCGACCTCGTGTTCGTGTTCGGCGTCCACCACTGCTCGGGCACGTTGCGCCTGTCCGCGCAGGTGGTCCCTGGCGGCGGCTTCGGCGGTCCGGGCGTGGTCGAGAATGTCCCGCAACAGGGTTACCGAGGCGGCACCCTCCCGCGCGGTGTGGTCGAGCAGCTCATGCTCCACAAGCAAGCTGTCCAGCACTGCGGACGCTTCCCGGCGCAGCGCCCGTGCGGTGGAGCTGACCACGTCTGCCGCGCCGTGCTCGGTGATGCGGTCCACCAGCCATGTCACCAGCTCCGCCGGGGTGCCGGTGCGCAGCGACAGCGGGAGCACGGCGACGCCAGCGCCGAGCGGTCCGGTGACCGCGACGCGGGTGAACTCCACGATCTCGGCCAGGTCGTCGCCGCGGACCAGGTCGGTCTTGTTCACCACGACCACCGCCGCTGCGGCGGTGGTCATCACATCGGTGGCCAGTGCCAGCTCCGCGGCCGACACCGGCGGGTCGGCCGTGACCACGAGCACCGCGAGGTCCACGCTGGCGCGGGCGCGGGCCGATTCCTCGGTGTTGGCGTGGTGCACCGAGCCGGTGCCTGGGGTATCCACCACCTCGGTTCCCGGCGGCAGGTGCGGTGAGGGTGCGGTGATCCGGACCACATCGACTCGCTTGATGTTGCTCGGGTTCCCGCGTTCGCTGACCAAACCGGCTACCTCGTCGAGCTCGATCGGGTGCACGCGCCCGTCGAGGTAGCGGACCTCCGCCTCCGCGCTGGTGCTCACGGTGACGATGGTGGCCACCGAGGTCACCGGCAGCGCGCCGGTGGGCAGCAGGTCACGTTCGAACAAGGCGTTGACCAGCGTGCTCTTGCCCCGCTTGGCCTCACCGAGCACCAGCACCCGTACTTGGCCCGCGAGGGCGCGGGCGAGTGCCTGGTCCCGGACGGCCCGACGGTCGCCCGGCAGGATCGGCCGCACACGATCGGCGATGCGGGCCAGATCGGCCGCGCTCACCGCGTCCTCCGGGCCTCGGTCGCTGCCGGGCGCCACATGTTGCCGAGGTAAGGGGCCGTGCGGCGCGCTCCACCATCGCGAAACGCGCGCAGATAGCCGCCGATCGGCGGGCGCAGCTCCAGGCGCGGCAACTGGTCCAACCGCACGAACCGCGGCACCAGACCGCTCTCCACACCGCGCGGCTCGACGGCGGGATCGTCGTCGAGCGCGTAGAGCACGACCTCGATCAGGTGCTGGTCCAACTCGGGGTTGGTGGCGTCCAGAACGAACGCGACGCTGCTGGGGGTGACGGCCAGCCCGGTCTCCTCGCGCACTTCCCGGCGTACGCACGCAGCCACCGACTCAAGGCGTTCGGGTGTGCCGCCGGGCAACACCCACTCGGTGCTCCGCTCACACAGCAGGACGCGAGTCTGCCGCAGCACCAGGGCCGAGCAGCGCAGGTTGATCGGCCGTGAATCGGGGCCCATGGCTCCTCCTCGTCCGGTCTTCGTGGCGGCAGGTGTCCCACGAACTGCGGATACGGGTAGAAGCCATCAGCGCCGACAGCGCGATCGCGGCGAGCTCCATCGCCGGTCATGGCTCGTGCGCCATGAGCACTTTCCACGGTAACAGGCGGGCGCGGTGAGCCCTGCCCTCGACACACAGCGGGCGGTGGGACCCGCCACCAACCGCGGCCAGGAGCCGCCGATGGTCCCTACCTTTCGAGATGAGAACGTTGGGCAATGCTGAATTGAGGCGGTAAGGGCTGGCGCTGACGGTCTACCTCAAACGCCCATATCCCGAATTTTCCTCATGTTCGACGTGACAGCCGCCGCCTCATCCCCACCCGGTGGCCGCGGCGGCGGGCAGGCGCCCGGTCGCGGGCGGCCGTCCTGGGCAGCCCGGGGCAGCCGGCCGCCCGTGCCTCATTCGGTCCTCGAGCGCCCCCGATGCCCGAACGGACTCCGCAGTGCGTGGCCGATCCCGCTCCACGACACACCGGCCCTCGGCTGGTGGGTATCGCTGGGCATCAGCAGAACTGGGCAGCGCCCGGCCTTGACGACATGGCTGGCCACGTGGCCGAGCCTGTGGTGCACCTCGCCCTCGTTGCCGTGCAGCCCGAGCACGACAAGATCGTAGCCATGCTCGACGGAGCACCGCAGCAGCGCATCGGCGACGCGCTCGCCCTCGGTGAACCGCAGGCGCACCCGTGGACTCGGCATCGGCAGTGCGGCAAGCGCCTGGTCGAAGAGTCGTTCGAGGGGTTCACGGGACTCGGCGACGGCCCGCGTTCGCTCCTCCGCCGCTTCGACGTGGTCGAACGAGGGGACGACGGCGAGGGCCAACACCTCGCCCTCGGGGCCTGCGAGATGACAGGCGGCGGTCAGGCTGTCCGCGGCGCCGCGCGAGCCGTCCCAGCCGACCACGATCCGGGAGAACATGGAAGCATGCATGGCGGCCTTCCCCGGCCGGTGGGCGCGGGTGCGGGCGCATCCGGGACAACCCCCCGGGCATGGCGGCGGTGAGCTTAACGCCGTCGGTCCACGCTCGCCAGCACTCCCGACGTCTTGACCATGCGCGCCCGGCTCGTATACTCGGCGCGCTACCACGTGATGAAGCCCGCGCTCGCCGTATCCGCGGCTGATGGCTTCTACCTTGCACCTCAGGTCATGCCGGAGGGGGTGGGCGTGGTGGTGAGCCAGGTCGGCCTGCAGATCCTGCAGAGCGCGGCGGTGCTGGGACTCTCGCCGCTGTACTCCGGCGTCATGGCCAGGGCGGAGGCCGTGGTCGCGTCCAAGCGAGGCCCGAGCATCTGGCAGCCCTATCGGGATCTGTGGAAGTTGCTGCGCAAGGGCAGCGTGGTCAGCGATCAGGCGTCGTGGGTCTTCCGGGCGGCCCCGTTCGTGGCGTTCTCCTGTTACCTGACCGTGTCAGTGATCGTCCCGGTAATCACCGACGAGCCGCTGCCGCTGGCGTTCCTCGCGGACCTGATCGGTGGCGCGTTCGTGCTCACTCTGGCCAGCTTCATGATGTCGCTCGCCGGTCTGGACACCGCGAGCCCGCTGGGTGGACTCGGTTCCAGCCGCGCCAGCTGGGTGGGCAGCCTCGCCGAACCGGCGCTGATCCTGGTGTTCTTCACCGTCGGCGCGGTCTCGGCCTCGGACAACCCGTACCTGATGAACCACGCGGTGGCCTCCTCGCCCTATGTCATCGTGCTGCCGACGCACCTGCTCGGGCTGGTCGCGTTCTTCCTGCTGGTGCTCGTCGAGGGGGCGCGGATCCCGATCGACAACCCGAACGGGACAACCGAGATCTCGATGATCGAGGAGGGCCGCGCCCTGGAGTTCTCCGGGCGGGCCTACGCGCTGGTGAAGTGGGGCGGCTGGATGAAGCTCTTTCTGCTCTCGTCGATCTTCATGAACGTATTCGTGCTGCCATGGGGGCTGGCCGGAGCCGATGACCTACCCGGCGGGCTGCTCGCGATCGTCGTGCTGGGGGGCAAGCTCGCGGTGTGCGGGCTGGCGATCGTGGTCATCGACTGTTCGTTCGCCAAGCTGCGGTTCTTCCGGATCGCCGAGTTCCTCGCTGCGTCGTTCCTGCTCGCACTGGTGGGCATCGTGACCTCTTATGTGATCGGGAGCTGAGGACGTGGAGAGCCTGTCCACCACCTCCGCCGCCGGGGTGCTGCTCGACCTGGCCGCCGTACTGATCCTGCTGTGCTGCTTCGCGTGTCTCGGCTCCAAGCTGTTCAGCCGCTACGTCGCCTACTATGGCGCACAGTCGCTGATCCTGTCGTTCGCGACCGGCGTGGTGGCCTACCAGTACGGTCGCCCCGAGCTGTGGATACTCGCCGTGCTCACGCTGGCGATCAAGGGGATCGGCATCCCGGTCATCGCCCGGCGCATGCTCATCGTGCGGCTGGAGCTCAAACGGGACACCGCGCTGTCCACCGGGCTGTCGACCTCGATCATCCTCGGCGGTGTTCTGACCGCGTTCGCCTACCTGGTGACCCGCCCGGCCGACCTGCCAGCCGGGCTGGTCGCCACCGCCGTCGTGCCGATCTCGACCGCGGTGATCCTGCTCGGCGGGCTGAGCATGGTGGTCCGCAGGCACACCGTCGCCCAGCTGATCGGCTGGCTGATCCTGGAGAACGGTGTCTTCCTCGGCGCGATCACGCTGGTCGCGACGTTCCCGTTCATCGTCGAGGCAGGGGTCTTCCTCGACCTCGTCGCCGCTGTGCTGATCATGCTCGTGTACGTGTCCGGGCTGACCCGCAGGCTCGCCGAGGCCAGTGCCACCGAGCTGCGCGGGCTGCGGGGTTGAGGACCGTGCTCATCGTCGTCGTGCTCATCGCCGCGCTCCCCCTCACCGGCACGCTGGCCGCCGCGGGCGGCGCGCGGGCCACCGCCGTGGGCTACGCCGCGGTCGCCGGCGCAGTCGGCACTGTCGGGCTGGTGGTGGTCCTGCTGGTGAGCGTGCTGGGTCGGGGTCCGGTCAGCGACGGGTCGGGGTTCGTCTACGTCGACGCGCTCGGGGCGTTCTTCCTGCTCACTGTCGCGCTGGTGGTACTGATGGCCTCGCTGGGCTCGGCGACATACCTCCGCGCCGAGGAGCAGGCAGGCGCGCTGAGCCGTTTCCAGGTACGGCTGTACTTCGTGTTCTTCGGGCTCTTCGCCACGTTCATGCTCGCCTCGCTGGAGACCGGGAACCTCGGCCTGCTGTTCGTGCTCATCGAGGGGAGCACGCTGGCCAGCGTCGTGCTGGTCGGGTTGGAAGCCAAGGCCCGGTCCCTGGAGGCGGCCTGGAAGTACGTGATCATTTCTTCGCTCGGCGTGACGATCGCGCTGGTCGGCACGCTCTACCTGTTCTACTCCGGGTCCGGGCTGCAGCTGACGGACAGCCTGCGGCTGGCCTGGCCGTTCCTCTACGCCCACGCCGCGGAGCTGTCGCATCCGAACCTGCGGCTGGCGTTCCTGCTCGCGGTGATCGGCTACGGCACGAAGGTCGGGCTGGCCCCGATGCACACCTGGCTGCCCGACGCACATGCCGAGGCGCCGAGCCCGGCCAGCGCGATGCTGTCCGCGGCCCTGCTGAACACCGGCATGTACGCGATCATCCGGTTCCTGGCCATCGCCAAGGTCGGGTTGGGCGCGGAGTACGTCCAGCACGTGATGCTCGCCTTCGGGTTCGCCTCGATCGTCATCGGCGCGCTGTTCATGGTGCGTCGGGGCAACTTCAAGCGGCTGTTCGCCTACTCGTCGGTGGAGCACATGGGCATCATCGCGGTCGCCCTGGGCTTCGGGGGCACGTTGGGGCTCTATGGCGCGCTGCTGCACACGCTCAACCACGCCATCGGCAAGTCCGTCCTGTTCCTGTCCAGCGGTGACGTCGTGCTCGCCTACCGCACCCGGGAGGTCCGCGACGTGCGCGGGCTGCTCAGCGCGCTCCCGCTGACCGGCGGGGTGCTGCTGCTGGCCACGCTGGCGATCCTCGGTTCGCCCCCGTTCGGGCTGTTCCTCTCCGAGCTGACCATCGTCCGGGCAGGCTTCGGCGTCGCCAACCCGGCGCTGCCCGCGCTGCTGTTGCTGCTGCTCGCGGTGGCGTTCATCGGGCTCGCGCGCAGCGTCACCGGCATGGTGACCGGGCCCCGCCCCGATCAGATCACGGCCGGCACCGCCCCGCCGCAACGGGTGCTGAGCGCGCTGCCGCTGGTTGCAGGGCTGGCCGGATTGCTGCTGCTCGGGGTATGGATCCCGGGAGGTCTCGACCACGCGATCATGGGTGCTATCGGGGCGATCACATGACCGAGCTGCTTCAGCCACGAGACTGCGGGCAGGTCCGGCTTCCCGTGACCCCCCTGTGCGCGGGCGTCGAGGTCTCCGACCTGCCTGCCTCCGGGCTGGAAACCGCGGTGCGAGCACTGGCAGGCAGCCCTGGCGCGCGCCTCGCCGACCTGTTCGGGACACCGGGACCACCGGTGACTCTGCACCTGGTGTACGCGCTGGACGACGACGGGCGCTACCTGATGCTGCGCACGCCGGTGACCGGCGACGTCTACCCGGCGCTCTCGGAGATCGATCCGGCCGCCTTCGCCGAGGAGTCCGAGCTCTACGAACAGCACGGGGTGCGCCCGGCGGGCACGCTGCTCAACCGGGTCGCCGTCGCACCACACGCCGGCGATGACGGCCTGTGGAGCGGCGCGACGGCGTCGCCGTCAAGCATGGTCCACAGTCCGCACACCGTAGGCGGAGAGGCGTTCGAGTTCCCGGTCGGCCCGGTGCGGGGCGCGGGCGCCGAGTCGCTCTACTACGGGCTCGTGACCAGCGGCGAGGAGGTCGTCGACGCCTATGTGTTCACCTGGCACAAGCACCGTGGGGTGCAGCGGCGGCTGCGCGGGCGCGCGCCTGCCGAGGCGCTGTTCTTCGTCGAGCGGGTGGAAGGGCTCTCGGCGGTGGGCAACGCCTGGTCCTTCGCGGCGGCAGTGGAGGCCGCGACGGGGGTCGACGTACCCCCGGCGCTGGCCCGCAGTCGAGGTTGCGCCCTGGAGCTGGAACGCCTGTACAACCACGCGGCGGCGATCGCGGCGCTGTGCCAGTCCACCGGCCTCTCGGTCGGCCAGGCCCAGGCGGAGATCGCACTCGAACGGTTCCTGCGGGTCAACGCGGCAGTGTTCGGGCACCGTTACCTGTTCGGCGTGTTCGAGATCGGGGGCGTCACGCGCGCGCCCGATCTGGCGGCGCTGGGTCGGCTGCTCCCGCATGCCTACGACGAGCTGCGTCGGGTCATCGACGCGCTGCTGCGGACCAACTCATTCCTGGACCGGTTGGAGGCCACCGGGATGCTGACTACGGAGCAGGCGAAGCGGCTGGCCCTGGTCGGGCCGCTGGCACGCGCCAGCGGGATTCCCGCCGACACACGCCGCGACCACCCGAAGCCGCCTTACGACCGGCTGCCGCCCCGGCTGGCGCATGGGTCGGCCGGGGACGCGCTGGCCCGGATGCAGGTGATGCGCGCCGAGGCCGACGAGTCGGTGCGGCTGCTGGGCGTGCTGGCCGACGAAGGCGTGGCCGCCGGCGCTGTCGACGTCCCGGTCGCAGCGGGGTGCGGCCTGGGCTGGGCGGAGTCCTCCCGCGGCGAGTCGCTGACCTGGGTACAGCTCGACCACCACGGCCGGATCGAGCTGGCCCGGCTGCGTCCGGCGTCGGTGCGCAACTGGCGGGCCTTCGACGACGCCGTTCGCGCGCAGAACGTGTTCACCGATGTACCGATCATCGAGGCGAGCTTCTGGCTGACCGTGGCCGGAGGTGCGCGCTGATGGCTCTCTGGTTCCTGCGCGGTCTGCGCCGCGGCGTGGTGACCAGCCGTTATCCGGCCCACACCGACACCTCGGCGACCCTGCTGGCGACCCCCCCGGCGTTCCGTCCGGACCTGCTGACCGGTGCGCTGGCCCATGAGATGGTCGCGCTGTGTCCCAGCCGGGCCCTGGCAACGGACGGGATGTCCCTGATCCTCGACGTGGGCGCGTGCACCGCGTGCGGCCGCTGCCTGGTTGCTGCGGGGAAGGTGGCGGCGCCCAGCGGCGAGTTCGAGCTGGCCGCCACCGCGCGGGACCAGCTGGTGAAACGCATCCCGATCGGTGGTGGATGGCAATGAGCGACGAGCAGCGTGCGACCGGGGAGGAGCTGCGCCGCCGGATCGGCGAGCAGTTCGGGCGCAGCCTGCACATCCGGACCCTGGACACCGGTTCCTGCGCGGCCTGCGAGTCGGAGATCCGGCTGCTCGCCGCGCCGCACTATGACCTGCACCGGCTCGGGCTGTTCTTCACCCCCGCGCCTCGCCACGCGGACCTGCTGATGGTGACCGGACCTGCGGTGCGGGCCATGGACGTCGCGGTGGCCAAGACCTACGCCGCGATACCCGAGCCGAAGATCGTGGTCGCCGTCGGTGCCTGCGCGCTGGGCGGAGTGTACGACGAGGACGACTACGTGCACGGCCACGTCGGCGCGGTGTTGCCGATCGACGTGTGGATCCCGGGCTGCCCGCCGAGCCCCCTGGCGCTGCTGCAGGGCCTGCTGGTCGCGGTCGGCAGGCTGGCCGAGAAGGTTTCCACGCTGAGTTTCGTCGCGGGCAGCCCGTCATGACCGGGCCGCTGCTCCTCGGCGCCGCCGGTCTGTGGCTGCTCGCCGCGGCACTCGCGCTGTGCGCCCGCCGGACCGAGGGCCTCATCGCCGCGGCGGTCGCTTCCGGGGCGGGCGGGCTGGCCACGCTGGCAGGCGGGGTCGGTCTGCTGCTGCGCGGCGAGCCGCTGAGCGCCACCCTGGGCGGCGGGCAAGTCGTCGGGACGCTGAGCCTGCGGGCCACGCCGCTGGCCGCGGTGTTCATCGCGCTGCTCGGCCTCGTCGCACTGGCCATCGGCTGGTACGCGCCGCGCTACCACACCCCCGGCGGGGGCACGGCCTGCTACCTGCTGGCGTACAACCTCGCGCTGGTCGCCTCGCTCGGACTGCTGGTCGCAGGCAACCTCACCACGTTCCTCGTCGCCTGGGAGTCGATGGCGCTCCTGTGCTATCTGCTGATCCTGCGCCATCACCGACGCGAAGGGGTCGCGGCGGGAGGCTTCTGGTTCCTGGCCCTGTCCGAGACGGGGTTCGTGCTGATCGTGGCGGCCTTCGTGATCCTCGCGACCCAGGCGGGATCGCTCGACTTCACGACGATCGCCGCCCGCGCACCGGCCATGCCTGTCGGCGCCCGCACGGCTGCCTACCTGCTGGCGCTGACCGGGTTCGGCTTCAAAGCAGGCCTCGTGCCGCTGCACGTGTGGCTGCCCGAGGCGCACCCGGTCGCACCCGCCGACGGCTCGGCGTTCCTGTCCGGGTTGATCGTCAAGCTCGGCGTGTACGGGATCCTGCTGTTCGCCTTCGACCTGCTCGGCACCGGCCCGGCCTGGTGGGGCCTGCTCACGATGGGAGTCGGTGCGGTGTCCGCGGTGCTGGGCATCCTCTACGCGCTGACCGAGCGGGACATCAAGCGGTTCCTCGCCTTCTCCACCATCGAGAACATCGGGGTGATCGTGACCGCGGTCGGCGCAGGCATGACGTTCGCGGCCTACCAGCAGCAGGCGCTGGCCGCGTTCCTGCTGCTCGCCGCCCTCTACCACGTGGCAAACCACGGCGCGTACAAGACGCTGCTGTTCCTGGAGGCGGGCGTGGTCGAGCACGCCACCGGCACCCGGGACATGGACCGACTCGGCGGACTGGTCCACCGCATGCCGCGATCGGCGGCGATCACGCTCATCGGCACACTCGGAATCGCCGCACTCCCCCCGCTGAACGGATTCGTCAGCGAGTGGCTGATCTTCCAGGGTCTGTTCCAGGGCTTCCGCATCCCGAGCCACCTCGCAGGCATCCTCGTGGTCGTGGCGGGGGCGAGCCTCGGCCTGACCGGTGGCCTGGCGATCGCGGCCTTTGTCCGCGCGTTCGGCATCCCCTACCTCGGTATGCCCAGGACCCGCCAGGCGGCCACGGCCTCCGAACGCGGCCAGCCGATCGGCAGCGCGGCGCTGCTGGCCGTGGTCTGCGTGGCGCTGGGCGTCGGAGCGACCGGCGTGCTGGTCGCCCTTGCCGACGCGGTCCGCGCGACGACCGGTGTCGAGCTGCGTCCCGAGCTGCTCATCGGCAACCTCACGGTGATACCGGCGCACACGGATTTCTCCGCGTTCTCCCCGACCTATCTCACAGTGTTCCTCGTCGCGGTGACGCTGGTCCCGCTGCTGATCTACGCCGCTGGCAGGCCCCGCGGCGCGAGCAGGGTCGCGCCGGTCTGGGACGGTGGGATCGTGGCCTTCAAGCCGCGCATGCAGTACTCGGCGATGACGTTCGCTGCGCCGACTCGGGTGACGTTCAACCAGCTCTACCGCCCCTCGGTGCGGCTGGAACGGGCATCGGACGAGCCAGCCGGGCGATCCGGCCCCGTGCACTACGAGTCCGAGGTCACCCCGATCTTCCAGCGCTACCTCTACCGTCCGGTCATCGCCGCCGTCGAGTGGCTGGCCGACGCGGTCCGACCGATCCAGTCCGGCGACGTCAACCTCTACCTCCTCTACGTGTTCGTGGCCGTGCTGGCGGCCTACCTGCTAGGCCTCGCACCGTGATCCCGCTCCCGAGCTGCGGCGCAGTGCGCGGATCGCGGCGTGCTGGTGCCGCCCACCCCACCCCGCCACCGGCCGGACCATCGCTAAGTGCGGTGCCCACGAACGTTCACCGGGTCCTCGCGCGCCCAGACGATCACCCCGGCAACGTTTGTGGCCACCGCACTAGCCGGTCAGGGTGGCGCTCGTGTCGGCGGGGAGCCCGAAGGGAAGGTCGGGGGAGGTCTCGGCAATGGAGAGCAGACGGTTGTACTTGGCCACCCGCTCGCCTCGGGCAGGAGCGCCCGCCTTGAGCTGCCCGCAGCCGACCCCGACGGCCAGGTCGGCGATGAAGTCGTCGCAGGTCTCCCCGGAGCGATGCGAGATCATCTGCCGGTAGCCGTCCTCTTGACAGACCCGGATGGCGTGCAAGGTCTCGGTGACGGTGCCGACCTGGTTGAGTTTGATCAGGGCGGCGTTCCCGATGCCTGCCTGGGCTGCGCGGTGGATCCGCTCCGGGCTGGTGACGAAGTTGTCGTCACCCACGAGCTGGATGCGTTCGCCCAGCTCCTCGGTGAGGGTGTGCCAACCCTCGTCGTCGTCCTCGGCCATGCCGTCCTCGATGCTCCAGATCGGATAGTCCCGCACCATCTCCGCATAGCGCGCCACCAGCTCGGCTGACGTGTGCGCGTGCCCGGCCACGAGGTAGCGGCCGTCGGGCCCGCAGAACTGGGACGCGGCGGGATCGAGCGCGAGCGCGACGCCGTCGAGGCCCGCCGAGTAGCCCGCCTGCTCGACCGCGCGCACCAGCAACCGCAGCGCCTCCTCGGGCTCGGTGATCTCCGGCGCGAACCCGCCTTCGTCTCCCAACCCGACCGAATGACCCTCCTCGTGCAGAAGGGTGCGGAGCGTGGCGTAGATCTCCGCGCCCGCCCTGACCGCGTCGGCGATTCCGGCAGCGCCGAGTGGGGCGATCATGAACTCTTGGAAGGCCAGCCCGGTGTGGGCGTGTGCCCCGCCGTTGAGCACGTTGAAGTGCGGTACCGGGAGCCGCGCCTGCCCACCGGATGTCCGCAGCCACGTCCACAGCGGCTCGTGCGCGAGATCGGCCAGCAGTCGGGCGACGGCCATCGAGACGCCGACGATCGCGTTCGCCCCGAGCCGAGACTTGTTCGCGGTGCCGTCCAACTCGATCATCGCGGCGTCGACGTCGGCCAGTCCCGACCACGCGCGGCCGCACAGCAGCTCCCGCAGCTCTCCGTTCACCGAGCCGACTGCGGTGCGGACGCCCCCACCTCCATAGCGGGTCGCATCGCCATCGCGCAGCTCGTAGGCCTCATTGCGGCCGGTCGAGGCGCCGGAGGGAACCGACGCGGCCGCTCGGTGCGCCTCGACCGCGACGGTGACCGCCAGGGTGGGACGGCCGCGCGAGTCGAGGATCTCGTGAGCACGCACGTCGGAGAACCGGACATCGCTCATGGTGTTCGCCTTCCTGTTGTGTCGGCCGAATGCCGCCGTAAGGGCACGAAGGGGGCGGTGACGCCGCTGAGCACGCGTCGCATCCCCGTCACGGCGAGGCGGCACGGACGCTGAGGCGGTGCATGGCCACACCTCTCCCCGACGCAATTGCCAGGGACCGTCAGCGGCGTATCCGCAGTTGTGGTGAGCCCCATCACCCGTCGACCATCCTGCCACGTTCGACCAGATTTCGCCCCGCCCGGAGGCTTCCTTCGGGTACTCTCAAGGTGAAGGCGATGGAGCCCGCCCGAACCGCCTCCCGGCTGATGGCTTCTACCGGCGTCACACCGGTGGAGGCTGAGGGTGAGCGGAGCCCAGGGGTTTCACAGTATCCTTTTCGAGCGGTCCGAGGACGTCGGCGAACCTGATCCGGACGCCTTCGGCGACCTCAACCTGGACCAGGTCGTCGACACCGTGACGGCGGGTCGCGAGGAGTACGACCTCAAGCCGTTCTTCTCCGCCCCGCTGCGCGACGTGGCGGCGGTCGACTACCGGCACGAGGTCGTGCGTGACCTCGAACGCACGGCGGTCCGGGAGCCGGTTGAGCAGTTCGCCACGAGGATGCGCCGTGTCCGGGCGCAACTCGCGCAGGCGGGGAAGGCGCGGTACCGCCTGCAGCAGCAGCGCTGGTTCCTCGACGCGGCCGACGGCTACGGCGTGGCGGTGACGTCGCTCGCCGACCAGTTGCTCCGCGTCGACATTTCGGCACGAGGGTTCCGCGGGCTGCGCGACCACCTCGGCGCCTACGTCGAGTCCGCGGGCTTCCGCGCCCTCGTCGCGGCGACCCGCAGCCTCCGGGAGCAGCTCGCGACGGTCAAGTACTGCATGCATATTCGGCCACCGCGGGTCACCGTCCGCGGCTACGGCGGCGAGGCCGACTACGGAACCGATGTGGAAAAGAGCTTTGCGCGCTTCAAGCAGGGCGCCGTCGAGGACTATCGGGTGACCTTTCCCGAGTACGCGGACATGAACCATGTGGAGGCGCAGGTCCTCGACCGTGTCGCATTGCTGTACCCGGAGACCTTCCGCGAGCTGGCCGACTACTGCGCTCAGTTCGGCGACTTCCGCGACGCCACGCTCGAAAGGTTCGACCGCGAGGTGCAGTTCTACCTCGCCTACCTGGGGTTTGTGGAACGCCTTTCCGGGTCGGGGGTTTCCTTCTGCCTTCCGGAGGTGTCGGAGCACGCAGCGGAGATCGTGATCGACGACGGGTTCGACCTTGCACTGGCGAACCGCCTCATTCCGCAGAAGATGCGGGTCGTCTGCAACAGCGTCCGTCTGCAGGGCCGGGAGCGGGTCGCGGTGGTGACGGGCCCGAACCAAGGCGGAAAGACGACCTTCGCCCGCATGTTCGGACAGGTGCCCTACCTGGCGAGCCTCGGTCTTCCGGTGCCTGCGCGCAGGGCGGTGCTGGTTCTCCCGGATCGCGTGTTCAGCGTCTTCGAGCGGGAGGAGAGTCTGGCGAGGTTGCACGGCAAGCTCGACGACGAGCTGGTGCGGATCCGCGACGTGCTGGCCCGCGCCACCAGCCGCAGCGTCATCGTGATGAACGAGAGCTTCGCTTCCACGACCCTGAGCGACGCCCGCTTCATCGGCACCGAGGTCCTGCAGCGCGTGATCGAGTTGGCGGCGCTCGCCGTGTACGTGACCTTCGTCGATGAGCTCGCCTCGCTCGGCGACGCCGTCGTCAGCATGGTCGGTTCCATCGTCGCGGACGACCCCCGGCAGCGGACATACCGGATCACCCGTCAACCGGCCGACGGTCTTGCCTACGCCGCGGCCCTCGCCGCCAAGCATGGGCTCACCTACGAGGCGCTGAGGGGGCGGATCTCGCGATGAAGGTCTTCCTGCTGGACCGTGACCGGGACTTCGACTGGAAGGGTGGTCTGCCCCACAACGAGCGGGCGCTCTCCCAGGATCTCGAGCTGTCGACCTTGTTCGCGGCGATGGCCGCAGGCGAAGAGTACCTGGGCGAGATTGCCAAGCAGGTGGTGCTCGCCCCGCTGACCGAGCCGGGCACGATCAGGTACCGACAGCGCGTCCTCGTCGACTGCGTGCAGCATCCGGACGTCGTGCGTCAGCTCTATGACATCGCCGTGGATGCTCTGCTCAGCTCACGGAAGGTGCGGGTCGGCCTCCTGTTCCGCGGCTCGCCGGACATCATCCTGAGGCGATCGGTGGCCGTGATGGAGTTGTTGTTCGGCATCCTCCGACAGCTTCGTGCTGTGGCCGACGAGCACGCCGCGGAGTTTCGCTCCGAAGGCTTCGCCCGGTTCTTCGGAATGATCGCCGACGAGCTCGACGACGACTATCTGGCGTCGGTCGATGCCCACCTGGTGAACCTCAAGATGCCCGATGGCTTGCTGATGAGCGCCGAGTTGGGAACAGGCAACAGGGGTGTCCGCCATGTTCTCCATCAGTCCCCGCATCTGCGCTGGTGGGAACGGCTGACCGGACTCGGTGGCTCCGGCTTCTCCTTTGAGATCCATCCGCGGGATGAGGCGGGAGCGCGTGCCCTCAGCGAGTTGGAGGGCCGCGGGGTCAATCTCGCGGCCAACGCGCTGGCCCAGTCCGTCGACCACGTCCTGAGCTTCTTCCGCATGATGCGCGCCGAGCTCGCCTTCTATCTCGGCTGCGTGAACCTGCACGTGCGGTTGAGCCGTAAAGGTGAGCCGCTCTGCCTCCCCGAGCCGCGTCCGACCGGGCCGCCGGTCCTGTCCGCGCGGGGGCTCTATGACGTGTGTCTGGCGCTGAGCATCGACTCTCCTGTGGTGGGCAACGACATCGACGCTGACCGCAAGAGCCTCGTGATGATCACAGGCGCCAACGAGGGCGGCAAGTCGACGTTCCTGCGCGGCGTCGGCGTGGCCCAGCTGATGATGCAGAGCGGCATGTTCGGACCAGCCGCCTCCTTCTCGGCCAACGCCACAACAGGGGTGTTCACCCACTTCAAGCGTGAGGAGGACGCCACGATGAACCAGGGGAAGCTGGACGAGGAGCTCGCCAGGATGAGCGAGATCGCCGACGAGATCGGTCCCGACGCCTTGCTGCTGTGCAACGAGTCGTTCGCCTCCACCAACGAGCGTGAGGGTTCGGAGATCGCCCGGCAGGTCGTACGCGCCATGACGGAGTCCGGGGTGAAGGTCGTCTTCGTCACCCACCTCTACGACCTGGCGCACGGCCTGTACCGCGGGCGCAGCGATGCGCAGCTCTTCCTGCGGGCCGAACGGCGACCGGACGGACGACGCACCTTCCGGTTGGTGCCGGGGGAGCCGCTGCCGACCAGCTACGGCGAGGACTCCTACCGGCGCGTCTTCGCGACAACGTCGCCACCCGGCCGGAACGTCGGCTGACTTGCATCGGACGGCCACCGAGGACGAGACTGAAGTGAGGGCGATGAGACTCGCCGAAACCGCGGGCCACCCGGACCGCTGATGGTCTCTACCGCAAGATCTGGCTGTCATCCGGCGGCCGTCAGACGGTGGAGGAGGCGCGGCGGGTGGCAACTACACAGGACCCGGAGGAGTTCGACGTCGTCGTCGAGATCCCGAAGGGCCATCGCAACAAGTACGAGATGGACCACGAGGTCGGTCGGATCCGCCTCGACCGCTGCCTGTTCACCGCGACCTCCTACCCCGTCGACTACGGCTACATCGAGAACACCCTCGCGCCGGACGGCGATCCGTTGGATGCCATGGTGCTGATCGACGAGCCGACGTTTCCCGGATGCGTCGTCAAGTGTCGCCCGGTGGGCATGCTGCGCATGACCGATGAGCGCGGTCAGGACGACAAGGTTCTCTGTGTCCCCGCAGGCGACCCCCGCCTGGAACACCTTCGCGACATCATGCACCTTCCCGAGTTCGACAAGCTCGAGATCCAGCACTTCTTCACCATCTACAAGGAGCTCGAACCGGGCAAGTCGGTCGAGGGCGACGTCTCCTGGGTCGGGCGCAACCTCGCCGAGGCCGAGATCGACCAGGCTCGCGGTCGGGCCGAGCAGGCAGCCTACGAGACACCGTCTGACGCAACGCACCAGGGTTCGGCGCCTCGGCCGTGAGGAACGGACATCGGCGGCGGCGTCCGCCCGTCGAGGAGACTTCGGCGGGCGGCCTGGTTCTCGACTCCGCGCTCGCCGTGCCCG
Organism: uncultured Actinomycetota bacterium; assembly: GCA_963750095.1. Taxonomy (GTDB): domain Bacteria; phylum Actinomycetota; class Actinomycetes; order Mycobacteriales; family Pseudonocardiaceae; genus Pseudonocardia. Next base: position 19,892 of record CAVVPJ010000007.1, on the reverse strand, counting down.
TCATCGCTCGAACAAGCCGCCGCGGGGGCCTGCGATGGTCCCTGCCCAAGGGGCATATCGAACCCGACGAGACCGCCGAACAGGCCGCCGTGCGGGAGATCATCGAGGAGACCGGAATCGTCGGCCGCGTGCTGACGAAGATCGGGTGCATCGATTTTCGGTTCTCCGTGGACGGACGGTGCGTGCACAAGACCGTGCACCACTTCCTGCTGGAATATGTGGCAGGCGAGCTGTGCGCCGACGACCACGAGGTCACTTCGGTGGAGTGGGTGCCGCTCGACGACCTGTCGACCCGACTCGCCTATCCGGATGAGCGCCGACTCGTCGAGCATGCCAAGGCGGTAATCGATCATATGGGCTGATCTCCGCGGGCTTCCCGGAAGCCGTAGCAGGTCTCCGGAGGCGTGGTCCCGTCAGGTGAAGATGATCTGGCCGCCCGCGGCGAGGTCGTAGAACTCGCCGACGGTGATGACGTCCTTGACCTGGTCGACGAAGTCGTCCTTGGTCAGCTCGAAGAGGTCGACCGATGCCTTGCAGGCGTAGAGCCCGGCGCCGGTGTCGGCGATCATCTCGATGAACTCGGGGATGGAGGGGATGTCGAGCTTCTCCATCCGGTGGCTCATGTACTGGGTCATGATCGTGGAGACGCCCCGTCGGGGTCGTTGGCGAGCGCGCGGAGCAGGCGGTTGGCCGCCAGCATTCCGCCGGTGCCGCCACCGAGCACCACGATTCGCTTCGGCATGCCGTCGAGTCTTCGGCGGTGGCGGCAGGTGGGCGAGGGCCGTTGGGCCCGTGTCCGGCACACCAGAGGTCTGCGTCCGTACCGCGGGGGCCCGCACGATCCGCGGCAGGCACTGGCAGTGCTCGTGACCGGCGGGACGGCCGCTGCCGATCCGCCGTCGTCGCCTGTCAGCCTGCGGTCGTGAGGGAGTCGAGCGCGGCCTGCAATCGGGCTGAGGCGTCGCGGGCCACTTCCGTGAGCGCGGTCGGCTGTCCGTCGCCGGTGCCTGCCATGGCCAACAGCTCGGCGGGATCGACGGCCTGGACGAGGGTGCGGCCACCCGCCTGGCGGACGGTGACGTTGCAGGGCAGCAGCAGCCCGATCTCGGGGTCGCTGGACAGGGCCTGGTGGGCGAGGGCGGGGTTGCAGGCGCCGAGGATCGTGTAGTCCGCGACGTCCTCCCCGAGTTTGGCCTTCAGGGTGGCGCGGACGTCGATGGTGGTGAGCACGCCGAAACCTTGAGCGGCGAGTGCCGCGGTGACGGCGGTGATGGCGTCCTGCTGGGGTAGCTCGAGCGCGACGGTGTGGGCTGTCATGACGATCTTCTCCTGCTGTCGGTGTGCATCGGGCCTGGCGTCACGCCAGCGAGAGGAACAGCTTCTCGAGCTGGGCGCGGTCGAGCCGGCCGTCCTCCCCGGCGTTGATGCATTGCTCGAGGCCTGCGGCGATGATCGCGAACCCGGCCTTGTCCAGGGCGCGGGACACGGCGGCGAGCTGGGTGACGACGTCCTTGCAGTCGCGACCTTCCTGGAGCATGCGGATCACGCCACCGATCTGGCCCTCGGCGCGGCGTAGCCGGTTGACCACGCTGCCCACCACATCGTCCGCGATCCGCATCGCATGCCTCCTCATACCCCAGGGCGTATTGATGCCCACCATACGCCCGTCTGGCCGGTCCCGACACCCTAGATACCCAGTGGGGTATCATTCGGTGGACCGACCGAACAGACAGAGGAGTCCACCGATGTGTCAGCGAGCGAAGTGCAGGACCTGCGGCAAGATCACCTACAGCGGCTGCGGCCAGCACGTCGAGCAGGTCCTGGCCGGGGTGCCTGCTGCGCGACGCTGCGCCTGCGTGCCGGTGGAGCGGCCTGCCGGTTCGTGGCGGCGGTTGTTTCGTCGCTCGTGAACCGCTCGGTCGGACGCTCAGCTGTGGTCGGCGTCGGCCGCGCAGGATGGTGAACCCCGACCGCGGTGAGGGAGACGACGAGGCTGGTCGAGTCGCCGGCGGTTGGTTGACGGCGGTTGGTTGACGGCGGTTGGTTGACAATGCGCGTAAGTTCACGAGCGTTGGTCGTCTCGGGACCGGGAGGCGCAATGGCATGGCATCTGCGGGGCAGCTACGTGGAGACGTGTTCTTGCGAGCTGATGTGCCCGTGCAACCTGTCGTTGGATCACGGAGCAACCTACGACTTTTGTCGGGTGACTCTCGTGTTCAACATCCGCGAGGGAGCGGTGGACGGCACGGACATCGCAGGCTGCAAGGTGGCGATCATCGCCGACACCCCCAAGGTCATGACGGAGGGCAACTGGCGGGTTGGCGTGTTCGTCGGCGAGGAGGCCAGCGTCGCTCAATTCGACCAGCTCGTGCGGGTCTTCAGCGGCCAGCTCGGCGGCCCGATGGCTGGTCTCGCGCCGCTCATCGGTGAGCTGCTCGGCGCCGAGCGCGCCATGATCGAGATCAACGACGACGGCCTGCGACACGCCGTGCGCGTCGGCGACGGGATCGACTTCGAGATCGAGGACATCGTGCCGTTCGGGGTGCAGACCGGTGAGCCCGTGCGGTTCTCCGGGATGTTCCACCCGGTCGCGTCGGACCTGACCATGGCCGAGGCCAAGCGGTCGCGCATCAACGCGTTCGGCATCCAATATGACGGAAAGACGGGTCTGTCGACGTCGGACTTCTCGTGGGCCGCCTGACCTGATGGCCGCCGAGCGGACCCGACCGGTCGCAGGCAGCGACCTCGGTCCGGCCTTCGCGGCCGTCCGGGTGCGCCTGGGGCTCGTGCTCGCGCTGTTCGGACTCGCCGCCCTGGGCTGGTGGTGGACCGTTCGCCAGATGCAGGGGATGGATGCGGGCCCCTGGACCTCCCTGGGCGCATTCGGCTGGTTTCTCGGTGTCTGGGTCGTGATGATGGCGGCGATGATGTTCCCGTCGGTCGCCCCGACCGTGGCGCTGTACTCCCGCATGACCAAGACCCGGCTTCCGCTGGCGCCTGCCGCGTTCACTGCGGGCTATCTCCTCACCTGGGCGGCCGCAGGCGTCGCCGCCTGGATCATCGCCCTCGGCACCAGCCGTCTGGCTGGCGATGTCCTCGCCTGGGACAACGCCGGGCGGGCGCTCGCCGGAGCCACCGTCATCATCGCGGCGGTCTACGAGCTCACCCCGCTGAAGGACGTCTGCCTTGGCAAATGCCGCAGCCCTCTGGGGTTCCTCCTGGGCTCCTGGCGCGACGGGTTGCTCGGCGGCCTGCGGATGGGAGCGAAGAACGGCGCCTGGTGCGTGGGCTGTTGCTGGGCTCTCATGGCATCAATGTTCGCGCTGGGCATCATGAGCATCCTCTGGATGGCGGTCGTCGCCGGGCTCATCGCCATCGAGAAGGTCCTGCCCTGGCGGCGGACGGCCACCTACGCCACGGCTGCCCTACTCCTCGTCCTGGGAGTGCTGATCCTCGCCTCGCCCCACGCGATTCCCGGGCTCACCCTGCCCAGCGAACAGCCCATGCAGATGATGACGTCGGACGGGCGGTAGTCAGCGCTGCGGGCAGGCTCCCCCACAGGACATCCCTGTTTGGCCTGCTGCCGGGCTACCGTGGTCATTTCGTGCCGGGCCTGAAACACACTGCAGGATGGGCGGTAGGGTGATGACCGGATCAGCGCCTGGCCAGGTGGCGGACTGGCACGTCCGGGGCTCCTACTTCGAGGCATGCAACTGCGAGGCGATCTGCCCGTGCCGCAGCGTGGGCGGCCTGCCCGGCGGACCCTCCAGCTTCGGGGAGTGCTTCGGCACGTTGTCCTGGCACATCCACGACGGCCGCGCCGACGGTATCGACCTGTCCGACCTGCGGACCGTCATGTCCCTGCGCTACCTCGACCGGGTACAGCCGAGCACCCCCTGGGAGGTCGTCCTCTACGTCGACCAAGGCGCCGACGTCCGCCAACGGGCCGCGATCGCCGACATCTTCCTCGGCCGGGCAGGCGGCACGGTCGCACGGCTGTACGGACCGGCCATCGGCGAGGTCCTCGCCGTGCGCCCAGCCCGGATCACCCTCGAGCACACCGCGCCCCGCAAACGCATCGGCGTCGTCGGCTACCTGACGGTCGAGGCCGAAGGGGACGCCTCCGAGCCAGGCGACGTCCGGTGCGGCATCCCCGGCTTCGACCACCCCGGCACCGAACTGCACGGCGACACGCTGCTCTCAACCGACCCGGCGCTGCGCTGGGAGGTGCGAGGACGCCGCCACGCCGCCTTCACCACCGACTTCGACTACCGCTCCGGCACCTGACGGCGCAGCCCGCGCTGGGGAGACAGTCCTCAGTGGCACGCGGTCGCCCATTCCTCGGCGACCATGGCGTAGGCGAGGCTGTCCAGCCACTTCCCAGAGCGGTGCAGGGAGTCACGCACCGCGTGCGTCTCACGGCGCATGCCGACGCGTTCCACGAGCCGCCAGGACGCCTCGTTGTCGAGGAAGCAGCTCGCGACGACGCGCCGGACGCCAAGGTCCTCGAAGCAGTACCGGAGAAGTTCACGCACGGCCTCGGTTGCGTACCCGTGGCCGGTGTAGGCGGGGTCGAGGACCCAGCCCAGCTCGGCCTGCGCGCCCTGGGCGAGATCAGCGACTTCTGCCTGTGCCCATGCGTCCTCCCGCTTGACCATGAAGTCCCCGATCATGTGCGGCGCAGCGCTCGCGTCGAGCTCGACGATGACCGTGGTCGCGAGCCGTTCTGGCGCACAGAACATCGCTCGGTAGGCCGCGAGGTCGGCGGGCGCGCCGGTGAGCCATTCGTTGACAGACTCGAGCCTGCGGAACATCCACGTGGCGTCCGCGTCCAACGCGGTGGCCTGCCGGATCGTGAGGCGCTCCGTGTGGAGGGGGTGCGCCAGGACGGGTCGTGCGGTCAGTCCGCTGGCCTCGCCGGTCCGGAGCGAGAGCAGAGTGGCTCCGATGTCGCGAAGGCGGGCAAGCACGCCGTGGAGCTGTGTCTGATCGCTGACGAGCGCCATGACGGTCGTCGTGCCGTCGTCGTTGCGGGTGATCGTCAGCTCGCCCAGCCAGCTGGCCCAGTGGTCGTCGAGATGGCCCGCCAGCCGGAGCTCGTACGGCGTGGCCGTGGCGTTCACAGGAGCCGCCCGGTGCGCCGGTGCTGGCGCGTCATCGGACGGAGGTTTCCGAGACAGGCTCGGCGGTCGCTGCTGCCGGGTCGGCGGCCGGGCGCGACGCCCGCCACAGCGAGACACCGAGGGCGATCATGGCGATGCCGTTGGGGAAGGCGAGCAGCCGGTAGAAGGCGTCCGGCATGACGGAGAGCGCGATGGTGACGACTCCACCCACGGCCAGCAGCGCGGCCGCCCATCGGGCGAGGACACCGGCCCGGTACAGCGCGATGCCGAAGATCAGGCCGCCTGCCAGGTAGGCGAAGCTCTGGACCTGGATCACGACGCCCAGTGGCCCGATGTCACCGGTGGGGGAGCCGCCGGTCGTCGCGGCGATGACGTCGTTGACGTAGCCGGCGTTGGTCCCCGCGATGGAGGGCAGGACGAAGGCCGCGACGAACGAGGTGGCCATGATGCTCAGGTACCCGGCGCTGAGCAGCAGGTAGCCGAGCAGCCCGAAGCGCCCGTTGCGGCGGACCTGGCTCAGGTACATGCCGGTGATCCCGACCAGGGCCAGTACGGCCATCAGCACCTTCAGGCTGTCCCGGACTTCGACGTTGGTCGTGGTGATGGTGGTCGCGTCCAGGTGCGGGTGGTTGACCTGGACTCCGATGAAGATCATGCCTGCAGCGGCGGCAGCGGCCCCCGCGGCTCGGGTGAGGCTGGTGGGTGTGATGCTCATTTCTCGGCCCCTTGCTCCTGTGGTTCTGCGCGTCCGCCGCGCCCGTGCACAGAACGTAAGGTCGGCAGTGGCGACCGGGCGTCACCACATGTGGTGACCGGCGATGTGACTGCGCGCGTGACCTCGACGCGCCGCACGTGACGGTGGGTGGACCGCTAGAGCAGGTTCAACAGGCGGCCGCGGCGGACGGCGGCGGCGCGGCTGTTCACGTCGAGCTTGGTGAAGATGCGCTTGGTGTGCGTGCGGAAGGTGTTGAGCGACACGTAGAGCCTGCGTGCGATCTCCGGACCGGTGAGGGCGCTGTCGAGCAGGCGCAGGACCTCGACCTCTCGTTCGCTGAGGGGGTCGGGCAGCTGCCCGCGGCCAGCCACCGAGACGTCCTCGAGAGCGACCGCGGCCGGGGGCTCGGCGCTGCGGGCGGCGTCGAGGATGCGGCGAGCGTGCCGTCGCAGCACGGCGCGTTCCTGTTGCTCAGCGGCGTGGTGCAGCAGGGCGAGCATCGGGGCACCGTGGTCGAGGAACAGCCGTACGCAGCTGTCCGGCTCCGGCGCCCGGGTCAGCGCCCGGTCCAGCTCGGTCAGCGCTGCCGCGCGCCGTCCGCGCGCTTCGTGGGCGAGCGAGCGCAGCACGCCGATCTCCAGGAGGCTGCAGGCCCGCGACGGCTCCGCGTCGGCCTCCAACCGATCGAGAAGCGAGAACGTCTCGCCCAGGGGTGCCGGGTCGTCAGGTCCAGCCGCACCTGCCGCAGCGTCACGGCGGTGGCGGGCGAGGTGGACGCGGACGCGCGTGAGCTGGTGGTACTCGTCCAGGAACGTCACTGCGTCCGTTGACGTGCCGCGATGGTCGGCCCACGCCTCGGCCGCAGCGAGATCCCCTTCCCTCAGGTGCAGGCGCGCCCTGACGGCGCCGATGGGTCGGATGTCCGGGTAGGAGCCGGGCCGGTACAGCCTCTCGGCCCGATCGAGGAGCCGTCCCGCGGCGGCGTGGTCGCCTGCGGCGGCACGGACCTGCGCCGCGGCCACATACCAGCGGTGCCGATTCTCGGTGATGGAGCCACGCTCGCCGAGCACCCTGGCTGTCTCGAGGTGTGCGTCCGCGCTGGCGAGGTCGTTCAGCTCACAGTCCAGCTCGGCCAGTCCCACATGCAGGTCGGGGGTCGCCCGCGGGTAGGGCTCACCATGGCCGGTCGCCGTCTCCAGGGCCCGCCGGTACAAGCCGCGCGCCCGGCCGGGGCGACCAGCAGTGATCCACATGTCGCCGAGGACCACGGTGCTGTCCAGCTCGTCGACGAGGTTGCCTGCCGCGTGCAGGCTGCGGACCGCGTCCGAGAACGTGGAGAGAGCCTCGTGGACGTCGCCTGCCGCCCAGGCGGCCAGACCAAGGAACCCGGCCGCGGCGCCGTGGACGAAGTGGTCGTCGGCACCGGCAAGCTCCCGCGCGTGCCGGGCGTGCCGCATCGTGGCCTCGACGTCGCCGCGCGCCTGCGCGAGCGCCGCGCGGTAGACCCACAGGGTGGCCGGTGCGGTGCGCAGGTCCTCGGTGTCCGCCCACGTGGCCGCGACCGCCGGATCGTCGGCAGCGGTGGCCAGTGCGGCCTCGGCATCATCGAGCCGACGCTGCATGCCGTCGAGGTCACCGGCCATCATGCGGGACCAGGCGCTCATGATGCTGAGCACCGGTCGTCGGCGCACCACCGACTCCGGTAGCGACTGGCTCCAGTCCAGCAGCAGGCTGTCGCGCCGGTTGCGGCGCAGCTCGGGCAGTGCGGTCTCCATGAGGTACGCGGCGCGGTCATGATCACCTGACGCGAGCGCGTGCCGTACCGCGTCTTCGACGAGGTGATGCGCGGCATACCAGTCGGTCGCAGCCCGGTGCAGCGCGGGCACCTGCTCGGGGTGCTCGGCCATCAGCCGCGCGCGCAGGACATCGCCGAACAGGTGGTGGTAGCGGTACCAGTGACGGCGGTCGTCGAGCGGGACGACGAACAGGTTGCCGCGGTCCAGCCCTTCGAGCGTTTGCCGCCCGTCGTGGCGGCCCGTCAGCGCGTCGCAGAGCGGACCGGACATCTGCTCGAGCACGCATGTGGCGAGGAGGAACGCGCGAGTGGCCTCGGACACCCCGTCGAGGACCTCCTCGGCGAGGTAGTCCAGGACGAACCGGTGGCTTCCCGTGAAGGCGTCGACGAACTCGCCGACTCCCTTCCGACCGTCGCAGGCAGCTCGGCTTCGGGCCGACAGGGCGGCAAGCTGCAGGCCCGCGGCCCACCCTTCGGTTCGTGCCTCGAGGGCGTCCACGAGCGTCACGTCGAGGTCGAGGCCCATCACGTCGTTGAGGAACTCGCCCGCCTCGTCGGAGGTGAAGCGCAGGTCGGCTGCACGCACTTCGATGAGCTCGCCACGGCCGCGTAGCCGGGCCAGCGGCAACGGCGGGTCGGCCCGGGTGGTGATCGCGAGGGTGATGTGGGCAGGCAGGTGGTCCAGCAGGAAGGTCACGGCGTCGTGGACGGCCGGTGCGTCGATCACGTGGTAGTCGTCCAACGCCAGGACGGTAGCGCCGACCAGCGTGTCCAGGTCGTTGACCAGACTGGTCAGGGCCTGCTCGGCGGACTCGCCTCGGGCCGCCTCGAGCAGCGTCAGCGCATCGGCTCCGACGGGCCTGCCGATCTCCTCGGCGATGTGCGGGTTGGCGTTCTGGAGTGCCGCGACCAGCCCGGTCAGGAAGCGCGAGAGGTCGGAATCCGCGGCATCCAGGGAGAGCCAGGCAACCGCGATCGGCGGTGCCGCGTCCGTTTCCTCATCACCGGTGTGTGTGGCCAGCCACTGGGTCACGAGCGTGGTCTTGCCGAACCCGGCAGGGGCGGCGACCAGGACGAGCCGTGGCATCGACCCGGGTGCGGCTCGCAGCAGGTCGGTGAGCCGGGACCGGGCCACGAGCCGTCGCCGCGACGGCGGGAGGTGCACCTTCGTGCCCAGCACAGGCATCCACCCACCGTAGGGCCGCAGGGTCGGTCAGCGGCCGGGGGTTGCGCGTGGTAGGTCCTTGTCGTCGTTTCACCGACCGCAGACCGCGTCGCCCGTGGCTCTGATGCCGGTGCCGCGAGAGCTGCCGGGTGGGGCTACGGGTACCGAAGGCGGTGCCTGCCCGGCAGGCGCCGGTACTCGTTCTCCGATCGGCCGTGGTTGGCGACGGGTGGCTCGGAGTGCACCGGGGCCGTCCCGCCCACCGGACCTGCGCGCCAGGACCACGCCTCGTCCAGACCCGTCGGGGAACGGCCCGTCCGCTGTGCGTAGGACTGGACCGGGAGGGGAAGCGTCAGTGTGTGCCGTCCGCCCATCGGGTCGCGCTGCGATGCTCCGGGGTGGTTCGGCGACGCGACCTCGGGTGGGCTCGGCAGGCGGTGGCCGGACGGGCCCGCGGTCGTCATCTCGTGGTAGATCGGGGTCGCGGCGGCCGTCAAGGCGTGGAAGATCGGCGTGTCGGTAAGGCTCTCGGTGCGGTGGGCAGAGCTGTCGAGCATGCTGGCTGTGTCGATCATGAGTGTCTCCTTTCGCGCGGGGAGCTGACGGCGGGGCCCGGATGGCGTTCTGACGGCAGCGACGTGATTCGCCCGTGATCGGCCTCCCCTCGCTGAGAAGTCGGCGGAGCGGTGGCTGCCTGCCGAAGTGTGCTCCGCTCCGGTCGATCATCGTCGGCACTGCGGCCAGCGCCATCCTGACTTCCGCAAGAGCGTAGAGGCCTGCACTGTTGTTCGCTATCGGCCTAGAACAACACCAATGTAGTTTGCGCCGCATTTCCCGAGGGATACGACCAGATAACGGAATGCCACTGGTGTTATTCGCCCGATTGGCACCGCTCGCTCGAGGACTGCCCCGTTCGGGTGGTCATCCGGGTGGTCCAATGGGGTCGATGCGCGGTTGCTGTGGAGTCGTGACGGCGACAGTAGCCCGAACCGGCGGTGGGTCCTGAGCAGGCAGGTGATGGCCGATCGACGGTCGGTAGTCGTCTCCGAGTCTCATCGGCACCGTGCGGCGCAGGGACCTCAAGAGTCACGATCTTGATCTCCGGTCGGCCTTTGTCCACATTCAGCGGCGAGATATCCACAGCCTGGTGATAATCTTTCCGAACGCGTGGGATCGGTCACGGTCCGGTCACGTCTGGGCCGGATTATTGGTGTCCGGAAGTGTCACCACCTATCCTCGCCCGAGGTCGTCCGCTCCCCGGTCCTGCCTGTCGTATTCTTTTTCTGGTCGAGTCCGTCGTAGGGTTCTGCGCTCTGCGGGGCTGTCTTCTGTGAGGTCGCGGTGAATTGCGAATCGGCGCTTGCTGAGTTCGACTCTCAGCTCCATCCCATTGGTTACGCCCTCGCCCGCGAGATGCTCGGCGAGAGCGCGGTCGACGCCGTGGCCGAGGTGCGGCGGACCGCGCCGTCTCCCCAGGTGAGAGACCTCTTCGGGTGGGAGTACAACACGGCGGCATGATGCCCCCGCTGGAACCGGGCGCGCGCCCCGCAACGAATGTGCGGCACCCGGTACTCGCGGCGCGGCGCCCGGCCGGCGAAGACGCGCGTTCCGCCAGCGCAAACGTCGTCGGATCCACAGACACGTGGAGAGTCGACGCATTGCGTGCTTCGCCGAGCGGTCCCCCGCTGCCGGCGCCCGAGCCATGTGCGGGATTGTGGGCCCCGATCGCGATCTCGCGGTTCCGCGGGGAGTCTGTCGACGCAGCCGTCCATCGGCAACGGCGTGCTACTGGCGCAGCGCGGGGATCGTGGCCAGTGGGGCCCGCAGGCGATGGGGCGGAACGGCGACGGTTCGCCGCCGCGGCCGGGTAGGTGCACGACGTCGTCGGTGCGGCCGGTGACGTCGGCCCACGCCCTCGAACCGGTTCACGCGGCCCGCCACAGCTCGTAGAGGCTGTTGAAGGGGTTGTCCATCTCGACCCGGCGGACGCGGGCGAACCCTGCCCGTCCGGCGAGCGTCTGCAGCCGCGCGGCGGGCAGGCCCAGCGTGCCGAGCCCGGCGCCGCCGTGGGCGAGCGAGGTGGTCATGCAGTACAGCAGGCTGAATCCGTAGAGCAGGGCGGCGATCGGCCCGACGTTGTCCTCGGCCCGGTCCGCGCAGTTGGCCTCCAGGCTGACGTGCACGCCGCCGGGCGTGAGCGCGTCGTGGATCGCGGTCATCAGCCGCTCGGGCAGCCCGGACGCGGCGTCGAGCACCGCGAACGTGACGCGGTCCGCGACCCCCGCCTCCGCCGCCCGCGCGCGGGCGCGCTCGACGACGGGGGCGTGCGCGTCGTACCCGACGACGGGGAACGCGGCCGGGAACCGGACACCGACGCGGTGTACTGGGTGCAGGCGTTCGTCGTGTGGCAGGAGGACGCACGCTCCAGGACGCCGCGGCACTGCCTGCTTTCGCGGCCCCCGACCGCCCGCGCCTCGACCATGTCGGCGACCTGTGGACCGTGCGGTTCGACGGGCGGGAGAGCAGGCTGCGCGACGTCGTCGGCCTGCGCTACCTCGCGACCCTGATCGCGGCGCCAGGGCGCGAGGTGAGCGCGCTCGACCTGGTCCGGATGCGCGGCGCCGGACCCGGCGGGCGGCCCGACCGCGAGGGGCTGCCCGCCGACCGCGGCGGCCCCGCCGACGAGGTGCTGGACGCCCCCGCCCGCGCCGCCTACCGCGCACGGCTGGCCGAGCTTGCCGCCGAGCTCGACGAGGCCGAGCGGTGGAACGACCCGGAACGCGCCGCGCGGGTGCGCGCCGAGCGGGACTTCGTGGCCCACGAGCTCGGCGCTGCCCTCGGCCGGGGCGGGCGCCCGCGGACCCTCGCCACCGACGCCGAGCGCGCCCGCATCAGCGTCACCCGCGCCCTCCGCGCGGCGATCGACCGGATCGGCCGCGTCGACGCCGCGGCGGGCGCGCACCTCACCGTCGCCATCCGCACCGGCACGGTCTGCTCCTACCACCCGGAGCGCACCGAACCGGCGCCGCGCGGCTGACCTGTTGGTGTCCGGCCTGGGATACGCCCCGGCCGACGCCGCCCACAGCGTCGCGGACGCTGAACCCGCACCGGCAGGCGCGAGCTCGCTCCTGACGTGCGCTACAGGTCGCCGCCCTCGTCGAGGAGGCGCTCGACCTCGCGGCGGATGAGCCCGAGGCGGGCCTCCTTGAGCAGCGGGATGTCGCGGCGGCGGCGCCGCACGTCGCTGAGGTCGATGTCGGCCGTGAGCAGCTGCTCGTCGTCCTCGCGGGCCTCGGCCACGATGTTCCCCCACGGGTCGACGACGTGGGAGCCGCCCCAGAACCGCAGGTCGCCCTCCATGCCGACGCGGTTCACGAAGACCACGAACACCTGGAACATGCGGCCGTAGAACCGGGTGATGCCGCGCCAGTAGGTCCGCGAGTCGTACCGGTCGGGGGAGGTGCTCTGGGCGCTGGTGGCCGGGATCACCAGCACCCGGGCGCCGTCCTGCACCGCGAGGAACGCCAGCTGCGGCTGCCATGCGTCGTTGCACAGCAGGATCGCCATCCGCGTGTCGCCGACCGGGAACGCGCGGAGGGTGGGGCCCGGTGTGAAGTACTTGCGCTCCTCGAAGTTCTTGTAGGTGGGCAGGTAGAGCTTGCGGTGGACGTGGGCGAGCGCGCCGTCCGCGTAGTAGGCGGCGCTGTTGTAGGTGTGCACCCCCGGCCCGTCCTCGACGAAGCCGACGACGATGCCGGACGGGTCCGCGTGCTGCGCCAGCCCCCGCAGCCGCGCGTTGGTGGCCCGCAGCGCCAGGTCGTCGTCGACGTCGCCGATCGAGTAGCCGGTGAGGGCGAGCTCGGGGAACACGACCAGTTCGGACGACGCCCGGCGCGCGACGTCGATCGCCCGCGCCGCACGGTCGAGGTTCGCCGCGAGATCCCCGAGCCGGGCGTCGACCTGGGCGAGGGTGATCCGCATCAGCCGCCGATGAACCCGTTCTGGGTCAGGAAGTCCTTCGCGACGTCAGCGGGTTGTTCGCCGTTGACGTCGACCCGCTCGTTGAGCCCGCGCATGGCCTCGGTCGTCAGTTTGGCCGAGATCGGGTTGAAGACGTCGGCGAGCTTCGGGTTCTGGTCGAAGACGTCCTGTCGCATGGTCATCGCGACGTTGTAGTTGACGAAGAAGTTCTTGTTGTCGGGGATGATCTCGAGCTTGTTGGCCGAGATCCGGCCGTCGGTGGCGAAGACCTCGCCGAAGTTGCACGGGTCGCCTTGCGGTACGCGCGTGTAGATCACGCCGAGGTCGACCTCCGCGATGGAGCTCTGCGGGAGTGTGAAGCCGTAGGCCTTCTGCAGGCCAGGGAGCCCGTCGTCGCGGGTGAGGAACTCGGCCGCGCCGCACAGGGTGGCCTTGGCGGGGTCGCGGCCCGCGAGTGCGGCGAACGAGCTCATGTCGGTGACGCCCAGCTCCTGTCCTCGACCCTGGGCGGTCGCGATCGCGTAGGTGTTGTTCATCGGCGCCGGGTTCAGCCACTTGATCTGGTTCTTGGCGCTGTCCTCGCTGGCGACGGCCTCGGAGAGCGCCTTAGGGTCCTTGGGGGCGTCTGCGGTGGTGTGGCCGAGGTGCACGGTCCAGCCGGTACCGGTGTACTCCCAGTACATGTCGATCTGTTTCGAGGTCATGGCCGTGCGCACGTTGGTCGTCCCCTGGATCCCGGTCTTGTCGTTGACCGTGGCGCCCGTGGCCTGCAGGGCCTGGATCGCGATCTGCCCGAGGATGAGCTGCTCGGTGAACTCCTTGGAGCCCACGGTGAACGTCTTGCCCGACAGGTCGACGGCACCGAGGGAGCCCCCGCCGCCTCCGCTCGCGCTCCCGCCGCTTGGGCTCGCGCCGCCCCCGCACGCCGTTATGGCGAGCGCGGTGGCCGCGATCGCGACCAGAAGACGCGCGATCGATCCCCGGTGCGCCATGTTCACTCCTCCCCGTCGTGGTGAATGTGCCGGGTGACCGCGTCGTCGCCCGGCGCCTGCTTCACAGCCCCCGCGGACGCAGGACTTCCTCGGCGACGCCTGCCAGGTAGTCGATCAGCAGCGCCAGCACCGCGGTGAGCACGCTGCCGACGATCGTGACCAGCTGGCGGTTCTGCACGATGCCGGTGTTGATGATGTCGCCGTAGCCGCCGCCGTTGATGAACGTCGCGAGCGTCGCGGTGCCGACGTTGATCACCAGCGCGGTGCGCACCCCGGCGAGGATGACCGGCACCGCGAGCGGCAGCTCGATGCGCGTCAACACCCCGGACTTGCTCATCCCCATGCCGCGGCCGGACTCGATGACGGCCTCGTCGACCTGCCGCAGGCCGACCATCGTGTTGCGCAGCACCGGCAGCGCGGAGTAGGCGACCAGCGCGATGATGGCGGGCCAGAACCCGATGTCCCAGATGACCGCGAGCAGCACGACGACGCCGATCGACGGCACCGCCTGGCCGATGTTGAACACGGCAAGCGTCGCAGGCGTGATCCGACGGGCGCCCGGCCGCGTCAGCACCACGCCCAGCGGCACCGCGATCACCAGGACGAGCAGCGTGGACACCACGGTCAGCCGCAGGTGCTCGACGGTCGCCTGGCCGATGAACGCCATGTTGACCCGGCGTTGCTCGATGCTGTCCAGGCTCCGGCTGTTGACGTAGAGGTACAGGGCGAGCAGCACCGCGGCCAGCACCACGGGCATGACCAGGTAGCTCGCCCGTGAGCGGCGGTGGGATGGGGGCGCCGCGCCCAGCCCGGCGTCGAGGTCGGGCGGTGCCTCGGTCGGCGGGTCGGTGACCGCGGACGTCATCGCGGCTGTCCGGCAGGCTCAGGGCTCGGCTGGGGTCGCTCTGTCGAGCCCGCTTTGCCGCGCAGCCTGTCGCGTTCGGCCGAACGCATGGAGCGGATCGCCGCATTGATCGTGTCGATGTCGACGATGCCCTGGTAGACCCCGGCCGCATCGACGACGACCGCCAGGCTGTAGTGGGCGGTGAGCATCTCGTTGAGCGTGTCGGACAACGTTGCCCTCGGCTCGACGACGGCCTCCAGCGGCAGGCCGGTCTCGCCCAACCGCCGACTGTCGTTCTGCTGGAGATGATCGGGAGTGACCCAGCGCAGCGGCCGGTCGGCGTCGTCGAGCACCAGCACGCAGCTCTTGTCGCTCTCCTGCAGGATGCGTCGCGCCTCGCCGGGGTCGGTGCCGTCGTGCACCGTCGGCCAGTGGTGCAGATCGATGTCGCGCACCCGGCTGAGGTTCAGCCGCTTCAGCGAGGCGCCGCGGCCGATGAAGTCGGCGACGAACTCGTCCGCGGGGTTGACCAGGATCCGTTCCGGGGTGTCGTACTGGGCGATCACCGACTGATCCCGGAGGATCGCGATCCGGTCACCCATCTTGATGGCCTCGTCGATGTCGTGCGTGACGAACACGATCGTCTTCTTGATCTCGGCCTGGATGCGGAGGAACTCGTTCTGGAGGCGGTCGCGGGTGATGGGGTCGATCGCCCCGAACGGCTCGTCCATCAGCATGACGTCCGGGTCGGCGCTCATCGCCCTGGCGACACCGACCCGCTGGCGCTGCCCGCCGGACAGCTGCTTCGGATAGCGGTGCCGGAAGGTGTCCGGGTCCAGGCCCACCGTGTGGAGCAGCTCGTCGACCCGCTGGTCGATGCGCTTGCGGTCCCAGCCCAGCAGCCGGGGCACGGTGGCGATGTTGTCGTGGATCGTCCAATGCGGGAACAGCCCGATCTGCTGGATCACGTAGCCGATCCGCCGCCGCAGCCGGTCGGGGTCGGCCCGGGTGACGTCCTCGCCGTCGAGGAAGATCCGCCCACCGCTCGGCTCGATCAACCGGTTGATCAGCTTCATCGTCGTCGTCTTGCCGCACCCCGACGGCCCGACGAAGATCACGATCTCGCCCTCGGGGATGTCCATGGACAGTTCCTCGACGGCGGGGTGGGACTGCCCGGGGAACCTCTTGGTGAGCTTGTCCAGCCGGATCTTGACCGGCCCTTCGAGCTGCTCGGTCATCGGATCCCCCGTGCGGTCGTCAACCGGTTGATCAGGATGTAGAGGGCATCGAGCAGGATCGCGAGGATGATGATCCCGACGACCCCCCCGAGCACGAGGTTGACCGCGACGGCGCTGCCGATGCGGGCCAACCCGGTGAAGATGTCGTTGCCCAGCCCGGGGCCGCGCACGTAGGCACCGATGGCGGCGATCCCCACGCAGAGCAGGGTGGATACCCGCATGCCGGTCAGGATCACCGGCCAGGCCAGCGGCAGCTCGATGCGCAGCAGCCTGCTCGCGCGGCCCATCCCCATCCCCTGAGCGGACTCGACGACGGCCGGGTCCACCCCGCGCAGGCCGACGATCGTGTTGCGCACGATCGGCAGCAGCGAGTACATCACCAGCGCGACGATCACCGGTGGGGTGCCGAGGCCGAGCCAACCGATGAACAGTCCGAACAGGGCCAGTGAGGGGATCGTGAGGAAGATGCCGGTGACCGCGAGCACGGTGTCACGCGCCCGCGGCCGCTGATAGGTGGCGAGGCCGAGCGCGACGCCGATCACGGTGGCGATCGCGACCGACACCACCACGACGTAGAGATGCTGCAGGCTGAGCTGCAGCAGGTGCTCCCAGCGCGACTGGAGATAGGCGACGAAGTTCACGAGCCTCCCCTCGGGCTTGCCGGGACATTGGCACCGTGGTGCCCGCCTCTCAAGTCGTGGGCACCACGGCAGCGCAAATGAAAGGCAAAGGTCAGCTCGGCGTGGGCAATCCGTCCACGGCGATGTCGAACTCGCCGCCCGCGTCCAGCAGCGCATCGAACAGGGCCCGCCCGAGCGAGCGGTCCACCGATAGGAGGTACGAGCGGACGGCGGCGCGGTCGTCGCGGATGATCCCGACGGTCATGCCCGCCACCAGGCTGGTGAGCACCGCCCCGTCCGGGGTCACGGCGGGATGCAGGTCCACCGGGCACACCCGGCCGAGCAGGTCGGGCGCCGCGGCACCGCTCAGCCGCACGAGCGCGAGGGCGTGCGTGCGGTCGACGACGGTGACCAGGGCGGGATCGCCGGGATCCGCGGCACCCGTGCCGAGCGCGATGAGGGACGCGGCCGATCCGGGGGCGCCGAGCAGCAGCCAGCGCCCCGGGCTGGTGCCCGCGACCAGCACGCCGTCGGGCAGGCGGGCCGCCTGTCCGAACGGCACCCCCAGCGCCGTGGCGAGCGAACCCTGATCGCCGCGGACCAGCACCTTCGCCAGCGGCGTGGCGTCGGCGATGCGCAGCGGCGCTCGGCTCGGTCGCCCGCCGACCCGCCACCCCTGCTCGACCCGCAGCGGGTCCGGCGGGCTGATCGGGCTCTCGGCGAACGGGGTCGTCGCCCGGGGCTCACGCACGCAGCCGCACCCCCTCCGGGTCGACGTGGGCCAGGTGCGGCATGACCCGGATCGGCACGTCGCTCCGGTCGGGGAGGCGGGCCGTGACCACGGCGCCCGGCGTGGCCAGGTGTGGGGCCAGCATCCCGAGGCACACCGACCGGCCCAGCGTGGGCGAGTGGCGACTGGAGGTGATGCGCCCGACGATCCGGCCGCCGTCGAGGATGAGTGACGCCTCGGGAGGCACCAGGTGCGGGTCCACCGGCTGCAGCGCCACCACGCGCAGCTCGTCGCCCCGCGGGCCCAGCTCGGGCCTGCCCGCGAAGTCGGGCTTGTCGAGCCGGACCATCCCGGTGAGCCCGGCGGCGTGCGCGGAGGTCAGCCCGTCGGTGTCCTGGCCGACGATGAGGTGGCCCTTCTCCAGCCGCAGGATCCGCTGGGCCTCGACGCCGAACGGCGCCACGCCGAGGTCGGCGCCCGCGGCGAGCAGCGCCTCCCACACGTGCAGGCCGTACCCGGCGGGCACGTGCAGCTCGTAGCTCAGCTCGCCGGTGAACCCGATCCGCCAGACCACGCACTCGGCCACCCCGGCGACGCGGCCGGTGCGCACCCGCAGGTAGGGGAAGGCCGCGGGGGAGAGGTCCACGTCGGTGAGCCTGCCGACGAGCTCGCGCGCGGCGGGACCCGCGACGTTGATGCTGGCGTAGGCGTCGGTCACGCCGAGCGCGTGCACCCGCAGCCGCGGCCGTTCGACCTGCAGCCAGCGTTCGACCCACTCGCCGACGGCGGTCGCGCCGGACGACGTCGTCGTCATCAGGTAGTGCTCGGGCCCGAGCCTGCCGGTGACGCCGTCGTCGAACACCACGCCGTCCTCGCCGCACATGGCGCCGTAGCGCACCGACCCGACGGCCAGGCCCCGCCACCGGTTGACGTAGAGCAGCTCCAGCAGCTCGGCGACGTCCGGACCGCGCAGGTCGATCTTGCCAAGCGGGGTGACGTCGATGATCCCCACCCGCTGCCGGACGGTGCGGGCCTCGGCGGTCGGGTCGCCGTAGTGGTCGGGACGCACCCAGGCGCCCGCGACCAGCGGCACGGCGCCGTGCGCCGCGTGCCAGCCGTGCATCGGCGAACGTCGGACGGGTGCCCGCGCGCGGCCCGCGAGCGCGCCGAGGCTGATCGGGGCCACCGGGGGACGCCCGGTGGTGATGCCGGTCTCGGCGAGGCCGCGGCCGGTCGCCGCGGCCACCACCGCGCTCGTGTTCATCCCCTCGAGCCTGCCCTGGGTCGGGCCCATGGTCGCGGTGGTGTAGCGCTTGGCGAGCTCGATCGCGTCGTAGCCCTCAGCGACGGCCGAGACCAGGTCGGCGGAGGACACGTCCTCGGCGAAGTCCACGATGCCGGGCGTCGGGCCCTGGAACAACGCGGGATGGGCGGCGGGGATGAGCGTCGGAAACGGCTCGGGCTCCGATGCGGTCGGGCGGGGGACGGCGGCGTGCGGGCTGCCCGCGACCAGGTCGGCGGCCCGGTGGGCGGCGCGGCGGGCCGCCTCGCGGCCGGTCGCGCGACCGTGGGCCAGCAACTCGTCGAGCGGTCCGTCGCCGACCAGGCCCCCCGTGGCCGACGTGTGCTCGGGCAGGGTCCACGGCACGAAGCGGGCCGACCGCTCGTCGAAGCGGGCCCGCCCACCGGCCATGGTCAGCAACGCGGTGGGCGCGGTCCAGCCGATGGCGGTGACGAGCAGGTCGGCCGCGATCCGGGTTCCGTC
Source organism: uncultured Actinomycetota bacterium (assembly GCA_963750095.1). Classification (GTDB taxonomy): domain Bacteria; phylum Actinomycetota; class Actinomycetes; order Mycobacteriales; family Pseudonocardiaceae; genus Pseudonocardia. The sequence continues at coordinate 924 of CAVVPJ010000007.1, read as the reverse complement.
GCCGCACTCCACACCCTGCACCCGACCGCGGCCCCAGGCCCGGACCAGGCTCTCGCCTGCCCGCGCGTCGAGCAGCCGGACCACGTCCACACCGGCCCGGACCAGGTCGGCCGCGGCGGCCTGCCCGTCGTCGTTGGCGGTGAGGACCACCGCCCGGCGGCCGGGGCGCACCGCGTAGAGCCCGATCAGCCTGCGTACGGCGGTGGACAGCAGCACGCCCGGCAGGTCGTTGCCCGCGAACACAGAGGGCCGCTCGATGAGGCCCGGCGCGAGGACGAGGTGCTTCACCCGTGCCTTGACCAGCCGCTCGGTGGCCCCGGGTGCGGATCGGTGCAGCACCGCGGCCCAGCCGTCGTCGTACACCCCGGTGACCACGGCGTCGGTCAGCACCTCGATGCGACCGCGCGCCGCGACGGCGCGTTCCAGGTCCGCCAGCGCCCGCCGCTCCGGGTCGCCGCCCACGCGCAGGTGCCCACCGAGCGCGTGCTGCTGGTCGACCAGCAACACGCTCGCGCCTGCGTCGGCGGCGGCGACCGCCGCCGCCATCCCCGCGGGACCGCCCCCCGCCACCAGGACATCGGGATGGGCGAAGCGGTGGTCATATCGGCCGGGCCGAGCCGTCCGCGGGACCCGGCCACCCGGGGAGAACTGCCGCAGCACCCTCTCGTAGAGCGGCCAGAGCCGCCGCGGAGCCATGAACGTCTTGTAGTAGAAGCCCGCCGACAACACCGGCCCGAGGAGCTGGTTGACCGCCTTGACGTCGAACGCCAGCGACGGCCACACGTTCTGCGCCCGTACCGCCATGCCGGGCCGCACCAGCCGGTGCCCGCCGCGCACGTTGGGCTCGCCGTCGACCTCGACCAGGCAGCCCGGGTCGTCGAAGTCGGCGGTCAGCAGCCCGCGGGGACGGTGGTACTTGAGACT
>CAVVPJ010000006.1:0-22530 GCA_963750095.1 uncultured Actinomycetota bacterium | reverse complement strand
CTGATCCGAACGCGACGATCCGGTCACCCTCCGTCTACCACGGTAACGCAAACGGGTGGCAAAGCGAGCCTCTCCACAAGACACTAGGCGCGATGGGGGAGCTAGCGGATGAAGGTCGTCCTGTTCTGTGGTGGCTACGGGATGCGGATGCGCTCCGGCGAGTCCGATCTCCCCAAACCCATGACGACGGTCGGACCGAGGCCCCTCATCTGGCATGTCATGCGCTACTACGCGCATTTCGGCCACAAGGAGTTCATCCTCTGCCTGGGCTACGGCGCCCAGCACATCAAGGACTACTTCCTCAACTACGCCGAGACCGCGTCGAACGACTTCGTCCTGCGCGACGGCAAGGTCGAGCTGCTCGGCTCCGACATCAAGGACTGGCGCATCACGTTCGTCCACACGGGCCTCAACAGCCCGATCGGCGAGCGGCTGCGCCGCGTGCGCCACCTCGTCCAGGACGAGGAGATGTTCCTCGCCAACTACGCGGACGTCCTCACCGACCTCCCGCTGAACGACATGATCGACACGTTCAAGGCGAGCGACGCGCTCGGGTCGCTGGTCGCGGTGCCCCCACAGTCGGCGTTCCACTGCGTGAACATCGGCGAGGGCAACGCCATCACCTCGATCAACACCCTGCCCGAGCTGGAGCTCTGGGAGAACGGCGGGTACTTCGCGCTGCGTCCGGAGATCTTCGACTACCTGCCGCCCGGCGGCGACCTCATCGTGGACGCCTGCGGCCCGCTGGCCCAGCAGGGCCGGATGCTCGCCTACCCGCACCGGGGGTTCTGGCGCCCCGCCGACACCGTGAAGGAGCGCACCGCGCTCGAGGCCGCCTACCAGGCGGGCAACCCGCCCTGGATGCTGTGGAACGGCCACGGCGACCGGGACCCCTTGCAGGCAGAGATCGCGGGAATCACCGGCCCCGAGCGCGAAGGCTGAGCCACCGTGACGATGAGCGACATCCGGGTCGACGAGCACGCCGCCGCCGTGCGCCGACCCTCCTTCGAGCGCTCCGAGGCGCTGCAGCGGCGCCTCCACGAGCTCGTCCCCGGCGGCGCGCACACGTTCGCGAGGGGTTCCGACCAGTTCCCCGAGGGCATGGCGCCGGTCATCGTCGAGGGCAGCGGCGCCTGCGTGCGCGACGCCGACGGCAACTGGTTCGTCGAGTACGGCATGGGCATGCGGGCGGTCACGCTCGGGCACGCCTACGAGCCCGTCGTGGCCGCCGTCAGGGACGCCATCGGCCGCGGCGTGTCCTTCAGCAGGCCGTCCACGCTCGAGCTGGAGGCGGCCGAGGACTTCCTCTCGCTCGTGACCGGCGCCGACATGGTCAAGTTCACCAAGAACGCGTCGGACGCCACCGCGGCCGCCGTGCGGCTGTCGCGGGCCGCGACCGGCCGCGACCACGTCGCGGTGAGCACCCAGCCGTTCTTCAGCGGCCAGGACTGGTTCGTCGGCACGCTCCCGCTCGACGCGGGTGTGCCCACCGCCGTCCGGGAGCTGACCCACCGGTTCACCTACAACGACCTCGACGCCCTGCGCGCGCTGCTCGAGGAGCGCCCGGTCGCCTGCGTGATCATGGAGGCGGGCAGCGCCACCGCCGAGCCCGGCCCCGGCTACCTCGCGGGTGTGCGCGAGCTCTGCGACAAGCACGGCGCGGTGCTCGTGTTCGACGAGACCATCACCGGCTTCCGCTGGTCCGAGCGCGGCGCACAGCACGTCTACGGCGTCACGCCCGACCTGTCGTGCTGGGGAAAGGCCATGGGCAACGGCTTCCCCATCTCCGCGCTGGCAGGCAAGCGGGAGCTGATGGAGCTCGGCGGCCTGCGCACCGAGCGCGAGCGCGTCTTCCTGCTCTCCAGCACCCACGGCGCCGAGACCGGCGGCCTCGCGGCATTCCGCGCGGTCGTCAAGGCCTACCGGGAGACCGACCCGATCACGACGATGGAGCGCCAGGGCGCGGTCCTCGCCGCCGCGGTGAACGAGGCCGCCCGCGACGCGGGCGTCGAGCAGCACGTCAGGGCCATCGGCCGCCCGTCCTGCCTCGTCTTCGAGACCCGCGACGCCGACGGCCAGCCGTCCCAGGCCTACCGGACGCTGTTCCTGCAGGAGATGACGCTCGGCGGCGTGCTCGGCCAGTCGTTCGTGATCTCCGCCGCGCACACCGACGCCGACGTGGCGCTCACCGTGGACGCGGTCCGCGCGTCGCTACCGGTTTACCGCCAGGCGTTGGAGGCGGGCACGACCGACGGTCTGCTGCGCGGCAGGCCCGTCGCGCCCGGCCACCGCCGCTTCGCGGCGCCGCGCGAGCTGTGACCGGGGAACGGCCGATGCGCATGCGGCAGAGCGACATCTCGGCCCGTGCGCTGCACGGCGAGACGATCATCCTCGACCTGCGCAGCTCCCGCTACCTCAGCGTCACCGGGGTGGGCACGCGCATCGTCGAACTGCTGGCCGAACCGCGCACGCTCGACGGGCTGGTCAGCGCGATCGCGGACGAGTACGAGGCCGATCCGGCGGTCATCCGTGCCGACGCGCAGCGCTTTGTGGACCGGCTCGACGCGGCGGGATTGCTCGAGGTCTGAGGCGTGGCCGCGATCGACCTCGCCGCACCCACCGTCCTGCCCCTCGGCCCGACCGGTCTCCCGGTCGTGCCCGCTGTGGATGTGCTCGCGGGCCACCCCGGCGGGCTGGATCCCGCCGTCGAGCTGCCATGGGGCGCGGACCCGCTCGCGGCGCTGCGCGCCGCGCTGCGGCCTGCCCTACGCTGCTCGCCCTGCATCGTGGCGTTCTCCGGCGGTCGCGACTCGTCCCTTGTGCTGGCGGTGGCCGCCGACACGGCCGCACGGGACGGCCTGCCCGCCCCGGTCGCCTGCACGCTGCGCTATCCGGGCGACACCGCCGCCGAGGAGTCCGACTGGCAGGAGCTGATGATCGCGCACCTGCACCGGCACGGCCGGGACGTGGAGTGGATACGCCGAGATGTCACGGACGAGTTGGACCTCATCGGTCCGATGACCGTGCCGGTGCTCAGCGGCCACGGCGGCCCGACCTTCCCGCCCGCGATCGGCCCGACCGTCCTGCTTTCCGGCGTCGCCCGCGACGGTGCGCTGGTCACCGGCAACTTCGGCGATGAGGTGCTGGGCGACCACCGCGCGGCGACGCTGCGCGCTGTGTGGCGGCGGCGCGGCCGGGGGATGACGGCCGCCGACCGGCGCACGACGGCACTCGCCGCCGCACCCGCGCCCGTCAGGAGCGCACTGCTGCGTCGCCGGATCACACCGCACCCGTGGCTGCGCACGCCTGCGCGGGAGGCGGTCGTGGAGCAACACGTCCGCGACGTGGCCGCGCGCCCCGTGTGCTGGGATGCGAGCGTGCGTGCGACGCTGCGGCCGCGGGCCGTCCGGATCGGCGCCCTGACCAGGGCGCAGGTCGCAGCGTGGACGGGCTGTGCACTCGTAGAGCCGTTGGGGGCGCCCGGCTTCGTGGCGGCGCTCGCCCGCTACGGCGGCCGCTGGGGGCGGCTCGGGCGCACGGCGGCGACCCGCGCGCTCGGCGGCCCCCTCATACCGCCCGAGATCGCCGGACGGCGCACGAAGGCCCACTTCAACGGCTCGCGGTTCGGGGCGGCAGCGCGGCACTTCGCGGCCTCCTGGTCGGGCGCGGGCGTCGATCCCGGGCTCGTCGACGTCGAGGAGCTGCGCCACGCCTGGCTCTGTCCCGTCCCTCCTGCCGCGTCGGCGATGCTGCTGCAGCAGGCGTGGCTCGCGGACGGAGCCACACGATGATCCGCAGGCTGGTCCGTGCGGTCTGGCTCGTCGGGGAGACGCTGGCGGCGGTGTGCCGCCTCGCGGTCGCCGAATGGGGGTTGCGCCGCACCACGCTCCCGGACGTCTGCGCCGCGCTGGGCGTCCGCCTCGACCTGGACAGTGCCGCCATGCCTGCCACCGAGCCCGCCGTACTGCCTCACTGGTCGGCCGTACCGTTGCGCGCCTGCCTCGGCGTTGCCGAGCGCTGGCCCGCGGGCGACACGTGTCTGCGGCGATGTCTCGTGGTCGGGCATCGGCTCCGTGCATTGGACCCCGTGCTCCGCATCGGTGTCCGCCGCGATCCCGCAGGCGGCTTCCACGCGCACTCCTGGCTGGAGCTGTCCGGGCGCACGCTCGACGCCGGAGCAGCGGACTTCGCGACGCTCGGGGGGTTGCGGTGACCCACCGCTACCGCGCGCACGGGCTCGTCGTGGCCAGCGACGTCGACCTCCCGCTCGCGCCCACGGCCGACGACGGCTCACCCGCGGATCTGTCCCTCGCAGTCGGGCCGCCGCGCCCGGTGCCCACCGGGGACCCGACCGGCGAGCGGCTGGCCCGCCTCGCGGAGCCCACCGGCCGCGTGCTCTACACCGTAGGCCACGACGGGGATCGCACAGTGGTGCGCTACCCCGGCCTGTGCGAGTTCGTCGGAGACGCCCGGCTGCGCGCGGTCACCGTGCACGTCGCACCCGACGCCGACGCAGGTGTCGTCTCGGTGCTCGCCGCGGGCGCCCTGCTCGCGATGCACCTGCGGCTGCAGGAGCGACTGGTGCTGCACGCGAGCGCCGTGCGCGTCGACGGTCGGGCGGTCGCGTTCGTCGGTGCCTCCGGCATGGGCAAGTCGACGATGGCCACGCTGCTCTGCGCCGAAGGACGCGCGCTGCTCAGCGACGACGTCCTGCACGTCGACCTGGACGGCCCCGGCGCCGTCGTGCACGCGGGCAGCACGGAGACCCGCCTGCGGGAGGCGGCGCGGCCGCTGGCCGCCGCGATGGCGATGGCGACCACCCGCGCAACGGCCGACGGGCGCCTCGCCGTGCACACCGCCGGGCATGCGGGCGGCCCGCTGCCGCTGTGGGCCTGCCTCGTGCCGCAGCCGCGACGGGACCGCGACGAGGTCGAGCTGCGGCGGCTCACCCCGCCGCGCGCCCTGATGCTGCTGGCCCGCTTCCCTCGCCTCCCGGGTTGGGTGGAGCCCGCCGGGCTGGCCAGGGACTTCCAACTGCTGGCCGACCTGGTCGAGCGCGTGCCCGTGCTCGAGGCCCGGGTGCCGTGGGGGCCACCGTTCCGCGCCGGGATCGCCGCGTCCATCGTGAGCGGCCTCCGCACGGTCACCCCGGGCGCTCAGCGGTAGGATGCCGACTGCAGGGAGTAAAGCTCTGCGTAGTGGCCCGCCCGCGACATGAGCTCGTCATGGGTGCCGCACTCGACCACGCGGCCCTCGCCCAGCACGTAGATCCGGTCGGCCAGTCGCACGCTCGAGAAGCGGTGCGAGATCAGGAGCGCGGCCCGCCCGTCGAGCATCTGGCGCACATCCCGGAAGAGCTCCGCCTCGGCCCGTGGGTCGAGCGCGGCGCTCGGCTCGTCGAGGATCACCAGCGGGCGGTCCCGGAACAGCGCCCTGGCGAGCGCGAGCCGCTGCCACTGGCCCCCGGAAAGGTCGCGGCCCTCGTCCAGCTCCCTGCCCAGGACGGTGTCCAGCCCGTCGGGCAACTCGCGTAGCAGCGGGGCGAGGCCCGCACGGTCGGCCGCGGCCACCACGTCGGCGTCGTCGGGCTCCCGGTCCGGGTCTCCGAGCGTGACGTTGTCGCGCACCGAAGTCTGGTAGCGGACGAAATCCTGCAAGATCACACTCACCGAGGCGCGCATGTCGGCGGGTTCGGCGAGGTCGCCGTCCCAGCGCAGCGTGCCGGAGTCGGGGCTGTAGAGCCCTGCGACGATCTTGGCGAGCGTCGTCTTGCCCGAGCCGTTCTCTCCCACGAGCGCGACGACCTCGCCCGCGCCGATCCGCAGGTCCACGCCGTCGAGTGCCTGCCTGGCCTGCTCAGGGTAGCGGAACGAGACGTCGGCTGCCTCCACAGCGGAGATCAGCGGTCGCCGCGAGCCTTGCGGCGCGGCAGGGGGTGCCGCGGCGACGAAGGCGTCGAGGTCGGCGAGGAACGGGGCGCACTCCAGCACGTTGCCCAACGCACTGAACACGGTGGTGAGCTGCCCCGAGAGCAGGCGGACGGCGATCGCGGTTGCCCCTGCCGCGGCGAGGCTGAGCCGCCCGGTGCGGACCAGCGCGACGATGGCGAGCAAAGCGAGTGCCAGCGCGACACCGGCGGCCAGCGTGGTGAGCAGTGCCGTGACCTGACGGCCGCGGACGTGGGCGGCGAGCTCTGTGACGAACTGACGGTTGTGCGCGCGGTGCGCCCTCTGCAGCCAGGCCCGCGAACCGAACGCCCGCAGCTCCGCACCGTAGGCGCGCGCGGAGAGCAGCTGGCGCAGGTAGAACCGACGGCGCACAAGCGGCGTCACTCGGTCGGCGAAGCGGAACTCCAGCGTGCCGACCCGCCGGGCCAACAGCACAGCGGGCAACCCGGCGGCGAGCAGGATCGGCAGCAGGAGCGGCTGCGTCCCCACGAGGACGGCCGCCATCGCCAGCGCCCCGAGCAGACCGCCTGACAGGCTCAGCAGCCCGGTGGTCACGGTCGAGGGCCGGTTGACGGCGTTCTGCTGCACGCGCTCGAGGCGGGTCACGAAGCCGGTGGACTCATACGTGGCCAGGTCCACGCGGCTGGCCACGTCAAGGATGCGGTCCCACACCCGCTGGGCGACCCGCTCGCCGAGCAGCCGCTGCTGTTGGGCCTGGACGACGCCCACCGACCCGACGACCGCGGTGGCGAGCGCGAGCAGCACCATCGCGACGATGAGGCCGGTGGCGGCCGACCCGGGATCGAGCACAGCGTCGAAAGCGAGCTTGCCTGCCCCCACCACGCCCAGCGCAGCAACCACTCCGAGAAGCTGCAGCGCCGTCGCGACGACAATGCCGCGTCGATCGGCGTTCCCAACCTCGCGAACCGCCCGGAACACCAGCGCCGCGGCCCCGGGCATACGAGGGAACATTCCGTCACCTTATCGAGGTCCAAGCCGCCGGTCGGGGGCTGCCCATTGGCCGAATCGCAACCCGATCGGGTGTAACGGTGCTCGCCGTTCACTCGACCTTCACTCTGCCGGCACCGGACCGCTAGCGGTCCCCCTGATAGATGAAAGGTGGAACGAACCATGAAGCAGGACTACGTCGCACCCGAGGTGGAGGACCTGGGCTCGGTGGCCGAGCTGACGCTCGGGGGATCGCGGGGGGCGCACCTCGACGCCGACTTCTCGGCAGGCACGGCCTTCGGGGATCTGACCTTCTCGTGACGTCCGGCCCGGCGGCCGCCTGCTCGTCCTCGCGGAGCGCGACAGGTGGGCGCCGGGTGGGCGCCCCCGCCTCAGTTCAGCGGTGCGGACGCCGCATTCCTCGATGGATCTCGCGCACGGCGTAGGCAAACCGGGCGCGGGTCGACCGGTGTCGATCGCCCGTGTAGGCGGCCGAGGGCCGCAGCAAGGACCCGAGGTAGGCCGCACGATCGCGCCAACGCAGAACGGGAATCGTCGCCAGGGCCTGTGCGGCGAACGTCTTGTCGGTCCGAGTGTGGAGCGCGAGCCACGCCTCGTCCCGCCTGCTCGGCACGTGGCGCGTCCCCCAGGCCGTGAGCCAGTCGTCGGCCTCGGTGCCCAGCAGCCTCCTGCTGTCGACAACGGCCGCAGCCACCAGCGTCCGCACACCCCATGACGAGGCGATCTGCAGCACCTCGCGTTCGTCCTGGCCGGAGCGCAGCTGCTCCGCGACATCGCGAAGGGACCCGAGCCGCAGCGGCCAATTGCCCAATGCCGCGTGATAGCACGCGTGCAAGAACCGGTAGGACCGGCTCAGCGCGCGGAAGGTGCGCCCGCCGACCGTCACCGGCTCGCCGCCGTCCCACAGCTGGTCCGGGTCCATCACCGCGCCCCACGGCCCGAGAACGAACGTGCGGTGCAAGTCGAGCTCGAAGCCCGCGGGCGCCATGAGCGTCATGCCCTTGTCGAACCGGCGGTCGAAGCCCGAGCGCGGCTCGGCGAGGGTGCGCCGGAACCCGGCGTCGGCCAGCAGCGCCACCGAACGGTCGACGTCCGCGCCCCGGACCAGGATGTCGAGGTCGACGAAGGACCGGATCGCCGGATCGGCGTAGTCGAGGCGCGCGACCGCGCTGCCTTTGAGGATCCTCGTGTCGACGCCGCCGTCTCCCAGCACGTCCACCACGGCGGCGAGCTGGTGTTCGAGGCCCAACACCCGCAGCTGCATGGCGCGATGGGCCGCCAGCGCATCCCGTCGCTGGCCCTCGGTCGACGGCAGCGCACCGTCACCCGTCGCTGCGTTCAGCAACCCGGTGACCCGGTGGTGGACGGCCGCGTCGAGCAACGCCGACCACGCTCCGTCGTCGAGCGGCCGCGAAGGGAAGACCCTGCGCGCTCCCGGTAGCCGGTGTCCCGCGACGGCCAGCAACGGCGCGGGGTACTCGTCCTCCGGGCACAGGCGTCGCCGCACGGCGACCCACCTCCTCGACGGCCTCGACGGCGTGGTGGGCGGAGGCTAGTGCACGTCATGCCTGAACCATCCCCAGGGGGCATCGACAACTTCAAGGCGAGCGACGCCGTCGGATCGCTGGTCGCCGTGCCGCTGGCGAGGGCGACTACATCACCTCCATCAACACGCTCCCCGAGCTGCAGCTGTGGGAGAACGGCGGCTACTTCGCCCTGCGGCCGGAGATCTTCGACCACCTGCCGCTGAACGGCGACCTCATCGGCGACGCCTGCAGCCCGCTCGCGCAGCAGGGCCGCATGCTCGCCTACCCCTACCGCGGCTTCTGACATCCCGCCGACACCGTCAAGGAGCGGGCCGCGCTGGAGGCCGCCTACCGCGCGGGCACGACCCGTGGATGCTCTGGAACGGCGCGACCGGCCGCGACCACGTGGCCGTCAGCACCCAACCCTTCTTCAGCGGGCAGGACTGGTTCGTGGGCACGCTCCCGCTCGACGCGGGTGTGCCGTCCGCGGTGCACGACCTCACCCATCGCTTCACCTACAACGACCTCGACGCCCTGCGCGCGCTGCTCGAGGAACACCCGATCGCCTGCGTGATCATGGAGGCGGGCAGCGCCACCGCCGAGCCCGGCCCCGGCTACCTCGCGGGCGTGCGCGAGCTCTGCGACAAGCACGGCGCGGTGCTCGTGTTCGACGAGACCATCACCGGCTTCCGCTGGTCCGAGCGCGGCGCACAGCACATCTACGGCGTCACGCCCGACCTGTCGCGCTGGGGAAAGGCCATGGGCAACGGCTTCCCCATCTCCGCGCTGGCAGGCAAGCGGGAGCTGATGGAGCTCGGCGGCCTGCGCACCGAGCGCGAGCGCGTCTTCCTGCTCTCCAGCACCCACGGCGCCGAGACCGGCGGCCTCGCGGCATTCCGCGCGGTCGTCAAGGCCTACCGGGAGACCGACCCGATCACGACGATGGAGCGCCAGGGCGCGGTCCTCGCCGCCGCGGTGAACGAGGCCGCCCGCGACGCGGGCGTCGAGCAGCACGTCAGGGCCATCGGCCGCCCGTCCTGCCTCGTCTTCGAGACCCGCGACGCCGACGGCCAGCCGTCCCAGGCCTACCGGACGCTGTTCCTGCAGGAGATGACGCTCGGCGGCGTGCTCGGCCAGTCGTTCGTGATCTCCGCCGCGCACACCGACGCCGACGTCGCGCGCACCGTCGAGGCGGTCCGCGCCGTGACGCGAGCTTCGTCGTGCTCGACGAGCCGACCTCGGCCATGGACCCGGAGGCCGAGCGGGCGCTGTTCGCGAGCCTCCGCGAGGTGCTGCACGACCGTACGGTGCTGCTGATCTCCACCGGTTCTCGACCGTGCGCGGCGCGGACTGCATCTACGTGCTCGACGGCGGGAGCGCGCTGACCGGCAGCCCGACACCGGCGAGCGGCGCGTCGACGATCGCGGGATCCACCGGCAGGCCCCACGGCACCCTGGCCGCGAGGACCGGCACCGCTGTGACGAGCGCGCCGAGGTTCGCGAAGGCGGCGGCCATGCCCGCCCGCCCTATCCGGCCGAGGAGGCGCGGCGTCGCGGTGAGCCGCAGCACCGCCGCAGCGCGGCGCGGCGGGGTGATCTCCAGCTCCCGGCACTCGCGGTCGAGCTCGGGCAGGACGACCGCCACCAGCTCCGCCGACGCGCGGGTGGTGGCCTCGGGGCACCACACCCTCCGCTGGTCCACCGAGACGCGCTGCGCGCCGTCGGGCGCGAAGCCGAGGATGTCCTCGGGCGGCTTGCGCAGCCGGTTCTCCAGGCCGCGCGGCCAACACCGCACCCTGCCGTCGTCCCGGTGCTCGAACCGGAGCAGGTCGTCGGTGACGAACCGGGCGCCGCGGGCGCAGGCGAGCGCGGCGAGGGTGGACTTGCCCATCCCGGAGTGGGCGACGAACGCGACCGCCCTGCCCTCGCGCTCGACGGCGCTGGCGTGCAGCACGGTCTCGCCGCGCAGGGTCAGCACGGTCGCGAGGAGGTTGCCCGCGACGAGCAGCGTGTACAGCGTCGGCGCGCAGCGCGGGTCCCCCCAGGCGGTGACGGTGCGCAGGTCAGGGGCGATGACGAAGTCGACACAGCCGTGCAGGCACAGCAGCACGCTGTCGTCGGGGGCGGCGGACGGTGCTGTACTGCAGGTGCTCGCCCCAGGTGACCGGCCTGCAGCCGCTCCCCCTCGGCGATGTCGCCGGGCACGTTCTGGCGACGTCCATCACTGCGCCCCACGACCCGAGCACGAACGTGCGATGCAGGTCGAGCTCGAAGCCGGCGGGGGCGATCAGCGTCATCCCCTTGTCGAACCGACAGTCGAAGCCGGGGCGCGGCTCTGCGAGGGTCCGCCGGAACCCGGCGTCGGTCAGCAGCTCCACCGAGCGGTCGACATCGGCGCCACGGACCAGCACGTCCAGGTCGACGAAGGACCGGACCGCCGGGTCGGCGTAGTCGAGGCACGCGACCGCGCTCCCCTTGAGGATCCGCGTCTCGACACCGCCCGCACCCAGCACGTCCACGACTCGGGCGAGCTGATGTTCGAGGGCCAGCACCCGCAGCTGCATGCCGCGATGCGCGGCCTGCGCCTCCCGCCGCTGCCCAGCGGTCGTCGGCATCGCGCCGTCACCGGCCGCGACGTTCAGCAGCCCGGTGACGCGGTGCTGCCCGGCCGCTACGAGCAACGCCGACCACGGCGGCCCATCCCCTCGACGGCGTCGACGACCCGGTGGGCGGAGGTTAGTGGATATCGGGCCCGCGCTTCGGCGCGACCGCTGGAATGGCGGCGGTCAGGCCGCGCGCCGGAAGACGAGCAGTTCGGTCTCGTTGCCCGCCATCGGCAACCGGAGGGCCCCTTCCAGCGTGACACCCCGGCGGGCCAGGTAATCGATGACCCACTCTCGCGGAGTGGGAACGAATATTGTGCCGGAGGCGATCCAGGCCGACACGATGTCCTCGCTCATGCATTCCTCGGTAACGATGTCGAAGGCGATCGTGCCGCCCGGCTTGACGACCCTCACCATTTCCAGCAGATAGCCCGCGACGGCCGCGAACGGAATGTAGACGAAGACCTTGTTCGCGTGCACCAGATCGACCGACGCGGAGCGTGTTCCCGCAAGCGAATGACCGTCGGCGGGTTTGACCTCCACATGGGGGAGCGTGCCCAGATGGGGCAGCCAGTCGGCGGCGGTCTCGTAGACCTCGTAGTGCCGCACCCGCAGCTCCGCGATCAGCTTCTCGGCGTACCGGCCGGACCCAGCCCCGATCTCGCAGATCCGCTCCACCGGCGGCACCAGGTGCCCATACCGCACGATGGCGTCGACAGTCTTCTGGGTGGTGCCGGGTTCGCCGTTGGTGTTCTCGATGTAGTCGCAGACCGTCATGCCCGCCCGCCGCGCCGCGGCGATGGTCTTCTTCGCGGGCAGGAAGGTCTGCACGGCCGGATCGACGCTGAAGCCCCGCACGACCTGGACACCAAGCGGACGCAATGCTGCATTGACCGTGCTTTGAATAGCTTGTCGCGTAGACACGGAGCGCTCCCGTCTCAGCGTGCGGATCCCCGATCACCGCGCAGGCTACGATCGGAAATCCGGGTCAGCAAACTGCGCGAAAGCCCGATTGCGAACAAAAGTCAGAAAATCGATTTTCGGTACCAAACTCGCAGACGGACTGAAATGGGACCAGCCGGACATGATACCGAGGGCGGTCACGCCCAAACGGGCGGCGACCCTGCTCCGGAAAGAGCACATCCAGTAGGCGACCGCACGAAGGTCGCCAGGCGGATCCGCCTGCGACCGCCCGGCAGATTCTCTCGCTCCTGGTGCGTACGGGTGACGAGAGGGCCGCGTCGTGGTGCGCAACGGCCACGATTCGTAACGTTCGCGCCAACGCGGGCGAGCAGACCGACATGAGACCGGAGGCTCGGACTGAGGAGCGCCACAGATCATGAACGGCACGCTGGCCCAGTCTGCCCGCCGGGCAGCCCGCACGGCGCTCGATGTCGGCAACCGAGCGCTCACCATGGCCGGGTTTGCCGAGCCCGCCGAGAAGCTCGGTCGAGACGCCCAGACCTACTGGCGCGACGCCGGAAGCGAGCGGTGGAAGCGCGAGTCACACTGGCGCGACGCCGACGTGTTCGCCGACAACGACCTCTGGGCGGAGGTCGGCAAGCGTCACCTCGAGCTTCTCGAGCGTCTCGCTCGCGTCGTGGACCGACCGCACCGCCTCGGCACCGTTCTCGAATGGGGCTGCGGCGGGGGCGCCAATGCGGTGACCTTCGCGGCGCACGCCGACCGGTTCGTCGGCGTCGAGATCTCCCAACCGAGCCTCGATGAGTGCGTGAGGCAGGTGGCGGCAGCCTGCTCGACGCCCTTCGTCCCGATCCTCGTCGACGCCGACCGCCCCGAGGACGCGATCGCGGGCGTTGACGGATACTGCGATCTCTTCGTCTCCTTCTACGTCTTCGAGCTCATCCACTCACAGGAGTACGGCGCACGCCTGCTGCGCATCGCCCACCGCATGCTGGCCGAGGACGGCCTTGCCTTCATACAGATCAAGTTCGACACCGGCTCGTTCTGGACGCGGGCCCGCCGCCGGGGCTACCGCCATGGACGAGCGGACATGACGACCTACCGCATCGACGCCTTCTGGACGCTAGCGCAGGAGTGCGGCTTGACGCCGGAGGTCGTCCACATCGTTCCGAAGAACGAGCTGGACGAGCGCTACGCCTACTTCCTGCTGTCGAATGGGCCGCGGGCAGAGCGGACCTGACCAGGCGCATCGACCGCTCATCGGCGCACCCGACGGGACAGACGGCCACTCCGGCGCGATGATCGGCAGCAATCGTCACCGACTGAGAGCCCTGTTGCCCTGCGCAGCGTAATTTCGCCGCGCAAACGGTTGAATGCTACGTCAAACGTCGCGACGGGCTGACCTGCTGGCGCGCCGAAGCAACCGGCGTTCTCAGATTCAGAGGGCCGGAATCGGCCGGAGATAGTTTCCGCGTCATGGACAACCCGGGACGGGGCCTGGCCCCTGAGCAGTCCCGACGCCATCAGCGACAGGCGGTTGTCGGGGCCGCCAGCGCACGGCGCCGGTTCCGACCGGTGGGTCTCCTCGCAGCTATAGCGTGCGGCGCGCTTCTCGCGGCCGTCGTGACGGTGCCGGGGCAGGACCCGCTCGCCGCGCCTGACGCGTGGACCGACGGCGACACCCTCGGCTGGGCCCCCGTGACCGACGCCGAAACCTACGTGGTCGTCGCCGACATCGGTGGACGCACCACCCAGCGCGTGATGACCTGCTGCTCGTTCACGATGGAAGGCGTCGCGAAGACGGCGGCCTACTACGTCCGGGCCAACCGGCCGGGCAGCAAGTGGACGCGCGCAGGCCACCGCCACCATCCGACCCCCGTGCCGCCGGGAACGGTCACGAAGACGTCCGTCGCGACCACCCCGCCGCCGAAGTCCACGACAGCCCACCCGGACCCGACCACCCACCCGTCCACGACGCGCGCGGCCCAGCAGACGACGACCACCGCGCCCGCGACCAGCCACCTGTCGAGCACGACCCACGCGCCCACGACGACCACCAATCCGCCGAAGACCATGTCTCCGGCGGCCGTCGGCACGACACCGTCGAGCACCACGGCAAGCACGCCGACGAGCACCGCCAACCCAACGTCGACCACCGCAACCTCGTCGACCATCCCGTCGGCCACCTCGTCGGCGGCTGCGACGTCCGCCACGCCGCCTGCCACGACCTCTCCCCGGACGTCGGCGTCCGCGCCCGCGGTGCCCGTGGGCAGCACCACCGCGGCGGCGACCACGACGACCGCGCCGACGACCCAGCCGGCGGCGACATCGGCGACCACCACGACCACAACTCCCCCGTCGACGACCCCGCCGCCCACCACCACGCTGCCGCCGACCTCAAGTCCGATCGCGGTGCCTCCGCCCCCCGCGAGTTCGGCGGGCAAGGTGTGCGACAACATCCCCGCGACCTACCCGGTCGCGCCTGCGGGCGCGATCGTGGTGGACCCGGCGGTGGTCGGCGACCTCGACAAGAAGACAGAGGCCGCCCCGGTGGGTTCCACGTTCTGGCTGAAGCCCGGAACACACACCCTGGGCTCGGGTGAGTACGACCAGGTGGTCCCGAAGGACAACGACACCTACCTCGGCGCGCCCGGCGCGATCCTGGACGGCAAGGGCCACAACGACTTCGCTTTCACCCAGCACGCCAAGAACGTCACGATCAGCAACCTGACCGTCCAGGGCTTCACATCGCCCCAGGATCAAGGCGTGGTCAACCACGACTCGGCCGACGGCTGGACGATCCAGAACTCCACGATCCAGAACAACCGCGGTGCCGGGCTGATGGCGGGCGCCAAGCAGAAGATGCTGGGCAACTGCCTGCGCGACAACGGCCAGTACGCCCTCAACGCCTACCAGGAGGGCGACAAGATCTCCGGCCTGCTCATGACCGGCAACGAGATCGTCGGCAACAACACCGACGACTGGGAGTCGAAGGTGCCCGGCTGCGGGTGCTCGGGCGGGGTCAAGTTCTGGGCCGTCAACGGCGCCGACATCCGCAACAACTGGGTGCACGACAACCGGGGCGTCGGGCTGTGGGCCGACACCAACAACAACGACTTCCTCATCGAGAACAACCTCATCGAGAACAACGACGGCGAGGGCGTGTTCTACGAGATCAGCTACAACCTCATCCTGCGCAACAACGTGTTCCGCAAGAACGCGTTGGTGTCCGGCAAGGAGTTCGCCGACCGTGGCGACGACTTCCCTGAGGCGTCGGTCTACCTCAGTGAGTCCGGTGGCGACTCCCGCATCTCCGCGCGCACCGCCAAGATCGACATCTACGGCAACGCCTTCGACAACAACTGGTCGGGGATCACCGCGTGGGAGAACGCCGACCGCTTCTGCAACAGCCCGGCCAACACCTCGAGTGGGGACTGCACACGGCTCGTGCCGAAGGTCCCCACGTGCGCGACGCCCGGGATCACCAAGGCACCGCTGATCGACACCTGCCGGTGGAAGACGCAGAACATCGACGTGCACGGGAACACGTTCAGCTTCGACCCCAAGGTGATCGGCTGCACGAACGGTCTCTGCGGGCGGATGGCCCTGCTGTCCAACTACGGCACGTACCCGAGCTGGTCGCCGTACCAGGGTGACGTCGTGCAGAACGCCGTGACGTTCCACCAGACCAACTCGTGGCACGGCAATACCTACAGCGGGCCGTGGAAGTTCATGCCGTTCGACACCAGCCGCTCGCTGACATCGGCCCAGTGGACGGCGGCGCCCTACGGGCAGGACGCGTGCAGCAGCTTCGCGGGCGGCGGGCCCACCTGCTGAGCGCTACCTCCTGAGCAGGCGGACCCTGGCGGCCTCGGTGCCGCGGTCGACCGCGATGGCCAGCCCGGTCACCACGGCGAACGCGACGCAGAGGCCGCCGACCGCGTCCAAGGGGTAGTGCGCCTCGATCGCGACCTGGTCGACCGCCATCGCCGAAGCGATCGCGACCGTGCCCGCGACGAAGACGACGACCCGCACGACCCGGCCGGTGGCCACGAGATCGACGACGAGCAGCATGGCGACGGCGGCGAGCGTGGCGATCGCACCGACATGGCCGCTGGGATAGGCCATGTTGTCCTCGCCGTGGATGGTGCGCTGCACGAGCGGCTTGCCCAGTGTCGTGATGAGGCCACTGAACACCGGCGCGGCGAGCGCGACCACCGCCAGGCGCCTGCGGCCGAGCAGCGCACACCCGACCGCGAGGACCACAGCGGCCGCCGCGACGGACCGGGGGTCACCGAGGAAGTCGATCAAATAGGCAGTGTCCCCTGGGGACGGCCACCACCCTGCGACGACGCTCTGGGCCCACCGGTCGGGCGCGGTCGGCGCCGCGCCGCCCGCGACGGCGAACCCGAGAACCACGACCACGAGCGCGGCGACCCCGCCGACGACCGCGAGCGGCCCAACAAGCACGGCGGCGACCGCAGGCCGCGGACCGCGGCGGTCGTGGTGACATTCCGGAGTCGTGGTCACGGTAGCTTCTTCCACATGGGGGGCGTCGGGTTCGCCGTGCCACCCGTTACCCCCGTTCCCTGTAACAAGAATCGGAAGAGCATCGAGCTAACGGGCGCGCGGTGACGAACTTTCGGCCTCTGTGGGTGGGGCACGGACGACGAATTGTGGGTGACGGGTGGCTATCAGGCGCCAGCGGGTGGGGCAGGCCCCATGAGTACGGACACCGGGCCGGTGGCAGCCGTCACACCCGACACGACACCGGTCCGCAAGCGCTTGATCGCCACCAGGGTCTCGTGGGGTCTCGCCGACCAGGCCGTTTCCAGCCTCTCGAACTTTGCGGTCGGGCTTGTCGTCGCCCGCGGTCTCGGTGCCGTTGACTTCGGCATCTTCGCGCTGGCCTGGGCCACCTACGGGGCCGCGTTGAATGTCTCGCGGGGTCTTGCGTCCGACCCGTTCGTCGTACGGCTCAGCGGCGCGGAGCCCGCGGTCTGGCGTGCCGCGCTGACCCGCGCGACCGGCACCGCCGTGCTCGTCGGCATCTCGACCGGCCTGCTGGGCGTGGCCGCCGGCGCCGCGATCGGTGGTCCCGTCGGTGCCGCGTTCGCGGCACTGGGCGTGGTCATGCCGTTGCTGCTCGTCCAGGACGCCTGGCGCTTCGGCTTCTTCGCGGCCGGGCGGGGCAGCCAGGCCTTCCTCAACGACACCATCTGGACGGTCGCGCTCGTGCCCGCGCTGCTGCTCGCGGCCGGACACGGCAGCGTCGTCGCCTACATCCTGGGGTGGGGCGGCTCGGCCGGGGTCGCCGCCGCGTGCGGATGCGTGCAGGCGCGCACCGTCCCGCGACCGCAGCGGGTCGGCTCGTGGCTGCGAGAACAGCGCGACCTCGGGCCCCGCTACGTGCTCGAGAACGTCTCCAACTCCGGATCCGGCCAGATCCGCACCTACGGTCTCGGTGCGATCAGCGGCCTCGTCGCCGTCGGCGCCGTACGCGGCGCCGAGCTGTTGCTCGGCCCGTTCCTCGCCGTGCTGATGGGCCTTTCCCTCGTCGCCGTTCCGGAGGCGTCCCGCATCGCGCGGGCCCGCCCGCACCGCCTCGCCAGGTTCTGTCTCCTGCTCGGCGGCATACAGGCCGTCGCCGCGCTCACTTGGGGAATCGGGTTACTGGTCCTCCTGCCCGACGCGGTCGGCAGCAAGCTGTTGGGCGACGTCTGGCCCGCCGCCGCCCCCTTGATCCTTCCCGCCACGCTCTGCGTCGCCCTCGCAGGCATCTCCAGCGGTGCCAGCACCGGCCTGCGCGCTCTGGGCGCAGCCCGGCGCAGCCTCCGTGCGCAGATCCTGAACACGACGCTCTACGCTACCGGCGGGCTGGTGGGCGCCGTGCTGAACGGCGCCGTCGGCTCCAGCTGGGGCGTCGCGCTGGGCTCCGTGATCGGCGCCTGCGGCTGGTGGTACCAGTTGCGCGTGGCGCTGCGACACACCGTCCCAGCCGCCTCCGACCGACCCGCAACCCAGGAGGAGGGATGACCACGAACCGCACGCCTCGGCTGGGGATCGGCCTCCCGGTCTACAACGGCGCGACCTACCTGGCCGAGGCGCTCGAGGCGCTGCTCGGCCAGTCCTACGAGGACTTCGAGCTGATCATCTCCGACAACGCCTCGACGGACGCGACCGAGCAGATCTGCCGCGAGTTCGCCGCGCGCGACTCCCGCATTCGCTACCTCCGGCAGGCGCGCAACATCGGGGCCGTGCCCAACCACAACCTCGTGTTCGACGAGTGCCGCAGCGAGCTCTTCAAGTGGGCGTCCGACGACGACCTGTACGCCAGGGACCTGGTTGAGCGCTGCGTCGCCGCGCTCGACGAGCATCCCGACGTCGTCCTCGCGCACAGCTGGACGGCCGAGATCGACGCTGCGGACAACGTGGTGCAGGCCATCGAATACCCGCTGGCCACCGCGTCTCCGTATGCGCCGACGCGGTTCCGTAGCATGCTCTTCGACGACGGCGGCGACGACGACTACGGCGTGATCCGGACCGCGGTGCTGCGCCGGATCCCGCCCTACGACAGTTACCACCGCTCCGACCGCACCTTCATGACCGAGCTCGCGCTGCACGGACGGTTCCACCAGGTTCCCGACTGGCTTTACTTCCGCCGCCACCACACGGGCAGCCTCGACGTCTCGGCGCGGACCATCCGCGAGAAGTCCGCCGCGTGGGACCCCCGTCGCGCCAGCAGGCTCCGCCATCCCACCATCCGTCTGGTCGCGGAGTACATGCTCGGCTACCTCGGAGCCATCGCGCGGGCGCCGCTGCCGGTCGGTGAGCGGATCGCGTGCTACCGCCACCTCGCCAGATGGATGAGCAGTCGGGCCGTGCGCCGGGCGCGCGCGAGCCGCTCGGGGCAGCAGTGGGCGTCCGTGGTGCGCGGCGCGCCGGCGGCCGATCTCGCCGACGCCGAACATCGCGCAGGTCGGCCACGATCGCCGACATCGTGCCGGGTCGGGAGCGCAGCGCGTCGTGAGCACCTCCCATGCCCGCCGACCGCGGGTCGGCTTCTTCGGTCTGCTCGGCCAGGGCAACCTCGGCAACGACGGCTCGCTGGAGTCGGTGCTGGCCTTCCTCCGGTCGCGGCATCCCGACACGGAGATCGACTTCCTGTGCCCGCGCCCCGACGACGTGACACGGCGCTTCGGGGTGCCCGCGACCCGTCTGCACTGGAACCGCCACGAGTACGAGACCGTGGGCGGCGTGCGGGGGCTGGTGGTCAAGGCGCTCGGAAAGCTGGTCGACCCGTTCCGGATCGCCGCGTGGGTCCGCGCCCACGAACTCGTCATCGTCCCCGGCATGGGTGTGCTGGAGTCGGTGCCGCCGCTGCGCCCCTGGGGCTTCCCCTACTCGCTGTTCCTGCTCTGCACCACCGCAGGCTGCAGCGGCGGAAGGTGGCGCTCATCAGCGTGGGGGCCGACCGCAGCATCTCCCCCGCCACCCGATGGCTGGTCGGAAGGTCCGCGCGCGCAGCGGCGTACCGGTCCTTCCGTGACGCGCCCTCCCGTGAGGCGATGCGCTCCATGGGCGTCGACACCTCCCGCGACGGCATCTACCCCGACCTGGTCTTCGCCTTGCCCCACCCCGCCGCACCCGAGGCGCCGACCGGCGTGGTCGGGCTCGGCGTCATGGACTACCACGGCGGCTACGGCGACCGCGGCCGCGCGCGACGAAGTGCACGCCGACTACGTCGGCAGCCGTCACCCGCTTCGCCGACTGGCTGATCGGCGAGGGCCTGCGGGTCCGCGTCCTCATCGGCGACCGCGGCGACGTGCCCGACCGCCCGCGCAGTGGTGGCGGCGGTGCGCGCCGGGCGGCCCGACCTCGACGACGACGTCGATCAGCGCCGCGGCACCGACGACCCTCGCCGACGTACAGGCGGAGATCGCCGCGGTCGACACCGTCGTCGCGACGCGTTTCCACAACGTCGTCTGCGCGCTCAAGCAGGCCAAGCCGACGATCTCGCTCGGATACGCACGCGAAGAACGACGTCCTCATGGCCACGTTCGGCCTAGGCGACTTCTGTCAGCCGTTCGCGTCCCTCGACGTCGACCGGCTGAAAGAGCAGTTCCATGCGCTGCAGGCTCGCCGCGGCGAGGTCGTGGGCCACATGCGCGCGCAGTCCGCCGCCAACGCGGAGCGGCTCGATGAGCAGTTCGCGGTGCTCTCCGCGACGATGCTCGGCGGCCACCCGGATGCCCCACGTCGGTCACGGATACGTCAGTGCGGCCTGAGGCGTATGTCCGTTATGGTTACCACCATCGGGGATCTCCGTCACGATAACGGTGATTCTCCGTAACGGAGCTCGGCATCCTCCCGAGCCTTGGTTGTCAATGCAATCTCAGGTCGGGAGCGGGCGTGCAGTCGGAATCCTTCGGGCATCTTCGGGTCGTCGTGCCGACCCTGGACGTCGCGGCGGACCAGGGGCCGCGGCCCTTGACCGGGAGCGGGTCCGATCGCACCATGCGCCGCGTCGGCGTCCACATCGTCTATGCCATCAGCGGTTTCGTCGGTGACGACATCGCGGGGCGGCTCCTGCGGCGGGACGTGCTGCGCCTGGCGGGCGCCACGGTGCCCCGCTCCACCCACCTCCTCGGCGGCACCTGGTTCAGCCACCCGGCCCATTTTCGGGCGGGCGAGCGCTGCCTCGTCAACCGCGCTGCTATCTCGATCTTCACGCGTCGATCACGCTCGGTGATGATGTCGTGCGTCGGCCACGGCTCGTCGATCATCACCTCGCGGCACAGTCTCGGGCCCCCGGAACGGCGGGCAGGCAGCTGTGGAGGGCCTGCAGGTGGTGATCGACTCAGGCGCCTGGCTGGGTGCGAACGTGACCATCCTGCCGGGGGTGACCGTCGGGTCGGGAGCCGTCGTGGCCGCCGGGGCGGTCGTGACTCGGCGACGTTCCGGCCAACGTGATGGTGGCGGGGGTGCCCGCCCGCGTGGTCCGCCGCCTGGACCGGCCGAACGAGGCCGAGCCCGTGCCTGAGGCCGCGCCCTTGGCCAGGCGGTGGGCCCCGCCTCGGCGGCGAAGGGTCGCGCCGGGCCGCGCGAGGACGTAGGAGAAGAGCACCCCGCCCGTGTAGGCTGCCCCGGCGACGACTGCGGCCACGCCCGCGCCGATAAGCCCGCCGACGTCGCCAGTACGCGGCGGCGCTGCCGATCGTGAGCGTCGCGGAGCAGATGCCGCACCACCCAGAGCGCCTTCATCCGGCCCGCGGCCTTCATCGCCACGCCCGCGCCGAACGAGAGCGAGTTGAGGACGTATTGGGCCGCGACGAACGCGGTGACGGTGGCGGCGGCCGCGAAGGGCGTCCCGTACACCAGCTTCAGAAGCGGCTCGGCCAGCACGGCGACGGCACCGCAGTAGAGCACGGTCACGCCCGCCACAACGGCGGTGAGCCGAATCGTGAAGCGGTGCAGGCCCGCCCGTCCGCCTTCGCGGAGGCTGCGCACGGCCTCGGGGAGCCCCACGTTCCCCGCGGCGAGGAAGATGACCACGATGGGCCCGATCAGGCCGGAGGCGGCCCGGTAGAGGCCGAAGGACGCGGTTCCGAGCAGCAGGGGGAGCAGGAAGAGGTAGCCCTGGTCCCCGGGGAACGCGGTGCCGAACTCCGCGAGGAACCACCGGCTGCGCGGCCACATCCTGGCAAGGCGCGACCAGCCCCTGCGCAGGCCGACAGGGCGCGCCCGCAACATCGCGAGCCCGACCACGGCACCAGCGGTGGCGCCGATCCCCCACGCCCCGAGGAACGCCGCCACATTCCGGTCGCCGACCGAGGCCAGCGCGAAGGTCGCGGTCGCCTGGACGACCGCGAAGACCAGGTCGCTGACCAGCGCGACGTGCGGGCGCCGAGTCCGGAAGGCCGCGGCGCGGCAGTAGTCCTGGGCGAGCAGGCTGGGCAGCCACGGGGCCAGAGCGAGCACACCCGCAATCGCAAGGCCCTGTTCGGCCAGCACGCCGCAGACCGCGGCCAGCAGCGCCCCGGCGCCCAGACCGACGATGACGGAGGCCGTCACCCCCTCGCCGTGCTCGCGCGCCCTTGTCTCGACGCCGCCGATCACCGTCATCGGCTCGGACACCAGCGCGCGGTTGATCCCCACCACGGCGAACCACACGAGCAGCGCGACGCCGAACGCACCGAGCGCCGACACCCCACCCAGCCGGGCGACGAGGGCGCTCAAGGCGAAGTTCGACGCCGAGGAGACGAGCTGATCGGCGAGCGTGAGGACGACGCGCCGACGGCCGCCCGGCGCCGTCGCCTGCAGCGGCGGTCGCTCTAGAGTGGCGGACATGCCGTCCCGTCGATCGCGGCCCGGTAGCCCGCGACCAACCGCTGCACGCCGACCGCGGGCACGAATTCGCGGTCGTACCGGGCGCGGGCGGCCAGGCCCATCGCGTGGTTGCGCTCCGGGTCGCGCAACGCCTCGGCCAGCCCGTCGGTCAGCGAGCCCGCATCGCCTGGTCGGTACAGGATGCCGGCGACGCCGTCGTCGACGAGCTCCA
>CAVVPJ010000005.1:0-648574 GCA_963750095.1 uncultured Actinomycetota bacterium | reverse complement strand
CAGATCTCCGTCACCTCCTGCCGCGGCGCTCCCGGGCGCGCGGTGGACCTCGACCGACGTGAACGGGACCGGTGGGTCGTCCTCGACACGCCGATCGTCGCCGGAGGAGGCCCGGATCCGAGCCGCCCCGAACCCGGTGATGCGCCGCATCACCCGGAAACGGGATGCTGTGCGGGCAGTCCCGCGTTGGGGGCTGTGAGCGAGGAGGAGGTGCGCGGTGCTGGAACCCGCCGAACTGTACGAGGTGACGGAGGCGGACGTCCCGGCGTCGGAGTCGGTGCTGATCGTGGCGCTCGACGGCTTCGTGGACGCCGGGAACGCGTGCCGCCTGGCCGTCGACGCGATGCGCGAGGGGCGGGAGGGGCGCACCCTGGCGCGCTTCGACGTCGACCAGCTCATCGACTACCGGTCGCGCAGGCCCCCGCTCCGGTTCGACACCGACCACTGGGCCTCCTACTCCTCCCCCGACCTCGACGTCGTCGCGCTCACCGACTCGGCCGACACCGAGTTCCTGCTGCTCGCCGGGCCGGAGCCGGACTCGCAGTGGGAGCGCTTCGCCGCCGCGGTCGCGCAGCTCGTGCAGCGGTTCGAGGTGCGCCTGGTCATCAACCTCGCGGCGATCCCGATGAACGTGCCGCACACCCGCCCGATCGGGGTCACCGTGCACGGCACCCGGCAGGAGCTCACCGAGGGCCACGAGGCGTGGTTCGCGGCGGCGGACGTCCCGGGCAGCGCCGTCGGGCTGATGGAGCTGCGCCTGGGCGAGGCGGGACACGACGCGATGGGCTTCGCCGTCCACGTGCCGCACTACCTCGCGCGGGCGGAGTACCCGCAGGCCGCGCGGGTGCTCGTCGACCACGTCGGGATGGCCGCGGGGCTCTACCTCTCCACGGAGGCGCTCTCGTCGGCGGCCGAGCGGGCCGACAAGGAGATCGGTGAGCAGGTGGCGGCCTCGGAGGAGGTGCGCCAGGTCGTCGAGATGCTGGAGCGGCAGTACGACGCGGTCACGGCCGGGCGGGCGTCGGGGATGTCCGACGAGCTGCCGAGCGCGGACGAGCTGGCCGCCGAGGTCGAGCGGTTCCTCGCAGGCCACGACGGCGAGGAACCACCGCCCGGCCCTTGAGCTTTCAACTTTCCGCATCTAGCCTCGCGCGCGTGACCCCGTCGACTTCTTCTTCGATCCCGGCTGCCCTTTCACCTGGCGTACCTCGCGCTGGATCACGAACGTCGCGGAGGCGGGCGCCACGTCCGTGACCTGGCGACCGATGAGCCTCGCGATCCTCAACGCGGACAAGGAGATCCCCGAGGAGTGGCGCGCCCTCATGGCCCAGGGCGTGCGGGCGCTGCGCGTGCTCGCGTCCGTCGAGGACAACGACGCACGCGGCAGCCTCTACGCCGCGCTGAGCACCCGCAAGCACGACAAGGGCCTGCCCTACAGCGACGAGGAGATCGCCGCGGCGGTCGCGGACGCGGGCCTTCCCGCCTCGGTCGCGGCGGCGGTCGACGCCGCCTCGCTCGACGCCGCCGTGCGCGCTTCGCACGACGAGGCCCAGGCCGCGGTCGGGCAGGAGACGGGCAGCCCGGTCCTGCGGCTGGGCGGGAAGGCGTGGTTCGGGGCCGGTCGTCGTGGCGATCCCGACCGGCGACGAGGCCCTGCGGCTGTTCGAGGCCGTGCGACTGCTCGCCGACGTGCCGTTGTTCAGTGAGCTGAAGGGCCGCCGCAACCCGTTCTGACGAGGCCGTTTCCGCTGCCCTCGGCCCGCGGACCGAGGTCGGCGACGCTTAGCCTGCTTGCCGTGACCGACCTGCTCCCCGCCACGGCCCGCACCCTGCTCGCCCACACCGCCCGCGCTCAGCGCGACGGCCGGGTGCCGTCGCTGGTCGCCGCCGTGGTCCGCGACGGCAGGCTGGCATGGTCGGCCGGCCGCGGCCCGGTCCTGGAGCCGCACGCCGACGTCCAGTACCGGCTCGGGTCGATCACCAAGACCGTCGCGGCGATTACCGTGCTCCGGCTGCGCGACGCAGGCGCCCTCGACCTCGACGACCGGTTGGAGCGCCACCTGCCGGGCACTCCGCTGGGCGACCGGACGATCGGCCAGTTGCTGTCGCACCTCGCCGGGGCCGGATCGGAGAGCCCCGGCGACTGGTGGGAACGCACGCCGGGCACCTCGCTCGACGGCCTGCGGCTGACCGATGCCGACGTCGTCCTCCCCGCCGCCCGTCGCTTCCACTACTCCAACCTGGGGTTCGGGCTGCTCGGCGAGCTGGTCGCGAGGGCCCGCGGGCGGGCATGGGTCGAGGTCGCGCGGGACGAGGTACTGCTCCCCTTGGGCATGCGGCGCACGAGCCCGCGGCCGACCGGCCGAGCCGCCACGGGGACCGCCGTGCATCCCTGGGCCGACGTCGTACTGCCCGAGCCCGAGCACGACGCGGGCGTGATGGCGCCCGCCGGGCAGCTCTGGTCGACGGCCGCCGACCTCGGTCGCCTCGGCGCCTTCCTGCTCGGAGACACCGGCGAGGTGCTCTCCCCGGACACCCTCGAGGAGATGACGCTGCCCGCCGGGACCGACCCGGCCGACCCCGACTGGTCCGCGTACGGGCTGGGTGTGCAGGTCGTGCGCCGAGACGGGGCGACGCTCATCGGACACGGCGGCTCCATGCCCGGCTTCCTCGCCGGGCTGTGGGTGGACCGCGAGGAGGACACCGGCGCGCTCGTGCTCGCCAACACCACGGTCGGCTTGGACAACATGCTGCCCTCCCGGCTGCTGGCCGCGGTCCGGGCGGCCGAGCCGCGGGTCGTCGACGCCTGGACGCCGTCCGCGTCACCGGTGCCGTTGGAGCTGCTCGGGCCGTGGTTCTGGGGACCCGCGCCGTACGTCCTGCGTGCCGTCGACGGGGGGATGCTGCACCTCAGCGGGCTGGGGCGCCCGGGGAGGGCGTCGCGGTTCCGGCCCGGCCCCGGCGGCACCTGGGTCGGCCTCGACGGCTACTTCGCGGGCGAGACGCTGCGCCTCGACCCGACCGCGCTGACCCTCGCCACCTTCGTGTTCACCCGCACGCCCTACGACCCGACCGTGCCCATCCCCGGCGGGGTGGACGCGGCGGGCTGGCGCGACTGAGCAGGCTCGCCGCCCCCCGAGGCGGCCGCACACACCCGCCTCGCAGACCCACCCGACGCTTCGCAGAGCCCCAGGACCCTGCGAAGCGCACGCCAGCCCTGCGAGGCGGGTCTGCGGGTGCACCGACGGGCTGCTGCAGGCGGGCAACGAGGCGGCGGGCTGCCGAGCTCCTGCGCCAGGCGTCCAGCTACCGGCGCCAGAGGCGGCTGGCTGCCGGGCGGCTGGCTACCAGGCGGCAGGCCGGGACGCCGACGCCGCGGCGGCCGCACACACCCGCCTCGCAGACCCACCCGACGCTTCGCAGAGCCCCAGGACCCTGCGAAGCGCACGCCAGCCCTGCGAAGCAGGTCCGCTGGGGTGCCGAGGGTGCAGGGCCACGCAGGCACACGGGGGCGTGCGGCGGCCAGG
The DNA here is from genome assembly GCA_963750095.1 of uncultured Actinomycetota bacterium. GTDB lineage: Bacteria > Actinomycetota > Actinomycetes > Mycobacteriales > Pseudonocardiaceae > Pseudonocardia. Next base: position 645,047 of record CAVVPJ010000005.1, on the reverse strand, counting down.
CGACGACGGGGCGACGGGCGACGACGGGCACGACGGGGCACGACGGCGGCGGGCGGTGGGGGCGACGAAGGAGAGAGATGGCGGGACGGCGGGCGGCGGGAGCACGGGCCGGCGGCCGCTGGTCGAGGCGGCGGCAGGGGGATGGCGGGCGCCGCTGGTCGAGGCGGCGGCAGGGGGATGGTGGGCGCCGCTGGTCGAGGCGGCGGCAGGGGGATGGCGGGCGCCGCTGGTCGAGGCGGCGGCAGGGGGATGGCGGGCGCCGCTGGTCGAGGCGGCGGCAGGGGGATGGCGGGCGCCGAGGTCAGGCGGGGACGGGGGTGGGGGTGGGGGTGCGGGCCAGCACCCGTCCCACCACCGCGCGCAGGACGCGGCCGGGCTCACCGGCGTCGGGTCGGCGCAACGACGGGTGCCCGCGCCGGGGACGACCACGGCGCGCCAGGCCACGTGGCCCTCCGGGCGCACCAGCACCGCACCCCGCGCGCCGACGCCGTACAGCCGCGGCCACCCCGGCTCGTCCACCGTGTGCACGGCCACCCTGTCAGGCGCAGCGGCCCGCCACGCGGCCCCGTCCGACACGGTGAGCAGGGTGAGGTCGCGGCCGAACAGGTCGAGCACCGGGCGCCCGCCACCGAGCCACAGGTGCGGGGCGCGGCGGCCCGGGTCGGCGGTCGGGACGTCGTCGGTCGGGCCGTCCCGGTCGGGGCTGCCGTCGTCGACGACGGCCGCCGACGCGTAGCGGTACCCCAGGTCGACCTGCCGGAGCGTGCGCCCGGCGAACGGCAACGCCGTCGGGTACTGGAACGCAGGCCACGCGGCCCGCGCCTCCGCCACCGCACGCCGCCCGACCGGCTCGCGCTCGGCCGCGTAGGTGCCGAGCAGCCCCTCGCCCGCCCGACCGTCGAGCACCGCCGCGAGCTTCCACGCGAGGTTGTGCACGTCGGCCGTGGCCGTGCTGACGCCGGTCGCACCCGCGGGCGGCACCTGGTGCGCCGCGTCACCGACGAGGAACACCGGCCCTTCGGCGTAGCGCTGCGCCGAGCGGGCGACGGCCGTCCACCGCCCCTGCGCCACCACGTCGACGTCCAGGTCGGGCACACCCAGTACGCGGCGGACGACCGCGACGGCGTCCGGGTCGAGATCGGGGCCGTTGACCACCCACCGCCCGTCGGGATGCGTGGCCAGCAGCACGGACCCGGACGCGGAGAGGGCGTAGAGCCCCCGCGGCGTCGGCCCGGTCCACGGCGTGAGGTCGGCGCGGAACGCGATGCCGCGCATGGTGCCGAGGTCGTCGTCGCCCGCAAGCGGGATGCCCAGCGCGCGCCGGATCCCGCTGTGCACGCCGTCGGCGGCGACGAGGTAACGCGCCCGCACCCGACGCCCGTCGACCACGGCCTCGACCCCTCGTCGCGGACGGTGAACGCGGCGCGCGCCGACCCGGAGATGATGCGCGCCTGGCGACGGGTCCTCGCCGGGCGGGAGGACGCCACCCGTCAGTTCCTCGGCTCGATGAAGCTCGCTCTGGAGCTCGACGAGGCCGTGGCCGTGTTCGTCGCCCTCACCCAGCCCGGCGTCTACCGCACCTTGGTGGTGGAGCGGGGCTGGACGAACGAGCGGTTCGCCCGATGGCTGGGCGACCTGTTCGTCGCCCAGCTGCTCAGACCGTCAGAATGATCTTTCCGAGCACCCTGCGCTCGTCGATCTGGGCCAACGCCTCCGCCGCCTTCTCCAGGGGGAGGCGGGCGCCGATCGACGGGTCGAGGGCGCCCGAGCCCAGGTGGGGCAGCAGCTCCGCCCACTGTCCGGCCGCGTAGCCGGGCCTCGGCATCGCGAAGGCGCCCCAGCCGACGCCCACGATGTCGATGTTGTTCAGCAGCAGCCGGTTGACCTTCACCGTGGGGATCTCGCCTCCCGTGAAGCCGATCACCAGCAGCCGCCCTTCGGGGCGCAGGCAGCGGAGGGAGTCGGTGAAGCGGTCGCCGCCCACCGGGTCGACCACGAGGTCCACGCCGCCGAGCGCTTTGACCGCCTCGCGGAAGCCGTCGACGGGCACGGTGTGCTCCGCGCCCGCCGCCCGCGCGACCTCGGCCTTGGCGTCGCTCGACACCACCGCGATCACGGACGCGCCGAGCGCGGCGGCCAGCTGGATGCAGGCCGTGCCGACGCCGCCCGCCGCGCCCTGGACGAGCACGGCCTGGCCCGCGCGCAGGTGCCCACGCACGACCAGTGCGAAGTGCGCGGTGAGGTAGTTCATCGGCAGGCCTGCGCCCGCCTCGAACGCGACCTCGTCCGGCAGCGGAAGCACGTAGTCGGCAGGCGCGGCGACGACCTCGGCGAACCCGCCCGTGCTCGTGAACGCGACCACCCGGTCGCCCGCACGCAGCGGTGACCCGCCCGGCGCCTCGCGCACGACGCCCGCGACCTCGGAGCCGAGCGTGAAGGGCAGCTCGGGCTTGTACTGGTAGAGGCCCTTGCTCTGCAGGACATCGGGGAAGTTCACGCCTGCGGCGCGGACGTCGACGAGCACCTGGTCGGGCCCCGCCACCGGCTCGGGCACGTCGCGCACCTCGACCGCTGCGGGTCCGTCCAGCCGCACCACCTGAACCGCGCGCACGTCGTCTCCCTCCACCTCGTCAGCCGCGTCGACCGTACCGGTACGGTCCGCCTCTACCACCTCCCGCGCTCAACCACCCGGCGACCCCGGGTCGCGCGAGCGCCGCGCAGCCGGCAGATTGCCCCGGTGCGACTCGTCTTCGGCCCCGACGACCTGGAAGCCTATTCGGTCGCGCGGGACCGGCTGCGGCTGCACATCGTGGCGTGGGCCCGCAGGCGGGGCATGGCCGTCGAGCCGTCGCTGGTGGCGGCCGCCCTGGACCACAAGCACAGCGTCGACGGACGGCTGGGCCACTGGACGCGCGCGCACGTGGCCGACGCGCTGGCCGTGTGGTTTCCCCGCACGGTCGCGCTGCTCCCCGACGACCGCGACGCGGTACCGGCCGCGCTGCACGCGCTGATCGGCTTCCTCGCCGACCGCGACTGGCTCGACTCCCGCTCTGACCCGCCCGACGAGCTGCACACCCAGGTCCGCGACTCCACGCCTGCCCTGTACGACGCGCTGGACGACGAGCGCAACCACGACCTCGGCACGTTCTGGGCCGTGCAGATGCTGCGCCACGGCGTGCCGACCGCGGACCCGACGGCGGTCGCGCACTTCCTCCAGCGCGTGCACGCGGGCGAGCTGCCGATCGACCGGGCCGCGCTGCGCGACATCACCCACCGGGAGCGCCGGACCACGCCGGAGCCGCCGCCCCGCCCGCTGCCGCCGGTGCTCCTGCCGGGCGCCGCCGCCATGCTCGCCGCCGCCGACTCCTCCGTCGCCCTCGTCCGTCTGCGCGCCTTCACCCGCTGGGTGCGCGCGGGCCGCTCGCTGACCCGCGACGGCCGGATGCTGCTCCGCGACGCCCGCGCCGTCGCCGAGGCGCTCGACCTCGACCACTTCTCCCGCGAGCGGGCCCGCTCAGGCGACGAGCTGCCGGAGATCCTCCTGCTGCTGCACTGGGCTCGGCGGGCCCGGTTCGTGCGGGTGGTGCACGGGCGGTTGGTGCAGGTCAAGAGCGCCGCGCCGCTGCTGTCGCGGCCGATCGAGATGTGGAAGCGGGCCTTCGAGGCCGTCGGCGCGCTCGACGAGCACTTCGGCGGGGCCGGGGCGTTCGGGACGCCGTCGCTGTTCGGGCTGACCCTCGGCGAGGCCTTCCCGATGCTGCTGAACCTGCTCTACGCGGCGGGCGGCGACCCGATCCCGGTCGAGCGGTTCCACCGCGCGGTGCGCGAGGCCGTCAACGCCCGGATGGGGTGCGTCGTCGACGACCTCGCGGGCGACGCCGAGCAGCGGCTGTGGCGCCGCGACGTCACGGCGCTGCTCGACGCGCTCGAGATGCTCGGCGCCGTGCACCTGGAGGAGAGCGCGGCCGACGGCGGCGAGGACCACCAGGCGCTCGTCGAGCTGGCCGGGCGCGACGACCCCGACCCGACGCTCGTGGGGCTCACCCCGATCGGGCTGTGGGCGGTGCGCGAGATGCTCATCGACGCCGGGGTGCACGCGCCGCTCGTGGGCGAGCTCGCCGACGAGGACATCGAGTACGTGTGCGTGCGGTGCACCCGGATGCGACGCGACGTCGCCGACGCGGAGCTCACGGCCTGGGTCGAGGCCCGCCAACGCCGTGTAGCCGCCCAGGAGGTGCTGCGCTACCTCCACCGCGCCGAGGATCCCCGCCACCGCGAGCTGGCGCTGTACGCGCTGGCCCAGACCGGAAGTGGAGCGCCCGCCCGCGAGGGGCCGCGGCCGCGCCGCTCGGGGCACAGAACCGCAGGTACGCATCCACCCGTGGAGTGCGACGTGCGGCGCTGAGAGCGCTCACCGCACCGTCGGTTCATCAGTTCTGACGAAGTTCGGTTGTTCGGGCAACGATCTGCGCCTCGGCGGCGATTCCCCCTGTGAGACCGGCAGCGCTGAGCGGAGCTTGCGGAGCGAACCATCAGCGTGGCCGAGAGAACTCCGCCGCCGCCATCGCGGTCCGTGCCCGGACCGGGAGACGACGACGGAACGTGAGACGCTCGTGCGCGGAGGGCGCTGCCCCCGCACCACCCTCCGTGCACGGGCGAACGCATCAGCCGCCCAGCGTCGCCGTCACCAGCGCCTGGGCCTCCTCCTGGATCCGCTTCAGGTGCTCAGGCCCGTGGAAGCTCTCCGCGTACACCTTGTAGACGTCCTCCGTGCCGGAGGGCCGCGCGGCGAACCACCCGCCCTCGGTGACGACCTTCAGCCCGCCCAGCGGCGCCTTGTTGCCCGGTGCCTCCGTGAGCCGGGCGGTGATCGGCTCACCGGCCAGCTCCGACGCCGTCACGTCGCTCGCGGAGAGCTTGCCCAGCTTCGCCTTCGCCTCCGGCGTGGTCGCGACGTCGATGCGCGCGTAGGACGGGGCGCCGAACCGCTCGGTCAGCTCGGCGTAGCGCTGTGACGGCGACTGGCCGGTCACCGCCAGGATCTCCGACGCCAGCAGCGCGAGGATGATGCCGTCCTTGTCGGTGCTCCACACCCCGCCGTCGCGGCGGAGGAACGACGCGCCCGCGCTCTCCTCGCCGCCGAAGCCCAGCGAGCCGTCGATCAGGCCCGGCACGAACCACTTGAACCCGACCGGCGTCTCGACGAGGGTGCGGCCGAGGTCGGCGGCCACCCGGTCGATCATCGACGAGCTGACGGCCGTCTTCCCGACTCCCGCGGCGGCGGGCCATCCGGGGCGGTTGGCGTAGAGGTAGCCGATCGCGACCGCCAGGAAGTGGTTCGGGTTCATCAGCCCGGCGTCGGACGTGACGATGCCGTGCCGGTCGGCGTCGGCGTCGTTGCCGGTGGAGATCGGGTACCTGTCCCGCGCCGCCACCAGCGAGGCCATCGCGTAGGGCGACGAGCAGTCCATGCGGATCTTGCCGTCCCAGTCGAGCGTCATGAACGCGAACTGCGGGTCGACGTCCGGGTTCACCACCGTCAGATCGATCTTGTGCCGCTCCGCGATCGCGCCCCAGTAGGCCACGCTCGCCCCGCCGAGCGGGTCGGCGCCGATCCGCACCCCCGCCGAGCGGATCGCGTCGAGGTCGACGACGTTCGGCAGGTCGTTGACGTACTCGCCGAGGAAGTCGAAGCGGCCGAGCGCGCCGCGGTCGAGCGGGCGGCGGCGCACGCCGTCGAGCGAGGCTCTGAGCAGCTCGTTGGCCCGGTTCGCGATCCAGCTCGTGGCGTCGGTGTCGGCGGGCCCGCCGTGCGGCGGGTTGTACTTGAAGCCGCCGTCGCGGGGCGGGTTGTGCGACGGGGTGATGACCACGCCGTCGGCGAGGCCGTCGGTGCGGCCGCGGTTGGCGCCGATGATCGCCGTCGACACCGCGGGCGTCGGCGTGTAGCCGTCGGCGGCGTCGACGAGCACGTGCACGTCGTTGGCCAGGAACACCTCGCACGCGGTGACCCAGGCGGGCTCGGACAGCGCGTGGGTGTCGCGCCCGATGAACAGCGGGCCCGTCGTGCCCTGCGCGGCCCGGTACTCGACGATGGCCTGGCTGGTCGCCGCGATGTGGTCGTCGTTGAACGTCGTGGACAGCGACGAGCCACGGTGCCCCGACGTGCCGAACGCCACCCGCTCGCCGGGTACCGCCGGATCGGGGTGCCGGTCGTGGTAGGCCGCGAGCAGGGCGTCGACGTCGACGAGGTCCTCGGGCTGGGCGGGCTGACCTGCGCGGGGGTGGTTCGGCATGCGCGACAGCCTGCCATCCCGCGAATCCTTAGACGATTCCCAGTTTCGGCGTGGACTCTGGAATGCGGGGAAGAAGTCGACCGAGGAGGCCCGCCATGCCCGCGGCACGTCCGACCACCGGCTCGGCCAGCGACAGGGGGCGCCGACGGCACAACGCCGACGCGCTCGCCGTCCACGCGCAGGGAGGCGGGCTCGGTGTGGCGGTGGCCGACGGGATCGGGGACAACGCCGCCGCCGTCGAAGCGGCGCACGTGGCCGCGAACGCCGCCGCGTGGGCGGCCGCCTCGTCGAGCGCGCTGGACGCGGTGCTCGCCGCCCGGGAGGCACTCACCGGACGTGGCGACGCCGTGCTCGTCGTCGCGGCGCTGCGCCAGGGGCGGGGCGAGATCGCGTGGGTCGGGGACTGCCGGGCCTACCTCTACGACGGCACGCAGGTCGTCCAGCTGACGTCGGACCAGACCATGGCCGAGGCGGTCCGCGACGCCGGGGCCACCCCGCCGCCCCGGTGGGAGCACGTCGTCACGGAAAGTGTGCGCACGGCGTCCGAGGCGACGGTGGGGCGGGCCGAGCTGCCGGGCGTCCTTGGCAGGCTCGCCCTCGTCACGGACGGGGTGCACCGCGAGCTGTCGACGAGCGAGGTCGCGGCGATCCTCGGCAACACCCGCGACGTCGCCATCGCGGCGCGGGAGCTCACCGACCTCGCGCTGCTCGCGGGCGGGGGCGACAACGCCAGCGCCACGGTCGTCGAGGTGCCGCTGGTGGTGGCGCTTCCGCAGCAGCACACGGACACCGGCCCCACCTTCCCGGCGGTGACCCCCGCGGCAGAGCCCGCGTAGCAGGCCACCGTCGGCGGCAGCGGCGCGCCCGTGGCGTCAGCAGGGTGACACCGCTGCGACTCAATCGGAGCGGTGTCACCCTGCTGCGATGCCCGGGGCGGCGGCGGGGTGGCGGAACGGTCAGGCCGAAAGGCGCTGGTGCGGGATGCGCAGGTGCAGCGGGAGGTGGGCGCGGGGGGTCGAGTCGGTCGTGAGGTGGTAGTGCCCGCGCCGCGACCGCGTGCACCGGTAGGCCCGCAGCGACCGCGAGCCCAGGGCCTCCAGCTCGCGCGCGGCGGCCTCGGCGGCTTCGCGGGTCGGGTAGATGACCTTGCCGTCGGTGCCGCGGCCCGCCCGCGGGGCGACCATTCCTTCCAGCTCGGCGCGGCTGGGAGTGCAGAACACCGGCCTGCCGCTCCCGGCCAGCCGGGCGTGGCGCAGCAGCACCTCGCCACGGGCCGCGTCGCGCACACCGCGCTGCGCGGGCACGACCGGTCCGGTCAGTGCGTCGGATCCTGCGTCGTGCATGTCCCGGCCTCCTGCGTGGGTTGGTCACCCGCTGATCGCGTGGCGACCACCCTGCCGTTATCCGGTGCGCGGCGGGATACCACGATCGTGTCGTCTCGCCGAACCGCTCACTTTCGGTGATCATCAGGCCCGCCCGACGGAACTGTCGGTGGGTGCCCCTACCGTGGCGGGCATGACCACGACGGGCGTGCACGTGCATCGGGCGGAGCGGGCCGATGTGCTCGCCGATGCCCTGGCGCGGCTGCTCGCCCGGCCCCTCGCCGATCCGTTCGCGGCGGAGGTCGTGGCGGTCCCGGCCAAGGGGGTAGAGCGGTGGCTCGCGCAGCGGCTGTCGCACCGCCTCGGCGCCCCCGTTGGCGACGGGGTCTGCGCGGGCGTGGCGTTCCGCTCCCCCGCGGGCGTCGTCGCCGAGGTCGTGGCCGCGGCGGCGGGAACGACGCCTGACGAGGACCCCTGGCGGCCGGAGCGGGCGGTGTGGCCGCTGCTGGAACTGCTCGACGCGGCGGCGGCGGAGCCGTGGTGCGCCCCGTTGCGCGCCCACCGGGTCCGCCGTCTCGCGCTGGCGCGCCGGGTCGTCGAGCTGTTCATCGCGTACGCCACCCACCGGCCCGAGCTGCTGCGCGGCTGGACCGCCCACGCCGACGCGGTCGATCCCGAGCTCGCCTGGCAGCCCGAGCTGTGGCGGCGGCTGCGCGCGCGGATCGGCGGCCAGGATCCCACCGAGCGGGTCGATGCGGCGTGCGCGGCGCTGCGCGCCGATCCGGCCGTCGTGGCGCTCCCCGAGCGGCTGTCGCTGTTCGGCCCCACCCGGCTCGCCGCCCGCGAGCTGGCCGTGCTCGCGGCGCTGGCGGCGCACCGCGAGATCCATCTGTGGCTGCCGCATCCCTCCCCCGCGCTGTGGGCGAAGGTCGCGCCGTGCGGGGTGCCGTCCCGCGACGCCGACCCGTCGGCGGAGGCCGCGGCGCACCCGCTGCTCTCGTCGCTCGGGCGCGACGTGCGCGAGATGCAGGTGCGGCTCATGGCCGCGCTGCCCGAACGCACCGACCACCACCATCCGCGCCCCGATCCCCCGCCGACGCTCCTGGGCAGGCTCCAGCGCGACCTGCGCGACGACCGTCCACCCGACGGCACCTTCGTGCGCGCCCCCGGCGACCGGAGCGTGCAGGTGCACGCCTGCCACGGCCCGCACCGGCAGGTCGAGGTCCTGCGTGAGGTCGTGCTCGGGCTGCTCCAGGCCGATCCCACGCTGGAGCCGCGCGACGTGCTGGTGATGTGCCCCGACGTCGAGACGTTCGCGCCGCTGATCTCCGCGGTCTTCGGCCCCGGCGCGCATCCGGCGCAGGCGTTGCCGGTGCGGCTGGCCGACCGGGCACTGCGCCAGGTGAACCCCCTGCTCGACGTCGTCTCCCGGCTCCTCGAGCTGGCCGATGCCCGGCTCACGGCCTCCCAGGTGCTCGACCTGCTCGCCAGCGGTCCGGTGCGCCTGCGGTTCGACCTCGATGACGCCGACCTCGAACGGCTGCGCGAGCTCGCCGCCCGCGCCGGGGTCCGATGGGGCCTCGACGCGGCGCACCGGCGGCCGTTCAAGCTCGAGTCGTTCTCCCAGAACACCTGGGCGGCGGGGCTGGACCGCCTGCTGCTCGGCGTCACGATGCCCGGCGACGCGCACACGTGGCTGGGCACTGCCCTTCCCGCCGCGGTCGAGCCCGCCGACACCGTGCGGATCGGGCGCCTCGCGGAGTTCGTCGAGCGGCTGACGGGCGTGCTCGCCCAGCTCACCGGAGAGCGGCCGCTCGCCGCGTGGACGGCCGCCCTGGCAGGCGCGCTCGACCTGCTCACGGCCACCTCGGGCACCGAAGCGTGGCAGGGCGGCCAGGCGCGGGCCGAGCTGGCGGAGGCCGCCCAGGTCGCCGGGGCGCACGCGGAGTCGGTGCCGCTGGGCCTGGCGGATGTCCGCAGCCTGCTCGCGGAGCGGCTGCGCGGACGACCCACCCGCGCCGGGTTCCGCACGGGCACGCTCACCGTCGCCACGCTCGTGCCGATGCGCTCGGTGCCGCACCGGGTGGTGTGCCTGCTCGGGCTCGACGACGGGGTGTTCCCCCGCGCGGGCGCCGTTGACGGGGACGACGCGTTGGCCAGACGCCCGCTGGTCGGCGAGCGGGACGTCCGCAGCGAGGACCGCCAGCTCCTGCTCGACGCGATCATGGCGGCCACCGAGACGCTGGTCGTCGTGCACGCAGGCGCGGACGAGCGCACCGGGCTGCGCCGCCCGCCCGCCGTGCCGCTCGGGGAGCTGCTCGACACCGTCGGCGCCACCCTCGCCGCCGCCACCGGCGGAAGGTCGACCGTCGACGCGGGCCTCGGTGCCACCGCTGCGTCGGTGACCGACGTCGTCGTCCGGCACCCGCTGCAGCCGTTCGACGCGCGCAACTTCGCCGCGGCGGCGCCGTTCAGCTTCGACAGGGCCGAGCTGGCCGGTGCCCGCGCCGCGGCGTCGCCGCGCAGCGCCCCGCCGCTGTTCCTGGAGTGTCCGCTGCCGCCGTCCGAGCCGGAGGCGGTCGCCCTCGACGATCTCGTCGCGTTCCTGGAGCACCCGGTCAAGGGGTTCCTCACCCAGCGCGTGGGGCTGTCGCTCTACGCGGGCGACGAGGCACCGGCCGATGCGCTGCCCGTCGCCCCGGACGGGCTCGCGACCTGGGCCATCGGGCACCGGCTGCTGGCCGACCGGCTCGCGGGCCGCGATCTCGACCGGTGTCGGCAGGCCGAGTGGCGCCGGGGCGAGCTCCCGCCGGGCGCGCTGGGCGATGCGCTGCTCGCACGGGTGCTTGACGACGTCGAGCCGCTGGTCGCGGCGGGCGTCGAGTACCGGGTCGGCGAGGCCGCCGACCGCGACGTGGACGTCGAGCTGCCCGACGGCGCCCGCGTCGTCGGCACGGTGGGCGGCCTGTTCGGGCACACGATCGTGCGCGTCGAGTACTCCCGGCTCGCGCCGAAGCAGCGGATCCGGTCCTGGGCGCGGCTCGTCGCGCTCACGGCGGCCACCGGGGAGCCGTGGCGGGCGGTGACGGTCGGCCGCGGCGAGCGGTTCGGCATCGCGCGGGCGACGGTCGGGCCCATCGCGCGGGACCGGGCCTACGCGGTGCTGGGCGAGCTGGTCGCGCTGCGCGCCGAGGGGCTGCGGGCGCCACTGCCCCTGTCGACGCTCACCGGGCACACGTACGCGCGGGTCCGCCGCGGCGGTGCGGGGCCCGTCGACGCGATGGAGGAGGCCGCGCGCGCCTGGGCCAACGGCGCGGGCGCCGAGCGCGCCGATCCCGCGCACGAACGGGTGTGGGGCCGGGGCGCGCCCGCGGCGGTGCTCACCGCCGAGTTGGGCCCGCCGGGCGGGGAGCCTACCCGCTTCGGCACGCTCGCGACGCGGATCTGGTACCCGTTGCTGCAGGTGGAGGACGTGATCCGGCGATGAGCACCCGATGACGGCCGTCCTCGCGCCCGCGGCGTTCGACGTCTGCGGCCCGCTGCCCACCGGCACCACGGTGCTGGAGGCGAGCGCGGGCACCGGGAAGACGTTCACGATCGCCGCGCTCGCCGCCCGCTACGTCGCCGAGGGCGTCGCCACGCTCCCGGAGCTGATGCTCGTGACGTTCGGCCGCGAGGCGACCACCGAGCTGCGGGAGCGGGTGCGGGGCAGGCTGCTGTCCACCCAGCGGGCGCTGGCCGACCCGGCCCGGGCCAGGGCGGGCGCGGATGCCGTGCACGCGCTGCTGGCCGACGCGCCCGATGCCGAGGTCGCCCACAGGCGGGCCCGGCTCACCCGGGCGCTCGCCACGTTCGACGCCGCCACGATCGCCACCACCCACCAGTTCTGCAGCCAGATGCTCGCCGGGCTGGGCGTGGCGGTGGGCGCCGACCAGGACGCCGTGTTCGTCGAGTCGGTGGAGGACATGCTCACCGAGGTCGTCGACGACTTCTACGTGCGCAAGTACGGCGAGCGCTCGGCGGGGCCGCCGCCGTTCGGGCGCGCCGAGGCGATGGAGCTGGCCAGGGCCGCCGTCCACGACGGGCAGGCCCGGCTCGAACCGCGCGGTGCCGAGCCCGGCTCGGTCGCGCTCACCCGGTTCCGGTTCGCGTCGGCGGTGCGTGCCGAGATCGAGCTGCGCAAGCGCGCGCGCCGCGTCTACACCTATGACGACATGCTCACCCGCCTCGACGACGCGCTGGCGGGCTCGGCGGACGCCGCGGCGCTGCTGCGGGCGCGCTACCGGGTGGTGCTGGTCGACGAGTTCCAGGACACCGACCCGGTCCAGTGGTCGATCCTGCGGCGCGCCTTCCACGGGCACACCGCGCTCGTGCTGATCGGCGACCCGAAGCAGGCCATCTACGCCTTCCGCGGTGCCGACGTCGTCACCTACCTCGACGCCACCCGGCACGCCGACCACCACGCGACGCTCGCGACCAACCACCGCAGCGACGCGCCCCTGCTCGCCGCGCTGGAGACCGTGTTCGGCGGCGCCGCGCTCGGCGACGAGCGGATCGTCGTGCACCCCGTCGGAGCGGCCCGCGACGGCCGCAGGCTGGTCGGCGCGCCCGGCGACCACTCCGTCGCGCCGGTGCGGGTGCGGGTCGCGTCGCGGATCGGCCTGCCCACCCCGCCCCGGCGCGACGTCGCGATCGTGGGTCCCGCGCGCGAGCTGGTCGCCCGTGACCTGGCGGCGGATGTCGCGGCCCTGCTCACGAGTCCGGCCACGGTCGAGGGCGCGCGGGTGCGGCCCGGCGACGTGGCGGTGCTCGTCCGCACCAACGACCAGGGCACGATGGTGCGCGACACGCTGGGCGCGGTGGGGGTGCCCGCGGTCGTCACGGGCACGGCGAGCGTCTTCGCCACCGTCGTCGCCGTCGAATGGCTCACGCTGCTGGAGGCGTGCGAGCAGCCGCGGCTGGCCCGGCTGCGGGCCGCGGCGCTCACGGGGTTCCTCGGACGCACCGTGGCGGAGCTCTGCGGGCCCGAGGCGGACGAGCTGCTCGACGAGCTGGGCGCCACGGTCCGCGGTTGGGCGGGCGTGCTGCACGAGCGCGGCGTGGCGGCCCTGTTGGAGGCGGTCACCACCGACACCGCGCTCCCTGCCCGGCTGCTCGCCCGCACCGACGGCGAGCGGTGGCTCACCGACCTGCGGCACGTCGCGCAGGCGCTGCACGCGGCCGCCGTCGACGGACACCTCGGGCCGGGCGCGCTCATCGAGTGGCTGCGCAGGCGCATCGCGGAGGCGGGCGTCGACGTCGGGGTGGAGCGCAGCAGGCGGCTGGAGTCCGACGCGGCCGCGGTGCAGATCATCACGATCCACCGCAGCAAGGGCATGGAGTTCCCGATCGTCTACGTGCCCTTCGGGTGGGACCGCAACGTGCGCGATCCCGACGTGCCGCTCTACCACGAGGGCACGCACCGCGTGCGCGACGTGGGCGGAGAGAGCGGTGCGGGCTTCAAGGAGCGCTGCGCCGCCCACCGCGCCGAAGAGGCGGGCGAGGACCTCCGGCTGCTGTATGTGGCGCTGACCAGGGCGAAATGCCAGGTGGTCACGTGGTGGGTCCCGTCGACCACCACGGCCACGTCGCCCGTGCACCGGCTGCTCGTCGGCCGCCCCGCGCCGGGCACGGAGCCCGCGGCGAGCTACCGCGTGCCGTCCGACGAGGCGGCGTGGTCGGCGCTGCGCGGCCTCACCTCGCCGGTGCTCGCGGTCGAGGAGGTCGACCCGCCGTTCACGGACGGTGCCGTCGGGCGGGCCCCGGTGCGTTACGCGCCGCCGTCGGCCCCTCCCGGCGCGCTGGCCGCGGCCGAGCTCACCCGCACGCTCGACCGGCAGTGGCGGCGCACGTCCTACTCCGCGCTCACCGCAGGCGCGGGCCACCACGCGGGCGGGGTCACCAGCGAGCCGGAGGCACCCGGCACGCAGGACGAGCCGGATCCGCCCGGCCCCGACGACGCCCCCTTTGCCCCGCCCTCGCCACGCCGCAGCGCGGAGGGCGGAGTCGCCGTGGTCTCGCCGATGGCCGACCTGCCGAAAGGCACCGGCTTCGGCACGCTCGTGCACGCGGTGCTGGAGGTCGCCGACCTGACCGCGCCCGACCTGCCGGGTGAGCTGGCCGCCCGCTGCGCCGAGCAGCTGGTCCGCAATCCGGTACCGGGCGTAGCGGCGGCCGCGCTGGCCGCCGCGCTGCTGCCGGTGGCGCACAGCCCGCTGGGCCCGGTCGGCGGCGGGCTGCGGCTGGCCGACATCGCCCCCACCGACCGGCTCGCCGAGCTGGAGTTCGAGCTGCCGCTCGGCGGCGGCGACCGGCCCGGCCCGGCCAGCGCCCTCCTCGGCGAGATCGCCCCCCTCCTGCGCCGCCACCTGACCCCCGACGACCAGCTCGCGGACTACCCCGACGCGCTGTCCGCGCCCGCGCTCGCCGGTCAGCCGCTGCGCGGCTACCTCACCGGCAGCATCGACGCGGTGCTGCGGCTCCCGGGTGAGCACTTCGTCATCGTGGACTACAAGACCAACTGGCTCGGGCCCGGCGGCCTCGACCCCGCGAGCCCGCTCACCGCGGCGCACTACGCCCCGGCCCGCCTGCGCGACGCCATGACCGACGCGCACTACCCCCTCCAGGCCCTGCTCTACGGCGTGGCGCTGCACCGCTTCCTGCGCTGGCGGCTGCCCGGCTACGACCCGGAGCGCCACCTCGGCGGGGTGCTCTACCTCTTCGTGCGCGGCATGTGCGGCCCGAACACCCCGCTCGTCGACGGCGTGCCGTGCGGCGTGTTCGGGTGGGCGCCGCCCGCCGCGCTCACCGTCGCCCTCTCCGACCTCCTCCACGGAGGCGCCCCGTGACCACCGACCTCGGCGACCCCCGCCGCGCCCACGCCGCGTCGGGGCTGCTGGCCGCGTTCAACGAGGCCGGGGTGCTCGACGCGGCCGACGTGCACGTCGCCAAGCGGGTGGGCAGGCTCGGCGGAGAGCAGGACGAGGAGGTGCTGCTCGCCGCGGCGCTCGCCGTGCGCGCCGTGCGGCTGGGCTCGGTCTGCGTCGATCTCGCGGCGGTGAGCCACACCGTGCTCGGCGAGGCCGACGAGCCGCTCGATGTCTCGGCGCTGCCATGGCCGTCGCCCCCGGCGTGGCTCGCCGCCTGCCGGGCCGGGTCGCTCGTCGCCGACGGCGGCGAGGCACCGGGTGGGCGTCCGCTGCGGATGGTCGACGGGCTGCTGTACCTGGAGCGCTTCTGGGGCGAGGAGGAGCTGGTCCGCCGGTCGCTGGCCGAACGGGCGGCCATCGCGCCGCCCTTCGTCGACCTCGACCGGCTGCGCGCAGGCCTGGCCACGCACTTCCCGCATCCCGACTCGTCGCGACAGCGGCTTGCCGCGGCCGTGGGCGTGCTGCGCCACGTCGCGGTGCTCGCGGGCGGACCCGGCACCGGCAAGACCACCACCGTGGCCCGGCTGCTCGCGCTGCTCGCCGAGCAGCCCGGCCCGCTGCCGCGCATCGCGCTCGCCGCGCCCACCGGCAAGGCCGCGGCCAGGCTGCAGGAGGCGGTGTCGGCCGAGCTGCCCGCCGACTCGGCGGCCCGGGTGGCCGATGCGTCCACCCTGCACCGGCTGCTGGGCTGGCGGCGCGGAGGCACGTTCCGGTACGGCCGCGCCGAGCGGCTGCCGTACGACGTCGTGGTGGTGGACGAGACGTCGATGGTGTCCCTGCCGATGATGGCCCGGCTGCTCGACGCGGTGCGCCCGCAGGCGCGGCTCGTGCTGGTCGGCGATCCCGACCAGCTCGCCTCCGTCGAGGCAGGCGCGGTGCTGGGCGACCTCGCGCGGGCGGCCGGGCGGCCCGAACCCGCGCTCGATGCCGCGCTCGGCGCGCTCGGCCTGCCCACCGGGGTCGTCAACGGCGTCGTCACGCTCGACCACGTCTGGCGCTTCGGCGGCGCGATCGCGGCGTTCGCGCGGGCGGTGCAGGCGGGCGAGGCCGACATCGCGCTGGATCTGCTGGCCGCAGGCGCGACGGACCTCGAGCTCGTCGCGCCCGACGACGTCTCCGCGCTGCGCGCCGACGTCATGGCCGCCGGGTCGGAGCTCACGAAGGCGGCGTCCGAGGGCAGGGCCGAGGACGCCCTCGCCGCGCTCGAGCGCCACCGGGTGCTGTGCGCGCACCGGCGCGGCCCCTTCGGTGTCGCGCGGTGGAGCGCCGAGGTCGCGCGCTGGCTCGCCGCCACCTACGACGGCGTCGACCCGTGGCACCCCGGGCGGGCCGTCCTCGTCACGGCCAACGACTACGACCTCGGCCTGTTCAACGGCGACACCGGCGTCGTGGTCGCCACGACGGAGGGGCTGCGGGTGGCGTTCGCCCGCGGTGGGCCGCCGACGTTCCATCCGCCGTCCCGGCTGGGCGAGGTCGCGGGCGTGCACGTCATGACCGTGCACCGCGCGCAGGGCAGCCAGGTGCGCCGCGTAGGTGTGGTGCTGCCGCCGCCCGAGTCGCCCCTGCTCACCCGTGAGCTGCTCTACACGGCGGTCACCCGGGCCCGTGACCACGTGCGGATCCTGGGCACGCCCGAGTCGGTGCGCGCGGCGGTCACCCGCCCGGTCGCGAGGGCGAGCGGGCTGCGCTACCGGCTGGGCGCGTGAGGAGGTCAGGCCCGGTGGACGCCGATGCCGCGCGTGGTGTCCCACTCGCCGGTGTCGGGCCGCTCGTGTCGCGCAGGCCGGGGTGCGAGGCAGGCCGCCGTGTGCACGTACGTGTGTATCCACACGATCGAGCCGTCGGGAAGGGCCCTGTCGATGTGCGCGTAGCGAACCAGCGGCTCGCCGTCGCCGATCGGTGCGCAGCAGCGCTCACATAGCATGATCATGTCGTCGTCTCCACCGTGTCGGACGGTTGGTCGACGGCGCTGTCGTCAACCCATTGTCCCTCGTCTGCCTAGGGCGTGCTCGTGGCCTCGACCACGAAACGGCCTTGTCATAGGGAGACGGTCACGCGCTCCGGTGATACGTCAGCGCGGCTCACGGGGCGGACCGGCGTGGTCGAGGTGGCCCACGCAGGCCGCGGCGTCGCGCACGGTCCCGGTCTTGCCCGCCGACCGTAGGACATCCCTTCGGGTGGTGACGGATTGCCCGCCGAGGCCCTACGGTCGCCCCACCATGACGGTCAGCTGGTCCACGGTGTTCCGTCGCTCCGATCTCGGTGCGGCGGTGTTCGACGTGGCGCCCGACTACCGCTACACCGTGCTGGCCTGGGCCTCGATCCAGGACGTTCCGACCGTGCGGCACCGCGCGGTGCACCTGCCCGCCGTCGAGGCGTGGGCGGTGCTCGACGGCGGCGTCACCAGCCTCGAGGGCTACGGGGCGACGTCGCTGCCGTGCGGCGTGCGCGTCGTGGGCTTCCGGGCGCTACGGCTGATGATCGCCGATCTCCGGCTGGCCGGGCCGGTCCGCCCGTTCGACGGCGAGACCGTGCTCGAGGTCGACGCGCTGCGCAGGGCGCACCGGGCGACGGCGCGCGACCCCGCCGCCGTCGAGCAGGCGGAGCTCCTGGCCAGCTGCCACGACGCGGTGTTGCTGCGATGGGTCGCCGCCACGCTGGGGTCCGGTCAGGCCGCCGCGACCCGCAGTGCCCGGTAGAGCAGGGCAGGCTCGCCGAGGCGGCGGCGCAGGCCGCGCTCCAGCCCCGCGATCGGGTAGAGGTTCTGCGGCGCCCGGGAGTCCTTGTACTCGTCGGACGCGTAGCGCACGAGTGTGACCTGGGCGAGGTCGGCGAAGGCCACCGCGGCGGCCGCGGCCAGCTCGCCGCCGCACTCGACGCGCACGACCCCCGCCCACGGCGCCGCGGAGGCGCCCGGCAACCGCAGGTACCAGCTGTAGACCGGAAACGGCCGCTCGATCCGGAAGACGGGGGTGCGCTCGCCCGGCATGAGCTGCGCGACGACCGCGCCCAGCCCGGCGGCCAGGTAGCTGTTGCGGTGGCTCTTGACGAACCCGATCGCGCGCGGGAGTGGATGTGGCCCGCGCAGTGGACCGTCGAGCACCAGCAGGTCGGGCTCGCCCGCGGGCCCGTCGCCGACCGCGCCCGCATCGCCGTGCCCGGCACGCGCCAGCACGGCCACCTCGGCCTCGACCTTGGCGAGGTCGAGCTGCAGGGCCGCGGACAGGACCTGCGCCGGTGCCGCGGCTGACCGTGCCGAGCTCGCGACGACGATGTCGTAGGCGCCCGCCGAGGTGACGATCTTCTCGGCGTCCCGCGCCGTCGTCACGAGGCTGCGGCGCACCGAGGACTGCGCGAGGTGCGCGCCGTCCTCGGCGCAGCAGCACACGACGCCCGCCGCGTAGGAGGCGCACAGCCCGGGTGCGACCGACCCGTCGCCCTCGTCGACCCACACCTGCGCGTCGACCCGCCGCACGCCGTCGATGAACAGGACGGCGCCGGGCGGCTGGAGGCCGCGCTCGGGTGGGACCGGCGCCCACCGCGGGTCGGGGGTCTCGACGTCGGTGGTCACCGGCGCGGTGGAGGCGCCAAGGTCGCCGTCCAGGCTGGTGCCGTAGCCGGGGTCCCACGGGTCGACGGTGAACCTCACGGCCCCTCCCTGGTGATCGACGAGCTGCGCTGGTCGCGGCGGACGGCGAACCGCACCGGGACGCGCTCGGCGAGCGCGGGCACGTGGGTGATCACGCCGACGACCCGGTCGCCGCGGGTGGCGAGCGCCTCGAGGGTGCTCGCCACGGTCTCCAGGTTGGCCTCGTCGAGCGTGCCGAACCCCTCGTCGAGGAAGATCGACTCCAGGCGGGCGGCGCCGTGCGCGGCCAGCCCTGACATCTGCGCCGAGAGCGCGAGCGCCAGCGCCAGGCTGGCCTGGAACGTCTCACCGCCGGAGAGGGTCTTGACCGGCCGTCGCGCGTCGGCGTCGGTGTGGTCGACGACGAGGAACTCGCCGTTGTCATGGGTCAGCTCGAACTGGCCGCCGGAGAGCTCCGCGAGGCTGACCGAGGCGTCGACGACCAGCGAGTCGAGCGCCGAGGCGACCAGCCAGCGGGGAAAGCCGTCGGAGCGCAGGAGGTTGCCGAGCATCTTGGCGACCTGCTGGGCCGCGACCGCCGCGTCCCGGTCGGCGGCGAGCCCCGCCGCGGCGGCCCGGCGCTCGACGATGCGGGCGTGCGCCCCCCGCGCCCGCTCGACCTCGGTCGCCGCCGCGGTCGCCGCGCCCCCGGGATCGGCGACGACCGCGGCGATCGCCACAGGATCACCCTCCGCCCGCGTGCCTGCGACCGCGGCACCCGCCGCCGTATCGCCTCTTGCGGAATCGGCGCCCACGGGGTCCACGCGGGCGCCGCGGGCATCCGCGCGGTCGGCGGCGGGACCGGCAGCAGCCAGGTCGGACGTCACGCGGTCGATGGCGGCACGGTCGAGAGCGGCGGGCACCTCCGGCGCGATGCCGTGCGTCGCGAGGTCGTCGACGAGGCGGCGCGCGGTCCCGGTGCGACGGGCCGAGGTCGCCGCGCGCGACGCCTCGGCGTCCCGGATCCCGGCCGCACGCACGTCGGCGGCGGCGGCGGCCCATGCCACCAGCTCGGCCCAGGCCCCGACCAGGTCCTCCTCGCCGACCGCGGGCGCTTCGAGGGCGACAAGGGGATCGCGGGCGGCGCGCAGCTCGGCCCACGCGGCGGCGGTCTCCCGTTCGACCGCCGCGGCGGCGCCCTCCGCGGAGCGGACGGCCGCACGAGCGGAACGGAGGGCGGCGTCCGCGACCCGGACGGCGGCCTCCAACGCGGCGAGCCGCTCCAACGCCGCGGCCGCATCGTCGTCGCCGGGTGCGTCGCGCAGGGCCGCGACCAGCGCGCGGTCCCGCTCCTCGAGATGCGTGACGAGCCCGCTCGCCTCCTGCTCGGCGCGCGCGGCGGCGGTCTCCTCCCGACGGCGCTGTTCGGCCACCCGCTCGGCGGTCTGCATGGCCTGTTCGGCCGCCTGGTGGTCGCGCAGCACCGCGGCGTACCGGTCGCGCGCCGCGGGCAGGGCGGCATCGCGGGCGTCGACCTGCGCGGTCGCCCAGGTGACCAGCGCGGCCCAGCCCGCGACCGGGTCGGCGTCGTCGGCGGCGGGCGCGCCCAGGCTCACCAGCGGGTCGCGGGCCGCACGGAGCGCCGTGGCCGCCGCGGCGGCCTCGGCCCGCGCCGCCTCCACCTCCGCTGTCGCCCTGTCCCGCTCGGCCCGCGCCTTCCGCAAGGCCTCGTCCGCCGCCCGCGCCTCCCCGGCCAGTCCGTCGAGGTGCGCGAGCGCGGCCTCGATCGCCTCGGCCGACGGGATCGCGCCCTCAGCACTGCGCGCGGCCTCGCCCGCACCGGTGATCGTCGTCTCGGTGCACGAAGTGACACTTTCTGGCCGGTTCTGCGCCACGACGGCGATCACCCGGGCGGAAGGGCCCGGCACCCGAGCGGGCTCCGCCGCGCCGCCCTCCTCGACGGCGTCGGGCGCGACGGCCCAGGCCAGGCCGTCGGGAAGAACCACCGCGGCGAGCGCCGTCGTCAGGCGCTCCACCGCCGCGGTCGCCGCGCCCGCCTCGGCCAGCGCCTTCGCGTGCTCGGCGGAGGCCCGCGCCTCCGCGCGGCGGGCGTCGTCGTGCGTCGCCTCGGCGGCGGCGAGCGCGGCGTCGGCGGCCGCGAGATCGCCGTCGGGAAGCGGCTCGGGCAGCGCCGCGACGGCCTGGGCGCACACCGGGCACTCCTCGCCCGCGACGAGCCCTGGCCGCAGGGCGGCGGCGAGGTCGGCGCGCAGGCTCGCCGCGCGACGCTCGCGCGCGTGGTCGAGGTGCGCGGCCACCGCCGCGACGTCGGCGCGCGCCGCCGCCAGCGCCCGCTCGGCCGTGTCCGCCGCGGCGCGGGCCGCGGTGTGCGCGGCACGGGCGTCGACAAGGTCACGATGGTCGCGGCGGGCCTGCTCCAGCGGTGCGCGGTCCGGGGCACCCGCGAGCGCCGCGCGGGCGGCGGCGTCGCGCCGCTCGGCCGCCGTCAACGCCGCCGCGGCGCGCTCGGCCGCCGTGGTGGCGGCCGAGCGACGCTCGTCCAGCGCGTCGAGACCGGCGGGTCCGACGACCGCGCGGAACGCGTCCCGCTCCGCGGCGATCCGGCTGCCCGCCTCGCGCGCCTCGGCAAGCGCGGCCGCCGCGACGCCCAGTGCGCCGCGCGCCTCGTCGGACGCGGTGCGCGCGGCGGTGGCATCGGCCCCCGCGGCGGCATCGGCGTCGCGGGCCTTGGTGTGGCGCTCACGCGCGCCCGGCAGCTCGGCCGCGATCTCCCGGCGCTCCGCGTGGTGGCGCCGGGCCGCCTCCAGCGGACCGCGCGGGGGCGCGGCGGCGACCGCCTCCCGCGCGGCGGTGTCGGCGGCCTCAGCGGCCTCCAGGCCGGACCGGGCGGAGGTCACGGCCTCCTCGGCGGAACGCCGCTGCGCGGCGAGGCCGTCCAAGCCCTCGGGCGCGGTGAGCCCGGCCAGGCGCGACCGCTCGGCCGCCAGCCGCGTCAGCGAGGCCTCGACCTCGGCCAGCTCGCCGGTCGCCGCGGTGAGCAGCGGCACGGCCGACTCGACCCGCGACCGCAGGGCCGTCAGCTCGGCGACCCGCTCCGCAGCGGCCTGCTCCGCGGCGACCGTGTCGTCGTCGTAGCCCCCGAGCTGCTCGGACAACACCTGCGCGCGCTGTTCCTGGCTGCGCGCCTCGAGGTTGGCCTCTTTCGCGATCACGTCATAGACGCCGAGCCCCAAGAGCCGCACGAGCGTCTCCTGGCGCTTCCGGGGCTCGGTGTGCAGGAACTCCGCGAACTCGCCCTGGGGCAGCACGACGCAGGTGGTGAAGTCCCCGAACGGCAGGCCCAGCAGCTCCTCGACGGCCTTGGTGGTGGCCGCGGCACCGTCGGCGACCGGCTCGGTCTCCTCGTCGACCGCGCCGGTGCCCTCGGGATCCCGCAGCCGCTCCAGGCGGGCCGTGCGGACCGACACGCCGCCGCTCGCGGCCCGCCGCAGCTCGCGCGCGACGACGTAGCGCTCGCGGCGTCCGACTTGTCCCGGCCGCGGCGCGGCGACGTCGAACACGAACCGCACCGTGCCCCGCGCGATGGTGGGCGCCAACGCCAACGCCACCGTGCGCGCGTTGTCCCAGCGCGGCACCGAGCCGTACAGGGCGAACGTCATCGCGTCGATCACCGTCGACTTGCCCGAGCCGGTGGGCCCGACCAGCGCGAAGTACTCGGCCGCGCGGAAGTCGACCGTGGTGGGCTCGCGGAAGGACCCGAACCCGGCCAGCTCCAGCAGCACGGGGCGCATCAGCCGGTGACCCGCTCGTGCAGCCTGCGGAACAGCTCCTCCACCCGCGGATCGGCCACTCCCCGCGTGCCGAGGTACTCGCCGAACAGCTCGACCGCCGAGCGGCCCGGCTCCTGCGACGGGCGCGTGACGGCGACGGGCGCGGCGAACTCGGGATCGATGCGCACCTCCAACGCGTTGGGCAGCAGGGCCACGACCTCCTCGCGCAGACCGGCCCGCGCGGGCTCCCGTACCCAGACCCGGAGGAAGTCGTCGCCGACCATCTCACCCATCACCGACAGTTCCGCGACGCTCCCCCGCAACGTGCGCAGCCGCCGTCCCGCCTGGATCGGGATGTCGGTCACGACGGCAGGCGTGCCGGGGGTGGCCTCGACCAGGCAGACGACCGGGGTGTTCTCCTGCTCGCCGAAGTCGACGGCCAACGGCGAGCCGCTGTAGTGCACCGGGCAGGGCGCCGCCATCGTCTGGCGCCGGTGCAGGTGGCCGAGCGCGACGTAGTGCGCGTCGACCGGGAAGATCGCCGAGGGAACGGCGTACTCGAAGATCGACTGAGCGGCCCGCTCCCCGCCGCCCCACGTGCCGCCGAGGACGGTCAGGTGCGCCATCACGAGGTTCACCGCGTCGTCGCGGAAACCCGCGGTGAGCGCGTTGAGGATCGCGCGCAGGTCCCGGTCGTAGGCGTTGGTGTGGTCGGCGGGCGTGCCGGTCACCAGCTCGGCCGCACGCACGGCGTAGCGCGTGGAGAGGAACGGCAGCACGGCCACGGTCGCGCGATCCCCCGTCGAGCGGCCGGTGAGCTCGACGACGCCGCCGCGGTCGGCCGTGCGCACCGTGCCGACCAGCGTGATCCCGGCGGCCTCCGCGAAGCCGCGGTAGGCGTCGATCGTGGCGGCGTGGTCGTGGTTGCCCGCGATGGCGATCACGTGGACGCCGTCGCGCGCCAGCCCGAGCAGGGTGCGGTTGACCAGCTTCTGGGCGTCGGCCGTCGGGGCGGCGGTGTCGTAGAGGTCGCCCGCGACCAGCACCGCGTCCACCTCGTGGGCCCGCGCGATGCCGACGATCTCGCGGAGCACCTGCTCCTGCTCGTCCAGCCGAGAGCGTCCCTTGAGCGTCTTGCCGACGTGCCAGTCGGCGGTGTGCAGGAACCGCATGGGGTCGCCATCGTAGAGCGAGGGCGCGGCGCGGCCCCGCACGCCTCGCGGCGTGGCGCGTCAGAAGGGGGCGTCGTCGTCCTCGGCGGCACCGGCGATGCGGGCGAACGGGTCCCGCGGCGCGCTCCCGTTCTCGGCGGGCGCCTCGCCCGCCGACTCCGACAGCCGCGTCGCCCACGCCGGGAACGGGAACTCGATCGCCAGCGGCACCGGGATCTCCGGCTGCGCGACGAACATCGTGCCCGGCTTGGCCAGCGTCGCCCGCACCCGCTGGGACGACGGGAGGAACCCGTACTCGGGTCGGCCCGCCTCGGCGGGGTCCAACCGACCCACGACCTTGACCGACGAGTTGGCCACGATCCGCCGCTCCACCTCCGACGCCGTCTGCTGCGCGCCGATGAGGATGATGCCCAGCGAGCGGCCGCGCTCGGCGATGTCGAGCAGCACCTCCTTGATCGGGCTGCTGCCTTCCCGCGGCGCGTACTTGTTCAGCTCGTCGATCATCGTGAAGAGCAGCCCGCCCGTGCCCGCCGCCTCCTTGCGCGCCGTCTCCGCGGCCAGCACGACGCCGACGACGAACCGCTGCGCGCGTTCGGGGAGGTTGTGCAGGTCGACGACCGTCACCTGCCTGCTCTGGGTCGAGACCCGCCGCGCGGGCGTGTCGGGCAGGTCGCCGCGGACGATGCCGCGCAGCGGCTTCAGCGAGGACCGCAGCCTGCGCAGGAACGCGTTGACCGTGCCGCTGCCGGTGACCGGGCCCGCCCAGTCGCGCCGGGTGTCCTCGTCGGTGAGCCGGTCGGAGACGAACTCGACGAGCGCGTCGTATGTGCGCAGGATCTGCCCCTCGACCGAGACGGCGCCGTCGCCGACCGCGGTCGCCTCCCGCCGCAGCCGCGCCGCCACGGTGTGGATCACCATCGGGTACTGGTTGCGCTCGTCCTCCGCGTCGGCGAAGACGTAGGGCAGCAGCTCGCGCTCGCAGAACTCGGCGAGCGTCCACCAGAACGCGGTGACGCCGCTCGTCCGGCCGCTGACGAACGGCCGCCCGCTCGGGTCGTCCGGGGTCGGTGGGGCGTAGAAGCCCACCGAGGCGAACGCGGCGGCGGGCAGCCCCAGCTCGGCGTAGTCGGCGACGAGGTTCGCGTCGAGGTGGACGTTGCGGTGGTCGAGGAACAGCAGGTCCTCGCCCTTCACGCTGAACACGAGCGCCTTCGCGTTGACCGACCGCTTGCCCAGCACCCCCGACTGGAACAGCGAGTACAGGAGGAACAGCGCGAAGCTGGTCTTCGTCGCCACGCCGGAGATCCCGCTGATCGACACGTGACCGCCGCGGGTGCCGTCGAGGAACTCCAGGTTGAGGTAGATCGGGTGACCGTCACGGCCCTTCCCGACCGGGACCTTCCGGCTCATCTTGTCGAAGTACAGCGCCTGGGCCCGCTCCTCTCCGGTGGCCCTGCGCACCTCGGCGCCCGGGGTCGGCGGCACGTAGCACTCCGGCTCCACGCGGGTGGTGGTGACCTCGGCGATCTCCTGCACCATCGCGGGCAGCACCCCGTCGGCGACGAGGAAGACGTCCGAGCCGTAGTTCGTGCCCTCGTGCCGGGCGACGACCTGGGTGACCACGCCGGACGTGCGCACCTCCCCGATGCCGGGCACGGACCGGGCCGTGGTGACGACGTCGTCGAGCTGCAGGTACTGCTGTTGAGCCAAGGCGACGGAGAACTGGAGCGGGGTGGCGTCCTCGGTGCCGGTGACGCGTCCGACGGGCTGGTCCGGCATCCGCGAGACGATAGCCGCCCGCCGATCCCCCTCGGAAAACTGTCGGGGGTCGGTGGCAGGCTCGGCACCCTCAGTACGAGAGAGGAGCAACCCATGGCCACCCGCGACACGCCTTGGCCCTCGGGCACACCGTGTTGGGCCGACCTTTCGGTGCCCGACGTGCCGACGGCCGTCGAGTTCTACTCGGAGGTGCTCGGCTGGTCGCTCGTCGACAGCGGAGAGGAGATGGGGCACTACCACATCGCGCAGGTCAGGGGCCACGCCGCGGCCGGGCTCGGGCCGGTGATGGCGGAGGGTCAGCCGTCGTTCTGGACGATCTACATCGCCAGCGACGACGTGGACGCCACCGCCAAGCTCGTCGAGGAGCACGGCGGCAGCATCGTCGTGCCCGCGATGGACATCCCCGGCAACGGCCGCATGTGCATCGCGACCGACCCGACGGGCGGCACGTTCGGCGTCTGGCAGGCCCAGGGCATGAACGGCGCGGGCATCGTGAACGAGCCGGGCGGCATCGCCTGGGAGGACGCGCGGCTCACCGACGTCGAGGCGGGCCGGAGGTTCTACACCGAGGTGTTCGGCTGGTCCTACGACGAGATCCCGGGCCTCGAGCTGTCCGTCTACGGCACCTTCGGCAAGGGCGGCCCCCCGCTCGGCGGTCTCGGCGGCCTGTTCGGCGACCCGGAGGGCACCCCGTCGTACTGGCTGGTGTACTTCGGCGTCGCGGATGCCGACACCGCGATCGCCTCGCTGGAGCGGCTCGGCGGCCAGGTCCTCCGGCCCGCCGAGGACACGCCGTTCGGACGCATGGCCGTGGTCGCCGACCCGTTCGGTGCGCCGTTCGCCCTGCACCAGGCGCCCGCCGGGGCCTGACGTCGATCGCGCGGCGGCCTGGCGCACCACCCGCCGGGCCGCCGCGGGGGCGCGGCGGGATCGGGCGCCATGCCGCGGCGCTCCCGCCTCACTGACGGGTCAGTGCGGTGATCCGGGCGTGCGCCGAGGGCCACCGGCGGAGGAGGTCGGCGCGGGCGCCGAGGCGGAAGCCCGACCACTCGAACGGCGGCGCGGTCGTCGTGCCCACCAGCGACCAAGCGCCCGACGGGGACGAGCCCTGCCACGTTGCGGCAGGCACGACGAGCTGCGGGCGCTCGCCCGCGTCGAGATCGGGCCCGAGCGTGGGCTCCGCCGAGCGTCCGTCGGGATGCAGCAGGAGCAGGTGCAGGGCCGAGCCCGCATACCAGTGGTAAGTCTCGGTCGCGTTCAGCGCGTGCAGGGCAGAGAAGTCCGGTGTGAGAAGGAGGTAGTAGATCGCCGACGAGTGCGCGTCGGCGAAGGTCCGGCGGAACAGCCCGCCCTCGTCCGGCAGGGGCACGAGGCCGAGCAGCCGTGCCACCCGCTCGCCTTCGGCCCGGTCGCCGACGTGGATGCCGGTGCTGTCCGCGGACATGCGGCAACGCTATCGGCGCCACGCGCTGTTCCGCCGAGGGCCGAGCCCGCGGCGCTGCAACGGCGGGGTCTCCGTGAGCGCGCGCCGCACAGGGGGACGGGCGCAGACGGACCGACGGTTACACCGAGCGACCGTGCAGTCGCACGTGCGGAAGCGCGGACCTCCGACCCCGAGGCGCGGCAGGTCGCACTGCAACCGTCGAGCGCGCACGCCCGTCCAGCCATCGCTCGGCACGACCGACGGCCTGCCCAGAGGGTCAGGCAGGCGAGTAATCTACCCGTCACCATGAGTGACAGGGGGAGCGGGCCTTGATCGGCAAGCGACTCACCGTTGGGGCTCTGGAAGCCCTTTGCGGGGTGATGTGGGGCTTTCCGCCCGCCATCATCTCGCTGACCGTCGATCACATGGGTCCGTTGCGGGCCGTCGCCTGGTTCGTGGTCAACATGCCGCGCTACCTGATCTCGACGGCCGTGCTCGGAGCGATCCGCGCCCACCTGGCCTGCGCGGTGGTCTCGATCCGCAACGGCTGCATCTACTGCGCCCACGGGCACGTCTACGCGCTCGAACTGCTCTACCTGCGCCAGCACGGTCGGCTCTTCCCGCTCGACGCGACGGCGCTCGACGAGTGGTTCACCCTCGACGCCCGCGCGCTTCGACGGCGGCTGCATGCCGTGCTGGCCGCCGCGGGCCTGCACACCGAGGCGATCTGGGCCGACCGCATCGTCGCACTGGCCGACGGCCCTCAGCTGCCGGTGGACGCCGCGGAAGCCCGGATCGCCCACCTCCTGCGCATGGCCACCACGATGAACAAGATCGCCGTGTCGGGCGGTGCTCGTCCGGACGAGGCGCACGACCCCGTGAACAAGGACACCGCCGTCAAGGCCCGCCACGCCGCGTTGCGGGCCGCCGCGATCTGATCGCGTCCGCGCTGGACAGGAGCGCCGCAGCGAGTCACCCTTGGTGCACGCCGAGACACCACTCGCGGGAGGCACTCATGCAGCTGGGTCGAAAGCTCGCCGAGGGATACGCCGCGGACCCGGAGGCCGACGAGTCCGTCTCGCCGCCCGTGGTCGAGGCGTCGGACGAACCCCGCGTCGAGGTCGAGAGCGTCTCCGAGCCGGTGCGGGCCTGACCGATGGCGTGGCGGTCCGCCCGCCGCGGGCCTGAGCACTCCGAACAGCCGCTGGCAGGCTTCAAGCTGGCCCATCCGATGCTGTCCGCGGACGGCAGCCGGGCGGGCTTCAGCGGCGTCACCGTCGGGCGCGGGCACGTCTACCTCGCGGTCGACGACGCCATCTGCGTGCAGGGCAGCAGGCACGCCAGCCCGTCGAAGTGGTGTGACTGCGGCTTCTACTGCTTCCACGAGATCGCCGCCGCGCGCGACCTGGCCTGCGAGCCGGAGCACCGCAACGCGGTGCTGCTCGAGGTGGCCGCCTCGGGCCGCTACCGCCGCTACGAACGCGGGCTGCGCTACTCCCGGCAGCGCGTGCGCTCCGTGCACGTGAGCCGGTGCGACTGCGGCCAACCCGCCACCGTGCTCGTCGACACCGGCGCCGGGAGCACCGGCTGGCGCCAGCTGCTGCCCACCTGCCTGGCGTGCGTCGGCGCCCGACCCCGGTTGGAGCTGCAGGCGTTCGCCCGGCTGGCAGGCCACGGCGTGACGATCAGCGGCGAGGCGGCGCCCATCGACGCCGACCTCACCGGCGCGGGTCAGGTCGCCCTCCTGCACGCCGAGATGGCGCTGCTCCAGGCCCGGCTGGACGACCTGCAGTCCCGCCTCGACGCCCTCACCCGCGGCAACGACAACCGGCCGTAGGACGCCGCCGCTCAGTCCCACCAGAACCGCCAGGTCGGGTTGCCGCGCAACGTCGCGGCGTAGTTCCGCAATGGCCGCGGATCCTCCCAGTCGACGTCGCGGCAGAACGTGAAGTGCTCGGCGGCGATGCGCCTGCACTCGTCGTCGTCGCGTGGCGGGGAGGCGACGGAGACCCACAGCGTGCTCGCGTCCATCCGGACGAGCAGCGCCCCGAAGCGGTCCTCCCAGCTGCGCAGCACCGCGCTCAACCCGGCGAGGTCCTCGCTGTAGTTGCACGCTCCCGTCCAACCGAGGGCGGCGACCGTGTCGGCGGGGCGGGACACCGGGACGATCGCCAGGTAGGCCCGCGCGGTTCCCTCCGCCATCCGGGCGGCGGCCGCCACGGGGTCCTCCGCGGGCGGAAGCGCGGGCAGCAGCCCGGGGAACTCGTCGAAGGGGTCGCGGCATCCACAGAACGGGCAGTTCTGGGTCCAGCGGTCGGCCATGAAGGCCTCGGGATCGGCGCCCCCGATGGCCGCCACGGCGGCGTGCAGGTCGTCGGGCACGAGCATGCGGTCCGGGTCACCGATCCAGACCGGGCACGAGCCGGTGCGCGCCGCCTCGGCCAGCAGGCTGGCGTAGGCGGGATGGCCCGCCAGGGGATCGCGGCTGAGGCGGAGGGGGCCGAGGTTGCGCAGGGGCGGGAGGGTGATGTCGGTCGTCATGCCGCAACTGACGGTGCCCGGCGGACGCCGGTTCCGCACGGGGCACAACGGTTTGCACCTGCACACGCCCGATTCGCTGGACGACAACTGTTACGCCCGATACTCCCGAAATGCGGCTCCTGCACCACAATCAGCCGGTGCGCGCTTCGCGGTCGGCTGGCGGCCGGTGACGGATGGCGACCCCGCGCGTCTTCATCTCCTCCACCGCCGAGGACCTCCGCGCCTGGCGGCTGGCGGCCCGCGACGTCGCGCTCGACGCCAAGTGCCATCCGGTGCTGCTCAACGAGCACGGCGGCGCCGACACCCGCCCCACGGTGGCGATGTGCCGGGAGGAGTTGGCCTCCTGCGACCTCGTCGTGCTGCTGGTGGCGTTTCGACGCGGCTGGGTGCCCGGGGTCGACGCAGGCGGTGACGGCGTGCGGTCGATCACCGCGATCGAGCTGGACCACGCCCGCGAACGCGACGTCCCGGTCCTCGTCTTCCTCGCCCGAGACACATGGCCCGGCAACCGGTGGGAGCCCACCGACGAGGGGCGGGCGTGGATCACGGACTTCCGCAGCGGGCTGGGCCAGGCCGCAACCTTCTTCGAGTCGGAGGGTCCGGACCTCGCAGGCTTCCGCGCGGAGCTCAAGACGGCGCTCGCCGAGTACAGGCTGAACCTGCCCGTCCCGGCCGCCGTGGAGCCGCGCGCCTTTCACGTGCCGTTCGCGCGTAACACGCACTTCACCGGGCGCGACGCGGAGCTGACGGCGCTGCACCGGCGGCTGAACGACCCCGCGTCGACCCGCGTCGCCGCGCTGACCGGCCTGGGTGGCATCGGCAAGACCCAGACGGCGCTGGAGTACGCCTACCGCCACGTCGAGGACTACCGACTGATCTTCTGGCTGCGTGCGGAGGATCCGACGACCCTGGCCGCGGACTACGCCGACCTCGCCGCGGCGTTGGGACTAGACGTCGCGCGGGCGCCGGACCAGCGGGACCGGATCCGCGCCGTGCGCGACTGGCTGGACGTCCACGACAACTGGCTCATCGTGTTCGACAACGCCCCCGGAGCCGGTGCGGTGGCCGAGTACCGGCCCCGGCTGGGGCGCGGCCACGTGATCGTGACGTCGCGCGACGCGGGATGGGGTGGCACCGCAGTCGCCGACGAGCTGACTGCGCTGTCCGTCGCCGACGCGGCGGCCTTCGTCTGCGCGCGTCTCGACAGTGGCGACACGTCCGCGGCGCGCGCAGTCGCCCGCACGCTCGGCGGGCTGCCGCTGGCGCTGGAGCAGGCCTGCGCCTTCTGTGAGCGGACCGGTCGGACGCTGCCGCAGTACCAGGCGTTGCTGAAGGACAAGCTGGCGGCGGTGCTGCGTCGCGGCGATGTGCTGGACTACCCCGCCACCGTCGCGAGCACGTGGGAGCTGTCCTTCCAGGCCCTGGAGGAGGTGGAGCCCACCGCGGTGGCGCTGCTGCGCTGCGTCGCCTGGCTGTCGCCGGACCGCATCTCCCGGTCGCTGTTCGGCACGCTGGCGGCATACCTTCCCGACCCGTTGCGTGCCGCCGTCGAGGACGAGCTCGCGTTCGACGACGCGCTGGCCGAGCTGCGTCGCTACTCCCTGGTGCGCGTGGAGGACGATGCTCTGTCGCTGCACCGGCTCGTGCAAGTGATCACCCGGGCCCGGATGGACGCCGACACGCAGGCGTACTGGGGGGGCGCCGTGCTGCGCCTGCTCGATGCCGGGTTCAGCCACCCCCTCTCGGTGGCCGAGCGCGAGGAGCTCCACACCCACGTCCGACCCGCCGTCGACGCGCCCGGCACCGCCGAGCCCGTGCTGGCCGCGGCGCTGCTGTACCGACTTGCCCAGCACCACCGCTACGACGATGTCGGGGTGGCCGTCCCCGCGATGCGCGACGCCCTCGCCGTCCTCGACGCCCACGGCCTCGGCGAGGGTGACGTCAGCACCCTCATCCACGTGGAGCTGGCGCGGATGCTTTGCGAGGAGGGCGACTTCGCGGCGGGCGTCGAGCACTTCGCTGCCGGGACACGCCGGACGGTCGACACCGACGCGGTCCCGGCCCCGTTCGCCTTCATCCCGCAGTCGCGCGGGGTCGCCGACCGGCGATGGCTTTCCGTCGAGCTGCGCAGCCGCACGAGCGACGACGTCGGGGAGATCTCCCTCGCCCTCGCGCCCGACCTCCACGACGCCCTCGCCCGCGACCAGAGCGGCACCCCACTGGTACGGCAGCTGCAGAGCGCCCGCTGGCAGCTGTGGCAGGACTACGGCGTGGCCCTGCCGCCGATCAGCCAGCACGTCGACGCGACGCTGCCCGAGCGGACCTACGTCGTGTCGGTCGACCGCGTGCCCGTGGCGGGCATGCGGCTGCCGTTGGACGCCCGTTTCGTGCACGACCAGCGCGACCTCCTGCGCGCCGCCGACATCCCCTTCGACGCCACCGTCAACCCCCGCAACGGGCGCCCGGCGGCGTGGGTGGCCGACCGTCACCTTGAGAAGCTGCAAGAGGCAGGCATCAGCCACCTCCCTCCGCTCTTCGTGCTCTCGCTGCACGTGCAGGCCGTGCTGGAGATGCGGCTCGGCGAGTTCCTCTCCCACCAGGACGTGGCCGACCTGCTGCACATCCACCTGTCAGCCGACGAAGCCGAGGAGGCCGCACAGAGCCTTCTGACCCCGTTGGTCTCGGTGATCCGGGGGCTGCTCGTCGAACGGGTGCCGGTGCGGTCCGTCCCGACCATCGTCGACCAAGTGCGCGAGGGGCTGGACGCAGGCCGATCCCTGGTGAGCATCGGTGACAGGATCCGCCGGACCGAGGAGCTCCGCTTTGCGCTGCCGGGCGCAGGCTGGAGCTGCGGCTACCTTCGTCTGACGCCCGGGACGGAGGCGGAGATCGGCCGGAAGGTGCACGACGTCGGCGGCGAGCCCGTGCTCGTGATCGATCCCGAGCTCACCAAGCAGCTGCTGGCCGCGTTGCGCTCGGCGGTCGCGGCCCTCGGACCCGAACCGGGGCAGGTGGCGCTGCTCGTGTCGGAGCCGGGTCTCCGGGTCCACGTCCGGTGCCTGGTCGAACTGGAGTTCCCCCACCTGGCCGTCGTCGCCGACCCCGAGATCGACGACCGGAGGCGCGAACGGGTGCTGGGCACGATCGCGATCGAGGACGGGGTGTGGTGACCGCGGTACGCCACGTCCGCATCGGTGCGCCCGACATCGACGCGGTGGCCGCGGACGCCCTGCGCGCCGCTCTCGGGCCGACCTCGCCGTCCGCCGTGATCGAGGTGGTGCGGGCGCCGAAGGGCATCCAGGTCGACGGGGTCGCGCTACGACTCACCCGCGCCCCTTGGCCGACGGCACCGGACGCGCTGGCGCACGCGGTCGCGTGGCCGTTGTTCTTCCACCTGGTTGAGCGTCGGCCTGCGGGCGCCGCACCGGCGACCGTTGCCTCACTCGGACCGTTTGCAGCTTCCCACCTCGACTGGCTCGCGGACCGGTTCGGGCTGCTGCTCGACGTTCCCGCCGAGCGGCCGCTGTCCGAGAACGGGCCGCGGCTGGTGGTCGACGAGGTGCTGAGCCCGCCGCTCGATCCCGACGGCGACGACCGCCGCGGCGCCCACACCGCCCGCGGCGTGCTGCGTCGCCTCGCGGCCCGCCTCGTCGGTGAACGCGATGCCGTCCGGTTGCTTGACACGGTGGAACTGCATCGACCCTGGGTGGCGCGCACAATGCGGGAACGCTTCCCCATCGTCCTGCTCACCGACGTCCTGCGGATCCTGGCCGACGGCAGCGTGCCGCTGCACCACCCCCGGCTGTTGTGCGAGTCGATGCTGGCGGTCAACCGCACGCTGTCGCCGCACCTCGACACGGACTACATCGTCTTCGTGCCCGCTGCGGTGGGCGTCGCGTGGACGCACGACGTGCTGCCCGACCTGCCCGCCCCGGTATGGGCCGAATGCGTGCGCGCGGGGCTGAAGCCGCTGAACACGAGCGCGCACAGCGAGCAGGTGCTCGACTTCGACGACTCCTCGACGGAGACAATGGGTCTGTACCTGGCGAAGTGGCGCATGAGTGTCGGACTGCTTGACCGCACCCTGGAACGTCGCATCCGCGAGGACGCCCTGAGCGACGCGGAGGTGGACGAGGTCCTGGACCGGATCGCGCAGGAGTTGTCCGTCGTCGCGACCAAGCACCCTGTGCCCATCCTCACCACATCGGCGACCCGGCACAGCGTCTGGAAGTTGACCCGCGACGCGCTGCCCGACGTGCCGGTCCTGTCCTACCAGGAGCTGTCGCCGGAAGTGAACATCGATGTGCTGTTCCGTGTCGACACCTGAGCTGTGCCACGCTGGCCACCGTGATCTCCGACGACGAGCGCATCGCGCTGTTCCTCGACTACGAGAACCTCGCGATCGGCGCCCGCGAGGGTCTGGGCGTCAGCCCGTTCGACTTCGGGCCGATCGCCGACGCGCTGGCCGAGCGCGGGCGCGTGGTCGCGCGCAGGGCCTACGCCGACTGGTCCTTCTTCGACGAGGACCGGCGGCTGCTCGCCCGCGCGCAGGTCGAGCTGATCGAGATCCCGCAGCGGATGGGCGGGAGCCGCAAGAACGCCGCCGACATCAAGATGGCCGTCGACGCCATCGAGCTCGCGTTCGAGCGCAGCTTCATCACGACCTTCGCGATCGGCACCGGCGACTCGGACTTCACCCCGCTCGTGCACAAGCTCCGCGAGCTCGACAAGCGGGTGATCGGCATCGGGGTGCAGTCGTCCACCTCGCGGCTGCTGCCGCCCGCCTGCGACGAGTTCCTGTTCTACGACCGGCTGCCCGGCGTCGAGAAGTCACCGGCGGAGGCCGTGTCGGTGGCCGTCCCCGCGACGGCCGAGGAGGTGGGCGACCAGGACGTCGCGCCGCTGGTCACCACGACGCTCGCGGGCCTGGCGCGGCACACGGACGGGCCGGTGCTCGCGTCCCGGCTCAAGCGGGCGATCCTGCGCAAGGACCCCACCTTCGACGAGGCCGACCACGGGTTCCGCGGGTTCGGCGAGCTTCTGCGCATGTTGGAGGGCCGCGGCGTCGTGACCCTCCGGCGCGGCAGCGCGCAGGGCGACCCCGAGGTCGCCTTCCCCGAGGACGACGCGGCCGACGACGACGCGTTCGCGCTGCTGGTCGACGTCGTCCGACAGCTGGGCACTCCGCAGCTGTCCGGGCTGAAGACCCAGCTGCGCAAGCGCGAGCCGGAGTTCAGCGAGAAACGCTACGGGTTCAACACCTTCCTCTCGTTCGTGAAGGCCGCACGCACGCGCGGCCTGCTCGCGATGGACTTCGACGAGGGCATCGGCGACTACCGCCTGCACGTCACCTGACGTCTCCCCCGTCGTGGCGTGCGCGTGCCTCGGCCAGGCGGGCGCCGACGGAGGGCCCGCCGAGCGCCACGATGCGCTCGGCGAGCGCGGCCGCGGCGGTCGTGGTGCCCGCGGCGACGAGGAAGGCGACGAAGCCCAGCGTGTGCGGGTCCGGGTCGCGGCGTACCACCTCCTCGGCCAGCGCGACGGCGGTCGGCTCGTCGACCTCGACCAGCGGCTCGAGGATGTCCACGATCTGGCACGGCAGGTCGAACCGGGGCCAGGGGCGCTCGTCCAGCCGCCGCAGCCCCCGGCGTGCCGCGGCGACGACGTCGGCGGCGACGGCGGCCGCCGGGCCCGTCGCGACCGCCGCTCCGAGCTGGTCGCCGAAGCCCTCCCGGTCGGCGATGCCGACCAGTGCGCGAAGAGCGTCGAGCCGCGCCGCCTCGGTGCCCTTGCGCTCGGCCATCGCATCGCTCAGCCCGACCTGCGCGGCGAGCAGCCCGAACGTGTCGTCGGCGGAACGGAAGCGGTCGCGGGACAGGCCGTGCCACGGCGGGGGCTGGCCCGACCGCGCGGCGCGCGCTGCCGCGGCGACGGCGCGGTAGCCCGCCGCCTCGCCCCAGCTCGTGAGCACGAGGCAGGCGGAGAGCCGTTCGCGCGGTTCCGCCGTCGGGTCGTCGGCCAGCGCGGCCAGCCCTGGCACCCGGCCCAGGTGGCGTCCGTCGTCCAGACCGCGGCCGACGAGCGCGTCCGGGCTCTCCAGCGGGGACCCGTCGAGATCGGTGTAGAGCAGCTCGCGGGTGTGCGGGTCAGCCATGGTCTCCTCCGCGACGTGGGCCCACGATGTACCGGCCGGGCACGACGCCGCGGATCATCCACTCGTGGTGGCGCTGCGCGTTGGCCATATCGATCATGCGCTGCCGCAGGACCGCCGTCGCCTCGGCGTCCAGACCATAGGACCGGGCGGCCCGGGCGGCATGCCCCTTGCGCACGTAGAGGTCGACGGGGCGACCGGCGAGGCGGTCGGCGTCGGCCTGGATCGCCGCCTGCACGCGATGCGGCGGCAGGATCTCGACGCCCCGCACGCGACCCGCCTCGATGTCGGCCTGGAGCCGGACGACGTCGACCTCGATGACCTGACCGCCGAAGTCGACCTCGGCACGGACGCTCGGGCCGGTGAACGAGGAGTACGGGCTGTCGCCCTTGCGCGGAGAGCGGCGTCCGACGATGTGGTCGACGACCGAGGTGGCGCCCTCCGGGTTGGCGGGAACCAGGTCGCCGCGCTCGTCCAGGTGCGACTTGCGGGTGCCCTGGCTGTTCAGCGGGCTGGCGAAGTCCTTGTCGGCCCTGGTGAGCCGGGAGCGTCGGGCGCGCTCGGGATCGTGATGGCCGTCGCGCCGCGGCGGCGCGGGCGGCCGCGCGACCGGGTCGGGCGCCGCTCGCCCGGCCGCCGGGACGGTCGGGGTCGCGGGCGGTGCGACGTCCTGGGGCGCCAGCCGTTCCGGCCGCGCCTGCAGGCCGCGGGCGATCCCGGCGAGGCGCTCCGCCACGGCCTTGTCCGCCTCGACCATCGCGTCCCCGCCCGCGGCCCGCGGCGGGGTTGCCGGGGCCGGATGTGGGCCGTGGTGAATCGGTGGACGGGCCGCAGGCGGGGGCGGCAGGGACCGGCGCGCCCGCGGTGGGGCCGCCGTGGTCGGACGCGAGGTGCGGGACGACGTCGGTGCCGCCCGGACCGTGCGCAGGCATGAAGGGCCGGGCGGTCGGGCGCGGGTCGGCCAAGAGCGCGGGCGGCCGCACGCCCCTGCCCGGAGCGACCGGCGGCGGGGCCGCCGCGCCCAGCGCCGACCGCGCCTCCGTCGACGCGCCCACGTCCCCGGCCGCGCCGAAGGCGGACCGCCCACCCGCCACGCCCGCGAGGACCGTCGGGACGAGGCGGCCGAACGCCCGCGCCGGGTCCGAGCCCCAGCCCGGCCCGACGACGCCCGTCACCAGGCGCAGCGGGTGGGTCAGCGTGTCCACGGCGCCCGCCAGCCCCGCCGAGGCGTTCTCCACGAAGCGAGCCGGGTGGTAGAGGGCGTAGGGATCGGTGGGGTTGAGTGTCCTGGCGAACCGCACGAGCCCCTCGACGCCCTCGCCGAGGCCCTGCGCCGCATGCGCGAGCTCGGTGCCGTTCGCCCCGACCCAGTCGGCGACCGCGGCCGCACGCAGGTCCCAGCCCGTCGGCGGGTCGGGCGACAGCGCGGCCGCGACGGCGACCGCCCGAGCCGCCTCGCGCCCGGCCGCGTCGCGCCGGGCGCGGGCATCGGCCAGCAGCGCGCGGGCGGCCTGGATCTCGGCGGCCCCGGTGTCGGCGAGGAGCGGCGCCGGGCCGGGCTGCCGCCCCATGACCAGCCGCGCGAGATAGCGGTCCACCAACAGGGTGAAGTCGGCGTACGCCCGCTCCGCGGCCGCGGCGCCGGAGCGGAACATCGCCACCGCCCGCTCCGCCTGCGACTGCGCTGCCGCCAGCGCGGCCCCGAACCGCTCCCACGCCTGCGCCGCGCTCCGGAACGCCTCGGCCGCACGCGACCACCGGACCGGCTCGTCGGCGAAGCGCGCCCGGAACGCGTCGGCCGCCGCGCCCGTCCACGCGGCCACCTCGGTGCCGCGCAGCCCCTCCGCGGTGGCCGCGGCTCCCGCCGCGAGACCCGCGAGGTGGTCGACGGTGGTCCGCACCGCGGCGGGGTCGCCGCGCACCAGCTCACGCGGGTCCTCGCTCACCCCCAGCTCCGGCTCGGCGCCCATCTCACTGCACGATCGGTCGGAGGTCGTCGAGCGCCCGGTCGAGCGGGCCGACGCCGTCCGCGGCCCGCTCGACCAGCTCCGGAAGGGAGTTGTCGACGGCGGCGCGCCCGGTGTCCGCCCAGCGGCCTGCCAGCTCCGACCAGTCTGGCATCCGCCAGTCCGGCACCCCCGACGCCGCCACGTCCGCCCACGTGTCGCCCGCCGCGCCCGGATCGCCCAGGAGGTCGTACGCCACCCGCGCGAGCAGATCCTCGCCCGCCTCGTCCGCGTGCCCGTAGGACGCGGCGGCGGCCCGCAGCTCGTCGGCCATGTCCCGGCCGGTCCGCACGGCGTCGCGCACGCCCCACTCCCACCGGTTGCAGAACGCGACGAAGGCCGTGGACAGCGCCGCGTGCCCGACATCGCCCGGCATCGACGCCAGCCGGACGACCCCGTGCCCCTCCTCCGCGCTCCCGACCGGCCCGAGCGCCCGCAGCCCGTCGAGCACCGCCTCGATGCCCGCCGCGGTCTCGTCGAGCGCGGCGGGCGACACCTGGTAGTCCGGTCCCGTCATGGGCGGCACGCTAGGACGGCGACCCCCTTCCGCGGGCGCGTTTGGCGAAACCCGTACCCGCGGGCGGCCGCCTGGCCGACCTCCACGCCCCCAGGCAGGATGGAGCCGTGACCATTTCGGCGCATCCGACGCGCACCGGCATCGACCTCTCGTGGGTCGACGCGGACACCCGCCCGCAGGACGACCTGTTCACGCACGTCAACGGCCAGTGGCTGGCCACGCACGTGATCCCGGACGACCGGGCACAGGACGGCACGTTCGTCATGCTGCGCGACCGGGCCGAGGTCGACGTGCACGCGATCGTCGAGAGCGCGGCCGACAGCGCCGCCTCCGACGACCCCGACGCGCGCCGCATCGCCGACATCTACGCCTCGTTCATGGACGTCGAGCGGGTGGAGGCGCTGGGCGTCACGCCGCTGCGGCCGCTGCTGGACGAGATCGCCGCGGCGCCCGACCGGGCCGCGCTCGCCGCCGTGCTCGGCCGTCGCCAGCGCGAGGGCCGCGCGTCGCTGGTCAGCTCCTTCGTCTCGACCGACGCGAAGGACCCGACCCGCTACCTGGTGCACCTGTCCCAGTCGGGGCTGGGGCTGCCGGACGAGTCGTGCTACCGCGAAGAGTCCTACGCCGCGATCCGCACGGCCTACCTCGCCCATCTGGAACGGCTGGCCGAACTGGTCGGCCTGCCCGACCCCGCGCGGCTCGCCGCCGACGTCATGGAGCTGGAGACGGCGCTGGCCGCGGTGTCGTGGGACCGGGTGAGCAGCCGCGACGCCGAGAAGACCTACACCCTCATGACGGCCGCGGCCCTGCGGGAACGGGCGCCCGCGTTCGAGTGGGACGCCTGGCTCGACGGCCTCGGCGCACCCGAGGACGCGTTCGCCGAGGTCGTGGTGCGCCAGCCGAGCTTCGTCGAGGCCGCGGCGACGATGTGGGCGCAGCGCCCGCTCGCCCAATGGCAGGCGTGGCTCGCGCTGCGCACCGCCTCGGCCTGCGCCGACTACCTGAACGACGCCGTGGTGCAGCAGGACTTCGACTTCTACGGCCGCACGCTCTCGGGCACCCCGCAGATCAAGGACCGGTGGAAGCGCGGCGTCGCGCTCGTGGAAGCCTGCGTCGGCGAGGCCGTCGGGCGCCTGTACGTCGAACGGCACTTCCCGGCGTCGTCGAAGGAGCGGATGATCACGCTCGTCGCCAACCTCGTCGAGGCCTACCGGCAGAGCATCTCGACGCTGGACTGGATGGGCCCGGCCACCCGCGAGCGGGCGCTGACGAAGCTCGGCAAGTTCGCCCCCAAGATCGGCTACCCGGACAAGTGGGAGGACTACTCGGCCCTGCAGGTCCGCCCGGACGACCTGCTGGGCAACGTCCTGCGCGCGGGCGCGTGGCTCACCGACCGCGAGCTCTGCAAGATCGGCAAGCCGGTCGACCGCGCCGAGTGGTTCATGACCCCGCAGACGGTCAACGCCTACTACCACCCGCGCATGAACGAGATCGTCTTCCCGGCGGCGATCCTGCAGCCCCCGTTCTTCGACCCCGACGCTGACGACGCGGCGAACTACGGCGGCATCGGGGCGGTGATCGGCCACGAGATCGGCCACGGCTTCGACGACCAGGGCAGCAAGTACGACGGCGACGGCACGATGACCGACTGGTGGGACGCCACCGACCGGGCCGAGTTCGACCGGCGTGCGCAGGCGCTGATCGACCAGTACTCGGCGCTCTCCCCGGCGGGCCTGCCCGACCACAAGGTCAACGGCGCGCTGACCGTCGGCGAGAACATCGGCGACCTCGGCGGGCTCACGATCGCGCTCAAGGCGTACAAGATCGCGCTCGGTGACGCGGAGGCCCCGGAGATCGACGGCCTCACCGGCATGCAGCGGGTGTTTTTCGGCTGGGCCCAGATCTGGCGCATCGTCACCCGCGAGGCCGAGGCGATCCGCAGGCTGACGATCGACCCGCACAGCCCGCCCGACCTGCGCTGCAACGCCGTGGCCACCAACCTCGACACGTTCTACGAAGCGTTCGACGTGCACCCCGGCGACGCGCTCTACACCGCCCCTGAGCACCGGGTGCGGATCTGGTGAGCGCCGTGAAGGTGGGCGTGCTCGGCACCGGCCTGATGGGCGCGGGCATGGCACGCAGCCTGGCGCGGGCGGGCATGGACGTGACGGCGTGGAACCGGAACGCCGAGAAGGCCCTGCCGCTGGCCGCGGAGGGGATCACGGTCGCCGAGAAGCCCGCGGACGCCGCGCGGGACGCGGCCGTCGTGCTCACCATGCTGTTCGACGCCGCCTCGGTCGCCGAGGTGATGCGCGAGGCGCTCGGCGTGCTGGCCGACGGCGCGGTCTGGGCGCAGACGAGCACCGTCGGCCTGGACGGCACCGCCCAGCTGGCCGAGCTCGCGGGCGAGCATGGCGTCGGGTTCGTCGACGCTCCGGTGCTCGGCACCCGCCAGCCCGCCGAGGAGGGGAAGCTCACCGTGCTGGCCGCGGGCGCGAGCGGGCTGCGCGACACGGTCGCCCCCGTGTTCGACGCGATCGGCGCCCGCACGGTCTGGGTCGGCGAGGAGCCCGGTGCGGCGCAGCGGCTCAAGCTGGTGGCCAACGCGTGGGTGCTGTCGGTGGTCGCGGGCACCGCGCAGAGCATCGCCTTGGCGCGCGACCTGGGCCTGAACCCGCAGCTGTTCCTCGACGCGATCGCGGGCGGCGCGCTGGACAGCCCCTACATGCAGCTCAAGGGGCGCGCCATGATCGCCGGGACGTATCCGCCCGCGTTCGCCCTCGACGGCGCGCTGAAGGACAGCGCGCTGATCGGCGACGCGCTGCGCGCGGCGGGCACCGACGACCGGCTCATGACGGCGTTGAACGCGCTGTTCGCCGACGCGGCCGCGACGGGCCACGACCGGGAGGACATGGCCGCCGTGGTCGAGACGGTCCGGCGCAAGCGGTGACTCAGACGTTGACGCCGTAGTCCAGCGCGATCCCCCGCAGGCCCGACGCGTAGCCCTGCCCGACGGCGCGGAACTTCCACTCGCCCTGCCGCCGGTAGAGCTCGCCGAAGACCATCGCCGTCTCGGTCGACGCGTCCTCGGTGAGGTCGAACCGCGTCAGCTCGGCGTCGTTGTCGGCGTTGACGACGCGGATGTAGGCGTTGTCGACCTGTCCGAAGCTCTGCCTGCGCGCGTCGGCGTCGTAGATGCTGACCGGGAACACGATGCGCTCCACGTCGGGGGACATGGCCGCCAGGTTCACCTTGAGGATCTCATCGTCGCCCTCGCCCTCGCCGGTGAGGTTGTCGCCGGTGTGCTCCACCGTGCCGTCCGGGCTGACCAGGTTGTTGAAGAACACGAAGTGCTGGTCGGAGATGACCTTGCCCCCGGCGTTGAGCATGATCGCCGAAGCGTCGAGGTCGTAGTCCGCACCGGTCGTGGTGCGCACGTCCCAGCCGAGCCCGACGAGCACGCTCGTGAGACCCGGGGCCTCCTTGGTGAGGCTGACGTTGCCGCCTTTGGCGAGGCTGACACCCACGTGACGCTCCTTACGACGAATCCAGGGCCTTCGGCGCCACCCTAGCCCCGCCGCGGTGGACGGCGGTTCGCGCCGTCCGACGGTGAGTCCCGCGATTCGACGCGGCGGGTCCGGGATTCCGACACCGCCGATCGCGGCGATCGCGCCGCTTCCGGGCTTTGATCACCGGCAGCGGCAGACTCGGACCGATCACCGTGGTGACGGGCCGCGGGGCGCCGTGCGTTAGCCGCTCAGCTCGGGAACGCCGTCCACCGCGCGGCCGCCCAGAGTCCCGCCATGAGCAGCGCCACGGCGACGGCCACCGGCGCGACGCTCACCTCCACGTCCTGCTTCTGCGTCGCGACCGTGCGGGGCAGGTCCTTGAGGACGTCCTGCAGCCGGTCGGCGTCGCCCGCGGCGAAGTACTCGCCGCCGGTGACCGTGGCCACCTGGCGCAGCGTGGACTCGTCGGCGACGAGGAAGTTGCGCCCGCCCCCGCCGCCGACCATGATCCCGCCCGCGGAGGGACGGCCGCCATAGCCGCCGAAGCCGCTGCCGCCGAGCTGCGCGGCGGTGCAGACCATCGCCGCGGGGTTGGCCGTGCCGAAGCCGATCGGGTAGACGCGCACACCGCGGGCCGCGGCCGTGCGGGCGGCCTCGACCGGCTCCACGCCCGTGGTGTTGGCGCCGTCGGTGAGCAGCACGACGATCTCGGGCGCGTACGTGCCGGGCGCGCGGGCGCGCGGCGGGCCGCCGGTCGGGTCGGACGGCGACACGCTCGGGTCGATCTCGGAGATCGCGTCGACGGACTTGAGGACGGCGGCGCCGATCGCGGTGCCCCGGCCGGTGGTGAGCGCCTCGAGGCTGCGCAGCAGGGCGTCGCGCTCGGTCGTCGGCGCCACGGTGACCTGGGCGAACCCGGAGAACACGACCAGCCCGATGCGGGTGTCGGCGTCCTGGTTCCGCACGAAGTCGCGCACGGCCGCCTCGGCCGCGGTGAGCCGGTTGGGCACCACGTCGGTGGAGCACATGGAGCCCGACACGTCGAGC
Source organism: uncultured Actinomycetota bacterium (assembly GCA_963750095.1). GTDB lineage: Bacteria > Actinomycetota > Actinomycetes > Mycobacteriales > Pseudonocardiaceae > Pseudonocardia. The sequence goes on along the minus strand of CAVVPJ010000005.1, from coordinate 602,957 downwards.
GCCAGGATGATCGTCGAGTCGTAGATCGGCACGTCGGTGCTGACGTGCGGGCGCGCGGCCGCCACGCCGAGCATCGCCAGCGCCCCGAGCACCAACGCGAACGGCAGGTGCCGCCGCCACGCCGACCGCGCGGGCGCCGCCGCCCGGATCAGCGCGACGCTGGAGTGTCGCACGGCCTGCCTGCGCCTGCGGCGCATCTGCCACACGTACGCGGCGACCAGCAGCGGCACGACGAGCAGGGACAGCAGGACCCACGGCCACTGGACACCCATCGCTACACCGCCCTCCCGAACCACAGGAACGACAGGCCGACGCCCGCCAGCAGCAGCAGCGCGGCGACCCCCGCGAAGAGCGCGGTGAGCTCGACGTGCTCGTCGGCCACCGTCCAGGACAGGTCGATCGCGTCGTAGACCGACGCCAGCGCCTGCTCGTCGGCCGCGGCGAAGTACCGGCCGTCGGTGCGCGCCGCGATCTCCTGCAGAAGCGGCGCGTCGAGGCGGGTCGCGACCTGGAACCCGTCGATCTCGAGGATCGTGCCCTCCGCCTTCCCCAGCCCGATCGGGTAGACCTTCACCCCGGCTCCCGAGGCGATGTCGGCGACGTCGAGCGGGTCCGGCCCGGAGGTGTTCTCGCCGTCGGAGAGCAGGACGACCGCGGCCGAGCCGTGGTAGCCGAGGTCCTGCCCGCGCGGCTCGAGCGGGTCGCTGGGCGCCTGGACGAGCACGGGCTTGCCCACGATCGCGGTGAGCGCGGTCTGCAGGCCACCCGCGAGCGCGGTGCCGCCCTGGGGGGTGAGCCGGTCGATGGCGGCGAGCACGCTCGCCTTGTCGGTGGTCGGCTCCTGGGTGACCAGCCCGCTCCCGCTGAACGCCACCACCCCCACCCGCACGCTGGTGGGCTGGCGTTGCACGAACGTGCGTGCCGCGGCCTTGGCGGCGTCGATCCGGTCCGGCGCGATGTCCTTGGCCGCCATGCTGGCCGAGACGTCGAGGGCGAGGATCACGGTGCCCTCGCGGCGGGGCTGCGGCACGGTCGCTTCCGGCCGGGCCAGGCCCGTCACCAGCACGACCAGCGCGAGCAGCAGCAACGCGGGCGGCAGGTGGCGCCGCCACCCGTCCGTCAGAACGCGGGGGGCGACCAGGCCGAGCGCGGCCAGCTGCGCCCGCCGGGCCGCCCGGTCGCGCACCAGCCTGCGGTACCAGAGCACGACGAGCGGGACGCCGACGAGGGCGAGCAGCATCCATGGCCAGGCGAAGGCCAGCCCCGAGGTTTCCTTCATGGGCGCCGCCTGCGCAGCTGCGCGATCCGGAACATCGCCCGCACCAGGTCCTCGTCGGTGGACACCGTGTGCAGGTCGAGCCCGGCCGACCGCAGGTCCGCCACGAGGGTGGCCTGGCGTTCGTCGGCCTGGGCGCGGAGGCGTCGCTGGAAGCCGGGGTCGTCGGTGTCGACGAAGATCACCTCGCCGGTCTCGGCGTCCTCCACGTAGATCATCCCGGCGGCGGGGAGCTCGAACTCGCGCCGGTCCACCACCTGGATCGGCACGACGTCGTGGCGGGCCGCGAGCTGGCCCGCCAGCCCCTGCCAGCCGGGAACGCTGAGGAAGTCCGAGACGATCACGAGGAGCGAGCGGCGCCGCAGGATCCCGAGCGCGGCCCGCAGCGCCACCCCCAGGTCGGTGGTGCCCGGCGCGGGGTCCCGGGGCGCGGCGAGCAGCCGGGCGAGGATGCGCAGCACGTGGTTGCGGCCGTTGCCCGGCGGGATCGACTCGCGCACGCCCGTGTCGAAGAGCAGCGCGCCCACCCGGTTACCGCCGCGGGACAGCAGCTGCGCGACCGTGGCCGCGACCTCGGTGAGGACGAGGTGCTTGCGCCGCTCGACGGGCCCGAACTCCATCGAGGCCGACGTGTCCAGCAGCAGCCAGGCCGTCACCTCGCGGTCCTCGAGGTACTCCCGCACGTGCGTGACGTCGGTGCGCGCGGTGACGTTCCAGTCGATGTGGCGCAGGTCGTCGCCGAACTGGTACTCGCGCAGGTCGGCCACGTCGACACCGGTGCCGCGGAACACCGTGCGGTAGTCGCCCTGCAGCCGCCCGTCGAGACGGCGCAGGACGCGCCACTCGAGCCTGCGCAGGACGCGCTCGGGCGTCAGGGCACCTGTGTCGATCATGACTTGCGTGTCGCGGGCACGCCCGGCTCGACCTGGGGCAGCGCGACGGCGGCCAGGAGCGGGTCGAGCAGCGCGTCGGCCGAGACGTCGTCGGCGAGCGCCTCGTAGGACAGGACGATGCGGTGCCGCAGCACGTCCTTGGCCAGCTCGCGGACGTCCGCAGGCAGGGCGTAGTCGCGGCCGCGCAGGAAGGCGAGCGCCTTGGCGCCGAGCACCATGTTGATCGACGCGCGGGGGCTGGCGCCGAAGGAGACGTAGCGGGCCAGCTCGGCATGCCCCGCCGCGGCGAGGTCGCGGGTGGCGGTGGCGAGCCGGACGGCGTACTCGATGATCTGCGGGTCGACGTAGACGGCGTCGGCCGCGCGCTGGAACTCCAGCAGCGTAGGAGTGTCGATCACCGGCTCCGGCCGCTCCGGCGTCGAGATCATCCGCTCGACCACGACGTACTCCTGTGTCGCGGTCGGGTACCCGACGAGCACCTTGAACATGAACCGGTCGAGCTGCGCCTCCGGCAGCGGGTAGGTGCCCTCGGACTCGATCGGGTTCTGCGTGGCCATCACCAGGAACGGGTCGGGCGCGGGGAAGGTCTGCCTGGCGATCGTCACCTGCCGCTCCTGCATCACCTCCAGCAGCGCGCTCTGCACCTTCGCCGGGGCGCGGTTGATCTCGTCGGCGAGCAGCAGGTTGGTGAAGACGGGCCCGAACGAGACCTGGAACTCGCCGTCGCGCTGGTTGTAGATGCGGGTGCCGACGACGTCGGCAGGCACCAGGTCGGAGGTGAACTGGATCCGCTGGAACTGCCCGCCGATGGCCTGGGCGAGGGTCTTGACGGCCATCGTCTTCGCGAGGCCCGGCACGCCTTCGACGAGCAGGTGGCCCCTGGCCAGCAGCGCGACGAGCATCCGCTCCAGCAGCCCGTCCTGGCCGACGATGGTCTTCTTGACCTGGTAAAGAGTCGGCTCGAGAGGAAGCGCTTCGGTGTGGTGTTCCATGGTTCCTCCCGGGTCGCCGGATCGGGGTCAGGTCACTGTTGGGGGCCACCTGCCGCGCCGCCCGCGGTGGCGATCGGGACGGCGAAGCCGATGCCGACGAAGAAGTCCTGCTGGGCCGGGTTGGCCAGCGCGGTGACGATCCCGACGACCTGCCCGGCCCGGTTGAGCAGCGGACCTCCGCTGTTGCCGGGGTTGACGGCCGCGTCGAACTGGATGAGCCCGGACAGCGTGGTGCCGCGCGCGGTCTGGATGCTGCGGTCGGTGGCCGACACCACCCCCGCGGTGAGGCTGTGCGCGAGGCCCAGCGGGTTGCCGACGGCGAACACCGCGTCCCCGACCGGCGGCGGCCCCGCCATCACCGCGGGCACGACGACCTCGGGCAGCCGGTGTGGGGCGAGCACCGCGATGTCGCTCTCCGGCTTGCTCGCCGCGACCTGCGCCGTCGTCGTGGTGCCGTCGGCGAACGCGAGCTGGATCTGGGTGGCGCCGTCGACGACGTGCAACGCCGTGAGCACCGCTCCCCCGGCGTTGATGACGACGCCGCTGCCGAGCCGGGTGTCGATGTCGCCCCCGCCCGCCGCCGGGTCGGGGCGCTGCGAAGTGACCGTGACGAGCGAGGGCGTGATCGTGCGATCGGCCGTGGTGGCGTCCGGTGGCGTGTTGGCCTGCTGCTCCTGGGCCTGCTGGAGGCCGCGCTGCACCGCCTGGTCGACGTCGGCCGCGGTGATCGGCGGCGGACCGCTCGGCCGGAGCAGCCAGAAGCCGAGGGAGAGGATCGCGACGACGGCGACGGCGCAGATCAGCAGAACACGCCGCCTGCGCCGACGGGACCGGTCCCCCTGCGATGCCTCCGGCTCCCCAACCGGCGACGCGGCCTCGACCGGTCGCATTTCTCGAACACTACGCCGCGCGCGGAAAAATCGAGGTGAAAGCGCTGATACTCGCTCCGCAGGCTCCGCTCGGTGAGAAGGGCGGTCAGGCCTGTGCGCGGCTGCCCGCCGTCGTGGCGAGGTAGAGGATCCCAGCCACCACACAGCCTGCGACGAGGCTGACGTCGACCCCGCCCGCGACGCCCGCGAGCGGGCCCATGAAGAGCTGGGTCTGGATCATCAGCAGCCCGACGACCGAGCCGACCGCCCAGGCCACCGTCGCCTGCCAGCTCCAGCCGCTGCTGTACCAGTACCGGCCGCCGGTGAGGCCTCGGTTGAACACCTGGAGGTCGTCGGCGTGGTACTCGCCGCCGGTGCGCAGGTATCCGATCCCGACGATCACGGCCCACGGCGCGGCGAGCTCGGCGATCACCAGGAAGCCCGCGGCGATCGCCGCCTGGACGGTCGGCGCGAGCAGGCCGAGGTACACGAGCACGACGCCGACCACGGCGATGATGACCGTCGCCTGCGCGCGGGTGAGCCGGACGACCACCACCTCGAGGTCGAGGCCCGCGCTGTAGAGCGACTGGGCGACCAGCCCGACCCCGCCGAAGACGGCGAACGGGAGCAGCAGGACCGCGTACCAGAGCGGCGACTCGTTGGCCACGCTCACGGTGAACTGCGCCGTCGGGTCGGCGACGGCGGTGGTGACGATGGCGCCGACGGCCGCGGGCACCACGAAGCCCAGGAAGACGCCCGCCGAGCCGATCCACGCCAGGCGCCGCGGCGGGTGCAGGTCGGAGCGGATGTAGCGGGTCCAGTCGCCGAGGATGGTCGCCACGAGCAGCGAGCCCGAGACCCCGACGGTCGTCGCCACCAGGAGCCAGGTCGGCCAGAACGAGCCGAGCAGCGGCTCGCCGCCCGCGTAGTCCCACTTGATCGAGCCCGCGAAGGCGACCACCATGAGGATCATCACCAGGCCGCCGAGGACGCAGACGATCGCCGTGGCGCGCACCAGCCAGCGGAAGCCCCAGATCGCCACCGCCGCCGACACGGCCGCGACCAGGGCGTAGGCCACGCCCTCGGTGGCGGGGTTGTCCGGCATCCCGAGCAGCCTGCCCGCCACGCCGACACCGGCGGAGCCACTGGTCCAGACGGTGAGGGCCACCGAGAACAGGCTGGCCAGAAGCCCGATGAAGCTGCCGACGAGGCGGCCGCGCACCCCGAACGTCGCGCCGGAGGACGTCGCGTTGTTCGTGGCGGTCTTCGACCCGATGAGGATCAGCGGCACCAGCAGGATCTGGCCGACGATCGTGCCGACGGCGATCGCCGAGATCGTGGCCCAGAGCCCGAGCCCGAACGACATCCCGACCCATCCGAACGCGATGGCGCCGAGGCCGACGGAGCCGCCGACGAAGACGACGAAGAACGTGCCGGGCGTCGACGTGCGCTCGTCGTCGGCGATGCGGTCGACCCCGTTGCGCTCGAACCCCGATCGCTCAAACCCGTGCTCAGGGACCTCTGCGTGCCTGCCCATCACTCCCCGCCCCGGATCAACACCCATAGCCGTGTCCTCCTGAAGTTCCGTCCGGCAACCGAGTGACTGAATGGGTTAAGGCCGCGTCGACCCCTTACCGAACGCAGCGCACCGAGACCCTATCGGGCGTACGCCGGTTCCCAGTGGCGGCATCGACACCGGGACCGGGCGGTTCGCCGCAATTACCCCGGATGGCGGTAGAAGGCGGCGTGAGCGGGACCCTACCGGCCCCCCAGTGACCCAATCGGGTGATTCCGGCGGCGCCTGCGTCCTCATCCGGCGCCGACGGGGACGACCGGAGCGGCCGTGTACCCGTCGTCGATCCCGACGAACCGCTTCCACGGTGCCGCGATGCCGAGCTCCGGGTACCGCTCGGCCGCTGCGGTGACGGCGGTGGCGGCCAGCGCCCGCGCGTGGTGCACCCCCGCGCAGAGGTGGTAGCCCGAGCCCCAGCCCAGGTGCTGGGCGTTGTCCCGCCACGGGTCGAACCGGTCGAGCGGCTCACGGTGCGGGCCGGGGACGTCGCGGTTGGCCGCGGTCAGCCACATGAGCACCTGGTCGCCCGGCGCGACGTCGACCTCGCCGAGCCTGAACGGCTCGCGGGCGAAACGGCTGGCCTGCGGGAACGGGTTGCCGAGCCGGACGCCTTCCTCGACGGCCGCGCGCGCGTCCGCGACGTCGACCATGCGGTGCCACAGCCGGTGCTCGACGCTGAGCCCGATCGCCAGCGCGATCGTCGCGGCCGTGGCGATGGAGCTGACCGAGATCGAGTAGACGATCCCCCACGCCTCCCGCTCGCCGATCATGCAGGCGGCGGCCATGTCCCTGGCCGCCGCGGCGACGCCGCGCAGCCCGGGGCGCGCCATCAAGGCGCGGTAGTGGTCGTCGATCCCGACGGTGGTCATCACCGGCCAGTCGTCGAAGAACTCGCCCGCGGCCACCTGGTCGTCGATCGCGAAGGTCACGTCCGACGGCAGGATGCCCAGCCAGTCGGACATGTACGCCACGACCAGCGGCATCGCGTAGTCGTTGTGCACGTCGAAGGGGCGGTCGGCGGTCTCCGCGAGGAGGCGCCCGGCGGTCGCCCGCGCCGCGCACTGGCGGGCGGCGGCCTCCGAGGCGGTGAACCACGGGGCCATCGCGGTGCGCAGCATGCCGTGCCGCCCCGGGCACCCGCTGATCGTCCTCCGGTCGGTCGCCCAGACGAAGGCGCTCACCGGATGCACCTGCTCGCGGTTCTCGGGCGTCAGCATCTCGGTGACGTCGGAGGTCACCCGGTTCGCGTCGCGCAGCAGCGCGCGGATCGTCGGGTAGTCGTAGACGTGCACGACGCCGTCGTCGTCGCGTTCGGGCGCGACGCCGGGGTCGTAGCTTCGGGGTGGACGCGGGGTGGGGTCACTGAGCATGGCGCCGCGGCCTCCCGGGGTCGTCGGGACCCTCACAGTACCCGCCCGAACGCAGTTGATCAGGATCGGCGGGCGGGGGTACTAAGGTCACGACGGCAGCGGACGACGTGACAGGCAGGGGCTTTCCATGGGCGGCACGAACGAGGGTGGCCAGGCCCTGCGCGACTTCGACGTCACGGTGCCGCACTCGGCGCGCATCTGGAACTACTGGCTGGGCGGCAAGGACAACTTCCATGCCGACCGCGAAGCGGGTGACGAGTTCCTCGAGGTCTACCCCCAGCAGCTGGACAAGGCGCGGGCATGCAGGCAGTTCCTCGCCCGCGCGGTCCGCCACCTCGTGAACGAGGCCGGGGTGCGGCAGTTCCTCGACGTCGGCACCGGCCTGCCGACCGCCAACAACACCCACGAGGTGGCCCAGCACGAGGCGCCGGAGGCCCGGATCGTCTACGTCGACAACGACCCCCTCGTGCTGACCCACGCCCGCGCGCTGCTCACCAGCTCCCCCGAGGGCGTCACCAGCTACATCGACGCCGACATGCACGATCCCGGGGCGATCCTCGAGGAGGCGGCCAAGACGCTGGACTTCGGCAAGCCGATCGCCCTGCTGATGATCGGGGTGCTCGGCCACGTCGCGGACTACGACGAGGCCCGCTCGATCGTCGGGCGGCTGCTCGCGGGCCTGCCCGCGGGCAGCTACCTCGTGGAGAGCGACGGCACCGACGCCAGCCCGGAGTACCTCGCGGCGATCGAGAAGTACGCCGACAGCGGTGGGGTGCCCTACAACGCCCGCACCCACGAGCAGATCGCCGGGTACTACGAGGGGCTGGAGCTGGTCGAGCCGGGCGTGGTGCCGATCCACATGTGGCGCCCGGAGCCGACGATGCTCGGCAAGGCGCCGGACGTCTCCGAGTCCGGCGGCGTCGGCCGCAAGCGCTAGGAGCGCGCGGGCCGGGCCGCGGTCAGGCGCGGGTGGCGTCCGGGCCCGCCGTGTGCCGGGTGATCGCACCGACGACGAGGTCGTACAGCGCGGGTGGCGGCAGCTCGTGGCCCATCCCGGGCAGCGGCAACAGCACAGCGCCCGGTATCTCCGCGGCCAGCGCCTCGCCGTGCGGGTAGGGGAACAGCGGGTCGTCGGTGCCGTGCAGCACCAGCGTGGGCACGGCGATGTCGGCGAGCCGGAACGGAGCGGCCGGGCCGTCCGGGAGGATCCCGTGGTTGGTCCTGCTCCCGATGTCGGCGGCGCGGTCCACCGCACGTCGAACCACCCTCCGCGCCCGGGCCTCGTCGAACTCGAGCGGGCCCGCGAACGCGCGCTCGTCCTCGACCAGCCGCGCGACGACGGCGTCGCGGTCGTCCCCCGCGAGGCCTGGTCCGGGCCCGGCGAACCTTGCCACGAGCCGGGGCGCGGCCCGCGGCAGCGGGGTGCTGTCGAGGCGTGCGCCCGCCGCCGTCGTCGCGACGAGGGTGACGGTGCGCACCCGCTCCGGATGCCGGGCCGCCAGCCCTTGGGCGATCGCGCCGCCCATGGACATCCCGACCAGATGGGCGCGGTCGATCCCGAGCGCGTCGAGCACCCGCAGCGCGTCGAGCTCGAGGTCGGCGCCGGTGTAGTCCGGCGCGCCAGCGGGGCAGGTCGACGACCGGCCGGTGTCGCGGTGGTCGTAGCGGACCACGTAGCGCCCCTCGGCCGAGAGCCGTTCGCAGAAGGCGACGTCCCACCAGTCCATGGAGGCGGACATGCCGCCGATCAGCAGCATCGCCGGGTCGGACGGCGCGCCGAACGGCTCGAGGCACAGCCGGATCCCGTCGACGACGACCACGCGTTCGCTCATCTCGGGAAGACCGGCGTCAGGCAGGCAACTCATCGCTGCTCGGCCGGCGCCGCGGCACCGGTCGGCGGACAGGATCGTGACCATGGAGCTGGCGCTGCCGGCCGCTCCCGCGGCTGACCGCACCCGGCCCGGCCCCGTTCAGCGGCCCCGCCACACCGGCTTGCGCTTCTCCGCGAACGCGCGCGGCCCCTCTTGGCCGTCCTCGGAGAGGTAGACCTTCTCGTAGATCCGGTCACCGGTGTCGAGCGCCGCCGACCAGCCCATCTCGGCCGACGCGTACACCAGCGCCTTCGCGGCCCGCACCGACAGCGGGGCGTTCCCGGCGATCGTCGTGGCGAGCCGCTGCGTCTCGGCGACGAGGTCGGCGGCGGGCACCACCTTGTTGACCAGGCCCAGCTCGTAGGCGCGCTGCGCGGAGATCGGGTCGCCGGTCATCAGCAGCTCCAGCGCCACGCGCGGCGGAATCAGCCACGGCAGCGGCGCAGCCCACGGCGAGCCGCGGCCGACCTTGGCCTCGGTGATCGCGAACCGCGCGTGCTCGGCGGCGACGACGAGGTCCACCTGCTGGGCGAGCAGGAACCCGCCCGCGTAGGCGACACCGTTGACGGCGGCGATCACCGGCTTGTCCACCTTCAGCGTGCGGCCCAGGTGGACGACGAAGTCCCGCGGCGGCACCTTCAGGGCGGTGTCGGCCATCTCCTTGAGGTCGCCGCCCGCACAGAACGCCTTGTCCCCCGCTCCGGTCAGCACGGCGGCGGCGGCGGTGTCGTCGGCGTTGAACCGCTCGAACGCGGCACGCAGGCCGTCGCGTACCGCCTTGTTCAGCGCGTTGCGTGCCTCGGGCCGGTCGATCGTGAGCCAGGCGACCTGGTCGCGTAGCTCGTAGAGCACGGCGTCAGGCATGGACGTAGTTAACCGGGAATCACTAGCCTCCCGCTATCCGGTCCCTTCAGCGCGGAAGGTGCGTCATCGTGGCCGAACCGTCCACCTTCGATGTCGAGCGGCTGTACGGACGGCGCAACGACGAGCGGTGGAACCGCGTCGCGGTGGGCGACATCCTGGAGCGCCTCACCTGGAGCGAGCCGGACAAGGTCGCCATCCTCGCCGCGCCCGACGCCGTGGCCGACCCCCGGTACGCGACCGTCACCTACCGCCGGGCCGACGAGCTCGCCAACCGGCTGGCGAACTTCCTCCTCGGGCACGGGCTGGAGCGCGGCGACCGGGTCGCGATGCTGTGTGAGAACTCGGTCGAGGCCTGCCTGACGAAGTTCGCGGTGGCGAAGGCCGGGCTCGTCGCCGTGCCCGTCAACCCGATGATGGCCGACGACATGACCGACCACGTGCTCCGCCTGACCGGCGCGCGGGTCGCCGTCGTCGACGCCGACCTCTGGGGCACGCGCGGACCGGTGCTGGCCGCCGCGGGCGTGCGGCCGCTCGCGACCGTCCGCGGGGACAGGCCCGGACCGGAGGGGGTGCCGGAGTTCCACCACGCCGTCACCGCGGCCGACGCGGCGGAGCCCGAGGTCCGCATCCACGGCGACGACATCTGGGAGGTGCTCCCCACCTCCGGCACGACGTCGATGCCCAAGGCGGTGATGATCTCTCACAGCTACTCGTACCACGCGGCGGCCGGGCACGCGCTGTCCTACACCCGCGGCCTTCCGCGCGAGTCGGACCTGCGGATGTGCGCGTTCCTGCCGATGATCTACCACATCGGCGACCACGTGTTCATGCTCTCGACGTTCCTCGCGGGCGGCAGCATGGTGCTCGGCCGCAGGCCGCAGAGTGCCGCCGTGGCCGCCGCGATCACCCGCGAACGGGCCACGGCCCTCTGGGCGGGCGCGCCGCAGTTCCTGTCCGACCTTGTCCGGGAGGTGGAGGCGCATCCCGACCGCTACGACCTCGGCAGCGTCGAAGTGATCACCTTCGGCTGGGCGGCGATCGACCCCGCGCTCGCCGACCGGCTCACCGCGCTCTGCGGAGGGCGCCTGGAGCTCGTCGGGATCTTCGGACAGACCGAGGCGATCGCCTGCCACCGCTTCTGGCCGGGCCGCTGGCCCGAGCTGCACCGCCGCACCGCGCCGCAGACCAACTACGTGGGCATCCCGGCGCCGCTCCTCGGCTCGACCGTCGCCGACGAGCTCGGCGAGCCTCTGTGGGACCGGCCCGGCGCCCTGGGCGAGGCGGTGTACCGCTCCCCCGCGATGTTCTCCGGCTACTACCGCGACGAGGCCGCGACGCGGGAGGCGTTGCGCGACGGATGGTTCCACTCCGGGGACATGTGCGCCTACGGCGAGGACGGCCTGCGGGTGATGGTCGACCGCTACAAGGACGTGGTGAAGTCCGGCGGCGAGAACGTCTCCAGCATCCGGGTCGAGTCGGTGCTCTACCAGCACCCCTCGGTGGGCCGCGCCGCCGTCGTCGGGGTGCCGGACGAGAAGTGGGGCGAGGCCGTCACCGCGGTGGTCGTGCCCGCCGACGGCCAGATGGTCGACGAGGACGCGCTGATCGCGTTCTGCCGCGGGCGGCTCGCGGGCTACGAGACGCCGAAGCGGGTCGTCGTCACCGACGAGCTGCCCGCCACCGTCGGCGGGAAGGTGCTGAAGTACAAGCTGCGCCGCCAGCTCTCGGCATCGGGGACGACGACTCCTGGGTGATCCGAGCTGCATCCCGCGAGCCCGTGCGTCCGACAGTTGACGGTCAGGGCAGGCGACAGCGGCTTCGGGCGCACTCGGTGAGGCGCGCGTCCTCCGCCACGACCGACGACGATCAAGCGCAAGATCGCGTCGTGACACCCGCCTTGAGTCCAGGTCAGAAGGGTGCGGGCTCGCTGTCGTCGGTGGGTGGTGCGGGTGGGGGCGGGGTGACGGGGCCGAGGGGTGGGGGTTCGACGGTGTAGGTGTGCCCGCTGGGGGTGTGCCAGACGATGGCGCCGTCCGGGTACTGGCGCACCTCCCAGCCGGGCAGACCCTTGAGCCGGTGGTGCGGGCGGCACTTGGGCCCGAGGTTGGCCGCGCTGGTCGGCCCCGTACCCGTGTCAGGGTCGTAGGGCACGTTGTGGTCCAGGTCGCAGCGGTGGGCGGGGGTGCGGCAGCCGGGGAACTGGCAGGTCTGGTGTCGGGCGATCACGTGCTCGCGCAGGGCGGTGGGAGGTCGGTAGCGGGTGGTGCCGTGGTCGAGCAGCACGCCGGTGACCGGGTCGGTGATCAGGCGCTGCCAGGTGCTGTCGGCGTCGGCGGCCAGCTCCCGCGCTGTCGATGCCGGGATGGGTCCGTAGCCTGCGAGCTCGGCAGGCGCCTCGGAGTGTCCGGTCAGGACGGCGAGGGGGACGGTCACCCGGATCTGCACGTGCACCTGGGTGGTGCCGGGTTGGTGTGGTGGGGCGAGGCCGGGAAGCCGTCGCGGGTCGGGCGGCTCGGGTTCGGGTTGTCTGCCGGTGGGGGTCGGGGGTCGATGCGGGGTGGCCAGCCAGCGGGCCCAGGCGAGGCGGTCGCGGTTGCCGTCGGGCATGCCCGCGGCGATGTCGACCATCGCGGCACCGGCGCAGGCGGCATCGGCGCAAGCGGCATCGGCGCAGGCGGCATCGGCGCAGGCGGTCTCAGTGGCGGCGTTCGCGGCTCCGGCGATGTCGATCGCATCCGCGGCATCCGCGGCGTCGGCGGCGTCGCGGCGTCCGCGGCGTCCGCGGCATCCGCGGCATCCGCGGCATCCGCGGCATCCGCGGCATCCGCGGCGGCATCCGAGCTGCTGCGAGCGTGGCTCGCGACCTGGGCGGCGCCGGTGCTGCGGAACCCGGTCTCGCCGAGGATGAGGTCGACGAGGGTGTCGGCGCGGCGGGCGTCCATCGAGCGCCGCGCCCCGTCTTCGGCGGGGGGCTCGTGGTGGCAGGCGCGGGCGTGCTGGTCCAGCACCGCGTACACCCCGACCGCCTCGGCCGCGGGCAACGTCGCGGCCAGGGTGGCCATGCCGTCGCGTTCGGGGTAGAGCACCACCTTCCGCTCCCGACGCTTCCGCGCGTGTCGACGCTGCGCGGCGGCGGGGTCGATCCGCAGCACGGCACGGCGCAGGGACTCACGAAGCTGGCCGAGGGTTTGCCGCCCGGCCCGCCCCAGCACGGCGTCTTCCAGCAGGAGGGCCTGCGGGTCGTCGAGGTCGACTCCGGTGTCAAGGATCGCGCGGGCCTGCGCCAGGGTGATGCGCCCGTCCAGCAGCGCCGCCCTGGTGGCGGGGAAGCGGTGGGCCAACTGGCGAGCGTCCTCGGCGCGCCCTGCCGCGGTGCGGGTGGTGGTGTGCAGGATCAACGCGATCTCCGCCTCGGCGGAGGCGATGGCGTCCTGCACGGTGAACCCGCGCGGCTCGGCCGCGGCCATCGCGGCGGTGTCGTCGACGAAGGAGGCGATCTCGGCGCACTGCCGGGCCTGCGCCCACGCGATGACCTTCTCCCAGGCCCCGATGCGTTCGACCCGGTCGTGACCCGCACCGGGAGGACAGGAGAGCATGCGCTCGATCCGGGCCGGGGTGGGGGCGGCCGTGGCGCCAGAACGACAGCGTGATCCCGCCCGGCGCGGGCTGCCACCCCACCGGACGAACCAGATCAACAATGTCGAACATAGATTCGATGATAGCGCCTCGGGCCGACAGTTTCGGTGCCGATCACACGTCGCAGACCTTCATGGCCCCGCGATGTGCCCGGGCAACCACGAGTCCGGCGGTAACGCCGCTGCGGGCGGGCGGAGCGCAGCGCAGTACCGACATCTGTTGCGCACCTTCGGCACCAAGGGCCAGACCCGCACGGTGTTCGCCGTCGGGCATCCTGGTCATCGCCCGGCACCTGCCGGCCCGCGACTGCGACTACCAGGACCTCGGCGCCGAGCACTTCACCCGCGGCCACGGCCCCCGAAGCCCGCAAGCGCTGGCTGATCCGCCAACTCGAAGCCCTCGGCAACACCGTCACCGTCGACCAGACGCCGCATGGCCTGCCACCTCACGACGTGCACTCGCAGGTCCGCGGCCGCGAGCCATGCCTCAACCCTTGTCGCCCGCCTCCCGGCGCGCGAGCTCGGACTTCCAGTCCCGGAAGCCCTCCTCCGAACGGCCGCGCCGCCAGTAACCGGAGATCGACACCTGGTCGCGGGGCAGGCCACGCTCGCGGAACAGGTACGGCCGGACGCCGTGCATGATCTCCTGCGCCTCGCCGTGGGCGAAGACGTGCACGCGGCCGGGGAGCCAGTCCATCGCCCGCAGCGCCCGCACCACGTCGCCGTCCGCGGCGCGGTGGAGGTAGGTGACCTCGCCCTTGGCGGGGACGGGGAGGTCGACCTCGTACCCGGGGCCGTCGACGAGGGCCACCACGCGGACGACCGCGTCCTCGGCCAGGTCGCCCAGCGCCGCGGTGATCGCGGGCAGCGCCGACTCGTCGCCGACCAGCAGGTGCCAGTCGGCGGTCGGGTCGGGCCGGTAGGCGCCGCCGGGGCCGTTGACCATCAGCCGGTCCCCCGGCGCGGCCTTCTGCGCCCACGGGCCTGCGACGCCTTCGTCGCCGTGCACGACGAAGTCGATCGCCATCGTGCCCGCCTCGACGTCGGGGAACAGCGCCGTGTAGGTCCGGACGGCGGGGAGGTCCTCGGGGGGCAGCACGTCACGCAGGGCCCGCATGTCCAGCGGCTCCGGGTAGGTGACGCCTTCCTTCGGGAACACGAGCTTGACGTACCGGTCGGTGTCGGTGCTCGACGCGAACGCCGAGAGGTCGTCGCTGGCGAACCACGCCCGCCGCAGGCGGGGGGTCAGCGTCTCGGTACCCGTGACCGTCAGGTGCGTCGCCACCACAGCTCCTCGTGCTCGATGTTCCTCCCACCAGTAATACCGCGCGTCACCCACAGGCGCCGCGTTCGCCATGATGGGGGCATGCGCTCCCCCACCGGCCGACGGGCGGCGTTCGTGGCCGCGACCGCGATCGTCGGCCTCACGACGGCCTGCGGCGCCACTCCCCCGGCCGCGCCGACGCCGTCAGCGGCGGCTGCCGCGACGGCGGCGACCTCCGCCGCCGCGGCAGGCCAGGACCTGCGACCGGCGACGCTGCGGGTGCCCGACACCCTGCGCCGCGGCGCGTTCACCACCGCGCGGGAGGTGCTCATCCCCGCCGGGTGGTCGATCTCGCTGTGGGCCGCCGTACCGAACGCGCGCCTGGCGGCGTGGACACCCGACGGCGCGCTGCTCGTGTCGCAGCCCGGGGACGGTCAGGTGCTGCGGCTGGTCCCCGACGGCTCCGGGACCGCCACCTCGACCGTCCTCCTCGAGGGCCTCACCCAGCCGCACGGCCTCGCCTTCGACGGCACCGCGCTGTACGTCGCCGAGAGCGACCGCATCCAGGCCTACACCTACGCGGCGGGCGCGGCGACCGGCCCGCGCCTCGTGGTCGACGGCCTGCCGGACGAGAAGACCCCGGAGCTGGGCGGCGCCTACGCGCACGCGCTCAAGAGCGTGGCCGTCGGGCCGGACCACGCGCTGTACTTCTCGATCGGCTCCAGCGGCAACGTCTCCGAGGACGACCGCGGCGCCACCCCGCAGCGCGCCACGATCATGCGCATCCCACCGGGCGGCGGCGCGCCGGAGGTGTTCGCCAGAGGGGTCCGCAACGGCACGGGCCTCGCGGTCGCGTCCGACGGCTCCGTGTGGACGGCGGTGAACAACCGCGACAACATCGCCTACCCCTTCGACGCGCGCTACGGCGACACCCCGGAGTCCTCGATGGGCGAGGTCATCGAGGAGTACGTCAACGACCACCCGGCCGAGGAGCTGGCCAAGCTCACCGCGGGCCGTGACCTGGGCTGGCCCTTCTGCAACCCCGACCCCGACGTCCGGGCGGGCCTGGCGGGCACGGCGTACAACTACACGAGCCCGCCGTTCGTCAACGACATCCAGACCAACGCGGGCGGCACGAAGCTCGACTGTTCGACGCTGCCCCGGATCGAGCAGGGCATCGGCGCGCACTCCGCTCCGTTGGGGCTGAGCTTCACCAAGGGGCTTCCCGCGCCGTACGACAACGGCGCGCTCGTCGGCATCCACGGGTCGTGGAACCGCACACCGCCGCGGGCGCCGGAGGTCTCGTACTTCCCCTGGGAGAACGGCACCCTGGGGCCGCAGCGCACGCTCGTCGGCGGGTTCCAGGACGACGAAGGCGACCGGTGGGGGCGGCCGGTCGCGGCCGTCGCGGGCCCGGACGGCGCGGTGTACGTCACCGACGACGACGCGGACGCGGTCTACCGGCTGGCGCCCCCAGGGCGCTGAGCCTCACCGGCGGAGGTGGCGCACCACGCCCAGCTCGGCGCGGAACCACCCGCGCAGCACCGCGAGGACCGCGCAGGCGGCGAGCAGGGCCGCCGCCGCGCCCGCGGCGAGGGTGAGCAGGTCGGAACCGAGCGGACGCACCGCCGTCGCGGTGCCGACGGCCGCCGCCGCCGTCGCGGCCAGCGCCGGGAGGTGCTTGGCGTACATCCGCAGCGTGGCGCCCATGAGTCCGGCCGAGACACGCGCGGAGAAGTGCAGCATCACGAGGAAGTGCGCCATGATCGCCAGCGCCGCGCCGACGGCCACCCCGTCCACTCCGGCCACGTGCGCCCCCACCGAGCAGAGCACCACGACCTCGACGGTGTAGAGCCACTGCCGCCACGCCGCCCGGTAGACCGCGCCGGTCGCCCTCGTCAGCGAGGTGCTGATCTTGTAGGTGGTACGGGGCAGCAGCACGAGCGCGAACACCTGGAGGGGCAGCACCACGGCGCCCCACCGCGCGCCGAGCAGCACCCGCACGACCTCCGGCGCGAACACGAACAGCAGCACCGCGGCGGGCACGGTCACCAGGGCGATCAGCGAGGCGGAGCGGACATAGGCCGCGCGCAGCCGGTCGCCGTCGTCGCGGACACGGGCCATGGCGGGAAAGAGCACCTTGTCGGCCGCCCCGCCGATCACCGCGGCGGGTTCGGAGAGCAGGTTGTACGCGCGGGCGTACACGCCGAGCGGCCCGGTGCCCAACACGTTCGCGACGACGAAGTTGTCGGCGTTCTGCGCCGCCCAGTTCCCGAGCTGGGTCAGCGAGTAGCCCGACCCGAAGCCGAGCATGGGCCGCAGGCACGCCCACGCGGCCGCGGGCGGGAGGGGCCGGAGCGCAGGCTTGGCCAGCGCCAGGTACCCGACCGCCGTGACCAGCGCGGCGACGATCTCCGCCCACGCCAGCGCGTACGGGCCGAACCCGGCGAGCGCGAGGCCGATGCTCACCCCGATCATCGCGGGCCCGGCGGCGACCAGGTCGACGACGGCGAGCGGCCGGAACCGCAACTGCCGCTGCAGCAGCCCGGCGGGCACGGCCGCGACGCCCGCGAGCACGAGGGCGGGCGCGAGCAGCGGCAGCAGGCCGGAGTCGGCGGGCAGCCCGACCAGGGGGCTCAGCACCGGCGCACCCGCCGCCAGCACCGCGGCGAAGACGCACGAGACCAGCACCGAGAACCCGAACGCCGCGGACACGTCGTCGTCGGTGAGCGTGTGGCGCTGCACCAACGCGGCCGAGACGCCAAGCTGGGTCAGCAGCTGGGCCAACCCGACGACGAGCAGCGCGGCGGCCACCGAACCGAACTGCTCGGGCGTCAGGAGCCGGGCGAGCACGACCGTGGCCGCGATCTGCAGCACCGCCTGGCCGACGGACCCGGTGAACGCCCAGGCGAAGCCGCGGACCGCACGCGCGGTGAGCCCCGTCGTCGGTGCGGGGGTTCTCACCGGCCGCGCCGCAGGGCCGCGTGGAGGCGTCCGGCCGTCGCCATGGTCAGGTACCAGCGCAGCTGGGTCGCGCCGCGGCGCACGTGGTCGGACCGTCGCGCAGGCCCCAGCAGCCGTTCGACGGGCAGCCCCGCGACGGCCGGGTGGAACACCGAGTTGCCGACACCCTTGGTGAGCACCAGGGTCGGCAGCTCGGCCTTGGCGGCCACCGCGGCGGGGACGCCGCGGTAGCTCCACGCCGCCGACGCCGCGGGTGGCGCCCCGTCGAACTCGGCGTACGGCAGCACGAACTCCAGGTCGATCACCTTGAGCCCGGCCTCCGGGTCGGACATGAGGTTCTGCGGCGACAGGTCCTGCACGAACAGCCCGCGGTCGTGCATCGTGCGTGCCAGCCGGGCCAGCGCGCGGGTCGCCGACGGCCGCAGCTGGTACGTCCCGGGGACACCGGGGAGCCGCCGCAGCCGGTGGCCGCCGTCGTCGGTGTACTCGGGGGTCAGCAGCCAGTTGGGTCCGTGCTCCAGAAGGCGTGGCACCAGCGGCTGGTCGGCCAACGCGGTGCGGGCGTGCAGCTCGCGGCGGAAGAAGGTCATCGCGCCCGGCCGGAAGATCTTGCAGACACTGCGTCCGTGCACGGGATGGTCGACGAGTGCCACACGCGCACGGTAGCCGGGCGACTCCGTTCCGAGCACACGGACCACCGGGAACGGGGCCGCACACACCATCCCGAGCTCACGGACCTGCGCAGGCAGGCGGGTCCGCAACGCGGCGTCGTCCAGCACGTCCAGCATCTCGGCCGCCGCCTGCCCGACGGCGTGGTGGACCGCGTCCCCCGGCTGCGCGGCGGCACCGAGCAGGCGATGGGTCGTGTGCCGGGCGACGGCCTCGATCCGACCCGCGACCCGGCGTCCGTCGCCGGTCAACGGCGGCACGTCACACGCCACGACCAGCGTGTGCGGCCGACCGGCGACGGCGGGGAACCGCCGCCGGGGTCCGAGCCGGTCGGTCACGGCGGACCGCTGCCGCTCGTCGAGGGTGACGACCTCCAGGATCTCCAGCCCACGCGCGATGCCCGCCACCACCTCGGACATCTGCAGGGCCGAGCGCTCGGGGACGACGAACACGCACATGCCGCCGTTCGCCTCAACGCGCTGCTCTGTTCGGGCGTGCCGCGTGAAGGTCATCGGCGAAGCGTAGGGCCAGCTGTGAACTGGCTGTGAAGCGGGTTGCTCCATTCGGCCGGAGGAGGCTGATAGCAAGACGCCGTCACGAAGGGCGGCCCGCGATGGCCGACGAGCCCGAACCACTCGCCGCGGTGGCCCTCCCCTTCACGCCGCGGTGGATCGCCGTCACCCCGGACGGACGACGAGCGTACGTCACCGAGAGCGACGCGGGATCAGGGCCCCACGGGTGTGGCGGGGGTGGTCGACCAACCATCTCGCGCGCCCGCGGATCCCGTTCCACGGCCAACCCGAGGGCCTCGCGGTCTCCCCGGACGGCGGCGGCTCCTCTACGTCACCGACCCGAACCCGTTGTCCGCCACCGACCCGGCCCCCCGCTCGGTGAAGAACCCTGGTCACGGAGTAAGGAAACCCTGGCTGTCCGGGAACTGCCGTGGGTATTTCTCCACCCTCAGGCTTGTCTCTTACCACAGAGGTCGAGGGAGGAGCCCGGTCGTGACCATCTTCAACGATTTCGTCCACGGAGTCGCCGACCTCGGCAAGGACGTGTCCGGCGCCGTCGTCCACCCCCTGCCGGGCGTGGTCAAGGCCGTGCAGACCGGCGTCGACGCCATCGACCACCTCGCGCCGGGCGTCACCGTCCACGGCCACCTCGAACCGGTCGGCGGCCACACCCCGCCCAGCGGCGTCGACTTCGACTTCGGGACCGGACACGCGAACCTGTCGGGGCTCGCCGAGCACACCGGAAGCCTGGTCGCGCACCTGCCGCAGTCCGACGCGTTCAGCCTCGGCGCGACCGACGCCGACGCCGACGACCTGGACCAGCACGACGTCGACGGACACGACGGCCCGTGGTCGACACACCAGCTCGACGACCTGTACCAGGACGCGGTCCACAGCCTCGCCGCACACCACCAGCCCGGCCACGAGATCCCCGGCATCGGCGCCTGAGCCAGGCGGGTTCACCCATTCGCGTCGGGCACCGCGCCTCCTGACGGCGAGCGACGATCCAACGAGCGCCCTCCCGTCCGCAGGCGGACGGAGGGAAGAACAGGGACGGAAGGCACATCATGGGTTACCAGCTCGGGATCGATCTGGGGACGACCTGGACGGCCGCGGCCATCTGCCGGTCCGACGACCACCGCCGGGCCGAGCCCGAGGTCGTGACGCTCGGCACCCGTTCCGCCGCCGTGCCTTCCGTCCTGTTCGTGGCGCCCGACGGGAGCATCGTCGTCGGCGAGGCCGCCGAGCGGCGTGCGCTCACCCATCCCGACCGGGTGATCCGGGAGTTCAAGCGCCGCATCGGCGACCCGACCCCGATCATCGTCGGCCGCCGCGCCTGGACTCCGCAGGACCTCTCGGCCTGCCTGGTGCGCTGGGTCGTGAGCCGGGTCGCCGAGCGCGAAGGCGGCCCCCCGACCCGCATCGCGCTGACCCACCCCGCGTCGTGGGGGCGGCACAAGAAGGACCTCCTCTCCACCGCGCTGGGCGCGGTCGGCATCCCGGTGACGTTCCTGGCCGAGCCGGAGGCCGCCGCGCTGCACTACGCGGCGGCCGAACGGGTCCAGGCGGGCGCCACCATCGCCGTGTACGACCTCGGCGGGGGCACGTTCGACGCCGCGGTCGTGCGCAAGGCCGACCCCACCGCCGCGGCGTACGGCGCCACCGGTTTCGGCCTGCTCGGCCGCCCGGAAGGGCTCGACCGGCTCGGCGGCATCGACTTCGACGACCTCGTGTTCGAGCACGTGCGGGAGGGCCTGCCCGCCGCCTTCGCCGATCTCGACGACGCCGACCCCGCCGTCCTGTCGGCCGTCGCGCGGATCCGGCGCGACTGCGCCGAGGCCAAGGAGGCCCTCTCGGTCGACACCGAGGTCGCCGTCCCCGTGCTGACCCCGGCCGCCCGCGGCAACGTGCGGCTGCACCGCAGCGAGTTCGAGGCGCTGATCCGCGCGCAGGTCGAGGAGACCGTGTCCGCCCTGCAGCGGGCGGTGCGCTCCGCGGGGTGCGCCCCCGGCGCCCTGACCGCGGTCCTGCTGGTCGGCGGCTCGTCGCGGATCCCGCTCGTGGCGCAGCTGGTGTCCGAGGGGCTGGCGCGGCCGGTCGCCGTCGACGCCGACCCGAAGAACGCGATCGCCAAGGGCGCGGCCCTCGCGGTCTCCCCCCGGCCGACCCCGTCGTGGCCCGAGGTGGCCATCCCGCCGGTGCGCGTGGGAGCTCCGCCCGCCGCGCCCGGCGCCGTACCGCGCGCTGCGGCGGCCGTGTCCGGCGCCGCGCCGCGCGCGTTCCGGCCCGCCGCCGCGGGCGGAGCCGCGAACCGGGAGCCCGCGCCTGTCGGCCAGGCGGCCGCGCACGTGGGCGGGGGCGGGGGCGGGCCGATCGCCCCGGCGGCCGCGCACGCGGGGGTCGGCCCGTTGCGCGAGGGCGTGAACGTCGGCCCGGCGTCTGTCCTTCCGCCGTCGTGGCCGCCCGCGGACCGGTCGCCTGGCGCGGCCGCCCCGCCTGCGCGGCCGCCGGTGGCCGTCAGCCGCGACCTCGACGGCGGCGACGAGGCCGAGCCCGCCCCGCGCCGCCGTCCGGTGCGGCCGCTGCTCGGCATCGGCGCGGGCCTGGCGGCCGCGGCGGTCGCGGCGACCGTGTTCCTCGCGCAGAGCCCGGCGTCCGGATCGAGCTCGGCGGCGAGCGACGCGCCGACCACCGTCAGCACGGCCTCCGCCCTTCCGCCCGCGGCCACCGCGCGGAGCAGCCCCGACACCGCTCCGGTCGTCACGACCCACCAGCCCAGCGCGCGCAAGCCCGCCCGCAAGCCCGCAAGCAAGCCGTCGCCCCCGAGCCCGACGACCACGACGCCGACGGACACCGGCCAGAGCGGGACCGACACCGGCACCACGACCGGTGGCGGCGGCGACACCACCCCGGGAGGCGGCACCACGCCCGGCGGCACCACCACCCCCGGCGGCGGTGACACCACCCCGGGCGGCGGCACCACGCCCGGCGGCACCACCCCAGGCGGCGGCACCACCCCAGGCGGCGGCACCACCCCGGGCGGCGGCACCACGCCCGGCGGCGGCACCACCCCAGGCGGCGGCACCACGCCCGGCGGCACGGACACCCCCGGCGGCACCACGCCGGGCGGCGACGGGGCGGCGGGGACACCCGCGGCCTGAGGTCGGCGGGCGGGTACGGGGGCGGGAACATGCGCCTGAGGCCGCCCGCCGACTCCCGACCCCCGCGGGGGTCGACCGGCCACCCACCGCCGTGCCACGCTCGGTCGGTGACCGTTGACGAGCTGGCCTCCGCGGTGTGCGTCGACCCGGCCGACGTCCGCGTCATCCTGACGTGGTTCGACGACGAGGAGCGCATCTCCGACGACCACGTCCCGACCCCCGTCGCGACGGCGGTGCACCGCGTCCTCAACCCGAACAGCGAACGCACCGTGCTCGAGCTGTACTACAAGGGCCTCGACCCGGACACCGGGACGGGCGCCACGAAGATGCGGTAGGCCCGAGTCGCGTCATCGGCAGCGACGTGAAGATTCTTCGAGATCTCGCCGCGTCGGCGCCGATGATGGGGGGCTCCGGACGCTGCAGCCCACGCCGACGGTGATGAGTACCGACAGCGTCGGGAGTGTCCCGGTCGGCATTCCGTCACCGGGACTGTCCATCCAACCGGGCCTTGCCTCATACCAGTTGCTGGTCGCGGGGTCCAAACCTGGCGGTAGGTCCACTGCGGGCGCATCGGGCACGGCCGCGGCGGCGGTACGGCGCGCGGGGCATGCCTACCTCGACTTCGCCCTGACCGACCCCGACCTCTACCAGCTCATGTACGGCCTGGGCGGAGTGCGCGTACCAGCCACCGACACCTGGGATGAAGGCCAAGCCGTCGGCGACGTCCTGACCGGGCTGCTCGCCGCCGCTGGAGACACCCAGCCCGAGCGGCACGTACTGCAGCTGTGGGCGACCGCCCACGGGCTGATCGCGCTGCAGGTCGTCGGCCGCGTCGACCCCGACCCCGCCGGATTGCACGCCCTGTTCGAGGACGCGCTGACCGACTTCCTCACCCGCGCCCTCTCCCCGCCGACACGGCTCGTACGAACCCCCGATCCCGCGCACGGAACAACCCGGTCGCCATGAACAACCTCGCCACCGCCGTCGCGCTCCTCGCCATCTTCAGCGCCGCGATCATCTACGGCACCGACCTGTTCTGCGCACTCATCGTGCGCCCGGCCGCGGCTGGCGCCGCCGACGCCTCCGTGGCCGACCTGCTCGGTCGGGTCCACGAATTCGGAGACCGCCGTCTGCCCATACCGGGCGTGGTCTCCATCATCGCCACGGCTCTTGCCATCGCGACCAGTGACAGCGCCCCGGCGCGCATCGGCGGTGCCACCGCTCTGGCCGCGTTGCTCGTCTGGATCGCCATCTACCTGCGCATCAGCGCACCGATCAACAAGAGGCTCCGCGCGGCCGCGGCCGGCCATACCGTCCCGGCAGACACCAGGAACCTTCAGCAACGCTGGGACAGCGTCATCTGGGCCCGCGCCACCCTGCAGGCCATCGCGCAGGCCGGGCTACTCACGATCATCATCACCTGATGAAGCCCACCAACAGCGTCCGGCGCCCCGCTCCAGCACCGACGAGGCTCAGCTCGCCACACTGTCGGCGAGTCGGCGTCGCCTACGACCCCGCCCGCCACGGGGGCGTCCAACGCCGCAGCCCCCCAGCGTCCGCGTCAGCCACATGACCGATCCCGGGGCGGCCTGGACCAAGCCGCTGGCGCGTCCGTGTCCGTCGCCGCCGCCCCGCGGTTGCCTGCGAACTCGACCACGTCCAACCCTGGAAATACGGCGGCCCCACCAGCGAAGACAACCTCTGCACCCTGTGCGAACGCCACCACAGCCGCAAGGAACACCTCGGCTGACAGGTCGTGCTACACCCCCGACCGCACCATGGAGTGGATCACCCCCCCGGGCACCACTACCGCAGCCGCCCGGTCGACCACCGGCCCACACCACCACCCCAGACGCTCGAGCCCGCCGCGTCGGACACCGGGACGCGACGATCGCCGGATGACCTGTTCACCGACTCCCCGCCCGACCCCGACGACCCACCACCCTTCTGACCGGGGCCAGCGAGGGACGCTAAGATCATCGGCTCCGATGCAGAGGGCGGGCCTGGCCGTGGCAGCAGGCGACGACGGCCGAGGTGAACACCAGCGGGGTTTCGGCGAGATCGAACCCCGCTGGTGTTCACCTCGGCGCGCATGCTCACCGGGCTCCGTTCACCGGGGCGGAGCTCACCACCTCGTGTGCGCCGGAGCTCACGTTGAGTTCGTCGCCCCGTACGTCACCGGGGTGCTGTCCGACGCGACCGGCAGCAACCGCCTCGGGCTGTGGGTCGTCGGGGTCTGCATGGTCTCCACCGCCGCCGTGACCTGGGCGCTGCGGCGGGCCCCACAGCCGCGCCGTGACTAGTGGTTGTCGCGGGGCACGCCGCCCCGCGCGACGCGCTGGTAGGGCACCGCGGTCCGCAGCACCATGCCGTCGCAGAGCTGGTCGACCATCGAGCGCTGGATCTCCTGCCAGGGTGTCTGCGACGGCGGAACCGGGTAGCCGCCGTCTGCGTCGAGCGCGCGGCGCCGCTCGGCGAGCTCCGCGTCCGCCAGCAGGACGTCGGCGGTGCCCGCGTGCAGGTCGACCAGGATCCGGTCGCCGGTGCGCAGGAGTGCGAGGCCGCCGCCCGCCGCCGCCTCCGGTGACGCGTTGAGGATGGACGGGGAGCCCGAGGTCCCCGACTGGCGCCCGTCGCCGATGCAGGGCAGCTCGCGGACCCCTTTCTTGATCATGGCGGCGGGCGGCTGCATGTTGACCACCTCCGCGCTGCCCGGGTACCCGAGCGGGCCCGCACCGCGCATGACGAGGATGCAGGTCTCGTCGACGTCGAGGGCGGGGTCGTCGATGCGGCGGTGGTAGTCCTCCGGCCCGTCGAAGACCACGGCGCGGCCCTCGAAGGCACCCGGACGCGCGGGATCCTCGAGGTAGCGGGTCCGGAACTCGGGCGAGATCACGCTCGTCTTCATGATCGCGCTGTCGAACAGGTTGCCGCTCAGCACGACGAAGCCTGCGTCGGGCACCAGCGCTTCGGCGAACCCGCGGATGACGGCGGGGTCCGTGGAGGGCGTGTCCCGGCAGTTCTCGCCGATCGTGGCACCGTTCACCGTGAGCGCGCGCTCCCTGATGAGGCCATGGGCCATGAGCTCGTTCACGACCGCGGGCACCCCGCCCGCGCGGTGGAAGTCCTCGCCGAGGTAGGCGCCCGCGGGCTGCATGTCGACGATCAGCGGCACCGCGAACCCGACGCTTTGCCACTCCGGCATCGTGAGCGCCACGCCCGCGTGCCGGGCGATCGCGGTGACGTGGATGGGCGCGTTCGTCGACCCGCCGATCGCCGAGTTGACCACGATCGCGTTCTCGAACGCCTCGCGGGTGAGGATGTCGGACGGCTTGAGGTCCTCGTGGACCATCTCGACGATCCGGACGCCGGTGCGGTAGGCCATTCGCCCGCGGTCGCGGTGCGGCGCGGGGATCGCCGCGCAGCCGGGCAGGCTCATGCCCAGCGCCTCGGCGATCGCGTTCATCGTCGACGCCGTGCCCATCGTGTTGCAGTGCCCCGGTGAGGGTGCCGAGGACGCGACCAGGTCGACGAACCCGGCTTCGTCGATCTCGCCCGCCGCGAGCATCTCGCGCGCCCGCCACACGATCGTGCCGGAGCCGGTGCGCTCGCCGTCGAACCAGCCGTTGGCCATCGGGCCGCCGGACAGCACGATCGCCGGGATGTCCACCGTCGCCGCGGCCATCAGGCAGGCGGGGGTCGTCTTGTCGCAGCCGGTCGTCAGGACGACGCCGTCGAGCGGGTAGCCGTGCAGGATCTCGACGAGCCCGAGATAGGCCAGGTTGCGGTCCAGCGCCGCCGTGGGCCGCCTGCCCGTCTCCTGGATCGGGTGCACCGGGAACTCGAACGCCAGCCCGCCCGCGTCCCGGACGCCCTCCCGGACCCGGTCGGCCAGCTGCAGGTGGTGCCGGTTGCACGGGGCGAGGTCCGAACCGGTCTGCGCGATCCCGACGATCGGCCGTCCCGACTGCAGCTCCTCCCGCGTGAGACCCCAGTTCATGTACCGCTCGATGTACAGCGCCGTCATGCCGGGGTTGTCGGGGTTGTCGAACCAGGCCTGGCTGCGCAGGCGCCGTCCGCCGCGGCTGGTGTCCACGCAAGCTCCCCCCGGTCGACCCCTCCCGATCACCAAACCACCGCGGTCGGTCGAGCGGAAGACGCCCGTTTGCGGAGCGGGTCAGCCGCCGAAGCCGACCGCGAAGTCCGCGAGCAGGCGTGCGCCGAACCCGCTGCACCCCGCTGGCCGCCACGAGCCCGGCTTGTCGACGTCGGCGACCCCGGCGATGTCGACGTGCGCCCAGGGCAGGCCTGCGACGAACTCGTTGAGGAACAATGCGGCGGTGATGGCCCCGGCGTTCGGGCCGCCGAGGTTCTGGATGTCGGCGATCTTCGAGTCGATGTCCCGTCGGTACCGCATCTCCAGAGGCAGCTGCCACAGCGGCTCGTCGGTGTGCGCCCCCGCGGCGATCAACCGGTCGACCACGCCCTGGTCGTTGCCGATCACCCCGCCGAGCGACGTGCCGAGCGCGCGCATCACCGCGCCGGTCAGCGTGGCGATGTCGATGATGGCGTCGGGCCGCTCCTCGGCCGCGAGCACCAGCGCGTCGGCCATCACCAGCCGCCCTTCGGCGTCGGTGTTCTGGACTTCGACCGTGGTGCCGCCGCGGACGGTCAGTACGTCGCCCATCTTCACCGCGGACCCGGACGGCATGTTGTCGGTGCACATGAGATAGCCCGTGACCTCGGTCGGGCAGTCGAGGGCGCGCAGCGCGCACATCGACGCCAGCACGGCCGCGGCACCGGACATGTCGTTCTTCATCATGGCGTGGACCCCGTCGGCGGGCTTCAGGCTGATGCCGCCGGAGTCGTACATGATCCCCTTGCCGACCAGCGCGATCCGCCGCCCTCCCGGCGTGGCCGGGCGGTAGGTCAGCTTGACCATGCGGGGCGGTTCGGTGCTGCCGCCGTTGACCGCGATCAGGCCGCCACAGCCCAGCTCGAGCAGGGCGTCCCGGTCGAAGACCTCGACGTCGAGCCCGCGCTCGGCCCCGAGTCGCACGGCCAGGTCGGCCATCCGGGCCGCGGTCAGGTGCGCGGGCGGGCAGTTCGCGAGGTCCCTGGCCAGCGCCGTGGCCCCGGCCAGGTCCTTGCCGCGCCGCGCCCCCTCGGCCGCGGCCTGCCCGTCCGGGGTGACGACCACGCTGACCGCCGCCAGCCGGGCCGACGGCGGGGTGCTGTGCAGGGAGAACCGGTAGCGGGCGAGCAGGATCCCCTCGACCGCCGCCTGCGCGGCCGTTGCGGGGTCCACGGTCGTCGCGGTGACGTCGAGGGCGGGTCGGACGCCCCAGGGGACCGCGTTCGCGAAGGCGGCCGCGGCGTCCCGGAGGCCCGCGGCGTCCGTCGCCGTGGCGTCGCCGACGCCGACCAGCACCCGCGGCGGTCCCGCCTTCGACGGGAGAAGAAGCGTCGCACCCGGCGCGGCGTCGAAGCCCGCTGCGCGCAGCGCGGCCCGGTCGAACCCGGCATCGGGGACCGGTCCGTCGGCCCCGACGAGGATGCCCACCGCGTCGGCGTCGTCCGGAACCGTCGTGACGGCCGCGACGTCGACGGCGGCGGTCAGGGCGACGGACGGCGCGCAGTCGAAGTCCGGCGGGATCACGATGGCCTGGATGCTCACGCCTGCGAGGGTCGGTAGCCGGGCTCCGTCGGGGCCTCCCCTCCGCCGGGTGAGGTCTGACCAGGCACCGAGCGGCGTGCCCGCGCCCGTCGCGCCGTCCGCCGGACGGGCGCGCGTCGCCGATCGCGGTCGCATTGCGCGCAGGCTGCCTGGCGCTCGGCACCTCACCTGACCGGGGCGAGGCCGCGCGCCGCGCGGGCGCGCGAGGGTCTGCGCACCGTGACGCGCCGGGGAGGCGAGTGTGGCGAAGCAGGCCTGCGCGCCGAAGCTCCTCGTCGGGCTCGACCGGTACCAGCGGCGGCATCCGTGGCTGGGCTTCCCGCTCGCGGTGTTCGACAAGTTCGTGGACGACCGCGGGCCGCATCTGGCCGGGCTGATCACCTACTACGGGTTCCTGTCCCTGTTTCCGCTGCTGTTGGTGCTCAGCACGACGCTGCGCCTGGTGCTGCGCGACCACCCGGAGCTGGCCGACCAGCTCCTGGGCAGCTCGCTGGCCCGGTTCCCCGTCGTCGGGCCCGAGATCGTCGCGACGGTGCATCCCCTGGAGGGCTCGACCGTCGCGCTCGTCGTCGGCATCGCGCTGGCGGTGTACGGCGGGCTCGGGTTCACGGCCGTGGTGGGGCACGCGTTCGACCAGGTGTGGGGCGTCCCCGTGGACGAGCGGCCGCATCCGCTCGTGGCGCGGCTCCGCGGCGCGGTGGTGCTGGTGCTGCTCGGCGTCGGCCTCGGTGTCACGACCGCGCTGTCGGCCCTCACCGCCGTCCCCGTGACCGACACGGTGCCGGCCCCGCTGCTGTCGGCGCCGATCGCGATGCTGGTCAACGCCGCGCTGTTCCTCGTGGCCTTCCGCGCGCTGACCGTCCGCGAGCTCACCTTCCGCCAGGTCGCCCCGGGCGCGGTGCTCGCGGCGGTGGCGTGGCAGCTGCTCGAGCTGGGCGCCGCCCGATCCGCTGCGAGCCTCACCGACGCCGACCCGCTCTACGGCGTGTTCGCCCTGGTGCTCGCCCTGCTCGCGTGGATCTACCTGGAGGCGCTGGTGGTGGTCTTCGCCGCGGAGGTCAACGCGGTGCTCGTGGAGCGGCTCTGGCCCCGCGCGCTGCTCACGATCACCCATTTCGTCGGGCCGGACGACCTCACCGACGCCGACCGGCGCAGCCTCGTGTCGTACGCCCGCAGCCAGCGCTACCAGAGCTTCGAGCGGATCGACGTCGCGTTCAGCCCTGATCGCCCGCCTTCGGATCGCTGACCTGGTGGGACTGGGCGCACAGCCGTCGCACCACCGCGGGCGAGCCCAACAGCGCGTTCATCCAGCCCACGTCCGGGTCGCTGTCCACCAACAGCGCCTTGACCAGCAGGGTCAGCGGCACCGCCAGCACCGCGCCCACCGGGCCGAGCAGCCAGCCCCAGAAGACCAGCGCCACGAACGTCACCGTGACCGAGAGCCCGACGGCGTCGCCGACGAAGTGCGGCTGCACCAGCGAGGTGAAGACGAAGTTCACGACGAGGTAGACCACGACCACGACGACGAGCAGACGGGGGCCGCCGACCAGCACGGCCAGCACCGCGGGCGGCAGGACGCCGATCCAGAACCCCACGTAGGGGATGTAGTTGGTGATGAGGGCGAGCAGTCCCCACGTCAGCGCCAGCGGGATGCCCAACAGCAGCAGAGCGACCGTGTCGAGGACGCCGATCACGACGCCGAAGAGCGTCGTCACGACGAGGTAGCGGCGGATCCCGGTGGTGAAGTTGGCCAGCGCGGTGCCGAGCAGCGGGCGGTCGCCCACCAGCGCGGCCATCCGCTCGTCGGCGCCGCTCGCCTCGATGCTGATGAACAGCAGGAGGGAGAGGAGGAAGACGAGGTTGGTCGCCAGCCCGACCACGCTGGCGAGCAGCACCGCGATGAGGCCCGCGAGCCTGCTGATGTCCAGGTTCGTGACCAGCACGCGCACCTGGTCCGGCCCGACGCCGTAGGAGCCAAGGACTCCGCCGAGGGACTGGAGCAGGCCGTCGGCCTCCGCCGCGTACTGCGGAAGGACGGTGGCCAGCCGGGCCGCCGAGAGCACGATCACGCCCGCCATCAGCACGACGACGCTGTAGACGAGCACGACGAGCACGATCGTGACCAGCCACGCGGGCAGTCCGGCCGCGCGCAGCCGATGGCTGACGGGAGCGATCACGACCACGATCACCCAGGCCAAGAACGTCGGCGCGATGAGCCACGCAGCCGCGCCGATCCCCGCGGAGACGATGACGGCGGCCGCGGCCCCCACGAGGATGAGGTACGCGCGGGGAAGCCGATCCCGGACCCGTTCCATCCGCGCGATCGTCGGTCAGCGCGGCGGGCGGAGCCTCACCCACGCTGGGTGGGGTGTCGGCGCGCGCTGAGAACAACTCAGAACGACCACACCAGCGGCACCAGGCCGACCGCGACCACGAAGAACACCCCGACCATCGGCAGGCCGAGCTTCCAGTAGTCGCCGAAGCGGTAGCCCGCGGGCCCCATCACCATCATGTTCGCGGGCGTCGCGACCGGGGTGAGGAACGACGCGGCCGACGCGACGCAGACGGCCATCAGCACGGGCCGTGCCGACACGCCCAGCTGTGCGGCCGCCGACACGGCGATCGGGATCATGATCAGCGCCGTCGCGGTGTTGCTGATCATCTGCCCGAAGACGACGGTCAGCAGGAAGAGCGCGACGAGCAGCACCAGCGGGCCCGCGCTGCGCACCGCCCCCACGATGACCTCGGCCACCAGGTCCCCCGCGCCGGACGTGCGGATCGCCGTCGAGAGCGGGATGATCCCCGCCACGAGCAGCACCGTCGTCCAGGAGATCCGCCGGTAGGCCTGCTGCACGGTCAGCACCCGCAGCACGATCATCGCGCCCGCCGCGAGCAACGCCGCCACCACGGGCGGCACGATCCCGGTCGCGAGCAGCACGACCATCGCGGCCAGCACCACGATCGCCCGCGTCGAGCGCGGCCCGAGCGGCACCGCCTGCCTGCGCACCAGCGGCGGCGAGTCGACCACGAGCACGTCGGCGTGCTCCACCAGGTCGTCCAGAGCCGCCCATGGCCCTTCCAGCAGGATCACGTCGCCCGCCTGCAGCGTGATCCCGCGCTCGCCGCGGTTGCGCCCCTGCCGCTGCACGGCCAACACGACGAGCCCCCCGCCCGGCACGACCTTGCCCGTCGCGGTGACCTCGCCCACCAGCCGCGACCGCGGCGGCACCACGACCTCGGCGACCCCGCTCCCCCGCCCGATGAGGCTCTGCTCGACCTCGTCGCTGCCCCGCACGGACCGCAGCTGCAGCCCGTGGTCGGCGCCGAACCGGCTGACGCCGTCCGGGTCGCCGACGACCGTCAGCCGGTCGCCGGGGGCGAGGACGCCGCTGGACGCGGGCCGGTCGGCCGTCGCGTCGGTCACGGTCACGACCCGCACGTCGGGATACCCCCGCAGGTCCCACTCCCCGCGCGGGTGGCCGACCAGCGGCGAGCCCGCGGGAACGGCGAGATAGGCGACGTTGCCGAGCCGGTACTGCCGGGTCAGGGTGCGGGCGAGGCCGCTCAGGTCGGGGACCGCGGCGCCCACCCGGTCGGGCAGCAGCCGGTCACCGAACAGCATCACCACGGCGATCGTGCCCGCGACGAGCGGCACGCCGACGATCGCGAACTCGGCGAAACCGAACCGTCCGACGCCCGCGTCGGCGGCCGCGTCCGACACGATGACGTTCACCGGACTGCCCGTGAGCAGCAGCAGCGAACCCGCGCTGCCCGCGAACGCGAGGGGCATCAACAACTTCGACGGCGCGATGTCCCGCTGCGCCGCCACCACGAGCAGCATCGGCAGCAGCGCCGCGACCGCGCCGTTGAGGTTGATCAGCGCGGTCACCGCAGCCACCAGCAGCATGACCAGTACCAGCAGCCTGCGTCGGCTGCCGCCCGACCGGGAGGCCAGCTGCTGTCCGACCCACGTCGTCACCCCGGTGGCATCCAGGCCTTCACTCACCACGAACAGCGCGGCGATGAGGATCACCGTGGGGTCCCCGAACCCCGCGACGGCCTGGTCGATGTCGATCACACCGGTCGCGGCGAGCAGCAAGGCGGACCCGATCGCCACGACCTCGACGGGCAGCCGGTTCGCGACGAAGAGCACGACGACGAGGGCGAGCACGAGGAGGCTCACGACGGCGCCGTTCATCGCTCTCCCTCGCTGACGCACGGTCGGGGCTGCAGACGCATCCCGCGCCACGTCGACGGGCATGCGCGCACCCGCGGCCGCGCCGCAGCTTCGCCCCGCCGCCCGCTCGGCTCCTCCCCCGCGGCGGGCGAGGCCCGGCGCCGCGGAGGCCCCGGCAGGCGTCGGGGACGTCGGCCGCGCCGACGGCGCCCCTCCAGCGGGCGGTGGCGAGGGCCCGCGCGCAGCCCCGGATCGCGTCTCCTCACCCCGGTCGGAGGACGCCGAGAGACGGTCCGACGCGTGAGGGTGGGGAACGCGGGGCCACCGGTCCACTGCCGTCTCCGCAGGCCATCCTGCACGGAAAGGGGTCGCGATGCCCGTGCGACGCTACGAGTTCCGCGTGTCAGGCCGCCTGTCGGAGCGCACCCAGGGGGCGTTCACCGACATGGTCGTGCAGGACGCCCCTCCGGAGACGATCATCTACGGGGACGTCGCCGACGACTCCCAGCTCCACGGCGTACTGGCCCTGATCCAGAACCTCGGGTTGCATGTGGTGAGCGTCAACGAGGTTCCGTCGGCGCCGGAGCCGGGGCGCCGTGCGAGTCATACACCACAGCCGAACGCACCAGCAGGTCCTGGACCGAGCGACGGTTGACGCTGACGACCGCCCACAGCAGGCCGAGCGGTATCACCACGCACAGCACCGCCCGCGCGCCGGACCGCAGCCAGCCCAGCCTGCCCCCGCGGCGCGCGACGACCCGCACGCCGAGCACGGCGCCGCCGACCGTCCATCCCGCGATCGCCCAACCCACGGTCAGGTAGGCGACCGCCACGGCGAGGCCCACGAGGGAGGCCTCCACGGCAAGGCCGGGCGGCGGGCGGAACGAGACCGGGCTGATGAGGAAGGCGGCCGCGGCGACGGCGCCGAGCACGCCCGCGGTGAGGCCCAGCGCGACCACGAAGTCGATGGCCGCGGCAAGGGCCCGTGTGACAATGCCCGCTGGGATGAGGATCTCCGCCGTCGGAGGGTCCCGACGGCTCACGGCATCACCGGCGCGCTGTTCGCGGACCGCCGCAACAGGCGGTCGACGAGCCCGGCCACCCGGTCGTCGGCCTTCCGGCTCTCCGCGCGGACGGCGCGCACGGCGTCCGACGACAGTGCGCCGGTGGACTCCCGCACGATCTCCGGGAGGTCGATGGCGTCGATCACCGACTGCGCGATCGCCACGAGGTCGAGCCGACGCACGACCGCCTCCAGGTCGACCCGCGCGACCACCGCGTCGGCGTCGAGGCGGGCGGCGACCGTGTCGAGGTCGACCCGGTCGATGACGGCGTGCAGGTCCAGGCCCGCGGCGAGCCGGTCGAGGTCGAGCTTCAGTGCGACGGCCTCCACGTCGACGCGGTCCACGATCGCGTCGACGTCGACGCGGGCGACCGCGGAGTCGAGATCGACGCGGGCCACGATGGCGTCGACGTCGACCCCGGCGACCACCGCGTCCAGGTCCACGCGGGCCACGATGGCGTCGACGTCGACCCCGGCGACCACCGCGTCCAGGTCGAGCGACGCCGCCACCGCGTCGAGGTCGACGTGCCGGAGGACCAGCTCGGTGAGGTCGAGCGCGGGCAGCACGACCTCCACGGCCCGCCGCGCCACCTCCTGCAGCGTCGCCGCGACGAGCCGCGTCCCCCACGCCCGCAGCGCGCGGCCACGCTCAGCGGTCGGTCCGGCCGCCACCGGCCCGACGACGACCCCGAGAAGCCCCACCGCCACGTTCCGCGCTGGCCTGGCGACCCGGTTCACGAGTCGCCAGGCCGTGACGCCGGACCCGAGAAGCACGGCGACGGCGGCCTCGAGGGCGTCCGGAGCCGCCCCCTCGTTCTGCGCGACCATGCCGCCTCCTCGTACCGCCCGCAGGCGTTGCGCTACTCCGCGAACGCCTCGCGCAGGACCTTCTCCTGCTCGTCCGACAGGTTGGTGAACAGCAGGTGCGGGTTCTGTCCCTCGAAGGCCGCGCGCACCTTGTCCAGCACGGCGTCCTGGCTCAGCACGAACAGCGCCGAGGTCCCGGGGGTGATCTCGTCGCGGGCCTTCCGGATGAACTCGTCGTTGATGCCGACGTCGGTCAGGGAGCCGCTCAACGCTCCCGCGGCCGCGCCGACGGCCATCCCGAGCAGCGGCACGAAGAACAGCAGCCCGAACAGCAGACCCCAGAACGCGCCGCCGAGCGCCCCCGCACCCGCCATGTTGTGCAGCTGGTGCGTCCTGGGCCGCTTGGCGCCTTCCTTCCAGGAGACGGTCGCGGCGTCGAAGACCGTGATCAACCGCTGCTTCGCCAGCTCCTCCAGCGTCCCCACGGCCCGGTCGGCGCCCTCAGCGGAGTCGAACCGCCACACACTCAGAGTCCCCATCGATCACCCTCCTCGTCCGACACCGGTCGCGGTGTCCCGACTGATCGTCGAAGCGGCCGCTGCCGGGGGCCTCACCCACCGCGGGTGAGGCCCCGGGCCGTCCGGCGAGGTCAGCCTGTCCGCCATGGCGCGGAACGTGACCGCGGACGCCGCGTTCGTCTCCACGGGCTCACTGCCCGCTCCCGAGCAGATCCGCCGCCTGGTGGACGAGGCCTACACGCGGTACCGCCGGGTGTCCGACGGCGCGGTGTCGGCGGTGTACCCGGCGCTGCGGTCGGCGGATCCGACCCGCTTCGGCGTCGTCGTCGCGGGGGTGTCGGGCACGACCTACGCCGCGGGTGACAGCGGCGTCCCGTTCTCGATCATGAGTGTGGCCAAGCCGTTCGTGTTCGCGCTCGCCTGCCGGGACCTCGGCGCCGACCGGGTCCGCGGCCGCATCGGCGTGAACGCGACCGGCCTGCCGTTCAACTCGCTCTCCGCCGTCGAGCGCGGGCCCGACGGTCGGACCAACCCCATGGTGAACCCCGGCGCCATCGCCACCACGAGCCTGGTCCCCGGCCGCACGCTCGAGGAGCGCTGGGCGCGGATCACGGAGGCCCTTTCCGCCTTCGCGGGCCGCGAGCTGGCCCTCGACGGCGAGCTCTACCGCTCGGCGGCGGCGACGAACCACCGCAACCGGGCCCTCGCGCAGGTCCTGCACTCCTTCGGCGCCCTCGACGGCGACCCCGACGACGCCGTCGAGCTCTACACGCGGCAGAGCTGCGTCGCGGTGACCGCGGAGGACCTCGCGCTGATGGGGGCGACGCTGGCGGACGGGGGCGTCAACCCCCGCACCGGGGAGCGGGTCGTCGACCTGTCCACCTGTCGGGCCACGCTCGCGACGATGATCGTCGCTGGCATGTACGAGACGTCGGGCGACTGGCTCTACGACATCGGCCTGCCCGGCAAGAGCGGCATCGGCGGCGGCATGGTGACGGTGTCGCCCGGCAAGGGGGCGCTCGGCACCTTCTCCCCGCCGCTGGACGGCGTGGGCAACAGCGTGCGCGGCACGCTGTGCGCGACGTTCCTGTCGCGGGCGCTCGGGCTCGACCTCCTCGCCTCCGCCCCGGCGACGCCGTCGGCGTGACGGACGCCTCACCCCTGCGGGACGATCCCCGCAGCCCACGGGCCGGCGACCATGCGCGAATGGCCGAGGCTGAGACCCCGCTGTCGACGACGAGCCCCGCACCCAAGGGGAAGCGCAGCTGGCTGGACGTGATCGAGAACATCGGCAACAAGGTGCCGCACCCGGCGATCATCTTCCTGGGGCTGTGCGTCCTCGTCATCGTCCTGTCGGCCATCCTCGCGGCCTTCGACGTGAAGGTGACCTACGAGGTGGCCGAGCCGCCGGGGGTCACCGTCACGCAGGACTACGAGACGGGCTCCTCGGTGCCCGACTACAAGATCCCGCCCCCCGGCTACGAGCCGCAGGCGGCCCCGGTCATCAAGCAGGAGACGACCGAAATCAAGAGCCTGCTCTCGGTCGACGGCGTGCGCTTCCTGTTCACCTCCTTCGTCAGCAACTTCTCCGGCTTCAGCGTCGTCGCCGTGATCCTCGTGGCCATGCTCGGCGTCGGGGTCGCCGAGGAGGCGGGGCTGATGGGGGCGCTGATCAGGAAGCTGGTGAAGGTGGCGCCCCCGTGGGCGATCTCCTGGATCATCGTCTTCATCGGCGTGATCTCCAGCATCGCGTCCGACGCTGGCTACCTCATCCTCATCCCGCTCGCGGCCGCCGCCTACCTCAGCGTCGGACGCCACCCGCTGGCCGGGCTCGCCGCCGCCTACGCGGGCGTCAGCGCGGCCTTCGGCGTCAACATCCTCATCAAGCCGAGCGACGGGGTCCTCACCGAGGTCACCAACGAGGCGATCGCCCTCGTCGACCCGAACCTGAAGATCGGCATCACGGCCAACCTCTGGTTCAACATCGTCTCCACGTTCTTCCTCACCGCCGTGATCGTGTTCGTCTCGTCGCGGCTCGTCGAGCGGCGGCTGGGCCCGTACGACCCGGCGGAGGCCGAGACGCCGACCGAGGGCTTCGCCGACCCCGGAGGAGCGGGCACGGCCACGGCGGCCGAGGTCGAGGCGGCGAACGAGTCCCGCGGCCTGCGCTACGCGGGCTGGGCCGTGCTCGGCTCGATCCTGGTCGTCGTGCTGCTCTCGGTCTTCCCCGGCGCCCCGCTGCGCAACCCGGAGACCGGCTCGCTCGTCAACGACGCCCCGCTCATGGAAGCCCTGATCGTCATCATCACCTTGATCTTCCTGGCCGCTGGCATCGGGTACGGCTACGGCGCAGGGTCGCTGACCGGCAGCACGAACGTCATCAACGCGATCACCAAGACGTGGGCCTCGCTCTCGGGCCTGCTGTTCATGCTGTTCCTCATCGCGCAGTTCATCGCGTACTTCAACTACTCGAACATGCCGACCGTGATCTCGGTCGCGATGGCCGACGTCCTCGAGGCCGCCAACATCGGCCCGCTCTGGCTGCTGGTCGGCTTCGTGATCGTCATCGCGATCCTGGACATCATCATCCCCGGGCTCCTGCCCAAGTGGGCGATCTTCGCTCCGGTGTTCATCCCGCTGTTCATCCGGCTCGGCGTGGCGCCCCAGACCCTGCTCGCCGCCTACCGGCTGGGCGACTCACCGATGAACGTCATCACGCCGCTGATGGTGTACCTGCCGTTCATCGTCCTCGTCGCCCAGCGCTACAAGAAGACCGCGGGCCTCGGCACGATCATCGCGCTGATGATCCCCTTCTCGGTCGTCGTCCTGGTGGCCTGGCTCCTCTTCTTCGTCGCCTGGTTCCTGCTCGGCATCCCGCTGGGTCCGGGCTACCCGGCTTCCCTCTGACCGCGGGAGTGACGACGTGGACGCCTTGCCGAGCTCGCTGACCGGGCGGGAGCCTGCCCTCGTTCGCGAGACCGAGCCCGAACGGCTCGACGCGCTGGACGGGGACGCCCTTACCGAGCTGCACCTGCGGGTCCGGCGGGCCCGGGACAGGCAGGTGAAGATCTACCGGCGGCAGGCGGCGGCGCTCGTCCCCGACGTCGGCGGGCGCGGCACCGCGCGTCCGAAGAGCACCCGCAACCGGAAGGGCCTGCCGAAGCGGCACGCCTCCGAACGCGCCACCGTCGCCAGGCGACAAGCCCGCCGCGATGCCCGATAGCGACGACGCGGGCAAGCTCGGGCGCCGGAGTCCACCGGTGGGCAGCCCGCGGCTGGCCGTGCTGCGCGCGACCGGACGGGACGTCCGGGATGCGCTGATCGGGCTGGTGCCGACCGCGGCGGCCCTGTTGGTGGCGGCGTGGGTCCTCCCCGGCCTGACGATCACGCCGTGGTGGACGGCGTTCGTCGTGGCCGCCGTGTTGGCCGCTGCGGACGCCCTGGCCAGGCCCGCGCTGCGGGTCCTCGCGAGCTGGGTGGGCGCGGTCGCGGCGCTCGCGCTGGGCGTCGTCGTGCAGATCGCGCTGGTCGAGCTGGCGTTGCTCGTGGTCCCGGGCGTGTCCGTCGCCTCGCTGGGGACGACCGTGCTCACGCTCGTGATCGTCGGGCTGGTGTCGGCGGTCACACGCTGGCTCGTCGGGGTCAACGACAGCTCCTACCTGGTCGCGGACCTGGTACGGCGGGGGAAGTCCCGGCAGCGCAGGAGCGGGGCGGCGGGCGCGGGCACCGGACCGGCCGCGGGCCCGCCCGGCGTCGTCGTGGTCCAGATCGACGGGCTGCCGTTTCCGCTGTTGCGCCACGGCATCATCTCCGGGGTGCTGCCCACGTTGGCCCGCTGGGTCCGCTCGGGCAGCCACGACGCGGTCCGCTGGTGGACCCGCGTGCCCGCGACCACGCCCGCGGGCCAGGCGGGCCTGCTGCACGGCAGCAACGAGGGCATCCCCGCCTTCCGCTGGTACGACAAGGCCGAAGGCAGGCTGTTCGTGGCCAACCGTCCCGCGGACGCCGCCGCGATCGAGAGACGCCTCTCCGACGGGCTGGGGCTGCTCGCCGACGGCGGTGTGAGCGTGTCGAACATGTTCACCGGCGACGCCCCCACCGCGCTGATGACGATGAGCCGGGTGAGCGGTGTCGGCGGGCTCGGTCCCGGCGGCGCCTACCTGCGGTTCTTCGCGAGTCCCTTCGTGTTCGCCAGGGCGGTGGTGCTGACGCTGGGCGAGATGGTCAAGGAGCTCTACCAGGGCCGTCAGCAGCGGCTGCGCGGGATCGAGCCGCGGGTGCGCCGCCGCGGCGCCTACGTCGCCTTGCGCGGGCTGACCAACGTGCTGCTGCGCGACCTCAACGTCGCGCTGGTCGCCGAGCACATGATCGCCGGAGCGCCGGTGATCTTCGTGGACCTCGTCGACTACGACGAGATCGCCCACCACGCGGGGGTCGCCCGCCCGGAGTCGCTCGACGCGCTGGCCGGGATCGACCGCGTGCTGGGCACCCTGGAGAAGGTCGCGGCAGCGGCGCAGCGCGAGTACCGGTTCGTCGTCCTCTCCGACCACGGACAGAGCCAGGGGTCCACCTTCCGCCAGCTGACCGGCCGCAGCTTCGAGGCCGCGGTCCGGGCGCACCTCGGCGGTCCGGCCGCGGCACCACCGCCCGACGCCGCCGGTGCCGACGGTGCCGATGACGCCGAGATGTGGGGACCGGTCAGCGCGATGCTGACGGAGACGCTGTCGGCGTCGAAGCCCACCGCCCGCTGGGTGCGGTGGCGGACGGGAGCTGAAGGCTCGCAGCTCCTCGTCGGGCCCCGCGACCCGACCGGGGATGCGGGCGACGGGTCGGACGCGGGCGAGCGGCCCGAGCTGGTCGTCGTCGGCTCGGGCAACCTCGGGCTGGTCTGGTTCCCCCGGCTGCCGGGGCGGCTGCGGCTCGATGAGCTGAACGCGCGGTTCCCCGCGCTGGTGCCCGGGCTGCTCGGCGAGGCGGGCGTCGGGTTCGTCGTCGCGGACAGCGCCCGCGGTCCGGTGGCCGTCGGCCCGGACGGCACGCACCTGCTGCGGGACGGCGTCGTCGAGGGCGTGGACCCGCTGGCCGGGTTCGGGCCACGCGCGGCCGCCGACCTGGCGCGGGCCGCGCTCATGGAGTTCGCGCCCGACCTGTACGTGCACTCGACGCTCGACGCGCGCACCGACGAGGTCCACGCCTTCGAAGAGCTCGTCGGCTGCCACGGCGGGCTCGGGGGGTGGCAGAACGAGGCCGTGCTCGTCCATCCCGTCGACTGGCCGCTGGACGCCGACCTGCTCGACCACACGGTCCCGGGCGAGGCCCTGCTGTGCGGCGCCGACGCCGTGCACCGGCAGCTCGTCCGTTGGCTGGAACGCTGTGGAGCACGGCGCCTCCCCGCGCCGCGGGCATCGGCGGCACGCAACGGCGTGGAGCCGACATGACGGCCAGGGAACACACCGTCGGCGGGGCGGCTTCCCCCTTCGCGGCCACCACCGGTCGCGACCGCAGCGAGGCGGCGGGGCGGGCGGCCCGGGACCGTGCCCCGCGGCGGGACCTGGGTCCGTGGCGCGCTCGGCCACGGGGGCGCGACGTGGTCGCGATGCTCGGCGCGCAGAACACGAGCCGCGTGGCCGAGCTGGTCCCGCTGCGGTGGGGGCGGATGGTCGCCTCACCGTGGACCTTCTACCGCGGCGCGGCCGCGGTGATGGCGGCGGATCTCGGCACGCGCGGGCACAGCGGGCTGACGGTGCAGCTGTGCGGGGACGCGCACGTGCTCAACTTCGGCCTGTGGGCGACCCCCGAGCGCAACCTCGCCTTCGACCTGCGCGACTTCGACGAGACGCTGCCCGGGCCGTTCGAGTGGGACCTCCTCCGGCTGGTGACCAGCATCGAGGTGCTCGCACGCACGCACGGGGTGGACGCGACCAGCGCGTCGGACGCGATCGCCTCCTGTCTGCTGGCCTACCGCACCCAGATGGCGTCCTACGCCTCCGCGCGGGTTCTCGACGTCTGGTACGACCTCGTCGCCGTCGACCGGTTCCTCGACGTGTTCGCCGACGCCGACCGGGTCGCGGCGGCAGCGCACATCGAGCGCAAGGCGCGGCGACGCACCCATGAGGGCGCCTTCGGCAAGCTCACCGAGCAGCGTGCGGGGCGGCTGCGGATCAGCGAGGAGGCGCCGGTGCGCGAGCACCGGTCCGACGGGCTCGCGGAGGAGCTCGTCGCCGACTACGCCCGTTCCCTTCCCGACGACCGGCGCAGGCTCTTCGACCGCTTCACCGTCGTCGACGCCGTCCGCCAGGTGGTCGGGGTCGGCAGCGTCGGCATGCGGGTGCACCTGGTGCTGCTGCAGGGCAGCAGCCTGGCCGATCCGCTGTTCCTGCAGATCAAGCAGGCCGGTCCGGCGGTCTACGCGCCGTCTCTCGGCACCGGCCGCTACACCCACCACGGCAGGCGGGTCATCGAGGGCAAACGGCTGATCCAGAGCGCCACGGACATCTTCGTCGGCTGGGCATCGGCCCGCGGCCACGACTACTACGTGCGCCAGTTCCGGGACATGAAGGTCATCGCCGACGGCGACCTGGTGGCACCACGGCTCCCGGAGTTCGCCACAGCGTGCGGCCGGGTCCTCGCCCGCGCGCACGCCCGCACCGGGGATGCGGCCGCGATCGCCGCCTACATCGGGAAGGGCCGGGCGTTCGACCAGGGCGTGACCGCCTTCGCCCGCACCTACGCCGACCAGAACGATCGGGACCACCAACGGCTGTCCGACGCCGTCGCGACCGGTGAGCTCGTCAGCGCGTCGGGGTAGCCCGACCCCTCCTCAGCGCGCGGTGTGGACCAGGAGCCGCCCGCGGGCCACGGCGTCGCGGCGGGACCGTACCCCGAGCTTGGCGTAGATCGCGGTGAGATGCGTCTTGACGGTGTTGGTGGTGATGTCGAGCCGCGCGGCGATCTCGCCGAGGGACAGCGGGCCGGGCAGAAGCTCCAGCACCGCGATCTCGCGCGCGGTGAGGGCGGCGGCCGCCCCCGGCCCGGTGGCCCCACCCGGATGCAGCGAGCGGCGGCCCGCGAGCACCGCCTGCGCGAGGTCGTCGGCGCCGCCGAGGTTGCCCAGCTCCCTGGCGAGCAGGTCGACCACCGCGTCGGGCGCGTTGACGAGCGGGCGCACCACCCCGGACCACTCGGCGGCGGCGAGCGCCTGCCGCAGCGCCTCGCGGGCGCGCAGCCGGTTGTCGGTGCGGAGCGCGAGCAGGCACTCCAGCGTCCACGCCGCGCCGGTCACCCACCGCGCGAGTGGCGTCCCCTCGTCGAGCAGCGGCGCCAGGATCTCGCGCGCGGCCTCGGCCGCGGCCGGGTCGCCGTCGGCCTGCCACGCCGCCGCCTCGGCCCGCAGGTAGGTCAGGTCGTCGCGGCCGATGTCGCCGATCCGCTCCTGCGCCCATTCCTGCACGGCCCGCGCGCTCGCCGGGAGGCCGTGCCGCAGCGCGGCCTCGTGCTCGAGGACCGCGAGGACGGCGGTCAGCGGGGCGTCCAGCGAGAGCCCTTCGGCGATCTGCCCCCGTCCCGCGCGGATGGCCTCCAGGCCACCGTGCTGGTCACCGAGGTCGGACCGGGCGACCCCGCGCACCACGTCGAGGACCGGCCGCAGCGTGTCGATCTCCCCGTGCCCCTGCGTCGGCACCTGCGCGGTGACGCGCAGGAAGGCGTCCGCGGACCGCAGGGCCTCGGTCGGCCTGCCCCGCAGCAGCTCCCCGTAGCCGCACATCACCAGGCAGTAGGCCTCGGCCGCGGTGTGGGACCAGGACTCGGGGGGCGCCGTCCGGCCTGCCGCCGTGGCGTGGTCGACCATCCGCGAGATCTCGCCGAGCACACCCGCGACCATGGCGCGCGTCGTCAGCGCCCTCGCCACGAGGTAGTCGTGCCCGTCGTCGGCGGCCTGCGCGGCCGCCGCCCGCGCGATCTCGTCGGCCTCGCGCAGTCGTCCGTCCGCCATGGCCGCGTTGGCGCGCAGCAGCAAGCTGACGACGGCGAGCTCGGACTCCGCGGAGCTCATCTCGGGACCGTCCGGCCGCTCGGCGTCGCGCGGGTCGTACCAGGCCCGCCGCGCGGTCGCGAGCGCCTTGAGCGTGCGCAGCGCACCGTCGGGTTGCGCGGGCCAGCAGGCCGCCACCTGCTGCATCAGCACGTCGGCTGCCGCCGTCTGGCCCCGTTCCATGTGGGCGAGCACACCGACGAGCAGGAGCCGGACGTCGGCCCGCAGGAGGCCCGCGGCATCGAGCCGGTCCAGTGCCACAACGACCTCGGCATGATGCCCCGATGCGGCGAGCACCGCCCCGTGCCGGTGCACCACGTCCCGGACCAGGCCGAGGTCCTCGGCCAGCGTCGCGTGCCGCAGGGCGCCGACCGGGTTGCGCGTCTCGCCGTACCACGCGAGCGCACGTCGGTGCAGCTCGGCGATGCGGTCGGGGCGTCGTCGCCGCAGGTCGGCGTGCAGGTGGGCGCGCAGCAGCGGATGGACGCGGAACCACCGCCTGCCCTCGCCGTAGCTGACCACCAGCGAGGTGTGCTGCTCGAGGTCGGCGAGCACGTCGGCGGCGTTGTCGCGTCCCGCGAGGGCGACGGCCAGCGGCGCGGTGACCGCGTCGCAGACGCTCACCGCGAGCAGCACGTCGATGACGTCGGCAGGCAGCCGGGACAGGATCTCGCCGACGAGGTAGTCGGAGATCGCCTGCCCGTTGCCGGTCAGATCCGTCAGGAACGCGGCCGGATCGGCCTCCTCCCGCAGCGAGAGGCTGGCCAGCCGCAGCGCCGCGGGCCAGCCCGCCGTCTCGGCGTGCAACACCTCCCGCTGCGCGGCGCTGACGTGCACGTCGTCCTTCGCGAGCACGGTCGCCGCCTCGTCGAGGGTGAAGGCGAGCGCGGGCGCCCGCACCTCACGCAGCTCGCCTGCCAGCCGCAGCCGTCCCAGCCGCACCGGCGGGTCGGAGCGGCTGGCCAGCACCAGCCGCAGGCCCGACGGACGGTTCTCGATCAGGCTCGCCAGCCCGGCGAGCGGGTCGCGGTGGGTCAGCTCGTGCAGGTCGTCGAACACCATCACGAGCTCGCCGGGCACGGCCTCCAGCGCGTCCACCAGCGCGCCGAGGAACTCCGGGCTACGGCTCGGGACCGCGGGCAGCCCGAGCATGTGCACCGGGTTGTCGGACGGGATCTCCGTCGCGGTGGCGAGCGCGGCCAGCACGCCCGCCCAGAAGCGGCGGTCGACGTTGTCGTCGCGGTCCACGGTCAGCCAGGCGACGCGCCGGTCGTGCTGCGTCACCCAGTC
Source organism: uncultured Actinomycetota bacterium (assembly GCA_963750095.1). Taxonomy (GTDB): domain Bacteria; phylum Actinomycetota; class Actinomycetes; order Mycobacteriales; family Pseudonocardiaceae; genus Pseudonocardia. The sequence continues at coordinate 559,480 of CAVVPJ010000005.1, read as the reverse complement.
GGCGAGCAGGAGCGTCTTCCCGTAGCCCGCGGGGGCGGAGACGAGGATGACGTCGCCGTCCCCGCTGTCGTCCAGGTAGCGGCTCAGCCTCGGCCGCGGCAGGTACAGCGCCGAAAGCTGCGGAACGGCCGTTCGGACGCGCGCGACCGCGGGGCGGCTGACGCTGGACCGGAGGCTCATGGCGTTGCCTGACGCTACCTGAACCCGACTCCATCTTGATACTCCGAATGGACAGCCGATGTTCCACCCGATCAGGCGAACGGAAGAGCCGCCTCCGTCTCACCGAGGTTCGGTCAGGCCGCCCTCCCGCGCGGCCGCGAGCGCCTCGCGTCGCGTGTGGACGCCGAGCTTGCCGTAGATGGTGCGCACATGGGTCTTGACGGTGTTCGGTGAGACCGTCAGCGCTTCCGCGATCTCGCTGATCGAGCGTTGGGTCGAGAGCATGCCCAGCACGGCGCGCTCGCTCTCGGTGAGCGCGACGCGCAGGCCCACCGGTCGGGACCGGCGGACGTCGAGGACGCGGGCGGTGAAGGCGGCGACCGCGGGCGGCCAGTGCATCTCCCGGATCAGGTCGACGATCTTGTCGACCTGCGTCAGTGGGCGGAGGACGTCGAGCGCCGAGGCCGTCTGGACGGCGCGCCGGACCGCGCGGAGCGCCTGTCCGCGGTTGTCGAGGCGGAGGGCGGACAGGGCAGCCAGCACCCACGCGTCGACGACGACCCAGGGCACGAGCGGTGGCGCGGTCTGCTCGTGCAGCACGGTGGCGAGGTGGCGCCCCGCGGAGGCGGTGCGCCCGAGCTGGAACTGCTGGCGGGCGCGCAGCAGCCGCACCTCGGTGGTCCCCGGCAGGCGTTCGGTGGCCCAGTCGAGCACCTCGCGGCCGCGGTCGACGTAGCCGAGGTCGATGGCGGCCCGGTGCTCCAGCACGGCGATCATCGCCAGGTAGAGGCCGGGCAACGGGCCGTCGCTCGCCGCCCGCGCCGCGGCCAACAGGCGAAGCCCCTTCGTGGCCCCGCCGTTCTCGGTCATCGCCGCGCCACGGATCGCGTCGAGCGTCGTGGCCAGGATCGCGGGCGTGGCCTGGCCGAAGGAGCCTGCGAAGCCCAGCGCCGGGTCGGTCAGCTCCAGGCACTCCGCGGGCCGGGCGAGCAGCAGAGCGCGGTAGGCGCGCAGGCCGGTGGTGATGACGGCCGCGCTGGTGCCGCGCCACTGCTCGGCGGGCGCGCGGGCGTCGGCGCGCTCGGCGAGCGCCGCCATCATCGGGTAGTTGCCCTCGACGCCTGCCACACCGCCGAGCACGGTCAGGCACCGTGCCGCGAGGTAGTCGTTGTCGCCCGCCCGCCCCAACGCCGCGGCCGCGAGCTCGCGTGCGGTGTCGACGCGCTGGTCAACCAGCGCGACGAACGCCCGTTCCAGCGCCGCCATCGGCCGGAGACCGAGCCGGTCGGCGGCCTCGGCCTCCCGTGGGGTGCCGACCTGCTCCGACGTCAGGTACTCGCGGCGGGCGCTCGCGACCTGGCGCAGGGCGACCAGCTCGGCACCGGGCTCGGCGGGCCACCGGTCGACGGCAGCCGCGAGGAGCCGGTCGGCGGCGTCGACCTGCCCGATCTCGAGGTGGGCCATGGCGCCCAGCAACGCGAGCGTGGGATCGCTGCCCATGACCCCGCGCAGACGGGCCGCCACCTCGCGCACCCGCCCGTGATCGCCCGCGGCGAGCAGGAGCAGGCCGTGCTCGCGCACGAGCCCGACGAGCACGTCCTCGGCTCCGGCGAGCAGGGCGTGGTCGACGGCCTCGGCGGGCATGTCCTGCTGGGCGAACCATCGCGCGGCCCGGACGTTGAGCGACGCCACAACCTCGGGGTGGCGACGGCGGAGGTCGGCCAGCAGGTGCGCGCGCAGCAGCGGTTCGACGACGTAGCGGCTCCGGCCCGGACCGGTCCGGTACACCAGTCCCGTCTCCCGCTCCAGCGCGTCGAGCACGTCTCCGGCCTCGGGCACCTCGCACAGTGCCGCCGCGAGCGACGCCGAGACGACCTCGCGGACGCTCACCGCGTCGAGCACGAACCGCGCCTGGTCCGAGAGCGCCTGCAGGACCTCCTCGACGAGGTAGTCCGACATCGCCCGGTCGGTGCCGACGAGGTCGTTGACGAACTCGGTCGCCCCCGCGGCGGCGAGGGCAGGCGCGGCCAGGCGCAGACCCGCGGGCCAGCCCCCGGTCGCGGCGGCCAGGCGCGCGACGACGTCCAGCCCGACCACGTACCCCGTGGCCGCGAGCATCGCCGCCGCCTCGTCCGTGGTGAAGCGCAGGTGCTCCGCGCGCACCTCGACGAGCCGGTCGGCCGCCCGGAGCCTGCCGAGCGGGACGGGCGGGTCGCGACGTCCGGCCAGCACGATGCGCAGGCTGGGGGGCCGGTCGCGCAGCAACGACCGCAGTCCGGCGACCGGCTCGGGGGCGGTCAGCTCCTGGGTGTTGTCCAGCACGACCGTCAGCGACCACGGCAGTGCGTCCACCCCGTCGGCCACGCTCGTCAGGAACTCCGGGTCGCGCGACGGCTCCGCGGGCGGCACCAGGTTGTGCAGCACGTTGTCCGGGGACACGGTCGGGCAGCTCCGCAGGGAGCTGAGCAGGATCGACCAGAACCCGCGGTCGCTGTTGTCGGTGGGAGACAGCGACACCCACACGGTGTGCAGCGGGTCGGTGCTCAGCCAGTCCGCGATCAGCGCGGTCTTGCCGTAGCCCGCGGGCGCGCTGACCAGCACCACGTCGCCGGGCGCCGCCCGGTCGAGGCGGCGAAGCAGCCGCTCTCGCTGGACGTGGCCGTGCCGCAGCCCCGGGATCTCGATCCGGTGCCGCAGGCTCGGCCGGGTCACCGCGGGCCGGGTGGGGTCACCCCGCTCCACGGCGGCTGCCTTCACGGCCCGGTCGGGACGGGCGCGCCCGGCCTGGCGCGGCGCCGCTCGGACGTCCGCTCATGACCGCACCGGCGCGGGCGTGACGGTCACCGTCGTGGTCGCGCCGCCCCGCAGGTACACCAGCTCGACTCCGCGGCCGGACCGGGCCGCGAGCTCGGCCACGGTCACCTGCTCGGCGCTCACCGCGGGCTCCCCGTTGACCTGCGTGACCACGTCGCCCGAGCGCAGGCCCGCCCGGTCGGCAGGGCCGCCCGCCGCGACGGACTCGACGAACAGCCCGCGCGGCAGGCCGAGCCGCTGGGCGATCTCGCCGGGGATCGCACGCACGTCGAGGCCCGCCGAGAAGTGGGCGACCGAACCGGTGGCGATGAGCTCGTCGGCGATCGGGACGGCCAGGTCGACGGGGATCGCGAACCCGAGGCCGACGCTCCCGCCGCCGCTCTGGCCCGCCGCGTTCGGCACCGTCGCGATGGCCGTGTTCACCCCGATCAGCTGGGTCCGGCAGTTCACCAGCGCCCCGCCGCTGTTGCCAGGGTTGATGGCGGCGTCGGTCTGGAGAGCACCCACCAGATGTGCCGTCTGCCCCGCGTCGGCGGGCAGGGCGACCTCGCGGTCCATGGCACTGATGATGCCCGCCGTGACCGTGTCGACGAGACCCAACGGGGCCCCGAGGGCCACGACCGGCTGCCCGACGGCGAGGTCCCGCGACGAGCCCAGCGCGATGATCGGGAGCCCCGCTGCCCCGTCGGCCGCTTTCAGGACCGCCAGGTCGGTGAGCGTGTCGCGACCGACGATGGCGGCCGGGGACGACCGACCGTTGCTGTAGCGCAGCGCCACCGAGCCGCCGTTCGCCGCGACCGAGATCACATGGTCGTTGGTCAGGACGTAGCCACCCGCGCGGATGATCTCGCCGGACCCGGTTCCCGCGGGGCCGCCGGGGCCCGCCTGGGCGGAGATCGTCACCACGGACGGGAGGCCGGACTCGGCGACCGCCGTCGCCTGGCACACCGCGGGCGAGCCGGTCACCGCGCTCGACGCCCCGAACGCCGCGCGTCCGAGGAGGACACCGATGAGCACGCCGACGAACAGCGTGAGCACCGCACCGACGACGACGGTCGGCGACCGGATCAGCCGCTGCAGCGGCGACCCGCGCTCAGCGGCAGGCGTCGACTCGGGGCTGGTCGGCACGGCCAGGCCTTTCTCCCCACACGGCTGCGCCGACGTCGCGGCGAACGGACGCCGGGACGACGTCGTCGGCGACTATGGCGTGGCGGCGGCCGCCACGCCTCCTCCGCCGCGGGTGAACCGTGGCGCGCCTGCGACCGCATTGACAGGGTCGGCGCCGTCCGCTGAGGTCACTCGCCGTGAAGGCTGGGATCGTCCAACGACTGCGCGCCAGGGTCGGCCTGCTGCGCGAGGGCCACGAGTGGGTCGATCACCTGGCCCGAGCCGGTGAGCGCTACTTCGCGCAGCGGGGCAACCACTTCGCCGCGGCGATCACGTTCTTCAGCATCCTGACGGCCGTTCCGCTGCTGATGGTCGCCTTCGCGGCGGCCAGCTACGTCCTCTGGTTCAACCCCGCGCTGCTGGCCGACCTGGAGAAGAACGTCACGGCGACGGTGCCTGCGGGGCTCTCGGCCTCGCTGATCCCGATCATCGAGACGGCGATCGACCAGCGCAACTCGGTGGCGACCATCGGCCTCGTGGGCGCCCTCTACTCGGGGGTCTGGTGGATGTCGAACATCCGCGAGGCGGTGTCGGCGCAGTGGTGCCTTCCCGCCCCCCATCCGGCGGCGCTCAAGCGGCTGCTGTTCGACCTGCGCGAGCTGGTCGGCCTGGGCGCCGCGCTGACCCTGTCGTTCGCGCTGACCGTCCTCGGGACCGGCCTCACCGAGACCGTGCTGGGCGTGCTCGGCGCGCCGGACGACGGGCTGACCCGCATCCTGGTCCGCACGTTCGGGGTGCTGCTCGGCCTTGTCGCGAACTGGCTGATCTTCATGTGGGCGATCACCCGGCTGCCGCGCATGTCGGTCCGGCCGCGCGGCGTGGCCAAGGCCGCGCTGCTCGGCGCCGTCGCGTTCGAGGCGCTCAAGCAGGGCATGGCGGTCTACCTCGACGCGGTCACCGGCTCGCCGAGCGGAGCGGTGTTCGGCTCGCTGCTCGGCCTGCTGCTGTTCGGCTACCTCGTGGCGCGGTTGGTCCTGCTCACGACGGCGTGGGCCGCCACGGCGAAGGGGAACGCGCCCACCGCCCCGGTGGCCGTTCCCGGACCAGTGGTGATCAGGCAGGAGGTGGTCGCCGGTCAGCGTTCCTCGGCGGGCGGCCTCGGCGCCGCGCTGCTGGCCGGTGTCCTCGTCGGCGCGTGGCTACGCGGCCTGCGCCGGTGAGGACCTCTCCAGCAGCAGCCGGACGCCCGCCCGCGACAGCAGCAGAACAATGATCAACAGCGACACCGAAACGAAGCCGCCCAGCCGGACACGGGTGCCGAAGACCAGCGCGACGACCTCCAGAACGAGGAACTTGCTGCCGAAGAGGACCGCCCAGAGCATGATCCCGGCCACCACCTTGCCCGCGAGCGTCGAGGCCTCCTTGAACCGGGACTTGACCCGGTTCTTGGCCACCAGGACGACCTCGAGAACCCCCTTCAGCAGGACGGCCGTGAGCAGGGAGAGCGTGAACGTCTCGCTGATCACCTTCGGGGCGTACTCCACGAACAGGCTCAGGACGACCACGTAGACGAAGACGTCGACCAAGGCCGCCGCGAGGTTCGGCATGGGGCGCACCCGGACGTCCTCGCCCTGTTCGGCCACGCGAGCACTGTAGACCGGCGCCCGCCAGCATTGTGGATCTTGTTGCGTTAGCGGGGCCATGGCCGCCGAAACGCAACAAGATCGTTCAGCGGCTTGCCCGCCGGGCGCTGCGGGCGCCCGATCGGCGAACCGCTAGGGTGACACCTCCGCCACAGAGCGCGACGAGCGCCGCCCGGGTGTCCACCCCCTTGTGGCGGACGCGCTCCCCGATAGGAGGTCGGTGAAGATGAAGACATTCGCCTGTGGTGCGGTCGTCGCCGGTTGCACGGCGACGTTCGAGGCCGAGACCGAGGAGGGAATCCTCGAGCAGGTGGCCCGGCACGCCCGCGAGGACCACGGCATGACCGAGGTCCCCGACGAGCTCGCCCGCCAGGTGCTGGCCAACGTCAACTGAAGGTGAACACCCGAGGCGCGATCCCTTCGCCGACGGCGCCACCGGCTTGGCCGGGCGGGAGACGCTGACGTGACGCAGGATGCGGCCGTTCAGGCCTGCCGCCAACTCGGCACCCTGCGCATGGACTTCCAGCCGATCGTCGACACCGCGCGCGGCACGGTGGTCGGCTACGAGTCGCTGGCCCGCTTCAGCGGGCCGCCGCACGTCACCCCCGACTGCTGGTTCGCGCTCGCCCACGCCGCGGGCGTCGGGGCCGAGCTGGAGGCGCGCGCCCTGCGCACCGCGCTCGAGGCGCGGTCCACGCTGCCGCCGAACTGCTTCCTCTCCGTCAACGTCGGACCGGAGGCCCTGCTGTCCGCGCCGGTCGCCGCGGTGTTCGCGGGCGCTGGCGACCTGCGCGGCGTCGTCGTCGAGATCACCGAGCAGACCGCGGTGGCCGACTACGACGCCCTCTTCGAGGCTCTCGCGCCGGTACGCGCGGCGGGCGCGCAGCTGGCGGTCGACGACGCGGGCGCGGGCTTCGCCTCGCTCAAGCACATCACGGTGCTGCGGCCGGACTTCGTGAAGGTCGACCGCGACCTGATCGCAGGCATCGACACCGACGAGACGAAGGCCGCGGTGGTCGAGGCGCTCGGGATGTTCACCTCACGGCTCGACTCATGGCTCGTCGCCGAAGGTGTCGAGACCTGCGCCGAGCTCGACCGCCTGCTGTCGCTGCGCGTTCCGCTGGCCCAGGGCTACGGGCTCGGGCGCCCACGGCCCGAGATGGGCCCGGCCCATCCCGACGCGGTCGCGCTCTGCAGGCGACGGCTGTCGGTCGCCGCCTGCGGCGGGCTGTTCGACCTCGCCGAGCAGGCCCCGCGCGTCACCGCGAGCGAGACCGCCTTGACCGCCTTCGCCACGGATCCCGCCGTCACGTGGGTCGCGGTCGTGGACGAACACGACCGGCCGGTCGGCCTCGTCGACCGGCACGGCGGCGAACACCAGCCGCTCAGCGTGCTTCCGGCCGAGCGGCTGGCCGACGTGGCGCGGCGCATGGCGTCCCGCCCGGCGGGCGAGCGCCACGCACCGGTGGCGCTGTGCGACGACCGCGCGCGGCTCGTCGGGCTCGTGACCCTCGAGCGCGTGCTCGGCAGGCTCGCCGAGACGATCGACATGGCCTCCTCGACGAACTGAGTGGTGTCTCCCTTCGCTGTGCTCAACCCGGGCGGTCGACGAGGCCGAGCACGCGCGCCGCGTTGTCCTTGAGGATCAGTGGCCGGACCTCTTCCTTGATGTCGAGCTGCGCGAAGTCGGCCAGCCACCGGTAGGGGGTGATGACCGGGAAGTCGGAGCCGAAGAGCACCTTGCGCTTGAGCAGACCGTTCGCGGCGCGCACCAACGCGGGTGGGAAGTACTTGGGTGACCAGCCCGAGAGGTCGATGAAGACGTTGGCCTTGTGCGTGGCGATGGAGATCGCCTCGTCCTGCCACGGCACCGACGGGTGCGCCATGACGATCGTCAGGTGCGGGAAGTCGGCGGCGACGTCGTCGAGCAGCATCGGCGCTGAGTAGCGCAGCTTGATCCCGCGCCCGCCGGGCAGGCCTGCCCCGATGCCGGTCTGCCCGGTGTGGAAGAGCGCGGGCACACCGAGCTCCTGCAAGGCCTCGTACAGCGGGTAGTAGCGGACGTCGTTGGGCTCGAAGGCCTGCATGCTGGGGTGGAACTTGAACCCCCGCACGCCGTGCTCGGCCACGAGCCGCCGCGCGCGGGCGACGGCGGCCTTGCCCCCGTGTGGGTCGACCGACCCGAACGGGATCAGGACGTCCGCGTGCTCCGCGGCCTCGTCGGCGATCTCCTCGCTGGACAGCGGCGGGTGCCCGGTGCCCGCCGGGGCGTCGACGGTGAACACCACCGCGGCCGTGCGCCGGGCGCGGTAGTACTCCGCGATCGACGGCAGCGTGGGGGTGCGGTCGTGGTCGGCCCGGAAGTGGGCCGCCGAGGCGTCGAGCAGCTCCTGGTCGAGCGCGAAGCAGCCGTGACCGTCCTGCTCGACGTGCACATGCACGTCGATGGCGTCCACTGCGGCGAGATCCATGGGCGTCCTCCACGACAGGGCGTTGTCGACTGTGGCGCCGGGATCGGCGGCTAGCGACGACGCGTGTAGCCGCGCACCCGCACCGCGTTGCCGACGCCTGCGAGGTGCAGCGCCACGCACAGTAGCCCCGCGGTGATCAGGACGTTGGCGGTGATGACCGAGAGGCTGATGTTGAGGACGCGGTTGCCGTACCACCGTGCCGCCATGGCGTGGCTCACGCCGACCTCGCGACGGCAGTCACCGGTCACCGGACCGAAACGCCACCGCCACATGGCGTTCGTAGTGTCCGGGTCGGACTCCTTGGACGACATCGGAGCCGAGAGGCCCGTCGAGAGGTGCGCACGATGAGTGGGAACGCCGCCCGTTTGCAGGCGATCACGAACGTCGAGGCCTACGTGCCGCCCGCGGTCAGCTTCACGACGGGCGAGATGCCCGGCGAGGTGTTCGGCGAGAACGTCTTCAGCAAGGCCGTGATGCAGAAGCGGCTGCCCAAGTCGGTCTACAAGTCGGTCATCGCCACGATCGAGCACGGCGCGAAGCTCGACCCCGTGGTCGCCGACGCGGTCGCCTCGGCGATGAAGGACTGGGCCCTCGAGAAGGGCGCCACCCACTACGCGCACGTGTTCTACCCGCTCACCGGCCTGACCGCGGAGAAGCACGACAGCTTCCTCGAGCCCCTCGCCGACGGCTCGGCGCTCGCCGAGTTCGCGGGCAAGACCCTCATCCAGGGCGAACCCGACGCGTCCAGCTTCCCCAGCGGCGGGCTGCGCAACACGTTCGAGGCCCGCGGCTACACCGGCTGGGACGTGACCAGCCCGGCGTACGTCCTGGAGAACCCGAACGGCAACACCCTCTGCATCCCGACCGTCTTCGTGTCGATGACCGGCGAGGCGCTCGACCACAAGACCCCACTGCTGCGCTCCCAGCAGGCGATGGGCATCCATGCCGAGCGCGTCCTCAAGCTGTTCGGCCACGAGGACCTCGACCACATCGTGTCCTTCTGCGGGCCGGAGCAGGAGTACTTCCTCGTCGACCGGCACTTCTTCCTCGCCCGCCCCGACCTTCTCAACGCCGGGCGGACGCTGTTCGGCGCCAAGCCCTTCAAAGGGCAGGAAGCCGTTCGCGGGGGTCAACGGCTCGGGCAAGCACGTGAACTTCTCGCTCGGCAACGCCGATGTCGGCAGCCTGTTCGTGCCCGGCGACACCCCGCACGAGAACGCGCAGTTCCTCGTGTTCTGCGCCGCCGTCATCCGCGCGGTCCACCGCTACCCCGGGTTGCTGCGCGCGTCGGTCGCCTCCGCGACGAACGACCACCGGCTGGGCGCCAACGAAGCCCCTCCCGCGATCATCTCGATCTTCCTCGGCGACCAGCTCGCCGACGTCTTCGAGCAGATCGCGAACGGCGCCGCGACCTCGTCGAAGAGCAAGGGCTCGATGGTGATCGGGGTGGACACGCTCCCCGTCCTGCCGACCGACCCCGGCGACCGCAACCGCACCAGCCCCCTTCGCGTTCACCGGCAACCGGTTCGAGTTCCGCGCACCGGGGTCGCTGCAGACGGTCGCGGCCCCGATGGTGGTGCTCAACACGATCATGGCCGAGTCCCTGCCGAACCTGCGCACCACGCTCGACGCGCTGCCCGAGCTCATCACCCCGGCCGCCATGGAGCTGTTCGAGAAGTACCAGGTCTTCAACCACCGCGAGATGCACAGCCGCTACGAGATCGGGCTGGAGCAGTACACCCTCACCATCGGCGTCGAGGCCCGGCTCACCCACGAGATCGGCTGCACCCAGCTCCTCCCCGCGGCCCTCCGCCACCAGACCGAGGTGGCGCTCAACGTCAGCGCGCTGAAGGGGGCGGGCGTGGAAGCGGACACCTCCACGCTCATGGACATCACGGCCCCGGTCACCGCGCTCAAGGCGGCGCTCGCCGAGCTGGGTGCCGCCCTCGACGGTCACGCGGGCGAGACCGCCTTCGCCGAGGCCGAACACGCCCGCGACGCTCTCCTGCCCGCGATGGAAGCCGTGCGCGCGGCCGCCGACCAGCTCGAAGGGATCGTCGCGGACGACCTCTGGCCGCTCCCGTCCTACCAGGAGATGCTCTACATCCTCTGAGCCGCGCGGGCGGCTCCGACCTCACGCCAGGCGCGCGACCGCGTCGGGAATCTCGGTGTCGCCCGCCCGCAGCTCCAGAACCAGGCCCGCCGCCGCAGGTGCGTCGAGCAACGCGGCGAGCACCGCGGCCGTGTCGGCCCGGCTCACGTCGGCCCGTTCGACCGGCGGCGGGGCGAGCAGGACCCGTCCCGTCCCCGGGTCGTCGGTCAGGCTGCCGGGGCGCACGATCGTCCAGTCCAGGCCCGAGGCGCGCAGGGCGTCCTCCGCCGCCTTCTTCGCGACGAGGTACGCCGCCCACACCGCGTCGGTGCCCGGTCGCGGCGGGTCGTCGACCCCCATCGAGGACACCAACAGGTAGCGGCGCACACCCGCGGCGCGCGCGGCGTCGGCGAGCAGCACGGCGGCGCCGCGGTCGACGGTGTCCTTGCGGGCCGCCCCACTGCCCGGCCCGGCCCCCGCGGCGAAGACGACGGCGTCGGCCCCGCCGAGATGCCGGACCAGATCGGCGGCCGTCGCCGTTTCCAGGTCGAGCACGACCGGGACACCGCCCGCGCGCTCGACGTCGGCGCTCTGGTCGGGGTTGCGGATCAGCGACGTCACCCGACCGCCCCGGCCCGCCACCAGCGACGTGAGCCGCAGCGCGATCTTCCCGTGCCCGCCCGCGATCACCACATGCACAGGTGGCACCGTACGGCCCCGGCGGGACCGGCGCACCGGTGGCGGCTACCGCACCACGCCCGCGTCCGGGCCCCACCGCGCAGGCAGTGCGGTCTCCACGATCGTCGTCACCTCGTAGAGCACGATCGAGACCAGCACGGCGAGCGCCACGATCGTGCACACCCCGCCGTAGTTGCCCTGGCCCTTGCAGCCGGAGAGCACGCCGCCCATGCCCTCGAACCCGACCGGCCACTCGGCGAGCATGCTGCCCACGATCGCGCCCGGGGACCGAGATCCGCGCCGAAGCCAGGAACTGCGAGCGTCCAGGCCCAGTCGTTCGCCGCCATCAGCCCGGCGGACTTCGAGGTCGTCGACCTCGGCCCCGGGATCGGCCGCACCTTCGACTGCCTGCGCAACCCCTGATCCTGTGCAGCCTGCTCGGGGTCGGGGCGACCGTCAGATGGAGAGGTTGTCCCCCAGCCCGGCGAGCCGGTGCCGAGCCATCGCCAGATTCGCGTTTGCCCGGTCCAGCACGAGGTAAAGGAAGAGGATCTCCTGCCGCGCCAACGGGCGGATGAGGTGGTACCGGGTGTCCATCGTGATCAGGATGTCCTCGATCGAGGACCGCAGGCCGAGGTCCCGCATCGTGGCCAGCGTCGCCCGCACGACGTTGCTGTTGCCTGCTGCGGCAATCTCCAGGTCGAGACCGACCGGGTGGCCCGCGGTTTCCAGGGCCATGCCGCTGCTGCGGTCAACCAGGGCGACGCCGAGCGCGCCCTGGATCTGCATCGCTGCCGCGAGACCGATCGAGTGATCGATCACGACGGGGTCCGCTCCGGCCGGTCCGGGGCGACCGGATGCGCCATCGCCGAACGGGAACCGTCGATCGGGGTTCGAGGTCCGGTCTGCCCTGTCGACGGACGTCCCGATCGCCGCGGTTCGGGTGGCAACGATGTCGGGACCACCACCGAACGGCAGGGGTCGGGCCCCGGTGACGGCGTGTGGTCCCGGCGCCTGCGCCGCGCGGCGGGGCGGGCTGTGGGTGTCCAGACTCGCCACGTGGGCCAGCCCAAGGGGTTGGGTCGGCGGATCCCGCTGCTCGGGTGGGTATCCGGTCCCGCCGGGGACGGCGGCGCCGGTGTCGACGCTCCCTCGTCGGGAGCGCCGTTGCGCTGCCGACGAGTCGCGGGACCTTCGCCACCACGCCACATGCCGACGGTAGCAGGATCCTTCGGACGACCGGGTGACCCCCCGAGGGGCCCTCAAGCTGCTCGAACTGCGACGATCAGTGACACGGGTGAGCCAGCCGGGTTACCGCGCGGTCCCCCGGAAGGTCTGGGCCGCCGTCTGAGACTGAGTCGTCGTCGGTGAAGTGGTCTGCGAGGGTGTCCTCTTCTCCGCTGTCACCGGGAAGGCCGGTCGGCCGACTGCGCGGACCGTCGTTGCACGGCCCAACCGAGGACGGCCAGTACGACCCAGGCGAGCGCGCCGAGGGCCGCCATGCCAGGTGTGTGCGGTGTGCGCAGGAATCCCAGAACCTGTGGAAACGCGCGGGCAAGCCCGCTGAGCACCAACCCGGCACCGCCCAGGGCGCACGCGGCGGCGAGCACGGTGCCGCGGAACCGGCGGGTCGCGACCCCCGCGATGAACCCGGTGGCGGCCACGAACAAGACGGCGAGGATGACGCTGCCCTCACCCTGTTGGAGGAAGGCGAACAACTTTGCGCCGACGACAGCGCCCGCCAGCGCGCCGACGATGAACAGTGCCAGTCCGAAGATCAACCGCGCCAACGCCCAAGCCGCGAGGGCTGCGACGACCCCGAAGACCAGGCTGGCGAGCGGTGTGGCGCTGAAGGCGTCGCCGAGCAACCAACCCAGGGCGAACCCGGAGGCGAGCACGGCGATGTGGATTGATCGTGCTCCGAAGAAGCACAGCACCAGACCGACGGCGACGATGCCCAGCCCGCTCACGTCCACCTTTGCTCCCTGGTCGAACCGTCCGGCGGCCCTTCACCGTTGCCGCCCTTGCGCCGCGGCGCCTCGCCCACGGCAGGTGAACCCAGGCCACCGCGGTGAGTACGGCGGGAAGACGAAGTCCTGAGCAGGTCAGGCCCGCGAGCAGAATCCCCGCCATCTGTGCTCAGGCCCAGGGCAGAATGCATTTTCGGCCGATCGAGAGGCGGTTGGATCTCGTGCCTGAAACGGAAGCCGACGAGACGGCCCACCTTCGGCAGGACGACGGATCCCTCGCCTCGGGCGGCGGGGATGCCGCCGAAGGGCCGGTCCACCGCGGGGGCGGCTGGTGGCGTGCGTTGCTCTCCGCCCTCAGTGTTGCGATCGCCGCGGTCCTGGTGCCGGTATCGATCGTCGGGGCGTCGCTTCTGGCGGCGTTCTCGGCGGGATCGGTCGCGGTGCTGGCCGTGGCGGACAGCGCCGAGATCGCCCCCGCTCCCCTGACCGCCGTCTACGAAACACTTGTCGGCCCGATGGCGCACCTTGCCGTGCTGGCGACCGTGCTCGGGGTCTTCGTCGGGATCCTCGGATGGGCGCTCGGCGATTGGTCGCCTTCGCGCAGGCTCCGTGACGTCGTCGGCGACCACAACCGCAGCGCGCGCCACGGCCTCAAGGAACGCGGGCTCGACACCGGGCGATTCGGGAGATGGCTCGGCGGCCACCGAGTGCTCGTGCGCGCGGTCATGGTCGTGCTCGCGCTCGTCTGGCTGGTGCTCCTGCCATCGCTCTCGTTCGGCGACATCGTCCTCGTCGTCGTGCTGGCGCTGCTGGGCACGTGGGCGCTGGAACTGCTGCAGCAACGCCCTGACGAGCTCACGTCGGTGGCAGCCCCGACCAACTGACCGCGCGTCCGACGTGGCCATCGCGATCGGCGCACTTATGATCGGGAAGCTGGCGGACTGTCAGCCCGGGCCCTCGGTTCTGCGAACGCGACAGGAACACCACCATGAGCTTCTGGGACGTCTTCTGGTTGATCGTCTGGTCCTTCTTGTTCGTCGCCTACCTGATGGTGCTCTTCAACGTGCTGGTCGATCTGTTCCGCGACCATGAGCTGTCCGGCTGGGCCAAGGCGGTGTGGGTCTTGTTCCTGCTGGTCTTCCCCGCGCTCACGGCGCTGGTGTATCTGATCGTGCGGGGCGAGGGCATGGCGCAGCGTTCGGACCGCGCCGTCCGGCAGGCCAAGAGCGACACCGAGGCGTACATCCGTTCCGTGAGCACAACATCCCCCGCGGACCAGATCGCCACGGCCAAGCAGTTGCTCGACCAGGGAGCGATCACCGAGGCCGAGTTCGACCACTTGAAGTCAAAGGCCCTCTCCGCCTGACCCAGGCCGGTCGGATCTGGTCTCCCCGCCACGCCCGCGGTTGAGGCACGACCCACGTGCGGGTGACCGCTACGCGGGACTACTCGACCGACCCGACCACGAGGGAATCTGATGCCAAGGAAGCGGGGAGGGCGTCGCGCGAAATGGGGACCGTGGCTCCGCTTGTGCCGCGATCTGCTGGCGTTCGTCGTGATCTACTTCGTGATTCCGCTGGGCGGCGATCGGGCCGATCCCGTTCTGTGGTTCCGCCTGGTGGTCGTGGTCGTGGGGTTTGTGCTGGTCGTGCGATCGATCGTGCGGCGGATGTCGCGGGAGATCCGTGGCGACGCCGTTGACCGGCGCCTGGGGGGCCTGCTCACGTCGGTCGTGGTGGGAGTGCTGTTCTCGGCCGCCGTCGACTACGTGGTCGCGACGGCGGGACCGGGACAGTTCGAGGGCCTGTCGACGCGGATCGACGCGCTGTACTTCGCGCTGTCGACCCTGGCGACGGTCGGCTACGGCGATGTCCATCCCGTCGGCCAGTTCGCCCGCGGACTTGTCTCGGCACAGATGGTCTTCAACGTCGGCGTCGTCGCTACCGCGGCAGGACTCGTGTACCGCGGGCTCGCCCAACGGCTGCGTCGAGACGAGACCCCGGAAGACGGTTGACTTCCCGTCGACGGGAGCGACACCGTGGTCGAGTTTCGGACCTTTGGCCAGTCGAACGGCTCCCGTGATGACCCGAACGCGTCCGATCTCAAACGTCGCCATGCTGCTTCGTGGCGGCGTACCGACGAACGAGGGAATCCTCATGAGGTTCACGATCGTGACCGCGGGCCCGGGGTCAAGCTGCGGCGGTTCTGGATGACCGTGCAGGCCCGTACCGGAAACGGCCTTCTGCCGCGGGGGCTCATCGTCGTGCTCGCGGTGACCGGCCTGCTCGTCACGACCCTGGCACTGCAACAGTTCGCCTCGATACTGGCTCCGGTCCTCCTCGCGCTCATCCTGGTCATCGGTGTACACCCGCTGACCGGCATGCTCCGCCGCCACGGTGTGCCGCGGTGGCTCGCGGTGACGATCACTCTGATGGCACTGCTCGTCGTGATCGTGGGCCTGGCCGCGGCGTTCGCGATCTCCCTCGCCGAGCTCGGCACCATCCTGCCGACCTACCAAGACAGCTTCGTCGCGTTGCTGACGAACCTGCGCAACTGGCTCGCATCGTTCGGCATCGGGCCCGACCAACTGCAGGCGGCGCTCGGGAGCATCTCGTTCGCGAACCTCGCCGGGATCGTCACCGGCCTGCTCGCCGCGTTGGCGGCAGCGTTCTCCAACCTGCTGTTCCTGTTGTTCGTGGTGCTGTTCATGGGCCTTGACGCCGGTCCGTTCTCCCGTCGGCTGGCCCTGGCGGGCAGCCATCGGGCGGCGGCGGTGACGGCACTGGGCGGGTTCGTGCGCGGCACCCGCAGCTACCTTGTCGTGTCGACGGTGTTCGGGCTCCTCGTCGCCGTCATCGACGCCGGGGTCCTCTGGATACTCGGGGTCCCGGGGGCGCTGCTCTGGGGGCTGCTGGCGTTCGTCACCAACTACATCCCCAACATCGGATTCGTGATCGGGCTGGTCCCCCCCGCGTTGCTCGCGCTTCTCGAAGGCGGCCCACGGCTGATGGTCATCGTGATCATCGCCTACGTTGTCATCAACTTCGTGATCCAGTCGGTGATCCAGCCCAAGTACGTCGGCGACGCGGTGAACATCTCCCTCACGCTGACCTTCCTTTCGCTCGTGTTCTGGACGTTCGTCATCGGACCCCTCGGCGCCGTCCTCGCCATTCCACTCACCCTGCTCGCCAAAGCGCTGCTGCTCGACATCGACCCGAACACCCGCTGGATCTCCGACCTTGTGGCCAGCGGCCCGCCGCCGACCGAACCCGAACCGCCTGCCGCCGTGGCGAGCGGCGGGACGGCCGTCCAGCCGGAGGAGCAGACGACCGAGGACAGGGAACCGGGAGACGTGCCGCCGATCGCGCCGCCATGATCCCGGAGCGTGTGCGTGGGCTGCTCGCCCGCTACCAGGACAGCCTGCCGATGCGGGTGTCCCGCACGATGATCGCAATCGGTGGCTACGACCGCGCGCTGGCGCTGTCCTCGCAGGCCTTCGGCGCGCTCGTCCCTATGCTGCTGCTCGTCTCGTTGGCCGTGGAGGACCAAGGGCGCGCCGCCGCCATGGCAGGTGGGCTGGGTCTGTCGGCGAGCGCCGCGGCCACACTCACCGAACTCGTCACGCAGCCGCCGCCGGGCACGAGCCTGACCGTCCTCGGATCGGTTCTGCTCGTCGTATCGGTGTTCGGGTTCATCCGATCGCTGCAGCGAACCTTCGCGGCGACGTGGAACCTGCCGTCGTCGGGCGTGCGCGGGTACTGGCGGAGTCTGCTGGCGTCGGTGACGCTGGTCGTCGAGTTCGCCGTGCTCGTACTGCTCGCGCCCGTCCTGGCGGTTCTGCTCGGCAGTGTGGTCGTGGGTCTGGTGGTGCACACCGTGACGGCAACGTTGCTGTGGTGGCCGATCCAGTGGGTGCTGCTGGACGGACGTGTGGGATGGCGGAGGCTGCTGCCCGGGGCGTTGGTCACGGGGCTCGGGCAGTCCGCGCTGGTCCTCGCGTCCAGCGTCTACCTGCCGCTCGCGGTGTCGCACTCCACCGCGCGTCTGGGTGTCGTCGGGATCGCGGTGGCCCTGCTGTCGTGGCTGGTCGTCCTCGGCCTGGTGCTGGTGGTGTCCGCCGTGATCGGGGCCGAGCTCGCGAGGCGCCCGGAAGGGCCGGAGCCGGAACAGGGCAGCGGACGCGCTGTTTCCCTGGTCATCCCGCCGCCGCGCCAGCAGGATCGACGCTCGTGACCGTCTCGGCAACGACGATTGTGGTCGTGCCCGCCGCCGCGGCGGCGGCACCCCTGTTCGCCTCATGGCTCGGCAGGGTCGTGCGCATTCCGTTGGTCGTGTTCGAGATCGCCTTCGGCATCCTCCTCGGGCCTGCAGTGTTGGGATGGGTCACGCCCGACGAGATCATTTCGAGGCTCGCCGACTTCGGGCTCGCGATGCTGTTCTTCCTCGCGGGCTCCGAGATCGACATCGACAGGATCCGCGGCCGCGTCCTCAACCGGTCGACCCTGGGCTGGCTGGTCGCGCTGGCCGCGGGGCTCGGGGTGGGGATCGGCCTCGGCGCGCTGCTCGGCTACGGAGCCATCGAGGGCGTCTTCATCGGGATCGCGCTGACCAGCACCGCACTAGGCACGATCATGCCGGTGCTGCGCGACGCCGGTGAGCTGCACACCCCATTCGGCACGGCCGTCATCGGGATCGGCGCCGCAGGCGAGTTCGGCCCCCTGATCGCCATCTCGCTGTTCCTGTCCGGCCGCAACCCCGGCGCGGCGGCCGTGGTGCTGCTCGTCTTCACCCTCGTGGCCGCCGCCACGATCATCATCAGCGCCCGTGGCCGCCACCACCGCCTCCACGCGATGATCACCACAACCCTACGGACCAGCGGACAGTTCGCCGTACGTTTCGTCATCCTCATCGTCGCCGCGATGGTGGCGCTGAGCCTCGTACTGGGGCTCGACATGCTGCTGGGCGCCTTCGCCGCAGGCTTGGTGGTCAGGTTCGTACTCGACGACGCGACACCCGCGGACCGCGAGGCCGTCGAGACCAAGCTCGAAGCTGTCGGGTTCGGCTTCCTGGTGCCCGTGTTCTTCGTCACCGGGCTCCGGTTCGACCTGCTGGCCCTCACCAGCAACCCGAGGGCGCTCCTGCTCCTCGCGGTGTTCGCCCTGCTCCTGCTGCTCGTCCGCGCTGACCGGACTGTTCACCGCGCCACCGCGTGCCTCCACACGAGACCGACGCGCCATCGTGCTGCTCGCCGCCACCGGACTCCCGATCATCGTGGCGGTCACCGCCATCGGCACGACATCCGGCGACCTGCCCGCCGCCCTTGCGAGCGCCCTCATCGGAGCAGGCATGCTCTCCGTCCTGCTGTTCCCCCTCGTCGCCCTCGCCCAGCGACGCACCGACAGATCCCAGAACGAGGAGATCACCGTTGACGACGACGTCCCTGACCAAGCATGACTCGCCCCCGCCACGGTGATCAGTGGGAATCGGTCGGCGTACGCAAGCTGGCGCTGGCCGCCTGCCTCGGCGCCGTGGTCGGCCTGCCTGCCGCAGCACTGGCCGCCGCGTTCCTGGCGCTCGTCCACACCATCGAGGGCTGGCTGTGGCACGACCTCCCGACCGCTCTGGGAGCCACGTCGCCGCCGTGGTACCTGGTACTGGGGCTACCGGTGGTCGGCGCCGCGATCGTCGTCGCCGCCCGGAAGCTCCTCCCCGGAGACGGCGGTCATCCGCCAACGGGCGGCCTCAGCCTGGCGCCGATGCCCCTGCGGCACATACCGGGTACCGCACTGGCCGCCTTGGGCTCGCTCCCCTTCGGCGCGGTGCTCGGTCCCGAAGGCCCGCTGATTGAGCCACCGCTTCACGGTCGGGTCACACGGCGTCGGTTGCTCCGGAGATGATCCTCTTCTCAGGATTCGGCTTCAACCACCACCGCAGCGACCCTGTCCGCCGGGAATTCGCTGCACACGTCGCGTCACGACCGGCCGGGGTTCAGGCGACGTGGAGCCACGCGCGCAGGGCCTGCCGGATAACGTCACGGGCGCTCGTGTGGTCCGCATCGGCCCGAGCGGTCAGCGCGGCCCGAAGCTCGGGGTCGAGCCGCACCGGCACGACATCGGCCGGACCCGACCCCAACGGGCGCCGCCCCCCACGGCGACGCAGCGCCGCCACCTCGTAGCCGTCCTCGGCCTCGTCGGCCACCTGCCGCGCCAGGTCATCGGTCACAGGCACCCCACCCGAGGTGCGGCTTCCTCGTCGTTGCTCATCGCGGTTCACCAACTGTCATGGCAGCAGGCCCCGGTAGCGAGGCCTCGTGCGCATCGCATGGATGATGAGTTCCTCTCCGTCGTCGACCCGCCAATAACCTGCCGCCGCAGAGCGCCGACGAACGGGCCCCGACCCCGGCCGACCACGCAGATGCGGCGTACACGAGCTGGTACTGGCGATGCGGTGACCCACCGCCCCGGATGAGCCGGACGGACAATTGGTGAAGTGCCAACGGTCGAGCGTCGCGATCTCCATGGCTCCCGACCGTTACCGGAGCGGCCGCAGCACGGCCACCGGAATGACGCGGCCCGCCCGGCGGGCGTAGCGGGCCACCTCCGGGGCCTGCGCGAGCACCACGTCGCGCCAGGCCGCCGCGCTACGAACGTCCGCTCGCGCATGCGGACCTCGGCGGTGTCAGCGCGGCGCAGGTTCTGAAACCAGTCAGGATCGCGCGGGGAACCCGACCCGGTGCCCCAGACCAGGAGGCCATCCGCCGTCTCGAGGTACCGCACGCAGGCCGAGCGCGGCAGGCCCGTCCGGCGACCCGCGGTGGTGAGCAGGAGGACACGCGCACGCCTGGACGGCCGCTCGCCAGCCGCCCGTTCAGGCGGCGGTACATCCGGACCCCGATGCGGTTGCCCGCCCGTGCCAGGGACCGGTGTGCGGTCGTCATGGCGATCAGCGCTCCGGGGTGAGGACGGCGAGCGGTACGGGCCGGGCGCAGCGCTTCTCGTACGTGCCGAAGGCCGGGGCCTGCGCGAGGACGACGTCGCGCCAGAGCCGCTCGCGCTCCTCGGCGCCGAGCACGCGGCACGACGCGGGCACACGCGCGTCGCCGACCTGGACCTCGACGTGCTGCGCCGCCCGCACGTTGGCGAACCACTGAGGCTCAATGGTGGACCCGCCCGCGGTGGCGGCGACCAGGTAGCCGCCGTCGTGCCGCACGTACGCGAGGGGGACGGTCCGGGGCATCCCGGTGACGTGCCCGGGAGCGGTGAGCAGCAGCACCGGTATGCCCTTCGCGCGGCCCCCGATCCGGCCCCGCGACGCGCGGTACAGCGCCACACCCACGCGGTTCGCCCGGCTCATCCAGCGGCGCAGGGTGGGGTTGAACCGGCCCTCGAGCCGCGTGACGTAGCGGGCGTAGCGCCGCCGTCCGACGAGCCGCCAGATCAGCAAGACCGGCCGGGGAAGGCCGGCCAGGAAGGACGCGGCCTCCTCGGGGGTGGCGACCTCGAACAGTAGCCCGAGGGCCAGCATCTTCTGGGCGTCGGTGAACTTCGCGAAGGCCTTCTCGCCGACCCGCTGCCACTCGGCGA
The DNA here is from genome assembly GCA_963750095.1 of uncultured Actinomycetota bacterium. Taxonomy (GTDB): domain Bacteria; phylum Actinomycetota; class Actinomycetes; order Mycobacteriales; family Pseudonocardiaceae; genus Pseudonocardia. The sequence continues at coordinate 538,963 of CAVVPJ010000005.1, read as the reverse complement.
GGGTGAGGTGCCTGCTCAGCAGCGGCAGGATGTGGGTCTCCTCGTCGTCCAGGTGCTCGGCGAGGGCCGCGGACAGCGCGTCGACCGCGTCGGCGGCCGCCCGCCCGGCGTCGGCCGTCGGCGCGGTGCGCCAGTCGGCCAGCAGCGTCCGGACCGAAGAGAGGCACGCGGCGACGTCCTGGTGCTGGCGCTCCATCCGGTGCAGCAGCTCGGCGTCCGGTCGCGACCGCTCCAGCACCAGCGGCCACACCAGCTCGTCCTCGGTGGCGTGGTGGTAATGGAGGCCGGTGGCCACGAAGTCGGCGTGCTCGCCGATGGCCGCGGCCCACGCGGTGTGCCCGTCGGGGCAGCGCCGAAGCAGGCGTGCCAACCGCCGGAACTCGGTGCGGAAGATCCGGTGGAGCACGACCATCTCGTGCACCGGCACGGCGTCCGTGCCAGGGGTGCTCAGCGTGGCCATCGCGAGCCTCCAGGTGGCGGTCAGTGGCTGGAATCGCATATGTTCAGGGGAACCTGAAATTCAGGTCTACCTTATCTTTGGGGATGTCTCGGTGCAAGAGGGTCCGGACCAGGCACTGAACACCGTGGCGATGCTCGGTCGTGCGTACAGCCTGCTGGGCTTCCGCATCGTCGACGGCGTCGTCGGCGCGGGCTACCCGCAGAAGCCGTCACACTCGGCGGTGTTCGCGCAGATCGAACTCGGAGGCAGCCGCCTGACCGAGCTGGCCCGGAAGGCGAACATGACCCCGCAGGCCATGGGCGAGCTCGTCGACGAACTCCAAGAGCTCGGCTATGTCGAGCGCCTCCCCGACCCCCGCGACCGGCGGGCGAAGCTCATCACGCTCACCGAGCGGGGGCACGCCTGCATCGCGGCAGGCGTCGCGACCGTCGAGGGCATCGAACGGCGCATCGACGCCGTCCTCGGCGCGCAGGGGCACGCGGAACTGCGGCGACTGCTCGCCATGCTGCTCGCGGAGCGTTGAAGCCCCGCGGCCGCCGCCTCAGTCGTCGCCCGCGGACGTGAGCGACTCGCGGAGCTTCACGATGGCGAAACCCCAGGGCTGGGAGACCGAGGTCCGGCCGGGGACGGAGATCTCCTCCGGGTTGGTGACCACGTCGAGCGTGATGGCTGCCGTCGTGGGCGAGGGCGTCACCGACGGCGTCGTCGAACTCGTCGGCCTTCGTCACGCGGACGCCGTGCAGCCCGCAGGCGCGGGCGACCGCGGCCAGGTTCGGCTTGTCGAGCACGGTGCCGAACTCGGGCAGGCCACCCGGCTCCTGCTCCAGCCTGACCATGCCCAGGCGTCCGTTGCGAAGACCACCAGCTTCACGGGCTCCGCGAGCGCGATGACAGTGGCATCAGTAGTCCGTAACGGAAGGTCGCCGTACGTCCGCACGAACTCTGCTGCCGCCAGCGGCCTGAACAAGCTCCGTCGGCCCGAAATCGCCGTCGGCTGCCGCATCCAGGAACAACGCCTCGACCCGCACACCGGCATTGCGCGCCAACAGATAGCCAACCTCGGCCACGACCGTTCCCGGCACGAATAGCGCCCGACCGGCCAGATTCAACCCAGTGAACAGCTCGACACCCTCGTGATGATGATTGTCATCGACCAGCGCGGCGGCGACGATCGGGCCGGTGTCACAGACGATCACGCGGAATGGCCGAAGCCTTCATCAAGCAGCTCCTCGAGCTCGGCGACGTCGCCGCAGCCAGCGCGATCCGCGCCGACGAACGCAGGCGGCCACGCCCGCTTCCGCGTCTCGGCCAAACGCCTGCGGACCGCGGCAAGCGCCACCGGCACCTGCTCCGCCGGGAGCCGCTCCACCAACTCCCCCAGCTCGTCACGCTCGGCGCTCACGTCCGCCGACCTACCGCCGGGCACCTCGACAGCCTGCTCGCCACGGCAAGCAGCCAGCGCCCCGCCCCGACCCCCAACCTGCTGACGCCGTTTAGGAGCGGGGATACGTGGGGGAGGTGGCAACCGTGGGTGGCGCCTGTCGATGCGACCTGACGGATCTGCGCGTGGTGCGAAATCCTGGCGACCTCAGACAACAAGTAAGCTAGCCCTTACTTGCGTTCTCGCAGTTCACAGGTGGGGCGGGTGGGGTTCGAACCCACGACCTGACGGACTATGAGAGAACCCGGATCGACCGCCCACAGTCGTCACCAGCCGCTACGAGAGCAGATCCGGCCTCAACGGCCACGCTGGCCACTACCCGTGACGCGATTTCGCACCACGAACGGCACCACGCTGATCTCCGGCATTGGTTGCACCATTGCCGAGATCGAGGGAGATCCTACTCCTTGAGCGGCAGTAGCTCGATCTTCTTCGGGTGCAGCCGGTAGACGTAGGGGCCCGATCTGCGGCACGCCCGGGCGATCGCCGATAGCGAGACCTCGAAGCGGCGTACCGTCTCAGCTGCAGGTATCGAGGCGTTGACCACGAAGGCCCGCAGCCGGCACTCAATCAGCACGCGGCGTTCTTCGGGGTTCTTCCTGCGAATGGCGTCATCGCTCATCAGCACGGCTTCACCGGCTTCTGCCGCTGCCCGCATCCACACGATGTCTTCGATCCATTGACCCTCGTGAACGCCATAGCGCTCGGAGAGCGTCACCACCTCGATGCCCAAGGCCCGCAGGCCTGCGGGCACCTTCACCGAGCCCATGTTCCGGTCCAGGAAGAACCGGGGAAGCTCAGGCGGCGGCGTCGAGGTGGACACGGATGGCGTCGATCAGATCGTCCTCGGGGACGCCGAACTCCTCGCTCAGCTCCTCGACGGACTCTCCCGCCTTGAAGCGCCCGAGTACGACCTCGACCCGAGCGGCGCCGTTGGCAAAGATCGGCAAGCCGAAGGACCGGCGTGGATCGACGATCACCTCCACCCGGCCGTACTGCGGCAACGCCAAAGTGCCTGCGTATCCAGCGTCGAAGGTGATCCGCTTCAAGTAGCGCTCGACCACGGGAACGAAGACCCGCTGACCGCTGCGAGGCACAACGAGGTCCATGACGGCCCGGCCCTCGGGCTGGTCGTCATGGGTCGAGGCAAAGTTGTACAGAACCTCGGCGCCGTCGGAGTAGAGCTGCTCGGACGCCAGAGCGTGCTCGATGCCCAGCTCTCGTTCGAGCGCCCCGACGGCAGGCCTGATGCGCTGTAGGGGCACGCCTGCCGCCCGGAAGGAGGCCAAGACGAAGCCTTCGGCCAGGCCGATGAACGGAATGCGAGGCTCTCCCCTACGGGCACGCACCGCCGTGACGATCGGATCACCGAGCGTCGTAGGACCGGTGCCCCGCTGACGCTCGTAGCCCCGCACCCACGTGTCAAAGGTGGTCCGCGGCACGTCGATGTGACGGGCCGCGTCGGCGAGTGAGTACAACGGCACCCGAAACCGCCGCTCTAGCTGCTCACCCGTCGTCATGGCGCCGAGTCTGCCACGTCATCGCCTGGCCGCCGTGCACCGAAACCCCAGCCCTCTCCTGGTCGGTGTTGCGCGGTTGTACGCAGCAAGGCAACAGCGCACGGCTCCGCCATGCCGAGGATCACCAGATTCACTGCGCGACGATCAGGCCAACGTCACGGATGATCACGCGATGACCGAAGCTTTCGCCAAGCAGCTCCTCGGCACGCATGGAGACACTGTCACGACCAGCTCGACCTGCGCCAAGGAACGCTGGCGGCCACGCCCGCTCCCGCGTCTGGACCAAACGTCGGCGGACCTCAGCGAGCGCTACCGGCACCTCCTCCGGGAGCCGCTCCACGAGCTCCCGCAGCTCGTCGCGCTCGGCGCTCACACCCGCCAGCCTACCGCCGGACACCTCGACGGCCTGGTCGGCACTCTGATCGAGTGCCCCGAGGCCCAGCCGACGCCCCATCCCGCCCCCAACCGGCTCGCTCCGGTCACCAGAGAGTGCACTTGTGGCCATTGACGACCCTGGGCGGCGCCTGTCGACACGACCCAACGGATCTGCGTGGTGCCGTTCGTGGTGCGAAGTCCTGTCGACCGCAGTCAACAAGTAAGCCAGACCATACTTGCGTTTCCGCAGCTCAGACGTGGGGCGGGTGGGGTTCGAACCCACGACCTGACGGATTATGAGAGAACCCGGAACGACCACCCAGCGCGGCCACCAGCCACTACGCGAACAGATCCGGCCCCCACAGCCACGCTGTCCACTACCGATGACCCGATTTCGCACCACGAACGGCACCACGCCGACCGCCAGCCAGCTACGCCCGAACTGCCATCCGCCGAGATCAACACGCTAGAGCGAGTCGAACGGTCACGGAAACAGCGTGAGAGCCGATGTGTGGGCCGGGCGGACAACGGTGAAGTGTCGACGGTCGAGCGTCGCGATCTCGGTCACGCCCATCCGCTCCGCAAGCGCGATGACCGTCGCGTCCGTGGTTCCCAAGGGAAGATCGCTGTACGTTCGCACCAGCTCCGCCGCGCGACGGACGTCCGCCTCAACGAGCTCCGTCAGCCGGAAATCGCCGTCGGCCACCGCATCAAGGAACAATGCCTCAACGCGCGCACCCGCATTGCGCGCCAGGAGGTAGCCGACCTCGGCGACGACCGTTCCGGGCACGAGCAACGCCCGACCGGCCAGATGCAGACCGGTGAACAGCTCGACACACTCGTGATGACGATCGTCGTCGACCAGCGCGGCGGCGACGATCGGGCCGGTGTCACAGACGATCACGCGGAATGGCCGAAGCCTTCATCGAGCAGCTCCTCGGCTCGCTCGGCCACGTCGGTGCGATTAGCGCGACCCGCGCCGAAGAACGCCGGTGGCCAGCCCCGCTTCCGCGCCTCGGCCAGACGTCGGCGGACCTCGGCAAGCGCAACGGGTACCTGCTCATCCGGGAGCCGCTCCACCAACTCCCGCAGCTCGTCACGCTCGGCGCTCACGACCACCAGCCTACCGCCGCGCACCTCGACAGCCTGCTCGCCACGCTCATCGCGAACAGCCAGCGCTCCACCGCCGCTCAACCGGCTCACTCCGGTCACCAGCAGGCACATCTGTGACAGCTGGCGGTCGTAGGTGGCGCCTGTCGATGCAACCTGATGGATCTGCGTGGTGCCGTTCGTGGTGCGAAATCCTGTCAACCACAGACAACAAGTAAGCCAGACCATACTTGCGTTTCCGCAGCTCAGGCGTGGGGCGGGTGGGGTTCGAACCCACGACCTGACGGATTATGAGAGAACCCGGAACCACCACCCAGGACCGATTCCAGGAACTACAGCCACAGTATCGGCCTCTCCGTCCGCTATTTCCCCTGTGATCGACCCCATTTCGCACCACGATCCGCACCACGTTGATCATCAGCCAGCTACGCCCGAGCATGCAACCGAGGCTGCTCACGCCACCAGCCTGTCCCGCTCGGGCAGCGCGCGGGCCGCGACCCTGAACGTCGAGTTCGGGCGACGGCCGCGCCCGTTCCCCACCAGTGACGCCCTCGCAGCCGCAGCCGGTGTCTCGACCTCCACCCGAGCAGTGGCCGATCCCGCGAACTCGGCCAATCCGGTCGAGCTGCATGCCGACGTTCCAGCAAGGTGGCGAGCGCGAAGGCAGGAGTCGAGGACCGCCAGATGAGCACCCCGTACCAGACCCGCCCCGGATGTATCAAGCACGCCCCTCGCTTCCTCCTACAGACCAGACCTGCTCGCGCGGAAAGGAGACGTAGCCAACTACCACCTGAACATCTTATGTGCACGGCACGTTCTCGGCGGGCGGCCGACGCCTCCCGAGGATTCAACACGACAAGGGTGCGCATTAATGAAACTCGCAACCCGCCTTCCAGCGGCCGCCTTTGCACTCCTCGGCGTATTTGCGGTGTCAATTGGGGCGACTGACACAATTACGGCTCCTGCGATTCAATACCAGATCATCGGCGCCACGTTTGCCTTAGCCGGATGCGTCCTATTAGCAGGATGTTGGTGCATACTATATTCACGCTGGCGAAACGTCTATGGACATATCGCCGTAATCGGATCCGGACTAGCAGGAGGCTTCATCGGTGGATACCTGGCCCTGATGCAGGTCATAGAACCGGGCCCGCCAGATCTGGCCCGATTGCCATTATGGTGTGGCATCAGCCTGGTCGCGATGGGCGCCGCCATCCTCGGCTGGACAGGCGTGGACCACTTGACTACGACCCAGATACGGATGGGGCCGGTTGCAAAGGGGGCGATCTCAACGGTTGGCATTATTGGCCTTCTCGCCGGGGGCGCACAATGGTGGTATACCAATCAATACACGCCGGAGAGCGTCAGTCCAGCGCTGGCAATCGATGCGAAAGTAGCCGAGTACGGGAAGCCCCCAACGACAGGTGAATCATCGGTAGCTATTCAGCTGTTGCCGCTCACCTCGGCGGCACGTTCCGCGCCACCGCGAGCGCGTAGACGGGCGGCGCGTCGACGGTCATCCGTCGGCGGACGGGTCCCGGTGTTGCGAGCGGCGGCGGCGTGCGCGTTGTGGCTGGTGGGGCTGGTGTGACGTGATCGTCGGCGTGTCGAGTTGATCTCGGTGTGGGATTGGGCAGGGTGTCGTCGTGCCCGATCGCCCGCCCGACGAGCAGTCGGCTGTGGACGACGCTGCGCTGCGGGTGGAGAACGCCGCGCTGCGTGCTGAGGTGGAGGAGCTTCGGGCGAGCGAGGCTGCGGTGCGTGCCGATCACGCCGAGTTGAAGAGCATGGTCGCGGTGTTGACCGGGCAGGTTGCGCAGCTGGAGCGGGTGGTCAGGGAACAGGCCGATGAGATCGCGGAGTTGAAGCGCCAGGCCGCTGGGGACTCCTCGAACTCCTCCCGCCCTCCGTCGTCGGATGCGCCGTGGGCGAAGAAGCCGGCGAAGATGCGCTCGTCGCGGACGAGGTCGGGACGCAAGTCCGGCAAGCAGCCGGGCTCTTCGTCGTCCTCGCGCTGCCTGATCGACGACCCGGACGAGCGGCTGGAGATCCGGCCGGGCCGCTGCCGGTCCTGTGACGCGTCACTGGTCGAGGCCGCGGAACACGGCCATCAGCGGCGTCAGATCGTCGACATCCAGCCCGCGCCGCCCCCGAAGGTCACCGAGTATGTGCGGATCTCGAAGGTCTGCGCGTGCTGCGGGGTGGTCACCACCCCGGGCTGGGACGACGAGGCCGTGCCGGTCGAGCACGTCGGCATTGTGGCCGCGCCGGGCTCGCCGGTGCGGATCGGCCCGGAAACCCTCGCCCGCGCCGCGTTGCTCACCTGCGCGCACTACCTGCCGGTCGGGCGCGCCCGCGACCTGCTGGAGACGTTGACCGCGATCGATGTGTCCACCGGGTTCCTGGCCGCCATCCGTGGCCGCGCCGCCCGACAGTTGGAGAAGAAGTTCCTCGGCCACATGCGAAACCTGCTGGCCACCGCGCCGGTGCTGCATGCCGACGAGACACCCGGGCGCGCCACCGGATCCCTGGCCTACGTCCACGTGGCCTGCACCGAATACCTCACGTTGATGCACGTCGGCGACCGCTCCGCGGCGAGCATCGATGCCGGCGGTGTCCTCGGAGGGTTCACCGGGGTGCTGGTGCGCGACGGCTACGCCGGTTACGCACACCTCCAGGCGGCACATGCCTGGTGCGGAGCTCATCTGCTGCGCGATCTGCGGTCGATCTCCGATGCCGACCCCGACGGCCAACTATGGGCGCAGGCGATGGCCAACACCCTGCTGGAAGCCAACCGCGCCGCCCACGAGGCCCGTGATCGTGGCGCCGACCGCCTCGACGAAGCCACGCTGAAGCAGATCCGCAACCACTACCTGGGAGCACTCGCCCGAGGCAACACCGACAACCAGGGCGAACACTCCAAGCTCGCCGACAAGGCCCGCACCCTCATCACGCGGTTCAGACGGTTCGAAGACATGATCTTGAGGTTTGCCGCGGATCTCTCGGTGCCGTTCACGAACAATGAAGCGGAGCGCGCGTGCAGGCCCGTCAAGATCCAACAACGCACCTCCGGCGGCTGCTGGCGCACCCTGCAAGGCCTCACCGACTTCGCCATCGTCCAGTCCTACCTGGACACAGCCACCAAATGGGGACTCGACAAACTCGACACCCTCCGCCAACTCTTCACCACCGGCGCATGGCTACCACCCACACTCAAACCAGCTGAATAGCTACAATCATCGGAGCATTCTCGAATCCTGAAGGTCGATGTTAAGCTTAAGAACACCAGCAGAATGATGCTGCAAACTGTTGCTTCGATGTATGATGTCTCCGAAGTCAAGATTGTGCCATTGTCTGACGATGCCCAGACGGCGCAATGCTTTGCCGAGCGGTTCGCCCCTGTCGACAAAGTCGACGACTGCCCAATTTCTCGCGAATACGTGCAACTTCAGCCGTACGATCCGTGGAAGACAGAGAGCCCGACCTCCCGGGCAGTCGCTATCGACTCCTACGAACCGCTGGAGTTAGGCGAACCGATACCGGCGGGGTGGCTTTTTGCTCCAGATGAGGAGTACTCGACTTCGTTTACAGTGCATATTCCTAGAGATGCACCCATGCAGAACGAGCTCTATCTCGACCTTGAATTTGTTATCGCGCGAGGCGAACGATTTCGCATAGCCGACCGCCCAACCTATGGACCAGAGCTAATCGTCCAGTCGAGGCGTAGCGCGCCCGAAAACGCTGAGCCAGCCACAAGTCCAATGCGCCGGCCCTACCCGAATACCTACGACGTGACCACATGGCCTATCGCACCATTAGGCCTAATACAACGACTGACGATGCAACCCCAGTCCATAAGCATTCTTCGAGTACTTACCGACCGAAGGGGTGAGATAGTCAGCTACGGGCCCTATCTCGCTGGGTGTATAACCAGAACAGAGGGTCCAGGTTCCACCCATCCCAACTGGGACGATCCAACAACAGTTTGCCCAGATGTATGGTATCCGAGGCCTGATAGCGCGAAGTATAGCCAATCGATGCTTGAGTTCTACGGAGTTGTCAATACGGCTAACACACAACGCATCCCGTTGTTGCCGCCGCCAACCTCGTCCTAACAGTTCACGAGAAACTTTGGACAAAAGCCTGGCGCCACAGCTGAGTCGTTCTGGCGTCTGCCGGCGGCGGCCCGGGCAGCGCACGACGGTCGAGCGGGCCGCGTTCCTCGACCGCAAGGCCGACCTGTTCGCCCGGATCGCCGTCCAGCACCCCGACCTCACCCCGCCGACGTCAGCCCAGCCGACGACACAGCCGGACAGAGGGCGGCATGAGCACGTCATCGGGAGAACGGCCATTGCCCCGCCCCGACCCGCCAACTCCGGGTACCAGAGGGCATCCATGTGGCGATCGGCGACTGTGGATGACGCCAGTCCACGTGACCTGACGGATCTGCGTGGTGCGAAATCCAGGCGATCCCAGGCAACAAGCAAGCTCAACCCTACTTGCATTCTCCCAGGTCACACGTGGGGCGGGTGGGGTTCGAACCCACGACCTGACGGATTATGAGTCCGCTGCTCTGACCAGCTGAGCTACCGCCCCTATGAGCGAGAACCCTACTGGACGGCGGCGCGGACCCCGGCGGCCGTGCGCGGCGGGGATCCCTCGGACGGCCGCCGATACTGTTCGGATTGAGAGGTTTCAGTCCGATTGCGGCCCAGCGGGATGTCGCCGCCTCTCGGAGCCTCCGCACTGGGCGGGAATACTGATCGTCACCGCGCGCGTCGGGGCCTGAACGCGTACGGGTGCGGCGACCCTCCCGCGGCCGCCGCGCCCATACACCGAGGGGTTCAGCCGATCGCGGCCATGCGCTTGCGCGCGTCCTTCGCGACGCCCTCGGCCTGGTGGGCCACCTCGGCGCCGACGACGGCGGCCCGGTCGGCGACGTCGTGGCCGAACTTCGTGGCCTGGTCGAGGACACCGGGGGCGCGCCGCTCCAGCTCCTTCTGCCAGGCCGCGCCGCGCTTGGCGGCCTGCTTCTGCCACTTCTTGCCGCGCTTCGCGGCCTGCTTCTGCAGTTCGGCTCCCCGCTTCGCGGCCTGCTTCTGCAGAGCGGCGCCGCGCTTGTCCGCCACCTTCCGCAGCTTGACGGCGCGCTTCTCGGCCCGGCGGCGGGCCTTGGCGGCGCGCTTCGCCCAGTCCTGCGAGCGCTCCGCCGCCTGTGCCTGAAGTACCGCTCCGGCGCCCGGCGCCATGCCGACGAGGCTCGCGGCGAGGCCGCTGACCGTGGTCGAGGCGTCGCCCACGCGGCCGCCGACCCTGCCGCCCACGTCCTGGGCCGCCCCGCCGGCCCGCCCACCGGCGTCGGCCGCCCGGGCGCTCAGCCGGGCGCTCGCGTCCTGGGCCACCACAGCGGCACGCTCGCCTGCGTCGCTGAGCCGCGGGCCGACCCTCGCTCCGACGTCCTGCGCCAGCTCGGCGGCCCGGCCGCCCGCGTCGCCGACCTTCGTGCCGACCTCCTGCGCCACGTCGCCGAGGCGCGCCGACACGCCCGATGCGGCGCCCGCGAGCCGCTCGGACAGCTCGCCCGCCGCGTCGCCGAGCGTCGAGGACTGGCCCGAGAGTGCGGCCGCCGCCCTGCGGGCCCGCCAGCCCAGCGACGGCTTGCCGTGCGTGTCGGCCGCGGCGATCATCAGACCGCCGAGCAGGCCGACGTTCTTGACGAAGTGAATCTGCTGCTGGGAACGGACCTCGGGGTCGTCCTCCTCCCAGAACCGGTGGGCCGCGAGCGTCGTCGGCACCAGCGACGCGGCCAGCGCCGTCGACGCGAGCCGCGGGAACCTGCCGAACGCCAGCATCGTGCCCGCCACGATCTTGACGCCTGCGTCGATCTTGACCAGCGTCTCGTCGTCCGGCCGCCCCTCGAGGGGAGCCACCTCGACCGCCTGGTCCACCGCCGGTCCCACCGCCTCCAGCACCGGTTTCGCGGCCTTCGCGTGGGCCTGCGGCGAGCGCAGGGCGTTGATGCCACCCGAGATGAAGATGGCGGCCAGCATGGGGCGGGCGACGCGTCGCAGGATCATGTCAGCAACGTACCCACTTCGACCTCGGCGACAAACGCGCTGCGGATCCGGCGTCTCAGTAGGGTGAGCGTCGTGTCACTGCTGCTCGGGCCCCTCCTGCGCCACGTCGGAGAGACCACCGCTCAGGTGTGGGTACAGACCGACCGCGCCGCCACGGTCACCGTGCTGGACACGTCGGCGCGCACGTTCGAGGTGGCGGGCAGGCACTACGCCCTCGTGTCGGTCACCGGCTTGGCGCCGGGCACCACCACGCCGTACACGGTGACGGTCGACGGCGAGCAGGTCTGGCCGCAGCGGCCGAGCCCGTTCCCGCCCAGCGTGATCCGCACCCGCGGCCCCGAGTCCGACGGGCGCAACCGCATCCTCTTCGGCTCCTGCCGCTACCCCAAGGTCGTCGAGCCGAGCCTCGCCACCCGCCTCGGCCTCGACGCCCTCGACGTCTACGCCGCCCGGATGACGGGCCTGCCGCCCGAGCAGTGGCCCGACGCGCTCCTGCTGCTGGGCGACCAGATCTACGCCGACGAGCTCACAACGCGCACCCGTCGGCGCATCGCGGGCAGGCGCGACCGCCACCCGGAATGGCCCGACGACGAGATCGTCGGCTTCGACGAGTACGTCGGCGTCTACAGCGACGCATGGTCGGACCCCGAGGTCCGCTGGCTGATGTCCACCGTGCCGGTGGGAATGATCTTCGACGACCACGACGTGCGGGACGACTGGAACACCTCGGCCGTCTGGCGCGCGCAGATGCGCGAGAAGCCGTGGTGGCGCGACCGGGTGCGGTCGGCCCTCGCGTCGTACTGGGTCTACCAGCACCTCGGCAACATGCCCCCCGCCGAGCTCGCCGCCAACCCCGACGTCCGCAAGATCCTCGAGCACGACGGCGACACCTGGCCGCTGCTGGTCGACCTCGCCGACCGTGCCGACGCCGAGGCCGAAGGCGGCGAGGCGGTGCGGTTCAGCTTCCGGTGGGACCTCGGGCACAGCCGCCTGCTGATGATGGACTCCCGCAACGGACGGGTGCTCGAGGGCGACGAGCACCTCATGCTCGGCGACGGCGAGTTCGCCTGGCTGGAGGACCAGGCCGCGGCGCCAGGGCGGGTCGACCATCTGCTGCTCGGAACGTCGGTGCCGTGGCTGATGCCGCACGCCATCGGCGAGCTGGAGACCGTGAACGAGGTCGCCGCCGCGAAGCCGGGCTGGCGCGGCCGGTGGGGCGAGAAGCTGCGCCAGGCCGCGGACCTCGAGCACTGGCCCGCGTTCCGCGCCTCGTTCGACCGGCTCGCGGCGCTCGTCGAGCGCGCGGCGCAGAGCGGTCCAGCGACGATCAACGTGCTGTCCGGCGACGTCCACCACAGCTACGCCGCGCGGGCGGACGTGCCCGGCGCGGCCGTCGTGCACCAGCTCACCTGCTCGCCCGTGCACAACGTCATGGACTGGTACGTCAAGCCCGGCTTCCGCTTGGCGTGGTCCCGCGGTGCGCGCGCGCTGACCAGCCACTGGGCCTCCCACGCCGGCGCCCCGCCCAACCCGGTCACCTGGGAGCGGCGCTGCGGGCCGCTGTTCGGCAACACCATCGCCACGCTCGAGATCGAAGGCCGCGGCGCGCGGGTGCTGTTCGAGCAGCCTGTGACGTCGGGCACACTGGCGGTTCGCGCCCGACTGGAGCTGACCCCATGAACGACACGCCCGGCCCGATCGCGGGCCAGACCGTGGTGCTGCGGCCCACGACCGCCGCGCACGTCCCGACCTTCCTGGAGATCCTCGACCACCCCTACATCGCGAAGTGGTGGGGCGGCTACGACCTGGAGCGGGTCCGACGCGAGCTGCTCGGCCCGCACGGGTACGCGATCGAGCTGGCGGGCGAGGTCGTCGGGCTGATCATCTACCGGGAGGAGCACGACCCAGACCACCACCACGCCGCGATGGACCTCGCCGTGCACCCCGACTTCCACGGCCAGGGCCTCGGCTGCGACGCGATGCGCGCGATGGCCCGCTACCTGGTCGAGCTGCGCGGTCACCACAGGGTCGTCATCGACCCCGCGGCGCACAACACGCTGGCCATCCGCAGCTGCGAGCGCGCGGGCTTCAAGCGCGTCGGCGTGATGCGCCGCTACGAGCGCTCCGCCGAGGGCTTCTGGCACGACGCGCTGCTCATGGACCTGCTGGCGGACGAGATCCGCTAGCGAGCGCCGCGAGGCCGCCGACCAGCAGGTCGAGGCCGAAGCGGAAACGCTCGTCCCCGTTGCCGTTCATCAGCTGGGGCACCAGCAGCGCGGTGACGGGGAAGCGGTCGGCGGGCAGCGTCGCGAAGTAGCGGTGCACCTGGTCGTAGTAGTCCTGCGGGTCACGCCCCGCCCGCGCCAGGTCGGCGGTGACGGCGTCCTCGACGGCGTTGGCCGTGACGAACATCCCGACGACGTCGATGGCCCAGGCCACCGCCTGGTCGGGCACGCCGCCCGCGCGGAGCAGCGTCATCATCAGCTCGGAGATTCGCAGCGCGTTGGGCCCCATCGGCACCCGCCCGAGGCTGTAGCGGGCGATGTCGCCCGCTTTGGCCAGCGCGTCGCGGCAATCGATCCAGAGCTGGGTGACCTGCTCCTTCCACCGCGCGGGGTCGGGCTCCGGAAGGGGGATCGTGCTGATGACCTCGTCATAGAGCAGCTCAAGCAGCTCGTCCTTGTTGGCGACGTGGGCGTACAGCGACGCGGGCCCGGTGCCCAGCTCGGCGGCGACCCGCCGCATCGACACCGCGTCCATGCCCTCGGCGCGCAGTACCTGAAAGGCCGCCGCGACGATCGTCCCCCGGCTCAGCGCGCGCCGCGGAAGGGCCTTCTTGCGCGGCGTCCACCAAGGGGGCTCGGGATACGACGGGGACGCGGCCATGGCGGAATCCTAGTTGACACGAACACAGTTCGTCGGTAGAACGCTGTTCGTCAACGAACACCGTTCGAGTGGGGGACGACATGACCGAGGCACTCATCGAGACACAGGAGCCGTCCGCCTACCGGTGGCGCTGGCTCGCACTGGTGGCCGTGCTCGCGGCGGAGATCATGGACCTGATCGACGGCACCGTCGTCGGCATCGCGGCGCCGTCGATCCGCGCCGAGCTGGGCGGCGGCGACGCGATGATCCAGTGGGTGGCCGCTGGCTACACGCTCGCGTTCGCCGTCGGGCTGGTCACCGGGGGACGTCTCGGCGATCTCTACGGGCGTCGGCGCATGTTCCTGCTGGGCCTCGTCGGGTTCGTCGCGGCGTCGGCCCTGTGCGGGCTGGCGACCACGCCGGGCATGCTGATCGGCTTCCGGGTGGCGCAGGGCATGCTCGGCGCCGTGCTGATCCCGCAGGGCTTCGGCATCCTCAAGACGACGTTCCCGCCGGACAAGATCGGCAAGGCCTTCGGCGCGTTCGGCCCGACGATCGGGCTCGCCGTCGTGGGCGCGCCGATCCTGGGTGGCGCGCTCATCGACTGGGACATCGCGGGCGCGGGCTGGCGCACCGTCTTCCTCATCAACGTGCCGGTCGGGCTCGCCGCGCTCGCGCTGGCCGCGGCGGTGCTGCCCGAGTCGCGCGCCGACGACGGGCCACGCCCCGACCCCGTGGGCATGCTGTTGGTGTCGACCGGCCTCACGCTGCTGGTCTTCCCGCTGGTGCAGGGCCGGGAGCTGGGCTGGCCCGTGTGGCTGTTCGGGATGCTGGCCGCTTCGGTCGCCGTGCTCGCGCTGTTCGCCGTGCACCAGGTGGCGCGGCGGCGGGCGGGTCGCGCGCCGCTGGTGGAGCCTGCGCTGTTCCGGCTGCGCGCGTTCTCGGCGGGCATGGCGGTGGGGCTGGCGTTCTTCGCGGGCATGACGGGCCTGATCCTGGCACTGGGGCTCTACCTGCAGCTGGGACTGGGCTTCACGCCGCTTTCGGCCGGGCTGACGCAGGCGCCGTGGGCGCTGGGTGTCGCGGCCGGGTCGGCGCTGTCGGGTGCGGTGCTGGCCGCGCGGTTCGGCCGGACCGGGCTGCAGATCGGGGCGCTGGTGATGGTCGCGGGCCTCGGCGGGGTGCTGCTGACGATCGCGCTGACCACCGGACCGGTGTCCGGCTGGCAGCTCGCGCCCGCGTTGCTGGTGTGCGGCTTCGGGATGGGCATGGTGATGACGCCGTTCTTCGACATCACGCTCGCGGGCGTCACGCTGCCGCTCGTCGGCTCGGCGTCGGGGGTGCTGAACGCGAACCAGCAGCTCGGCGGGGCCGCGGGCATCGCGGTGCTGGGCACCGTGTTCTTCGACCTGTTCGACGCGGGGCGGGCGAGCGGCGCGATCGACGCCGTGCTGCTGGCCTCGGGCGGACTGGTGCTGGTGGCCGCGGCCCTCGCCTTCCTGCTCCCGCGGCGGGCCCGGGCCTAGAGCCGTGCGCGGAAAACGCGGTCATGGCCGCGTTTTCCGCGCACGAGCGCGCAACGCTAGAAGCCGGTGTTGGCGAGCCAGCGCTCCCACACGGTGGCGTCGCCGATCGTCTCGACGCTGTCGGACGGTCGGCGACGCAGCAGCGCCAGCAGCAGGTCGGCCGCCCTACCGCGGACGGCCACGTCGCCCTTCGCGTGCCCGTGCTCCCAGACGACACCGCCGTCGACGCCGCGCACGAACCACTCCCCGGCCGCGCCGATGCCGTCGTCGGTGGCGTGCAGGTGCAGGGTCGTCCCGCTGGCGAGCGGGGCAGTGTCTCCTTCCGGCTCGGGTGCCGTCCTGCGCGCCGCGAGCAGCCCGAGCCACTCCGCGACGCCGTCCGCCGCGTGCGCGGCGTCCACCGCGTAGTCGAGCCCGAGGGCGAGCGTGGCGTCGGCACGGTGCACGAGCACCTCGGCGCATCGCCTGCGGATCCACCATGCCGAAGGCTGGGGCCCCGTGAACGTCCACACCGGGGTGTCGGGCCCCGCGTCCTTGACCGCGTCGAGGATCGCCGTCGCGCCCCCGTGCAGCCACGCGACGAGCCCGCCCTCCGGCGGCCGCCCGTCGGCCACATCCCTCGGGTCGAGCGGCCGCCCGGTGCGGACGATCGTGGCGGCCCACCGGTCCCCGCGGCCCACGTGCCGGAACAGCTGCTTGAGGGACCAGCCGGGGCAGGTGGGCACCGGCGTGTCCGGGTCGGCCGTCCCGGCGAGGGCCGCGAAGCGCCGGTTCTCGTCGACGAGGGCAGCTGCGGGGTCGGGCGCATGGTCCACGACGCCGAACCTTAACGGGCGGCCGCCCCCGCGCATGATTCGTCGGGTGATCGGGTAGGAACTCCGCATGCCGTCTGAGAACCGCGAGTGGTCGGTGCCCACCCCGGTGCGGGCCCTGCTCTGGTGGCCCGCCATCTCCTTCGTGCTGGTCGTCGTCGACCCGGACGCCGCGACCGGAGTGATCATCGCCGCGGGCGCCGTGCTCGCGCTGCTCGGCGTCGCGCTGCCGGTGCTGGCCAGGCGGCTGCGCCGGTCGCGACCGCTCGTCGAGTCGCCGACCATGGAGTTCCCCACGCTCGAGATCCCGCCCGTGGCCGAGGACCGCGCCGCCTGACCCGTAGTCGAGGTCACGCCCGCAATCCTTTCCGCCTCCGATAGTCGGATGTCATACTAAATCCACCGGACGGCGCCGCCGAGCGCCCGGAGGAAGGACATCCCGGCCATGGCGGACCTGTACGTGCCCACGCATCCCGTCCGATTCGTCACCGCGGCGAGCCTTTTCGACGGCCACGACGCGGCGATCAACATCATGCGGCGGATCCTGCAGCGCCAGGGCGCCGAGGTGGTCCACCTCGGGCACAACCGCTCGGTCGACGAGGTGGTCGCCGCTGCGATCCAGGAGGACGCGCAGGGCGTCGCGATCAGCTCGTACCAGGGCGGGCACGTCGAGTACTTCACCTACCTCGTCGAGCTCCTGCGCGAGCGGGGCGCCGAGCACGTCAAGGTCTACGGCGGCGGTGGGGGCGTGATCGTGCCGCGGGAGATCGAGCTGCTGCGGTCGCGCGGCGTCTCGCGGATCTTCTCCCCCGAGGACGGCCAGGGCCACGGCCTGCCCGGAATGATCAACATCATGATCCGGGAGTGCGACGTCGACCTCGCCGCGCGGCCCCCGGCGTCGTTCGACGCGCTCTACACCGGCGAGACGGCCACCCTGGCGCGCACGCTCACCCTCGCCGAGGCCGGAACGCTCCCGCCGGACCTCGACCTGACGCCGCGGCGGCCGGTGCCGGTGCTGGGCATCACCGGCACCGGCGGCTCCGGCAAGTCCTCGCTCACCGACGAGCTCGTCCGCCGACTGCGCCTCGACCAGGAGGACAAGCTCCGCGTCGCCGTGCTCGCCGTCGACCCCACCCGGCGCAAGGGCGGCGGCGCGCTGCTCGGCGACCGGATCCGGATGAACTCCCTCACCGGCGACGCCGTCTTCTTCCGCTCGATGGCCACCCGCGGCGCCGACGGGCAGCTCCCCGAGCGGCTCGGCGACGTCATCGCCGTGCTCAAGGCGGCCGGGTTCGACCTCGTGATCGTGGAGACGCCCGGCATCGGCCAGGGCGACGCCGCGATCGTGCCGTTCGTCGACCGCTCGCTCTACGTCATGACGCCCGAGTTCGGCGCGGCGTCGCAGCTGGAGAAGATCGACATGCTCGACTTCGCCGACGTCGTCGCGATCAACAAGTTCGAGCGCCGCGGTGCCGAGGACGCCCGCCGCGACGTCGGGCGCCAGCTCGTGCGCAACCGCGAGGCGTTCGGCGCCACCTGGGAGGACATGCCGGTGTTCGGCACGTCCGCCGCCACGTTCAACGACGAGGGCGTCACCGCGCTCTACCAGCACCTGCGCGGCATGCTCGCCGAGGACGGGCTGGTCGTGGGCGAGGGGCGGCTCCCGAGCACCGACCGCAGGACCTCCGCGCCGCACGCCGCCGTGATCCCGCCCGGCAAGGTGCGCTACCTCGCCGACGTGGCCGACGCCGTCCGCGCCTACCACGCCGCCACCGATGCCGCCGTCGACGCCGCCCGCGTCCGCCAGCACCTGCGGACCGCGCGGAAGCTGGTCGGCGACGCCGTGGACGAGGCGCTCGCCACGGCCGAGAAGGCCCTGCCCTCGGCCGACGCCGAGCTCCTCGACGGCTGGGCGCAGACGGTCAAGGACTACTCGGGCGACGAGCTCGTCGTCCGCGTCCGCGACAAGGAGCTGCGCACCGCGCTGACCCGGGAGACGTTGTCCGGCAGCCGCGTCCGCCGGGTCGCGCTCCCCCGTCACACCGAGGACGCCGACCTACTGCGCTTCCTGCGGGCGGAGAACCTTCCCGGGCGGTTCCCGTTCACGGCGGGCGTGTTCCCGTTCAAGCGCGAGGGCGAGGACCCGGCGCGCATGTTCGCGGGCGAGGGCGACGCGTTCCGCACCAACCGCCGCTTCCAGGTGCTCTCCGCAGGCTCCGACGCCAAGCGCCTGTCCACCGCGTTCGACTCGGTGACCCTGTACGGGCGCGACCCCGACACGCGGCCCGACGTCTACGGCAAGGTCGGCACGTCCGGCGTCTCCATCGCGACGCTCGACGACCTGAAGGTGCTCTACGGCGGCTTCGACCTGTGCTCGCCGACGACGTCGGTCTCGATGACGATCAACGGGCCCGCCCCGACCATCCTCGCCTACTTCCTCAACGCCGCCATCGACCAGCGCGTCGACCGCTTCCGCGCGGAGGAAGGACGCGAGCCCGACGCGGGCGAGCGCGAAGAGATCGCCGCCTACGCGCTGGCCAACGTGCGCGGCACGGTGCAGGCCGACATCCTCAAGGAGGACCAGGGCCAGAACACCTGCATCTTCTCCACCGAGTTCTCCCTGCGGATGATGGCCGACATCCAGGAGTGGTTCATCGCGCACCAGGTGCGCAACTTCTACTCCGTGTCGATCTCCGGCTACCACATCGCCGAGGCCGGGGCGAACCCGATCAGCCAGCTCGCGTTCACCCTCGCCAACGGCTTCACCTACGTCGAGAGCTACCTCGCGCGCGGCATGGAGATCGACGACTTCGCGCCCAACCTCTCCTTCTTCTTCTCCAACGGCATGGACGCCGAGTACTCCGTGATCGGGCGGGTGGCGCGGCGGATCTGGGCCGTCGCGATGCGGGACCGCTACGGGGCCAACGAGCGGAGCCAGAAGCTCAAGTACCACGTGCAGACCTCGGGCCGGTCGCTGCACGCGCAGGAGATGAGCTTCAACGACATCCGCACGACGCTGCAGGCGCTCTGCGCGCTCTACGACAACGCGAACTCCCTGCACACCAACGCCTACGACGAGGCGGTGACCACGCCAACGGAGGAGTCGGTGCGCCGGGCGATGGCCATCCAACTGATCATCAACCACGAGTGGGGGCTCTCGATGAACGAGAACCCGCTGCAGGGCTCGTTCGTCATCGAGGAGCTGACCGACCTCGTCGAGGAGGCGGTGCTGGCCGAGTTCGACCGGATCGCCGAGCGCGGCGGCGTGCTGGGCGCCATGGAGACCGGCTACCAGCGCGGGCGGATCCAGGACGAGTCGATGCTCTACGAACACCGCAAGCACGACGGCAGCCTGCCGATCATCGGCGTCAACACGTTCCGGGCGACGCACTCCGACGCCTCGCCGAAGGAGATCGAGCTGGCCCGCGCGACGGAGGCGGAGAAGCAGAGCCAGCTCGACCGGCTCGCCGACTTCCACGCCCGCCACGCCGACGAGGCCGCCGCCGCGATCCGGCGGCTGCAGGACGTCGCCGCCGGCGAGGGCAACGTGTTCGACGAGCTGATGAGCGCGGCCCGCGTCTGTTCGCTCGGGCAGCTGACCGACGCGTTCTTCGAGGTCGGCGGCCAGTACCGGCGGAACATGTAGGCGGGATGCCCTGCAGGCTTCCTGAAGCCCCGCTGAAGAGCGCGGTGACCCGACACTACCTTCGGGCGTAGGCGCGCCTAGGCTGAAAGCGTGGTCGTCGACGACGTAGGGTGCGCGGAGAGCAGCCCCGATCGTGCGAAGCACGTCGTCCGATCGGTGCCCCTGCTGTCAAGCGTGGTGGCGGCAAGCGACGTCCGGTTCGGGGGCGACTGTCGACACAGCACGGCCCGAACGCAGTCGCGGTTGGGGGACGGGCCCATGCCCACGCGTCAAGATCGATGAAGAGCTTGGAGAGGACCTAATAGATGGCGCCAGAGACCTACGACTACATCGTGGTCGGCGGGGGGTCGGCGGGTTCAGCGCTCGGCGGCAGGCTCAGTGCCGATCCCGGCACTCGTGTGCTCGTGCTGGAGGCAGGCCCCGCGGAGCACAAGTGGGACCCGATCGTCGCGATGCCCGCGGCACTGGGCTTCCCGGTCGGCAACCGGCGCTACGACTGGTGCTACGCGACCGAGCCTGAGCCACGCCTGAACAACCGGCGCCTTCGCCAGCCGCGCGGCCGGATCCTCGGCGGCTCCAGCACGATCAACGGGATGATGTACCAGCGGGGTAACCCGGCTGACTTCGACCAGTGGGCGGCCGAGACGGGCGACCCAGGCTGGAGCTACGCGCACCTGCTGCCCTACTTCCAGCGCCACGAGAACAGCCTCGGTTCCGACCCGCAGGGCGTGCGCGGCCATGCCGGCCCCCAACTCCTCGACCGGGCGGCCGCCGACGGGCCACTCTTCCAGGCGTTCTTCGCCGCGGCCCGGCAGGCGGGACACCGGGTGTGCGAGAGCGTCAACGACCACGAGCAGGCGGGCTTCGCGCCGGTCGACCGCTGCGTTTACCACGGGCGTCGCTACTCGGCGGCCAGCGCGTACCTCTACCCCAACCGCAAGCGCGCGAACCTGACGGTGCGCACCGGTGTCCAGGTCGGGCGCGTCCTCCTGGACGGCACCCGCGCGACCGGCGTCGCCTACTCGCGGAAGACAGGCACCGAGGAGCGGGCGCTGGGAGGCGAGGTCATCCTGTGCGGCGGCGCGATCGGCACTCCGCAGATGCTCGAGCTGTCCGGCATCGGCGCGGAGGCCGTACTGAAGCGGGCGGGCATTCCGGTGGTCGTCGACCTGCCCGCCGTCGGGGAGAACCTGCAGGACCACCTCGCCATCCACCTGCAGCACCGCTGTGCCAAGCCGGTGTCCCTCGTGGCGATGCGTAAGAAGTACCGCTGGCCCGGCGCCGCCATCCAGTGGCTGTTCACCGGCACCGGCTTCGGCGCCAGCAACCAGCAGGAGGCCAACGGCTTCCTGCGCTCCGACGAGAAGCAGGACCGGCCCGACATCACGCTCTCGTTCGCGGCGATGGCGATGAACAGCGAGGAAGGGGCGGTGGTCGACGACCACGGCTACCAAATCCACATGGGCGTTCTGCGCTCCGAGGCGCGCGGCAGCGTGCACATCCGATCGGCGAACCCCGCCGTGCACCCAACGATCCGGGTGAACTACCTGTCCGGGGAAGGCGACCGGGAGCGGTGGCTGCGCGGCATCGCAGCCGCGCGCAACCTGCTCTCCCAGCCCGCCTTCGCCGAGTACGAAGGCGGCGAGGTGCTGCCCGGCCCCGCCGTCACCGAGCCGGACGACATCATGAACTGGGTCGCCCGCGCGGCCCAAACGGGTCTGCACCACGCGTGCACAGCCCGCATGGGTCAGGGCGAGGGCAGCGTCGTCGACCCCCGGGACATGCGGGTACACGGCCTGTCCGGCCTTCGCGTTGTCGACGCGTCGGTCATGCCGGTGCTGACCAACGCCAACACGTACGCGCCGGTGATGGCCATCGCCGAGCGGGCCGCAGACCTGATCGCGGGCAACACTCCGCTGCCCGCGGCCGAAGTGCCGACGGCGGCGAAGCGCGACCCGATGACGACCCCTACCGACTGACGGCGGCCTCCCGACCACAAGTGGAGCCTGGCCCGCGAGAGGATCCGGGCCAGGCTCCGGTCGGCTTGTTCAGATGTCAGGCGTTCAGGCTCAGAGGGCGGGCTGAAAGACCTTGATGCCCTCGGCGCTCTCGGTGTCGTAGGGCGCGATCTCGTCCTCGGTGAATCCCGCGCCGTCGGTGAGCCGGTGGAAGTCCCGCAGCGCGGTGCCTCGGCAGGCGACGTCGACGACGGGCGCGCCGCGACGTTCGGCGAGATCGCTCGCGTCGACCGTCCGGAAGTCGATGCTGTAGCGCGTGACGTGCGTGGTGTTCGGGATGGACGCGTGCAGCTGGTCACCCGAGAACAGCATGACCCCACCCACGGGCGGCACGAGCGTCAGACGCGCCTCGTCGGCGGGCAGCGCGGGGACGGGCGCGGGATGCACCCGTGTGTCCTTGGCGCCGCTGAAGCTCTTGATGTTGCCGCGCCAGGAGTTCGCGACGTAGTAGTCATAGTCCCCGCTGTTGTTGTCGATCACGTTGCCGAACCCGCGCGGGAAGAACTCCATGACGTTGTCGGCCACGGCGGGCCAGACGGGCAGCCACCAGTTGATCTGGTTCTTCGGGGCCGCGTACCAGGTGTCGCGGTGGGGCTGGAACGCGTACGCGATCCCGGTGTTGAGGCTGCCGGAGGGGAACGCCGTGCGCAGCTTGGGCACGTCGGCGTACGTCGCGTCGGGCGCCGCGCCGAGGGCGGTGGTGACCCGGCGAAGGTGCTGCATCGACTCGGGATGGTGGATGAACTTCGGTTTGAAGTCGATCAGCGTGTCGGCGAGTTGCTCCGGGGTGCGCGACTCGTGCACCGTGATCGGGTCCACCGGGGCGAATGCCTCGGTGATCAGCTCCCGGGCGAACGCCGCGAAGGCGTCGATCTCGGGGACGTGTGTGTACACGATGACATCGCCAGCGAAGAGGCGCCTCCGCCGCTCCCCGTCGTCGAAGGTGGGATCGATGTAAACGTTGACCATGTGAGCCTCGTCATCACCCTTGTGCTCGATTGACCAGGTGTTCCGCTACCGGAGGTAGTCGGCGGCGGGGAGGGGTCCGTTACTTCGGTGAAGCCTATCGGGCGAGCCCTGCCGCCGTCGGGACCCTCCGTCACGCCGGAACCTGATCCGGCCGCGCTCCGCGCTCGGCCCGGGGCACGGCCTACGCTCGTCGTGTGGTCGTCGACGACGAGGGGCGCGCCGTCGCCGCTCCGGATCAGGTGCGACGGGTCGTGAGCCTGGTGCCATCGCTCACCGAAGCGGTGGCGGCGAGCGCACGTGACCTGCTGGTCGGTGCCACCGACTGGTGCACGCACCCCGCCGATCTCGACGTCGCGCGGGTCAAGGGCACCAAGTATCCGGACGTCCAGGCGGTTCTCGCGCTCGAGCCCGACCTCGTCGTGGCCAACCAGGAGGAGAACCGCCGTGCCGACCTCGACGCGCTGCGCGCCGCGGGCGTGGCGGTGTACGTCACCGACATCCGCTCCCTCGACGACGCGTTCGCGTCGCTCACGCGGATGCTCGCGGCGTGCGGCATCGCCCGGCCCGGCTGGCTCGACGAGGCCGAGCGGGCGTGGGCGGCCGTTCCGCAGCCGACCGTCCGGCCCCGGGCGGTCGTGCCGATCTGGCGCAAGCCGTGGATGGCCGTCGGACGCGACACGTTCACCGGGGCGCTGCTGTCCCGCCTCGGCGTCGACAACGTGCTCGGCGACGGGCTCGATGACGTGACCGAGCGCTACCCGCGGTTCGACCCGGCGGCGCTGCCCGCCCACGACCTCGTCGTCCTTCCCGACGAGCCCTACGAGTTCACCGCCGATGACGGCCCCGAGGCCTTCCCCGACGCACGGTCGGTGCTGGTCAGCGGCCGACTCCTGACGTGGTACGGCCCGAGCCTCGCCGAGGCGGCCCAGGTGCTGCCCGGTCTGCTGGCGGCTCCCGGCCTGGTCACCGCGTCCCACGCAACCGATGTCGAACATCAAGAGGACTAGACACATGGCGCCCGTGAAGTACGACTACGTGATCGTCGGCGGGGGGTCGGCGGGCTCCGCGCTCGCCAACCGCCTCACCGCGGACCCGGGCACCCGTGTCCTCGTGCTGGAGGCGGGCGCGCCCGAGCACCGGTGGGACCCGATCATCACGATGCCCGCCGCCCTCGGGTTCCCGGTGGGCAACCCGCGCTACGACTGGTGTTACGTCACCGAGCCCGAGACGCACATGCACGGCCGCCGCATGCGTCAGCCACGCGGAAAGATCCTGGGCGGGTCGAGCACGATCAACGGGATGATGTACCAGCGCGGCAACCCGGCCGACTACGACCAGTGGGGCGCGGAGACGGGCGAGCCGGGCTGGGACTACGCCCACCTGCTGCCCTACTTCCAGCGCCACGAGCACGTCTTCACCCCCGACCCCGACAACATCCGCGGTCACGCGGGCCCGCAGTACCTGGACCGCGGCGATGTCGACGGCCCGCTCTTCGACGCGTTCTTCGCCGCCGCAAGCCAGGCGGGCCTCCGGGTCGCCGACACGGTCAACGACCACGTGCAGGAGGGCGTCGCGCCGGTCGACCGCATGATCCACCATGGCCGCAGGCACTCGGCGGCGCGCGCCTACCTGCACCCGATCCGCAAGCGCCCCAACCTCGAGGTGCGCAGCGGCATCCAGGTCGGGCGCGTGCTGATGATGGGCACCCGCGCCGTCGGCATCGCCTACCGGCGGGGATCGGGCGCCGAGGAGCGGGTGCTCGGCGGGGAGATCGTGCTGTGCGCGGGCGCGATGGGCACGCCGCAGGTGCTGCAGCTCTCGGGCATCGGGCCGAAGGCCGTGCTGGAGCGGGTGGGCGTCCCGGTGGTCGCCGACCTGCCCGCGGTCGGCGAGAACCTGCAGGACCATCTCGCGGTCCACGTGCAACACCGGTGCACGCAGCCGGTGTCGCTCGTGGCGATGCGCCAGAAGCACCGCTGGCCGCTGATCGCCGCACAGTGGCTGCTCAGCGGCACCGGTCCGGGCGCGAGCAACCACCTAGAGGCCAACGGCTTCTTCCGCTCCGACGACGCGCAGGACCGCCCCGACATCATGATCTCGTTCGCCGCGCTGGCGATGCGCAGCGAGGAAGGGGCGCAGGTCGACGGGCACGGCTACCAGATGCACCTCAGCGTGATGCGTTCGGAGGCGCGCGGCAGCGTGCACATCCGCTCCGCCAACCCGGCCGTGCACCCCGCGATCCGCCTCAACTACCTCTCGGGCGCCAGCGATCGGGAACGTTGGGTGCGCGGGGTGGCCCTGGGCCGGGAGCTGCTCGCGCAGCCCGCCTTCCAGGACTTCGACGGCGGCGAGGTGCTGCCGGGCCCGGACGTTCGCGAGCCGGACCAGATCATGGAGTGGGTCGCGCGGGCGGCGCAGACCGGCCTGCACCCCGGCTGCACCGCGCGCATGGGCCGCGACGACAACAGCGTGGTCGACCCGACGGACATGCGCGTGCACGGCCTGTCCGGCCTGCGCGTGGTCGACGCCTCGGCGATGCCGTCGTTGACCAACAGCAACACCTACGCGCCGACGATGGTGCTCGCGGAGAAGGCCGCCGACCTGATCCTCGGCAACACGCCGCTGCCCGCCGCGCAGGTTCCGGCCCGGCCGCCGGTGGTCGTCCCGGGCGACTGACCCCGACGGCCGACCCCAGCGGCGACGTGTCCGCCGGGGTCGGCCGCCGACCCCCCAGGAGCTACGCCGCGGCAGGCGCGGCGTGCGCGTGGCCGACCTCCGCCGCCTTCTCGTGGGCCTCTGCCCGTGAGACGGCGGCGGCGTCGCGCAGCCCGGCCATCGCAGGCACGACGTCGGCTAGCGTCAGCTCGGCCTCGACGAGGGTTCGTCTCGGCGCCCCACATGTCGCCCAGGATGCGCAGCAGGTACGGCGTGGAGTGGTCCCAGCCCTCCCGGGGCGTGCCCGTGCCGTAGCAGCCGCCGCGCACCAGCACGAGGATGACGCTGCGGCCCTCCAGCGGACGCCCGGCCGGGCTGAACCGCGGGTCGGTGATCACAAGGTCCAGCCACGCCTTGAGGTGGGCGGGCACCTCGAAGTTGTAGAGCGGCGCGGCGACCACGATCGCCTGCGCGCCAAGCAGCTCGTCGGCGAGGGTCGCGGCCAGCGCCACCGCCTGCCGCTGTTCGGGGGTGCGCTGCTCGACCGGGGTGCGCGATCCGGCCACGGCAGCGGGCCACGCGTCGGACGGCAGCGGGGCGAGGCCGATGTCGCGGCGCACGACGTTCCCCTGCGGGTGGTGCTGCCGCCATGCGGCCTCGACGGTGTCGGCCACCTCGCGGCTCACCGAGCCCTCCGTCCGGATGCTGCTGTCGAGCCGGAACAAGGTCATCGGAACTCCTCGGCGATACAGATGCTCTGTTTCACAGATGATCGTAGCAACAGAACATGTTCGACGCAGCATTCCCGGTAACCTGAGAGCGTGACCACACCGTCGGGCGTCGAGGACGACCTGGGCTGGGCGCTGGGCACGGTGATGCGGGCCCACCTGCGCACGGCGCGGGACGTCGTCGGCGGCCTGCCCGGCGGCCCGCGCGGCTACCAGGTGCTCGCCGCGGCGGCCGCGGGCGGGTCGAGCAGCCAGCTGGCGCTCGCCCAGCAGCTCGGCGTGGACCGCACGGTGATGACCTACCTGCTCGACGAGCTGGAGGGCGCGGGGCTCGTCGCGCGCCGACCCGACCCCGCCGACCGTCGCGTCCGCCGGATCGCGCTCACCGAGGACGGTCGGGCCCGGCTGTGCGCGCTGGAGCGCGCCCTGCGGGGCGCCGAGGAGCACCTTCTCGAACCGCTCGACGCTGACGAGCGGGTCACCCTCCGCGCGCTGCTCCTGCGGGTGGCCACGCACACGGGCGGTGGTCCGCACGGGGCCTGCGGGCTGGCGCAGGAGTGCTGAGCGCGAGGCTTCCGGGGTTCGATCACCGGAAACGCCGCTCTCGCAGCGATCACGGAACCGCCGTTGGCTCGGCCCCGTCCATGGGCGGTGCGGGGCGAACCGTTTCGAGGGTCCACAGCGGTCGCCGCGGACCTGGTGACCGCCGACCAGCTCCGCGGGCCGCGCTTCACCCGGCTCTTCCGGATGACCTACGGGCGCGCCGCCACCGAGGTCGACTTCGCACTCCGGTGCCGGGCCGCCGCGCTGACGGGAGGATCGAGGCGTGCAGGCCGGGTGGGCGGCGGCCGAGCTGCTGGGCGCCTCATGTGCCCCGCCGAGGCACCGGTGGAGATCGTTCTCCCGGGCGGACGCACGCGCCGACCCGGTCTGGTGTTCGGCAGGGACGCGCTGGCGCCGGACGAGACCGTTCAGGTGGGTGGGGTGCGGGTGACCTCCGCGGCGCGGACGGCGTTCGACCTGGGACGCGCGACACCTCCGCCGTCAGACGTACCTGACGGCGGCAGGCTGGACGGTGCTGCGGTTCGCGCGGTCGGTCGTCCTCTACGAACCCTGGAAGGTCCCCGCCGACCGGGGTGGCTCCTCCGCCGTCGGTGATCGCCGCGAGAGCGGGGCTTCCGGGGTTGGATCACCGGAAGCAGCGCGCTCGCCGCGATCACGCGAGACCTTGACGCGGGATCTTCCGACCGGTACCTGTGCGGGATGGCTCGGGACAGCTATGACGTCGTCATCGTCGGAGGTGGTTCGGCGGGCTGCGCACTGGCCAACCGGCTCTCGGCCGACCCCTCCACCTCGGTGCTCGTGCTGGAGGCGGGCCGCAGCGACTACCCGTGGGACGTGTTCATCCACATGCCCGCCGCGCTGACGTTCCCCAGCGGCAGCCGGTTCTACGACTGGCAGTACGAGTCCGAGCCGGAACCCCACATGGGCGGACGGCGGGTCGCGCACGCGCGGGGCAAGGTGCTCGGCGGCTCGAGCAGCATCAACGGGATGATCTTCCAGCGGGGCAACCCGCTGGACTACGAGCGGTGGGGCGCCGACCCCGGGATGGGCAGCTGGGACTACGCCCACTGCCTTCCCTACTTCATCCGCATGGAGAACTGCCTGGCCGCCAAGCCCGACGACGAGTTCCGCGGCCACAGCGGCCCGCTCGTGCTCGAGCGCGGGCCCGCCACCAACCCGCTGTTCGGCGCGTTCCTGCAGGCGGTGCAGGAGGCGGGCTACCCGCTGACCGAGGACGTCAACGGGTACCGCCAGGAGGGCTTCGCCCGGTTCGACCGCAACCTCCACCGGGGACGGCGGCTCTCCGCGGCGCGCGCGTACCTGCACCCGGTGATGTCGCGGCCCAACCTGGACGTCCGCACCGGCGCGCTGGTGACCAAGGTGCGCTTCGACGGCACGCGCGCGGTCGGCGTCGAGTACTCCCGCTGGGGCAGGCCGGTCCGCCGCGTCGACGCGGGCGAGGTCATCCTGTCCGGCGGCGCGATCAACTCACCGCAGCTGCTGCAGCTGTCCGGGGTGGGCGACCCCGCGCTGTTGGGCGGCCTGGGCATCCCGGTCGTCGCCGACCTGCCGGGCGTCGGCGAGAACCTCCAGGACCACCTGGAGGTCTACGTGCAGCACGCGTGCACCCAGCCGGTGTCGATGCAGCCCTACATCAAGCTGCGGCACTACCCCGGGGTGGGCGCACGCTGGCTCTTCCTGCGCAGCGGACCGGGCGCCACCAACCACTTCGAGGCGGGCGGCTTCGTCCGCAGCAACGAGGACGTCGACTACCCCAACCTGATGTTCCACTTCCTGCCGATCGCGGTGCGCTACGACGGCACCCCCATCGCGGCAGCGCACGGCTACCAGGTGCACATCGGGCCGATGTACTCCGACGCCCGCGGCACGCTGAAGATCACCAGCACGGACCCGCGCAAGCATCCCGAGCTGCGGTTCAACTACCTGTCCACGGACCAGGACCGCCGCGAGTGGGTCGAGGCGCTCCACGTCACCCGGACCATCCTCGCCCAGCCCGCGCTGCGCGCCTTCGACGGCGGGGAGCTCTCCCCGGCCCCGAGGTGCAGTCCGAACAGCAGATCCTCGACTGGGTGGGCCGGGACGCGGAGACCGCGCTGCACCCGAGCTGCACGGCCGCCATGGGCACCGGGCCGACGTCGGTGGTCGACCCGCTCACGATGGGGGTGCACGGCACCAGCGGGCTGCGGGTGGTCGACGCGTCGGTGATGCCGTACGTCACCAACGGCAACATCTACGCGCCGGTGATGATGCTCGCCGAGAAGGCCGCCGACATCATCATGGCCAACACGCCGCTGCCGCCGGTGAAGGCGCAGTTCTACCGGCACAAGAAGCCCGTGCGCGGATAACACTGTTCGAACAGTGTTATCCGCGCACGGGTCAGAACCACCCGGCAGGGGCGGGTGCGGTGTTGTGCCAGATGTGCTTCTGCTCCTGGTACTCGTGCAGGCCGGTCGGGCCGAGCTCGCGGCCGTTGCCGGAGCGCTTCATGCCGCCCCATTCCGCGCCGGGGACGTACGGGCCGAAGTCGTTGATCCAGACCGTGCCGTGGCGCAGGGCCGCGGCCACCCGGTGCGCCCGCGCGCTGTCGTTCGACCACACTGCGCCCGCGAGCCCGTAGGTCGTGTCGTTGCCCAGCTTGACCGCCTCGTCCTCGGTGGTGAAGCGCTCGACGGTGAGCAGCGGGCCGAACGTCTCCTCGCGCACGACGCGCATGCCGCGGTGGCAGGCGTCGAGCACGGTGGGCCGGTAGAAGTAGCCGTCGGCCAGCGCGGGATCGTCGGGGCGGCATCCGCCCGCGAGCACCTTGGCACCCTCGGCCCTGGCCGACGCGACGAAGTCCTCGATCTTCGCCCGGTGCGCGGCCGACACCAGCGGGCCGGTCTGGCTGGCCGGGTCGAGCCCGTTGCCGACCCGGATCGCGTCGGCGCGCGCGGCCAGCGCCGCGACGACGGCGTCGGCGACCGGCTCCTCGACGATCAGCCGCGCGCCCGCCGAGCACACCTGTCCGGAGTGCAGGAAGACGGCCGTCAGCGCGTTGTCGACGACGGTCTCGAAGTCCGTGTCCGCGAAGACGATGTTCGGGTTCTTCCCGCCCAGCTCCACCGCCACCCGCTTCACCGTGGCCGCGGACGCCCTGATGATCGCCTGCCCGGTGGCGAGGCCGCCGGTGAAGCTCACCATGTCGACGTCCGGGTGCTCGGTGAGCGGCGCGCCGACGACCGGGCCGGTGCCGAGCAAGATGTTCACCACACCCGGCGGCACCCCCGCCTCCTCGGCGAGCCGCACGAGCATCACCGACGTGAGCGGCGTGACCTCGCTCGGCTTGACCACGCACGTGCACCCCGCGGCGAGCGCGGGCGCGAGCTTCCACGACAGCTGCAGCAGCGGGTAGTTCCACGGTGTGATGAGCACGCACACCCCGACCGGCTCGTGCGCGATGCGGGAGAGCACGTGCGGCTGGCCGACGTCGACCGTGCGCCCCTCCTGGGCCACGGCGATGTCGGCGTAGTACCGGAAGACGGCGGTCACGTCGTCGATGTCGATGCGGCTCTCGACGAGCGTCTTGCCGGTGTCGAGCGTCTCGACGCGGGCGATCTGCTCCTTGTCGCGCTGCAGCAGGTCGGCGATGCGGCGCAGCATTGCGGCCCGCTCGGCGACCGGTGTGGCCCGCCATCCCCGCGGGTCGTCGAACGCGGTGCGCGCAGCGGCGACCGCGGCGCCGACGTCGTCGGGGCCCGCCTGGTCGACGACCTCGACCACGCTCCCGTCGTAGGGGTTGAGCACGTCGGCGGTACCGCCGGAGCCTGCGGACCACTTGCCGTCAACGTAGAGGCTGGGCACGCCGCGATCGTCCCCTCATGTCGTGGAAGGTCTTCGGGCCGACCTCGCACACCGCCCGACGTCCTCGCACAAGTTCGACCATGTGCGAGGACACCGGAAGGTGCGCGAAGTCAGCCCGGTCTCACTCAGGTCAGCCCGGCGCTAGGCCTGGGCGGCCTGGATCCAGGCGTCGGCCTTGTCCGGGTTGGCATCGACCCACTGCTGCGCGGCCTTCTCCGGGTCCATCTTGTCCTCGGCGATGGCCTTGGCGACCACGTTCTGGTCCGCGTTGGTCCACTTGAACGCCTTGACCAGCTTGTAGGCGGGGCCATTGGCGGCGGCGAACTTGGCCGCGACGATCTTGTTCAGGTCGTACTTCGGGTAGTCGCAGGCGATCTTCGCCGGGTCGGCGTCGCAGCCCTCCTTGTACGGCGGCAGGTTCACCTTGACCAGCGGCACCTCGGACATGAACCACTGCGGTTCGTAGAAGTAGCCGATCAGCGGCGTCTTGTTCGCCTCGGCCTGGCGGAACGCCTGGATCAGCGCCGCCTCGCTACCGGCGTAGACCACCTTGTAGTTCAGCTTCAGGTTCGTGACCAGCGCCTCGTCGTTGGTGACGAACGACGGGTCGCCGTCCAGCAGCTGGCCCTGCCCGCCGGACTCGGTCGTCTTGAACATGGCGGCGTACTTGTTGAGGTTCTTCCAGTCGGTGATGTCCGGGTACTGCTTGGCCATCCACGGCGGCACGTACCAGCCGATCACCCCGATGTTGCCGTTGACGCCCGCGTCCTGGGCCGTCTTCTGTTCGGTGATGTACTTCTGCACGAGGTCCGGGTGACCCCAGTTCTCGATCACGGCGTCGATCTCACCGTTGCCCATGCCCTGCCAGGCAACCTCTTCCTTCACGTTCTTGTACTCGACGTCGCAGCCGAGCTTGGTCCTGGCGATGTAGCCGACCACGTGCGCGGACGCCTCGTAGCCGACCCAGGGGTTGATCGCCATGTTGAACTTTCCGCACGGAGCGGCCGCGCCGCCGCCAGCCGGCGCCGGTGCGCTCTGGATGTTCCCGCCACCACAGGCGGCCAGGGCCAGACCCAGCACCGCCGTGAGCGCGACGCGCCGGGCACCTCTCAATGTCGATCTCTTCAACGGGTTCCTCCTGATCAGCGCCGGCCGTAGCGGGCCGCGGCGTATTGGGCGATTCGGTCGAGCATGACCCCGAGCGCGGTGATGGCGATGCCAGCGGCCAGTCCCTTGCCGAACAGCTGGGACTGGGAGAAGCCTGCGACGACGTAGTAACCCAGCCCGCCACCGCCGACCAGGCCACCGATGACGACCATCGAGAGCACATACAACAGGCCCTGGTTGGACGCCAGCACGACGGCGGCCCTGGCCATCGGCAGCTGCACCTTACTGATCATCTGCCAGGCGGTGGTACCGGCCGCCCTGGCCGCCTCGACCGACGTCGGGGACACCCCGCGGATGCCGTCGGCGATCAGCTTGGTGGCCACCGGCACCCCGAACGCGACGGCGGCCACGATCGCGGTGAACCGGCTGGGCCCGAACAGCGCCAGCGCGGGAACCAGATAGACGAACGGCGGGATGGTCTGGAACGCGTCCAGGAACGGGCGGACCACGGTGTCGGCACGCCGGTTGCGCCCCATCCAGACGCCGACCAGCATCGCGATGACGATCACCGCGAGAGTGGCCACGAGGGTGGTGGTGAGCGTCTTCATGCTCTCGTTCCACAGCCCGGTGCCCAGGATGATCAGCTCGCAGACCAGCGCGGTGAGCGCAGGCCGCCAGCCGCCGAGCAGATAGGCCAGTGCCAGCAGCACCACGAACATCAGCCACCACGGCGAGTCCGCCAGCAGCGACTGCAGCGGGTTCAGCAGCACCGTGCTGACCGTGTCGGCGATCGCCCCGGTGAACCCGGAGATCCCGCCGACCAGCCAGTCGGTGAAGGCGGTCACTCCGGCCGCCAGCGGGCCGCCGAGGTCGGGCCGGGACGGGAACTCGGCCAGCTGCAACCACGTCCGGGACAGGTAGATCGCGACCAGCACGACGACCGCGCCCGCGATCAGCGCGATCCGCCTGCGTCGACCGTCTCCCGCCCCGGTCCGGGTGGCCACCTCGGTGCGCACGCTGGCCGCGGTGGTGGTCCGGTCCAGCACGATGGCCATGATGACGATGGCGATGCCGCTGACGAAGGCGTTGCCGATGTCCAGGCTCTGCAACGCCTGCGCCACCGGCTGGCCCAGCCCGGGCCCGTTGATCAGCGCCGCGATGGTGGCCATGGACAGCGCCGCCATCGTGCATTGGTTCAGGCCCACCACGATGGTGCGCCGGGCCATCGGCAGCTGCACCGTGCGCAGGATCTGCCCGCGGCTGGCGCCCATCGAGCGGACCGCCTCGATCGTCGTCGGGGACACCGAGCGGATACCGTGCGCGGTGATCCGAGCCAACGGCGGCAGCGCATAGATCAGCGTGGTGACCACGGCCGAGGCCGGGCCGATGCCGAAGAACAGCACCAGCGGCGCCAGGTAGGCGAAGGACGGCATCGTCTGCATCACGTCCAGGATCGGCGTGATGATCGCGCTGGCCCGCGGGCTCCTGGCCATCCAGATGCCCACCGGAATCCCGATGATCACACAGACCAGCACCGCGACGAAGGTGACGATCAGCAGGTCGATGCTTTCGGGCCAGTAGCCGAGGAAACCGAACAGGAGCAGTCCGATCAGCACCATGATCGCCGAGCGCAGGCCTGCCAGCGCGTAGGCGATCCAGGTGAACAGCGCGACCACGCCGACCCAGCCGATCTCCGGCACCGGGCGCGGGAAGGACGGCTGGCTGAGCAGGTCGCGCAGCCAGCCGACGGTGGCGTCGAGGACCGCGCTGATCGGGTCGATGATGTACTCGAAGAAGAAGCTGCCCTGCCGCGCCGAGTCGAACGCGTCCCGGATCCCGTTGAGCCAGGTGTGGAACCCGGTGACCTCGGCGCCGCCGATCTCCAGGGTCGCGGTGCCGCGGAAGATCGCCCAGCCGAGCACCCAGACCACCAGCACGCCCAGCGTCAGCCACCGGGTGCTGAGCAGCCCTGCCCCCCGGCCGCCGTCCGGCGCAGGCTCCGACGCCGTCGGCGGCTTCTCCAGGGTGGCGGTCATCGCGTGGCGCCCTGCTCGACCGCTACCGCGTCCGCAACCGGCGCGCTCGCACCGGTCGGCTCCTCGATCGACTCGTCCTCGGCCACCACCACCCGCAGGATGGCCTCGTCGTCGACCACGCCGACCAGCTCGTCGCCGTCGAACACGCGCACCGGGTGCTCGGAGTCCAGCACCGCCCGTGCCGCGTCCCGGATGATCCGGTCGGCAGGCATCGCGGGCCCTTCCAGCGACTCGCCCGGGCGCGGCGGGCGCGTCACCCAGTGCAGGGTGAGCACGTGCGAGCGCGGGATCTCGCTGACGAAGTCCCGCACGTAGTCGTCGGCAGGCGCGCCGACCACCTGGGCAGGCGTGCCGATCTGCACGATCTCGCCGTCGCGCATGATCAGGATCCGGTCGCCGAGCTTGAGCGCCTCCTGCAGGTCGTGCGTAATGAAGATCATCGTCTTGCCGACCTCTTCGTGCAGCCGGATGACCTCGTTCTGCATGTCGCGGCGGATCAGCGGGTCGAGTGCGGAGAACGGCTCGTCGAACATCAGCACCTGCGGGTCAACGGCCAGCGCCCTCGCCAGCCCGACACGCTGCTGCATGCCGCCGGAGAGCTGGTCCGGGTAGGAGTTCTCGTAGCCGGTCAGGCCGACCAGGTCGATCATCTCCTTGGCCCGGCCGCGGCGGGTGTTCTTGTCCTCGCCGCGCACCTCCAGCCCGTAGCCCACGTTGTCGATCACCTTGCGGTGCGGCAGGAGGCCGAAGTGCTGGAACACCATGGCCACGTGGTGGCGACGCAGCTCGCGCAGCTGGTCGTCGGTGGCGGCGGTGATGTCCTCGCCGTTCAGCACGACCTGTCCCGCGGTGGGCTCGATGAGCCGCGTGAGCAGCCGGATCAGGGTGGACTTCCCCGACCCGGACAGGCCCATCACCACGAACACCTCGCCCGGGGTCACCTCGAACGAGACATCCTTGACGGCCATCACGCAGCCGGTCTTGGTCTGCAGGTCCTTGCGGGACAGATCCGCGTCCGGGGTCCCGACGATCTTCTCGGCGCCGTTTCCGAAGATCTTCCACAGGCTGTCTACGGCCAGCGCAACGTCGTGTGTCGACGATGTCATCGCGGTCCTCCACCGGGGTAGAGCGGGCTGTTGTCGCGGTAGCGGTGCACGCTGTGTTTCGCCTCCTGGTACTCGGCCAACCCGGTTAGGCTCAGCGCCGGCCACCCGGTGCGCTGATCGTCCTCGACTGAACGGGCACGTCAAGCCTTTGAGTTCGAATTGAGGCATAGAGTTTCGCTATGAGCAACAGCGCCGGCAGCGTGCAGTCGGTCGAGCGGGCCATCAGCGTGCTGGAGGTGCTGGCAGCGCGTGGCGAGGCCGGGGTCACCGAGGTGGCCTCGGAGATCGCCGTGCACAAGTCCACCGCGTTCCGGCTGCTCGGCGCGCTGGAGGGACGCGGGCTGGTGGAGCAGACGGGGCACCGCGGCAAGTACCGCCTCGGTTTCGGGCTGATCCCGCTGGCAGGCGCGGTCTCCGACCGCCTCGACGTGGTCCGGCAGGGCCGCGGCGTGTGCACCCAGCTCGCCACCGAGATCGGCGAGACGGTCAACGTCGCAGTGCTGCGCGAGCACTTCGCGGTGAACGTCGACCAGGCCCGTGGGCCGTCCGCCGTCGCCACGCACAACTGGATCGGGCAGCTGACCCCGCTGCACTGCACGTCCAGTGGGAAGGTGCTGCTGGCCCATCTGGACCCCGCGCGGCGCGCCGAACTGCTCGCCCGGGCCGGGATGCCTGCGCTGACCCCACGCACCGAGACCGCTACGCACCGGCTGGACGAGCAGCTTGCCCGGGTGCGTGAGGCAGGCTACGCGATGGCCGTCGAGGAGTACGAGATGGGCCTCAACGCGGTCGCCGCGCCGGTGTTCGACCGGTCCGGGCAGGTGATCGCGGCGGTGTCGGTGTCCGGGCCGTCCTACCGACTCGATGAGCCGCGGATCCGGCAGCTGGTTGCCCCACTGCTGGCAGGCACCGCCGAGATCAGCAGGCGGATGGGGCATCGGCCGCAGGCCTCGTGACGGCGCAGGCTCCCGACCGCGTGTCGGCCCGCACACACCGCGCGGGGTCGGCACACACCACCGGCACTGTGTGCGAGCCGCACACGGTGTGTGCGAACGGGGCAGGCGGAGCTAGTGCGGTGGCCACAAACGTTTGCCGGGTCCTCGCGCGCCCAGACGACGACTCGCGGCGGCGCCGCCTTCGCGAATACGCCCGGTATGAGCTTCAGGCGGCGCCTTGCGACTCGCCGCCTGGATCACGCGATCACCCCGTCAACGTTCGTGGCCACCGCACTAGACGGGGAGGTGGCCGAGCATCGCGGACAGCCCGCGCAGCTCCGTCACGAGCATGTCCCCCAGCTTGGTGATGCCGTAGTCGTTGATGCGGCCGGTCGGCCCGGAGACCGACACCGCGGCGATCACGGCGCCGTCGACCGCACGCACGGGGGCGCCGACCGCGCCGAGCCCGAGCTCCAGCTCGTCCAGCGACGCGGCCCAGCCGCGGCGGCGCACCTCGACGAGGGCGTGGTCGAGCTGCGCCCGGTCGACCGGCGAGTGCGGGGTGCGACGCTCCAGGTTGCCCTGCGGCACCGGTAGCGCGCCGCAGGCGTAGAGCACCTTCCCCAGCGCCGTGCAGTGCGCGGGCACGTCGACGCCCACCCAGTTCGTCGCGCCGATCAGGTACCGGCTGTCGACCTGGTCGATCTGCACGAGCTGGCTCCCCCGCGGCACGGCGAGGTTCACCGTCTCGCGGGAGAGCCCCGACAGGTGCTCCATCGTGGGCCGCGCGAGCTCGGAGAGGTCGTGCAGCGCGCTGGGCCGGGCCGCGTGCAGCGAGAACAGTGCGCCCGGCCGGAACGCACCCGCCCGGTCGCGGTGCACGAGCCTGCTGCGCTCCAGCGCCTGCAACAGCCGTGAGGTCGTGGACTTCGCCAGGCCGAGCTCGTCGACCAACGAGGTGAACGTCCGCGGCCCACCGGACTCGACGATCAGGCGGAGCAGAGCGCTCGCGCGTTCGACGGCCTGGCTTCCCGTTTGTGTCGCCATGGAGTTCCGTCCAAAGTTTCATATTGTGGAACCCGTGTTCCGACAATCGGGGCTACTGTGACGCCGGTCGAGCAGGACGTCAAGAGGGGAAGATGTGCATGGCCAGCGTTCCCGCCAGCGCCCGAGTCGTCGTCATCGGCGCGGGCATCGTCGGCAACAGCCTCGTGCATCACCTCGCCCGCCTCGGCTGGCGCGACATCGTGCAGATCGACAAGGGCCCGTTGCCCAACCCCGGCGGCTCCACCGGCCACGCGTCGAACTTCATCTTCCCGGTCGACCACTCCCGTGAGCTGGCCGACCTCACCCTGGACTCGGTGCGCCAGTACAAGGAGCTGGGCGTGTTCACCGAGTCCGGCGGGTTCGAGGTCGCCCGCACCGAGGAGCGGATGGAGGAGCTGCGCAGGCGCATGTCGTCGGCGCGGGCGTGGGGCATCGAGGCCGAGCTGGTGACGCCCGACGAGGTCGTCGCGCGCCTCCCGTTCCTGGACAAGGACAAGATCCTCGGTGCGTTCTGGACGCCGTCGGTCGGCGTGGTCGACTCGCTGCGCGCGGGCACGCTCATGCGCGAGTCGGCGATGGCGAGCGGCGCGCTCACGGTCGTGCCGACCGTCGAGGTGCTCGGCATGGACGTCGAGCAGGGCCGCATCCGGCGGGTGCGCACCAGCGGCGGCGACATCGAGGCCGAGACCGTCGTGATCGCCTGCGGCGTGTGGAGCCCCAAGCTCGCCCGGATGGCGGGCGCGGCGATCCCGCTCACCCCTGCCGTGCACCAGATGATCTCCGTAGGCCCGGTCCCGCAGCTGGCCGAGCGGCCAGGCGAGATCTCGTTCCCGATCGTCCGGGACATGGACACGTTCTGCTACGAGCGCCAGCACGGCGCCGACATGGAGGTCGGCTCCTACGCGCACCGCCCCATCCTCTGGGACCCCGAGGACATCCCGTCGATCGAGCAGGCGAAGCTCTCCCCCACCGAGCTGCCCTTCACCGCCGACGACTTCGACCCGCAGCTCGAGCAGGCCCTCGAGCTCATGCCCGACGCGCTCGGCGCCGAGGGCGCGGAGATCCGCTACGCCATCAACGGCCTGCTCTCGCTCACCCCGGACGGCGCCCCGATCCTCGGCGAGACGCCGGAGGTCAAGGGCCTGTGGTCGGCCGCGGCCGTGTGGGTCAAGGAGGGCCCCGGCGTCGGGCGCGCGGTCGCCGAGTGGATGACCCACGGGCACTCCGAGATCGACGTGAGCCACTCCGACATCGCGCGGTTCTACCCGCACCAGCGCACCCGCGCGCACATCCGCTCGCGCACGGACGAGAGCTTCAACAAGACCTACGGCATCGTGCACCCCGCCGAGCAGTGGGCCCACGAGCGCGGCAAGCGGCTCCCCCCGATGTACGCGGCGGAGAAGGCGGCGGGCGCGGAGTTCTTCGAGACCGTCGGCTGGGAGCGGCCGATGTGGTACCGGTCCAACGAGGCGCTGCTCGGCGAGTACGGCGACGCCGTCATGCCGCGCGGGCACGAGTGGGACGCGCGCTGGTGGTCCCCGATCATGAACGCCGAGCACCTCGCGATGCGCGAGCGCGCGGGCATCGTGGACCTGTCCGCGTTCGCGATCTTCGACGTCGTCGGGCCCGCGGCGGCGCAGGCCGTCCAGGGCATCGTCGTGGCGCAGGCCGACGTCGCCGAGGGCCGCGTGATCTACACGCCGGTGCTCGACGCCAAGGGCGGGTTCCGCTCCGACCTCACGGTGATGCGGCTGGCGCACGACCGCTACCGGGTGGTCACCGGCGGCCTGCACGGCATGGCCGACCTCAAGTGGTTCGCCGACCACCTCCGTGAGGGCGCCGCCATCGTCGACCAGACCTCGGCGTTCACCACGATCGGGCTCTGGGGCCCGAAGGCCCGCGACATCCTCGGCCGCCTCACCGGCAACGACATCTCGCACGGTGGCTTCCCGTTCCTCACCTGCCGGAACATCGAGCTGGGCAGCATCTCGGTGCTCGCCTCGCGGATCTCCTACGTCGGCGAGCTGGGCTGGGAGATCTACGTGCCGATGGAGCAGGGCGCGCGCGTGTGGGACCTCCTGCACGAGGCGGGCAGGCCCGACGGCGCGGTGCCGGTCGGCATCGGCGTCTACGGCACGACAGGGCGCATCGAGAAGGGCTACCGCGCCTTCGGCTTCGAGCTGGACGGCGAGCGGACGATCGTCGAGGCCGGAATGGCCCGACCGAAGGTCAAGAGCGCCGCGTTCGTCGGCCGGGACGCCTACCTCGCGCAGCGGGACACGGCACCGCAGGCGGTGCTCTGCACGATGACCGTCGACGACCACACGTCCGCGAGCGGCAGCAAGCGCTACATGCTCGGCGGCGAGCCGATCCGCACCCGCGACGGCGGTGTGCTCACCGACGGCCACGGCCACCACCCCTACGTCACCACGGCCGGGTCGGCGCCCTCGCTGGGCAAGCACGTCCTGATGGCCTACCTGCCCCCCGACCAGGCGGTGGTGGGCAACCAGCTGGCCGTGTCGTACATGGAGGAGCTGTACCCGGTGACGGTCGGATCGGTCGACGCGACGTCGCTGTTCGACCCCGGCAACGAGCGGATGCGATCTTGACGCGACCAAGGCGAGGTCCATTCGAGAACGGCGCCACCGGCTTGGCGGGGAGCGAGAAATGACGAACGTACTGGTCTGCATCAAGCGGGTGCCGGACGCGGCGGGCGAGGTGTCGCTCACCGCCGACGAGCAGTCCGTCGACGCGCGGTTCGTCGGGTTCACGGTCAGCGCGCACGAGAGCTGCGCGGTCGAGCTGGCGGTGCGGGTCGCCGGGGACACCGGCGGCACCGCCACCGTGCTCACGCTCGGCCCGGAGGCGGCCGTCGAGCAGCTGCGCTCCGCGCTCGGCGTCGGGTGCACGGCCGCGGTGCTGGTCGAGGCCGACACGGTCGGGTTCGGGCCCGCGGACGTGGCGCGGGAGATCGCCGCCGTCGTCACCGCGCACGCCGCGGAGGGCCGCACCTACGACCTCGTCCTGCTCGGCAACGACGCCGCCGACACCGGCGACTTCCAGGTCGGCATCCGACTGGCGTACGAGCTGGGCAGGCCGGTGGTCAACGGGGTGCGCACGGTCGAGGTGAGCGACGGCGTCGCGACCGCCCACGGGGACGGGATCGACGGCGTCGAGACGTACGCCGTGCCGCTGCCCGCGGTCGTCACGGTGCTGGAGGGCGGCGTCGAGCCGCGCTACCCGACGATCACGGGCCGGATGAAGGCGAAGAAGACGAAGATCGAGACGTTGGCGCCGCACCGCGAGCCGCGCGGCTCGGGCCGGGTGCGGCTCACGCTGCCGCCCGCCCAGCCGAGCACGGTCGAGGTGCTCGGCGAAGGCCCGGACGCCGCGGCCGCGGTCGTCGACCTGCTGCAGCGCATGGGGGTGGCGCGATGATCCTCGTGTTCGTGGAGACCGGGCCGGACGGGGCGACCGAGGTGTCGCTGGAGACCGTCACGTTCGCGCGCGACCTCGCCGACCGGACGAGCGGGCCCGTGCACGCGGTGGTGGTCGGCGCTCACCCGGACGGTCTGGTCGAGCAGCTCGGCGCCCACGGCGTCACCACGGTGCACCACGCCACCGGCGACGCCTTCACGGCCTACGCCGGGGCCGCCTGGGCCGCGGCGGTGCAGTCCGTGCTGGCCGCGACCGAGGCCGACGTCGTCCTCGCACCCGGCACGCCGCGCGGCACGGAGGTGCTGGCCCACCTGGCCGCGCGGCTGGACGTGCCGATGGCGGCCAACGTCGTCGGCGTCGGCGAGACGGAGCCGCTGCTGGTCACCCGGCAGGTGCTGGGTGGCGCCGTGCAGGAGGAGATGCTGCTGGCCGAGCGGCCCGCCGTGCTCACCGTGGCCGGGCACGCCGTGGAGGCCGCGCCCGCCGCGCAGCCGGTCGGCGCCGAGCTCTCCGAGGTGTCGCCCGCGGTGTCCGAGGCCGACCTCCTGGCCCGCGTGGTGGCGACCGAGCCGCCGGAGCCGGACAAGTCCGGCGCGCTCACCTCGTCACGGGTCGTGGTGGGCGCGGGTCGGGGCGCAGGCGGCGCCGACGGGTTCGACGGCGTGACCGAGCTGGCGGAGCTGCTCGACGGCGCGCTGGGCGTCTCCCGCGTGGTGACGAGCCTCGGCTGG
This sequence comes from uncultured Actinomycetota bacterium, assembly GCA_963750095.1. Taxonomy (GTDB): domain Bacteria; phylum Actinomycetota; class Actinomycetes; order Mycobacteriales; family Pseudonocardiaceae; genus Pseudonocardia. The sequence goes on along the minus strand of CAVVPJ010000005.1, from coordinate 497,936 downwards.
CGCCCGCACCACGAGCAGATCGGCCAGACCGGCAGCCGGATCTCCCCCGAGCTCTACATCCCGTGCGGGATCAGCGGCGCCATCCAGCACTGGGCGGGCTGCTCGAGCTCCAAGACGATCCTCGCGATCAACACCGACGAGAACGCGCCGATGGTCACCAAGGCGACCTACGCCGTCATCGGCGACATGGCCGAGGTCGTGCCCGCGATCAACGCCGAGATCCGGCGGCGCCGGACATGAGCGCGTCATGAACGCCACGCTGCGCGGGCTGCTGAACCCGTTCAGCGTGGAGATCACGCCACGGGAGACAACCAAGCTGCCGCCGCTGTCGGACGTCCTCGCCGTCGGGACGGCGGTGTACCTCACGTTCCTGCCGCGTACGTCCTGGGCGCAGACCGTGGCCGCCGCGAAGTGGGTCGCCGAGGCGGGGATGCGGCCGGTGCCGCACCTGGCGGCGCGCGCGGTGCCCGACCGGCACGCGCTGCGCCGCATGCTGGCCGAGCTCACCGCCGTGGGCGTCGACGACCTGCTCGTCGTCGCGGGCGGCGTCGACCCGGTCGGCGAGTTCCACGAGTCGGCCCAGATCCTCGACTCCGGTTGCCTCGAGGAGGCCGGGATCCGCCGGGTGGGCGTCGCCGGGCACCCCGAGGGCCACCCCGACGTCCGCGAGGACGAGCTGGCCCACGCACTGGACGTCAAGAACCGCATCGCCCGCGAGCGCGGGCTCGACATGCGCATCGTCACCCAGTTCTGCTTCGCCGCCGAGCCGATTCTGGCGTGGGAGCGGCGGATGCGGGAGGCGGGCAACGCGCTGCCCGTGCACGTCGGGCTGGCGGGCCTGACGTCGCCGACGAAGCTGCTGCGCTTCGGCCTCTCCTGCGGGGTGGGCCCTTCGCTGAAGGCGCTGCGCCAGCAGGCGGGTGGGGTGCTCCGCCTCGCGACCACACCGGTCTACCAGCCCGAGGAGACGCTGCTGGGCGTCGCGGCCGCCGTGGCCGCCGACCCCGCGTGCCTCATCAGGGCCGTGCACTTCTTCCCGTTCGGGGCACTCGTCCCGACGGCCGAATGGGCGACGGACCTCAAGGCCCGGCACGCCCCGAGATCGGAGAGGAGCGCCTGATGGGACCCAACCTCAGGATCGCGCAGTCCGCGTCGCTCAAGCCGCTCGGCGACGTCGCCGCGAGCATGGGCATCGGGACGCATCTGCTCGAGGCGTACGGCGAGCACGTCGCCAAGATCAAGCTCTCCGCGATCGACGAGCTGGCCGACCGGCCACGGGCCAAGTACGTCGTGGTGTCCGCGGTGACCCCGACCCCGCTCGGCGAAGGCAAGACCACCACGACGGTCGGGCTCGGGCAGGCCATGTCGCACATCGGCAGGCGGGCGACCGTCGCGATCCGCCAGCCGTCGATGGGCCCGACGTTCGGGATCAAGGGCGGGGCCGCGGGCGGCGGCTACAGCCAGGTCGTGCCCATGGAGATCCTCAACCTGCACCTCACCGGCGACTTCCACGCGGTGACCGCGGCGCACAACCTGCTGTCGGCGATGGTCGACAACCACCTCTTCCAGGGCAACGCCACCGGCCTCGACCTGCACAACATCACCTGGAAACGGGTCCTCGACGTCAACGACCGCGCGCTGCGCAACATCGTCGTCGGGCTGGGCAGCCGCCTCGACGGCGTGCCGCGGCAGACCGGGTTCGACATCACCGCGGCCAGCGAGGTCATGGCGATCTTCGCGCTCGCCGCGTCGCTGCCGGAGATGCGCGCGCGGTTCGGCCGGATCGTCGTCGGCTACACCCGCGACGGGCGGCCGGTGACCGCCGAGGAGATCGGCGGCGCGGGCGCGATGGCCGTGATCATGCGGGACGCGCTGAAGCCCAACCTCATGCAGACGCTGGAGAACACGCCCGTCCTCGTGCACGCGGGCCCGTTCGGCAACATCGCGCACGGCAACTCGTCGGTGGTCGCCGACCTCATCGGGATCCACGGCGGCGACTTCCTCGTCACCGAGGCCGGGTTCGGCGCCGACATGGGCGCCGAGCGGTTCTTCAACATCAAGTGCCGGGCGTCGGGCCTGACGCCGGACGCCGCCGTCGTCGTCGCGACCGTGCGGGCGCTCAAGGCGCACTCCGGGCAGCACAAGATCGTGGCGGGCAAGCCGCTCCCCGAGGCGCTGCTCGCGGAGAACCCCGACGAGGTGCACGTCGGCGGCGCCAACCTGCGCAAGCAGATCGAGAACATCCGGCTGCACGGGGTGTCGCCGGTCGTGGCGATCAACGCCTTCCCCGACGACCACCCTTCCGAGCACGCGGCCATCGCCGAGATCGCCGCCGAGATGGGCGCGCGGGTGGCGGTGTGCACGCACTTCGTCGAGGGCGGGCGCGGTGCGACGGAGCTCGCCGAGGCGGTGGCCGAGGCCGCGGAGGAGCCCTCCCGGTTCCGGTTCCTCTACCCCGACTCCGCGTCGCTCAAGGAGAAGATCGAGGCGATCGCGACGAAGGTGTACGGCGCCGAGGGCGTCGACTACGACCCCGCCGCCGCACGCCAGCTCGCCACCTACGAGCGCAACGGGTTCGGGCAGCTGCCGGTCTGCATCGCCAAGACGCACCTGTCGCTGTCGTCGGACGCGTCGCTGAAGGGGGCGCCGACGGGCTGGCGGCTGCCGGTGCGCGAGGTGCGCGCCTCGGTCGGCGCCGGGTTCATCTACCCGATCTGCGGCGACATGCGCACGATGCCGGGGCTCGGCGAGCACCCGAACGCGCACCAGATCGACATCGACGCGGACGGAAATATCGTGGGTCTCTTCTAGTTTGTCCTCCTATGACGACCTGGACCGAGCTCACGGAGCACGCCCCTCGGATCAGCACGATCTTCACGCGACGGCACGCCGCCACCGGGCACCTCTGCATGCTGGCCACCCTGCGCAAGGACGGCTTCCCGCGGATCAGCCCGATCGAGCCGAAGGTGTTCGAGGGGCAGCTCCTGCTCATCGGCATGCCGAACACCACGAAGTTCCACGACCTGGCCCGCGACCCGCGGTTCTGTCTGCACACCGCCACCGTCGACACGCACGTCGGCGACGGCGACGCGAAGCTGTGGGGCGTCGTGCACGACCTGCCGGATCGCGACATGCACCAGCGGTTCGCCGCGGATCTCTTCGCGCAGACCGGCTTCGACCTGCGCGGGCAGGAGTTCGACCACTTCTACGCCGCCGACATCACCGGCGCGTCGACGGTCGAGGTCGCCGACGGTCACATGGACGTGACGATCTGGAAGCCCGGTGAGCAGGAGCGGGTGGTCCGGAAGCACTAGGACCGGCGGCCCGCTGACCGACCGGCGGCGGGCCGGGGCCGGGGCCGGGGCCGGGGCCGGGGCCGGGGCCGGGCGACTGTCGCACGAGCGCGACAGGAGCGGGGTTCGATCTTGGGCAAACCCCGCTGGTGTCGCGTTCGAGCGCGCGGTTTCTCCGAGCGAGGCGCGGGGGCCCTGACCGGTCGGTGATCCGTCCGAGGCGGTCGCTGCCGTTGTCTGATCACCGCAAACGACGCTCTCGCCGGTGACAGCGGCAGCATGCCGGGGTCTTCGCAGAGCAGGCTGACACTTCGCAGGGCCCGCGGGGTCTGCGAGGCGTACCTCCGCTCTGCGAGGTCGGCGCCAGCCGGCCGACCACGGCCCGAGGTCACCACCTCGGCCCATCGCGACAGGAGGTCGGCGCCACCCGGCCCACCGCCGGCCACCCCAGCGCGGGTCGGCGCCACCCGGCCCACCGCGGGCCACCCCAGCGCGGGTCGGCACCACCCGGCCCACCGCGGGCGCGAGGTCGGCGCCACCCCAGACCGCCGCGGCGGGAGGTCGGCACACCCCCGGCCCCCACCGCGGCCCCCCACCGCGGCCCACCGCCGCGGCCCACCGCCGCCGCCCGCCGGCCTCGGCTCGAGGTCGGCGCCGGCCTGGCCGCGTAACCAGCGGCGGGCGGGTGGGTGGGCGGGAGGGCTCCCGATCCCGTTGCGTCAGGATGTCACCCGGGCAGGTGACACGAGGGGGTCGACATGAGCGTGGACGTGGCCGTCCGGCCACCCGTGCGGCGGGGGCCGGGCCGGGCCGTCGGGGCGGGCACCACCACACCGGAGCGGCTGCGGCGGGTCGAGGCGATCCTCGTGGTCGGGTGCCTGGTGCTGGGGGTGCTCGGGCTGCTCGGCGGGATGGCGCGCAGCAACGCCGTGCACGACGGCCGCACACGGATCGCCGCGCTCACCACCGGGGCGGCCGACCTCTACCAGTCCCTCGCCGACGCGGACGCCATGGCGACCACCGGCTACGTGTCGGGCGGCCTGGAGCCCGCCAACGTCCGCGCCCGCTACGACGACGACATCAAGCGCGCGGGCGAGCGGCTCACGGGGGCGGCGCGGCTGCTGCCCCCCGGCGACCCGGCGATCGCGGCGATCTCCACCATCGGCGAGCAGCTGCCCGTCTACACCGGGTTGGTCGAGAACGCCCGGGCGCTCAACCGGCAGGGGCTCCCGCTCGGGCAGAGCTACCTGGGCAGCGCGTCGAAGCTCATGCGCACGACGATCCTGCCCGCGGTCGAACAGGTGCGCTCCGCCGAGTCCGCCGCCCTCGCCACGGCCTACCGGCAGGGCGGGGCCGTCCCGATCACGGTGCTGGCGGTCGGCCTCGCCCTGCTGCTCGCGCTGGTGGACCTCGCCCTGCGGGAGCGCCGCCGCACCAACCGGGTGATCAACACCGGGGTGCTGGTGGCGGGCGTCGCGGTGCTGGCCTTCGTCGCGTGGTGGGCCATCGCGGTGGTCGCCGCGGACGCCCGCCTCGGCGGCGCACAGGGCCACAGCGACGCGGGCGCCGCGCTGGACGACACCCGGATCGCGGTGCTGCAGGCACGCAGCAACGAGAGCCTCGTGCTCGTCGCCCGCAACAGCGGCGGAGGCGGCTCGTCCGACCAGGAGTTCACCACGCAGCTGCAGCGCGTCGTCGCCGACGACGGGCTGTTGGCCACCGCGCAACGCGCCGACCCGGACCTCGCGGGCCGGGTCGCGGACCTGCGGGCCGCCGCCACCGCGTGGGGGGACGCGCACAGCGGCGTCCGAAAGCTCGACGACGGCGGGCAGTACCAGGAGGCCGTCAAGTCCGTCGTGGGCCGAGGGCCCGGCACCTCCGGCGGCACGTTCGACGCGCTCGACGCGGCGCTGGCGCAGGCCATCGGCGACGAGCGCGCCGCGTTCGCCGTCGACATCGCGGCCGCCGAAGACGCGCTCGCCGCGCTCGTGTGGGCGTCGGCGGTGTTGGCGCTGGTCGCGGCCGGTGCGGTGACAGTCGGGATCGGCCAGCGGGTGGGTGAGTACCGGTGAGCGAGCCGGCGAGCGAATCATCGGCACAGCGCGCGTCGACGCACGGATCCGCGCCCGCGCCGTCGCGGCCGTCCGGGGTGAACGTCGGGCGACCGGTGATCTACCTCGCGGTGGCGGCGGCGATCGGGCTCGGCAGCCTGCTGCTGCCCAGCGGCGGCACCGCGCCCACCGCCCCGAACGCCGCGGCGGCCGCGCCGAGCACCGCGCCCGCCGCGCCGTGCACCGAGATCCGGCAGAGCCTGCGTCCGCGGGGCCCGCTGCCCGCGCCGGGCGCGATGCCGCCCGGCTCCACGATGGCGAAGATCGCGGCACGAGGGCGGCTGATCGCGGGCGTCGACCAGGGCAAGTACCTGGTCGGCTACCGCGACCCGATCACCGGGCAGCTGGCGGGCTCCGACATCGACATCGTCCGCCAGATCGCCCAGGCGATCTTCGGCGACCCCGACAAGGTGCAGTACGTCGTCCTGGACATCGCCGACCGGGCGAGCGCCGTCGACCGCGGCCAGGTCGACATGGTCGTCAACACCTTCTCGGTGACCTGCGACCGGCAGAAGATGGTGGAGTTCTCCTCGGCCTACCTGCAGGCGACGGCGCGGGTGCTCGTGCCGGTCGGCTCCGGTGTGCGCGAGGTGGAGGACCTCGCAGGCAAGAAGGTGTGCACGTCGGCGGGCTCCACCACCGAAGTCATGCTGCGCGCGCAGAAGGTCAAGCTGGACGTCTACACGCTGCCCGGCATCCCGGACTGCATGGTGGACCTGCAGCACGGGCGCACGGCGGCGGTCTCCAGCGACGACGTGATCCTCGCAGGCCTGGCGGCGCAGGACCCGCAGACGGAGGTCGTCGGACGGTCGCTGCTGCCGTCGGACTACGCCGTCGGGATGCGCCGCGACGCCCCCGACCTCGTGCGCTTCGTCAACGGCGTGCTGGAGAAGGCCCGCGCGGACGGCAGCCTGGCCGCGAGCGACCGGCGCTGGCTGGGCCGCCTCAAGCCGGTCCCGCAGCCCGCCCGCGCGCTCTACCGCGACTAGCGCCCGGCCCGCCGACGACGTTCCGCACCCCATGATCACCGACTGGGCGCGTAGACCGGCCAAAGATGACCGGAAATGCGCCGAGTTGACGATCAGCGGGTGCGGGTGCGGGCGGGTGCGGGCGGGCCGGTGCGGGTGGCGGGTGCGGGTGGCGGGGGCGCCGGAGGCGGCCGAACCGGAGGGCCCGGCGCGGTCACGGGGTGGCGTCGACCTCGACGGTGAGCACGGTCCATGCGCCGATCTTGATCCGGTCGCCCGCCGCGAGCGGGACGGCCACGTTGGGCGCGATCGGGTCGGCGGCGCCGTCGATGACGGTGCCGTTGGTCGAGCCGACGTCGACCAGGTCCCAGCCGCCGTCCTGGCGGCTCAACAGCACCGCGTGCAGCGTGGACACGCCGGGGTCGAGCGGCGGACCGGTCAGGTCGATCTCCGGCTCGATGCCGCGGGAACGGCTGCGGCGCCCGATCGTCATCTGGGGTGCGACCAGCACGAACGTGCGCGGCGGGCAGTACCGCGGGAACGCCACCGTCGCGATGTCGGGCCCCTGCCTGCGCCGGACCTCGGCGAACCACGCCGAGTCGGCGGTCGCGACCACCGACCACGTGCCCGGCAGGGTCGGCGGAGCGGGCGGGGGCGCGGGCTTGGTGCTGTCGTGGCCGCAGGTCTCGCAGAACCGCGCGTCGAGCTCGGCGTCGCAGACCACGCACCGGCGTGTCTGGGCAGCCCGCGGCCCCGACGGCACGGAAGGGACAGCCGGTGCCGAGGGCCCGGACGCCGTCATCGGCGCGCCGCACTCGTCGCAGTAGTCGCTGGTGGCGGACTCGTGGCCCGCCGGACAGGTGGCCATCTCAGCCCCCGCCGCGGACCCGCACGGTCTTGGTGGAGCGCGAGTCGAGGGTCATGGTGTCGGCCTTGCTCACCCCGGACCGCAGCCGGACCGTGCCGGTCGGCGCGTCGAGCACGTCGACCACCCTGGCCAACAGCCGGGCGGTGCCCTCGTTGCCGGTCTCGTCGGCCAGCGCGACCGCGCGCCCCAACCGCGCGGTCGCCACGCGCTCGTCACCCGCCCGGTGCGCCGCCAGCCCCTCCTGTATCGCCTCGGCCAGTTCGGCCTGTCCGGTGTAGAGGGCGACCCCGCGGCTGATCCGGGTGGAGAGCGCGGTGTCGTCGGTCCACTCGGCGAGCACGTCGCCGCGGCCGAGCACCTCGTCACCGCGCACGAAGCTGACCCTGGCCGCGGCGACCGCCTGCCCGCCGACGGCGCCCGGCTGGAGCTCGACACAGAGGTGGTAGTCGCGGCTCTCGGCGCCGCCCCACGACCCGAGCGGGTAGTCGCCCCGGAGGTTGCCCGACGGCGTGCGGCGGTCGGTGAGGTCTTCGATCGTCGGCGCCACCTGCTTGACGAACCGCACCTGCGCGGTGCGTGGCGTCCACAGCCGCAGCGCGACGTCGGCCATGGTCTTCTCCATCGCCGCGCCGATGATCGCGCGGAAGTCGGCGGCGAGGTCGGCGGGGTCGGCGACGATGTCGACGCTGCCCAGCAGGGCCGACGCGATGGCGCGCAGCTCGTCGACCCGCCAGTCGGTGCCGACACCGCGGCAGTCGCAGGTGAACCGGCCGACGACGGCGTCGAGCGCGGCCTGGAACATCGCCTGCCGCTCGCCGTTCTGCCCGTCGGTGAGCAGGATGGCGTGCCGCAGCGCGCAGGCGTGCTGGTCGGCGATCTGGCCTGCGAGCGTGAGCCAGGTGCCGATCGCCGTGGCGCCGTTGGCCCGCAGCCGCTTGACGGTCTCCGCGGCCTCGGCGCGCGTCCGCGCGTCGGCGACCGCCGTGCCCGATTCCGGGTAGACCTGGGCGGCCGTCGCCGTCCCCGCGATCACGGCGAAGGCGACGCCGTCGCGCACCTGGGCGATCGCCTCGGCGGCGGCACGGCGGGCGGCGCTGATCCGGTCTCCCGACATCGACGTCGAGCAGTCCAGGATGATCATTTCGAGGCCGGTGTCCGGCGCGGGCGCGCCCTCCGGTGCGGTGACGGTGACGACGGCGTCGACGCGGCCGACGCCCGCGGGCAGGTAGCGGTTCTGGTCGATCTCGACGGTGAACCCGGCGGGCTCGGTCACGGCGCGCTCCCCTCTCTAGTGAAGTTGGCTCCGCTCTGCGGCGGACGGGACCGGTATGCAGACGACGGTGATGTTGTCCCGCCCCCCTGCGTCGAGGGCGAGGGTGACGAGCGCGGCCGCGGCGGCCCGCGGACCGTCGCGCGCGATCGCGGGCAGGGCGACGGCCGCCAGCTCCTCGGGGTCGGGCTCGTAGTTCCACAGCCCGTCGGTGCAGAGCAGCAGGACGCCCGCCGCGGTGGGTGCGAACGCGGTGACGCCGGGCTCGGGTTCGCTGTCCGCGCCGAGCCAGCGTGTGATCGCGTGGGCCCGCGGGTCGCGCATGGCGGTGGCGGCGTCGAGGATGCCCGCGCCCACCATCTCGGCCGCCCACGAGTGGTCGGCCGTCAGCAGCCTGCCCGCTCCGCCCTCGGCGAGCCAGTAGGCCCGGCTGTCGCCGACCCAGCCCACGGTGATGACCGAGCCGTTCACGAGCCCGGCGACGAGCGTGCACGACGGCGCGTACGGGCTGCCCGGCGCGAGGCGCGCCACCGCGTCGGCGGCCGCGTGGATCGCGGTGAGCATCCGGGGCTCCCCCGACCCCTCGCGCTCGTCGCCGTCGAGCAGCGCGTCGAGCGCGACCGCCGTCGCGGTGCGCGAGGCGAGCTCCGGCCGTCGGACGGTGGAGACGCCGTCGCAGACGACCGCGGCGATCGCGCCCGGCGGCCCGTCCTCGGGACGGCGGCCCAGCGCCATCGCGTCCTCGTTGCGGAGGTGCACATGGCCGCGGTCGCTGACGCCTGCGAGCGCGCCGAGGTCGATCTCGACCCGGTCGGCGACCTGCTCGTGCGGCCCGAGGAGCTCGGCGCCGCACACCTCGCAGAACTTGTCGGTGACCGACGCCGCGGGTTCCCGGCAGACCGGGCAGACCGCGTTCACACCCACGTCCGCGGGTGGGCGGCGTTGGCCCGGTCGACGAGGGCGACCCGTTCCGCCGCGTCGGAGGTCAGTCGGGCGGACGTGCGCAGGGAGCCCTCCAGCGCGAGCCGCAGGTCCCGTTCCCGCCACGGGCTCCCCAGGAGCGGGGGGCCCGCGGCGCCCTTGGCCCCGACGAGCTCGACGGCCGCGGTGAGCAGCGCGGTGCGCACGTGCGCGGCGGTGGCCGGGTCCAGCGTGAGTCGGTCCACGCGGACGGCCGCGGCGCGCAGGTCGGCGTCGCCGATCTCCGCGCCGGACCGCCCGGCCAGCGTCGCGTCGATGGCGGCGAGCTGGGCGGGGATGTGCCTGCTCGACATCTCCGGGACGGCGTCGAGCGCGCGGACCGCGGCCGCCCTGTCCCCCGCGCGCAGGGCGGTGCGGGCGAACCCGAACGCCGCGTCGGCCAGGCTCGGCTCGGTGCGCGTCAGCAGCCCGTAGTAGCGGTAGGCGCGCGCGTCGTCGCCCGCGCACTCGGCGGCGGCGGCCAGCGCGAGCTTCGGGGCCGTCTCGCCGGGGAAGAGGGTGTAGGCCCTGTCGAACGCGGCGGCGGCGTAGGCCGGTGCGGTGAACAGCGCCGCCATGCCGCGGTACCAGTCGATCCGCCAGTCCTCGGGGTCCTCGGCGGCCAGCACATCCAGGTGCGTGACCGCGGTCTCCGGGTCCCCCGCGGCGAGCTCGGCCCTGGCCAGCGCCAGGAGCAGCTCGGTGCCCGGGTGCGCGACGGCCGCCGCCAGGCGCCGCACCTCCTCCCGACTGGCGGTGCCGAGCTGGGCCGTGGCCGGGTCGGCCGGATCGACCAGCGGAACGGGCAGGGTGGCGGCGACCTTCGCGGGATCCGGGCGGCCCGGTCGGGCCGCGTCGAGCAGGTCGGCGGCGAACGTGCCGCGCGGGGCGGAGAACACCGTCGACATCGCGGGCCGGGCCTGCCCGTCCTCGATGGACAGCACCTCGCGCAGCACGCCCGCTAGCTGGTCGGCGAGCTCGTCGGTGGAGACGAACCGGACATAGGGGTCCGGGTCGGTCGCGCGCAACAGCAGCCGGTGGAACGACTCGTACCGGGCGAGCACCGGATGGTCGACGGGCAGCTCGGCGGGCTTGCCGTCGCGCGCGGGGCCCATGCCCAGCGCCAGCACCGCGAGGGTGCGGCCGACCGTGTGGATGTCGGAGGCGGGCGACGGCCCATGGGTGGCGATCTCCGGCGCCTGGTAGCCGACGGTGCCGTAGATCGCGCTCTGGTGGTCGTCGAACCGGATGACCGCGCCGAGGTCGATGAGCTTCAGCTGGCGGTCGTACTGGATCACGTTGTCGGGCTTGAAGTCGCAGTAGGCCAGGCCCTGGCCGTGCAGGTAGCCGAGCGCGGGCAGCACCTCGAGCGCGTACGCGATCGCCTGCGGCACCGGCATCGGGTCCAGGTGCCCGTCCTCGCGGCGGCGCTGCTCCATGATCTGCTTGAGCGACGAGCCGCCGACGTACTCCATGACGATGTAGCCGACGTCGCCGGTGGTGTCACGGTGCTGGACGAAGTTGTGGATCGTGACGATGCCGGGATGGTCGACCTCGGCGAGGAAGCGCTTCTCGGCGACGGCCGCGGCCATCGCGTCGGCGTCACCGGCGTCGAGGAGGCCCTTGAGCACCACCCAGCGGTCGTGCACGTTCCGGTCGGTGGCGAGGTAGATCCAGCCGAGGCCGCCGTGGGCGAGGCAGCCGCGCACGTCGTACTGGCCCGCGACCAGCGTGCCGGGGGTGAGCTTGGGGGTGAACGAGAACGGCGCGCCGTCCTGAGGGCAGAAGCCTTCGGTGCGGCCGGGCCTGCCGTCGCGGCTGCGGCCCACCGGATGCCCGCAGCGGCTGCAGAACCGCCGGTTCTCGGGGACCTGCGGGTCGGGCAGCAGCGCGGTGGCCGGGTCGACGCGCGGCACCGGCGGGACGTCGACGAGCCCGGCGCCGAGCCTGCCCCGCGCCGAGCCGCTGGTGGAGGTGCGGCCGGAGCCCCGGCCGGAGCGGCCGCTGCCCCGGGTGGCGCCCGCATGCTGGGTGGGCTTGGCCCAGGCGGCGGCGCGGGCCGAGGGCGACGGCGCCGGGCCCGACGGTGTGGTGACCGGCTCCTCCGCCGAGGACGGCGGGCCGGTCGGGCTCGTGGCGGGTCCGAGGCCGACGGGAGCGGTGGAGGGCAGGGGTGCCCGCCCGGGACCCCCGGACGGTGCCGAGGGGCGCGGCCGGGTGGCCGGACCGGGGCCGGGCCGTCCGCGGGACGGGGCGGGGGCCTGCGCGGAGGGGGCCCAGCCCGCGGTCGCGGGTCCGGACGTCTGGCCCGCGCGGGGGCCGGACCGGGCGGGAACCGGAACCGGGCCGGACTGGGGCGGGCCGGACTGGGGCGGGCCGGACTGGGGCGGGCCGGACTGGGGCGGGCCGGACTGGACGGGGACCTGGGCCGGGCTGGACTGAGCCGAGCCGTGCGCCGCCGGGCCGGACTGGGCCGGAACCTGGGCGGGGGCGTGCCCGCAGACGTCGCAGAAGCCGTCGTCGATGACGCCGTCGCAGCCGGGCTGGGCGCACGCCGCACCGGTGGTGTTCACACCCTCATCCTCCGTCCCGGATCAGCCGCTGGTAGTCGACCAGCGCCTTGGTCGCCGCGGCGAGGTCGCACGGCCGCGTCCACAGCAGGTCGCGCGCCCGTTCGCCCGCCGCGAGCACGTCGGCGCGTTCGGCGAGCCCCAGCCTGCCCGCTTTGGCCCGGTAGGCGTCGAACCGGCCGCGCAGCTCCTGCCGTCGCTCGACGAGCCCGGCGGCGTCGTCCGCGGCGGCCGCCAGCGCGGACGTCGCGGCCGCGACGTCGCGGCGCAGGTCGGCCAACGCGGCGCCGCGCGCGGGCCAGCCCGCGACGGTGGGCAGCCCGGCAAGCCGTCGGCGCAGCGGCGGCAGGGGGTCGGCGCCGACCGGGTCGGCGCCCGCGATCAGCTCGCGGGCCTGAAGCTGGCCCGCCGTCGCACCGGCCCGCAGCGCCTCGGCGGCGGCGAGCTCCGTCCGGAGCGCGGCCAGCGCGTTCTCCCAGCCGTCGCGCACACCGACGAGCCGGGCGCACCTGGCCTGCACGGCGTCGAGCGCGTCCGCGAGCGGGGCCAGCACGTCGGCGACCGTGCGGTCCGCGAGCGCCAGCGGGTCGTGCACACAGGCCCGTTCGACGTCGGCCAGCGCGGCGGTCAGCGGCGCGGCGTCCTGGTCGGCGACGCCGACGTCGCGGGCGGTCGCCAGTGCCGCCCGGGCCCGGTCGGCGAGCGGCACAAGAGCGGCGAACACCGCGCGCTGCGCCGCGTCGCAGGCGGTGACGAGGTCGCTGACCACGCCGAACGCGACGTCCATCCGGGTGGCCAACGCGTCGAGCGTGATCGTCTCGACGGTCTCGGCGGCCCCGGTGAGCCCCCGCTGGGCCAGGGCGACCGGCGTGCGGGCGACCTCGACGGACGCCTCGCGCAGCAGTCGGCGCCGCTCGGCGGGCCGGGCGCCCGCTGCCTCCAGCACGCCGCGGTAGGTCGCGAAGTCCTGCCACAGACCGGTGAGGGTCGCGCTCGCCGTCCTCCAGCGCTCGGCCGTGACGCCCGTGCACGCGCCAGCGGACAGCGTCACGTGCCCGGGATGGCGCTCCAGCTCGACCAGCGCGGCGGCCATCTTGGCCTCGGCGTCGACGCGCGCCGCGAGCTCCGCGGCCAGCGCGGCGTCGTCGTCAGCCATGCACGATCCCCCTCTCGTGTGTGACGTACGTCTACACCGTGCCCCTGGGAGGGCTCCCGTCGCTCCGGGTGACAACCTCCTCGGCAACCCGGCACCATGGCCCCCGCGAGCGAGACGACAGGAGGAACGGCGTGGCAGCCCCGCCTCGACCACGGCGCCCACCTCCGCCCGCCCCTGGCACGGTCTTCGTCCACGCGGTGGGTGACGCGGTGATGATGCCACCGAAGGAGGGGCGTGAGCTGCTGTTTGGGCGCAACCGGCCCGAGGTGCACCTCTGCGTCGGCGAGGACGACCTGACCGTCAGCCGCAAGCACGGCACGCTGACCTACTTGCTGGTCGTCGGCCCGGACTGGGGCCAGACCCCACGCCACGGCGACCAGACCAGGCCGGTGCGCGCGTGGGACCTGCATCCGGAGGAGCGGCTGGCCGTGGTCGTGCTCGCGCAGGCGTACCTGCGCAACGAGGCGGGCGCGCAGCCGGTGTCCTGGCAGCGGGCGGCCGAGCTGATGACCGAGCTCGACCCGGGCCGGAGCTGGACGGAGAAGCGGGTCGAGCACCGGGTGCGGGCCGTGCGGCTGCGGCTGGCGGCGTGCGGCGTGCACGGGCTGATCCAGCCGGAGGTCGGCGGCTCCGGCGACGTCCTCAAGCACAACCTGATCAAGGAGCTGATCGCCACCGACTCGATCAGCTCGAAGGACCTCGCCCTCATCGACGGGGACGGCGCCCCGGACCGTTGACCCGCCTATGACGCCCGCCGGTGCTCGGCGCGTGCGGTGACCGCCGTCATCACGGTGTAGGCGACGGCGTCGAGGAGCTCGGAGCTGCCCGGCCTGCGTCGCAGGTGCAGCAGCTCCAGCCGGAACTGGCCCGCGCCCGCGTACGGCACCGCGGCGACGCCAGGCGGCGGGGCCAGCACCGGTTCCACGGCCACCGCTTCCCCGCGCGCGGCGAGCGCCGCGACCGCGGCGGGCTCGTCCACGACGAACCGCACCTCCGGCGTGATCCGCGCCCTGGCGCATTCGGCGAGGACGGCGGCGCGGGCGTCGGGGTCGGCCCGCAGCACCCACGGGCGGTCCGCGAGGTCGCGGAGCCGGACCGGGCCCTGCGTGCCCGCTGGCAGCAGCGCCCGCAGCGTGGCCTCGCCGACCTGACGCCGCACGAGCCCCTCCCGCGGGAGATAGGCGACGTGCGGCCAGCGCACGAGCAGCGCGAGATCGAAGGCACCACCGCGCAGGCCGCGGACGACCTCGTCGTCGGTCCCGGTGGTGGCCGTCCACCGCGTTTCGCCGAGGTGGTGCGCCAGCTCCGGCAACAGCTGGTCGAGGATCCCGGGGCTCCCCGCGAGCCGGACCGCGCGGGGCGCATCGGTGGTCGCGGCGACGCGGCGCGGCTGGCAGGCGGCGCGGGCCTCGCGCACCGTCGCGCGGCCCTGCTCGGTGACGCGCACGCCGCGCGCGTCACGGTCGAACACCCGGAAGCCGCAGGCCGCCTCGATCTGCGCGAGCTGCAGCGCGAGCTTGTCCTGCCCCACGCCCAGCGCGCGCGCCGCGCTGCTGATGCTGCCCTTGTCCGCGACCATCACGAGCACCCGGCACTGCTGCGGTTCCAGCGCCACAACGCCCCCCTTCCAGACCGGTCCGCTCGGGCACACGTATGGCGGCCGAAGCTGGTTCAACGAGCGTGGTGGCCACGAACGTTGACGGGGTGATCGCGTGATCCAGGCGGCGAGTCGCAAGGCGCCGCCTGAAGCTCATACCGGGCGTATTCGCGAAGGCGGCGCCGCCGCGAGTCGTCGTCTGGGCGCGCGAGGACCCGGCGAACGTTCGTGGGCGCCGCGCTAGTGCGGTGGCCACGAACGTTGCCGGGGTGATCGCGTGATCCAGGCGGCGAGTCGCAAGGCGCCGCCTGAAGCTCATACCGGGCGTATTCGCGAAGGCGGCGCCGCCGCGAGTCGTCGTCTGGGCGCGCGAGGACCCGGCGAACGTTCGTGGGCGCCGCGCTAGCGTCGACGCCGTGGACGTCAACGCGTCGTTCGCCGTCAACCGCGCCAACTGGGACGAGCGCGCGCCCGCGCACGCCGCGTCCGCCGACTACCGGGTCGCCGCCTTCGCCGACGACGCGGCGTTCCTGTCCGAGGTGGTGCGGTTCGACGTGCCCCGCCTCGGCGACGTCAGTGGGCTGCGGGGCGTGCACCTGCAGTGCCACATCGGCACCGACACCGTGTCGCTCGCCCGCCTCGGCGCCCACATGACCGGCCTGGACTTCTCGCCCGCCTCGCTGGCGGAGGCGCGCCGCCTTGCCGCGGCCGCGCACGCCGCCGTCGACTTCGTGGAGTCCGACGTGTACGGCGCGCCCGACGTCCTGCCCGCGCACGGGTTCGACCTGGTCTACACCGGGGTCGGCGCGCTGTGCTGGCTGCCGGACGTGCGCCGCTGGGCCCGGGTGGTCGCGGGGCTGCTCGCACCGGGCGGGCGGCTGTTCCTGCGCGAGGGGCATCCGATGCTGTGGTCGTTGGACGAGCGGCGCACCGACGCGCTCGTCGTCGACTATCCGTACTTCGAGACCCGGCAGCCCTTGGTCTTCGACGAACCGGAGACCTATGTGGAGACCGACGCGGTGTTCACGCACACGGTGTCGCACAGCTGGAACCACGGGCTCGGCGAGATCATGACGGCGCTGCTCGACGTGGGCTTGACGATCACCCGGTTCGTCGAGCACGACAGCGTGCCGTGGAACGCGCTGCCCGGCCGGATGGAGCCGCTCGACGGCGGCGAGTGGCGGCTGCGCGACCGCCCGGAGCGCCTGCCGCACAGCTACACACTGGAGGCGGTCGCGTGACCCGGCTCTCCGTCGCGGTCCGCCCGCCCGCGGCGATCCTCGAGCGCCTCGCGGCGCTGCCCCGCGAGCCGCGGCCGGGGCTCAACTGGGCGGTGCCCGAGCAGTGGATCGTGAAGGTCCGGCCGCTGGGGCACGTGCCGGAGCACCTCGTCACGCCGCTGCACGAGGTGCTGGCCGCCGCGCTCGACGGCGCGCCCGCCCCGACCTGCGTGCTCGGCCCCGCGACCGTCCGGCCCGACGGGCAGTGGCTGTACGCCCCCGTCGCCGGGCTCGACGAGCTGGCCGAGGAGGTGTTCGCGGCGACGGAGCACCTCGTGCCGGTGACGCACCCGCAGCCGTTCGTCGGCACGCTCGTGCTCGCCCGCGGGCGCGTCCCGAAGGAGGCGGCGGGCGTGCCGGTCGGGGGGACGTGGCGGGCCGAGACGGTCGCGCTGGTGGCGGACCGCTCCGCGCCCGGCCGCCCCCGCCTCGTCGACCTCGCCACCGTGCCACTGGAGCCGTCGCCGGGTTGAGCCCCCTCAACCCGGTGATCGCCGGCTCGGCGCAAAGGCGGTCAGATGTGGCCGCTCCGCGTGCCGAGCCGGTGATCACCGCGTGTCGACGCGGAAGCCGGGGGGCGCGGACACGTGGGCCACCCGCCCGTCCCGCTCGACCGCGACATCCAGATGCCCGGGCCCGACGGGGAGGCCGCGCACCGCCACCGCCCCGACCGGGCTCGGCGACGGCGGGCGCAGCGTGACCACCCGGGACGGCACGTCGACCGTGAGCCCCAGCACCACCCGCAGGAGCTCGACCGCGGCGGCGGCCGACCACGCCTGCGGACGGCACGAAGCCGGGTACGGCACCGGCGCGGCGACCTCGTCGGCCCCGAAGCCCGCGTACAGCTCCGGGAGGCGCCGGTCGAACGCGTCGGCCGCGTTGAGCAGCTGCCCGACCAACATCGCGGCCGCGTCCCCGTACCCGGCGCGGGCGAGGCCCCGCGCGACGACCGCCGTGTCGTGTGGCCACACCGACCCGCAGTGGTAGGACAGCGGCGAGTACGCGCAGGCGCGCCGCGACATCGTGCGCAGCCCGAACCCGCCGGCCATGTCCGGACCGAGCAGACGACCCGCGACGAGCGCGCTTTCGCGTTCATCGAGCAAGCCGGTGCCCAGCAGGTGCCCGATGTTGCTGGTCGGCGCGTCGACCGGCACGCCGACCCCGTCCACCGCCAGCGCGGGGAACGCGCCGTCGGCATCGGCCACCCAGAACCGCTGCCGGAACCGCGCGGCCAGGCCTGCCGCGTACGCCCGCCACCGGGGCGCGCCCTCCGCGCCGAACGCCTCCAGCAGCTCGGCACCCGCGAGCGCGGCCGCGTGGGCGTAGCCCTGCACCTCGGCCAACGCCACCGGCCCTTCCGCGCGCCTTCCGTCGGCGAACCGCACGGCGTCGGTGGAGTCCTTCCAGCCCTGGTTGGCCAGGCCCTGACCGGACGGGTTGTGGTACGCGACAAAGCCGTCGCCGTGCCGCGCGACCCAGCCCAGCGCCGCCTCCAGATGCGGCAGGAGCGCGCGCACCTCGTCGTCGGGCAGGCCCCAGCGCCAGGCGTCCCGCAGCAGGCAGATCCACAGCGGAGTGGCGTCGATCGTGCCGTAGTAGAGCGGGGGAAGGCGTTCGGTCGACGCGGCGGCGGTGACGCGGCGCAGCTCGTGCAGGATCTTGCCCGGCTCCTCGCCGGTGCCGGGGTCGACCGCGCGGCCCTGCTTCCGGGCGAGAGCGCGCAGCGTGCCGCCCGCGAGCGTGACGTCGAACGGCAGGAGCAACGTCGCCGTCCACAGCGCGTCGCGCCCGAAGAGGGTGAAGTACCAGGGCGCGCCCGCGCCCGCGAACACGTCACCGGGGTGGCCGGGTTCGGCGAGCAGAAGGGCGTCGAGGTCGTCGACCGCGCGGGCGAGCAGGGCGGCGAGCCGGGGGTCGTCGGCGCGGACGCCGACAGGGCGGTTCAGACGCACTGTGACGGGCACGACAACGGCCCCGGTGTCGCGGACGGACAGTGACCAGCTGCGGGACGCCGACGAGCGGGCGGGCACCGTGACGGTCCAGGACGGCACGACCGGCGGCGCGAAGCTCGCGGGGCCGGTCGGCGGCGGGTCGACCGTTGCCCCGGGGGCGTCGAGCGTCACCGTGACGCCTGCGGCTTCCGTCGGCAGCGGGCGGCCCGCTTTGATCGTGTGCAGGGGCGCGAAGTCGGTGTCGATGTCCAGGCACAGCCTGGCCGTCAACGCCCGATCTGAGGCGTTGACCAGCGTGAACGTCTCACGAATCCCGTCGGCGAGGACGGTTCGGTCGCGGCGGAGCCACACCGTCGGGTCCGCCGTCTGCTCGCCGAGGTGGCGCACCAGCCCGACGAAGTGCGCTTCCGAGGCGCTGTCCGTCCCGTGCGCGACCGGCTCGGGCTCGACCCCGTCGACGGTCACGACCGCCCGCGCGACGACCCGCACGTCGCCGCACAGCACCCCCTGCGTGCCGGAGCCGCGCAGCTGGCCGTCCGACGCCGAGAGACACACGGTGGGGGCACGGAGAGTGACAGCGAGGTCGTGCAGCAGCGGCTGCCGGGGAGCCATCTCCCGATCGTCGCATCGCCGGGCGATGAACCGGGCCGCGCCCCGGGCGCGTGAAGGCCGCAACCCGGGCAGCTCGCCCGCAACCCCACCGGAGGTCTCCATGATCCGCAATCGTGTGCTGGCCGTCGTCGCCCTCGCCGCGGCGGCCGCCGTCTCGCTGGGCGCCTGCGGCACCGGCTCCGCCATCAGCGGCACGCCCTCGCCCGTGCCCGCCGCGGCGCCTGCCGCGCAGGCGGCACCGCCCGGCCCCGCGCTGACCGCAACGAACATCGACACTCTGGGCACCGTCGTCGTCGACGGCACCGGCTTCACCCTGTACCGCTTCGACAAGGACAAGCCGAAGCCGTCGAAGTCCAACTGCAACGGCAAGTGCGCCGACAGCTGGCCGCCGGTGCTCGCCGACTCGGCCGCCGCCGTGCAGCTCGACGGCGTGGACCGGGCCGCGGTCGGCACGGTCAAGCGGGCCGACGGCACGCTCCAGCTCACCATCGGCGGCTGGCCGGTCTACCGGTACAGCGGCGACAAGAAGGCGGGCGACACCGCGGGCGAAGGCGTCGGCAAGACGTGGTTCGCCGTGACCCCCGCGGGCAAGAAGGCCGTCGTGGCGGCGTAGCGGGGCCGGGCGCCCGCGCGCCCAGCGGGCGGGCGGGTCTGGCGTCGAGATCCACGGCCCGCCACGATATGGCCCGACGGGTGCACCGGCCCCGTCCCGAGGAGGGGAGCGGGTCATCGGTACACCGACTGGCAACGGTCAGGGCATCGTCGCCGTGGCGGGTGAGGCGCTGGTCGACCTCGTCCCGGCCCCTGTGCCGCAGTACTTCGAGGCCCGGCCGGGCGGCAGCCCCGCGAACGTGGCGGTGGGCCTCGCCCGGCTCGGCATCCCCGCGCGGATGCTCGCCCGGATCGCCGACGACCTGCTCGGCAGGCGGCTTCGCGAACACCTGGCCGCCAACGACGTCGACCTCACCCACGTCGTGCCTGCGACCGAGCAGACGTCGATGGCGATGGTCGCCCTCGGGGCCGACGGCGTGCCGAGCTACGACTTCCGGATCGCGGGCACGGCCGACTGGCAGTGGACCCCGGACGAGCTGAAGGGGGCGCTGGACGGCCCGGTCGTCGCCCTGCACTCCGGGTCGCTGGCGCTCACCATGCCGCCGGGCGCCGCGGTGTTGCGCGACCTGATGGCCAAGGCCGCGGCCACCGCCACGATCAGCTACGACCCCAACTGCCGCCCCATGCTCATGGGCGACCCCGCCGACGTGCTGGCCGGGGTGCACGAGCTGCTGGCCGTCGCCGACGTCGTGAAGGTCAGCTCGGAGGACCTCGCCTGGCTCTCCCCCGACGCCACGCCCGAGGAGCTGCTCGAGGACTGGCTCGGCCGCGGCCCGTCGATCGTGGCGATCACGCTGGGCAGCGACGGGGTCATCGCGGGCACCGTGCGGGGGCTGCGCGTGCGGCGGCCGGGCGTGCTGGTCACGGTGATCGACACGGTCGGCGCTGGCGACACGTTCTCCGGCGCCCTCCTGGCGGGCCTGCACGACCGCGGGCTCCTCGGCGCGGACGCCCGGGCCGCCCTGCGCGCCATCGACGGGTCCACCCTCGAGGCCCTGCTCGACCAGGCCGCGCTGGCCGCCGCGATCACCTGCTCCCGCCGCGGAGCCGACCCGCCCACGCGCGAGGACCTCGCCGCGCGGGCCCGGGTCGTCGGCGGCTGACGGCCCGAGCCCGGCGGGCCTGCGTCGTGGGCGGCGGGTGACGGCCCCAGACCCATTCGCCACCCGCCGCCCGGCACCTATCTCAGCGCGGACGGGTGGCCTGCGCGAGATCAGCCACCCGGCCGGGTGGCGCCCGTGCGGGCGAGGAGCTTCTCGACCGGCCACGTGTTGAGCACCCGGTCGGCGGGCACCCCGCACGCGACGGCGCGCTCGCAGCCGCCCGCCAGCCAGTCGAGCTGGCCAGGGGCGTGCGCGTCGGTGTCGACCGTGAACACGCAGCCCGCCTCGACGGCCTGGCGCAGCAGGCGCCGCGGCGGGTCGAGCCGCTCCGGCCGTGAGTTGATCTCGACGGCCACGCCGTGCTCCGCGCACGCGGCGAACACCGCGTCGGCGTCGAACTGCGACTCGGGCCGCTTCCGGTTGCCGGTGACCATCCGGCCCGTGCAGTGGCCCAGCACGTCGACGAGCGGGTTGGCGATGGCCGTGAGCATCCGCTCGGTCATCTCCGCCCCCGGCATGCGCAGCTTGGAATGCACGGACGCCACGACGACGTCGAGCTGCGCCAGGAGGTCGGGGTCCTGGTCGAGCGAGCCGTCCTCGTTGATGTCGACCTCGATGCCGGTCAGCACGCGGAACCAGGACCCGAGCTCCTCGTTGAGGTCGGCGACCTGCTCCAGCTGCGCACGCAGCCGCTCCGGCGACAGCCCGTTGGCGACGGTCAGCCGCGGCGAGTGATCGGTGATCACGAGGTAGTCGTGGCCCAGCTCCCGCGCGGTCGCGACCATCTCGCGCAGCGGGGAGCCGCCGTCGGAGGCGTCCGTGTGGCTGTGGCAGTCGCCCTTCAGCGCCGCACGGAACGCGGCCACCGCGTCGTCGAGCGGCCCCGGCGCCTCGTCCTCCAGCCGCTGCAGATAGGCGGGCACCTCGCCGCGCAGCGACTCGACGACGCACCGGGCGGTGACGTCGCCGACGCCCTTGAGCCGCTTGAGGTCCCCGGCCGCGGCCAGCCGGGCCACCTCGTCGGGGTCGCGCCGGGACAGCGCGACGACCGCCCCGCGGAACGCGCGCACCCGGTAGGTCGACTCGTGCGCGCGCTCCAGGAGGAACGCGATGCGGCGCAGGTCGGCGACGGGGTCGCGGGGATCGTCCACGGGGCCGATGGTGGCACGTCACAGGAGGGTCCTGAACAACGCAGGCCTGCGTTGTTCAGGGCGCTCCTAAATGTGCTTGCGGGCCTGCCGCCACAACCGCGGAAGCTCGGCCTCGACCGCGGCGGCGCGGGCGTCGTCCCGGCCGCGCACGACGCCGAAGCTGAAGCCGTTGTCGGCCGACGCGGCCAGCTCGCGCAGCACCGGCCGGGCGACGACGAGGTCCTGGTGCCGACCGAGCGCCTTCTGCAGCTTCTTCAGCCCGCGCGGGCGGTCACCGGTCACCTCGCTCGCGTAGCGCAGGCGTTTGGCGGCCTTGCGCGCGGCGTGCAGGGCGGTGTCGTCGCCGCCGTCGAGTGCGGCCGTCATCGCGCGCTTCAGCCGTCGGGCGGTGCGGCGCGTCCGCAGCGCCTTGCGCCCGGGACGACGGGCCCGGCGGGACAGCGGCGGACGTTCCAGGAGGTCGTCGAGCGCGTGGCGCAGGGCGACGTGCTCGGGGCTGTCGAGCGCGGTGAGCACCGCGGCGCGCGCCTCGGCCTCCACCCGGGCGAAGTGCCGCGTGGTCTGGGCCCGGACCGGGCCGATCAGAAGCTCGGGCGGCAGCTGCGCGAGCTCGGCGTCGATCCGCTCGCGCAGCACCTCGGCGTCGCGGGCCGGGGCGAGGTGGCGGCCGAGGTCGCGCAGCGCGTCGGCGAGCGGCTCCGTGCGCGACCGGTCCAGCACGTCCCGGTAGGCCTTGAGCGCGCTGCGCAGCCGCCGGGCCGCGATCCGCATCTGGTGGACGGCGTCGGGTGCGCCCCAGCGCACCCGCACCTCCTCGGCGGCCAGGCGTTCGACCTGGCGGGCCACGTAGTCCATGAGGACCGTGCCGCCCGAGCCCTTCCGCCCGACGCGCCTGCGCCGCGGCGAGGGGCGCAGCATGCCGTCGAGCTCGGCGGCCGCGTCCGGGGCTGCCGGCCACATCCCCAGCTCCTCGACGCGCCCGGCCACGGCGTCGAGCAGCGCGTCGTCGCCCGCGCCAGGGCGGAGGCCGACCTCGGTCCACCCGCGGACTTCCGCGGAGCGGCCGAGCGTCGCGGTCGTCACGTCGTCGTGGACGACGGTGGCCAGCAGCCGGTCGTCGCCGTCGAGCAGCAGGGTCTCCCTTCGGACGACGCGGATGCGCCCGACCGGGCGCACCGTCCGCTCCCGCGCGGCGCCACGGATGAGGTCGTTCAGCTCGCCCGGGACGTCGGGGCGCGGATCGTCGCTCGCGGGCACGCGCAGGGTCTCGACGTCCTCGCCGTCCGGAAGGGTCAACCGCCACTGCGCGGGCTCCTCGGCGGGTCGGTGCAACGCGAGCGCCATGCCCTCCGCGGCGAGCCGGTGGTCAGGGGTGTCGAGCCGTTCGGTCTCGGTCACCCGGGACGACGCCGATTCCACCCGGTGCACGCCGTGCAGGCCGACGAGGTTCGGGAAACTGGCGCCACCAGGTCCGCGGAAGGTGCGATGGGCGGATCGGGTCGAGGTCGTCACCCAGGGAGGGTGCCCCGCGCGGCGGCCGTCCAATCACTCCCGGGGCAGTCGGGCCTTCACGACCTTGCCCATGTCGTTGCGCGGCAACGACTCGGTGAACCGGATCTCGCGGGGTCGCTTGTGCGGGGCGAGCAGCGTGGCGACGTGGTCGATCAGCTCGCGCTCGGACGGCGCCGCGCCCGCCGGGACGACGTGGGCGACGATGCGCTCGCCGAGGTCGTCGTCCGGCACCCCGATGACGGCGGCCTCCTTGACGCCCGCGTGCTCCAGCAGCGCGTTCTCGATCTCCCCCGCACCGATCTTGTAGCCGCCGGACTTGATCAGGTCCGTGGCGCTGCGGCCGACGATCGCGAGCGCGCCCGAGGCCGTCCAGCGGCCGATGTCGCCGGTCGCGAACCAGCCGTCGGGGGTGCGGGCGGCCGCCGTGGCGTCGGGGCGGTTGAGGTAGCCGTCGAACAGGCTCGGCCCGCGGACCTCCACCGCCCCCATCTCCCCGTCGCCGCTGACCCGCACCTCGGTGCCCTCCACCGGCGGGCCGACCGTGCCGGGCTCCGGCTCGTCGGCGGCGCGCGCGGCGGTGAGGATGAGCGTCTCGGTCATGCCGTAGCGCTCGCGGACGGCCAGGCCGGTGAGCCTGCGGATGCGCTCGTGGTCGACCGTGGTGAGCGCCGCCGACCCCGAGACGAGCAGGCGGGAGCGGCCGATCGCCGCGGCGGCGGCGGGGTCGTGTTCGAGCTGGTCGGCGAGGCGGTGGTACTGGGTGGGGACGCCGAAGACGAGGGTCGCGCCGGACGCGGCGAGCGTCGTCGCGTCGAGGGCGCCGAGGTGGTGCAGGGTGCCGCCGCGACGCAGCGGCCCCAGGACTCCGAGCACGAGCCCGTGGACGTGGAAGAGCGGCAGCGCATGGGCGAGCAGGTCGTCGGCGGTCCACGCCCACGCCGCGGCGAGCGCGTCGAGGTTGGCCGCGACGGCGGCCCGGGAGAGCACGGCCCCCTTGGGCGGCCCGGTGGTGCCGGAGGTGTAGATCACGAGCGCGGGGTCGGTCGGCGCGGGCTCAGGGGGTGGGGCGGGACCGTCGGCGGCGAGGTCGACATCCACGCGCGGCAGCGCGAACGGCAGCTCCGCACCGGGGGCGGCGAGGACCAGCTCCGGGGCGGCGTCGCCCAGCTCGTGCGCCAGCTCGCGCTCCCCCAGCCTGGGGTTGAGCGGCACCGCGGGCACCCCCGCGAGGAGCGCGGCGACGACGGCGACGGCCGTGTGGATCGTCGGTGTGGCGTACACCGCCACCCGGGTGTGCCCGGCGACCTCCGGGACGAGCGCGGTCGCGGCCCCGGCCAGCTGCCGGTACGTCAGCTCGACGGCGCCGCCGGGCGGGCCGAACCGGAGTGCGACGCGGTCGGGCGGGTCGAGGAGGGCAGGCAGCAGCGGTTGCACGGATGCATCCTGTACCGTGCCACCCGCGTCCGCCGCCGGGACGCCCGCGGAGCCCGGGTCCTGCCCCTCGCGCCGCTCGCCTCAGCCGATGACCTTGCCCGGGTTGAGGATGCCCGCGGGGTCGAGCGCGGCCTTGATCGCGCGCTGCATCGCCAGCGACACGGGCCCGATCTCGCGTCGCATCCCCGGCCGCTTGAGCAGCCCGACGCCGTGCTCGCCGGTCACCGTGCCGCCGAGGTCGAGCGCCGCGTCGATGATCGCGTCGAAGGCCGCGAGCGCGCGTGTCCTGGCCGCGTCGTCACCCTTCGGGGCGATCAGGCAGGGGTGCAGGTTGCCGTCGCCCGCGTGGGCGATGGTCGCGATCGGGGTGTCGTGCGCGGCGGAGATCCCCTCGATGCGGGCGAGCATCTCGGCGAGCTTGCCCCGCGGCAGGCACACGTCCTCGGTGAGCGCCGCCTCCTCGTGCTGCCACAGCAGGGCGGGGCCCGCCAGGCGCCGGGCGTCGAACAGCGCCTCGGCCTCGACCGGGTCGGTGGAGAGCATCGCCTCGGACGCCCCGGCCGCGACGAACGCGTCGCGGATCGTCTGCGCCTCCTGCTCGGCGGCGGGCTCGGCGAGGTCGGTCTGCGCGAGGAGCAGCGCGGCGGCGTCCTCGGGCAGGCCCGTCTTCTTCCACGCGTTCACCGCGTGGATGCAGGCGCGGTCGATCAGCTCGAACGCCGACGGCTGCACGCCTGCGGCCGTCACCCGCGCGACGGCGTCGCCCGCGGCGGCGAGCGTGTCGAAGAAGCCGACGATCGTCCGCGGCGGCACCGTGCGCAGCGGGCGCAGCCGCACGGTGACCTCGGTGATCACCCCGAGCGTCCCCTCGGACCCCACCATCAGCCCGACGAGGTCGTATCCGGCCACGCCCTTCGCCGTCCGCCGCCCGACCCGCACGACCTCGCCCGCGGCGGTGACGACCTCAAGCGCGAGCACGTAGTCGCGGGTCACGCCGTACTTGACGCAGCACAGGCCGCCCGCGTTGGTGGCGACGTTGCCGCCGATGGTCGACCAGGGCGAGCTCGCGGGATCCGGCGGGTACCACATGCCCTGCTCGGCGGCGGCCGCGCGCAGGTCGTCGTTGACGACGCCGGGCTGGACGACCGCGAGCCGCTCCGCGGGGTTGATCTCGAGGATCGCGCGCATCCGCTCCAGCGACAGCACGATGCCGCCGTCGACCGCGTTGGCGCCGCCGGAGAGTCCGGTGCCCGCTCCGCGCGGCACCACCGGGATGCCCTCCCGCGTGCATGCCGCGACGACCGCAGCGACCTCCGCGGTGCTCAGCGGCCGGACGAGGGCGAGCGGCTGCCCGGCCTCGGCCCACTCCGCCGTGTCGCGGGAGTAGGAGGCCAGCACGTCCGGGTCGGTGACGACCCGGTCGGGCGGGAGGTCGGCGAAGAGACGCACCGTCGCGGTCATGGGGACGACGGTAACTCCGCCGCGGGCCCGGTGGGGCTCTCCGGTGCTCGGCTGCGCGGTGATCCGCGCGAGCGCGACGCTTCCGGTGATCGAACCCGAGAACCGCGCTCGTGACGATCACAGTCACCCAGCCGCGGGGGCGTCATCCGGCGGTGATCGCCCGGGCCAGGTCGGTGCCCGAGCGCCACGCGGCCTCGACCCGCGAGCGGCCCCACCCGTCCCCCGCGAGCCCGATCCCGCCCTCGAACCAGTACGTCGGCGCGCGTCCGTCGGCGGGGGCGGCGAACCGCCACCGGTGCGCGTACGTCCACAGGGGATCGCCGACGCCGAGCAGCTCGCGCAGCGCGGTGAGCACGGCGGGGACGGCCGCGTCGGGGACGGCGTCGTGCGCACTGGCCACCTCGGCGGTCGAGTGCGCGACCAGCACCGGCGCCCCGTCGCCGCGGCGGTCGCCGTCGTCGGCCACGAGGGCGAGCACGGGGTGGCCGTTGACGAAGGCGGCGGCCAGCGGGTCCCACGATCGCTCGGCCCAGCCCGATGCGACGGCGATCACCGGGTTCCAGCGCCGGTCGGCGAGGACCGCGGGTACGGGGGCGAGCAGCCGCGCGGCCTGCGGGTCGGGCATCGCGAGCACGACGGCGGCGGCGGCTTCGCCGTCGACCACCGGGCCGGGACCGACCCGCCGCACCTCGTGCTCGACCACGACGTCGACGCTCTCGGCCAACGCTTCCACCAGGCTGCGCAACCCTCCGGGGGCGGCCCAGCGCATCGGGCCCGGCGAGTGGCCGCGTCCGCCGTCGTCGAAGACGCCGAGGGTGTCGGTCCACGGCCTGGCCAGCCCCGCGGCCCGCCACCCCTCGACGACCTGCGCGAACTCCGGGTCGGACACCGTGAAGTACGCGGCGCCGAGGTCGACGGGGCGGCCACGCAGGCGCCTGCTCGCCATCCGCCCGCCGACGACGCGGGCCCGCTCCAGCACCCGCACGGCGATCCCGGCGGCGGACAGCCCACGCGCGCAGGCGATCCCGGCGATCCCCGCGCCGACGACGACCACCGCCACGCGCCGCACGCTACCCCCCGCGCCCGCCACCGGGGTCGACGTCCGGCCAGCCCGACCCGGTGATCCACCAACCGGGGTCGACCCGCGCTCGCCGGACCCGACCCGGTGATCACCAGCTGGGCGCATGTCCGGTCGGTTGTGGCCGCTTTCCGCTCCAAGCCGACGATCACCGCCAGAGCGGGGCCGCCGCGCCAAGCGCACGCACCCGGTCCCAGCGCGCCGCCCACCACGCCGCCCGCCCGGGCGTCGCCGTCAGCGCGGGAGCGAGCGTCGGCGTGGGCGCGCGGCGCGGCACCGGGAGCCAGCCGTCGACCGGGAGGAGCGGCTCGTCCACCACGTCCGCCGTGAGCAGCGCGCCGGTGCCCAGCCCGCACGCGAACTCCAGCTCCGGCAACGCCCCGGCGAGCGCGATCTCCGCCGCCAGCCCGACGCTCGTCTGCAGCGCCGACGACACCACGCACGGCAGGCCGCACGCCTCCGCCACCGCCAGCGCGCGCCGCACGCCGCCGAGCGGCGCGCACTTGAGCACGGCGACGTCCGCGGCCTCGGCCACCGCGACCCGCAGCGGGTCCTCGGCGCGGCGGATCGACTCGTCGGCGGCCACCCGCACGTCGACCCGCCGCCGCACCGCCGCCAGGTCCGCGATCGTCGGGCAGGGCTGCTCGACGTACTCCAGGCCGTCCGCGGCCTTGTCCAACGCGCGGATGGCGGTCACGGCCTCGTCGACCTCCCACGCCGCGTTGGCGTCCACCCGCACCGCGCCCCCCGGCCCGAGCGCGTCCCGGACGGCGGCGACGCGCTCGACGTCCTCGGGGAGCGAGCCGGGTGCGTCGGCGACCTTGACCTTCGCCGTCGCACATCCCGAGGCCGCGACCAGCGCGTAGGCCGCTTCTGGCGACACCGCCGGGACGATCGCGTTGACCGGCACGCGCCCGCGCACCGGCTCCGGCCACCCGCGCTCCGCCGCCTCGACCGCCGCCGCCAGCCACGGCACGCACTCGGCGTCGTCGTACTCGGTGAACGCGCAGAACTCGCCCCACCCCGCGGGCCCCTCGACGAGCGCGCCCTCGCGGACGGTGATCCGGCGGAAGCGCGTGGTCAGACCGATCGCGTAGACGAGCACGCGCCCACTACTACCCGATCAGCTCGTGGTCGTGCGGGTCGATGCGCCGGGTGCGGCGCCGGAAGTCGAACGTGTAGCCCGGCCAGAGCGAGCGGTTGCGGCCCTTGTCGTCGAGGTACCAGCTCGCGCAGCCGCCCGAGGTCCACACCGAGCCCGCGAACCGGCGCTGGAGGTCGGCGTTGAAGGCGTCCTGCCGGTCCTGGCGGGTGTCGATCGCGACGGCGCCCGCCGCGTCGACGGCCCGCAGCGCGTCGACGACGTACCGGGTCTGCGACTCGATCATGTACACCATCGAGCTGTGCCCCAACCCGGTGTTCGGGCCGATCATCGTGAACAGGTTCGGGAACCCCGCCACGGTCGTGCCCAGCAGCCCCTCCGGCCCGTCCGCCCACACGTCATGGATCTTGCGGCCGTCCCGGCCGGTGATCGTGACGCCCTCGGCCATGCCCTCGCCGACCTTGAAGCCGGTGCCGAAGATGATCGTGTCGACGGCGTGCTCGACGCCGTCGGCTGTGACGACTCCGGTCGGGGTGACCCGCGCGATCGGCGAGGTGACGACGTCCACGTTGGGCTGTCGCAGCGCCGGGTAGTAGTCGTTGGAGAGCAGGATGCGCTTGCAGCCGATGGTGAAGTCCGGTGTGAGCGCGGCGGCGAGGTCGGGGCGGTCCGCGAACGCGCGGTCGAGGTAGCCGCGGGCGACCCGCTCCACCAGCCGCATCCGCCGAGGGTGCAGGAAGCCGCCGACGAGCAGCTCGTTGCGCCCGTACACCAGCGCCCGCGCGAGCTTCTGGGTGACGGGCAGCGCGCGGTAGAGCCGCCGCAGCGCCGTCGGGATCGGACGGTCGGGCTTGGGCAGCACCCACGGCGCCGTGCGCTGGAACAGCGTGAGCTGCGCGGCCCGGGGCTGCACCTGCGGCACGAACTGGATCGCGCTCGCGCCCGTCCCGATGACGGCGACGCGGCGGCCGCGCAGGTCGTGGCCGTGGTCCCAGCGGGCGGAGTGGAACACCGTGCCGGTGAACTCGTCCATGCCCTCGATCTCGGGGACGGCCGGGATGTGCAGCGGCCCGGTGGCCCAGATGAGCGCGCGGGCCCGCACGACCTGGCCGTCGGCCGTGCCGACCACCCAGCCCGTGCCGTCCCACTCCGCGTCGGTCACCTGCGCGCCGAACCGGATGCGCCCGCGCAGGTGGTAGCGGTCGGCGACGTCCTCGAGGTAGGCCCGGATCTCCTCCTGGCGGGCGAAGGTGCGCGTCCAGTTCGGGTTGGGCGCGAACGAGAACGAGTAGAGGTGGCTCTGCACGTCGCAGGCACAGCCGGGGTAGGTGTTGTCGCGCCAGGTGCCGCCGAGGCTCGCAGCCTTCTCGAGGATCAGGAAGTCGTCGCGGCCCGCTTCCGCCAGCGCGACGGCGGCACCGAGCCCGGCGAACCCGCTCCCGACGATCACCGCGTCGATGTGCCTGTCGGTCATCTCGCTCCTCCCGGGGTTACCGGCGGTAAGTTACCACGGGTAACTTACTTGCGGTAGGGTTTCGTCGTGCCGACCAGAACGCGCCTCCCCCGCGCCGAGCGCGAGCGGCAGATCCTCGACGCCGCGCTCGCCGTGTTCGCCGAACGCGGGTTCCAGAACGCGTCGATGGAAGCGGTGGCCGAGCGCGTCGGCGTGACGAAGCCGGTGGTCTACACGCACTTCGGGTCCAAGGAAGGGCTGCTGCTGGCCTGCCTCGCGCGGGCGAGGGCCGACCTGCTGGACGTGACCACCGCCGCGGCCGCCGCGGCCGAGGGCCCCGAGGAGGCGCTGCGCCGCGGCACCCGCGCGTTCTTCACCTACGTCGAGAACCGGCCCGCGTGGTCGCTGCTGTGCGCCGAGTCGAGCGTGGCGGGCGAGGCGCTGGAAGGCATCCGCGCCCAGCAGACCGACTTCATCGCCGCGCTGCTCGCCGGGCTGGCCCCCCAGGCGTCCGCGCAGCGGCTCACGGGATGGGCGCACGTGGTCGTCGGAGCGTGCGAGCGGCTCGCGATCTGGCGGGGCAACGACCCGTCGGTGACCGCCGAGGACGCGACGCAGTACCTGATGGACCTGGCGTGGACGGGCCTGGCCGCCGCGTCCGTCGGCGGCGCCGCTGCCCGGGCGGCCGCCCGGTAGTCCGCCCTTGCCGCCTTCCTCGCAGACCAACCCGACACCTCGCAGAGCCCCAGGACCCTGCGAAGCGCACGCCCGTTCTGCGAGCGCGGCTGGTCATCCGCCGGGAGCGGGGGCGGCACACCGGCAGGCGGGCCGGGACCGGCCGCCGCCCAGGCAGCGGCGGAAGGCGCGGCACAATCGTCGGGTGACGACGACCGCGCCCCGCCTCCTGCAGGTGCGCCGCAGCGCACGGGTGACGCCCGGGATGGTCCGGGTGACGCTCGTCGGTGCCGAGCTCGCGGGCTTCGCCGGGACCGGCCCCGACCGCCGCATCAAGATGTTCTTCCCCGTGCCCGGCCAGGAACGGCCCGCCGTGCCCCGCGCGAGCACCGGCGGGCCGGTGTGGCCCGCGGGCGAGGCGCGGCCCGCGATCCGCACCTACACCGTGCGCCGGTTCGACCCCGCCGCGGGCGAGCTCGACGTCGACTTCGTGCTCCACGCGGGTCACGGGCCCGCCGCCGCGTGGGCCCGCGACGCGCAACCGGGTGCGTGGGTCGGCGTGTCGGAGCCCGGTGGGCACTACACGCCCGACCCGAGCGCCGACTACCACGTCGTGATCGGCGACGAGACCGCCCTGCCCGCGGTGGCGACCGTGCTGGACGCGCTCGGCGCGGCGCCCACCCGAACGTTCCTCGAGGTCGCGGACGCCGCCGAGCGGCAGGAGCTGCCGGGCCCCGTCACCTGGGTGCACCGGGACGGACGGGCGGCGGGCGAGCCGCTGGCGGAAGCCGTGCGCGCCGCCGTGTTCCCCGACGGCCGCGGGCAGGCCTGGCTCTCCGGCGAGTCGGCCTGCGTCCGCGACCTGCGCCGCCACCTCATCGAGGACCGCGGCCTCGACCGGCGGTTCGTCTACGCCACCGGGTACTGGCGCGCCCGCTGACCCGCCGGGCGCCTACCGCACAAGCGTCGTGGTGGCCGCACCGGCGTCGGGACGCGTGTGCGGCCCTGGCGACGCTTGTGTGGTGGTCGAGCCGGTGTCGGCCGCGCCGACGTGCCGGTCGAGCCATTCCACCAGTGGCGCGGCGGCCCGCCACCCGGCGCGCACCCGCTCCAGGGGCTCGGGCGTCGAGACCCACGGACCGAGCGGCCACCGCCGGACCACCTGCAGCCCACGGCGGCGCGCCAACGCGATCCGTGGGTGGTCGGCTCGCCAGCCCCGTGGGGTGCCACGCAGCTCGGCCTCGGGATCGGGCTCGAGCCCGTCCGCCGCCAGCCGGGCCAGCACTTCGGCCAGCTCGGCACCCGCATCCGCCGCCCCCAGACCTGCGTCCGCCGCGTCGGGAACGCCGTCGACCGCCGCGCGGTAGCGCTGCAGCTGCCCCCGGTCGAACCGCCAGTGCCCGGCCGTGACCGTCAGCGCCGTCGGCGAGAGCGTCACCGCCAGCGCGCACCGGCCCGGCGACCTCGCGACCCCGCCCGTGTCCGTGCGCAACGGCGGCGCGTCGGGCCGGAACCGCCTGCTCACGTGCGGCCGGAACACCCGCACCGGCCCGAACTCGGCCGCCAGCCCGTCCGCGAGGGCCAGCGCCGGGCCGCGCACCACCGCGGCGTGCCGGTCGCGCAGCTCGGGCCAGCGCTCGGCCCGGTTGTCCCCCGCGATGTCGGCCAGCAGCGTCAGCGCCTCGGCGGACCAGCCTTCGAACGTCGTCTCCATGGATCCCTCCTCGTCGGGCATTGCGGTCGGCAGTGCAGACGGATCCGGGACCGCCGCGGTTCCACAGGAGGCGCACAGGATCCGCCCATGCACGGCACAGCGAGGGCGATCACGATCGCTACCATGGCGACGGCGGACGCGGCTCAGGCAGCGGTGCAAGGGGGCGCGATGGACGAGCGAGCCCTGCGCCGACCCGACGGCAGCCCCATCCGGGTGCTCGTGGTCGACGACGAGTCCAGCCTCTCGGACCTCCTGTCCATGGCCCTGCGCTACGAGGGCTGGGAGGTGCGCACGGCCGCCGACGGGTCCTCGGCGGTGCGGGTCGCCCGCGAGTTCCGGCCCGACGCCGTCGTCCTCGACGTCATGCTCCCCGACTTCGACGGCCTCGAGGTGCTGCGCCGCATGCGCGCCGACGCCCCGGAGGTGCCGGTGCTGTTCCTCACCGCGCGCGACGCCGTCGAGGACCGGGTCGCGGGCCTCACCGCGGGCGGCGACGACTACGTCACGAAGCCGTTCAGCCTCGAGGAGCTCGTCGCCCGGCTGCGCGGGCTGCTGCGCCGCTCCGGGATGGCGGCGGCGCGGCAGGGCTCCGAGCTCGTCGTCGGCGACCTCGTGCTCGACGAGGACAGCCACGAAGTCCGCCGCGCCGACGACCTCATCGAGCTCACCGCCACCGAGTTCGAGCTGCTGCGCTTCCTCATGCGCAACCCCAAGCGGGTCCTGTCCAAGGCCCAGATCCTCGACCGGGTGTGGAACTACGACTTCGGCGGCCAGTCCAACGTCGTCGAGCTGTACGTCTCCTACCTGCGCAAGAAGATCGACGCCGGGCGCTCCCCCATGATCCACACCGTGCGCGGCGCGGGGTACGTGCTCAAACCGGGGGCATAGTGCGCACTAGGGTGCTGCGCGCACGGTCGTTGCGGACACGGCTGGTCGCGATGACGCTGCTGCTGCTCGCCGCCGCGTCGATCGTGATCGGGCTGGTCACGGCGTTGGCCGTGCGGCAGTCGCTGATCTCCCGCCTGGACGTGGAGCTGGTCACGATCGGCAACGGGCCGGGGCCGGGCCCGGGCCGCAGCCGGTCGCTGAACCCGACCGGCGACAACCCCGGCAACGGCCCACCCCCATCGCCCGACCTGGTCACCGTGACGCTCGCCGACGGCCAGGTCACGGACGCGCGCGTGCGCACCCGATCGGGCTACGACCAGCTCCTGCCCGACGCCGACCTCGCGCTCCTGCGCACGGTGGTCCCCGGCGCGCACGCGGCCACGGTCGAGCTGCCCACGCTCGGCACGTACCGGGTCGTCGCGACGTACCGCCAGGGCGGCGTGCAGGTCACCGGGCTGCCCGAGTTCCAGCTCCAGCAGACCGTGACGAGCCTGGTGACCACCGAGCTGATCGTCGCGGTGGTCACGCTGACCGTCGCGGGCGTGATCGGCGCGGTGGTCGTGCGCCGTGAGCTGGAGCCCCTGGAACGGGTCGCCGCCACCGCGCGGCGGGTGAGCACCCTTCCGCTGGACCGTGGCGAGGTCCAGCTCGCCGAGCGCATGCCGGACGCCGACCCGGACACCGAGGTCGGGCAGGTCGGCGCGGCGCTCAACCACATGCTCGACCACGTCGGCGCCGCGCTGGAGGCCCGCCAGGACAGCGAGACGCAGCTGCGGCAGTTCATCGCCGACGCCAGCCACGAGCTGCGCACCCCGCTCGCGGCCATCCGCGGCTACGCCGAGCTGACGCGCCGCGGGCCGCTTCCCGAGGACGCGACCCACTCGCTCAGGCGCATCTCGTCGCAGGCCGAGCGGATGACCACGCTCGTCGAGGACCTGCTCCTGCTCGCCCGGCTCGACGCCGGACGGCCCTTGGAGCGCGGCGACGTCGACCTCACCCGCCTCGTGCTCGACGCCGTGAGCGACGCCCACGCGGCAGGCCCTGGCCACCGCTGGCAGCTCGACCTCCCCGAGGAGCCCGTCATCGTCCGCGGCGACGGGTCACGGCTCACCCAGGTGCTCACCAACCTGCTCGCCAACGCGCGCACCCACACGCCGCCGGGCACGGCCGTCACGGTCACGCTGGAGGCGAAGGCGGGCACGGCGCGGGTGTCGGTGGTCGACGAAGGACCCGGCATCCCGGCCGAGCTCCTCCCGCACGTGTTCGAGCGCTTCGCCCGCGGCTCGTCGTCACGCTCCCGGGAGAACGGCAGCACCGGGCTGGGACTGGCGATCGTGCACGCCGTCGTCGCGGCGCACGGCGGCGGCGTGAGCGTGACGAGCAGGCCGGGGCACACGGAGTTCACGGTGCGGCTGCCCCTGATCGAGACCGCCGCGGACCTCCTTCACAGCTGACGCACAGGCCGGGCACCGCTGCCGCATAACGCGCGCGACCACGCTCGGGACGCGTGACGTCCACCCTCTCCCCGCCCTCGGCTGCCCCGTCCGCGGCGGATACCCCTCCCCCACCGCGGACGGGGCGCCCACGTGCGCGGCACGCCGCCCTCGGCGGCCTGCTGGCGGCCACCGCGGTGCTCTACCTGTGGGGACTCGGGGCGTCCGGGTGGGCCAACGGCTTCTACTCCGCGGCCGCGCAGGCCGCGGGCGTCAGCGGGAAGGCGTGGTTCTTCGGCTCGTCGGACGCCGCGAACTGGATCACCGTGGACAAGACACCCGCCGCGCTCTGGGTCGACGGCCTCGCGGTGCGGGTCTTCGGGCTGTCGTCGTGGAGCGTCCTCGTGCCGCAGGCGCTGATGGGCGTGGCCACGGTGGCGCTGCTCTACGCGAGCGTGCGCCGTACCGCGCTGGCCGCGGACCTGCCCGCACGCCTGGCGACGGGTGCGGCGCTGCTCGCCGGGGCGACGCTCGCCGTCACCCCGGTCGCCGTGCTGATCTTCCGGTTCAACAACCCCGACGCGCTGCTCACGCTGCTCCTGGTCGGTGCGGCCTACGCGACCCTGCGCGCCGTGGAGCGCGGCGGCACCCGCTGGCTGCTGCTGGCCGCGGCGCTGGTCGGCCTCGGGTTCCTCACCAAGATGCTGCAGGCGTTCCTCGTGCTGCCCGCGTTCGCGGCGGTGTGGCTGACGGCCGCGCCGGTCGGGTGGGGACGCAGGCTGCGCGACCTCGCCCTGGCCACGGTCGCGCTGGTGGTCAGCGCGGGCTGGTGGGTGCTGGTCGTCGAGCTGTGGCCCGCGGCGGACCGCCCGTTCATCGGCGGCTCGCAGACCAACAGCGTCCTGGAGCTGGTGTTCGGCTACAACGGCTTCGGCAGGCTGACGGGCGACGAGGTGGGCAGCGTCGGCGGCGGCCCTGGCGGCGGGTGGGGCGAGGCCGGGCTGACCCGGCTCTTCGGTGCCGAGTTCGGCGGGCAGGCGGCGTGGCTCCTACCCGCGGCGCTGGTTGCGCTCGGCACGCTGCTGTGGTGGACGCGACGGGCGCCGCGCACCGACGCCCTGCGGTCCGCGGCGCTGGTGTGGGGCGGCTGGCTGGTCGTCACCGGGCTGACGTTCAGCCTGATGGCCGGGATCATCCACCCCTACTACGCGGTGGTGCTGGCGCCCGCGGTCGCCGCACTGGTCGGGCTCGGCGGGGCGGTGCTGTGGCGGGACCGGGCGGCGCTCCCGGCCCGACTCATGCTGGCCGGAACCGTCCTCGTGACGGCGGGCTGGGCGTTCACGCTCCTGCGGCGGACACCGCAGTGGCATCCGTGGCCTGCCTGGACGGTCCTCGCGGTCGGCGTGCTCGCCGCGGCGGGTCTGCTGGTCGCCGACCGGGCCCCGCGGGTGCTGGGTGCCGGGGTCGTCACCGTCGCGGTGGTGGCGGGGCTGGCCGGTCCGACGGGCTACGCCGTCGCGACGGCGGCCACGCCGCACACCGGCGCGATCCCCTCCGCGGGCCCGTCGGGCGGGATGGGTCCCGGCGGCTTCGGCCGCGGCGGTCCCGGCGGCGTCGGCCAGGGCGGCGGCCAGTTCGCCGCGCCCGCAGGCACGGCTGGTGGCGGCGTGGCTGCAGGCGGACCGCTGACCGGGACCGACGGGCGCGGGTTCAGGGGCCGGGGCGGGCCGGGCGGGATCGGCGGCCTGCTGGCGAGCCCGACCCCGTCCGCGCAGGTCGTCGCCCTCCTCCAGCGTGACGCGGGCGACTACACCTGGGCCGCGGCGGCCGTCGGCTCCAACACCGCGGCGGGCTACCAGCTCGCCGCCGAGCTGCCGGTGATGGCCGTCGGCGGGTTCAACGGCACCGACCCCTCACCGACGCCGGCGCGGTTCCAGCAGCTCGTCGCCGAGAAGAAGATCCACTGGTTCGTCGGCGGCTCCGGTGCGGACTCGACCCAGAGCGGCGGCAGCGACGACGCCGCCGCGATCGCCCGCTGGGTGCAGCAGCACTTCACACCGACCACGGTCGGCGGAACGACCCTCTACGACCTCGGAGAGCAGGCGTGAGCGCGCTGACCCCCGGTCGTGTCACACGCACAGCGCGCACACAGGTTGGCCACAAGGACCCGACAGCGGCCGCCGACACCGTTGTCCCCATGAGCGTCGACACCGCGCCGAACCCCCCGAGCGGAGCTTGCGGAGCGAGCATCGATCCTGTCGTGCGGCCACGGACGGGGCCGGTCCTCGACGTGGTCGTGCCCGTCTACAACGAGGAAGCCGACCTGGAGCGGTCGGTCCGCCGCCTGCACGCCTACCTCTCCACCCAGTTCCCGTACCCGTTCCGGATCACGATCGCGGACAACGCCAGCGTCGACGCCACGCCCGCGATCGCCGCACGCCTCGCCGCCCAGCTGCGCGAGGTGACGTCGGTGCGGATGCCGGAGAAGGGCCGCGGACGGGCGCTGCGCGCGGCGTGGACGGCGTCCGACGCGCAGGTGCTCGCCTACTGCGACGTCGACCTCTCCACCGACCTCGCCGCGCTCCTGCCGCTCGTGGCCCCGCTGATCTCCGGCCACTCCGACCTCGCCATCGGCACCCGGCTCGCCCGCGACTCCCGCGTGGTCCGCGGCGCCAAGCGCGAGCTCATCTCGCGCACCTACAACCTCATCCTGCGCGGCACGCTGGCCGCCCGGTTCTCCGACGCGCAGTGCGGCTTCAAGGCGATCCGCGCCGACGTGGCGCGGCGCCTCGTGCCGCTCGTGGAGGACACCGGCTGGTTCTTCGACACGGAGCTGCTCGTGCTCGCCGAGCGCGCCGGGCTGCGCATCCACGAGGTGCCGGTGGACTGGGTCGACGACCCCAACTCGTCGGTCGACATCGTCAAGACGGCCACGGAGGACCTGAAGGGCATCGTCCGGCTGGGCCGCGCGCTCGCCTCGGGCCGCGTTCCGCTGCACGACCTGCGCGAGAAGCTCGGCCGCGGAGCGCTGCGGGCGCCGGAGCGGGAGGTGACGGGGGTGCCCAGCGGGATGATCGGCCAGCTCGCGCGGTTCGCGGCGGTCGGGGTGGCGAGCACGCTGGCCTACCTGCTGCTCTACGTGCTGCTGCGCGCCGGGCTCGGCCCGTTCGGCGCCAACCTCGTGGCGCTGGTCGTCACCGCCGTGGCCAACACCGCGGCCAACCGCCGCCTGACCTTCGGCGTGCGCGGCCGGGCGGGCGCGGCGACCAGCCAGGTGCAAGGGCTGATCGTGTTCGTCCTCGGGCTGGCGCTGACGACCGGCGCGCTCGCCCTGCTCCCCGCCGACGCCAGCCGACCGGTCGAGCTGCTCGTGCTCGTCGGGGCCAACGCGCTGGCCACCGTCCTGCGCTTCGTCGCCTTCCGATCCTGGATCTTCGCCAGCCGCCGCACCCCGACCTCCCCGGAGCACGCCGCATGACCGCGACCCGCACCCCCGTCCAGCTCCGGCCCCCGGCACCCTCGCCGGGGTCCGCCCGGCGGTCCCGCCGCGAGCGGCTCGGGCTGGGCCTGCTGCTGCTCGGCACGGCCGGGCTCTACCTCGTGAACCTCCCGGCGAACGGCTGGGGCAACGAGTTCTACGCCGCGGCCGTCCAGTCGATGACCAAGGACTGGGAGGCGTTCTTCTTCGGCTCGTTCGACGCGGGCAACGTCGTCACGGTCGACAAGCCGCCCGCCGCGCTCTGGGTGATGGCGCTGTCGGCGCGCGTGTTCGGCCTGTCGTCGTGGAGCATCCTCGTGCCGCAGGCGCTGATGGCGGTGGCGACGGTCGCGCTGCTCTACGCCGCGGTCCGCCGGGTGTCCGGGCCCGGGGCCGCGCTGCTCGCGGGAGTGGCGATGGCGCTGACGCCCGTCGCGGTGCTGATGTTCCGGTTCGACAACCCGGACGCCCTGCTCGTGCTGCTGATGGTCGCGGCGGCGTACGCCGTCGTGCGCGCGGTCGAACACGCGGGCACGCGCTGGCTGCTGCTGGCAGGCGCGCTCCTCGGGCTGGCGTTCCTCACGAAGACCGCGCAGGCCCTGCTCGTGCTCCCCGCGCTGGCGCTGGCCTACCTGTGGGCGGCGCCGACCGGGCTGTGGCGTCGCATCCGGCAGCTGCTCGCCGCGGGCCTCGCGATGGTCGTGGTGGGCGGCTGGTGGTTCGTCGCGGTCGCGCTGTGGCCCGCGGCGGACCGGCCGTACATCGGCGGGTCGACCGACAACAGCGCGATCCAGCTCGCCTTGGGCTACAACGGCCTTGGTCGGATCTTCGGGCAGGGCGGTCTCGGCGGCGGCCCCGGCCGCGGTGGTGAGCCGGCCGGGCTCGCGGCGGGCGCCGCGACCGGCGGCCCACCTGGCGCCGCAGCGGCGAGCGGGGCTGCGGCGGGCGGGCTTCCGGTCGGGGCGGGCGACCTGCCGGGCGCGGCGGGCGGCTTCCCGGGCGGCGGCGGGTTCGGCGGTCCGGGTGGTGGTGGCCCGTTCGGCGGTGGCGCCGGGCTGGGCAGGCTGTTCGCGGTCGATGTCGGCGGGCAGATCGCCTGGCTGCTGCCCACGGCGCTCGCGCTGCTCGTGGTCGGGCTCGTGCTGACCCGGCGCGCAGCGCGCACCGACCGGCTGCGTGCCTCGCTGATCCTGTGGGGCGGCTGGACCGTGGTGTCGGCGCTGGTGTTCTCCCTGATGGAGGGGATCTTCCACCAGTACTACACGGTGGCACTGGCGCCCGGCATCGCCGCGCTCATCGGGATCGGCGCGGCCCAGCTGTGGCAGCGCCGCGAGTCGACGGCGGCGCGGGCCGGGATGGCCGCGCTGGTGGTGCTCACCGCGGTCTGGGCGTGGGTGCTGCTTTCCCGGACGCCGGAGTTCGCGCCCTGGGTGCGGTGGGTGGTGGCCGCGCTCGCCGTGGTCGGTGCGGCGCTGCTGCTCCTGCCCGTTCGGGGCCGGGTGGTCGCGGCGGGGGCGCTGGTCGCGACCGTCGCGGCGGCCCTGCTCGGTCCCGCGGCCTACGCGGTGGACACCGTGTCGGGCGCCCGCGCGGGCTCGATCCCGCTCGCGGGCCCCGCGACGGGCGGCGGCTTCGGCGGCCCCGGCGGCGGGTTCGGCGACCGCGGCGACCGCGCGGCCCGCGACCGCGGCGAGACCAGCGGCTCCACCGGCACGGCCGACGCGGGCACGACCGGCGGCGCGGCGACAGGCGGCAGCGCAACCGCAGGCGGCGGCGCGGCAGGCGCCGTCCCCGATGGCGGTGGCGGTGGCGGTGCGGGCAGCGGCGCCGGCGCAGGCGGCACCGGCAGTAGCGGCGCCGGCAGCGGCGCTGGCGGCGGCGCAGTAGGTCGCGCCGCGGATGGTGGCGGCGCGGCGGGCGGGCCGGGCGGGTTCGGCGGCCGGGGTGAGGGGCAGGCGACCGACCCGGCGCTCGTGCGCCTCCTGCGGGCGGCGGGCACGAAGTGGTCCGCGGCGACCGTCGGGGCCATGGAGGCAGCGCCCCTCGCGCTCGGGAGCGGCATCGACGTCATGGCGATCGGCGGGTTCTCCGGCGGCGACCCGGCCCCGACGCTTGAGCAGTTCCAGGCCTACGTCGCGGCCGGGCAGGTGCGCTACTTCGTCACGGGCGGCGGACCGGGCGGGCGCGGCGGCGACCGCGCGGGCGCGACGATCAGCTCCTGGGTGCAGCAGCACTACACGGCGACGACCGTCGGCGGCCGCACGGTCTACGACCTCACCCTGCCGAAGGCCTAGCCGTGACCGCACCGAGTGCACGGCGCCGCGGACTGACCTGGTGGTCGCCACCGGCGTAGCGAACACGGAGCGGGCACGGCCTGCTGCGCGACGCCTCGGGACGACGGCCGAGCGCGACACCAGCGGGGTTCAGCCAAGATCGAACCCCGCTGTTGTGCATCTCGCGCGCTGATCGGCCTCGCGTGTGCCGCGGTCGGTGCGCCGGATCGGCACGCGGGCCGTGCGAATCACCGGTGCCGCACCTGCCGGCCGTCCACCCCGACGCGGTGGAGGTAAGCGCTGCACAGCGCCCCGACCTGCCCGCCGGGGGCGCCGACCACGTCAAACGATCAATCTGCGCGGCCGCTTAGGGCAGCCTTGGATACACTGAGGTGATGGAAACCCCAACGCCCGTGTACACGGAGCGTTGTGCGGTGCTCGCCCGTGCGGCGGACGAGCCGATGGCGGGCACCGCACCCGTGGCGCCGCGCTGGGCCTGCCTCGAGCACCGCGGCGCGTGGCCGCGCGACGTCGGAAGCCACCGCGACCCGGCGGTCGCCGCGTTCGCCGCCCGCGCCGCCGCGGCGGGGTTCCGGGTACAGCTGATCCGCCGCCCCCTCCGCCGCGACGACGACGCCCCGGTCCGGCTCTACCTCGCCGACACCACCCCGCCGGGCGCGCACACCACGATGGTCACCGTCGCCGGGCCGTCGGAGCTCGACGCCATGCCGCTCCCCCCGGCGGGCGCACCCCTCCCCGGCGTGCGCGTGCACGACCCGCTGCTGCTCGTGTGCACCCACGGCCGCCGCGACCGCTGCTGCGCGCTCGACGGGCGCGCCCTCGTCCGCGCCCTCACCGACGCGGGCGAGCCGGACGTCTGGGAGACCAGCCACCTCGGCGGCCACCGCTTCGCCCCCACCGCGCTGGTGCTCCCCACGGGCTACCTGTACGGGCGGCTCGACGTCGCCACCGCCGTCACGGCGCGGAAGGCGGCCGAGCTGGGCGAGGTGGAGACCGCGCTCTGCCGCGGCCGGTCGGCCTGGTCGCCGGAAGGGCAGGTCGCCGACCTCGCCGTCCGCGCGGCCACCGGGGCGCGCTGCACCGACGCCCTCAGGGTCGACGGCACCACCGTCTACGACGACGGCAGAGCGTGGAAGGTGACGGTCGCCGAGCGGGTGGGGCCCGACCGCCCGACGTCGTGCGGAGCGGTGGCGGTGCCCGCGGCGTCCCTGCAGGCGGTGGCGCTGCACGCCCTCTCGCCTAGGAGGCGTCGCGGTTCCGGATCCGCAGCCGGGCAGTGCTGGACTCGTTGATGGGCACGAGCCGCCCCGCCTGCCCGAGCCCGATGGCAGGCATGTTGTTGTAGATGGCCTCGTACTCGCCCGCACGCACGAGGAAGGTCTCGTGCCAGATCCCAGCACCCTGGCCGTGGCTGGCCTGCCTGCGGTAGTACTCGCGCCAGGTCGCCGCGTGCGGATCGGAGGTATCGCGCGCGAACGACTCCAGATGGTCGAACGACCGCCAGTACTGCACGATCACAGGCAGTCCCATGGTGTATCCGAGGAGACCTTTCTCAGGGTGTGCCACGAGGTGGTCGAGCATGGCCCGCATCCCACCCCGACGGCCACCGAGGTCCCGGAACGTCCGGAGGGGATGCCGGATCGTGAAGCGGGCCCCGATGAGGAACACCACAAAGTCGCCGTCGATCTCGGCCTTCTGCCGACCCGCCACGATGGCAGCCATGCCGCCTCCCGCCTAGAACACAGAAACTCCCTGAGCGGGGTACTCGTCGCCGACGTGACGGGTGTTACGTCCCGGTCAGAGGGCCGCAGGCGGCGGGTGGTCCAGAACCGTTCGCTCCGGTTTGCTCCGCGGTCCGCCGTTGATGGTTCTGATTCCGGCCGCGCTCGGGGGGCGGAACCCGGAGCACGTCCGTCGCAACCGGGGTGTGGTCGGCGGCGGCGTGCAGCCGGTTGTCGCGGCGGACGATGGCGCCGCTGCGGAGCATGGAGACCCTCTCCGCCCCGGCGAGGGACGGGGCCAGCGGGAAGTCAGGTCGCTGCAGGTCGTGTCGCGGCAGGCGCTGCCGGTCACCCCGACCGCAGCACGCCGAGCGTGTTCCACGCCCGCGTCGCCAGGTGCAGGTTGAACCACGTCTCCGGGTCGTGCAGGTCGAGCTGCCCGATCTGCCGGATGCGCTGCAGCCGGTACTTCAGCGTGTTGCGGTGCACGATGAGCGACTTGGCCGTCAGCTCGTAGTTGCCGCCGTGCTCGAGGTGGTGCGAGAGCGTCCGCACCAGCTCCGAGCCGCGCTGCGCGTCGTACTCCAGCAGCTTGCCGAGCCAGCGCTGGACGAACCGCTCGACCTCGCCGAGGTCGGAGATGCCGACGAGCAGCCGGTAGACGCCGAGGTCGTCGAACCGGATCGCGCGGTCGTCCCACTCGGCCAGCGCAGGCAGCCGCAGCGCGAGCTTGGCCTGGTGGTACGAGCGCGGGAACTCGCCGACCGTGTCGCAGCGCTCCCCGACCCCCAGCCGGATCCGGCCGCCGCCCAGCTCGTGCAGCACCGCCCGGCGCAGGCTCTCCCAGTCCGGCTCGGCGTCGGCCAGGAGCACGACCTCGGTGCCGCGCGTGGCCAGCAGCGTGCCCGCGGGCTCGTCCCTGGCGGCGCGGCGCACCGCCTGCAGCAGCGTGTCCAGCGGATGCCGCTCCCCCGCGGGCCCATGCCCCTCGACGACGACCACGCGGTGCGGGCGCTGCAGGTCGTAGCCCAGCGCGGTGGCCCTGGCCACGGCACTGTCGGTGTCGGTGCCCGCCAGCAGCTCGTCGAGCAGGTCGCGCCGCAGCCGCAGCTCGCTCTCCGCCAGGCTGCGCACCCGCGCCAGCTCCATCGCGAGCACGGTGGCGCCGTGCTCGAGGGCCATGAGCTCCTGGTCGCTCGCGCGCCGGTCGGGGTCGACGAGCACGATCACGCCGAGCGTGTCGCCCTGCGGGTGCGCGATCGCCAGCAGGCGCACCCCGTCACGGATCGGCCGCGCCTCCTGCTTGGCCCGCGCCAGCAGCCGCTCCCGGCACGCGGGG
This sequence comes from uncultured Actinomycetota bacterium, assembly GCA_963750095.1. Lineage (GTDB taxonomy): Bacteria > Actinomycetota > Actinomycetes > Mycobacteriales > Pseudonocardiaceae > Pseudonocardia. Next base: position 454,851 of record CAVVPJ010000005.1, on the reverse strand, counting down.
CTGTCCTTCGGGTACGGGTCGGGCGGCGGCGAGCCCGCCCACGCCTGCAGGTTGCCGTGCCGGTCCTCGACGGCCACCTGCAGGCCGGTCAGCTCGTGGACGGCCCGCGCGATGCCTTCGCGGCCCTCGCCGGACACCGCGACGGCGGTGAGCCGGGCGTGGATGTCCATGCTGCGCCGCAACGCGCCGACACTCCCCCGCAGCCGATCGTTGAGCGCCGACAGCGTGGCCGCGGTGGCCTGCTCCTGCGCGTGCAGCCGCCGGTTGGCCAGCGCGCCGCCGGTCTGCTGGGCCAGCGCCCTCAGCAGGAACTGCTCCTCCGACGTCGGCGCCCGCCGCGCCCCCACCACCAGATGGCCGAGGTGCCCCGAGGTGCCGCTGAGCGGGAACGCCCACGCCCAGCCCGCGCCGGGCAACGTGATCGCCCCGCCGGTGGTGCCGACGCCGCGCAGCTGCGCCGCGAGCCGGGCCTGGGCGGGTGGCCCGCCGAGGAGCTCGACGGTCACCACGTCGCACGGCGCGAGGGTCGGCGCGGCCGTCGTCGCCAGCTGGAGGATCTGCTGCTCGTCGGCACCCTCGGTCATGAGCGTGCCGAGCACGAGCAGGCTGCGCATGCTCGACAGCAGGCTGCGCTCGGCGAGCTGCGGTGACGCGTCGAGGGCCGTCATCGGCTCATGTCCCCGCGACGGCGTACCTGTCCAGGTACTCCTCGGGCTCCACGTACCACGGGTTCTCCATGAGCTGCCCGGACACCAGCACCGTCGGGTGCGTGCGGAGGATCTCCATGAGGATCTCGCCGTTGGCGAACTGGGTGAGGTCGTAGAGGCACAGCAGCACCTGCGGGTAGCGGTGCAGGAAGACGTTGAGCTTCGCCTCGTAGGCCATGAGGAGGTCGGAGCCGGGCAGCCCGCGCAGCGCCCACGTCATCTCGCCCGCCGCGCGGACGAAGCCGAAGCCGTCACGGACGACGGCCGCGCTCATGTTGTGGTCCCAGAAGCCGATCATCTTCTCGATCGCGAAGCACCCACCCGAGAGGTAGGTCGAGCCGGAGTCCATGGGCTGCAGCTGGGCCGACGCCGACGTCGTGTCGACGCCGAACTCCGTGCCGAGCGCCCGCACGGCCTCGCCCGCCGCCGGGTCGTCGGTGACGCAGATGCACTTGTCACCCGCGGCCAGCCCCTCGCGCAGGTAGGGCAGCAGCAGCTCGTCGCGCTGCTCCGCTCCGCGGTAGAACGCACAGATGTGCAGGCCCGGGGTGAAGCTCACCCCCGGCAGCCCCATCGCTGTCGGGTTCATGCGGGCCTCCTGTCGCGTCCGCTGTCACGGACCGTACCGGCGGATGTGATCGGCGAACAGGCGTCGGCGGCGAGCGCCGTCATCTCACTGCTCCGATCTTCCAGTCGACGGCCACAGCGCCCTCGGCGGTGGCGAGGACGGGGTTGAGGTCGAGCTCGGCGACGTCGGGGCAGGCCAGCAGCAGGTTCCCGGCCGCGACGACGACATCGGCGAGCGCGTCGAGGTCGACGGCGGGGCCGCCGCGGACGCCGGTGAGCAGTGCGTGGCCGCGCAGGGACGCGAGCAGCTCGCGGGCCTCGGCGCGGTGCAGTGGCGCCATGGCGAAGGCGACGTCGCCGAGCACCTCCACCCAGATGCCGCCGAGCCCGACCATGACGACCGGGCCGAACACCGGGTCGCGCACGGCACCCACCGCGATCTCGACGCCGGAGAGCTGGCGCTGCACCAGGACCGGGCCCTGGACGAGCAGGTCGGTCGCCGCCGAGCGGACCTCGTCGGCGGTCCCGAGGCCGAGCCGCACCCCGCCGAGCTCGGTGCGGTGGGCGGCCTCGGCGAGCTTCACGACCACGGGGAACGCTGCCGAAATGGACTTGGCTGCTGCCGCGACGGCCTCGTCGACGGTGCGGGCGAGGACCGACGGCGCGGTCTCGACGCCCATCTCGGCCAGCAGCGCGGCGGCCGCGACCGGGTCGGTCGGGGTCGGGCCCTCCCGCTCGGCGGGCGCGGCCGCGGCCGGGGTCGTCCGCTCGCGGGCGAGCGCGTACCGCCGGGCGTGGCCGATCGCCCTGGCCGTGCGCGCGGGCCAGTCGAAGCACGGCACCCCGGCGTCCTGGAGCAGGTCGGCGTTGGGCCGGGCGTCGCGGGGCGCCACCCAGCAGACGTGCACCGGCACCGGAACGCCGTCGGTACGCAGGCCCGCCACGACGTCGCGCAGGCCCTCGGCGGTCGCCGTGTCCAGCGCGGCCCGCTGCAGCAGCACCGGGACGACGACGTCGACCTCGCCGGATCGGGCCAGCAGGTCGGTGAGGCCAGGGTAGAGCTCGGCGAACCGCGACCACACCGGCGTGACGTCCACCGGGTTCACCGGGCTCGCGAACGCCGGGAGCATCGCGCGGATCTTCTCCTGCAGCGGCGGCGACAACGCGGGGACGGTGAGGCCCTCGTCGGCGAGCAGGTCCGACAGCTCCACGCCGACGCCGCCGGAGTTCGAGATGATCGCGACGCGGGGGCCTGCGGGCAGCGGGTGGCCGTCGAGCGCGCGGGCGGCGTCGAGCAGCTCCTGCCCCGACCCGACCTCCACGATCCCCGCCTGCCGGAACACGCCACGCCAGATCGCGCTGTCGGCAGCCAGCGCCGCGGTGTGCGACGACGCGGCCCGGGCCCCGGCCTCCGACCGCCCGGTCTTGACGACGACGACGGGCCGCCGCGGCGTGACCGCACGCGCCCGCTCGACGAACGCCCGCCCGTCGGCCAGCGACTCCAGCAGGAAGCACAGCGTCGCGGCCGCGGGGTCGTCGGCGAGCTCGCCGAGCAGTTCGGCGATCGTCACGTCGCAGGTGTTGCCGGGCGCGAGGATCTTCGCGAACCGCACGCGCTCGTCGGCGGCCAGCGTGTAGATCGCCATGCCGTACGCGCCGGACTGGCTGACGAGGCAGATCCCCCCGCCGCCGCGCGGCAGGCCCGCGGCCATCGAGGCGTTGAGCGGAAGGTCGCAGTTCTGGATGCCGAAGCAGTTGGGCCCGATCACCCGCGTGACCCCGGCCGCGTTGGCGACCAGCTCCGCCTGCAGCCGCGCGCCGTTCTCCCCCGTCTCGGCGAAGCCGCCGGAGAGCACGACCATCGCCGCCACGCCCTTGGCCGCCGCGTCGGCGGCGACCGCGGGCACCCCCGACGCGGGCACGGAGACCACCGCCAGGTCGATCTCACCCGGCACGTCACGCAGCGACTCCCCGATGCGCACCGGCACGACCTCGCCGGGGAACGCGGCCAGGTTGGTCGCGAGCAGGTTCCCGAGCGTGCCCTTGCGGTCGGACGCGCCGACGAGCGCGACCCGGCGCGGGGAGAACAAGGCGTCTAGGAGGCGCACGGGAACGTCCGCTTCAGCTCGTCGGGGCCGAACTCCAGGCGCCGGACGCGCAACGGGTCGACGGCGCGCACCGCGGCGAGCTCCGCCTCGGTGGGCGGTTCCAGCAACCCGTCTTCGAGCTCCACCAGCAGGTCGAAGCCGGTCGCATCCTCGACGTCGGCGACGGTGACGTCGGGCCACACCGCCCGCAGCCGCGCGTGCCCGTCCGCGTAGTCGAACAGGCCCAGCTCGGTGACCAGCCACTCCGGGCCGCCGCCCGGGTAGCCCAGCTGTCTGCGGTCGCCCTCAGGCGTGAGGTGGCCGATGTCGGTGAGCACGTCGAGGTCGCGCACGAGCGTCCGGCCGGACCGGTGCCGCGTGGTCCACACGGTGAGCGCGCCGATGGTCGCGGAGATGTTGCAGCCCCCGCCCCCGCCGCCGAGCTTGATCTTCGGGCGGGTCGGGTCCGGGCCGATCGCCGTGACGTTGGTGTTGCCGTGCCCGTCGATCTGCCCGCCGGAGAGGAACATGCGGTCGACGTCCCCGCGGCAGGCCGCGTCGAAGAACTCCTCGAACTTCATGCGGTAGACGGCGTCTTGGTGCAGCGCGAGGTCATTGCTGGTGGGCGGGATGAACACCGGGTGGGGGTTCACCGCGTAGGTGGCGCCCTCGACGAGCAGGCAGTCGGGCGCGTGCGTGCGACGGGCGACGTGCATCGCGACCTGGGCGCACGGGCTCGCGAAACCGTGGAAGACGACCTCCCGGTCGCGGACGGTGCGCGCCAACGCGACCACGAACCACTCGTCGATCGTCCAGCTCATGCGGCTTCGCCACCCGTGCGCGGAAAAGCTCGCCAGAACAGTGTTATCCGCGCACGGGTCACTTGAACAGCTCCTGCCACTCCGCGACCGACGCCGTCCACCGGGTCAGCCGCTCGGGGTCGACGGCGCCGCGGTAGGCGTCCTCGCCCGCGTGCACGAAGCGGTCGAGGTAGGCCGTCAGCTCAGCCCCACCGGCCCCGGCGGCCTCCAGGTAGGCGGCCAGGTGCGGACGGTCGTAGGTGTAGCCGGGGTAGCACGACGACGGGTGCGCCCCGAACGGCGCCTCGACGACGGCGGCCACCGTGTGCGCCGGGACCGTCACGCCCGCCGCGGCCACCTCCTCCGTGGACACCAGCCGGTCGACCGTGGCGACGACCATGGCCGACGCCGCCGCGAACCGCTCGTCGAGCACGTAGGGCTGGTCGAGGTGCAGGTTGCCGCGCGCGTCGCCGAGCGGGGCGTGCAGCAGCGCGACGTCCGGGCGCAGCGGCGGAACCGCCACCAGCTCCTCGCCGGTGAACGGGCAGGTCACGCGGGCGTACTCGCCGTGCAGCTTCTCGATGCCGGTGCCCTTCACCCCGCGCACGGGCAGGAACGGCAGCCCCATCTCGGCGGCCCGCAGCTGGGCGAGGATCGTCGCGCAGCAGCTCTCCCGCGCCTCGACCGCGCCCGTCGCGGCGGCCCGCCGGTAGGCGGGGGCCAGCCCGAGGTCCTGCTCGAACCCGACGTAGCTCTCCTCGCAGACCTTCACCGCGCCCGCCGCGATGAGCAGGTCGACGTCGATGCTGTGCGCCGAGCCCACCAGGTGCAGGTCCCGGCGGCCCGCCCGGACCAGCGCGCGCACCAGCGCCATCGGCAGCCGCGCGCACAGGCCGCCGCCGAGCGCGACGAGCGCGCCGTCCGTGACGAGCGCGGCGGCGTCGTCCAGGCAAGCCCGCTTGTCCCGGCCGAGGTGGAAGGAGCTCACAGGACGGTCCACCCTCCGTCGACGACCAGCGCGGCGCCGGTCATGTAGCCCATCCGACCCGACGCGAGGACGGCGATCGCGTCGGCGATGTCGTCGGGCTGCGCGACCCGCCCGGTCGGGATGCCCGCCTCGACCTTCTCCCGCAGCTCGGGCACGTCCAGGCGCCACTGCGTCATCGGCGTCTGCACGAAGCCGGGACAGACGGCGTTGGAGCGGATCCCGGACGCCGCGTAGTCCGCCGCGAGGGACTTCGCGAACATCAGCGCCGCACCCTTGGACGTCGTGTAGGCGCAGCGGCCGGGGAACGCGACCTGGCCCGCCACCGACGCCACCGTGATGATGTGGCCGCCGCCCTGCGCGAGCATCACCGGCAGCGCCGCGCGGGAGCACAGGAACGGGCCGCGGGTGTTGATCGCGAGCACCCGGTCCCACTCGTCGACGGTGGTCTCGTGGCAGACCGTCGCGTCGGAGGTGCCGCTCACGCCCGCGTTGTTGACCAGCACGTCGATCCGCCCGAACGCCGCCACCACCTGCGCGAACGCGTGCTGCACCGACGCGGCGTCGGCCACGTCGGTCTCGCAGCCCAGCCCGTCGGGGCCCGCGGCGACCTTCGCCGCGTCGCCGCCCAAGTCCAGCACCGCGAGGGTGAAGCCGTCGGCGGTCAGCCGGGTGCAGGTGGCCCGCCCGATGCCGGAGCCGCCGCCGGTCACCACCGCCACGCGCGTACTCACACTGGCACCGCCTCTCGTTGCGCGGCCTGTGCCGCGATCAGCAACGGGTCGTACACGGGCGAGTAGGGCGGCGCGTACGACAGGTCGAAGTCCGCGAGGTCGTCGACGCCGAGGCCCGCGTGCAGCGCCGCGGCGACGACGTCGACGCGCTTGGCGGCGCCCTCGCGCCCGACGAGCTGCGCGCCCAGGAGCCGTCCGCCGTCCTCGTGCACCAGCCGCACGTGCAAGGGCGCCGAACCCGGGTAGTACTTCGCCCTGCTCTTGTGCACGATGTCGGTCGCGGTCGCGCTCAGCCCGGCCTCGCGCGCCTCGGCCAGCGTCAGGCCGGTGCGCGCCACCTCCAGGTCGAAGACCTTCACCACCGCCGTCCCGACGACGCCCCCGAACCTCGCGTCGCCGCCCGCGGCGACCGTGCCCGCCACGCGGCCGGTCTTGTTGGCCGCCGGGCCGAGCGGCACGAACGCGGGACGGCCGAGCACGCGGTGCAGCGGCGCGATGCAGTCGCCCGCCGCGAACACGTCGGGAAGGCTGGTGCGCATGCGCTCGTCGACGGTCAGCGCGCCGCCAGGGCCCGTCCGCGCGCCCGCGGCCGCGGCGATCCCCCCGGCGGGCCGCACGCCCGCGCACACCACCACGACGTCGGGGTCGACGTGCGCGAGCACCGCGTCCGCGTCGGCGGCCAGCAACAGCTCGACGTGCTCACGGACGTGCTCCTCCACGAGCGCCGCGACCGGCTCATCGACGGTCGGCAGCACCCTCGGCAGCCGCTCGACGACGGTCACCCGCACGTCGCGGGCGTGCAGCGCCTCCGCGGTCTCCAGCCCGACGTACCCGGCGCCGACCACGACCGCGGTCCGCACCGCGCCCGCGTCGACCAGCCCTTTCAGCGCGACGGTGTCCTCGATCGTCCGGACGGTGAACACCCGCCGACCGGCCAGACCGGGGATCGGCGGCACACCCGCAGTCCCGCCCGCGGCCACGACGAGGCTGGTGAACCCGACGCGCTCGGTCCGCCCGTCCTGGTGGTAGACCACCTCGCGGGCGGCCATGTCGATCTCGGTCGCGGCCGCTCCCAGCCGCAGGTCCAGCCGACGACGCTCCCGGAAGAAGCCGGGCGGGTAGGAGAACAGGTCGGTGGCGGACCCGACCACGCCCGAGAGGTGGTACGGCAGGCCGCACAGGCCATAGGCGGCGTTGCCGGTGGCCTCCAGCACGACGATCGGGAGGTCCGGGTCGACGCGGCGGGCGGCCGAGGCCGCCGACATGCCCGCGGCTCCGCCGCCGACCACCACCAGCCCGCCCACCCTGGAGAAAGTACGGATCAGCCCGTGGCGTCGGACACGTCCCGCTGAGACGGAGTCCGGCCGTGTCTTGGTCCTCTGGAGACGACGCGACCGCGCGGCGAGCACCGTAGATTCTCGACGATGTGGGACCGCCCGCTGCCCGCGAACTCCCGCGCCCACCCGTACCGGGGCCTGTCGGTGCAGGAGGTGGACGTGCCCCTCACCGACGAGGCGATCCTCGCCCACCTGGACGGGCGCGAGGTCTACCGCCGCACCGACTTCCTCGCGCTGCGCCACGGCGGCGCGACGGCGCTGGTCGAGGTGCGCAAGGCGAGCCTCGAGCCGCTGTTCTCCCCGGTGGTCGAGGCGCGGGTGGTGTCGGGGCCGGACCACACCGCGTGGGTCGAGCGGCCGGAGGTCGACGTCGGCAACGCCACCGCGCTCGCGGGCGTCGCCGTGCCGGGCGCCGACACGACCGTCGTGCTGGGCCGGTTCGAGCACGTCAACTTCATCCACCGGCCCGCGCCGATCCCGGTCCGGGTGACGGAGGTGGTGCCGCCCGAGCCCGCGAAGCTCCTCGCCCAGGCCCAGCAGGTGGTGGCGTTCGACGAGGACCTGCCGCCCGTCGAGCTCGTGTTGGACGCCATCGAGGTCGAGGCCACCGCCGCGGCGCACCCCGCCCCCGCCTACCTGCTGCCGTGCCGCGGCTCCGGCGCCGACCTCGGTGGCGCGCCGGTGTCCTATCTGGACACCCGACCGCCCGAACGCCGGGACTGGCTGCTGATCGGCTGCGAGCGCTCGGCGCAGTTCCACCGGCACTTCTACGGCGACGAGCCCGAGCGGGTCGACCTGTGCCCGCGCAACCGCGTCCTCCCCGGCGGGGCGGTGCTGACGAAGTGCTGCCTGATCGAACGCGGGCTGGAGGTCGACGGCGACACGGCGGTGGTGCCGTGGGGCGCCAACCTCGACGAGATCCGCGAGGGACTGCGGAAGCTGCTGTTGTGAGGCACCCTGCGAGCGGACCGTCGGCGCGATGAGCACCCATCTCACCGACTCGGCGATCTACGGCCACCTCTGGACCACGCCCGAGCTGCGCGACCTCTTCGACGACCGCGGCCGCACCTCGACGTGGCTCACGATCCTGACCGCGCTCGCGCGGGCCCAGGCCGACGTCGGGCTGGTGCCCGCCGAGGCGGCGGAGCTCATCGGCGAGCACGCGAAGATCGAGCGGCTCGACATCGCGGCGATCGCCGAGGGCACGCGTGCGTCCGGGCACTCGACGCACGGGCTGATCCGCCACCTGCGCGAGGTCCTGCCCGAACGGGCGCGGGAGTGGGTCTACTACGGCGCGACCGTCCAGGACCTGTCCGACACCTGGTTCGGCTGGGTCATGCGGGCGGTCGCCGACATTGTCGAGCGCGACCTCGCCCGCTGTCGCGCCGCCGCGGTCGAGCTCGCCCGCCGCCACCGCGACACCGTGATGTGCGGGCGCACCCACGGCCAGCCGGGGCTGCCGGTGACGTTCGGGTTCAAGGCGGCGGTGTGGGCCTCGGAGCTCACCCGGCACCAGGAGCGGCTTGCGCAGCTGCGCCCGCGCGTGGAGGTGGTCCAGCTCGGCGGGGCGCTGGGCACGATGGAGTTCTGGGGCGAGCAGGCGCTGCCACTGCTCGACCGGTTCGCCGCCCGATTGGGGCTGGGCGCCCCGGACATCCCGTGGATCACGGCCAGGGACCGGGTGGCCGAGTTCATGGTGTTGCTCGCGCTCGTGGCGGGCACGCTCGCCAAGATCGGCAATGAGGTCTTCGAGCTGCAGCGCCCGGAGATCGGTGAGGTCGGCGAGCCGATCGTGGCGGGGACGGTCGGCAGCATCACGATGCCGCACAAGCGCAACCCGGAGTTCTCCGAGCACCTCGACACGCTCGCCAGGGTGGTCCGCAGCGACGCCGACGTCGCGCTGGAGGGTCTCGTGGCGCTGCACGAGCGCGACGGGCGCAGCTGGAAGGCGGAGTGGCTCGTGCTGCCGGAGGCGTGCCAGCTCACCGGCGCCGCGCTGGGGTTCGCCGCGCGGCTGCTGGAAGGGCTGCGGGTGGACGCCGAGCGGATGCGGGCCAACCTCGACACCCACGGCACCGCGATGACCTCGGAGCCCCTGATGGCGGTGCTCGCCGCCCGGATCGGCAAGCACTCCGCCCACGACGCCGTGTACGCCGCCGCGATGGCCGCCCGCGACTCGGGCACCGACCTCGGCGAGCGGCTGGTGGCAGAGGGCCTGCTCACGAAGGAGGAGGTGGCTGCCGCCACCGACCCGACCCGCGCCCTCGGCGCCGCCGGGGCGTTCGTGGACCGGGTGACGGGCGGATGAGCCTGCCGGGCCGCGGCGGCGGGCTGCAGGCGCAGCCGCGGATCCGGCTGGGCACCCTGCCCACCCCCCTGCTGCCCGCGCCGCGGCTCTCGGACGCGGTCGGCGTGGAGATCTGGCTCAAGCGCGACGACATGACCGGGCTGGGCCTGGGCGGCAACAAGGTCCGGGGGCTGGAGTTCCTGCTCGCCGACGCGCTCGCCCGCGGCTGCGACACCCTCGTCACCGGCGGCGGCCCCGGCTCGAACTGGGCGATGCTGGCCGCGCTGGCCGCCCGCACGCGCGGCCTCGACACCGTGCTGGTCTGCTACGGCGACCCCGTGCCGCCGGTCGGCAACATGCGGCTCGCGACGACGATCGGCGCGCGGATCCGCTTCACCGGCGACCCGGACCGGTCCTCGGTGGACACGGAGGTCGCGGCCGTCGCGGACGAGCTGCGGGCCGCGGGCAGCACGCCGTACCCGATGGGCCGCGGCGGCGCGACGGCCGTCGGCGCGCTCGGCTACCTCACGGCGGCCAGGGAGCTGGCCGTCCAGCTCGCGGACGTCGCGTGCGTGCCGTCCGCGACCTGGCTGGCCACCGGCTCGTGCGGAACCCAGGCGGGCCTCGTGGCGGGCGCGGCGTGGCAGCGGCTCGGCCCCGTCGTCGGCGTGACGGTGAGCAGGCCCGCCGCCGAGTGCGTCGCGCGCGTCGACGCGATCTCGCGGGAGGCGGCCGCGCTGGCGGGCGTCCCGGCACCGGACGGGCCGCCGACCGTCGTCGACGGCCACATCGGACCCGGGTACGGCCTCCGCTCACCCGAGGGCGACGCGGCGGCCGAGCTCGTCGCCCGCACCGAGGGCGTCTTCCTCGACCCGATCTTCGCGGCGAAGGCCATGGCCGGGCTGCTCGCCGCGGTCCGCCGCGGCGAGGTGTCGGGCCCGGTCGTCTTCCTGGTGACCGGTGGCGCCCCGACCCTCTTCACGACGCGGTGATCGCGGCGGGAGCGCCGTTATCGGGGTTCGATCAACGGAAACGACGGCGTCGCCGCGATCAGCCGAGGGGCTTCTCCCCGAAGTACACCGCGATGTGGTTCTCGTTGTACTTCGGGATCTCCCGGTAGCCGGTGTCCGCGAACAGCACCCGGCTGTGCTTCTGCTCCTCCCCCGCGTCGAGCCGCACGGTCGAGTAGCCGAGCCGCCTGCCCGCGTCCTCCAACGCGGTGAGCAGGGCGCGGCCTATCCCGCGCGACCGGGCGTCCGGCACGACGTACATCCGCTTGATCTCGCAGACCCCGTCGCCGAGAGCCCGCAGGCCGCCGATCGCGACCGCCCGACCGTCCTCGTAGCCCACGAGGAACACCCCGCCGGGCGGCGTCATCTCGTCCGGCGTGGTCACCGACCCCGGTCGGGCCGCTCGGCCCGGGTACTGGGCGTTGAACAACGCGTCCAGCTCGGCGAACAGCTCGCGGCCCGGTGACTCGTCCGACCGCTCCGCGCGGAACTCGACCGCCATGTCGTCATCATCGCGCGGCCCGCCATTGGCCGGACAGGACGAGCCCGCCTGTCCTGGGCGGCTCACCTTTGTGCACGGGGTCGCCCCGACCGGCACGCTGTCGGTGATCCAGCCCACTGCCGGAGGAGCCGCCATGCGCGTCGGAGACCAGGACATCCTCATTCCCACCTCGATGGTGGGCAACTACCCGAACCCGCGCTGGTGGGACGCGGGTCCGGTCCGGGCATGGCACGGCGACCAGGAACCCCCGGACTCGTTCAACCAGGAGGCGTTCGAGGACGCCATGGCGGCCCTCGTCTCCGACCAGGAGCACGCCGGGCTCGACATCATCAGCGACGGCCGCCTGCACGGCGACAACTACGCCGACCAGGCCCTCTACTACTACTACCGCAGGCTGGGCTACGACCTGCACGGCGGCTACCTCGGGTTCCCCATCTACAGCCGCCTGCACGCAGGCACCGCGACCCAGGAGGTCAAGCGCCATGGCGCGATCATGGTGGAACAGGCGCGGGCACTGAAGCGGGCGACGTCCAAGCCGACCAAGGTGCAGTACACCGGCGTGCAGGTGCTGGCCCAGGCGACCAACGACCTGTACTACGACAACCCCCGTGACCGCGCCATGGCGATCGCCGCGGCGATGAACGAGGACATCCTCGAGGTCGACGCGATGGGCGTGGACTTCATCCAGCTCGACGAGTTCACCTGGCCCTACTTCTACGAGGACTGGGCGATCGAGGCGTTCAACCGGGCGGTCCAGGGCGTCCGGAACGCCCAGATCGTCGCGCACGTGTGCTGGGGCAACTGGGGCGGCACGCCCGCGTACTACCCGGACGAGACCGCGCAGGCCGGGGAGATCTTCGACCTCACCAAGCGCGTCGGCCAGGCGCCGTCCGCGACGGCCAGCGTGGTGCCGAAGTCGTACGAGGCGAACATCAGCGTGCTCAACCTGGAGAGCTGCGGACGCCGCTCCGACGACCTCTCCGGCCTCGACGTCATGAAGAGCCACCCGCTCCCGGACAACGTGACGTTCTGGGCCGGCGTCATCGACGTCAAGTCGACGATCACCGAGACCGCCGAGCAGGTCGCGGACCGCATCCACCGGCTGCTGGAGTACGTCCCCGCCGACCGGCTCGGCGTCACCACCGACTGCGGCCTGATCCTGCTGCAGCGCTACATCGCCATCGACAAGCTGCACGCGCTGGTCGCGGGGACCGAGCTGGTGCGCAAGGGTCTCTGAGCTCGTGCGCGGAAAACGTCGCCCTGGCGACGTTTTCCGCGCACAGGCCCCCCTTCCCGGGTGTCCATCGCTACTCCTCTTCCACGAGGCCGGCGGCCTGCGCGACGACGGCCGCCTCCGCGGCGACGAACCGGTCCCGACGTGCACGTACCGTCGCGAGCACGGCGGCGGCCGCGTCGGCGCACTCCTTGGCCATCCCGCGCACGACGTCCGGCGCCGCGCCGCCGCGGGTCCGGCGACCGCGGACGATCGCCTCGGGGTCGAGCGCGCCGGTGAGGTCGAGGTCCGCGAGGGGCGCCGCGACCCCGGTCTCGACGGCCGCCGCGTCCAGCCGGGCGGCGGTGAGGTCGACCCCGCGCAGCCCGTCGGCGGCGGCGCTGCGCACGGCGGCACCGACGAGGTCGTAGGCCGAGCGGTAGTCCAGACCCAGGGTGGCCATGAGGTGCTCGGCCAGGTCGGCGGCCTGCGAGAACCCGCCGTAGAGCGCTTCGCGCATGCGCCCGGCGTCGACGGTGAGCTCCGCGACGACGCCTGCCATCAGCCGGGTCGCGCGCGTCGCGAGGTCGAGGGCGCGGGGCACCTCGCCGTAGGCGAAGATCAGGTTGTCGCTGCGCGCGGAGGGGCTCTTGGCCAGGGCCAGCATGCCCGCCGCGCGGCCGACGAGCACGCCCGCCTCGCCGCGGACCATCGTCAGCGCGTACGGGTTGCGCTTCTGCGGCATGAGCACCGACGAGCGGGTGTGCCCGTCGCCGAGGCGGACCCAGCCGAACTCCTCGCTGGCGTAGATCTCCAGGTCCTCGGCGAGCCGGTCCACAGTGGTCACGAGGGTGGCGGCGTCGCCGACCAGCGCGGTCAGCCCGTCGCTCTGCCACATGGCGTCGCGCGTGTGCTCGATGACGCCGTCGAAGCCCAGCAGCTCGGCCATGCGCTCGCGGTCGCCGGTGAGCGGGCTGCCGTTGACCCCGCCCGCGCCGCCGGGGCTCTGGTTCACCCCGTCGAGCCCGGTGGCCAGCCGCTCGATCGTGCGCAGCACCGGGTAGGCGCTGCCCAGCAGGAAGTGCCCGAACGTCGACGGCTGGGCGTGCTGCAGGTAGGTCTGGTCGACCATCAGGGTCTCGGCGTGCGCGTCGGCGACCCGGGCGACGGCGCCGACGAACGTCGCGGCGGCCTCGACGAGGTCGGCGACGTCCCGGCGCAGCCGCAGGCGCAGGGCGATCCGCACGGCCTCGCGGCGCGGACGTCCGGCGTGCAGCCAGCCCGCGTCCCGGCCGATCGCGGCGGCGAAGCGGCGCTCGCGGCAGTTGTAGACCTCGCCGTGCGCCGGGTCGTAGCCGAACTCGACCCACGGCGTGGCCAGCGCCACCCGCAGCACGCCCACCAGGGCGCGGGCGGCGGCCTCGGGGATCACGCCGCGCTCGCGCAGGACGAGCACGTGCGCGAGGTCGGCGACGTTCAGGCCGTCGTGCAGGAGCGGCGCGTCCGCCACCTCCACGGCGAACCCCGCGTCGACCAGCTCCTGCGCGTACCGGCTCACAGGGTGGCCAACAGCTCGCGCGTACGGCGGATGCTCGCCGCCTCGTCCGGCCCGACCGGATAGACGGCGGGCCACAGGTCGGTGACGCCGATGTCGGCGTAGCGCCGCAGCTCCTTCTCGACGTCGGCCTCGGGGCCGACGACGGCGACCGCGCCCACCGAGGGCACGCCTTCGCGGGCGAACTGCCTGCGGTAGTTGTCCAGGGTGTTGTAGCGGGCGAACGCCACCTCGGCGGCGGCGCGGGCCGCGTCGGGGTCGTCGGCGACGGCGACCGGCACCGCGGCGACGACGCGCGGCGCCGCCCGGCCCGAAGCGGCGGCGTGCAGGGTCGCGACGACGGTCGCCAGCGAGCGGAGACCCGCGAGCCAGGTGATCACGCCGTCGGCGAGCTCGCCCGCCGCCCGCACCATCCGCGGCGACAGGCCGCCCACCAGCACCGACACCGGCTGCGCGCCCACCACCGCGAACCCGCCGTCGACCCGGTAGTGCTCGCCTGCGAAATGCACCTCCTCGCCACGCAGCAACGGCCCCAGCACCGTGAGGTACTCGCGCATGTGGGCCGCCGGGGAGGCGTAGGGGAGGCCGTGCAGCCCTTCGATCACCGGCCGGTGCGACACGCCCACTCCCAGCGTGAGCCTGCCGCCACAGAACGTCTGTGCCGTGACGGCCTGCTGGGCGAGCGCCAACGGATGCCGTGGGTAGGTGGGGACGACGCCGACGCCGAGCTCGATCCGGCTGGTCACCGTGCCTGCGACGGCGAGCGTCGTGAGCGCGTCGTAGGAGCGCGACATGTGCACCGACCAGGCCGTCGCGAACCCCTCGGCCTCGGCACGGCGGGCGTCCGCGACGACGTCGGGCGGCGAGCTGGGGCGCGCGAGGACATCGCCGCCGATCGTCATCCCGATGCGCACGGTGCCGAGCATCCGCCCCGACGCGGCCGGTCGACCATGTCCGGTCGGGACGAATCGGCCCCCGGCAGATGGCCGAGCGTGACGGCCCGCCGCGGGCGCCCGCGCGGCCAGGATGGGCGCATGGCTCCCTTTGTCGCCTACGGCGGCGAGATCTACCGCGGCGAGCGGCCGCCGGACCTGTCGACCGACCCCGACCGGCTCGAGGAGGCCGCGCGGGCGGCACTGCCCTCGGAGGCGTTCTGGTACGCCGCGGGCGGCGCCGGGTCGGGCGCCACGATGCGCGCCAACCGGGCCGCGTTCGACCGCCGCGCGCTGGTGCCGCGCATGCTGCGGGACAACACCGAGCGGGACTGGTCGACGACCGTCCTCGGCACCGCCATGCCCGCGCCGCTGCTGCTCGCGCCGATCGGCGTCCAGTCGATCCTGCACCCGGACGGCGAGCTCGCCTCGGCGCGGGCGGCCGCGAGCCTCGGCGTGCCGATGGTGGTGTCGACCGCGGCGTCGCACACGACCGAGGAGATGGCCGCCGCATCGGGCGACGGCGCACGCTGGTACCAGCTCTACTGGCCGACCGACGACGCCGTCACGGCCAGCCTGCTGCGGCGCGCCCGCGACAGCGGGTACGCCGTTCTCGTCGTCACGCTCGACACCTGGCAGCTGGGCTGGCGACCCCGCGACCTCGACGCCGCCTACCTGCCCTTCCTGCGCGGGGTCGGCTGCGCGGTGCCGTTCTCCGACCCGGCGTTCCGGGCCGCGCTGCCCCGACCGCCCGAGGACGACCTCGCCGCCGCCGTCGCCTACCGGCAGAAGATCTTCCAGGGCACCGCGCGGGGATGGGGGCGGCTCGCGCGGCTGCGCGCGCTCTGGGACGGCCCGATCGTGCTCAAGGGCATCCAGCATCCCGACGACGCGCGGGCGGCGCTCGACGCCGGGATGGACGGCGTCGTCGTGTCCAACCACGGCGGCAGGCAGGTCGACCGCGCGGTCGGGTCGCTGTCGGCGCTGCCCGGCGTGGTCGCCGCCGTGGCGGGGCGGGCGCCGGTGCTGTTCGACTCCGGAGTCCGCAGCGGCGCCGACGCCGCGCTCGCGCTGGCGCTCGGCGCGGACGCGGTGCTGCTCGGCCGCCCGTACGTCTACGGCCTCGCCCTCGGCGGGGAGGCGGGGGTGCGGCACGTGCTCCGTTGTGTGCTGGCGGAGCTGGACGCCACCCTGGCCCTCGCGGGCTACGCGACCCTCCCCGAGCTCCGCGCGGCCCCCGACCCCGTCTGCCCGCTCCCTTGATCCGCTCGGACGCCTCCTCGCAGACCCTTTGTGCACTTCGCAGGGCCCTGGGACCCTGCGCAGTGGCAGCGCGGTCTGCGAGGAGGGGCAGGGGCTGCGGTCAGAGGGCCTTGCGGACCTCGTCGGCGGCCTGGCCCATGTTGCGCAGCTTGGCGTAGGCCGTGGTGCGGCTGAAGTAGCCCAGGCCGCAGTCCGGCGAGACCAGCAGCCGGTCGGCGGGCACCACCTTGAGGCAGCGCCGGATCCGGTCCGCGATCGTCTCGACGGACTCGACCATCGTGTTCTTCGCGTCCACCACGCCCGCGCCGAGCACCTTGTCCTGCGGGAAGTCGGCGAACGCGTCCAGCTCGGCGAAGTCCTTGTTCGTCATCTCCACGTGGATCACGTCGGCGGGCGAGGCGTGGAACAGCGGCATCATCGCGGCGGCGTGGTTGTCGAAGACGTCGCGCTGGCCGTCGACGCTGCCGTAGCAGATGTGCCAGAACTTCGTCATCGTGATGCCCTCCCACATGATCTGCTGGCACTCGACCTGCCACATGTCGGTGGTGTAGGGCGGGAGCACGTCGATGAGCTGCACGGCCTCGCAGCCCATGTCCTGCAGGAAGTGCATCTCCTTGTTCAGGGCGCGGGCGATGTCCTTGGCCAGCGCGACGCCGTCGCCGTAGTGTTGGTCGTCGAGGATCACGCTCTGCTGGGCAGGGCCGAGGAAGGCGATCTTGAACGGACGGTCGGTGGCGTTCTGCATCGCGTAGCAGACGCCCTCGAAGATCGGACGGACCCACTCGACCTTGTCGCTGACCGTGCCCTTGTAGAAGGGCTTGTACTTCACGCCGTCCCCGGGCGGGCCGTAGTTGGTGATGCCGCCGAGCATCTCCGGGATGAAGTGGAAGATCGGCTCGAGCTGGAAGCCGGGGGCCTCCCACTCGTAGTACTGGGCGCCGTCGCACAGGATGTGCAGGCCCGCCGCCTCCTGCTCGCGCGCGGTCAGCTTGGAGGCGTCCTCGTAGGCCACGCGCAGGTTGTGGCTGCGGTAGGTCGGCTCGTACTGACTGCCGAAGACCCGTCCCTGCAGCCAATGCGGCCGCGGGAACGCCGACACCGCCGACACAGGGAGCAGGATCTCTTCGCCGCGGATCTCCACTGTGACCAAACCCTTCCGTTCGGGGAAGCGGCGCGTGGCCGCGCCGCGGCGTGCGCACGCCGCGATGCGGGTCACAGTGTCACCATCGCCGCCCGCGGTCCTCGTCCCTCGGGGTCAACGATCATCGGCCGTCCGGTCCCGGGCGACCAACCCGCCGCGACGCGAGCGCCGTTCAATCCGGTGGCCGCGCAGGCCACGCGGGCGCCGTGTTCGTCGATCCCCAGCGCGAGCCAACCGTAGGATGCGGCCGTGAACGAAGGCCGGGCCGAATATTCGTCAGCTACCATTCAGAATGCCGCAACCAGTGCGACGTGCTGCTGGCGCTGATCGGAAAGCAATGGGCAGATTCCGTTGACGAGCGCGGTCGTCGACGTCTTGAGGACCCCAACGACCTCGTCGTCGTGGAGATCACGGCCACTCCGAAGAAGGCTGACCGGCGTTCAGCCCCGACGGCGGACTCCTGGCGTCAGCAGGCCCTGACTTGACCGTTCTGGTCGGCCATTCTCGGTGGCCTGTGAACGCGTGCGACCTCTCACCGGTTGCCGAATTCCGGTGCGCGGCCCGGCATTCGTGAACGTCGCGTTCAGCCACCAGCCGTCCTCGCAGACCGGACATGCACTTCGCAGAGCGCCAGGAGTGTGCGCAGTGTCAGCTCTGTCTGCGAAGCGCCAGCTGGCCCGCTCGCCGTGCCGGATTCCGACACTCGCCGTGCCGGAACGCGCGACTCACCGCCAGGTGGCTACGCGACGCCGGCGAGCTCCTCCCGGACGATCCGGGCTCCGTCGGCCAGCGCGCGCATCTTCTTGGTCGCCACGATCTGGCGCAGGGAGGCGAGCGCGCAGTCGGAGGCGAGCCCCACCTGCTCGGCGGGCACGTGCTCCAACACCTTGCGGAGGTTGTCGGCGATCGCCTGCGGCCGCTCCACCCGCAGGTTCTTGCCGTCGAGCGCGCCGATGATGAGGTCCTTGCCCTTCGGCCAGCCGCGCAGGGCGTCGACCTCGGCGAACCCGTTGCCCGCCATCTCGAGGTGGAACGCGTCGCAGTCGATGTCGAACGCCCAGGGCAGGAACCTGTCGGCGCGCAGCTCCTCCTGCCCCTGCTGCCCCTCCTCGTGCCCGTAGCAGATGTGCACGACCCGGCGCAGCGTGATCCCCTCGAACGCCGTGTTGAGCGCCTCGATGATCCATGCGTCGTTCTCGAAGAACGTGAGCGGCTCGGCGACCTGCACCATGTCGACGCCGCCGCGCTCCTGGAGGTCGCGCAGCTCGGCGTTGAACGCCTTCGCGACGTCGAGGGAGAGCGCCTTGATGTCGCCGTTGTAGTGCTTGTCGGTGGTGATCGCGGCCAGCGTCACCGGCCCGATGCCCATGTGCAGCTTGAACGGCCGGGCGGTCGCGGCACGCACGGCCTCGACGATCGGCGCGAGCACCGGGCGGTGCCAGGCGATCGGCCCGATGGCCGTCGGCTTGTAGATGGGCAGGTCGAACGTGCCCGCCACCATGCGGTCGCCGTAGGGCAGGTAGTTCTCCAGCCGCTGCGCCATCACGTGGTGGTGCTCGGCGACCTCGTAGTTGGTCTCGTTCTCGTAGTACTGGCCACCGTCGGCGACGACATCGAGGCCCGCGTCGACCTGGTCGGCCACCGCCAGCCGCACGGCGGCCCAGTACAGCTCGCGCAGCCGGAAGCTGGGGTACTCGCGGGCGTCGGCGCCCTCGGTGAAGACGCGGCCCTCCATGAAGATCGGCCGCGGCAGCGAGTTGACGATCATGGTGGGCAGCAGGACGTCGGTGTCCCCGATCCGCATGGGATTCTCCCGTCTCAGGTCTACTGGGCGGTGACGCCGCCGTCGGCCACAAGCGCGGCGCCGGTGAAGAAGGAGCTGTCCGGGCCCGCCAGGAAGAGCACGGTGCTCGCGATCTCGGTGGGCAGGCCCAGCCGCTCCAGCAGGTACTTCTTCTTGGTGAGCGCGACGCCCGCCGCGATGTCGCCGTCGCCGCGGGCGCGGAACATCTCCTCCGGCATCCCGGTGTGCACGGTGCCGGGGCAGATGCAGTTGACCCGTATGCCCGGCCCGAGCTCGGCGGCGGCAACCCTGGTGAACGACACGATCCCGCCCTTGGCGGCGGTATACGCGCTCGCGCCGGTGACGGCCATCAGCGCGGCCACCGAGGCGATGTTCACGATCGCGCCCTCCCCACCCATCCGCGGCGCGGCGTGCTTGGTCATCAGGAACGTGCCGCGCAGGTTGACGGCGAGCACCCGGTCCCATTCCTCGACCGAGGTCTCCAGCAGCGGCCGCCCCAGCGCGAGGCCCGCGTTGTTGACCAGCACGTCGAGGTGCCCGACCTCGGCGAGCGCCGCCTGCACCGAGGCCTCGTCGGTCACGTCGCAGAGCAGCGCTCTGGCCTCGCCGCCGCCGTCCTTGATCTCGTGCGCCACCGCTTCCGCGGCGTCCAGCACGACGTCGGCGAGGACGACGGCCGCGCCTTCGCGCGCGAACGTCCGCGCCGTCGCCGAGCCGATGCCACCGCCCGCGCCGGTGATGACGGCGGTCTTGCCGTCGAGCTTGCCCATGCGGCAACGCTAGGAACCGCGCACGGGGCGGCGGTACTCCCGCCCGGGACAAAGGATTCCCCGATTGTTTGGCGACCGCGGAGCAGACCGGCACGCCTGCGCCGCCGGTAGCGTCCCGACGCGAGCATCCTCGGGAGACATCGTGGACACCATGACCGGCGGCGAGCTGCTCGCCGCGACACTGGCCGCGCACGGCGTCGAGGTCGCGTTCGGCCTGCACGGCGGCCACCTCGACGCGCTGCTGGTCGCCTCCCGCGACCTCGGGATCCGGCTCGTCGACACGCGCCACGAGGCGGCCGCCGTCAACGCGGCCGACGGCTACGCGCGCAGCACCGGGCGGATCGGCGTGGCCTTCGCGACGGCGGGCGCGGGCTTCACCAACGCGCTCGCGGGCCTCGGCGTGGCCTTTGCCGACCGCAGCCCGCTCCTGCTCCTCACGAGCTCGCCGCCGCAGCGCGAGGTGGAGACGAACGCGCTGCAGGGCTTCCTCGACCAGACCGCCATCGCGAACCCGCTCACGAAGTGGGCGCACCGGGTGACGACGCCCTCGGAGATCCCGCGGCTCGTCGGGCTCGCGGTGCGGACGGCGCGCACCGGCGTGCCGGGACCCGTGGTGCTCGACCTGCCGGTCGACGTGCTGTTCCGCAGCGTGCGGCTCGACGGGCCACCCCAGCCGGACGTCCGCATGCCCTACTCGCCCGCGCCCGCGCCCGAGGCCGTGGCCGAGGCCATCGAGATGCTGCGCGGCGCACGCAGGCCCGCGGTGATCGCGGGCGGCGGCCTGCGCGGGATCGCTCCCAGCACCGCGCTCACGGCGTTCGCCGACCGGGCACGCATGCCGGTGTTCCACCCCGGCATGATCGTCGGGGCGATGCCAGCCGACCATCCGCTCAACGCCTGGTCGGCCCGCGGCCTGGGCACGCTCGTCGGCGAAGGCCGCGGGCCGGACGCCGTCCTCATGATCGGTTCCCGGTTCGGCTTCTACCTCGGCGGCCGCGGCGGCGGCACCGTCCCGCTCGACGCCGCGGTCGTCCAGGTCGACCTTGACGGCGCCGAGATCGGCCGGATCCGCCCCGCCGACGTCGGCATCGTCGCCGACGCGACGCGCACGCTGCGCGCCCTCACCGAGGCCTGGGGACCGACCGACGAGAGCGCCGAGCGGGCGGAGTGGGTCGCGACGGCCACCGGCGTGCATGCCCGCCCCTCCCCGTTCGCGGACGAGCCCGAGCACGTCAAGGGCAGGCTGCACCCGTACCACGGCGTGCGGGCGGCGCTGCGCGCGCTCGACCCGGGCGCGACCCTCGTCGTCGACGGCGGCGAGATCAGCGCGTGGGTCACCATGGCCATGGCCGAGGCGCGGCCGCGGCGCGCGATCGGCTGCGGCTACATGGGCCATCTGGGCAGCACCCCGGGCCTCGCGATCGGGGCGCAGGTCGCCGAGCCGGACCGGCGCGTGGTGCTGCTCATCGGCGACGGCGGCGCGGGATTCCACATCCAGGAGTTCGACACGATGGTCCGCCACGGCCTGCCGATCGTGACGATCGTGGTCAACAACGAGTCGTGGGGCATGTCGCTGCACGGCCAGCAGCTGCTCTACGGACCGGAGACCGAGGTCGTCACCGGCCTGGCCGACACCGACTTCGACCGGGTCGCCAGCGGCTTCGGCGTCCACGGGGTGCGGGTCGACTCGCTCGCCGAGGTCGCCCCGACCGTGCGGGCCGCGCTCGACCACGGCGGGCCCGCGTGCGTGAACCTCGCGGTGTCCGGGGAGATCGCCCACCCCGTGACGGCGTCGATGCTCGGCGCCGCTGGCCAGGGCGGCACCGTCATCCCCTACTACGAGAACCTCTCCGGCGAGCACCTGGCGGGCCCGTCCTGACCGCCGTCCAGCGCGAGCGCGCGCAGGATCGCGATGGCAAGCTGGGCGTCGAACCGGTCGCGCTGGCCGGACAGGTCGCGCCGGGTCAGCTCCTCGACCCTGCGCAGCCGGTAACGCACGGTCTTCGGGTGGACGAAGAGGCTCGCCGCCGTGCGCGTGAGGCTGCCGCCTTCGTCGAGGTAGGCGCCGAGGGTGGTGACGAGACACGTGTGGTGGTCGCGGTCGTAGTCGATCACCGGTCCGAGCACCGCGCGGGCGAAGCGCATCTGGTCGGTGCGGTCGCTGGGCGCGAGCAGGAAGCGCAGCAGGCCGAGCTCGTCGAAGAGCACCGCCGGGCCCTCCGGGGCGAACGCGGCGGCCTCGATCGCCTGGCGGGCCTGGCGGTGGGCGTCGCGCAGGTCGGGCGACCAGTCGACGCAGGCGCTCACCCCGGCGGCGCCGATCGCACCCGGCGCGTGCTTGCGCAGCCCCCGCACGACCTGCCCGACGACCGACCGCGTCGCCGACGTGTCCTCCTCCGCCTCGACGCCGAGGATGAGGGCGAGCGTCGCCCCCCGCCGTCCGGCGAGGACGTTCATCCCCGCCGCGCCCGCGATCCGCTCGGCGATCGTGGCGAGGACGTCGAGGCGCTGACCGTCAGGCTCGTCCTCCGCCGACTCGACCGGCACCACGGCCACGCGCAGCCGCCGCGGCAGCACGCACCCGAGCTGGCGGGCCCGCACCTCGGCGACCGCCTCGTCGACGAGCCCCTCCAGGAGCTGCCAGACGAAGTCGGCGTGCTGGCGAGCGCGGGCGTCGACCACGGCCCGTTCCCTGGCGAGGTGCAGCGCGCAGGCGATGGCGGCGTGGCCCGCGTTGTCGTGGTCGGCGGAGGTGGGCGGATGCGGCAGGCACAGCGCGAGCCGGGCCAGCGGCACACCGTCGGCGACGACCGCGCGCAGCAGCGTCCAGCGGGAGAAGCCAGGCCCCGGCTCGAGGACGGCGTCCGCATCGGTGTGGCCCGCGATCCGCTCCCGGATCGGGGCGGCCGCGCCACACGCCGCGAGCTCGCCGAGCCCCGCGTCGAAGAGGGCGGCGTCCCCGCCGGTGTGCGCGCACACCGCCTCGAGGAGCGCCGGGGTCTCGCAGCCCGCGAGCAACAGGGTGGCCAGCTCGTCGCGGAAGGCGGCACCGCGCTCGCGCACCGCGACGCACTCGGCGAGCTCGGCGCACCGGGCCCGCAACGCCGCGACCTCCCGCTGTGCGGACTGCGCCCTGCGTCCGTTGACGACGGCCAACGCGGCGAGATCGGCCAACGTGACCATCGCCCGGGTGGCGGCGACGTCGAACGCGCGCGGACGGTAGCTCCACGCCATGAGCACGCCGACGAGGTCGTCGCCCGCGAGCATGGGCGCGCCGAGCCCGGAGCGGGTGCCGTCGGCGGCGAGGATCGTGGCGAAGTCGTCGCTGATCGAGCGGTCGCAGGTGTAGTCGTCGACCTTCCACGGACGCCGGGTCGCGAGGATCCGCCCGACGAGGCCGTGGCCGCGACGGACCTGGAGGTTGAGCGAGTTCACGGTCCAGCGGCCCGCGCACGCGTGCATGGCGGCGGTCTCGCCCGCCTCGTCGGCGAGCAGCACGCCCGCCACGTCCGCGCCCGCCAGCCGCGCCGCGGCCTCGACGGCGGCGGCCAACGCCGGGTCGAGCGTCGCCGCACCGTACTTGGCCGCCGCCCTTGCGCCGAGAACGCTCGTGCTCACGAGGGCGCACCTCGCTCCCGGGGTTCCTGGCGACCCTGCGGCCGACCGTAGCCCGAACGCCACGTCAGCGACAAGCCGGGTACAGAGCGCGACACGAGGAGGCGGACCCGATGGCCGAACCCGAGATCGACCCCGAGGTCAACACGGTCCACCCCTTCCGGATCGCCGTGCCCGACGCGGTCCTCGCCGACCTGCGCGCCCGGCTGCTCGCGACGCGCTGGCCGGAGCGCGAGACCGTGGCGGACTGGTCGCAGGGCGCGCCGCTGGAGTACGTGCGGGAGGTGTGCGCCTACTGGGCCGACGGCTACGACTGGCGGGCCCGCGAGGCGGCGCTCAACGCGTTTCCCCAGTTCATGACGACGATCGACGGGCTGGACCTGCATTTCCTGCACGTGCGGTCGCCGCGCGCGGGCGCGCTGCCGCTGCTGCTCACCCACGGCTGGCCCGGCTCGGTCGCCGAGTTCGCCAAGGTGATCGGCCCGCTGGTGGACCCGCCGGACCCGGCCGACGCGTTCCACGTCGTGTGCCCTTCGCTGCCCGGGTACGGGTTCTCCGGGAAGCCGACCGGCACCGGCTGGGGCGTCCCCCGCGTCGCCGACGCGTGGTGCGCGCTGATGACGCGCCTGGGCTACGAGCGTTTCGCCGCGCACGGTGGCGACTGGGGCGCGATCATCACCAGCAGGCTCGGGGAGGCGCACGCCGACCGGCTGCTCGGGATCCACCTCACGATGCCGCTCGTGGATCCCGAGCCCGGCGACGCGGACTCCGCGGACCCGCGCGTCCAGGAGGTGCTGGCCGTCGCCAAGCACTACGAGCGCACCGACTCCGCCTACGCCCGCCAGCAGGCCACCAAGCCGCAGACGCTGGGCTACGGGCTCACCGACTCCGCGGCGGGCCAGGCCGCCTGGATCCTGGAGAAGTTCCGGGAGTGGACCGACTGCGACGGCCACCCGGAGAACGCCATCGACCGCGACGCCATGCTCGACACGATCACGATCTACTGGGTCACCGCGTCGGCGGCGTCGTCGGCGCGGCTGTACTGGGAGAGCTTCCACCGCTTCCCACGGCTGCCCGTCCGCGTGCCGACGGCGGTCGCGGCGTTCCCCAAGGAGATCCTGCGCGTCACCCCCGAGTGGGCGGCCCGACGCTACGACCTCAAGCGGTGGACCGACATGCCCCGCGGCGGCCACTTCGCGGCGCTGGAGCAGCCCGACCTGCTCGTCGAGGACGTCCGGGCGGCGGCCCGTGACTGGCGCTGACCGGCCGGGACTAACCCGCGCTCCGAGTTCGTCTTCTCTGGCCGGACACGGGTGCGGCGTCGCGGGCGCATACTCCGAACAGACGAGGAGCGAGGGAGCAGAACGGGTGGGACAGATCGGACCGGGGTTCCTCAGCCTCCCCTACCGGACGCCCAAACCGCGCTCGGACGGCCTCACGCACGTGCTGGACAAGGGTCTGTCGCTGTTCGCGCTCGAGTCGCTGATCCAGACGGCGGGCGACGCCCTGGACATCGTCAAGCTCGGCTGGGGCACCTCGTACGTCTCGGACGGGGTGAAGGCCAAGGTCGCGCTGTGCCCGTCCGCGGGCATCCACCTCTCGCCGGGCGGCACGCTGCTGGAGATCTGCGAGCACCAGGGCCGCGTGCCCGACTACGTGCGCTGGCTGCAGCGCCTCGGGGTCACCCACGTCGAGGTGTCCAACGGCGCGTTCGGGATGGACACCGACCGCAAGCGCGCGCTGATCCGCATGCTCGCGCAGGACTTCTCCGTGCTCTCGGAGTGCGGGTCGAAGAACCCGAACGCCGAGGTCGTCGCGGCCGACTGGGTGGCCGAGATGGCGGGCGACCTGGAGGCGGGCGCGGCGCTGCTCATCGCCGAGGCGCGGGAGAGCGGGACGGTCGGGCTCTACCTCCCCGACGGACGGCCGCGCGCGGAGCTCGTCGACGCGCTCGTCCGCGAGCTGCCCTTCGAGAAGATCATTTTCGAGGCGCCGCGGAAGGACCAGCAGGCCTGGTTCATCCGCCGGCTCGGGCCGCAGGCGAACCTGGGCAACATCCCTTCCGACGAGGTCGTCGCGCTGGAGACGCTGCGGCTGGGGCTGCGGTCGGACACGCTCGACCTGCTGCCCGACGGCGACGCCCGGCCGCATACCGAGGAGGAGACCTCCGTCCGTCCGCTGCCGCCGATGTTCCACTGACGTGGAGGCCCAACGCGACGCCCGCACGTCGACGCAACCCGCCGCTTGCGCGGGTGGGAGGTAGACATGCGCATCGCCGGACACGACGTCCTCCTGCCGACGACCATGGTGGGCAGCTGGCCGCGGCCGCTGTGGATGCGCGGCGGCGTGCTGCGGAACTCGCCGTACGAGATCGACCACACCGACATGTACCAGCGCACGCTCTACGAGGACGCCGTGCGGCTGTGCGTGAAGGACCAGGACCTCGCGGGCTTGGACATCGTCACCGACGGCAACCAGTACTTCGAGGGCGAGACCCCGTACGACAAGATCCAGATGCTGCTGGTGCCGCTGCGCCTGCACGGGTTCCGCGGCTACGGCCCACCCGGGGCGGTGCCGGGCATGGAGGAGTACTTCCAGCCCGTCGTGCACGACCGGGTGCGCTGGGTCCGTCCGATCTTCGGGCCGGTGCTGAACGCCGTGCGGCTCGCCACCGACAAGCCGTTCAAGATCAATATCAACGCCGGCCCCGCCGCCGTCGCCAAGTGGTGCGAGGACCAGTGGTACGGCGACCCCGCCGCGCTGCGCGCCGACGTCGCCGACGCGTTCAACCGCGAGCTGCGCTGGCTGGCCGACCACGGCGCCGCCGTCATCCAGCTCACCGAGCAGACCTACCTCGCCTCGGCCGGCCGCGACGACTGGGTCCTCGAGATGATGAACCGCGCGGCGCACGGCGTGGACGCGCATCTGGTCTGGCACATGTGCTACGGCAACGCCCGCGAGTTCGACTGCGCCTACCCCGAGGTCAACGCGGCCTGCCTGGCGGCGCTGTTCGGGTCCGGCCGCGAGATCGCCTGGTCGGAGATCCACCTGGAGACGGCGCGCCCGGCGATGGCCGAGATGGCCCTGCTCGCCGAATGGCTGGAACGTCCGGACACCGTGCTCGGGATCGGGGTCGTCGAGGTGATGAACCCGCGGGTCGAGTCACCCGGGGACGTCGCCGACCCGCATCCGCACGGCGTGCAAGCACGTCCCGGCCGACCGGCTCGTGGTGAGCACCGACTGCGGGCTCTACCAGCTGCCGCGCGACGTCGCGTTCCGCAAGCTGCGCGCGCTCGTCGACGGGACGCGCATCGTCCGCCGCGACCGAGCCGCCCCAGGACGGACGACCCGTGCGCGGATAACACTGTTCCCGCGAGCTTTTCCGCGCACGACCCTGTCCGGCGCGGGCGAGCCCACGGCACATCTTGTCCCGCGCGGCCGAAGCGCCACCCGATCACCTGCGTAGCTTGCGGGCGTGACCACCGTGGAGGCGCCCGACCGGGCAGAGGCGCTGCGCAGGCACGAGCAGATGGTGCTGATCCGCAGGTTCGAGAGCAAGGTCGACGTCCTGTACCGGCAGGGACGGGTGCGCGGGCCCGCCCACCTGGGCATGGGCCAGGAGGCTGTCGCGGTCGGCGCCGCCGCCGCGCTGCGGCCCGGCGACCGCTCGATCGGCACGTACCGCGGGCACGCGCACGCCCTGGCCCGCGGCGCCCCTCCCGACGCCGTGCTCAGGGAGCTGCTCGGCCGGGAGGGCGGCATCTGCCGCGGCAAGGGCGGCTCGATGCACATCACCGACGTCGACCACGGCTACTTCGGCTCCTACGCGATCATCGGCGCGCACCTGCCGATCGCCTGCGGGATGGCGTGGGCGGACCAGGTGAACGAGCACGGGCGCGGTCACCGTCTGCTTCTTCGGCGACGGCACGACCAACATCGGCGCCTTCCACGAGGCGCTCAACTTCGCGGCCGTCTGGACGCTGCCGGTCGTGTTCGTCTGCGAGAACAACCACTACATGGAGTACACCCCGATCACGGACGTCATCGCGGTCAAGCGGCCGGCGGCCGACCGCGCCGCGGCGTACGGCCTCGCGCCGATCGTCGTCGACGGCAACGACGTCGACGCGGTGCACGCCGCGCTCGACCACGCCGTCTCCCGCGCGCGCGAGGGCGGCGGGCCGTCCCTCGTCGAGGCGGAGACCTACCGGCACGGAGGCCACTCCGCGGCCGACCCGGCGGCCTACCGCAGCGCCGAGGAGGTCGCGCAGTGGAAGGAGCGGGACCCGATCGATCCTGCACGCCGCGCAGCTGGCCGCCGCCGGCGTGCCGGCGGACGAGATCGCGGCGGTGGCGGCGCGGGTCGACGCGGAGATCGACCGGATCACGGCCGACGCGCTCGCCGCGCCCGCGCCCGACCCGGCGACGGCGTGGACGGACATGTGGAGCGACGGCGGCTCCCGCTGGCGCAACGGGCAGGACGGGGACGCCAGTGACCCAGCTGACCTACCGGCAGGCCGTCGCCGCCGCGCTCGCGCAGGAGATGGCCCGCGACGAGCGCGTCGTGCTGCTCGGCGAGGACGTCGCCTCCGGCGGAGTGTTCAAGGCGACGACTCGGCCTCGCGGAGCGCTTCGGGACAAGCGCGTGCGGAACACGCCGATCTCGGAGACGGCGATCGCCGGCGCCGCGATGGGCGCGGCGATGGCCGGCCTGCGGCCCGTCGCCGAGATCATGTTCTCCGACTTCTACGGCGTCTGCTGGGACCAGGTCGCCGTCGAGATCGCCAAGGCGCGCTACATGACCGGTGGCCAGTTCGGCCTGCCGCTGGTCATCCGCGGCGCCAACGGCGGCGGCATCGGCTTCGGCGCGCAGCACAGCCAGTCGGTGGAGAACTGGGCGCTGTGCGTGCCCGGCCTGAAGATCGTCTCCCCGGCGACGCCCGCGGACGTCTTCGGCCTGATCGCGGCCGCGGTCCGCGACGACGACCCGGTGCTCGTCTTCGAGCACAAGGCCCTCTACGGCAGCAAGGGCGAGGTCCCCGACGGCGAGCACGTGCTGCCGCTCGGCGAGGCCGCGGTGCTGCGCGAGGGCGACGACGTCACGCTCGTCGGGATGTCGCTGACCGTCGGCATGTGCCTCGCGGCGGCCGACCGGCTCGCCGAGCCGGGCGTCTCCGCCGAGGTGATCGACCTGCGCACGCTCGTGCCGCTCGACGCCGCGACCGTGCTGCGCGCGGTGCGGCGCACCGGCCACGTCGTCATCGCCGAGGAGAACCCCGGCCAGCTCGGCTGGGGCGCCGCGATCTCCGCGATCCTCGCCGAGGAGGCGTTCGAGGACCTCGACGGGCCGGTGGTGCGGGTGAGCGGCGGCAACATCCCCCTGCCGGTCGCGGCGCCGCTGGAGGCGGAGGTGTCGGTGTCGGCCGACCGCGTCGTGGCGGCGGTCGGGCGCCTGCTGGGCCTGGACGTACCGGTGGGCTGAGCCCCTCGCCGCGCCGCTTCCGGCACACTCGGGGCGTGTCCGCGCCCTCGCTGCCGCTCCGGCCCCCCGCCCACCAGGTCAACCCGCGGGCGGTGCGCTGGTGGCAGCTGCGTGACCTGATCACGGTGGTGGTGCTGGTCGTCCCCCAGGTTGTGGCGGCGGTCGTCCTCGGCATGGGCTGGCTGTTGACCACCGCGCTCGCTACCGCCGTGCTCGGCCTCGCCTACCTGCTCCTCGTGCCGCCCCTGCTCTACCGCATCCACCGCTGGGAGATCACCGACGACGCCGTCTACACGCTGTCGGGCTGGCTGGTGCGCGAGTGGCGGATCGCGCCCATCTCCCGGGTGCAGACCGTCGACACCCAGCACGGCCCGCTGCAGCAGCTGCTCAAGCTGGCCAGCGTCACCGTGACGACGGCATCGGCCAAGGGCCCCGTCACGATCCGCGGCCTGGCCGCCGACGACGCCGCCGAGCTCGCCCGCGTGCTCACGGCGACGACGCAGGCGACCCCGGGTGACGCCACATGAGCATGGGCACGACCGAGGTCGCCACCGAGGTGCCGTGGCGGCGCCTCGACCCCCGGATGCTGATCGTCCACCCGGTGGCGGGGCTCGTGCGCCTCCTGCCCGCGTTCGCGATCTTCCTGCTCACCGGGCGGGAGGGCGACCTCTCGCGGATCTGGTTCAGCCTCGGCGCCGCCGCGCTGATCGTCGCCTTCGGGGTGCTGCGCTGGCGCTTCACCCAGTACCGGATCACCCCGGACCGGGTCGAGCTGCACAGCGGCTGGCTGCGACGGCAGCGCCGCTCGGTGCCCCGCGACCGCATCCGCACGGTCGACCTCACCTCCCGGCTCGAGCACCGGGTCTTCGGGCTGACCGTGGTGAAGGTCGGCGCGGCGACCGGCGGCGGCAGCGGCGAGCACGCGGGCCTCTCGCTCGACGCCGTGAGCAAGGCGGAGGCCGACCTCCTGCGCCGCGAGCTGCTCGACCGCACCCCGGTCACCGCCGCCGGGCCGGTGGCCGCCGCGCCGCCCGCGGTCGAGCTGGCCCGCCTCGACTGGGCGTGGCTGCGCTTCGCGCCGCTCAGCTTCTCCTCGCTCGCCGGGATCGGTGTCGTGGCGGGCGCGCTGTTCAACCTCCTGAACGAGGCGGGCGCCAACCCGGGCAGGCTCGCGGGCGACGCGGTCGACCGGCTGGCGAGAACCGGCCTGGCGGCCGCCATCGGGCTGGTGGCCGTCACCGTGCTGCTCGCCGCGGTGGTGGGCTCGCTTCTGCTGTTCGCCGAGCGCTGGTTCGGCTACCGCCTCACCCGCGAGCCGGACGGCACGCTGCGGGTGCGGCGGGGCCTGCTGACGCGCCGCTCGCTGTCGGTGTCGGAGCAGCGGCTGCGCGGGGTCGAGATCGCCGAGCCGTTGCTCCTGCGTGCGGGCCGCGGCGCGCAGACACGGGCGCTGTCGGCGGGCCTGACCAGGGACGCCCAGGGCGGGGTCCTGCAGCCGCCCGTGCCGAGGGCCGAGGCGCACCGGGTGGCGTCGGCGGCCGCGCGGGCGCCGGACGCGGAGATCACCGGGGCGGCGCTGCGCAGGCACCCGCCCGCGGCGTGGCGCCGCCGTCTCACCAGGGCGCTCGGGCCGACGCTCATGGTCGTCGCCGCCGCCTTCGTGGTGGAGCCGCACGTGGCGGGGCCGGTCTCGCTGGTGCTGCTGCCGGTGATGGCGCTGGTCGGGCTGGACCGCGCCCGGGTGCTCGGCCACGCCCTCACCCGCGGCTACCTGGTCGCCCGGCAGGGCTCGGTCGTGCGCCGCACGGTGGCGCTGCAGCGGGGTGGCGTGATCGGCTGGAGGGTGCGGCAGAGCCCGTTCCAGCGCCGCGCGGGCGTCGTGACGCTCGAGGCCGTCACCGCGGCGGGCGCTGGCGCCTACGCGGTGCTGGACGTGTCGCCCGACGACGCGGCCGCCCTGATGGCCGCGGTGACCCCCGAGACCATGGCCCCCCTCCGACCATGATCAACGGTTGCGTGACATGACGGCCATGTACGGCGCTCATGTCACCCAACCGTGGATCTTCGGGTTGCCGTCGTCCGCACGCACAGCCGCCACAGCACGTCCAGCGCGTCACCGACACCGTCGGCACCGGCCGGATCGCCCATGCTGCGTGGCTGGACGCTCGTGGCGGAGACCTGGGCGTTCGTGGCGATCCCCGCCCACGCCCTCGTGCCGGACGCCGCCGGGTTGGTGGCGGGCGCGCACCTGCTGGTCGGGTACGTCACGCTCGGCGTCCTGCTCGCGGCGCGACCCCGGCCTCACCGGAGCGCGCTGACCCGTTCCCCCGGCGGGCCCTGTGCCAGGGCTCGTCCATGGGGAACGGCCAACGCGGTGAAGGCCTCGGCGGCTGGCGGCGCCGGACGGCGGCAGGCGATGCCGAACGTGACCGGCGGGAGGTCGGGAACGGGCACGTAGCGCACGCCGTAGAGGTCTCCGGGATAGGTGTGGCGCAGATGCGAGGGCATCGTCAGGAAGAGCTGGTCGAGGCCGATGGCGTAGAGCAGCTCCTCCAGGTTCGCTGTGGGGTCGCCGAGGCGGTCGGGCTGCTCGCCGTCGCGCTCGGGCACGAGGGTGAAGAAGCCCTCCCAGTCGGCGCGGACGCCCGGTCGGCGGGTGCGTGCGGGCTGTGTGACGAGGTCGGCGGCACGCAGCTGAGCGGCATCGGCGTGCGGGCTCGCCAGCGAGACGGCGGCGACCCGCGGCTCGGTGAACAGCGGCGTGACGGCCACGCGCTCGTCGTCGACAGGGCCGTGCAGCAGCGCCACGTGCACCGAGCCGTCGACCACGGCGTCGATCACCCGGTCGGCGTGCAGCCTGCGCACGTCGACCGCGACGGCGGGGAACGCGGCCTGGAACGCGCGCAGCATCGGCACGGTGGCAGGCCCCGCGCCGTCGAGCATGATCCCGACGCGCAGGCAGTCCGCCGCGCTCGCCGCGGACTGCCGCACCGCGCCGACCAGCGCGTCCGCCTCGGCGACCAGGGGACGGGCCCGGGCCACCAGACGTTCGCCCGCGGGCGTGAGCGTGCAGCCGCGGCTCCTGCGCATCGCGATCGGCTCGCCGATCCTGCGCTCGACGCGGGCGATCGCGCGGGAGAGCGCCTGCTGGCTGACGTGACAGCGGGCGGCGGCGCGGGTGAAGTTGAGCTCGTCGGCCAGCGCGAGGACGTAGCGCAGCTCGGCAAGCTCCACGTCCGGATCGTCGCACGGGGTCCGCGCCGCCGCGCGCCACAACCAAGAGGTGTTGGACCGTCGGCCCGGTTCGCTGGGAACGTCCTCCCGTGTCCGTCACTCCCTACGCGATCGACGTCGCCCCGTCCGTGATCGACGACCTGCGCGACCGCCTGCGCGGCACGCTCTGGCCCGACCAGGTCGAGGGCGCGGGCTGGGCCTACGGCACGGAGCTGGGGTTCCTGCGGGGGATCGTCGCCGACTGGATCGACTTCGACTGGGCGGCCCGCCAGGAGCAGCTCAACGCGTGGACGCACGTGCTGGTCGACGGCGTGCACGCCGTGCACCAGCGTTCCGCCGAGCCCGACGCGCTCCCGCTGGTGATGCTGCACGGCTGGCCCAGCTCGTTCGTCCAGATGCTGCCGGTACTGCCGCTGCTGCCGGACTTCCACGTCGTGGCGCTGTCGCTGCCCGGCTACGGGTTCTCGGCGCGGCCGACCGCGCCCGGCATGGACGTCGCGCGGATCGCGGGCACGGTCGTCGACGTCATGGCGCAGCTGGGCTACGGGTGGTTCGGCGCCCGCGGCAGCGACCTCGGCGCCGGGGTGCTCCAACAGCTCGCGCTCGCCCATCCCGAGCGGCTCGTCGGGCTGCACCTGTCCGGCACGAACCCGTACCTCGGCTTCGTCCCCGACGACCTGTCCGACGCCGAGAAGCAGTTCGTGCGGCGGGCGCAGGAGTGGAACCAGACCGAGATGGCGTACGCGATGGAGCACGCGTCCAAGCCGCAGACGCTGGCGTACGGGCTCACCGACTCCCCCGCCGGGCTGGCGGCGTGGATCCTGGAGAAGTTCCGCACGTGGACCGACGGCGACCTCGACGACGTCTACGACCGCGGCGACCTGCTCACCAACCTCACGGTCTACTGGGCGACCCGCACGATCGGGTCGTCGATGCGGCTCTACTACGAGAGCGCGCGCTCGACCTCCGCGGCATGGGGCCGCGTCACGGTGCCGACCGGCATGGCGATGTCGGGCGCCGACATGTTCCCGACCCCGCGGGAGTGGGCGGAGCGCAGCTACGACGTCGTGTCGTGGACCGAGCTCCCCCGCGGCGGCCACTTCCTCGAGTGGGAGGCACCCGACCTCGTGGCGTCCGACATCCGGGCGTTCTTCCGCGACCGGACGTGACCGCACCGGCGTCGTGCTGTCCGCACCGGCGTCCGGACGCCGGTGTGGCCGTCACGACTCTGGTGCGGTGCCTCAGCGGCGGCGGGTGCCGAACAGCCCGCGGGTGATCTCCCGGCCGAGCTGGGTCCCCATCGAGCGCAGGAAGCTCTTCACCACGGGCGAGCCGAACACCTCCGCGACATCGCTGGGCTCCCGCCCGCTGCTCGCGCGGATGGGCGGGGGCGCCGCTGGGTTCGGGCGCGGGCGGCGCAGCCGGGGCCTCGGCCGTCTTCGCGGTCAGCTTCTCGTACGCCGACTCGCGGTCGACGGTCGTCCCGTACTTGGCGTACAACGGCGAGCCGTGGCGGCGGCCGACACCGCGTCGGCGCCGATCGCGGCCATCAGCGAGCGCGGGGCGGGCGCATCCGCGTCCAGGCGACCGGCGTCGGGCGCGCCGACGCTCGGAGAGCACGGTGACGATCGCCTCGCCGGTGCCCAGCGTCGTCAGTGCCTCCTCCATGTCGTAGTTCTTCGTGTTCGGGTAGGTCTTCACCGTGCTTGGCCAGCGCCGCCTGGTCCTCCGGCGTGAACGCGCGCAGCGCGTGCTGGACCCGGGCGCCGAGCTGTGACAGCACGGCGTTCGGGACGTCG
The DNA here is from genome assembly GCA_963750095.1 of uncultured Actinomycetota bacterium. GTDB lineage: Bacteria > Actinomycetota > Actinomycetes > Mycobacteriales > Pseudonocardiaceae > Pseudonocardia. The sequence goes on along the minus strand of CAVVPJ010000005.1, from coordinate 421,030 downwards.
GTGGGCAGCTGGGTGCAGAAGAAGACGCCGACGCCCTTGGACCGGATGAGCTTCACCGTCTGCTCGATGCGCTCGAAAGGAACGCCTTCGACGCGTCGGCGAACAGCAGGTGGGCCTCGTCGAAGAAGAAGACGAGCTTCGGCTTGTCGAGATCGCCCGCCTCCGGCATGCGCTCGTAGAGCTCGGCGAGCAGCCACATGAGGAACGTCGAGAACAGCCGCGGGTTCGCGGCCTGGTCGGCGAGCTCGAGGAGCGCGACGACGCCCTTGCCGTCGATCGACCCGCATGAGGTCGTGCGGGTCGAACTCCGGCTCGCCGAAGAAGTCCTCGCCCGCCTGCCGCCTCGAGGTTCACCAGCGCGCGCAGGATGACGCCAGCCGTCGCCGACGAGACGCCGCCGATGCCCTTGAGGTCGGCCTTGCCCTCGTCGGAGGTCAGGTGCTGGATGACGGCGCGCAGGTCCTTGGTGTCCAGCAGGGCAGAAGTTCCGCTGGTCGGCCCAGTGGAAGATCAGGCCGAGCGTCGACTCCTGGGTCTCGTTGAGGTCGAGCACCTTCGACAGCAGGATCGGGCCGAACTGCGTGAGCGTGGCCCGGATCGGCACCGCCGTGCTCTCGCCGCCGAGGGACAGGAACTCGACGGGGTAGGCGGTGGGCGTCCAGTCGTCGCCGGTGTCCTTGACCCGCGACTGGATCTTGGCGTTGTCCTCGCCCGGCTTGGCCATGCCCGACAGGTCGCCCTTGACGTCGGCCAGCAGCACCGGCACGCCTGCGTCCGACAGCTGGCCCGCGAGGCCCTGCAGGGTCTTCGTCTTGCCGGTGCCCGTGGCGCCCGCGACGAGACCGTGCCGGTTGAGGGTCGCGAACGGGATGCGGACCCTCGCGCCCGGGTCGACCTGGCCGTCGACGACGACCGTGCCGAGCTCCAGCGCACTGCCCTCTGTCGCGTACCCCGAAGCGATCTCCTGGGCGGCGATAGCCGTGTTCTGAGCCACGAGCCGTCACCTTAGCGCTTAGGCTGCTCGGGTGAACGACCGTCTGGTATGGATCGACTGCGAGATGACCGGCCTCGACCTGCGCAACGACGCACTGATCGAGATCGCCGTCCTCGTGACCGATGGCGAGCTGGCCGTCCTCGGTGACGGCGTGGACATCGTCATCCACGCCGACGACGGCGCGCTCGCCGCGATGCCCGACGTCGTCCGCGACATGCACGCCCGCTCCGGCCTCACCGCGGAGGTACGGCGGTCGGCGGTGACGGTGCCCGAGGCCCAGGAGCGGGTGCTGGCCTACATCCGCGAGCACGTCCCTGAGCCGCGTACGGCGCCGCTTGCGGGCAACTCGATCGCCACCGACCGCGGCTTCCTCGCCCGCGACATGCCGGAGCTGGACGCGTACCTGCACTATCGGATGGTGGACGTCAGCTCGGTGAAGGAGCTGTGTCGCCGGTGGTTCCCGCGGGTGTTCTACGCGAAGCCGGAGAAGGGCATGGCGCACCGGGCGCTGGCCGACATCCACGAGTCGATCCGGGAGCTGGACTACTACCGGCGCACGCTGTTCGTGGCCCCGCCCGGCCCGACGTCCGAGCAGGCCCAGGCCATCGCCGCCGCCCTCCCCCCGCGGCCGTAGTAACCCACTGCGGCCTACCCCGAGTGGCGCGATACAGTAGGTCCATCACCGGCTCCGGCCGGTGATCGCTTGGTGGGTGTAGCTCAGCTGGTAGAGCACCTGGTTGTGGTCCAGGTGGTCGCGGGTTCAAGTCCCGTCACTCACCCCATGCCCCGGCCCCGCCGCACGGCACGGACCCAGCGGTTGGTACCGTTGGGCCCAAGCCGCTCGGTGAGGCCGACGGCAGGCGCCGCTAGCTCAATCGGCAGAGCAGCTGACTCTTAATCAGCGGGTTGGGGGTTCGATTCCCTCGCGGCGTACAGTTTGTGCAGGTCAGAGTTTTGTCGCTGCTGGCCGCTAGCCCCCCGGACGATCCATTCCGTTGAACCCGGCGGAAACCTTCCGGAGGCCTCCATGGCTCGACCCCGCTCGCCCTCGGCGAGCACGGTGAGATCAGCATCGCGCCCCGGGGGCGGTCAGTGGGTAGCCCGCTGCCGCTTCCGTGGCCTCGACGGTCACCTACCGCAAACGATGCCTGGTTCCCGAGACTCAACCCCCGCTACCCGGCCACGTTTCGGCCGTTGTCGGCAGTCGTCGGCGTGACGGCCTTGACGGCTCTCACGGAAGGAGGGCTCTGACCTGTTCGGGATCCGGCCCTCCCGGTTCGATCAGCACGACGGCGTCGTCGAAGCCTGCCTCCGCATAGCGCTGGAGCAGTTCGCCGGTGGGTCCGAGGTCGTCCCTTCCGGACAGCGGGATGGCGCAAACGATCGCCCGTCGGCCACCGGCGGCCCGGTAACGTTCGTGGGCGGCGATGATCTGGTCGGCGGTGCGGCGGTAGCCGGAGGCCAGCCAGCCGTCGAACTCCCGGGCGGCCCGCTCGACCTTGGCACCCCACGAGCCGAGGAGAAGCGGCGGAACGCAGGTGGCCGTTGCGGCGGGGGTGAGGTCGGCGCGCTCGTCCCGGCCGTGGGCGAGCAGGACCCGCAGCCGCGCCAGGTTCTGGTCGAAGGTTCGGAAGCGCGCGGCGTAGTCCCGGTCGAAGGTGGCGAAGTCGGCTTCGGTCGACCCGGGGCTGACGCCGAGGGTCAAGCGGTCGCCGCACACGGACACGAGCGACAGGACCCGGTGGGCGAGGTCGGCGGGATGGTGGAGCGGGACCTGCACGGTGGCCGTTCCCACTTCCACGCCTTCGGTGGCCGTTGCGGCCACCGCCAACGTCACGAACGGGTCCGGGACCAGGAAGCCGCGCCCGATCACCTGGGGTGTCCACAGGCTCTCGAAACCTTCACCCACCAGGCGTTTCGCCCACTGGGCGACCGCGAACGGCGGCGCCTGGGACAGGTGGGCGAGCGTCGCACCTAAGCGCACGTGCGCTCCTTCTTTCGGCGAGGCGGCTCCTCGACATCAGACGGCGAGCCTCGTTCGCACGCCGGGCGCAAGGGCCGTCGGACGGTCAGCCTGACGAGCCCAGACGGTCCGCCGCGAACCGCGCGTACCAGCGCAGTGCGTCGGGATCGTCGACGGAGGCGACGTTCGCGGCCTTCTCCAGCTGCCTGCCGGTCAGCAGCTTCTTGATCGGGACCTCGAGCCGCTTGCCGGTCAGGGTGTGCGGCACGGCGGGCGCCTCGACGATCTCGTCCGGGACGTGACGGGGCGTCAGCCGCGTCCGCAGCGTGGTCACGATCTTCTGCTGGAGCGCGTCGTCCAGCGCATGCCCGGGCGCCGGGACCACGAACAGCCCCAGCCAGTACCCGTCGTCGGGCAGGTCGATCCCGATCACCAGGGCCTCGGTGATCTCCGGCATGGTCTCGAGCACGTCGTAGAAGTCGCTGCTGCCCAGCCGCACGCCCTGGCGGTTCAGCGTCGAGTCCGACCGGCCGTGGATGGAGACGCTGCCGTCGGCGTGCATCGTCACCCAGTCCCCGTGCCGCCACACGCCGGGCCAGGTGTCGAAGTACGACTCGGTGTACCGGACGGCGTCGGGGTCGTTCCACAGGTACACCGGCATGGACGGCATCGGCTGGGTGACCACGAGGTCCCCGACCGCGTCGACGACGGGCTTGCCGTCCTCGTCCCAGGCCGCGCAGTCGACGCCTGCGAGCCGCCCGCCGATGCGACCCACCTGGACCGGGGCGTACTCGTTGGCGCCGACGAACGCGCCGGAGATGTCGGTGCCGCCGCTGGTCGAGTCGATCCGCACGTCCGGGCCGACGTGCTCCATCACCCAGTGGTAGCCCGCTGAGGGCAGCGCCGAGCCGCTGACCATCACATGCCGCAGCTGGCTCAGGTCGTGCTGCTGGCGGGGCGAGACCCCGGTGTTGGCCGTGGCGGTGACCACGGCGGCGCCCAGCAGCATGACGTCCGCCCGGGTGCGTGCCGCGACCTCCCAGACCGCGCCCGCGGGGTGGTTGGGGCTGCCCTCGTAGAGCACGATGCTCGCGCCCTGGGTGAGCGCGCCCAGCTGCATGTTCCACAGCGCCCAGCCGGTCGAGGTGTAGGTGAACATCCGCTCGCCTGCGCGCAGCCCGCCGTACAGCCCGGACCACTTGAGGCCCTCCAGCGTGATCCCGCCCTGACCGTGCACCAGGCCTTTGGGCAGCCCGGTGGTGCCGGAGGTGAACAGCACCCACAGCGGGTGCGAGAACTCGACCTGCTCGAAGACCAGCGGCTCGTCGACGGCCATCAGCTCGTCCCACGGCGTCGAGCCCTCGGGGTCCGGCCGGTCGAACACGTACGGGACGTGGACGACGTGACGCAGCGTCGGGAGCTTCTCGCGCAGCTGAGCGACGACGTCGCCGCGGTCGACCTCCTTGCCGTTCCAGTGGTAGCCGTCCCCCGCGATGAGCACGCTGGGCTCGAGCTGCGCGAGGCGGCCGATGGTGCCCTCGGCGCCGAAGTCCGGGGAGCAGCACGCCCACACCGCACCGACCGCGGCGGTGGCGAGGCAGGCGATCACCGCGTGCTCGGTGTTCGGCAGATAGGCGCCGACCCGGTCGCCGGGGCGCACGCCCGCCCGACGCAGCCAGCCAGCCGCTGCCGCCACCGACCGACGCAGGGCGCCGAAGGTGATCTCGCGGGCGGCCAGGCCACCCTCCTGGACGCACAGCAGCGCGGTGGCGTCGTCGGCCCCGTTGCGCAGCGCGTGCTGCGCCCAGTTCAGCCGCGCCCCGGTGAACCAGCGGGTGTGCGGCATCGGGTCGGCGGTGCGCACCCGCGTCCACGGCGTCGAGAAGTCGACCTTGTAGTAGTCGACCACGGAGATCCAGAACCGGTCCAGGTCCTCGACCGACCAGGCCCAGAAGGCGTCGTGGTCGGGGAACGGCCGCCCCTCGCGCTTCGCCAACCAGTTCAGGTATGCGCGCAGCGCGGAGTTCTCGATGCGGGCCGCCGTGGGGCTCCAGAGCGTGTCGGTCATCTGCACCGCCTCACCGTGCAAGCGTCGACGACCAAGATCGTCGGACGGGGTCCATGCGAGCAACATAGAGGCGGTGGGAAGTGGCGACCAGCTCTGTCGACGGCGGCGGGGATGCGCCCCGCCCGGCGTCGACCGGTTGATGGAGATTTGATCTGTGCGTTTGATCGAGTTGAGGTGGACGGCGAAAAATGCGGCCCGTACCTGCCAGAGCGTCGTCCCGTACGCTCCGACCGCATGCCGGACCCGCACTCCCCGGGAGCGCGGGACCGAAGACGATGACGTCTCAGGAGGCCGAACGCATGAAGCTCGCTCTCTACCTTCCGAACTTCCGCGACGAGGTGACCGTCAAGGAGCTCGAGGACCTCACGGCCCTCGCCGAGGACCTCGACTTCGACTCCGTCTGGACGCTCGACCGGATCGTCGTCCCGGAGGCCTCCGACCGCGCGGAGCTGCAGCACCCGTTCGGCATGATGACCGACTTCCCCAACGGCATGCCGGTCATCTCGCGGGGCAAGTGGTTCCAGGGCATGACGCTGATCCCCTGGCTCGCCGCGAAGACCCAGAAGGTCCGGATCGGCATGAGCATCATCGACACCCCGTACCGCGCCCCGGGCGTGCTCGCCGCCGAGCTCGCCACCCAGGACCACCTGTCGGGCGGCAGGCTCAACGTCGGCGTCGGCTCCGGCTGGATGCCCGAGGAGTTCGCCGCCGCCAGTGTCCCGCACCTGTTCCCGCGCAGGCACGCCCACGTGCGCGAGACGATCGAGATCATGCAGGGCATCTGGTCCAACGAGCTGTTCGAGTACCACGGCGAGTTCGCGGACTTCCCGCTCAGCGGCTTCGGCCACAAGCCGATCCAGCAGCCCGGACCGCCGATCTACTTCTCCGGTCTGAAGGACCCGAAGCGTTCGGCCAAGCGCATCGCGAAGTACGGCCTGCAGGGCTGGATCGGCATCCAGGACTCCCCTGAGGACATCAAGCGCTGGAAGGGCGAGATGGAGCGCGAGCTGGGCGAGCTCGGCAAGACGTTCCCCGACGGCTTCGACATGTGCAGCATGATCTGGTTCGTCATCACCGACGAGCCGACGGACCAGAGCCCGGCGGGCAAGGGCACGAACCTGCTGGCGGGCACCGCCCAGCAGCTCGAGGACATCCTCAAGCGCTACAAGGAGGCCGGCATGACGATGCCGCTCCTGTGGCCGCCGTTCCGGGACGTGCCGACCTCCAAGACCCTCGACGACCTCAAGCGCCTGACCGAGGAGATCATGCCGAAGGTCAACGCCGCGTAGCGCCCTCCGCGCCGACAACCGGCTGAGCCCACGCCCACGGCGTGGGCTCAGCCGTGTGTTCAGCCGCCGATGCCCGCCGTCTCCCCTCGTGAAGGTGCACCGTCCGCGGCGGCCCTCATCCCGCCGTCCGGCCCGGTCAGCGCTCGCCTCTGTTCAAGCGCCCGGTCTGCCACCCCGCATGCGCCGCCGGTTGATCTCCTGCACGTCGTCCACCGTCAACGGCCGAGGCGAGTCGGCCACCACGGCATGCCGATCACAGGTGAACACCCACGCGAACTCACCCGTCTCGGGGATCGCGATGATCCCGCTCGTCGTCGGCTCCGACACGCACGCGGCGTAGGTGGTACCGGCGCCTGTCAGACCCACGCAGCATCCGTCGGCGTCGGGTTCGACGGGGGCACCGTTCAGCAGTCGCATGCCGTGAGGGTGACATCGCGGCTGCGTCCGCGCTGGGTGTGGCGGTCTCTGGCGACGGTCGACCTTGGTGATGGGTTCCGACCGGCCGGACGATTGACGCAACTCATGAGTTGTCATAAAGTAGCAATCCTTGGATTGCTACCACGAGAAGGCGCACACCCGGAAGGCGACGCGATCGCCGCGGCCCGACGGCGCCTGCCCATGGTCGAGGTGGACGCCAGTCTCACGCTGACCGGGCCCGACGGGCCGCTGACCCTGCTCGACGCGTTCGAGGGGCGCCGACAGCTCATCGCGTACTACTACATGTGGTACCCGGGCCGACCCGCGCCCGAGCAGTGCGAGGGCTGCACGTGGGACACCACCCAGATCGCCGAGCTGTCCTACCTGCACTCCCGCGACATCACCTACGCGGTGTTCTGCCAGGGCCCCTACGACGAGAGCGCCCGCTACCGCGAGTTCACGGGCTGGGACATGCCGTGGTACTCGGCGCAGCCGTCCCTCGACACGCTCCTCGTCGGGCGCCAGGTCGGTCTGATGCACCTCGTGTGCTACCTGCGCGACGGCGACCGGGTCTTCGAGACCTACTGGACGACCCGCCGGGGCGTCGAGGTGCTGGACTACAGCTTCGCGCTCATGGACCTCACCGTCTACGGACGCCGGGAGCCGTGGGAGGACTCGCCCCCGGGGTGGCCGCAGGAGTGGGAGGACTTCACGCGGTCCAACGGGCGGCCCATCGCCCAGTGGTCGCGCATCGAGGCCGGACGCTCGGACGACCTCGCCGGGACGACGCGATGAACGTCCGCGCGTCCGCGCGCCCCACGTGGCGCGCCGCGCTGACCAGCCGTGACTTCGTCGTGGACTACCTGCAGATGCTCGCCGCGATGGGCGTCGGCACGGTCGTGCTCGGACCGGTGTCGATGCGCCTCGTCCACCATGGCGGAGCCGAGGTGCACACGCTCCTGATGGCCACCACGATGGCGGCCGGGATGGCGTTGTGGATGGCCTACCGGGTCGCACCGGGGTGGGGACCGTCGAGATGACCGCCATGATGTACGCCGCGTTCGCCGTGGTGTTCCCGTTCTACTGGCTCGGTGTGGTCAGCGCGAACGGGCTGATGGTCCTCGGCCATGTCCTCATGCTGCTGGGAACGGCCGTCGTCATGCTGCGTCGGCGCGCGGACCACCTCGCCGCGCGCTGACGCCCTATCCGATCGAGGCGGCGACGCCCCGCGCCACGGCCACCGCCTCGTCCGACGCGTAGACGTCCGCCTTCGCCCACAGCCCGACGACCACGCCACGGGCGGGGTCGAAGCGGAGCACGCCGACGGCGGGCACCTGCGACGTGCCGAACCACCCGACCTCCGTGTAGGCGACATCGAGCGTCCACAGGCCGGGGTCGGCCGGGTCGGGCCGCCGCCAGCCGTCGGCGAACTGGGTGGCGAACCAAGCGGAGTCACACAGCTTCGTGCCCAGCTCCGCGACGTGCGCGGTCGGCGCGGCCAGCTGCGGGTCGTACCGCGAGACCGTCACCTGGGCGCGGCAGTGGTGGTTGCCACCCAGGTCGTTCGAGGCGCCGAACTCGAAGAACGCGCTGTCGACGTGCACGGTGTTGCGGGAGGCGAACGGCGCGGTCGGCTTGTCGTAGCCGACGAACCCGGTGGGCAACGCCACGGCGCCCAGCTCGGGCAGGCGGGGCAGCGGGTGCCGCTCGGTGCCGGGTCCGGGGCGGCGGCTCGACGAGCACGCCGCGGCAACGGCCACCAGCACGACGACGAGCACCGCCCCGAGCGCGGCCCGTCCGGCGCCGACCACGGTTCCCCCTTCCCGGCGCGACGCCGCTCTGCAAGGTCGTTGCAAGGTCACACGAGTTGACTTGCGCCAAGCCGGGCTGCGTCCAGTCTCGGAGGGGAGTCTGGGCGTAGCCGGTTTGCCATGCACGACCGGCTGTGCCCGCCCTGCTTGGTTCAGGGCGGGCACAGTTTCGGGTCGCGGCGGGGCACCACCTCGACCGGGTGAGCGCCACGGAGGGGACCTGGCGCTCACCCGGGACTCGTCTTTGACGTCTCCGCCGTTAGCACGCGACACCGACCGTGCCGGAACGACCACGGAATGTGGACCTCCGTCCGCGAAGTCGCGAGAGGGTAGGCGGTCGCCTGCCTGGCGGGCGCACTCTTCGTGGAGACCTGAGCGGGTCGCGGACCTGACCATGAGGTGACAGAAACGGGCACCGACAGCGGACCGGGACCTCTCCGCCGCAGGTCTGCTGCCCGCGCCCGGCCGCTCGGACGATGGTCGTCATCACCGAATCCGACCAAGGAGTCACGATGAAGATCAGCATCCGGACCATCGCCCGCACCGCCACCGTCGGCGTCATCGCCGGAGGCGTCGCGCTCGGCGTCGCGGTCGTTCCCGCCCAGGCGGCGACCGGCGCGCACGCCACGCTCGGCGTCGTAGCCGAGGGGGGAGGCAGCAACGCCTACTGGATCCCCGTGGACGGCGTGTTCCCGATGAGCATGGCAGCCGCCCAGGACGCCATCAACCACGGCTACACCGTGCGGCTGACGCTGATGGGCGACGACCCCGTCAGCGACGACACGCAGTACCGCTACCCGGCCGCCAACCTGTACGCGGCGGCCGACGGCCTGCACTTCGGCCGGTCGGCGCGGGTGTCGCGCAGCGTCGTCAACGAGGACGACAGCTGGACCGACCACCACGACGAGCTCTACGTGCGCGCCCAGGCCGTGGCGTCGAACGGGGCAGTGTCGCTGAGCGTCAACTCCAACACGGTCGGCGGCTACTTCTAGCCTGCCCGAGTGAGCCACGGATCTGCGACGAGCAGATCCGTGGCGCTCAGCGTCTGGTCAACGTCCCCGCGCGGCCTGGACCTGCGCGTACGCGGTGCGGATCGTCGCACGGAGCGTCTCCACGTCGTAGGCACCGTGGTGGCGCTGCCCGTTGACGAAGAACGTCGGCGTGCCGGAGACCCCGCTGACGTCCGCCGACTCCACGTCCTGGGCCACGCGGGCCTCGTAGACGTGGCCGCGCAGGTCGTCGCGGAAACGCTCGACGTCGAGTCCGAGCTCGCCCGCGTACCGCACCAGGGCGACGGGCGTGAGCTCGTCCTGATGCGCGAGCAGCACGTCGTGCATCTCCCAGAAGGCGCCCTGCGCGGCGGCCGCCTCCGCGGCCTCTGCGGCCAGCTGCGCGCGCGGGTGGACGTCGACGAGCGGCAGGTGCCGCCACACGTACCGGACGTTCACGTCGGCGAGCAGCTCGCGCACGACCGGCTCGGCCTGGCCGCAGTAGGGGCACTCGAAGTCCCCGAACTCGATCACCGTGATCGGGGCGGCGGCGGGGCCGCGGATGTGGTCGTGGGCCTGGTCGACCTCGGGGACGAGGTCCTGGATCAACGTCAGGTCCCCGATGACGGCCCGTGCCCGGCGGGCGGGCGGCAGGAGCGCGGTGACGCCGGAAGACCACCCACGTCACCGCCGCCGAGACGACCACCGCCGAGAGCGCCCCCACCTTCGCCTGGTCGAGCTCGGCGCCCTGGAACGCGCGCGTGGCGATGAGGAGTGTCACGGTGAACCCGATCCCCGCGATCGTGCCGCTGCCCAGCACCGCCGCCCAGCCGACCGGGGGCCGGATCCGACCGCGGCTGACGCGGGTGACCACCCAGGACGTGAGCACCACCGCCACCGGCTTGCCGACCACGTAGCCCAGCAGCACACCGAGCGTCACCGGGGTCGTGTACGCGTGGGCGAGCTCGTCGGCGCTCAGCACCACCCCGGCGTTGGCGAGCGCGAACAGCGGAACGATCACGAAGCTCGTCCACGGGTGGTAGAAGCTCTGCAGGCGCGCGTTCGGAGAGAGGGTCGAGGCGAGGCTCGCGGCGGCGGCCCGCACCAGCTCGGGCGTCGGCTGCTCGCGGAACAGCCGCACCTGCCCGGTGGCCTCCTCCAGCTCGCTGCGGCTCGGGGTGTAGGCGGGAGCGGCCAGCCCGATCGCCAGCCCGGCGACGACGGGGTCGACGCCGCTCGCCTCCAGCGCGAGCCAGAGCACGATGCCGACGGCCGCGTAGAAGGAGCGGCGGCGCATGCCGCGGGCCGACGCCACGACGAACAGCGCGAACACGGCCGCGGCGAGACACAGCGGCAGCACGACGATCCGGTCGCTGTACGCGACGGCGATGACGAGAAGCGCGGCGAGGTCGTCGACCACGAAGATCGTGAGCACGAACAGGCGCACCTTGTCCGGCACGTCGCGGCCGAGGATGGCGAGCAGCCCGAGGGCGAGGGCGGTGTCGGTCGACATCGCGACGCCCCAGCCGTGCGCGCTCGGCTGGCCGTGGTTGACCGCGAGGAAGATGCCGATCGGGATCGCCATGCCGACGACCCCCGCGGCGAGCGGCAGCACGAACCGCCGTCGTTCGCGGAGGTCGCCGAGGTCGAACTCGCGCCGCGCCTCCAGACCGACGACGAGGAAGAACAGCGTCATCAGCCCGGCGTTGACCCACTCGCGCAGGTCCTGTCCGAACTCGAGGTCGCCGAGGCGCAGCGCCAGGCGCATCTGCCACACGGCCTCGTACGAGGCCGCATCGAGGTTGACCCACGCGAGCGCGACCGCCACCCCGGCGACCAGGACGACGGCGCTGGCCGACTCCGTGCGGACGAACGCGCGCAGCGGAGCCGCCCCGCTGTGCGCCCACCGCGTCCGCGCCCGCCACCCGCCCGCCGCCTCGGTCACGGCTGGACAGTACGACTCAGTGATCGCGGGACGCCGACAGCTCCAGCTCGTAGTTCTGGCCGACCATGTCCGCGCCGAAGCTGTGGTGGCGCTCCTCGTCCACCAGCCGGAACCCGGCGGCGAGGTAGATGTGGCGGGCGGCGGCCAGCGGGTCGTTGGTCCACAGCACCAGCCGCCGGTAGCCCGCGGCCGTGGCGAAGGCGACGACCTCGTCGACGAGCCTGCGCCCCAGGCCCAGCCCGCGCCCGGCCCGCGTGACGAGCAGGATGCGCAGCTGCGCGGTCGCGTCGTCCTTGCGCACGCAGAACACGCAGCCGACACGCCGCCCGGCGTGCTCGGCGATCCACGCCGCCTCGCGTCGGGGGTCGTGACCGGCCGCGTAGTCGGCGACGATCCGCGCGACCAAGGCCTCGAAGCTCGTGTCCCACCCGAACTCGGCGGCGTACTGCTCGCCGTGCGACATGACGACCCAGCCCAGGTCGCCGGGCATCCCGACCTCGCGGATCGTCGTCGCGCCCATGCCACCGCCTCCACTGAAACGAGTGTTTCAGTAGGCTAGTGCGGCGGCCACAAACGTTCACCGGGTCCTCGCGCGCCCAGACGACGACTCGCAGCGGCGCCGCCTTCGCGAATACGCCCGGTATGAGCTTCAGGCGGCGCCTTGCGACTCGCCGTCTGGATCACGCGATCACCCCGGCAACGTTTGTGGCCACCGCACTAGCAGGCGTGACCGGGTCCGTGCGCAGGGACGAGCTGCTCGAGCGCGCCTGCCGGCACGCGCAGGAGCACGGCCTGGTCGGGATGTCACTGCGGCCGTTGGCCGAGGCGGTCGGGTCGAGCCCGCGGGTGCTGCTCTACCTCTTCGGCTCGAAGGACGGCCTCGTCCGGGCGTTGCTGGCGAGGGCGCGCGCGGACGAGCTGGCGCTGTTGGACGAGGTCCGCCGGGCGCAGGGCACGCTCGCCGAGGCCGCGGCGGCGCTGTGGCGCTGGCTCGCCGCGCCCGAGCACGGCCGGGTCCTCGCGCTGTGGACGGAGGCCTACGCCCGCTCGCTGATCGAGCCGGACGGCGCCTGGTCGGGCTTCGCACGGCAGACCGTGGACGACTGGCTGGCCCTGCTCGCGGGCTTCCCTCCCGAGGACGACGAGGTCGGCCGCACGCTCACGCTCGCGGTGCTGCGCGGCGCGTTCCTCGACCTCCTCGCGACCGGCGACCGTGTCCGCGTGACGCGGGCGGTGGAGCGCCATCTCGCGCGGTGACTTCGCACATCTTCGGGCGTCGTCGCACATGGTCGAACCTGTGCGAGGACACCGGAACCTCTGCGAAGTGAACTCGGCCGCCGGGCCGCGCGACCTCAGCTGGGGGCGGCTGTGGTCACCGCGAAGCCCGCGATGAACTCTGGGATCGGCCGGTAGTAGCGGTAGCCCACCTTGTAGGGGCCTGCCGTGGACAGGGCGGCGTAGGCGGCCAGCCAGTTGCGCACCTCGTGGCCGGAGTTGCCGCCCAGCTCGCTGATCGAGGCGTTGCTGTAGGCGGCGATCGCGTCGAGGTCGCCCGCCTCGACCTGGTCGAGGAAGGCGCGGTCCCACGCGGGGTTGAGCGGCTTGAGGTTGCCCTCCCCCGCGGCGAACGCGCGGGCCGCGGCGACCACCCGTTGCTGACGGGCGTCGCGGGCGGCGGCCGTCGGGTGCCTGCCCGCGATGAGGCCCTCGGCGACGGCGGGCGGTGCCGCGTCGAGCATCGGCACCGGCGGCTCGTGCGACAGGCCGCCGGAGCCGACCAGCAGCACCCGCTTGTCCAGCCCGCCCAGGTAATGCCCGAGCGCCTCGCCGAGCGCGCGGACGCGGGCCATCGGCGCGAACGGCGGCGACACCGAGTTCACGAACACCGGGACGACCGGGACGGCCGCGGCGTCGCCGAGGAGGATCTCCAGCGGCTGCACGGCGCCGTGGTCGACCTCCATCCGCAGCGAGACGGCCAGGTCGACGCCCGCGTCGAGGGCGGCCTCGGCGGCGCCGCGCGCGATGTCGCGCGGAACCGGGAGCGGGCCCGGCGTGGTGCCGTAGTCGCCGATCGAGGTGGCCTCAAGGCCGACGCAGTAGGGCGGCATCAGCTCGTAGAAGAACCCGTTGTAGTGGTCGGGCGCGAACACGACCACCAGCTCGGGGTCGAAGTCGGCGACGAACGCGCGGGCCGCGGCGAAGGCGCCCTCGACGTCGGCGGCGAGCTCAGGCGAGGGCCGCGACAGCTCCAGCAGCGGGCTGTGCGACAGGCAGCAGAGGGCGAGGGACATCGGAGGCTCCGGTCTCGGTGGGGGTGGCGGCAAGGTCGGCGACTGCGGCGACCGGCGCGGCGGACGCAGCGACGAGGTCGAGCGCGGCGGCCAGCTGAGCGGTGACGCGCGGGGCGTGTTGGGCGAGGGCGGCGGCCGCGACGTAGCGGTCAGGCCGGACCACGACGAAGCCGACGGGGTGGGCGTCGAACCAGGCCTTGAGGCGGCCGGTGGTGTCGCCGACCACGGTGACGGGGTCGGTGGCGAGGACGGGTGCCGTGTCGGTCGGGCCGCCGTCCGGCCGCGGCTCCCAGTGCAGCTGCGGCGACGGGCGCACGCTCACCAGCCGCACCCCCAGCCGTCGCAGGGTCTCCAGCGCCTCGCCCGCGAAGACGGCGCGCGGGTCGTTGCCCCACACCAGCACCGAGAACCAGGGGCCGAGGGCCTCGTCGAGCAGGATCTCCTCGCCGTCCCGCGTCGTGACGACGGGCTGCGGGAACATGCACCCGACGGGATCGGCCTCGGCTGCGGGCCCCTCGGCGGGCACGAGTGCGCCCGCGTGGAAGCGCGGCTTCGGCTTGAAGCGCATCTCGGCGATGTAGCGCTTCATCGGCGGCGCGAGGGTGAGCGCCTTGGCGACGACGTCGCGGGCGCGGGCCACGGCCCTGTTGGTCGGCGACAGGATGCGCCCGACGGCGACCGACAGGTTGATCATCGCCTGGGCGTGGTCGCGGCGCTCGGTGTCGTACGTGGACAGCAGCCGGTCCCCGGCGACGCCGCGCACCACGGCGGCGAGCTTCCAGGCCAGGTTGGTGGCGTCGCGGACACCGGAGTTGTAGCCCTGCCCCTGCCAGACCGGCATGAGGTGCGCGGCGTCGCCCGCGATGAGCACGTGGCCCTTGCGGAAGCTCCCCGCGATGCGGGCGTTGTGGGTGTAGACGCGCTGGCGGATGTAGTCGAGCGTCTCCGGGTCGGGCACGTGCTTGGCGAGCACCGCGTGCACGAAGTTCGGGTCGGCCACCTGCTCGTCGGTCTCGTGGTCGAACACCATGAACTCGAACCGGCGGATGCCGTGCGGAAGGCCGATGGAGACGAAGGGGCGCTGCGGGTCGGCGCCGAGGTAGGCGTTGGGGGTGCCGAGCGGGTCGTTGCGGACGTCGACCACGAGCCAGCGCGTCGGCGACGTGGCGCCCTCGAACGTGACGTCCATGCTGCGCCGGGTGGCGCTGCGGCCGCCGTCGCAGCCGACGAGGTAGCGCGCCCGGATCGGCTCCTGCACCCCGGCCGCGTCCTCGACGGTGACGGTCACGCCGTCGCGGTCGTCGGTGTAGCCGATGGATCGGTGCGCGAACCGGACGTCGACGTGCGGGAAGCGGTCCAGCGCGGCCAGGAGCTCGCGGTCGACCAGCGGCTGGATGAACGCGTTGCGCCGCGACCAGCCGTAGTCCTGGGCGGGCGGGGCGATCTCGGCGAGCACCTGTCCGGTGCCGTTCACCATCCGCATGATGTGCTGCGGGGTGGTGTGCGGCAGCACCCGGTCGACGACGCCCGTCGTCTGGAAGGTGCGCAGGGCCTCGTCGTCGAGGCCGACGCCGCGCGGGAAGTCGATCAGCGCGGCGCCCTGCTCGACCACGGTCGTGCGCACGCCGTAGCCGCCGAGGAGGTTGGCCAGCGTGAGCCCGACAGGGCCCGCGCCGAGGATCAGAACGTCGGTGGTGTCCATGGTGGTCTCCGGGTGGTCTCAGCGATCGAGCAGGAAGTCGAGGTGCAGGGCGTCGAAGGTCTCGGTGTCCTCGTACTGCGGCCAGTGCCCGCAGTTGTCCATCACCGCGAGCCGGGCGTTCGGGATCAGCGACGCGATGCGCCGCGCCTCGTCGACCGGCCCCGAGGGGTCCTTGGTGGTCCACAGCACGAGCGCGGGCGCGGTGATCGCCGCGAGGTCGGCGTCGGTGAGCATGTTGCGGCGGCGGATCTCGGGGTTCTGCAGCGCCATGTTGGCCTCGCACGCGGCGAGCCAGCCGGGCTGCTCGAAGATCGCCTGCCGGGTGCGGACGAGGTCGTCGGTGACCATCGTCGGGTCGGCCATCAGCCACTCCAGCCGGGCCTTCACGCGCTCCCAGCTCGGGTCCTTCGCGGCCTCCATCGAGAGCGTGTAGAGCCGCTCCATGACCTTGGGGTTGGCCATCGTGCCGCCCATCGTGTTGAGCACGATGCGCTCGACGCGCTCCGGGTGCAGCTGCGCGAACCGGGCGGTCACCCAGCCGCCGAGCGACTCGCCGGTGAACGACGCCTTCTCCGCGCCGATCGCGTCCAGCACGGCGAGCACCTGGTCGATGTAGTGCGGGATCTCCAGCGGGTGGTCGGGCTTGGCGCTGTAGCCGTGGCCGATGAAGTCGATCGCCCAGCAGTCGAAGTGGCGGGCGTGTGACCGCAGGTTCCGCACGTAGGCCTCGGCGTGGCCGGTGATGCCGTGCAGCATCAGGAGCGTGGGCTTGGTCGCGTCGCCCGCGTGCAGGTAGCGGGTGCGGTACGGGCCCGCCTGGAGGAAGCCCTGGCTGAACTCGACCTCGCGGAGGTCGGACCAGACGCTGGTGTAGGTCATGTCGGTCTCCGGTGCGATAGTTGCGATGTACTGTGCGATAAGTGAACGCTGTCGTGAGCATGGCGGTCAAGGGGCAAGGCCTGTGAGGTGCCGCACCGTTAACACCCCCGCGGGCCGTCACTCACAGTTGTGCGAATTCCGCACTGAGACATTCAAACTTCGCACACGGGAGGGCTCATGGCCACCGACACCCCGGACCGTCGTCAGGTCCGTCGCGTCGTCCTCTCCAGCTACTTCGGGACGACGATCGAGTACTACGACTTCCTGCTCTACACCTCGGCCGCGAGCCTGGTGTTCGCCAAGGTGTTCTTCAGCGCCATCCCGCCCGCGCTGGGCACGGTGCTTCGGCCACTTCGGCGACCGGCTGGGTCGCAGGCGGATGCTGCTGATCACGATGGCGATGATGGGCGCGGCGACGACGCTCATCGGCCTGCTGCCCACGTACGCCCAGGTCGGCGTGCTCGCGCCGGTGTTGCTGGTCGTCCTGCGGGTCGTGCAGGGCATCGCGGTCGGCGGCGACTGGGGCGGCTCGGCCAGCCTGTCCGTCGAGGCCGCGTCCGGCGGCCGTCGGGGGCTCGTCGCCGCGTTCGTCAACATGGGGGCGCCGAGCGGCGCCGTCGTCGCCTCGCTGGTGCTGGCGCTGTTCGGCGCGATGCCCGACGCGGAGTTCCTGTCCTGGGGCTGGCGGGTTCCGTTCCTCGTCAGCGCGGTGCTGGTGGCGGTCGGCCTGCGGATCCGGCTGCGGATGAGCGAGTCGCCGCTGTTCGCGCAGATGCAGGCGCGCGCGGAGGAGCAGGAGCGGCGCGAGGCGCCGATCGTCGCGGTGCTGCGCGGCCACCGGCGCGCGGTCGCGCTCGCCGCCTTCGGCACGCTGGCGAGCTTCGCGCTGCAGGGTCTGCTCGCGTCCTACGCGCTGACGCTGGGCACCACCGTGGGCCACCACAGCCGCCCGTCGGTGCTCGTGGCCTTCGCGGTCGGCTCGGTGCTGCAGGTCGGCGGCCTGGCGTTCTACGCGCACCTCTCCGACCGGCTCGGCAGGCGCCGGGTGATGACCGCGGGGGCCGTGCTCGGCATCGTCGCGGCCTACCCGATCTTCTGGATGATCGCCGACGGCTCCACGGCACTGCTGTACCTCGGCATGATCCTCGGCATGCCGGTCGTCCAGGCGGCGATCTACGGCCCGTCGGCGGCGTTCATCGCGGAGATGTTCGACACCGAGCACCGCTACACCGGCGCCTCGCTGGGCTACCAGATCGCCTCGACGCTCGGCGGCGGCGTCTCACCGCTGGTCGCCGCGGGCCTGGCGGTGGGCGGCGGCTTCGCGGCGGTGGCGGTCTTCGTCGCGGCGACGTTCGTGGTGAGCCTCGTGGTCATCCGCGCGGCTCGGGAGGGCGCGCGGGCCGACCTGCGCGGGCTCGCCGACCCGGCGTTGCAGACCGCCTGAGGGTCGCCGGGTCTTTGCAGCAGCGTGACACCGCTCCGACTGAGTCACAGCGGTGTCACCCTGCTGCGGTTACCGGAACCCGGCGCGGGTTCAGCCCAGCTCGGCGTCGATCTTGGCGGCGCCCGCGAGCATCGGGGAGACGGCGCGGGCCATGACGTCGTCGCGGTAGGTGATGAGGTTCAGGCAGGCGATCGGGGCCTCGCCCGTGTGGTGCAGCAGCACCGCGAGGCCGTGCGCGTTGGGCTCGACCTCGCCCTTGCTCGCGGCGAAACCCTGCTCGCGGGCCCTCGTGACCTCCGACCGCTCCCCCTCCCGCGGCGGAAGGCCCGCGAGCAGGCAGATGCCCGCCGACCCGCGGCCCAGCGGGTGCCTGCTGCCCGTACGGAACGCGAGGTGGTAGGTGGCCATCGTCGGGGGGACGACGGCGACCGCGACCGCCTCGTCGCCCTCGCGCACGAGGAGCGCGACCGTGGACTCCAGCTCGTCGGCCAGCTCGCGCATGACCGGCACCGCCACCGCGCGCAACGTGCTCTGCACCCCTTGGGCCAGCGCGGTCAGCCCCCCGCCCGCGTGGAAGCGCCCGTCCCCCGTGCGGACGACGAGGCGGTGGTCGGCCAGCGTGGCGAGCAACCGGTGGGCGATCGTGCGGTGCACGCCGAGGCGGTCGGCCACGTCCTGCACCGTGAGCCCCGTGACGGACGCCGACACGATCTCCAGCGCACGCAGGCCGCGGTCGAGCGTCTGCGACCCCGCATTCCTCGATGGCTCGGCCATACATCCTTCCTTGTGCACAGTCTGCACGCCTAGGTTCTATGGTCGCACACGCCCCGGCCGGGTCCCCGGCAGCACCCACCGTGACCGTCTGGGACCTCTGGGCGATTTGCCGCCTCTGGCACCTGAGAGCGGGCTCCGTCGTCCGCCGCAACGCCGGATCCGACGTTCGGACCAGCCGATGTCATTGGCCGCTGGGTTGCGCGCACTGAACACCTCCGAGGCAACCCCCGTTCTCAGATTCGGCCACGCCCGGGCCCCGGGCTCACTACCGTCCGACGTCGACGCAATGTCGCTCCCCCGCCACAGAATGTCGCATTGAGGTCTCCATGTCTGGATCCCGACCACGCCGCCACCGAACCCCCCGCGCACGGGCCAAGCTCCTCCTCGGGGCCGCGGCGGCCGCCTGCGCCGCACTGACGATCGGCGCGCTCGTTCCCGTCTTCGCCTCGGCCCATCCGGGCGGGCACGGCGGGATGCGCGGCGCGTCGGTGTCGACGTCCGCGTACCTCGCGGGCCGCCACCGACGGGGACGCGGCGGCACCACGACGCCCACCCCGGCCCCCGCGCCACCGCCCGCCAACGCCGATCCGAACCCGAACTGCACGCTGGTCGTGCCGCCCGCGCCGCTCTCGGCCGCTGGCCTGGCCACGCCCTACCGGTTCGTCGCCTCCGACCCGCGCGCGGGCGCCTGCCACGAGGCGAACACCGACCAGTCCGCGTTCGTCGAGGCGGCGATCCTCGACCCCGCCACCGGCAAGGTCTCGGTCTACCACCCGCTCGTGATCGACGAAGGGACGCGGCCCGCGGTCGCGCCCGTCCGGCCCACCCTGCCGCGCGGCGCCGTCGTCGGGGTGTGGTTCGGCTTCCAGGCCAACGACCTCACGCTGCGGCACCGCCACCTCCGCCGTGGCTTCATGACGTTGCGCTACCGGGCCTCGGACGGCTGCGTCAACGGCACGCCGGGCTCCCCGTTCGGCCAGTTCGCCTACTGCGGCGCGCCCCGGTTCTTCGCCGCCGCCAACGCCGCCATCCGGGCGGGCAAGCTCGCGGTCCCGGCGCTCGGCACCGGCAAGGACGGCCAGCCCTGCCCGACCACCCGCGACTTCGGGGTGGTCGACCAGGACCAGAGCGACAACCTGCCCACCGAGTACCTCGCCACGTCCGACGGGCGCACCGCCCAGTTCTCGGCCGCGAACCGGGCCGCCCTGCCGGGGGCGACCGTGTTGACGAACGCGTCCGACAACGGGCTGGTGGACAACAAGCTCGACCCGGTGCTGGGCTGCCGACCGCCGACCGCGCCCGACCTCTCGGCGGGCGGCGCGCCAAGCCCCGCGCTGGCCCTCAACGAGCTGCAGGCCGCGGCCGACCAGCGCGCACCGGTCGCCCTCGTGCCGCCGAACGACCCGATGGCCCAGGCCAACGGGGCGACGAACATCGCCAAGACGAACCTGTACCGCGCAGGCGTCGACCAACGGCCGGTCAACAGGGCCACCGACACCGGCGCCGCGTACTGCACCAACCTCGCCACGGTCGCCGTGCCGCGGCTGGCCCTCGACGAGGCGCTGACCTCGGCCGCCCCTTCCCCCGACCCGGGTGTCGCGGCGGACCTGCACGGGTTCCTCGTGGCCCGGCTGAACGACTCGTGGGGCAACCTCGGCTGCCCGGCCCTGACCGGCGCGGCCACCCCGGCCGACGCGGCGGCCAAGACCAACCCGGCCAACCCGGCCACCCCGGCCGACGCGGCGGCCAAGGCCAACCCGGCCACCCCCGCCGTGGCGCCGACCCCGCCGCCCGCCGCCACCCCCGCCGCGGCCGCGCCGACGGCGCCCGCCGCGGCCTCGCCGCCCGGCACCGACCCCGCGGCCACCGCCACCGCCACCGCCAGCGGCCCGGCGGGCGTCGCAGGCGCCAGCCCCGCGAGCGTCGGAGGCACCGGCTCCGCAGGCGTCGCCACCGACCCGGCAGCAGGCACCGCCGCCGGGGCGGCCGCAGCAGCCAGGATTCCCGCGTCCGCCGCACCGACCACGTCGCCGTCCGCCGCGCCGTAGCCTGCCCATCCCCACGCGCCTCCCCGGCCCGGTGTCCCGCCTGGCCGGGGAGCCTGCCGTGATCGCCAGCTCGGCGCAGAAGCGGACACATCTGGCCGCTTTCCGCACCGAGCCGGCGATCATGGGCTGGGCGGGGGCGGGCGGGCCGAGGTGGGCGCGGGGCTGGGGCAGGCCGAGCCCGGATGGCCGGGAGTGCGGGCCCGCACCCTGATCACCAGCTCGGCGCAGAAGCGGACACATCTGGCCGCTTTCCGCACCGAGCCGGCGATCATGGGCAAGGGCTGTGCCGAGCGGGGCACGGGCCGAGCCGGGAGGGGGCGAGGGGGCCGGGTCGAGCGTGCCGGGCCAGGCGTACCAAGCCGGTCGGGCCGGGCGGGGCCGCAGCAGGCGGGCCGAGCATGCGGGTTGGGGCGGACGGGGGTTGGGGCGGGCGGCGCTGGAGCGGGCGGGGCTGAGTGAGGCCCGGCGGGCCGGGTGACCTGACCGAGGCTCAGAGACGGGCGAGGGCGGCGACGAGGGGCTCCGGGTCGGGGGCGGCCGCCGGCGGCTCCAGGACGACGACGTCGACGCCCGCCGACCGGGCCGCGGCCACGCGGTCGCCGACCGCGCCGAGGTCGTCGACCTCCAGGTTGAGCACCACCTGGAACGGGCGGCCCGCCCGCGCCTCGTCGACCAGCGCGCGGGCCCCGCGCACGTGGTCGAGCGTGGCGTACGACGCGAGCAGCAGGCCGTCGGCGAGCTCGCCTGCCAGCCGGACCGTCTTGGGCCCGTGCCCGCCGACCAACAGCGGCGGCACGGAGGACGGCGGCCAGGTCAGCGCCACCCCGTCCAACCGGACGTAACGCCCGTCGGCGCTCACCCGCTCGCCGCGCAGCAGGGCCTGGACGGCCGCGGCGTACTCCCGCAGCAGCGTCATCGGCGACGCGACGGCCGCCCCGGCCTGCGCCATCCACTGCGGCACCCCGTGGCCGAGGCCGGGAAGGAACCGGCCGGGGAACATCCTGGCCACCGAGGCGATCTCCATCGCGGCCAGCGCGGGGTTGCGCAAGGGCACCGGCAGGAGGCCGACACCCACCTGGATCCGCGACGTCCACGCCAGCGCCGCGGCCGCGGTGGCGATGCCGCCCTCGAAGAACGAGTCCTCCCACAGCCACAGCTGCGCGACCCCCGCCTCCTCGGCGGCCATCGCCACCTCACGGAGCCGCTCGGGCGGAAGCTGCGGACGGAACACGACACCCAGCACCCGCCCCAGTCTGCTGTAACGCGACGGGTCTTGCGCGGCGGCCCGCCGCCCTGTCCACTGCGGGTACCGGGAGACGACGGGGAGGCGCCGATGTGCGGGATCGCAGGCGAGATCCGGCTCGACGGCGGCGTGCCTGACGTCGCGGCCGTCGCCCGCATCACCGAGGCCATGCACCGTCGAGGGCCGGACGGCTCGGGCGTGCACGCCGCGGGCTCCACCGCGCTGGGCCATCGCCGTCTCAAGATCATCGACTTGTCCGAGCGCGGCGGCCAGCCGATGGTCGACGCCGAGCTGGGCCTCGCCGCGGTGTTCAACGGCTGCATCTACAACTACCGCGAGCTGCGCGCCGAGCTGGAGGGCGCGGGCTACCGCTTCTTCTCCCACTCCGACACCGAGGTGCTGCTCAAGGCCTACCACCGCTGGGGTGCCGCCTGCGTCGAGCGGTTCCTGGGCATGTTCGCGTTCGCCGTCGCCGAGCGCGACACGGGCGTGCTCACCCTCGGCCGCGACCGCCTCGGCATCAAGCCGCTCTACCTCACCGAGACGCCGGGCCGCATCCGGTTCGCCAGCGCGCTGCCCGCCCTGCTGGAGGGCGGCGACGTCGACACGTCCGTCGACCCGGTCGCGCTGCACCACTACATGACGTTCCACTCCGTCGTCCCCGCGCCGCGCACGATCCTCGCAGGCGTGCGCAAGCTCCCCCCGGCCACGGTCCGCACGATCCGCCCCGACGGCGGCGGCTCGGAGCACGTCTACTGGCGGCCCGAGCACGTCCGCAGGGCCCAGGACCGCGGCATGAGGGCCCGCGACTGGCGCGACGCCGTGCTGGAGGCGCTGCGGGTGGCGGTGCGCCGTCGCATGGTCGCCGACGTGCCGGTGGGGGTGCTGCTCTCCGGTGGGCTCGACTCGTCGCTGGTCGTGGCGCTGCTCGCCGACGAGGGTCAGACCGGCCTCAAGACGTTCAGCGTGGGCTTCCACGCCACCGCGGGCGAGAGCGGCGACGAGTTCGAGTACTCGGCCCTTGTCGCTGAAACCTTCGGCACCGACCACCAACAGATCCTCGTCGACCCCGACCGCATGCTCCCCGCCGTCGACCACGCCATCACGGCGATGGCCGAGCCGATGGTCAGCCACGACTGCGTCGCGTTCCACCTGCTCTCCGAGGAGGTCGCGAAGTCGGTCAAGGTCGTGCAGTCCGGGCAGGGCGCCGACGAGGTGTTCGCGGGCTACAGCTGGTACCCGCCGCTGGCGGGCGTGCCGAGGGCGCGGGGCGTCGCCGCCTACGCGAAGGTCTTCACCGACCGCCCGCACGAGGACCTCGCGACCATCCTCGAGCCCGAGTGGCTCCTGCCGGAAGACCCGAGCCGGGCGTTCGTCGCCGAGCACTTCGCGATGCCGGGCGCGGACGACACGCTCGACGCCGCGCTGCGCATCGACTCGACGATTATGCTGGTGGACGACCCGGTCAAACGGGTCGACAACATGACGATGGCCTGGGGGCTGGAAGCGCGCGTCCCGTTCCTGGACCACGAGCTGGTCGAGCTGGCCGCCGCCTGCCCGCCCGCGCTCAAGCTCGCCCACGGCGGGAAGGGTGTGCTCAAGGAGGCGGCCCGCGGCGTCGTGCCGGACGCGGTGATCGACCGGCCGAAGGGGTACTTCCCCGTGCCTGCGATCCGCCACCTCGAGGGCGCGTTCCTGGAACGCGTGCGCGACGCCGTCGACGCACCGGTGGCCAAGGCCAGGGGTCTGGTGCGCCGCGACTGGCTGGATGCCATGCTCGCCGACCCCAACACCCAGCGCACCAACCTGGGCTCGAACGCACTGTGGCAGGTTGCGCTGCTGGAGATGTGGCTGCAGGAGAGGGGGATCTGAGGGATTGACTGGGTTGTCCGCGTTCACCGAACGGCTCGCCGCCCGACGCGGGCCGACGTCGCATGCCGCGCCCGCGCCGTCCCCTGACGGGACGCGCCTCGCCTGGATCGCCGACGCCGACGGCCGTCCCCGCGCCTGGTTGGCCGAGCTGTCCCCCGGGAAGGTCGCGGAGCCGGACCAGCCGCTGTCCGATCTCGCCGACGTGACGGCGCTGGCCTGGTCGCCGGACGGCGCGTGGATCGCGCTGCAGGTGGCGCCGCACGGGGGCGAGCGCACCGGCGTGCACCTCGTCGACCCGGCCACGGGCGAGGTGCGCGACCTCGCGCCTGGCGCCGCGGCCGCCACCCTCGGCTCCTGGTCCCCGACCGGCCGCCAGGTCGGGCTCACGGTCTTCCCCGAAGGCAGCGGCGACGGACAGGCATGCCTGGTCGACGTCCGCGACGGCACGTCCACGGTGCTCGCGGCGGGGCCTGCCGCGCGGGTGTGCGCGGTCTCGGGCGACGGGCGCCGCGCCGTGGTGCGGCTGGGGCGGCGCGGCGCTCGGCACCTCGAGCTGGTGGACCTGCGCACGGGGCGGCGCACCGAGCTCATCCCCGGCGGCGAGGCGCTGATCGCCGACGCCCGGTTCGGCGTCACCGGCCGCCAGCTCTACGTCCACACCGACGCCGGGCGCGAGCGGGCCGCGCTGCTCGCCGTCACCTTGCGCGGCACTTCGGGCGTGTCGACGGTGTTCCCCATCGCCGAGCGCGCCGACCACGACCTCGACATGGTCGCGCTCGACCCGGCGGGCGCCCGCGCCGCGCTCGTGTGGAACGTCGACGGGCGCAGCGAGACCGAGCTGCTGGACCTGCGCTCCGGCCACGTCGAGCCGCTCGCGGCGCCGGAGGGCGAGGTCGTCACCGGCCTGGCGTTCACCCGGGCGGGCGACGGGCTGCTGCTCGGCACCGAAGGCCCCACCGTGCCGCCGCGGGTGTCGCACCTCGCGCTCGACCACCCGGGCGCGCCGACGCCCCTGCTGCCCGCCGAGCCGGAGGAGGACGCCGACCTCGACGAGGACGCCGCGCCGACCCTGCACGCGTTCCGCGCCGAGGACGGGCTCGCGCTGCAAGGCTGGCTCTTCCGGCCCCGCGGCGCGCTCGGCCCGCTGCCGACGCTGCTGTGGCTGCACGGCGGCCCCGAGGCCCAGGAGCGGCCCGTCTACCAGCCGCTGTTCCAGGCGCTGCTGGCCAGCGGCGTGGCGGTGTTCGCCCCCAACGTGCGGGGTTCGGGCGGCTACGGGCGCACCTTCGCCGCCGCCGACGACCTCGCGCGGCGGTTCGTCGCGATCACCGACGTCCGCGCGGCGGTGTCGTTCCTCGTCGAGGCGGAGCTGGCCGACCCGGCGCGCGTGGGGGTGGCGGGCCGCTCCTACGGCGGCTACCTCACCCTGGCGGCGTTGGCCCGGTTCCCCGAGCTCTTCGCCGTCGGCGTCGACGTGTGCGGCATCTCCGACTTCGCCACGTTCTACGCCGCCACCGAGCCCTGGATCGCGGCCGCGGCCACCACGAAGTACGGCGACCCCGCGGCCGACGCCGAGCTGCTGCGCGCCCTGTCACCCATCCACCAGGTAGACAAGATCGCGGCGCCGCTGCTGGTCGTGCACGGCGCGTACGACACGAACGTGCCGCTGGTCGAGGCCGAGCAGGTGGTCGCCGCCCTGCGCGAGCGCGGCGCCTCCCCCGGTTTCCTGCTCTTCGACGACGAGGGGCACGAGGTGCACGGCGTGGACAACCGCGCGGTGTTCGTCCGTGAGGTCGTGGCATGGGTCAGCGGCCACCTGTCGGACCCGGTGGAGCAGACGGCCTAGTGGGCGAAGCGGTCCATCAGCATCGTTCCGTTGCTGGTGGTCATGACGAAGCGGTATGCCTCGTTGGAGGTCGTGCCGTCTTTCTTGACGAAGCGGACGCGGGCGCTGACCGTGTTGTCGCCGGTCCTCTGCGGGTTCTCCAGGCTGACCTGGGCCAGGCTCGCGTAGAAGTTCGTGAATCCGGCGCGGCCGCCCGACTGCTGCTGCGCGTTCGGAGAGAGCAGCGCGAACGCCGCGTCCGGGTTGTCGGGCAGCAGGGCGTAGTAGCGCTGCAGGAAGGCCACCGGGTCCTCGCCGTTCGGCGCGGCCGTGGCCGACGGCGTGCCGCTGACGGTGGTGGTGGGAGCCGCCACCGTGGTCGTCGGCGCCGGGGCGGACGTCGACGTGGGCGCGGCCGCGACGGCCGGGGTGGCCGCCGGGGCCTGCCCGCCGCGGCTGAGCGCGAGCGCCGCCGCCCCACCGCCGAGCACCAGCACGGCCAGCACCGCCGCGAGCACGAGCGGCGTCCGGCGACGGCGGCGGGGGGCGGGCGGCGGGGCGGGCGGCACGACGAGGTCGGGGCGGGTCGACGGGTGCGAGGCGGCCACCGGCGCGAAGGCCCGCGTGGGGTTCGGCGCCGCGGGCGCCTGGGCGACCTCCTGCCCGGCCGCCACGACGCCGAGCAGTTCGCGGGCCTGCGCGGCGGACGGGCGCGCGGCCGGGTCGACCGCCAACAGCCGCTGGAGGACCGGGGCGAGGGGGCCCGCGTGCTGCGGCGGGGTTGGCGCCGCGGTGGCGACCTTGTGCAGCAGGGCGTACGCGTTGTCGTCCAGCCCGAACGGGGGTGTGCCCTCCACGGCCGCGTAGAGCGTGGCGCCCAGCGCGAACACGTCCGAGGCGGCCGTCGGGGTGCGGCCCTGTGCGATCTCCGGCGCGAGGAATGCGGGCGTGCCCGCGATCAGGCCGGTGCGGGTGAGCTGCACGTCGTCGACCGCGCGGGACACCCCGAAGTCGGTGAGCTTGACCCTTCCGTCGGAGCCGATCAGCACGTTGCCCGGCTTGACGTCGCGGTGCACGACCCCGGCGATGTGCGCCGCTGCGAGGCCGTCGGCCACGTCACGGCCGATCGCGGCGACCTGCACGGGCGGCAGCGGGCCCTTCTGCCGGACGACCGTGGCCAGGGAGTCCGACGGCAGGTACTCCATCACCAGCCACGGCCGCTCCTCGTGCACGACCACGTCGAACATGCTGATGACGTGCGCATGCTGCAGGCGCGCGCCGATGCGGCCCTCGCGCAGGATGCGCTGCCGCGACTCCTCGACCTCCTCGGCGCTCGTGCCGGGCGCCACGGCGAGCAGCTCCTTGACCGCGACCGGCCGGTTGAGCAGCTCGTCGGTGGCACGCCAGACGGCGCCCATCGCGCCGATGCCGATCTGCTCCTCCAGGCGGTATCGGTTGCCGATGCGGAGGGGCTCGCCCCCGGGGTCGGTCATCCGTCTCCTCGCAAGCCTCGAAATCCGACCCCACAGCGTAGCCAGGACCACTGAGAGCAGCCTGAAACGCGCACGTGGTGACGGTCACCAGGACATCCGTCACGGCCGGGTCCGACGGTTCGACCTACGCGCGGCCCACCGGCAGGAGCGACGCTCGGCTCATGTTCCTCCTGCGTCGCATCGCCCCCGCGGTCGGGCTGTTCCTCCTGGCCCCGCTCGTCGCCGAGTTCCTGCTCGGCAACCTCCCGATCACCCTGCTCGGCGCGCTGGTGCTGCTCGCCCCCCTGTACGGGGGCGGCGCACTGCTCATCCGCGAGGTCACCCGCCGCGTGGGCCGCGGCGTGCCGACGATGCTCCTCATGGGCGTCGCGTACGGGCTCCTCGAGGAGGGCGTCGCCACCCAGTCGCTGTTCAACCCGCACTACGTCGGGGCGGACCTGCTCAGCGTCGGGTACGTGCCGTGGCTGGGCATCGCGGTGCCGTGGACGCTGTTCGTGCTGAGCCTGCACGCGATCGGCAGCACGACCGTCCCGATCGTGATGGCGGAGCTGTGCACGCGCGACCGGCGCGCGACGCCGTGGCTGGGAAGGCCAGGGCTCGCCGTCACGGCGGTGCTCTTCGTCGTGGGACTCGCGGCGAACACCGTGTTCCAGATGGCGAGCGACCCGTTCCGGGCCACGCCCGCCCAGTTCGTCGCCGTCATCGTGGTCGCCGCGCTGGCCACGGCGGCCGCGCTGCGGCTCCCCCGCCGTTCCGGGCGGCCCGGAGCCGTGCCCGCGGTGTGGGCGGTCGGGCTCGGCGTGCTCGTCGCGGGCGTGCTGCTGGAGCTGGCGCCGCTCCGCGGACTGGGGGTCGTCGTCGCGGTCGTGGTCGAGGGCGCGCTGGCCGTCATGGCGGCCCGCTGGGCGGTCCGCGCTGCGTGGACCCCGCGCCACACCCTCGCCGCGGCGGCCGCGGGCCTCGCCACCTACGCCTGGCACGCCTTCCCCGAGACGCCCGTCGTGCCCGTCGCCCCCGCGGTCGACCTGGCGGGGAACACGGTCTTTGCCCTCGGCGCGCTCTCGCTGATCGGGTTGGCCTGGCGCAGGACCGCCGTTGCGAGCACCATCGTTACTAGCAGCGCCGACCGCTGAGCCACTGCCGCAACCGGGCAAAGGAGCCACCGATGAGGATCGCGGACATCTTGGAGACCAAGGGCCGCACCGTGCACTCGATCCGCCTCTGGAAGACCGTGAACGACGTCGTCCACGAGCTCGGTCGGGCCCGGGTCGGGGCACTGTTGGTGCTGGACGCGCACGACACGATCGCCGGGATCGTCTCCGAGCGCGACATCGTGCTGGCCCTCGGCCGCCACGGGGCCGCGACGCTCTCGCTCGAGGTGACCGAGGTGATGACCCGCCAGGTGCGCACGTGCACCTCCGACGAGTCCGTGGCGCGGGCCATGGCCACGATGACCGTCGGCCGCCACCGCCACCTGCCCGTGGTGGACAACGGGCAGGTGGTCGGCGTGGTGAGCATCGGCGACCTGGTCAAGCACCGGCTGCGCGAGATGGAGATGGAGACGGGCGTGCTGCGCGACACGGTGATCGCGCGCAGCTGAGCGGGCCGCCAGGCCGTGTCCCGTGGACACGGCCTAGTCGAAGTTCGGGCGCTCCGTGCGGGTGCGCTTGAGCTCGTAGAAGTGCGGGAAGCCCGCGAGGAGGCGTGCGCCGTCGAACACGGTGCCCGCCTCTTCGCCGCGGGGGATCCGCGCGAGCACGGGCCCGAAGAACGCCACGCCGTCGACGTGGACGGTCGGGGTGCCGACGTCGGTGCCGACCGGCTCCATGCCCCGGTCGTGGCTCGCCCGCAGCGGGGCGTCGTAGGCGTCGGCGTGGGCGGCGTCGGCGAGCGAGGCGGGGAGCCCCAGCTCGGCGAGCGACTCCTTGATGACGACGTCGAAGTCCTTGTTGCCCTCGTTGTGGATGCGCGTGCCCATCGCGGTGTAGAGCGCCTCGAGAACCTCGTTGCCCACCTCGATCTCGGCCGCCGTGGCGACCCGGCTGGGACCGCGGCCCGCGTCCAGCCGTGTCCGGTACTCCTCGCTGACGTCGCGGCCCTCGTTGAGCATGACCAGGCTCATCACGTTCCAGCGGAGGTCCACGTCGCGGACCTTGCGCACCTCGAGCATCCAGCGGGACGTGATCCACGCCCACGGGCAGAGCGGGTCGAACCAGAAGTCGACGCGGGCCGGGGCCTTGTCTGAGGAAGCCATGTCCACGGCAACCCCTACCGGGAGCCAGGCATTCCAGAGGCACTCCGTCGGGGCAGCGTGGTTGGATCGGGCCGCACTCACCGACGAAGGGTTGTCCTCCACATGGCCCCGCCCAACCTCACCCGTGCCGATGCGCAGGCGCGGGCCGCGCTGCTCCAGGTAGCCGACTACACCGTCGTGCTGGACCTGACGGACGGCGGCGGGCTCTCACAAGGAAAAGCTCTGCCCGGCGACACCACGTTCGCCACCGACGTCACGGTCCGCTTCGCCTGCCGCGAGCCGGGCGCGTCGAGCTGGATCGACTTCGTGGGCGCCCAGGTCCACTCCGCCACCCTCAACGGCAAGCCGCTCGACGTCTCCGGCTACCGCGAGGACGACGGCATCGCGCTGCCCGACCTCGCCGCCGAGAACGAGCTGCGCGTGGCGGCGCTCGGCCGGTACATGAACACCGGCGAGGGCCTGCACCGGTTCGTCGACCCTGTCGACGGCAAGGTCTACCTCTACTCCCAGTTCGAGACGGCCGACTGCAAGCGCATGTTCGCCTGCTTCGACCAGCCCGACCTCAAGGCCCGCTACACGATCACGGTGACGGCACCGGCCGACTGGGCGGTGGTGTCCAACGCCGTGGTCGCGGAGACCACCGAGGGCGAGGGCGGCGCCACCGTGCACCGCTTCGCGACCACCGAGATCCTCTCGACCTACCTGGTGGCGCTGGTCGCCGGTCCCTACGCCTCGTGGCACGACACCTACGCCGATGACGGCGGCGACATCCCGCTCGGCCTCTACTGCCGGGCGTCGCTCGCCGACCACATGGACGCCGAGCGCCTGTTCACCGAGACCAAGCAGGCCTTCGGGTTCTTCCACCGCAACTTCGGGGTGCGCTACCCGTTCGGCAAGTACGACCAGCTGTTCGTGCCGGAGTTCAACGCGGGCGCGATGGAGAACGCGGGCGCGGTCACGTTCCTCGAGGACTACGTGTTCCGGTCCCGCGTCACCCGGCCGGTGTACGAGCGGCGCGCCGAGACCTTGGCCCACGAGATGGCGCACATGTGGTTCGGCGACCTGGTCACCATGGCGTGGTGGGACGACCTGTGGCTCAACGAGTCGTTCGCGACGTTCGCGTCGGTGCTGTGCCTCGCGGGAGCCACCGAGTACACGGAGGCGTGGACCACCTTCGCGAACGTCGAGAAGGGCTGGGCCTACCGGCAGGACCAGCTGCCCTCCACCCATCCCGTGGCCGCCGACATCCCGGACCTGGAGGCCGTCGAGGTCAACTTCGACGGGATCACCTATGCCAAGGGCGCCTCGGTGCTCAAGCAGCTGGTCGCCTACGTCGGGCTCGAGCCCTTCCTGGCCGGGCTGCGCGCCTACTTCGCGGCGCACGCGTGGGGCAACGCCACGTTCGACGACCTGATCGGGGCGTTGGAGCAGGCCTCGGGCCGGGACCTTTCCGGGTGGGGCGAGCAGTGGCTGCGCACCACCGGGCTCAACATGCTGCGGCCCTCGTTCGACCTCGACGCCGAGGGCGCGTTCACCCGCTTCGAGGTCGTGCAGGGCGGGGCGCGGCCGGGCGCGGGCGAGCTGCGCACCCACCGGATCGCGGTGGGGATCTACGACGACGCAGGCGACGGTTCTGGGGGCAGGCTCGTGCGCACCCACCGGGTGGAGGTGGACGTCGAGGGCGAGCGCACCCCGGTGCCGGAGCTCGTGGGCGTCGCGCGCGGCAAGCTGGTGCTGGTCAACGACGACGACCTCACCTACTGCGCGCTGCGGCTCGACCCCGGCTCGCTGGCCACGCTGGTGGACCGCATCGGCGACATCTCCGAGCCGCTGCCGCGCACGCTGTGCTGGTCGGCGGCGTGGGAGATGACCCGCGAGGCCGAGCTGAAGGCGCGCGACTTCGCCGCGCTCGTCGCGGGCGGCCTGTCCGGCGAGTCCGAGGTGGGCGTGGTGCAGCGCCTGATGCTGCAGGCCCAGACGGCCGTGGCGTCCTACGCCGACCCGGAGTGGGCGGCCGAGCGGGGCTGGCCGCTGCTGGTCGACGCGCTGCGGTTCCGGCTGGACACCGTGATCCCCGGCTCCGACGCGCAGCTCGCCGTCGTCAACGCGCTCGGCGGCTGCGTGCTGCCTCCCGGGGTCATCGCGAGCATCCAGGGCTGGCTGCTGGACGTGGCGGTGCCGCCGGGGCTGATCGTCGACACCGACCTGCGTTGGCGGCTGCTGCAGGCGCTCGTGGCGAACGGCGCGGCGAGCGAGGTCGACATCGACGCCGAGGCGCGGCGCGACCCGACGTCAACCGGGGTGCGCCAGGCCGAGCGGGCACGGGCGCTGGTCCCGACGGCCGAGGCCAAGGAGCGGGCGTGGCAGCGGGCCGTGCACGACGACGACCTGCCCAACGCCGTCCAGGAGGCGATCATCGGCGGGTTCTCGCACCCGGGCCAGCGCGCGCTGCTCGCGCCGTACGTCGAGCGGTACTTCGCCGAGGTCGCCCGGGTGTGGGCGCGGCGGACGAGCGAGCGTGCGCAGTCGGTCGTGATGGGGCTGTTCCCGTCGTGGGCGGTGGAGAAGCCGACGGTGGACGCGGCCGACGCGTGGCTGGCCGACGACTCCCACCCGCCCGCGCTGCGCAGGCTCGTGTCGGAGGGCCGGGCGGGCATCGTGCGTGCGCTGGCCGCGCGGGAGTTCGATCGCGGCTGACGCCGCTCGTGCGCGGAAAGCATCGCCAGAGCCGTGCTTTCCACGCACGGGTCGGTAGCCTGGGTGGGGATGACCGCCGCCACCGCCCCGCCCGTCCTTGTCCCCCGACCGCTGCGGCGGCCGGTGGCGGGGGCGGTGGCCGCGGCCGCCGTCGTGTTCACGGTGCTGGCGGTGCGTTTCGCGGGCACCTCGAGCGCGGGCGCCGTCGACACGCGGCTCGACGCCGTCATCGACCCGCTCGGGACGGCGCACCTGTGGCTGGTGTACCGCGGGGTGCAGCTGGGCTCGCCCGCTTCGGTGGTCGTGCTGGCGTTCGCGTTGTCGGCGACCTGCGTGCTGCTGGGCAGGCGCAGGCTCGCGGTGCTCGCGGTGCTCGGGCCGGGGCTCACCGGCGTGTGCACGACGCTGCTCAAGCCCGCGCTGGGCCGGACGATCGAGGGTGGCTTCGCGTTCCCCAGCGGGCATACGGGCGGCGCCACGTCGCTGGGCCTGGTCGCGGCGCTGCTGGCGATCAGCCTCGTGCGGCCGCGCACCGGAGGGGCGCTGGTGATGCTGGTCGCGGCGGCCGTCGTGGTCGGGGGCGGGGTCGGTGCGGCGATGGTCGCGGCGAACCTGCACTACCCCACCGACATCGTGGGCGGGTTCTGCACCGCCGTCGTGGTCGTGTGCGGCGGCGCGTTGGCGCTGGACCGGCTCGCGGCGCGGCGCGGCGGTTCGGGCAGCTAGGGCGTCAGGCCCATCCGACGCAGGGTCCTGCGGAAGGAGCCTCCTTCGCGGCGGAACTCGGCGCAGTCCTGCCCTCCGCACGCTCCGCAGTCGGTGCCGCGCCGGTAGTGCTCGTGGGCCGCGCGGGCGTGGCCACAGACGCACGGGTCGACGACCACCTCCGGCGGCTTCGGCGGGGCGACGGGCGGCGCCGTCGGGGTGTCGTTCGCCGCGCGCTGGCTCGGCACCGCGGGGATGCCGACAGGCGGCGTGAGCACCGACGAGCCGATCTTGCCTTGCCGTCCGCGGCGGGCCGGTCCACCGTTGGAGCCCGACGTCATGTCGCCCATGTGGTCGTCCCTCCTTCCGTCCGTCCGGTGGCTCCAGGGAGCCGCCGGTGCACAGTATGCGACGTGTAGCTGTGAGGGGAATAATCAAGTTCGGTGAGAGACGTGGGGTAGGTCGCCGTCGGTCACCGGTACGTTATCTTGCCCAACTCCTGCTGAAGGCACGCTGAGCGTGGCGAGGCAACCGCTCGGCTCGGTCACGGTGCGCAGCGTCAGCAGCCCGCCCTGGGTCGTCGCGAGCCGCCTGCTGATCGGCAGACCCAGCCCCGAGCCCGGCGTCGCCTGCCTGCGGACCCCCTCGGGCGGCAGGCCGGGACCCTCGTCGCGCACCTCGACGGTGACGAACCCGTCGCTGCGCCGCGCGGTGACGGTGACGGGCGCGCCGGGCGCGTGCCGTTCGCAGTTGACCAGGAGGTTCGTGACGATCTGCGCCAGCACCGCCGGGTCGCCGCGCGCCTGGAGGTCGGGCGCGGCCGAGAGCGTGACCGTGCCGTGCGGGCGCAGCGCCACCAGCCCCGCGAGCACCGGCTCGACGGCGTAGTCGACGTCGGGGGGCTCGGCGAGCGCGCCCCCGTCCAGGATGGCGTGCAGGCGGCCGAGCTCGGCGAGCACCGCGTGCTTGAGCCGGTCGTGCTCCTGCGAACCGGTGTCGGCCGAGAGCAGATGGGTGATCCCCGCAAGGCCCGCGAGCCCGTTGCGCAGCTCGTGGTCGCGCTCGGCCGCGGCCTCCTGCGCCCGCTCCATGTGCAGCGCGGCGACGGTGAGCTCCTCCTGCTGCCGCCACTGGGCCGTCTCCACCGAGCGCAGCGCGAGCAGGGCGAGCTGGGCGAGCGCGACGAGCACGATGACCAGCCCGGTGAGGCGCAGCGCGGCGAACGCGAGATCGGCCGATGTTGTGTCCACGCCCGCGGCCACCCGGTAGAGCTGGCCAGCGGCGAGCACGACCAGGCCGAGCCCGAGGCGCAGGCGCGGGCGGCTGGCACGGCGGTAGCCGTCGGCGACGAACGCGGCGGCCGCGGCCGTCCACCCGCCGAGCACGACCACGGTGACCACCGGCCCGTCGACGATCCACCGCATCGCCGCGCTCTCGGGGAGGCCGAGGACGACGAGCACCAGCAGCGCCGTCGCGACGACCAGCGCCCACGCCCCCCACGCCCTGAGCAGCCGCGGCGGGCGGATGGCGAGCAGGAGCACGACCAGCGCGCCCAGGTAGGCGACCAGGCGCGAGGCGCGGTGCACGACGTCGAGCTCGGTGACGGCGGTCGGCCAGGGCAGGACGACGAGGCAGTACAGCACCAGGGCCGCGGCGATCCAGGACGGGCGGGGGTCACCGGTGAGCCGGGCGACGAGCCCGGCCAGGATGGCGGCCGCGGCGCCCGCGGCCGCCGCCGCGAGGGTGAGCACGGTGAACGTCGGCTCCGCCGGGGGCGGCGCGCACCACCGCGCTGTTCAGCACCACGACGAGCAGCACGAAGGCCGCGGCAGCGCCGACGATGTCGGTGATCGCACCCCGTTGCCGCACCCCTTACCCCCACCCGTCAGTGGTGGACAGTGTACGGCGGATGGGGCAACGGCGGCTGGGTCGAAGGGCGGCCTACCCGCGGGTTGCCCTGCGGTAGAGGGCCACCGCCTCCAGCTGTGAGGAGACCTCGAGCTTCGCCAGCACGGCCCGGATCTGGGTGCGCACGGTCGCGAGCGAGACGACGAAGTGGTCGGCCACCGCCTGGGCCCGCCGTCCCTGCGCCAGCAGGGCGAGCACCTCCCGCTCGCGCTGGGAGAGGCTGGCGAGCTTCGTGGCGATCTCGGCGCGCTCGGCGCCCCGCTGCCTGGCCAGCGCGACGAGCCGGTCGCGGCGCTCGGCGGGCATCGCAGGGCGGCCCTCCTGCGCGGCGCGCACGGCGGCCAGCAGCGCGGGGAGCGGCGCGTTCTTCGGCACCCACGCGAGCGCCCCCGCGTCCAGCGCCGAGCCGATGTGCACCTGGTCCTCCGAGCCGGACAGGATCAGCACCCGCCAGCCCGCCGCCACCAGCGGCGCCACGAGCCGGGCGCCGTCCAGCGGCCTGCCCTTCGCGTCCCGGCCGAGGTCGAGGTCGAGCAGGACGAGGCCGGGCCGAAGCCGCGCCGCCGCGGCGAGGGTGGCCTCCGCGCCCCCGCGACAGGCGAGGTGCGCGTCGATGCCCTCACTGCGCAGGTTGAGCAGCAGCGAGGTGCCGACGAGCTCGTGGTCGTCGACGATGAGCACGGAACCGGGCATCGGGCTCGCAACGCGTCGTCGGTACAGGCAACCTGCCCAACGATTCGCGCGCGGGCGCGATGCGGTTCAGCTCAGATTCGGGTCTAGTGGGTGCGGCGGCGGTTCCCGGCCTGGTCGGCGAGCATCCGCAGCCCCGAGAGCAGCCCGCCGAGCAGGTCGCCCTCCTTGAACGAGGCGACCATGCTCATCACCGCGAGCTTCGCGCTGCGGTCGGGCAGCCGGACCCGGGCCTCGGGCCCGGTGAGCACCTCGACGACGCGCTGGCCGGGGCTGACCGCGACGAGCACGGCCTCGGACGCGCCCTCGAGCTGGTCGTGCAGCTGCGACACCCGCGCGTTCGGGTCGTCGCCGAGGTCGCCGAGGTAGACGCTGAAGCGCAGGCCGGACTGGCGGCTGGCCAGGGTCAGCGCCTCGTCGAGGCGGGTGAGCTGCACCGGAGAGAAGGGGTGGTCGGAGGTCGAAGGGTCGCGGTAGACCTCGGCGGCCGACACGCGGCCCGATGCCGTCACGACCGACCCGAACGGCAGGTCCGCGGGGTCGACGGCGGCCAGCTCGCCGTGTCCGTGCTCACCAGCTGCCACGTGCCCCACCCTTTCCGCCGCTCACCAGGTGCTCCGCGACGGGCGGCAGCTGCGCGCCCCTCGGGTTCGCCGTCCACCACAGGGGTTCGAACGTCCACGGCTGGCCCACCCGGTAGCGGGGCCTGCGGCCGAGCCGTGGCGCCGCGACCACCAGCGCGATCAGCGCGTAGAGCACGATCGGCGCCACGACGAGGAACAGCACGGACTGGAGCACGGTCACAGCGGAGAATCTAGCCGATCACCGCCCGGGCCGGTGCGCGCTGTCCTGCAACGATTCGGGCCTTTCGTACGAGGAGCAGTCGGACTCTCATCCGCTCCCCGACGGAGGCTCCGCCCGTGACGACCCGTTCCCGCCTCGCCGCATGGACCCTCGGCATCGTGGCCGCGACGGCCGCCACGGCGACGGCCGCTACGCTCACCGTCGTCGGCGCGTCCCCCGCCGCGGCGGCGGCGTGCAGCGGCGCCGTGCGCTTCGCGGCGACGTCCAACCGCCTCTACGTCGAGTCCGGCTCCCAGACGCCGAGCAGCATCCTCGCGCTGTGCCCCGGCGTGCCGCTGGTGCTCGTCGACCCGGCCAACAAGGTCTGGCAGCTGAACGCGGACCTGCAGGTGGAGAACGGCGCGACGCTCGCGCTGCACGGCACGGCGGCGGGCGGCGACGTGAACGAGCTGCGGCTGAAGAGCGCGGCGAGCAACCTGCCGACCGACGTCGTCACGGTCACGGCGATGTACGGCACGCTCGACCTCGACCACACCCGCGTCACCTCGTGGGACCCGGCCGCGAACGCGCCGGACACGAACACCACGCTGCCCGCGGGCTCGCCGACCACCAACCGGGCCAGGGCCTACGTCCGCGCCCTGTCGTTCGCCGACGCGGGCGGCAACCACGAGTCGCGGATGACGATCGAGTCCAGCGACCTCGGCTTCCTGGGCTACTACGCCTCCGAGGCGTACGGCGTCGTGTACAAGGCCCGCGGCTGCGACGCGACCCATCAGGACGTCTGCACGGCCCTGAACGTCGGCGGGTTCCAGAAGAACAGCCGGTTCCACGACAACTACTTCGGCACGTACACGTGGGACGCCGACGACATGGACTTCACGAACAACGAGTACGACCACAACGCGGGCTACGGGCTCGACCCGCACGACGACTCGGACAACCTGCGCATCGTCGGCAACAAGTCCCACCACAACGGCAACCACGGGATCATCTGCTCGCAGCGCTGCGACCACCTGACGATCACCGACAACGAGAGCTACGCCAACGGCCTCGTGCCCTGGGTCGGCCCGCACGACCTCGACGCGTCCGACAACCAGGTGCACGGCATCATGATCCACCGCGGGGTCACCGACTCGGTGATCGCGCACAACAACGTGCACGACAACCCCAACGGCGCCGGGATCGCGGTGTTCGAGTCGTGGGGCGACACGATCTCGGACAACACGGTCACCAACAACAAGTACGGCCTGCGGTTCAGCGTCGGCAGCCACGATGTCGCCGCCAAGAGCAACACCTTGAGCGGCACCACCCAGTACGGCTTCTACGCCTACCGCGGCAAGGACGCCCCCGTGTACACCAAGACCGGCGGCCGCAACGTCGACCTGACCTTCGAGAACAACACCGTCAAAGGCACTGCTGGCGACACGGCCAGCATCAGCGAGGCCGACCGCATCACGTTCACCGGCAACACGGTCAGCGGCACCCCCGGCAAGATCCGCCTCGATCGCTCCACCGCGACGAAGCTCACCGACAACACCCTGCCCAGCACCGTCGCCTTCGCCTTGACCAGCGCGGCAGGCGCCCCGTCCGACGCGGTGATCGAGTCGAGCGCAGGCGGCCCCCGGCCCACCTTCAAGGCCACCGTCGACGCGGGCAGCGCGCTGTCGGTCGTCACCGCGGACGGGCGCCTCTCCGGCGTCTCCGTCCCGACCCCGACCGCGCTGTCGTCGAGCGCCGCGACGCTCAAGCTGCCGGTCTCCACGAGCTCACTGACCGTCACCGCGCAGCCGATGGGCGCGACGGTCGCGAGCGGCACCGCCACCGCCCGTCCCGTCTCGGTCAGCGCGACGAGCAAGACCATCGGCATCACGCCGTCGGCGGTGGGCCAGCAGGTCGCCTGGTCGATGAGCGGGTTCACGGCGGGCACGAAGTACGTGGTCCGGACGGGCGGCACCAAGACCGGCACGGCGACCGCCGACGCGAGCGGCACGGTGTCCGCGACACTGGCCGCCACCGGCACCACGGAGGTTCAGATCAAGGTCAGCGCAACCTGACACAGCCTTTGACCCGTAACGGCTGAGTCACGGCCACCCTCAGCCAGCGCGACGCGCAACAGGCGGTAACCGTGAGCGTGGACACGATCGTCGAACGAGCGCGCATCGTTCCTGACGACCCTTCGATCAGGTGCAGGCTCTGTGGTCGACGCGGCTGCGGAGCTTCATCGACCTCGGCGCCACTCCGCCGTGCGAGCTCTTCCTCACCGCAGACGCGGTCGAGCGCGCCGGAGACCACCTACCCGTTGCACGTCCGGGTCTGCGAGCACTGCCTGCTCGCTGCAGATCCCTCCGCTGATCACGCCCGAGGAGACGTTCACCGAGTACGCCTACTTCTCCTCGTTCTCCGACTCGTGGGTCGAGCACGCGCGCCGCTTCGTCTACGCCTCCGATCGAGCGGCTCGGGCTCGGACGGGGACTCGTTCGTCGTCGAGGTCGCCGAGCAACGACGGCTACCTGCTGCAGCATTTTGTCGCAGCGCTGGCATCAGCGTGCCTGGGCATCGAGCCGTCGGTCAACGTCGGCGAGGCCGCCCGCGAGAAGGGCGTGCCGACGCTCACCGCGTTCCTCACCCCGGAGACCGGCAGCGCAGGTCGCGTGCCGAGCACGGCCCGGCCGACCTCGTCTGCCTCCAACAACGTGCTACGCCCACATCCCCGACCTCGTCGGGTTCACCCAGGGCCTGCGCGCCCTGGTCGCCGACGACGGCTGGGTGATCGATCGAGGTGCAGCACCTGCTGACCCTGGTGGAGCGCACGCAGTTCGACACCGTTCTACCACGAGCACT
This sequence comes from uncultured Actinomycetota bacterium, assembly GCA_963750095.1. Lineage (GTDB taxonomy): Bacteria > Actinomycetota > Actinomycetes > Mycobacteriales > Pseudonocardiaceae > Pseudonocardia. The sequence goes on along the minus strand of CAVVPJ010000005.1, from coordinate 382,084 downwards.
TCCAGTACTACACGCTGCTCACCGGCGCAGCGCGCGCTCGCCGCCGGCGGGCTCACCGCTCGTCGACGTCGAGCTCCTGCCCACCCACGGCGGCTCGATCCGGATGTGGGCCCGGCCGAGCGAGGTCGCGGGCGAGCCCAGCCAGGCCGTGCGCGACGTGCTGGCCGCCGAGGAGAAGGCGGGCCTGCACACCGCTCGCGGGCCACGACGGGTTCGCCGAGGCCGTCTCCCGGGTGCGCGACGACCTGCATGGCGTTTCTCATCGACGCGCGCCGCGCGGGCAAGAAGGTGGTCGGCTACGGCGCCCCCGGCAAGGGCAACACGCTGCTCAACTACTGCGGCATCCGGCCCGACCTGCTCGCGTACACCGTCGACCGCAACCCCTACAAGCACGGCCGGTTCACCCCCGGCACCCGGATCCCGATCCTCGCGCCTGAGCGGATCGCCGAGGACAAGCCCGACTACGTGCTGATCCTGCCCTGGAACCTCGCGACGATCTCACCGAGCAGCTCGCCTCCGTCAGCGAGTGGGGCGGCAAGCTTGTGTTCCCCATCCCAACGCTAGATGTGGTGTGAAGAAACAGATGACATCCGCAGGATCACCTAATGCCGAACAGTGTCACTCTACGCAATGCTCGCTCCGTCTAACGGTAACACAAACGGGTGGCAAAGCGAGCCTCTACAAGACACTGGCGCGATGGGTGGGAGCTAGCGGATGAAGGTCGTCCTGTTCTGTGGTGGCTACGGGATGCGGATGCGCTCCGGCGAGTCCGATCTCCCCAAACCCATGACGACGGTCGGACCGAGGCCCCTCATCTGGCATGTCATGCGCTACTACGCGCATTTCGGCCACAAGGAGTTCATCCTCTGCCTGGGCTACGGCGCCCAGCACATCAAGGACTACTTCCTCAACTACGCCGAGACCGCGTCGAACGACTTCGTCCTGCGCGACGGCAAGGTCGAGCTGCTCGGCTCCGACATCAAGGACTGGCGCATCACGTTCGTCCACACGGGCCTCAACAGCCCGATCGGCGAGCGGCTGCGCCGCGTGCGCCACCTCGTCCAGGACGAGGAGATGTTCCTCGCCAACTACGCGGACGTCCTCACCGACCTCCCGCTGAACGACATGATCGACACGTTCAAGGCGAGCGACGCGATCGGGTCGCTGGTCGCGGTGCCCCCGCAGTCGGCGTTCCACTGCGTGAACATCGGCGAGGGCAACGCCATCACCTCGATCAACACCCTGCCCGAGCTGCAGCTCTGGGAGAACGGCGGGTACTTCGCGCTGCGGCCGGAGATCTTCGACTACCTGCCGCCCGGCGGCGACCTCATCGTCGACGCCTGCGGCCCGCTCGCCCAGCAGGGCCGGCATGCTCGCCTACCCGCTACCGCGGCTTCTGGCACCCCGCCGACACCGTGAAGGAGCGCACCGCGCTCGAGGCCGCCTACCGGGCGGGCAACCCGCCCTGGATGCTGTGGAACGGCCACGGCGACCGGGACCCCTTGCAGGCAGAGATCGCGGGAATCACCGGCCCCGAGCGCGAAGGCTGAGCCACCGTGACGATGAGCGATATCCGGGTCGACGACCACACCGCCGCCGTGCGCCGACCCTCCTTCGAGCGCTCCGAGGCGCTGCAGCGGCGCCTCCACGAGCTCGTCCCCGGCGGCGCGCACACGTTCGCGCGGGGTTCCGACCAGTTCCCCGAGGGCATGGCGCCGGTCATCGTCGAGGGCATCGGCGCATGCGTGCGCGACGCCGACGGCAACTGGTTCGTCGAGTACGGCATGGGCATGCGGGCGGTCACGCTCGGGCACGCCTACGAGCCCGTCGTGGCCGCCGTCCGGGACGCCATCGGCCACGGCGTGTCCTTCAGCAGGCCGTCCACGCTCGAGCTGGAGGCGGCCGAGGACTTCCTCTCGCTCGTCACCGGCGCCGACATGGTCAAGTTCACCAAGAACGCGTCGGACGCCACCGCGGCCGCCGTGCGGCTGTCGAGGGCCGCGACCGGCCGCGACCACGTCGCGGTGAGCACCCAGCCGTTCTTCAGCGGCCAGGACTGGTTCGTCGGCACGCTCCCGCTCGACGCGGGTGTGCCCACCGCCGTCCGGGAGCTGACCCACCGGTTCACCTACAACGACCTCGACGCCCTGCGCGCGCTGCTCGAGGAGCACCCCGATCGCCTGCGTGATCATGGAGGCGGGCAGCGCCAGCGCCGAGCCCGGCCCCGGCTACCTCGCGGGTGTGCGCGCGCTGTGCGACAAGCACGGCGCGGTGCTCGTGTTCGACGAGACCATCACCGGCTTCCGCTGGTCCGAGCGCGGCGCACAGCACGTCTACGGCGTCACCCCCGACCTGTCGTGCTGGGGCAAGGCCATGGGCAACGGCTTCCCGATCTCCGCGCTGGCAGGCAAGCGGGAGCTGATGGAGCTCGGCGGCCTGCGCACCGAGCGCGAGCGCGTGTTCCTGCTCTCCAGCACCCACGGCGCCGAGACCGGCGGCCTTGCGGCATTCCGCGCGGTCGTCAAGGCCTACCGGGAGACCGACCCGATCGCGACGATGGAGCGTCAGGGCGCGGTGCTCGCCGCCGCGGTCAACGAGGCCGCCCGGGACGCGGGCGTCGAGCAGCACGTCAGGGCCATCGGCCGCCCGTCCTGCCTCGTCTTCGAGACCCGCGACGCCGACGGCCAGCCCGTCCCAGGCGTACCGGACGCTGTTCCTGCAGGAGATGACGCTCGGCGGCGTGCTCGGCCAGTCGTTCGTGATCTCCGCCGCGCACACCGACGCCGACGTGGGGCAGACCGTCGCCGCGGTCCGCGCGACGCTCCCGGTCTACCGGCAGGCCCTGGAGGCGGGCACCACCGACGGCCTGCTGCGGGGAAGGCCGGTCGCGCCCGGACACCGCCGCTACGCCGCCCCCCGCGCGCTCGGCCCGCGGTAGCGCCCGAGCGACCCCCGGACATGAGCGCCTCCGCCGAGGAGCCCGCGGCCGCCGACCACATCGCGATGCTGCTGCACAACCACGCGGCGGCGGCCTCGGCCCGGCGGCACGGCGTCGGGCTCTTCCGCACGGTGCTGTCCGACGTCCGGCGGGCGGGCGGGCGGGTCTTCGCCGGGTCGGTGGCGCTGTCCCTCCTGGGGGTCGTGCTCACCGTCGCCCAGGTCGCCGTCGGTGCCCTGGTGCTCGACGCGTTGGTGGACGGCCACGGCGCCGGACTCGGGCCGGTCGGCGTACCGCTGGCCGTGCTCGCCGCGCTCACGGTGCTCGGGCTCGCCGCGGCCGCCGCGGCGGGCCAACTGGAGCGACTGCTCGGCCAACTCGTGCTGCGCGACATCGAGCGACGCATCCTCGACGTCACGGCAGGCGTGCCGCTGTCGGCCTATGAGACTCCGGCGTTCCTCACCCTGCTCACCAGGGTCGAGCACAACGCCGTGGCGAAGCCGCTCGCGATGGTGCACGGCCTGGTCGCGCTGACCACGGGCCTCGCCGCGAGCCTGGGACTCGGCGTCGTGCTCGCCTCGTCGACCCCGTGCTGATCCCGCTGCTCGCGGTGACCGCGCTGCCGGTCGTCGTCGTGAACCGCCTCGGCAGCAGGCGGGAGTTCGCCTTCGCCGAGGAGAACGCCACTGAGCTGCGCAACGGCTGCACCTGGCCGACGTCCTCAGCAACGGGAGACGGCGAAGGAGGTGCGCGCCTTCGCCGTCGCGCCGGTCGTGCGGCGGCGGTGGGAACAGCGCTACGCGAGCTACCTCGCGGCGGCCCGGTGCCTCGTCGCCGCGCGCACGAAGCTGGCGGTGGCGGGCGCGCTCGCCACCGGAGCGCGGTTCCTGCTGACGCTGCTGTTCCTGGGGGCGGGTGCGCACCGGCGCCGTCGGGCTCGGCCAGGCGGCGGCCGCGGTCGTCGCCATGCGGCTGCTCGCGAGCAGGCTACAGACGCTCGCGGGCGGGGCGTCGAGCCTGTTCGAGGCGCGGCTATTCGTCCTCGACCTGCACCGGTTCCTGGACGCGGCCCCACCCGACAGGCCCGCCCACCCCGGCCCGCCCGTTCCGATGTTCTCCCGGCTCGAGGTGCGCGACGTCGGGTACCGCTATCCCGGCTCCGACCGCGTCGCGCTCGACGGTGTGTCGCTGGAGATCCGCCGCGGCGAGATCGTCGCGCTGGTCGGCGAGAACGGCTCGGGCAAGACCACGCTCTCGAAGATCCTCGCGGGCCTCGTCGACCCCGCTGAGGGGGCGGTCGAGTGGGACGGCCACGTAATCGCGGGCCCCACCGCCGCCGCGGCGCGCGACCACGTGTCGGTGATCTTCCAGGACTTCGCGCGCTTCCAGCTGAGCGCGCGGGACAACATCGCGGTGGGCCGCGGGATCGACGGCGACGACGAGGCCGTGCGCGACGCCGCCCGACTGACCGGCGCGGACGGGATCATCCGTGCCCTGCCACACCGCTACGACACCGTGCTCAGCGCGTTGGTCCCGGGCGGGACCGACCTCTCCGTCGGCCAGTGGCAGCGCGGATCGCGCTGGCGCGCGCGGTCTACCGCGACGCGGGCTTCGTCGTGCTCGACGAGCCCACCTCGGCCATGGACCCCGAGGCGGAGCGGGCGCTGTTCGCGAGCCTCCGCGAGGTGCTGCACGACCGCACGGTCCTGCTGATCTCCCACCGGTTCTCGACCGTGCGCGACGCGGACCGCATCTATGTGCTGGACGGCGGCCGCGTCGTCGAGTCCGGCGACCACGACGCGCTGATGGCGTGCGACGGCCGCTACGCCGCCATGTTCAGGGCACAGGCGTCGGGGTACTTCGGCGCGCGCCGAGGTCCGGCCCGAGCGACAGGCCGACGCCCCGGAGAAGCGCATCGACCACCGGGGGTTCCACCGGACCCCACGGCACCCGGGCCGCCAGGACCGGCACCGCCGTGACGAGCGCCCCGAGGTCGCGAACGCAGCGGCCCTGCCCGCTCGTCCGGTCCAACCCAGCAGGCGCGGCGTCGCCGTGAGCCTGAGGAGCGCCGCGGCGCGGCCCAGCGGGGCGATCTCGAGCTCCTGGCACCGCGGTCGAGCTGGGGCAGGACGACCGCCACCAGCTCCGCTGACGGGCGTGTGGTGGCCTCGGGGCGCCATACGCTCCGCTCGTCGACGGAGACCCGGTGCGCGCCGTCGGGCGCGAAGCCGAGGATCTCGGCGGCGGCCTGGCAGTCGATTCTCGAGGCCACCGGCAGGCAGTGCACGCGGCCGTCGGGCCGGTGCTCGAACCGGAGCAGGTCGTCGGTGAGAAACCGGGCGCCGCGGGCGCAGGCGAGCGCGGCGAGCGTGGACTTGCCCATGCCGGAGTGGGCGACGAACGCGACCGCCCTCCCGTCGCGCTCGACGGCGCTGGCGTGCAGGACGGTCTCGCCGCGCAGGGTCAGCACGGTCGCGAGGAGGTTGCCCGCGACGAGCAGGGTGTACAGCTCCGGGTCGCAGCGCGGGTCCCGCCAGGCGGTGACGCCGCGCAAGTCGGCGTCGACCTCGAAGTCGACACAGCCGTGCAGACGCAGCAGCACACTCCCGTCGGGACGGCCGACGGTGCTGTCTGCATGTGCTTGCACCAGGTGACGGCCTGCAGCCGGTCGCCTTCCGCGATGGCGTCGTCGGGAACGTGCCGGAGCCCGACGAGGGTGACCTCGATGTCAACCGGGCGGCCCGCGGGCGCTTCGGACAGACCGGGCACGGCGACGTCGGTGCGCAGGACCAGGCCGTGCAGGAGGTGGTCGGTCATGCGGACCCGGACGGAGCAGCGGAGTCCAGCGTGCGGCGTCGGGGTCGAGGGCGACGCCTTCCACCAGCAGCCAGGCGTGCGCCCGCGCGCCGTGCGCGTCGCGGTCGCTCCCAAGGCGATGCGCGGACGCCGATGGCGCACCATCCGTCCCGCGACCAACGCCTGCCGCAGACAGGGTCCCTGTGCGCCGAACGGCCAGCGGCGCATGACGATCCGGGCGGCCCGTAGCCGCAGCGCGTCGTCGGCGTCGAGCACGGCGATCGGACCGGCTTCGTCGGGCCCGGCCGAGCGAGGTCGATGGGCGCGCCGACGCGTGCGGCCAGCCGGGGAAGGGCGACCAGACGCAGCGCGACCTCGACCACCACCGCGGTGACGACAACCTCAGCAAGATGGCGGCGCGCCGGTTCACGGCGCAGCTTGCTCAGCACCGAGGGCCCGGCCGCGCTCCGCCTCATCATGGCGTGACCGTGTCCAACAGGTTGCGGCCCTGCATCTGCGCGAGGAACGCTTCGACGTCAGCGGTCGCGTCCGCGGCGCTCACCGCGTAGTGCGCGAGCAGCCGGTCCACGAGGTCGGCCTCCGACGCTCCCTCGATCAGAGCGTTGACGAGGACCGCAGCCGATGCGGAGGCAGCGAAGTAGAAGGACGTCTCCAGGTCGAGGATCACGATCTCGGCGCCGAGGTCCGAGCAGGCGATTCCGTGACGTCGCAGCCGATAGAAGGTCATCAGGAACTCCCCCGGAACGGTTTGCGGCATCCGCGACCGCGCCGGATGCCGCGAACCCGATCAGTTGCTCAGTGGCTGCCGGGCCGCGGCGGACCGCCCGGCCTCCGCCGCCCCCGAACAACTGGTCAATGATGCTGCCGATGTCGAAAAGCCCACCGGTGACATCGTGGACGGCCCCGAGCTCCTCCAGCACGGGCTTGACGTAAAGTTCCTTCAGTTCCAATCCGACTCCTTGTCCGCTGGTCAAGCCAACTACCTAGCGCAGGCACCCGCGGTGCCCCGATGTAGCGACGGCCGTGCAACCACCGAGCCAGGTAGCCAACCGACCCCGACGACGACCCACCTCACCACCGGCTCACCTTTATCTGCTGAGCGCGCCGCGACGTTATCGATCAGTGCACCGGGGATGAACCGACCATCGTGGCACCCGGACCCCAGCCGCGGCGAGGCCGGCCTCACTCCGAGGCGTGGCTCTTGGCTCGTCGATCCGCCGCTCAGCGTCCCGGGCGCCGAGCGCCCTGACGAATCTCCCGGAGGGCGTACGCCAGCCGCTCCCGGGACGACCGGTGCCTGCCCGCGGTGTAAGCGGCGGAGGGGCGCAGCAACGCGCCGAGGTACGAGACGCGGTCAGACCAGCCGAGCACGGGAAGCGTCGCGAGTGCCTGAGCGGCGAATGTCTTGTCCGTCCTCGTGTGAAGCGCCAGCCATGCGACCTCCCGTACGTGGGTCGGTAGCGCGCCGCCCATTCCGTGAGCGCGTCCGCTGCCGAGGTTCCGAGCAGCCTTCTGCTGTCGGCGACCGCTGCGGCGACGAGCGCCTGCGCCCTCCATGCCGAAGCGACCTCGAGAACCTCGCACTCGTCCTGGCCCGCGCGCAGCTGCTCGGCAACGTCGCGCAGCGAAGCCAGCCGGAGCGGCCAGTTGCCGAGCGCCGCGTGGTAGCAGGCGTGCAGGAACCGATGGGTGCGACGCAGCGCACGGAATGTGCGGGCGCCGATCCGCACGGGCTCGCCTTCATCCCACAGCTGATCGGGATCCATGGCCGCGCCCCACGGCCCGAGGACAAAGGTGCGGTGCAGGTCGAGTTCGAAGCCCGCGGGCGCGACCAAGGTCGTTCCTTTGTCGAACCGCCGGTCAAAACCCGGGCGAGGCTCGGCCAATGTGCGCCGGAACCCGGCGCGGGTCAACAGCTCGACCGAACGGTCGAAGTCCGCGCCCCGAACGAGAACATCGAGGTCGATGAAGGACCGGATGGCCGGGTTCGCGTAGTCGAGATGCGCCACCGCGCTGCCCTTAAGAATCCGCGCGTCGACTCCGCCCTCCTCGAGTACATCCACGACATCCGCGAGATGGTGCTCCAGACCCAACACGCGCAACTGCATGCGGCGATGTGCCGCCCGAGCCTGCTGCCGCTGAGTCGCGGTGGCGGGTAGCACCTCATCGCCGGTCGCGATGTGCAAGAGGCCCGTGACTCGGTTCTCAACGGCCGCAGCGAGCAGGGTCGACCACGCCTCGTCGTCGAGCGTCCCCGACGGGAAGCTCCTCCGCGCGCCAGGCAGCCCGTGCCCCGCGATGGAGAGCAGCGGCACCGGGTACTCATCCTCGCCGCATAGGCGACGCTCCATCGGCAGTTAACCTCCTCGTTCACCGTCGTCGCGAAGGGTAACGCGCCACTACGAGCCGCCCTACGCCGTCCGTAACACCGAGATGCAGTCTCACGATCTCGGGTAAGGCGAGGCCCCGTTCAGGGCACTGTGACGGACCTGTGACGCTGGTCGCGCCTGTCAACCGATCCGATACAGCTGGTCGCGTGAAAAGCCCTGCCTGCGTCCCACTCCCGTCACCTCGGAGCACACCATGCGCCTGCGCCAGACCGACGTCTCCGCCCGTGCCATGCCGGGCGAGACCATCCTGCTCGATCTTCAGAGCTCCCGGTACATCAGCGTCACCGGAACCGGTACCCGCATCATCGAGCTGCTGAAGGAGGAGCACACTCTCGATGGTCTCGTCGCCGTCATCGCCGACGAGTACGCGGCGAACCCCGCGACGATCCGGGTGGACACCCAGCGGTTCGTCGACCGGCTCGCCGAAGCGGGTCTGCTGGAGACATGAGGCGTGACCTCGATCAATCCCGGGTCCGGGGTCATGACCCCCTCGGCCCCACAGGCCTGCCCGTCGTCTCGACGTTCGATGTGCTCGCGGGCTTCCCGGGCGGTACGGACCCTGCCAGCCATGAGCCCGCCCCACCAGTGAGGGACCCGCTGATCGCGCTCCGCCGGGCAATCCGCCCCGCCCTGGACAGACCGCCCTGCGTCGTCGCCTTCTCCGGCGGGCGCGACTCCTCCGTTGTGCTGGCCGTCGCGGCCGACACAGCGGCCCGCGAAGGCCTTCCCGCGCCCATCGCGCTCACCCTCCGCTATCCCGAGGACGACGCCGCGGACGAGACGTGCTGGCAGGAGGCGATGATCGAACACCTTCGCCGTGCGCGTCGGGAAGTGGAGTGGCAGTGCCGGGACGTCACCGACGAGGTCGATCTGGTCGGACCGCTCGCGGCACCGGTGGTGCGGGGCCACGGTGATCCGGGCTGATCCCCGGCGATCGGTCCGACGGTGCTGCTCGCCGAGGCGGCCGCGGAGGCGCGCTGCTGACCGGGAAACTTCGGGGACGAGGTGCTGGGCGACCATCGCGCTGCTGCGCTGCGCGCGGTCTGGCGCCGACGCGCGCGTTGTCCTACGGCAGCCGACCGAAGGATGGCGGTGCTCGCGGCATCGCCCGCGCCCGTGCGCAGGGCAATGCTGCGCCACAGTGTTCCTCTGCACTCCTGGCTGCGCCCTCCCACCGGCGAGGCCGTCCGTGAGGAGCACGTCCGGGAGGTGGCCGCGCGCCCGCTGCTCTGGAACGCCAGCGTGCAGGCGGCACTCCGGCCGCGCGCGGTGCGCGTCGGCGTCCTGACCCGGCGGCGAGTGGCGGCATCGCGAGGATGCATGCTCGTCGAGCCGCTCGGCGCGCCGAGCTTCGTGACGGCGCTGGCCCGGTACGGGGGTCGTTGGGGGTGGTTGGGGCGCACGGCCGCGACTCGTACGCTGGGCGGACCGCTCGTGCCTGCGGAGATCGCGGGCAGGCGGAGCAAGGCCTACTTCAACTCCTCCCGGTTCGGAACGCGCTCACGCGCCTTCGCCGAAACCTGGTCGGGAGCGGGCGTCGACCCCGCGGTCGTCGACGTGGACGAGCTGCGGGGGGCATGGCTGTCCTCCATGCCCCCCGCGGCCTCCGCGATGCTCCTCCAGCAGGCGTGGCTCGCGGACGGAGCCGGTCGATGATCCGCAGAGCGGTCCACGCGGCCCGGTTCGGCATTGCGGTGGCGGCGGCGTTCTACCGGCTGCTCCGGTTGGAGCGGGCTCTCCACCGCATGACGTTGCCACAGGTCTGCGCGTCGCTCGGCATCCGCCTCGACCTCGACAGCGGCGCCATGACCTCCACCCAGGCCCCTATCCTCCCGCGCTCGACGGCCATCCCCGTACGTGCCCGCCTTGCCGTCGCCGCGCGTTGGCCTGCGGGCGACACGTGCCTGCGCCGGTGTCTGCTGGTGGGGCACGCGCTGCGCGTCCTGCGGCCCGTCCTGCGCATCGGCGTCCGCAGGGACCGCTCGGGTCGGTTCCGCGCGCACTCGTGGCTGGAGGTCGAGGGACGCACCTTGGACGCGTCGGCGGCGGACTTCGCGGTCCTCTGCGGTCTGACGGCGGTCCGATGATCCATCGGTACCGGGCGCACGGCCTCGTCGTCGCGAGCGAGATCCCGCTCCCCCTCATCCCGGACGTGGGCGCCGACTCGCCCGCCGACCTGCTTCTCGTGGTCGGCGAGGGCCGCCGGATCCCCGACGGGGACCCACCCGGCGAGCGACTCGCCCACCTCGCCGAGCCCGGTGGCCGCGCGCTCTACAGCGTCGGCCGCGACGGGAACGGCACGATCCTCCGGTACCCGGGTCTGTGTGAGTTCGTCGGCGACCCACTTCTGCGCAACGTCACCGTCCACATCGGGCTCGAGGGGGCCGACGTCGTGCCGGTGCTCGCCGCCGGAGCGCTGCTGGCCGTCCATCTGCGCCTGCGCGGCAGCCTCGTATTGCATGCGAGCGCTGTGCGTGTCGACGGCGCAGCCGTCGCGTTCGTCGGTGCCTCGGGGATGGGCAAGTCGACCATCGCGACGCTCTTCTGCGCGGCCGGGCACGCCCTGGTCAGCGACGACGTTCTGGCTGTCGAGCTCACGTCCCGCGGCGCCGACGTGCACTGCGGCAGCACAGAGACCAGGCTGCGTGAGGCGGCGAGCTCCCTCGCCGCGACGATGCCCGGGCGGACCAGGACGACAGGGGACGGACGGCTCGCCGTGCGCGCGGAAGGGCACGCCGATGGCAGGCTGCCATTGGGGGCCTGCCTCGTGCCGCAACCACGCCGCGACCGCGTCGACGTCGAGGTGCGCACGCTGCATCCGGCCCGCGCTCTCATGTTGCTGGCGCGATTCCCCCGACTCCCTGGCTGGGTGGAACGACAGTCGCTGGCCTCCGAGTTCCAACAGCTGGGCGACCTGGTCCAGCGGGTGCCCGTGCTCGAGGCACACGTGCCGTGGGGACCGCCGTTCCTCCCCGACATCGTCGACGAGGTCCTCGCGGGTCTGCGCGCCGCTCAGCGGTAGGCCGCCGACTGCAGCGCGTACATCTCTGCGTAGTGCCCAGCCTCTGCCACCAGTTCCTCGTGTGAACCGCTCTCCACGACACGGCCGTCTGCGAGGACGTAGATCCGGTCGGCCAGGCGCACGGTCGAGAAGCGGTGCGAGATCAGCAAGGTCGTCCGGTCGCGAAGCACCCGCCGCACGTCGTGGAACAACTCTGCCTCCGCCCGCGGGTCGAGCGCCGAGCTCGGCTCGTCGAGGATGACCAGAGGCCGGTCCCGGAACAGTGCCCTGGCCAGCGCGAGGCGTTGCCACTGCCCGCCGGAGAGGTCGATGCCCTCGTCCAGATCCCGCCCGAGCACCGTGTCGAGGCCTGCAGGGAGCACATGCACCATCGACGCGAGACCCGCACGCCGGAGAGCCTCGAGCACGGCCGCGTCGTCGGCGGACCGGGAGGGATCGCCCAACGCGACGTTGTCGCGCACAGACATCTGGTAGCGGACGAAGTCCTGCAGGACAACGCTGACGGACGCTCGAACGTCTACCGCGGCGGCTATGCGGCCGTCCCAGCGCACAACGCCGCTGTCCGGCGCGTAGAGCCCCGCGACGATCTTCGCGAGCGTCGTCTTGCCTGAGCCGTTCTCGCCCACGAGCGCGACCACCTCGCCCGGGCCGATCCGCAGATCCACGCCGCGGAGCGCGGGCACCTGCTGCTCCGGGTACTGGAACCACACGTCCGTGACCTCGACCGCCACCGACAACGGCATCGGCTCGGACGGTGGAGACTCAGGTGGTGCGGCGGCGGTGAACGTGGCGAGGTCGGTCAGGAAGGGGCCGCATTCCAGCGCGGTGCCCATCGCCGTGAACGCCGTGGTGAGCTGGTTGGAGAGGAGGCGCACCGCGACCGCGGTCGCGCCCGCCGCGGCGAGGGTGAGCTTCCCGGCGTGGACCAGGGCGACGAGGGAGAGAAGGGCCCCGACCAGCACGACGCCAGCGGCACACATGGTGAGGAGGATCGCGACCTGACGGCGCCGGACGTGCGCGGCGAGCGCCGTGACGAACTGCCGGTTCTGCCCGCGGTGGAGCGCGTGTAGCCACGCGCGCGAGTCGAAGGCACGCAGCTCCGCACCGTAGGCCCGGGCGCCCAGCAGCTGACGGACGTAGAAGCGCCTCCGTACGAGCGGGGTGATCCGTTCGGCGAAGCGGAACTCCAGTCGTCCGATGCGGCGCGAGACGAGCGCGGCCGGGAGACCGGCGGCGAGCAGGATCGGCAGGAGGATCGGCTGGGTGCCTGCGATGACGGCTCCCATCGCGACCGCCCCCAGGAGGCTTCCGGAGAGGCTCAACAGCCCGGTCACGACCATCGCGGGTCGGTTGACGGCGTTGTGTTGGATCCGTTCGAGGCGCGTGGCGAACCCGGAGGCCTCGTACTCCGTGAGGTCGACCCGACTCGCGACGTCGAGGATCCGGTTCCAGACGACCTGCGCAACCCGCTCTCCCAACAAGCGTTGCTGCTGGCCCTGCAGCACCCCTGACGAGCTGGCGAGCGAGGTGGCCACCGCGAGCAGGACCATCGCGGTGACGAGGTGGGCCGCGCCGAACGTAGGGTCGAGCACGGCGTCGAACGCAAGCTTCCCCGAACCCACCACTCCCAGCGCGGCGGCCGCTCCCAGCACCTGGAGCACGACCGACCATGCCAGGGCGGGGCGGTCCGCGGACCAGACCAGCCGAACGGCCTGTCCGAGCACGGCAGCCAGCGCTCGGAGGCGCATGGTCCGACGGCCTCGCTCCGCTGCCGCCATCCGAAAACCCAAGCTCAGCCTCGATCCGCCCGATGGTCACGACCGCCGAGGCGTGACTATCCCATGGCCGCATCGCTCTGCCGCCGCTCGGGCGGACCTCGTTGGCGACCCAACGGAATGTCCTTTCGGCGAGTTGGTCACAGCGTGGGTATTGCGAGTTGACAAGGGAAGGCGGATCACTGATGGACGCACCGCACTGTGCGGGGTGGTGGTCGCGTCAGCGCCGCGCCGCGGCGCCCTGACACAGGGCTCGGCCCTGGACAAGCTCCGTCGGAGCTGCTGCCGTAGGCGGCGGCGCAGGCCTTGCGCCCAGCACGACCGCAGGTCGCGGTGTGGGCCACCGCCGTAACGATCGCCAACGGTACGTCGACGTCCCAATGGCGGAGACGCCCGTCTCTGTTGATCTCGGCGCGAGGAAGATGGTGGTGGAGTGAAGCAGGAGTATGTCACGCCGGACCTGGAGGACCTGGGCTCGGTGGCTGAACTGACATTGGGCGGTTCGCGGGGTCTGCACCTCGATGCCGACTTCTCCGCAGGCACGGCCTATGGAGATCTGACGTTCTCCTAGTTAGCGAACCGGTTGCCGCCTGCCTCGTTGCTCCGCCGGCGGGCGGCCACCGGTGGCCGGGACCACCACCGCACCGGCAAGACCGGCGGCCGGACAGACGGGTGACAGGGCAGTTCCTGATGAAGCAGCGTGATGAGGCCCGCAACTCCGCGGCTGAAATGATCATTAAGGGCCTCGACCGGCCCGTGCTTCCCCTCGGCCTCCGCCTGCCGTTGATCATCACAGCGATCTTCTGCGCCTTCCCCACCCTGCTGCTGGGCATCCACTACGCGGGCACCTCACAGGCGTCGCCCCTCGACAACCAGATCCAAGCATTCGCCGACGGGATCTACGACTCGGTCCCGTTCGGCTTGATGATCGACGCGGCAGGCGAGCCACGCGGTGCGATCACCCTCATCGCCGTCATCTGCACGGTCTGCATTGCTCTCCGTCGGTGGCGGCTCGCACTGCTGACAGTGGCCAGCCAGGCCGTCGTCGGCTCACTGACGAACTTCGTGAAGCCACTGTTCGACCGCACCATCCACGGGCCCCACCTCTCCTATCCGAGCGGGCACACGGCGGGCGCGACAGCGTTCGCCCTCGTGATAGGGCTGCTGATAGTCAGCTTGGTCCAGTGGCGCCCCTCGATCGCGCTCGCCGTCGTGCTGGGACTCAGCGCGACGAGTGGCGCAGTCGCGGCGTGGGCCCAGACGATGCTCGTCGGCCACTACGCCACGGATACGATCGGCGGCTTCTGCTTCGCACTGACACTGGTGGTACCGGTCGCCCTGCTTATCGACGCGGCGATCGGGTGGCTGCCTGGCATCAATCCGGAACACCGCTCAGCACGCAGCACAGTGCAGTAGATCAGGAGTCTCTCCACGACTCAGGGCCGTTCAGTACCAGGTCCGCGGCTACCGCGCCTGGTACGCCGATACATCACCTTCGCGATGCGGCCGCCGCGCCCACGAACCGTCCGGACGGGTGCAGGCGGTGCACCGAGAGGACGCTCACGATGTTGAGGCCTCAGTCCGGAGCGATGCCCTACTACACGGGCTTCCCCGGCTGATGACGGTGGCAGCACAGGCGAGTGCGCCTGCTCGGCGCACGTCGCCAAGGACGCGAACGGGAGGTGACACGGCGGCCGCTCCCGGTGCTCCGACAGGGTGGGGTCACCCTCCCGAAATGCAGTAACGCACGACCCGACCGTGACGACCTCCATAGCGGACTACGGCCACCGCGACCGCTCGACGGTCTCGCGGTGAAGAACGCGCACGCGGACCTGCGCGGACGTCGACCAGATGCGAGGTATGCGTGATGACGGTGACGGCACCGGCGTGCCAGACGGGGGGCTTCCTGCCATGACCACAACACAGCGCGCTCAGCCCGCGCCCAAAGACCTGCGAGCGGGCGATGTCGTCCGAGTTCGCAGCCGCGAGGAGATCCTGGCGACGCTGGACGCCGACGGGAGGATCGACGGGCTCCCGTTCATGCCCGAGATGCTGGCGTTCGCCGGGCAGGAGCTCCCTGTCTCCAAGATCGCGCACAAGACGTGCGACACGGTCAGCTGGACGGGCATACGCAGGCTCGATCGAACGGTCCATCTCGCGGATACACGCTGTGACGGCAGCGCGCACGGCGGGTGTCAAGCCAACTGCCTGCTGTTCTGGCGCGAGGAGTGGCTCGAGAGCCCCGACGGGATCCCCCTCCGGGACGAGCCCGGCCGAGCGGGTCCCGCAACGGAGGAAACCCTCCGCAAGGACTGCATCGCGGGCACCGACACCGACGGCGCCACGCTCTACCGCTGTGCGGCGACCGAGTTGGTCCGAGCTTCCGGCCCACTGCCGCGTTTCGAGATGGGGCAGTACGTCTCCGACGTCCGGACGGGGAATTTCGGGCTGTTCAGTGTGCTGCGCGGCCTCGCCATCCTGCTGTTCAACAAGTTCCAAGCGCTGAGCAGAAGACTTCCGTCGCGACTGCGCATCGCCGAAGGTCGTGCGTACCCGTTCTACTGGGGTACCGGGCCGTCCCCGAAGGGCTCCTTGCAGGGCTTGCAGCCGGGTGACCTGGTCGAGGTCAGGAGCAAAGAAGAGATCATGGCCACGCTCGGTCCGGACAACAAGACCCGTGGCCTCTGGTTCGACGCCGAGATGTTGACGTACTGCGGCCGTCGCGGTCGCGTGCTCAAGCGCGTCGAGAAGATCATCGAGGAGCCGACCGGTCGGATGATCCGCCTGCGCGACATGCGCATATGATCCAGGCCTTCACCTGCATCGGCGACCTGCATCGGTTCTGCCCTCGGGCAATCTACGCCTACTGGCGCGAGTCATGGCTCCGCAAGGTGGACGAGCCGGGTGCCATCTCGGGTGACTCGGCTCTCCGCTAGTTCCTGGCGTCGCTCCTTCATGACCGGTGTGCTGTGCCGCACCGCTGACGGAGCGGGGCCGAGCTACGGGTCACCGGCACGGCAGAAGGCGTTCGGCAAGTGCCGAGGACGACGATCGAAGGACAGGTGACCACCATCGGCAGGAAGGGTTGTCCAGGCTGATGAGCACGGGGACGAGCGCCGACGCGGCGGCGGCGGAGCCCGGTGCGCTGAGCGTCCGCTCGCTCGCGACACGGGTATCGTGGGGACTGGGCGACCAGGCCGTGTCCAGCCTGACGAACCTCATGGTCGGGGTCGTCGTCGCCCGCAGTCTCGGCCCGATCGACTTCGGGATCTTCGCGCTCGCGTGGGCCACCTACGGAGCGGTCGTCAACGTGTCGCGGGGCATCGCCTCCGACCCGTTCGTCGTTCGGCACAGCGGGGTGCCCGTCCCGGCGTGGCGCACGACGCTCGGCCAGGCTACCGGCGCCGCCGTGCTCGCCGGGATCCTCACGGGCGCGCTCCTGCTGGGCGTGGGGCTGGTGATCGGCGGACCGCTCGGCGCCGCGTTCGTGGCGCTCGGGGCTGTCATGCCATTCCTGCTGGTTCAGGACGTCTGGCGATTCGGGTTCTTCGCCGCAGGCCGGGGCGCGCAGGCGTGCCTCAACGACACGATCTGGGCAGTCGCGTTGGTGCCTGCGCGCCACTCGTCGAGCACGACGGCGGCGTCGTCGCCTTCATACTGGCCTGGGGTGGAGCAGCGGCCGTCGCCGCCTTCGTCGGATGCGTGCAGGCGCGCACCGTCCCCCAGCCGCATCAGGTGCGCGTCTGGCTCCGCGATCATCGCGACCTCGCCCCGCGCTACGTGGCGGAGAACGTCAGCAACAGCGGCGCGAGCCCGCTGCGCAGCTACGGTCTCGGGGTGATCTCGGGCCTCGCGGCGGTCGGCGCGGTCCGTGGTGCGGAGCTGCTGCTCGCACCGTTCCTGGCCATGCTCATGGGGCTCAGTCTGGTCGCCGTGCCGGAGGCCTCCCGGGTGGCGCGGGCCCGACCGGAGCGGCTCGCCCGGTTCTGTCTGCTTCTCGGTGGCGTCCAGGCCTTCGCAGCGCTGGTCTGGGGGTTGGGGCTGGTTTTCCTCGTTCCCGATACCCTCGGCATGAAGTTGCTCGGCGACCTCTGCCCGCCGCGTCGGTCCTGATCCTGCCCGCCACCTTCGCGGCGGCCTTCGCTGGCCTCGCCAGCGGAGCGGCTACCGGGTTGCGGGCCCGCGGCGCTGCCCGACGCAGCCTGCAGGCGCAGTTGCTCTGGTTGGCCGCCGACATCACCGGGGGCCTGGGCGGCGCCTTTCTCGGCGGCGCGTTCGGCTCCGCCTCCGGCGTCGCGATCGGCTTGCTGTTCGGGTCGATCGGGTGGTGGCGCCAGCTGCGGGCGGAACTGCGGGTCGACCCGCCGCCGCGACCGCGGCGCAACCCACGAGAACAAGGAGCACTCATGAGCACCACCCGGCCGCCGCGGCTCGGCATTGGCCTTCCGGTCTACAACGGCGTGACTACCTGCAGCCGCAATTCGAGGCGCTGCTCGGACAGACGTTCGAGGACCTGGAGCTGATCATTTCGGACAACGCGTCGACCGACGCGACCGAGGAGATCTGCCGCGACTTCGCCGCCCGTGACAAGCGCATCCGCTACTTCCGGCAGGAACGCAACATCGGGGCCTTCCCCAACCACACCTTCGTGCTCGACCAGTCCCGCAGCGAGCTGTTCAAGTTCGCGTCCCACGACGACCTGTACGCGCGCGACCTCATCGAGCGGTGCGTCGCCGCCCTCGACGAGCGCCCCGAGGTCGTGCTCGCACACAGCTGGACCGCCGTGATCGACGACTCCTACACAGTGACGCCGCCGTGAAGTACCCGCTGGCGACCGCCTCGCCGAGCGCGCCCGAACGCTTCCGCAGCATGCTCTTCGACGACGGCGGCGACGACGACTACGGCGTGGTGCGCTCGGCCGTGCTGCGCTCGCTTCCGCCCAAGGGCAGCTACCACCGCTCCGATCGCACGATGGTGGCTGAGCTGGCCCTGCGCGGCCCGTTCCACCATGTGCCGGACTGGCTCTACTTCCGCCGCCACCACGCCATGAGCCTCGAAGGGTCGGCGCAAAGCATCCGCGCCAAGTGCGCGGCGTGGGACCCACGGCGAGCCAACCTGTGGCGCCACCCCGCGCCGCGACTGCTCGCGGAGTACGTCTGGGCATACGTCGCCGCGATCGGGCGCGCCCCGCTGTCGTCGGCCGACCGGGCCGCCTGCTACCGCCATCTCGGCAGCTGGATGGCCAGCCGCGCATTGCGGCGCACGGTGCACAGCGGCGGTCCGGGGCGGACGTTGGGCATCGATGGTCCCCGCCGCAGCCCCGCAGGCAGGCACTGCGCCGGCGCCGGAGGCCATCTCGCAGGTCGCGGCCGTCACCGAGGTCGTTGCGGGCCGCGGGCGCGACGCTGCCGAAGAACAACTGGCATGACCCGGTTGCGGGTCGGTCTGGTCGGTCTGGGCGGGCAAGGCGATCTCGGCAACGACGCCTCGCTGGAGGTGATACCCGACGACCTGCGCTCCCACCAGCCGGAGGCCGTTGTCGAGTCGCTCTGCTCCGGGCCGGACGAGATCGCCCGGCGGTTCGGTCACGCGAAGGCCGAACTGCTGGGTGAGCGCGACACCCGCGCGTTGGGCACCGACAAACAGGCGGTGCGGCGTTGCGCTGGTTGTTCGACGACACCCGGATCTCGCAGTTGGCCCGGGACAACGGCATCGGCGTCTCGACCGCCTAAGACGACCGCGACGAGGCCAGCACGGTGCTCGCCGCGCGGAAGCCGTCGCTGCGCGGAGCGCTGCTGGCCGCCAAGGCCGCCGGGCACACCCACGTGATCCTCGACGCCAGCCTGATCTACACCGATCGGAACTCCACCCCGGGCCCCCCGGGCGTGGACCTGTGATGGTCGGGTAAGCATCACCACCACGGGGGTATCAGGTGGGCAACGCTGGAGCGGGAATGGGATGGGCTGGCCCACCGCGACTACCCGATGATCGGCTTGGACAACAACGCCGCGGAGCGTGCGCTGCGCCGTCCGGTCATGAACCGCAAGAGCGCCTACGGCTCCCGCAACGAGGATGCCGCCCGCATCTGGACCGCCACCGCCGAAATGGCCGGGTTGAACGTCATCACCTACCTCACCGCCTACCTCGACGCCTGCGGACGAACCGGCGTCAAGCCCCCGACCGGCCCGACCCTAGAACGGCTCCTGCCCTGGACCGCGACCCGCGACGACCGCAACACCTGGGCAGAGCCACCCCACCCCGGCTGACACCCCCACCGACCGCATCACGGCGTCACCGCGGAGAACAATCACGCCGCGCCCCGGCATGCCCTCCACGGGACTTCCGAATACTTACGACGATTGGGCCCGACCACCAATTTCGACGCTTCCTCCCTTGAACTCAGGAGTAAACGACCGACGATTCTCGACACGACGACCTCCCTTCCAGGCAGGAACCTTAGTGGGTCGCTATCCGGAAGATCCACAGCGCCTCATTCCTCCGGTCACCGCGCACACCGAACGCGATGACCAAGAAGGGGCACCACCCCCGGCCATGAACAGCCGATTCCCCTGTCCTGCAACGAAATCCGACCCCTCTGGGCCACACGGACCCCACCCTGATCACCCCCGAGCCCATACCGATCACTGGCCAGACTGGCGCCGACTCCACCAGACCCGCGCCAAACGCAGCCACTACCAGCGACAACACCTTAGACACCACAACCTGTGGCTCCCGTACTAGCGGCGAGCCGCACGGCGCTGCCGGGGCCGCCCACTTGGCTCACCGCCCAGGGACTCGCCTCATCCCGCCCATCAACCTCACAAGCGCATGTACACTCCCGTACGTGCGGTATGTCCAGTTCGGCAACAACAAGCGTATCTCCAAGATCGGGCTTGGGACCGCTCAGTTTGGCTCCACAACGTGGGGTTATGGCGAGTCCTATTCAAGGCGTGATGCGCATGCAATCATACGACGCGCGATCGAGCTTGGAATCACCCTGTTCGACACCGCTGAAATATACAGCTCTGGAGCGAGCGAGAGGATCCTCGGCGAAACTACCGCCAATGATCAAGAATCGATCATTCTCGCGACGAAGATCTTCCCTGTCGTGCCGTCGGCCTGGATGGTGAAGTGGCGAGCGAAAGCAAGCATGGCTCGACTACAGTCCGCGAGTATAGACCTCTACCAGGTGCACTGGCCAAATCCGTTCGTTCCCGACGCCGCGATCATGCGTGGCATGCGCAGTTTGCGGCGGGCGGGATTCTTGAGCGAGGTCGGCGTCAGCAAGTACTCACTAGATCGGTGGCTCGCGGCAGACCGCGCATTGGGCGATCAAGTGCTCACCAATCAGGTTGAGTATAGTCTGCTCGACCGCTCACCGGAACGGGAGCTTATACCATTCGCACGCACACATGGTCGAATAATCATCGCTTTCAGCCCACTCGCACATGGGCTGTTGTCCGGCAGATACAACGAGACCAGCCGGCCAGCGGCGGGCTTTAGGTCGGTAAGTCCGTCATTCCAGCCCGAGAATCTGGCGCGAATCGAGCCGTTGCTGAATACTCTCCGCGAGATTGCGGACGCGCACTCCGCGAGTCCCGCTCAAATCGCGCTTGCCTGGACCATCCACGATCCCGCCGTCGTCGCAATCCCAGGCGCATCAAGCGTAGATCAGCTTGAAAGCAACGTCTTTGCCGCGGAGATCAAGCTCGCAGACGACGAGTACATGGCTCTCAGTGCCGCATCTGCCAAGGCGTGCAGGAGCGAGGAGTCATACGGGGTTCGGAGGAGATTGGTATCTGATCTGAAGCAGCTGACGTATTCGAGGTATGTGCTCAAGGCAACGCTCTCCGACTACCGGATGAGGCGCAAGTAGTCGGAAGTCTTGTGGCCGGTGCTGGCTCCGGTTCGCCGCGGCTTGTGACACGCCGGGCGCGCGGCGTGCGTGATTTTCGGTGCACGCGGGTGTCTGCTGTGGTTCGTGACTGCTGGCGGTGTACTCGCGGAAGCGGATTCGCTCGCCCGCCTGGAGAGTTGCTGGCGC
The DNA here is from genome assembly GCA_963750095.1 of uncultured Actinomycetota bacterium. GTDB lineage: Bacteria > Actinomycetota > Actinomycetes > Mycobacteriales > Pseudonocardiaceae > Pseudonocardia. The sequence continues at coordinate 361,098 of CAVVPJ010000005.1, read as the reverse complement.
GGGCGCCTCGTCGAGCAGTTCGCGGTGCTTGCCGCCAACCATGCTCTGGAGACCCGTTGCGGGATCAGGGGGCTGGGTCAGGGGGCTGGGTCGCGCACATGCCAGTTGAAGAATCGGCCTCCGACGCTATACCGGCGCGCACGCCACGCCGGCGATGGCCGCGCGATACTCCGCCGTCAGACGTTCCAGCCCGACCCCGGGCGCGAAATCCCGCTCGTAGCGGGCGCTGGCCGCCTCACCCATCGCGCGGTTTCGGTCGGGGTCGGCATGCACGTCGGCCAGCCCGTCTGCGAGCGACCCCGCATCGCAGGGTCGGAACAGCAGGCCGGTCGACGCCATCGTCGACGAGCTCGACGAACGCCCCGTGCGCCGCGGCCACCACTGGCACGCCCGCCGCCATCGCCTCGACGATCACGAGGCCGAACGTCTCCAGCCACACCGAAGGCGCCACCACCGCCGCGGCCCCGGCCAGCACCTGCGCCGCATTGGGCACGGGTCTGCAGGCCCAGGAACCGCACGTCCGCCGCCCGGCCGCCCACGCGGCCACCTCGTCCTGCATCGGCCCCGAGCCCGCGATGACGAGCGGCAACCGGCCTCGCGCGCGCGCGACGAGCCGATCCCACGCCGCCATGAGGTGCGGAGGCCCTTCTCCTCGGTGAGCCTGCCGAGGTAGAGCATGTGCTCGCCGGTACGCCGGTCCGCCGCACGCCCGGGTCGAAGACGATGTTGTGGTGCACGGCCATGCGGTCGGCAGGCATGCCGGACTGGACGAGGATGTGACGCTGCGACCGCGAGACGCACAGGAACCGGGCGACGCCGTTCCACCAGCGAGCGCCGGTTGGCCGCCACGCCGACCGCCACCGGCAGCGTCGCCAGCGGCGAGCCGCGGTAGCACCCGTGCCGAACGCCAGGCAGCGGCGAGCCGCCCGCGCAGTCGGCGCAGATCCGGCCGTCCCGGTAGAAGGTGCCCGGCGCGCACACCTGCGTGTAGTTGTGCAGGGTCGCCACTGCGGGCACGCCGACGTCCGCGCAGGCTGCCAGCACCGACGGGCTCAGCAGCGGGAACGTGCAGTGGATGTGGACGACGTCCGGACGGCGGGCGCGCAGCCGTTCCGCGAGTTCGGTACGCGCGCGGGGGTTCCAGGGCACCCGCAGCGGCACGGCGACCTTGGCGGGCAACGACATCCGCTCGATGTCGTCGCTGTGGGCGAAGAAGCGGTCCACCTCGACGCCCGCGTCCTCGAGCAGGGCGCTCTCCTGGTCGACCACCCGATCCTCGCCGCTGGGCTGCTCCGAGCGGTACCGGTTGTGCACCACCGTGACCTTCACGTCACCGACCCCTTCGGCAGGCCTCCTGCGTTCGCGGCGGGCACCGCGATCAGCGAGGCGGCCACGCACAGGTTGAGCAGGTACGGCGAGGCGTCGCCGAGGCCCACCTCGGTGTAGGAGGCCACGCAGCTGTAGACGACGAGGAAGATCGCGATCGTGCGCTGCGGGCGACGGCGGGCGCAGCGCGGCGGCGACGAGCAGGCTGCCGAGGATCATGGCGGCGATGCCGACACCCACCAGGCCCAGCTCGTTGTAGCCGAAAGCCACGCGGAGTCGACCGGCAGCCCGTTGAACGACTTGTCGGTGAGGCCGACGCCGATCAGCAGCTCGTCGAACGAGCGGTCGCGGGCCAGCAGCGCGTCCCAGACGTTCGCCCGGCCGGTCAGGCTCGTGATCTGCGAGGCGTCCTGCCCGCGCGCGAGCCATGTCTGCACGGCCGCGCTGAACAGCAGCGCGACGACGACGCCCGTGCCGAGGATCGTCCCCATGAACCGCCGGATCCGCCCGTCGGAGAGCACCGCGCTCAGCCCGGCGACGAGCAGCCCCGCCACCAGGCCCGCGACGGCGCGTGCGGGTGTGGCTGAGCAGCAGCAGGACGGGGCGGGAAGGCAGATCACCAGCGTGCTGCGCCCGTCGACACTCCGGTAGAGCCACAGCATCAAGGCGAGCGCGATCGCCACCGCGGAGTACATCCCGACCTGGGGTGGCGGGATCGGCCACAGCGCACCGACCAGGCGCCCGTCCGGGCCGGAGAACGCCTTGCCGGGCGAGATGAGCAGGCCTGCGAGCACGGTGGAGAGCACCGCGACCAGCGCGCGCAAGTGGAACACCGGCATCCGCAGGCCGCCCCGCCACCACGGGGTCAGCAGCCACAGCGTGGCCACGAACACGATCAGCCGAAAGCAGCGGAAGCATCGACCCGGCCCCGACTCCAGCCGCAGACTCGACGCCGTCGCGACGATGGCCAGGACCGCCAGCAGCACCATGTAGACGTTGGGCAGCACGCGCACCTGCGGGTTGAGCGCCAGCGCGAGCGCGAAGGCGGCACGAGCGCGCCCATGGTGACGATCTGGCCGGTGGCGTGCGGGAACGGAATGATCAGCTCGCCCCCGCTGAACCCCAGGTGTTGACCAGGAGCAAGCCCGAGGCGACGCCGACCAGCTTCGGCACGCGCGTCACCGTCGTCGACCATATCGATCGGCACGGCGAGGCGGACGCGCGTCGGTATGGCTTCCTCGGCCATGCTCAGTCCCCCGATCTCCTTCGCGTCCGCCGCCGCTCAGCACGTAGCGGCGGTGTCGGCACCGGCGAATGTGCTGCCCTGCGTCCTGGCCGTAGGGCTCCCCCTGCCACCCGGCCTGCGGCATGACCTGGCTGACGTCAGCGAGCACGAACGACCATCGTCCCTGGTAATGGTTGTCGTGCCAGCGCACCTGTTGGTTACGGGTGATCGCCTGTTGGATCACGTCGCCCTTGTACGGCGACCAGTCAGGATAGGTGCCGTAGTTGGACAGGATCGCCATGCGTGAGGCGAAGTTCGACGCACAGGCCACCGCCGCGTCGGTCGCGACGAATGTGTTGTCGTGGATGTCGACCCGCTGGGTCTTCCAGCGGCAGTCGTCGTAGAGCGGCGGTTTCGCGATGCCGGGCTGGGTGCACTCGTCGAGCTTCGGGCACGAACGGCGTGCAGACCCCGGTCGAGGTGTTGGCCGGGCTGTTGCAGAACCGGTCGGCGTTCTCCCACGCCGTGATGCCCGACCAGTTGTTCTCGAACGCGTTGCCGTAGATCTCGATCTGGTCGGTGCGCGCCTTCGAGCCGCGGGTCGCCGCCGGACTCGCTGAGGTAGACGGCGCGCCTCCGGGAACGTGTCCTTCTTGGTCGGCGAAGGTCTTCCCCGACACCATGGCGTTTCCGCGCACGACGTTGTTGCGCATGATCAGGTTGTAGCTGGTCTCGTAGAACACGGCCTCGCCGTCGTTGTTCTCGATGACGTTGCCCTCGATGAGGAAGTCGTTGTTGTTGGTGTCCGCCCACAGCGCGACGCCCGTGTTGTCGTGCACCCAGTTGCCGCGGACGTCGGCCCCGTTGACCGACCAGAACTTCGCGCCGCCGCTGCAGCCGCAGCCGGGGTTGCGCTTCTCCCAGTCGTCGGCGTTGTTGCCGGTGATCTCGTTGCCCTCGACGACGAGGCCGACGATCCCGTTGCCGGGCTGGTAGGCGTTGATGCCGTACTGGCCGTTGCCGCGCAGGCAGTTGCCCGTGAGCTTCTGGTGCGCACCGGCCATCACCGCGGCGCCCTTGTTGTTCTCGATCGTGTTGTCCTCGATCGATCCAGCCGTCGGCCGAGTCGTGGTTGACCACGCCTTGGTCCTGCGGCGGCGTGAAGCCGCGAACGGTCAGGTTGGCGATCGTGACGTTCTTCGCCGTAGCCGATGAACGCGAACTGGTTGTGCCCTCGGCCGTCGATGACGGCGCCGGGGGCGCCGATGTAGACGTCGCCCTCCTTCGGCTCCACCTGGCCGTACTGGTCGGTGCCGAGCGTGTGCACGCCGGGCGCGAGCCAGAACGTGGTGCCCGGCGGGTTCGCCTTGGTCTTCGCCGTGAGGTCCGCGTCAACCTCGGGATCGATCGCGCACCGCACCCTCGGGCAGCGGTGGCCGGGCCGGGCGCGGTGTGGTCGCACACCGGCTGCGATGCGCCCGATCGGGAGGGCCGCGTTGGCCGCCGGGTCGGAGCCCGCGGGCGGAGCCGGGGCGGACGCGGTGCCCGCGCAGGCGCTCAGCAGCAGCGCCGCGGCCAGCGCTCCGGTAAGCGCCTTGACCGCCATCGCGTCGCGACCGCCGCTCACGCATCGAGCTTGAGCATGCTGCACAGCGGGGCGGAGTCGGGGATCGATCCGCCCGCGACCGACGACGGTCACGGCGGGCTCCCGGCGTCCGAAGCCCGGCGAGTACCAGCCCAGCGGCGGGTCGCTCTGGCCACGGTAGCACCCGCCAGTAAAGCGTCGGGCAGGGCGAGCGTCGGCCGTGATCGCGGCCGCCGGCGCGGTCGGTCCAGCGCAGCGCCGCACGCGCCCGTCGAGCTCGGCCGTCCACGGCCGGGCCGAGGTGGAACGCGAGCCTGCACGCGTGGTGCCGGTCGGTGCGCACCTCGTCGACGACCCGCAGCTCCCGCTCGCGCGCGTCGAGCTCGACGGTGCGCCGGTGGGTGACCGGGATGGCCGCGGCGGCCGTAGCCGCCGTGCTCGCCGATCCAGCGCGACACACCGCCACCGTCGGTATGGGCGACGATCACGCGTGATGTCGCGTGCCGCACCCACAGGAACGGCCCGCCCGACGCTGACTGGTCCGTCTCGTCCAGCTCCAACGTGTTGTGCCCCAGCGTGGAGCGGAAGTAGCGCGCGCCACGCAGGCTCGCCGTGGTAGCAGTAGCAGCCGGGGTCGGCCAGCACGTCGACGCCGCCGCAGCGCAGCTCCACCGACAGCGCGTCGGCGTGCGCGTGCGCGGCGATGGAGCCGAAGCCGTGCGGCCCGCCGTCGAGCCTGCACCAGATCTCGCCGCCGGCGCCTGACCTCGGCACCCGCAGCACGGTGAGGCCCGCGTCGGCGAAGTGGGCGGGGCGCGTCGCCGGTCGGACGTCGGGCAGCGCCGATCCGACCGGCCAACCCGGCGAGCAGCGGGGTGCGGACGTCGGCGGCAGACCACCTCCGGCCACCAGTCCCGCCGCCCGAACAGCGCGTCGCCGGTGGCCAGCAACGAGGCCCACCGATGGGTGGCGGCGCCGTCGACGACCAGGCCGTAGCCGTCGTCGCCGTCGCCCTGCCGCGGCGGGTGTAGGCGCTCGTCGACGACGGCGGCGAGCGCGTCGGTCATCCGCAGCAGTACCCGCCAGGTGGTGTCGGGCACGGCGAGCCCGGCGAGCTCCGCCTCGACGGCCGCGGCCAGGCCCAGCTCCAGGACGAGGCCGTGGTACTCCGACGCCAGCTCGCGGTTGATCCCCGACCGGAACGTGTTGGCGCCGCAACTGAGCGGTCGAGCGACGCCAGCGCGTCGGCCCGCCAGCGCGCCGACTCGGGGAACCAGTCGAACGCGCACGCCGCGGCGAGCAGACCCGCGTCCTCGGCGATGACGTGGTTGTTGGCCGAGGAGCCCCGGCTCGGGAACGCCACCAGCCAGCGCTGGTGGGCGTGGATCTGGTGGACGGCCTCGGCGTTGCGCTCGAAGAGCTCCGCCGCGCCGGACCAGCCCGTGAGCAGCCGTCGCACCCACACCCACGACATCAGCCGGATGCCCAGCTCGATGCCGCTGAGCCAGTGCACGCCGCGCATCGGCGGGTTGGCGGCCCACCAGGACTTCAGGTGGTCGGCGACCCGGTGGGCGTAGGCGTCCTCGCCGGTCACCGCGTAGGCCGCGGCGAGCACCGTGAGGTGCTGGTGGCGGGAGGGCTCCCACAGCTGCTTGACGTCGCCGACGGCGTGCTCGTCGCGGTAGGGCACGTCGAACGCGTAGGCGTCGGTGGGCGCTCGCCGCCCGGTCTTGGGGTCCCACGACCAGTCCGGCGCGACCATGTCGGCCCGCTCGACCCCGAAGTACTCCGCGTTCCCCGCCATGAGGCGGTCCGCCGTGGCGAGCAGGCTCGCGACGGCCTCGTCCGACACCGCCGCCCGTGCGCCGTCCGGCAGCACGGCGGTGAACGTCGGCGCGGGCGAGGGCAGCGGCGGCAGGGCCCTGTCCAGCTCGGCGCGCCACGCCCTGCTCCTGGCGACGGTGACGACCCGACCGCCGATCTCCCGCGGACCCATCCGCGAGAGCCTGCGCAGGTACCAGAGCGCGTCCATCAGGCCGTTGCGCCGTCCAGGCTCGGGACGGGCGCGTGGACCGGCACCGGGGCGCCCGCCGCGAGGCTCGTGGCCACCGCGAACGTCGCACGGTGCGTCGCGGCCAGCGAGTCGATCGAGATCGGCATCGCGCGGCCGGTGCGCACCGACTCCAGGAACGCGTCCAGCTGGGCGCGCTGCCCCTTGTCGCGGCCGAGCGGGATGCGCGGCGTGGTCCACGCCTTGCGCCCGCGGACGACCGACACGCGCTGGAAGTCGTCCAGCTTGAGGACCTTGCCGTCGGCGAGCAGGTCGAGCGTCTCCTTCGGGAACCCGGCGGCGCCAGACGCCGCGTAGGTGATCACCGCGGTGGAGCCGTCGGCGTAGCGGAGGCTGACCTGCAGGTCGCCCTGGCCGGGCGTGGCGCAGGCGTACACCGACTCCGGGTCGCAGCCCAGCAGCCAGCTCACCGTGTCCACGAAGTGCCCGCCCTCGCCGACGAACCGCGAGCCCTCCGTGTCCTTCAGGGCGTACCAGCTGCCGTGCTCCAGCGGGCCCGCGTTGACCAGGTAGCGGACGGTCGCGGGCGCGACGCGGCGGCCCAGCCGGGTGCGGGCCTCGCCGAGCAGCGGGGCGAAGCGCCGGTTGAACCCGACCTGCAGCCGGTCGTTGCCGGTCTCCTCGACCGCGGCGAGCACGCCGCCCAGACCAGCCTCGTCGAGCGCGAGGGGCTTCTCGACGAAGACGGCCTTGCCCGCGCGCAGCGCACGCGCGGTGAGCGCGGCGTGCGAGTTGTGCCGGGTCACGACGAACACGACGTCGACGTCCGGGTCGTCGATCACGGCGTCGAGGTCGGTGGTGGCCGTGGCGAACCCGAACTTGCGCTGGGCGTTGGACGCCGACAGCGCCGACGTGGTGACCACGTGGGTCAGCGCCACGTCCTCGCGCTCCTGCAGGTGCGGCAGCAGCATCGACGACGCGTAGTTGCCCGCGCCCACGAACGCCAGGCGCAGCGGGGCGCCGGGGCGCCCGACCGGCTTGGCGACGATCGACCGCGTCGGCACCGGGGTCAGCACGGGTGCGACGGCCGCGTCGGGATCGGCATCGGCATCGGCATCGGCGGATCCGGGGTAGCTGAACAGCACGGCGACGGCCTTCAGCTCGCCGCTCTTGAGCCGCCCGTAGGTCTCCGTGGCCGTGTCGAACTCGGCGACGTGCGAGATCAGCGGCTCGACGTCGACCCGGCCGCGCGCGACGAGGTCGAGGAAGCACTCCAGGTTGCGCCGCTCGGTCCAGCGCACGTACCCGATCGGGTAGTCGCGGCCGTCCAGCTCGTACTCGGGGTCGTAGCGCCCCGGCCCGTACGAGCGGGAGAACCGGACGTCCAGTTCCTTCTCGTAGTAGGCGTTCCAGGGCAGGTCGAGCTTGCACTTGCCGATGTCGATCACGCGGCCGCGGTCGCGGGCCAGCTTGGCGGCCAGCTCGACGGGGTCGTTGGTGCTGCCGCCCGCGGCCAGGTAGACCTGGTCGACGCCGTGGCCGTTCGAGAGCTCGCCCACCGCCGCGTCGACCACGCCGGAGCCGGGGTCGCTGCAGACCAGCGCGCCGAGGCGCTCGGCGAGCGCGCAGCGCGTCGGGTCGGGGTCGACGCCGACCACCCGCACACCGGACGCCACGAGCAGCTGCACCACGAGCTGCCCGATGAGGCCGAGGCCGATGACCAGCGCCAGCTCGCCCAGCTGCGACTCGCCCTGGCGCACGCCCTGCATCGCGATCGAGCCGACGGTGCCGAACGCGGCGTGCTGCGGGTGCACGCCGCCCGGCACGCGGGCGTAGAGGTTCCTGGGCACCCAGTTCAGCTCGGCGTGCAGCGCGTGCTCGTTGCCCGCGCAGGCCACCAGGTCGCCGACGGCGACGTCGGTGATGCCCTCGCCGACCTCGACGACCTCGCCGCACAGCGAGTAGCCCAGCGGCGTGTACGAGTCGAGCTTGTTCATCACCTTGCGGTAGGTGGCCACCGGGCCGAGCGTCGCGGCGCTCTGCACGACCTTCGCGACCTGGTCGGGGCGGGCCTTCGCCTTGCCGACCAGCGACATGCTGGCCTCGTTGACCTTCATCATCTCGGTGCCGGTCGAGATCAGCGAGTACCGCGTGCGGACGAGGACCCCGCCGCGCTTGCACGTCGGCACCGGCACGTCGACGACGGCCAGCTCACCGGACTTGTAGTTCTGGACGACCTGTTTCACGAACCCACTCCCCTACGCCGCACGGACGGCGCCGCGCGCGGCGGTCACGCCGCGGTACCAGTACTCAAGAGTCAAGATGTGCCAGAGGTGCTTGGACCGGTCCTCGCGACCGGCCTTGTCCTCTGCCACCAGTCGCCGCAGCGCGTCACGCTGCAGGAAACCCGAGGTCACGAGCTCGCCGGAGTTGACGACCTCGGCGACGAGCGGCGCGAGGTCCCGGCTCATCCACGCCCGCAGCGGGGCGCTGAACAGGCCCTTCGGGCGGTGCACGATCTCGGAAGGCAGGATCGACAGCGCCGCCTCCTTGAGCGCCATCTTCCCCTGCCGACCGCTGATCTTCCGGTTGCCGGGCACCGCGAACGCGGCCTTCACCACCTCGACGTCCACGAACGGCACCCGCACCTCGGTGGAGGCGGCCATCGTGGACCGGTCGGTGTAGGTCAGGTTGAGCCCGGGCAGGAACATCCGCGAGTCCGCGAGGCACATGCGGTTGACCCGGTCGGTCAGCGCGTTGTCGTTGTAGATCTCGGCGTGCTCGGCGAGCACCTCGTCGACCACCGGCGCGAGGTCCGGGTTGACCAGGTTCAGCAGCTCCAGCCGGTCGTACATCGTGTAGCTGCGCCGGAACGCCGTCTCCTCGGGGAGGTCGGCGAAGGACAGGAAGCGCTTCGCGAACCGCACCGACCGGTACCCGCGGTTGGCCGAAGCGACCGGCAGCCGGTCGACGGCCGCGTGGATCGGGCGGCGCAGCGCTGCCGGGATCGCCTGGTAGCGCGACGCGAGCATGTTGGCGGCGTGCTTGCGGTAGCCGCCGAACAGCTCGTCGGCGCCCATCCCGGAAAGCAGCACCTTCACCCCGGCCTCGCGCGCCGCCGTGCAGATCAGGTACGAGTTGATCGCCGCGGGGTCGCCGATGGGCTCGTCGAGGTGGTGGGTCATCAGCGGCAGCAGGTCGAGCACGTCGGGCGCGATCTCGATCTCGTTGAGCTGCACGCCGAGCTTCTGCGCCACGATGCGGGCGTAGCGCAGGTCGTCAGGCATGGCCTCGAACTTGGCGTCCTCGGCGCGGAAGCCGATCGTGTACGCCGAGATGCCGGGCTGGTGGCGGGCCGCGAGCGCGGTGAGGTAGCTGGAGTCCAGCCCGCCGGACAGGAACGTGGCCACCGGCACGTCTGCCATGAGGTGCCGCTTGGTCGAGTCCTCCATGATCGCGGCCAGGTCGGGGAACGGCTCGTGCGCGGCCTGCTCGGCCACCTCGCGCAGCGACCAGTACGTGCCGCGCTCGACCCGGCCGTCCGGGCGGATGGAGATCCAGCTGCCGGGCGGCAGCTTCTCGGCGTCGCGCAGCGCGCAGCGCGTGTCCGGCACCCAGTAGTAGAGCAGCGAGGCCACCATCGCCGCCTCGTCGACGGCGGCGTCCGGGCCGAGCGCGGCGGCGAGCGCCTTCAGCTCGGAGCAGAAGACGAGGCCGTTGCCGCGGCGGGCGAAGAAGAGCGGCTTGATGCCGAGCTGGTCGCGCACCAGCGTGAGCTCGCCGGTGCGCTCGTCGAAGACACCGAACGCGAACATGCCGCGCAGCCGGGGCAGGCAGCCCGCGCCCCACCGGCGCCACGCCTCGAGCAGCACCTCGGTGTCGGAGGTGCCGCGGAAGCGCACCCCCGCCGACTCCAGCTCGGCCCGCAGCTCGGGAGCGTTGTAGAGCTCGCCGTTGTAGGTGAGCGCGAGCCCGTTGGACACCATCGGCTGCGCGCCGGTCTCGGTGAGGTCGATGATCGAGAGCCTGCGGTGGCCGAGGTGGACGTCGCCGTCGACCGCGGCGTGCGCGTAGTGGCCGGACCCGTCGGGGCCCCGGTGCGCGACCGCGTCGGTGAGCCGCTGCGTGAGCGGACCCCCGTCGGGCCAGTGGTAGGTGCCTGCGATGCCGCACATGGGCTTGGGCTCTTTCCTGCTCAGATCGTGAGGCGGTCGTGGACCCCGACGTACGGGGCGATCTGGTGCTGCCAGGCGAGGACGTCCTCGACCCGGCGGCGGCCCGCTGCCCCCATCTGCTTGCGCTTGACGTCGTCGTCGAGCAGCTCCAGCACGAGGTCGGCGTAGACGTCGACCTGGTTGGGCGTGGCGTAGAGCGCCGCCTCCCCCGCCGAGACCCGCGTCTCGACCAGGTCGAAGGCGACCACGGGGAGCTCGTAGGCCATGTACTCCATCGTCTTGTTCATCGTGGAGACGTCGTTGAGCGGGTTCTTCGGGTCGGGAGAGAGGCCGATGTCGGCCGTGGACATCAGCCGCGTGACGAGCTCGTCGGGCGCGCGGCCGGTGAAGTGCACGTGGTCGCCGAGGTCCAGCTCGACGGCGAGCCGACGCAGGTCGGCGCCCGCGTCGCCGTCGCCGATCAGGCTGAGGGCCACGTCTTCGCGTCCCCGCACGTGCACGATGTGCGCAAGAGCGCGCAGCGCGAGGTCGACCCCGTCCTGCGGGCCCATCACGCCGATGTAGACCAGCAGGTGCTCGTGACCGCGGCGCAGCTCCGGCTCGGGCTCGCCGCGGTGCATGCGCGCCGGGTCAGGGCCGGTCCGCACGATGGTGACGTTCTCGGCGCGCTTGCCGCCGCGCGTCATCGCGACCCTGCGGTACGACTCGTTCGTGCTGATCACCTGCGAGGACAGCCTGTAGGTGATCTTCTCCGTCAGCAGCAGCGCCTTGTAGGGCAGCCCTGCGGGGTTCTCGAAGCGGGACTGGTACAGCTCGGGGCACAGGTCGTGCTGGTCGAACACCAGCTTGACGCCGAAGAACAGCTGGAACGGGAACGCCGCCGCCCAGAGCACGTCCGGCGGGTTGCAGACCTGCACCACGCTGAACGGGCGGCGCCGCCAGGCTCGGACGAGGTGGAAGAGCGTGGCCAGGATCGAGTACGCGTACTCGGCGAGGAACATGACCTGCCGGGTGATCGGCGGGAACGCCGGGTACTTGTAGAGGTGCACGCCCTCCAGCTCGGCGTAGGCCGGGTCGCCCTTGCCCTTGGGGCAGACGACCGACACCTCGTAGCCCGCGGCGCGCAGCGCGCGGCACTCCAGCCAGACCCGCCGGTCGAAGGGCACCGGCAGGTTCTGGACGACGATGCAGACGTGCTTGCCGTACCGACCCCGGCCGAACATCACCAGCCCACTCCCTCATAGCCCGCCATGCCCTCGATCGGGGCGAGCCGTCCGTTGAGGTCGATCACGACCGAGGGGTCGGCCGCGACGACGGCGTCCACGACCAACGCATCGGCCGAGGAGACGATCGCGACGTGCGCGCCGTCGAGGGCCTCGGCCGGGTCGTCGTGCAGCACCTTCTGCAGGTGCGGAAGCTTCGCCTGCACGTAGCGCAGGTTCGCGCCGGACAGGCGCGCCATGTTGACCACCGGGTCGTGCACGCGCACGTCCACGCCCTTGCCGATGAGCATCTCGGCGAGCGCCACGTTGGGGCTCTCGCGAAGGTCGTCGGTGAGGTGCTTGAACGAGAGGCCGAGCAGCGCCACCCGGCGGTTGCCGCCCGCGTCGACGGCGGCGAGCACCCGCTCGGCCACGTCGCGCACGAGGATGTCGTTGGTGACCAGCGTCGACTCCAGCAGCGGCAGGTCGACGCAGTTCATGCGGGCCAGGTACAGCAGGCTGCGCAGGTCCTTCGGCAGGCAGGAGCCGCCGAACGCGAAGCCGGGGCGCAGGTAGGCGGGCGAGACGTTGAGCTGGGTGTCCTGGACGAACACCTCCATCACGCGGCGCGCGTCGACGTCGAGGAGGCGGTAGAGGCGCGACAGCTCGTTGGCGAAGGAGACCTTCACGGCGTGGAAGGCGTTGCAGGCGTACTTGACGCTCTCGGCCGCGCGCAGGGGCACGGTCTCCACGGGGCAGTTGAGGAAGCCGAACAGCTCCTTGAGCACCGCGGCCGCCTCGGCGGAGCCGCCGATCACGAGGAACGGCGGCTCGAAGAAGTCGGTGACGCTCGAGCCCTCGCGCAGGAACTCGGGGCACATCGCGACCTGGAGGTCGTCGCCGACCTTGCGGCCGCAGGTCTCCTCCAGCAGCGGCACCACGATGTCGTCGACGGTGCCGGGCGGCACGGTGGAGCGGACGACGACGGTGTGCGGGCGGGTGGAGCCCGCGATCTGCGCGCCGATCTCCGCGACGACCCTGCGCACGTAGCTCAGGTCGGTGGCGCCGCCCGGCCCGGATGGGGTGCCGACGCAGACCAGCGAGAGGTCGGAGTCGGCGAGGCCCTCGGCGATCTCGGTGGTGGCACGCAGCCTGCCGTTGTCGATCACCTCGGTGACGAGCTCGTCGAGCCCGGGCTCGACGACGGGGGACTTGCCGGAGGCGAGGACGGCGACCTTGCCGGGGTCGGTGTCGACACCGACGACGTCGTGGCCGCGGGCGGCCAGACAGGTCGCGGTGACCGATCCGACGTATCCCAGTCCGAAGAGCGTGACCTTCACGTGGCCTCCTTCTTGCCCTGCGTGCCCGGCACGACCGGGCGGAACTTGTCGGTGGGGTGATCGACGAAGGCCAGGCGCGGTCGGGGCCGCGGCCGGGGGCGTGGCCTGCGTGCGATCGGGGCCGGCTGCTCGAAGCGCTGGGACTCGTCCCGGTCGTCGTCCGCTGTGTCCTCCGGCTCCGCCCCGTCGTAGCCGGACCCGTCGAAGTGGGTGTCGTCCTGTTCGGACGGGTAGAGCAGCGCTGCGCCTTCCGCACCGGCGGGTCGGACGGGCGCCATCGCGTCGGCGACCGCGTCCGTCTCGGGCTCCTCCGCGTCGGCGACCGCGGCGTCCGCGGGCGACCAGTGGTCGACGTCGGTCGCGGGTGCGGCGGCGGCGGGGGCTGCGGCGCCGACCGCAGACGCGTCGTCTGCAGGGGCCACGACGTCGACCGCAGGCGCGTCGTCGACCGGGGCCGCGGGGTGGGCTGGGGCACCCGGGGCGTCGGTCGCGACGGTCGCGTCAACGTGGGGTGCAGCGTCGGCGGCGGGCTGAGCGTCGACGGTCGGCTTCCCGTCGGCGAAGGGCTCGGCCTCGGCGGTCGGCCCGGCGGCGGTCGCCTGCGCGGCGGTGGTCGCCCTGGTCACGGCGGCCGGCCCGGCGGCGGCCCGCCCGTCCTCGATGGCGGGTCCGGCCTGCGCGACAGGCCCGGCCTCGGCAACAGGCCCGGCCTCGGCGGAAGGTCCGCCATCGGCCGTTGGGTCCGCGGCGTCGGTCGACCCGGCGTCGGGCGCGGGCCGAGCGTCGGCAATGGCGGCACTGGTCGGCCGCGCCTCGGCGGCAGGCGCAGCGACGGCGGTTGTCGCGGCGCCTGCGGTCGACCCGCCGCCCTCGGCAGGCTTTGCCTGAGCGGACAGCTCGGCACGTGCGGTCAGCCCGGTGCCGGAGCCGCTAGGCGTCGCGGCGCCACCGGCGGAGTCCGCGACCTTGCCGTCGACCGCGTCCCGGTTCGCGGCGGTGCCCTCGGCGGCCGAGGCGGTGGCGGTTGAGCCGTTCGCGGCCGGGCCGTTCGTTACCGGGCTGGCGGTCGTCGGGCCGGTGGTCGTCGGGCCGGTGGCGGCTGAGCCGTTCGCCGTCGGACCCCAGGCGGTCGTGGCCGAGCCGTGCGGGACCGGGACGGTGGCCGAGCCGTTTCCGGCCGAGTCGGCCGTGGTCGACCCCGTGGCGGGCGTGCCGTCGGCAGCTGCCCCGTTCGGGGCGGCACCGTTCGCGGGCGTGCCGTTCGCGGCGGGCCGCGGCGGGAGCGGGGCGCCAGGGCGCTTGCCCGTCGTCCGGTCGCGGTTGATCGGGATCACCATCGTCGGCGCGTCGACCGGGCCCGCGCCGACCGGGATCGCCTCGGTGGGCGGCGTGCCGTCGTCCTGCCGACGGGCGCCGTTCCCGTTCCGGCGGGCGGCGAGCTCGGCAGGGGACGGCCGCGGCGCCGACGGGCGCGGCGGCCCCGTCTGCCGGTGCGGGCCCGCCGGCATCGGGATCGACGGCACCACGCGCGGCGCCATCATGGGCGGCATGGCAGGCGGCGGCGTCATCGCCAGCGCCCTGCCCCCCGCCGCGACGCGACCGCGCACGGCCGTGTGCAGCGCGTCCCACAGGGTGCCGTCCGACTTGTCCCGCGGGTCAGGGTGCACCACGACGAGGCCGATGATCGCGATGCCCGCGTCGGCGAGCTGGCGGGCGACCGTGTGCAGCCAGGTGGCGTCGGTCTTCCCTGCCCGCACGACCACGAGCGCCTCCGCACCGAGCCTGCGCAGGTCCGTCCACGGCGCGCCGGGACGGACGGTGCCGATGGCGAGCTGGCGAGCCCGGCTGTCCCGCGGGGACGGTGTGGCGGGCGGGAACTCCGTGCCCGACACCAGCTCGACTTCGGTGTCCGGGCCCAGCGCGGCGGTCATCTCGTCGCCCGGCAGGTCGTCGACAAGGATGACCGTTCGCTCGGTCGACAGCTCCACGGCCATGTCCTTGACCAGCGCTGCCGCGGCGCGGGCGCAGCCGAGCTCCAGCACCGACACCGGCTTCGGGCTCTCCCGCACCAGCCGCACGAGCGTCGCCGCGGTGCGGGCCCGCTCCTTCTCCGCCGACGTACGGCGGATCAGCTTGCGCGGGCCGCGCAGCGGAGCGGGGATCTGCGCCACGACGCTCGCGCCGAGGTGGGCCACGATGTCCCGGCGCAGCACCGGACGGTTGCGCACGACGGCCGCGACCGCGGCGATGAGGAAGCCCAGCGCCAGACCGGCAAACAACCCGATCCCGCCGTACAGCGCCACCGCCAGCAGGAACCCGTGCGACGTGCGGTGCGGCGCGTCGAGGATCTTCGTTCCGGCCGCGACCTGGGGCGAGCCGATGCTCGCCGCCTCGGCCTGCTGGGTCAGGCTGGCGATCTGCGACGCCAATGAGCCGCGCCGGTTGTAGAGCGTCTGGATGTCCGCTCCGCTGCTCGCCGCCGCGATCTGGCGTGTTGACCCCGTCGAGCTCCTTCTGCACCTGGTCACGGCGGTCGGTGTAGGCCTTGACGGTGGCCTCTGCGGCGTCCGCGCTCTGCTTGACGTGCACCGTGATGAACGCGTCAGCGACGGCCTGCACCCTGGCCATGGCCTCGGCGTCGTCCGCGCCGCGGGCGGTGATCTCGAGGATGTTGTCGGCGACGATGGCGCCCGCGTAGGTCGACACGAAGCTCTCGGGCGTCATGTTGATCTTGAGCGAGTCCACCGCCACCGCGGCGACCGTGGTGGTCTGCAGGAGCGCGAGGTCGGTCTTCATCAGCGACTGACCGTCGCCGGACGCTTCGTTCTCGTGCGTGACGAACACGTCGGCGGTCGCGGAGGCGCGCGTGGGCAGCACCGCGGCGGCCGCGAGGCCAAGCAAGAGCCCGACCAGGGCGAGGCTCGCCCACAGCCTGCGGCGCCAGCGGATGCCCGCGACGAGTCCGCTGAGGTCGAAAAGGGGCCGATCCGTGTCGTTCTCGGAGGAGATGATCGGCGTCGTCATGCGCTGCCCGCCATCGTCGTGTCGGCGGCATCGAGCGCGGAGAGGGCCGAGCCCGAGCTCGCACCAGTGCCGGGGACATCGGTCGGGACGACGGCCACGAGACCGAGGAGCGGATGGCCCGCGTCGACGCATGCGCCTGCGATGCCTGCGAGCTCCCAGCTCGTGCGGGTGCCCACCTCGACCAACAGCAGCACTCCGTCGGTGGTGCCGATGTCCGGCACCGTCGGTTGGGCCGCGACGACACGGGCGACCACGATCGTGAAGGCGGACCCGGGTTCCGGGACAGCCGGACCCGCGGTGAGCCCGGAGCCGACGCCACGGCTCTCCGCGACGAGGGCGACCTCGCCCGCCCACCCTTCGTCCTCGGTGACGAGCGCCACCGGGAGCGACCCTGCCGCTGCGGCGACCGCGAGGTCGACCAACGCGCGGAGGGCCGTCTGGTCATCGCTCGGGACCACGACCACGATCTCGGCGGCCCCGCGGCCCGACGGCTGGAGCCTGCGCAGGACCCGCTGGTAGCGCGCGTCGCGGCCGCGGCCGTCGTCGACGACGGGCACGGCGCGGTAGGCCCAGCGGCGGTCGTCGTGCAGGAGCCGCCCCAGCAGCGACGGCTTCGCTGCCTGCACCGCGGCGGCGCCGACGATGCCCAGGACCGGCGCACCGAAGGACTCGGCCATGTCCTGCGCGCGGCGCAGGCGCTTGTCGGTGCGCAGAGCGATGAGGTGGCCGAGCACGCCCAGCAGCGCGAGCGCCGCCGCCCCACCGAGCACGAGCTGGACCAGCGTCGGCGAGCCGTGCGAGGTCGGCAGGGTCGGCAGCTGGATGATCCGCGTGCTCGACCCGCTCAGTGAAGCGTTCAGCGCGGCCGACTCCGACGCGGAGTCGAGCTGGTCCAGCTGCTTCGTCGCGTCGGCGACCACCCGCTGCTGCTGTTGGAGATCGTTGCGGGCCTGCTCGCCGTCGGGGCCCTGTGAGGTGATCGCGGGCGAGGTTTGGATCTCGGTGATCCGCTTGTTCGCGTCGTCGATCTTCTGCTGGATCGTCGTGCGCGCTTGAGCGGTGCTGTCGGACGAGGCTTTGGCCGCGTCGCTGACGATCTGGCTGGAGAAGTTGACGTACTCGCTCGTCACCTTGTCGGTGAGCTGCTGGGCGGCCTCCGGCGTCGGCGCCGCACCGTTGATCTCGAGGACGTTCCCGTCCGTGATGACCGCGGAGACCCGGCTCTGCAGCTGGCTGCCCGTGACGCCCCAGCCCAGGTCGTCGGCCGCGTGGTCGAGCACGATCAGGCTCGTCGCGATCTGGGTCTCGCCCGGCACCTCGTTCGGGTTGCGGCTGCCCTGCAGGAGCACCTTGCTCGTCGAGACATATCCCGGCGAGAGCACGAGCGACAGCCCTGCGCCGACGCACGCCCCCAGAACCGCGAGGACCAGGAGGGTGGCCTTGCGGCGGCGGACGAGGCGCCAGATCAGGGCGAGGTCGATGGAGGTCTCGTTCATGCGGTGCGGCCCCGGCTCTGTGCGGAGAGCCGCTCGGACGGCAGACATTGCTCCGCCTGGCGGTACATCAATCCCCCAACTTGTTGGTCATCCCACCAGCTACTCAGCGGAGTGTCCGTTGAACCGAATGGGCTATCGACCCGCGCCGTCGCGCATCGACCGTGACTGTCTGTCCACCGTGGTGGTCGTCGGTGCCCCGTGATCCGTTACCGCGTCAGTAGGCCCCTCGGCTGTTGACGACCGCCCCGAACGTCTTCCAGAGGATCTGCGCGTCGAGGGCGAGGTTCCAGTTCTCGACGTAGCGGAGGTCCAGCCGGACCGACTGCTCCCACGAGAGGTCGCTACGGCCGCTGATCTGCCACAACCCGGTCAGACCCGGCTTGACCAGCAGGCGTCGCTGGGCGTCCTCGCCGTACACCGCGACCTCCTTGGGCAGCGGCGGGCGCGGCCCGACCAGGGACATGCCACCCGTCAGAACGTTGATCAACTGCGGCAGCTCGTCGAGGGAGTAGCGGCGCAGGAATGCACCGAGTCGGGTGACGCGCGGGTCCCGCTTCAACTTGAACAGCGGACCGGCGCCCTCGTTCTGGGCAGCGATCTCCGCCATCCGCTTCTCGGCGTCGACGACCATCGAGCGGAACTTCAGCATCGAGAACTCGCGGCCGTGGCGACCGACGCGGGTCTGGCGGAAGAACACCGGGCCGCCGTCGAGCTTGACGCCGATCGCCAGCACCACGAACAGCGGTGCGGTGAGCAGCAGGAGCACGGCTGAGCCCAGCCGGTCCACGGCGTGCTTCACCAGCCAGGGCACGCCGGTGAACGTCGGGCGGGTGAGCCGCAGGAGCGGGAAGCCGTCGACCGGGTCCACGTGCAGCCGCGGACCGGCCACCTCCATGATCCCCGGGTCGACCACCAGCTCGGCCGCAACGTCCTCGATGCTCCACGCGAGCTGGTGCAGCCGTCGGGAGGTCCAGCCCGGCGCGGGGCTGACGGCGACCACCCGGTGCTCCCCGGAGCGCGCGGCCTCGGCGACCGCGTCGAGGTCGCCGAGCACCGGAACGCCCATGATCGCCTCGGAGCCGTCGGCAGCGGTGCCGGTCGGCGTGCAGACGCCGGTGACGACCCATCCGCGGCGCCGGTCGCGGCGCGTGCGGTCGATGAGGTCGGAGACGGCCTCGACCGGCCCGACAGCCAGCACGGGCAGCACGCAGCGTCCGCGGTCGCGCAGCCGGTGGATCCGCATGCGCAGAAGCAGCCGGAGCATTCCCGCCACCAGCCCGCCCAGCGGGATGAGGCCGAAGACCCACGGCCGCGCGGCCGTGGCGGTGAACGCCAGACCGAGCAGGCCGAGGGCGACCGCGCTGATGACGACCGCGCGGATCAGCCTGCTGAACTCCTCGGAGCCCTGGCCGAGCACCTGCGGGTCCCACGACCGGGAGACCAGCAGGCCACCGATCATCAGGATCCCCGAGATGATGCCCACGCCCGGCGACACGCCGAACTGCGGCACATAGCTGCCGAGGCCCAGGACGTACCCGAGCAGCACGACGCCGCACACGGCGAGGACGTCGGTCACCACGACCGCGCCGACATAACGGGACTCCCACGGCGTACGACGCGTCGTCGCCGGAGTCGCCCGATAGCGCAGCGGGGCACCGGTCCCGGCTGCGTCCACAGTGGTACCGAGGCCTACCGCGCCCAACCCGCCCAGCTCGATCTGAGAAGTCACTACCCGCCCCTCGTCAACGCCCGCACCAGGGACGACCACCGTTCAGATCCCCTGGTTGCACCACGGGACGGACCTTCCCCACTCCCCGACCGGTCCGTTCCTCACGTCAACTCGCGGTAGCCCCACAGGCCGTTACACTCCGCAATTGGCGGCCCCCAACGATACGCCGAAAGGACTAGTTGTTACGCCTGACGGGCTACAGTGAGGTCTCACGCGGAGTGCGGGCGCGTGCCGGGCTGGGCCGCCGGTGGGCGTGGCGCCGCAGCCCGTGGGATCGGACCGCGGGGTCGTCGCGCGGGCGCCGGGGCCTGCCGGGGGCGCGGGCGCCACCGCGGGGAGCGCATGGGTGGTCTCCCCGCAGGGGTCCGCGCCGGACAGCGTCACCATGGCCCGCCCGCTGTCGTACTTCGCCGAACCCCGCGCCCGGGTGTCGGAGGCCGTGAGCGCCGGGACGCCCTCGGCGGGATGAGCAGAAGGATCACGGTGCCGCCGAGACCGACAGCGCAGGGAACGGCCGTGCACACGGAGGCCAGCAGGGCGGGCGCGGGCATCGTCACGGCCCGGGCATGGCCGAGCCGGACGACGGACGGCAGCAGGCCTGCGTCGGTGGCGGTCACCATCGTCTCCCCGAGTCCGCCGGACAGGGCGCAGGCGGATCCTCGCGCGCGAGGACCACGCCGTTACCGATGTAGCGTCCGCGACCGTGACCTACGTCGCATCCACCACCGCATTCCACCATCCGCCACGCCGGTTGATAGCCCGAACGGGTGAGCATGCTCCCCGTGGCCGTTACCTGACGTAATGCCAGCGCGGTGATCGTCGACATTCGGGGGACGGCTGGTCACGGCAGGGAGCGCTGTGCCCGCGTCGCGATCGCACGCACGTCGTGATCACCAAGGGGGCAGTACGTCTATGGCGCCGGACCCAGCCTGCGGTCATCTGTCGGACCCCACGCCTGCCTCCGGATACCCCCTGCGTCCGCTCGGTTTCGCTCCGGCCCACACGCCCTTCGCCGTCGCCCGGCAGCCCTGGGAGACCGCCTACGCGCGATGGGTCGTCGCGTCCGACGCGACCGTCGTCGCAGCCGTCTGTTCAGCAGGCGTCCTGATCGAGGCGCGGACCGGCCCGGTCGCACTCGCCATCGCGCTCGGGCTGATGGTCGCGATGACGATGCTGGTGGCGGCCCACCTGGTCCGCGCGTGGGACCCTGCCGTGCTCGGCGACGGCGGGGCGGAGTACCGCAGGCTCGTGCGCGGGTACGCCGCCGCGGCGACGGCGCTCGCACTGGTGGGGTTCGCCGCACGGCTGGACGACGTCCGGCCGTGGGTCTTCTATGCCCTGCCCGCGGCGTGCGTGCTCGCGGTCGCGGGCCGCTTCGGCCTGCGCAAGGCGCTGCACCGGCGTCGCCTCGCCGGCGCGTGCACGCGGAACGTGCTGGCCGTCGGCGGGGTCGAGGCGGTCGCCGACCTGATCGCGCGCACCCGCCGCGACCGGCACCGCGGCTGGACCGTCACCGCGGCCTGCACACCCACCGGCACCGGCTCCGTGCTCGGCGTCCCGGTCGTCGGCGACCTCGACGCGGTGGCGGCCACGGCGCGGCGCGGGCAGCACCGCATCGTGTCGGTCGGCGTGGCGCCGGGGTGGTCGTCGGTGCGGCTGCACCGCCTGGCCTGGGACATCGAGGAGGTCGGCGCCGAGCTGGTCGTGGACCCGCGGCTCACCGAGGTGGCCGGTCCGCGCCTGCACGCCGAGCCGGTGGACGGGCTTCC
The DNA here is from genome assembly GCA_963750095.1 of uncultured Actinomycetota bacterium. Taxonomy (GTDB): domain Bacteria; phylum Actinomycetota; class Actinomycetes; order Mycobacteriales; family Pseudonocardiaceae; genus Pseudonocardia. The sequence continues at coordinate 340,216 of CAVVPJ010000005.1, read as the reverse complement.
GCTGCTGCACCTGTCCCGCCCGGCGCTGGACGGCGCGAGCCTGCTGGTCAAGACGGCCGTCGACCGCGTCCTCGCCGCGGCGCTCCTCGTGCTGCTGGCCCCGCTGCTGCTGGCCCTGTTCGTGGCGGTCCGCTCCGGCGGCGGCCCGGCGTGGCACCGCGAGACCCGCGTCGGGCGCGACGGGTCGCCGTTCACCCTCCTGCGCTTCCGGTCGGTGGTGGCGGACCCCGAGCCGCGCGTGACGACCGTCGGCTCGTGGATGCGCCGCTACGCGCTCGACGAGCTGCCCCAGCTGTTCAACGTGCTCGGCGGGTCGATGTCGCTGGTGGGTCCGCGGCCGCCGCTGCCGGAGGAGACGATCGCCACCGCGGGCGAGGCCTGCCGCACGTTCCCGATCCGGCCCGGCATCACCGGCCTGTGGCAGGTCAGCGGCGAACGTCACCTCTCGTGGGAGGAACGGGCCCGCCTCGACCTGCGCTACGTGCAGAACTGGTCACTCATGCAGGACGCGGTGATCTTCTGGAGGACGGTCGGGGCGGTCGTCCGCGCAGGCGACACCTCCTGACCCGCGCGTCAGCGCGGCGCGGCGCGGCGGCGACCGAGGCCGACCCATTCGAAGCCCGCGCGCACGGCCACGTCGGGGTCGATGAGGTTGCGGGTGTCGATCAAGGTGGGGGTGGCGGTGAGCCCGGCCAGCCGCGGCCAGTCCAGCGAGCGGAACTCCGGCCACTCGGTGAGGATCACGACGGCGTCGACGTCCTTCGCGGCGATGTAGGGGTCGTCGGCCACCGCGACCGCCGGTGCGTCCGGCCCGAGGCCGGTCGCGGGCAGCCCGGGGTCGTAGGCGGTGAGCTGGGCGCCTGCCTGGCGCAGGAGCGCGGCGACGGCGAGCGCGGGCGAGTCGCGCAGGTCGTCGGTGCCCGCCTTGAACGTCAGCCCGAGCAACGCCAGGCGTCGCTTGGCCAGCGAGCCCTGCCGCTGCCCCGTGACCGCGACCCTGATCTTGTCGACGATCCGCTGGTACTGGCGGGTGTTCGTGTCGATCGTGGCACGCAGTAGGCGGAACTCGAAGTCCACCGAGTCGGCCACCTGCAGCAGCGCGTTGGTGTCCTTGGGCAGGCAGGAACCGCCCCAGCCGGGCCCCGGCGTGAGGAACGCCTGCCCGATGCGCCGGTCGTAGCCCATGCCGTCGGTCACGTCGGAGATGTCGGCGTCGAGCCGCTCGCACATCTCGGCGAGCGCGTTGACGTACGACAGCTTCATCGCGAGGAAGCAGTTCGCCGCGTACTTGATCATCTCGGCGCTGGCGGCGTCGGTGAGCACCGTGGGCGCGCCGAGTCGGGCGAAGAGGGCCGCCACGCGCTCGGCGGCCTCCGGGGCGCTCGCGCCGACGACGATCCGGTCGGGGTGCAGGAAGTCGTGCACGGCCGATCCTTCGCGGAGGAACTCGGGGTTGCTGACGACGGCGACGTCGTCGCGGGCCAGCAGCTCGGCGGTGCGCGCGGCCGTGCCGACCGGCACCGTGGACTTGTTGACCACCACGGTGCCCGGGGCCAGCACCGCGCGGACCTCCTCGACGACGGCCTCGACCGCGCTGAGGTCGGCGACCCCGCCGACGCCCATCGGGGTCGGCACGCACAGGAACACGACCTCGGCCGGGCCGTCGCGCTCGGCCAGCTCGGCCAGCGCCGCCGCCGCGCCCACCACGAAGGACAGCCTGCCCGCGGCGATGCCCGCCTCGACCAGCTCGGCGAGCCCGTCCTCGCGGATGCCGATCTCGCCGCGGCGCAGCCGCTGAACCTTCTCCGGGTCGAGGTCGGCACAGCTCACCCGGTGGCCCAGCGAGGCAAGGCAGGCCCCCGTCGTCAGGCCGACATAGCCCGTCCCGATCACCGCCACCCGCCGTGCGAACACCGCGACCCCTCCCGTCAGTCCGTCACCGCCGCGGCCCACCGTTGCATGGGTCCGGCCGCGGTCGCCGACGTGGGTGGACCGCTGCCCGGCCTCCCGTTTGTCCTTCGCGCACACCGGGGCCGGTGCACCCGCGGGCTCGACCAGCGGTTGCCCGGCGTCGGCGACACGCCGCGCGACACGGCGACCCCCACCCACCTCGCACACATTGTGGCGTCCTCGCAAGGGGTCGAACCTCTGCGGGGACGCCACGGCGTGTGCGAAGTGGGTCGAGCGCCGTCCGCCTGGGACGATGCCCGACGTGACGGCAACGAGTGCGCTGTTCGACGTGTCCGGGCGGATCGCTTTGGTCACCGGGTCCAGCCGCGGCATCGGGCGGGCGCTGGCCGAGGGCCTCGCGACCGCGGGCGCGACGGTGGTGCTCAACGGCCGCGACCCGGACGCGCTGGAGGAGGCCCGCACCGCGATGGTCGAGCAGACGGGCGCGACGGTGCTCGCCGAGGCGTTCGACGTCACGGACTCGACGGCGATCCGCGCAGCGATGGACCGCATCGAGGATGCCGTCGGGCCGATCGACATCCTGGTGAACAACGCGGGCACCCAGAACCGGAAGCCGTTCGTCGCGTTCGGCGACGACGAGTGGGACCGCCTGCTCGCGACCAACCTCGGCGCGGCGTTCAAGGTGGGCCGGGAGGTCGCGCGCCGCATGCTGCCCCGCGGTCGCGGCAAGATCGTCAACATCTGCTCGGTCCAGAGCGAGGTGGCGCGCCCTGGCACGGCCGTCTACGCGGCGACGAAGGGCGGGCTCAAGATGCTGACGAAAGGCATGTGCGCCGACCTCGGACCGCACGGCATCCAGGTCAACGGCCTCGCGCCGGGCTACATCGCGACCGAGCTGACCGCGCCGCTCGTGGCCGACGCGGAGTTCGACGCCTGGCTGCGCGCCCGCACCCCGGCGGGCCGCTGGGGCAGCGTCGACGATCTCGTCGGCCCGCTGCTCTTCCTCGTCTCCCCGGCGGCCGACTACGTCAACGGCCACATCCTGATCGTGGACGGCGGCATGCTGGCGGTGCTCTAGATCTCCCCGTTTCTGTCGGTGTCCCCACCTACCTTCGCCCCATGCCCCCACCCCGACGCCCGGGCCCGGTCTACGACGACGCCATGAAGCTGTTGGCCGAGGACAACCTGGCGGCGATTCTCTCTGTGGTCGGAGTCGACGGTCTCGGCGCCGCACCCCTCGCCAGCGAGCTACCCGGCTCGACCACCCGAGCTGACCTGCTCGCCCGCACGAGAGAAGGCGTCGTGCACGTCGAGTTCGTCAAGGACGCCACTCGGGATCTGGACCTTCGGATGGTCGACTATCGGTTGCGGCTACGCAGGCGCGATCGCGACGTCGCCATCCATCAGTGCGTACTCGCCCTCACCGAGGTCGTGGTCCCCGGCCGGTATCAGGACCCCGACCCGCGCGGACCTACCTGCTCGTGGGCCGTCGTGCGCTTGGCCGACCTCGATCCGGCGGTCCTGTTGGCCACGCCCACCACGGCCCCACTCGCGGCGCTGGCCTGCGGTTCGCCTGCCGAGCAGGTCGCCTACCTCACCAGCGCCACCGAGCTGATCAAGGCCGATACCGACCCCGACCGCGGAGCGCGACTGGTTGGTGCGGCCATCACATTGGCGTCCATCGTCCTGCCGGGTTCTGCCATCATCACTGCACTGAGGGAGGCCGACATGCCAGTACCCGTCCGCGACACCCCGCTCGGCCGCGAGCTCATCGAGCAGGGACGTCAAGAGGGACGTCAGGAAGGGCGTCAGGAAGGACGTCAGGAAGCGGAGCAGATGGCGGCCGCGTGGCTGCGCCAGCGCTTCGGCGACGACGACCGCATCCCCTCCCTGGCCGCCCGTCTGGCCGAGCTCCCCAACGATGAGCGCATCTCGCGCATCAGCAGCGCACGGAGGCTGGACGACCTCGCCGGGCACTGAGGTGACATCGTCTGGGCCATGACGGCCGTGCACGTGCGCCGGGTCGGCGAGGTCGCCGAGATCGTCCTGTCCCGGCCGGAGAAGCTCAACGCGATGGACATGGCCTGGGTGACCGGGCTCGTCGACGCCGTGGCCGCGCTGGAGCGCGACAAGCCGGGCATCGTCGTTGTGCGCGGCGAGGGACGGGCGTTCTGCGCGGGCCTCGACCTGGACATGCTGGCCGCCCAGAGCATGCCCGACGGCTTCTACGCGCTGCAGGAGCAGGCCTTCGTCGGCCTGGAGCGGCTGGACCGGCTGGTGGTGGCCCAGATCCACGGCTACTGCCTCGGCGGCGGCCTGCAGCTGGCGCTCGCCTGCGACATCCGCGTGCTCGCCGACGACGCGGTGCTCGGGCTGCCCGCGGCCGCCGAGGGGCTGCCGCCGGGGATGGCGACGTGGCGGCTGCCGCGCTTCGTCGGCATGGGCAGGGCGATGCGGCTGACCGTCGGCGGGGAGCGGGTGGGCGCCGCCGAGGCGCTCGCGATCGGCCTCGCCGACCACGTTCTGCCGACCGAGGGCTTCGCGGAGGCAGTGGCCGAGCTGGTCACCCACTACCTCGCGGTGCCGCAGGGTGCCGCGCGGGCGACCAAGGAGCTGGTGCGCTCGGCCTTCGACACCGACTTCGCCACCGCGCACGCCCGCTCCCGCGAGCTGGTCGCCGAATGCCTGGCGGGCCCCGACGTCGCGGCGGCCCGCGCGGCCTGGTCGGCACGCCGCTGAGCCGCTCAGTGGCGCGGCGGGTCCCCAGGTCACTTCGCACACCTTCCGGCGTCTTCGCACACGGTCGACCCTCTGCGAGGACGCCTCAGGGTGCGCGAAGTCGGGCGGGGTCGGGCGCGGCGGCGCCCCGTCAGTGGGCGCGGCGGTCGTGCACCCGCTGCGTCTTGCGCTCGCTGCGCGGCAACGCGCCCGGCGCGACGATCTCGACGTCGGCGCGCAGCCCGATCTCGGCCCGCAACAGCCCGGCGACGTGCCCGGCCAGGCCCGGCGCGTCGGGCGCCTCCGCCAGCAGCAGCACGCGGTCGCCGGTGCCGTCGCGGTCGATCTCGATCCGGTACTCGCCGGTGGCGCCCTCGACCCCGCTCAGCACGTGCTCGACGTGCGCGGGGAAGAACATCACGCCACGGGCCTTGACCATGTCGTCGCTGCGCCCACGCAAGCGGCTGATCCGGGGGTACGGGCTGCCGCACCGGCACGGCGACGGGTCGAGCGACGTCAGGTCCCGCGTGCGGTAGCGCAGCAGCGGGGTGGCCTGCTTGCGCAGGGTCGTGACGACCAGCTCGCCCTCCGTTCCTGGCGGCACCGGCTCCAGCGTGGCGGGGTCGACGACCTCCACCAGGAAGTGGTCGGTCCACACGTGCATGCCGTCGTGCTCGCCGCACTCGATGCCCGCACCGGGCCCCCACAGCTCGGTGAGCCCGTAGATGTCGAACGCCGTGACCCCGAGCAAGCTCTCGATCCGGCCGCGGGTCAGCTCGCTCCAGCGCTCCGAGCCGAACACCCCCACCCGCAGGTCGGTCGCGACGCCGCTCGCCGCCAGCCGCTCCCCCATCGCCAACGCGAAAGACGACGTCGCGCACAACGCCGTGGTGCCGAGATCGGCGATCAGCTCCAGCTGCAGGTCGGTGTTGCCGGGCCCGGACGGGATCGCCATCGCCCCCACCCGCTCGACGGCCGCCTGGAAGCCCCACCCGGCCGTCCAGAGCCCGTAGCCGACCATGAGCTGCACGCGGTCGGCGTGGGTGATGCCCGCGTACTCGAGGCAGCGGGCGAACATCGCCGTCCAGTCCTCGATGTCCTGCACGGTGTAGGTGCAGAGCGTGCGCCTTCCGGTGGTCCCCGACGAGGCGTGGATGCGGACGACCTCCCGCTCCGGAACGCACGTCCATCCGAACGGGTACGCCGCGCGCAGCTGCTCCTTCGTGGTGAACGGGAGGCGGGCCAGCTCGTCGACCCCGTCCGGGCCGACACCTGCTTCGGACAGGAGTGCGCGGAAGAAGTCCGAGCCCGCATACGCGCGGCGCACGGTCTCGCGCAGCTCCACTAGCGGGACTCCTCGGCCAGGTAGAGCGGGTTGCCGTCGGGGTCGGCGAAGAACGCGAGCGACGTTCCGCCGCCGCCGGGCACGGGGCCCCGGACCGCCACCCCGTGCGCGGCGAGCCGGGCGACGGCCTCCGCGATCGGCACGGCGACCGAGAGCCCCACGGTGATCGCGCCCGGCGTCCCCGGCGCGGGGCCGTCCGGCGACGCCGGGTGCAGGCCGATCGCCATGCCGCCCGCGTCGAGCTGGGCCCAGTGCCCGTCCGCCTCGAACACCAGGCGCAGCCCGAGCACGCCCGTGGAGAAGTCGACCGCCCGCCGCATGTCCGAGACGTAGATCGTGGCATTCCCGCCCTGGATCACGGCGGGCAGTGTTCTCTCCCCCGCGGGCGCCGACAAGGCTCAGGCGCCAGCAGCTGCGCCCGGTCCGGGCCCGGCGCGGGCAGCCCGCGGAACGCGTCCGGGTCGCGTGCCGCGGTCGCCGTCAGCGCGGCCATCCGGGGATCGTCGGACGGAGCGGGTGTCCCTTCCCGCGCCGCGGCCATCTCCGCGATGCGGTTCCGGTCCGCGGCGACCTGGTTGCGGACGAACGGCCCGACGACGCGGTCGGTGCGCTCATGGAAGGGTGAGTACGTTCGTGGCCATGGAGATCGGCATCGGGCTTCCCTCGACCATCCCCGCGGCCACCGGGGCGGACGTGCTCACCTGGGCCCGCGACGCCGACGCCGCGGGCTTCAGCAGCCTCGCCACGATCGACCGGGTGGTCTACGGGAACCACGAGACCATCCCGACGCTCGCCGCCGCGGCCGCGGTCACCAGCCGCATCCGGCTCACCAGCTCGATCATGATCGCGCCGTTCCGGGGCAACGGCACGCTGCTGGCCAAGCAGCTGGCCACCGTCGACAGCTTCGCGAACGGCCGCCTCACCGTCGGCATCGCCGTGGGCGGGCGGGAGGACGACTTCGCGGCGACCGGCTCCGACTTCCACGGACGGGGGGCCGCCTTCGACGCGCAGCTCGCCGAGATGCACGCGGTGTGGTCCGGCGAACCGCGCGGCACCGCGGGCGCGGTCGGCCCCGCCCCTGTTCAACGGCCCGGGCCACCCCTGCTGATCGGCGGAAACGGTGCGCCCGCGATCCGCCGCCTGGTGACGCACGGGGCGGGCTGGATCGCGGGCGGCGGCGGTGCGCAGATGTTCGCCCAGGGCGCCGAGCCGATGCGGAAGGCGTGGACGGAGGCCGGTCGGGCGGGCGCGCCGCGGCTGGTCGCCCTCGGGTACTACGCCCTCGGCCCGGACGCGGCCGCGCTCGCCGAGGGCTACCTCCTGGACTACTACGCCTTCCTCGGCGACTACGCGTCGATGGTGGTCCAGGGCGCGTCGACGACGGAGGCCGCCGTCCGCGAGCAGGTGGCGGCGTTCGCCGACGCGGGCTGCGACGAGCTGATCCTCTTCCCGTGCTCGCCCGACCCCGACCAGCTGCGCCGCCTCGCGGACGTCACGCTCGGTTAGCGCTGAGCCGCCCCGCGGGTCGCGACGAGCAGCCCGACCGCCCAGATGATGACCACGATCGAGGCGGTCAGGGCGAGCAGCATCGAGCCGGGCGCCGTCGCGGTCAGCAGGGTGGTGTCGTTGACGGCGTTGTACGTGGCGTGCAGTACCCCGGCCCGGCCGTCGACGGCCGCCGTCACCAGCACGGACGGCACGAGCTGGGCGAGCACGACGGTGGCGAGCAGGAAGGGTTCGAGGGCCCACCCGGCGAGCGCGGGCGGGACGAGCAGCGCGAACGCGACGGCGAGCACCGCGGTGACCATGCTGGGTACCGGGTGCCGGGCGAGAAAACCCCGCAGCGACCCGGTCGGTGTGATGAGCGAAGTCCTGGTGGAAACGTAGGAACTCCCACTCGGGCCGGGGAGCCTGCGAGCCGCACACCCGCGTCGGGTGGCCCACCGGCAAGGGGGGTGCCAGCACCCCCGCGCGGAGGCGACGGACCCGCCAGACTGGACGTGAGGAGGTGGGTCGGGTGGTGCGCGTGCTGGTCGTCGACGATCAGGAGCCGTTCCGGAGGGCCGCCGCGGCCGTCGTGGGCATGACCGAGCCGTTCGAGCTCGTCGGGGCGGTCGGGTCCGGCGAGGAGTGCCTGGACGCCGTGCCGCGGCTGCGTCCCGATCTCGTGCTGCTCGACGTCGGCCTGCCCGGCATCGACGGCATCGAGACCGCCGCCCGGCTGGCCGCGTCGGCGTCGCCTCCGGTCGTCGTGCTCGTCTCGACCTACGACGAGCGGGAGTTCGCCGAGCGGGTGGCGGGCAGCGGGGCCGCGGCCTACGTCACCAAGTCGGCCTTCGGCCCGGAGCGGCTCGCGGCGGTGTGGGCGCTGGCGGGCAGCAGCACCGCGAACGGCTCAGCGACCAGCTGACCGCCCAGCGCCTCGACCCTGTCGAGCACCGCGGGCGGGGGCACGAACTCCGGCGGCAGCGCGATGGCCAGGTCCCCGTCACGCACGTCGAGGCCGATCCGTGCGCCGGGCACGGCGTCGAGGACGGCCGCGCAGCACAGGTACGCGGTCGTCTCCACGGCGGGGTCCAGGCGCCGGTCCGCGAGGTCGCCGACGGCGAGCGTCGACCCGTCGGCCCTGACGGCGACCGCGTCGGCGACGGCCGCGACGAGCCCGCGCCGGGCCAGCCGCGGCGGCACGATGCCCGCGGTGATCTCCCGCAGCGCCGCGATGGCGCGCTCCGTCGCCTCCCGCTGGGCGCCGAGCACGTCCGGGTCGGGCCGCTCGAGGGCCGCCGGTATCGGCGCCAGGTGCACGGCCACCTCCGTCCGGATGGCGGTGGCCAGCCGCTCCCGCTCCGCGTCGACGGCGACCCGCAGCCGCCGCCGGGACCCGGCCAGCTCGTCCTGCACCATCGCCAGCGCCACGGCCTGCGCGCGCAGCTCGGCGGTCAGCGCGACGTTGTGGAAGGCCAGTCCCGCCTGGGCCGTCAGCCCGTCGAGCAGGCGACGCCGGGGACCGGTCCGCGGCACCGGCCCCGCGAGCGTGACGTGGCCGATGACGACGCCGCCGTGGCGGACCGGGAGCGGCTCGCCCGGATCCGCGACGTCGTCGGCGGGCCATCCTGCGGAGACCTCCCCGCCCGCCGACACGACGGTCGCCCGCGCCGCCGCGACGCCCGCCGCCGCCGCGCAGCTGCGGGCCACCAGGCGCAGCAACGCGGCGTCGTCCGCGGGCACCTCGCGCAGGCTGCGGGTGAGCGCGGCGAGGCTGTCGTAGGGCGCCGCGCGGTCGCCGTGCACGATCCGGTCGGCAAACCGGTCCACCCGCAGCCGCAGCGGCTGGAAGGCCAGCGCGACGACGGCATACGCCACGACCGAGGGCAGCAGCGCGCCGCCGAGCACGGTCCCGACCGCGACGACGGCGGCCACGTAGCCCACCACGACGAACAGCGCGAGCGCGGCCACCCGCACCGTCCGCCCGATGATCACATCGATGTCGTAGAGCCGGTACCGCAGCACCGCGAAGCCGGTCGCGACGGGCACGGCGAGGTACCCCAGCTGGAACAGCGCCTCGACCGGCCACGGCGTCGGCCCGGCGCCCGCGCGGAGCAGCCCGTCGGCGACCAGGACGACCAGCGCGACCGCGAGCGCCGTCGCGGCGGCGGCGATCCACCGCAGCTGCCTGCGCCGCGCGCCTCGGGCCACGCGCAGCCGCACGGCCAGCGCGACCGCCGCGCCGAGCAGTCCGACGACCACCGCGAGGTCGGCCACGAGCTTCACGACGGCGGCCGGGCCGACCGGCGTCGGCGGGGTCATCAGCAGCGCGACGACCGAGAGCGCCCATCCCGCGACGAGCACGCCCGCGACCGGACGCCAGCGGCGCGACGGCAGCCTGCCGTCGGGGACGAGCAACAGGAGCAGCCCCAGCAGCGCCAGCGCGTAGTCGGCGCCGACCACCCTGGCCAGCCCGCCCGCCGTCTGCCCGAGCTCGACGCCGACCAGCCGCGCGTTGCCCTCCAGGGCGAGCTCCTGGGCGGCGAGCCCGACCGCGGCGCCCGCCTGCCCGAGACAGAACAGCCAGCCGATCCGGTGCCGCGGGTGCCGGGCGACGATCACCGCGCCGACCCACGCGCCCACGACGACGGCCGCAGTGACGATCGGGAACGCCTCGCCGACCGCGGGCGCCGACAGCAGCGGCACGCCCGCGGTGCCGATCAGCACGGCCTGCCCGACGGCCCCCGCGACGGCGACGGCGACCAGCAGCCACGCGGCCCGCCGGAGCGCGGCGTCACCCACCGCCCACGCCCAGGCGCTCAATCCGGAGGCGCACGGCCCGCCCGACGGCGAGCCACCTCGCCCGCCGGAGCGCGGCGTCACCCATCGTCGGCCCCCGGCAGCGGGATCGCCAGGAGCACCGCCGTGCCCGGCGCGCGGGCGCGCACCGCCATCGTTCCGCCGAGCGCCTCGGCCCGGTCGCGGATGTTGGTCAGCCCCGTGCCCGGCGGCACCGCCGCGGGGTCGAAGCCGCCGCCGTCGTCGCGGACCTCGACGTGGAGCGTCGCGTCGCGCTCCTCCAGCACCACCTCGACGCGGGCGGCCTTGGCGTGCTTGACGGCGTTCTGCACCGCCTCCAGGCCGCCGAAGTACGCCGCCGACTCGTGCGCGAGGGGGTAGCGGCGCGGGGTCCGGTCGGTCACCCGCACCGGCACGGGGCTGTGCCCCGCCGCGGCCGTCAGCGCGGCCCCGATCCCGGCCTCGGCGAGCGCGGCCGGGTAGATGCCCTGGGACAGGTCCTCCAGCGTCGCGAGCGCCGACGCCACCGCCTCGCGGAGGTCGGCGAGGAGCGGCCGCGCGCGGTCGGGATCGGTGCGCGCGACGGTCGCGGCCAGGCCGAGCTGCACGGCGAGGGCGACGAGGTGCTGCTGGGCGCCGTCGTGGATGTCGCGCTCCAGCCTGCGGCGGGCGGCGTCGGCCGCGGTGACGACCCGCGCCCGTGCCACCCGCAGCCGCGCGGCCTGGATCGTGCGGTCGGCGACGTTCCTGCGCAGCTGGGCGGTCAACCCCACCGTGCGGAGGGCCAGCCCTGCCGACGCGAGCAGGTCGTCGAGCAGGCGCTGTTCCACGGGGCTCGGCGCGGCCTCGGCGGTGTCGCGCACGATGACGCCCAGCCGCTCTCCGCCGTGCACCACCTCGTGCCGGGTCACCACCGACGCACCGACGGGGCCCGCGGCGGGCGGCCAGCGCGCGGCGAGCAGCTCGGCCTCGCCGAGCCGGATCTCCACGCGCCGCGCGCCGGTGCCCTCGGCGAGCAGCCTGGCCATGCGCGCCGCCAGCTCGTCGGTCGCCACGACGTTCGCCAGCCCGGCGGCGAAGCCCGCGAGCTGGTCGTAGGGCGAGGCGGCGAAGCGACGCGCCAGCGTCCGACGCACCGGCTCCAACCCGACGGCGACGGCCGCGGTCGCCAGCACCGCCAGCAGCAGGTCCGGCGCGGGGCGGTGCAGCAGCGCGCCGCCCGCGACGACCACGACCACGTACACCACCGCCGCGAACGCGGCCATGCCCGCGACGACGAGCAGCCGTTCGGCGACGGGGGTCATCGCGCCAGTCTGCGCGGGTCGCCTGCGCCGCGCACGGGACAGCCGGTCACGGCGGCGTGGCCTCCAGGAAGCGCAGCACCGCGAGCACCCGCCGGTTCACGTCCGGCTCCTCGGACACCCCGAGCTTGCCGAACAGCGCATTGGTGCTCTTCTCCACCGACCGCTCGCTGACGAAGAGCGCGCGGGCGATCGCGGCGTTGCTCTTGCCGGTGGCCATCTCGCGCAGCACGGCCAGCTCGCGCTCGGTGAGGACGGCCAGCGGCGAGCGGTCGGCCGCGGTGCGCCTGGCCACCAGCGCCTCGACGACGAGCGGGTCGAGCGCCGACCCGCCCCTGCCGGATCAGCAGGGCCGCGCGCAGCCCCTCGTCGGTGAAGGTCGGCGGCATGCGGAGGTCGGTCAGCACGGCGTCCGGCGCCGTCTCGGCGACGACGGCGAGCAGCTCCGCCCCGTCCTGCGCGAGCCCGACGACCTCCGTCTCCGCCGCCTCCGCGAGAAGCGCCGCGGTGCCCTGGCGCACCAGGAAGTTGTCGTCGCAGACGACGACGCGCAGCGGCATGGCCGGACCCTAACGGCGGTTCCGTGATCATCACGACCGGTGATCGCCGCGACACCGGCATTTCCGTTGGTCGATCAACGGAAACGGCGGGCGCGTGGCGATCAGCGACGGCGCGGCAGCCGGTTCCCCACCGCGGCGACCGCCGACGGCGCAGCAGCCACTCGCGGCGATCACCGACGGCGCAGCAACCGCCCGCAGCGATCACCGACGGGCAGCAGCCAGCCCCGGCTGGGGCGATCAGCGGCGACGCAGCAGCCACCCGACGTCCGCGGCGATCTTCCACGGCTCGTACAGCACCACCGACGCCGGGAACCGCAGCACCGTCCAGCCCGCGGCGGTCAGGTAGGCCTGACGCCGCAGGTCCCGCCGCGCCCGCGCGGGGGTGAGGTGCTCCCGCCCGTCGTACTCCACCGCGATCTTCAGCTCCGGGTAGGCCAGGTCGAGCAGGTAAGGCCCCACCCGGTGCTGCAACACCGGCTGCGGCAAGTTCGCGTCCTCGATCGCCACCCGGATCCGCGACTCCATCGGCGAGTCCGCCAGGTCCGTGGACCGTCGCAGCACCTGCGGCAGCTGCCCGCTACCGCGGGCACCCAGATGCCTGCACGCCACCGAGCGGACCTCGTCGAGATCGACCGCGAACGCGCGGCGCAGCGCGTCGACCCCGGTGATCGCGTCGACGACCGGTCGGCGTCGGCCCAGGTCGAACACCGTCCGCGCGGGGCTGCTCACCCGCGCCCCACCCACCCGCACGACCTCGCCCGCGGGCAGCTCACCCGCCCGGACCACCAGCCCCGCCCTGCGCCGACGGCTGGTGCGCAGCAGCAGCTCGACGGGCGCCCCCGGGGGCGCGCAGGACGCGCCCAGCAGCTCCGCGGCCGCCCAGCCCACCAGCACCCCGCGGCCACCGCCGACCAACGCCGCCGCCCGGCACCGCAGAGCGAAGTCGACCTCGACGTCCGAGCGCACGAAGATCCCCCGCAGCAGCCGGGTGAACCGCGGCCCCCGCAGCTGCTCGGCCGTCACCAGACCCGCGGCCACCGCCACGGACCCCACAAACGGTTCTCTGAACACCGCCAATGGACGGCGCCAGACCCCCGCCGGTTCCGTGATCCCGACGACGCCGCGGTTATCGGGGTCCGATCACCGCAAACGACGGACTCGCGGCGATCACCGGGGCTGCGGCGGCCACCGGGGCGGCCATGATCGCCACCAGACCCGCGGTTTCCGGGGTTCGATCAACGGTAACGACGGCGTCGCGGCGATCACCGGGGCCGCGGAACCCGCTCGACCGTGACCGGGATGCCGTTGAGGACGGCGGTGCCGCTCAGCGGGTCGACCGGGCCGCCGTCGGTCAGCACGTTGCTGCTCACGCCCGCGTGCGCCGCCGCGACAGCGCCCGCGTTGCGGGCGTGGCCCCAGCCGTGCGGGAGGCTGACCACCCCGGTCCGGATCCCGTCGGTCACCTCCACCGGCACCTCGAGGCTGCCGACCCGCGACGCCACGCGGGCCCGGTCCCCGGTCGCGAGCCCGCGGGCCGCGGCGTCGTCGGGCGAGAGCTGCAGGGTGCACCGGTCGCCGCCCTTCACCAGCAGCGGCAGGTTGTGCATCCACGAGTTGTTCGAGCGCAGGTCCCGCCGCCCGACCAGGACGAGGCCCGAGGCGACGTCGAGCAGGTCGACGAGGCGTTCGGCGTCGGCGAGCAGCTGCGGCGGGGCCAGCTCGACCTTCCCGCTGGGCGTGCGCAGCACCTCGGGGACCCGCGGCTGCAGCGGGCCGAGGTCGATCCCGTGCGGCGCGTCGGCGAGCGCGTCGAGGCTGAGCCCGCCGGGGTGGGCGCCGAACCCGTCGCCGTAGGGCCCCACGCGGAGCATGAGGTCGAGCAGCCGGTCCGCGCCACGGCGGGGGGCGAGCGCGGCCAGGATGTCGTCGACGTCGCGGCCGTGCGCCCGCGAGGACGGGTCCGCCACCGCGGCGGCGACCGCGCGGCGGGCCACGTCGTCGTCGAGAACCTCGGGCTTGGTGCCCGCGACGATGGCGGCGAGGCGCAGCATCAGCTCGCCGTCGTCGGGCTGTCCTGGCGGCAGCGGGAGCACCGGCGGCGACCACCGCGCCGCGTTGTAGGCCGCGAACTGGGCGAACACCAGGTCGTAGTGGCCGCGGTGCAGCGACGACGGCGCGGGCAGCACGACGTCGGCGTGCCGGGTGGTCTCGTTGAGGTAGGCGTCGACGCTGACCATGAAGTCCAACGAGCCCAACGCGGCGTCCAGCCGCTCCCCGTCCGGTGTGGACAGCGCCGGGTTGCCCGCGACCGTCACCAAGGCCCTGACCCGCTCCCCGTCCGGGCCCGGCGTGTCGATCTCCTCGGCCAGCGCCGCCACCGGGAACTCGCCCAGCGCGCTCGGCAGGCCGCGCACGCGCGTGCGCCGTGACCCGGGGATCCGCACACCGCGTCCGCGCCCGGGTGGCCCCGCGGTGTTCGCCGCGCCCGCCGCGGCCTTCGGGAAGAGCACCCCGCCGGGACGGTCGAGGTTGCCGCTGAGCGTGTTGAGGACGTCCACCAGCCAGCTCGCGAGGGTGCCGTACGCGGTGGTGCAGGTGCCGATGCGCCCGTAGACGGCGGCCGACTCGGCGGCGGCGAGCTCCTGGGCCAGCCGCCGGATCGTCGGCGCCGGAATGCCGCAGGCCTCGGCGACGACCTCGGGCGGGTACGGCGCGACCGCCTCCGCGACCTCGTCGACGCCGCTGACATGCTCCGCGAGCCGCCCGAGCGCCACCAGACCGTCGGCGAACAGCACGTTGGCCATGGCGGCCAGCAGCAGCGCGTCGGTGCCCGGCCGGATCGGGACGTGCTCGTCGGCGGCCCGCGCGGTGCGGGTGCGCCGCGGGTCGACCACGACCAGCCGCCCACCGCGGCGGCGCAGCGCGCGCAGCCGCGCGGGCATGTCCGGCGCCGTGAACAGGCTGCCGTTGCTGACCAGCGGGTTCGCGCCGAGCACGAGCAGGTACCGGGTGCGGTCGACGTCCGGGATGGCGATCGACATCGCGGTGCCGAACATCAACCCCGACGCCACCTGCTTGGGCATCTGGTCGACGGTGCTCGCCGAGTAGCGGTGCCCGGTGCCCAGCGCGTGGACCAGCACGGGGGCGAGCAGCATCGTGGCGTGGTCGTGCGACGTGGGGTTGCCGAGGTAGACCGCGACGGCGTCGCGCCCGTGCTCGGCCATCAGGCGCGGGAGGCGGTCGGCGACCACCGCGAAGGCCTCGTCGAACGTGGCGGGCGTCAGGACGCCGTCGCGGCGCACCAGCGGCGTGGTGAGCCGGTCGGGGTCGTGGTGCAGCTCGCGCAGCGCCACGCCCTTGGGGCAGACGAAGCCGTGGCTCGCGACGTCGTCGGGGTCGCCGCGCACGGCGGTCACCCGGTCGCCGTCGAGGGTGATCGCGAGCCCACAGGTCGCCTCGCAGAGGGGGCATGTCCGATACGCGGTCCGCACCAGGGAAGGCTCGCACGGCACACGGCCTCTTGACACCCGTCGCCGCCACCGATTCGCTGGCTGCGTGGCCGACGACGACCCGCCGAGCCGCCCCTCCCGCGTGCTGCTCGTCCTGGAGGGGCCGCGTATGACCGCCGAGTTCGGCGGGTTCCTGCTCGACCAGCTCGCGGCAGGCCACCGCCGCGGCGACGGGCACGGCGTGCTCCTGCTCCCGGGCTGGCTCACCGACGACGCCGCCACCGCCCCGCTGCGCCACGCGCTGCGCAGGCTCGGCTACGCGGCCCACGGCTGGGGGCTCGGCCGCAACCTCGGCCCCACCGCCGACGTGCACGCGGGCCTGCCGCGGCGGCTGCGCGCCCTGCACGCCGCGACGGGCGGGCCGGTGAGCCTGGTCGGGGTCAGCCTCGGCGGCGTGCTGGCCCGGCGCCTGGCCGGGGAGCATCCCGAACTGGTGCGCAGGGTGGTCACGCTGAGCAGCCCGTTCCGGCTCTACGAGGACGGGCGCGCGCCGGGGCCCGTGCCCACCACGTCGGTCTTCACGCGCGGCGACGGGATCGTGCCGTGGCAGGCCTGCGTCGAGGGCTGGCCGGGCGCCGACGACGTCGAGGTGCGCGGCAGCCACTGCGGGCTCGGGCACAACCGGCTGGCGCTGCGCGTGGTCACCGACCGGCTGGGCGAGCGGGTGGAGGAGCCTCGATGGAACAGATGAGCCTGATGGACGCGTCGTTTCTCTATCTGGAGAACGACGTGACCCCGATGCACATCGGCGGCGTGGCGGTCTTCGAGGGACCGCCGCCGACGCACCAGGAGCTCGTGGACCGGCTCGCCGCGAAGATCCCGCTGGTCCCGCGCTACCGGCAGCGGGTGCGGTTCCTCCCGCTGGACCTCGGGCGCCCCGTCTGGGTCGACGACCCGCACTTCACCCTCGACTACCACCTCCGCCGCTCCGCCGTGCCCGCGCCGGGCGGCCGCGCCGAGCTGCACAACCTCGTCGGCAGGGTGATCAGCCAGCACCTCGACCGCGCCCGGCCGCTGTGGGAGATCTGGGTCGTCGAGGGCCTCGAGGACGGGCACTGGGCCATCGTGTCGAAGGTCCACCACTGCATGGTCGACGGCGTGGCGAGCGTCGACCTCATGGCGCTGCTGTTCGACGCCACGCCCGACCCCGAACCGCCCGGCCCGCCGCCGCCCTGGGAGCCACGCCCGGCGCCCGCGCGCCGCGAGGTGCTGACGGCGTCGGTCGCCGGGATGGTGAGCCCCATCGAGGGGGCGCGGCGCGTGGTCGGGGCGCTGCGCTCGCCGCTGGTGCTGCTGGAGACCGGCATCGAGACCGTGCGGGCGGTCGCGGGCGTCGCGCCCAAGCTCGTGCCGCCCGCGTCGACGTCGTTGAACGGGAGCTACGGCCCGCACCGGCGCTGGACGTCGGCGCACGCCACGCTGGCCGATGTCAAGGCGATCAAGACCACGCTGGGTGGCACGGTCAACGACGTCGTGCTCACCGTGATCACCCGCGGCTTCCGCGACCTCCTGCTCGGCCGCGGCGAGGACGTGGCGGGCAAGGTCGTGCGCTCGATGGTGCCGGTCTCGATCCGCGCGGAGGGCGTCAGGGGCGCCAACCACGTGTCGTCGGTGTTCGTCGACCTGCCGGTCGGCCTCGACGACCCCGCGGCGCGCCTCGCCGCGATCCGCGACGCGATGGACGGCATCAAGGCCTCCCGCGGGGCGCTCGCGGGGGCCCGGCTGACCGAGCTGTCGGGGTTCGCCCCGCCGATCCTCGCCGCCGCGGCCGGGCGGTTGGCCACCACCGTGCCCCAGACGAGCTTCCACACCGTCACCACCAACGTGCCCGGCCCACAGGTGCCGCTCTACTTCGCCGGGCGCAGGCTGCTGGAGTCGGCGCCGACCATCCCGCTCGCCGCGTCGATCCGCACCGCGGTCGGGATCTTCTCCTACGACGGCGGCGTCCACTTCGGACTTACCGGCGACTACGACACCGTGCCCGACCTGGCCGTGCTCGCGCGCGGCATCGAGGACGGCGTCGCGGAACTGCTCGCGCTGCGATCGCCGCAGCCGACGACGGGAGGACCACCATGACGACCACCCAGGCCACCGGGCTGACCCTCCCCGCCACCCTCGCCGCGCTCCCGGCCTTCGGCGCCGAGCACTTCGGCGCGCGCCCCGCCCAGCGCTACCTCGCCGACGGCACCTGGCACGACCGGACCTTCGCCGAGGTCGACGCGATCTCCCGGGAGATCGGGCTGGGCCTCGTCGACCTCGGCGTCGCGCCGGGCGACCGGGTCTGCGTGCTGGCCGACACCCGCCCCGAGTGGCTGCTCGCCGAGCTGGGCATCGCGCGCGCGGGCGCGGTGCTCGTGCCGATCTACCCCTCCAGCTCGGCCGACGAGTGCGCGTGGGTGATCGGCAACTCCGGCGCGGTCATCGTGATCTGCGAGAACGCGCGGCAGGCGGCCAAGGTCGCGCAGGTCCGCGCCGACCTGCCCGACCTGCGGGAGGTCGTGCTGATCGACGGCGACGGCGTCACCCTGGAGTCGCTGCGCGGGCGCGACAGCGACATCGACCCAGCGGAGCTCGACCGGCGCAGCGCCGCCGTCCAGCCCGACGACCCCGGCCTGATCATCTACACGTCCGGGACGACCGGCCGTCCCAAAGGCTGCGTGCTCACCCACCGCAACCTGACCTCCTGCTGCCAGGTCTGCGACGCGCTGGGCGTGCTCCTCCCCGACGATGTCGTCTACCTGTTCCTGCCGCTCGCGCACGTGTTCGCGCAGGTCATCGCCCTAGCTGCGGCCGGGGCGGGCTCCGTCGTGGTGTTCTGCAGCGGCGGCGCAGCCGCGATCATGACCGACCTGGCGGCGACGGAGCCGACGCTCGTGCCGTCCGTCCCACGGATCTTCGAGAAGGTCTTCGCGATGGTCAGCGGGCTCGTCCCCGCCGAGCTGCGCGACCGCGCGGTGGCCGCGGCCCTGGCCGTGCGGGACCTGCGGGACGCGGACCGGCCGGTGCCCGACGAGCTGCAGGCCGCGTTCGACCGGGCGGACGAGCAGCTGTTCTCCCAGGTCAGAGCGGCCTTCGGCGGCGCCATCCGGCAGGCGATCTCGGGCGCGGCGCCGATCGCCACCGACATACTGCAGTTCTTCCACGCGGCGGGCGTGCCGGTGATGGAGGGGTACGGGCTGTCGGAGTCGACGGCGATCGGCACGCTCAACACACCCGACGCGATGCGGATCGGCACGATCGGCCGCCCGGTGCCCGGCTGCGAGGTCCGGATCGCCGACGACGGCGAGATCCTCATGCGCGGCCCGCACATCTTCGCGGGCTACTGGCGCAACCCGGAGGCCACGGCCGAGACCCTCGTCGACGGCTGGCTGCAGACCGGCGACCTCGGCACCGTCGACGAAGACGGCTTCGTGACGATCACCGGCCGCAAGAAGGACATCATCATCACCGCGGGCGGCAAGAACCTCTCCCCCGCCAACGTGGAGAACGACCTGCGGGGCTCGCGCTGGATCTCCCAGGCCGTCATGCACGGCGACCGCAGGCCGTTCCCGGTCGCCCTGATCACGCTCGACGCCGAGGTCGTCACGCCGTGGGCGCAGGAGCAGGGCCTGCCGACCGACATCCCCAGCCTCGCCGCCCACCCTGACGTCGTCGCGTTGGTCCGGGAGGTGCTCGACGAGGTCAACGCGCGGTACGCGAAGGTCGCGCAGATCAAGAGGTTCGCCATCCTCGACCGCGACCTCACGGTGGAGGCTGGCGAGCTCACGCCCACGCTGAAGGTGAAGCGGCGCGTCGTCGACGAGCGTTTCGCCGACGTCCTGGAAGGCCTCTACTCCGGCTGAACCGGATGCGGCCCGCATCCGTGTGCCTCCCCGGAAGGACGTTCCGCTCCCCGGAGGTCACCGTGTCCCGCCGTGCCATTCTGCCCGTCGCCCTGCTTGCATCCCTCGTCACCGCCCTCACCGCATGCAGCGCCCCCAGCCCCTACAACAACGCGTCGTCCGGCGACCCGTCCCAGCTCGCGGAGCCCGACCGCACCGTGCTCGTCGCCAACAGCACCGCCCGGCTGGGCACGGTGGTGATCGACGGGCTGGGGTGGACGCTCTACCGCTTCGACAGCGACTCGGCCAAGCCCTCGAAGTCGACCTGCACGGACAAGTGCGCGACGGACTGGCCGCCGGTGATGATGCAGGCGGGCACGCCGGAGTACGAGGGCGTCGACCCCAAGCTCGTCGGCACCGTCACCCGCGAGGACGGCACGAAGCAGGTGACGATCGGCGGGTGGCCGGTCTACCGGCACGCCGCCGACCCGCAGCCCGGCTCGGTCGACGGCCAGGGCGCGGACGGCGGCTGGTGGGCCGTCACCCCCACCGGCGGGCGCGCCACCCAGCCCTGACCCGGCGTGGCCGCGCCGGGCGCGGCCGCCCCCGTACAGGGTGAGTCCCGCGTTCTGACACGCCGAAATCGGCAAACGGGCACGCCTCCCGTGCTCGAATCCCGAACTCGCCGTGCCGAGACGCGGGACTCACCCTTCGAGCAGCGTGGCCAGCCGCGCCCGGAGGGTCGAGGGGGCGCCGAGCAGCAGCTGGTCGGACTTCGCCCGCTTGTAGTACAGGTGGGCGTCGTGCTCCCACGTGTAGCCGATGCCGCCGTGGTACTGGATCATCGACTGCGCGGCCGCGAACGTCGCGGGCCCGAGGTACGCCAGGGCCGTCGCGGCGGCGAGGGGCAGGGCCGCGCGGTCGTGGTCGGCGGCCCACGCCGCGTGCCGCACGGCCGACTCGCCCAGCTCGAGCGCCACGGCCATGTCCGCGCACCCGTGCTTGACGGCCTGGTAGGACCCGATCGGGCGGCCGAACTGGGTGCGCACCTTGGCGTACTCGACGGTCCGCTCCAGCGCCCGCCGCAGCACGCCCAGCTTTCCGGCGGCGAGCGCCACCGCGGCGAGGTCGGCGGCGTGCCGGAGCGCCTCTGCCGCGTCGCCGTCGAGGCGGGTGGCGGGGGTGGCGGCGAGCGTCACGCGCGCCAGGCGCCGGGTCGGGTCGAGCGTGCGCAGCGCCGCGCGCGTCAACCCGGGCGCGGCGGCGTCGACACGGAAGAACGCGGGACCGTCGTCGGCCTGCGCGTAGACCAGCAGCACGTCGGCGACGACGCCGTCCACGACGGGCGACAGCTCGCCCTCGAGCGCCCACCCGCCGTCGCGGGGCACGGCACGGGCGCCACCCGCCGCCGCGCCGCCGCCGCCCACCGCGGCAGCGACGGGGCCCGCGCCGCCGCGCAACGGTCGGTCGCCCGACGCGGCGGGGTCGGGAGCGGGCGGGCCGGGGTCGAGGAGGCCACGACCGGGGGCGGCCACCGCCACCGTGGCGAGCACCTCGCCCGAGGCCAGCCCCGGCAGGAGGTCCGCCTCGGTGCCGAGAGCGAGGAGCGTGTCGACGGCGAGCACCGCCGAGCCGAGGAACGGCGACGGCGCCACCACGCGCCCCAGCTCCTCGGCCGCCACCGCCCGCTCGACGTGCCCGGCCCCCGAGCCGCCCTGCTCCTCGGGGACGACGAGCCCGAGCGCGCCCAGCTCGCCCAGGCGCCGCCACAGCGCCGGGTCGTGGCCGGGCTCCCCGGCCATCGCCGCGCGGACGTCCGCGGACGTGGCGTGGTCGGCCAGCAGGTCACGCAGCGCGGCCCGCAGCTGCTCCTGCTCGGCGTCGAGGACGAGCCGCACTGTTCCTCCTACCCCGGCCAAGCCGCTGGCTCCGTTGTCGATGGGACGTCGCCTTGAGCGTCCGCTTCAGTTCCCTGGCCGCGGCTCGCGCGGCAGCCCCAGCACCCGCTCGCCGATGATGGTGCGCTGGATCTCGTTCGTGCCGCCCGCGATGCCGCTCGCGGGCGCGGAGGTGATGCCCCAGGCGAGGTCGTCGCCCGCCGCGTCGGCCCAGGCGACGGCACCGGCGCCCGCGACCTCCCCGGCCACGGCGACGGCCTGCCGCAACAGCAGCGCGCCCGCGAGCTTGCCGACCGACCCGCGCGCCCCCGGCGGCCGTCCCGCCGCCGTCTCCTCGCGCAGGCGGGCGTTGAACAGCGCCAGCGCCCGCTCCTGCACGTACAGGTCGGCGAGCGCGCCCCGGACCTCGGGATCGGCGACGCTCCCCCGCTCCCTGGCGAGCGCGGCGAGCGCGGCGTAGGCCAGTCCCGCCGACCGCCGCTGCCGCAGCCCGCCGATCGTCACGCGCTCGTGGCCCAGCATCGTGACCGCCGCCGCCCAGCCCTGGCCGACCTCGCCGAGCACCGCGTCCGGCCCCACCCGGGCGTCGTCGAGGTAGACCTCGTTGAACGGGGCGCTGCCGGTCATGTCGACGAGCGGTCGCACCGTCACTCCCGGCTGGCGCATGTCGATCACGAACATGGTCAGGCCCGCGTGCCGGTGCGAACCCGGGTCGGTGCGCGCCACGATCGCGCCGAAGTCGGCCCACTGCGCGACGCTCGTCCACACCTTCTGGCCGGTGAGCAGCCAGCCCGCGTCGTCGGCCACCGCGCGCGTCGACAGCCCGGCCACGTCGGACCCCGCACCCGGCTCGGAGAACAGCTGGCACCAGATCTCCTCGCCGCGCAGCAGCGGCCGCAGGTAGCGCTCCTGCTGGGCGGGCGTGCCGAGATCGATCAGCGTCGGCCCGCACATCCCCACGCCGATGAGGAACGGCGCCACCGGCAGGTCGTAGGCCGCGGCCTCCTCCGCGAACGCCTGCTGCTCGGCCTGGCCGAGGCCCTGCCCGCCGTACTCCCGCGGCCAGGTGATGCCCGCGAACCCCGCGTCGTACAAGGCGGCCTGGAACGCCTTCGCGCGCCGCAGCGTCTCCGCCTCCGACGCGGCGTCGTCCGGCGGCGGGACGTGCTCGGCCAGCCAGCCGCGGACGGTCTCCCGGAACTCGGCCATCACGGCCGCCGGGCCTGGTCGGCGAAGAGGCTCTCCGGAAGCCCGTCGGCCAGCGGCCGGAAGCCGCTCTCCGGCACGGTGGCGACCAGCCGGGTCGCCGCCGACGCCGCGATCGCGTTCGCCGTGACGCCGTACCGCGCGAGGCCCTGGGCGAGCGAGTAGGTCAGCCCGACCACCCCCATCTTCGCCGCCGCGTAGTTCGACTGGCCCGGGGAGCCCTGCAGCCCGGAGTGCGAGGTGAAGTTGATGATCCGGAAGTGGCCGTCGGGGTTGCGCTGGGCCCGGAAGTGCGCCGCGGCGGCCCTGGACGCCGAGAAGTGCCCGCGCAGGTGCACGCGGATCACGTCGTCCCATTCGGCGTCGGACATGTTGAAGATCATCCGGTCGCGGAGGATCCCGGCCGCGTTGACGAGGACGTCCAGCCCGCCGAACTCGGCGACGGCCGTGGCCACGAGGCGCCTGCCGGTCTCGGTGTCGGTGATGTCGCCGCCGTCCGCGACGGCCCGGCCACCCCCGGCGACGATCTCCTCGACGGCCTGCTTCGCCGCCCCCTCGTCGCGGCCGCCGCCGTCGGTGGCGCCGCCGAGGTCGTTGACGACGACCGCCGCCCCCTCGGCGGCGAACCGGCGCGCGATGGCTCCGCCGATCCCCCGCGCGCCGCCCGTGACGATGGCCGTCCGGCCGTCCAACACGCCCACGCGCTCTCCTCTCAGGCCGCGATCTCGACGAGCCCGCGGTCGATGACGACGTCGGTGCCGCGCAGTGTGCGGAACCGCGCGGTCGCGCCGTCACGCCAGACGAGCACGGTAAGCGGGTCGCCCGGGTAGACGGGCTTCGTGAACCGGCCCTCCATCGCCCGGAACCGGGCCGGGTCGCCGTCGCAGAGCGTGTGCAGCAGCAGGCGTCCGGTGAACCCGTACGTGCACATGCCGTGCAGGATCGGCGCGGGGAAGCCGCCGCGCGCGGCGAACGCGGGGTCGGCGTGCAGGGGGTTGCGGTCGCCGGTGAGGCGGTAGAGCAGCGCCTGGGTCCGCGAGGTGGTGGCCTCCAGGATGTCGTCGGGCGCGCGGTCGGGCACCTCCCACGGCGTCGAGGTGCCGCGCGGCCCGCCGAACCCGCCCTCGCCGCGCATGTAGAGCTTCTGCACGGTGGTGGCCAGCGGCGCGCCGGTCTCCGCGTCCACCGCCGTCGTCTCGGTGGTGACCAGCGCGGCCGAACCCTTGTCGCTGATCTCGACGACCCGCGGCGTGACCGTCACCTTCCCCGCGGGCGGCAGCGGCGCGTGCAGCCGGAACGCCTGCTCGGCGTGCACCATGCGGGTGCGGTCGTAGTCGCCGACGTCGACGCGGGCGCCGCGGGTGAGGATGTTGGCGAACGTCGGGAGCACCAGCGGCGCGACGCCCTCGGTGTTCTCCGTGGTGAACGCCAGCTCGCGGGCGGGGTCCTCCTGGCCCGCCCCCACGGCGACGGCGTAGAGCATCGCGTCGTCGTGGGTCCAGGCGAACCCGACCGGCTCACCAGTGACGCCGACGGCGTCGAGGCGCAGGGGCACGTTGGGGACCCTACCGCTGGATCTTGTTGCGTTCCCGGGGCCATGACGGCGGAAATGCACCAAGATTCATCGGGGAAAATGTTGACCCCAGCGCGCGCGTGCGCCCTACTGCGGGGCATGCTCGACGCCGACCAACCTCTGGTGATCAGCTCCTACTGTCTGGGAACGCGGGTCGGCTTCGCCGAGCGGGTGCGCACCGCGGCGGCGGCCGGGTTCGCCGGGATCGGGCTGCGCGCCGAGAACTACTGGGCGGCCCGGCAGGCGGGCCTCGACGACGCGTCCATGATGGAGATCCTCGGCACCTACGGCGTCGCGGTACGCGAGGTCGAGTACCTCACCGACTGGGCAGGCGAGCGCGACCCCATGCAGGACGCCAAGGAGCAGACGATCTTCCACATCGCGCGCACGTTCCGGGTGCCGCACGTCAACGCGGGGCTGATCGCGCCGGTGCCGCTCGAGGCGGTCGTCAAGGGCTTCGCGGCGTTGTGCGAGCGGGCGGGGTCGCTCACGGTCGCGCTGGAGTTCCTCCCGTTCGGCGGGGTGCCCGACCTCCCGACGCTGTGGCGGGTGGTCGAGGCGGCGGGCGCGCCGAACGGGGGCATGCTCGTCGACCTGTGGCACTGGCGGCGCTCCGGCTCGTCGCTCGACGACCTCGCGCCCGTACCCGCGGAGCGGATCGTGTCGGTGCAGATCGACGACGTGATCGAGCACCCGATGGACCCGCTGCGCCCCGAGGCCCTGCACTGGCGGTTGCCGCCCGGCCGAGGACACGGCAACATGATCGAACTGGTCAGGGCGTTGCGGGACAAGGGGGTGCGGCCGTATGTGGTCGCGGTCGAGGCGATGAACGACGACCTCATCGCCAGCGGGCTCGACGTCGCCGCACGCACGCTGATGGCGGCCTCGCGCGAGCTGTTGGCGCAGCCGTGAGCGCCTCATCGGCCGACGAGGCGCCGCCGCCCCTGCGCTGGGCGCTGATCGGCGCGAGCGACATCGCCGCCACCCAGGTGCTGCCCGCCCTCCGCCATCTGGGGCACGAGGCCGTCGCGGTCGTCGGGTCCGACGGCGAGCGGGCCGCGCGTTACGCCGCGGAGAACGGCGTGGGGCGGGGCACCTCGTCGGTCGGGGAGGCGCTGGGCGCGGGCGTCGACGCGGTGTACGTGTCGACCACCAACGAGCGGCACGCCGCGGGCGTGCACGCCGCTGTCGGCGCCGGGTGCCACGTCCTGTGCGAGAAGCCCCTCGCCACCTCCCTCGACCAGGCCAGGGCCATGGTGGACGCCGCCGCGGGCGCGGGCGTGGTCATGGCGACCAACCACCACCTGCGCAACTCGCCGGTCATCAGGGCGCTGCACGCGCTGGTCGCCGACGGCACGCTGGGTCGGCTGCTCGGCGTCCGGGTCGCCCACACGAACCTGCTGCCCGAGCGGCTGCGCGGCTGGCGGCTGGGCACCGAGGCGGGGGCGGGCGTGGTCCTCGACCTCACCGTGCACGACGCCGACACGGTCCGGTTCGTCACCGGCCAGGAGGTGCTGGAGGTGGCCGCGGTCGGTACGGCGCAGGGCATGTCGGCGGGCGGGATGGACGCCGTCGCCGTGGCCGGGCGGCTCTCCGGCGACGCGACGCTGCACCTGCACGACGCGTTCACCACGCCGCACGCGCGGTCGGCCGTCGAGCTGTTCGGCACGGAGGCGTCCGCGCTGGCCACCGACGCGATGTCGCAGACGCCCGACGGCGAGGTCGTGCTGCGCCGCGACGGGCAGGAGGGCGTGCTGGTCGACGTCGGCGAGCGGGAGAACCTGTACGTCCGGGGGATCCGGGCCTTCGCCGACGCCGTCGCGGGCAAGGGCGACCCGCCCTGCACGGGCGAGGACGGGGTGCGCTCGCTCGCGGTCGCGCTCGCCGTTATGGACTCGCTCACAACAGGTCGACGGATTCGCTTGGGATAACGATCGGTTTCGCGTAGTATCTCATGCATCACCGACGAGGGAGATGCCATGACGGCCACCGACCAGCGACTCCGCCACGTCCTCGCCGGGCTTTCCTTCCCGGCCCAGCGCTGGCAGGTGATCGCGGAGGCCGAGCACTACGGCGCCGACGCCCGCACCCGCCGCGAGCTGCGCACCCTCCCCGACGCCCGCTTCGACTCGTACGCGTCGCTGCTGTGGGCGCTGGAGCGCGCGTCCGCGAGGACCCGCG
This sequence comes from uncultured Actinomycetota bacterium, assembly GCA_963750095.1. Lineage (GTDB taxonomy): Bacteria > Actinomycetota > Actinomycetes > Mycobacteriales > Pseudonocardiaceae > Pseudonocardia. The sequence continues at coordinate 313,909 of CAVVPJ010000005.1, read as the reverse complement.
CGGCGTAGCCGAGCCCAGCGCGCCCGAGCCCAGCGCCGACCCGCGCGGCACCCCGAACCCGGACGCGCGGCCGGGTCGGCCGCCGCCTCGCAGACCGGGCGCACGCTTCGCAGACGCCCCGGACCCTGCGCGGCGTCGGGCACGTCTGCGAAGAGCGGGCCGGGTCGGCGTCAGCCGGTCTTCTCCAGCGTGTAGCGGACGGTCTGCACGCGGATGTTCTCGCCGTCGAAGACGAAGGTGTCGATGCCGTCGCGCGCCTGCGTGGCCGCCGAGACCGCGTTCCACTCGATGAACAGCACGTCGCCCTCGAAGATCTGCGTCGGCACGTCCCACTTGGCCGAGGGCAGGTCGGTGAGCAGCGCGGTGAAGCCCTCGCGCACGCCGTCCTTGCCGTGGCGGACGCCCGAGGGCGTGATGAACACGGCGTCGTCGGCGTAGTCGGCCACGATGCCGTCGAGGTCGCCTGCGATCAGCGCTTCGGCGTGGTGAGCGAAGATCTCCTGCGGCGTGCGAGCCATGCGGACCCCCTGCGTCGTTGGTTCCGGGTACGACGATCAGCCTCGCGCTCCGGCCGGGCCTTGTCGAGATCAGCGGGCCGCGGCCCACCCTTCGATCAGGGCCTCCGGAAACCTGGCCACTCTCCCGGCCCGGGGGTAGCGTGCCGATTAGTTCAGGTTCCATCGGAATTGGGAGACGTCATGGCTGCCGCACCCACCCCCGCCGACCACTTCTCGTTCGGGCTGTGGACGGTCGGCTGGCGTGCGGTCGACCCGTTCGGCGAGGCCACCCGGCCGCCGCTGGACGTCGTCGAGGCGGTGCACCGGCTGGCCGAGCTCGGCGCGTGGGGGCTCACCTTCCACGACGACGACCTGTTCGGCTTCCTCCCCGACGCGGGCACCCGCGACAAGCAGGTCACGCGGCTGCGTGAGGCGCTCGCCGAGACCGGCATGACGATCCCGATGATCACCACCAACCTCTTCACCCACCCCGTCTTCAAGGACGGCGGGTTCACCAGCAACGACCGGTCCGTGCGCCGGTTCGCGCTGCGGAAGGTGCTGCGGAACATCGAGCTGGCCGCCGAGCTCGGGGCGCGCACGTTCGTGCTCTGGGGCGGGCGCGAGGGCGGCGAGTACGACTCGGCCAAGGACATCCGGGCCGCGCTGGACCGCTACCGGGAGGCGATGGACCTGCTGTGCGCGTTCGTGACCGACCGCGGTTACGACCTCCGCTTCGCCATCGAGCCCAAGCCGAACGAGCCCCGCGGCGACATCCTGCTGCCGACCGTCGGGCACGCGCTGGCGTTCATCGAGCGGCTGGAGCGGCCGGAGATGGTCGGCGTCAACCCGGAGGTCGGGCACGAGCAGATGTCCAACCTGAACATGGTGCACGGCGTGGCGCAGGCGATCTGGGCGGGAAAGCTCTTCCACATCGACCTCAACGGGCAGCACGGACCCAAGTTCGACCAGGACCTCGTGTTCGGGCACGGCGACCTGATCAACGCCTTCTCGCTCGTCGACCTGCTGGAGACCGCCGGGTACGACGGCCCCCGCCACTTCGACTACAAGCCCTCGCGCACCGAGGACATCAGCGGCGTCTGGGCGTCGGCCGCCGCCAACATGCGCGTCTACCTGCTGCTGAAGGAGCGCGCCGCGGCGTTCCGGGCCGACCCGGAGGTGGCCGAGGCGCTCGCGGCCGCGGGTGTCGCCGACCTCTCCACGCCCACGCTCGCGGCGGGCGAGACCTACACCGACCTGCTCGCCGACCGCACCGCGTTCGAGGACTTCGACCCCGACACCGCGGGCGCCCGCGGGTACGGGTTCGTCCGGCTGCACCAGCTCGCGGTCGAGCACCTGACCGGAGCCCGGTAGCCGCGTGACCCGGCCTCGGCCCGCGGGCCCGCCCGCCCTGCGGCGGCACAACCTCGGGCTGGTGCTGTCGATGCTCCGGGCCGCGGGCAGCGCGTCCCGGGCCGAGCTCGCGGCCCGCACGGGGTTGACCAGGGCGACCGTCGCGACGCTGCTCGAGCCGCTGCTCGACGCGGGCGTGCTCGCCGAGGACGCGGCCACGCCGCGGGGGGTGGGCCGCCCTTCGCGGGCCGTGCGGTTCGCGCCGCGCGGCCCGGTGGCGCTCGGGGTGGCGGTCGACGTCGACACCCTCGCGGTCTGCGCGCTCGGCCTGGACGGCGTGACGCGGATCCTCCGGAGGGTCGAGCGCGACCACCGGCACCTGCCGCCCGCCGCCGTGTTCGACGGGGCGGCCGCGCTGGCGACCGAGGTGCGCGGCGAGGTCGGCGCCCCCGTGCTCGGCGTCGGCCTCGCCCTGCCCGCCCTCCTCGGCTCCCCCGCCGCCCACCCGGACGCCGCGTCGAGCGACCCGGCGGACCGTCGCGCCTTCGGCACCTCCACACCCCGCCCGCCGCACCCCCGCGACCCGGCCGACCGACCCACCCCCGCCCCCCGCCCGCCCCACCCCGACAAGGGGGCCGACCGACCCACCCTCCGTCCCTGCGCGGCCCCTCCGCCCGACCCCGGCGACGCGGCCGACCGACGGGTGTCGAACCCGACGGGCTGCGTGGGGGACGGGCCCGCCGCGATGCCGCTTGGCCCGCGGGCGGCTGCCCCCTCGTCCGGTGGGCCACCGGTCGGGGCGCCGATGGGCCTGCCGGTCGAGGCGGCGGCCACGCCCGTCGTGCTGCGCGCGCCCAACCTGCCCCGCATGGCCGGGTCGCGACCGGCCGCCGAGCTCGCCGTGCGCCTCGGGCTGCCGGTGACCGTCGGCAACGAGGCCACGCTCGGCGCGCTCGCCCACCTCGACCTCGCCCCCGACCTCGTCTACGTCTCGGCGGGCATCGGGATCGGCGGCGGGGTGGTGCTCGGCGGCCGCGTCTACCGGGGCGTCCACGGCCTGGCGGGCGAGCTGGGGCACGTCGTCGTCGAGCGCGACGGCCCCATCTGCGGCTGCGGCGGGCGCGGCTGCGTCGAGCGCTACGCCGGGACGACCGCCCTGCTCGCCGAGGCGGGGGTCCCCGACCTCTCCGCGCTGGAGGCGGCCCTCGCGCGCGGCGACGGCCGGGCGGTCGCCGCGACCACCCACGCCGCCGCCGCCCTCGGCGTCGGCCTCGCGTCGGTGCTCAACGTGCTCGACGTGCCCGTCGTCGTGCTGGGCGGGACCTACGCCCACCTCGCGCCGCACGCACTCCCCGCGCTGCACGCCGAGCTCGGCCGCCGCACGCTCCTGCCGGGGCCCGTGCGCGTGCTGGTCTCCGACCAAGGCGACGCGGCCGTCGTGCGCGGGGCGGCCGAGTCGATTCTCGACGAGGTGCAGCGCGACCCCGACCGCCTCCTGGCCGTCGAGTGCGACATTTCCGGGACTTGATCACCGGAAACGTCGCTCTCAGGCGGACTCTGCCCTGCGCGGATCTCCCGTCCGGCGTAGCGTCACCCTCCATCGTTGAGCGTTCACGCATTCGGGAGACAAGCCGTGACTCGGGTCAATCTGGCACACGTCGCACTGCGTGCCACCGCTGGCGCTTTCATCCTCAACGCCGGGATCGGCAAGTGGTCCGGCAGCGAGCAGACCGCCACGAACGTGCACGGGATGGCGGCGGGCACCTACCCCTTCCTCAAGCCCATCCCGCCGCCCCGCTTCCTCAAGCTGCTCGCGGCGAGCGAGATCGGCGTCGGAGCGCTGCTGCTCACCCCGTTCGTCCCCGCGGCGGTGGCCGGGGCAGCGCTGACCGGCTTCGCGGGCGGCCTGCTCGGCCTCTACCTGCGCACCCCGGGCATGCACGAGCACCTGCGGCCCACTCCGCAGGGCACCCCGATCGCCAAGGACGTCTGGCTGCTGGGCATCGGCGTGGGGCTTCTCGCCGACGACCTCGCCCACCGTTCGGACTAGCCGCCTACCCGTTCTGCCGCTCGGCGAGGCGCCCGACGCCCGGCCCGTCGAGCGAGGGCAGTGCGGCCGTCACCCGTCCGGTGAGCAGGAGCAGCAGCGCCTGCGCCTGGCCACGCACCTCGGGTCCGTCGCCCACCGACCACGCCACGTCGGTGGCCAGCAGACGCAGGCCGCGCAACCTGCGCTTGGCCCAGAACGGCCAGCCCATCCGCCACACCCGCGCGACGCCCTCCCGCGCGGCGTCCAGCGGCATCGCGTGCTCGATCCCGAGCGGCACAGCGACGTCCTGCACGTGCACCAGGACGTCGAAGAGCAGGTTGTCCAGGGTCGTGATCGCGGGCTTGCGACGGCTGTCGGCCGTCTCCCGGAGGTCGGCGACGAGCCGGGCGGGCGCGCGGGCGGCGTAGGCACGGGCCAGGTCGCGGTTGACCGCGTCGAAGTCGCCGCGGGCCCGCAGCCCGGCGAGGAGGATCGCGCCGAGGCCGGGCGAGCGCGGCGTGAGCGCGACGTGCGCCACGACGTCGCGGACGCGCCACTCGCCGCAGAGCGACGGCCGCCCCCAGTCGTCGTCGGGGCGATCTTCCATGAGGTCAGCCAGGACGCGGCGCTCCCCCGCGATCACCGCCCACTTCGCGTCGACGTCCACGGCTCACCTCAAATTAGTCAGAGAAGCTGACCGATTTTGTCAGTGTCTCGTACTATCGTCAAGCGTGACCGATCCCGCTCACTGCAACGTCGGCGTGCTGCTCTTCCTGCCGTACCGCGCGATGGAGGCCCGCGTCTTCGCCGGGCTCGCCGATCTCGGGTTCGACGACTTCACCCCTGCGCAGGCCCGGGTCTTCCAGCGCGTCGCGCCCGGAGGAAGCCGCGTCACCGACCTGGCCGAGCAGGCGGGCGTCACCAAGCAGACCGCGGGCTTCCTCGTCGACCAGCTCGAACGCGCCGGCTACGTTGAACGCGCGCCCGACCCCGCCGACGGGCGCGCGCGGCTTGTGCGGATCACGGAACGCGGCGAACGCAGCGTCGCGGCAGCGGCGAAGATCGTGGCCGAGGTGGAGGCCGAGTGGACCACCCACCTCGGCGCCCGCCGGATGGACCAGCTCCGGCGGATCCTCACCGACCTGCGCGCGATCACCGATCCGTGGCGATAGGTGCTATCCGAGGTGCACCCGCAGGGTGGCGAGCCGCCGCATCCCTGGGCGGGGCATCCAGTCCGGCTCCGGGTCGACGAGCGCCAGCCCGGGGAAGCGGTCGAACAACGCGTGCAGCGCGACCTCGCCCTCCTGCCGGGCCAGTGCCGCGCCGAGGCAGTAGTGGATGCCGTGGCCGAAGCCGACGTGCCCCTCGCCCCGCCCCGCGGGACGGCGGGTGACGTCGAACCGGTCCGGGTCGGCGTACACCCGCGGGTCGCGGTTGGCCGAGACGATGACGGCCTCCACGGCCTCGCCGCGGGCGATCGGGACGCCGCCGAGCTCGAGGTCCTCCGCGGCGTAGCGGACGCCGGTGGCCGTCACCGGGCCGCACCAGCGCATCACCTCGTGCACCGCTGCAGGCCACCGGCCTGCGTCCTCCCGGAGCAGTGCGAGCTGGTCGGGATGGGTGAGGAGGGCGACCGTGCCGTTGCCGATGAGGTGCGCCGTCGTCTCGTGCCCGGCGATCACCAGTGCGAACACCATCGTGACGAGCTCGGTGTCGGAGAGCCGGTCGCCGTCCTCCTGGGCGTGCACGAGCGCGGTGAGCAGGTCGTCGTCCGGCTGCGCGCGGCGACGGGCGACCAGGTCCTGGACATGCTCGACCATCTCGCGCACCGCCACCGGCACCGTCGTCGGGTCCATCGAGCCGAGCGCGGTGCCCCACCGCCGCCAGGCGGGCCGATCGGCCTCCGGCACGCCGACCAGCTCGCAGATCACCCGGATCGGCAGCGGGTAGTTGAGCTGCTCGACCAGCTCGGCGGGGTCGGTGAGGCCGTCGAGCAGCTCGGCCGTGATCGCCTCGACGCGGGGCCGCAGCTGGGCGACCCGGCTCACCGTGAACGCCCGCGAGACGAGCTTGCGCAGCCGGGTGTGGTCGGCGCCGTCGGCGCTGAGAATCGAGTCGGTGAGGTAGCCGGTGAGGTCGGGTGGGATGCCGAGCTGGGCGAGTGCGGCGGCACGGGCGTCGTTGCCTATCCCGCCCGGCACCGACGCCGGGTCGTTGACGAAGCGCGGGTCCGCCAGCACGGTGCGGACGTCGGACTGGCGGGTGACGTACCACATCGGCGAGCCGTCGATGTTGCGGCCTGCCACGACGGCCGCCTCCTCGCGCAGCCGCCCGTAGCCCGTGTACGGATCGGCGAGCAGCTCGGGATCGAGCAGGTCGGGAACGGTAGTCATCCACACTCCTCAGCGTGTTCGACGCAGGGCCTCGTCCTGGATGTAGGTGATCAGCGCGCGGTAGTCGGCCGCGATGGCGTGGGCGAGCTCGGCGGACGGCGGCTTCCCGGTCTCCATCGCCCCCGCGACCGCGCGGGCGAGCAGGTCGGCGCGGACCTCGACTTCGGCGGGCGCCGTCGGGAACGCGTCGACGAAGAAGAAGCCCGCTCCGATCGCGGACAGCGTGTAGAGCTGGGCATCGAGGTCGAGGTCGGTGCGCAGGCAGCCCTCGGCCCGCAGCCGGGCGAAGTGGTCGCGGGCGACCGCGTCGCGCCGCGCGCCGATCTCGCCGAGCGTGTCCGCCGCCTCACGCGCCAGCCTGCCCAGCACCTCGCCGTCGCCGAGGTAGAGCGGGCGCGCGACCGGATCGGCGGCCAGTGCCAGATGGGTGGCCCGCACCAGCTGCGACGGCAGCGCCGCGGCCGGGTCGGCCTCCATGCGGTCGGCCAGCGCGTTGACCAACGTGTGGTGGGTGCGCAGGAGCACCGTGAGGAAGAGCGCCTCCTTGCTGGGGAAGTGCAGGTACACGGTGCCTTTGCCGATGCCCGCGTGGTGGGCGACGTCGTCGATCGTCACGCGCTGGAAGCCCCAGCGCACGAGCAGGCCGGCCGCGGCGTCGAGCACGCGCTGCGCCCGTTCGTCCGACCACATGACCAGATTTGGCGGTTCGGTCACAGGGTCACGATAGCCCCGCCGAGCCTCCGCGTCCACCGTCGGGGCGCGCGGCCGGGACGAGACCACCCTGGTAGGCGAGAACGACCAGCTGGGCGCGGTCGCGGGCGCCCAGCTTCGCCATGGCCCTCGCGAGATGGGTCTTGACGGTGGCCGGGCTGATGAACGCCCGCGCGGCGATGGCGCGGTTGTCGAGGCCCTGCGCGGCGAGCACGGTCAGCTCCCGCTCGCGGTCGGTCAGCGTCGCCAGCCGGGCCGCGACGTCCGGTGCCGGGCGTGGCCCGGCGGTGTAGGCCTCGATCAGCGTGCGGGTGACGGCCGGGGCGAGCAGGGCGTGCCCGCTCGCGACGATGCGCACCGCGGAGCGCAGCTCGTCGGGCTCGATGTCCTTGAGCAGGAAGCCCGACGCCCCGGCGCGCAGCGCCCCGAACACGTACTCGTCGAGGGCGTAGGTGGTGAGCACGACGACGTGCACCCCGTCCAGCGCGGGGTCGGTGCAGATGGTGCCGGTGGCCGCGATGCCGTCGAGGACGGGCATGCGGACGTCCATCAGCAGGACGTCCGGCCGGAACCGCCGGGCGAGATCCACGGCCGCGCGCCCGTCGGCCGCCTCGCCGACGACCTCGATGTCCTCCGCCCGCGCGAGCAGCGCCCGGAAGCCCGCCCTGACCAGGGCCTGGTCGTCGGCGAGGACGACGCGCAGCGGGGCGGTCACAAGGCGGCCCCGACCGGCAGCGTCGCCGTCACCTGGAAGCCGCGACCGGCCCGTGGGCCCGCGGCGAAGCTGCCGCCGAGCGCGAGCGCCCGTTCGCGCATGCCGCGCAGGCCGTGCCCCTCGACCTCGGACGGCGACCCGGCGCCGTCGTCGGTGACCTCGACGCGCACGGCGGTGCCGCCGAGCTCGACCAGCACGGCCACGGCGCCCGCGCCCGCATGCCGGACGGTGTTGGTGAGCGCCTCCTGGACGATCCGGTAGACCGCCCGCTCGACGACGCCGGGCAGCGCGCGCTCGCCGACGACGGTCAGCCCGACCGCGAGCCCCGCCGACCGCGCGTTCTCGCACAGCTGGGCCAGCTGCCCGACCCCCGGCCCTTCGACGGCGGGCTCGACCCCGCCGCGCAGGAGGGTGACCGTGCCCCGCAGCTCGACGAGCGCCTCCCTCGCGGCGGCGCGGACGGCGCGCAGCGCCGTGTGGGCGTCGGCGGGCCGGTCGTCGAGCGCCTCGTCGGCGGCCGCGGCCTGCACAGCGATCACCGTGACCGTGTGCGCGAGCACGTCGTGGACCTCGCGGGCGAGGTCGACGCGCTCCTCCATGAGGCGGCGGCGCGCGTCGAGCTCGGCGGCACGGCGGACCGCGAGCAACCGCTCCTCGGTCGTCAGCCGACGGGCGCGCGCCGCCTCGCCGAGCGCCGCGACGGCCACGAAGGCGATCCCGGGGCCGACGACCGACCAGCCGAGCGCCACGGGCGACGGCGGCAGCAGCGGTATCGCGCTCACCGCGAGGATCGCCGCCGCGGCCGTGAGCAGGGAGCGCACCCCCCGGCCCTCGGCCGCGAGCGCGTAGAGGGCGCCGAACAGCGCGACCGCGGGCGCGAGGCCGGGGTAGCCCATGAGGTGGTAGAGCAGGCACAGCGCGAGCACGCCCACGGTCGTGACGACCGGGCGGCCGCGCAGGAGCAGCAGCGCGGCCGCCGCGACGGCGAGGACGACGCCCCCCGCGACCGGCGGCATCGCCCGCGGCGCCTCGACGACCTCGGACACGACGCCGACGACCGCCACGCACGCCGTCGCCGCGGCAAGCCCCGCCTCGCGCGGCCGGATTCCCAGCACGGCCCCCAGTCTGGCCGACGGCACCGTCATTCCGGCGTGTTCCCCGAGCGGGCGCCCATCGTGAACGGCGTGGTGATCCCGGCGTAGTCGATCGTCATGCTCATCCCCATCTGGGCGTGCAGCAGGACGTGGCAGTGCAGCATCCAGAGCCCGGGGTTGTCGGCCGGGAAGGCCACGTCGGCCGTCGCGTGCGGCGCGAGCAGCACGGTGTCGAGGTGCAGCGGGCCGCCCGTCGGCGCCCGCCCGTCGACGGCGAGCACCGTCATGACGTGCCCGTGCAGGTGCATCGGGTGGAACTCGCCGGTGTCGTTGACGAAGTGCAGGCGCACGAGCTGTCCTTGCCGGACAACGAGGGGCGGCACCGCGGGCGAGGCCGCCCCGTTGATCGTGTGGACGAGCTGCACCGCGCCGTCGTGGAAACCGGGGCCTTCGCCCAGCACGACGGGGGCGGTGAGGTCGGGCGCCCGGGTGGTCGGGTCGGCGACCGCGCGGCCGTACGTGAGCGGGTCGAACAGCGGCACCGCCGCCGGGTCGGGCGGGGCGGGGGCCTGCCCGTCGCCGAACGTCACGGTCTCCGCGGCCCGCGCGGACGCTCCGAAGAAGCCCTGCAGCAACGACCGCTCGCCCTCGACGCGGGAGTCGACCAGCCGCACCGACCCGGTCGGCGGCATCGTGAACTCGAGGTCGACCCGCTGGCCCATGCCCAGCTCCAGGCGCCGGGGCCCGAGCTCGGTCGGTCCGACGAGGTCGTGCCCGTCGAGGGCGACGACCCGGTACGGCGCGCCGAGCAGGATCGGGGCCTCGGCGGTGCCGTCCATGCTCGGCGCGACGGCGTCGACCACCCGCAGGCGCACCCGCTGGCCCGGGCGGGCGTCGACGTGCTCGTCGCCGGTCGTGCCGTTCACGGCGATCGCGGCGCCGTCGGCGGCCCGATCGACGGCATTGTGCAGCAGCGCCGTCCGGTCGAGCACGCCGGGCGCGGGACCGCCGGGCGGGTCGACGACCAGCGCGCCGAAGAGCCCGGCGGGGATCTGGTTCCCGGTGTCCTGGTGCGAGTGGTACCAGAACGTGCCCGCGTCCTGGGCGACGAACTCGTAGGTGAACGACGCGCCCGGCGCGACCGCGTCCTGCGTGATGCCCGCGACGCCGTCCTCGGCGTTCGGGACGCGGATCCCGTGCCAGTGCAGGGTGGTCGCGACCGGCAGCCGGTTGACCAGCGTGACCCGGACGCGGTCCCCTTGCGTGACCCGCAGCTGCGGGCCGGGCACCGTCCCGTTGTAGGCGAAGGCGCGGCGGCCCGCGACCGTCGTCGGCGCGGCGGTGAGGGTGAAGGCGCGCACCGGCTGCGGGCCCGGTGCCGCGACCAGCGCGGTCACCGACGTCCCCGCCGGGTCGTCCTCCGGTGGCGCCACGGAGAACGCCTCCGGCATCCCGGACAGGCCGGTCCCGACGCCGACGAACGTCGCGACCGCGGCGACGGCCACCACGGCGGTGGCGCCCAACGGCGTGCGGACCGGGTGGCGGCGCCGCGGCCGGGCCCCGCGCACCGCGAGACCCACCAGCAGCAGGACCGCGGCGCACTCCAGCGCGACGCAGACGACGTCGGCGACCCCGATCTCCTCGGGCTGCCACGGCTCGGGGCCGACCGGAAGCCCGCTGGTCCGCGACACGAGCCACAGCGCCACCAGCGCCACCTGGCCGAGCGCTACGCCGAGCTGCGTCCGGCGCGTCGGCCGCGCGGCCGACGCGAGCAGCTGGGCGGCGCCGACCACCAGGAAGAACAGCCCGAACGGCAGGTACTCCCGCCAGTGCTCGGGGACGACGGCGAGATGCACGAGCCCGGCGCCCGCTGTGGCGGCCGCTGCCGCCACCCGCCCGACCGGGCTGAAACGGGCGGAACGGGCGACGGGTTCCGCGACGGCCAGCGACATGCGCCCAGCCTGGGTCGCAGACGCCCCGGCCGTCGTCGCACCAGCGGCGCGGGCGCCTACGCCATCTGTGGTAGACGGCCGCCGGACCCGGCAGGATGGCCGGATGGAAGTTGCCGATCTTCTGGTCGACGGGTACGGCCGGATCCGCGAGACCGTGCACGCCGCTGTCGACGGGCTCACCGGCGCCGAGCTCACGGAACGCCTCGACCCCGACGCCAACTCGATCGCGTGGCTGGTCTGGCACCTGAGCCGGGTCCAGGACGACCACGTCGCCGCGGTCGCCGGGCTGGAGCAGGTCTACTCGGCGGGCGGCTGGGCGGAACGGTTCGCGTTCCCGTTCCCGGGCGGGGCCATCGGGTACGGCCACAGCAGCGCCGACGTCGCCGCCGTGCGGGTGGACGATCCTGCGCTGCTCGTCGGCTACTACGACGCCGTGCACGACCAGACGCTCGGATATCTGCGCGGGCTCTCCGCCGCCGACCTCGACCGCGTCGTGGACGAGCGGTGGGACCCGCCCGTCACGCTCGGGGTGCGGCTCGTGTCGGTCCTCGACGACGACCTGCAGCACGCGGGCCAGGCGGCCTTCGTCCGCGGCGTCCTGGAGCGCCGTCGGGTTACCGGAGGGTAAGTACTCTCTGACCAGTCGCAACGGAACCCCCTCCACGCGGACGAGAGCGGTCGGAGGACCGCGGCCACGACACTCTTCGCGGCGACGGCACGAGCCGGGGCCGACATCGAGGAGGGGTCGAGGACGATGAGGCTGGTCGGGATCCGCGGTGAGCTGACAGGGCAGAGCTTCCCCCTGGGCAACGAGCCGCTCACGCTGGGCCGCGGCGGGCGCAACAACGTGGTGCTCGCGACCCCGTTGGCGTCCCGGATGCACGCGCGGCTGCAGTCGGAGGCGGGCGGCTGGACGCTGTACGACTGCGGCAGCAGCAACGGCACGCTCGTCAACGGGCAGCGGGTCCCGTCCGCCCACCGGCTCCGGCCGGGCGACGAGATCATGATCGGCGACCAGGTCTTCCGGCTCGAGGCCGCTGCCCGCGCGGCCGCCGTCGACCCGCCCACCGTGCTGACGACCCGCGACCTCGACGCGCCGCCCGTGCTGCGCGTGACGGTCTCCGGCGGCGGCCCCGTCGGCCTCTCCCTCGCGCTGATGCTCGACCACCTCATGGGCCCGAAGGTCGCCGTCACCGTCCACGAAGGCCGCTGGACCCGGCAGGACGACCGTGTCGTCTGGAAGACGAAGGCCCAGGGCAACAGCCGTCGGATGCAGGTCGTGACGATCCAGAGCCGCCAGTGGACCAAGCTCCCCGCCGACGTCCAGCAGCGGCTCTTCGGCGCCGACGCGCACACCGAGATGTGGCCCGCGGGCCCGGACTCGGTCGACGACCTGCCGCCGCGCAACATCCGCATCGCCTACGTCGAGGACCAGCTCCTCGCGCTCGCCAACGAGCGCCCCCGCATCACGCTCGTCCCGGAGCCGTTCGACCCCGCGGCGGCGCCCGACCTGCCCGGCCAGCACGTGCTCGCCATCTGCGAGGGCAGCCGCTCCCGCACCCGCGAGCACTTCGCCGACCGCTTCGGCAAGGCCGACGCCTCGATGTACTCCGTCGACGGACAGCAGCTGCAGGACGTCGTGCTCGGGCTGCGGGTCAAGTCCGACCTGCCCGACCCGATGTCCGTGCTGCTCACCGTCGCCCAGAACCGGTTCCTGCTGAACTCGCTGCGCGGCGAGGGCTTCCTCAACATGCGCCTCACGGCCGAGGAGGCGGCGCAGGCCGTGGGCATCGACCCGGTCCGGCAGGTCTTCACCGAGTGCATCCAGGCCCAGCCCTGCCTCATGGAGCGCAGCCAGGACGGCACGTACACGTGCTCGACGCACGACACCTACTTCCTGCCCGCGCTGCTGCGCAACTCCCCGCTGTGGGGCCGTGTGGAGGAGGGCCTGCGCATGTTCGGCGTGGCCGAGGAGAACCTGACCGCCGTCACCTGCTTCCGGCTGGACATGGTGCAGCGCCCCCGCTTCACCGCCCAGATCTTCGCGCCGACGGCGACCACGCCCGGCACGTTCGGGTTCCTGCTCGGCGACGCCGCCAACGCGATCCACTTCTGGCCCGGCCGCGGCCTCAACAGCGGCCTCGCCTCGGCCCTCTCGCTGGCGCGCACCGTGGCGGGCTGGCGCGGCAGGCCGCTGCGCGACAGCGACTTCGTGCGCCACGAGGCGTCAATGGCGATGCTGCAGTACCGGCACAAGAGCCGGGCGTGGCGGCAGATGGTCACCACCGACGAGACCGGCCAGGCCGTGGCGATCAGGGACCGGATCGCGCAGGGCATCGCGGGCGGCGAGACCGGCGAGCCGGACCGCGAGTCCACCCTCGCGGCGCTGGTCGAGCGGCTGCGCCGGATCCGTGGACGCCTGCAGTCGCGCCTGCCCGGCCTGCCCGACGACGCCACCCTGCTGGCGCACCTGGAGCGGCTGAGCACCGCGACCCTGCACACCCTGCTGGTCAGCGAGGCGTGGGACTCGGCGAGCGTGGGCGGCGATGAGGTCGACGTCGACTGGCTCCTCCCGGCCGACGAGCAGGCCCCCGCGGCCGCGCGGGCGCTCGTGGCGGCCTGAGCCCGTCCGCCGCGCAGCATCGCCCTGCTGTGGCGCGACCCGGCCGCGCTGCCGCGACGGGGCCCGGCGCGCACGTGGGACCTGGACACCGTGGTGACCACCGCCGTCGGGCTGGCCGACGCGGGCGGGTTGGAGGCGGTCACGATCAGGGCCGTGGCGCGGGCCGTCGGCGCGGCCCCGATGACGCTCTACACCTACGTGCCCGGCAAGGCGGAGCTGCTGGACCTCATGCTCGACGTCGTCCACGCGGCGATGCCCCGCCGCACCACCGCCGGACGGCCATGGCCCGAGCGCGTGCGCGCCGTCGCCGAGGAGAACCGCACGCTGTTCGCCGACCACCCCTGGGCGGCGAGGGTGGCCACCGGACGCCCGCCGCTCGGCCCGGGCTCGATCGGCAGGTACGAGCACGGGCTGGCCGCGTTCGACGGGGCGGGCCTTGCCGACGTCGACCGGGACGCCTGCCTGGCCTACGTCGTCGGCTTCGTGCGCGCGGCGGCGCTCGCCGAGCAGGACGCGCACGCCGCCCGCGCCGAGAGCGGCCACGACGACGCGCAGTGGTGGGCCGTGGCAGGCCCCGCGCTGGCGCGGGTGCTCGACCCGGCCGACTACCCGCTGGCCAGCCGTGTCGGGGCGCCCGCGGGTGCCGCGCACGGCGGCGCCGCCGACCCCGGGCACGTGTACCGGTTCGGCCTCGAGCGGGTGCTCGACGGGCTCGCGGCCTTCGTCGAGCGGGTCGGGTCCGCGGCCCTCCCCGGACCCGCCGGACGACTCGACGCTCTGGACACCGAGATCCGCCGCGGCACCGAGTTCCCCCGCACGGACGGAGACGCCGGTGACCGCACCGCCTGAGATCCTGCTGCACCGCCGCTACCCGACGCCGGTGGAGGACGTGGTGGGCGGCGTTCACCGAGTCGGGGCGGCTGGCGCGGTGGATCGGTCACTACACCGGTCGCGGGCGGCCGGGCGGCGCCGTCGAGTTCACCCTGACCGGTGAGGTCGACGCGGGCGGCGCCGCCGCGCCGGTGGTCGTGACCATCCACGAGTGCGCGGCGCCGAGCAGGCTCGTCGTCGAGATCCCGGAGGACGGGGACCGGTCCTGGCTGGTCGAGGTCGAGCTCGCTCCCGACGGCGACCGCACGCCGGTCACGTTCAGCACGGCCTGAGCACCCCCGCCAGCCCCCTCGCAGACTATTCGTGCGCTTCGCAGGGTCCCGGGACTCTGCGAAGCGCCAACCCGCTCTGCGAAGCGCTCCCGGCTCGGTGCCGGCTCGGTGCCGCACGGCCCAGTGGTAACGGGGACGTCACGGCGCGGTGGCTCGTCGTGGGGATTCGCCGTAGTGTGCTGTAGCCGTAAGCAGGGGTGCGGGCCCCCGACAGGTAGTCCAAGGCAGGCGGGAGCCTCGGGACGTGTCCACAATGGCGATACCCCGCGAACGGGGTCGGCTCGCGGTGCTCGCGTTGGTGTGCCGTGGCGTGCTGGCGGCGTGCACGACGTCGGCACCACCGACGCCCACCCGGGACGCGCAGGCCAGCGCGGCGGCCCCGTCCGGCGCGATGCCCGACATGGCGGGTGGCGCGCTCAGCGGCACGGCAGGCAAGTCCACCGCCGACGTGGCGCCGCAGCGGGAGGCACTGCTCGGGCAGCACCCGGCGCTGGTGTCGGACATGATGCGCGACTTCGGGGGGCGGCTGGCGGCCTTCATCGCGCACGACGAGATGCTGACCCGCCAGGTGGACGCCACCGCGAGCAAGGACTACCCGCAGGCCCACCAGCTGGCCGACAACGCCTACCAGGACATGTTCGGCTTCGCGCGGCAGCTGTCTGACGCGTTCGGGGAGACGGTGGCGGCCAAGCTCCCGCAGGGTGGCGGGAAGACCGGGGCAGGCGGCACGGCGGGAGCGCCGGGTACGCGATGAGGTGGACTGTCGCCGCACGCATGGTGCTCGTCGCCGCGACCGTCGTGTTCTCGGCGACCGCCGCGGCGACCCCGCAGGAGGAGCACGCGGTGGCCGCGGGGGTGGCGGCACCGTCGCTGGCGCAGTCGTTCCACTCGGTGCGCAGCTACCCCGGGGTCGCGGAGCCGGTCCGGCTGCGGATCCCGGCGATCGGGGTGGACACTCCCCTGCTGCGCCTCGGCCGCGCTCCCGACCAGTCGATCGAGGTGCCCGCCGACTACGGCACCGCGGGCTGGTTCGCGGAGGGTCCCCGGCCCGGCCAGCCGGGGCCCGCGGTGATCCTCGGGCACGTCGACTCGCGGGCAGGCCCTGGCGTCTTCTTCGAGCTGGCCCGCCTCGCGCCGGGTTCGGAGGTCCTCGTGGACCGGGCCGACGGCAGCACGGTCGCGTTCCGCGCGCAGCGGACACTGCGCGTCCTCAAGACCGACTTTCCCACCGACCTCGTCTATGCGCCGACGCTCGAACCGTCGCTGCGCCTGGTGACCTGCGGCGGCAGCTTCGACCACGAGCGGCGCAGCTACCTGGACAACGTCATCGTCTATGCCGACCCCAGCGCGTAGCCGTCGACGCGCGCGGTGCGCCGCCGTGCTCGTCCTGTTGGCCGTCCTGCAGGCGTTGGGCCTCGGGGTCGCCCGGGCGGACCGGCCGGGGATCGGCGTGGTGGCCGAGGACACGGTGGACGGACGCGGTCGCCTCGTCGTCGACATCGAGGGCGCTCCGGCGCCGCCGGGTCGTTCGCCGTGACGGTGGACGGGCGGCCACAGCCGGTCGTCGTCGCCGCGCCGCTGCTGTCCGACCGGCTCGCGATGGCGCTGGTCGTGGACGCCTCGACGGGCAGCGACCCGGTTCTGCAGGCCGGGCTGAGCGGTGTCGTGGACTTCGCGCTGGGGACCCCGCCCGCGACCCGCGCCGCGCTCGTGGCCGACGCCACCCCGCCCACGGTCGTGACGCCGTTGCAGCCCGGCCCGTCCTCGGTGCTGGCGGGCCTGGACCGTGTGGTGCCGAGGGGATGAGCATGTCCGCCGCGATCCGCCGGATCCCTCTCGACCGCAACCTCGGTGACGGCGTCTACAGGCGCGGACCGGTCTCGCCGCGGCCATTGGACTCGGTTCTCGAGTTGGCCGCCGTGAGCTGGGCGCACGCAGTTCAGACACCATCGGTCGCACAGCGCCCATGCACGCTCGTTCAGAACGGCGGAGGTTCGTTGTCGTCGGTCGGGGACGCGATCGGTGGTGCGGGGCGCGGGGTGACGGATGTGAGGGGTCGGGGTTCGACGGTGTAGGTGTGCCCGCTGGGGGTGTGCCAGACGATGGTGCCGTCCGGGTACTGGTGGACCTCCCAGCCGGGCATCCCTTTGAGCCGGTGGTGGGGGCGGCACTTGGGTCCGAGGTTGGCCGCGCTGGTCGGCCCCATACCCGTGTCAGGGTCGTAGGGCACGTTGTGGTCGAGGTCGCAGCGGTGGGCGGGGGTGCGGCAGCCGGGGAACTGGCAGGTCTGGTGGCGGGCGTTGACATGCTCGCGCAGGGCGGTGGGGGGTCGGTAGCGGGTGGTGCCGTGGTCGAGCAGGGCGCCGGTGACCGGGTCGGTGATCAGCCGTTGCCAGGTGCTGTCGGGGTCGGCGGCCAGCTCCCGCGCGGTCGACGCGGGGATCGGTCCGTATCCGGCGAGCTCGGCGGGGTGCTCGGAGTGTCCGGTGAGGACGTCGAGGGGGACGGTGACGCGGACTTGCACGTGGAGCTGGGTCTCGGCTCGGCGGGTCGGTCCGGGTGGGGTGCGGGCGGGGAGCCGTCGGGGGTCCGGCGGTGGTGGCGGGGCCGGACCTGCCGTGGCGGGGGCGGTTCGGTGGGGGGTGGCCAGCCAGCGGGCCCAGGCGAGGCGGTCGCGGTTGCCGTCGGGCATGGTGGCGGCGATCTCGGCCATCCCGGCACCGCCACCGCCCCCGGCATCGGTGCAGGCGCCACCGGTATCGGCGCCGGCGCTGTCGTCGGGGTCGGTCGGGTCGCCGTGGCTGCCAGGGTCGCTGCCGCGGCTGGCGCCGCCTGACCCGGCGCCGCCCGGCCCGGCGCCGCAGGGGTGGTCGCCGCCTCTGATGTCCTCGGCGATGCTGGCGTCGTCGGTGTCCGTGTCGGTGTCGGTGTCGGCGTCGACGTCGACGTCGGCAGTGGCATCCGGTGCGGTGGTGGTGTCGCCTGCGGTGGTGTCGGCCGGGTCGGCGGGGTGGTCGTTGGTCGGGTGGGCGGCGGGGTCGGCGGGGTCGGCGGTGGCGGTGCCGGTGCTGCGGAACCCGGTCTCGCCGAGGATGAGGTCGACGAGGGTGTCGGCGCGGCGGGCGTCCATCGAGCGCCGCTCGCCGTCGCTTCCTGCGTTGTGCGGGTCGGGGGGTTCGCCGTGGCAGGCGCGGGCGTGTTGGTCCAGCACCGCGTATACCCCGACCGCCTCGGCCGCGGGCAATGTGGCGGCGAGGGTGGCCATGCCGTCGCGTTCGGGGTGGAGCACCACCTTGCGTTCCCGACGCTTGCGGGCGTGTCGGCGCTGCGCGGCCTGCGGGTCGATGCGCAGCACCGCGCGGCGGGCGGATTCGCGCAGCTGGCCGAGGGTTTGCCGCCCGGCCCGCCCGAGTAGCTGCTGTTCGAGGGCCGGGGCGTGGTCGTCGTCGAGGTCGGCGCCGGTGTCGAGGATGGCCCGGGCCTGCGCCAGGGTGATGCGTCCGTCCAGCAGCGCGGCCCTGGTGGCGGGGAAGCGGTGGGCCAACTGACGGGCGTCCTCGGCGCGCCCGGCCGCGGTGCGGGTGGTGGTGTGCAGGATCAACGCGATCTCCGCCTCGGCGGAGGCGATGGCGTCCTGCACGGTGAACCCGCGCGGCTCGGCCGCGGCCATCGCGGCGGTGTCGTCGACGAAGGAGGCGATCTCGGCGCACTGCCGGGCCTGCGCCCACGCGATGACCTTCTCCCAGGCCCCGATGCGTTCGACCCGGTCGTGATCCGCACCGGGAGGACAGGAGAGCATGCGCTCGATCCGGGCCGGGGTGGGGCGGCCGTGGCGCCAGAATGACAGCGTGATCCCGCCCGGCGCGGGCTGCCACCCCACCGGACGAACCAGATCAATACTGTCGAACATGGGTTCGATGATAATCCTTCTGCTTGCTTATTTCAAGCGCAATGGAGCCTGCCCGGCCCACCCCGATGCCCGGATCGGGCGGGCAGCACACCGTCAGCCTGCGGGCTCTGTCCGTCCTCCACGATGACCGACGGCTCATGGGCATCCTCGAACCCTGCTGCCCCACCGGGCAACACCCGCCGGGTCCTTGACGCGATCTTCTACCTGGTCGCGGCGGGATCGTCTGCGTGAGCTGTTCGATCTGACACCGTTTCGTGACCGACCGACGGACTGTCGGGGCCGATGCCGTTGCGTTTCCAGCGGCCCTCGGCCTGCGTTGCGCTCGACTGCCACAGCGCGGAGATCGGCAGGATCCACAGTCGTCCACCGAGGCGGTGGGGCTCCGGCGCGGTGCAGAACACGACGCCAGTGACGAAATCCGGACCGAAGCGATGTTCGAGCAGCCGCAATCGACGCAGGTCTTCGGCGCGCACGGTGGCACCGGATTTCGCCTCGATACCGACGACGCGGCCGTCGCCGGACTCCGTGACCAGGTCGACCTCGGCGCCGTCACGATCACGGAAGTGGAAGAGGTTCGGCTGGGCCTGCGACCATTCGGCCTGGGCTCGCAGTTCACTGACGATGAAGGTCTCGACGAGACGTCCGGCCAGCTCGGGATCACTGCTGCGGAGCCGACCACCCAGCAAGCGCGCGGCCAGGCCAGGATCGGTGATCGTGAGCTTCGGCCTGCGGACCACCCGCGGCTCAGCCGAGTCCGCCAACCGGCTGCCCACGGCTGAGCGGCCCCACTCGGCCGACGCCGGGCCGTCCAGCGATCCCGCTGCGCGACAGGCGAACACCGGGGGAACGCGGCGACCACGGCCCAGCCTGATCCTCACAGGATGGGCTGCGTGACTCCCGCCCGCGCAACCGCGAGGGCGCGTTCGTGGAACCGCTCGTCCAGCCCGGCCCGCTCACCGAGCCAGCGCACCCATTCCGGCATCGTCGCCAGCACACCACGGGTGACCGGGTCTTCCGGGATCCAGTCACCGATCAGGTTGTACTGGAATCGGACCCGCTCCGGGGGCGCCGCGAACCAGCTCTCCGGCAACATCCCCTCCATCCACTCCGCGGCCAGCGCCTCAGCCACCTCCGGGTCGGGCTCGCCACCGTGCCGCTCCGCGTACCAGGTGGCGAACTCGCCGGTCATGAGCGTCGGGTCCAGGTCGCGGTAGAGCGAGTGGGCGACAGGCAGCGGCGTCCCGCGACGGCCCAACGCAGGCGCCAGGTCGTGGATGCGGCGGTTCGCCCGGAACCAGTTGTCCAGGGTCGAGCGCGACGGCTCCCTCAGGCTCATCTCGTCGCCGACATCAGCGTGGGCCAGCGGCATCAGGTCCTCGGAACGCTCGACCGGCTCGACGACAGCGCTCTCCCCCGCGTCCCCCACGGCCGTCCGCCAGGCCAGCGCTGCCTGCTCGACATCGTCATGGACGCCCCCACCGACGACCTCAACGAACCCGGAGGCGTCGATGTCGAACAGGAACACCGACGGGTCCCGGTGGCCGCGGTACTCGAACCCGGCGATAACGGCGTAGCGGGCGCCGTACGCATCGCGCATACGGACCACCTCACCGGTGGCGCTCACCTGCGGAACTCCGCGCAGCCAGTTCGGGATCCGCTCACCGAGCGCCTTGGCCGCCCGCCGCAACGGGGGGATCGCCGACGAGCTGAGCGCGGGGGAACCGATCGACGCCAATCCGTACAGCAACCGGTGCACCGCCGCCAGCACGTCTGTATCGCCACCCGGCTCGACCCTGGCGGCCGCGGCCCGCACGAGTTCCGCGAACCACCAATCCAGCCACAACCCGCCCCGCACGTCGTACACCGCCCGATGGAGCTCCCGACCCACCACCTCGGCCGTGCGCTGCTCAAGCTCGCGCGGCCCCGCTGCGGCCAGCAGCATGTCGCCTGCACCCAGCACGTTCGCGGAGGAGACGTCGAACCACGCAGGCCGCTCGGATCGGCCTGCCAGACCGCGCAGGACGTCCCGCCCGGTCGCGGACCTATCGGTCACCAGCGGCCGCGGGAAGTCGCGGTGCGACGTGCGCTGGGCACCCGACCCGTTCTTCTTCTTGCGCTTCCGACCGCGCGACACCGGAGACATCCGGCGAACCTATCCACCCCGGCCCGGCACCTGCACAGTGGGAGCGGCCCGCATGACCACGTCACGCCGACTCGCCCGCACCACATGGCGGAGCTCCAAGACGCTCACTCGGTGATGGCCGGTGAGCGACCACGCGGGACCTTGGTCTCGGTGACGACTACCGCGTCGCGTCGGGCCTTCCCGTCGCGGCCCAGGCGCTGGGCCGTCCCAGCCGCTCGCGGACGAGGAACTTCGGCACGCACATCGCCCACGCGTCGCAGACCCGCTCCCGCATGATGACGGCGTCGAGCCGAGCGAGCCGCGCGACGACCCAGTTGAACCGCAGGTCCGACGTCCCCGGCAACAGGTAGACCGCGGGCTCTGCGGCGACGAGGGCCTCGCGCTCCTCCTTCGGGAACGCGAAGCCCATCAGCGTCTCGTCCCGGCTGAAGGCGCAGTAGACGATCTGCTTCACCCGGAACTTCACGCGGTCGTGGACGAGGTGCTCCGTGGTGCGGGGCAGCGTCAGGGCGAGCGCCCGCACGTCGGCGACGGTGACCACGCCCCGATTCTGCCCCAACGGACGGGCTCAGCCGGCCAGCCAACCCGAGGTCAGGAGCACGAGGCCGAGCGAGCACGCCGCGACCACGACGAGCCCGAGCGCGGCCACGACGAGCGGCCGGACGCCGCTGCGGGCGAACTCGCGGAGGTCGAAGTTGAGGCCCACGCCCGCGAAGCCGAGCAGGAACGCCCACTTCGACAGGTTGCCCAGATCAGCGCGTTGCGGGTGTTCTTGACGGCGACGGCGACGTTCTGCGCCGCAGGTGAGCAGGCGGCGCCGGTGGCGGTGGTCTCCGCGGTGTTGACCACCGCGAGCGGCCACGACACGGGCCGTGCGAAGGGCTTCACCGCCCGGGACGGACGGCCTGCTCAGACGGCGTCAACGCGCGGCAGGGCGTCGAGCGCGGCGTACAGCTCGGCGGGCGGGTCGACCAGCCGCCGGTCGTCCAGGTCGATCCACGCGCCGGTGACCCGGACGGTCGCGGCGACGACCTCGCCGCGCAGGATGCGGTGATACATCGTCCAGCGGTGCCCCGTGGCGCTGAGCGCGGCGAGCTCGACGGTGATCGTGATCGTGTCGCCGAGGCGCAGCTCGCGGCGGTAGGTCAGTTCCTCGCTGAACAGCACCGGCCCGACCCGCAGCGCGTTCAGCCGCGCGACGGTGAAGCCGTGCTCGGCCAGGTGGGTCAGACGGGCGTCGGTGGCGTAGGCGCTGTAGGCGGTGTTGCCCGCGTGGCCGTTGGCGTCGATGTCGTCCCACCGCACGTGGGTCGTTCTGGACGACGTGGGCGGCTGACACACACCGCCCGGGGTCGACACACATTGCGGGACGTGTGCGTGGGCTCCACGCGGTGTGTGCGAGCTGTCGGGCACGTGTTCTCTCCCGGTCATGGCAGGTCGATGCCGCCGCGTTCGACCAGCTGGGCGGCGATCACGTTGCGCTGGATCTCGTTGATGCCCGCACCGACGATCATCAGCGGGGCAGGAGGTGTCGATGATGCATAACACGGCATCGACACCCGCGCCTCACCCCGCGGCTCCGGAACCGCCAACCCGTAGACACCCAACTCCTTCCCGCCCTTCTACGCGGGTCCCAGGCTGCAGGACGTGCCGCTCGCGGGGCCACCGGCGACGGCGTCGATCAGTCGGCGGCCGCGAGGTTCCCGGTGTCAGTAGGCGCGGCCGATGAGCACGGTGTGCGCTGCGGGCATGCCGGTGACCAGACAGGTAGGTGCAGGCGGGTCGGCGTCGACGATGCAGCGGATCGTGGCGCCTGCCTTCTCGCCGAGCATCCGCTCCGACTCCTCGGTGCCGGACCAGCCGGCGAGGAACAGCCCTCCGTCGCCGACGCGCCTCGTGAGCTCGTCGAGGTCGGCGACCGGGTGGGTGTGCTCTTCGCGGAAGGCGCGCGAGTCCGCGAACAGCACCCGCTGGATCTCGTCGAGGAGGCCCGCGGCGGCGTGGGCGGCGCCGTCGAGCGGGACGGAGGCCTTGCTGCGGTCGTCGCGACGGACCAGGGTGGCGTGGCCCGCGGCCAGCTCCCGCGCGCCCAGCTCGATCCGGACGGGCACGCCCTTCAGCTCCCAGTCGACGGAACGGCGTCCGAACGACGTGTGGGTGCGGGCGTCGACGTGGGTGCGGACGCCCGCGGCGCGCAGCTCCGCCTCGATGCGGGCGGCCGCCTCGGCGGCCTCGGCCCCCTCGTCCAGCCGCATGACCACCACCTGGTGCGGCGCGATCGCCGGGGGCAGGCGCAGCCCGTGGTCGTCGCCGTGGACCATGATCATTCCGCCGAGCATGCGGGTGGAGGTGCCGAACGAGGTGGTGGCGACGTGCGGGCGCGCGCCGCCCGCGTCCAGGTACCGGATGTCGAACGCGCGCGCGAAGTTGTGGCCCAGGTTGTGGCTGGTGCCCATCTGCAAGGCCTTGCCGTCGCGCATCAGCGCCTCGCAGGTGAAGGTGTGGTCGGCGCCCGCGAAGCGCTCGCCCGGCGACTTCTCGCCCACCACGACCGAGATCGCCAGCGACTCCTCCATGAACCGCCGGTAGACCTCCAGCATGCGCTGGGTGTCCGCGACGGCGTCGGCGTACGTGGCGTGCGCGGTGTGGCCCTCCTGCCAGAGGAACTCGGTGTTGCGCAGGAACATCCGCGGCCGCAGCTCCCAGCGGACCACGTTGTTCCAGAGGTTGAGCCGCAGCGGGAGATCCCGGTGGGACTGGACCCACTTGGCGAAGTAGTGGTTGACGACCGTCTCGGACGTGGGGCGCACGACCAGCGGCTCGACGAGCCGCTCCCCGCCCGCGTGGGTCACCACGGCCAGCTCGGGAGAGAAGCCTTCGACGTGCTGCTTCTCCTTCTCCAGGAAGCTCATGGGGATGAACAGCGGGAACGCGGCGTTCTGGACCCCGGTCGCCTTGATCCGCCGGTCCATGTCGGCCTGCATGAGCTCCCAGATCGCGTAGCCCCACGGCCGGATGACCATGGTCCCCCGCGCCGGACCGTTCTCGGCCAGCTCGGCGCGAGCGACGACGTCCTGGTACCAGGCGGGAAAGCTCTCCGCCTGCTGCGTGAGTACGGCCTTGGCCACAGCAGCGACGGTAGCCACGCGGGCAAACCGTTATCGCGGCCCGACCGATGCTGGGCCAAGGCGGCCGGGCTGTCGGATGGGTCACCACGAGCGGCGTCCGGCGGCGTCTGCGTGAAGAATGAAGCCACGTGACCGCGCAGACGTCGACCCGTTCCGGCGAGGCGCAAGTGCGCGCGAGCGTCTCCGCCGCGGTGCTGGTCGTCGCGATCGTCGTCCTCGCGCTGAACCTTCGCGGTCCGATCGTGGCCGTCTCCGCGGTGCTCGAGCCGATCCGCGCCGACCTGGGGATCAGCGCAGGCACGGCCGGGCTCCTCACCAGCCTGCCCGTGCTCTGCTTCGGCCTCGGCACTCCGCTGGCCTCGGTCCTGCTCGCCCGGGCGGGCCTGGCCCGTGGGGTGGCGATCTCGTTGGTCGTGCTGCTGGTCGGCATCGTGGTGCGTTCACTCGACGGGCTGGCCGCCGTCCTCGCGGGCACCGTGCTCATCGGCCTGGGCATCACCGTCGCCAACGTGGCCGTCCCGGTCGTGATCGGCCGTGACCTGGCGCGGTGGTCAGGAGCCGTGCTCGGCGTCTACACCGCGGCCCTCAACGTCGGCTCCATGGTCACGCTGTCGTTCACGGTGCCGATCGCGGACCGCTCCAGCTGGCGGATCGCGCTGCTCGCCTGGGGCGCGTTGGTCGTCGTCGGTCTCGCCGTGTGGTGCTTCGCGACCCGAGGCCCGGTCCGCCGGGGGGTGCGCAACCCTGTCGACACCCCAACCGGCCCCATCGCTTGTCGCAGCAGGGTGACCCCGCTCCGACTGAGTCGGAGCGGTGTCACCCTGCTGCATTCCCACCGTGGCGGCGACGATCGCGTCTGGTGGCACCGCCCGGTGGTCTGGGGTCTCACCGCCGGGTTCGCCGGTCAGGCCTTCGCCTACTACGGGATGACCGCCTGGCTGCCGCTGCTGCTGCGCGACGAGCTCGGGATGGCGCCCGGCGCGGCCGGGGCGAGCTCGTCGATCTTCCAGATCGCGGCCATCATCGGGGCCTTCGGGGTCCCGGTGCTGCTGCGGGTCTGTCCCGGGCCGCGCACCGTGGTGCTGATCGTCGTCGCGGCATGGTCCACGCTGCCGCTCGGTCTCCTGCTCGCCCCGCAGCTGTGGGCGGTCTGGTGCTCCGTCGCCGGAGCCGCGCAGGGCGGCGGCCTCGTGGTGATCTTCGCGCTCGTCGTCCGGCGGGCGCGCGGCCTCGCCGAGAGCCGCCAGATGTCGGCGCTGGTGCAGGGCGGGGGCTACACCGTGGCGGCCACCGGCCCGACGGTCGTCGGCGCCGTGCACGAGGCCACGCAGAGCTGGACGGCGCCGCTGCTGGTCATCCTCGCCGCGATCACACTCCTCGCCGTCGGGGCGACGGCGTCGGCAGGTCGCCCGGTCGCGAACGGCGGCACGCCCACGACCCCCTGAAGACCTGGCGAAGCCCACGTCTGCCGCGCTCGACCGAGTCGACGCGGTCGGGAGGGCACGCCGCGGGCCGCGCGATCTGTCGTCAGCGCGCAGGCGCCGTCACCTGCTGCCCTCCGTCTGACGTCGGCTCGGTCGGCGGCCCCTCGGGCCTGCGGTGGACGGGGATCACGCGCAGGCGGCCAGCGTCGGACAGCACGATCACGTCGTCGGCCGCCGTTTCGCCCAGCACGGTCAGCACGTCGTCGGCGGTCCAGGTCGACGCGCCGCCGTCGGCCCGCGACCACGCCTCCACCCGGCCGTGGGTGCGGCGGGCGACCTCCCGGGCGACCGCCCGGTCGGCCGCTCCCACGAGGAGCAGGAACTTCGGTCCGTGCGGCGCGCTCGCCGTCGACAGCTCCCGCCGTCCGGCCTGGCGGACCGTCCAGTGGTACGCGGCGATCGCCGGTGCGGACAGGAGGACCCCGATCGCGAAGCGCATCCTGCGGAAGGTCTCGGCTCCCACGGTGCCGGGGACGACGTCCTGGAAGAGCAGGAAGACGGCGACGACGAGCGCGACGACGGCCGCGACCGCACCGACGCCGAAGAGGACGGACAGATACACGCGCCTGGTCGGGGACGTGACCTCCGCGGCGCCCGCCGCTCGGGTCGCCGCCTGGATCCCCCGCCAGTACCACCACCACACCGGCCCGCCGACGGCCAGCAGCGTGGCCCCGGCGAGCAGCGTGTTGACGATGCTGCCGCCGACGAACGCGGTGCCCGCCAACGCCTCGATGAGCGCCGCGACCACAGTGGTCAGTCCACCCGCGGCGGCCAGGAGGCCGATGCCCGCCATCAGGTACTCGTAGGTCCGGGTCACCTCGGCCCGGGTACCGACGCGGGCCCCCTTCACCACGGTCTGGTGGTACCACCAGACCAGCAGCCCGACGCCCGCCGCCGCCGTCTGGCCGGGGGCAGCGGTGAAGTGCTCGGCCGCGACGGTGGACCCGGGCTCGCCCAGCGCCCAGACGAGCGCGGAGTAGAGCAGCATGCTCGCGGCGACGACGGCGGTGACCAGCCCGCCCGCGACCCCGACCAGCAGCACGTAGGCGAGCCAGAGCGGCTCCCGCTCGTCGGCCGCCGCCGTCCGGACCCAGTAGCCGAACCACACCGCCGCGCCGGTGACGAAGGTGACCAGGCCGCGCAGGATCGGGTTCCCCCCGCTGGTGAGGACGGCGCCGCCGTCCAGGCCCCAGAGGACGCGCAGCGAGCCGGCCAGAAGCTCGCTGAGCCCCGTCGCCGCCGTCACCAGGCCGATCAGCGATCCGGCGAGATGGTGCACCCGAGCGTGCTCCGGCGGCGTCACGCGCCCGTCGACCCACCAGTGGGCGACCCACACCCCACCCCACACGAGGAACTGGGCCAACGCGCGGCCGCTGTAGTCCTCGAGCCCCGTCGCCCATCGCAGCACCTGGTCGGCCCCGGTCATGGCCATGACCAGGGAGGTGAGCGACGCGGCCGTCACGTAGCAGGCCCAACCCAGCGACCGGGCCTCGGCGGCGTCGCCCGCGATCTTGCGGCGCGACCACAGCGCCACGCCCGTGAACAACGGCACACCGACGACCGTGAACGCCAGGTCGCGCGCCAGTTCAGCCTGGTCGGACCGGGCGAGGGGCGCGGCCTCCAGCAGCCTGCCGAGCAGGCCTGCGACGCCGATGGCGACGATCACCGCCAGCCCGTACAGCAAGAGGTACTGGAAGATCCGGCGCAGCGCGTGTCCGTCGGACGGGGTGCCGTCGTCCGGTCCCCGCGCCTTCCGCACCGCGAGCACGACGAGGGCCACGACGAGGATCGGAACCAGCAGTCCGAGGGCCATCTCAGGGCTCCTTCGTGCAGCCGGACATCGGCCACGGCTCGCCGGTGACGCGCCACACCCCGCCGGAGCGGGTCAGCCGGAAGGTGTGCTTGTCAAAGGTCTCCGGCCCCCCGAACAGGTCGCCAGAGGACATCGCCACGTCGACGTCGACCCGTGCCGTGTCCCCGGTGGTCTGCGCCCCCCGGAGGACGACCCGGGTGCCGTCGGGCAGGTACGCGCGGTCGAGGTCCGCGACCGAACAAGGGCCGTCGGCCGCGAGGAACCGGACGGCTTCGTCGTGGTTTCCGTCGACGACGGCGGCGACATAGGCCTGGACGACACCTTCCGGCGTCGCCGGGTCGTAGACGGGGCCGCGCCGGGTGGCGGAGACGACGCCCGCCACGGTCGCGACGAGCGCGACGGCGACCAGCACGAGCAGCAGGATGCGGTCCGCCCGGCGGGTTCCGCCATCACGTCCGCGACGAGCTGGTTGCGTCATCCCGCTCCTCCTCTCCCGGGGACAGGCGGCCCTGAGCCGGTCAGCGCTGGCTGCTGCTGGCCGCCTGATGGATCATCGCGGCGAACTGGACGCCCTGGAGGAGCCCCTCCAGCCAGCCGACCAGCTGTGCTTCGGCGATCCGCAGCTCGGCGTCGGACACGACGGATCCCGTGCGGAGGGGCTGCGCGATCGCGGTGAGCTCCCGCCGCAGCGGCTCCGACAGGTTCGCCTCGACCTCCGCGAGGGCACGCGCGTGGATCTCGACGAGCCGCGCTCGACCGCCTTCGTCCAGCGGCATCGCGTGCACTTCGTCGAGCAAGTTCTTGATCATGCTCCCCAGCCGGAGCATCTTCGCCGGGTCCGGGATCTCCGCCGGATCGGTGGTGCTGCCGCTCTCGATGGTCACGGTTCGTACGGTAGGGACCGCCGCGGCGGCGGTCAGGGGCCAGAGGTCCCGGACGTCCCGGTCGATCGGCGCCCGTGCGCCCGAGTGCGGCGGCCACACGGTCGTCCGCTCCGACCGGCCGTAGCGACGACATCGCACAAGTGCGACGGTGAGGTGTGCAGGAACGGGAGCGCGACGCCGCGGGTCGAGCACGCAACGCCCGCCCGCGCGACGAGCACGGGCGACCCCTCCCGCGCGATGCGGTGGGGGTCGGGCGGGTGCCCGATGATCTCGTCCTCGGCCCCGATGACGCGGTGACCGAAGCTCAACGTCTTCTCGACGCAGGCTTCCCGTTCCCCGCGCACGACGTGCTGGAGGGCGTGTGGAAGACCGCGCCCGCCGCGCAGCGCGAGCTGTGGCGAGCCTTGGCCCAGCTCGCGGTCGGCCTGACGCACGCGCAGCGCGGCAACGCCCGCGGAGCCGTCGCCCTGCTGGACAGGGCCGCGGACGGTCTCGGCCGATGGGTGGGCCCGGCGCAGGCAGGCGTCGATCTGGACGGCGTGCGGGCGCACGCCGAGAAGCTCGCCAGGCGGATCGAGAGATCGGGGCTGGAGGGCCTCGGCGACGCCGACCTGCGCCCCCGGCTGCGGGGCCCGAGCACGACCACCCGCACGCCGACCTGAGCTCGGGACCGGGCCGGTGCCTGCCTGCCCCCGGCCACCCGCCGGTGCGTCCCTTCGCTACGGGTGCCGGGGCGGGCAGGCCAGGAGGTACGCGACAAGATCACCCACCGTCCGGAAACGCGACCATTCGTCGTCAGGGATGACCAGGCCGAACCGGTCCTCGACCGCGACGACGACTTCGACGAGTGTCAGCGAGTCGATGCCGAGGTCCCCGTCGAGCTGCGCGTCATCGGTGATGCGCTGCGGCTCGACGCCGGCAGCGGAACTGATCAACTCGGCGAGATCGGCGCGCACCTCGCCCTCGCGCATGGTGTCCTCCACAGTCATCGTCGGGTGGTCTCAGCTGCGGACGGGGTGCCCACGACGGGTCCGCCCGCCGCACCGAGCGCCTGCTGCACGTCGTATTCGTGGATCCAGGCGAAGTCCTTGGCGACCTCGGCCATCTTGCCGTCACGCGTCTGAAGCCCAGGCCCGGGATGCAGGTGCAACAGTTGGTTCGTCACCCACGAGCTGCGCTGGATCTTCCGCGTCCGAGCGCGCCGCATCGACTGGAAGCGCGACAACACGGGTTCGAAGTCGGCCGCCTTGGCCTCGGTGAGCAGCGCCGCGAGCGCGAAGGCGTCCTCGATGGAGGTGTTCGCGCCCTGTCCGTGATGCGGCAGCATCCCGTGCGCCGCGTCCCCGATGATGACGATCCGTCCGCGGTGCCAGCGCAGCAGCGGTCGCACGCCGAACAGGGCCCAGCGGATCGGGCTGGCGGCCGCCCGGATCATCTCGGTCACCGCGGGATGCCAGCCGCGGAAGGAGGCGACGGGCACCTCCTCGCCGACCTCGACGACCGAGCCCTCGTTCATCCAGATCTTCGGGTTCTCGACGACGGCGAAGAAGTTGACCGCGTCGCCGCGGCCGCCGATGGCGTAGTGCAGAAGGTGCGCGTCGGGCCCCATCCAGAACTGGATCGCCTGCGGGTCGGGAAGGGAGGGCAGGTTCTCGACGGGCACGATGCCGCGGAAGGCGCTGGTGCCGGAGTAGATGGCGTCGTCGGCGCCGGTGATCCAGCGCCGGACGGTGGAGCGCACGCCATCGGCGCCCACCACCAGGTCGGCGTGCTCGGTGCGGCCGTTGGCGAACTCGAGCACGACGGAGTCGGACCGCTCGATGATGTTCACCAGACGGCATCCGAGGTGCACGTTGTCCCCACCGAACGCGCCACCCAGGATCTTCTGCAGATCGGCACGGTGGATCCCGAAGTACGGCGCGCCGAAACGCTCCACGTACCAGCCGTCCTCGGCCACCGGATGCGCCGCGATCCGGTCGCCGGTCCGCCAGTCCCGGTAGATGAGCTCGGTCGGAATGGTGGACGCGTCGGCGAGCTGGTCGAGCAAACCCAGGCGGGCGAACTCGCGGGTGGAGTTCGCGGACATCGCGATCGCGGCGCCGATCTCCGTCAGCTCCGGCGCCTGCTCGAAGATGTTCGCCGCCATCCCCCTTTCGCGGAGGGCGAGACCGAGGGAGAGACCCCCGATGCCTGCGCCGATGATCGCGATACGAGGCTCCGATGCGCTCATGACGTGAGAACGTAGGTACGGACCGGATCGGTCGCGCCGGGCGAATGCCTAGGTCCGCTCAGATCACCCAAGAGACCGCCGAGCCGAGCCCACCGCCCTCACATGCGGCGCACCACGCGGGCGCGCAGGGGCACCACCAACGTGGGCCGCGCCCCGCAGGAGACCGGTCGTACCGTGTCGACGTCCTCCACGGTCACCTCGACGGCCCATCGGGTGCCTGCCCCGTCGTGGACCAGTACCGCCTCGCCGTCGTCCTGTGGTGGTACCACCAGTTCGGCAGCCGATCGGCGCCCGGTGGCGGCGCGCACCGCCAACTCGGCGACCTGGCCCTCCGCCGACCACGTGCTGCGGCCGCGGCAGTGCTCGGTCACCACGGTTCCGGCGGCGGCATTCCGGCGGATCTCGGCCGCGGCGCGCGCGTCGAGGTGCCCGTACAGGTAACCGCTGGGCAGCACCAGCGCGGTCGGGGCGAACCGGTGCCCGCCGAGATGACTGGTCTCCCACACGTCCGGCTCGCCGTCCGCGACCAGTGTGTCGACCAGCTCGCGCCCATCGGTGCCGCAACAGCGGTCACGCTCCGCGTGCGTGCAGACCAGCAGTAATGCGCCCGGCCGCGGCTCCCCGGAGAGGGCGCGACCCGGTGCGGGCAGGGGCAGCTCGGCGAGCGCGTCGACCCCGGTCACCGTCTGCACCGTGACCTCGGCCCTGGCCGGGTCGGTGTCGGCGAGCAGAAGGCGCCGTTCCGCCCGGTCCGCACCCCGGCCGGGACGACGGACCAACAGTGGCCGGAAGCCGGAAGCGGCCGCGCGGCGCACGAAGGCACGGATCGCCGGATCCGGGTGCCGGGTGATGTCGACGGGCCACGCGTCCGGGTGCTCGAGACCGAGCCAACGGCCCGCCGACGGTGCCGTCCCGGCGAGTGGCTCGTTCAGCGCGCGCGCCACCAGGGCGCACCGATCGTCCGGCCCGTACTCCCTGGGCTCCGACGCCGTCATGAGCGGCACGCTACCCACTCCGTGGTCGCGTGCCGCCGGAATCGGTGCTTTCGTCGCTTTCCTGCCTCACGGCTGTTCCGGAACTGCGCGGCGAGCTCTGCTCGCCGCGCCGGTCTCCCGAGACCAGTAGCTTCGACACCATGGTCAGCCGGTCGTGATGTGTCTATTACGAGTCGGCCGCCAGGGTGATGACGCACTTGAGGGCCGGTTCTGGCGCCATGATGCCGTTCGGATGTGGCACTGTGACGGCGGACCGGCCAGCGCGGCCGGCGGTGGAGGTGACGTCGTGAAGGCGCGGTCACTGGTCTTCGACCTGTTCGGGGACTACCTGCGGTACCGCGGCGGCGAGGCGCGGCTGCGCAGCCTCGTGTCGCTGATGGGTTGCTTCGACGTCCCCGAGGCGACGGTGCGGGTCGTGATGGCCCGGCTCCGCAAGGAGGGCTGGCTCTCAAGCAGGCGCGACGGGCGTGAGACGGTCTACGCACTGACCGCTGCGGCGTGGGACCTGCTCGACGAGGGGCGCGAGCGGATCTTCCATCGCGCTCGAGGGCCCTGGGACGGGCAGTGGCACATGGTCATCTACTCCGTCCCGGAGTCCGAGCGCGGCCTGCGCGAGCAGCTGCGCAAGAAGCTCGCCTGGCTCGGGTTCGGTGCGCTGTCCGCATCCGTCTGGCTGAGCCCGCACGACCGCGCGGGCCTGCTGAAGGACGCCTTCGCCGACGAGCCAGCGGTCCGCCTCGACGTCTTCCGCTCCCGCTCCGCCGGGTTGGCTGCCGACAGGGAGATCGCGGCACGTTCGTGGGACCTTGACGACCTCGACCGCGCGTACGCCGAGCTGCTGGCCACCTATCGGCCCCGCCTGTCCGGATATCGGGCCGGTGAGCTGCAGGGCGCCGACGCGCTGGTCGAGCGGATGCTGCTCATCCACGACTACCGGCGCTTCCCTTTCCGCGATCCCGACCTGCCGCCGGAACTGCTGCCCGAGAACTGGAGCGGGCGGGTCGCCCACGACGTGTTCCTGGAGGCCCACGGGCTTCTCCGCGGCCCCGCGGAGGCCTGCGTGGACACCCTGACGGGCTCAGCGGCGATGCCCGAGGAGCAGGCAGGCTGAGCCGTGCCAACCCGCCGTCTAAGAGTTCCAGTATCTAGACGACCGTCATCTTATTGTTGTATCTTGTGGGTGCACTTTCGCGACATAGCCGTGCGCGTACAACCAGGAGCGACCAGATGACCTCGACCGTCCCGCAGCGCAGCGACGCGATCGACGCGCAGGAGCAGGCCCAGCTCGACGAGCTGTACGCGGCGTTCGACGCGGCCCACATGAAGCCCCTGTGGACGCAGATCGACGGCCTCATGCCGACCAGCCCGCGACCGGACTCGGTGCCGATGCTGTGGCGGTGGTCGACGTTGTTGCCGTTGGCCGAGCGGGCGGGTGAGCTGGTGCCGGTCGATCGGGGTGGGGAGCGGCGGGCGATCGCGCTGGCGAACCCCGGGCTGCCCGGCACCGCGTATGCGACGCCGACGCTGTGGGCGGCGATCCAGTACCTCGGTCCGCGCGAGGAGGCTCCCGCGCACCGGCACACCCAGACCGCGTTCCGCTTCGTGGTCGAGGGCGAGGGGGTGTGGACCAATGTCGAGGGCGACCCGGTCGCGATGCGGCGTGGGGACCTGCTCCTGACCCCGGGGATGCATTTCCACGAGCACCACAACACGACCGACCATCCGATGGCCTGGATCGACGGACTGGACATCCCGCTGGTCCGCACGATCGACGCGGGCTTCTTCGAGTTCGGGCCGGAAGTGCTCGCGACGAAACAGACCCCGGTCGTGTCGCGCAACGAGCGGCTCTGGGGCCATCCGGGGCTCACCCCGGTCGGCGTTCCTGCGTCGAAGGCGTCGCCGTTGATGGCCTACCGCTGGGAGCACACCGACGCCGCGCTCACCGCGCAGCTGGAGCTGGAGGAGGAGGGACACGCGGGCGTCGTCGAGCCCGGCCACGCCGTGGTCCGGTTCACCAACCCGGCCACGGCGGGAGACTGCCTGTCGACCATGCGGTGCGAGATGCACCGGTGGCGCGCGGGCATCCGCACCGCGCTGACCCGCACGGCCGGTTCCGCGGTGTGGCAGGTGTTCGAGGGATCCGGCGTCGTCTCCGTCGGAGCCGAGCGGTACGAGGTCGGCAAGGGTGACCTGTTCTGTGTGCCGTCCTGGGCGGGTCTCGCTTTCGACGTCGCCGGTTCCGGTCTCGACGCCTTCCGCTTCTCCGACGAACCCGTCTTCGAGGCACTCGGCCTCGCCCGCGCCGCGCGGGAGGACCGTCCGTGAGGCTCGCGACCATCCGCACCTCCACCGGGACCGCCGCCGTCCGCGTCGATGAGGACGGCGCCGTCGAGCTCGGCGCCGCGCCCCTGGCGCCCGGCGACATCATCGCCACCGGTACTCCCGGCGGCGTCGGCCATGCCCGCAAGCCCCCGCGCTGCCTGACCGAAGGGTCACGCCTTGGTACCCGCGTCGAGGGTCTCGGGGAGCAGCGCAACATCCTGGTCGCCGGTGGAACGGTGGCCTGAGCGATGCGCGTCGCGGTCGCGGGCGGCGGCCCGGGTGGGCTGTTCTTCGCCACCCTCATCCGGCAGGCGGATCCGTCGGTCGAGGTGACCGTGTTCGAGCGGAACCGGGCGGACGACACGTTCGGGTTCGGCGTGGTGTTCTCCGACCGGACCCTGGCCGGGATCCACGAGGCCGATCCCGTGCTGCGCGAGGCGCTGACCGAGCACGGCCGACACTGGGACGAGATCGAGGTCCGGCTCAAGGGTGAGCGCATCCGCTGCGGCGGCAACGGGATGGCGGCCGTCGTGCGGCGCACCTTGCTGGGGTTGATGCAGGCCCGCGCCCGCGCTGTCGGCGCGCGGCTGCGCTTCTCGACCGAGGTCGCCCTCGACGAGCTTCGCGGCTACGACCTGGTCGTGGCCGCGGACGGGGCAGGCTCGAAGATCCGCGGCCGGCTCTGCGACGATCATGGGGCCGACCTGGGGATCGAGGTCGAGACCGCGACCGCCAAGTTCATCTGGTTCGGCACCGACTACCTGTTCGACGGGCTGACGTTCGTCCACGAGCGCAGCCCGGACGGGGTGTTCGCGGTGCACGGCTACCCGATCTCCGATGCGGTGTCGACGTTCATCGTGGAGACCGACGAGGCGTCCTGGCGGCGGGCCGGACTGGACGAGTTCGACGTCACCCAGCCGCCCGGCGCCAGCGACATGGTGAGCAAGGACTACCTGGAGGAGCTGTTCGCCGACCAGATCGACGGGCGGCGGCTCCTGACGAACAACTCCCGGTGGGGCAACTTCCGCACGCGGCGCACCAAGCGCTGGCACACCCTGACACCGCAGCCGGTCACGTTCCTCGGCGACGCCGTGCACACCGCGCACTTCTCGGTCGGCTCGGGCACGAAGATGGCGATGGAGGACGCCGTCGCCCTCTCCACCGCGCTGGCGGCGCACCCGGGTGACCTCGCCACCGCGCTGGCCGCGTACGAGGAGGCGGCCCAGCCGTCCGTGCGGAAGATCCAGGGCTCGGCCCGGCCGAGCCTGTCGTGGTGGGAGCACTTCGGCCGCTACCACGACGCCTTCGAGCCCTGGCAGTTCGCCTATCACTTCCTGTCCCGCAGCATCAGCGACGCCCGCCTCGCCCGCCGCG
Organism: uncultured Actinomycetota bacterium; assembly: GCA_963750095.1. Taxonomy (GTDB): domain Bacteria; phylum Actinomycetota; class Actinomycetes; order Mycobacteriales; family Pseudonocardiaceae; genus Pseudonocardia. The sequence goes on along the minus strand of CAVVPJ010000005.1, from coordinate 279,099 downwards.
CCCCGGACTTCGTGGCCGCGAGCCACCGGGGCTGGGTGGTTGCCCACGGCGCCGAGCCGCTCCAGACCCCGTTCGCGCGGGACGGATGGTCGGCGCCGGGCCGTCTCGTGACGGTTCGCGTGAGCGGCGGGGTGCCCACCGCCGTCGTAGCCGGGGACAGCGCGCTCCTACTCGGCGACCCCCGGCCGCAGCCGTGGGGTGCCCCGCTGGCCGCCCCCGCGGGCGAGCACGGGTTGCCCGGCGCCGCCGCCCGGCTCGGCGAGCTCGCCCGGCTGGACACCGCGCCGGTGCTCGTCGCCGTGCACGGCGGCACCGCCCTGACCCGGATGCTCGTGTGCGAGCAGGCCCGGCTGCACGACGGACTGCCCGCCTTGTTGGTCGACCCGGACGCCGCCGACGACGATCCCACCCGCGACCGCGCGGTGACCGCTGTGCTGTCCGGCCGCGCCGATCTCGTGGGGGTGCTCGCGTGACCAGCACCGTTCCGCGGCACGACGCCACGACGACGGCCGCCGGCCTTTCCGCGCTCTTCACTCCGCGCGGGGAAGCCGGTCGTCGCACTCGTCGTCGGCCGCCACGACATCGGCGCCTTCGCCGCCTCCCACACCGGCGCCCTGGCGACGTCCTGGCGCACCACCCGCGCCGCGCTCGCGCAGGCCGGAGCGGTTCTCGTCGACGACGAGCGCGAGCTCGTCGACGCCGTCGGAGCGCTGTCGACCGCCCGCGCCCGCCCCACCCCCGACGCGGGCGTAGGAATCGTCACCGCCCAGGCCGGACCCGGGCTGCTCCTGCTCGACGACCTGCGCGGGCGACGCGCGCGGGTCCCGGAGCTGGTGACCCGGTCTTCGGGCCGATCCTGCTGCTCGGGCTCGGTGGAACGACGGCCGAGGCCCTCGCCGACGTCGCCATCCGCCTCGCGCCGCTCACGCCGGATGAGGCCGCCGAGATGCCCGGTGAGCTGGCCGGGCACGCGCTGCTCGACGGGTGGCGCGGCGGGCCCGTCCTCGACCCGGCCGCGCTCGGTCGGACCGTCGCGCGGCTGGGCGAGCTGCTCGTCGCCAACCCGGACCTCGATGAGATCGAGATCAACCCGCTCCGGCTGACCTGCGACGGCCTGATCGCGCTGGACGCCGTCGTCCTGACCCGCGCCGCTTCGAAGGAGGCCGTGGATGCCCACCCCGATCAGTGACCACGCCGTGCCGTGGCCGGACGCCGCGGCGGCCGACTACGTCGCCAAGGGCTACTGGGCGGGCACGCCGCTGGGCGCCCTGCTCCGCCGCGTCGCCGACCGGCGACCGGACGCCCCCGCCCTCGTCGACCCCCCGGCCGGGTTGCGGCTGACCCACCGCGAGTTGGCCGACCGCGCCGACGCCGCGGCGGCCCGGCTGCTCGGCCTGGGCATGACCAGCGGCGACCGGATCGTCATCCAGCTCGGCAACGGCTGGGAGTTCGTGGTCTTGACACTCGCGTGCCTGCGCGTCGGGATCGTCCCGGTGACGGCGCTACCGGCCCACCGCCGCACCGAGCTCACCTACCTGGCACGGCACGCCGAGGCCACGGCCATCGCCGTCCCCGACCGGCTGCGCGAGTTCGACCACCAGACCCTCGCCCACGAGCTCACCGACGACGTCCACGAGGCCACCCACGGGCCGTGGCACGTCCTGGTCGCGGGCGACGACATCGCACCCACCAGCATCGACCTGCGCGCCCTGTGCGCACCCGGACCCGGTCTCGCCGACGGCGTTGCCGCACCCGGCTGTCGGGACGTCGCGGTCTTCCTGCTTTCCGGCGGGACGACCGGACTGCCGAAGCTGATCGCCCGCACCCACGACGACTACGCCTACAACGCGCGCCGCAGCGCCGAGATGGCAGGCATCGACGCGGACACCGTGTACCTCGTGGCCCTGCCCGCGGGCCACAACTTCCCACTCGCCTGCCCCGGGATCCTCGGAACGCTGCTCGCCGGTGGCCAGGTCGTCATGCCCGCCTCGCCGGAACCGGCGCGGGCCTTCGCGACGATCGCCGCCGAGCGGGTCACCCACACCGCGGTCGTCCCCACGATCGCGGGCCGCTGGCTCGACCACGCCACGGAACACGGCGCGGGCGATCTCACGTCGCTGCGAGTGCTGCAGGTCGGCGGCGCCCGGCTCGCCGACGAGCTGGCCCGCAAGGTCCGGCCGATGCTCGGGTGCGCGCTGCAACAGGTCTTCGGGATGGCCGAGGGACTGCTGAACTACACCCGCCTCGACGACCCCGACGACATCATCTGCACCACCCAAGGCCGCCCGATGTGCCCCGACGACGAGGTCCGCCTCGTCGACGACCTCGACCAGGACGTCCCCGACGGCGAGCCGGGCTCGCTGCTCACCCGCGGCCCCTACACCCCGCGCGGCTACTACAAGGCGGCCGAACAGAACGCCCGCGCCTTCACCGAAGACGGCTGGTACCGCTCCGGCGACATCTGCCGCCGCACCCCCGCAGGCAACCTGGTCGTCGAGGGCCGGGACAAGGACATGATCAACCGCGGCGGTGAGAAGATCTCCGCCGAGGAGGTCGAGAACCTCGTCTACCAGCTGCCCGCCGTCGCCCAGGTCGCCGCCGTGGCGATGCCCGACCCGCAGCTCGGCGAACGCGTCTGCGTCTACGTCGTTCCCCGGCCGGGATCCACCGTCACCCTCGAGGAGATCCGCACGTCCATGGACGCCGTCGGCGTCGCCCGGTTCAAGCTGCCCGAACACCTCGTCCTGGTCGACGAGCTCGCCGCGACCAAGGTCGGGAAGATCGACAAGAAGGCGCTGCGCGCCGACATCGCCGCCCGCCTCGAAGCCGAGCGGGCGGGAGCCCCGGCGTGACCGGCTCTCCCACTCGTCCCGACCGACCCGCGCTGCCGCGCGGGTTGTGTGCAACATCGTCCTACGAAGGGTGACCCATGTCCGACATCACGCTCGAGTCGACGACCTCCGCCGACGGCACCCCGATCGGCTATCTCCGCCAAGGCGCGGGTCCAGGTCTCGTGATCACCCACGGCAGCGTGTCCACCTCCGAGCAGTGGCACCCCGCCACCGAGCACCTCGCGCGGCACTTCACCTGCTTCGTCCACGACCGGCGGGGCCGGGGCCGCAGCGGAGATGCCGCTGCCTACGACCTGTCCACCGAAGTCGCGGACATCGCCGCGATGATGGCGGTCGCCGGACCGGGCGCCCACCTGCTGGGCCATTCCTACGGCGCGCTGTGCACGCTCGCCTACGCCGAAACCCACGCCCTCGACGGGACACTGCTGCTGTTCGAGCCGCCGCTGGCCGTCGACGGCCCGGTCGCGGGAGCGGCCCTGCCTGCCTATCGCGAGCTCGTCGCCGCGGGCGACCTCGAAGGGGCCCTCGAGTTCGCGCTGGTCAACTTCGTCCGGGTGCCCCCGGCGGCCATCCCGGAGATCCGCCAGACCCCGCTCTGGGACACCTGCGTCCCGCTGACCCCGACCTGGGTCCGCGAGCTGGAGCAGATCGACGCGCTCGGCGAGGACCTCAAGCACTACGCCTCGATCACCGCGCCGACCCACCTGATCGCGGGCACCGCGACCACCCCGTTCCTGTACGAGTCGGCGCACGCCCTCGTCGAGGTGATCCCGCAGGCGACGATCTCCGACCTGCCCGGACTGGACCACTTCGCGCACCTCGTCGACCCGGCGGGCTTCGCCACGGTCGTGCGCTCGGCGGTGCGCTGATCTCGCACGCGGCCCTGCGACCTCGTAGGGGTCCCAGGGCGCTCAGCACCTGCCCGCTGTCGCCCCGTGACCACGCCAGCTCGGCGGTGGTCCACGTCGGATACCGCCTCGCGCCCGAACACCCCTTCCCGGCCGCCTACGACGACGGCATCGCTACTGTGACGTGGGCGCACGACCACGTCTCCGAGCTCGGCGGCCGCGCCGACCGGATCGCCGTGGCCGGGGACAGCGCAGGCGGCAACCTCGCCGCCGCCGTCGCCCTCCACTGCCGGGACGCGCGGCTGCCGCTCGCCGCCCAGCTGCTCGTCTACCCCGCCGTCGACCTCACGGCGGGCCTGAGCGCACAGGACGACGACGGCTTCTTCACCGGGCAGGACGACTGGGTGGAACGGCAGTACCTCGCCGACGACCTCACCACGGCCCTGGACCCACGGGTCTCGCCGCTGCGCGCCCCCGACCACGCGGGCCTCGCCCCGGCCGTCATCGGCATCGGCCACCACGACCCGCTGCTCGCCCAAGCCCTCGCCTACGCCGCCGCGCTGCAGGCTGCGGGCGTGCCCACCGTGCTCCGCGAGTACCCCGACCTCGTCCACGGCTTCTTCGGCATGGGCGGCGTCTCCGCCAGCGCCGACAAGGCCGCCGACGAGCTCTGCCACGACCTGCGGGCACTGCTCACCAGGGCCTGACCGGCACCGCCACCCCGGTGGAGTGGCCGAGGTGCGCCATGGCCAAGCTGGCGGCCCAGAGGAGCGCGGTGGTCACGGAGCGCGGCAAGACAGTGCCAAGAGCCCCAGCGGACGCGGACCGACCCGCTCAGACCCGTTCGTCTTCGGTGGGCGGGACACCCGCCGGGGGCGGTGCCACCCGACCAGACTCACCGCCTGCCTGCGCAGTACAGCCGGAAGTTCGGAACCCTGAAGGCGGCGAACGTCATTCCCGCCCAGCGGCGCAGCCTCCCACCCTGCCTACCCACCGACGAGGATCACCGCATGCGCCGCCGCTTGCGGTACGCCCCCACCAACCGCACCACGGCGACAGCTGCCGCACCGATCAGTGGGAGCCACACGAAGGCCCACACCGAGACGGCGAGGTCTCGCCGGATGGACGCGGCGCTCTCGGCGATGCTCTCCAGCGACGCGGCCGTCTGCTGCTCCAGAGATTCAGACATCGTTGTCACCCCATCCCTCTGCCCGCGTGGGGCTCAGCTTCGCGACGCCTCGCGCGCCGCGGCGTGCACCCACCTCGTCACCCGAATCGCAGCGCGGTACGGCTCGATGGTCGAGGTTGGCCCGCGGACTGTCCGCTGCCGCGTCGGCGACGGCGACGACTCACCCGCCTCCTGGGTGCCCTTGTCGGTCATGGCCGATCCTCGCGCTCGGCACCCGCCGAAACGCCCACGGGCTCTCCCTGCGCCGCGCCCGGTTCCGACGCCGACGGCGGCTGTGCGGCCACGTCCAGCTCGGCGGTGAGCACCAGCCATTCCGGGATCATGGAACGGCGCGAGGAGCGTCGGTAGTACGCGGGCAGATGCGTCTCGATCTCCGCGAGGCGCACGATCCGTGGGTCGGCGACCCGGTAGCGCTCCCCGTCGACCTGCAACCAGGCACGGCCCGCGGCCTCGACGTTGCGCAGCCAGTCCACGCGCCTGCCGTACGGCAGCGGCACGGCAAACGCGCCCGCCAGCGGTTTCGCCACGACGGGGGTCGCGTACACCCGACCGGAACGCCGTCCGAGGTGCTCGAGTCGAGCCGCGTACCAGTGGCGCCGCCCCGCCATCCGCAGCATCGCCGGATTCAGCCACCTCCGGTTGAACCGTCGGACGGCGTCGCGGACCCGCTGGTTGACGAACAGCTTCGGCACCACCCACCGCAGAATCCCGTAAATCGCGAGCGTCCACACGATCCACCGCAGAAATCGCCTCGACCGCATCTCCGCCATCGCCCCGCTCCCCCGTTCCGCGCACCTTGTTCCCGAGTCTCGGAGGCGGACGGGAGGATAGGCAGAGGCTTACGGCCCGGGAAGGGCCCACGGGGCTCGCCTGCTAGGCGTCGCAGCGTCGGGCGAGGCGCCGATCAGGCGGCCGATCGCGCGTCCACGAGCCGGACCAGCACCCGCCGGACGATGTCGTCCAGCGCGGCCCGCGGCCCCCGCGACCCGCCGACCGCGTTGGTAATCTCCGCGTCCACGCTGATCCGCCGATAGACCGACAGCAGTACGGTCCGGTCCGGGCGAACCACCACGGCAGCCGTTGCCGCACCGAGGCGCTCGGGCACCGCCGCCACCCCTCCGGCCGCGTCTACGATGTTGCGGTCGTGCTGCGCCCGCGCTGAAGGGGGATCGACGAACCAGCCGACCGTGACGACCAGGACGACCCCCTTGACCGGCCACGCCGGATTCACGGCCGTGTAGGTGCAGGTCTCCCGGGCTGTGCGCCCGACCTGCGGGGCCGGGAGGCCGCGGACGTCGGCGATGGCCAGCCCGTCGAGCGGAAGTCCGAGCACGGCGACGGCCTCGTCCTGCGACAAGAGCTGCGCGCAGCTCAGATCATGGGAAGCGGCCATCGGTTTGACCGTCGGTGACGGCGTAGCAACCGGGAACGCTGGCACCGGGACCGACGACGGCGCCGTTCCGCATGCGCCGCCGCCTGCCATCAGGAGCGCGGCGGTGACGCATGCGGCAACCCGACCCCCCACCTGACAAGTACAGCCCGCGCCACACCGGGCGAGATAGTGCCGAACGGCCCGGTACTGCTGAGGTCACCCCGCCTCGGTGCGCACGCTCGCGTCCGCGTCCTGTCCGTGCGACTCAGGGCCAGGTCCCGCCTCCGCCGTCGCGCTCGCCCGCCGAGCCCGCAGCTTCAGGTACAGGCGCAGCGTCAGCAACGCGGTGATGACCACCAGTTGGCCGCCGAGGACGACCCGGTTGACGTCGACCGCGGGCCGCCAGCGCACCACGCCGTCGCGAATCACGAACACGCCTGCCGGGATCGCCTTGAGCCCGTATCCGCCGCCGGACCCGCCGCCGCCGTCGGAGCCGCCGTCGTCGCTGCCTGCACCGCCGCCCGCGGCGAAGCGGACCACCGGTACGACCGTCACGCCATTCCGTTCGATCGGCTCGCCGAAGACCCGGCGTACGGTCAGCACGTCCTGCGCCTTCGTCACAAGATCGGTCGCTCTCGTCATCGCAACCCCCTTCGCCTGCCAGTCTCACGCGCCCCCGCCTGCGCCGGGCAGGGCCGAAAGTCCCAGGAGCGGGTCTTCCGGCGCACGTGAGCGGGCCGTGCGCCTCCCGCGCGCCGCCGCGCGGCGCGGCATCGTGCATCCATGGCGATCGACGTCCCTGACCGCGCACCCCGTTCGCCGATCCTCGTCGCGTACGACGGATCCGCATCCGCCCGGACGGCGCTGTCGTGGGCGACCACCGAAGCCGTCGGCAGCGGCCGGGCGCTGCGGCTGGCCCACGTCTTGCGGTGGCCACTGCGCGAGCTCGACGACCTGCGCGTCCCGCCGTCCGTCCACGACGCAGGCGACGCGCGGCGCGCGGCGTCCGCCATGATCGGCGCCGCCGTCACGCACTGCCGTCAGATCGCACCCGGACTCGACGTCCGCGGAGACGCCCTGACCGGCGACGCGATCGAGCTCCTCGCGAAGCTCGCCGCAGACGCGTCCCTGCTCGTGCTCGGCGCTTCCGGACAGACCGCGAACCCACAGGTGCTCCTGGGGTCCAGTGCCGCCGAGCTCACCCGGCGGGTCACCGTACCCGTGGCCGTCATCCGCGACGCCGCCGAGAACGACCGCGACCACGCCGTCGTCATCGGCGTCGACGGCTCACCGGCGGGCGACCGCGCGATCCGCGCGGGCTTCGAGGTCGCCGCACGGCGTCGCCTCCCGGTGGTGGCCGTGCACGCCTGGTCCGACCTGCCGCTCGGGGCGCTGGGGCTCACGGACGCGGACGGCGAACAGCGCCGCCAGGACGCGGTGGCGTTGCTCGCGGACCGGCTGAACGCGGCACGGACAACGCACCCAGGGGTGGTGGTCGACGAGGTCGTGGTCCTCGACCGTCCCGTGGGTGCGCTGCTGGAGCGCGCGAGCGGGGCGGCGCTGCTGGTCGTCGGAAGGCACGGACGAGCAGGCGGCGCCGAGACACCACTGGGCTCGGTGTGCCACGCGGTCCTGCACTACGCGCCATGCCCCATCATGATCACCGGTTGACGTGGAACGGAGACACCGTCATATGGACAGTCCAGCCGCAGCGGTCGTCCCGGTCGAGGTTCAGGTGACCGAGCCGCACACCGCTGACATCGTGGACTACGCGCAGGATCGGATCCGCACCGTGCTGCAGCACGCCCACGTCCACGCGCTGCACGCACGCGTCCGCATCACCCACCACGCCGACCCGGCCGTCGAGCTGCCGGTGACCGCCCAGGTCAACATCGACGTCAACGGCCGACTCGTCCGGGCCCGCGTCCGCGCACGGACGGACAGGGAAGCCGTCGACCTCCTGCACGACCGCCTCCGGCACCGGCTGCAGAACGACCAGGCTCGCAGCGTCGGGAACTGGGAAGACCGTCGCGGCCACAGCGCACCCGCGAACCCGCAGGGCGATGAGCGGCACGAATGGCGCCACAGCGACGCACCGGCCCACCTGACGCCCTACTTCCCCCGCCCCGTCGACGAGCGCCGGATCATCCGCCACAAGTCCTACACCGTCTCCGCGTGCGGGATCGACGAGGCGGCGTTCGACATGGAGGCGCTGGACCACGACTTCCATCTGTTCACCGAGATCGGGTCGGACCAGGACAGCGTGCTCTACCGGGGCGGCCCGACCGGCTACCGGCTGGCCCAGGTGCAGCCCGATCCCGACCACCTGGCCCACCACGCCCTCCCCGTCACCGTGAGTGGGCAACCCGCGCCGCTCCTCGGCACCGATGAGGCCATCCAACGGATGGCCTCCCTCGACCGCCCGTTCCTGTTCTTCCTGGATGGCGAGCGCGGCCGTGGTGCCCTGCTCTACCACCGCTACGACGGGCACTACGGACTGATCACCCCCGCCGACACCGGATGAGCGCGGGCCCTCGAAGCACCGCATGACCTTCCGATCCCGGCTGACCGTCTAGTGCGGAGACCGCCATGACCACCACGAGCACCCTCAGCGGACGCGACCAGGCGAGCCTGCGCGCCGTGGCGGCGGGCGGGGCGGAGCTCTCCCTGTGCGCCGAGCCGGACCTGTTCCTCGACGGTCGCTGCTGCTGCGACCAGCGGGCCGCCCACCAGCTCGTTCGCGCGGGCCTGACCGTCGCCGCGACGCTGGGCCTGGTCGGCCAGCGCGTCGCCGCCACCCTCACGCCTGCCGGACATCAGCCGCTGGACACCACCGCCCTCGCTGCATAGCGGCAGGACCGGTCGGCCGAGCCGTTCGGCCCCGCGCTCGCCATACGTTCCCCAGGAGGGTCACCCTCCGGCGAACAGCCCGATCACGTTCCCGTCCGGATCCCGGAACATCGCGAACGAACCCATCTCCCCGATCGGTGTCGGTCCCATCAGCCGTGATCCGCCGAGGTCCGCGGCACGGGCCAGGTACTTCTCGAGATCGTCGACCTCGACGTAGAAGGTCAGCCACGGCCGCTGCCCCTCGGGGGCGGGCATGATCCCCCCACCGATCCCGCTCTCGGAGCCGGTGCTCACCAGGCCGTAACCCGAGCCGTCAACCGAGATCTTCCAGTCGAACAGCTCGCCGTAGAACCGCCGTGCGGTCTCCACGTCGGTACTCCCGATCTCGAAATGGATCACCGGCTTGCCCATGGCCACGTCCTCCCTCAGGCCGGTCCCGGCGCGGTGCCAGAGCCCGACCAGCCTGGCGGGTGGACAGGACGCGGGAACAGAGCCGGAGGTCCCGGCTGGGCGAGGGCAACGCGGCCCGGCACGGACGCGACCTATTCTTCGTCGATCCTCGGCACCGAACTGCGACCGTGCCGCGGTGGGCCATGTGGCCCTATCCGGGCCGATCCTGGACGGCGACCGTGCTCGGTATGACCGGATCCACACGCGACTCCGACACGGCGTTGCGCACCGCCGTTCTCGACGAGCTCGGCTCGACTCCCGGCGTCAACGCCACCCATATCGGCGTCGCGGTCAACAACGGCGCCGTCACCCTTGCCGGAGAGGTCGACTCCTACTCGGAGAAGCGGCTCGCCGAACGCGCTGCCCTGCGGGTCAAGGGCGTCTCGGCGGTCGCCGACGAGATCACCGTCTCCGCCCTCGGAGAGGGCACCAACGACACGGACATCGCCCGGATGGCCGCCGACAAGCTCAAGCACGCCGACGACGTCCCCGAGACAATCTCGGCGGTCGTCCACGATCACACGATCACGTTGACCGGCACCGCCGCCGAGCCGCACCAGCTCACCGCCGCCGAACACGCCCTGTGCTACATGCCGGACGTCGTCGCCGTATACGACGAGGTCGCCCTTCAGCCGACCGTCCTCCCATCGGAGGTCAAGAAGAAGATCAATGCAGCCTTGCTGCGGAACGCCCAGCTCGACAGCAACCGCATCGACGTGCTGGTGGAACCAGGCGGACTCGTCACCCTCCGCGGCGCCGTGCAGTCCTGGGCGGAACGCCACCAAGCCGAGCAGGCGGCCTGGTCGACGCCGGGGGTGACGACCGTCGTCAACGAGCTGCGGATCGGCACCTGACACAAGCATGCTGGCGCCCAGAGGCCGGTCGCACCGTTCGCGGGACTTCCGGCCCTGGCCCGGCATCGAGGTTCGCGGCGATCGTGGCCGGCATGACCGACGAGACCTCAAGCGGCTTCCCGGCCAAGGGCAGGCTGCGGCGGCCCCTCCAGGACCGCGTCCTGGGTGGCGTCTGCGCGGCGGTGGCGCGATCGCTCGGCGTCGAGCCCGTCCTGGTGCGCCTCTCGGCCGTCGCACTGGCTGTCGTCAGCGGTGGCTCGGCCGTGCTCGGGTATCTCATCGCATGGGCGTTGATCCCGCAGGAGCAGACGGGGCCCGCCGTGTCGGATGACCGGACGGCTGCGGCCCGCGGCGTCATGGAACCCACGCAAGGGGTCGAGGACGCCGCCTTGGCCGTGGTCCGTCAACCGTGCGAAGGCGGCGCGCGCTGGGCATGGAGTGCTGTGGGCGACGAGCTGCGTGCACTGGCACGCGAGCTCCGGCCGGTGCCGGACCCGGCGCGGCCCTCCGCGGCGACCGGGCGCTCACCGGTGGACGCCGTCGACTCGGTCCTGACCGGGGTCGGCGAACGCCTGCGTGACCCGGCAGTCCAGGAATCCGCACGGCGCACCGTGGCCCAACTCGCGGCGGCGGTCAGCGCGAGCGCCGAGGCGGTCGGCCAGGGGACCCGGCGGAGCGCGGCAGATGCCGACTCGCCCGCGGACGAGCGGACCGACCAGGGTTCCGCGCCCACCGATGCCGTCGGGCCCGATGCCGTCGGGCCCGAAGCCGCTGGTCGAGCACAGTAGAAGGCACTCGGCGCCCTCCGGCTCCGACCGCCGCAGCGGGTGGAGCCGTGGGTCGGTGTCCGCGACGCCATCGCCATCGGCCACGAGCCGCCACAGCCGCAGTTCGACCGCAACGACCCCAGCGGCATGCTGTTCGATCCCGCCGTGCCGGGCGACGACTGCCTGAACCTGAACATCTGGACCCCCGACCCTGAAGCTGCCGGACTGCCGGTGATGGTCTGGAGCCCCGGCGGCGCCTTCCACTTCTCCTCCGGCGGGAGCTACGACGGCAGCCGCTTCGCCCGCGACGGCGTGGTCTGCGTGACGATCAACTGGCGGACGGGCGCCGACGGGTTCCTCTATCTCGGCGACGACGACGCGGCCAACCTCGGCCTCCTCGACCAGATCGCCGCGCTGACCTGGGTGTGGGAGAACATCGGCGCCTTCGGCGACGATCCCGACCGGGTCACCGTGTTCGGCGAGTCCGCGGGCGCGATGTCCATCGGGGACCTGCTGTCCATGCCGCGGGCCGCAGGCCTGTTCCGCCGCGCCGTGCTGCAGAGCGGCGCTGCGCATCAGGTCATCCCGGCCGCCGAGGCCGCCCGGGTCGGCGCGCGGCTCGCCGAGCTGCTCGGCGTGCGGGCCACGCGCGAGGCGACTGGCCGACGCGCACGCACCCGGACCGGGCGCCACCTACATGTACGAGTTCGCCTGCCCTTCGCCCGCCTTCGGCGGCCGCCTCGGCGCCTGTCACGCCCTGGAAATCCCGTTCGTCTTCGACACCCTCGACCTGGGCCGCAGGCAGATGCTGGGCGCCGCACTCGGCGAGGACCCTCCCCAGCACCTCGCCGACACCATCCACCGCGCCTGGGTCGGGTTCGCCGCCCACGGTGACCCGGGGTGGCCGCGGTATGACCTCGGGCGGCGGGCCGTCATGCGCCTCGACACGACGACGGCGGTGCTCGACGACCCTTACGCCGGGGAACGTGACCTGTGGGCCGGGGTGCGGTGACGCGGGGGTAGCGGCGACCTCAGGGCCGTCGGCGAAGGCATGGCGGGCCGTTTGGCCCTGCTTGCCGGTCTGGGTCCCCTTGCAGGCTCTACGGCGTGGAACGGGATGTGTGGAGTGCCACTCCTCGCCGGACGCGCCGGGCCACGTCGGCGGTTCCGGTCGCCATGGCGGCGGCCGTGCTGGCCGCGGCAGCGGCGACAGTGGGGCTGTCGCAGAGGTCGTCCGGCGCCGGGGACCCCTTCGTCACCGCACGCGGTGAGACGGTGACACTCGCCGGTTCCGGGCTCTACCGCTTCGACACTGTGTTCGCCGCCATGGGCAACACCGCCACCGACGTGGTCGTGTTGGCTTTCGCCGTTCCGCTGACGGTGATCGCCGTGCTGCGCAGCCGGGGCGGTTCGCCGAGCGGGCACCTGCTCCTCGTGGGCGCGCTGGGCTACCTGCTCTACGTCGGGGCGAGCTACGCGCTCGGTGTGGCCTACAACTCGATGTTCCTCTGCTACGTCGGATGGCTGTCCGCGAGCCTGTTCGGGTTCGTCACGGCGGTCGCGCGCGCTGACCGGGCGGGGTTGCAGGTCGCCATCGACGAGGACCGGGTGCCACGTCGCTCGCTCGCGATCTTCCTGCTGGCCTCGGCCGCTGTGACGATGGTGGTCTGGGGTGCGCCGCTCGTGGCCGCGCTACTCGCCGGTCGGAGGCCCGATCTCCTGGCCGGATACACGACGCCGGTCACCTACGCTCTCGACCTCGCGGTGATCACCCCGGCCGCGGCGCTGGCAGCCATCCTGGTGCTGCGGGGACGGCCGCTGGGCTATCTGATCGCGATGCCGCTGCTGGTCACGATCGTGCTCCTGCTGCCGACCATCGCGCTGTCCACGGTCCTGCAGACCGCGGCAGGGGCGCGGTTCAACCCGGGGCAGGTGGTCGGGCCGATCGTCGGGTTCGCGCTGCTCGGCATCATCGGGACGGTCCTCACCGCGCAGACGCTGCGAGGATCTGGCGAACGGTGACACTTCGGGCTCTGTGCGGCCCGCGAAGGCGTCGGAAGGTCAGGGGACGGCGCCGCCGTAGCGGACATGGAAGACCGGGTAGCGCTCGGCGACGCGGCGCAGCTGCTCGTCGGTGGGCGCGGCGTCGACGCCGAAGTAGTGCCGGGCCTCACCGGCCGTCCCCCACGAGCGCCCACGCCGCCCGCGCGGCCGAGGTAGGCCCGGATCACCGCGGGCCGGTCCGACAACGGGCACCTCGACGAGGGTGGCGGCGCGGCGCACCCGGCGGCCGAGCACGACCCGACCGACCGCGGCGCGCACGTTGCGCACGCACTGCTACTCCCCCGACAGCGACACCAGGTACTGCTCGCCCTCGAGGTCGACGCGCACGAGCTGGGTGCGGCGGATCACCCCGGTCCGCCGGCCCGGTACCTCCAGGACGACCGCGCAGCCGGGGCTCAGGCCCAGGGCGGTCAGCCACCATCCCAGCGGCTGGAGTCGCTGGTAGGTCCGCGGTGTGGGCCGGTAGCGGGCGGGGGCGGCGCAGTCGACGGGACCGAGGATCCCGCCCAACCGCCCACGGCCGCCGCGCGCCATGCGACTCCTCCCTCCGCGACGAACCGGGCCCCCGGCGGTCACAGCGGGCCGACGAGCGTGAGTTCGCGCTCGCGGGGCGTGAAGCCCGGTGGCATGCCGGGTACGCGCCAGGTCGCCCCGATCGCCCGGACCAACGCCTCGTGCAGGTCCTTGGGGAGGATGCCGGGCGCGCCGTCCGCCCGGGATGTGCCACTCGGCCCACCCCGGGCATCCGAACGACCCGGCTCATCGAGCTTTCGGGGCCGGACGTTGCCATGGGCCGGGGCTTCAGACCCCGGTGGACCGGCCACCCGACCGCCTATGTTCGTGCGGTGACCAGCGTGGAGCAGGGCCTAGGACCAGCCGCGAGGACCGGCGCTCCGGTCACCGTGGCGGAGCTCGTCATCGACCGGATCTCCCGATCCGCGACCATGGAGGCGTACCGGTATCCCCGCCCCGACGGCGGGTGGGAGCCCGTCACCTGGGCCGCCGCGGGCGAACGGATCATGCGCCAGGCCGCGGGCCTGGTCACGCTCGGCGTCGGCGATGGCGACCGGGTCGCGATCATGTCCGCCACCCGGTACGAGTGGATCCTCGCCGACCTGGCCGTGATGTGCGCGGGTGCCGCGACGACGAGCGTGTACCCGAGCACGATGGCCGCGGACGTCGCCTACATCCTCACCGACTCCCAGAGCCATGTCGTGGTGGTCGAGGGCCGTGACCAGGCCGAAAAGCTGCGCGACATCGACGGGGTGCGATGGGTGGTGCTCATCGACGGCGAACCCGGCGACGACGAGCGCGACCGGGTGCTGAGCCTCGCCGAGCTGGAACGGCGGGGCGCGGAGCTGCTCGACGCGCAACCGGCCGTCGTCACCGACCGGATCGCCGCGACCCACCCGGCGGACCTCGCGTCGCTCATCTACACCTCCGGGACGACCGGGCGCCCGAAAGGTGTGCGGCTGCCGCATTCGGCGTGGGTCTACGAGGCGTCCGCGATCGCGGCGCTCGGCATCCTCAGCCCGGACGACGTGCAGTTCCTCTGGCTGCCGCTGTCGCACTCCTTCGGCAAGGTGCTGCTGACCGCGCAGCTCGCCGTCGGCTTCGCCACCGCGGTCGACGGACGGGTCGACAAGATCGTCGACAACATGGCCGAGGTCCACCCGACGTTCATGGGTGCGGCCCCGCGCATCTTCGAGAAGGCGTACGCCCGGATCGTCACCACCGTCGCCGACGAGGGCGGCGTCAAGGCCTGGCTCTTCTCCTGGGCGACGGCCGTGGGGCGGAAGGTCGCGGATGCCCGGCTGGCCTGCCGCACCGTCGGCCCCTTGCTCGCGGCACAGCACCGGATCGCCGATGCGCTGGTGCTGAGCAAGATCCGCGAACGCTTCGGGGGGCGGATCCGGTTCCTCATCTCCGGTTCCGCCGCGCTCGACGAGGGGCTCGCCCGCTGGTTCAACGCGGCCGGGATCCTCGTGCTCGAGGGCTACGGCCTGACCGAGACCGCCGCCGGATCGTGTTTCAACACGCCCTCCGCGCTGCGGTTCGGGACCGTGGGCAGGCCGTTGCCGGGCACCGAGGCCAAGGTTGAGGACGACGGCGAGCTGCTGCTGCGCAGCCCCGGCGTGATGGAGGGCTACCACAACCGGCCCGAGGCCACCGCCGAGGCCGTGGACGCGGACGGCTGGATGCACACCGGTGACATCGCCGAGATCGACGCCGACGGCTTCGTCCGGATCACCGATCGCAAGAAGGACCTGTTCAAGACCTCAGGCGGGAAGTACGTGGCGCCATCGCCCATCGAGAGCCGCTTCATGACGTTGTGCCCTTACGCGGCGCAGATCGTCGTCCACGGCGAGCGCCACAACTACTGCACGGCACTGATCGCCCTGGACCCCGACACGCTGCGCCACTGGGCTGAGCCGCGGGGGCTCTCCGGCACGCACGCCGAGCTCGTCGCTCGCCCGGAGGTCGTCGCGCTCGTCTCCGGATACGTGGACCGACTCAACGCCGACCTGAACCGCTGGGAAACGATCAAGAAGTTCACCCTGCTCGAGCGGGAGCTGACGGTGGCCGACGGCGAGCTGACCCCCAGCCTCAAGGTGCGGCGCAAGATCGTCGAAGAAGCCTATCGCGACCGGCTGGACGCCATGTACCGGTGACCACGATCGACGGGAGATGCGCTGACATGCATGGCGGGGACATGGTCGCCGAGGTTCTGCGGGCGCAGGGGGTCCGCTTCCTGTTCACCTTGTGCGGGGGACACATCTCGCCGGTACTGGTCGGCGCGAAGACTCGAGGGATCCGGATCCTCGACACCCGACACGAGGCCACCGCCGTCTTCGCCGCCGACGCCGTCGCCCGACTGACCGGGAGGCCGGGTGTCGCGGTCGTGACCGCTGGCCCGGGGGTCACGAACACGGTCACGGCGGTGAAGAACGCCCAGCTCGCACAGTCTTCGGTCGTTGTGCTCGGGGGCGCCGCGCCCACGGCCCTGCAGGGGCGCGGCGCCCTGCAGGACATCGACCAGATGGCACTGATGCGCCCCCACGTCAAGTGGGCGCACGCCGTGCGCCGCGTCCGCGACATCGTGCCTGCACTGGAGCAGGCGTTCCGGATCAGCCAGGCGGATGTTCCCGGGCCGGTGTTCGTACAACTCCCGATCGACCTGCTCTACGACGAGGCGCTGGTCCGCCAGTGGTACGGAGCGGCCCGGCCGGGACGGACGCCGCGAGAACGCGCCGTGCGGGCGTACCTGGGACTGCGGGTCCGGTATCTGTTCCACGGCGCCCCGGGTCGTCCACCGGGGCCCGCCGTCGAGGCGGCCCCGCCCACGCCGGACCCCGGACGCGTCGCCGACGCCGCCCGGCGGCTGGCGCGGGCGGAGCGCCCGGTGATCCTCGTCGGCAGCCAGAGCATGGCCTGCCCCGGCAGCGCCGGGCGGCTCGTACCCGCGCTGGAGCGGATCGGCGCCCCGGTCTACCTCTCCGGCATGGCGCGCGGCCTGTTGGGCGCGGACCACCCGCTGCTGGCCAGGCACCGGAGGCGCGAGAGCCTCCGGGAGGCCGACCTCGTGCTGCTCGCGGGCGTGCCCGCCGACTTCCGGCTCGACTACGGCAACCACATCCGACGCAGCGCCTGCCTCGTCTCGGCGAACCGCAGCCGTACCGACCTCAGGAAGAACCGGCGCCCGGACGTCGGAATCCCCGGCGACGCCGCCCTGGCCGTAGCGGGCATCGCCGATGCCCTGCCCCAGGAGCCTGGCCGGTGGGAGGAATGGCGCGAACGGGTGCGCGCCCGTGACACCGCGCGGGAGACCGAGATCGCCGAGCTGGCCGGTCACGCCGCCGATGGGGTGCACCCGGTCCGGCTGTGCCAGGAGATCGCCGACGCCCTCCCGCCCGGCGCGGTCGTCGTCGGCGACGGGGGCGACATCGTGGCGACGGCCTCGTACATCCTGCGGCCCGACGGCCCGCTGCGCTGGCTCGACCCCGGCGTCTTCGGCACCCTCGGCGTCGGCGCCGGCTTCGCGCTGGGCGCCGCGATGGTCCACCCGGACTCGCCGGTGTGGATCGTCTTCGGCGATGGCGCGGTCGGCTACGGCCTGACCGAGTTCGACACCTTCGTTCGCCACGGTGTCCGGGCCGTCGCGGTGGTCGGCAACGACGCCTCCTGGTCGCAGATCGCCCGCGAACAGGTCGACCTGCTCCACGACGACGTCGGCACCGTGCTGGCACCCACGCGGTACGACCACGTCGCGGCCGGGTTCGGCGCGGTCGGCCTCAACGTGGATCACGCCGACGCCCTCCCCGCGGCACTGGCCAAGGCCCGGGAAAGCGGCGAACCCGTTCTCATCAACGTCCGGATCGGCCGAACGGACTTCCGCAAGGGCTCCGTCTCGATGTGAGTGCCGAGCGCTTCTGATCGTTAGTTCGGTCCGAAGTCGCGGCGTGGCGGTTCGCGCCGGGGATCTGCGGATCGCCCTGGCTGACGGGCCGCAACGATGCCCAGCTGCCGCGTGACCTGCTGTTGGAGGGCTTCCCGTCCCGGTTCCCTGTCGGTCTTCACATGCCGGCGGACAGCGCACTCAGCCCCGATCGTGAAAATCCTCCCTCGATCGGGTCACCTGTCACTCGTTGTGTCTCGGGATTCCGGGTCCTGTTTCACCTGTTCAGGGTCCGCTCCGGCTGGACGAGTGAGAAAACCCGTTCCGCCGTCGCTGCCCCGAGCGGCGCTCGTTTTAGGCCACGAAGCACGAGTCGGCTCGCGAGCGTGCCGACTATTCAGACATTTCGTCGATCGGGGGAATTCGTGATATCGGTGACCCGTATGATTCGCGGCCACGGTCCGCGCCGCGGGGTCAGGGCGGTGCTGGCGGTGGGCACCATCAGCGCCATGGGGCTCGGGGCAGCGATCGTTGGGGCGCCGGTGGCTTTGGCGGCGTCGGTGCAGGCCCCGGTGGGGTTGGGGACGGCCACCTCGTTCGCGGTGCTGGCAGGCACCACGGTCACCAACACCGGAGCGTCGGTGATCTCGGGCGACCTGGGCGTCAGCCCGGGCACCGCGGTCACCGGCTTCCCGCCCGGCGGAGTGAGCAACGGCACGATCCACGCCGCCGACGCCGTCGCGGCCCAGGCCCAGGCCGATCTGACCACCGCGTACAACGATGCGGCGGGGCGGACCCCGTTCGATGCGGTGACCAGCGACCTGGGTGGGCAAACCCTGGCGCCGGGGGTGTACAAGGCGGATTCGTCGATGGGCCTGACCGGCACGGTCACCCTGAACGCCGGGGGCAACCCCAACGCGGTGTTCATCTTCCAAGCCGGATCCACGCTGACCACTGCGCCCAGCAGCACCGTCGCCCTGATCAACGGGGGCTCGCCGTGCAACGTGTACTGGCAGGTGGGTAGCTCCGCGAAGCTCGACACCAACACCACCTTCGTCGGCAGCATCCTGGCGTTGACCTCGGTGTCGGTGCTGACCGACACCACCGTGGACGGACGGGTTCTGGCCCGAAACGGCGCGGTAACCCTGGACACCAACACGATCACCCGACCGAGCTGTGCCACCCTCCCGCCGGGGGGGACCACCCCGCCGGTCGTGATCCCGCCGATCACCACCCCGCCGATCGTCATCGGGCCGATCACCGTTCCCCCGATCACCACCCCGCCGATCACCGTCCCGCCGATCACCCCTCCCGGTGGCGGCAACGGCGGTGGCGGTAACGGCGGCGGCGGTAACGGCGGCGGCGGCGGCAACGGCGGTGGCGGTAACGGCGGCGGCGGCGGCGACAACGGCGGCGGCGGTGGCGGCGGCGACAACGGCGGCGGCGGTGGCGGCGGCGACAACGGCGGCGGCGGTGGCGGCGGCGGCGACAACGGCGGCGGCGGCAACAACGGCGGCGGCGGCAACGGCGGCGGCGGCGGCAACAGGCGGCGGCGACAACGGCGGCGGCGGCAACAACGGCGGCGGCAACAACGGCGGCGGCAACAACGGCGGCGGCAACAACGGCGGCGGCAACAACGGCGGCGGCGGCGGTGACCACAATGGTGGCCGCCACAACGGTGGCGACCACAACGGTGCCGGTGACCACAACGGCGGCCGCGACACCGGCGACCAGCACCACGCAGGCGACAACGGTCACCACAACGGTGGCGACCACAAGACCGGTGACCACAACGCCGTAGGCATCAACAGTGCCGACAACGGAGCGGGCGGCGGTGGCAATGGTCTCGGCGACCACGCCAACACCGGCGGTCAGGTCACGAAGGTTCCGGTCGGGTCGGTCGACACCGGTGACGGCAGCGACACCGCAGGAATCGGCCTCGTGTACTACCTGGTGGCCGGTGCGTTGGTGCTCGCCGGGGCGGGAGCCGGTGTCACTCGGCGGCTGCGCCGGGAAAGCTGAGGACCTCCACCGCATGCGTCACCGCATTCCGGAGCGGCACCCCCGTCTCGCCCGTCCCCGGGTGATGGCGGGGGTGACCGCCGTGCTGGCCGTCATCGCCTTGGCCGCAGGCTGCTCCAGCGACGCGGCTCCCGCCCCGGCGCCATCGGTCGCGGCGCCCGGCAGCGTGGCGCCCTCGGCCGCTGCGGCGCCGATGGCGAGGTCCACGCCGGTCCGCGTGCAGATCCCGGCCATCGGTGTGGACTCCGCACTGATGCAGCTGGGCCTGCGGGCCGACGGGGCGCTGCAGGTGCCGCCCGCGGGCTTCCCGGCAGGCTGGTACACCGGCGCGCCGACCCCGGGTGAGCTGGGTCCGGCGATCCTCGCGGGCCATGTCGACTGGGGCGGACAGCCAGGCGTCTTCTCCCGCCTGCGCGATCTCCGACCCGATGCCGAGGTCACCGTCGCGCGGCAGGACGGCAGCGCGGCGGTGTTCCGGGTGACGCAGGTCAAGGAGTACCCGAAGGACGAGTTCCCCACCGATGCGGTGTACGGCGACCTCGACCACCCCGGCCTGCGGTTGATCACCTGCGGTGGCGTGTTCGACCGGCAGGCCCGCAGCTACGAGGACAACATCGTCGTCTTCGCCGACCTCGTCGTGACCCACCCCGCACCGCCCGCCTGATCGGGCAGGTCCGAGGGACACCCCGGCCGCAAGCCGGGTCGACCGACCCCCGAAGTCGAGCACTGTGCCTCCGGCCGGGCGCGACGGACCGCGCCACGCTGAGGTCGTGCGCAACATCCTGGACGACCGCGGGCGACGTGCCACCCCGCCGCCGGATGCCGAGTGGCGGTCATCGGTGCGCAGGGCATGGCTCCTCTGGGTCACACTCGGGGAGTTCCTCGGGTTCGCCTTCCCTGCCACCGTCGGCGCCCTCTCGGTCGGGTGGGCGCCGGTGCCCGCGGCCGCGGCGCTGCTCGCCGCGGGCGCGGTCGAGGGCGGCCTGCTCGGCGCGGCCCAGGCCCACGTCCTGCGGCGCGTGCTGCCCGCGCTGCCACGCGGGCGCTTCATCGCCGCGACGGCCGCGGCAGCGGTCGCCGCGTACGCCATCGGCCTCGTCCCCTCGACCGTGGGCGAGCGGCTCGCGACCGTCCCGATGGCGCTGCTGGTCGCGCTGGCCGTCGTCGGCGGAGCCGTCCTGCTCTCGACGATCGGCACCGCGCAGTGGTGGGTGGTGCGCCACGTCGCCCGCCGGTCGGCCGCGTGGATCCCGGCCACCGCGGCCGCGTGGGCCGTGGGACTGCTGGCCTTCATGGGGGTCGCCACCCCGCTCTGGCAGTCCGGCCAGCCGGTGCTGCTCGTCATCGCGATCGGCGCGCTCGGCGGCCTGGTGATGGCGTTCGTCGTCGCGGTCATCACGGGGGTGGCGCTGCTGCGGATCTTCGCCCCGAAGCAGGCGGTCGACGGCGGCGACGACGACGCGCCCCTGCCGTCCCGCTTCCCGCCGGACCACGGTCTGACAGCCCGGATGGCGGGCACCGTGGTCCTGCTCGGCCTCGTCTACGCGGCCTTCGTGGCGGTCCTCATCGTGCTCATCAAGTCGGTCGCCATCGTGGTGCTCGTCGCCGGGGGCGTGCTGCTGGCGCAGTACTGGTTCTCCGACCGGATCGCCCTGTACGCGATGCGCGCGACGGTCGTCGATCGGGACGCGCAGCCACGGCTGCACGCCATCGTCGACCGGCTCTGCGCGGCGGCGAACATGGACAAGCCGCAGATCGCGCTCGCCCACACCGACCTGCCCAACGCCTTCGCCACCGGCCGCAGCAGCAAGCGGGCGGTGCTGTGCGTGACCGACGAGCTGCTTCGCAGGCTCGACACCGACGAGCTGGACGGCGTGCTCGCCCACGAGCTCTCCCACATCGCGCACCGCGACGTCGCCGTGATGACCCTCGCCTCGTTCGCCGGGGTGCTCGCCGGGCTGGTCATGCGGTTCGGCTTCTACTCGTCGCTGTTCGGCGGCCGGGGCCGCCGCGACAACCTCGGCATGGTCGTGCTCGCGGTCGTCGCCGTCTCCGGCGCGGTCTACGTGCTCAGCTTCCTGCTGACCCGCGCCCTGTCCCGGTACCGGGAGCTGGCCGCCGACCGGTCCGGGGCGATGCTCACCGGGCAGCCGTCGGCCCTGGCGTCGGCGCTGATCAAGGTCACCGACGCCACCGCCCACATCCCCAGCCGCGACCTGCGCACCGTGCAGCCGTTGAACGCCCTGCTCTTCGCCCCTGCCACCGGCGCGGGTGCCCTGCTCGCGACGCTGCTGTCGACCCATCCGCCGCTGCAGCAGCGGCTCGACCAGCTGGCCGCGCTCGCGGCCCGGATGTAGGGGCCCGCATGGGGCTGTTCGACGCGCTCCTCGGCCGGTCGACGCCCGCACCGCCCGATCTGGGCACGCTCTTCCGGATCCCCGGTGCCGCGCTCACCTTGGACGAGGCGACGGGCTTCACCCCCACCGGGGCCGGGGCGGTCTGCTACAAGACCGCCGAGGGCAGCGCAGCGAAGCAGGCCCACGCCGACATCCGCGACCTCCTCGCGCTCGACCCCGGGACCAGCGTCGGGTTCACCGCCGACGACTTCGGGTTCACCTGGGTGACCTGCCGCCGCGCCGACGGTGACCTCACGACGCTCACCACCCAGCTGCACGGCGTCAACACCACGCTCGCCGAAGCGGGCCTTGGCACGTCGCTGCTGTGCACCGTGACCGGGTTCGTCAGCAACCCTGTGGACGGGCCGGAGCGCGAGCTGGGCCTGGTGTACCTGTTCAAGCGGGGCACGGTCTACCCGTTCGCGCCGACCGCGGGACAGCAGCGCGACACCGCCCTCGAGCTCCAGGTGCGCGCGGTGCTCTCCGGCGAGCTGCCGATCGAACCCGACTTGGAGCGGTGGTTTCCGATCTGGGGCGCGCCGGTGCCCTGAGGCCTCCACGGACCGGCCGACGCCTGCGGCTCGGACCGGGCGCTGGAGTCCTCGGCCGGTTCCTTTCCGGTGTTGTCCATGCGGGCAGTCGTCGTCGGGCCGTGGTCGGTCAGTTCCGCATCGGCGAGCCTGCGGACGAGTGCGCGTGTCGGAGTGTTCTCTGCCAGGATCTCCGCCGTGAAGTGATCGATGCCGACCTCTCGGGCGCGCCGCGCGAGCTGGCGTATCAGCAAGGTGCCCAGGCCCTGCCGGTGCCAGGCGTCGGCCACCGCGATGGCCAGCTCCGCGGTGTCCGGGGTGGACGTGTCGCGGATGAACCGGGCGACCCCGACGATGTCGCCAGACCCCGGCGCCAACGCGACCAGTGCCTCGTGGTCGTGGTGGTCGATGTCGGTGAGGTAGGTGAGCATCTGCGCGTCCAGGCGCGGGAGGCCCGTGTGGAACCGGCGGTAGCGGGACTGCTCGCTGAGCTGCTCGACCGCGGCGGCCAACGCTGGCGTGTCGTCGCTGCGCATCGGCCGGATCAGTACCGTGCGTCCCGACCGGAGCCGGAAACGTCGTTCCTCCGTCATCGCTCGTGCCTCCCACGGACCACACCGGTCCGCTTGCAACAGTTAGCGCTGTCGGGTGATATGTCAAGCGACGGTGACTGACGACATGGCGCCCCGGCACTCTGAGGAGCGACCGCGGTCGGCGACGGCGCCGTCTCGGTCGGGCACCGGCTCAGGCCCTTGTCGAAGAGGCCTTCGGCCCGAGACGGCCGCTATGCGGTATCGCCCGCAGCGGCGCTGTCATGGGCTCGCACGATCGTGACCGGGCACGGCGCGTGCTGGGCGCACTGGTGGCCGACCGAGCCGAGCAGGAGCCCGGCGAAGCCGCCGTGACCCCGAGATCCGACGACCAGCAGGTCTGCGCCGCGGGCCTGCTCGACCAGCACCCGGGCGGGCTGCCCTGTGGCCACCACCCGCTCGATCGCTGCGGCACCCTCCGCCTCGACCTTGTCCACCGCGGCGTCCAATGCGGCGCGGGTGCTCTCCTCGAGCATCGTCGGATCGACCATCGGGCCCCATGCGCCGCCGCTGTAGGCCAGCGTGTCGGGGTTCCAGGCCATGACGGCCCGCACGACGGCTCCTCGGAGCCTCGCCTCCTCCACCGCGAACCGCAGCGCGTCCTGAGCCCCGTCCGACCCGTCGACACCGACGACCACCGTTGCCATACTCCGCTCCTCGCTCGTGACGTCGCTCAGGGAACCCGCTGGTGCGCGCGCTCAGTTCGTCGACGGCACAGCTGGCGTGCCGTTGCCCGACGGCACGTGCGCGGCGGGTGCCTGCATCGGGAAGGCGACGGGAGCCGGGGCGGGCTGCGCGGCCGCGGCGGCGGTCTCGCGGGCCAGGAACGACCCGAGCTCGCCGATCGTGCTCATCAGCGGGGCCGGGAAGACGACGGTGGTGTTCTTGTCCACGCCGATCTCCACCAGGCTCTGCAAGTTGCGCAGCTGCAGCGCCAGCGGGTGCTCCATCATGATGTCCGACGCATCACCCAGCGCGGCAGCGGCCAGCGACTCACCCTGCGCATTGATGATCTTGGCGCGCTTCTCCCGCTCCGCCTCGGCCTGCCGGGCCATCGCCCGCTTCATGCTGTCGGGCAGCTGGATGTCCTTGAGCTCCACCAACGTCACCTCCACACCCCAGTCGAGCGTGGTGACGTCGAGGATCTGGCGGATGTCCTGGTTGATCCGGTCGGTCTCCGACAGCGTCTCGTCGAGCGTGTGCTGGCCCACCACCTTCCGCAGCGTGGTCTGCGCGATCTGGTCGATCGCGACTTGCACGTTCTCGATCGCCACCACCGACTTCACGGCGTCGACGATCCGGAAGTAGGCGACCGCCGAGACGTCGACGCTGACGTTGTCCCGGGTGATGATGCCCTGCGACTGGATGGGCATCGTCACGATCCGCAGCGACACCCGGTGCAGCACGTCCACGAGCGGGACGATCAGCCGCAGGCCCGGGTCACGCGCGCCCACCAGCCTGCCGAACCGGAACAGCACCCCTTGCTCGTACTGCTTGATGATCCGCACCGCCAGTCCCAGGATGACCAGGACGATGACGACGATGACGACCGCGGTGAGCGTGGCGCTCATGTTGCTGCTCCTCGGATGGGAATGTGCGGGCTCGAGCGGCCGACGACCAGCCGGTCGTGCAGGGTCCAGACGGCGGGCAGGGTCCAGCAGGTGAGCTCGACCTCGCGCCGCAGCGCCTGTGAGGCGACGGTGCCGGTGAGGGTCACCAGGCCCTCGGGGCCCGCCGTGACGGTGATGTGGTCTCCGTGCAGTCGGGGGTTGCGCGCGAGCGCCGCACCGACCGCCGCCTCGACGTCCAGCGCGTCCCGGCGCGGATCACGGCCCGCCGAGGGGTCGTAGCGGGGATCCGGTCTCACAACCCGACTGTGCGCGCCCGCACGGCATCGGAGCAGAGCACAACGACCTGGAACGTGGCCGCAGAGTGCCCGGCCACCGGCCGCCGCACTAGCGATCTTCAGGTCGTTGTCGACCACGGCCACGGGACGAGCGGCATGATCAACTGGACGCCCGAGGTTCTCATCGGGGACCTCTTCCGCACCATGGGGCCGTTCGCCCGCACCGCCGCCGGGGACCCAGCCACCACCGCTTTGGGGCAACGAGGAGCACGTGCGCGAGCTCTTCGGCGACCGGGTTGCTGCACACCCGGAGCCGCGACGGTCGTACGAGGCGGAGTACCTGCTGCTCACGGCACGGACCAGCCCGAGCCGACCCGGGCCGCCGCACCGGAAGACCGACGCGGTGGCCTGCGGGTGCGGGATAGCGAGGGCTGAACGCCCGGCCATACGCTCGGTGGGTGGAGGGTGTCACCGTACGGCTGGCCGGGCCGTTCAGTGTGCACCGTGGCGGGGTACGGTCGGCCGGGGTCGGCGCCGGAAAGGCCCACCGACTGCTCGTGCTGCTGGCCGTCGAGCGGCCAGGGCTCGTCCCCACCGACCGCATCATCGAGGTCCTCTGGGACGGCGTCCCACCGCGTCGCCCCGCCGAGAACGTGGCCACGTTGGTCAGCAGGCTGCGGGTGGCGCTCGGGCCCGGGGCTGTCGAGGGTGGGCGCCACGGCTACCGGCTCGGTCGGGAGCCTGCCGTCCGCTCGCGGTGGGCTCCAGCAATCGGCTGGGGTTCGTCGATGCTCTCGCCTACGGCTGCCGAGCGGTCGCGGTCGGGCGGGCCTCGGGCGAGGACGGCGCGCTGGCGGCAGGCCTCGACGGGCTCAAGAACGCGTACGCCTACCTCGGGTGGACGGGCGAGCTGGCAGGCGTCCTCTCCGAGCTGGTGCCGCTGCTGCGCAGGCGCGGGGATTCGGAGCTGCTCCAGTGGGCGGTGTTCGAGTCCGCGTTCGCCGCGTTCGGGGCCGCCGACTGGGACGCCGCGGAAGGTCGGGTCGGCGAGGCGATCACGATCAGCGAGCGCAGCGGTCATGAGCTGCACGCCGGGTGGTTCACCGCCCACCTGAGCTGGTTGGAACGACTACGCGACCGGTACCCCCAGGCCCTCGACCACGGTCGGCGGGCCGTGGCGCTGACCGAGCGGACGAGCCACCGCTGGTTCGCCACCACCGGGTACTCGCAGCTCGGCGTCACGTTGCTCGGGATGGGCCGGACCGCGGAGGCCATCGAGCTCCTCACCCGGGCATGCGACCTGGCCGAGCGGGACGGCGCCGAGGCGTACCTGCTGCGCTGCCTCGCACCGTTGGCCGAGGCGACCGGCTCCCCCACCGTGCTCGCTGAGGCCGACGCGCTGCTCGCCCTCGTCGACGCGCCCCCTGGGTCCGCTTGGCTGCTCGGCACCGACGCCTATCTGGCGGTCGCCCGCGCGTGGCTGCGGCAGGACGAACCCGGCCGGGCCCGGACGGTGCTCGCTCCACTGCTCGACGCGGCCGACCAGCACGGGTGGGTGCCGGCCCAGGCCGCTGGTGCGATCGTCGACGGTCTGGCCGCCGCCGCGCAGGGCGACGTCGCGCGCGCCCGGACCGCCCTGCGCCGGGCCGCGGAGCTGGGCCGCCTGCACGCGATGCCCGGAGTCGAACGGGCGGCCCGGACGGCGCTCCGCGCGCTGAACTGAGACGCAGGTGGGTTGCGGCCCTTCCCGGTCGTCACCTGATCGGGAGACCATGCCGGGGAGCGACAACGCGGAGGTCGCCATGCGGGCACGCGAGCCTGACCGGATCGGACATGTCGAGCGCGACGGCGTGAGCGTCGGATACGAGGTCTTCGGGGACGGCGACCCGACGATCGTATTGCTCACGTCCTGGGCGATCGTGCACATGCGGCAGTGGAAGGCGCAGGTCCCGTACCTCTCCCGACACTTCCGGGTGATCACGGTCGAGGGACGCGGGAACGGGCTGGCCGACCGACCCGACTCAGCCGAGGCATACACCGACCGGGAGTACGTCGACGACGTGATCGCGGTCATGGACGCCACCGGTACCGACCGCGCCGTGCTCGTGGGCCTCTCCCTCGGTGGGCGGCACGCCCTGCAGTTCGCGGCCTGGTACCCGGAGCGCGCAGCCGGCGTCGTGGCGATCGGCACGGCGCTTCCTTGGCCGCTCCCGCCCGACTTCGACGAGCCAAGGGACAGCCACGAAGGCTGGGCGAAGGCCAACCGGCACTACTGGCTCGCCGACCACCGCGGGTGGGTCGAGTTCTTCATGTCCCAGGTCTTCACCGAGCGGCACTCGATCAAACATCGGGAGGACGGCGTCGGCTGGGGCCTGGAGACCGACGCCGCGACCTTGCTGCACACGACGCCCGCGATCAACGCCCCCACCGAGGCGGAGGCCGAGGCGATCTGCCGGGCAGTGCGCTGCCCGGTCCTCGTCGTCCACGGCGACGGCGACGGCATCGTGCCCTACGACACCGGTGTGGCGCTGGCCCGGTGGACCGGCGGGGAGCTGGTGACGATCCGCGGCGGTGGCCACGCCCCACCGATGCGCGAACCCGTCCTGACGAACCAGCTGATCCGCGACTTCGCCGAGCCGATCTCCCCGAGGCCCGGACGCGAGCGTGCCTGGCGCCGCGCCCGCGACCGCGGGCGCCGGGCGCTGTACGTCTGCTCGCCGATCGGCCTGGGCCATGTCCGCCGCGACCTGGCGATCGCCGACGAGCTGAGGGCCCTGCACCCCGACCTGGAGATCGACTGGCTCACCCAGGAGCCCGTCACCCGGGTGCTGGCGGAACGCGGCGAACGGGTACACCCCGCGTCGCGGTGGCTGGCCAGCGAGAGCGCGCACATCGAATCGGAGGCAGGCGAGCACGACGTCGCGGTGTTCGAGGCCGTCCGGCAGATGGACGAGATCCTCGTCGCCAACTTCATGGCCTTCGCCGACCTCGTCGACGACGAGCCCTACGACCTGTGGATCGTCGACGAGGGATGGGAGGTCGACCACTTCCTCTTCGACAACCCCGAGCTCAAGCGCACCGCGTACGCGTGGCTCACCGACTTCGTGGGCTGGCTGCCGATGCCCGAGGGGGGAGCGGCCGAGGCCGCGCTCACCGCCGACTGGAACACCGAGCGCGTCGAGCGGATGCGCCGCTACCCCCGCCTGCGCGACTGCTCGCTGTTCGTCGGCAACCCGCCTGACCTCGTCGACGCCCCGCTCGGCCCGGACCTGCCGACCGTGCGCGAGTGGGCGACAGAGCGCTACTCCTTCCCGGGCTATGTCACCGGCCGCGCGCCCGCGGCCGACCGCGAGGCGTTGCGGGCCGAGCTCGGCTACCGGCCTGACGAGCGCGTCTGCCTGGTCACGGTCGGCGGCTCGGGGGTGGGCACACACCTGCTGCGCCGGGCCGTCGAGGCGTTCCCGCTGGCCGCGAAGCAGGCGCCCGGCCTGCGGATGGTCGCGGTCGCCGGTCCCCGGATCGATCCCGCGTCGATCTCCGCGCCCGACGGCGTGGAGGTACGCGGCTACGTGCCCGATCTGCACCGCCACCTCGCCGCCTGCGACATGGCGGTGGTGCAGGGCGGGCTGACCACCACGATGGAGCTGGTCGCTGCCCGGCGCCCGTTCCTCTACGTCCCGCTCGATCGCCACTTCGAGCAGCAGTTGCACGTGCCGCAGCGGCTGGCCCAGTACGGGGCTGGGCGGCGGATGGCCTACGCGGACGCCCGCGATCCGGAGGCGCTGGCCGACGCGATCACCACGGAGATCGACCGGGCCGTCGACTACCGGCCGGTGGAGACCGACGGCGCCGCCCGGGCCGCGGCGATGCTGTCCGACCTGCTGTAGGGCCGGGGCACTGATCGAGCTCGACCGGACGACCTGCATGGCGGAACTACCGCCTGCCTGGCCCCGATTGCAGCTCGACGCAATCCCGGCGCAACACCTGGCGCCACACTCCTTCCATAGCGGCGCGCACACAGACGCTCACCACGGGCATCGGCGCCAACCCGCCACTCGGCGGCGGCTCGTCCCGAACGCCGAGACCCGAGGGGAAATCATGGAGACCTTGCTGGGCGCTCGTCCACCGGACGGCTGCCCCCCAGCTACCGATCATCAGCTCCGCGGCGACGCCCCGGAGCTGCATCACCACGAGAGGTCGCGGTACCGGGCGGCCGCCGGGCATGCCCGCCGGATCTACCCCGGTCCGTTGGGCGAGCTCGTGTTCAGGGAGCTGAACGCGTACGCCGAGTTCGGCCACCGATTCAGCGACGACGGTCTGATCCCGCGGCTCGCGAGGTCAGTGCTCGCCACGCGGTCCGACCCTTCCCCAGGCACAGCCCAGCGCAACGACCCGCCGGAGCTGCTGGGCCACCCCCGGGTGGCGACGACCGACTAGCCCGCACGCGGCGCGGGTGCGCCGACCGCGGGACGACCGGCCCGGCGGGTCCGGACCGATGGCCCTGCCCGGCCGCCGGATGCACTCCGAGCATGGCACCATGAAGAACCTGACGGTCTCCGACGTGATGACCCGACCGGTGCTCACCGCCCGGCCCGCCATGCCGGTGAAGGAAATGGCTCGGATCATGGTCGAGCACCACATCAGCGCCCTGCCCGTGCTCGACGAGGACGACCGGCTGATCGGCGTGGTCTCCGAGGCCGACGTGATCCTCAAGCAGGGCCACCAGATCCCCCGGCGCCCGCACTGGTGGGAGCCTGCCATGCGGCGGCTGGCCGTCCGCCGCGCGGCAGGCGACACCGCACGGGAGCTGATGTCGACCCCGCCGGTCGCCGTCGGACCGCGGGCCAGCCTCGCGCAGGCGGCCCGGCTGATGTCCGAGCACGCCGTCAAGCGGCTGCCGGTCGTCGACGACCAGGGCTGCCTGGTGGGCGTGGTCAGCCGCGGCGACCTGCTCAAGGCGTACGTGCGCAGCGACGACGACATCCGCAAGGACGTGCTCAGCGAGGTCTTCGTGCACCTGCTGTGGGCCGACCCCACGCAGGTCGACGTCAAGGTCACCGACGGGATCGTCCACCTGGCCGGGACCGTCGACCGCCGAAGCACCGCCGAAGCGGCCGAGCGCCTCGTGCACAGGGTCGACGGGGTGGTCGACATCGTGTCCCGGCTGGAGTTTCAGCTCGACGACGGCGGTCTGGCCCCGCGGCGCTGACCGGGTCCAACGACCGGCCGCCGCCGCGAGGTCACCTCACGCCTCGGCTCCGATCTTGGCGACGGTCAGCAGCACGGCCGCGTCCTCCACGGCATCGAGCCGGTGCGGACGCTGCGGCACCATCAGCAGGTCGCCGCGTTGACCCTCCCAGGAACTGTCCCCGGCGACCAGCCGGACCCGGCCGTGCAACACGAGCACGCTCGCCTCACCCGGGTTCTCGTGCTCGGCCAACGACCGGCCGCCCAGCAGAGCGATCACCGTCTGGCGCAGGACGCGTTCGTGCCCGCCCACGACAGTGCGCGCGGACCGGCCCGCCGATCCGCGCGCAGCCGCCTCGAGCAGCTCGCGGGCAAGCGCCTCCAGCGAGAGTTTCTGCATGTCCGCTCCCTCGGTTCGTCCGGCCGCGGTCAGCGCCCATCACCGGCGGACCACGGTCCGCGACACATCAGCCCGCCAGCCCGGGCCCGGCGACACCGGCTCTTCCACCACGACCTCTCGGCGCGCTCGCCTCGCCTCGCCTCGGCGCGTGCGGAGGCGCCTTCTTGCCTGCTCACGGCGCCTAAAGTAGCATCGAAGATACCACTTTTGCCGCCCGAGAGGCGTCGTCATGACCGCGACAGCGCCACCCAGTTCCGCATACGCCGGACGGCGCCGCGCCGAGGCTGAGCGACCATGAGGCACACCAGGCACGCAGACTTCGCGCTTCGCGTCCTCATGTACCTGCGGGTGGCGCCGGGCAGGCGCGGATCCATCGCCGACATCGCCGCCGCGCATCGCATCTCCCGCAACCACCTCGACAAGGTCGTCCGACGGATGAGCGAGGCAGGCCTGGTGGCGACCCTGCGGGGCCACGGGGGCGGGGTCCACCTCACCCGCGACCCGTCGACCATCACGGTCGGGGACGTCATGCGCGCGATGGAGGACGACTTCGCCGTCGTCGAGTGCCTCGGTCCGGCGCGGTACTGCCAGGTCGCCGGGGTGTGCGGCGCCAGAAGCGTCTTCGCCCGCGCGTTGAGCGCGTACTTCGGCGTTCTCGACGGTGCGACTCTCGACGACATCGCCATGAACGACCAAGGCCTGCGGGGGGCGCTCGGCCTCACCGGTAAGTCCGTTCGGTAGCAGAGGGCACGATGGCGATCGATTTCGAGATGACACCGCGACAGCGGAGGCTCAAGGACGACGCCCGCGAGTTCGCCCGCGAGGTCCTGCGGCCCATGACGGAACGTGCCGACGCGATCGCGGACCCGCAGGAGGCGTTCGTCGCGATGAAACCCGCGTTCGAGGCCGCCACCGCACTGGGCTTCGCCACCTCGTTCCTCCCGGCGAAGTACGGCGGCGGCGGCGCGAGCCTCGTCGACACGATCATCGTGACCGAAGAGCTCGCGGCGGTCGACGGCGGGTTCCCGACGATCCTTCTGGTCAATGGCCTCGCCCTCATGCCGCTCACCTGGTTCGGCACGGACGATCAGTGCGAGAAATGGGTCGGACGCGCCGTCGACGGCAGGAACGTCGACTTCCTCGGCGGGTGGGTCGTCAGCGAGCGGGGCGGGACGGCGAACTTCGACCACCCGAACCCGGTCGCGGGCATCCAGCTCATCGCCGAGCGCGACAAGGCCGACGGGACGCTCGTCCTGAACGGCGAGAAGCATTGGCCGTGCAACGCGGGGGGCTGGGATCTTCACGGGGCCGACGTCAACCTCTGCATCGTGCGGACGGACCGGACCAAAGGCGGCCGGGAGTCGTTGAGCGCCGTGCTGGTCGAGCGCGGCACGCCCGGCATCGACTACCAGGTCATCGACAAGATCGGCCATCGAACCTGCCAGAACGTCACGATGACGTTCCACGACGTGCGGGTGCCCGCCGAGAACCTCCTCGCGGAAGGCGACGGCGATCTCGTCATCAACCGCAATTTCACGTGGTCGGGGCCGATCGCCGGAATCGCTTCCGTTGGCGTTGCCCGTGGCGCCTATGAATTTGCCCTGAAATGGGCGAAGACGTTCACCGGTGGCGGCGCGATGCCCATCATCAACCATCAGGCCGTCGGTTACCTGCTCGCCGAGATCGCCGCGAAGATCGAAGCGTGCCGGTACATGTGCTGGAAGGCCGCGCACTACATGGACCTCCACGAGAGCGGCGGCCACGCGCTCAGCGGAATGAACAAGACGTTCTGCACGGACCTCATGCAGCGCGCGGTCGTCGACTGTATGCGCATCGTCGGCGTCAACGCGTTGGACCGGCGCTTCGGGATCGAGAAGTCATATCGCGAGTCGATCGTCTTCCCGCTCTACGACGCGGGCAACCTGGCGATGCAGCAGCGCAAGACCTGGGGCGTGATGGCGGATCCCGGGTTCACCCCCGACCTCTTCGTCGACTGTGAGCCATTCGGCTTCAAGAAGTCCATGGAGGGGTTCGGGGTCGGTGCCGAGATACGATGACGAACCAGGTCGTCCACGAGGCGTCGCAGTATCAGGTCCCATCCGCCGCACGGCGGAAGCGTGCATGGGCCGAGTTCGTCGCGGGCGATGACGCGCTCGCCCGCCGCGAGCTGCCGACCGAGATCCTCCGTTCCTGGTATCGATGCCGCGATCTCTATCGGCTCGACCCCTTCGACCCCCGCAGGGCCACCACGGAGCGGTCCCTCAAGGGATGGGGACGGCGGTGGGACGACGCCTACACCCAGCTGGGCGGATCCGCGGCCGCCCTCGCCCGCGGCGTCAGCGGTTGCCTGTCCGCGGTGACCGACACCGACGGGCACGTCCTGGCCCTCTGGGCAGGGGACGGGATGCGTCGCCAGGCCACCGAACGCGGGCTGGAGGCAGGCACGCGATGGTCGGAGTCGACGGGGGGAACCAGCGGCACAGGCACCGCCACCGTGGCGCACCACGCCATCCTGGTGCGCGGGCCGGAGCACTGGCGACGCGACCTGCACGCCTGGACGTGCCTTGGCGCCCCGGTCTGCGACCCGGTCAGCGCGGAGCCTGTGGCCACGCTGGCGGTCGCGAGCCTGTCCGAGGCCGCCGTCACCGGCCTCGCGAAATGGCTGGCGAGCGAGGTGGCGGCCACCCAGGAGCGGCTCGACCAGCGCGCCGCGCACGACGCGCGCGTCGTGGCCGAGCAGTTCGGCGCCCAGCACGGGCGCAGGCCGACGAAGCTTCTCGGCATCGACTGGGCGGGCAACATCATCGCCGCGAGCCTTGACGTGATGACGCTCCTCCGTACGGGCGAGCCGGAGCTCACGCTCGATGCCTGCGGCATGCGCGGCCGCACCTGCACGCTGCTGCGCGACGTCGCCGCGAACGCGTTGCGGTGCGCGTTGGCGGACCCGAACTGGCAGGGCACCGCTGTTCTCGGTCCGCCTGTCTCGGCACGCGCGGAGCTGTACTCCCTCGCGCCGGTGTTCAGCGCGGACCGGCTTGTCGGCTGGATGCTCGCGGGGCTCGGTGAGCCTGCCGACCCCGGCACGATCGCGTCCGACGCCCAGGCGCCCGGTCCCCCCGGAGTCGCGGACCGGATCGCCGCGCTGGTCGACAACTCGGTGCTCCTCCTCGACGCGAACGAGGTCCGGTACGCCGAGGCGAACCGGCACGCCATCTGGCTCATGACCGACTGCGGCCGCGTCAAAGCCGCGACGAAGGGCATGGACAAGCTGGAGCGAGAACTGAGCGGTCGCGGGTTCATCCGCGTGCACCGGAGCTTCCTCGTCAACCCCGTCCGGGTGCGCCGGGTCGTGCACAAGGGCAACGGGCTGATCTCCCTCGACACGGACATCAACCGGACGGAGTGCATCCCCGTCTCGCGACGACGCACCCACGAGGTCCAGCAGGCGCTGGGACTCTGATCGCCGACTGCGGTGCGGAAAATGCCCAGCGCGACCGTCCGTGTCGTGCTGCGCCGCCGTTCGTGCGCGCGTCGCCGCATCCCGTTCAGTGGACCTTCCGCGGGCCTCGCGGCCGGGCGAGGGTGGGCCTGCCGCAATCGCGGCTGGCGCGTGTTGCCCCGGCAGGCAGCGGGCCACCCCGGGCACCGGACATCCGACTGAGGAGTGCTCACATGGCGATCGACTTCACGCTCACGACCGAGCAGAAGCAGATTCAGCAGGGGGCGAGGGAGTTCGCGGAGGACGTGCTCGCGCCGCTCGTCGAGCAAGTGGACGAGGAGCCCGATCCGCTCGCCGGATTCCAGATCCTGAAGCCCGCCTACGCCGAGGCCAGCAAGCGCGGGTTCGCCTGGGCGATGCTTCCCAAGGAGTACGGGGGCGGCGGGCTCTCCAATGTCGACTATGTCATCGCCGCCGAGGAGATCCAGGCGGTCGACCCGGGCTTCGGAACGATGCTGCTGGTGAACGGCCTCGGCCTCATGCCGGTGTGGTACTACGGGTCCGAGGAGCAGAAGAAGCGGTTCATCGGCCGCGCGACCGCCGACACCACGGGCGAGTTCATCGTGGGCTACGCGGCCAGCGAACCGCCCGGTTCGCCGGGCGGCACCGCCAACTTCGACGCACCGGCGGCGGGGGGCGCGGGAATGGCCGTCACGGCCGTCCGCGACGGCGCCGACTACGTCGTCAACGGACGCAAGTACTGGCCGTGCAGCGTCGCGGGCTGGGACGGCAACGGGGCGGACCTCAACCTCGTGGTCGTCCGCACCGACTCCGAGAGGGGCGGCACCGAGGGGCTGTCCGCGATCATCGTCGAGCGCGGCACGCCGGGCGTCACCTACAACCTGATCAGCACCTCGGCGCAGCGGAGCGCGCAGAACGCGGAGATCATCTTCGAGGACGCCCGAGTTCCCGCCGACAACCTGA
Source organism: uncultured Actinomycetota bacterium (assembly GCA_963750095.1). Lineage (GTDB taxonomy): Bacteria > Actinomycetota > Actinomycetes > Mycobacteriales > Pseudonocardiaceae > Pseudonocardia. The sequence goes on along the minus strand of CAVVPJ010000005.1, from coordinate 244,063 downwards.
TCGAGGGCACCGCGGGCAACGGCGACCTCCTGGTCAACCGGAACTTCGCGTGGTCCGGACCGGTCGCGGGAGTCGGGGCCGTCGCCGTCGCGCGGGCGGCGTTCGAGGCGGCCCTCGACTTCGCCAAGACCTACACCGCTGGCGGCCGGTCCCCCATCATCAACTTCCAGTACCCGGGCTACGTGCTGGGCGACGTCGCGGCGCGGATCGACGCGGCGCGGGCGTACTGCTACAAGACCGCGCACTACATGGACACGCACGACTACCACGGTGAGGCGATCGGCGCCATGTGCAAGGTCCTGTGCACCGAGATGCTGTTCGACTGCGTCTACAAGTGCATGCAGGTGGTCGGAGTGAACGCCCTGGACAAGAAGCGCCCCTTCCATCGGCATCTGCGGGAGGCGTCGTTGTTGCCGCTCTACGACGCGGGCAACTTCGGCATGCAGCGCCGTCGGGTCCACGGTGTCATGGCCGATCCCTCCTTCGACCCGCGCGCGGTGATGAACCACGAGTTCATGCCCTTCACCAAGGAGATGGAGGGCATCGACACGGTGCCCGGTCCCGTCCGATAGGCAGCGAGGCAGCGTGCGTCCGACACCTCGACGACGCCGAACGCCGCCAGGTCCGCAGCCGGATCAACGCGATCGTCGGCGGCGTCGACGCCGCCCGGCGCGTCACCGCTTCCGGCCCACCCCGGCGAGGAACGTCGCCGTGCGCGGCTTCAGGCTCGCGGGGGGATCGTCGCCGTTCCAGCACCGCACCGGGACCACGCCGGGAGGTACGAGCTCAAGGTCGCCGAAGAAGCTCTGGATCTCCTCTGGGGTGTGGATGTGGATCCGTGCGGCGGTGTAGGCCGAGGTGAAGTTGTCTCCCTCGGACCGGTTCCCTGAACCCACAGAGATGATCATGTAGCTGCCCGGGGTGACCGCCCGGGTGAAGACGGCAGCCACGTCTCGGGCGGATCCGGCGTCCGCGAAGTGCAGGATGGCGGACATGATCACGCAGGTCGGCTCCGCCAGGTCGATCAGTTCCGTGAGCCCGGCATCGCCGAGAATGCGCCCGGGATCGCGCATGTCGCCGGGCACCGCGATCACACCGGGGCTCCTGGCGAGCAGGCTCCGGGCGTGCGCGATCACGATCGGATCATTGTCCACGTACGCCACCCGCGCCGCCGGGTTGACGCGCCGGGCGATGTCGTGCGTGTTCAGCGCGGTCGGCAGACCTGCGCCGACGTCGATGAACTGCCGGACACCGCGGGCCGCCACATAGCTGACGGCGCGCCCGAGGAACTGCCTGTTCTCGCGAGCCATCTGGGCGGAGACGGGGTGCACCGCCAGCATCTTGTCCCCGAGCTCGCGGTCGGCGGCGAAGTTGTCCTTCCCGCCCAGCCAGTAGTCCCAGACCCTGGCGATGTTCGGCTGGGACGCATCGAACGGGTCGACCACCTCGCCACCCCGCCTTCCGTCGTGTCCTGCGCACCCTAGCCCGCCGATCACGGCCCGGTACCGCGCCTGCCTCCGAGGGACGCAATGTCGGTGCACCATGAGCGGGTGACGAGGTCGAACAGCCGCCGCCAGCTCGTGTCGAACGAGTTGCTCGACCACGCCGCGCGGCTCTTCACCGAGCGGGGGTACGCGGGCACGAGCCTGGGCCGCTCGGTGGTACCGCCCGGCCGTCGACGCTCCCCCGGCCGAGGTCGGGGACCTCATGGCCGATCTCATCATGAACGGTGTCCGCCGCAGCGCCGACCGGTCTCTCGCCGCAGGCCCGTGGGCTGCCGTCGACCTGCTGCGCGAAGACCTCGCCCACCTGGAACGCACGCTGCCGCCGCGCGACGCGTGATCCCGGCCATCCCGGGCCGCTCCGGTACGACGGATCCTGCTGTCAGCGGCTCTGGGCCCCCAGGTGGGTGTACCGCCCAGGCCTGGTCAACCTCGACCGGCGTGCCCTCACCACCACGAGGGACCGCCACCTCGAGTTCCACGAGCTCCGGGACAACCTCGTCGTGCCCGTTCACTTCATTTTGCGCAGAATCCTGATGCTGCTCATCCCGTTGTCCTGCCCGTCCATCGGGTGAGGAGTGGGCCGGTAGTGGCGAGGATCAGCACGTAGGTCGTGACCAGCGGGCCGAGCACGGGATGGCTTGCTCCGGCCAAGGTGATGATCACGATAGAGAACTCGCCCCGGGCGATGAGGGCGGTGCCCGCTCGCATGCGGCCGCGTTCGCCTGCACCGTCGCGGGCGGCCGCATACCGGCCGGTGAGGATCTTCGTGCCGACGCCGACGATGGCGAGCGCGAGCGCGGCAGGCAGCACCGGGACCAGGTCGAGGACATTCACGGCGAGGCCGATGGAGAGGAAGAACGCGGCGGCGAACAGGTCCCGCAGCGGGGACAGCACCGCACGGGCCCGTTCGGCGGCGTCGCCGGTGAGGGTGAGGCCGACCAGGAACGCGCCGACGGCGGCCGAGACGTTGACCAGTTCGGCGACCGCGGCGACGACGAGGGTGGTGCCGAGGATCCGCAGCATCAGTTGCTCGGCGTCGGGGTGGGCGAGCCACCGGTTCGCGTGGTGGCCCCAGCGGTGGGAGGCGACGAGGGTAGCGCCGACGGCGCCGGTCGCGGCGAGGACGCCCAGCGCGGCCTCCCACCATGTTCCACCCACGGCGACCACCGCAAGAACGGGCAGGTAGACGGCCATGGCGAAGTCCTCGATGACAAGGACCGCGAGCACGGCGGGCGTCTCTCGGTTGCCGAGCCGTCGCAGGTCGCTGAGCAGGCGGGCGGCGATTCCGGAGGAGGAAACCCAGGTGGCGCCTGCCAGGGCGAGGATTCCCGCGGCGTCCAGGCCGAGTAGCCACCCGGTGACCGCGCCGGGCGCGGCGTTGAGGCCGAGGTCGAGGACCGCGGAGGGCACGTGGCGACGGAGGCTGTGGACGAACTCGGTGGTGGTGAACTCCAGGCCGAGCGTCAGCAGGAGGAGGACGACCCCGATCGCTGCTCCGGTATGCACGAACTCACCCGCGGCGGGCACCGGGGCGATGCCGCCGTCCCCGAGCGCGAGCCCGGCCAGCAAGTACAGCGGGATCGGGGGAAGTCCGGCCCGGCGGGCCACCGCACCCAGGCCGCTCAGGAACAGCAGGATGACACCGAGTTCCAGAAGGAGCGCCAACGGGCTGTGCACCGGTCAGCCATCAAGGATCTGGCGCACGCCCGCAATGCCTGCGTCGGTGCCGATCACGACGAGGATGTCGTCCGCGTACAGGACCTCCGCGGGAGTGGGCGAGGCGATGACCTGCTCGCCGCGCACGATGGCGACGATCGACGCGCCGGTCCGGGTCCGCGCCCTGGTGTGCGCGAGCGCCTGACCTGCATGCGGTGAGCCTGCCGGGACGGTGATCTGACCCGCGGACAGACCCGGAACCTCACGGGTCAGATCGGCGAAGCGTTCGGTGATCCGGGGTGCGCCGAGAATCTCCGCGACGGTGTCCGCCTCGTCGGCGGTCAGCCGAAACAGCGGCACGCACGCGTCCGGATCGGACTCGCGATAGCCGACCAATTCGAACTCGCCCGTGCGACGCGCGACGATGCCGATCTGGTCGCCGTCGGCGTTGATGAACTCGTAGCGAAGTCCGACACCGGGCAGCAGTACCTCGTTCACCTCCACTGGCGTATTCCTCCCGGGACGACTGGGCACCACGGCACGGTAGCGGTCCGGTCCCCGAACGCGGACGAGCATCGTCGAACAGTGGGCCTGGCGGGCACAGTGGTCCGCCGCGGAGCCGAGCAGGAGGTTGGCCAGCGGACTCCGACCCTGAGACCCAAGGATCAGCAGATCGCCGTGACCGCTGCGACGAGTCAGGACGTCGGCAAGGTTGGGCATCGGTCACTGTCGGGGCGCGCGGTCACGCCGGTGTCGGCTCCTTGTGCAGCAGGTGCTTACCCCAGTCCAGGAGGTCATGGACGGACGGGTAATCCATTCGGCGCAGGGATTGTCACAGTACTGGGCGTGGGCGGCGTGCCGCGTACGGTCACGGAGCCTGCGGCGACTCGTGAGTTCGGCGGTGCGTCATGCCGCCGCCTCCCGGCTTAAGGTGGGTCCGTGCTCCTCGCCGAGGACCTGCTGCTCCTCCTGACAGACGACGACACCGGAAAGCTGGCTGCCTCCCACACCGAGGTGGACGTAGCGCTCGGCGGCGCCATGTTGGGCGAGCTTGCGCTGATGGATCGCGTCGACGTCGCAGGCGCTCACGAGCGTGTGCGGGAGGGCCGTCTCGTGGTCAGAGACGCCAATCCCACGGGCGACGGTCTGCTGGACGAGGCTCTGGCCATCGTTGAACAGAAGGAAGGCAAGAAACCGCAGAGTGTCGTGGCCCGACTCGGGAAGCAAGTGCGGGTCCGGCTCTACGAGCGCCTTGCCCAGGGTGGTGTCCTTCGTGCCGAGGAGGACCGAGTCCTCGGCATCTTCCCGAGGCATCGATGGCCCGCCACGGACGCTGCCCACGAGATGTCGGTCCGGGCTGGGCTTGCCACGGCCCTCCACAACGGCACCACCACGGAAGAGAGAACCAGTGCGCTCATCGCGCTGCTGCACGCGTTGAACGTTGCGCACAAGGTCATACATCCTGGTTCGGTCGAACTGTCCAAGAAGGAACTGAACGCTAACGCCAAGCGGATCGCCGAAGGGGACTGGGCAGCGAAGGCCGTCCGGCAGGCCATCGACAGCACGAACGCCGCCATCTTCGCGGCAACCTCCTGAGCAATGGTCCTCGAGGCAGTCGCGGGGCTGCCCAGCGCCGCTCAGCTGCCGACCGAGCCGGGCCCCGGACTCGACCCGCGGATCACGCCCGAGCAGGGCCGCCGGATGCTACGCAGGCTCGAAGGCACGGCCAAAGCGGTGCCGGGTAGAGCGGTTGCTGATAGTGCGGTCGCGGGTCCGCTCCAGGCGCTGCCGTTACCGGGAGTCGCGCTCAGCCTTTGCGGCCGCCCTTGTTGCCGTGGGCGGACTTCGACTTCTTGCCCTTCGCGTTGCCCTTCTTCTGCGACGTGTCCGAACCCCCACCATGAGATCGCTTAGCCTGCGACTTGCCGCTGCTCGACGCGGACGACCCCGCGCGGTCGCGCACCTTCTCCGATGCCCCGGCCGACAACACAGCCCGCGGTCCTGCCGTCGGCCGAGTGGTGGTCCGGGCCGTCGTGCCCGAAGGCGGCGTCACGACGTGCACTACCGCCACGGGCTGCGCGGCCGCCGGGACGGGAGCGGGCGCGACGACGTCGTCGACCACCGGGGGCGGCGGCACCACGGCCGCGGGCGGCGCTCCGGTGAACAGCGGGATGGGTATCGGCGCAGAGGCGGACCTGCCCAACATAAGCGCGGTAACCCCGGCGACGACCAGGACGCCGCACGACGCCACCGCCAACCCCAGCCGCGGCGGCAGACGTACAATCCTCACCTGCCTTCCCGGCGCTGATCTCGGCACTTCTGCCGAGCTCTCGCCAACCGTACGTTTCGGGTCGCGATGTCGAGGGCCGATCAGGCGGCGCTCCAGGCGCTCCAGCCCGAGCGCGACGGCTATCAACACGGCGGGTAGGAAAGCGGCCAGCCACACCCCCGGCACGATCGGTAACCCCCGCCTCGTCCGCCGCTGCGGGATCGGGCTGATCCTGCCGCCTATCCAGATATCGCAGCCACGCCGCCTAGGGTTACCTCGAGCTTCGGCGCGCCTGGTCGAGCCTCTCGTCCGCGGCGCCGCGCGAGCGGGCGTCATGCCCGGGGTCTTCCGAGCAGACCATTCGCACCGGGTAACCCCCCACCCCCGCCTCGGCGAACCCGCCAGACGCCCTCGTCGGTGTCCGCCGCGAACACGCTGAACGGGACCCGCCCTCGGTCCGCTCCGCCCCAGACCACAGCTTGCTCGATCGACAGGAAACCCTGCCGGTTCCCCGCCAGAAGGCTGACGCCGCGGCGCCACATGGGCGCGCGGTCGAACCCGCCTTCGCCGTCCGTCGTGAACCGTCCATACCAGGGATCGGGGACGTGACGACCATGCCAATACTGTCGTTGGCCGCGCTCCTGCCCGTCGCATTGATGGCCGCCGCACTCGGGCTCGAACGACTGGAAAGACACCTGCTCCCGCCACGCGCCGTGCGCTCCGCGCACACCAGCCGTCCTGGTCCCGCGCCATCGGTCGCCTCACCAGCCGCCGCACCGCCGAGACCCTCGAACGGGCTCGTCGGCGACCAGCGCGACCCGACCTTGCCAACGAGGTCGAAGTCGCCAGTACCCGCAGAGCCGTCGCCGTCCGGACCCGGCCGCGATCGGGCACCGCCGGTCGGGCCCGTTCGTTGACAGCGGAGAGCCGTCGAAAGCGAGGATGCGATGTCGTCCCCCTCCGAGCCCGCCCCCGATGCTGTTCTCTCCCCGAGCAGTCGCATCGCGGCGATCGTCGCGCATCTGTCGGCGCCGATCGCGGCGCTGCTGAGCGCCGGGTCGCTGAGCCTGCTCGGCCCGTTGCTCGTGTGGCTGGTGAAGAAGCACGACCCGTACGTGCGGCAGGCCGCCGCCGGGGCGTTCAACTTCAACCTGACCTTCTGGCTGCTCTACCTGGTCAGCTGGGTGCTGATCTTCACGGTCGTCGGCGCGGTCGTCGGCATCCCGTTGATCATCGTGTTGTTCGTGGTCTCCGCGTGGTGCCACATCAAGGGCGCCATCCGCGCAGCGGGCGACCGGCCGTACCGGTACCCGTTCCAGATCCACGTGCTGTCCTGAGATCACGATGGCTGACCAGCGGGGAGCAGCGCTCTCGGGTGATCGGGCGTGAGCGCCGCTGTACCGCGAGGGACTGTTCGATCCGGTCCGCGGCGCGGGGCCGGACCGGGCGTCAAGAGCAGTACGACCCGACGGTGCCGGGTCGTGTGAACGTCGCCCGGGTACCCGGCGGCCGGGATCCTGGCAGCAGACGGCCTCGCAACGGCGCCGTCACCGACCGGACCACAGGTGGAGCATGACGCACGCCGCGGAGGGCCTGACGGTCGCAGTGACCGGCCCGACCGGTACGTTCGGTTCCGGGCTGATCCCACTGCTGCAGGCCGACGACCGGATCGCACGGGTCATCGGGATCGCGCGGCGTCCGTTCGATCCGACCGGTCGCGGCTGGACGAAAATGGAGTACCGGCGCGGCGACGTGCGCGACCCGGATGCGCTCCGCGAGGCTTTCCGCGACGCGGACGTGGTCGTGCATCTCGCCTTCCTGATCACCGGCACCGCGTCGCGCGGGACCACGAAGGCGATCAACGTCGACGGCACGCTCAACACGTTCCGGGCGGCGGTCGCCGCGGGCGTGCGACGCTTCGTCTATGCCTCCTCGGTCGCCGCCTACGGCTTCCATCGGGACAATCCGGCCGAGCTGACCGAGGACTGGCCGGTGCGGCCTGCGGCGCGGCTGTTCTATGCACAGGAGAAGGCCCAGCTGGAACACCTGCTGCAGCAGGAGGCCGCGGAGCACCCCGAGGTGGAGCTCTACGTGCTACGACCCCCGATCGTGCTCGGCCCGAACTTCCTGGGCGCGAAGGAGCTGTTGCCCGGACCGCTCGCACCGCTCGGCCGCTGGCTCGCGGAGCGGATGGGCAAGCTGCCCGTGCCGGTGCCCCTGCTCCTGCCGGCGTTGACGATGCAGTTCGTCCACGAGGAGGACGTCGGGCAGGCCCTCCTGCTCTGCGTCGTCGGTGCCGGGTCGCCCGGCGCCTACAACATCGCCGGTGACGGCACCGTCACGACGCTGGACATCGCGCGCGAGCTCGGCGCGGTCCCCATCCCGCTGCCGGGGGCCCCGGCGCGCGCGATCGCCCGCGCCATCGCCACCCTGCCGTTCCTTCCGGCGGCCGCCGAATGGGTCGAGGCAGCAGGCCATCCGGCGATCATGGACACGAGCAGGGCACGCACGGAGCTGGGATGGAAGCCCGTCTACACGGGCCTGGAGGCGCTACGGGACACCGTCCGGGTGCGGCCGGTGGAGTGACCGTGGTCGGGCGCGATGATCCTGGTCGCCTGGAGTACGCGAGGGAGCAGAGCGGATCCGCGTTGGTGCATGTCGGCGCCTTCTCGTTCGACCCCGGGACCGTCCACGGCAACATCGAGAACCTCGCAGGCGTCGCGCAGGTCCCGCTCGGGCTCGCAGGCCCGCTGCTGGTCGACGGCGAGCACGCCCGGGGAGTTCCTGGTGCCGATGGCCACCACCGAGGGCACCCTGGTCGCCAGCTACAACCGGGGCATGCGGCTCGCCGCAGCCGCCGGAGGCGTCACCGCGACCGTGACCGCTGACCGGATGCAGCGCGCGCCCGTGTTCGAGCTCGACAACGCCCGCGCTGCCCGCAAGTTCGGCAGTTGGGTCGACGAACGCTTCGCCGAGATCAAGGACCGGGCCGAGGCGACGACCCGGGTGGGCAGGCTGGTCGAGATCGAGCAGTACAGCGTCAGCAGGCTCGCGTTTCTGCGCTTCGACTTCACGACGGGCGACGCGGCAGGCCAGAACATGGTAGGGAGGCCACCTCGGCGGCCTGCGACTGGATCCGGGCCACCTATCCCGGAATCCGGAACTTCTCCCTGGAATCCAACATCGCAACCGACAAGAAGACCTCCCGGATCAATGTTCTCAAGACCCGCGGAAAGCGCGTCGTCGCCGAGATCACTCTGCCGGGCGCGCTGATTCGCACGCATCTTCACACCACTGCGGAGCAGATGTTCCACGCGCGCCAGATCAGCAACGTCGGCTCCTTGATCTCCGGACCGAACAACAACGGCGCGCACTCCGCCAACGCCATGGCCGCGATCTTCATCGCCACCGGCCAGGACGTCGCCGACGTCGCAGAGTCCTCGGCAGGCATCGTGCACGCCGACCTGCTGGCCAACGGTGACTACTACTACTCGATCACCATCCCGTCACTGATCGTCGGGACCTACGGCGGCGGCACCGGACTCGCGACCCAGCGCGGGGCGCCGCCCAGCCGCACGCAGGTCCAGCGGCCAGGCCACCACCCGCGCGGCGAACCCGAGCGTCACCGACCCGGCGGCGAACTCGGCGCGGGCCGGTCACCAGCGCACACGGCGTCAGGCCTGCGACGCCGGAGAGTATCGCGCGAGGATCTCACGGTGGAGGTCGAGCAGACGCGGGACGTCGGCGCGTTCGGCACGGGCCAGGCTGCACTCGGTGCAGATCCCCCATGGGCCCGCCTCGGCGGACAGGAGGCGGTCGACCAGCGCGACCTGGGCGTCGGTCGTGCCCGCCCGCTGCCGGTCGGGGTGGTAGGGCACGAGCGCGAAGTACAGCTCGGTCGACGGGTCGGGGTGCAGGTCGGTCAACGGCGCGAAGTAGGCCTCGTCGCCGCGGTCCTGCGGGACGGTGAAAGAGATCCACGCGGGTGGGCGCCGTGTCCGCGCGGTGACCGCGTCGGCCAGCGCGACCTGGATCGCGAGCGACGGCGGCTGCATGAAGTGCTCGTGGCCGAAGTCGCCGTAGCACAGGTGCATCCCGACGGGCACGTCGTCGGGCACGTGGTCGGTGTAGCGGGCGATGGCCTCGGCGATCCGTCCGACCGCCTGCCCGCCCGACCGTTCGGCCTCGCCGATCTCGACCGCGACGTCCCACTGCACCGCGAGGTCCCGATGCGGGACCGCGGCCAGCAGCACGTCGAGGTCGGCCAGCAGCGCGCGTTCGTAGGACGACTCCACGCGCGCCCGGTCCTCGGCGTCCACGAACCCGCACACGGCGTGCGGGGTGGGATATTCGGCCTGGAACCGCACCCCGGTGGGCACCACACCCTCGTCGCGCAGTGCGCAGAACGTCGCGTACGAAGCCCGGTAGGCGGCGGCGTAACCGAGCTCGGGCCACGCCAGCGTGCCCGCGTCGGTGCCCGCGGCCAGCCGCACGCTCGGACGGCGACCCGCGTAGCGGCGGGACGAGTCGGGCGGGGGGTCGACGCGTTCGAGGCCCGGAGTCGCGAGCAGCCGCGGTAGCTGGAAAGCGATCCACCCGGCGCGGTCGCCGGTCTCCCCGTCCGGCAGCCGCCGCAGACCGTCGGGGACCCGCCTCACCACCTCCCGCAGCACGGACTCGGCGTCGGGCAGATTGACCCCACCGTTGAGATGGACCGAGACGGGCGGCATCCGGACCTCCGGCGACGACGCAGCTGGTGGGAGCAGCCTAGACGGGCGCCCCGGTGGATCTTCGAAAGCGTCCTTCGCGCCTTGATCGACTGGACGCGCGCTGAACCAGGGGCAGCCTGCGTTTGGCGCTGGTCAGCTGGTCGGTGTCAGGCGGAGCACGGGGATCTGGCGGTCTGTCGTGTCGCGATACTTGGCGAACCGCGGCGCGCGCTGGACGATCTCCGTCCAGGCCTGCTCGTAGTCGCTCTCGCCTAGTTGGCCGATCGCGACCCGGTGGCGCTTTCCCGACACCTCGACGAAGACCTGGTCCGGGTGCGCGGCCACGTTGTGATACCAGGCGGGGTGCTGTGCCGAGCCGCCCGCTGATGCCACGACGAACCAGCCGCCCTGTCCGTCGTCGAACCGGGCGAGCGGCGTCGTGCGTTCGACACCGGAGCGAGCACCTGTCGTGGTCAGGTAGAGCAGGTCCATCCCCTGGAAACGGTTGCCCGACCACCGATGCAGTCGCACCATCAGCGGCATCAGCAGCCTGCCTAGCAGCGGCGGTGGCTGCCGTGCTCCCCGTGACCCGCCCGGTGGCTTCTCGATCGACACTGTGACCCTCCGAATGACGGTGCGTCCGGCGGACCGGCTCGTCCTGGTTGGCGCGACTTCCGTCACGTCCGCAAGGCGCAGGGGATCAGATCCAACCGCGGTGCTGGCGTGCTCGACAATGACACGCTATCAAGACGCGGCTCGGTCCGGCGCCTCATGGACGCCTGTACGCCGACAGTCCGCGGACGTCGCTGTAATCCGGCCCATCACAGGTGAGGGTGTTGTGGTCGGCGGCGCGTTCGACAGCGAAACGGCAGTCGGCAAATGCCGATTGCGCACTCGCGCCGCCGGTGTGCTAGCGTTTCGCTGATCGTGACCCGTCGGCAGGAGGTGAGACCCATGAACGCAGTATCCGCACTGGGTGCTCCCCCGCAGTCCACGATCGCGCGACTGAGTTAGTCGCCATCGGGAGCGCCCGCCAGGCAATTCGCGAAAGGCGACTCCCATGAACACCACACCTTCTTCACCTCTGCACTCCATTTCGACGACGGCCTCCGACGTGCCGAGGTCCGACCAGGATCAGCCGCACATCGACGCCACAAGGCGGGTACGCGCCGCGGGCGAGCGAGCGTTGGTCCTCGGTGGCGGCGGATCGACAGGCAACGCGTGGCTGATCGGCGTCATCGCAGGCCTGTTCGATGCCGGGCTGGACGTGACCACAGCCGACCTGACCATCGGGACGTCAGCAGGCTCGACGGCCGCGGCCCAGATAGCCTGCGGGACCCCGACCGAGCTGCTTGCCGCCATCCTTGCCACTGCCCCCCAGCAACGGACCGGTCCGGTCGGATCCGACCGAGGACGCGTTCCGGTCAGGCCGGTGGCGGACCACCTGGAGAGGATAAGCAAGATCATCGCCGCCGCTGAGGATGCGGCTGACATGCGCCGCAGAATGGGCGCGGCGGCACTCGACATGGATGCGGCGTCGGACGGCTCCTGGCAGACACAGTGGCGCGCCACCGTCGCCTCGCGGCTGCCCAGTCAGCGCTGGCCGCAACGAACGGTGCTCATCACGGCGGTCGATGCCCATACCGGTGAACCGGTCGTGTTCGACCGCCACAGCGGGGTCGACCTGGCGGACGCCGTCGCCGCCAGCTGTGCCAGTGGCCTTCCCTACAGGATCGGGGACAACCGATACATCGACGGCGGCTACCGACGCAACGAGAATGCCGATCTCGCAGCCGGATACGGGCGGGTCCTGGTGCTGTCACCCTTCGGCGGCAGAACACTGCAGCCGCTGGACTGGGGCATGCAGCTCGCGGCGCAGGTCGACGAGCTACGCGCACGCGGCAGCAGAGTCGAGACGATCTTCCCGGACAGCAACTCCGAGCACATGTTCGGCGCCAATGCGATGGATCTGTCGCTGCGTCCGCCCGCCGCTCGAGCCGGTTACGAGCAAGGCAGAGCCCTCGCCGAGCAGCTCGCCGAATTCTGGCGCTGACGCCCACGAACCCCATCGACTCGGTAGGCGCTGGTGGGCCGACATCTACGCCCAGGTCGGGGCGGCCGCACGCGACCGTGTCCCGCTGCTGATCGTCGGCGAGCAGGGCGTCGGCAAGCTCGCGCTCGCAGGGGCCGCACACCAGGACGAACGAGCCGACCCGCGGCCTCACCGTCATCGACTGGGCCGACGACATCGCGGCATGGCTCGGGAGCTGCCCGACGCGAACCGGACCGCGGCCTCGACCCTCATCCTCAGGCACCTGGAGCGGCTCGATCCCTCGGCCGTCGACGAGACGGCCACGCTGCTGGACGGTCTGGTCGAGGACGCGTCAGGGCCGTTGGTCGTCGGGACGATGAGCGGCGGTGTCGCGACGCACGATCAGCTGCTCCGCCGGTTCGTGGTGGCAGTGACCGTGCCGCCTCTCCGGCACCGCATCGGCGATCTCCACGAGCTCGTGCCCGCACTCCTGAAGCGCCTCGCCCCGCCCGTCAGGTGGAATGCTCCCCGGACGTCATGCGTGTTCTCGCACGCAACGCGTGGCCGGGCAACGTCGCGGAGATGGAGCACGTCCTCCGAACCGCGCTCACGAACCAACCGATGGGCACCATCCGTCGCGAGGACCTCCCAGCCTCGTGCTTCGCCACCAGCCTACGACCGGGTGCCGCCGGTGCGGGTCAGGCCCATGGCCAGCAGGCGGCGCAGGTTCAGCGCGGACGCGGTGGTGCAACCAGAGATCGTTGCGCGGTTCCGCGGAACCGCAGACGTCGCCGGTGAAGTTCTCCGCAGGCGTCTTGACCGTGCTGGTCAAGGGTCGCAGTCCCATTCTGATGCTCCTCGTCCGGTATTTCGTACTGGCCTGCCGCGATGCCGTCAGCGACGACGCGCCGCCACCGTGAGCTCCGCGGTGCCGTAGCTGTTGTCCTCTGGTTGATCGTGACGCCCGGAGCGACGAGCTCATCGATGCGAGTAAGGACGTCATCGCCGAGTGCGCGCCCGTGGCGGGACACAACTCACGCCCGACGCTGATGGCTCGACCGCGGCCGGGATGGGCCAGGACCGCCAGATTGTCTCGGTGGAGACGGGCAGGCGGTAGTGAGCGGCCAGGTGGTCCGCCAGCCACAACCCGAGCCGGTACTCGATTGACGCCGTTGCCGGGGGCCGGGGGCCGGGGGCCGGGGGCCGGGGGCCGACGGAGTCGGCCCCCGGCGATCGTTCAGCTCTCCGAGTCGTACTTGAACGAGATTCCCAGGCGAACCCGGTAGCTGGTCACGCTGCCGTTCTCGATCGTTACGTCCTGCCGGACGACCTCGGCCACTCGGAGTTCGCGCACCGACGCGGCCGCGATCTCGACAGCGCTGCGCGCCGCCGCTTCCCAGGACTCGGTGCTCGTCCCGATGACTTCAGTGACGCGGTAAACACTCATTTCGCTCACTCCTTCTGTTCAACGATCCGGGCATCCGGACCGGTGTCCACGCTATCGGTGTCCGACAATGTCGCGGACTGGCCGAGCCCGCGGCGTGCTGGAGGCGCCCGACCTGTGAAGTTCCAGGACCTGGTACACGCAGCCGACCAGCGGTGATCGGCGGCATCCTGTGGCCGGGAGGACCGCCACGATCAACTCCCGAAACAACGCGCTCGTCGCACCGCCGATGTCCCTGGCAGCCTCAGACTCGCACCGCATCTGATGCCACGTCGCCTCCAGCGAGGTAGACCGCTTCGTGCACCGGCTGCGCCCGGGGGTGTTCTGTGACGCGGCATAGGCTTGCATGTCGACGGGTTCAGTGGCTAAACGGGAGGTCGGGATCCGACATCAACTGGCGGTCAGATCGGAGGTCTGCCGATGGGCCAGCTGACTTCCGCGGACCGCGACGCCTTCGTGGGTCGGGTAGCAGAGCTCGATGCGATGCGCTCGATGCTCGCGCAGGTCCGCTCCGGTGTCTCGTACGGTGTTGTCGACCAGCCCATGCGGGTCGCAGGCGTGAGCCGGGCCCGCTTCATGGCGGGCACAGATCACGCTCTCCCGGCCGAAGAGCCAGCGACCATCGGTACGTGGGTGTTGGAGGTCCTGGCCGGTCTCGACCACCAGACGCCTCTCGTCGTCGTCGTAGACGACGCGCACTGGGCCGATACCGACTCGCTGCGTTCGATCCTCTTCGCGGCGCGGAGGCTCGTCGCCGAGCGGGTGTTGATGGTGTTCGCCGTGCGCGAGGAGAACGTCTTGCGCCGACAAGCCTCTGGACTTCCACCTGCAGCTCGGCGCCAAGCTGGCGCCATTGCGCGAGCGGGGGGTGCTCATCGTCGCCAGCGGCAACGTGGTGCACAACCTGCGCGGGATGGACTGGAAGCTCACCGACGACGGCTACGACTGGGCTCAGCGCTTCGACGAGGACGCCAAGACCCGCATGCTCAGCGACCCGACCGAATTCGCGCCGGCCCTGGCGCTGCCTGATCGCGGCCCGCCTTCACCCGATCTACGTCGAGATCACTACCCCCAATGCCGGCAGCGCATGGCGGCAGCCCGTGATGTTCCACAGCGGCGGCTTCGTGGTCGACGACGTCCGGACGGCGGCCGAAACGGTCCGCGCGCTGGTACGGCGCAGCGGCGCCGCCGTGTTCACGATCGACGACCGCCTCACCCCCGGCATCACATCGACGACGTCTACGGCGATGCGCTCGCCGCCGCACACCGGGTAGCACAGCACGGAGGTCGGCTGGAATCAACCCGGCCGTGTCGCGGTCGGCGGCGATTCGGCGGGTGGTGGAGCGCCCCCGCCGGTATTGCAGCTCTTGGTCTTCCCACTCGTCGAACGGGTAGGCGACGCTTACCATTCGTGCCGAACGGCTACATCGGCTTCCTGGAGCCCGGCACGGTTCGGTCGCCCATCCACCGGTCGATGAAACGATGCAGGACCGACGGCCCTGCCGCGCCGAACATCGCCAGGCGGAGAGTATCGGGCATCAGGCATCTCGAACGCGCGCGAGGGACCAGCAGCCATGAAGGCCGCAGGAGAGAGCGCATCGCGACCGGAGGTTAGCCAATCCCGTACCCAGGTGTGATCAGCCTCAGCGTGGACACCTCCCAGCCCGATCGACTGACCGTGCTGGTCGGGGGCGAACTCAGCGGCTCGACGAGGGCCGCGCTGACGCGGACCCTCACACGCGCGGTCGATCGCGCGAGCCGTGCCGTTCCGCCGTGCCCCACCCTGGTCGTGGACCTCGCATGCGTGGGTTGGTTCACGGCAGATGGCGTAGAGGTACTGGCCCACGCCGTGGGCGTCGCCCACGAGGCGGGCGTCGGCTTCCGGCTTGTCGGCCTGGACGGGCGCTGGCCACTGCTGCCTCAGCAGGTGGCGCAGGAACTCGCTGCGTCGGACGCCGCCTCCGCGGTGGTGACCGGGTCGGCCGTGCCACCACCGGACCACGTGACGTCGGTGCGGCCAGTGCCGCCAGTGCCCTGCCCTGCGGCGGCGCGAACGGCTACCTCAGGCTCGGGGGGACTCGGCCGACCGTGCCTCTTACGCCGCTCCCTCGACGACACGCCGCAGCGGGTATCCCCCAAGAGTGTGGAGACCTCGGATTGACGGATCTTGCTCTCTGGTCTTGTGCTTCGGGCGTGGTTCCGGCGGGGTTGGCGGGGGCGCCGCCGCAGGCGGGGTCAACGCTGGCCGTAGGCCACCCGTAGGGGCGTGGCGTTGACCCCGGCGAGGACGGTGCCACGCTGGGTAGCCGGAAGCGGGCCGGTCACGCTGCTTCCTATGGCGGGTCGGGGGTGGTGAGGCTGCGTTCGTAGGCGATCGGTGAGCGCATGCCCAGCGCTGAGTGGCGCCGGTCGTGGTTGTATTCCTCGATCCAGGCCGCGACCTCGGCGCGGGCCTCGGCCTTGGTGGCGAAGCGCTCGAGGCGGCGCAACTCGAACTCCAATGTGGAGTGCCACGACTCGATCACCGCATTGTCCAACGCCGAGCCCGGTCGGCCCATCGATTGGCGCACACCCAGCCGCCGCTTGGAGCTTGTCCTCGGTGAGTCGTTCGGTTGGCGGGTTGATCGCGGGGGTGGCCGCGTTGACGGCCTCCCGCATCATGTCCACGGTCGCGAAGGCGTAGAAGGCTGCGGTGGTCGACACGTTCTCGTGGCCAAGGAGTCGCATGATGATCGGCAAGGGAATGCCTTGCTGGTAGAGGTCCATGGCCTTGGTCTTGCGCAGCATGTGGCAATGGATGTTCGCGGGAACCGAAGGTGTCCACGTGGGCTTGAGCTCGACGACTTGGTTTGCGATCGCTGTCGCGGTACTACTCATTGGCGTACTGCTGGCGATTTGGGATCGTGGGTCAAGACGGAGGGCGGAGGCTGAATCCAACGAAAATGGCAACCAGTCTCACCTTGCTCGCTTTGGTGTTTCTGAGGCCCATGCTGACGCGGAACCAGCACCGATAAGGAAGAGAAGAGGGCCGACCGCCTTTCTCTGCCATTCGTCTGGCGACAAGGAACGAGTACGGGAGCTTTACCGCTCGCTCACCGCGGACGGTATAATCTGCTGGTTCGACGAAGAAGATCTGCTGCCTGGGCAAGACTGGGAATACGAGATCGCGAAAGCGGTGAGAAGCAGTCGCTTCGTGCTCGCATGCCTATCGTCGAGGTCCACTACAACGGCAGGTTACGTTCACACAGAGCTGAAGAAAGCAATTGACATTGCCGACGAACAGCCTGAAGGCGTTGCATTCCTGATTCCGGTACGGCTCGAAGAATGTCAGATGCCGAACCGACTGCAGCGGTGGCATTGGGTCGATCTATACAGTAGAGGCGGCTACGAACGCCTTCTGCGGATATTGCAAGAAGGGCAGGCTGCGTGGTGGTATTGAGCCCATAGTAAGGATTATGTCCATCGGAGAATTGCCCTCACTGTTCCGGCACCGAGCGCACAGACCCGCATTTCGTAGTCGCGTATCCACTGCTCCTCGGCCCGATCGGTTCCCGGCAGTGCCTCCGAGCGGACGATTCCGACGAGATGCGGTCGGAACGAGTCGGGATCTGTGATGTCGCCACGCACGGTTCGCGGCGCGAACTTCACCCCGCCCGGACCGGCCACGACAACAGACCAGTACGGAGCCGAGCTGGCTGGCTGCGGCGACGCAGTCAGCGGCTCATGCTCTTGAACGGGTGACGGCGAGGCAACTGATCCAACTCGCGGCCGACCAGCGGCATCGCGGACGATCACACCCCATGCGCGAGCGAGAGCGACGGCGCGGCGCGCCGTGGCAACGGAGACGCGGTGCCTCTGGGCAAGCTCGTCGGCGGTCGGCACGAGGTCTCCCGCGTGCAGCGCACCAGCCTCGACACGGCGAGCGAGGTCGGCGGCGACCACCTCGTACGGATGACGAGGGTCCGTTCGTGCGCGATCGGGCCGCACAAGGTCGTCGGGCCGAACCGGTGTGCGCGTCGCCCAACCGGCCGCGGCCCGTTGATCAGCCTCCGACACCCACGCGGTGTAGGTGCGCAGCGTCGTGGTGCCACCTCCTGCGTGTCCGAGCCTGCCTGCCACCGTGCGGATGTCGACCCCGGCGAGGATCAGTTCGGTCGCCGAGTAATGGCGCAGCTTGTGCAGGGTTGTGTCGATGCCGAGTCGGGTCGCCAGCCGCTCATAGCGATGGGTGACCGCACTTGGGGTCTTGAACGTGACCCCGTCCGGCGAGTCGGAGAAAATGAACGCGTCGGGCCGCAGCTGGAGGCCGAGCGCGGCAGCGCGAGCCTCGCAGCGGAGGCGGTGTGAGCGGAGAGCGTTCACAGTCTCGGTGTCCAGCGCGATGCGGCG
The DNA here is from genome assembly GCA_963750095.1 of uncultured Actinomycetota bacterium. Taxonomy (GTDB): domain Bacteria; phylum Actinomycetota; class Actinomycetes; order Mycobacteriales; family Pseudonocardiaceae; genus Pseudonocardia. Next base: position 226,059 of record CAVVPJ010000005.1, on the reverse strand, counting down.
CCGCTGGTGGGTCTTCAGCTCCGCTTCTTCCCAACCGGCCGCGCCCTTCCTGATCTGGAAGCGCAACCAGACCGACTCGCGGCCCTCGTCCAGCGCGACGGCAGGCCAGCGGATGGCGCACACCTCGCCGCGCCGTGCCCCGGTCGTCATCGAGACCCACAGCTGCGTCCCCCAGTCGGGATCGCTCCAAGCCGCCGTGAGGATGCGCGCCGCGTCGGCCGGTGTCGGCGGGTCCGGGTTCGACTTCGGCGCCGCCGGTGGGTCGGCCTGGCCGATCGGGCTTGCCGACACCCACCGCCAGCGGACCGCCTTCTTGTATGCGCCAGAGAGGATGAAGTGGACGTGCCGGACGGTGCTCGCGCTCAGCGGTCGGCAGCGGTGCGGGCGGCATCGACTGTCGCACTCGTGCGGGCTTCTCGTCCGATGATCGGTGCCTCGTGAGCTGGTGCAGTGCATGCGACATCGCCGCAGCTCGGCGTAGAGGGCGTCGAGCATCTCGGCATCGAGGTGGCCGACCTTCGTCGCTCCGACGAACGGCGAGATGTGGTTCTTGACGTAGGCGGCGTAGAGCTCGCGCGTCTTGGGGGCGCCGTCGAACTGGTCGAGGTAGCGCGTGAGCAGTTGGTCCACGGTGGCGCTCGTGCGCGGGTGACGGCGCTCCGCGACCTCGGCGACGAGTCGGGCGCGGACCGCGTTCGCTGCCCCGACGGCCTTCGGACCGGCGGGTACGACCTCGCGCAGGTAGTGCCGACGCTTGGTCACCGGGTCGATTCCGGCATACACGACGACGCGCAGGGCGCCGCTCGGGAGCGCCTCGACCGACCCCCGCGAACGTTTCGAACCGGCGCCAGCCTGCACCGTCACACTGGCAACCTACCGCACTCGCACCACGTCTGATCCCACGAAACCTGTGGCGATCATGGCGAGCGGAGCGTTTCCGCTGGTCAAACCCTGCTCCTCCGACTGGACTCGAACCAGTAACCACCCGATTAACAGTCGGGTGCTCTGCCATTGAGCTACGGAGGATCGCTGGCGGTATGACTCTAGCGCACGGCCGCGACCCAGATCGGGCGACCCCGGCCCGTCGGACATGGGTACGGCAGGATGGGTGGATCAGCCAACCGCGGCGCGGGGAGACGAAATGCTGAAGTTCCTGCTAGGGGCCGCCATCGGTTATGTGCTGGGCGCGAAGGCCGGGCACGAGCGGTACGAACAGCTCAAGCGCACCTACCAGCGCGTGTCCGACCACCCCGCCCTCCAGGGTGCGGCCGGGATCGTGCGGGCGAAGGTGGAGGAGACGGTTCACGGCGGTCACTCCCGCTGAGCCACGACGGGCCCGGTCGCGCTTCGTGATCGTCGGCTCGGCGCAGATCCGGCCAGTTCTGGTTGCTTTGTGCACCAAGATGGCGATCATCGAACCGCTCAGCCGAGCTCGGCGCATGCTGCCGCAGCGGGCCTCCGCGGGGACCCACCGAGGGCTTGACACCCCACCCGCCGTGCCCGAACGCGGGACTCACCGTGTCGAAACGCGGGACTCACCGTGCCGGGATGCGGGACTCACCCTCCGGGGCGCCGCGCAGGCCGCCGAATGTTGGAACTTGTTGGCAATCGGGCGCCTTCGTGTTCGACGTTGTTGGATCGTTATTGACTCGCCCGGCCGCGTGCGCGATCGTGCCTACACCGCTCCACAGCGACTTGATCACCAATGGAGGCGACATGTCCCGACCGTCCACGGAGGCCCAGTACCTCGCGAGCATCGTCCCGCCTTCGGTGGCCGCCACCGGGATCGGCAGGCGCTCGTTGCTCAAAGGGGCGCTGGCCGGGGCCGGGTTCCTCGGCGCGTCCGGCCTCCTGGCGGCCTGCGGCGGCGGGAGCTCCAGCGGCAGCGGCGGCGGCGGTGCCGCGGCGGCCTCGGGCACGCTGACCTTCGGTTCCAACCAGTCCGACGCCGTGCCGAAGCAGGCCTACGCCGACCTCGTCACCGGGTTCAACGACCCCAACATCAAGGTCACAACCAACACGGTCGACCACAACACGTTCCAAGAGAACATCAACACCTACCTGCAGGGCCAGCCCGACGACGTCTTCACCTGGTTCGCGGGCTACCGGATGAAGTTCTTCGCCGCGCAGGGCCTCGTCGGCGACGTCAGCGACGTCTGGCAGAACCTCAACGGGATGCCCGACTCGATCAAGGCGGCATCCACGGGCGAGGACGGCAAGCAATACTTCGTGCCCTTCACCAACTACCCGTGGGCGATCTTCTACCGGCCCAGCGTCTTCCAGTCGAAGGGCTACCAGGCACCCAAGACGCTCGACGAGCTCGTCACGCTCTCCACGCAGATGCAGAAGGACGGGCTCGTCCCGATCGCGTTCGCCGACAAGGACGGCTGGCCCGCGATGGGCACCTTCGACCAGCTCAACCTGCGGATCAACGGCTACGACTTCCACGTCAACCTGATGGCGGGCAAGGAGGCGTGGGACTCCGACAAGGTCAAGAAGGTCTTCGACACCTGGAACCGCCTCCTCCCCTTCCACCAGCCCGACTCGCTGGGCCGCACGTGGCAGGAGGCGGCGCAGTCGTTGCAGCAGAAGAAGTCGGGCATGTACGTGCTGGGCATGTTCGTCGGCCAGCAGTTCAACAAGGGCGCCGACCAGGAGGACCTGGACTTCTTCGCGTTCCCGGAGGTCGACTCGACGGTCGGCACGTCCGCGATCGAGGCGCCGATCGACGGCTTCATGATGGCGGCGAGCCCGAAGAACGAGGCCGCGGCGAAGAAGTTCCTCGGCTATCTCGGCACGCCCGCCGCGGAGGGCATCTACGTCAAGACCGACCCGACGGTCATCGCGGTCAACACCGGTGCCGACACGTCGGCGTACACCAAGCTGCAGAAGAAGGCCGTGGAGTTCGTCGGCGGCGCCAAGCAGATCTCGCAGTTCCTCGACCGCGACACCCGGCCCGACTTCGCGTCGACGGTGATGATCCCGGCGCTACAGCAGTTCATCAAGAACCCCAAGGACATCGACGGGCTCACCAAGAGCATCGAGAGCCAGAAGAAGTCGATCTTCACGTCCTGAGCGGGGTTTCCGATGACCGCTCAGCCAACTACCGCCCCCCGGCCGGACACCGGCCCGGGGGGCACCCCGCTCCCGCGGCGGACCTCACAGCGCGGATGGCGCGTCCGCAAGCTGTCGGGCGTCGACCTCGTGGTCGTCACCCTCATGACGGTCATCCCGACGCTGTTCGTGCTCGTCCTCGTCTGGTTCCCCGCGATCGCCTCGGTGGCGCTGTCGTTCACCAACTGGAACGGCATCGGCTCGCTGAGCAGGATCCAGGGAGTCGGCTTCACCAACTACGTCAACGTGGCGACCAACTACCCGCCGTTCTGGCCCGCGCTGCGGCACAACATGACGTTCCTGCTGGTGCTCTTCCTGATCGCGACACCGATCGGGATGTTCCTCGCGGTGCTGCTGGACAAGGAGATGCGGTTCAGCCGCTTCTACCAGACCGCGATCTACCTGCCGGTCGTGTTGAGCCTGGCGCTCGTCGGGTTCATCTGGCAGCTCATCTACTCGCGCGACCAGGGCCTGCTCAACGCGGTGCTCGGCACGACCGTCGACTGGTACGGCGACCCGAACTACAACCTGTGGGCCGCGCTGCTCGCCACGAGCTGGCGGCACATCGGCTACATCATGCTGCTGTACCTGGCCGGGCTGAAGGCGGTCGACGCGTCGCTGCGGGAGGCCGCCTCCATCGACGGCGCGTCAGAGGTCCAGACTTTCTTCCGGATCATCTTCCCGGTGATGCGGCCGATCAACGTCATCGTCCTGGTCGTGACGGTGATCGAGTCCCTGCGCGCTTTCGACCTCGTCTGGGTGATCAACAAGGGCCGCAACGGGCTGGAGCTGATCGCCACCCTCGTCACGGCCAACGTCGTCGGCGAAGCGAGCCGCATCGGCTTCGGCTCGGCGATGGCGACGATCATGCTGTTGATCAGCTCGGTGTTCGTGGCGGTCTACGTGAGCATCGTGATGCGAGAGGACCGGCAGAGGTGACCACCACCGCGGAGACCACCGCCGCAACGGAGCGCACCCAGCGCACGTCGGGACGTCGGATCGTGTTGCACGTCTTCCTGTGGATCGTCGCGCTGTCATGGCTCTTCCCGCTCGCCTGGGCGGTGCTCAACTCGTTCCGCGACTACGCCTACACGGCCATCCACGGCTACGTGTCCTTCGGGGGCTTCACGCTCCAGAACTACGTCAACGCCTGGAACCAGGGCGACTTCGGGCTGCACTTCTGGAACTCCGCGGTCATCACCGTGCCCGCGGTGCTCCTCACGCTGTTCCTGGCCTCCTGCATGGCGTTCGTGCTGTCCCGGTTCAGCTTCAAGTTCAACCTGACGTTGCTCGCGGTGTTCCTCTCCGCGAACCTGCTTCCACCGCAAGCGCTGCTGGTGCCCGTCTACCGGATGTTCCGGGCCGTCCAGCTTCCGGACTGGCTCTCCAGCTCGGGGACGCTGCTCAACAACCAGCTCGGCGTGATCCTCGTCAACGTCGCGTTCCAGCTCGGGTTCTGCACGTTCGTGCTGTCCAACTACATGAAGACGATCCCTCCCGACATCTACGAGTCGGCCAGGGTCGACGGCGCGAGCGTCACCCGACAGTTCTTCCAGCTCACGCTGCCGCTGTGCCGCCCACCGCTGGCGGCGCTGGCGACCCTGCAGGTGACCTGGGTCTACAACGAGTTCTTCTGGGCGACCGTGCTGCTGCAGAGCGGCGACAAGTTCCCGATCACCAGCTCGCTGAACAGCCTGCAAGGCCAGTTCTTCACCGACTACAACCTGCTCTCGGCGGGCTCGGTGCTCGCGATGCTGCCGGTAATGATCATCTTCTTCGCGCTGCAACGGCAGTTCGTCTCGGGCCTGACGCTGGGGAGCACGAAGGGATGACGCGTTTTCCCTTCCGCGGCATCGCCCTGGGCTGCGACTACAACCCCGAGCAGTGGCCGCGGGACGTGTGGCGCGAGGACGTCGCCCTGATGCGCGAGGCGGGCGTCGGGTTCGTGACGCTCGGCGTGTTCTCCTGGGCGCTCCTGCAACCCACGCCCGACACGTGGGACTTCGGGTGGTTCGACGAGGTCGTCGCGCTCCTAAGCGAGGGCGGGATCGCGATCGACATGGCGACGGCCACGGCGGCGCCCCCGCCGTGGCTCACCGCGGCGCACCCGGAGATCCTCACCGTCGACCAGGCAGGGCACACGCTGTGGCCGGGCAGCAGGCAGTCGTGGTGCCCCAGCTCGCCGGTGTTCCGCGAGCACGCGCTGGCGCTGGTGGAGCAGATGGCGAGCCGGTACGGCGACCACCCCGCCGTGCGGCTCTGGCACGTCTCCAACGAGCTCGGCTGCCACAACGGCCGCTGCTGGTGCGACGTCTCGGCGGCGGCCTTCCGGCGCTGGCTCGCCGACCGCTACGGCGACATCGGGCGGCTCAACGACGCGTGGGGAACGGCGTTCTGGAGCCAGCACTACACCGACTTCACGCAGGTCCTGCCTCCGCGGATCACGCCCGCCGTGCCCAACCCGACCCAGCAGCTGGACTTCGCGCGCTTCTGCTCCGACGAGCTGCTCGCCTACCACCGGGCTGAGCGGGACGTCCTGCGTCGACACTCAGGGGTGCCGGTCACGACGAACTTCATGGTCAGCTCGCACCAGTCCGAACAGGACTACTTCGCGTGGGCGCCGGACATGGACGTCGTCAGCCAGGACCACTACCTCGACCACCGCCTTCCGCACCCGCGCGCCGAGCAGGCGTTCACCGACGACCTCACTCGCGGGGTCGCGGGCGGGTCGTGGCTGCTGATGGAGTCGGCGACGTCCGCGGTGAACTGGCAGCCGGTCAACGTCGCGAAGCGGCCGGGCGAGCTGCTCGTCGACTCGCTGCGCCACGTGGCCCGCGGGGCCGACGCCGTCGGCTTCTTCCAGTGGCGGGCCGCGCGCGCGGGCGGCGAGAAGTTCCACTCCGCGCTCGTGCCGCACGCCGGGCCGGACTCGGCGCGGTTCCGGGAGGTCACCGCACTCGGCGCGGCGCTGAAGGCGATCGGCGAGGTGGCCGGGTCGCCGGTGGCGGCCGACGTCGCGCTGCTCTGGGACTGGAACGCCTGGTGGGCGTGCGACCTCGACTCGCACCCCTCCGGCGAGCTGCGCTACGTCGACGCGCCGCACCGCTGGCACAGGGCCGTCACCGACCTGGGCGCGACGGTGGACGTCGTGCACCCCTCGGCCGACCTGTCCGCGTACCGGCTGGTGATCGTCCCGACGCTGTACCTGTGCTCGGACGGGCTGGCCCCCGCACTGCGGCGCGTCCTCGACCGCGGCGGGCACGTCCTCGTCACCTACTTCTCCGGCATCGTCGACGAGCACGACCACGTCCGCCTCGGCGGCTACCCCGGGGCCCTGCGCGGGCTGCTCGGCGTCCGGTCGGAGGAGTTCGCGCCACTGCGGCCCGGCGAGTCGGTGACCCTCGACGACGGGTCGCGCGCCGACCTCTGGGCGGAGGTGCTCGCGCTCGCGGGCGCCGAGGCGCTGGCGTCGCACAAGGACGGCACGCCCGCGGTCACGCGCCACGGTTCGGCCTGGTACGTCGCGACCCGGCTGGACGAGGCGGCCACCGCGGCGCTCGCCGACCGGATCACGACCGCGGCGGGCGTACGGCGCGCCGAGGGCGCGCGTCCCGGTGTCGAGGTCGTCCGTCGCGGGCGGTACCTCTTCGTGCTCAACCGCACCGACACCGCCACCGAGGTGTCCACATTCGGCACCGACCTGCTGACCGGCACGTCGCATAACGGTAAGGTCACGGTGAGTTCGGGGTCGGTCGCGGTCGTGCGGGAAGGGACCTGAGCAGATGCTTGCCCGCCAGCGCCAGGAGGTGATCCTGGACGAGGTGCGCACGACCGGCGGCGCGCGCGTCTCGGAGCTGGTGGAACGGCTCGGCGTCTCCGACATGACCATCCGCCGCGACATCGAGGTGCTTGCCGGGCGCGGGCTGGTCACGCGGGTGCACGGCGGGGCGACGGCGGCGGGCAGCAGCGTCGACGAGCCGGGGTTCGCGGCCAAGTCGCACCTGCACACGGTGGCCAAGCGGGCGATCGCCGCGGCGGCGGTGCAGCTGCTGGAGCCGGGCGCCTCGGTGGCGCTGTCGGCGGGCACGACCACCCACGCGGTGGCCTCGGCGCTGTTGGGCATCCCCCGCCTGACCGTCGTCACCAACTCGCTGCGCGTCGCCGAGGTCCTCTACGAGGCGGGGCGCGACGACATGACCGTCGTCCTCACCGGCGGTGAGCGCACCCCGTCGGACGCGCTGGTGGGCCCGCTGGCGGTCGCGGCGCTGCGACGGCTGCACGTCGACTGGCTCCTCATGGGCGTGCACGGGATGGACGCCGAGGCGGGGTTCACCACGCCGAACCTCGCGGAGGCCGAGACCAACCGGGCGCTCGTCGCCAGCGCCCGCCGGGTGGCCGTGGTGGCGGACAACTCGAAATGGGGCGTGGTGGGACTGAGCACGATCGCCGCGCTGAGCGACGTCGACGTGGTCGTGAGCGACGGGGAGCTGCAGCCCGACGCCTGCCGGATCCTGGAGAGCAGCTGCGGAAGGGTGGTACTGGCGGCATGAGGAAGATTGCGGCGAGGATGGCCGACGGGCGGGAGCTCTACTACTTCGACGACGTCACCGCCACCCGCGAGGTGCTGCAGGACACGCGCGACCTCCCGCACGTCAGCCACGGTTCCACGATGCGGTTCGACGTGCTCACCGGCGAGTGGGTGACGATCGCCGCGCACCGCCAGGACCGCACCTACATGCCGCCTGCCGACCACTGTCCACTGTGTCCTACTCAGCCGGGGCGCGAGCCGTCAGAGATCCCGGCGCCGAGCTACGACGTGGTGGTGTTCGAGAACCGCTTCCCGTCCTTCGCGCAGTCGGCGCCGGAGGTCGCGGGCGAGATCGACGGCAACCCGCTGTGGCCGCAACGGCCCGCGGTGGGGCGCTGCGAGGTCGTCTGTTTCACCAGCGACCACAACGCGTCGTTCGGGTCGCTGCCGGTGTCGCGGGTGCGCACGGTGATCGAGGCGTGGGCGGACCGCACGGCGGCGCTCTCGGAGCTGCCCGGCGTCGAGCAGGTGTTCCCTTTCGAGAACCGCGGCGAGGAGATCGGGGTCACGCTGCAGCACCCGCACGGTCAGATCTACGGATACCCCTTCGTCACGCCGCGCACGGCGCAGCTGCTCACGCGCGCGGCGTCGCACCGGCAGCGCACCGGGCGCGACCTGCTCGGCGACGTGCTCGCCGCCGAGCGCAAGTCGGGCACGCGCGTGGTGCTCGACGGCGAGGCGTGGACGTGCTTCGTGCCCGCGGCCGCGCGCTGGCCGGTCGAGGCGCACCTCGTCCCGCACCGGGCGGTGCCCGACATCGCGGCGCTGGACGACGCCGAGCGCGACGAGCTGGCGGTGCTGTACCGGGACCTGCTGCACCGGCTCGAGCACGTGTTCGGTGAGCCGATGGAGCTGCCCTACATCGCGGGGTGGCACCAGGCGCCCATCCACACCGGGCGCGACCTCACCCGCCTGCACCTGCAGCTGTTCTCGCTGCGGCGGGCTCCGGGGAAGCTCAAGTTCCTCGCGGGCTCGGAGTCGGGCATGGGGGCCTGGATCAACGACGCGACGCCGGAGCAGATCGCCGAGCGGCTGCGGGTGGCGGGCTCGTGAGCCCAGCGTCGGGGCGCTGGGCGGCGCCGGGACGGGTCAACCTCATCGGCGAGCACGTCGACTACGCCGAGGGGCTCTGCCTGCCGTTCGCGATCGCCGAGCGCACCGTCGTCAGGGCGGAACGACGCCCCGACGACCGGCTCTCCGTGCACAGCGACGCGGCCGACGACGGCGGCCCCGACGATGTCGAGATCGCGCTGTCCGAGGTCGGCCCGGGGTCACCGTCGGGCTGGGCGGGCTACGTCGCCGGGGTGCTGTGGGCGCTGCGTGAGGCCGGGCACGCCGTCGGGGGGCTCGCGGTGACCGTCACCGAGACCGTGCCGCTGGGGGCCGGGCTGTCGTCGTCGGCGGCGCTGGAGTGCGCGGTGGCCTTGGCCGTGAACGACCTGTACGAGCTGGGCCTCGACCGCACCGAGCTCGCGCGGGCCTGCGTGCGCGCCGAGAACGACGTCGTCGGCGCCGCGACCGGCGGGATGGACCAGACCGCGTCGATGTTCGGGAAGGAGGGGCACGCGCTCCTCGTCGACACGCGCGACGGCACCACGCGCCTCGTGCCGTTCGCGCCGTCCGACGACGGGCTGCGGCTGCTCGTGATCGACACGAAGGTGCGCCATCGGCTCGCCGACGGGCAGTACGGGCAACGCCGCGCCGCGGTGGAGAAGGCGGCGGAGGTTCTGGGTCTGCGCAGCCTGCGCGAGGCGACGGAGCGGGACCTCGAACGGCTGGACGGCGAGCTGCTGCGCCGCGCGCGGCACGTCCTCACCGAGATCGCCCGGGTGCGGGAGGTCGTCGCGCTGTTGGACCGCGGACGGACCGCCGACATCGGGCCGCTCCTCGACGCGTCCCACGCCTCGCTGGCGCGCGACTACGAGGTGTCCTGCCGCGAGCTGGACCTGGCGTGCGAGGTCGCCCGCAGCGCGGGGGCGTTCGGGGCGCGCATGACCGGCGGCGGGTTCGGCGGCTCCATCATCGCGCTGGTTCCGTTCAGCCGCGTGGACGACGTCGCCCGCGCCGTGCGCAACGCCTTCGCGGCGCAGGGCTACCGGGCCCCGGACGTCCGGGAGGCGGTTCCCTCGGCAGGTGCAGGCCGCGCCTGAGGTGAGTCCCGCGTCTCGGCACGGTGAGTCCTGCGATCCAGCACGGTGAGTCCCGCGATCCAGCACGGCGAGTCCCGCGTTTCAGCACGGCGAGTCCCGCGATCCAGCACGGCGAGTCCCGTATCTCGGCACGGCAGGTATCCCGGCCGCCTCGACCCGCAGCCATGATCACCGGCTTGGTTCACAACGCGGCCAAAGTTGTCCGCCTTTGCGCCAAGCTGACGATCAAGAGTCGGTGACTCTGAGAACGGCTGCTCCGTGATCGGCCCTGGCGCGCGCCACCTCGGCACCTGGGATCACTGGCCGTAGGAGAGGCGCCGGAGGCCGCGGCAGTTCCCGCGGCGCGCGCATGAACCCCGACCGCTCCGTGCCGAGACGCGGGACTCACGTGCCGAGACGCGGACTCACCGTGCCAAGAACCCGAACTCGGCGTGCCGAAACGCGGGACTCACCTCATGTGGGCTCGGTGAGGGGGAGGTAGACCTGGAAGCGGGTGTCGCCGGGATGGGAGGCCACCTGCACGTCGCCGTGGTGGCGGGTGACGATCACCCGATAGCTCACGTCCAGCCCGAGGCCGGTGCCCTTGCCGACGCCCTTGGTCGTGAAGAACGGCTCGAAGATCCGCCGTCGGATGTCGGGCGGGATGCCGGGGCCGGTGTCCCCGATCTCGACGAGCGCGCGCTCGCCGACCCGCGCGGTGCGGACGGTCAGGGTGCCCTTGCAGTCCATGGCGTCCAGCGCGTTGTCGATGATGTTCGTCCACACCTGGTTGAGCTCGGCGGGGTAGGCGGGGATCTGCGGGAGGGAGCGGTCGTAGTCCTTGACGATCTTCATCCCCGACCCCTCCCCCAGCTTGCGCCCGAACATCACCAGCGTGGCGTCGAGGCCCTCGTGGACGTCGACGAACCGGAACGGCGCCCGGTCGAGCTGCGAGTACTGCTTCGCGGCGCCGACGAGGTCGGAGATCCGGGTGGTGGCGTCGATGATCTCCCGCATCAGGCTCTCGCTCTCGACCGTGTAGGCCAGCCACCGGATCGGGCCCTCCAGCATCCCGTCCTCGCATGCCGCGGCGACGGCCTCCATGTCCTCCACGCCCAGGCCGCCCGCGACGAACACCGGCGCGAGGTCCCAGCCGCCGTCGATGCTGTGCTCGTCGAACCAGTCCCCCAGCTCGTCCTCGCGGTCGGAGGTCTCCAGCGGCGAGAGCGCGGGTGCGTGGCGCACCTTCTTGACGAACTCGTCCTGCGCCATCACCAGCTTGCGCAGCTGGGTGCCCGCGATGCGTCCGTCGGCGATCATGGCGAGCTTGTTGCGCATGCCGGTGACCTTGTCGCGCAACGCGTCCGTGGCCCGGATCGCCGCCGCGGCGGGGTTGTTCAGCTCGTGGGTGAGACCCGCGGAGAGCTTGCCCAGGGCGAGCAGCCGCTCCCGCTCGGCGAGCTGCTGGTTGCCGCGCCGCATGCCCAGCAGCATGCCCTCCAGCAGATGCACCGCCATCGGGAACCACTGCGCGAACTTCTTGGCGAAGTCCTTGGCGGGCAAGGCGAGCACGACCGAGTCCGTGATCGCGCGGACCGACGCCGGGTACTCCCGCGCGGACTCGTCGTCCAGGTAGAACTGCACTGCGCCGAAGTAGGAGCCACGGTGGTCGGTGCGGGTGGTCTCGACGGTCTCGCCGCCGATCACCCGGCTCATCGCGACGGTGCCGGACAGCAGCACGTAGAAGCACCGCGACGGCTCGCCCTCGCTGACGACGTTGGCCCCCGCCGCGATCTCGACGACGTCGGCGCAACCCGCGATCCAGTCCAGCTGCTCAGGCGTCAGGTCAGCGAACAGGAACAGCTCCCGCAGCTCGTCCGGGGTCAGGTGGGCGTTCATCACTGCTCCGAGAGGTAACGGTGGACCAGGGTGACGGCCATCGCGCCCTCGCCGACGGCCGACGCGACGCGCTTGACCGAGGCGGACCGCACGTCGCCCGCCACGAAGACGCCCGGCACGCTGGCCTCCAGGTGATAGGGGTCGCGGGGCAGCGGCCAGCCGGGTGGCCGCTGCCCGTCGACAACGAGGTCGGGCCCGGTCGGCACGAAGCCACGCTCGTCGCGGACGAGCACGCCGTCGAGCCAGTCGGTGCGCGGCGCGGCGCCGATGAACACGAACATCGACGCGGCGCCGACCGTCTCCTTCTCACCGGAGTTCCGGTCGGAGAGCACGAGCCTCTCCAGGTGCCCGTCGCCGCAGGCCTCGGCGACCTCGGTGCCGGTGCGCACGAAGACGTTGTCGATCGTGTCCAGCTGCTTGATCAGATACGTCGACATCGACGCCTCGAGGCCGGGCCCACGCACCAGCAGCGTGACCGTGCGCGCGTGCCGGGAGAAGAACACCGCCGCCTGGCCCGCCGAGTTGGCGCCGCCGACGATGTAGACGTCCTGGCCCGCGCAGGCGGGCGCCTCGGTCGCTGCCGAGCCGTAGAACACGCCCCGGCCGGTCAGCTCGGCGATGCCCGGCGCGTCCAGCGACCGGTAGGACACCCCCGTGGCGAGCACGACGGAGTGCGCGCCGATCTCGCTGCCGTCGCCGAACCGGACGATGCGGGCCGAGCCGCGCGCCTCCAGCGCGACGACGTCGCGCGCGGTGAGCACCTCGGCGCCGAACTTCGCGGCCTGCCGTCGCGCGCGGTCGGTGAGCTGGGCGCCGGACACGCCGTCGGGGAAGCCCAGGTAGTTCTCGATGCGCGAGCTCTGGCCTGCCTGTCCGCCCGTGGCCTGGCGTTCGACGAGCACGGTGCGCAGTCCCTCCGAGGCCCCGTACACCGCTGAGCCCAGGCCCGCCGGGCCGCCGCCGATGACGATGAGGTCGTAGAAGTCGCTCACCGGGTTGGTGGTGAGCCCGACCGCGGCGGCGATCTCCGCCTCGCTCGGGTTGCGCAGCGCGGTGCCGTCGGTGGTGACGATCAGCGGCACGTCGTCGGGGGTGGCGCCCGCCGCCTCCAGCAGCCGCGCGCCCTCCGGCTCGTCGACGTTGAACCAGCGGTAGGGCACGGAGTTGCGGGCGAGGAAGTCGCGGGCGCAGAAGCACTCGGCGGACCAGCGGTGCCCGACGACGCGGATCTCGTCGACCGGCCGCTGCCCCACCGCGCGCCACGTCTCCACGAGCGCGTCGATGACGGGGTAGAGCTTCTCCTCGGGCGGGTCCCACGGCTTGAGCAGGTAGTGGTCGACGTCGACGACGTTGATCGCGCGGATCGCGGCGTCGGTGTCGGCGTAGGCGGTGAGCAGGGCGCGGCGGGCGTGCGGCGCGATGTCCATGGCGGCTTCGAGGAACTCGATGCCGTTCATCTCGGGCATGCGGTAGTCGGCGAGGATCGCGGCGACCGGCTCGCCGCGCAGGGTGAGCTCGCGCAGCGCATCGAGCGCCGAGGGGCCGGACTCGGCGCGGACGATGCGGTAATCCTGGCCGTAGCGGCGGCGAAGGTCGCGGGCGACGGAGCGGCTGACGCCGGGGTCGTCGTCGACGGTCATGAGGACGGGTCTCGTCACGCTTGCGAACGTACCCGCGCGACGGCCTGCCTGCGACGAGCCGGTCAGCGAACCGGCGCGCAGGCCACCACCCGCGCCGCGCCGACCGGATCTCCAGGGTGCCGTCGACCGCGGCCATGCGGTCGGCCGCGCGATCTGGGTGCCGGGCACGATGGCCCTCGGCGCGGACAAGCGGTGCGCGAGCGGCAGCGTCGTCACCGCCGCGACGACCATCGCGGCGACCCCCACCACCAACCCCGACGACAGCGCGATCGGGACGTGGGTGAGCGCGAGCAGCGGCATGGCGAGCAGCACCGCCGCCAGAACGAGCCGCCCCGGCACAGCGCCCCGAACACGCAGCCCCGCCACAGCATCATCGCGACCACGGCGGCGCACACCGCAGTCGCCACGCACGCCGCGGCGCTTCGCAATGGGTGGGTACGGGGCTCGACGTGAGCCACAAGGTCGCCCAGATCAGCGCGCACCCGACGACGAACCCCGGGCAGGCCCCGGGCACCGGCAACCCGCCCGGCGCGGTCGACGGGTTGTCGTCAGCGGCGGTCGGCGCCGTGTCGTGTCCATGGTGTGAGTGTTGTCCCCTCGGGCAAGAGGGCCTCACCAGGCGATCTCGTCCCTCGACGCGCCGTGCGGTGAGAGGAAGACTCGCCGGACATCGTGGGCGAAACCTGGTCGGTGGGACGACTTCGGGTTCGGTCGCCGGGTCAGGCCGACGGCTACCGGCTTGACCCTCCAGCAGCTGGAACGTCCAGCATGGCGAGCATGAGCGATGTGTTGTCTCCCGTTCCGGCGCCAGGCCTCGGTGTGCGCGCGCCGGAGAACAGTACGGCGATCTACGGGATGCCGATGTTCGTGACGCTGTCGGTCGCCGACCTCGAACGGACGGTCTCCTGGTACGTCGACGGCCTCGGCTTCCTGACGCTGTTCACCATCCCCGGTCCGGACGGGCCCGTGCTCGCGCACCTGCGCCGCTGGCAGTTCCAGGACATCCTGGTCCGACCGGCCGAGGGCGCGGTCACCCCCGGCACCGGCGCCACCCTGAGCTTCGCCGCGGTGTACGACGAGCTGGACGCGCTCGCCGAACGGGCCCGCGCGCACGGCGGCGGAGCGGTGGAGGGCCCGGCCGACACCCCGTGGAACACCCGCGACCTCACCACGCGCGACCCCGACGGCAACGTCGTGGTGTTCACCGCAGCCCGCCCGCCGGAGCTCGCCGACGCGGGCTTCTCCGAGCAGATGCGGCGCTGGAACGACGAGCAGCGCCCCCCTGCGGAGGGGTGAAAGGCACAGAACACCATGGCCGCCGCGGGAGCGCGGCGACACGTCGGCGGCGCGGGCCTGTTCGTCGGCTCCGACGGGCGGGACGGCGTCAACAGGGTGGCACGCCGACGGGCGGTACCGGTGCCGGGACGTCGACCGGCACGGGTGGCGGCAACGGCACGGGCACCACCGGCGGGACCGGCACGGGGAGCGGCGGTGGCACAAGGGGCGACACAGGGGCACCGGAGGTGGCGGCACCGGCACCGGCACGCTCCCCGATCGCAGGAAGCGGCGGCGGCCCGATCGTCGGGGCTGGTCATGTCAACGACGCCGTCGATCAATAGACCTGACCCGGGTCAGGGGGTGCGGGCCACCGCGAAGATCCGGCGGAACGGGAACCAGGTCGTGCCGTCGGGTCGGGCCGGGTAGGCCGCACGCAGGAGGGGCGCGAGCTCGGCGCGGAACGCCTCGAACTCGTCCGGCGGGAGGGCGTCGCGGACGGGGCGCAGCGCGGTCGCGTCGATCCAGTGCAGCACGGGGTCGGGGCCGGTCAGTCGGTGCAGGTAGGTCGTCTCCCACACGTCGACGTCCGCGGCGGTGGCCGCCAGCACCTCCGCGTACACCGCGGGTTCGGGCACCGCGGCCTCCCCGCGCGGCTCGACCCGTCCGGCCGCGAGCTCGCGCACCAGCGCGTGTGAAGGGGCCGCGAAGTTGCCCGGCACCTGCAGGGCGAACCACGCCTTCGACGGCATCGCCGCCAGCCAGCCCGGGAGCAGGTCCGGGTGGCCCGGAACCCACTGCAGCACCGCGTTGGTGACGACGACGTCGGCGTCCGGCGACGGCGTCCAGTCGCGGACGTCGGCTCGCTCGGCGTCGATGCCACGCTCCCGGGCCGCGGCCACCATCTCTGCCGACGAGTCCAGCGCGCTCACCTCCGCCCCCGGCCACCGGGCCGCCAGCACGCCCGTGAGGTGGCCGGGGCCGCACCCGAGGTCGACGACCCTCCGCGGCGCCGCGGCCCCGATGCGGGCGACCAGGTCGTGGAACGGCCGGGAGCGGTGGTCGTCGAAGTCGAGGTACAGCGCGGGGTCCCAGACGGTGCTCACACCTGTAACAGTACGCGCGTACTGTTATGAGCGTCCAGACGAGAGCGTCCGTTCCGGGGTTCGATCACCGGAGACGACGCGCTCGCGCGGATCACGCTCTCAGCTTGCGCGCGACGTCGCCCGCGACCTGCCGCACCACGTCGGCGTCGGTGCCGGGATCCGCGCGCACCTGCAGCACGACCCCGTCCCGTCCCGCGACCGTGCGCTGCACGAACCACGCCCCGCCGCCGGGCAGGTCGCGGTGGTGGCGGGTCTTGATCGAGCCGGTGACCCGCTGGTGCACGGCCTCGGGCACCCGGCCCGGCGCGGCCAGCCGGACGCGGCGCGGCGGCTCGTCGGCGATCAGGACGGCGCCCGCGACCGTCTCGACCTCCCGCGCGGGCACGACGACCAGCGCGTCGCTCTCCCACTTCGCCTTGCTGATGAGGTGCCAGCGCAGCCGCTGCCCTTCCCCCAGCCACAAACCCCGCGACGTGGCGATCACCTGGCCGCCGTCGACGACCTCGGCGACCGCCACCACGAGCTCGTCGGCCTCCAGCGCGACCCACTCGGGGAGCTCCGGACGGCGCAGCAGACGATTCAGGAAGCGCACGCGGCGCCTCCGGCGCTCGTGCGCGGAAAAGCGGGTGGGAACAGTGTTATCCGCGCACGGGTCATCGGGCCGCCAGCTCCCGTAGGGCGATCTTGTACTGCTCCAGCGGCACCAGGTCGCCGAAGAGCTGGTGGTAGGCGTCGGGCTCCTCGACCGGGTTGGTGCGCTGCAGCCGCGCCTTCAGCTCGGCCACCTGCGCCTCCACCAGCGTGAGCCGCACCCCGGCGACGACGCTCGCGACGTAGCGCGCCTCGTCGCTGTCCGACCGGGAGTGGGTGCGCCGCGGCAGCTCCATCGGCTCGACCGCGAGCTCCGAGACCAGCGGGCGCACGTCGGCCGTGCACTCGGCCGCGACCGCCTCGACCCAGTGCTGGCCGGAGAGGCCCGCGCCGACCCCGCCTGCGGCCTGCACCGCCCGGTGCACGGCGGCCAGCGCGGGATGGGTGAACGCCTGCTCGGGCAGCTCGTCGTAGCTCGGACCGGCGATCCCGGGCACCTGCAGCGCGGCCTTGAGCGCCTCCCGTTGGACGTGCAGGCGCGGGTCGTCCTTCGGCGGCGCGGGCACGACCGCGCGCCGTCCGCGCGGCTCGACCGGCGCCCCCGCCGTCTCCCGCACCCTCCGCACGACCATCGCGATGTCGTCCCAGCTCACCCAGCCCGCGAGGCGGCGGGCGTACTCGTCGCGCAGCTCCTCGCGGCGGATCCGCGCGACCAGCGGCACCGTGCGCTGCAAGGCGGCGACCCGCCCCTCGGCGGTGTCGAGGTCGTGCTCGCGCAGCATCGAGCGGATCGCGAACTCGAACAGCGGCTCGCGGCGCGCCACGAGATCGCGGACGGCGGTGTCGCCGTGGCTCTGCCGCAGCTCGCACGGGTCCTGCCCGTCGGGCGCGATCGCGACGAACGTCTGCGCGGCGAAGCTCTGGTCGCCCTCGAACGCCTTGAGCGCTGCGGCCTGGCCCGCGGCGTCGCCGTCGAAGGTGTAGATGACCTCGCCGAGGTCGAACGAGTCGTCCCCGATGAGTCTCCTGATCACCCCGACGTGCTCGGCCCCGAACGCGGTGCCGCACGACGCGACGGCCGTGGGCACGCCCGCGAGGTGCATGGCCATGACGTCGGTGTACCCCTCGACGACGACGACCTGGCGGCGCTTGACGATCTCGGCCTTGGCCAGGTCGAGCCCGAACAGCACGTGCGTCTTGCGGTAGACCGGCGTATCGCTCGTGTTGAGGTACTTGGCCTCGACGCGGTCGTCGTCGAAGAGGCGGCGGGCCCCGAAGCCGACGACCTCGCCGCCGCGGTCGCGGATGGGCCACAGCAGGCGGCGGTGGAAGCGGTCCATCGGGCCGCGCTGGCCCTGGCGGGAGAGCCCGGCCTTCTCCAGCTCGTCAAAGGAGAACCCGGCGGCGAGCAGGTGCTTGGTGAGCGCGTCCCAGCCGCTGGGCGCATAGCCGCAGCCGAAGCGCTGAGCGGCCGCCGCGTCGAACCCGCGGGAGGTGAGGAACGCCATCGCGGGCGCCGCCTCGGGGGTGCGCAGCTGCGCGGCGTAGAACTCCGCCGCCCGCTTGTTGGCCTCGAGCAGGCGGGTCTTCGTGCCCCGGTCGCGCTGCTGGCCGATGCCGCCGCCCTCGTAGGTGAGCTGGATGCCCACCCGGTCGGCCAGCCGCTCCACGGCCTCGACGAACCCGATGACCTCGATCTTCTGCACGAACGCGATCGCGTCGCCGTGCTCGGCGCAGCCGAAGCAGTGGAAGGTGCCGTGGCTCGGGCGCACGGTGAACGAGGGGGTCTTCTCGTCGTGGAACGGGCACAGGCCCTTCTGCGTGCCCGCGCCCGCGGAGCGCAGCGCGACGTACTCGCCGATCACCTCGTCGATCCGGACCCGGTCGCGGACCGCGGCGATGTCGCTGTCCCGGATGCGTCCCGCCACGGGGTGAAGTCTAGGACTCTGCGCCGACACTCCCCCGCGGGCGCCGGGCGGGCGCGGCGGTCGACGGCATCCTGTCGCGGTGCGGATGCGGTGGGTCGTGGCGGCGGGCGTGGCCGTGGCGACGGTGGCGGTCGTGGTGGCCGCGTGCGCGGTGGCGCCAGCGGTGACGGTCCCGGTGCCGCCGAAGGCGCCCCCGCCGACCACGACCGTTGCTCCGCCGCAGGGCACCGCGGCCGCCGCGCTGGCTCGGCTGGCGGTGAAGGGCCGCGCGCCGAAGACCGGCTACTCCCGCGACCAGTTCGGCCCGGCGTGGGCCGACACCGACCACAACGGCTGCGACCAGCGCAACCAGGTGCTCGCCAGGGACCTGACCGGGGTCCGGTTCAAGCAGGCGACGCGGCCGTGCGTCGTGCTGTCGGGCACCCTGCGCGACCCCTACACCGGCGCGACGATCGCGTTCACCCGCGGCCAGGGCACGAGCGCGGCGGTGCAGATCGACCACGTCGTCGCGCTGTCGGACGCGTGGCAGACGGGCGCGCAGCAGCTCGACGCGACCACCCGCGAGCTGCTGGCCACCGACCTGGGCAACCTGCTCGCCGTCGACGGGCCCACCAACCAG
Organism: uncultured Actinomycetota bacterium; assembly: GCA_963750095.1. Lineage (GTDB taxonomy): Bacteria > Actinomycetota > Actinomycetes > Mycobacteriales > Pseudonocardiaceae > Pseudonocardia. The sequence goes on along the minus strand of CAVVPJ010000005.1, from coordinate 207,170 downwards.
TCCAAGGGCGACGGCGACGCCGCCACCTGGCTGCCGCCCGCGAAGGGCTACCGCTGCGCCTACGTGGCGCGGCAGGTGGCGGTGAAGACGCGCTACCGGCTGTGGGTGACCGCCGCCGAGCGCGACGCCATCGCCCGCGTGCTCGTCGCCTGCCCGGCGCAGCCCCTGCCGTGAGTGGAAACAGCGGCCATGGCCGCTGTTTCCACTCACGGCTAGCGTCGGCACCGTGGAGGCGTTCGAGGAGCACCGCCCGCACCTGCTGCGCGTCGGGTACCGGATCACCGGGTCGCTCGCCGACGCCGAGGACGCCGTGCAGGAGGCCTGGCTGCGCTGGAACGCCCTCGACGCCGACGCCCGCGCCGGGCTGCGCGACGAGCGCGCGTGGCTCACGACCGTCGTCGGGAGGGTGTGCCTCGACCGGCTGCGGTCCGCGGCCGTGCGCCGCGAGCGCTACGTCGGCCCGTGGCTGCCCGAGCCGCTGGTCACCACCCCGGACGACGACGGACCGCTCGCCACCGTGGTGCGCGACGAGTCGGTGCGCATGGCGGCGATGGTCGTGCTGGAGCGGCTCACGCCGCCGCAGCGGGTGGCGTTCGTCCTGCACGACGCGATGGACCTGCCGTTCGCCGCGATCGCCGACGTGCTGCGCTGCTCGCCCGCCGCCGCCCGCCAGCACGCCGTCCGCGCCCGCCGCATCGTCGCCGAGGACCCCCCGCCCCCGGCGGCGCGCTCGGCGCGGCAGGAGGCCGCGCTCGCCCGCTTCAGCGACGCGCTCGCCCGCGCCGACCTCGACGCGCTCGTCGCCCTGCTGCATCCGGACGCCGTGCTGGTGAACGACAGCGACGGCCGGGTGCCCGCGGCCCGCCGCCCGGTGGTCGGCGCGGACAAGGTGGCCCGGCTGCTGCTCGGCCTCATGGCCCGCTACGGGCGGGACGCGTTCCTCGCGGCGCGGCCGGTGCTCGTCAACGGCGAGCCCGGGCTGTTCCTGCCCGCCGCGGGCGGCCTGCCCGCCTCGGTCACGGCCATCACCCTCCGCGACGACCGCATCGCCGCCTTCCACGGGGTGCTCAACCCCGGGAAGCTGCGCGTACCCGACATGCCGCGTCGAAGCCCTGGTCGGTGATCCCGAGGGCGCTGTTGGCGCGGCCGCGCATGTTCTCCAGCGCGATCGCGTGCGTGAGCTCGACGAGCCCGGCGCGCCCTAGCGACCGCTCCAGTGCCGCGACCTGGTCGTCGGTGACGGTCATGGGCTGCGCGGTCATCGCGTCCGCGTAGGCCAGCGCGAGGCGCTCGTCGTCGGTGTACAGCGGGCTCGTGGCGTACTCGTCGATGTGTTGGAGCCGGTCGACGTCCAGGCCGTCGAGGCGCTGGAGCATCGTGCCGAAGTCGACGCACCACGAGCAGCCGACGACCGTCGCCGTGCGGTAGACGGCGAGCTGGCGCAGCCGCTTCGGCAGGACGCCCGCCGCCATCTCGTTGGCGCTCTCGGCGACCACGCTCGCCCAGAACAGCCGCGGGCTGTGCCGGGACACCGCGATGGGTTCGGGCACCGCGCCGTACCGGCGGCGGGCGTAGCGGTAGACGAGCCGCCCGAGCACTCCGGCCTGGGCCTCGGGAACGGCGGGGATGCGTGCCATGTCTCCTCCATCAGGTGGGGTCACCCCGGAGACGACACGGGCTCGCGGCCTGTGACGGACCGAGACGCGGGTCACACCGCGCCGAGCTGCTGGAGCATCGCCAGGTCGTCGCGGATCGCCCAGCGTTCGACGATGCGGCCGTCACGCAGCCGGTAGGCGAAGGCGACGTCGCGGGTGCAGGTGCCCGCCGGGACGTCGAACCCGCGGAACGCGCCGCCCGGCCACGAAAGCTCCCGGCGGCCGAACTGCACCACCATGTCGCCCTCGGCCACGACGAACGACTCCACCCAGCGGCCGGGGTGCTGGTGGCGGCGCGCCGTCGTCAGGAACTCCCGGGTGCCAGCCAGGCCCGGCGGGCGGCCAGGGGCGAGCGCGTGGTTGACCATCTCCGGGTCGCACAGCACGTCGAGGCGGGACAGGTCGCCGCCACCGTCGCCGATCTCGTCGAACTCGCGGACGACGGCCTTGTTCTCCTCAGTGCCCATGCGCGATCCCTATCACCCGGGGACGACGCTGCGGTGGCGGGCGACGGCCTGCTGGTCGGTCAGCAGCGCCACCTGGTCGAGCACCACCCGCAGCCGGGCCTGGTCGTCCGGCGCCTCGGCCCAGGCCTGGGCGAACGCCGGGTCCAGCGCGTCCGGGGCCTTGGCGAGCAGGGCACAGGCCAGCTCGGCGAGCAGCTCGCGCTGGCGGGCCTGCATCGCGAGGCGGTCCGGGTCGCGCATGACGTAGCGCAGCGCCACCGCCTTCAGCAGCGCCACCTCGGCGCCCGCCCGCGCGGGCACGACGAGGTCGGCGGCGTAACGGGCGAGCGGCCCCTCCCCGTACCGCTCGTGGGTCGCGTCGGTGGCGGCCAGGACGAACCGGCCCACCAGCTCACTGGTCAGCCGCTTGAGCGCGAGCTGGCCCGCGACCGTGGTCGTGCCCGCCACCCGCACCGCCGCGACGACGGGCAGCGCCGACAGCTCGCGCCCCGCCTCCCGCAGGGCGCCGGGGTCGCCGCCGAAGTGCCGTGCCGCGAGGTCGACGAGCACGTCGCGCTCGGCCGCGTCGCGGAGCGCCGCGAGGTCGATGCGACCCGAGACGACGCCGTCCTCGACGTCGTGCACGGAATACGCCACGTCGTCGGCCCAGTCCATGACCTGCGCCTCGAGGCATCGACGGCGCCCGGGCGCGCCGTCGCGGACCCAGGCGAAGACGGCGGCGTCCGCGGGGTAGGCGCCGTACTTGCGCTCCCCCGCCGCGCGGACCCAGGGGTACTTGCAGGCGGCGTCGAGCGAGGCCCGCGTCAGGTTCAGGCCGCCGCCCGCGACCTTCAGCTCCAGCCGGGTGAGGATCCGCAACGTCTGCGCGTTGCCCTCGAAGCCGCCGCAGGCCGCGCCGAGCTCGTCGAGCGCGCGCTCGCCGTTGTGCCCGAACGGCGGGTGGCCGATGTCGTGGGCGAGCCCCGCGGTGTCGACGACGTCGGGGTCGCAGCCCAGGTCCTCGGCGATGCCCCGCCCGATCTGGGCGACCTCCAGCGAGTGCGTGAGCCGCGTGCGCGGCGCCCCGCTGAGCTCGGCGCCCTCCCCCGGCCCGACCACCTGCGTCTTGCCGGCGAGCCGCCGCAGGGCGGCGGAGTGCAGCACGCGGGCGCGGTCGCGGGAGAACGGGCTGCGCCGGTCGCGGCGGCCGGGGTACTTCGCGGGCTCGGCGACGAGCCGTTCCCGGTCGTGCTCGCCGTAGAGATCGACGCGGGCCGTCACCCCAGGCCCGACGTCTCGGTGTCCACGGAGGCGTGGGTGAGCGTGTAGTACAGCATCGCGCCGGTCTCGCGGACGATGTAGCGCGCCTGCGTCTCCCGGGTCTGGACGACCGGGCCGGAGCGGGTGGGCGAGGTCCAGGCCGTCAGGCCGCTGTCGCGGGCCATCTGCCGGGCACGCAGGGAGTGCCAGGGATCGGAGACGATCAGCGCGCGGTTCCACCCGTCGTGGTCGGCGCGGGCGGCGACGGCCTGGAGGCTGCCGAGCGTGTCGGTGCCGACCGGCACCGCGACCACTGCGGAGGCTGGCACGCCGAGCTTGATCAGGTAGCGGCGTCCGGCCTCGGCCTCCGTGTACGCGTCGCCGGGGCGCCCGCCGCCGGTGGTGACGATGCGGGGCGCGAGCTTGTCGTCGTAGAGCGCGGCGGCGTGCCTCAGCCGCGCGGCGAAGATCGAGCTGGGCTGGCCGTCGTACTGCGCGGCGCCGAGCACGACCACGGCGTCGGCGGGCTGCCGGTCGTCGAGGCGCGCGACCTCCCACACCCGGAAGGCGGTGCCGCCCACCACGAACAGCGCCATGAGGACGGCGCCGAGCACGACCCGCAGCACCCAGTGCGCCCGCCGGGGCGGGGCGGAGCAGGTGGCGGTCACCGCACACCCCGAACTGCCACCGCTCTCATCCGCCGATGCGGCTCGTGGAACCGGCGAGCGCGGCGCCCGCTCGGCCCCCGCGCACCGCGATGACCTGCGCGACGATCGACACGGCCGTCTCGGCGGCGGTGCGGGCGCCGAGGTCGAGCCCGACCGGCCCGTAGAGCCGGGCCAGCTCGTCGTGGGTGAGGCCCGCCGCGAGCAGCCGCTCCCGGCGTTCGGCCTGGGTGTGCCGGGAGCCGAGCGCGCCGATGAACCCGCGCTCGCCGCGCAGTCCGGCGATCAGCGCGGCGTCGAAGGCGGGGTCGTGGTCGAGCAGCACGAGGACGTCGGCGTCGGTGAAGGCGGCGACGGCGGCGACGGTCTCGTCGAGGTCGGTGACGAAGCGCGACGTCCAGCCGAGCAAGGCGGCCTGCTCGGCGAGCGCCGTGCCGATCACGCCCGCTCCGACGACGAGCACCGAGGGCACGGGCACCCAGACGTCGATCAACACGGCGTCGGTGCGCTCGGTGACGGTCGCGCCGCGGCGCAGCAGCCTGCGTGCGGCGTCGGCGGCGGCCACGTCGAGCTCCGCCGACCCGAGGCCGCCGGTGACCTCGCCCAGCTCCGGCCCCGCGAGCACCAGCGCGGCGGCGCCGTCGGGCGTGGAGACCAGCGCGGCAGGGGTGCCCCGCTCCAGGGCCGCGCCCAGCGCCTCGGCGCGGTCGGCGGGCAGCGGGTGGCCGAGCAGGGTGGCGCCGCCCGCGCACGCCAGGCCCGCGGCCAGCGCGTCGTGGTCGCCGACGTGCGCGTCGCGGGTCTGCGGTGCGGCGGCGGCCGCGGCGACGAGCGGGACCGCGACGCCGTCGAGCGCGCCGCGGTACAGCACCCCCGCGACCGTGCCGGACGCCGAGCCCGCCAGAAGCTGGCCGCTCTCGACCGTGCCGAACCCGTGGCGGTCCAACACCCGCACGACCCCCACCCCGTCGCGTGCGAGCGCGCGCAGCGCCGTTCCCAGGGTCCGCAGGTCACCGTCCACGCAGCCAGGGTAACCATCGGGCGGACGGGCACCCGCGCGCACACTGGGAGGCATGACCACTGTGGCGTCTCCGACGTTGGGTGCGGCCGTGGCCGCCTATGCGCGGCGGTTCCACGCCGCGGTCGGCGCAGGCCATCACGTCGGGTCCCCGCTGGGTGCCTGGCTGGTGCTCGCGCTGGTCGCGGAGGCCGCCGAGGGCGCGGAGGCGGAACGGCTGGCGGCAGTCCTGGGCATGCCCGCGCCCGAGGCGGCCGGGTACGCGCGACGGCTGCTCGACCGGCCACACCCGGTCGTGGCCGCGGCCGCCGCCGCGTGGACGCAGGACACCCCGACCGCCGCCGCCGAGCGCTGGGTGTCCGGGCTTCCCGACGCTGTGGAACGCGGCCCGGTCCCGAGCCAGGCCGAGGCCGACTCCTGGGCGCGCGAGCACACCTTCGGGTTGATCGAGACTTTCCCGCTCGACGTGGCGAAGGGCTGGTCGTGCGTGCTGGCCAGCGCGCTCGCCACGCGGGTCAGCTGGTCGGCGCCCTTCGACACGGCGGGGGCCGACGCGTTCCGCTCGGGCTGGCGGGACCGGGTGACCACCGTTCTGCGCACGCCCGAGCGCGGCCACGAGTGCGCGATCGTCCGGAACCCCGACGTCGGCGACGTCGCGCTGCACCGTGCCCGGTCCGAGGGGCTCGTCGTGACGTCGGTGATCGCCGCTCCGGACGTCCCCGCCGACCGGGTGCTGGCCGCGGCGCACGACCTCGCGGGCCACCGGATCGAACGCCGCTCGCTCTTCGACCTCGCGATCGGAGACGGCCACGCGTGGACGATCACGGAGTCCGACGGCGAGCACCGGGAGGAGCGTTGGGCGGCGGTGCTGCCCGCCTGGTCGGCCACCTCCGAGCACGAGCTGAGTCCGCCGTCCTTCGGGTTCGCCGAGGCGGCGGCCGTGTTGGGTCGGCTCTTCGACGCGGGCGACTGGGAGGCGCGGCAGTCGGCGACGGCGCGCTACCACCGCGTCGGCTTCGAGGCGGCGGCGGTGACGGTGCTGGCGGTGCGGCTCGGCTTCCGCCCGCCGCAGCCGGGTCTGCAGCGCGACGCCCTGCTGCGGTTCGACCGCCCCTATGCCGTCGTGGCGAGCGCCGTCGCCGACGGGGAGAGCCCGTGGTCGGGGCTCCCGGTGTTCTCGGCGTGGGTGGCCGAGCCGGAGGAGGCCGCCGACTGAGCACGGCCGCGCGGGGGCATGCCTTCGGGTGCCAGAGGTCATGCCTCCGGTCACCTCCCGTGCGCGGATAACACTGTTCCCACGACGTTTTCCGCGCACGGGGTCAGAGCCAGCCGCGCTCGTCGGCGAGGCGCACGGCCTCGGCGCGGGTGCGGGCGGTGGTCTTGCCGATCGCCGCGGACAGGTGGTTGCGCACCGTGCCCTCCGAAAGATGCAGCCTGGCCGCGACGGCGGCCACCGTGGCCCCGTCGGCGGCGGCGCGCAGGACGTCGCGCTCGCGGTCGGTGAGCGGGCTCGCCCCCGTCGAGAGCGACTCGGCGGCGAGCACGGGGTCGACCACCCGCAGGCCCGCGTGCACCCGCCGGACGGCGTCGACGAGCTGCTCGGGCGGCGCGTCCTTCACCACGAACCCGGACGCCCCCGCGCGCATCGCCCTGGCGAGGTAGCCGGGGCGGCCGAACGTCGTGAGGATGACGATCCGGCACGATGGCAGCGCGGCGTGCAGGGCCGCGGCGGCGTCGAGCCCGTCGCCGCCGGGCATCTGGACGTCGAGCAGCGCGACGTCGGCCTGGTGCGCGGTCGCGGCGGCCACCACCTCCGCGCCCGACCCGACCTGCGCGACGACCTCGATGTCGCTCTCCAGCCCGAGCATGGCGGCCAGCGCGCCGCGCACCAGCGCCTGGTCGTCGGCCAGCAGCACCCGGATCACGCCCGCGCCGCCTTCCGCGTCGGCAGGCATTCGGCGCGCAGGCGGTAGCCCCCCGACTCCGTCGGCCCGGCGTCGACCCACCCGCCGATCGCGGCCAGCCGCTCGGTCAGGCCCCGGATCCCGTTGCCGGACGGGGTGCCGGTCGGGCTGCCGACCCCGTCGTCGACGATCTCGACGGACGTCGGCGTCAGCAGCACCGTGCACCGGCTCGCCCCGCTGTGCCGGATGGTGTTGGTGATCCCCTCGCGCACCACGTACGCGAACACCTCCCGCCGCTCGGCGGGCACGTCGTCCACCGCGTGCGGCAGGTCGGCCGCGATCCCGGCCGCCCGCAGCGCCTCGGCGGCCCCCGCGAGCTCGCGGGGCAGTGAGGTCACGCGGTTCGCCGAGACGGTCGCGCGCACGTCCGAGAGCGCCAGCCGACCCAGGCGTTCGACGTTGGCCACCTCCTCGGCCGCCCGACCGTGCTCACCCGCCTCCAGCAGCCGCCTGGCCAGCCCCGCCTTGACCGTGATGGTGGTGAGGCTGTGGCCCAGCACGTCGTGCAGGTCGCGTGCCATCCGCTCCCGCTCGGCCGTCACCGCCATCTCCGCGAGCTCCTCCCGCGCCGCGCGCAGCTGCCCGTTCATCCTGATCACCGCGAACATGCCGATCTGCGCCACGCAGACCGCCGCCGTGCCGATCACGTCGCCCCAGCTGAGCTGATTGGTGAGCAGCCAGACGGCGAGCACCGCCGTCGCCGAGGCGCCGAACGCGCCGACCGTCCCCCACCGGCCCGGCAGAAGCATGATCGCCGCGACGACCAGGAAGGCGACGGCGTAGACCCCGCTGCCTTCGGCGGCGAGCGCCACGAAGCACGCCGCCATCGCGACCAACACGCCTGCCGAGACCGCCCACGACCCGCGCGTGGCCGCCTCGTAGACCCCGAACACGTAGCAGGCGGCGTACCCGATCACGGGCAGCACGAGCAGCAGCCGCGACGGCCAACCCGCGTCGGCCGTGAGCGCCACCGCCGCGGGCCCGATCAGCAGCAGCGACCAGCCCGCCGCCATGACGTACCACCGGCGGCGGGGCAGGCCAGCGAGGTCGGACGTCCGCTTCCCCACGGCGGCCACGCTAACCGGCTCAGACCCGCAGTGCGTCACGGCGATACCTCACAGCCACGAGCGCGCCGACGACGACCAGCCAGGCCAGCATCACCAGCACACCCTCGACGTCGACGCCCGCGCCGAACGCCTGGCCCATCGTCTCGGCGACGATCCAGTAGCTGGGCAGGAACTTCGCGACCGCCACCATCGCGGCGGGCAGCACCTGCGCGGGAATGAGAACGCCGCCCAGGATGGAGAACAGGAGCATGGTCACGGTGGACATGCTCTGGGCGGAGTCGGGGGTCGCCGCCATGCCGATGAGCAGCCCGACCGCCGCGAACGGCAGCACGCCGAGCCAGGCGGTGAGCAGCACGCGCAGCCAGGTGCCGAGGTCGAGGTCGACGCCCTTGACCACGGCCGCGACGGCGAACACGAGCACCAGCGCGGGCAGCACCACGATCATCGCTGCGGCCGCCTTCACCGCGAGGTAGCCCCAGCCCGGCAGCGGGGTCAGGCGCAGCCTGCGGTTCCAGCCGATGCCCCGCTCGGTGGCCACCCGGCCGCCCACGCTGATCGACGCCGAGATCGCGCCGAACGCCGCCATCATCACCATGAGCACCACGACGACCACGCCGCTTTCTGCTCCTTGCGCGTAGATCCCCGAGAAGATCAGGAAGTAGACCAGCGGCAGGCCCACCGTGAAGATCACAAACCGCGGTGCGCGGAACATCCTGCGCACCTCGGAGACGAGCAGATATCCCATCTCAGCTCCCGGTCAGCTTGACGAACGCGTCTTCCAGGCCGTGCGCGACGATCTCGATGTCGGCCGCCACGGGGCAGGTCGCGAGCAGCGCGCGGAGGGCCAGGTCGGAGTCGTCGCAGCTCAGGTGGATGCGCGGGGTCGGGCGGGCCATGTCGTCGACGCGCACACCCGTCACCCCCGGCAACGTCCCCAACCTGGCCAGGTCCGGGCACGGCACGCTCGCCGAGACCACGCGGCCCGCGGCCAGGGCGCGCACCTGCGCGACGCTGCCGTCGGCGACCACCCGGCCCGCGCGCAGCAGCACCACGCGGTCGGCGAACTCCTCGGCCTCCGCGAGGTAGTGCGTCGCGAACAGCACCGTGCGGCCGGTCGCGGTGTAGCCGCGCATCGCCGCCCAGAACTCGCGGCGCGCCTGGACGTCCATCGCGACGGTCGGCTCGTCCAGCACGAGGAGGTCCGGGTCGCAGACCAGCGCGGCGGCGAACCGCACCCGCTGCTTCTGGCCGCCGGACAGCCGCACGAACCGCTGCTTGGCGACGTCGGCGACGCCCGCCCGCTCCAGCGCCTCGCCCGGCGGCAGCGGCTGGGGGAAGAGCGCGGCCATGAGGCGGACGACCTCGCCCGCGGTGATGTCGTCGGGCAGGCCGCCCGACTGCAGCATCGCCCCGACGAGCCCCTCCGCGACCGCCCGCCGCGGCGTGCGGCCGAAGACGCTGACCTCGCCCCGGTCGGGCCGGGTGAGGCCCAGCATCATGTCGATCGCGGTGGACTTGCCCGCCCCGTTCGGGCCGAGCAGCGCCACCACCTCGCCCGGCGCGATCGTCAGGTCCACCCCGTCGACCGCGCGCACGCTCCCGTATCTACGGTGCAGGCCGCGCAGCGCGACCGCGGCCCCCGTCAACACCTCCTGCATGGCTCAAGGCTGTCGCGGGGCGGCGGCGCACGCCCAGCCCGACCGTCACGACCGGCCCGTGACAGATGTCAGGTCCCGACGTCCGCCGGACCGGTCAGCAGCCGACGAGCCGCGCCGCGAGGTAGGGCTCCACCTGGTCGAGCGCCACCCGCTCCTGGGTCATCGAGTCGCGCTCACGCACCGTGACAGCCTGGTCGTTCAGGGTGTCGAAGTCGACGGTCAGGCAGAAGGGCGTGCCGATCTCGTCCTGGCGGCGGTAGCGGCGGCCGATCGCGCCCGCGTCGTCGAACTCGACGTTCCAGTGCCTGCGCAGCGCGGCGGCGAGGTCGCGGGCCTTGGGCGAGAGGTCGGCGTTGCGCGAGAGCGGCAGCACCGCGGCCTTGACGGGCGCGAGACGCCGGTCGAGCTTCAGCGAGACGCGCTCGTCGACGCCGCCCTTGGCGTTGGGCGCCTGGTCCACCGTGTACGCCTCGATGAGGAACGCCATCATCGACCGGCCGACGCCCGCCGCGGGCTCGATCACGTACGGCCGGTACCGCGACTCGGTGGCCTGGTCGTAGAACGACAGGTCGACGCCGGAGTGGTTGGAGTGCGTGGTGAGGTCGAAGTCGGTGCGGTTCGCGATGCCCTCCAGCTCACCCCACTCCTGGCCGGTGAAGCCGAAGCGGAACTCGATGTCGACCGTGCGCTTCGAGTAGTGGGAGAGCTTCTCCTTGGGGTGCTCGTACTGGCGGAGGTTCTCCGGGTCGATGCCGAGGTCGACGTACCAGCGGGTGCGCTCGTCGATCCAGTACTGGTGCAGCTCCTCGTCGGTGCCCGGCTCGACGAAGTACTCCATCTCCATCTGCTCGAACTCGCGGGTGCGGAAGATGAAGTTGCCGGGCGTGATCTCGTTGCGGAAGCTCTTGCCCATCTGGCCGATGCCGAACGGGGGCTTGCGCCGCGAGGTGGTCTGCACGTTGAGGAAGTTCACGAAGATGCCCTGCGCGGTCTCGGGCCGCAGGTAGTGCAGGCCCTCCTCGGACTCGACGGGGCCGAGGTAGGTCTTGAGCATCATGTTGAAGTCGCGCGGCTCGGTGTAGTGGCCGCGCATGCCGCAGTTGGGGCAGGGGATCTCGGACAGGTCGCCCTCGGCGGTCTCCTTGCCGGTGCGCTCGGTGAACTCCTCGGCGAGCTGGTCGGCCCGGTACCGCTTGTGGCAGTTCGTGCACTCCACCAGCGGGTCGTGGAACGCGTTCAGGTGGCCCGACGCTACCCAGACCTGGCGCGGGAGGATCACCGACGAGTCGAGGCCGACCACGTCCTCGCGGCCGGTGACCATCGCCTTCCACCACTGCCGCTTGATGTTCTCCTTGAGCTCGACGCCCAGCGGGCCGTAGTCCCACGCCGACCGCGTACCGCCGTAGATCTCACCCGACGCGAAGACGAACCCTCGGCGCTTGGCCAGCGCAACGATGGTCTCGATCTTGGCGGAAGAGGCTTTGCTGGCCACGGACGACACTCCACGACGAAGGGTTGGACGAAGTGTCGAGCGTACCGGCCGCGCTCGGCAACCGAGATCGCGGCGGCCCCGCGCCTTCAGAGATGCACCGCGGGCCGCCCGCCGCCCCAGGCCGCGACGACCGGAGGTTCCGCCCGACCGCGAGCCCGACCACCGGCCCACCCGACCGCCCGACCACCCGACCGCACGCCCACCCGACCGCACGACCACCGACCGCACGCCCACCCGACCGCACGCCCACCCGACCGCACGACCGCACGACCGCACGCCCACCCGACCGCACGACCGCGCCACGACCACCCCGACCGCCCGACCGCAAGCCCGCCCTCCCCGAGCGGCCCCGCCTGCCGTCCCGTCCCGTCCCCGCTCCGCCAGCCGCGCCCCAGCCGACCCCGGACCGCGCGGTCTCGCGGCCGACACCCGCACCCGCTTCGCGGGCGCCCGCGCCCCCGCCAGCCACGCCCGCACCGACTCCCGACTTCGCGGCTCGCACCCCAACCGCGCCCTCGCAGACCCCACCGCCACCTCGCAGACCCCCCGGACTCTGCGAAGCGCAGGCCCGGTCTGCGAAGCAGCCCCGCCACCCCGCGACCGCACCCAGCCGACCGCACCCGAGCGGCCAACGCCCCCACCCCGCCTCGCGGGTGCCCGCGCTCCAGCCTCGCGGGTGCCCGCGCTCCAGCTGGCCACGCCGTCGCCGGCTCGCGGCTCGCGGCTCGCGGCTCGCGGCTCGCGGCTCGCGGCTCAGCCTCGCCCCTCGCAGACCCCACCGCCACCTCGCAGACCCCCCGGACCCTGCGAAGCGCAGGCCCGGTCTGCGAGGACGACCGGCGGACCGGACGGCATCGCCGATGCGCCTCCGCCTATGCGACCGTGGTCGGCGGCGGTCAGCGGCGCTGGCGGGCGAAGGTCGCGCGGATCCGACGCTCGACCTCGTCGAACCGGCCGATCTCCCACCAGGTCCAACGCACCACGCCACGGCCGTCGGCACGCATGGCGTCCTCCCGCAGCTTCTCGGCGAAGACCACGTCACCGGGATTCTGGCCGGGGCGCAGCAGACGGCCGTACTTGATGCGGCCGTCGAACTCGCCAACCGTGTCGAACGCCTCCCACCAGAAGTCGGCTTGGCCGAGGAAGAGGCCACCTGCCGTGCGGATCTCGTGCTGGAGCACGGGCGGTGGTAGCCCCGCCCGATGGATCGCCAGCCTGCTTCGGGTCTCGCCCGGGTTCATCGCGCCCGGCCGGGCGAAGGCCAGCACCTGCCGCGCCGCGGCGTTGCCCGGTCGTCCGGTCGCGCGGTCCAGCGCCTCGTCGATCTCGGCACGAGTGACGCGATGGGTGTGCAGCGCGGCATCGGCGGGCACGAGCGCCTGCTCGAAGGGCAGCGTTCTGCCGAGGTCGACCAGCGTGCGTGGGAGCGTGGTGACGAGCACCCCGTCGACGGCGACGACCTCGTCCGCATCCAACGCCGCCGCGTGCAGATGGACGTGCCTGCTGGTGCGGGCGCCGGAACGGCGGTCTCGCGTGGCGTGCACACGGTCGAGTCGGGTGGCCCAGAGCGGCAGGCCGTGGAGCACGGCGGCCGACCCGTGGCTGATCACCGAGCCCGCACCGAGGCATGCCGCCGCCGCATGGACGGCGAAGCGGTGCCGGAGGACCCCATCCGCCGTCAGGTCGTCGACGACGTAGGCGCCTGGGCGGACCGCGGTGATCTCGCCCGCGCGGCGCCGCACCCGCAGCTCGCGCTCGGTGACGCCCGCGGCGAGCAGCACGTGCCGGTGGTTCACGCCTGCGTGAAACGGGTCCATGCCGAGCAGGATGCGCGCGCGACCCAGGTCGGCGTGGCCGATTGGCGATACCCGCACGTCTTCGCAGACCGGACCGACGCCTCGCAAACCCCGGGGATCCTGCGACGTGCACCGTCGGTCTGCGAGGCGGCCGAGGCGGCCGCGGGCGGCCGGACACGGGACCCACCGCGACGTCCGCCCGCACCACCCCGGACCGCGAAGTGCGCGCCGGACCGCGCCGTCCGCCCGAACCGCGCCGTCCCAGGCGGCGCCGCGAGCCCGTAAGCGGGGCCGACTGCGGCCCTCGCAGACCGGACCCTCACCTCGCAGACCCCCAGGACCCTGCGACGTGCGCCATCGGTCTGCGAAGCGGCGCGGGGCTCGCCGCAGGGCCGACCGCCTGCCGTCGCGTGCCGGGCCGACCGCCTGCCGTCGCGTGCCGGGCCGACCGCCTGCCGTCGCGTGCCGGGCCGACCGCCTGCCATCGCGCGCCGGGCCGATCGCCTGCCGTCGCGCAGGCAGGCCGTCCGGCGGGCTCGTCCGGGCCGCCGTCCTCAGCGCAGGGGGATGGTCGCCTCCGCCCCGCCGCGGGCGACCCCGCGCTCGCGGTTGCGCCGGGCCAGCCGGGACACCCCGCGCAGCGCCTTGCGCGGCAGCTCGAGCGCCTCCACCACCGTGCGGTAGATCGGCCCCGGCACGCTGACGGCGCGGCCGCGGGCGAGGTCGGCGAGGCAGCGGTCGACCACCGCGTCGGGATCCAGCCACAGCGGCGAGCGTCCCGTCGGCAGGCTGTTGCGCTCGTGGTAGCCCGTCTTGACCGAGCCCACCGCGAGCGCGATCGCCCGCACGCCGGTGTCCTGCAGCGAAGCGGCGATGGTGTCGGTGAAGCTCAGCACCCAGGCCTTCCCTGCCGCGTAGGCCCACCCAGCGGGGGCGAGGTAGCCCGCGAAGCTCCCGACGTTCACCACGGCGCCGCGGCCCCGCTCGATCATCCCGGGCAGCGCGGCGCGGGTGAGCCGCAACACCGAGGTGACGTTGACGTCGTGCTCCTCCTGCAGCGCGTCCATCGACGCCTCGTCGAACAGGTCCCGCACGATCGTGCCCGCGTTGTTCACGAGCATGTCCACCGGCGCGGACGCGTCGGCCAGCCGCTCCTCGACCAGCGCGCGCTCGCCCGCCACCGCCAGGTCCGCGGGCAGCACCTCGACCCGCACCCGGTGTGCCGTCCGCAGCTGCTGGGCGGTCTCCTCGAGCCGGTCCTTGTCGCGGGCGACGAGGACGAGGTCGTGGCCGTCGGCAGCGAGCCGCCGCGCGAACGCGGCGCCCAGCCCCGTGTTGCCGCCAGTGATGAGAGCCGTTGCCATGGTGGCCGACCCTAACGGCCGTCGCTCACCCGTCCGTGAGGAGGCTCGCGTGGTCGCGCACCACTCCGTCGACCGCGCTGACGAGCGTCTCGAAGGTCGACGGCACCGGCTCCGCCTCCGACAGCAGTGGCACGACGTGCACACGTACGTCGAACGGCGACAGCGCCCGCCGGTAGGCGTCGACCGAGGCGAACCGGACGGTCAGCACCCACGCCGACGGCTCGTCAACCGACCGCCCCACCTCGCCGCCGAGGCATCCCGGCGCGGCGGTGAGCAGGGCCAGCGCCCGGCGTGCCCGCTCCCGGAACGCGCCAACATCAGCGCTGGCGTCGGCGGGCTGGAAACGGCACACGAGCAGCACCGGGGGAGGATGCCACGTCCGTACAATGACAGTCATGTCCACTGTCGCAGGCGCCGTCCGCCCGGCCGCAACGCTGGTCGCGGCGGGTGACCTCCTGCGCGCGCTCGCGGCGCCGGTGCGCATCGCGATCGTCCTGCAGCTGCTGGAGGGCAGCCGCTGCGTGCACGACCTCGTGGACGCGATCGGCGTCGCGCAGCCGCTGGTCAGCCAGCACCTGCGCATCCTCAAGGCGGCCGGGGTCGTGCACGGGGAGCGGCAGGGGCGCGAGGTGGTGTACTCGCTTGTCGACGACCACCTGGCGCACATCGTCGTCGACGCCGTGGCGCACGCCGAGGAAGCGCGGTGACGCGCGCCCTGCGCTCCACCCGCCAGCGCGCCGCGGTCTCCGCCCTGCTGGACCGGCTCGACGACTTCCGCTCCGCCCAGGAGATCCACGAGGAGCTGCGCCGCCACGGCGACGGGATCGGCCTCACCACCGTGTACCGCACGTTGCAGGCGCTGGCCGACGGCGGCGAGGTCGACGTGCTGCGCACGGCGTCCGGCGAGGCCGTCTACCGCCGGTGCGCCAGCGCCGAGCACCACCACCACCTCGTGTGCCGACGCTGCGGCGCGGCCGTCGAGATCGAGGGCGAGGAGGTGGAGCGGTGGGCGCAGGCGATCGCCGACCGGCACGGGTTCTCCGACATCGCGCACACCGTGGAGATCTTCGGCATGTGCCAGGAATGCTCCACGTCTCAGATCGACACGACAGAACCGGGGCGGGCCCACTAGCGTCCGCAGGATGACCGCGACGGCGCCCACCACGGTTCGCAGGTTCGACGGCCCTGAAGCGGGCGAGCTCGCCGCGCAGGCCGCGGTGTTCGAGGACCTCCAGTACGTGCTGCGCTGTTGCGAGCACCTGGTCACCGCGCTCGCGCCGCCGCAGCCGGACACCGCGTTCGTCGAGGCGCTGTGGACCGGTGCGCTCGTCGGCTACGCCCGCTGCTTCTCCGGGCGCCAGAACGTGCTCTCGAAGGACGACCTCGGCGAGCTGAATCTCGACGGCGACGTGGCGGACTTCCACGGCATGGTCCTCAAGCTGCGCGACCACTACGCGTCCCGGCACGTCAACCCGCGCGAGTCGTTCACCATCGGCGTGGCGCAGTCGAACGAGGGCAGGCCCACCGGGGTCGCGGTGGTGTCGACGCCACGCCCGCTGGTCGACGACACCACCGTCCGGCTACTCGGCCGGGTGGCCTACGCCTTGTCCGGACTGCTCGACGCCCGCATCCAGAAGACGCAGAACGACGTGCTCGGCGCGGCGGGCAAGCTCAGCCCCGTCGACCTGTCGAAGCTGCCGGTCGTGCACCTGTCCGAGACGTGACGGACGGCCGCGCCACCACCGTCAGATACTCCAGGTCGTAGGCGTCCGGCGCGGAGAAATGCTCGACGAGCTCGGCCTGCAGCCGCGCGGCCTGGTCGTCGTCGAGCGCGGCGAACGTCGTGATCACGGGCGGGAAGTGCGCCCGGTAGTAGGCCACGATCTCGGCCGGTCCGCCGGTGAACGCGAGCCGGACGTGCGACCGCTCCGTCGTGACGGCGGGGCCGAGCAGATCCGAGGGCGCCGGTCACGACGGCGCCCGCCGCGGCGGCGGGGAGGGTCGCGTTCCCGGTGCCCGCGCCGATGTCGAGAACCCGCTGGCCCGGCCCGACGCCCGCCGCGCGGACGAGGTCGGGGCCCATCGCGGCGATGAGGGCGCCGATGGCGGGAGTAGTCGCCGAGGTTCCAGAAAGCGCGTGCCGGGTTCGTCATGCCACGAGGATGGCGGGCCGGTCAACCCGCCGGAAGTTCGCATAATGGACTATCCACGACCCGCGCTGCGGAGGATGGTCAGCGCCGACGTTCGCTCCGCAAGCTCCGCCAGCGTGGACGTTCGCTCCGCAAGCTCCGCTCAGAGGAGCTCCGCGCGCACCGCCGACGCGTTGCTCACCACCAGCATGAGCAGCGTGCCGAGCGCCGCCTCGCCCAGCCCGGCCGCCGGGAACGCGTAACGCAGCGTCACGTCCCAGCCGTGGGTGCCCGCCGTGGCGCCGAGCGTGCCGAACAGGCCCTCGCCCGCGCGGAGGCCGACCCTGGCGGGGATGTCGTCCTCCCCGGGCAGGTCCCAGGCAACCACGCACGTCAGGCTGAGCACCGGCAGGCCCTCGGCGAGCTCCAACCCCTGCAGCGCGCAGGGGACGTCGCCGTGGCGGAACGTGATCGCCCCGTCGTCGTCGACGGTGACCTCGACGTAGCGCTCCAGCGCCGCGCGGGCCGTCTCCAAGGTCTTCACGACGCGTCCGGCCGAGCGGTGTCGATGCTCGGCCCCGACGAGCGAGCGTCGGTTGCTCCGCCGAACCGGCGGTCCCTTCGCGCGTAGATCTCGATCGCCTCCCAGATGTGGCGTCGGTCGAAGTCGGGGAACAGGGTGTCGAGGAAGACCATCTCGGCGTACGCAGACTGCCACAGCAGGAAGTTGGACGTGCGCTGCTCGCCCGAGCTGCGGACGAACAGGTCGACGTCGGGCATCTCCGGCTCGTCCAGGTGCCGGGCGATGGTCCGCTCGTCGATCTTGTCGGGCTTGAGCTTGCCCGCGGCGACCAGCCGGGCGATGTCGCGGACCGCGTCGGCGATCTCCGCGCGGCCGCCGTAGTTGACGCACATGGTGAGCGTGAGCAGGTCGTTGTCGCGGGTCTTCTCCTCGGCGACCTCCAGCTCCCTGATCACCGACCGCCACAGCCGTGGGCGTCGCCCTGCCCAACGCACCCGCACCCCGCGGGCGTGCAGCTCGTCGACCCTGCGGCGGATCACGTCGCGGTTGAAGCCCATGAGGAAGCGCACCTCGTCGGGGCTGCGCTTCCAGTTCTCGGTGGAGAAGGCGTAGGCCGACAGCCACCGCACGCCGATCTCCAGGCACCCCCACGCGACGTCCATGAGCGACGCCTCGCCGCGCCGGTGCCCCTCGATCCGCGGCAGCCCGCGCGCGTTGGCCCACCGCCCGTTGCCGTCCATGACGAGCGCGACGTGCCGCGGCACCAGCTCCCGCGGGATCGACGGCGGCCGCGCACCAGACGGATGCGGCGGCGGCGGGAGGGGCACGGAGTGAACCCTACGACCAGCCGGACTTCGCACAGGTTGCGGCGTCCTCGCAGACGGTCGACCGCGTGCGAGGACGCCGAAAGGTGTGCGAGGTCTACGGAGCGACGCGTCGTTCCACGTACGGCAGGGAGCGCAGCTGGCGCTCCAGGTGCCACTGCAGGTGCGCGGCGACGAGGCCCGAGGTGTCGCGGCGGGTGGCGGGCGCGGCGGCGTCGGCGACGTCCCACTCCCCGTGCAGCAGCGCGTCGAGCAGCACGAACGTCTCCCGCGACGGGGTGACCGAGCCCGGTGGCCTGCAGCGCGCGCACACCGCTCCCCCGGCGGCCACGTTGAACGCGGGGTGCGGGCCGGGCTCGGCGCAGCGGGCGCAGTCGTTGATCGCGGGGGCCCAGCCCGCGTGGGTCATCGCGCGCAGGAAGAACGCGTCGAGCACGAGCGAGGGGTCCCGCTCCCGGCCCGCGAGCGCCCGGACCGCCCCCACGACCAGCAGGTACACCCGCAGCGCTGGCTCGCCCTCCTCGGCGACGAGCCGGTCGGCGGTCTCCAGCACCGCACACCCCGCCGTGTACCGGGCGTAGTCGCCGACCAGTCCCACGCCGAACGCGTCGACGGTCTCGGCCTGCGTGACGACGTCCAGCGACCGCCCGGTGTAGCACTGCACGTCGACGTGGTTGAACGGCTCCAGCCGCGCACCCCAGCGCGACCGGGTGCGCCGCACCCCCTTCGCGACCGTCCGTACCTTCCCGTGCCGCCGGGTGAGGATCGTGATGATCCGGTCGGCCTCGCCGAGCTTCTGCACGCGCAGCACGACGCCGGTGTCGCGGTACAGGGCCATGTCCGGAAGCCTACGTCCCGGGCCTACGATCGCAGGTGAACGCCGAAGCAGGGGGGTCCTCCATGTCGAGTCCGCACCAGCCCGACGACGGGAAGGACCACACCGTCTCGCTGGGCAAGAACGCCCCGCCGCCCCCCGGGTACGAGCAGCAGAACCCGTACCCGCAGCAGGGCTACGGCCAGCCAGGCGCCTACGGCCAGCCCGGCTACGACCAGTACGGCCAGCAGCCCGGCTACGAGCAGAACCCGTACGGCCAGCAGCCCTACCCCGGCGCGCCGCACGACCAGGGCGCGTACGGCGGCGGGTACCCCCAGCCCGGCTACCCGCAGCAGCCGCCGCCCTACCCCGGCTACGGCCAGCCCTACCCGGCGCCCCGCGGCACCAACACGATGGCCATCCTCGCGCTGGTGTTCGGCATCCTCGTTGCCCCGCTCGGGCTCGTGTTCGGGTTCGTGGCGCGCAGCCAGATCAAGAAGACCGGCGAGGACGGCGACGGGCTCGCGCTCGCGGGCATCATCATCGGCGGCATCTTCACGCTGCTGTTCATCGCCTACATCGTCTTCATCGTCATCTTTTTCGCGGCGGTGGCCAGCTCGATCCCCAGCAGCGGCTACTAGAAACCGAGCTTCCGCAGCTGCTTCGGGTCGCGCTGCCAGTCCTTCGTGATCTTCACGTGCAGGTCGAGGTACACCCGTGTGCCCAGGAGCGCCTCGATCTGCCGCCGGGAGTCCGTGCCGACCTGACGCAGCCGCTCGCCGCCCCTGCCGATCACGATCCCCTTCTGGCTGGAGCGCTCGACGTGGATGACGGCGTGCACGTCGAGCAGGCCCTCGCGGCCCTCGTGGGGGGCCATCTCGTCGATCGTCACCGCGATCGAGTGCGGCAGCTCGTCGCGCACGCCCTCCAGCGCCGCCTCGCGGATGAGCTCGGCGACCAGCGTCTCCTCCGGCTCGTCGGTCAGCTCGCCGTCCGGGTAGAGCGGCGGACCTTCCGGGAGGCGGGCGACGAGCAGGTCGGCCAGCGTCGTCACCTGGAAGCCGTCAACCGCCGAGCACGGGACGACCTCGGCGAACTCCATCAGCGCCGCGAGCTGGGTGAGCCGCTCGGCGACCTGCCCCGGCCCGGCGAGGTCGGTCTTGGTGACCACGCCCAGCACCGGCGTGCGGCCCGCGACGGCCGTCAGCTCGTTCACGATGAACTCGTCGCCGCGGCCGACCGGCACGTCGGCAGGCACGCAGAAGCCGATCACGTCGACCTCGGACCACGTCTCGCGCACGACGTCGTTGAGCCTGCTGCCCAGCAGCGTGCGCGGCTTGTGCAGGCCGGGCGTGTCGATCACGACGAGCTGCGCGTCCGGCCGGTGCAGGATGCCGCGGATCGCGTGCCGGGTGGTCTGCGGACGCGACGAGGTGATCGCGATCTTGGACCCGATCAGCGCGTTGGTCAGCGTCGACTTGCCCGCGTTCGGCCGTCCGACGAAGCACGCGAACCCCGATCGGAAGCCGTCCGGCACCTCGGGGAAGGTCATCGGGCCCTCCGGGCTCGTGCGCGGAAAACGTCGCTATGGCAGTGGTTTCCGCGCACGGGCGGCGAAGCCGCGCCCAGCCGCTCGCCGGTGAGCCGTTCGAGGATCTCCCGGCCGATCGGCAGGGCGGCGGTGGCGGCGGGCGAGGGCGCGTTGAGCACGTGCAGCACCGCGCCGGGCCCGGTGCCCTGCTCGACGAACAGGAAGTCGTCCACCAGCGCGCCGTCGGGCTTGACGGCCTGTGCGCGCACCCCGGCGCCCGCGGGGGACAGGTCGGAGGCCCGCACGTCCGGCAGCATCCGCTGGATCTGCTTGACCATCGCCGCCTTCGACAGCGAGCGGCGCATCTCCCCGAGCCCGTAGCGCCAGTGCTTTCTCGCGACGCGCAGCATGCCCGGGTAGGTGAGCGTCGCGAGGAGCTCGCGCGGGTTCACCGTGCCCCAGCCGTAGCCCTCGCGGGCGAGCGCCAGCACGGCGTTGGGACCCGCGTGCACGTGCCCGTCGATGCCGCGGGTGGCGTGCACGCCGAGGAACGGGAACGCCGGGTCGGGCACCGGGTAGATGAGCCCGCGCACCAGCTCGGCCGCGCGGTCGGAGAACCCCGCGTACTCGCCACGGAACGGCACGATCCGCACGCCGGGGTCGGCGCCGGAGGCGCGGGCCAGCTCGTCGCAGCGCAGGCCCGCGCACGCCACCACCTGGGTGCCGAGCAGGTCCGGCCCGTCGCCGCGCACCACGACGTCGGCGCTGCGGCGGACCAGCGCCGTGACCGACCGCCCGAGGTGGATCTCCCCGCCCTCCTTCGTGACGAGCTCGCCGAGCTTCTCCGCGACGAGGCGGTAGTCGCAGATGCCGGTCGAGGGCACCCACAGCGCGGCGATGCCCCGCACGTGCGGCTCGTGCGCGCGCATCCCGGCCTGGTCCAGCTCGTGGTTCTCCACGCCGTTGGCGTCGCCGCGGCGGGCGAGCTCGGCCATCCGCGGCAGCTCCTCGGGCTCCGTCGCGACGACGAGCTTGCCGCACACCTTGTGCGGCAGGTCGTGCTCGCGGCAGAACGCGACGGTCTCCGCGCACCCGGCGACGGCCAGCCGCGCCTTGAACCCGCCGGGCGCGTAGTAGAGGCCGGAGTGGATGACGTTGGAGTTGCGCCCGGTCTGGTGCATGGCCAGGCGCTGCTCGCGCTCGACGACGGCCACGGACCGGCCAGTGCGCGCCACGGCATGGGCGGTGGCGAGGCCGACGATGCCGCCGCCGACCACGACGACGTCGTATTTCGGGGTCACGTGGTGATCCTTTCCAGCACTGTTCCCGTGGGATCGGCGCGCAGGACGGGGGCGTTAGCGGTGAGGTCGCGCACCGCGGCGAGGGAGGCGCCGTCCACGGCGCCGGACGCGGTGACGACGGCGGCGGCCTCCAGCCCGTCCGCGCCGCTGGACACGGCGGCCGCGACGGCCGCCTGCAGCGCCGTGAGGGCGAGCGACGGGAGCGCCACGGTGGCGGCGGCGTAGGTGCGGCCGTCGGTGTCGCGCACCGCCGCGCCCTCGCTCGCGCCGACGCGGGCCCGCGCCGAGCGCGCCAAGGTGACGATCTTCGCGTCCTCCGGGTCAAGCTCCGGCACTGTCGTGCTCCTCCACCGGCTCGATCTCCTGTACCAGCACCGACGTGATGCGCAGCCGTCCGCGCGCGTCCTTGCCGCCCTCCGCCCGCAGCAGCAGGCCCGCGACCTCGGCCTCCGCGCCGGGCAGCGGCACCTTGCCCAGCCGCTGCGCGAGCAGCCCGCCGACCGTGTCGACGTCGGCCTCGGCCAGCACCTCGGCCAGCAGGTTGGGCCCGTCCGGGTCACCGAGGGCAGGGTAGAGCTCCTCAAGGTCCTCGACCGGCAGCCGGGCGGAGAGCCTGCGCGTGCGGTCGTCGACCTCCTGGACGTCGGGAACCTCGTCCGTGTCGTACTCGTCGGTGATCTCCCCGACGATCTCCTCGAGGATGTCCTCGATCGTCACGACACCCGCGGTGCCGCCGTACTCGTCCACGACGATCGCCATGTGGTTGCGCGCGGCCTGCATCTCCTTGAGCAGCTCGTCGACGCGCTTGGAGTCGGGCACGAACACCGCCCGGCGCATCACATCGACGAGCGCCGCGTCCGCCCGCTCCGCCTGGGCGCGCACGAGGTCCTTGAGGTAGGCGACGCCGATGATGTCGTCGATGCCCTCGCCCAGCACCGGAAGGCGCGAGTAGCCGCTCTTGAGCGCCAGCCGCACGACCTTCTCGACGGGCGTGTCGTGCTCGGTCCACACGACGTCCGGGCGGGGCACCATGACCTCGCGGGCGATCGTGTCGCCGAGCTCGAACACCGAGTGGATCATCTGCCGTTCGCCCTCGTCGACGACGCCGGACGTGCTCGCCATGTCCACCAGCTCGCGCAGCTCGACCTCGGACGAGAACGGCCCCTGCCGGAAGCCCTGCCCGGGGGTGAGCGCGTTGCCGATGACGATGAGCAGGCGGGTGAGCGGACCGAGCAGCGTCGCGAGCGCCCGCACGGGCACCGCGATCACCATGCCGATGCGGTAGGGGTGCTGGCGGCCGAGCGTGCGGGGCCCGACGCCGATGAACACGTAGGACACCACCACCATCACCGCGGCGGCGGTCAGCGCGCCCAGCCACGCCGACGTGAACATCCGCACGAACGCGACCGTGGCCAGCACCGTCGCCGCCGTCTCCGCGGTGAGGCGCAGCAGCAGGAGCAGGTTGACGTGGCGCGGGCGGTCGTCGACGACCTTGGCCAGCGTGCGTGCTCCCGGGCGGCCTTCGCGCACCAGCGCGTCGACCCGCGCCCGCGAGACGGAGTTGAGCGCCGCGTCGGCGGCCGCGAAGAGGCCCGCGACCGGTACGAGGAGCACCGCGACGACGAGCAGCGGAACGATCATGCGGACCCGGCGCCCCCGCCCGGCATGTCAGTTTCTGCCGCCCGGCCAAGCCGCTGGCTTCGCTCGGACATCAACTTCAGGTGTCCTCGAGGCCGACCGTGCCCAGCACGGCCGAGTCGCTGCGGCGCTGGGCCGCGCGGGCGGCGGCGTCGGCGCGGGAGCGGCGCCACTGCGTGAGCAGCGTGCCCTGCAGCGTGAACATCTCGCGCTCCTCGTCGGGCTCGGCGTGGTCGTACCCGAGGAGGTGCAGCACGCCGTGCACGGTGAGCAGGTGCAGCTCGTCGTCGAGGCTGTGGCCCGCCGCGCGGGCCTGCGCCTTGGCGAACTCGGGGCAGAGCACGATGTCGCCGAGCAGGGCCGGGCCCATGTCGGGCGCGTCGGGCCGCCGCGACTCCTCCACCAGCTCGTCCATCGGGAACGACATCACGTCGGTGGGGCCCGGCTCGTCCATCCAGCGCTCGTGCAGCTCGGCCATCGCGTCGGTGGTGACGGCGAGGATCGACAGCTCGGCCGCCGGGTTGACCCGCATCGCCGCGAGCGCGTACCGCGCGACCGAGACGACCAGCTCGGCGTCGAGCTGCACGCCGGACTCGTTGCTCACCTCGATCGACACGACGCCCAGGATAGACGCTCTGCGCGAAGCATCGACCCCGAGGGCGAATGCGCCGCCGGAAATACTTGCTTTCGGTGCCGAGCAAACACGTTCGAGTTCGACGCAGGAGATCACTGTCGTCATTCGCGCAGGTCGGAACCCTCTCGTCGCGAAGGTAATGAGCATGCGCATTTCGCGGACGATCGGGGTGGCCGTGCGCGTTTCGGCTGCTGCATCACCATGACCGGAACCGCACTCGCGGAACGTCCGTTACCGCGACGGTCGGCCGGGTCACCATTCCTTCCGTGCCCATGACGGTCTGCGTCTCGGTCACCGTCACGCTCGCCGGGAAGCCGCCGCTCACGCCCTCCGTCGGCCTGCCGAACACGACGGTGACGGCGTACGCGTGCACCGGGCGGCGTAACCGCCAGAATGGCGCCATGATCCGGAACTGGGCGGGCAATGTGGCCTTCTCGCCCGCCCGGTTCCACCATCCGAGCCGGTGGAGCAGATTCAGGACCTGGTGGCGGCCGCGGAGCACGCCGGCCTGACGGAGGCGCGCGACCTCGCACACGTTGGCGCGTCCTCGCACAGGGTCGACCGTGTGCGAGGACGCTCGACGGTGTGCGGAGTGGGCTGGGCGTCAGCGGCGGCGGGCGCGGCGGTCGGGCGGGGGGCCGTTGCGTGGGGCGGCGCGCAGGTTGGGGCGTTCGCCCGCCGCGTCCCAACGCGCGTAGGCGTCGACGATGTCGGCCACGAGCCGGTGCCGCACGACGTCCGCGCTGGAGAGCTGGGAGAAGTGCACGTCGTCGACGTCGGAGAGGATGTCCCGCACCACGTGCAGGCCCGAGCGGGCGCCGCCGGGCAGGTCGACCTGGGTGATGTCGCCGGTCACGACGATCTTCGACCCGAAGCCGAGCCGCGTGAGGAACATCTTCATCTGCTCGGGCGTGGTGTTCTGCGCCTCGTCGAGGATGATGAACGCGTCGTTGAGCGTGCGGCCGCGCATGTAGGCCAGCGGCGCGACCTCGATCGTCCCCGCCGCCATCAGCTTGGGGATCGACTCCGGGTCGATCATGTCGTGCAGCGCGTCGTAGAGCGGGCGCAGGTAGGGGTCGATCTTCTCGAAGAGCGTGCCGGGCAGGTAGCCCAGCCGCTCCCCCGCCTCGACGGCGGGCCGGGTGAGGATGATCCGGTTGACCATCTTGGCCTGCAGCGCCTGCACGGCCTTGGCCATCGCGAGGTAGGTCTTGCCGGTGCCTGCCGGGCCGATGCCGAACACGATCGTGTGCGCGTCGATCGCGTCGACGTAGCGCTTCTGGTTCAGCGTCTTCGGCCGGATGGTGCGGCCGCGGCGGGACAGGATGTCGAGCGAGAGCACCTCGGCGGGCGACTCGCCCTCACGCCCCGCACCGGAGCCCAGCATCTCGACGGTGCGGCGCACGGCGTCGGCAGACACCTGCTGGCCGCGCTCGGCCAGGGTGATCAGCTCGGTGAAGACCCGTTCGGCGAACGCCACCTCGGCCGGGTCGCCGGTGAGGGTGAGCTCGTTGCCGCGGACGTGCACGTCGGCGTCGAGGAGATCCTCGGCTGTGCGCAGGCTCTCGTCGCGCGAGCCCAGCAGCGCGAGCAGAGCGGCGTCCGGAACGGCCAAACGGGACTGGACGGGATCCGGGGTCAAGGGTTCCGCACGCCTGCTTTCGGTGCCGCCGATGGGACGCCGTCGATGGTACCGCGACCGCCCGTCGATCAGCCCTCGGTTTCCCGGTGTTGACCGGCCCACCCTGTTCGTCCTACAGTATCGTATTCATCCGAACCGAGTTCGGATCAAAATCAGGAGGTCCGATGACCACCACCGAGACCACAGCCCTGCGAGTCGTGCGACGAATGTTCGACGAAGGCTTCTCCACCGGCAACGACGCGATCGTCGACGAGCTGTGCTCGCCCGATCTCGTCGAGCACCAGTTCGGCCTCGCGGGCAGCGGGCAGGAGGCGGTCGAGCACGTGAAGGCGGCCGTCCGCGACGTGCACCGCGCCGTGCCCGACCTGCGGTTCACGATCGAGGACGCCGTGGAGTCCGGCGACACGATCTGGGTGCGGGTGCGCGCGCAGGGCACGGCGACCGGGCCGTTCTTCGGGCCGCCGAGCGGGCGCCAGCTGGACTTCAGCGTGATCGACGTGGTCCGCGTCGTCGACGGGCGGATCGTGGAGCATTGGGGCGTGCCGGACCGCTTCGCGATGCTCGCCCAGACCGGCGTGCTCGAGCGCCTGGGCTGACCCGGGAGGATGGCCGGGTGGGTGAGACGGCGAAGCGCGACACCCGGCGCTACCACTCGCCGCGCCGCGCCGAACAGGCGGCGCAGACGCGGCACGCGGTGCTCGCCGCCGCCCGCGAGCTGTTCGTCGCCAACGGGTACGCGGCCACGACGGTCGCGCAGATCGCGCACGAGGCGCGGGTGGCGGTCGACACGGTCTACGCGACGGTCGGCCGCAAGCCCGCCCTCCTGCGCGAGGTGCTGGAGACGGCGATCTCCGGCACCGACGAGGCCGTCCCCGCCGAGGAGCGCGACTACGTCGCGCAGGCCCGCGCCGCCACGACGGCCCGCGCCAAGATCGCCGCCTACGTCGCCGGGCTGGTCGGGGTGCAGAGCAGGCTCGCGCCGGTCTTCCTCGCCCTGCGTGACGCCGCGGGCTCCGACACCGAGTCCGCCGCGCTGTGGAAGGAGATCGCCGAGCGCCGCGCCCGGAACATGCGCCGCTTCGCCGCCGACCTGCGGGGCACCGGAGAGCTGCGGTCCGACCTCACCGACGACGACGTCGCCGACATCGTCTGGAGCATGAACGGCACCGAGTACTGGGTGCTGCTCACCGGCGAGCGCGGCTGGAGCGCGCAGCGCTTCGCCGCCTACCTCATCGACGCCTGGAGCCGACTGCTCCTGGCCTGATCTCAGGGAGCCCCCGTGGAGGTCCACCCGCCCGGCCCCGCCGGGAGCACCGCGCCGCCCGACCAGGTCGCCGCCCACGCCGCGGGCACGGGCCTCGCCTCCTTGGCGATGGCGGGCTGTTCGAGCGGCTCGTCACCGCCGCCGAGACCGGCGGGCAGCTCGGCGCGTCGCTCGTGACCCAGCCGCCTGCCCGCCGAGCGCAAACGCCGGACGCGGCCCCCGCGGCGTCCTCGCAGACCCCCGCCCACACCTCGCAGAGCCCCCGGACCCTGCGAAGCACACGCCCGGTCTGCGAGGTCGGCAGGCGAGGGGCTGCGGCCGGGCGCAGAGACCGGCTTGCGGGGTGCCGCGAGGCGGAGCGGACGGCGCAGGATGGGCCCGTGCATGACGACTCCGGCCTCGTCCTCCCCCGCGTCGCCCGCTTCGTCCGGGAGCGGCTGACCCCCGCGCTGCACCGGGAGACCGTCCCGGCGACGGTGACGGCCTGGACGGCGCCCGGCGAGCCCGTGCCGTTCGCCGAGGCCGTCACACAGGAGTTCCGGCCGTTCGTCGTCGGCGAGCCGTGGGGGCGGCCGTGGGGCACCGTGTGGCTGCACGTCACCGGCGCCGTTCCCGCGGGGTGGACGGCCCCCGAGCTGCTGGTCGACCTCGGCTTCACCGGCGCGAGCCCCGGCTTCCAGGCCGAGGGCACGGTCTACTTCCCCGACGGCGTGGTGCTCGGCGGCCTGGAGCCACGGCGGCGCGCGGTGCCGCTGGCCGGGGTCGGGCGAGCAGTGCAGCAGGGTGACACCGCTGCGACTGGATCGGAGGAGGGTCACCCTGCTGCAACCCCGGTGAACCTCTACGTCGAGGCCGCGGCCAACCCGGACATCGGCGGCGGCTGGACGTGGGCGCCCACCCCGCTCGGCGACCTCGCCACCGCGGGCGACGGCCCCCTCTACCGGCGGGGCCGGGTCGACCTCGCCGACCTGGACGTCGAGGTGTGGGCGCTGGCCCAGGACATCTGGACCCTGAACGGGCTGGTCGAGGCCCTGCCCGGCGACCTGCCCCGGCGCGCGGAGGTGCTGCGGGCGTTGGAGCGCGCCGTGGACGCCGTCGACCCCGACGATGTCGCGGGCACCGCCCCGGCAGGCAGGGAGGCGTTGGCCGGGGTGCTGGCCAGGCCCGCGCACGCCAGCGCGCACCGCGTCTACGCCGTCGGCCACGCACACATCGACTCGGCGTGGCTCTGGCCGGTGCGCGAGACCGTCCGCAAGGTCACCCGCACCTTCGCCAACGCGCTGCAGCTCATGGACCGCGATGACGAGCTCGTCTTCGCCGCCTCGTCGGCCCAGCAGTACGCGTGGATGCGCGACCACCAGCCCGAGCTCTTCGCCCGGATCCGCAAGCGCGCGGCGGAGGGGCGGTTCGTGCCGGTCGGCGGGATGTGGGTGGAGTCGGACACCAACATGCCCGGCGGCGAGGCCATGGCCCGCCAGTTCGTGCTGGGCGCCGGGTTCTTCCGCGACGAGCTGGGCGTCGAGTCCGACGGCGTCTGGCTGCCCGACTCGTTCGGCTACTCCGCGGCGCTCCCCCAGATCGCCGTCGCGGCGGGCAGGCGCTGGTTCCTCACCCAGAAGATCAGCTGGAACGAGACCAACCGCTTCCCGCATCACACGTTCGACTGGGAGGGCATCGACGGCACGCGGATCCGCACCCACTTCCCGCCGGTCGACACGTACAACGCCGAGCTGTCCGGTGCCGAGCTGGCCCGCGCGCAGCGGCAGTTCGCCGAGAAAGGCCGTGCCAACACCAGCCTCGTGCCGTTCGGCTGGGGCGACGGCGGCGGAGGGCCGACCAGGGAGATGCTGGCCGCCGCGCACCGCACGCGCGACCTCGAGGGCTCGCCGACCGTGCGCCTGGCCCGACCGTCGGACTTCTTCGCCGCCGCCGAGGCCGAGTACCCGACGCCGCCGGTGTGGTCGGGCGAGCTGTACCTGGAGTACCACCGCGGCACCTACACCACGCAGGCGCGCACGAAGCGCGGCAACCGGCGCAGCGAGCACCTCTTGCGCGAGGCCGAGCTGTGGGCCGCCACCGCGACCGTGCGCACCGGCGCGCCGTACCCGGGCGAGACGCTGCGGCGGTGTTGGGAGACCGTGCTGCTGCAGCAGTTCCACGACATCCTCCCCGGCACGTCCATCGCCTGGGTGCACCGGCAGGCCGAGCGCGAGTACGCGCGGGTGGCCGAGGAGCTGGAGGCGGTGATCGCCGACGCGCTCGCCGCGCTGACCGGGCCCGGCGAGCGGACGATCGCGGCCAACGCGGGACCGTACGCGGTCGACGGGGTGCCTGCGCTGGGCGTGGCGACCGCACCCGGCGCGGAGGCTACCGACGCCGACGCCGACGCCGACGCCGACGCCGACGCGACGTCCGCGACCGCCGTGCTCGCCACCGACGCGGACACCGTGCTCGCCACCGACGCCCTGCGGGTCGTGATCGACGATCGCGGGCTCATCACGTCGATCTACGACAGGGTCGCCGACCGCGAGCTCGTCCCGGCGGGCCGCGCCGCCAACCTCCTGCAGCTGCACCGCGACACGCCGACCTACTGGGACGCCTGGGACCTCGACGCGCACTACCGCCGTCACGCCCGCGATCTCGTGGACGGCGAGGTGCGCGCCGTCGACGGCGGGGTGCTGGTCGTCCGGAGGGTCGGCGCGTCCACGATCACGCAGACGGTCACGCTGCGCGGCCGGACGATCGAGATCGACACGCAGGTCGAATGGCACGAGCGGCAGAAGCTGCTCAAGCTCGCCTTCCCGCTGGACGTGCACGCCGACCGGGCCGCGTCCGAGATCCAGTTCGGGCACGTGCACCGCCCCACCCACGCCAACACCTCGTGGGACGCCGCGCGCTTCGAGACGTGCGCGCACCGCTGGGTGCACGTCGGCGAGCCCGGGTACGGCGTGGCGGTGGCCAACGACGCGTCCTACGGCCACGACATCACCCGGGACGGGCACACCACCACCGTGCGGCTCTCGCTGCTGCGCGCGCCGCTGTTCCCCGATCCGGAGGCCGACCAGGGCGAGCACCGGTTCCGCGTCGCGCTGCACGCGGGCGCGGCCATCCGCGACGCCGTCGCCGAGGGCTACCGGCTCAACCTGCCGCTGCGCCCGGTGCGCGGCGGCGGGGACGTGGCGCCACTCGTCGTCCTTGACGACCCCGCGGTCGTCGTCGAAGCGGTGAAGCTCGCGGAGGACGGCAGCGGCGACGTGGTCGTGCGGCTCTACGAGGCGCTCGGCACGCGGGCGGGCGCGCGGATCAGCGCGACGTTCGACCATCTGTCGGTGACCGAGACCGACCTGATGGAGTCCCCGCTGCCCGCGCCGGTCGCGCTCGACGGCGACCGGCTGTCGCTGCGGCCGTTCCAGATCGCGACCTTGCGCTACGTGACACCATAACGCCCGTGACCACGCCCGCCGCGGATCTCGCCCTGATGCACATGATTGACGGGCGCGCGATCCGCGCCCGGCTGCGGCGCATGCGCGAGCTGCTCGCCTGCGTGCCCGCGCTCGGCCGGATCGACCCGCCACGGCTCATCGACGAGCCGGTGACGGCTTTGGCCGTCGAACGGCTGCTCACGGTGCTCGTCGACCTGGCGTGGGACTGCAACAGCCACGTCGCGGCGACCGTGCTCGGCCGCGTCCCGGCCACGTACGAGGAGTCCTTCGACCTCGCGGCGGAGGTCGGCATGATCACGCCGGAGCTGGCCGCGCGGCTGCACCCGTCCGCGGCGATGCGCGAGGTGCTCGTGCACCGCAGCCTCGAGGCCGACCCCGGTGAGGTCGCGATGGCCGTGCCGCTCGCGCCCGTGCACTACGGCGAGTACGTCCGGCAGGCGACGGCGTTCGTCGCGGCGCGCGCTACCTGATCAGGGCCTGCACCTCGCGGAACCGGGGGTGCGTCGCGTCGCGCAGCCACTCGAACAGCACCATCTCGGTGGTGACGATCTCGGCGCCGTGGCGGACGACGCGGTCGAGCGCGGCGTCCCGGTTGGCGCTCGTCCGCGAACCGACCGCGTCGGCCACCACCAGCACCCTGCGGCGCGCGGCGAGCAGGCCGATCACGGTCTGCAGCACGCAGACGTGTGCCTCACAGCCCGCGACGAGCACCTCCTCGGTGCCGGGCGGAAGCAGCATCGGAAGCCCTGCGGCCCCGAAGACGGTCTTGGGCTGCACGAGCTGCGGGTAGGGCGCGAGCTCCGCGACGGTGGGGCCGAGCTTGTCCGGCGCCTGCTCGGTGGCGCACACCGGCACGGACAGGAGCGCGGCGGCGCCCGCGAGCCGCGCGGCGTTCGCGACCATCTCCTTGCCGCCCTCCACTGCCGGGACCAGCCGTTCCTGCACGTCGACGAGCAGCAGCGCAGAGCCCTGGGCCGAGATCAGCATGGCGCGAGGGTAGGGGATCAGCGCAAGGTCCTCCGACCAGGCGCCGAGGGCACGTGGTGGCGGGTCTGGCCCGGGTCAGCCCAGGATCTCCTCGACGGCCGCGCGGCACGCGGCGAACGCGGGGGTGGTCGGGTCGATGACGGCGAAATGGTCGACCCCGGGGAGCTCGGTCCACCGGTCGCCGGACGCGGCGGCGAAGCGCTCGGTCTGCCGGATCGGCACGCGGTCGTCGGCCGTACCGTGCACGCCGATCACCGGCACGCCGATCGGGACGCGCGCGATCGGTGAGGCGAGCGCGTAGCGGTCCGGCACGGCGGCGGGCGTGCCGCCGAGCAGGTCGACAACGGCGCCCTGACCCACCCCGTGCTCGGCCGCGTCGACGAGGTCGAGCACGCCCGCCTGGCTCACCGCGCCGCGCGGTGTGACCAGCGGGGACGCCCCCGGCGCACCTTCCGGCAGGCCGGGCCGGGCGGCGAGCCAGGCCGCGAGGTGGCCGCCCGCCGAGTGTCCGAGCGCGACCACCCGGTTCAGCGGCAGCCGTCCTTCGGCGACCTCCTGGACGGGCCCGGCGAGCGCGTCGACGGCCGCGGCGACGTCGTCGAACGTCGCGGGCCAACCCCCGCCCCCGCCGACCCGCCGGTACTCGATGTTCCACGCCGCCAGGCCGGTCGTGGCCAGGTCGGCGGCCAGCGGGCGGCCGAGCGACAGGTCGTAGGCGTGCCGCCAGAACCCGCCGTGCACGACGACGACCACACCCCGCACCTCGCCGGGGGGCAGCGTCAGCTCGCCGAACCGGTGCGGGCCCTCGGCGTAGGGGATGGTGACAGGCACGCGCGCGATCCTCCCAGCAGGCGAGAACTGACCGGATCTGCGCCCAGCTGGTGATCAAGCCAGCGGGGCGGGGCGACCAGGCCGGGGACGGGCAGGCCAAGACCCCACCGCCGACGGCATGATCTCCGGCTCGGCGCACAAACCGGCCAGAACTGGCCGGATCTGCGCCGAGCTGGTGATCAAGGCAGGAGGCGGGCCGGGGCACGGGGCGGCGCGGCGGCTGGCGGGCGGTCCTGGCGGCGGGCGGTCCTGGCGGCGGGCGGTCCTGGCGGCTGGCGGGGCGTCCTGGCGGCTGGCGGGGCGTCCTGGCGGCTGACGGGGCGTTCCTACACAGTGCCGAGGCCGCCGTCGGGGTCGGGCGGGGCGCCCCAGCGGCCGGTCAGGACGCCGAGCGCGCCGAGGGCCACGGCGGCGGCGGTCGAGGCGCGCAGCACCTCGGGCCCGAGGCGGACGGCGGTCGCGCCCGCCGCCGTCAGCGCCACCAGCTCGTCGTCGGTGATCCCGCCCTCGGGCCCGACGACCAGCACCAGGTCCGCGAGCACCTGGGGGCCGGGCCGAACCTCCGCCGCAGCGGGAGCCGGGTGGCCCGCTGGCTGCGGGCGCGCTGCAGGCCCCGCACCGGCGGTGGTGAGCGGCACGTCGGCGAGCGTGAGCGCGGCGCTCTCGTGCAGCACGAGCGCGCAGGAGGCGGCCGCGACCCGCACGGCGAGGGCCCGCGTCGACTCCGGCTCGGCCACCGACGGCACCCACGGGCGGCGGGCCTGCTTGGCCGCCTCCCGCACGGTG
Source organism: uncultured Actinomycetota bacterium (assembly GCA_963750095.1). Lineage (GTDB taxonomy): Bacteria > Actinomycetota > Actinomycetes > Mycobacteriales > Pseudonocardiaceae > Pseudonocardia. The sequence goes on along the minus strand of CAVVPJ010000005.1, from coordinate 174,438 downwards.
GTGCGCCAGCGCGCCAGGCCCTTGTCCCCGCGCGGTCCATCGGCCCAGCGCGCGACGCAGCGCGCGGCCGTCCACGGCACGATCGCGTCGACCCCCGCCTCCGTGGCGAGCTCGACGGCCAGCTCGCCGCGGTCACCCTTCACCAAGGCCTGCGCCAGCACGATCCGCGGGGACGGCGCCGGAACCGTCGAGCGATCGGTGATCGCGCACTCGACGACGTCCCGCCCGGTCGCCGTGACGACCGCGTGGGCCAGCAGGCCCTGCCCGTCGCCGAGCAGTACCGACTCACCGGGCCGCAGCCGCTTGACGGTGGCGGCGTGCCGACCCTCGGGCCCGTCCAACCTGGCCGTTTCGCCCTCGGGCAGCCTCTCGACCAGGAACAGCGGCGGCGTCACCTACCGGAAGCTGTCGCGCAGCCGCGAGAACAGGCCGTGGCCGTTGCGACTGCCGGAGAGATCCGGCTGCTCCTCGCCGCGCAGCGCGGCGAGCCGACGCAGGAGGTCGGTCTGCTCGCGGTCCAGCTTCGTGGGCACCACGACGTCCACGTGCACCATGAGGTCGCCCTGCCCGTCGACGCGCCCGTTGGAACGCAGCCGCGGCATGCCCTTGCCCCGCAGGGTGCGCACGGTGCCCGCCTGCGTGCCCGGATCGACGTGCAGTTCCTCGGTGCCGGAGAGCGTCGGCAGCGGGAGGGTGGCGCCGAGCGCGGCGGCCGTCATCGGAAGCTGGACCGTGCAGTGCAGGTCGGCGCCGTCGCGGGTGAAGAGCTCGTGCGGCTCCTCCTCGACCTCGACGTAGAGGTCGCCCGCGGGGCCGCCGCCGGGGCCGACCTCGCCACGGCCCGCCAGCCGCACCCGCATGCCGTCGGCCACGCCGGGCGGGATGTTGACCGGCACGTCGCGCCGCGACCGCACCCGGCCGTCGCCCTGGCAGCGCCTGCACGGATCGGGGATGACCTCGCCGAACCCACGGCACGTGGGGCACACGCGCGCGGTGACGACCTGGCCGAGGAACGACCGCTGCACGCTCTGCACCTCGCCGCGGCCGTTGCAGATGTCGCATCGGACGGGCCCGGTGCCCGGCGAGGTGCCCGAGCCGGAGCACTCGGAGCAGAGCACGGCCGTCTCGACGGGCAGCTCGCGGCTGACGCCCGTCGCGCACTCCTCCAGCGTGAGCGACATCCGGATCAACGCATCGGCGCCGGGCTGCACGCGGCTGCGCGGCCCGCGCCCCCGGCCGCCCATGCCGCCCGCGCCGCCGAAGAAGGCGTCCATGATGTCGCCGAAGCCGAAGGCGCTGAACGGGTCGCCCCCGCCGCCCTGCCCGCCGTTGCCCAACGGATCACCGCCGAGGTCGACGATGCGCCGCTTCTCCGGGTCGGACAGCACCTCGTAGGCCGCGCTGACCTCGGCGAAGCGCTCCTGCGCCCCGACGTCCGGGTTGATGTCCGGGTGCAGCTCGCGCGCGAGCCGCCGATACGCCCGCTTGATCTCGTCGGGCCCGGCGTCAGATGAGACGCCGAGGATCCCGTAGTAGTCCCGTGTCACCCCAGCGTTCCTCATGATCTCTCGCTCAACTTCCTAGCGTCCCGCCAGGATCTCACCTACGTACCGCGCGACGGCATGCACCGCCGCAATGGACCCCGGATAGTCCATCCGGGTGGGACCGACAACACCCATTCCGCCCAGCACCGTGCGTGCTCCGTACCCGATCGACACAACCGAGGTGTCGCGCATCTCCTCGGCCTCGTTCTCGCCGCCGATGCGCACGGTCACCATGCCGGGATCCTGCGCCGACGCGAGCAGCTTGAGCACCACGACCTGCTCCTCCAGCGCCTCCAGGATCTGGCGCAGCGAGCCGGGGAAATCGGCCGCGTTGCGGGTGAGGTTGGCCGTGCCGCCGAGCACGAGGCGCTCCTCGGGGTGCTCGACGAGCGTCTCGATGAGCACCGACGCCACCGTGGTGACGACGCTCCGCAGCTCGGCAGGGGCGCTCTCGGGCAGGTCGGCGACCGCAACCGACGCCGCGGCGAGCGGCCTGCCCGACAGCGCGCCGTTGACCATCGCACGCAGCGCGGCGACGTCGTCCTCGTCCAGGACCTCGCCGAGGTCGACGACGCGCTGGTCGACCCGGCCCGAGTCGGTGATCAGCACGAGCATCAGCCGCGCGGGCGTGAGCGCGACGACCTCGCAGTGCCGCACGGTGGAGCGGGTGAGCGTCGGGTACTGCACGACGGCCACCTGCCGGGTGAGCTGGGCGAGCAGGCGGACGCTGCGGCGCATGACGTCGTCGAGGTCGACCGCCCCGTCGAGGAACGCCTGCACGGCCCGCCGCTCGGCCGTCGACAGCGGCTTGACCTGCGTCAACCGGTCGACGAACACCCGGTAGCCCTTGTCGGTGGGCACCCGCCCCGCGCTGGTGTGCGGCTGGGCGATGAGCCCGTCCTCCTCCAGCACGGCCATGTCGTTGCGCACGGTGGCGCTGGAGACGCCGAGGTTGTGCCGGTCCACGATCATCTTGGAGCCGACGGGCTCGTGCGTGGCCACGTAGTCGGCGACGATCGCGCGCAGGACCGCGAAGCGGCGCTCGTCGGCGTTCATACCCGACATTCTAGGTGGTCGCGGTGGGGCAGGATGGGCGCGTGCTCATCCGTCGCCCGGTGCTCGACGCGATCGCCGACGGCTCGGTGACCGCGCTCTTCCGCCGCTGGGACCGGCCGCGGGTGCGGGTGGGCGGCACCCAGCGCACGCCCGTCGGTGTGCTGGAGTTCACGGCCGTCGAGCCGGTGGCGCTCTCCCGGCTCACCGCGGCCGACGCCCGCGCGGCGGGCTATCCCACCGTGGCGGCGCTGCGGGCGGCCCAGACCGGCGAGGGGCGGCTGTACCGGATCACGGTGCGCCCGGCGGGGCCCGACCCCCGCGTCGCGCTGCGGGAGCGGGCCGACCTCACCGACGAGGACCGCGCGGCGATCGACGCCCGGCTGGCGCGGATGGACCGCAGCGGCCCGTGGACGACGACCGTGCTGCGGCTGATCGCCGACAACCCGGGCGTGCGGGCCCCCGACCTCGCCGCGTCGCAGGGCCGCGAGACCCTGCCGTTCAAGCGCGACGTGCGCAAGCTCAAGGAACTGGGGCTCACCGAGAGCCTGGAGATCGGGTACCGGCTCTCCCCGCGCGGCAAGGCCTACCTCGACGGTTGACCCCTCGTGCGTGGAAAACGCGGCCATAGCCGTGTTTTCCACGCACGGGCGGCGGAGCCGCACGCCGTTCTCACCCCCGGACTGGCACAGTGGGCGATCGTGGCGCGGCGCTTCGGCAGGCGCTGGCTGCTCGTGGGCGCCGGCGCCGCTGCTCTCGTGGGCGCAGGCGCGGTGAGCCTGCCCGCCGTCGCGGTCACGGCCGATCCGGTCGCGCTGCGTAACCGTATCCGTACGACCGTGCCGCCGTACGTCGGCTACGCCGAGAGCAACGGACGGCTGGGGCTGCCCGAGATCCCCCAGCTCGAGTCGACCGTCGCCCTGCTCACCGGCACGACCCGGATCCGCGCGTTCGTGGCCTCGGCCGACGCGTGGCGGGCCGACGAGCTGACGCCCACTGGCGAGCACGGCGTCTACCGGACGGGGCCGTCGGAGTTCCTGTGGGACTTCGAGGCCAACCAGCTCACCCGGGTGCTGGGCATCGCGGCGGCCCGTCTGCCCCGCGCGTCGGACCTCCTGCCGCCCGACCTCGCGCGGCGGCTGCTGGCGTTGGCTGGCAACGACCCGGTCAGCGCGCTGCCGTCGCGGCGGGTCGCGGGGCGCGATGCCGCTGGCCTGCGGGTGACGCCGACCGACCCCCTCACGACCGTCGGCAGCGTCGACATCTGGGCCGACCCGACGACGGCGCTGCCGCTGCGCGTCGAGGTCGCGGGCCGCACCGGGCCCGCCCTGCTCACGACCGAGCTGCTGGAGGTGACCGACGGCCCGCCGGACCCCGCGATGCTGCGCCCGCTGGCTCCGCCGGGCGCGGGCAACGTGACCGCGGAGGTCATCGACGTCGCGGGCGCGCTGAAGGTGCTGAACGCCCCTCCGCCGCCGGACCGGCTGGTCGGCAGGGCACGGGTCGCGCTGCCCGGCACGCCGCTGCCGGGCGTCGGCGTCTACGGCACGGGGCTGGCCGCGTTCGTGCTGGTGCCGACGAGCCGCGACATCGCCGAGCGCGCGGTCGACTCGGCCGCCGCAGCGGGCGGCGTCGCCGTCACCGTGCCGAGGGGGCGCGCGGCCCGCGTCACCACGCCGCTGCTGTCGGTCGCGGTGCGCACCAGGGGCCGCAGCGGCTCGCTGCTGCTCGGCGCGGTCGACCCGACCGTGCTCGACCGGGCCATCGCCCAGCTTCCCGGGCGGCGCCCCCAGTGACCGTCATCGCCACCGAGGCCCTCACCAAGCGCTTCCGCAACGTCGTCGCGGTGCGGGACGTGTCGCTCACCGTGCCGTCGGGTGCGCGGTTCGGGCTGCTCGGCCCGAACGGGTCGGGCAAGACCACGCTCGTGCGGATGCTGCTCGGCCTCGTGCACCCGACGAGCGGCCGGGCGGAGCTGCTCGGCAGGCCGATGCCGCGCGACGCCGCGCAGGTGCTGCCGCGGGTCGGCGCGTTGGTGGAGGGGCCTGCCGCGTGGCCGCACCTGTCGGGCCGGGTGAACCTCCGGCTGCTGGACGCCGCGGGGAGCGGCGGCCGCCGGGACCGCGACGACCGGGTCGAGGAGGCGCTCGTGCGCGTCGGCCTCGGCGGCATCGACAAGCGTCCGGTGCGGGCGTACTCGCTCGGGATGCGCCAGCGGCTGGGCATCGCCGCCGCGTTGCTGCGCAAGCCCGAGCTGCTGCTGCTCGACGAGCCGACCAACGGCCTGGACCCCCGCGGCATCGGCGAGATGCGCGCGCTGCTGAGGCACTTCGCCGCCCACGGGACGACGGTGGTGCTGTCCAGCCACCTGCTCAGCGAGGTCGAGGCGCTGTGCACGCGGGTCGGGGTGATGAGCGCCGGACGGCTCGTGCTCACCGAGGACCTCGACGTGCTGCGCGCCCCCACCGGCCTCATCCAGGTGCGGACCCCCGACCCGGCGGCCGCGGTGGGCGTGCTCAACGGGCAGGTCGCGCACCGCGACGGCGAGCTGATCATGGTCAGGGCCGACGACCCCGGCGTGCTGAACGCCCGGCTCGTGGCGGCGGGCGTGACCGTGCGCGAGCTGACGCCGCTGCGGCGCACCCTCGAACAGGTGGTGCTGGAGCTGACCGGTCCGAGCGCGGACCGTGTCGACGGGACCATCCGGTGATCGGGGTCGAGCTCGCGCTCATGCTGCGCCGCAGACGGGTGTGGCTCTGCTGGGCGCTGCTCTGCGCGCTGCCGACGGCCATCGCGATCCTGCTCGCCGTCACCAAGATCGTGCCCCCGCCCGGGCCCGCGTCGCAGTTCCTGTCCGCGGTCCTGAGCGACGGGCAGCTCTTCCCCGCCGCGGCGCTCGCGCTGGTGCTGCCGGTGTTCCTGCCGATCACGGTCGCGGTCGTCGCGGGCGACACGATCGCGGGCGAGGCCACCACCGGCACCCTGCGCTACCTGCTGGTGCGGCCGGTGGGGCGGCTGCGGCTGCTCACCGCCAAACTGGTCTCGGTGGCGGCGTTCGTGCTGCTCGCGGTGCTGTTCGTGACCGTGACGGGGTACGTCGTGGGCGTCGCGGCCTTCGGCTTCGGGGCGGACGCGAGCCTCGGCGGCACCGGCGGGATCACCTCGCTGTCCGGGGTGGTGCTCACACCGGTGCAGCTCGCCGAGCGCACGGCGTTGACGATCGCCTACCTCGCGCTGTGCATGCTCGCGCTCGGGGCCGTGGGCCTGTTCTTCTCCACCCTCACCGACTCGCCGCTGGCGGCCGCGCTCGGCGTGCTCGCGTTCGTCGTCGCGTCGACCGTGCTGCTGCCGTTGGACGCCGCCGCCGGTGTCCGGTTCTACCTGCCCACGCGGCATTGGCTGGCGTGGGTCGACCTCTACCGCGACCCGATCCTGTGGCGCTCGGTGCGCCAGGGCGCGGCGGTGCAGGCCGGGTACGTGCTGGTCGCGTTCGGGGCCGCGTGGGCGAACTTCGCCACGAAGGACGTCACGAGCTGACCGGGCACCCGCCCGCGGCCAGCGGGGCGGGGGAGAGGCCGCGGAGCAGGAGCGCGACCGCGGCAGGGTCGGAAGGGAGCTGCCCGTGCGACACCGGGCCTGACCGGCACACCTGCTGGAGCGCGACGGCGACCGTGCCGTCGAGCCGGGCCGAGTCGGGCGGGGTGACGGTCTGGTCGGCCGTGGTCCAGATCGACAGCCACGGCACCTGCGCGCCGACGTGGGCCGTGGTCAGCTCGCGGACCTCCGCGCTGCCGGGCGCGAGCTGGTGGCAGGCGACCGGGCAGGCGTCGGGAACGAAGGCGACGGCGCTCCCGGCCACCGTCGTGCCCTTCAGCGGCGAGCCGAGCGTGACGACCCGGCGCGCCTTGGCCGCCCCGTGGTCGCGCGCCACCCACAGCCCGGTGACCACCCCGCCCGCCGAGTAGCCGACGACGTCGACCGACGGCGCCCCGGCGGCGAGCGCCGCGTCGGCGGCCCGGTTCAGGGCGTCGACCTGGGCGGACAGGTCGCCGGTGCCGTTCTCGGGCAGCGCGACGACCGTGGCCGCGCGCCCGGTCACCCTGATCCTGTCCGCCAGGGGCTCCAGCGCGGCCTGCGAACCGCCGTAGCCGGGGACGAGCAGGACGGGCCCGAGCACGTCCTGGGGAGGTCGCGCGTCGACGTCGATCTCCGGCCCGCGCGCCCCGACCACCCGGAGGATGACGACGACGAGCGCCACGAGCGCGAGTCCGGCCACCACCCCGAGCAGCAGCCGTCGGCGCGGGCTCACGGCCCCGGCATGATCGGCGTTCGAGTGACATGACGGCCACATACGGCGCTCATGTCGCCCAAACGTGGATCAAGCATGGGCGGGGACGAGCAGGTCGCGCACCACGGCGTCGGCGAGCAGCCTGCCCCGGCGGGTGAGCACGACCCGCGGCCCCGCGCCATGCCCGTCCCGCATCTCCAGCAGGCCGTCGCCGACCGCGCGGTCGGCGGCGCGGCGGCCGTCGGCGGCGAACAGGTCCAACGGCAGGCCGGACGCCAGGCGCAGCCGCAGCATGACCCGCTCGGTGTGCCGCTCGGCGTCGGTGAGCACCTCGCTTCCGGCCTCCGGCGACTCCCCCGCCGCGAGCGCCGCGGCGTAGCGGGCCGGGTGTTTGACGTTCCACCACCGGCGGCCCGCCAGGTGCGAGTGCGCGCCGGGGCCGAGGCCCCACCAGTCGCCGTCGAGCCAGTAGCCCAGGTTGTGCCGACACGCCGCCGCCTCGGACGCCGCCCAGTTCGACACCTCGTACCAGCGCAGGCCCGCGGCCTCGAGGCGGTCGTCGATGAGCTCGTAGCGCGCGGCGGCGACGTCGTCATCGGGGGCGGGCAGCTCGCCGCGGGCGACCCGCCGCGCCAGCGCGGTGCCGTCCTCCACGATCAGCGCGTAGGCCGAGACGTGGTCGACGCCCGCGTCGAGGACGGCGTCGAGCGACGCGGACAGGTCGGCGTCGTGCTCGCCCGGCGTGGCGTAGATCAGGTCGAGGTTGACGTGCGCCAGCCCGGCGGCCCGTGCCTCGCGGGCGGCGGCCACCGCGCGACCCGGCGTGTGGCGCCGGTCCAGCACCCGCAGCACGTGCGGCGCCGCCGACTGCATGCCGAGCGACACCCGCGTGAACCCGGCGTCCGCCAGCCCCGCGAAGAACTCCGGCGACGTGGACTCCGGGTTGGCCTCGGTGGTCACCTCGGCGTCCGGCGCGAGCCCGAACGTCGACCGGACCGCCGCCAAGGCCTCGCCCAGCCGGGCCGCTCCGATCAGCGACGGCGTGCCGCCGCCGACGAACACGGTGTCGACGCGGCGCGACCCCACCACCTCGGCCGCCAGCGCCAGCTCCCGGCGCACCGCCTCCAGCCACCCGTCCGGCGAGGCGCCCGAGCCCGCCAGCTCGGACGCCGTGTACGTGTTGAAGTCGCAGTAGCCGCAGCGCGCCGCGCAGAACGGCACGTGGACGTAGACGCCGAAGGGGGGCGCGGGCACCTGACCACGGTAACCGCGCCCCCGGAAACCCGGTTCAGTCGGCGCTGCCTGCCCAATCACCCGTATCCCGACGGCCAGCCCGACGACCGCCGTCGCGACCACCGCCACCACCCGCCCAGCACCGCACGCGCTCGTTGTGCCCGGCCCCGTTGCCCTGCCCGACGTCACTGCCCACCTCGGCCGTTCCGGACGTCGGCGGGATGGGCGTGGTGAGCACGCGGCTGATGCCCCGACGTTAGGCCGCCAAGCGGCCACTTCCTGGCCGCAATGGGCAGCGAGTGTGACACCGCTCCCAGCATGCGGACGACGTTGGCCCACGGACCGGACAGGTGGCACCCTTGACGCCGTGACCGCGCCGTTGCCCGACCTCATGCTCGTGGGGCGCCGTCACGTCGACCTGCACCGGGTGAGCAGCGCGCTCTGTCGCTGATCCGTCCCCGGCCTGCACGTCCCCAATCCACGCGAGAGGCGCGTCTCTTGACCACCCCTGCTGTGAAGCGCAAGCGCGGCGAAGGCCAGTGGAAGCTCGGCTACCGCGAACCGCTCAACCCGAACGAGCGCACCAAGAAGGACGACGACGGGCTGAACGTCCGCGCGCGCATCGAGAACATCTACGCCAAGGGCGGCTTCGACTCCATAGACCCCGCCGACCTGCGCGGACGCATGCGGTGGTGGGGCCTCTACACCCAGCGCAAGCCCGGCATCGACGGCGGCCGCACCGCCGTGCTGGAGCCCGAGGAGCTCGACGACCGCTACTTCATGCTGCGTGTGCGCCTCGACGGCGGAGCGCTCACCACCCGCCAGCTGCGCGCCCTCGGCGAGATCAGCCGGACCTACGCGCGCGACACCGCCGACGTCACCGACCGGCAGAACATCCAGTACCACTGGATCGACATCGTCGACATGCCCGCGATCTGGCAGCGCCTGGAGAGCGAGGACATGCGCACGACGGAGGCCTGCGGCGACACCCCGCGCGTCATCCTCGGCTCGCCCGTCGCGGGCATCGCGGCCGACGACGCGATCGACCCACGCCAGGCCATCGACGCGATCCTCGACAAGTGGATCGGCAACCCGGAGTTCTCCAACCTGCCGCGCAAGTTCAAGACCGCGATCTCGTGGCAGCAGGACGTCGCGCACGAGGTCAACGACGTCTCGTTCGTCGGGGTCGTGCATCCCGAGCACGGGCCGGGGTTCGACGTGTGGGTCGGCGGCGGCCTCTCGACCAACCCGAAGATCGCCCAGCGGCTCGGCGCCTGGGTGCCGCTCGACGACGTCCCCGAGGTCTGGGCCGGAATCGTCGCGATCTTCCGCGACTACGGCTACCGGCGGCTGCGCCACCGCGCCCGCATCAAGTTCCTGGTGGCCGACTGGGGCGCCGCCGAGTTCCGCCGCGTGCTGGAGGAGGAGTACCTCGGACGGAAGCTCGTCGACGGCCCGGCGCCCGCGATCCCGGCGATCCCGATCGACCACATCGGCGTCCACAAGCAGCGCGACGGGCGCAACTACGTCGGCGTCGCGCCCGCGTCCGGCCGGGTCTCCGGCACGACGCTGGTGGCGCTCGCCGACGCCGCCGAGCGCGCCGGGTCGGGACGGGTGCGGCTCACCCCGCAGCAGAAGATCGTCGTGCTGGACGTGCCGGACAAGGCGGTCGAGCGGCTCAGCCGTGAGCTGGCCGACCTCGGCCTGCAGGTCGACCCGTCGCCGTGGCGGCGCTCGACGATGGCGTGCACCGGGATCGAGTTCTGCAAGCTCGCGATCGTCGAGACGAAGGAGCGGGCGATCCGGCTGGTCGACGACCTGGAGAAGCGCCTGGCCGACATCGGGGTGGGTGGGGAAGGCTCAGCCCCGATCTCGATCCACCTCAACGGCTGCCCGAACGCGTGTGCGCGCACCCAGGTCGCCGACATCGGGCTCAAGGGCATGATCGTCACCGACGGGGAGGGCGGCCAGGTCGAGGGGTTCCAGGTGCACCTCGGCGGCGGGCTGGGGCTCGACGCGGGCTTCGGGCGCAAGCTGCGCGGGCTCAAGGTCACCAGCGCGGAGCTGGGCGAGTACGTCGAGCGGGTCGTGCGGAGGTTCGTCGAGCAGCGCACCGACGACGAGCGCTTCGCCCAGTGGGTGCTGCGGGCCGACGAAACAGACCTGAAGTGACCCGTGCGCGGATAACACTGTTCCCGCGAGCTTTTCCGCGCACGGGCACCGAAGGTGCGGAATGAGCGAGCGGGCCGTGCCCTTCTACTGCCCGTACTGCGGTGACGAGGACCTGCGTCCTTCGGACGTGGCCCACGGCGCCTGGTACTGCGCGGCCTGCCTGCGCACGTTCACGCTGAAGATGATCGGGATCGGAGTGCCGTCGTGAGTGTCGCGACCGAGGTTGACCTGCGAGCCACCGCCGAGCGCGGGGCCGCCGAGCTGGGGCCGGACGCCACCGCCGGACAGGTCCTCGCGTGGGCCGCGTCGACGTTCGGCGGGCGGATGATCGTGGCCTCGAACATGCAGGACGCCGTGCTGGTCGACCTGGCCGCCACGGCGCTGCCCGGGGTGGAGGTCCTCTTCCTGGAGACGGGCTACCACTTCGCCGAGACCATCGGCACCCGCGACGCCGTCGAGCATGCCTATGCGGTGAAGGTGGTCAACGCGAAGGCCCGGCGCTCGGTCGCGCTCCAGGACATCGAGTTCGGCAAGGACCTCTTCGCCAGGGACCCCAACCTCTGTTGCGCGATGCGCAAGGTCGAGCCGCTCACCGAGACCCTCGCGGGTTACGACGCCTGGGTCACCGGCGTCCGCAGGGCCGAGGCGCCGACCCGCGCGAACACGCCGCTCGTCACGTACGACGAGAAGTTCGGGCTTGTGAAGCTCAACCCGATCGCCGGGTGGAGCGACGACGACATGGAGGCCTACGTCGCCGAGCACGGGATTCTGGTGAACCCGCTGGTCGGCGAGGGCTACCCGTCGATCGGGTGCGCGCCGTGCACCGCCAAGCCGCTGCCGGGCGCCGACCCGCGCTCCGGCCGGTGGGCGGGCACCGGCAAGATCGAGTGCGGGTTGCACCAATGACCCTCGCCCTCGACGCCCTGGAGGCCCTCGAATCCGAGGCCATCCACATCTTCCGCGAGGTCGCGGGCGAGTTCGACCGGCCGGTGATCCTCTTCTCCGGCGGCAAGGACTCGACGCTGCTCGTGCATCTCGCGGTGAAGGCGTTCGCGCCCGCGCCGGTGCCGTTCCCGCTGCTGCACGTCGACACCGGGCACAACTACCCCGAGGTCATCGCGTTCCGCGACGCGCTCGTGGAGCGGCTGGGCCTGCGCCTGCACGTCGCGCACGTGCAGGACTGGATCGACGACGGCAGGCTCGTCGAGCGCCCCGACGGCACCCGCAACCCGCTGCAGACCCAGCCGCTGCTCGACACGATCGTCGAGCACCGCTTCGACGCCGTCTTCGGCGGCGGTCGCCGCGACGAGGAGCGCGCGCGGGCCAAGGAGCGGATCCTCTCCCTGCGCGACGCGTTCGGCCGGTGGGACCCGCGCAGCCAGCGGCCGGAGCTGTGGAACCTCTACAACGGACGGCACGCGCCCGGCGAGCACGTGCGGGTGTTCCCGATCTCGAACTGGACCGAGCTGGACGTCTGGCGCTACATCGCGCGGGAGAACATCGAGCTGCCGTCGATCTACTACGCCCACGACCGCGACGTGTTCCGCCGCGACGGCATGTGGCTGGCCGAGGGGCCCTGGGGCGGCCCGCGGGACAGGGAGCGGCTCGAGCGCAGGACCGTGCGCTACCGCACGGTGGGCGACGGCTCGTGCACCGGTGCCGTCGAGTCGCAGGCGGCCGGTGTCGACGAGATCATCGCCGAGGTGATGGCCTCGCGCCTCACCGAGCGGGGGGCGACACGGGCCGACGACCGACTGTCGGAGGCGGCCATGGAAGACCGGAAACGCGAAGGGTACTTCTGACATGGCGACCGACACCGACAAGGACCTTCTGCGGTTCGCGACAGCAGGCTCGGTGGACGACGGCAAGTCCACCCTGGTCGGGCGGCTGCTCTACGACACCAAGTCGGTGCTCGCCGACCAGATCGAGGCCGTGCACCGCGCGTCGGTCGACAAGGGCCTCACCACGCCCGACCTGTCGCTGCTGGTCGACGGCCTGCGCGCCGAGCGCGAGCAGGGCATCACGATCGACGTCGCCTACCGCTACTTCGCCACGCCGAAGCGCGAGTTCGTGCTCGCCGACACCCCCGGCCACGTCCAGTACACGCGCAACACCGTGACCGGCGCGTCCACGGCGGAGCTGGCCGTGCTGCTCGTCGACGCGCGCAATGGCGTGGTCGAGCAGACCCGCCGCCACGCCGCGGTGCTCGCGCTGCTGCGCGTCCCGCGGCTGGTGCTGGCCATCAACAAGATCGACCTGGTCGACTACGACGAGGGCGTGCTGAACACGATCGCGAAGGACTTCGGGGGCCTCGCGCGGTCGCTGGGCTTCGCGGACGACGCCGTCGTGACGATCCCGGTGTCGGCGCTGCTCGGCGACAACGTGGTCGAGCGTTCGCAGCACACCCCCTGGTACGACGGGCCCACGCTGCTCGGGCACCTGGAGTCGGTGCCGGTCGCGGGGCCGGAGGTCGACGCGCCGTTCCGCATGGCGGTGCAGTACGTCATCCGCCACCACGCCGCCGACTACCGCGGGTACGCGGGCCAGGTCGCGGCGGGCACGGTCGCGCCCGGCGACGCCGTGGTCGTCCTGCCCGGCGGGGCGCACACCACGGTCACCGCGGTCGAGACCGCCGACGGGCCGCTCACCGCGGCCGGTGCGGGGCGCAGCGTCACGGTCCGGCTCGCCGACGACATCGACCTCTCCCGCGGCGACGTCCTGGCCGCCGTCGACGACCCGGCCACCGTGACGTCGGCCCTCGACGCCACCCTCTGCTGGCTGGCGGACAAGCCGCTGCGACCCGGCTCGCGGCTGCTGCTCAAGCACGGCACCCGCACCACGCAGGCGATCGTCGGGGCGCTGGGCGACCGGCTGGACACCGACAGCGTCGCCTGGGTCGACGCGCCCGCCCAGCTCGCGATCAACGACATCGCCCGCGTGAGCCTGCGCACCGCCGACCCACTCCCCGTCGACGACTACGCGGCCATCCGCGCCACCGGCAGCTTCCTGCTCATCGACCCGCCGACCGGCAACACCCTGGCCGCGGGCCTGATCGGCACGCCGCTGACGCTGGCCGACTGACCCGGCCGTCGGCGTTCGGACGCCGTCCACCCGGGGTTGGGCTGTTCGGACTATGGCCATCGAGAGCTTCGTCACGCGGACGCGCCCTCCTGCCGCTGAGCTGGGCAGGACCGGACGTCCGGACATTTCGCGGCGTTCCCGCAGGTCGGACGCTTGCTTGCCGTCGTCGTCACGAGAACGCACGATGGTCGGCGTGACCGGATCCGGCGACATCGCGACCGCGCACCACCGCGGTCCCGCGGCGTGGAGCCCGCCGGTCATCATGACCGATCTCAAGCGGTTCTGGCCGTCGCGCCGCGGCCACGCTTTCGACGAGTTCTGTCGCGCCTTCACGCGCTGACGCGCCACCGCGACCGATCTCCTCCCGTCCATCTCGGCCCTGCCGCCGAGGTGGTGAAAGCAGAGCCCCGCCATGCATGTCAACCTCTCGCTCACCGTCGCGGGCCTCGTCGTCGGTCTGCTCGTCGGCCTCACCGGAATGGGCGGCGGCGCCCTGCTGACGCCGCTGCTCGTGCTGTTCTTCCGGGTGACGCCCCTGGCCGCGATCTCCAGCGACCTCATGACGTCCCTGGTCATGAAGCCGATGGGCGCGGCGGTGCACGTGCGGCGCCGCACCGTGCGCTGGGGGCTCGTGGGCTGGCTCGCGCTCGGCTCGGTCCCCGCGGGCCTCGCGGGCGCGGTCCTCGTCGGCACGCTGGGCCACACCGCGGGCGTGCAGGCCGACCTCAAGGTCGTGATCGGGGTTGCGCTGTGCCTCTCGGTGGCGATGACGGTCGTCCGCCAGATCGTCGACCGGCGCCGAGGCGAGACGGCCGCCGACGGCACGCTGGTCGTCCGGCCGCTGCGGACCGTGGCGATCGGGGTGGTCGGCGGGCTCGCGGGCGACGAGCTGGAGCCGGTCGGTTGAGCGCACTCACGCCGCTTGATCACCAGCTCGGCGCGGAACCGGACGGGTCTGGCCGCTTTCCGCACCCAGCTGGCGATCACCGTGCAGGCACGCGCTGCTCACGCGCCGACGCCACCGTGACCACTGCCGCACAGCCGGCGCGCTGTGTCGCCCGGGACGTCGACCCGCCCGTCCGCCCGATCCTTGGAGCACCCCCCATGCGCCCCGCCCGTTCCCTCCTCGCCGCCGCACTGACGGCCGCCCTCGCGCTCACCGCCTGCTCGCGCGCCGCCGAGGCCCCCTCCACGCCCGCGGCGCCCGCCGCCTCCCCCGCCGCCGAGCTGCGGCTCGGCTACTTCCCCAACATCACCCACGCACCCGCGATCATCGGCCTGTCCAACGGCTTCTTCGCGCAGGAGCTCGGCTCGACGAAGCTCACCACCCAGACGTTCAACGCGGGCGGCGACGAGGTCTCCGCCCTGCTCGGCGGCTCCCTCGACGCCGGGTTCATCGGCTCCAGCCCGGCGATCAACGCCTTCCAGAAGTCCAACGGCGAGGCCGTGCGCGTGATCGCGGGCTCGACGTCGGGCGGCGCGCAGCTCGTCACGTCCCCGGACATCACCTCGCCCGACCAGCTCAAGGGCAAGATCATCGCGACCCCGCAGAAGGGCAACACCCAGGACGTCGCGTTCAAGAAGTGGCTCAAGGAGAACAACCTCGAGCAGGGCACCGGGCCGGGCGAGGTCACCGTGCAGAACCTGGACAACGCGCGCACGCTCGACCTCTTCAAGACCAAGCAGCTCGCGGGCGGCTGGCTGCCCGAGCCGTGGAGCTCGCGGCTGGTCGACGCGGGCGCGAAGGTGCTCGTGGACGAGAAGACGCTGTGGCCGAACGGGCAGTTCCCCACGACCGTGCTGATCGTGCGCACCCAGTACCTGCAGGAGCACCCGGACACGATCTCCGCGCTCATCCGCGGCGAGCAGAAGGCGGTCGACTTCGCGACGAGCAACACGGCCGACGCCAAGTCCGTGACCAACGACTCGATCAAGAAGCTCACCGGCTCCTCGCTGTCGCAGGCCGTGCTCGACCGGGCGTTCACCGAGCTGTCCTTCACGCTCGACCCGCTGGCCGCGACGTTCCCGCAGCTGGCCAAGGACAGCGTCACCGCGGGCGTCACCGACAAGGAGACCAACCTCAAGGGCTTGATCGACGTGAGCGCGCTGAACGGCGTGCTCGCACAGGCAGGCAAGCCCGCGGTGGACGCCGCGGGCCTCGACAAGGCACAGGGGTAGACGACATTGACC
Source organism: uncultured Actinomycetota bacterium (assembly GCA_963750095.1). Classification (GTDB taxonomy): domain Bacteria; phylum Actinomycetota; class Actinomycetes; order Mycobacteriales; family Pseudonocardiaceae; genus Pseudonocardia. Next base: position 158,877 of record CAVVPJ010000005.1, on the reverse strand, counting down.
TCGCCAACCAGCATCCCGGCCTCCCTCCCAGCCGCGACACCGGTCGGGAAGTACGCGGCATGACCGCAACGGTGGACCAGCGGCGCATCCAGCTGGCGCCGCCCGCCGTGGTGCTCCGCGAGGTCGGCAAGACCTTCGGCACCGGCACGAGCGCGGTGATGGCGTTGCGCGACATCGACCTCACCGTGCGCGCTGGCGAGTTCGTCTGCCTGCTGGGGGCGTCCGGATGCGGCAAGTCGACGCTGCTCAACCTCGTCGCGGGGCTGGAGGGCCCGACCGGGGGTGAGATCGAACGGCGCACCGCGCGGCCGTCCTTCATGTTCCAGGAGTCCGCGCTGCTGCCGTGGCTCACGGCGGGCCGCAACGTGGAGCTCCCGCTGCAGCTCTCCGGCGTCGGCCGCCGCGAGCGACGGGAGCGCGCCGAGTCGCTGCTGTCGCTGGTCCGGCTGGAAGGGCAGGGCGGCAAGCGGCCGCACGAGCTGTCGGGCGGCATGCGCCAGCGCGTGTCGCTGGCGCGGGCGCTGGCCTCGGCGACCAGCACCGACGAGCCCGGCCTCCTGCTGATGGACGAGCCGTTCGCCGCGCTGGACGCCATCACCCGCGACCTGCTCCAGGGCGAGCTGCTGCGGGTCTGGGAGGCCACCGGCACCACGATCCTGTTCGTCACCCACGACGTGCGCGAGGCGGTGCGGCTCGCCCGGCGGGTGGTGTTGCTGTCGTCGCGACCGGGCACCGTGGTGCGCGAGTGGGACGTCCCCGAGTCGGGGTCGGCCGAACACGACATCCTGCACGAAGAGATCACCGCGCGACTTCGGCAGGTGATCACCAGTCATGCCGCGTGACGTCGAGGTCAACCAGGACGTCTCCGAGGAGCTCGAGCGGGACATCGCCGAGGCGCTCAAGGGCCTCGACGCGCTCGACACCCCCACGGTCGTCGTCAAGCCGTGGTGGCGGCGGGCGCTCGAGGTCGGGCTGCCGCCGCTCGTGGCGCTCGTGCTGTTCATCGCCGTGTGGCAGCTCATCTGGGCGTCGGCGATCACCAGCGAGTACAAGGTGCCCTCGCCGGAGTCGGTGTGGCACGAGTTCGTCGGCACCGTCGAGGACGGGCGCGTCTGGTCGATCCTCTGGACGTCGATCAGCCGGGCGTTCCTCGGGTTCGCGCTCGCGCTGGTCATCGCCACGCCGCTCGGGCTGCTCGTGGCGAAGGTCCGGCCGGTGCGTTCGGCGATCGGCCCGATCCTGTCGGGGCTGCAGAGCCTCCCGTCCGTGGCCTGGGTGCCCGCCGCGATCCTGTGGTTCGGGCTCACCGACGCCACGATCTACTTCGTGGTGCTGGCGGGCTCGATCCCGTCGATCGCGAACGGCCTGGTCGCGGGCATCGACCAGATACCGCCCATCCTGCCGAGGGTGGGGCAGGTGCTCGGGGCGCGCGGCCTCACCAGCGCCCGGCACATCCTGCTGCCCGCCGCCCTACCCGGCTACCTCGCGGGCTGCAAGCAGGGCTGGGCGTTCTCGTGGCGCTCGCTGATGGCCGCGGAGATCATCGCGGCCGGGCCGCTCCTGGGGTACGGGCTGGGCGCCTATCTGAAGGACGGCAGCGACCTGTCGAACATGCCCGCGGTCATCGCGGCGATCTTCCTCATCCTCATCGTGGGCATCGGCATCGAGCTGTTGGTCTTCCGGCCGATCGAGCGGCGGGTGCTGCGGGTCCGCGGCCTGAACGCGGGTCTCTGAGACGTGGGCCTCACGCGGCGGCGGGACCGCGACCTGTGCCACCACGCGGCCGCGCTGTGTCCGGCGGGATCGCCACCCGGTCCCGCCGAGCCACCGCTGGGAGATCCCCATGGCCGCCCCCGTCCGCCCCGTCCGCCCCGACCTCGCTGACCGACTGCTCGACACGCTCGACGACCTCGTCCGCCGCCACCGCGGCCTCGGCCACGACGCCGAGCACCCGGAGCTGCACGCCGAGCTGATCGCGGCCGAGGTCGACCACGCCTTGGCCCTGACCCGCTACGCCCTGCGCCGCGCCCGCCGCTGAGCCGCGCGGGAGCCCCGGGCCCGCGGGGGCGGCGAGGCCGGGCGGCCCTACGGCCGGGCGGAGGCCCCCGGACCGACTTCGCACACCGCCGGGTGTCCTCGCACACGGTCGACCTTGTGCGAGGACACCGAAAGGTGTGCGAAGTCGCGCCGGGCGCGGCGCGGCTGGGGCGGCGGCCGGGCGAGGGTGCGGGCGGGGTGCGCGGGGGCGGGGCCTGCGTCAGGCGGCGCGGGCTGCCGACCCTGAGCGCAGGCTGCGGAGGACCGCGCGGGCGACGGCGTCGTTGTAGCGCAGGCTCTGCGCGTTCATGCCGGGGCGGGTGAACGCGCCCGCGACCTTGACGGACGTGTGCGGGCCCACCGCGAACCGCCGCGGGTGCACCCGACCGGCCGCGTCGACGAGCGCGCCGTCGGCAGGGCGGACCTGGATCTGGCCGGTGTTGCGCAGCACGGCGCCGTCGCCGTCGACGAGGACGCGCTCGCCGATCGCCCCCTCCCGCAGGAGCGCCGCGACGAGCGGGTCGGTCGAGCGGGACGCGCTCGGGTCGGGCAGGCGCGCGTCGACGAGCACCGAAGCGGTCACCGCACCGGGGATCGCGTCGGAGGTGGCGCGGAAGGCGCCGTCGGCGATGTCGACCCGCATCCCCGGCCCGACGAACCGCACGAACCCCGCACGGGCCAGCGCGAGGATCTGCCGCACCCGGAAGCCGGGCGGCCCGCTGGCCACGGAGTTGAAGAAGCTCTGCCACCAGCCCAGGTCGAACGCCTGCGACCGCGCCGACAGCGCCTCGGCGAGCCGTCCCAGCTCGGCGTACACCGACAGCATCGCCACGAACGCGCCCAGGTGCGGGGTGTGGCGGTCGTCGACGTGCTGGCGCAGGTCCTCCGCGATGCGCGCCTGCACCAGCGGCTGGAGCGCGTCGAGGCTGTCGGCCCGCACGCCGTCGAGGGGCCGGTCGAGGGCGGCGAGGTCGAGCCGGTCGAGGGGGTCGGGCACCGTCTCGACGAGGAACGCCTCCATCGCGGGCGTGCCCCAGCGCAGCGCCGCGAACCGCTCGGCGAACGCGGGCCACGGCAGCCCGACCCGCTCGGGATGGCCGAGCGCGAGCTCGTGGTACCACCCCCACGCGATCTCCTTGGCCATCAGCGGCCACACCTGGGCCAGCATGTCAATGGGCGCCCCCGCGGCGAGGAGCGGGTCGACCTGCGCGGGCCCGAAGAACCGCGGCAGCGGCGGACGTCCGGCGCGCAGCGGGTAGTGGCTCTTCGAGTGGTACGGGGCACCGCGCGGCGAGCCCGCCACGAGGTAGGGCTCGGCGCCCGACGGGACGTACCGGAGCCCGTCACCGTCGGGTTCGAAGCGTCCGCCGCGGCCCTCGTAGAGCAGCACGACGAGGTCGACGAACGCCAGGCCGAGGCCGCGCACGAGCACCCGCTCGCCGGGCGCGAGCACCGAGAGGTCGGTGTCGGTGGTCTGCTCGGGCGGCAGGTAGCGCAGCCCGGCGTCGGCGGCGCGGGCGGCGAGGTCGAGCTCGTCGGCGGTCGGCGTGGCGTCGAGGTGCCCCGACGCGAGCACGACCGCGTCCGTGCGCAGCGGCGGGCCGTGCTCCAGGCGCACGACCTGGATGTCGCCCTCGTCCGACAGCCCGACCACCCGGTCGCGGTGCAGGAACACCCGCATGCCCGCGGGCCGCCGCGCGATGACGTCCTGCAGCACCCAGCCCAGGTAGGCGCTCTGCAGCCGACGGCTGGGGAACGTCGTGGCGGTGACGGCGGCCAGCTCGTCGGCCAGGTCGGCATCGACGATGGGACGCTGCTGCACCCACTCCCAGAACGACGGCCCCGGCGCGATCGGGCCGTCGCACACGACCGACTCGTCGGTGTACATCGTGACGTCGGCGGCCATCGAGTTCATCGCCAGCAGCGGCGACTGCTCGTGCCGCCAGATCCGGCCCGCCCCGGGCGGGTACGGGTCGACGAGATGGACGTCGAGACCGCCGGGGTGCAGCTCGGGCGCGCTGGCGGCGAGGCGTTCCAGCACGCCCGCGCCACGCGGACCCGCGCCGACGATCACCACGGTGGAGCTGGGCACAGGGGTTCCTCTCGGCGCCGATGTTCGCTCCGCAAGCTCCGCTCAGGGGCGGACGGGGATCAGCGTCCGCGCCACCGCAGGGCGGACCGGGTGCGGCACAGGTCGACGTGCCACCGCCGCGCGAGCCGGATCCCCACGCCTTCGAGGGTAGGTGGGGGATCGCCGGGAGGCCACCGGACCGGGCCAAGGTCACGCCGCCCGCGCGGTCGCCGCGTCGACGAGGGCGGCGAGCGCGGCCACCAGCTCGGGCTCCCGGGCGGCGTGCACGTCGCGGCGGATCTCGACCATGAGGGCGCGCGCCGAGCGCCCCCCGGGGACGTAGGCCCCCGAGAACGGGCTGTCGAGGCCCACCTCGAACGCCGCGAAGGCCGTCCGCGCCGCCGCGACCAGCCACGGCGGCGTGTGCGCCCGGTCGGTGCCGAGGCAGACCGCGGGCCGCGGGCCGTCGGCGTGCCGCTCGTAGGGCAGCGGCTCGGCGGCGTAGGAGTGGACGTCGAGCAGCACCGTGCGCCCCTGCGCGACGAGCCGGGCCACCGCGCCGCCCCACGGCCGGAAGTAGGCGGCGAGCAGCGCCTCGGCGTGCGCCGCGTCCGGCTCACGGATCCGCTGGCCGCGGGTGCCGTGCGTGTAGACCGCGCCCATCCCGACCGCCGCCATCTCCTCGCGCCCGTCGGGGAACCGCTCGACGTCGACGACGAAGCGTGACACCGGGTTCACGACCACCCACGGCCGGACGCCCGCCCGCGCGGCGGCGGCGGCCGCGAGCGCGTCGGTGCGGTGGTCGGTCAGCGCGGCGGTCTCGGCGGCCAGCGCGGCGTCGTCGAGCAGCAGGTGCGGCCGCGTCCATTCCGGCACGACCGTGCCCGCGTGCGGGACGTGCAGCAGCACGGGGCTGTGCGCGTCCCCGGGAATGATCATGGGGTGCGGCGTGGTTGACCCGGTCATGCCCGTCGAGTTCCTCGGTATCGGTGCGACCAACGATGGCACGGAGACGCACGCGCGCTCCGGGCCAGCCTTCGACCCGGAGTACACGGTGGCGCTCGCCAGGGCGCACGAGGACAACGGCTGGGACCGCGTGCTCACCGCCTACGGTTCCGGCAGCCCCGATCCCGCGCAGGCCGCGGCGCTGATCGCCTGCCGCACCGAGCGGCTGCAGCTGCTGCTCGCGCACCGGCCCAACGTCGCCTACCCGACCTTCACCGCCAAGACCGTCGCCACCCTCGACCAGATCTCCGGCGGCCGCCTCACCCTGCACGTCATCACCGGCGGCAACGACCACGAGCAGCAGCGCGAGGGCGACACGCTGCCCAAGGACCGCCGCTACGACCGCACCCGCGAGGCCATCCAGATCTTCAAGCGCGCCTGGACCGAGCGGAAGCCGTTCGACTTCCACGGCGAGCACTACTGGATCGACGACTTCGTGCTCGACGTCGAGCCCGCCCAGAAGCCCCGTCCGAAGATCTCCTTCGGCGGCTCGTCGGCCGCCGCCTACAAGGTGGGCGCCGAGGAGGCCGACATCTACGCGCTCTGGGGCGAGCCGCTCGCGGGCACGGCCGAGCAGATCGCCACGATCACCCAGCTCGCCAAGGACGCGGGCCGCCCGGCGCCGGTGTTCCAGGTGGCGTTCCGGCCCATCCTCGGGCGCACCGAGGAGGAGGCGTGGGAGAAGGCCTACGCCACGGTCGCGGCGATCCAGGACCGCACCAAGGGCGGCGAGTCGCTCACCCGGCGCCACCCGCTGCAGGACCCGGAGAACGCGGGCTCACAGCGCCTGCTGGCCGTCGCGGCGCAGGGCGAGCGGCACGACCGGGCGCTGTGGACGGTCACCGCGGCCGCCACCGGCGGCGCGGGCAACTCCACCGCGCTCGTCGGCACGCCGGAGACGGTCGCCGCCGCCCTGATGGACTACTACGACCTGGGGGTGCGCATCCTCTCCGCCCGCGGCTACGACCTCATCGCCGACGCCGCCGAGTTCGGCCGCGAGGTGATCCCGCTGGTCCGCGCCGAGGTGGCGCGCCGCGAGAGCGGCTGACGCCGCTCGTGCGCGGATAACGTTGTTCCGGCAGCGTTTTCCGCGCACGGGAGGTGGCGGTGGCAGACGACGAGCCGTTGATCGGCGTCGACGACATCGAGACCCCGTACTGGGCCCGGGGCTACGAGAAGCTGGTGAAGGCGAGGCTGCGCGACGTCGCTACGGCGGTGCCGCGCATCATGGCCCTCGTCGTGCGGTGGGCGTGGCGCTCCGCGCCCGCGCTCACGCTGCTGACCGGGACGCTGCAGCTGTTCACGGGATGTGTCGCGGCGTTCGGGCTGCTCGCCACGGCGAACGTGTTCGCCCGGCTGCTCGCCGAGGGCCCCACGCCGCAGCGCGTGGTCGCCGCGCTGCCCGCGCTGGCGGTGGTCGTCGGCGCGTACGCCGTCCGCGGGCTGCTCGACGCGGGCGAGGGGGCGGCGCAGGCCTCCCTCAGCCCCCGCATCGTGCGGGAGGCCGAGGACGAGCTGTACGCCGTGCTGGCGAGGGTCGACCTCGTCGCGTTCGACGAGCCCGACTTCACCCAGCTCGTCGAGCGGGTGACCTGGTTCGCCCCGGGCCGGGTGCAGGCCGCGGTGCGGGAGACGAGCGCGCTCATCGGCCTCGCGGTGTCGATGGCCTCCGCCGTGGTGGCGGCCGGGATCCTGCATCCGCTGCTCGCGCCCGTCGTGCTGCTCGCGGCGGTGCCGCAGGCGTGGGCCCAGGTCCGCAGGGCGAAGCTGACGTTCGACTCGATGCTGCGCACGTCGTCGCAGGCGCGGCGGCTGGAGGTGGTCAGCGAGCTGATCGCGCGGCGGGAGAACGCGGCCGAGGTGCGCGCGTTCACCACGCAGGAGGTCCTGCTCGGCGAGCACCGCCGGATCGCCCGCGGGCTGCTGTCCGAGGCGATCCAGGTCGGCATGCGGCAGAACCGCGCGACGACGGCGGGCCGCGCGATCTCCGGAGTCGGCACCGCCGTCGGCTACGTCGTCCTGGGGCTGCTGCTGTACGCGGGGGCGATGCCGCTCGCGGTGGCGGGCACGGCCGTGCTGGCCATGCGGACGGCGTCGAGCGCGATCGTGCAGGCGATGTTCCAGCTGAGCCAGCTCTACGAGTCGGGCATCACGCTCGACCTCTACCGCGCGCTGCTCGCCGACGCGGGCGCGCGCAGCAGGCCGCCGGGCCGGGTGCCGCTGCGCGGTGACCCCGGCGAGATCACGCTGACCGGTGTCTCGTTCCGCTACCCCGGCCAGGACGAGCGCGCCCTTTCCGACGTGTCGCTCACCCTGCGGCGGGGTGAGGTGATCGCGCTGGTCGGCGAGAACGGCTCGGGCAAGTCCACGCTCGCCAAGCTGCTCACCGGCCTCTACCTGCCCGAGGCGGGCACCGTGACGTGGGACGGCGTCGACACCGCCGCGGTCGACGCCGACGAGCTGCACGAACGGGTCGCCGTCGTGCTCCAGGATCCGCTGCACTGGCCGATGACCGCGGGCAACAACGTGCGCATCGGCCGTCTCGAGCGGCCGGACCCCGACGGCGAGGTGTTTGCCGACGCCGCCGCGCGGTCCGGCGCCGACGCCGTGCTCGCCGACCTCCCCGAGGGAGCGGCGACGATGCTGTCGCGGCAGTTCCAGAAGGGCCGCGACCTGTCCGGCGGCCAGTGGCAGCGGCTCTCCGTGGCCCGCGGGCTGTACCGCGACGCGCCGCTCGTCATCGCCGACGAGCCGACGGCCGCGATGGACGCCCGCGCCGAGCACGCCGTGTTCACGGCCCTGCGCGGGCTGGGCGGCAGCGACCGGATCACCGTGCTGGTCACCCATCGGCTCGCCAACGTCCGCAACGCCGACCAGATCGTCGTGCTGGAGAACGGGCGGGTCACCGGTCGGGGGACCCACGCGGAGCTGATGGCGGCGGGCGGCACCTACCAGGAGTTGTTCTCGCTCCAGGCGAGCGCCTACGCGGACGAACCCACCGTGACCGGCCGGTGACACAACCGCGTGTCGGAACAGCAATCTGTAACGGGTCGGTCGCTCACAGCGAGAGTCGACCGTCGGCGCCATGGCGCTGACCCGCCGTCGAAGTTCACGACGACTCCCCCGGACGGCGGAAGTCGGTGAAGGACGGTCATGTCAGCCTCTCCACCCACCCAAGCTGCTGGTTCCGTTGCCGAAGGGACGTCACGTCGGACCCGCACCTCGGTCGCTCCCCCCGAGAGCAGTACCCAGCAGTTCCCCGCGTTGCGCAGGTTCGTGTCGTCGAGCGCTGCCGAGATCACGGCACGCATCGCGATCCGACCGGTGTTCGTCGACGACGGCGGCCGCCGTCGGCGCCTGATCGTCGGCAGCGGGTACCTGCTCGCGGTCGCCTGCTTCGCCTACATCGTGGTCGTCGGCGTCAGCCTCACCGCGGCCCCCTCCGGCCCGCTCGACCGGGCGCCGCGCACGGTGGCCGAGGCGGCCGCGCCGCCCGCCGCCGCATCCGCGCCCGCGGCCGCGGCCGCGGCCGCGGCCGCCCAGACGATCGCCCCGTCGGCGCGCACGGAGACCCTGACCCGCCCGACGCCGACGCCCACGTCGGTCAAGGTCGTCACCACCACGCCCGCCCGGGTCGCGCCGACCGTCGCGCCGACCGCGGCGACGCCCGAGCCGCCCACCACCACGACCACCACGACCACGAGCCCGGCCGCGCCCACCACCACGCCGTGCCGCCCCCGCAGGAGCTGCGCGACGCGGACGACGGCGCCCACCGCGGACCCCGAGCCGCCCGCCGTCGACCAGCCGGGCACCGCGCTCGACCCCCGACCGGCGTGACGGCTCCTGCACGACGACGTCGGGTCAGCCCGTCCTGGGTCGTCGCCTCCGCCCTCGTGCTCGGGCTCGCCGTGATCCTCGGCGTCGCGGGCATCGGCGAGGCCAGCGTGGGCAACGACGCGGGCGCCCACCCGCCGGTCGGCACGGACACGGTCCCGGCGTCGGTCCGGGACGGCGGTCCGTGGGTCGACGCCACCCACCCGCCGGTGACCTCGCGCCGGCTCCCGCCGAAGACCATCGCGCTGACCTTCGACGACGGCCCGGACCCGACGTGGACACCGCAGGTGCTGGCGGTGCTGCGCAAGTACCGGGTGCCGGGGACGTTCTTCGTCGTCGGCTCCAACGTCGGCAGGCATCCCGAGCTGGCCACGGCGATCCGGGACGCGGGGTCGGAGCTGGGCGTCCACACGTTCTCCCATCCCGACCTCGTCGACGTGTCCCCATGGCGGATGCAGCGCGAGCTCGACGAGACCCAGCTGGTGATCGCGGGCAGCGCGGGGCTCACGACCTACCTGCTGCGCCCGCCGTACTCCTCCACCGCCGAGGCCATCGACGACCTCGGCTACCGCACGGTCACCGCGGCGGGCGCGCTCGGCTACGTGAGCGTGTTCACCACGCACGACAGCGAGGACTGGCAGCGCCCCGGCGTCGACGCGATCGTCCGCAACGCGACGCCGCGCCCCGACGACCCGAACGGCGCCGTCGTGCTCATGCACGACGCGGGCGGCGACCGGTCGGAGACCGTCGCGGGGCTCGACCGCTACATCCCGATGATGCTGGCCAAGGGCTACCGCTTCACGACGGTGACCGCCGCGCTCGGCGAGCCGCCCGCCGACGCGCCCGCGTCCGCGCAGAACCGCCGGACGGGCGCCGTGCTGCTGGGTGTCCTCTCCTTCGCGACGGGGTTCGTGGAGGCGCTGCGCTGGATCCTGCTCGTCGTGGGCGCGCTCGTCCTCGCGCGCCTGGTGCTCATGGTCGCGGCCGCGCGACGGACCGCCCGCCGCCGCCGGGCGCCGGACTGGAGCTGGGGCGACCCCGTCGACTGGCCGGTCTCGGTGATCGTGCCCGCGTACAACGAGGCGGCGAACATCGCGGCGACGGTCCGGTCGATCGTGGCCAACGACCATCCGCTCGAGGTCGTCGTCGTCGACGACGGGTCGTCCGACGACACCGTCGCCATCGTCGAGTCGCTCGGGTTCGCCGAGGTACGGGTGCTGCGGCAGGCCAACGCGGGCAAGGCGGTCGCGCTCAACACGGGCATACGGGCCGCGCGCCACGACCTCGTCATCATGATCGACGGCGACACCATCTTCGAGGCGGACACCGTGCGCCGCCTCGTGCAGCCCTTCGCGGACCCGTCGGTGGGTGCCGTGGCGGGCAACGTCAAGATCGCCAACCGGGACGACCTGATCGGGCGGCTGCAGCACGTCGAGTACGTCGTCGGGTTCAACATCGACCGGCGGGTGCAGGACACGCTGGGCTCGATCGCCACGATCCCCGGCGCGGCGGGGGCGTTCCGCCGACGCGCCCTGCTCGACGTCGGCAGCCTGTCCACCGACACGCTGGCCGAGGACACCGACCTCACCATCGCCCTCGGCAGGGCGGGCTGGCGCGTCGTGTTCGAGGACACCGCACGGGCGTGGACCGAGGCGCCCGCCACGATCGCGCAGCTGTGGCGCCAGCGGTTCCGGTGGAGCTACGGCACGATGCAGGCGATCTGGAAGCACCGCCGCGCCGTCCGCGAGCGCGGCATGGCGGGCAAGCTCGGTCGGCGGGGCCTCGTGCACGTGGCGGCCTTCCACATCGCGCTGCCGCTGACCGCGCCGGTGGTCGACGTGCTGCTCGTCTACGGGCTGCTGTTCGAGGACGCGGGCGCCGCCCTCGTGTTGTGGCTGGCGATGCTCGTGGCCCAGCTCGGCGCCGCGCTGATCGCGTTCCGGCTGGAGGGCGAGCGGCCCGGCGCGCTGTGGGTGCTGCCGGTGCAGCAGGTCGTCTATCGGCAGCTCATGTACCTTGTGCTGATCCAGTCCGTGATCAGCGCCGTCACCGGGGCGCGCGTGCGTTGGCAGCGCATGCACCGAGTCGGCATGCTCGGCCAGATGCTCCCCGCGGTCGCCAGGGCCGCCGTTCCCGCTCCGCGGCGGCCGGTCGCGCGGAGGCCGGTGGCGCCGCCTCCCCCCGTCCCGAAGCGGGCGTCCGGGGGCGGACGGCGCGAGCGCTGGCTCGACACCCTCCGCGCGGCCGCGCTCGTCCGCGTGATCGTCTACCACGCGACGTCGGCGGCGTGGCTCTCTGTCGTCTTCCCGTCGATGGGGGTGATGTTCGCGCTCGGCGGGTCGCTGATGGTCGCGTCGCTGCGCCGCACGCCCGCGATCGACGTCATCGGGCACCGGCTGCGGCGCCTGCTGCCGCCGCTGTGGCTGATGGGCGCCGTGCTCGTGCCGCTGATGCTCTGGCAGGGGTGGGGCGCCGACTCCGGCGACGACGCGCTGAGCCCGCCCGACCTCGTCTTCTGGCTGTTCCCGCTGCTGGACCCGCCCGGAAGCGCCGCGGCCGTCGACGCCACCGTCGTGCTCTGGTACATCCGGGCCTACCTGTGGTTCGTGCTGCTCACGCCCGCGATGCTCGCCGCGTTCCGGCGGTGGCCGGTGCGTGCGACCCTCGCGCCGCTGGCCGTCGTCGCGCTCGACGGGGTGCTCGGGTGGGACCTGGAGTCGAGCGCGGGCTTCGGGCCCGCGCTGCTGGACTTCTGCACGTTCGCGACGTGCTGGATGCTCGGCTTCGCGCACCGCGAAGGCAGGCTCCGCGCGATGCGACCCGCCGTGCTCGTCGGGGCGGCGGTGGCCGCGCTGGCCGTCGGCGGCGCGTGGACGTGGTGGCATCCGGCCCCCGGCGTGGGCTACGACCTCGGGGAGGTCCCGATCGGCCAGGCGCTGGTCTCGGCGGGCGCGGTGCTGCTGTTCCTGCGGGTCGACCCGACGCTCGCGTGGATGGACCGGGTGCCCGGCCTCGCGCGGTTCCTGGCGATCGTCAACGCGCGGGCGGTCACGATCTACCTCACCCACAACATCGCCATCGCCGCGGCCGAGCCGCTCGCCGAGGAGCTGGGCTGGACCGGCACACCCGCCCTGGTGGGCACGGTGGCCGGGCTGGTCGTCCTCGCGGTGCTCGCGTTCGGCTGGGTGGAGGACCTCGCCGCACGCAGGCAGGTGCGGCTGGTGCCAGGGGGGCGACGGCCCACGGACCCACCCGAGCCCGCGGCCTCCGCGACCCCCGCGGCGCCGACGGAGGTGCTGCCGATACCCGTCCGGCCGTCGGCGGGATGGGGCGCGGTGTTGGCCGCCGCGCCGATCCCAGGGCCGCGCGGTCCCGCGGGACCGCCGCCGACCGCTCCCCCGCCGTTGCGGCCTGCTTCCCCGCCCCCGCGGCCGCCCGGCGCCGCCCCGCGTCCGGTCGCCCACCCGGTCGTCGCGGCGCCGCGACACGCCTTGCCCGACCCGCAGGCGCCGAAACCACCCCTCGCCGACCGGTCCCCGGTTCCGCACGACGAGCCGGTGATCGCCGCGCCGCGGACGGGCCCGCACCGCGGGCGGCTGCCACGCCAGGCCGGGCCGTCGGAGGGTCGTCGATGACCGCGCGTCTGGCCGCTGTCGTCGCGCTGGCGGCCGTCCTGGTGTCGGTGGCGGGCTGCGGCGCGGCCGCCGAGCCGCCGCTGCCCGACCTGCCCGCGACCGTCCGCCCTCCGACGACCCCGCCCGTGTCGATGCCGGTCACCGCGACCCCGACCCCCACGTCGGCGCCCACCTCACGCGCGCTCACGGCACCGACACCCCGCCCGGGACGTGCCTGGTCGGTGGTCGTGACGTTCTACGGCGCGGCCGACAACGACCCGGCGGGCTCCACGGCGATCGCCCATCCGAACGCCCTGCACCGCGAGGCGGGCGGCGTCGGCACCTACGCCGACCCGTTGTCGCTCGCGGCCGACCCGCGCGCCATCGCCGTCGGCACCCGCGTCTACTACCCGCCGCTGCGCAAGTACTTCGTCATGGAGGACGACTGCGCGGGGTGCATCGAGAACTGGGAGTCCTCGCGCACCCCGCACATCGACCTCTGGACCGGCGACCATCTTGGCAGCGGCCTGCTCGCCTGCGAGGAGGCGCTCACGCCGTCCGGACGGGTGACGGTCGAGGTCAACCCGCCGCAGGGCCGCCCGGTCGACACCCGTCCGCTCTACGACGGCAGCGACTGCATCGTGTGACTCGTGACCACTAGGTTCGGCGCATGAGCGCATCCGCACCGGACGAGCTGGTGCACCTCGACGTCGCGGCGGGGGTCGCGACGATCACCCTGGACTCCCCGGCCAACCGCAACGCCCTCTCGGCGCAGCTGCGCCGGGAGCTGTCGGGCCACCTCGACGCCGCGATCGCCGACGACGCGGCGCGGGTGGTCGTGCTGGGCCACACCGGGCGGGTGTTCTGCTCGGGCATGGACCTGAAGGAGTCCCGCGGCGCCGGGGCCACCGACCAGGGCGTCAACGAGGTGCCCGCGATCCTCTCCCGGATCTGGACGGCGCCGAAGCCGGTGGTCGCGAAGGTCGCCGGACCGGCGCGGGCGGGCGGGGTCGGGCTCGTGGCCGCGTGCGACATCGCCGTGGCGGCCGACGCCGCCACGTTCGCGTTCAGCGAGGTGCGGATCGGGGTGGTCCCGGCCGTGATCTCGGTGACCGTGCTGCCCCGGCTGCTCCCGCGTGCCGCCCACGAGCTCTTCCTCACCGGGGAGACGTTCGACGCGGCGCGCGCCGTCGCCGTCGGCCTCGTCAACTCCGCGGTGCCCGCCGACGGTCTCGACGCCGAGGTGGCGCGCTACGTCGAGATGCTGCGCCTCGGCGCGCCCGGCGCGCTGGCCGCGACGAAGGCGATGCTCCGCGCGGAGCGCCCGACGGCGATGGACGTGCAGTTCACCGACATGCTGGCCCTCTCGGCGCGCTTCTTCGCCGCCGACGAGGGCCAGGAGGGCATGCGCGCCTTCGCCGAGAAGCGCCCGCCGAGCTGGGCGACGCGCGGCTGACGCCGCCCGTGCGCGGAAATGGCTGCCAGAGCGACCATTTCCGCGCACGACCCCCCGAGCCCTACCGCGTCCAGGACGGGTCGCGGCCCGCCGCGGCGAGCGCGCGGTCCAGCGTCGGCGCGCCCTCCCCCACCGTCACCTCCGGCCCGAACCACCCGCCGTCCCTGCCCATCGCGGCGATCGACTCGACCCCCGTGAGCACCGTCGCGGCCAGCGGCCCCGGCACCGTGAAGGGCTGCCCCGTCGACCGCGCGACGTCCCAGCCGTGCAGGACGAACTCGGCCGTCATCATCGAGCCGACGGCCGCGGCGGGCATCGACCCGCCGCCGAACGGCGTCTCGCCTTCCCATGCCGCGGGGTCCTGCCACGCCCGCGCCGCGGCGGCGCCCGCCGCCGCGGCGCGGGCGGCCCATTCCGCCTCCGGCACCCCGCGCAGGTAGGGGCAGCGCTCGTCCTCCGTCCAGTCCGCGGGCCACGGCGCCTTCCGCGCCCCGTACTCGGCCATCACCAGGCCGAACGCCAGATGGTTGACCGCCTGCCCGACGGTCCAGTCGCGGCACGACGACGCGTCGCCGAAGCACGCCGGGTCGGCCCCACGGATCGCCGCGACGGCGATGTCAATGCTCTCTCGCATGTGGTCTGCGTGATCCATGCTGCGCACCCTGCCGCACGCCGCGGCGGCGCGCATTGCACGAACGCGACAGCTACCGTGGAGAGGTGGACGCCGCCGAGCTGCTGGCCGATCCGAGCGCCGCGGCCGTCGACGTGCTGGCAGGCCGCCCCTTCGCCGCGCTCACCGGGGCGGGCCTTTCGACCGACTCCGGCATCCCGGACTACCGGGGGCCGGGTTCGCCCCGCCGCGCACCCATGACCTACCAGGAGTTCCTCTCCGGCGAGCAGGCGCAGCGGCGCTACTGGGCGCGCAGCCACGTCGGCTGGGCCCGGATGGCGCACGCCGTGCCGAACGACGGCCACCGCGCGTTGGCCGACCTCGAGCGCACCGGCGCGCTCCGCGGGCTGATCACGCAGAACGTCGACGGCCTGCACGCGGCGGCGGGCAGCCGCGCGCTGATCGACCTGCACGGCCGCATCGCCGACGTCGTCTGCACGGCATGCGGGCGCCGCGGCAGCCGCGAGGAGCTCCAGCGCCGCCTCTCCGCGGCGAACCCGGGCTTCGTCGAGGCGGCGGGCGCCGCGGTCGAGGCCGCCCCCGACGGGGACGCCGAGCTGGCCGCCACCGACGGCTTCCGCCTCGTGTCGTGCGTCGCATGCGGCGGCGTGCTCAAGCCCGACGTCGTGTTCTTCGGCGAGAACGTGCCGCGCGAGCGGGTGGCGCGGGCCTACGCGATGGTCGACGCGACCGCCGACGCCGAGGGGGCGCTGCTGGTCGCGGGCTCGTCGCTCGCGGTGATGTCCGGCCTGCGCTTCGTCCGGCACGCACGCAAGCTCGGCATCCCGGTGGTGATCGTCAACCGGGGCCCGACCCGCGGCGACGAGCTCGCCGACGTGCGGGTGGACGCGGGCTGCAGCGAGACCCTCACGGCTCTCGCGGCCGCTCTCTCGGGGTGTGCCTAGCCGCCACCTTCGCTCCGACGACGCCCGCGACGACATCCACGAGCCGGTCGGCCGTCGCCGCGGCGAACCAGCACAGCGGCAGCCCCACCGCGATCGCGAGCGCCACCTGGAACGGGAACGCCAGCTGCGTCAGCCACAGCTCGACCGCGTCCCACCAGTCGGCGATCGCCCGTACCACGGCTCACAGGGTAGACCGAGGGAATTGGAGCTAGGTTCGGCCCATGTTCGCCGTCTACGCCGCCGCCCCGAACCCCGAAGCCCCGCTCGACGCCCTCACCGTGGGCGAGCGCCCCACCCCGGAGGTGCCGGAGGGGTGGGTGCCGGTCACGGTCACCGCCGCGTCGCTGAACATGCACGACATCTGGACGATGCGCGGCGTCGGGATCAAGCCGGACCAGTTCCCGATGATCCTCGGCTGCGACGGGGCGGGCACGCTGCCCGACGGCACCGAGGTCGTGCTGCACTCGATCATCGGCGATCCGGCGTGGTTCGGCGACGAGACGCTCGACCCGCGCCGCAACATGCTCACCGAGAATCACCAGGGCACGTTCGCGGAGACCGTCGTGGTGCCCGCGCGGAACGCGATCCCCAAGCCGGAGGGGCTCACCGCCGTGCAGGGCGCCGTCATGGGGACGGCGTGGCTCACCGCGTACCGGATGCTGTTCGTCAAGTCCGGGCTGCGCCCCGGCCAGACCATGCTGGTGCAGGGCGCGACCGGCGGCGTCTCGACCGCACTGATCCAGCTCGGCAAGGCGGCCGGGATGCGCGTGTGGGTGACGGGACGCACCCAGGAGAAGCAGGACGTCGCCGCGCGGCTCGGCGCGCACGCCACGTTCCCGACGGGCGCGCGGCTGCCCGAGCGGGTCGACGGCGTCTTCGAGACCGTCGGCGAGGCCACCTGGGCGCACTCGATGCGGGCGCTGAAGCCGGGCGGCGTGATCGTCGTCTCAGGTTCGACGAGCGGCCCGTCGCCGAGCGCCGACCTCCAGCGGCTGTTCTTCCTGCAGCTTCGCGTCGTCGGCTCCACAATGGGCACTCGCGACGAGCTCGCCGACCTCCTCGGGTTCGTGGCGAACGCGGGGATCGCGCCGGAGATCGGGCTGGAGCTGCCCATGGAGAAGGCGGCAGACGGGTTCCGCGCGATGCTCGACGGCGTCACCTCCGGAAAGATCGTCTTCACGCGCTGAGACCGTCCCCCGACCGGCGTAGACCGTTCGTCCCAATACCGGTAGCTGAGAGGTGGCCTTTTCACTCTCAGCACGTACAGTGGGTGACCGTGTCCGAAGCCAATCGAAGACCGGCGGGGACGGTTTACGTCCCGGCGCCGCGCGTGACGAGCCTTGTCGAGCTGCTCGACCGGCTGGACCGTGCGGTCGCGGCGGCATTGCTGCCCGCGGCCGACGCGGAAGGCCTGAGCCGAGAGGGATGGCGTGTCCTGCTGATGCTCGCCAGGGGCAGCGGGCGCAGCATGGGCGAGATCGCCACCCACACCGCGCTCCCCGCACCCACCGCGACCCGGGTCGTGGACCGGCTCGTCGAGTCCCGCCTGGCCTACCGCCACACCGACGCCGTCGACCGGCGCCGCGTGCTCGTCCATCTGGCGGCCGACGGGCGGGAGCTGGTCGAACGGATCTGCCGCAAGGTCGAGCGCTCCGCAGCAGGCCTCCTCGGCGGCACCCACACCCCCGAACGGGAGCGCCTGGCCGAGCTCCTCGCGGCGTTGGCCGTCGTCCCCGCGGCTAGCCGCTGACGCCCACGAGCCACTCCCGACCGCGCACACCGAGATCATCGCGGGCCGCCGCGAGCTGGGGCAACAGCTCACGGTCACCCGTCATGGCCGCCATGACGTCGGTCACGGTCACCCCGTGGCGGGGACGTTCGAGGACGACCACCGGGTCACCCGCCCGTACGTCACCCTCCCGCTCGACGGCCAGGTAGCAGCCCGGTCGCCGCGCCGTGATGAACCGTTTGATCAGGTCGGGCACGTCAAGGAAGCCCGCGAACACCCGGCACGGGATGCGCGGGCCGCGCACGACGAGCACCGCCGCGCCGACCTGCCAGCGCTCGCCGACCACCGCCCCCGAGCAGTCGACGCCCGACAGCGTGAGGTTCTGCCCGACGGTCGCCACCGGCCTGCCGAGCTCGGCGCTCCAGTAGGCGAGGTCGTCGGTGGAGTAGGCGTAGACGGCCTGGTCCGGCCCGCCGTGGTTGGCGACGTCGCAGATCGTGTCGCCGTCGACGCCGTCCGTCGCGAGCCACACCGGGCCGTCGACGGCGCGCTTGTCGATGCCCGACCGGCCGCTCTTGACGTGCGTGAACGGGTCGGTGCGCACGAAGGCGACGGCGACGGACTCCACCTGGCCGGGCATGGCCCCGATCGTGCCTGCCTGCTCGGCGCCTCGCACCCGCATTACGGGACCAGGACGATCTTGCCGCGGGTGTGGCGGCGCTCGAGCTCCCGGTAGGCGTCCTGGACCCGCTCCAGCGGGTAGGTGGCCGCGACCGGCAGCTCCAGCTCGCCCTTGGCCAGCAGGCCCGCCAGCTCGGTGAGCACCTCGGGCCGGGCGCCGACGGCGTTGCCCTCGAACTTCACCCCGTGTTGCTCGACGGCCGCGAAGTCGATGATCGTGTCGATCCGGTCGGGCGCCACCCCCAGCTCCAGGGCGAGGTCGACATAGCCGCCTCCGAAGAGGTCGACGAACGCGTCGACGCCATCGGGCGCGGCCGCCCTGACCCGCTCGGCCAGCCCGTCACCGTGCGCCACCGGGACGACGCCGTGCGCCCGCAGCCAGTCGTGGTTGGCCTCCGACGCGATCCCCACGACGGTCGCGCCCGTGCGCCGCGCCAGCTGCACCACCAGCACGCCGACGCCGCCCGCCGCGGCGGAGACGACGACGGTCTCGCCCGGCCGCGGGTCGACCGCCCTGACGGCGGCCCACGCCGTGGCCCCGACCACGTGCAGCGCCCCCGCCACCTCCCACGGCACCTCCGCGGGCCGCGGCAGCAGGTGCCCGGTCGTCACGATCACGTACTCGGCCTGGCTGGCGCGCTCGTCGGTCCAGCCGATCACCTCGTCGCCGAGCGCGACGGAGCGGACGTCCGGCCCCAGCGCCGTCACCGTGCCCGCCAGGTCGCTGCCCTGGCCCGAGGGGAACGTGGACGGCCACCGCTGCGCGTAGCGACCCTCGCGGACGTAGGCCTCCCCCGGGTTGACGCCCGCGGCCGCCACCCTGACCAACACCTCGCCGGGGCCTGGCTCGGGCACCGGCACCTCGTCGACGTGCAGGACGTCGATCCCACCGAACTCGTCGTATCGCACCGCTCGCATGCCCGGCCCAACCCCGTCCGGCGGCGGGATATGCCCGATCAGGCGGGGATGAGCCG
This sequence comes from uncultured Actinomycetota bacterium, assembly GCA_963750095.1. GTDB lineage: Bacteria > Actinomycetota > Actinomycetes > Mycobacteriales > Pseudonocardiaceae > Pseudonocardia. Next base: position 139,901 of record CAVVPJ010000005.1, on the reverse strand, counting down.
GACGAGCGCCTCGCCTGCGGCGGCGTAGGGGAAGGCGGCCAGCAGCAGGGCCGCGGCGGCGACCACGAGGAGCCGCTTGAACCAGGTGCCGCGACCGCACAGCCAGCCCGCCAGATACGCGACGCCCAGCGGGAGGACCGTGGACAGCGCCTCGGCGTACTCCCGGGCGCGCGCGGCGGGCGCTCCGCGGCTCACCACGACGACCACGCCCGCGCCGACCATGACGACGACACCGACCAGCAGCAGCGTCCACCTGCGCTTGGCCCGCCCGGCGAGCACCCCGATGACGAACACGACGGCGAGGACGGCCGCCGCCGTCCCGACACCCCCGGGAAGCGTCACGGCCGAGTGCCGTCCAGCAGCCGGGCGGGTGTGATCGTCACCGGGAACGGCCGCTCCGCTGCGTACGGTTCGTCGCCTTCGACGTGCCCGACCTGCGCGTAGCGCCCGTCCCGCAGCGCGAAGACGGTGAGGGCACCGGGGTCGGCGGGATCGAGCAGCCAGTACGACGGCACGCCCATCCGCTCGTAGTGCGCCTTCTTCGTGTTGCGGTCGTGCAGCGCGGTGCTCGGCGAGAGCGTCTCGACGACGAGCAGCGGCGGCACCGGCAGGTTCTTCGGGGTGAGGTCGACGTACCGGGTGACGAGCACGTCGGGCTGCACCTCGCTGTCCCGCGCCGTGCGCAGCGCGAATGGTGCGATCATCACGCGCAGCTCCCGCGGACACTCGGCGCGGAGCTCGACGTAGGCCGTCGCCCCCATCTCCTGGTGGTGCCACCCCGGCGCGGGCGTCACGATGAGCATTCCGTCGATGAGCTCGTACCGGTTGCCGTCATCCGGCATCGCCTCCAGGTCCTCGACCGTGAACGGGCGACCTGTGGGGATCGATGCCAGGCTGGTCATGGCGCCCATGGTGCCTCCTCCGCTTCAGGAGGCATAGACGAGGAGCGCGCCGCGCCGGTTCCCCCGCGGCACCGATGACTTTCCGGCGCGCGGCGGGTCATCACGGCATGACGGCATTGACCGAACTGTTGGACGTGCACGTGCAGGCGAAGTCGCTTCCGGGCGCCGTGGCCCTGGTCGCGACCGGCGGCGACGTCGAGGCCGCCGCCGTCGGCGCCCGGAGCTTCGGCGGCGCCGCGATGACCCGCGACTCCCTCTTCCGGATCGCCTCGGTCAGCAAGCCGATCACGGCGGCCGCGGTGATGATGCTCGTCGACGAGGGCACGCTCGCCCTGGACGACGCGGTGGCCCGCTGGCTCCCCGAGCTCGCCGCGCCGATGGTGGTCCGCACGCCGGACGCGCCCGTCGACGACGTGGTCCCCGCGCGACGGGCGATCACCGTGCGGGACCTGATGACCTTCCGCAGCGGCCACGGGTTCCCCGACGACTTCGCGCTGCCCGCGGTCGCGCTGCTGTTCTCCGAGCTGCACCAGGGCCCGCCCGCGCCACAGGAGAACGCCCCCGTCGACGCATGGATGCGCACCCTGGCCGCGATCCCGCTCCTCGCCCATCCCGGCGAGCGCTGGCTCTACAACACGCCGTCCGACATCCTCGGCGTGCTGGTCGCCCGCGCGTCGGGCCGCTCGTTCGACACCTTCCTGGCCGAGCGCGTCTTCGGCCCGCTCGGCATGCGCGACACCGGATTCCACGTCCCCGCGGACCGGCTGCACCGGTTCACCGACTCCTACCGGCCCGACCCCGACAGCGGGGGGCTGACCGTCATCGACACCCCGGACGGGCAGTGGAGCCGCCCGCCCGCCTTCCCGTCGGGCGCTGGCGGGCTCGTCTCCACGGCCGATGACCTGCTGGCCTTCCAGCGCATGCTGCTGGCGGGCGGCACGAGCGCGGACGGCACCCGCCTGCTCTCGCCGGAGGCCGTCACGCAGACGACCACCGACCACCTGACCGCAGAGCAGCGCGCCGCGAGCACGCTGTTCCTGGAGGGCCAGGGCTGGGGGTACGGCGGCAGCGTCGACGTCGAGCGGATCGACCCGTGGAACGTGCCCGGCCGCTACGGCTGGGTGGGCGGCAGCGGCACCGCGGCGCACATCGTGCCCGGCGGCCGTCCCCATCATCACAGGGTGACGATCCTGCTCACCCAGGTGGAGATGACCAGCCCCGTGGCGCCGCCGGTCATGCGCGAGTTCTGGGCGCACACCGCGGGCGCGTAGCTACTTCTTCGTCTTGTCCGGGCTCGAGTCGGTCGACAGTGCCGCGACGAAGGCCTCCTGCGGCACCTCGACCCGACCGATGGTCTTCATGCGCTTCTTGCCCTCCTTCTGCTTCTCCAGCAGCTTGCGCTTGCGGGTGATGTCACCGCCGTAGCACTTGGCGAGCACGTCCTTGCGGACCGCGCGGATGTTCTCCCGCGCGATGATCCGCGAGCCGATCGCGGCCTGGATCGGCACCTCGAACTGCTGGCGCGGGATCAGCTCGCGCAGCTTCCCGGTCATCATCGTGCCGTAGGCGTAGGCGTCGTCCTTGTGCCGGATCGCGGAGAACGCGTCCACCGGCTCGCCCTGCAGCATGATGTCGACCTTCACCAGGTCGGCCTCCTGCTCACCGGCCTCCTCGTAGTCCAGCGAGGCGTAGCCACGGGTGCGGGACTTCAGCGCGTCGAAGAAGTCAAAGATGATCTCGGCGAGCGGCATGGTGTAGCGCAGCTCGATGCGGGTCTCGGAGAGGTAGTCCATGCCGCCGAGCTGCCCACGGCGGCTCTGGCACAGCTCCATGATCGCGCCGATGAACTCCGAAGGCGCGAGGATCGTCGTCTTCACGATCGGTTCGAAGACCTGGGCGACCTTGCCGGTGGGCCAGTCCGACGGGTTCGTCACCGTCATCTCGGTGCCGTCGTCCTTGATCACCCGGTAGACGACGTTGGGCGCCGTGGAGATCAGGTCGAGCCCGGCCTCGCGCTCCAGCCGGTCGCGGGTGATCTCCAGGTGCAGCAGGCCGAGGAAGCCGCAGCGGAACCCGAAGCCCAACGCCGCCGACGTCTCCGGCTCGTAGGTGAGCGCGGCGTCGTTGAGCCGCAGCTTGTCGAGGGCCTCGCGCAGGTCCGGGTACTGCGAGCCGTCGACGGGGTAGAGCCCGGAGTAGACCATCGGCCGCGGCTCGCGGTACCCCGTCAGCGGGTTCTCGGCACCCTTGCGGGCCGACGTGATGGTGTCGCCGACCTTGGACTGGCGCACGTCCTTCACGCCGGTGATGAGGTAGCCCACCTCGCCCACGCCCAGCCCGACGGACGGCTTGGGCTCCGGCGACACGATCCCGATCTCCAGGATCTCGTGCGTGGCGCCCGTCGACATCATCTTGATCCGCTCGCGCGGCGTGATCCGCCCGTCCACGACCCGGATGTAGGTGACGACGCCGCGGTAGGTGTCGTAGACCGAGTCGAAGATCATCGCGCGGGCCGGGCCGTCGGCGTCCCCGACGGGCGGCGGCACCTGGCGCACCACCTCGTCGAGCAGCTCCGTGACGCCCTGCCCGGTCTTGGCGCTGACCCGCAGCACCTCGGAGGCGTCGCAGCCGACGATGTGCGCGATCTCGGCGGCGTACCGCTCCGGGTCGGCGGCGGGCAGGTCGATCTTGTTGAGCACCGGGATGATCGTGAGGTCCTTCTCCAGCGCCAGGTACAGGTTGGCGAGCGTCTGCGCCTCGATCCCCTGCGCCGCGTCCACGAGCAGGATCGCGCCCTCGCAGGCCTCCAGGGCGCGCGACACCTCGTAGGTGAAGTCGACGTGGCCCGGGGTGTCGATCAGGTGCAGCACGTGCTCGGTGTCGCCGACCTTCCAGGGCAGCCGCACGTTCTGCGCCTTGATCGTGATGCCGCGCTCACGCTCGATGTCCATCCGGTCGAGGTACTGCGCGCGCATCATCCGCCCTTCGACGACACCGGTGAGCTGCAGCATCCGGTCGGCCAGCGTCGACTTGCCGTGGTCGATGTGCGCGATGATGCAGAAGTTCCGGATCAGGGATGGCGTGGTGAACGTCTTGTCGGCGAACGAGCTCACAGATTGGGGTTCCCTCTTCGGTGTATGGCTGGCTCCATCGTCCCATGCGCCGTTTCCGCGCGTCGGCAACGGGGAACCCCTGCCCATGACCACTGTGGAGAACGAGCCCGGCAGGCCCACCGCGAGGACCACGGGGCCGACCACGGGGCCGACCGCCGAGACGACCACCGAGCCGGTCACGCCGGTCACCACCCCGGGCGTGCGGGAGCGCTTCGGCGGCACGAAGCTCGGCGCGGCGTTCTTCGGCTGGATGGTCGCCGTCGGCATGACCGTGCTGCTCACCGGGCTGGTGGCGCTGGTCGTGGCCGCCATCGGCCGCAACGCCTCCTCCGTGCCGTTCCTCGCCGACGACGCCGCCGTCGGCCTGACGGGCATGGGCACCGCGGTCGCGGTCCTCGCCATCGCGTACCTGGCGGGCGGCTACGTCGCCGGACGGCTCGCGCGGTTCGACGGCGCCCGCAACGGCCTGTTCGCCTGGGCGCTCGGCCTGCTCGTCACCCTGCTGGCCGGTGCGGCCGCCGCCGTCGTCGGCGCCAGCACGGACTGGGCGACCCGGCTGCCTGCGGTTCCCGTCGACGTGTCCGCGCTGACGATCAGCGGCGCCATCCTGCTGGCGCTCACTGTGATCGTGACGGCGCTGACCGCCGCGCTCGGCGGGCGCCTCGGCGAGCGGTTCCACCGCCGGGTCGACCGGGCCGCGGGGCTCGACCTGAAGAGCTGACGTCATCGCGATAGCGGCCGGGCGGCACGTTCGCCATCGCGTGCCCTCGGCGATGGCCGCGACGTCCCACCGGCCGCGGTCCTGTTCGTCGAGGGGCGCGACGTTCCGGAGCTGGCCGCGCACCCTCGCACGGCGGTCCCCCGGGAGGGGAAAATGGTGACGCTCGGCGTACAGGCCTGTCCATAGCGCGACCGTCGTGCCACCATTGCGGGCGCGCCGGGGACCCCAGCCCCGGCCGACACAACCCGACCGGCCATCCGAGGGGGCGACCGGTGTCTGCTGCCGACCAAGGCTGCGCTCTGCTCGCGGGCGAGCCCGAATGCCGCTGCGCCGACGACGTCGCGGTGGGCGAGGACCGCGCGCTGGCCGACCGGGCCACCGACAAGTTCATCTGGCAACAGCGCGCGGGCGCCGAGGGGCGGGCGGCGGCCCGGCGCGGCCTCGACGCCATGCTCGCCGTCGCGCGTCAGCGAGGGCCGTCCCCGCTGGTCAGCGAGCTGATCCGGCTCGGGGCGATGTTGCGGATCCTCGGCGAGGACCCCGTCGACGTCGAGCAGGCCGGGGCGCTGCTCGACGAGCTCGCCGAGATGGCGGATCTGGAGGGCGACGCCAGCATGCTCGGCGAGGTCGCGGCCATGCGCGCCCATTCCACGATCGCGTTCGGGCACGGTGAGACGGCGCTCGCCGACGCCGCCATGGCGTTGGTGATCCTCACCGAGGCGGCCGTGCCGTCGGACGCCGAGGGCGCGCGCAGACTCTCCCGCGCGCTCAACGGGCTCGTGCTCGTGCTGCTCAAGCTGGGCGTGCACGAGCTCGCGGACGATGTGTCGCGGCACGCCATCGCCGTCGCCGAGACGCACGGCACCGCCATGGAACGGCTGGTGCACCAGCTCAACCGCATCCGCCTGCAGCTGTCGTGGGCGCTGCGCCTTGAGCGCGGCGGCCGTCTCGCCGCGGCCGCCACCCGCTTCGTCGGCGCGGCGCAGACCGCCCGCACAGCAGGCGCGCTGTGGAGCGCGGCACTCGGGCGCGGACCCGCGGGCGGCCGCGCGGCAGGCGCGGACTGCTCGATCATCCGCTCGGCCTACGCGCTGGCCCGACCGGGCGCCGACCACCTCGCGGCGCTCGACGCGGTGGCCGAGACCGCGCACTTCACCGAGGACCGCATCGTGCTCGCCATCGCCACGGCCCGCTGCCTGATGGTCGCCCACCGCAGGCCCGAGGCCGCCGCGGCGCTCCGGCCGCTGCGCGACGAGCTCAGCGCCGACCCGGCCGAGCCCGGCCTCGCGATCTCCCTGCACCGCGAGCTGTCCCGCATCGACGGCGGCTCCGGCCGGGCCGACGCCCTCTCCCGCTACTCGGCGGCGCTGGAGGAGGAGCTGTGGGCGCTGCGGGAGTCGCGGCTCATGGCGCTGCGCAGCCACTCCGACCGGCTCCGCCTCGCCCGCGAGCACGGCACCGTCGCCGCGCAGGCGCTGCAGGACCCGCTCACCGGCCTGCCCAACCGCCGCGCGCTCGACGTGCGGCTGCACGAGGTCACCGCGGTGGGCGCGGCCGAACCGTGCGCCGTCGCGATGGTCGACCTCGACCGGTTCAAGGACGTCAACGACGCCCGCTCGCACGCCGCGGGGGACGCGGTGCTGCGCACCGTCGCCGGGTGCCTGCGCACGGCGCTGCGCAAGCAGGACCTGGTGGCGCGGTACGGGGGCGACGAGTTCGTCGTCGTCATGCCGGGCACCACCCTGCCGGTCGCGCAGGCGGCGCTCACGCGGGCCACCCGTGTGGTGGCCGAGCTGCCCGCGGACGTCGGCGCTGGCGTCACGATGTCGGTGGGGGTGGTGCGGGCGCCGGTCGCGGGCGAGCCCGCCGCGACCCTGGCAGCCGCCGACGCGGCGATGTACCGCGCGAAGCGTGCCGGGGGCAACCGGGTCGTCGGCGCGCCGCCGCACCCCCGCCGCCACCACACGCACCGACCAGTCGGCATGTTCTCCGACGAGCGCACCGACTCGTTCCCGCGGGTCCCGGTTTCGCCGAGGTCCTAGACCAGGCGCTCGCACACACCTCATGGGGCTCACACCCACTGCGGGCCATGTGTGCGAGCCGCCGACGGTGTGTGGCCGAGCGGGGCGGCTACGCGAGCCGGGTCATGTCGACGGTCACCTCGAGCGCCGCCGCCTCACCGCCGGAGTAGACGCCCTTGAGCGGCGGGACGTCGGCGTAGTCGCGGCCGACGGCCACCCACACGTGCCGGTGCCCGATCTCGATGTCGTTGGTGGGGTCGTAGCCCCACCAGCCGCCCGTCCACGCCTCGATCCAGGCGTGGCTCTCGCCGCGCACGGTCTGGCGGATCTCCGTGGCGGCGCGCGGGATCAGGTAGCCCGACACGTAGCGCGCCGGGATGCCCATCTCGCGCACCAGCAGCAGCGTGAGGTGCGCGAAGTCCTGGCAGACCCCGGTGCGCGCCTCCCACGCCTCGACCGCGCCGGTGTGCACACCCGTGGTGCCCGGCTGGTAGGCCAGGTGCTCGCGGACCCAGCGCGCGGCGGCGAGCACGGCATCGGCCGGGTCCTTGGCACGCTTGAGGGCCCGCGCGGCGCGGGCGAGGTCCCGGTTCTGCCCGACGTACTCGGTGAACTCGAGCATCTCGGTGTAGCGGTCCTTGACCTCCTCGCCCGCCAGCTCGTCCCAGGTGGCCGAGCGGGCGGGGGCGAGCGCGTCGGCCGTCTCGACGACGGACGTCGCGGTGACGGCCAGCTCGGTGTGCGGGGCGTGCAGGTCGAACGCGGTGACCGTGGTGCCCCAGTAGTCGGTGTACCGGTAGGCGCGGGTGGCCGGGCTGGTCTCGACCCTGCTCACGATCGCGTTCTGCCGGTTGTCGCTGCGCGGGGTGAGCCGCGCCTCGTTGTACGACTCGCGCACTGGCGTCTCGTACGAGTAGCCGGTGGTGTGCACGACCCGGATGCGCCACCCCATCAGGACACCTCCGGTGCGGTCCAGGCCACCCACGGCGTGGCTAGGACCACGCAAGTGCCTCGCATCTCAGCTGACCTCCGGTGCGGTCCAGGCCACCCACGGCGTGGCTAGGACCACGCAAGTGCCTCGCATCTCAGCTGACCTCCGGTGCGGTCCAGGCCACCCACGGCGTGGCTAGGACCACGCAAGTGCCTCGCATCTCAGCTGACCTCCGGTGCGGTCCAGGCCACCCACGGCGTGGCATGAAAGTACTGCCGGGAGACGGCCTCGCCGACGTCGCGCATGGTGCGCTGCAGCGACAGGAGCTGGGCGGACAGGTCGTCCAGCAGCTCCTCGGGCCGCAGGAACTCCAGCTCGGACCGCGCCCGCCCGAGCAGGCGCAGCGCCTCGGCCTTGGCCCCGATCCGCACGACCGGCCGGTTGTCCAGCTCGGTGAGGCACAGCTCGGCCTGCCGCAGCGCGTGGAACACCGAGCGGGGGAACAGCTTGTCCATGAGCAGGAACTGCACGACCCGCCCGGCGTCCAGCGCGCCGCGGTAGGTGCGCAGGTAGGTGTCGGCGGCGCCCGCGCTGCGCAGCACGGTGAGCCACGCGGGCGAGTTCATCCGGTCCGCCACGCGCGAGAGCAGCAGCCGCACGACCATGTCGACCCGCTCCACCGAGCGGCCGAGCAGGTAGAACCGCCACGTGTCGTCGCGGCTCATGGTGGAGGCGGCCAGGCCGTTGAGCATCGCCGCGCGGTCCTCCACGTAGGAGAAGAACGCGTGCGGCCCCACCCACCGCGCGTAGCGCTGCCGCTCGGGCAGGGCGTTCCAGGTGGCGTTGAGGCACTCCCACATCTCGGCGGACACCACCTCGCGCGCGCCGCGCGCGTTCTCCCGCGCGCTGGAGACCGACGAGACGATCGACGCGGCCTGGTCGGCCGAGTAGCCGACGAGCTCGGTGAGCGACCACGCGTCGAGCGCCTCGCCGTCGGGCGGGACGACGCCGAGCACGCCGAGCAGGATGCGCGCGGCGGCGTCGGCGTCGACGGTGGCGTCCTCGAGCAGCTGGTGCACCGAGACGTCGAGGATGCGCGCGGTGTCGTCGGCGCGCTCGACGTAGCGGCCGATCCAGTACAGCGACTCGGCGTTGCGGGCTAACATGCGGCTTCGCCGCCCGTGCGCGGAAAACCTTGTGGGAACAGTGTTATCCGCTCACGAGCTTGTTGTTGTTGCTGTTGCTGCTGGCCCATCGTCAGCTCCGGGCCGTGCTCGGCCGCGGGCGATCCCGCCGGGATGATCGAGGCGAGGCCGCGGCGGCCGAGCTCCCTGTCGACGTCGGAACGCGCCGCCGCGAGCACCCAGGTGTCCTTGCTGCCCCCGCCTTGGCTGGAGTTCACCACGAGGCTGCCCTTCGGGAGCGCCACCCGCGTGAGGCCGCCGGGGAGCACGAACACGTCCTCGCCGTCGTTGACCGCGAACGGCCGCAGGTCGACGTGGCGGGGCACGAGCTTGTCGTCGACCTTCGTCGGCACCGTGGACAGCTGCACCACCGGCTGCGCGATCCAGCCGCGCGGGTCGTCCCGTATCGCCTTGCGGGCCGTGGCGAGCTGGCGGGCGCTCGCGTTGGGCCCGAACAGGATTCCGTAGCCGCCCGAGCCCTCCACCGGCTTCAGCACCAGCTCGTCGAGGTGGGCCAGCACGTGCGCCTTCTCCTCGTCGAGCCAGCACCGATAGGTGGCGACGTTGGGCAGCAACGGCTTCTCACCGAGGTAGTACGAGATCATCTCCGGCACGTAGGTGTACACGAGCTTGTCGTCGCCCACGCCGTTGCCCACCGCGTTGGCGATCACCACGTGGCCCGCGCGCGCCGCGTTGAGCACGCCCGCGACGCCGAGCACGGAGGCGGGGTTGAACTGCAGCGGGTCGAGGAACTCGTCGTCGATGCGCCGGTAGATCACGTCCACCGGCTGCTCGCCGACGGTCGTGCGCATGTAGACGGCGTTGTCGCGGCAGAACAGGTCGCGGCCCTCCACCAGCTCGACACCCATCTGCCTGGCCAGCAGCGAGTGCTCGAAGTAGGCGGAGTTGTGGACGCCGGGGGTGAGCACGACGACCGTCGGGTCGGCCACGTTCGGCGCGGCCGCCGCGCGCAGGGCCCGCAGGAGGTGCACGGAGTAGTCGCCGACCGCGCGCACCCGCTGGCGGGTGAACAGGTCGGGGAACACCCGCGCCATCGTGCGGCGGTTCTCCATGACGTAGGACACGCCCGACGGGCTGCGCAGGTTGTCCTCCAGAACGCGGAAGGCGCCCTCCTCGTCGCGCACGACATCGATGCCCGCGACGTGGATGCGCACCCCGTTGGGCGGGTTGAGCCCGGCCGCGGCGCGGTGGAAGTGCTCACAGCTGGTGATCAGCCTGCGCGGCAGGACGCCGTCGCGGACGATCTCGGCGTCGCCGTAGATGTCGGCGAGGAACGCCTCGAGGGCCCGTACCCGCTGCACGATGCCGCGCTGGAGCTTGCTCCAGTCGGCCGCGGAGATCACCCGGGGCACGATGTCCAGCGGGAAGGGGCGCTCCTGGCCGGAGAGCGAGAACGTGATGCCCTGGTCGAGGTAGGCGCGGTCGAGCGCCTCCGAGCGCACCGCGAGGTCGGTGGCGGCGGTCGGCGCGATCGCCTCGTGCAGCGCGCGGTAGGCCGACCGGACGCGCCCGTCGGAGTGGAACATCTCGTCGAACGCCTCGGCGTGCGGCCGGTCCGGTTCCAGGTAGCCGTCGAAGAGCGCCGAGCCGCCCCCGGACCCGCTCCTGCCTGCCTCATCGGCGTCCTCGCGCTCCACCGCTCGAACCACGCGTCCTCCTCATGGGCGACCCGTCGGCCGCGCCACCGAGCTCGGGTACCGACGGGACGTCATCCTCGCGCAGGGCCACGTTCCGCGACCAGCGGGACGTGCTACGGCCGCGTTACACCGTTGCCGCCGGGGTGTCGTCCGGGGTCGTCCGGCGGGTCTGTAACATGGACGACCGAGCGCCCGGCGTGCTCGCACCATCCCCGCCGCCGGAGCATCCCGACACCGGTGGCAGGAAAGAGACCGAGGCAGACGCGTGGCCAACATCAAGTCCCAGATCAAGCGGGTCAAGACCAACGAGAAGCGCCGCATGCGCAACAAGTCCGTGCGCTCGTCGGTGCGTACCGCCGTCCGCAAGTTCCGTGAGGCCGTCGAGGCGGGCAACACGGAGGAGGCCGCCGCGCTGCAGCGTGCCGCCGCCCGTGCGCTGGACAAGGCCGCCAGCAAGGGCGTCATCCACAAGAACCAGGCCGCCAACCGCAAGTCGGCCATGGCCAAGCGGATCACCCCCGCCGCCTGATCGTCTTCGGAAGAGTCACGGGTCCGCCGGGCGGGTCCGTGGCTCTTTGCGTTCAGCGCGGGCCGCGGGCGGCGCAGATCCGCAGCACCGCCCGCTCCAAGGCGTAGTCCGGGTCGGCCGCGGCGCCCTTGACGTCGGCGTTGACCTCGGCGGCCGCGGCGAACGCCTCCGCGAGCGTCGCCGGGCTCCAGTGCCGCACCTGCTGCTGCGCCTTGCGGATCTTCCACGGCGGCATGCCGAGGGAACCGGCCAGGCGGTTGGGGTCGCCACGGCCCGCCGCGCCGACCCGCGCGAGCGTGCGCACCGCGTCGGCGAGCGCATCGGCGATCAGCACCGGCGGCACGCCGAGCAGCTGTGCCCAGCGCAACGCCTCCAGCGCACCGGCGCGATCGCCGAGGACGACCTTGTCGGCCACGGCGAACCCGGACGACTCCGCGCGCCCCCGGTAGTAGCGGCGCACCGCGGACTCGTCGACGGAGCCGCCCGTGTCGGCGACGAGCTGCCTCGTGGCCGCGGCGAGCTCCCGCAGGTCATTGCCTACGGCCTCGATCAGGACCCCCACCGCCGCCTGCGCGATCCGCCCGTCTGCCCGCCGCGCCTCGCCGCGCACGAACTCGGCGCGCTCCTCGTAGCGGGTGACCCGGTCACAGGTGGTGACGACGGCCTTGGCCTTGCGCAGCCCGTCGGCCAGCGCCTTGTTGCGTGCGCCGCCCGCGTGCTGCACCACCAGGACCATGCCCTCGGCCAGGTCGCCCGCCTGCTCGAGCACGGCCGCCGTGAGCTCCTTGCCCGCCTCCTGCGCGGCGAGCAGCACGACGACCCTGCCGTCGGCGAAGAGCGAAGGCGACAGGTACTCGGCGAGGTCGGCCGGGGTGGTCTCGGCGCTGCGCACCTTCCGCGCCTCGGCCCCGGGATCCGCGGCGCGGACCGCCGCGACGATCGCGTCGACCGCCCGCTCGACGAGCAGCTCCTCCTCGCCGAGGACGAGCTGGAGCGCGGGCGGGCGCGTGGACGTCGCCATGGCCCCATCGTGGACCAGGGCACCGACAATGCGTGACGCGGCTCCCAGATCGTGGGCGCGGCATGGGCGAGGGCGCGGAACTGCCGTACCGTCTCGGTGAACAACTGCATATGGCTCATCCAGAGGGGTTGAGGGAACGGCCCGACGACACCCCGGCAACCGGCGACCCAAAGTCGATCACGGTGCCAATTCCGACCCGCGTGAGCGGGGAAGATGAGGAGAACCTCCATGACGCTGACGGCTGACATCAGCACGTCCACCTCCTTCGATCTCGGCCCTGCCAGGGCGCTGTCGTGTCGCGAGTGCGGCCACGAGGTGCCGCTGGCCGCCGAGTTCGCCTGCACCGAGTGCTTCGGGCCGCTGGAGATCGCCTACGACTTCGGCGACGTCACCCGCGCCTCCATCGAGGCGGGCCCCAGGTCGATCTGGCGCTACCGGCAGCTGCTGCCCGTCCCGTCGACCGTCACCGAGCACCCCAACACCGAGCCCGGCCTCACCCGGCTGATCAAGGCCGACCGGCTCGGCGCGGCGCTGGGCATCCGCAACCTCTGGGTCAAGGACGACACCGGCAACCCGACGCACTCGTTCAAGGACCGTGTCGTCGCCGTCGCCCTCGCCGCCGCCCGCGAGCTGGGCTTCCGCGTGCTGTGCTGCCCGTCCACGGGCAACCTCGCCAACGCCGTCGCGGCCGCGGCGGCGCGCGCGGGCTGGGGCTCGGTGGTGCTCATCCCGTCCTCCCTCGAGACGGCGAAGGTGCAGATGACCGCGGTGTACGGCGGCACGCTGCTCGCCGTCGAGGGCAACTACGACGACGTCAACCGTCTCGCGACGGAGCTGGCCGCCGAGCACGAGGACTGGGCGTTCGTCAACGTCAACGTGCGCCCTTACTACGCGGAGGGGTCCAAGACCCTGGGCTTCGAGGTCGCCGAGCAGCTGGGCTGGCGGCTGCCGGAGCAGATCGTCGTGCCGGTGGCGTCGGGCTCCCAGCTGACGAAGGTCGACAAGGGGTTCACCGAGCTGGGCAGGCTCGGGCTCGTCGAGGCCACGCCGTACCGGGTGTTCGGCGCGCAGGCCACCGGATGCTCGCCGGTCGCGCAGGCGTTCGCGGAGGGCCACGACGTGATCCGCCCCGTGCGGCCGGACACCATCGCCCGCTCGCTGGCGATCGGCAACCCGGCCGACGGCCCGTACGTGCTCGACGCCGTGCGGCGGACGGGCGGCGCGGTGGCACACGTCTCCGACGCCGAGGTCGTGGAGGGCATCCGGCTGCTCGCCCGCACGGAGGGCGTGTTCGCCGAGACCGCGGGCGGGGTCACGGTGGCCACCACGCGCAAGCTCGTCGAGTCGGGCCAGCTCGACCCGGACGCCGAGACCGTGCTGCTCGTCACCGGCGACGGCCTCAAGACCCTCGACGCGGTGGCGGGCCAGGTCGGCCCCACCGCGACGGTGCCGAGCACGACGAAGGCCGTCCGCGCGGCCCTCCGCGCGGCCGGCCGGTAGCCCGGGCCCGGGGCCCACTTCGCACAAGTTCGGGTGTCCTCGCACAAGGTCGACCATGTGCGAGGACGCACGAACGTGTGCGAGGTGAACTCGGGGGGCCGCCGCGGCGGGGCTCAGCGCGGCGCGAGCGCCTCGCCGGGCGCACGGCGGGCGGCGACGGCCGCGCCCACCAGCCCCAGTAGACCGCCGACCACCGACACCGCGAAGAGCGCCGGGTGCACATGGCCGCCGGTGACGGCGTCGCCCAGCACGACGATCGCCACCGAGCCGGGCAGCACGCCGAGCACCGTGCCCACGATGTACGGCAGCAGCCGCACCTTGACCACGCCCGCGGCGTAGTTCAGCACGCAGAACGGCACCATCGGGATCAGCCGCAGCGACACCATCGCCAGGAGCCCGCTGCGGTCCAGCCGGGCCCGCACCCAGGCGAACCCCGCGCGGTGGCTGTGGCGCGCGACCAGCGGCTCGCCGACCCACCGGACGAGCCCGTACGCCGCCAGCGCGGCCAGCGCGGTGCCCGTGATGGTCAGCACGAGCCCCCACAGGGCGCCGAACAGCACGCCCGCGGCCACGGTGAACACGGTGCGCGGCAGCGGCGTGATCGTCACGACGGCCTGGAGCAGCACGAACAGCAGCGGCGCCCACGCACCGGCCGCGGCCACCTGGGCGCGCACGCCCGCCACGCCGCCCGACCGCATGACGACGACCGCGACGACGGCCGCCGCCAGCACGGTCACCCCCGCGGCCACGAGCCGCCCCCACCTCACGCCAACCAACGGTACCGGCCCCGTCCGGGTGATCGCCGCGAGCCGTCGGTCACGTCTTCCCCGCCGAACGTCACCCGGCGAGCGCGCGCAGGTGCGGCAGCAGGGCGCGCAGCGCGCGGGCCCGGTGCGACGACGCGTCCTTCTCCGCCGCCGACAGCTCGGCCGACGTGCGCGTCTCCCCGTCCGGCACGAAGATCGGGTCGTAGCCGAACCCGTTGGTCCCGCGCGGCGCGTGGTCGACCGTGCCCGCCCACTCGCCGTGCACGACCGTCTCCGCCTCTCCTGGCACCACCAGCGCCGCCGCGCAGACGAACGCGGCGCCGCGGCGCTCGTCGGGCACGTCGCCGAGCTGGTCGAGCAGCAGCTCCAGGTTGGCCAGGTCGTCGCCGTGCCTGCCGCTCCACCGGGCCGACAACACCCCCGGCATCCCGTTCAGCGCCGCGACCGTCAGCCCGGAGTCGTCCGCCACCGACGGCAGCCCGGTGGCCGCCGCCGCGTCGCGGGCCTTGGCGAGCGCGTTCTCGGCGAACGTCGCGCCCGTCTCGGGCGCCTCGGGGAACTCCGGCACGTCGGCGAGCCCCACGACATCGAGGCCGTCGACGTCCACGAGGATCCGCCGCAGCTCCACCAGCTTGCCCGGGTTGCGGGTGGCCAGCAGCACCTTCACGGCAGCTCGCCAGGGTACGGCTCCGCCAACGCGATCACCTGCAGCGCGGTGAGCTGTCGGATGCCCGCGAGGGCGACGTCCAGCATCGCGTCGAGGGTCCTGCGGCTGAACGTGGCGCCCTCGCCGGTGCCCTGCACCTCGATGAGGGTGCCGGTGTCGGTGGCGACGACGTTCGTGTCGACCTCGGCGCGCGAGTCCTCCTCGTAGGGCAGGTCGAGGCGCACGCGCCCGTCGACGACGCCGACGCTCACCGCCGCGACCTGGCAGGACAGCGGCTTCGGGTCCGACAGCCGCCCGTGCGCGCCCAGCCAGGTGACGGCGTCGGCGAGCGCCACATAGGCGCCCGTGATCGCGGCGGTGCGGGTGCCGCCGTCGGCCTGCAGGACGTCGCAGTCGACCGCGATCGTGTTCTCCCCGATGGCCTTGAGGTCGATGCAGGCCCGCAGCGCCCGCCCGACGAGCCGGGAGATCTCGTGCGTGCGCCCGCCGACCCGGCCCCTGACCGACTCGCGGTCGCTGCGCGTGTTCGTGGCCGACGGCAGCATCGCGTACTCGGCGGTCAGCCAGCCGAGGCCGGACCCCTTCCGCCAGCGCGGCACGCCCTCGGTGACGCTCGCCGCGCACAGCACCTTCGTGTCGCCGAACGCGACCAGCACCGATCCGGCCGGGTGCTTCTGGAAGCCGCGGGTGATCGTCACGGGCCGGAGCTCGTCGTCGGTTCTGCCGTCTGCGCGGGTCATCACGACAGACTATGAGAGCACCTCAGACGTCGTACGCGCCGTCCGGCTCCACCAGCTCGACCGACCCCCCGAAGGCCTCCTTGGCCTCGGCGAGCAGCTCCTGCGCGTCGAACCACGCGGGCACGTGCGTGACCAGCAGCCGTCCGACCCCCGCGGCGGCGGCGTGCTCCCCGGCCTGCCGTCCCGACAGGTGCACCCCGCGGGGCGGCTCGTCCCACCGCTCGGTGACGTGCGGCCAGGTGGCCTCGCACAGCAGCACGTCCGCGCCGCGGGCCGTCTCGACCAGCCCGGCGCAGGGTCCGGTGTCGCCGGAGTAGACGAGGCTGCGGCCGTCGTGTTCGACGCGTACGGCGTACGCCTCGCAGGGATGGTCGACCGCTCCCGAGCGCACGGTGACGTCCGCGACCGCGATGCTGCCCCCGTCGGTCAGTGCGTCGAAGGTGAACACGTCGGTCATGTCGGTCTCGACCAGCTCGGCCGTCGAGGTGGCGTAGGCCGCGGCGAACCGCGTCGGCGCCGCGGCGGGCGCGAGCACGGGCAGCCGCCGCTGCGTGGCGTCGTAGGGCGGGCGGGGGTGGTAGCGGCGGTAGACGGCGAGCGAGGCGAAGTCGCTGCAGTGGTCGGGATGCAGATGCGAGAAGACGGCGGCGTCCAGCGACCAGGGGTCCAGGTGGCGCTGCAGCACGCCGAACGTGCCGTTGCCGAGGTCGAGCGTGAGGCGCGTGTCGCCCGCCTGCACGAGGTAGCCCGACGCCGGTGAGGCCGGACCGGGCCCGCTGCCCGAGCACCCCAACACGATCAGCCGCATGTGAGAGAAGCTACTGCGCGCGGGTGTGGCGGAGCCACAAGAGACCAACGAGCGGCAGCACCAGCGGCACGAACCCGTAGCCGCGGCCGTAGATCGACCAGACCGTGTCGTCGGGGAAGTCGCTCGCCACGGCGAGGGTGAGCGTGCCGACCGTCAGCACACCCAGCAGCTCGAACCCCACCGCGGCCCAAGCGAGGCCGCGCATGCCCCTGGCGAGCGCGACCGTCGCGACGATGTAGACGACGCCTGCCAGCGCCGAGAGCAGGTAGGCGAGCGGGGCCTCGGTGAACTTCGTCGCGATCTGCACGGCGGCGCGCGCGGTCGCGGACAGCGCGAAGATCGCGTAGACGGCGATGAGCACCCGCCCGGGGCCGGAGCGGGTCGCCCGGCGGTCAGACACCCCCGGCCGCCCAC
This sequence comes from uncultured Actinomycetota bacterium, assembly GCA_963750095.1. Lineage (GTDB taxonomy): Bacteria > Actinomycetota > Actinomycetes > Mycobacteriales > Pseudonocardiaceae > Pseudonocardia. The sequence continues at coordinate 122,925 of CAVVPJ010000005.1, read as the reverse complement.
AGCCCCTGCAGCCGCAGGACGGCCACGGCCGTCGCGACCGCGGCGACCGCGACCACGAGCCCGCCCCAGCGCGACGGCCCCTCGTTCGCGTCCGCCGCCGTGGCGAACTGCAGCGCGATCGGCAGGACGAGCACCGACACGACGAGGTAGATGAGGAACGTGGACGTCTCCGGCAGCGCCACGCCGGAGAACACCCGCACGGCGGCGATCACGGCCTGCACAGCGAGGAGGGCCACGGTGGCGCCGACCGCGAGCCGCATCGGCCGTCCCGGCGGCCGGTTCGCGACCGTGATCGCGATACCGTAGACGGCGAGCGCACCGGTGACGACGAGCACGACGACGACGAGCCAGCCGATCACACGCCGACGCTACCGCCCACCCCACCCCCGCCCGCAGCAGCCCCGCCGCCCACGGCACCCCGTCCGCCCACCGCCGCCCACGGCACCCCGCTGCCGACGCCGCCCACGGCACCCCGTCGACGCCGCCCGCAGGACCCCGCCCGACCAGCGCGCCACGCCGGGACCCACCCAGCCCAGCCCGCCGACAAGCCGCCACCGCCGACCTCGCAGACCCCGCGGGCACCTCGCAGAGCCCCCGGGCCCTGCGAACGGTCAGCCCGCCCTGCGAAGCAGGCCCCTACGGCCGCCGACGGGTCGCAGGCCTCGACCGGACGGGCTTCAGCGCCGCGGGACCCGGGTCCGTGTCCGCCAGCAGGCCACCCGCTCGCCGGCCACGCCCACCAGACCGCACGGAGCCGCCGCTCCAGGTCGCCGAGCGCCGCCACCCGCCCACCTCGCAGACCCCACCGACACCTCGCAGACCCCCCGGACCCTGCGAAGCGTCAGCCCGCCCTGCGAAGTCGGGCGACGACAGCGAACCGTGCCGCTCAGCCCGTGGCGACGCCCAAGCCCTCCACCGAGCCGATCTCCGGGCCGAGGAACCGGCGGCCCAGCCGTCGAAACGGCTCCGGGTCGCCGGTGGCGAGGAACTCGTGGGGGGCGGGCGGCGGACCTGCCGGGTCGCGGGTGAGGTCGCGGGACATCAGCACGCGCACGAGGTCCTTGGCCGTCTCGTCGGCGCTGGAGACGAGCGTGACGTCCGGGCCGAGCACGATCTGCACCACCCCCGCCAGAAGCGGGTAGTGCGTGCAGCCGAGCACGACGGTGTCGACCCGCGCCTCCTGCAGCGGCGCGAGGTAGGACTGGGCGATGCCGAGGATCTGCCTGCCGCTGGTCATGCCGCGCTCGACGAAGTCGACGAACCGCGGGCAGGCGGCGGCCGTCACCTCGACGTCGCGCGCCGCGGCGAACATGTCCTGGTAGGCACCCGACGCGATCGTGGCCTGCGTGCCGATCACCCCGATGCACCCGTTGCGGGTGGCGGCGACCGCACGGCGCACCGCGGGCAGGATGACCTCGACGACGGGGACGGGGTAGCGCTCGCGGATGTCGACCAGACACGCCGCCGACGCGGTGTTGCATGCCACGACGAGCGCCTTGATCCCCCGCTCCATCAGCGCGTCGCCCAGCGCGAGGGCGTGGCGGCGGATCTCGGCGATGGGCAGCGGCCCGTAGGGCCCGTTGGCGGTGTCGCCCACGTAGACGACGCGTTCGGCGGGCAGCTGGTCGATCACGGCCCGCGCGACGGTCAGGCCGCCGACCCCGGAGTCGAAGATCCCGATGGGCGCGTCGAGGTCCGGCACGCCCCCGAGTCTAGGGTCGCAACGCGGCGGGCCCGCGATCCGCCCGCGCCACCAGCACCGCGCACAGCAGCCCGGCCAGCGCCCCGAACAGGTGGCCCTGCCACGACACCTGCGGCGAGCCCGGAAGCACCCCGAGCAGCACGCTCCCCCACACCAGGAACAGCCCGACGGCGAGCAGGATCTGCCGGAAGCTCCGCGCGAAGAACCCGCGCACGAGCAGGAACACCAGCCACCCGAAGATCACCCCGGACGCGCCGATCGTGGACGTGTCCCCCGGCCCGACCAGCCACACCCCCAGCCCGGAGACCACCCAGATCACGGCCGTCACCATGATCCACTGCAGTACCCCGCCCGCCATCGCGAGGAAGCCGAAGACGAGGAACGGCACGGTGTTGGCGAACAGGTGCGCCCACCCGCCGTGCAGCAGCGGCGCCCAGAGCACGCCCGCGAGGCCGGGCAGCGACCGGGAGCGGATGCCCTCGTAGTCAAGCGCCCCGCCGGTGATCTGGTCGAACAGCTCGATCACGTACAGCAGCGCCGTGAACGCGACCATGACGACCGCGGCGGACAGCGGATGGGGCGGGAGCACGCGCGCGACGGACCGCCGCGGGGCGGGCGCAGGGGCGACCATGAAGCCGAGGCTACGCGCGGCCGGGCGAACGCGGCGTGAGGTCGCGCGCCGGGGTCCCACCGAGGCCACCTCGCACACCTTCGTGCGTCCTCGCACACGTTCGACCATCTGCGAGGACGCCCCAACCTGTGCGAAGTCCACCCGGGGGGCCGCCGCGCCCGGGGGGCCGCCGCGCCCGGGGGGCCGCCGCGCCCGGGGGCCGCCGCGCCCGGGGGCCGCCGCGCCGGGGCCGTCAGGCCCAGAGCTGGCCCTCCAGGGCGTCGGCGGCCTCGTCCAACGTGCCGGTGTACGCGCCGGTGCTCAGGTACTTCCAGCCGCCGTCGCACACGACCAGCACGATGTCGGCGCGCTCCCCCGCCCCCGCGGCCTTCTCCGCGACGGCGAGCGCGGCGTGCAGGATCCCGCCGGTCGAGATGCCCGCGAAGATGCCCTCCTGCTCGACGAGCTGCCGGGTGCGCCGCAGCGCGTCGCGGCTGCCGACGGAGTAGCGCGCGGTGAGGACCTCGGGGTCGTACAGCTCAGGGACGAAGCCCTCGTCCAGGTTGCGCAGCCCGTAGACGAGCTCGCCGTACCGCGGCTCGGCCGCCACGATCTGCACGTCGGGCTTGTGCTCCCGCAGGTACCGCCCGGTGCCGACCAGCGTGCCGGTGGTGCCGAGGCCCGCGACGAAGTGCGTGATCTCGGGACAGTCGCGCAGGATCTCCGGCCCGGTGGTGCGGTAGTGCGCGTCGGCGTTGGCCGGGTTGCCGTACTGGTAGAGCATCACCCAGTCGGGGTTCTCACGGGCGAGCTGCTTCGCCATCGCGACGGCCTGGTTCGACCCACCGGCCGCGGGCGAGGAGATGATCTCGGCGCCGTACATCGTGAGCAGCTGGCGCCGCTCCTCCGACGTGTTCTCCGGCATCACGCAGATCAGCCGGTAGCCCTTGAGCTTGCACGCCATGGCCAGTGAGATGCCGGTGTTGCCCGAAGTGGGCTCGAGGACCGTGCAGCCCGGCGTGAGCTGCCCCTCGGCCTCGGCCCGCTCGACCATCGCCAACGCGGGCCGGTCCTTGATCGACCCGGTGGGGTTGCGGTCCTCCAGCTTCGCCCACAGCCGCACCTCGGGCGACGGCGAGAGCGACGGCAGGCCGACGAGCGGCGTGTCGCCGACCGCCGCCAGGAGCGAGTCGTAGCGGGTCATCAGCCGCCGGTTGCCCGGGTCTCCGAAAGCCCGTGCGCGCCACCGGCAACGGCGGGGAGGATCGTGAACGTCGAGCTCTCCCCCACCGGCGCCTCGAGGCCGCCCGCGAAGCGGATGTCCTCGTCGTCCACGTAGATGTTGACGAAACGGTGCAGCTTGCCGTCCTTGACCAGGCGATCGGCGATGCCGGGGTGGCGCGCCTCGAGGTCGTCGATCACCTCGGCGACCGTGCTGCCCTTCGCCTCGACGGTCTTCTCGCCGCCGGTGTGGGTGCGCAGGATGGTGGGGATGGAGACGGTCACGGCCATGCTTGTTGCTCCAGGGTGTCGATGGGTCGGACGGAAGGGCGTCAGACGTTGTCGGGAACGTCGTCCGCGCCGGTGTGCGCGAACATGTAACTCTCCACGACGTCGACGTCTTCCTCGGTGACCACACCGTCCACGATCCGGAACGACCGCAGCTCGTGGGTCTCGGGCTCCCGGGTGGACACCAGCACGTAGTGCGCGAACGGCTCGGAGGCGTAGGACACGTCCGTGCGCGACGGGTAGGCCTCGGTGGCCGTGTGCGAGTGGTAGATCACCACGGGCACCTCGTCGCGGGCGTCCATGTCACGGTAGAGGCGCAGCAGGTCGCCCGAGTCGAACTCGTAGAACGTGGGCGAGCGCGCCGCGTTGAGCATGGGGACGAACCGCTCGGGACGGTCGGATCCGTCGGGCCCCGCGATCACCCCGCACGCCTCGTCCGGGTGGTCCCGGCGGGCGTGGGCGACGATCTCGTCGACGAGGTCGCTGCGGATGACCAGCACGGCCCCAGGGTACGGCCCAGACCGGCCCCGACGCACACCGACGGCGTGCGCGTCACACTCGCATGCGCGCCTGCACCAGCCCGTCCTGCACGTAGGTCAGCCAGTGGTAGATGCCGAGGTGGGCGGCGCGGGGATCGTCAGCGTCGACGTCGTCGGGCATGTCCTCGCTGACGTCGAGGGCGGTGCCCAGTGCGAGCCGGACGTCGTTCAGCGCGATCAGCCACACGTCGGCCTGGTCGGGGGTGAGGTCCACCCGGCCCCCGGTCGCGGGAAGCGCGGCGAGCACGTCGGCGGCGGCCCGGTCCTTGGCCTCGATCAGCTCGGGCTCGTGCAGCGAACGCAGGCCCGCGGCGAGGTCGGCGTCCTCGGTGGTGAAGTCGGGCAGGAGCCGCGCGAGCACGCGGTCGCCTGGCCGCGTGGACGGGCCGGTGCGCATGCCGGTGAGCACGGCGAGCTCGTCGGCGGGATGGTCGGCCGTGCGCTTGGCGAGCATCTGCCGCACCTCGTTCAGCAGGCCGCGCAGCACCGCGACCTCCTGCGCGTCGAAAGTGCCGACGAGCCGCGCCCTGGCGCCCCGCCCCGCCTTCTTCCAGCCGTTCATGAACTCCGCTGCATCGTCGCCCACAGGCCCGCGGCGTGCAGCTTCGCCACGTCGGCCTCGATCTTGTCCTTGTCGCCTGCCGACACCGCGGCCTTGCCCTTGTTGTGCACGTCGAGCATCAGCGCGGTGGCCTTCGGCTCCGGGTACCCGAAGAGCTTCTGGAGGACGTAGGTGACGTAGGACATGAGGTTGACCGGGTCGTTCCACACGATCGCCTGCCAGGGTACGTCCGGCGTGACGTCCTCGCTGACGACGGGATCCACCTGGCGGGTGGGTGCGGGCAGCGGCGCGGCCATGTGTCCATGGTGACACCGTCCCGCCCCCGACCGCACGGCACCTAGGCTGCCGTTCCATGAGCGGCAGTCCCTCCACGGCGGGCGTGTCCACCGCGCTGCTGACCGACCGGTACGAGCTGACGATGGTGGCCGCGGCGCTCGCCGACGGCACGGCCTCCCGGCACTGCGTGTTCGAGCTCTTCGCGCGGCGGTTGCCCGACGGCCGCCGGTACGGGGTGGTCGCGGGCACCGGGCGGCTGCTGGAGTCGATCAGCCGCTTCCGGTTCGGCGACCAGGAGATCGCCGCTCTGGAGGGCGTCGTCGACCGCGGCACGCTCGACTGGCTCGCCGACTTCCGCTTCAGCGGCGACGTCGACGGCTACCCGGAGGGCGAGCTGTACTTCCCCGGCTCGCCGATCCTCACCGTGTCCGGGACGTTCGCGGACGCGGTGGTGCTGGAGACCCTGGCGCTCTCGATCCTCAACCACGACAGCGCGGTCGCCTCCGCCGCGGCCCGGATGGTCACCGCCGCGGCCGGGCGGCCGATCATCGAGATGGGGTCGCGGCGCACCCACGAGGCCGCTGCGGTCGCGGCGGCGCGAGCGACGTACCTCGCCGGTTTCGCGGCCACCTCGAACCTGGAGGCGGAGCGGCGCCACGGCATCCCGACGGCGGGCACCGCCGCCCACGCCTGGGTGCTGCTGCACGACGACGAGCTGTCGGCGTTCCAGAGCCAGGTCAAGGCGCTGGGCCCGGACACGACCCTGCTGGTGGACACCTACGACATCCGCCGCGGCATCGAGCTCGCCGTGCAGGCCGCCGGGCCGGGGCTGGGCGCGGTGCGCATCGACTCCGGCGACCTCGGCGAGCTCGCCCGCCAGGCCCGCGACCAGCTCGACACCCTCGGCGCCACCGGCACCCGCATCATCGTCTCCGGCGACCTCGACGAGCACGCCATCGCTTCCCTGCGCGCCGAGCCGGTCGACTCCTACGGCGTCGGCACCTCGGTCGTCACCGGCTCCGGCGCCCCGACGGCGGGGATGGTCTACAAGCTGGTGGAGGTCGACGGGCGCCCGGTGGCCAAGCGCAGCGCTTCCAAGGAGTCGCGCGGCGGGCGGAAGTCGACCGTGCGCCGGTTCAAGCCGACGGGCACGGCGATCGAGGAGGTCGTGTACCCGGCGGGGGCGGGTGGACAGGTCCCCGTCGGCCCGCACGACCGGGTGGTGCCGGTGCCGATGATGCGCGGCGGCAAGCTCGTCCCCGGGCTCGAGACCCTCGACGAGGCCCGCGAGCGGCTGCGCGCCGCGCTGGTCTCGGTGCCCTGGGAGGGGCTCAAGCTGTCGCGGGGCGAGCCCGCCATCCCTACGGTGTTCGCATGACGACCGCCGACGCACTCCCCTCCGCGGAGGCGAAATGAGCAGGGCGCTCGTCGTGGTGGACGTCCAGAACGACTTCTGCGAGGGCGGGTCGCTGGCCGTCGCGGGCGGGGCCGCGGTGGCGTCCGCGATCTCGGCCTACGTGCGACAGGGCGGGTACGACCACGTCGTCGCCACGCGCGACCACCACGTCGACCCGGGGCCGCACTTCTCCGACCGTCCCGACTTCGTCGACACCTGGCCCGCGCACTGCCGCGCGGGGACGGCGGGGGCGTCGTTCCATCCCGACCTGGACGTCGCGGGCATCGAGGCGGTGTTCGACAAGGGCGAGCGCGCGGCGGCGTACTCGGGCTTCGAGGGCGCCGAGCCCGGCGGGACGGGCCTGCGCGAGTGGCTCGCCGCCCGCGGCGTGACCGCCGTCGACGTCGTCGGGATCGCCACCGACCACTGTGTGCGCGCCACCGCGCTGGACGCGGCGAAGGCGGGCTTCACGACGGCGGTCCTGCTGGACTACTGCGCGGGCGTCGCGCCGGAGACGACCGAGCGCGCGCTCGACGAGCTGCGCGCGGCGGGCGTGACCGTGCGCTGACGGGCCGCGCGGGCGACGTCCGGCGCGCCCAGGGCCGGGCGACGTCCGGCGCCACCAGGCCCGGGCGGCATCCGGCGCGGGGACGGCGCCGGGTGGCCCAGGTCAGCCGCGCAGCGCGAACGACGCCAGGCGCGGGCCCAGCCCGGGGTCCTCGTCCGGCGAGAGCCCGCCGGTGGCCTCGGCCAGCCCGATGCAGCGCGGCCCGTCGAAGAGGCCGCAGGCGTACCGGACCGAGCTCTCGTCCACCTCCACCACGCCCACCCGCAGCTGGTTGATCGCCGGGTAGAGCACCTCGGCGAGGTAGTCGATGCGCAGCGAGCTCGCGGCCAGGCTGTCGAGCGGGCCGCCGGTGGGGTAGCCGAGCACGTCCAGGTGCAGCTCGGCGATCGCGTCGAGGTACCAGCCCGCGAGCGCGACGTTGTTGACGTGCCGGTTGGTGTCCAGGTCGCCGAAGCGGGTGCGGACGTCGACCCGGAACGGGTAGGTCTCGCGCACCAGCCGGGCGGGGTCGAGCGGCCTGCGCACCGGCTCCGGGCGGGCGGGACCAGCGGGGGCGATCCGCAGCCGCTCCAACTCGGCGCGCACGGCGTCGGGCAGCGGGGCGGAGCCGTTCTCGTCGATGTGCACGCTGGTGGACTCGCCGGTGGCGACGAGCTCGTCCCCGTCGTACACGCCGTAGCCGTAGCTGAACGACGAGCTGCCGATGCGCGTCACGCCGAGCCGCACGTCGTAGGGGCGGCCGGTGACCTTCAGCGGCGCCAGCACGTCGACCTGCACGGCCGCGAGCAGGCGCTTGACCTGCCAGTGCTCGCGCGTGAGGAAGTCGGAGTCGAACGCGTCGCGCTCGACGGCCACGCGTGCGTCCTCGAACCAGCGCAGGAGCGCGTCGCGGCCGAGGCGGCGGGTCGGGTCCAGGTCGCTGTACCGGGCCCGGCGCTCGACGGCGACGGGATACGTGATCGTCACGGAGCGAGATTATGGAGCACCTCGCAAAGGTTCGTGCGTCCTCGCACAGGATCGACCATCTGCGAGGACGCCACGAGGTCTGCGAGGTGCGGGCGCGGCGGCGGGGCCGGGTAGCCTCGGCCCGGTGCGCACCGCCCAGCTCCCCGGGGTCGGCGAGCTTCTCGATGCCGCCGTCACCGCCGTCGGCGGCACCCGGCGCGAGGGGCAGGACACCATGGCCCAGGCCGTGCGCAGCGCCATCGCGACCGGCGAGCACGTCGCCGTGCAGGCGGGCACCGGCACGGGCAAGTCACTGGCCTATCTGGTGCCCGCGATCCACCACGCGGTCGAGAAGGACACCACCGTGGTGGTCTCCACGGCCACGATCGCGCTGCAGCGCCAGCTCGTCGACCGCGATCTTCCCCGCCTCGCCAAAGCCCTCAAGCCGCTGCTCGGCCGGGCCCCGACGTTCGCCATCCTCAAGGGCCGCCGCAACTACCTGTGCCTCAACAAGCTGCACGGACCAGACACCGATCCCGAGGACGAGCTGTTCGACCCGTTCCAGATCTCCGCGATGGGCCGGGCGGTCAAGCGCATCCACGAGTGGGCCGACACCACCGAGACCGGCGACCGCGACGAGCTCGTCCCCGGCGTGCCCGACAGCACGTGGCGGATGGTGTCGGTCACGGCGCGCGAGTGCCTCGGCGCGTCCAAGTGCCCCGTCGGCGAGGACTGCTTCGCCGAGCGCGCCCGCGCCGAGGCCGGGCGGGCCGACATCGTCGTCACCAACCACGCGCTCCTGGCCATCGACGCGCTGGAGGGCCGGGCCGGGCTGCCCGAGCACGACGTCGTGGTGGTCGACGAGGCGCACGAGCTGGTCGACAGGGTCACCGGCGTCGCGACGGCCGAGCTCACCGCCGCCGCGGTCGCCGCCACCGCACGCAGGCTCGGCAAGCTCGTCGAGCAGGCCACCGCCGATCGGCTCGCCGAGGCGGGCGAGGGCCTCGGCCTCGTGCTCGACGACCTGCCCCCCGCACGTTGGGAGGCGCTGCCGCAGCCCGCGTCGGGGGCGCTGTCGGCGCTGCTGAACGCGGCCGGGGCCTGCCGCACCGGGCTGGGCGCCGAGCGGCGGGAGGAGCCCGACGCCGCGGCGGGCCGCAAGATCGCCCAGGCGGCGCTCGACGAGCTCGTCGACACCACCACCCGGCTGCTGAAAGCGTTCGAGGAGCCCGATCCGGCCAAGCGGTGGGACGTCGTGTGGCTCGCCGAGGTGGGCGCCGACCGGCACAAGTCGCTGCATGCCGCCCCGCTGTCGGTCGGCGGGCTGCTGCGGGAGCGGCTGTTCGGGCGCTCCACGGTCGTGCTGACCTCCGCCACCCTCGCGCTCGGCGGCAACTTCGACGCGCTGGCCCGCCAGTGGGGGCTGCCCACGACGCAGAACGGGCCCGGCCCGCGTGGCGCCGCCGCCCACACGGACGGCACCCGCCCACGCGGCGATGCCCGGGGCGCCGCGCCGGAGGACCCCGTGCCCGACCCCGATGCGCCCAAGTGGTCGGGGCTCGACGTCGGCTCGCCGTTCGCGCACGCCCGCAGCGGCATCCTGTATGTCGCCCGCTCGCTGCCGCCGCCCGGCCGCGACGGCCTGCCACCCGCCTACCTCGACGAGATCGCCGGGCTCGTCGAGGCCGCGGGCGGACGCACGCTGGGCTTGTTCTCGTCGATGCGCGCCGCCAAGCAGGCCACCGAGGCGCTGCGGGAGCGACTGTCCACGCCGCTGCTCTGCCAAGGTGACGACTCGACGATGCTGCTGGTCAAGCGCTTCGCCGAGGACGCGGAGACCTCGCTGTTCGGCACGTTGTCGCTCTGGCAGGGCGTGGACGTGCCCGGCCCCTCGCTGTCGTGCGTGATCATCGACCGGATCCCGTTCCCGCGGCCGGACGACCCGCTCGTCGCGGCCCGGCAGCGGGCGGCGGACTCGCGGGGCGGCAACGGCTTCCTGCAGGTCTCGGCCACCCACGCCGCGCTGCTGCTCGCCCAGGGCGCGGGGCGGCTGCTGCGGGGGATGGACGACCGCGGCGTGGTCGCGATCCTCGACCCCCGCCTGGCCACCGCCCGCTACGGCGGCTTCCTGCGCGCGAGCCTCCCCCCGTTCTGGCCGACCGACGACCGCACGAAGGTCCACGCGGCCCTTCGCCGCCTCCGCGGCGCCTGACTGACGCTCACCGCCGCAGAGCCGCCACACAAGCATCGTGGTGGCCGCACCGGTGTCCCGGCGCATGTGCCGCCACCACAACACCGGTGCGGTCCCCGTCCGGGTGCCCCGCGCGACCGCCGAGCTCGTTGCGACCGCACACCGCGCGGCCGCTGCGGGGCGGCGTCCGCGGGCCGCACGTCGTCAGCAGCGCTCGGTGCGCACCACCCGCGCCGCGCATCCGCCCCCGGAGTCGTCGCGTGGAGGGAAGCTCAGCTCAGCCCGAGCAGCTCGCGCAGCCGGTCCGGGCGCAGCCCGAACGCCCCCGTCGCCGGGTCGACCTCGGGGAAGCTCGCGATGAGCCGGGCGACGTCGTCGCGGCGGGTCGGGTCGTCGACCGCGTCCCGCGGGCGCATGCCGTCGAGCGCGGGGACGGGCTCCTCGCACCAGCGCAGCTCCATCCGTTCGAGGACCTCGTCGACGACGGCCGGGTCCGGCGGCACGGCGGGCCCGGCGGGCGGAGTGTCGAGGTCCGGCTCCTCGCGCCGGTCCGACACGACGACACAGCCAGGGAACGCGTTGCCGAGCAGGTCAAGCAGGGCGTCCATCCGCCGCTCGGTGATGGTGGCGGCGACGAGCTGGTCGCCCTCGAGCGCCACGTTGGCGAGAACCCTGGCGTCGCCGTCGGCGCCTGCGGACCAGACCCATCCTTCCTCGATGCGCTCGAACAGCTCGTCGAGCATCGCGGCGGCATCCTCGGGCACCCTGACGACGGCCGTGCACAGCATCAGGTCGTCCCCCTCGACGCTCACGACGCGCGGACCCGCCACGCTCGCCGCGACCCATTCGAGCAGTCGGATGCCGTCGGCGTCGTCGAGCAGCGCCAGCACCTGGCGTTCACGTCCGGGGTCGACGGTGAACCAGGCGCCGACGAGCCGGTGCCCCACCCCGTCGGGGACGAACCGGGCGCACACGCGCTCGCCCGAGACGGCGCCGAAGTCGCGGACGGCGAGCTGGTCGCCGGTGCGCAGGTCGCGCACCGTGGCGCCGCGGCCGGGGTCGACGTCCAGCACCTCGTAGACCGAACGCTCGACGAGCAGCCACGCCTGGGCGAGCAGAAGCTCGTCGGGAGGCAGCAGCGCACCCCGCTCCGCGACGAACCGCGCGAAGAGCCCGCCTTCGACCAGCGCCACGTCGACGGTGAGCGGATCGAGCGCGGGCTCTTCGCCACCCTCCGCATAACGGGCGGCAAGGTACGGGGCGATCGCGGAAGCGATGCCGCCGCGGCGGACGAGGTAGGCCACCGGCTTCCGCGCCAGCCAGTTCACCCGGTCCGGCAGCGGGGCCTGTTCGACCTTCCCACGGTGGCACTGCTTGAACTTGCGCCCCGAGCCGCACCAGCACGGCTCGTTGCGGCCGAGCTCGCGTGCCGTCGCCGCCGTGGCGAACGGCACCAACACCGCGAGGTCGGGGTCGCTGCGTGGAACGCCGATCGCCTCCCACCTGGCCCGCGCCTCCGCGGCGGAACCGCGGTCGGAGGCGTACCAGGCGAGCCGGTCCTCGACGTACTCCCAACCGTCGCCCAGCCGGGCGGCGTTGCGCAGATGCGACTCTGCGTCCAACGGGCGTCCGTCCCGCTCGGCCGCAATCGCGGCGACCGCCGCGGCGACGGCGCCGCGCACCGACCGCCCCGCGACAGTGACCAGGCGGTCGGCCAGACCGACGAGGTGGCCCACCCGTTCAGGCGAGTCGTGGTCGAGCAGCTCCTCGAGGACCGACTCGAGGATCTGCGGATCCTCCATCAGGTCGAGCGCCTCCCGCAGCGCGACCGGGTCGTCCGACTCGTCCCTGAGAAGCGCGTACGCCTCCATGGCCGTGTTTGCGTCCGGGCCGAGGGCGCCCATCAGACGGCCGAACCGCCCGAGGTCCTCGCCACGCAGCCAGATCGCCTCCTCGTGCGCGAACTCGTCGCCCCGCTGCTGCAGGCCCGCCGCCGCCGCGAGCTCGGACAACGGCGGCCGGGGTGCGGCGAACGCCTCCGCGTCGCGGTGCAGGAGGCCCGCGAGGAGGTCTTCGCCGTTGACGGGCACGCCGGGCTCCTCGACCGCGACGTCGTAGACCGCCCGGACCGCCGCGACCAGCTCCGCGGTGGGCTCCGGCACGTCGTCCAGCGCCACCACGCTGACCTCGCCGTCCTCCCCTGCCCTGACGGCGACCAGCCCGCCCGCGGGAAGATCCGCGAGCCAGTTGTCCGGACCGCACCAGCGGCCCCCCTCGACGCGGAGGTGGTGGCCACCCGCGCGCGGCGACGAGGTGCGCGCGAACGCGGCGAGGTCCGGCAGCAGCTCAAGGGTGCCCTCCGCCTGCTCGGCCGCGGAGAGCCGATGCGTGAGCACCGCGCCGTCCGCGAGCGCGGGGAAGTGGACGACGAGGTCGGACGGGATCATGGCCAGCGGGCTGTCCGCGCTCTCGTGCAGGTCGCGGTCGACGTCGCCGAGCAGGGACTCGGTGACCGGGTCGTCCGCGGGCAGCCCGAACCGCTCGGCCACCCGCCTTTCCAGCTCGTCGATGGGGAGGACGAGCGCCTCCCGGGCAACGGCGACGTACACCGCGGCCACCTCACCCGCCGACGGCAGCGGCAGCCGGTCGAGGGCCGCCGCGTACTCCACGTCCCCGAACGCCGTCCCGTCGTCCAGCACAGCCATGATCATCGGACGGACCGCGATCACCAGCTGGTCCATCGCGGCGTGGCGGTGCAGGCCCGCGTCGAGGAGCCGGGTCGCGGTCTCCCAGACCAGCGGCGGGTCGTCGGCGAGGACCTGGCCTGCGATCACGGCACGCAACGCCGAGCGGCCGTCGGGTCGGTCCGCCTCCAGCAGATCGAGGCGGCCGGACTCGTCGTCGTAGTGGTCCGGGCGCGGGACCCGGCCGAACAGGAACCTGAGGCGGGCGTCGTCCACCGTGCGAGCGTACGGACGCGCCGCGGGGGCCCGCGAGGTGGTCCCGCTACGCCAGCTTCGCCTGCAGCGGAGAGGGGAAGCGGGTGCGGAAGCGGGCCTCGCCGAGCAGGTCGGCCAGCCGCTCCGCCTGCGCTTCGAGGGCGGACAGGGCCTCCGCGCCGACGTCGACCGTCAGGTGCAGCGCGATCTCCCCGTCGGCGCGCTGGTGCCAGCCGCCGACGGTGCGGCCGTCGACCCAGGCCGTCGGGCCGCCGTTGCCGTAGCGGTCGAACAGCAGCCTGGCGTCGTCGGGGTCCAGGTGGAAGCCGCGCTGCTTCCACCCCATGGTCGACGGGTCGAGGCCGGGCAGCAGCACCGCGGACGGCGGCGCGGGCGGGGGCGGGTCGACGTCGTCGGGCAGGACATAGCCCGGTCCCTCGTCGAGCGCCACCTCGACCGCGTCGACGTCGGCCAGCGCACGCTTCGTGACGCCGACCGTCCATCCCGCCCACCAGGCCAGGTCCGCGCGGGTGCCGGGGCCGAACACGGCCAGCCACCGCCGGGCGAGCCCGGCGGCGGCGGCGCGGGGGTCGAGCGCGCCGAAGCCGTCGGGGAACCACGTCGACGCCGCGGCCCAGCGGTACTGCCCGTTGATCCACGTGCCGGTGGGGCGGGCGCGCACGACCCGACCCTCGAAGCCGAGCATCAGCAGCACCCGTGAATGGGCGGAGACCGTGGCGGCCGACGACCCGCTCCCGATCTCCAACGGCACCGCCAACGCGGGGAGCCGCTGGCCGATCTGCCGGGCGGAGAGCGGGCCGGTCTCCGCCAGGAGCGCGAGGATCTCCGCGGACGCCGAGGCCAGCCACCGCTCCGGATCGGCGATGCCCCCGGACTCGAACATCGCGAGCGTGTTGCGCCGCTGCACGCGGGCCACGTCGACGGTCGACGCGTGGTGGGCCAGGCGCGCGGCCTCGTGCCCGAACACCCACAGCGTGCGGCGCATGGCGTGGTGGCGGAGCAGGGTCCGGTCGTCGTAGAGCGCGGCGTCGAGGCTGCCGAGCGACGGGGTGGCCATGCGCGCGGCGGCCGAGAGGTACACGGTGACCGGGTCGGTCGAGTGCAGCGCGACCAGCCCGTCGGTCAGCGCGACGACGTCGTCCGTGCGCTCCGCGGCGACGTGCCGGTGCCGCACTGCCAGCCGCCCCCGCCGCTCGGCGGCCGCAACAACCCGTCGGCCCACGGTGCGAGCATGCCGGCCTTCTGAGGATCTTGTTGCGTTCTCGGCGTCATGACCCCCGGAACGCAACAAGATCCGTGACGATGCAGGTCACCGTGCCGGCCGCCACCTCCGTGAAGCCTGCGTCGCGTACCGCCACCGCTTCGCCCGCCTCCACCGCATGGCAGAGGCCCGGCCATGCGTCGGGGCCTGCGTCCCGCACGGCGAACGCGGGCACCTCGACCAGCCCCTGCGCGGCCGCGTACAACATCGACGCGTGCCCGACCTGGGCGGCGGCCTTCCCGACCGTCATCTCGAGGGCGGCGTTCACGTGGATCACCGGGACGCCGGGCGGCGGCGGCCCGGGGTCGTCGGGCTCCAGTTCGGTGCCACCGATCTGCAGCCGCGACACGACCTTCGGCACGTCGTCCACCGGCCCGGGCACGAGCGCGCGCGCCTGCGCCTCCCCGACCGTGACGGTCACGCCGGGCAGCTCCTGCACCGCCGCCCAATGCGCGCCGCGGGCGCGACGGGCGATCTTGCGGATCCGGCTCGCCACCCAGGTGGTCAACGCCTCGTGCCACTCGGCGTCGGCGCGCGGGTCGAGGCAGACCGCCAACGCGGCGGCGGCCGCGGCCTCCAGCACGGCCGTCCGCCCAGCTGGCGGCCGCTCCAGCCGCAGCACGATCGGCATCGCCCGCACCACGCCGTCCGGCTCCGGCGGGATCACCACCGGCCCGCCGCGGGCGGCGCCGTACCGCGCGGCGAGCGGAGCGAGCAGGTCGTGCGCGGAAACCGCTGCCATAGCAGCGGTTTCCGCGCACGGGCCGTCAGGCGATGGGGACACGCCGGGACACCCCGTCGGCCGCGTCGGCGCGCTCCACCTCGTCGCGGGTGATGCCCAGCACGAACAGCACGACGTCGAGGTACGGCACCGAGAGCGCGGTGTCGGCGACCTCCCGCAGCGCGGGCTTGGCGTTGAACGCGATCCCGAGCCCGGCGGTGGTGAGCATGTCGATGTCGTTCGCCCCGTCGCCGACGGCCACGCACTGCTCCAGCGGCACGTCGGCCTCCCGCGCGAACCGCGCGAGCGCGACGGCCTTCCCCTGCCGGTCGACGATCTCGCCGACGACCCGGCCGGTCAGCCGCCCGTCGAGGATCTCCAGCTCGTTGGCGGCGACGAAGTCCAGCCCCAGCTCGTCGGCCAGGCCCGCGATCACCCGGGTGAACCCGCCGGACACGACGCCGCAGCGGAAGCCCAGCCGTTTGAGGGTGCGGATCGTCGTGCGCGCGCCCGGGGTGAGGGCCAGCTCGTCGGCCACCTCGTCGAGCACCGACGCGGGCAGCCCCCGCAAGGTGGCGACGCGGCGGCGCAGCGACTCGGCGAAGTCCAGCTCGCCGCGCATCGCCGCCTCGGTGACGGCCCTGACCTCGGCCGCCGCCCCCGACCGCGCGGCGAGCATCTCGATCACCTCGCCCTGCACGAGGGTGGAGTCGACGTCGAACACGATCAGCCGCTTGCTGCGCCGCGCGAGCCCGGCCCGCTCGACGGCGACGTCGACCCCCGCGGTGCGCGCCACGTCGACCAGCCGCTTGCGCAGCGTGCCGGGCGGGTACTCCTCGGAGCCGTGGCCCGGCACCGGGGACACCATCAGCTCCAGGCCGGTGACCGGGTAGTCGGCCACCCGGCGGATCGAGTCGATGTTGGCGCCGACGTCGGCGAGCGCACGCGCGACCGACCCGAACGCCCGCGCGGTGATCGGCCGACCGAGCACGACGACGACGTGCGTGGAGTGTCGCCGGGTCGCCGGGTCGTCCTCGGCCTCCAACGAGGTCTGCACCTGCATCGCGATGCTCGCCATGGCCTGCTCGACGGCCTCCTGCAGCGCCTCGGGGTCGTGGTGGGCCACGACGAGCGCGCCGAGCGTGAGCCTGCCGCGGATCACGACCTGCTCGACGTCCAGCAGGTCGACCCCGTGCCGGGTCAGCGCCGCGAAGAGGACGGAGCTGACGCCGGGGCGGTCGGGACCGGTGACCGTGATGAGGACGGTGGTGCCGGGCGGGGGGATCGGCAAGACGCTAGCGGGCCTTGTCGTCGCCGTTCGGGCCCGACTCCCGCTCGGTGGACGACGCGACCTTCTCGTACGGCGACGGCTTGTGCCCGACGTGCGCTTCCTCGCGGAACTGCACCACCAGGTGCGGGTAGTGCAGCTCGAAGGCCGGGCGTTCCGAGCGGATGCGGGGCAGCTCGGTGAAGTTGTGCCGCGGCGGCGGGCAGGAGGTGGCCCACTCCAGCGAGTTCCCGAAGCCCCACGGGTCGTCCACGGTGACGACGCGCCCGTAGCGGTAGCTGCGGAACACGTTCCAGATGAACGGCAACGTCGAGGCGCCCAGCACGAACGCGCCGATCGAGGAGATCACGTTCAGCGTGGTGAACCCATCGGTGGGCAGGTAGTCCGCGTACCGGCGGGGCATGCCCTCGTTGCCCAGCCAGTGCTGCACCAGGAACGTGGTGTGGAACCCGATGAACGTGAGCCAGAAGTGCACCTTGCCCAGCGTCTCGTCCATCATCCGGCCGGTCATCTTCGGGAACCAGAAGTAGATGCCCGAGTAGGTGGCGAACACGATCGTGCCGAACAGCACGTAGTGGAAGTGCGCCACCACGAAGTACGTGTCGGAGACGTGGAAGTCGATCGGCGGCGACGCCAGCAGGATGCCGGTGAGTCCGCCGAACAGGAACGTGACGAGGAAGCCGAGCGCGAACATCATCGGCGTCTCGAAGGTGATCTGCCCCTTCCAGAGGGTGCCGATCCAGTTGACGAACTTGACTCCCGTCGGGATGGCGATGAGGAACGTGGTGAGCGAGAAGAACGCCAGCAGCACCGCCCCGGTGGCGTACATGTGGTGCGCCCACACCGCCACCGACAGCGCCGCGATCGAGATCGTCGCGTAGACGAGGCCCTTGTAGCCGAACACCGGCTTGCGGGCGAAGACCGGGAAGACCTCGGACACGATGCCGAAGAACGGCAGCGCGACGATGTACACCTCGGGGTGGCCGAAGAACCAGAACAGGTGCTGCCAGAGGATCACCCCGCCGTTGGCCGGGTCGAACACGTGCGCGCCGAAGTGCCGGTCGACCAGCAGCCCGAACAGCGCCGCCGTGAGGATCGGGAACGCGATGAGCACCAGGATCGCGGTGACGAAGATGTTCCAGGTGAAGATCGGCATCCGGAACATCGTCATGCCGGGCGCGCGCATGCAGACGATCGTCGTGATGAAGTTGACGCCACCGAGGATGGTGCCGAGACCGGCGAGCGCGAGGCCGACGATCCACAGGTCGGCGCCGTAGCCAGGCGAGTGGATGGCGTCCGAGAGCGGCGTGTAGGCGAACCAGCCGAAGTCCGCGGCGCCGCCCGGGGTGAGGAAGCCCGACATGACCGTGAGGCCGCCGAACAGGAACGCCCAGAACGAGAAGGCGTTCAGGCGCGGGAACGCCACGTCCGGCGCCCCGATCTGCAGCGGCACGATGTAGTTCGCGAAGCCGAACAGGATCGGCGTGGCGTAGAGCAGCAGCATGATCGTGCCGTGCATGGTGAACAGCTGGTTGTACTGCTCGTTGGACAGGAACTGCTGCCCCGGCGCGCCCAGCTCGGCGCGCATCAGCAGCGCCATCAGCCCGCCCACCATGAAGAACGCGAACGACGCGACCAGGTACAGGATCGCGATGTCCTTGGGGTCGGTCGTCCTCAGCATCTTCAGGAAGACGGAGCCCTTGGGCGTCACCCGCGCCGGGTAGGGGCGCGAGGTGATCGGCTGCGGCGCGACGGCGGTCACTGTGCACTCCCGGACGGTGTTCGGCGGGTCACTCGGGGATCGTAGCTCTACTCGGCGTCGAAGGCGCGTCCCGGGTTGAGGCCGTCACCGCAGCGGCGTGAACAGGTCGTCGAACAGGTCAGAGGTCGCGGCGGGGCTCGGCACCGGGTCCACGATGTAGAACTCCGTGCCCATGCCGAGGGCGAACATCGGGTCGGGCAGGGCGAGCAGGAAGTGGTCGGCCGCCATCTGGCTCGCGTGCGCCCGCATGGCCGCGCGCTTCTGCTCGATGAAGTCGACGACCTCGACGCGGTGGGTGATCTCCGACTCCGGCTTGCCGAAGGTGTCCGGGATGTTGGCCTCGCGACCGGCCTCCCGCGCGCCGCGGCGCATCCAGTCGCGGTTCATCGTGCTCTGCGCGACGACGGGCACGGCCGCGAGGTCCGCCGCCCGGCGGCCGACCCGGTGCACCTGGATGTGGTCGGGGTGGCCGTAGCCGCCGTTGTCGTCGTAGATCGTGAGCACGTCGGGCTCCTCCTCGTCGAGCAGCACGGCGAGGGTGCGCGCGGCGTGCTCGACGTCGGCCTGCCAGAAGCAGTACGGCGCGTCGTTGCTCGGCTCGCCCATCATCCCGGAGTCGGTGTAGCCGAGGAACTCGACGCGCTTGGCCCCGATCGCGGCGGCGGACGCGTAGCACTCCGCCGAGCGCCGCACGGGCAGCTGCTCCCCCGGCTCCAGGACGCCCGGCACCGGCTCGCCCAGCTCGCCGCGGGTGGCGAAAACCAGCGCGACGCGGTGCCCTGCCGCGGCGGCCCTGGCGAGGGTGCCGCCCACGGCGATCGCCTCGTCGTCGGGGTGCGCGTGGAAGGAGACGATGGTGCCCACGCGGAGAGCCTACGCAGGGCGTCCCGCGGCGACCCGACGAGCACGCGCCCCGACTGCTGAGCCCGCTCAGACGCCGTCCGAGGTGGCCCGCAGCCACCGCCCCAGCCGCAGCGACCACGCGGGCACGCAGAACCACCCGACGGCGGCGGGCACGCCGCCGACCACGACGACCGCGAACCACGCCGTCGACAGCGGCGGCGCCAGCGGGTAGCCCACCGCCACCACCAGCGTGCCCCCGAACGCGGCGACGCCCGCCCGCCTGCCGACGCGGGCGGCCCTGGCAGGCACGGTGTGCCGACGGCACCCCAGCACCAGCCACGCGGAGAGCCCGAGCCCGGAACCCGCCAGCAGCGCCGCCCCGACCGAGGGGGTCAGCGCCCCCGTGGCCAGCAGCAGCCACGCGACCGCCGAGAACGCCATCGACGCCACGCCCAGCGCCACCGCGGTCGACCCGCCGATCACGAGCGCCGACGGCACCAGCAGCGCCGAGCTCACGCCCGCGGAGAGGCAGGTGATCGGCCAGAGCGTCGCCTGCAGCGCGCCGGGGCGGACGTAGGAGAGCACCACGAACGCCAGCAGCAGCGTGTTCGCGAGCGCGCCGGTGACGCCCGACCCGATGCTCGTCCGCGCGGCGAGGCGCCCCAGCCCCGCGCTGCGTCCGGGAAGGACCTGCCCGGCACCCGTCGTCATCACGTCACCCCTTGCCCAGACCGGACCCTGCCATTACTGAGCGCGCAGGAGCGCCGCCTGATACGGCGAAGTTCAGGCGAGGATGCGGGTCAGCGCGGGGGCGACGTCGGCCAGCCGCCGCACGGTCTGGGCCCGGCCGCCGCCGCGCGCGGCCAGTGGGCCCGCGGCCGCCTCGGCCTCGGCGCCACCGAGCGGGACGAGGACGTGCAGGCGGTCGATGCCCGCGAGCGCGTCGGCGGGGTCGTCGCCCGCCGTGTGCAGACAGTCCGACAGCAGCACCACCATCCGCTCGTCCGCGGCCGCCGACGCAAGTTGCTTCGCCGCCTCACGCAGGCCAGCGGCCAGGTCGGTCGTGCCGTGGCCGCGCAACGCCACGAGGTCCGACAGCAGCTCCTCCGGCGGGCGCCGGACGCCTTGGGGCTGCAGCACCGTGACGCCCGCGCTGAACGTCACCACCGAGGGCCGCAGCCGCTCCCGTCCCCCCTCGTTCGCCACGATCACCCCCGCCGCGGCGACGGCGGCGAGCGCCACCGCCAGCCCCTGCATCGAGCCGGAGATGTCCACCACGAGGCAGACCGCGCGCCGGTGCGCGGTCCAGGTGCGGGTGACGATGTCGTCGGCTCCGGGCCGCCGCGACGGGCCCGGCGCCCAGGCGTCCAGGGTGCGGTCGAGGTCGAGGTCGCCCTCCAGCCCGCGGGACGGGCCGAGCCGCCGCGTGCCGCGCGCCTTCGCGGGGCCGACCCTGCCGAGCTGGATGAACACCCGTCCGGCGAGCCGTCGCGCGGCGGCCCGCAGCGCGACGTCGGTGGCGACCGCCATGTCGGCCAGCAGCGCGGCCGCGGCCTCCGGGTCCTCGGCGATGGCGGCGTCGAGCGCATCGGCGTCCAGCTCCCCGACCTCGGGCGAGACGTCGGCGAACGCCGGATGCTGCTGCGCCAGCTGCTGGCGCGCCTGCGTGCGCGGGGCCCGCTCCCGGCCGGGGCGCGAACGGGGCTGGAAGCCCGGCGGGGTGCTACCCGACGGGCTGTCGGCTTTTCCCTCCGCGTCCGGGGCGTCGGTGTCGGTGTCGGCGGGCCAGAGCCGGTCGAGCAGCTCGTCGATCACGGACTCCGGCGTGCGGTCCACGCCTTCGGCGACCCGGATCCGACCCGACAGCGCGGCGTAGGCGGCGTCGCGCGCGGTGTCGTGGCCGGGATCGGGCTCGCCACGCAGCGCGGCCAGGCCGGTGAGCACCAGCGCCAGGTCGATCGCGCCGCGCACCGACGAGCCCATCCGCACGTCGCGGTGCTCGCGGGTCGCGCGCGTGAGCGCCACCGAGAAGTCGACCCAGCGCCCCGAGAGCCCGCTGACCGACGACGTGATCGCCTGCTCGCCCTCGACGTCCTGGTAGCCGAGCACGACCCGGCACATGCGGTCGGCGATGGCCTGGCTGACCCGGGCGGTGCCCACCGCGTCGAACGGGTTCATCGCGGCGATCAGCCGGAAGTCCTTGCCCGCGGTCACCGTGCCCAGCCGCGGTACGGCGATCTCCCCTTCGGTGAGCACGGTGATGAGCACGTTGAGCGTCTCCTCGGGGACGCGGTTGAGCTCCTCCATGTACAGCAGGCCGCCCCGGCGCATCGCCGTGATCAGCGGCCCGTCCACGAAGTGCTCGACGCGGTACCCCTCGGCGAGCACCTGCGAAGGGTCGAACTGGCCGACCAGCCGCGCGGGGGTGAGCTCCGCGTTGCCCTCGACGAACACGACCTCCTGGCCGGTGTCCGCCGCGATGGACCGCAGCAAGGTGGACTTGCCGGTGCCGGGCGGCCCCTCCAGCACGACGTGTCGGCCGGTCGCGAGCGCGACGGTGAGCACCTCGCGCTCGCGACGCAGGCCGACGACAGGGGTCGACAACCGCTGCTCAGCTCGCGTACTTGATGACGCCGCGGATGTTCTTGCCGTCGTGCATGTCCTGGTAGCCCTGCTGGACCTCGTCGAGCGAGTAGGTCTTGGTGACCAGCTCGGAGAGCTTCAGCACGCCGGAGCGGTAGAGCTCGAGCTGGCGCAGGATGTCCCAGTTCGGGTTGGACGCCCCGAAGAGCGCACCCTGGATGCGCTTCTGGAAGAGCGTGACGTCGGCCAGCGACACCGGCAGCGGCGTGGTGTCGGCGATGTTGCCCAGCGCCGTGACGACCACCGTGCCCGCCTTCCGGATCGACGCCATCGCCTGTCCGACGTGCTCGGGCTTGATGACGCCGACGGTCACGATCGTCTGGTCGGCGCCCTGGCCGTTGGTGAACTGCTTCGCGAGCTCGGTGGCCTCCTCCATGGAGTCGACGGCGTGCGTCGCGCCCAGCTCCTGCGCCTTCTCGCGCTTGAACGCCACCGGGTCCACGGCGATGATGTTGGACGCGCCCGCGTGCGACGCGCCCTGTACGGCGTTGATGCCGATGCCGCCGATGCCCATGATGATCGTCGTGTGGCCCGGCTGCACGCCGCCCGAGTTGACCGCCGAGCCCCATCCGGTGCCGACGCCGCAGCCGACGAGACAGGCCACGTCGAGCGGGATGTCGTCGGGCACCTTCACGCAGGAGTCCTGCGACACCGTCGTCGTCTCGACGAACGTCGAGATGCCGCACATCTGGCCGACGGGGGTGTCGGTGCCCGCGAGCTTCAGCCGGAACGAGTTCGGGTCTTCCCAGCGGGAGCCCGCGAGCAGCCCGGCGCCGAGGTCGCACAGGTTCTGCATGCCCGAGGCGCACCAGCGGCAGTGCCCGCACGAAGGCAGGAAGGAGAAGACGACGTGGTCGCCCTCCTCGAGGCCCTTGTTGTTCAGCCCTGCCTTGGTCACGATGCCTGCGCCCTCGTGCCCGCCCGCGAACGGGTAGACGCCAACGGGGATGTCCCCGGTGGCGACGTGGTCGTCCGAGTGACACATGCCGGACGCCACCAACTTGACCTGGATCTCGGCAGGGCCCGGGTCGTCGACCTCGAGGTCCACCACCTCGTACTTGCCCGGTGCCTGACGGATGACTGCTCCGCGGGTCTGCATGCGAAAGTTCTCCCTTGAACGGGCCACACCCTGGACTCCGCCGTTCATAGCAGTATGCGCATGCCTTGGGAAGATCTACGGCTCGTTGACGCAGCGCCACGACGGCGTAGTGTCCGAAACCCCCGCCGAGCACCGGAGCGCCCGATGACGGAACCCTTCAACGCCGCCGTTTACCTCACCGAGCGCAGGGTCGCCGGGGGCGACGCCGAACGGGTGGCGCTGCGGCATCCCCGGGGGACGCACACCTACGGGCAGCTCGCCGACGAGGTCCGCCGGGTGGCGGGCGGACTCGCCGCGATCGGGGTACGTCCCGAGGAGCGGGTGCTGCTGTGCATGGCCGACGACGTCGAGCTGGCCACCGGCATCCTCGCCGCGATGTACCTGGGCGCCGTCGCCGTGCCGTGCTCGACGATGCTCACCGGCGGCGAGCTGGGCAAGCTCGTCGTCGACTCCCGGGCGCGGGTGCTGCTGGGGAGCCACCAGTTCGCCGAGTCGGTGGCGACGGCCGCCGCGGGCGCGCCCGACCTGCGGCACGTGGTGCTGACCGGCGACACCACGCCCGTCGTCGCGGGCGTCACCGGCCTGACGTGGGACGCGCTCCGCACGGGCGAGCCGCTCGCCGCGGCCTACCCGACCTGGGACGAGTCGCCAGCGCTCTGGCTCTACACCTCGGGCACGACCGGAACGCCCAAGGGCGCGATGCACCGGCACACCGACATCCGCTACGTCTGCGAGACCTACGCCCACCAGGTGCTGGGCATCGGCCCCGACGACGTCTGCCTCTCGGCCGCGAAGCTGTTCTTCGCCTATGGGCTGGGCAACTCGCTGCTCTTCCCGCTCTCGGTCGGCGCCAGCGCGGTGCTGGAGCCGTCGCGCCCCAACCCGAAGCTGTTCGCCGACCGGACCGTCGAGCACGGCGTCACCCTCTTCTTCGCGGGCCCGAGCTTCTGGGGCCCGCTGATGGCCGCCGACCTGCCGCGCGCGGCCTTCGCGACCGTCCGCAACGGCGTCTCGGCGGGCGAGGCCCTGCCCCCGCGCATGTTCCACGGCGTCAAGGAGCAGTACGGGTTCGAGATCCTCGACGGCATCGGCTCCACCGAGGCGCTGCACATCTTCATCTCCAATGTGGCGGGCAAGGTCGTGCCCGGCAGCTCGGGCTTCCCCGTGCCGGGCTACCGCGTGGAGATCCGCCGTCCCGACGGCACGATCGTCGAGGGCCCGGACGAGCCGGGGATGCTGTGGGTGGCGGGCGAGTCGCTGTGCACGGGGTACTGGTGTCGGACCGACGTGAACCGCATGGTGTTCCACGGCGAGTGGATGCGCACCGGCGACACCTATGTGCTCGGCGCCGACGGCAGCTGGAAGTGCCTTGGCCGCTCCGACGACGTGCTCAAGGTCGGCGGCATCTGGGTGAGCCCCACCGAGGTGGAGACGCGCCTGCTCGAGCACCCTGCCGTGGCCCAGGCGGTCGTCGTCGGCGTGCCGGACGCGGACGGGCTGGACAAGCCGGTGGCCTACGTCGTGGCGATGCCGGGCGCGGAGGTCGACGAGGCGGACGTCATCGCGTTCTGCCGGGCGGGGCTCGCGGCGTTCAAGCGCCCCCGCCGGGTGGTGACGGTCACTGAGCTTCCGAAGACCGCGACGGGCAAGATCCAGCGCTTCCGGCTGCGCGCCCTCGCGCGCGAATCGTCTACAACTTCTTGACGCTCATTACTTAGCTTGTAGACTCTCGCCCATGACGCAGGTGTCGTTCGACGCGGACCCGGCCACGTACCGACACTGGAAGCTGGACGTCGACGGCGAAGTCGCGTACCTGCGCCTCGACGTCGCCGAGGACGGCGGGCTGGTGCCGGGGTACGAGCTGAAGATGAACAGCTACGACCTCGGCGTCGACATCGAGCTCTACGACGCCACCCAGCGGCTGCGCTTCGAGCACCCCGAGGTGCGCGCGGTCGTCGTCACCAGCGCGAAGGACCGCAACTTCTGCGCGGGCGCGAACATCCGGATGCTCGCCCAGTCCTCGCACCCGTGGAAGGTCAACTTCTGCAAGTTCACCAACGAGACCAGGGGCGGCATCGAGGACGCCACCGCGCACTCCGGGCAGACCTGGATCGCCGCGGTCAACGGCACCGCGGCGGGCGGGGGCTACGAGCTGGCGCTCGCGTGCGACCAGATCCTGCTGGTGGACGACAACTCGTCGGCGGTGTCGCTGCCCGAGGTGCCGCTGCTGGGCGTGCTGCCGGGCACCGGCGGCCTCACCCGTGTGATCGACAAGCGCCGGGTGCGCAAGGACCGCGCCGACGTGTTCGCCACCCGCGCCGAGGGCGTCCGCGGAAAGCAGGCCGTCGAGTGGCGGCTGGTCGACGAGGTCATCCCCAAGCGGCAGTGGGACGAGAAGGTGCGCGCGCGGGCCGCGGCCGCCGCCGCGCGCTCCACCCGCCCGAGCGACGCCGCCGGTGTCCCGCTGCCGCCCCTGCGGCGGGAGGAGACCGAGGACGGCATCACCTACCGGCACGTGAAGGCCGAGTTCGACCGCGCCGAGGGGCTGGTGAACATCACCGTCCTCGGCCCGGAGGGCGATGTCCCCGACACCGTGGAGCGCGTCCACGAGATGGGCGCCGAGTTCTGGCCGCTGGCCATGACCCGCGAGCTCGACGACCTCATCCTCCGGCTGCGCGCCAACGAGCTGGAGCTGGGCACCTGGGTGATCCGCACGAAGGGCGACATCGAGGACGCGCTCGCGTTCGAGCGGGTGATCGCCGAGCATTCCGGCGGTGCCCGATCTCCCGGGGACTGGCTGGTCAACGAGATCCGCCACTACTTCAAGCGGGTGCTCAAGCGCCTCGACGTCACCTCCCGCTCGCTGATCGCGCTCGTCGAGCCGGGCAGCTGCTTCGCGGGCGCGCTCCTGGAGCTCGCGCTGGCGTGCGACCGCCAGTACATGCTCGACGGCTTCATGGAGGAGGGGGCCGAGGAGGGCGAGCCCGCCCAGATCGTGCTCTCGGCGTCGAACTTCGGCACGTTCCCCATGGGCAACGGGCTCTCCCGGCTGGGCTCGCGCTTCTGGGGCGACGACGAGACCGTCGCCAAGCTGCGCCAGGAGACCGACCGGCGCATCGAGGGGGCCGAGGCGCTGGAGCTGGGCCTGGTCACCGAGGCCCCCGACGACATCGACTGGGAGGACGAGGTGCGGATCATGCTGGAGGAGCGGGCGTCGCTGTCGCCCGACGCGCTCACCGGCATGGAGGCCAACCACCGCTTCGTCGGCCCCGAGACCATGGAGACGCGCATCTTCGGCCGTCTCACCGCGTGGCAGAACTGGATCTTCGTGCGGCCCAACGCGTCGGGTGAAGACGGGGCGCTGCGTCGCTACGGCACGGGCCGCAAGGCCGACTTCGACCGCAGGCGGGTATGACATGTCGATCGACTACTCCGAGAAGATCCCGAACAACGTCGACCTCGCGGGCGACCGCAAGCTGCAGCGGGCGCTGGAGAGCTGGCAGCCCAACTTCCTCAACTGGTGGAAGACGATGGGCCCGGCCATCCCCACCGAGGACGTCTACCTGCGCACCGCGGTCGCCGTCGGCCGGGAGGGCTGGGCGCACTTCGGGCACGTCGCGATGGACGAGTACCGCTGGGGGGTGTTCCTCGCCGAGCGCAACAGCGACCGCCGCATCGCGTTCGGCGAGCAGAAGGGCGAGCCGGTGTGGCAGCAGGTGCCCGGCGAGTACCGCGCCGACCTGCAGCGGCTCATCGTCATCCAGGGCGACACGGAGCCCGCGTCGGTCGAGCAGCAGCGCCGCCTCGGCGGGACCGCGCCGTCGCTCTACGACCTGCGCAACCTGTTCCAGGTGAACGTCGAGGAGGGCCGTCACCTCTGGGCGATGGTCTACCTGCTGCACGCCTTCTTCGGACGGGCGGGGCGCGAGGAGGCCGAGGCGCTGCTGCAGCGCCACTCGGGCGACCTCGACTCGCCGCGCATCCTCGGCGCGTTCAACGAGGAGACGCCCGACTGGCTCTCCTTCTACATGTTCACCTACTTCACCGACCGGGACGGGAAGTACCAGCTCGGCACGCTGAAGGAGTCGGCCTTCGACCCGCTCTCCCGCACCTGCGAGTTCATGCTCAAGGAGGAGGCGCACCACATGTTCGTCGGCACCACGGGTGTCGACCGGGTGGTGGCCCGCACCGCGGAGCTCATGCGCGAGCACGACACCGAGGACGTCGCGCCGCATGGTGGCATCCCGCTCGACGTGATCCAGAAGTACATCAACTTCCACTACTCGGTCTCGCTGGACCTCTTCGGTTCGGAGAAGTCGACCAACGCCGCGAACTACTTCACCGCGGGGCTCAAGGGCCGCTGGCAGGAAGAACGGCGCAAGGACGACCACGTGCTCACCGACGACGCCGCGCACGTCGACACCGTGCGCGACGACGCCATCACCACCGAGGAGGTCTCGGCGCTCGTCGCGCTCAACCACGACCTGCGCACCGAGTACGTCGCCGACTGCCAGACCGGCATGAAGCGGTGGAACCGCGTTCTGGAGAACGCGGGGATCGACCGACGACTCGCGCTGCCGCACGTCGGGTTCAACCGCCACGTGGGGCTGTTCGCGGGCCATCACATCACGCCCGCCGGTGACCTCGTCGGCTCCGACGTGTGGGCGGCCAACCGCGACCGGTGGCTGCCAACGGAGGCCGACAAGACCCACGTCCGCTCGCTCATGCGGCCGGTGTACGAGCCGGGGAAGATGGCAGGCTGGGTCGCCCCTCCGATGAAGGGCATCAACGACAAGCCCGTCGACTACGAGTACGTCCACCTGGCCTGAGCTCCGCCGCGCAACGATCTTGCCATCACCCACACCGTCGGGGGCCCGCGCACATTGCGGGCAGTCGCTCGACCCGGCGGCGGCGCTGGCCGCCGCGCAGCGCGGCCGGAGCGGCGCCGCGCAGCACGCCGCCCCGTTCACCACGGTCCGCCTCCTCTTCGCAGAGCCGCCTGACACCTCGCAGACCCCCGGGACCCTGCGGAGCGACGGCCTGGTCTGCGAGGACGACCGGCGGCTCTGCCTGGGACGGCCGCCGCGAACCGACACCAGCGGGATCCCTCCATGATCGGAGTTCGCTGATGCCCGCCGCCGATCAGCGCGCGAGATGCACACCAGCGGGGTTCGATCTTGGCTGAACCCCGCTCACGTCGCGCTCGGCCGACATCCCGAGGCATGGCGCCGCAGGCCGTGCCACTCCTTGTTCGCCACGCCTGAGGAGCGGGCGAGCAGCGCGGGTGTGCGCAGGCCGGGGCACCGGCTGGCCCACTGGTCGGCGCGCGCGCCCGCCGCCGTCGCCGACCCCCTCGCTCCTTGCGCACGGTAGGCGAGCGCGGCCTGCGCGGCCTGCGCGGCGGCGCCCGCGCGGTCCCCGAACCGGACGGCGGCGTGCCGGGCGACGATCTCGACCGCGGCCTGCCCCGCTTCGTCGGCGAGGTCGGCGGCGCGCCGGGCATGGCGGACCGATGGCGCCGCCCGACCCGGCGGGCCCGCTCGCGCGCGGGTCAGTGCACCTCGCCGTCGGTGTAGAGGACCATCGAGACGGTGGTCTGCGCGGTGCCGGTGTTGTTGACGCAGAACTGGTAGTGGCATGGGCGGACTGGGCGGCGAAGGCGGCGCCTGTCGTGCCGAGGATGGCGGCGGCGCTGATGCCACCGATCGTACCGGTCTCAGCCCGTCTCCTCCTGCCACAGGAGCTCGGTGAGCCGGGCGATGCCCGCGGTGAGGTGGCGGCGGTAGGTCGTCGTCGGCAGGTCGAGCAGCTCGGCCGCGGCGGCCTGGGTGGGCGCGGGCTGCAGGTAGGTGTGGTGCAGCGCGCGGTAGCCCCGCCGGTCACGCGGCGAGCGCTCCATCACCTGCGCCGCCGCGAGGATGGCCTCCCGTACCGCGCGGCCGCGGTCGGCCGCCGAGGCGCCGGGCGCGAGCCGCGAGCGGACGACCTTCGTGCGCTGCAGCCGGGAGTCGCGCAGCCGGTCCGGGCGGGTGACGTCGCGCAGCGCCGCCCGCACGGCCTCGGCGAACGCGGCCTCGCCGAGGTCCGGCTCGGGCGCGGGCTCGGCGCCCGCCAGCGGGTCGGTCTCCGTCTCGCGGCCCGCCAGCCGGGCCATCCAGGCGATCGGCGGGACGGCCCGCCAGTCGTGCACGAAGAGGCCGTGCTCGCCGGGGATGCGCTGGAAGTCGGCGTAGGCCATGGCGGGGGTCCAGAGGTCGGGGTCGGCGTGGCGCAGGTAGACCTGGGCGAGCCCCGGCGTCGTCAGGTAGCGGCGCATCAGGTGCAGCAGCACGTGGGTCTGCACCGGCGAGACCGCCTGGTGCAGCCGGGCGTCGCTCCAGTGCCGCACCAGCAGCACGGTCTCGTCCGCGGCGGCGGGGCTCTGCTGGGCGTGCGCCCACGCCGCCGCGGCGACGGGGTCGGCGGCGCGTTCGGCGGCGGCAGCCCGGTCGA
Source organism: uncultured Actinomycetota bacterium (assembly GCA_963750095.1). Classification (GTDB taxonomy): domain Bacteria; phylum Actinomycetota; class Actinomycetes; order Mycobacteriales; family Pseudonocardiaceae; genus Pseudonocardia. Next base: position 93,558 of record CAVVPJ010000005.1, on the reverse strand, counting down.
GTGCGGGCGCGACGATCACGCCGACCGGGACGTCCTCGGCGTCGCGCACGGCCGTCACCGCGTCGGGCTGGGCGCGCGCCCAGTGCGCGGCATGCTCCGCGGACCGCGCGCCCTCGTGCTCGGCCAGCATCGCCAGCAACCGCGGCAGCTCGGCCGCCGTCGCCGGTCCGGTGGAAAGGTCGTCGGTGTCGCCGCGGCCGGGCGTGACGTGCCGCAGGAACGGCCCGATGACCGGGCTGTCCCGGTGCAGGAACGCGAAGTCGAAGAGCACCCGGCGGGCGGTGGCGGGGTCGGCGCCCGCGAGCTGGCGCTCGTAGAACGCCCGCGCGCGGCGGTGCAGCCGGTCGTGCGCCTCGGGATGGCGCCAGGACAGCTCGCGGGCCAGCGCCTCCCGCGCGACGTCGTGCGGGTAGATGCCGCGTGCGGCGAAGTCCACGATGGACAGCTCGCGGAGCCAGTCGAAGAGCGCACGGGCGTCGGCGACCCCCAGCAGCGCCGCGAGCAGCGGCTCGGTGGTGACCGCCACCTGCGAGCACGCCTCCAGCGCGGCCAGGTGCGCCTCGGAGGGGACGGAGCCCACCAGGCTGTCCAGCAGCACCGTGAGCACCTCGGGCGTGGCGGCGACCGGCTCGTCGCGCGTCGACTGCGCGACGACGTCGGCGAGCAGCGCGAGAGCGAGCGGATGGCCGTGGGTGAAGGCGAGCGCGCCGTCGTGCGCCGCATCCGGCACGCCGCGCAGCCGCAGCAGGGCGCGCCCGTCGTCGGCACCGAGGTTCTCCAGCCGCACCGCGTGCAGGATCGCGCGCCACCCCGGGTCCGTGCGCCACGCGGTCGGGGGCGGCGCACGGCCAGCGAGCACGGCGACCGCGTCGGCGGACAGGCTCGCGAGCAGGCCCTCCAGCACGTTCGCGCGCCTGCCCGCGACGGCGTCGACCTCGTCGACGAGCAGGACGTCCGCCGCCACGGCGCGCGGGCCCGGCTCGAGCTCGCGACCGTCCAGCCGCTCCACCCGGCGGCCCGCCGCCTCGGCCTGCCACCCGATCTGGCGCAGCAGCGTCGACTTCCCGACGCCGCCGGGCCCGTGGACGTACAGCACCGTGCCGGACTCCCGGCCGTCGAGCATCCTGGCGACCAGCGCCAGCTCGGCCTCCCGCCCCACGAACGCGCGCCTGCGCGCCGCTTCGAGCCGGTCGCCGAGGCTTGCCGTGGTCACCGCGTCAGTTTCGCCGACCGGAACCCCGTTGCCCAGATCAGGTAACGCCTCGGCGGCGACCGGCGCTGAGGGGGCGGACGGTTCCCCCGGGCCGCGCTCCCCCGTGCCCACCCCGTCCCCGAGGAGGAGGAGGGCGGGTGCGCTCTGGCGTGGACGGCATCGCGCCACCTCCCGGCGTCGACGCCGCGGACACCGACCTCGAGACCGCCCTCGCCGCCGCACGGGAGGGCGCCGAGTGGGGCTTCGTGGCGCTGTACCGCGAGCTGCAGCCGCGCCTCCTGCGCTACGCGACGGCCCTGGTGGGCGTCGAGGCCGAGGACGTCACGGCGGAGACGTGGCTGCACGTCGCCCGCGACCTGCACCGCTTCCACGGCGACCTCGACGGGTTCCGCGGCTGGGCCAGCACGATCTGCCGGAACCGGGCGACCGACGCGGCGAGGGTGCGCGCCCGGCGCCCGCAGGTGGTCGGCGACATCGACATGGTCGCCGAGCCGCCCGCACCCTCCGACACCGCCGCCGACGCGCTGACCGGGCTGTCCTCGCGCGCGGCGATCGCCATGATCGCGTCCCTGCCGCGGCACGAGGCGGAGGCCGTGCTGCTGCGCGCGGTCGTCGGGCTCGACACGATCGCCACGGGCGCCCTGCTCGGCAAGAGCGCGGGCGCGGTCCGCATCGCCGCGCACCGCGGGCTCAAACGGCTCGCCAGGATGCTCGACGAACAGCCGGTGAGCGATGCGTAACGGCTCGACGGCCCCCCACGCTGGGAGGGGCGAGATGCGCACCCCGAGACCGCGGCGGCCGAGCCTCGCCGCCACCGAAGAGCTGCTGGACGGCCGCGGGCCCGCGGGCCCGCTCTCCGCGCTCCTCGCAGCGGCGACCGCACCCGGACGGGCGGAGGAGATCGCCGGGGAGGCCGCCGCCACCGCGGCCTTCGTCGCGGCTCGCTCCGGGGCGCCGCTGCCGGTGCGGGGGCTGTCGGGGCGGCGGGTCATCGGGTCCAAGCTGGTCGCCGCCAAGATCGTCGCCCTGGTCGTGTGCGCCGCGGGCGCGACCGGCGGCGTCGCCCTCGCCGCGAGCACCTCGCTCGCCCGGCCGCTCGACACCCCGCGCCCGCCCGCCGCCGCGCCACCGAACGCCCCCGCGCCACCGATCGCCGTCATGACGACCGCCGCCGCCCCGACCGCCGCCACGCCGAGCGCGACGCCCACCACCGCGCCCCTGCGCGACCGGCCCGCCACGGCCGCCACGTCGCCGCCGTCGACGCCCGTGCCGCCACCGCCCTCGGCACCCGCCAAGGCCCCTTCGGGCGAGTCGGCGCGTGCCGCCGCACGGACGGTCGCTCCGCAGGCTCGGCCCCCCGCCCCCGCGGGCTGCGGCCCCACGACCCCGGCCGCCGACGCACCGAGCGTGGCGGCCTGCCCGGCGTCGACGACCGGCCCCGGGCCCCCGATGACCGTCCCGACGACACCGCCCGCTCCCGCGGGCGCGGCCGGCGCGCCGACCCTCCGCGACGCCGTCGGCGAGGTCGGCCCGACGGACGCCGCCACGCCGGACAGCACGGCCATGACGACCGCGGGGAACGCACACGGCTGACCACGCCCGGGCCGCGGCCTCCCCCCATCAACCGCGGCGCTGGGCCGGACGCCCGAGTGCCATCGGCGTCCGGTGCCCGACGGGTCCCGGCCCGGCTCCCCCCAGCCGGGTCGGGCCCGTCACCACATGCGTCCATCCGGGGGTTCCGGCGCGGATTGCCCGTCCCCGGAACGGGCGTTCTCACCCTGGGAGCAATAGGGTTCCGGCCGTGGATCGCGACGAGAACCCGACCCAGACGATCGATGCGGCGGCACCCGACCCGCACACCGTCGACAGGCTGCTCGGCGGCGCCCATCACGACCCCCATGCGGTGCTCGGGGCGCACCCGCATCCGGACGGCACGGTCGTGCGGGTGCTGCGCCCGCACGCCGACGAGGTCCACGTGGTGCGCGTCGGCGGGGAGGGCTTTCCGCTGGTCAAGGTGCACGAAGCGGGGCTGTTCTCCGGCGTGGTGCCCGGGCCGCCCGCCGACTACCGGCTCGCCGTGCGCTACGGCGACCGCGTCGACATCGTCGACGACCCGTACCGGTGGATGCCGACGCTCGGCGACATCGACCTGCACCTGATCAGCGAGGGCCGCCACGAACGGCTCTGGGACGTACTGGGCGCCCACGTGCGCACCTACGACACCGCGGCGGGCGTGGTGAGCGGCACCAGCTTCGCGGTGTGGGCGCCGACCGCGCAGGGCGTGCGGGTCACCGGCGACTTCGACGGCTGGAGCGGCTGGGCGCACCCGATGCGGGCGCTGGGCAGCACCGGCGTCTGGGAGCTGTTCGTGCCCGGCATCACGCCCGGCATGCGCTACAAGTTCCGGATCCTCGGCGCCGACGGCCGGTGGCGCGAGAAGTCCGACCCGCTCGCGTTCCGCACGGAGATCCCGCCCGCGACGGCGTCCATCGTGGACGCGGCCACCCACGAGTGGGCCGACGGCGAGTGGATCACCCGGCGGGCACAGGGCACCCCGCACGCCGAGCCGATGAGCATCTACGAGGTCCACCTGGGCTCGTGGCGGGCGGGGCTGGGCTACCGCGACATGGCCCAGCAGCTCGTCGACTACCTCGGCGAGACCGGCTTCACCCACGTCGAGCTGCTGCCCGTGGCCGAGCACCCGTTCGGCGGCTCGTGGGGCTACCAGGTCACCTCCTACTTCGCGCCGACCGCGCGATTTGGGACTCCCGATGATTTTCGATGGTTCGTCGACCACCTGCACCAGCACGGCTACGGCGTGATCGTCGACTGGGTGCCTGCGCACTTCCCGCGCGACGAGTGGGCGCTCGCGAAGTTCGACGGAACGCCCCTGTACGAACACGCCGACCCGCGCCGCGGCGAGCAGCCCGACTGGGGCACGCTCGTGTTCGACTTCGGCCGCAAGGAGGTGCGCAACTTCCTCGTCGCCAACGCGCTGTACTGGCTCGACCAGTTCCACATCGACGGCCTGCGCGTCGACGCCGTCGCCTCGATGCTCTACCTCGACTACTCCCGCCCCGAGGGCCAGTGGCTGCCCAACATCCACGGCGGCCGGGAGAACCTCGACGCGGTGGCGTTCCTGCAGGAGATGAACGCCACCGTGTACCGGACGTTCCCCGGCGTCGTGACCATCGCGGAGGAGTCGACGGCCTGGCCGGGCGTCTCCCGCCCGACGCACCTCGGCGGGCTCGGGTTCGGCTTCAAGTGGAACATGGGCTGGATGCACGACACGCTCGACTACGCCGGGCGTGACCCGATCTACCGCGGCTACCACCACAACCAGATGACCTTCTCGCTGATGTACGCGTTCAGCGAGAACTTCGTGCTGCCGCTCTCCCACGACGAGGTCGTGCACGGCAAGGGGTCGCTGTGGCAGCGGATGCCCGGCGACGCCTGGAACAAGGCCGCCAACCTCCGCTCTCTGCTGGCGTACATGTGGGCGCACCCCGGCAAGCAGCTGCTGTTCCAGGGTGGTGAGTTCGGGCAGGAGCGGGAGTGGTCCGAGCAGCGCTCGCTGGACTGGCACCTCCTCGAGGACCCGCTGCACGGCGGCATCAAGGCCCTCGTCGGCGACCTCAACCGCGCCTACCGCGCCATGCCCGCCCTGTGGACGCGTGACGTCACCCCGGAGGGCTTCTCCTGGATCGACGCCAACGACTCCAGCGGCAACGTGCTCAGCTTCCTGCGCCACGGCGTCGATGCCGAGGGCCACCCCGTCGTGATGGCGTGCGTCGCGAACTTCTCCGGCAGCCCGAAGCCGGACTACCGGGTCGGGCTGCCGTTCGCGGGGCGGTGGCGCGAGGTGCTCAACACCGACGCCACCAGCTACGGCGGGTCCGGGTGGGGCAACTACGGCGGCGTCGACGCCGAGCAGGTCGTCTGGCACGGACGGCCCGCGTCGGCGGTGCTGCAGCTCCCGCCTGCAGGCGTGCTGTGGCTGGCGCCGGAGCCGTTCGAGGGCGCGGTGCGGCGACGGTCGGTGGCGGCCGCGACCGCCCCCACGCCGGTGCCCGAGCCGACGCCCGCGGTGATGCCGCCGCCCGTCGCGCCTGCCTCGGAAGTTCCCGCCGACGCCGGGCCCGAGGCCGCGGACACGGTGCCCGACGACGCACCGACGGACGCCGCCCTCGGCACCGGGACGACGCCGCCCGCCACCCCGGACGCCGCCACCGACGCGCCCCCGGACGCCGCGCTAGGCACCGACACCGCGCCGCCCATCACCCCGGGTGCGGCTGAGGCCGCCACCGACGCGCCTCTGGACGCCGCCCTCGGAACGGACACCACGCCGCGGACTCCCGCGGCCGACCCCGACGAGCCGACGACCCGCTTTGCGGGCTTCGCCACCGACGAGGCCACCGCGCGGACCTCGCGCTCGTCGCTGCCCGAAGAGCCCACCACGCGGATCGGCTCCCTGCCGACCGCCGACGACACCCCCACGCCGCCGCACGGGATCCCGGTCGCCGACGACGGGGATGCGGGCGACCCCCCCGGTCAGCCCGCCGTCGAGGCGACCGACACCGGAGAGGGCTCCCCGTCCGACCCCGACGACGGGCCCGCCGACAGCGCGCACCGCAACAGCACGGCCCAGTAGCCCACCAGGATCGCGACGTAGAGCGAGCGCCCCGTGGCGACCGCGGGCACCACCGCCGCGTTCCACGCCACGGGGATCACCGCCACCGCCAGCATGACGGTGGCGGTGGCCCCGCGCCCGAGCGCGACCACGACCAGCACGCCGGGCCAGAGCAGCATCAGGTAGTTGTGCCAGGCGATCGGCGAGAGCAGCAGGCCCGCGGCCAGCACCGCCCAGGTCGCCGTGCCCGCGGGGTCGACCCGGTCACGGTGGCGGGCGAGCACCAGGAGGGTGCCGCCGAGCACAATGAGCCCCGCGACCAGCCCCAGCGTGGGCGGCAGGCCGAGCCGCACGGCGAGCCCGGGCAGCGAGGCGTTGTCGACCGTGTCCGGCACCGGCGAGCTGAACGCGATGGAAAGCCACGCCAGTCCGCTCGACGGGCCGCAGACGGCCACGCCGACCAGCGACGCCACGGCCGCCGACAGCACCCCCGCCCACAGCGGGGCCCACCGGCGCTGCGCCGCGTACAGCAGCAGCACGGGCGCGAGCGAGGGCTTCAGCGCCACCGTGATCCCGAACAGCACGGCCGCGAGCGCCGGACGCCCCCGCCGCTCGGCGAGCCACCCCGCGACCAGCCCGACGAGCAGCAGCGGGTAGATCTGGCCCAGCACGAGCGCGCCGTGCAGCGGCGACGACGCGAGCACCGTCGCCAGCGCGAGCCCCGTCGGCCACGGCCGCAGCCGCAGCTCACGGGCGACGAGCAGGAGCGAGCCCAGCACCATCACCAGGCACAGCGCCACCCACACCCGATACGCCGTGAGCGCGTCCAGCCAGGCGAACGGGGCCAGGAGCACGGTCAGCAGCGGCGGGTTGAGGTTGGTCAGCTTCGCGGGGGTGACGTAGATGTCGCCGCCCTGGGTCAGCGCCACGGCGGAGTGCCAGAACGTGTCGAAGTCGACGTGCACCTCGTACATGTCCGTGGTCGGGATCATGACCGGGAGCGGTGGGTAGACGGCTTCGAGCCACACCATCGCGACGACGGACGCCACGGCGACGACACCCGCGACCGCCCAGCCGAAAGCCGGGCGGGGACGCGACAGATCCAGGCGCACGGGTGTCGACGCTAGCCGCCCGGGTCGAGTTGCACCGAAACGCCTCCCCGATCACCCTCCACAGGGCACCATGACGCCATGGCCCGCACCCCCCGAGCGCTCGCCGTCGTGCTGGCGCTCGGGCTCGTGTTGACGGGGTGCGCGCAGGTGGTGGCGGGGCGGCCGAGCGCGGCGCCCGCCCCGGTGGGCTTCGCCCGCGGCCCCGTCGCCGATGCCGATGTGGCCCAGAGCGCCGTCGCGGCGCTGCAGGAGTTCTGGCGCACGCAGTTCCCTGCGGCGTTCGGCCGTCCCTGGCGCGACATCACGCATTTCGTGCCGGTGCACGCGCGCGACCGCAGCGTGCCGTGCGTGTCGTCGGCCGCCGACGTCTCCGGCCAGGCGTTCTACTGCCCGTCGGCCGACGCGGTCGTCTGGGACGCCGACGGGCTGGTCCCCAGGGTGGCGCGCGAGGACGGCCCGACGGGCGTGCTGGTGGTGCTGGCGCACGAGGTGGGGCACGCCGTGCAGACCCGGCTGGGGGTGGACGCGCTGCAGGCCCGGCAGCCACGGCGGTTCCCCACGATCCTGCTGGAGGCGATGGCCGACTGTGACGCGGGCGTGGCCCTCGCGCACTTCGCCAAGCAGCCGCCGCTCGGGCTGCCGCTCGGGCCCGCGGAGCGCGACCAGGCGATGTCGGCGCTCGTCGCGTTCCGCGACCCGCTCGGGGTCGACCCCCGCGATTCGGCGGCGCACGGCAACGCGTTCGACCGCGTGTCGGCCTTCCAGGACGGCTACGACGGCTCCCCCGCCACCTGCGCGGGCATGACGACGACCAACCGGGTTTTCACCCAGCGCACGTTCGGCTCCAACGACGACGAGGCCCGGCGCGGCAACCTCCCGCCCGACCAGCTCCTCGACGGCGTCGGCAAAGACGCTCCCGGCGCCTTCGAGAAGCTCGCGGCGGAGGCAGGCGCCACCGGGTGGCGGGCCCCGGCGCTGCGCACCGCCGCCACCCGGTGCGCGGCCGCCGGGCAGGGCCCGGTGGCCTGGTGCCCCGACGACGACGCGGTGGTGGTCGACCGCGGCGCGCTGGCCGAGGTGGAGGACCGGTTCGGCGACTACGCGGGCGCCACGCTCATCGCGGGCCGCTACGGCCTCGCGATGCTCGACGCGCTGCGGCGACCCGGCACCGGATCGGCCGCTGGCGCCGCGGCGATCTGCCTGGCGGGCGCGTACACCGGCAGGCTGCAGAACACCCAGGGTGCGTTCACCCTGTCGCCCGGCGATCTCGACGAGGCCGTCGAGGTGCTTCTCGACCAGGACTGGGCGGGCCGGGACGCGCGCGGCGCCGCCGACGCCGCCGAGCACGGCTACGAGCGCATCGACCACTTCCGGACCGGCGTGCTGCGCGGAGCCGCAGCCTGCCTCCAGACCGGCGGCTGACCTCCGGCCTAGAAGAGCGCGCGGGCCAGCGAGCGGCGGGCCTTCGTCACCCGCGGGTCGTCGGGGGGGAACAGCTCGAAGAGACCGACGAGGTGCTCGCGGGCCTTGTCGCGGTCGCTGCCCGCCGTGCGGCCGACCGTGGCCACCAACCGGGCGAACGCCGCGTCGACCTCGTCGCCCGCGAGCTCGGCGTCGGCCGCGGCGAGCTGCGCGTCGACGTCGTCGGGGGCGGCGTCGGCTCGGGCGACGGCGCTGGGGTCGGCCTGCTCGGCCCGCGCGAGGAACCGCACCTGGGCCAACGCCGCGACGGCCTGCTCGTTCCCGGGCTCGGCCGCGAGGATGGCGTTGTAGGCCTCCTCGGCGGCCGCCCAGTCGCCCTCCTCGACCGCCTCCTCCGCCTTGACGAAGCGCGGGTCGTCGGGCTCCTCCTCCGGCTCGACCCCGTCCTGGCGCTGTGCCGCCTCGCGGATGCCGGGCATGCGGTCGCGCAGTGCGTCGAGCAGCGACGTGACCCACTTGCGGACCTCGGGCTCCGGGAGTGCGCCGCTGAACCCGTCGACGGGCTGGCCTGCGACGACCGCGATGACCGTCGGCACCGACTGCACCCGGAACGCCTGCGCGATGCGCGGGTTGGCGTCGATGTCGACCTTCGCCAGCAGCCAGGCGCCGCCGCCTGCCTCGGCCAGCCGCTCGAGCACCGGCGAGAGCTGCTTGCACGGCTCGCACCAGGTGGCCCACAGGTCGACGATCACCGGGACCTGCATCGACCGGTCGATGACCTCGGTCTGGAAGGTCTGCTCGGAGACGTCGACGACGAAGGCGCTGCCCCCGGCGGGCTCCCCGCCCGAGGGTGCCGGTGTGGCCTTGGCGCGCGCCGCGGCCTCGGAACGGGCCTTCACGGCGGCGAGATCGACCGCGCCTGCCATGGACAGCGCGGCTGATGAGGGCGCGGCCGCACGCGCACGGCCGCGGGGATCGGGTCGAGACACGCCGTTCATCCTGGCACGCCCGGCGTCGGGACGTTGCGGCCCGGGCGTCCGATCAGGTCGGCACGAGGGGCCGCAGGCCCATCGGGTTGACCGCGAGGAACCCCTCGCCCGCCAACACGGCCGCCACGAGCGGCGCGACCAGCCCGACGAGCCGCTCCGCACGCTCCGCTCCCACCGCCAGCCAGGGGGCGTCGGCGAGCGCGTCGGTGCGGGCCTCGACGTCGTCGCGCAGCGCCCGCCCCGCCGCGGTGAGCAGGTCGGGCGCGCCGTCGGCCCCCTCGGTGACCAGGCCCCTGACGACGAGGCGCTCGGTCGCGGCCGCCCACTCCTCCTCCGACCAGCCGCGGCGGCTCCGCAGCCACGCCCCGTCCATGGCGCAGTCGGCGGCGAAGAGCGCCAACGCCTCCGCGGGATCGAGGCCCGCGGTGAGCAGCGCCGCGTTGTGCCCGTCGCCGCGCTGCTCGCGCAGGATCGTCTGGGCCTGCCACAGCACGAGGTGCGGCTCGTCGGGCCACCCGAGCGCGGCGTTGGCCGCCGCCAGCGGCCTGCCGACGGTCGGGGCGGCCAGCGCGGCGACGCGGGCGAGCTGTGCCGCTTCCGCCAGCTCGGCCGACACGAGCACCTCCGGGCCCCAGAGCCTGCGCAGCGCCGCGTCGACCGCCTCGAGCCGCGCCTGCAGGAACCGTTGCGGCGACGCGACCGCCCACACCTCCGGCACCGCCCGCGCGACGAGCGCGGGGTGGAAGTTGAAGAACAGTGCGGTGACCAGCTCGGGTGGTGCCGCGCCGAGCGGGGCCGCCCGCTGGGCGAAGTAGCTCATCCAGAAGCCCTTGGTGCCCAGGGCGTCGCAGTAGGCCTTGGGCTCCGGGGCGAAGTAGGTCACGGCGTGCACCGGCTCGAGCGCGCGCCACATCCGACGGGCCCGATGCTCCTCCTGCCGCGTGGCGAGATCCGACATGCTGCTGACAGTAGGACGTCCGACCATCCGCGTCGATGCCCGCAGCCGGGAGCCCGTCACCGAGCGGAACCACGCCGGTCAGCGATCACCGGTCTGGCGGAGCACCACGCCCAGCGGGCGCTCGTTGACGCATCGGGAGCGACGACAGCGTCGCTCCGCGTAGACAGCCATGGGCCGCGTCGCCGCGGCACCTTCCCCGGAGGACCTGCATGAGCACCGAGAACGACGTCGCCGACCGCCTGCTGTCCGAGGCGCGGAAGAAGACCGCGAAGCAGGACAGCCCGAAGATGGGCAAGGTGGCGATGATCGTCGGGATCATCGCCCTGATCGTCAGCCCGATCTCGATCCTCGGCTGGATCGTCGGGGCGGGCGCGGTGGGCACCGGCGTGGTGGCGGCGCGCCGCCCCGTCTCGGCCAAGCGCGGCAAGATCGCCATCGCGCTGGGCGTGGCCGCGATCCTGGTCGGCGTGTTCTTCTTCACGCTGAACCTCGCCTTGGCCCCGGCCTGAGCGTGTGGAGGGGGATCACCGCACGGTGGTCCCCCTCACGCCTCGGGGCTGTCACCCAGTGCGCGTTCGACGCGCTCGACCTTCGCCGTCAGCTGTCCGCTGTTGAAACCGGGGCGGATGTCGGCCTTCAGCACGAGGCTCACCCGTGGAGCCCGTGCCTGCACCGCCTCGACGGCCTGCTTGATGACGGCCATCCCCTCGTCCCAGGTCGCCGACTCGATGGTGGTGAACATGGAGGTGGTCTCATGGGGCAGGCCCGACGCACGGACCACGCGGATGGCCTCGGCGACGATGTCGCCGACGCTGTCGTCACCGGATCCCGCAGGCGCCACGCTGAACGCGAACAGCATGGTGTGAGCTTGCCTCATACCCCGCCTCGCCCGCGACCCGCGGGTCTGCGCGCTGCTAGCGTCCCGCCATGACGTCCCGCGAGCCGCTGCCGTTCGACCCGATCATGCGGGCGGCGACGCTGTGGGAGCGCCGGATCGGGCCGTCACAGACCATGGCCGCCGTCACGAGCGTGATGCGCGTGCAGCAGATCCTCCTCTCGGCGGTGGACGGCGCGCTCCGCCCGCACGGCCTGACCTTCGCCCGCTACGAAGCGCTGGTGCTGCTCACCTTCGCCCGCAACGGCCGACTTCCCATGCGCACGATGGGCGAGCGGCTCCAGCTGCACCCCACGAGCGTGACCAACATCGTCGACCGGCTCCAGGCCGACGGGCTGGTGCGCCGCATGCCCCATCCCACCGACCGGCGCGCCACGCTCGTGGAGATCACTGATGCAGGCGCCGCACTGAGGGAGAAGGCCACCGACTCCGTCACCGCGGTCGACTTCGGCCTGGTCGGCCTCGAACCCGATCAGGAAGCCCAGCTGACCGAGCTGCTCGGCCGCGTACGCCGGGCCGCGGGCGACTTCACCTGACACCCGCGCCGGGCATGCCGGGCCTTCGCGCCCGTCACCTGGCGTCTTCGCCTCGCACCGCTCCTCAGCCCGAGGTGACGACCCCCTGCCGCCACGCGGTCGACGCTAACCCGCCCCACCGACATTCCTGAGCCCACAAGCCCGCCGCGGGCGTGCCCGTTCCCCGCACTCGGCGTGCTCGGACGCGCGACTCACCCAGGGTCGGCGAGGGTGGGCTCCAGCTCGTCGGCCGCCGCGTACGGGTCCAGCTCGCCCGCCACCACCCGCTTGGCGAGGTCGGCGAGGCCAGCACGACCGCCGACCTCGCCGATCCGGGCGCGGAGCCGCGCCACCGTGATGGCCTCGATCTCCGCCGCGGCGCGGGCCGCCCGCCGCCGGTCCCGCTCGCCGGAGCCGTCCGCCCAGCTCCGGTGCGCGTCGAGGGCCGCGACGAGCTCGGCGATCCCCTGCCCCCGGGTGGCGACGGTCGTGAGGACGGGCACCTTCCAGGCCCCCGGCTCCGCCAGCCCGATCATGTGCCGGAGTTCGCGCGCGGCCTGTGCGGCGCCGTCGCGGTCCGCCTTGTTGACGACGAAGACGTCGGCCACCTCGAGGATCCCGGCCTTGGCCGCCTGCACGCCGTCGCCCATGCCGGGAGCGAGCATGACGACGGTCGTGTCGGCCAGCGCGACGACGTCGATCTCCGACTGCCCGACCCCGACCGTCTCCACGAGCACCACGTCGCATCCGGCCGCGTCGAGCACGGCCAGTGCCTGGGGCGTGGCCGCCGCGAGGCCGCCCAACTGCCCGCGGGTCGCCATCGACCGGATGAACACACCCGCGTCCTCGGCGTGCTCGGCCATCCGCACCCGGTCGCCGAGCAGCGCGCCGCCCGAGAAGGGCGACGAGGGGTCGACGGCCAGCACGCCGACCCGGTCTCCCCGCGCGCGCAAGGTGGCGATGAGGGCGGACGTGGTGGTCGACTTGCCGACGCCCGGCGGCCCCGTCAGTCCGACGACGTGCGCCCGGCCCGCGTCGGCGACCACCGCCGCCGCCACGGCGCGCCCCGCTTCGCCTCCGCCTTCGACCAGCGAGAGCAGCCGAGCGACGGCCAGCGGCTCACCGGCACGGGCCCGCGCGACGAGGGCCGCCACATCCGGGCCGGTCACGCTCGCGCCACCTCTCCTCGGGACGCCGTCGAAAGGCGCCGTGCCGATTCTCCCGCCTGCGGCGGCGAGCCGCGGGACTCACCGTGCCGAAACGCCGAACTCGCCGTGCCGAGACGCGGGACTCACCGTCAGGAGGCGGGGACCTTCACGATCAGCGCGTCGCCCTGGCCGCCGCCGCCGCAGAGCGCGGCCGCCCCCACCCCGCCGCCGCGGCGCTTGAGCTCCAGCGCCAGGCTCAGCGCGATGCGGGCGCCGGACATGCCGATGGGGTGGCCGAGCGCGATCGCGCCGCCGTTGACGTTGACCTTGTCCTCGTCGATCCCCAGCTTGCGCGCCGACACGACGCCGACGGCCGCGAACGCTTCGTTGATCTCGACGAGATCCAGGTCGGCGGGGTCGATGCCCTCCTTCGCACAGGCCTTGATGATCGCGTTGGCGGGCTGCTCGTGCAGGCTCGGGTCCGGCCCGGCGACCACGCCGTGCGCGCCGATCTCGGCGAGCCAGGTCAGCCCCAGCTCCTCGGCCTTCGCCTTGCTCATCACGACCACCGCAGCGGCGCCGTCGGAGATCTGCGACGCCGAGCCCGCCGTGATCGTGCCGTCGGACGAGAACGCGGGGCGCAGCTTCCCGAGGCTCTCGGCGGTGGTCTCGCCGCGGATGCCCTCGTCGGTGGCGAACGACACCGGCTCGCCCCGGCGCTGCGGGATCGACACCGGCGCGATCTCCTCGGCGAAGATCCCCTTCTCGGTGGCCGCGGCGGCCCGCTGGTGCGAGCGGGCGGAGAACTCGTCCTGCTCGGCGCGGGTGAGCCCGTAGCGGTCGTTGTACTTCTCGGTGGACGCGCCCATCGCGACCTGGTCGAACGCGCAGAACAGCCCGTCGTAGGCCATGTGGTCGGTCATGGTGACGTCGCCGTACTTGAAGCCCTCGCGGGACTTGCCCAGCAGGTGCGGCGCTTGGGTCATCGACTCCTGGCCGCCCGCGACGACGATGTCGAACTCGCCCACGCGGATCGTCTGGTCGGCGAGCGCGATGGCGTCGATGCCTGAGAGGCAGACCTTGTTGATGGTGAGCGCCGGGACGTCCATCGGGATGCCCGCAGCGGCGGCGGCCTGGCGGGCCGGGATCTGCCCCGCGCCCGCCGTCAGCACCTGGCCCATGATCACGTAGTCGACCTGCTCAGGCGCGACGCCAGCGCGCTCCAACGCGGCTTTGATCGCCACCCCACCGAGCTGGGCGCCCGAGAAGCCCTTGAGCGAGCCCAGCAACCTCCCCATGGGGGTGCGGGCTCCGGCGACGATCACGGATGTGGACACGTATCCTCCTGCGGCTGCGTTGACGGGATCGGTGTGACGATACCCGCTGGTAGCGGGTCGCCCGCGGTGACGACAGCTACATTCCCGGCCTATGGGAGAGCACCCGACAGGAGAACACCGAGTCCTCGGCATCGACCACGTCGGCATCGCGGTGGCCGACCTCGACGCGGCCATCGCCTGGTACGGCGAGACATTCGGGCTGGTGGCCACGCACACCGAGGTCAACGAGGAGCAGGGCGTGCGCGAGGCGATGCTCTCGGCGGGCGACGGCGGGGCCGCGATCCAGCTCCTCGCCCCGCTGCGGCCGGAGTCGACCATCGCGAAGTTCCTCGACCGCAACGGGCCCGGGATCCAGCAGATGGCCTACCGCGTCGTGGACATCGACGCGACCTCGGCCGCGCTGCGCGCCCAGGGCAAGCGCCTGCTCTATCCGCAGCCGCGCCGCGGGACGGCCGGGTCGCGCATCAACTTCGTGCACCCGAAGGACGCAGGTGGCGTGCTCGTCGAGCTGGTCGAGCCCGCCCCGAAGAACGGCGGAGCCGCACATTGACCGATTCATGGACCGATCAAGGCCGGTGACCCCCGTCACAGCCCACCCTCTCCGGCCGGGTAGTCCCGATTACCATACTGTGCAGTAACATTTGGGATACCACGCAACGCCGACGCGGGAGGCACGCCGTGCAAGAGATCCTGGACGCGATCCAGGCCGAGCAGTTCGACGCGCTGGCCGGGATCCCCGTGCCCGACCAGTACCGCGGCATCACGGTGCACGCCGACGAGGTCGACATGTTCGCGGGCATCCCGTCGGCCGAGAAGGACCCCCGCAAGAGCCTGCACCTCGACGACGTCGCGACGCCCGAGCTCGGCCCCGGTGAGGCGCTCGTCGCGGTGATGGCCAGCGCCATCAACTACAACACCGTCTGGACGTCGATCTTCGAGCCGCTGCCGACGTTCGGCTTCCTCCGCCGCTACGGCCGGATCTCGCCGCTCACCGCGCGCCACGACCTGCCGTACCACGTCGTCGGCTCCGACCTGGCGGGCGTCGTGCTGCGCACCGGCCCTGGCGTGAACGCCTGGAAGCCTGGCGACCGCGTCGTGGCGCACTGCCTGTCCGTCGAGCTGGAGAGCCCCGACGGGCACGGCGACACGATGATGGACCCCGAGCAGCGCATCTGGGGCTTCGAGACCAACTTCGGCGGGCTCGCGGAGCTGGCGCTGGTCAAGTCCAACCAGCTCATGCCCAAGCCCGCCCACCTGACCTGGGAGGAGGCCGCGGCCCCCGGCCTGGTCAACTCGACCGCCTACCGCCAGCTCGTCTCGCGCAACGGCGCGGGGATGAAGCAGGGCGACACCGTGCTGATCTGGGGAGCGTCGGGCGGGCTCGGCTCCTACGCCACCCAGTTCGCGCTCAACGGCGGCGGCACGCCCGTCTGCGTCGTGTCGTCGCCGCAGAAGGCGGCGATCTGCCGGGCCATGGGCGCCGAGCTGATCATCGACCGGTCGGCCGAGGGCTACAAGTTCTGGCGCGACGAGCACAACCAGGACCCCAAGGAGTGGAAGCGCTTCGGCGCGAAGATCCGGGAGCTCACCGGCGGCGACGACCCCGACATCGTCTTCGAGCACCCCGGCCGCGAGACGTTCGGCGCGAGCGTCTACGTCACCCGCAAGGGCGGCACGATCGTCACGTGCGCGTCGACGTCGGGCTACGAGCACAGCTATGACAACCGCTACCTGTGGATGAACCTCAAACGGATCGTCGGGTCGCACTTCGCCAACTACCGCGAGTCGTACGAGGCCAACCGGCTGATCGACAAGGCCCTCATCCATCCCACGCTGTCGAAGGTCTACCCGCTCGCCGAGACCGGCCAAGCGGCGCTGGACGTGCACACGAACAGCCACCAGGGCAAGGTCGGCGTGCTCACACTCGCCCCCGAGGAGGGCCTCGGCGTCACCGACTGGGAGAAGCGCACCCGACACCTCGACGCGATCAACCGCTTCCGCGGGGTGTGACGCGCGCGGCCCCAGACACTTGACGTGCGCGACACGTCCGGCCGCGGTTCGCCCGGTACGGTGGGCGCCATGGCCGGAGACTCCGCTGCGCCCCTGCCCCCCACCGGATTCGAGGTGGTACGCCGGGGGTACGACCAGGCACAGGTCGAGGCGCATCTGCGTCGGCTCGACGCCGAGATGCGGATCCTTGCCACCGACCGCGACGCCGCCGTCGACCAGTCGGCCCAGCTCACCCGCGAGCTGGACGACTCGCGGGCGCGGGCCGAGCGGCTGCGCGCACAGGTCCGCACGCTGGTCAGCCCCCAACAGAGCGTGCAGGGCATGAGCGAGCGGATGCGCTCGATGCTGCGGATGGCCGAGGACGAGGTCGCCGAGATGCTGCAGCGCGCGGACGCCGAGGTCGCCCGGCGCCTGCACGACGCCGAGCAGAAGGCCACGACGATCGTCGAGGACGCGCGCGCCGAGGCCGACGCGATCAGGATGCAGTCGAAGGCCGACGCCGAGGCCGCGGAGGAGGCCGACGCGGTCCGCAGGGCCGAGCTGGAGGCCGAGGAGCACGCCCACCTGGAGCGGCTCGCGACCACGCGGGAGACCGCCGACCGCGAGATCGCCGAGGCGCGCTCCCGGCTCGACGCCGACCGTCAGGAGCACACCGAGGCCGCCGCCGTGGCCGACGCGGCGGCCAAGAAGCGCCACGACGACGCGTGGGCGGACTCGGAGGCCCGCCGCAACCAGGTCGAGGCGGACTTCCGCATCGCGATGGACCAGCGCCGGAAGGAGGCGCTCGCCGCACACACGGGCGAGCAGCTGTCCACCCGCGCGGCCACCGAGGCGATGCGCGAGCGCGCCCACGCCGAGGCGCGCCGCACGGTCGAGGACGCGCGGGTGCGGGCGGCCCAGATCGTGGCGGCCGCCGAGGCCGAGGTCGCGCAGCTGCGCGCGCAGCGCCAGCGCATGGTCGACCAGCTCACCGGCTCCCGCGCCGACCTGGACGCCCTCGTCGCCTCCCTGGCCACGCTGCCCGGCGAGCACAGCGCCGCCACGCCGCCCGCGCACCCCGCACCCAGCCCCACTGCTCACACCCCACCCGCCGGACACGCCATCCCCACCCCGCCCTCCCAAACCAGCGCGGGGGCGGTCCACTAGCGGCGAGTGCGACTTTTCCGGTGATCGAACCCCGGCAAGGACGCACTCGGCGCGATCACCTCGGCCGCCGCCTGCCGGGTCCGCGACGCCCCCGCGCGTCCCAGCACGGCGTGTGCCAGTGCCGCCGCTCGTCGACCGACCCGTACTCACCTGCGGGCCAGGCCACGACGTGCGGTGTTCCGGCCGTCACGACCTGGTCGCACCCCGGGCAGCGGTAGTCGCGCGTCGCGGAGGCGCCGGAGACCCGCCGCACCTGCCACCAGCCGTCCGCCGCCACCTCGACGCGGGTGGCGGCGGCCGACCGCAGCGGAACGTGGTCGTCGCGCCGCCGGTTCGCCCGCGCCATCGCACTCGCCCCGCTGGAGGCGGCTCAGCGGCCGTTGTAGTCCCGGAACCCGTGGCCGGTCTTGCGACCCAGCCGCCTGGCCGTGACCAGCTGCTCCAGCAGCGGGGCTGGCGCGAACCCGGCCTCGCGGAACTCGGCGTAGAGCGACCGCTCGATGGCCAGCGACACGTCCAGCCCCACCACGTCCAGCAGCTCGAACGGGCCCATCGGCAGCGCGCAGCCGGTCTTCATCGCCGCGTCGATGTCGTCGGCCGTGGCGTACTGCGCCTCCAGCATCTTCACCGCGTCGTTGAGGTACGGGAACAACAGCGCGTTGACGATGAAGCCCGCCCGGTCGCCGCAGCTCACCGGGACCTTGCCGATGCGCTCGCACAGCGCCCGGACGGTGGCGGCGACCTCGGAGGCCGTGGTGATCGGCGAGACCACCTCCACCAGCTTCATCACCGGCGCAGGGTTGAAGAAGTGCATGCCGACCACGTCGCCTGGCCGTGAGGTGGCCGCGGCGCACTCCACCACCGGCAGCGACGAGGTCGTGGTGGCCAGTATCGCGCCCGGCTTGCAGATCTCGTCGAGCGCGGCGAACACCGCCCGCTTGACGTCCAGCTCCTCGGCGATGGCTTCGACGACGAGGTCGACGTCGCCGAGGTCCTCCAGCCGCGTAGTGCCGCTGACCCGGCCGAGCGTGGCGTCCCGGTCGGCCTCGGTGAGCTTGCCGCGCACCACGCCCTTCTCCAGCGACTTGCGCAGGGCACCGAGCGCCGCGGCGACCTTCGAGTCGCTGCGCCCGCGCACCACGACGTCGAGCCCCGCCTTGGCGAGCACCTCGACGATGCCCGTGGCCATCGTGCCGGTGCCGACCACGCCGACCCGCTGGACGTCACGCACGGTGACGTCCTCGGGAACGGTGCCGGTCGGCGTGTCGGCGTCGGGCACCACCTTCGAGCTGTGCGGCTCGGCGTACGTGTAGAAGCCGCGCCCGCTCTTGCGGCCCAGCAGACCGGCGGTGATCATCTGCTTGAGCACCGGGGTGGGCGCGTGCAGCTGGTTGCGCGACTGCGCGTACATCGTCTCGAGGATCTCGTACGCGGTGTCCAGCCCGATGAGGTCGAGCAGCGCCAATGGGCCCATCGGGTAGCCGCAGCCGAAGCGCATGGCGGCGTCGAGGTCCTCGCGGGTGGCGTAGTGCTGCTCGTACATCCGTGCGGCCTGGTTGAGGTAGCCGAAGAGCAGCGCGTTGGCGATGAAGCCCGCCCGGTCGCCGATCACGACCGGCACCTTGTCCAACGTGGCGGCGAACGCCTTGAGGTCGTCGACGACGTCCTGCTCGGTCACCACCGTGCGCACCAGCTCGACCAGCCGTAGCACCGGGGCGGGGTTGAAGAAGTGCATGCCGACGACGCGCCCCGGCCGCCCCGTGTGCACCGACAGCTCGGTGACCGAAAGTGACGACGTGTTGGACGCGAGGATCACCTCGGGGCGGCACACCTTGTCCAGCTCGGCGAGTACCGCCGCCTTGAGGTCCATGTGCTCGGGCACGGCCTCGACCACGAGGTCGGCGTCGGCCATGTCGGCCAGCGACGTCGTGGTGGTGACGCGCGCCAGCAGCGCGTCCGCGTCCTCCTGCGTGAGCTTGCCGCGCCCGACCGCGCGCGACGTCGAGCTCTCCAGGTGTGACCAGCCGCGCGCGACCGCGTCGTGGTCGACCTCCGCGGCGATCACCTGCAGGCCGTTGCGGGCGAAGACCTCGACGATGCCCGCCCCCATCGTGCCCATGCCGACGACACCGACCGTTCGGAACTCCCGTGTCACGCTGCTCCCTCCGCCACAGTTCGGAACGAATCCTCCCAGACCACCGCACCCAGCCGGTGTGACGCGTCTAACTAACGGCCGTGCCGCAACCTGACGATGCCCAACAGCGCTCGCATCCCCCTGGTGGTGCGCCGGAAGCTCGTGACGGCGATCGGCGCGGCGAAGCGCTGCCGGGCCACCGCCTGCGGCCGCGTGAAGGCACGCAGGCCGTCCTCGCCGTGGATGCGGCCGAACCCCGAGTCGCCGACGCCGCCGAACGGCAGCGCGGGGATCCCGGCGAACGCGATCACCGAGTTCACGGAGACCATCCCACAGCGCAGCCTCGCGGCGATCTCCGCGCCCCGCTTCTTCGCGAACACCGTGGCGCCGAGGCCGTAGCCGGTGCCGTTGGCCCGGTCGACGGCCTCGTCCATGTCCCGCACGCGGTTGACGACGAGCAGCGGCCCGAACGTCTCCTCGGTGACCGCGCAGCTGTCCTCCGGGACGTCCACGAGCACCACCGGGTCGACGTACGGCGGCCGCACCGACGCGGGCCCGCCGACCACCGCACGGCCGCCGCGGGCCAGCGCGTCGTCGAGATGCCTGCGGACGACGTCCAGCTGCGCGGGCAGGGTCATCGGCCCGAACGCGCCAGGCCGCAGCGCCTCGGCCTTCGCCACGACCTTCGCCAGGAACGCCTCGGCCACCTGCGCGTGCACGTAGACGCGCTCCACGCCGACGCAGGTCTGCCCGGCGTTGGACATGGCGCCCCAGACGGCCGCGTCGGCGGCGGCGGTGAGGTTCGCGTCGACGTCGACGAGCAGCGGGTCCTTGCCGCCGCACTCGAGAAGCACCGGGGTCAGGTTCTCCGCGCAGGCGGCCATGACCCGCTTGGCCGTCGCCGTCGAGCCGGTGAACGAGATCTTCGCGACCCCCCTGGCGCGGCACAGCGCCGCGCCCGTCTCCCCGTAGCCGGTGACGGCCTGCAGCACCGGATGCCCTTCGACGATCTCGGCGAGCGAGTCGGCCAGCGCCATCCCCACCCCCGGCGTGAGCTCGCTGGGCTTGAACACGACCGCGTTGCCCGCAGCCAGCGCGTACGCGATCGAGCCCATCGGCGTGAACACCGGGTAGTTCCACGGCCCGATGACGCCGACGACCCCGAGCGGCGCGTAGGTGAGCGTGGGCGCCTGGTTGGCGGTGAGCAGCCCGGGCCGCACCTTCCTGCGCCCCAACGTCTTCTCGGCGTGCCGGGCCGCCCAGTCGAGGTGCTCGACGGCGAGGGCCAGCTCCAACCGGGCGTCGTCGAGCGGCTTCCCGGTCTCGTCGGAGATCGTCGTCGCCAGCTGGTCCAGGCGGCGGACCAGCGCCTTCTTCCACTCGGTCAACCGGCGCGCGCGCCCGTCGAACCCGAGGTCTGCCCACCACCGCGCGGCCTCGGCGCCGCGCGCGACGGCCGCCTCCACCGCGGCGGCGTCATGCACCGGGAAGGTGCCGACGACCTCGCCCGAGCGCGGGTCGAGGGACGTGAAGGTGGCGGCGGGCACCTCGGTGGTGGTCACCTTCCCAGCCTAGGCGCGGCTCGCACACACCGTCGGTCGCCCGCACACACCGTCCACCTTGTGTGTCGGCCCCACCCGGTGTGTGTCGGCGCCTAGAAGAGGCGGAGGTCGTCCGACTCGGCGCCCCGCAGGGCGTCGTAGTCCACCGTCACGCAGCGAATGCCGCGGTCCTGCGCGAGCGTGCGGGCCTGCGGCTTGATCTGCTGGGCGGCGAACACGCCCGCGACCGGCGCGAGCAGCGGGTCGCGGTTCATCAGCTCGAGGTAGCGGGTGAGCTGCTCGACCCCGTCGATCTCGCCGCGGCGCTTGATCTCGACGGCTACGGATCCGCCTGCGGCGTCCCGGCAGAGCAGGTCGACCGGCCCGATCGCGGTCATGTACTCCCGCCGCACCAGCGTGTAGCCCGCACCGAGCGTGGTCGGGTGCGCGGCGAGCAGCTCCTGCAGGTGCGCCTCGACGCCGTCCTTGACCAGCCCTGGGTCGACCCCCAGCTCGTGCGAGGTGTCGTGCAGCACCTCGCCGATCGTGATCACCAGCGACTCGTCGGCCTTGTTGCGCACGGTCCAGACGCCCGGCTCCTCCTCCAGCCAGCACGGCGGGCTCATCCAGTTCAGCGGCTTGTAGGCGCGGTCGTCGGCGTGGATGCTCACCGAGCCGTCCGCCTTGACCAGCAGCAGCCGGGGGGCCATCGGCAGGTGGGCGGTCAGCCGCCCGACGTAGTCGACCTGGCAGCGGGCGATGACGAGACGCACGGCGAGCGACCCTACTGCCCCCTGCTCGCGACCCAGGCGGCGATCTGCGTTCTCCGCGTGAAGCCCAGCTTGGCCAGCACATGCTGCACGTGCGTCTCGACCGTCCGTTCCGAGATGTGCGCGGTCGACGCGATCTGGCGGTTCGTCAGCCCGCGCCCGACCAGCTCCGCGATCTCCGTCTCCCGACGGCTCAGCACGCCCCCGTCGCGCAAGGTCGCGACCAGCGCGGCGATCCGGGCCCGCAGCGGGGCCATGCCGAGCCGCTGGGCGAGCGCGTCGGTCTCCGCGAGCAGCCCCCCGGACTCGTCCACATCGGACGGGCGACCGCGCGCCCTCAGCGCGGTGGCCAGGCGGTACCGGGCCAGCGCGGCAGGGTGGGCGAGGCCGACGGCGTCGTCGACGGCCACGGCGGTGCGCAGGTGGCGGATGGCCACCTCGGGCTTGCCCGCCGCCAGCGCGGCCACGCCGAGCGGCAGCCGCGCCGACCCCATCGTCGTGATCGCCCCCGCCCCGCCGACGATGTGCAGGTCGGCGTACGGCAGGAGCTGCCGGTGCACGGCCTCGCCTGTCGCGGCGTCGCCGAGGTCGAGCGCCAGGGACGCCCGGAAGCCCTCGAGCGGCAGGTCCATGAACGCCGGGATCCACGGCGAGCCGGGCTCGGGCAGGCCCTCGTACCAGTGCCGGGCCTCGTCCAGCGCGCCCTGCTCGACGAGCATCAGCGCCATCCCGGCGCGGGACAGCGCGGAGAACGGCTCCGTGCGCGCGGGGTTCTCCCGCAGCCACTCCAGGTCGCCGGGATCGTCCCCGGTGACCGCCGCCATCGAGAACACCAGCGACCGCGCCGTGGCGATCGCGCCGACGTGCCCACCCCGCTCGGCGATCGCGATGGTCTCCTCGTTGATCTTCATGCCCTCGGCGAACCGGCCCCTGCCCAGCGCGAGCGCCACCCGTCCGCGCAGCAGGTGCAGCCGGGCCAGCGGCCTGCGCAGGCCCGCGACCACCGGCTCGACGGCGGCCAGCTCGGCCTCCGCGTCGGCGACCCGCCCGGCCTGCAGCAGCGCGTCGAAGCGCCACAACCTGCCCCAGAGCACGTCGGACGCGTCGCCGGTGCGCTCACCGAGAGCGAGCAGGCGGCCGCCGAGCACGAGCCGCTCGGCGTTCCCATCGGCGCCTGAGCGGGCCAGCTGCCGGGCCCGCAGCGCAAGGGCCAGCGACGGCGGGTCGTCCAGCCGCTCGGCCATGGCCAGCGCCGCCGCGCTGTACTCGGTCAGGGTCCGGGTGTCGGCCGAGAACAGTCCGCTGTGCGCGACCTGGGCCAGGAGCTGGGCCTTGAGCGGGCGGTCCCCGTCGCCGAGGCCGCGCAGCGCCTCCTCGCACCAGCCGCGGACCGCCTCGAGCCAGTCGGCCTCGCTGACCTCCGGCAGCCCCAGCGCCGCCCTGCCGAGGGCCGCCGCGTCGCCGGTGGCGCGGGCCAGCTCCGCCGCCTCGGTGCTCGCCGCGACGGCCCCCGCGACGTCGTGGCCGAGCCCGCGGGCGCGGGCGAGCTCCAGGAGCAGCTCCAGCCGTTCGGACGCGCCCAGCACCGGGCGTCCCGCCTCGACCGCGTCCGCCATCAGCCGGGCCGCCTCGGCGAACGCCAGGCGCGCATGCGCCACCCCGGCGGCTCGGCAGGCCCAGCCGCTGGCCGCGAGCCGGTCGCCCGCGGGCAGCGCGGCGAGCGCGTGGTGGGCCAGCTCGGTGACGACGTCCGGGTCGTCGGCCGACGGCGCGAGCGCGGCGACGACCGCGAGGTGCACCCGCGCCCGCTCCGCAGGCGCGAGGTCGGCGAGCACGCTCTCCCGCACGAGGTCGTGGGTGAAGCGCAGCCCGGTGCGGCCCGCAGGCTGGTCGAGCACGCCGTCGTCGACCGCGGGGCGCAGGTCGTCGAGCACCGCCGCGGCCCGGGTGACGGACGCCAGCAGGGCCGGGTCGATGTCGCGGCCCAGTACCGCGGCGGACCCGAGCAGGACCCGGCACGACTCCGGAAGGCGTTGGATGCGGGCGCGGACGATGTCGCGCACCGCGGCGGGCACCCGCAGCCCGTACGGGGCCGTCCGCAGCAGCCGGGCGAGCTCCCCGACGAAGAACGGGTTGCCGCCGGAGCGGCGGGCGACCGCGGCGACGACGTCGGGCTCGGCCGGTCGGCCCAGCCGGTCGGCGAGCGCGGCGGCGACGAGGTCGGCGTCCCACCCGGCCAGCTCGACGCCGAGACCGCGCCGCGCCAGCTCGCCGAGCACCGCGGCACGGGCCGGGCCGAGCTCGGCGGGCCGGTGGGTGGTCACGACCAGCAGCCGCGCGTGCGTGGCCTCCCTGGTCACGTGGGCGAGCAGCTGGAGGGAGTCGGCGTCCGCCCACTGCACGTCGTCGAGCACGAGCACCAGCCCGGCCCCCTCCGCGGCGACGGCGAGGAACCGGGCGACGGCGTCGAAGAGGGCGAAGCGGCCGTCCCCGCCGGTGCGGGCCGCGGGGCCGGGCAGCTCGGGAGCGAGCCGCGCGACCTCCCCGTACCCGGCCAGTGCCCGCGCCGCCCGCTCCGGCCCGACGAGCGCGAGCCAGGCCCGCAGGATCCGCCGCCACGGCCAGTAGGCGGGAGCGCCGTCGGCGTCCGTGCAGCCGCCCCACAACACCGGCACCGCCCGGGCACCGGCCAGCGCGCCGAGCTCCTCGGCGAGCCGGGTCTTGCCGATGCCCGGTTCCCCGGCGAGCACCGCGACCCGCGCGTGACCGTCGAGCGCCTCGTCGAGCAGGGCCACGAGCTCGGCCAGCTCGTCGGCGCGTCCCACGAACCGTGGCGCCACGGATCGGGACCGTACCGGGAATGCGTGGTTTCCACGATTTCCTCCGTACCGCGCGCCCGTACAACTTCGGCCATGACACGCACCGCGATCCGCGCAGCCCGCCTCTTCGACGGCGTGACGACGACGACCGACCCGCTCGTGCTCCTCGAGGACGGCCGGATCAGCGAGGTCCGCACCGGCGCCCCGCCGCCCGACGCCGAGCTGGTCGACCTGCCGGGCGCCACGCTCCTGCCCGGGCTCGTCGACACCCACGTCCACCTCGCGTTCGACGCAGGGACCGACCCCGTCGAGGCGCTCGCCGCCCGCGACGACGACGCCGTGCTGGAGGCGATGGCCCATGCCGCCGCCCAGCAGCTGCGCGCTGGCGTCACGACCGTCCGCGACCTCGGCGACCGCGACTACCTGGCCCTGCGCCTGCGCGAGTCCGCGTCCGGTCCCCTGCCCACGATCGTGGCCGCCGGGCCGCCGATCACCTCCGCCTGCGGGCACTGCCACTTCCTCGGCGGCGTCGCCGACCGGGGGGTGCGGGAGGCGGTGCGCGAGCACGCCGAGCGCGGCGTGGACGTCATCAAGGTGATGGCCAGCGGCGGCTTCCTGACCGAGGGCACGGACGTCGACGGCAGGCAGTTCACCCCGATGGAGCTCATGGCGCTGGTCGACGAGGCGCACCGGCACGGCCTCCCGGTCACCGCGCACGCCCACGCGCTCGACGCGATCGCCGACGGCGTCGCGGCGGGCGTCGACGGCCTGGAGCACTGCACGTTCGTGGACGGCGACCGCGTGTCCGCCCCCGACGAGCTGGTGGCCGCCATCGTGCGGCGCCGCATCGCGGTGGGCGCCACGGTCGGGCTCGCCCCCACGTCGATGCCGCTCGCCCCGCCGCCCGAGCTGGCCAAGTTCCTCCCCGGCGTGCTGGCGAGCCACTCCCGGCTCATCCGCGAGGGCGCGGTCGTCGTGGCGGGCACCGACGCGGGCATCGCCCCCGTCAAGCCGCACGGCGTGCTGCCGCTCGGCCTGGCCCAGCTCGCGGGGCTGGGCATGAGCCCGGCCGAGGCGCTCACGGCGGGCACGTCGACCGCCGCGCAGGTGTGCGGCCTCGCCGACCGCAAGGGCCGGGTGCGCGCGGGCTACGACGCCGACCTGCTGGCCGTCGACGGCGACCCGCTCACCGACCTGTCCGTCCTCCTGCGTCCCGTGGCCGTCCTCGTCGCGGGCCGCCCCGTCACCCTGCCCGCCCTGATCTGAAGGAGCAGACCATGCGCCGCTTCCTCACCACCCTCGGCCGCGCGATCATCGACGGCCTCGCCACCGAGAACGGGTGGATGTGGGCCAACGGGGCCTGGTACCCGCCCTCGCGATACTTGCCGCGTGCAGACGATCTCCAGCCGCCAGGTCTACGCCAACCCCTGGATGACCGTCCGTGAGGACGCCGTCCGGCGCGACGACGGCTCCGACGGGATCTTCGGGGTCATCGACAAGCCGACCGCCGCCGTCGTCATCCCCTTCGACGGCGAGCGCTTCCACCTCGTCGAGCAGTTCCGCTACCCGGTGGGACAGCGGCGCTGGGAGTTCCCGATGGGCACCGCGCCCGACCGCGCGGAGCTCGAACCGGCCGAGCTCGCCGCCCGCGAGCTGCAGGAGGAGACGGGCCTGGTCGCGGGCCGGATGGAGCTGTTGGGGCAGCTCGACATCGCCCCCGGCATGTCGAGCCAGCGCGAGCACGTCTTCCTCGCCACCGCGCTGACGGCGGGCGACGCCGCGCGCGAGCACGTCGAGCAGGACATGCGCGCACGCTGGTTCACGACGGCGGAGCTGGAGTCGATGATCCGCGAGGGCGCGATCGTCGACGCCCAGACGCTCGCCGCGTACCTGCTGCTGAAGCTGCGCCAGGAGGGTGCTGAAGGGCTCCGCCCGTAGCGAGCGGCGGCCAGGTGGTGTCATCGCAGGCCGCGGCGCGCGTAGGCGTAGCCGAGCCCCAGCCCGGTGGGGTTGAGCGGCGCGGCCGCCCAGGCCGACCGCGGGGGCGTCGACGTCCCCATCAGGTGCCCGGCAGCGGCCATCGTCGTACCTCCCGTGTGTCGGGCGTCACGGGAAAGGGACCACGGGGGGCGCGGGAGCGGTCCCGCGCGACGTACCGTGCTCGGTATGGCCGACTACGAGCACCTGCTGGTCAAGCACGACGGCGACACCGTGCGCATCACGATGAACCGCCCCGAGCGCCGCAACGCGCTCTCCGAGGGGCACCTGCGGGAGCTGCTCGACGCGTTCGAGACCGCGGGCCGCTCGTCCGCGACCGGCATCGTGCTGGGCGCGGAAGGCAAGGCGTTCTCCGCGGGTCACGACTTCGCCGACGTCGCCTCCCGTGACGTCGCCGGGGTGCGCGACCTCCTGCGGCTGTGCACGTCGGTCATGCGCACGATCCAGGACGTGCCGCAGGTGGTGATCGCCCGCGTGCAGGCCATCGCGACCGCGGCGGGCTGCCAGATGGTGGCCAGCTGCGACCTCGCGGTGGCCGCCGAGTCGGCGCGCTTCGCCCTCCCCGGTGGCAAGGCGGGCTGGTTCTGCCACACGCCCGCGGTGCCGGTGGCGCGCAACATCGGGCGCAAGCGGCTGATGGAGCTCGCGCTCACCGGCGACCCGATCGACGCCCGCACCGCCGCGGAGTGGGGGCTGGTGAACTACGCCGTGCCCGACGACGAGCTGGACGCCCGTGTCGACGACCTGCTCGCCCGCGCCACCCGCGGCAGCCGCTTCGGCAAGGGGGTGGGCAAGCAGACGCTCTACGCCCAGCTCGACCGCCCGGAAGCCGACGCCTACGCCATCGCCGTCGAGGTGATGGCGGCCATGTCCCAGAGCCCTGGCGCCCGTGAGGGCATGGCGTCGTTCCTGGAGAAGCGCCACCCCGTCTGGCCCGACTGAGGCCTGTTCCGCCCACCTCGCAGGCCCAGCCGACGCCTCGCAGGGTCCCGGGAGCCTGCGAAGCACACGTTCCCTCTGCGAAGCGGGCACCGGGGCCGCCCGCCCAGCCGGGCTCGCTCGACGCGCGGCGCCTCGCGAGCGTGGGAGGATCATCGTCATGGTGCTGCGCATCGCCGGGCTGCCTGTGTGGGTCGGGCCCACCGACGTGATCGAGGGCGCGCGGGCGGTGCTGGGGTGGACCGACGATGCCGTGGGGCTCGTGGCCGAGGTGCCGGGGCGCGTCGCGCGGCTGCTGGACGTCATCGAAGGCCTGGCCGTGCGGGTCGACGGGATGATCGACGGCATCGAGCCGTTGCTGATCGAGGTCGAGGCGGTCGCGGGCGTGGCGGCGGTGCTCGTGGAACGGGTCGCCGGGGTGGCGGCGCGGGCGGACGCGCTGGTCGCCCGGGCCGAGCTGGTCGCAGGCGGGGCGGGCGCGCTGGTCGAGCGCGCCGACATCGTGGCCGAGGGCGCGGCCGGGCTGGTCGCGAGGGCCGACGGGGTGGCGGGCGGGGCCGCCGCACTCGTGGCGCGGGCCGAGCTCGTGGCAGGCGGCGCTGCCATCCTCGTCGACCGGGCAGGCGGCGTCGCCGACGGAGCAGGCGCACTCGTCGAACGCGCAGGCAGCGTCGCCGACGGGGCAGGCGCACTCGTCAACGCGCAGGCGGCGTCGCCGACGGGGCAGGCGCACTCGTCGAACGCGCGAGCGGCGTCGCCGACGGGGCAGGCGCACTCGTCGAACGCGCGGGCGGCGTCGCCGACGGGGCAGGCGCACTCGTCGAACGCGCAGGCGGCGTCGCCGACGACGCGGGCGCACTCGTCGAACGCGCAGGCGGCGTCGCCGACGGCGCGGGCGCACTCGTCGAACGCGCGGGCGGGGTGGCGGGCCGCGCGGACGCGCTGGTCGGGCGGGCGGGCACGCTCGCCGAGGGCGCGAGCGGGCTGCTCGACACCTACCAGCCCATCGCGGAGCAGGCCGCGCCGCTCGCCCGGCGGTTCGTGCAGGAGTTCTCCGAGGAGGAGCTGGCCGCGGCGATCCGGCTGGTCGACCAGCTCCCCAAGCTCACCGAGCACGTCGAGTCGGACATCATGCCGATCCTCGCCACCCTGGACCGCGTGGGCCCCGACGTCCACGAGCTGCTCAACCAGCTCCGTGAGGTGCGCCAGGCCATCCAGGGCATCCCCGGCTTCCGCCTCTTCCGCAGGCGCGGCGAGGAGCTGGAGGAGGAGCGCGAGGGACGAGAGTGACGTTTCCGGGGTTCGATCACCGGAAACGCAGCACTCGCCGCGATCACCGGCGGCGCAGCACCCAGCCCACGTCCGCCGCGATCTTCCACGGCTCGTACAGGACCACCGAGGCCGGGAACCGCAGCACCGTCCAGCCCGCGGCGGTCAGGTAGGCCTGACGCCGCAGGTCCCGCCGCGCCCGCGCGGGGGTCAGGTGCTCCCGCCCTTCGTACTCCACCGCGATCTTCAGCTCCGGGTAGGCCAGGTCCAGCAGGTAAGGCCCCACCCGGTGCTGCAAGACCGGACGGGGCAGTCCGGCGTCCTCGATCGCCACCCGGATCCGCGACTCCATCGGCGAGTCCGCCAGGTCCGTGGACCGGCGCAGCACCTCGGGCAGCTGCCCGAGCCCGCGGACGCCCGGATGCCGACGCGCGATGGCCCGCACCTCGTCCACCGTGAGACCGCACGCGTGCCGCAGCGCGTCGACCGCCATGATCGCGTGCCCGACCGGCGTGACCCGCCCGAGGTCGAAGGCGGTCCGCGCGGGCGTCGTCACCCGCGCCCTTCCCATCTGGATGATCTGGTCGGGCATCAGCGCGTCCCGCCGGATCACGAGCCCCGGCTGACCGCGGCCGCAGCGCGCGACGAGCTCGACGGGCGCTCCGATGGGCGCACACGAGGCCCCCAGAAGCTCGGCCGCCGCCCACCCGGCCAGCACCCCACGACCCTCCTGGATCAACGCCGCCGCGCGGCAGCGCAGAGCGAAGTCGACCTCGACGCCTGCGCGGACGAAGATCCCGCGGAACAACCGCGTGAAGCGTGGCCCGCGCAGCTGGTCCGGGGTGACCACGCCCCGAGCGACCGCGGTGGACCCCACGAACGGTTCATCGAGCACCGAGTACAGACGGTGACTCGACCCTAGCGGTTCCGTGCGTCAGGGTGAGTGTGACGTTTCCGGGGTTCGATCACCGGAGACGTCGCTCTCGTCGACGTTCTCCGGGAAGTGGCACGCCACCTGGTGCCCCTCGCGCCGCGCGACCAGCGGGGGCTCGTGCTCCCCGCAGATCGCCTGCGCCTTCCAGCACCGGGTGTGGAACCGGCAGGCGGGGGGCGGGTTGAGCGGGCTGGGGACGTCGCCGGTGAGCAGGATCCGCTCGCGCTTGGTCGCCCGGGTCGGGTCCGGGATCGGGACCGCGGACAGCAGCGCCACCGTGTACGGGTGCATCGGCCGCTCGTAGACGGCGGTCCGGTCACCCAGCTCAACGATCTTCCCGAGGTACATCACCGCGACCCGGTCCGACACGTGCCGCACCACCGAGAGGTCGTGCGCGATCATCACGTACGTCAGGTTCAGCTCGTTCTGCAGGTCCTCCAGCAGGTTCACCACCTGCGCCTGGATCGAGACGTCCAAAGCGGACACCGGCTCGTCCGCCACGATCAGCTTGGGCCGCAGCGCCAGCGTGCGCGCGATCCCGATCCGCTGGCGCTGGCCACCGGAGAACTCGTGCGGGTAGC
Source organism: uncultured Actinomycetota bacterium (assembly GCA_963750095.1). Classification (GTDB taxonomy): domain Bacteria; phylum Actinomycetota; class Actinomycetes; order Mycobacteriales; family Pseudonocardiaceae; genus Pseudonocardia. The sequence goes on along the minus strand of CAVVPJ010000005.1, from coordinate 63,198 downwards.
GGTTGTAGTGCTCCGGTGAGAGCCCGACGAGCGACAGCAGCTCCTGCACGGCGTTGCGGACCCCGCCCTCGGGCTCGACACCCTGGATCCGGTACGGAGCGCCGACGATCGTGCCGACCGTGTGCCGCGGGTTCAGCGACGAGTACGGGTCCTGGAACACCATCTGGATGTCGCGGCGGAGGGGGCGCATGGCGCCGACCGACAGGTGCGAGATGTCGCGCCCCTCGAACGTCACCGTGCCGTCGGTCGGCTCCAGCAGCCGGGTCAGCAGGCGTCCGGTGGTGGTCTTGCCACACCCTGACTCGCCGACGAGCGAGAGCGTCTCGCCGCGCCGCACGTCGAACGTCAGCCCGTCGACGGCCTGCACGGCCCCGACCTTGCGCCGCAACAGACCCCGGCGCACCGGGAAGTGCATCTGCAGATTCTCGGTGGACAGCAGCACGTCAGTGGTGCTCACAGCTTCGGCCTGATCTCTTCGGCGAAGATCCTCCGGCGCTCCTCGACCGGGAGGTGGCAGGCCACCAGGTGACCCGGCGATGCCTCCCGCAGCTCCGGCCGTTCGGTGCGCCCCAGCCCGCCCGTACGCTCCTCGAACGCGCAGCGCGGATGGAACGCGCACCCGGAGGGCACGTTGATCAGGCTCGGCGGGCTGCCGAAGATCGGCACGAGGCGCTCGGACCGCTCCCGGTCGATCCGCGGCATCGACGCGAGCAGGCCCCAGGTGTACGGGTGCTGCGGCTCCGCGAACACCTCGCGGGCCGTGCCGTACTCCACCGCACGCCCGGCGTACATGACGAGGATGTCGTCGGCCAGCTCGGCCACCACCCCGAGGTCGTGGGTGATGATGATCACCGCCGAGTCGAACTCCTTCTGCAGGTCCACGATCAGGTCGAGGATCTGCGCCTGCACGGTGACGTCCAGCGCCGTGGTCGGCTCGTCCGCGATGAGCAGGTCCGGATTGCACGACAGCGCCATCGCGATCATGGCGCGCTGCCGCATGCCGCCGGAGAACTGGTGCGGGTAGTCGTCGAACCGGCTCTGCGGCTGCGGGATCCCGACGCGGTCGAGGAGCTCCACCGCGCGCTTGTGGGCCGCCTGCTTGCTCACGTGGTTGTGCAGGCGGTACGCCTCCACGATCTGCGCGCCCACCGAGTAGTAGGGGTGCATCGCCGAGAGCGGGTCCTGGAAGATCATCGCCATCGTCTTGCCGCGCAGCTTGCGCACGGTCTCCGGGTCGGCCGAGACGAGCTCGGTGTCGCCCACCCAGATCTCACCGCTGATCTTCGCCGAGCCCCGCTTGTGCAGACCCATGATCGACAGGCTGGTCACGCTCTTGCCGGAACCCGACTCCCCTACGATGCCCAGCCGCTCGCCCCGCTCCAGCTGGAACGAGAGGCCGTCGACGGACTTGACCATGCCGTCGTCGGTCGGGAAGTGCACCCGCAGGTCGCGCACGTCCAGGAACGCCCGCTTCTCGTGCACCGGGGCGGGGATCTCGCCTGCCAGCACGTCCTCCGTCACGAGAGCCTCACCCTCGGGTCGATCACGGCGTACAGCAGGTCGACGACCAGGTTCGCCAGCACGATGAAGATGCTGCCCAGCAGCACCACGCCGAGCACCTTCGGCAGGTCGTTGTTGACAATCGCGTCCACCGAGTACTTGCCGATGCCCGGCAGGGAGTAGGTGCTCTCGGTGAGGATCGCCCCGCCGAGCAGCAGCCCGAGGTCGAGCCCGAAGATCGTCAGGATCGGGGTGAGCGCCGAGCGCAGCCCGTGCTTCACGACGACCGTGCGCTCGGGCAGGCCCTTGGCGCGCGCCGTGCGGATGAAGTCCTCACCCATCGTGTCCAGCATCCCGGCGCGCGTGAGCCGCGCGTAGCCCGCGGCGTAGAGGAACGCGAGCGTGATCCACGGCAGCAGCAGGTCGTAGGCCCACTTCGCGGGGTTGACCTCGAACGGCGTGTAGCTGCCGCCGGGCGCGGTGATGCCGAGCGTGTAGCTGAAGATCGACAGGCACAGGAGGCCGGTGAAGAAGATCGGCAACGACACACCCGCCAGCGCGACGCCCATCGCGGTGCGGTCGAACACGCTCCCCCTCCGCAATGCCGAGACCACTCCGGTGGCCACGCCGCCCACCAGCCACAGCACGGCGGCCCCCGCGGCGAGCGACAGCGTCACGGGGAGCCGGTCCAGGAGGTCGGGGAGCACGGGGTTCTGGTTGATGAACGAGTAGCCCAGGCACGGTGCGGGGCAGTGCACGGTGGTCGGACCGGTGCTGTAGTCGGCGCCGACGAAGAGCGCCCCCAGGAAGCGGCCGTACTGCACCCATACCGGGTCGGTCAGGCCGAGCTTCACCGCGATCGCGTGGATGTCGGCGGCGCTGCCGCTCTTGCCGACGTAGCGGGACGCGAGGTCGTCGACCGAGGCGCCACCGAGGCGCGGCAGCACGAAGAAGATCACGAAGGTGGCGGCGGTGACGATCAGCAGCAGGATCACCGCTGCGAAGAGCCGCCGGACGATGTAGACCGCCATGTCACCGCGACCGCGGCGCGCGGCCGCACCCCGGAGGGGGAACGGCCGCGCGTCGGAGGGCCTTCACCTACTTCCGGGTCGTGCCGAGTGCGAGGTAGTCGTACTCCGAGAATCCGTCGGTGATGAACACGTTGGTCAGGTTCTGGGGCCGGTAGAACAGGCCCTTCGACCAGACGCCCGGGAGGATGTAGGCGTCGTCCATGACCTTCTTGTCGATGTCGACGTAGATCTGCTCACGGGCCGCCTGGTCGGTGGTGCTGCCCGCCTTGTCGAGCATCGCGTCCACCTCGGGGTCCTTGATGCCCAGGTTCGTGTTGCCGCCGCTGGGCTTGATCGTGCGGCTGTCGACGAGCTGGGAGAGGAACCCGAAGCCGTCCGGCCAGTCCGCGGCCCAGCCCCAGACGATGATCCCGAGGTTGTTGGACTTCACGAAGTCCGGCTTGCCCGCGTACAGCTTGAAGTAGTCGCCGAGCGGGTAGGGCTTGATCGTCAGCTTGATCCCGACGCGGGCCAGCGACTGCTGCAGCGCCTCGGCGGTCGCCTTCTCCGCGGCCCGTTCGGAGCGGTAGGAGATGTTGGTGCTGAACCCGTCGGGCTGGCCGCACTGGGCGAGCTCGTCCTTGGCCTTCGCCAGGTCACCGGTGTTGCCCTGGCTGGGGTAGGTGTCGAACTGCTGGGCGCCCGCGATCACCGGCGGCATGATGTTCGTGGCGATCTCGCCACCGGTGGATCCGCCGTAGGCGCGCTGGTAGCCGGTGCGGTCGGTCGCGTACTCCACGGCCTTGCGGCAGTGGATGTTGTCCAGCGGGGCCACGTCGGCCTCGATGGAGCTGAACCAGTGGCGCGCGGTCACCGGGTTGTCCGTGTTGGCCTTGAGCGACGGGTCGCCAAGGATCCGGCCCTGCGCGGCGCTCCCGACGCCCGTGCCCTCCACCGCGACGTCGAGGTCGCCGGACAGCAGCCGGTTGTCGATGTCGTCGCCGTTGGCGTTCAGCTGCACCTCGATGCGGTCGGGCAGCGGCTTGCGGTTCGGGTCGGTGGCCTGGTCCCAGTTGGGGTTGCGCTTGAGCGAGAAGCTCTTGCCCAGGTCGTTCGTGTCGAACATGTACGGGCCCGTGGCGACCACGTGCTCCTTGTACTTCGACCCGGTGTCCTTCGCGGCGGGCACCGGCACCGTGGCCGGGAGCTGGGCGAAGTAGTCGAACCCGCTGAACGGCTTGACGAGGTGGAACACGATCGTCTGGTCGTCGGGCGTCTCGATCGCCTTCAGGCCCAGCTTGTTGGGATCGGGGTCCTGGTACGGGCTGGTGTAGCCCTGCAGGTCCAGGTAGTCGTTGAAGTACGTCGGCCCGTTGGGGAAGGTCGTCTTGTCCAGCGACCGCTCGACGGCGTACTTGACGTCCTTGCTGGTGACGGGAGTGCCGTCCTCGAACTTGACGCCGCTGCGCAGCTTGTAGGTCCAGGTCTTCGCGTTGTCGCTGGGCGTGCCGAGCGACTCGGCGAGGTCGGGCACGAGCGTGGTGCCTTCCTTGCCGGGCGCGGACTTGAACATCACCAGCGAACGGCCGTAGAGCCGGGCGAAGTTCCACGAGTACGCGTAGTAGGTGTCGGCCGGGTCGAGGGAGTCCCAGTCGCCCGAGTTCGCCATGCGGATCGTGCCGCCCGTCGCGTCGGACGGGTTGTGCACGCCGTTCGCGTCCGCCGCGCCGCCGCCCGTGCCACCGCCGGAGGAGCCTCCGGAGGAGGCGACGTTGCCTCCGCCGCAGGCCGCGAGCACCAGCGCCGTGACGGCGCCGACTGCGCCGACGACGACCTTCCGCCTACTTCTCATCGAGCACTCCTTGCGATGTGGGAGCAGTTTCTCATCGGGACCGCGGATCCAGCGCGTCCCGCAGGCCGTCGCCGAACAGGTTGAAGGCCAGCACCGTCACGAAGATCGCCAGGCCGGGGAACACCATGAAGTTGGGCGCGATCTGGAACCAGTGCGTGGCGTCCGAGAGCATGCCGCCCCAGCTGGGCGTCGGCGGCCGGATGCCGACGCCGAGGAACGAGAGGGCGGCCTCGAAGAGGATGTTCGTCGGGATCAGCAGCGTGGCGTAGACGAGGATCGGCGCGACGAGGTTGGGCAGCAGCTCGGAGAACAGGATCCGCGGGGTGCGGGCGCCGAGGCTGCGTGCGGCGTCGATGAACTCGCGCTCGCGCAGCGAGAGCGTCTGGCCGCGGATGATCCGGCCGATGTAGGGCCAGCTGGAGAACCCGATGATCACGATGATGAGGACGATGCGCAACGTGTCGCCCTGCAGCCCGAACGCGTCGTCGGGGATGATGCCGACCAGCGCAAGGGCGAACAGCAGGATCGGGAACGCGAGGAAGACGTCCATCGTGCGGCTGATCAGCGTGTCGACCCAGCCGCCGAAGTACCCGGCGACGATGCCCGCGAGCGTGCCCACCGCCACCGCGAGCAGCGTGGCGAAGAACGCGATGAGCAGCGACACGCGCGCGCCGTAGACGACGCGGCTGAAGACGTCGCGGCCGTTCACCGGCTCGACGCCGAAGAGGAACTGCGGGCTGATGCCACCGAAGAACCTCGGCGACACCTGCAGGTCGGGGTCGACCTGGTCGTAGTGGAACTCGAGGGGGTCGTGCCCGAGCACGGCGACGATCAACGGGGCGAAGATCGCGACGAGGATCAGCACGACGATGACGACGGCGCCGCCGACCGCGACCTTGTCCCGCCGCAGGCGCCGCCAGGCGATCTGGCCGAGGGACCGGCCCTGGATCTCCTTGCTCATGCCTTCGGCGATGGCCTCGGGATGGGCCTCCGTCGCCGACCCGGTGACCTCTAGAGGCGCGGACATACCGCTTCACCCTCCCGATCTCCGGAGCGCCCGAACCCGGCGACACTAACCGGTCGGTAGCGGCCTTGGCCGGGTCCGCTCTATAACGATCCGAGCATCGGGCTGTGCCGAAAGGGTGATCACGCCAACCCGTGGGCCGTCCGCACGAGCGTGACGATCTCGTCGAGCATCTCGGTGAGCCGGTAGTCCTTCGGCGTGAACACCGCGGCGACCCCCTGCGCGCGCAGTGCGGCGGCGTCCTCGGGCGGGATGATCCCGCCGACGATCACCGGCACGTCGACGGCGCCCGCCGCGCGCAGTCCGTCGACGACGTCGGGCACCACGGCGAGGTGTGAACCCGACAGCACCGACAGCCCGACGACGTGCACGTCCTCCTGAACCGCCGCGGCGACGATCTGCGACGGGGTGAGCCGGATGCCCTGGTAGACGACCTCGAAGCCGACGTCCCGGGCGCGCACGGCCACCTGCTCGGCGCCGTTGGAGTGCCCGTCGAGCCCGGGCTTGCCCACGAGCATCCGCAGCCGCGTGCCCAACTCCTCGCCGGTGGTCCGCACCCGCTCGCGCACGGCCTGGATCTCGCGACGGCCCTCGCCGACGGCGACGGCCGACACGCCGGTGGGCGCGCGGAACTCGCCGAACACCTCCCGCAGCACCCCCGCCCACTCCCCCGTGGTGACCCCCGCCTTCGCGCAGGCGATCGAGGCGTCCATGAGGTTGACGTCGGTCTTGCACGCGTCCCGCAACTCGGAGAGCGCCGCCTCCACGGCAGCGGCGTCCCGGGCCGCACGCCACGCCTGAATCGCCTCGACGGCCGCCGCCTCGACCGCCGCGTCGACGGTCTCGACCGCCGCGGCGCCCTCGGCCTGCAGCGGGCTGGGCTCGGTGCTCTCGAAACGGTTGACCCCGACGACGACGGCCTCGCCGGACTCCATCCGCCGCCGCCGCTCCGCGAGCGAGGCGACGAGCCGCCCCTTCATGTAGCCCGACTCGACGGCCGCGACGGCGCCGCCCATCTCCTGGACGCGCTCGATCTCGGCCTTCGCCTCCGCGACGAGCACGCCGACCTTGGCCTCGACCACCCGCGAGCCCTCGAAGAGGTCCTCGTACTCGAGCAGGTCGGTCTCGTAGGCGAGCACCTGCTGCATGCGCAGGGCCCACTGCTGGTCCCACGGCCGCGGCAGGCCCAGCGCCTCATTCCAGGCCGGGAGCTGGATCGCGCGGGCGCGGGCGTCGCGGGAGAGCGTGACGGCCAGCATCTCCAGCACGATCCGCTGCACGTTGTTCTCCGGCTGCGCCTCCGTCAGGCCCAGCGAGTTGACCTGCACGCCGTAGCGCAGCCTGCGCTGGCGCGGGTCCTGCACGCCGTAGCGGTCCCGGGTGATCTCGTCCCAGAGCGCGGCCAGCGCGCGCATCTTGCACATCTCCTCGACGAACCGCAGGCCCGCGTTGACGAAGAAGGAGATGCGCGCGACGACGTCGGGGAAGCGCTCGGGCGGCACCTGCCCGGCGTCGCGCACCGCGTCCAGCACGGCGATCGCGGTGGACAGCGCGTAGGCGAGCTCCTGAGCGGGCGTGGCGCCCGCCTCCTGCAGGTGGTAGCTGCAGATGTTGATCGGGTTCCACTTCGGGATCTCGGCCACCGACCACGCGATCATGTCCGAGATCAGCCGCAGGCTCGGCGCGGGCGGGAACACGTACGTGCCCCGGGAGAGGTACTCCTTGACGATGTCGTTCTGGGTGGTGCCCGCGAGGGTGGCACGGGGCGCGCCGTGCTCGTCGGCCACGGCGACGTACAGCGCGAGCAGCCACATCGCGGGCGCGTTGATCGTCATCGAGGTGTTGGCCTCGGCGAACGGGATGCCGTCGAAGAGCGTGCGCATGTCGCCGATGTGGCTCACCGGCACCCCGACCTTGCCGACCTCGCCGCGGGCGAGCGCGTCGTCGGGGTCGTAGCCGGTCTGCGTGGGGAGGTCGAACGCCACCGACAGGCCGGTCTGGCCCTTCGCCAGGTTGCGCCGGTACAGCGCGTTGCTGGTGGCCGCCGAGGAATGGCCTGCGTACGTGCGGATCACCCACGGCCGGTCGCGCTCGTCGTCGGTCGGAAACGGCACCGGAACCTCCGCCAGGTCGGAACCCTCCAGATCCTACTGGCGCGTAACGTCGGTTCCGGGCGACGGCGGTCACATCGGGGAGGAGAATGCCGGGGGTGGACGATCCCCGCTTCCTCGGCCTCTTCGGCGGGCTCGTCCTGATGGGCGTGCTCGCCCTGGCCCTGCGCTGGACGTTCGGCACCGGCCGCAACCAGCGCATTCCCGACCCCGACGACCCCGTGGGCGACGGCCTGCTCGCCGAGGTCGCCCGCACGCCCACGGCGGCCGCCGCCCAGGTGCTGCGCTCCCGGCTGACCGCCGCGGGGATCCGCGCGACGGTCGGCCGGGAGAGCGGCAGCTACCGGGTGATGGTGTTCCGCGAGGACGAGGGCAGCGCCAAGCTCGTCCTCCGCGCGGAGTGAGCGCGCCGTCAGACAGTGGACGCCGCCGTTCCGTCCGAGATGTCCGCTTCATCGGCACCCGGCACCGGGATCATCGGGCGGGTCCGCTCCAACAGCGCGAAGATGGCGAACCCGAGCCCGCACCCGATGAACCAGCCGAAGTCGCCGACGCCGGTGAACAGGCTGAGCAGGATGGCGACGGCACCCGTCACCGCGACCGTGATCACGGCGTTCGGGTTGAACCCGTTCTTGTACCAGTACCGGCCGGACGGCGAGAGGGTGTACATGTCGTCGACCGATCACCGAGCCCACCGCGGCGATCATGCCGCCGGTGCGCCACGAGATCTTCTGCGGGTTGACGTGGGAGAAGTCGAACGCGGGCGAGATGAAGTTCGCGACGATGTTGATGCCGACGGTCGCGGTGACGAAGGTGAGGCCGCCGAGCAGGATCGCGAACGGGGTGTCGATCTTCTGGACCGTCTCGATGGGGTCGGTGATGAGGGACCCGAACACGGGCACCGTCGCCGACGCGGTGATCACCGTGAGCAGTGAGAAGAACAGGAAGTTGACCGGGAGCCCGAGCAGGTTGCCGCGCTTGACCGCCTCGAAGCTGCGCCCGTAGCGGGCGAAGTCGCCGAAGTTCAGCATCGGGCCGGAGAAGTACGACACGACGATGGCGATCGCGGTGACCATGACCGGTATCGAGGCCCAGAAGCTCAGCGTCTCGCCGCTGTGCAGGTTGAGGTCGATCCCCGAGAACCCGGCCTTGCTCACGAGGTAGACCGCGAGGATGACCATGACGACGTAGACGGCCGGGCCCGCCCAGTCGATGAACCGGCGGATGGTCTCCATGCCGGTCCAGAACAGCGCCGCCTGAGCGACCCAGAGGATCGCGAAGGAGATCCAGCCGAGCGCGTCGAGGCCGAGGAAGCTCATCTGGGTCAGCGCCTGCGTGGCGGGGATGAACTTCAGGAAGATGATGTTCAGCGACTCGGCGGCGAGGAAGGTCTGCACGCCGTACCAGGCCACCGCGATGAGACCGCGGATGACCGCGGGGATGTTGGCGCCCTTCACCCCGAAGATCGCGCGGTTGATCACCGGGTACGGCACGCCGGTCTTCTGGCTCGGCTTCGCCACCAGGTTGACGAACACCTGAACGATCACGATGCCGACGAGGGAGGTCTGGGTCATCCGCGCTCTCCCTGTCTCGAAGGGTTCGCAGATGACGATGCGGGCCTCACGTTTCCGCTGCGTGTCGCCACGGATATATCCGTCAGCTCTGGCTGAGCCCGGCCTCCTCCGGCAGTGTGGCCACCATGGCGCGCAGGCGCTCGTGGTGGCTCGCCGAGAGCGCGAGCAGCGCGTCGGCGTCGCGGGCGAGGAACGCCGAGAGCATGGCCGCGTGCTCGTCCTGCAGCGCGGCGGTCTGCTCGGCCGAGGCATGCGACATCGGCCGTACCGGCTCGGTGACGTTCCAGGCCGACTCCACCATGCGCACCAGCCGCGGCATGCGCGAGGGCCGCGCGAGGGCGAGGTGGAAGCGGCGGCTGTCGCGGTGGTGGCCGTACGCGTCGCCGTCCGCGATGGAGAGGCCGAGCGCCGTGTGCGCCTCGGTCGCCTCGAGGTCGTCCTCCGGTCCGGCGAGGCGCACCGCGGCCGCCAGCGCCGCCGCCTCCAGCGCCTCCCGCGCGACGTAGAGCTGGCGCAGCTCGTCGCGCGTGAGCTGGGCGACGGTCCAACCGCCGCGCGGCCGGTAGTCCACCAGGCCCTCGCCCACCAGCGTGCGCAGCGCCTCCCGCACCGGGATGCGGCTGATGGCGAAGCGCTCCGCGATCTCGTCGACGGGCAGCGGGGAGCCGGGCGGCGCCGCGCCGTCGAGGATCACGCCGCGCAGCTGCTCCAGCACCAGCTCCAGGAAGGTGGTGCCGAGCGGCTCGGTCGCGGCGAGGCGCCGCAGCCAGTGCGGACGGGGTCGGGGCATCCAGCGCAGACTAGCCCGCCCGCGCCCGCCTCCACGTCAGACGCGGTGGTACTTCGCGTCGAACGCGCAGAACACGCCGTACGCCGCCAGACCGAGGGCGACGACGACCAGCAGCCACGGCCCGAGCGGGGTCTGCGTCAGCGAGCGCAGCGCGGCGTCCAGGCCGGACGACTTGGCGGGGTCGAACTGGATCGCGGCGATGACGACCAGGACGCCGATCGTCCCGATGGAGACGCCCTTGGCGATGAAGCCGACCTGGCCGGTGCGCTCGACCGTGGTGCGCGCCTTGGGGTCGGTGGGCATGTGCATGTCGTCCTCGAACTTCTTCTTCCAGCCCGCGTAGATCTTGCTGCCGCCCGCGACGATGATCCCGAGCCCGGCGATGCCGACGATCCACTGGCCGCCGGGGAGGCCGAGCACGCCCGCCGTCGCCTTCTGCTGGCCGTTGCCGCCACCTCCGCTGCCGACCGCGGTGCGCACGGCCAGCACCGCGAGCGTGCCGAAGACGACGACCTTGAACGCCGCCGTGCCCCGCTTGCGCAGCTGCTTCGTGTGGTCGGACACGTAGCGGTAGCCCCAGATCGCCTGCTCCAGCCGCCACAGCGCGACGGCGACGAACCCCGCCACGATCACCCACAGCATGATCTGACCGAAGGTGTTGTCGGCGAGCTCCTGGAACGCCCCCTTCTGGTTCGCCTGCTCCCCGCTGCCCCCGAAGGCGACCTGGAGGGCGATCCACGCGATCAGGAGGTGGGTGACGCCATAGCAGGCGAGGCCCACCCTGGCCCCGATCTCGACGGCCCGGCTGTTCGCGATCTGGTGGGCGGAGCTGGCGGCGCTGGTCATGGGAGGAAAGTGACATGCGGGACGCCCTCGCGCATGCGGAGCTACTCCACTCAGCCCAACCTCCCACGGTGAGTCCCGCATCCCGGCACACCGAGTTGCGCGTTTCAGCACGGAAGGTGTGCCCCCGCCCGTGCCCGTTCGCCGAACTCGCCGTGTCGAATCGCGGGACTCACCCTCGGGGGGTCAGAGCGGGTCGGTGAGCACGCGGGAGACGTCCGCGCCGAGGCCCTGCAGGTTCTCCACGAAGCGCGGGTAGCCCCGGTCGATGTGGTCGACGTCCCACACCTGCGTGACGCCGTCCGCGCACAGCCCCGCCAGCACGAGGCCCGCCCCCGCGCGGATGTCGCTCGCCCACACCGGCGCGCTGGACAGGCAATCGACCCCGCGGACGACGGCGTGGTGCCCGTCGGTGCGCGCGTCGGCCCCGAGCCGCACCATCTCGTCGACGAACCGGAAGCGCGCCTCGAACACGTTCTCGGTGATCATCGACGTGCCGTCGGCCACCGCGGAAAGCGCGATCGCCATCGGCTGCAGGTCGGTCGCGAAGCCCGGGTACGGCAGCGTCACGAAGTCGACCGCGCGCGGACGGCCGTCCATCCGCACGGTGAACTCCTGGATGCCAGCGTCGGTCTCGGCGCCCGCGCTGCGCAGCTTGTCGAGCACGAGGTCGAGGTGGTGCGGGTCGACCCCGCGCACGGTGACCTCCCCGCGGGTCATCGCCGCGGCGAACGCCCAGGTGGCGCCCACGATCCGGTCGCCGATCACGCGGTGCTCCGTCGACTGCAGCGCCGCGACCCCGTGGACCGTGAGCGTCGACGTGCCGATGCCTTCGATCTTCGCGCCCATCTGCGTGAGCATCGCCGAGAGGTCGACGATCTCCGGCTCGCGCGCCGCGTTGTCGATCACCGTGGCGCCGTCGGCGAGCACGGCCGCCATGAGGATGTTCTCGGTGGCGCCCACGCTGGGGAAGTCCAGCCAGATCTGGGCGCCGCGCAGCTCGTCGGCCCGCGCGACGACACGGCCGTGCTCGATCTCGGTGGTGGCGCCCAGCTTCCGCAGGCCCGCCTGGTGCATGTCGAGCGGGCGCGAGCCGATCGCGTCGCCGCCCGGCAGCGGGACGACCGCGCGGCGGCACCGCGCCACGAGCGGGCCGAGCACGCACACGGACGCGCGCAGCCGCGACACCGACCGGTAGTCCGCCTCCGCCCCGATCTGGGCCGGGACGTCGATCACGACGGTGTCGCGCTCGACCGTCACGCCGCAGCCCAGGCTGCGCAGCACGTCGGCCATCAGCGGGACGTCGAGGATCTCAGGGCAGTTGGTGAGCGTGGTCGTGCCCTCGGCCAACAGCGCCGCCGCCATGAGCTTGAGCACGCTGTTCTTGGCGCCGACGACGTCCACCGAGCCCTGAAGCCGGGCCCCGCCGGTCACCGCGAAATGCTCTGCCACGACCGTCGACGGTATCTGCTCATTGCCGTCGGGTTACGGTCCCCCCATGGCCGTGCACCTGACCAGGATCTACACCAAGACCGGCGACGACGGCACCACGGCGCTCGGCGACAACAGCCGCGTCCGCAAGACGGACGTCCGGCTCGCGGCGTACGCGGACACCGACGAGGCCAACGCGGCCATCGGCGTGGCCGTCACGGTGGGCGGGCTCGGCGAGGACGTGCTGGCCCCGCTGCGGCAGGTGCAGAACGACCTGTTCGACGTGGGCGCGGATCTGTGCACACCGATCGTGGAGAACCTCCAATACCCGCCCTTGAGGGTCACCGAGGCCTACGTGACGCGCCTGGAGGGCTGGTGCGACGCGTTCAACGCGGACCTGCCCAAGCTGCGCTCGTTCATCCTGCCCGGCGGCACCCCGGGCGGGGCCTACCTGCACGTCGCGCGCACGGTCACCCGCCGGGCCGAACGTTCGGTGTGGGCGCTGCTGGAGACCGAAGCGGAGCGCACCAACCCGCTGACGGCCCAGTACCTCAACCGCCTCTCCGACCTGCTGTTCATCCTGGGCCGCGTCGCCAACCCCGGCGGGGACGTGCTCTGGAGTCCCGGGGGTGCGACGCCCGAGCAGTAATGCTCAACGCGGCCCGGCGAATCGGCGGACTCACCGCGGGAATCGCCGGGAGTCACCGTCAGGACGCCACGCGGTAGCCCGCAGGCCCCGGCGGGGCCGACTCCAGCCAGGACAGGAAGCCGGTGAGCACGCCGGGCGTCATGGCCAGCTCGACCTCGCGCTCCCCCATCCGGCACCGCAGCACGGACGCGGCCTGCGGCAGGGCGTACACCTCCCCGGCCACGGGATGGCGGCGTTCGACGATCTCGATGCCGGTGCGGTCGAGCACGGTCGTGGCGCCCGGGCGCAGCGACGTCAGCCGGAACCACGCGAACTCGTTGCCCTGGTAGCGGCCCACGCCGAAGTGCCAGCCCGCCGCGGCGTCCCTGGAGACTCGGACGGGGCGGCGGGCCGGACCTTGCCGTCGCAGGCAGACGTCCACACCACCGCCCCGCATGAGGCGCACTCGCCGGTAGGCGAGGTATCCGAGGCAGAGGCAGCCCAGCAGCAGCAGGATGCCGGCGCCGAACGCCACTGCCCCCATTGCGGTCGACGCCTACTCGGCGCCCGCGGCTTTGAGCCTGACCTGGGCGCGGGCCGCGGCCGCCGCCCCCTCCGGCTCGGCGGAGTCGGCCCGGCGGAGCGCCTCCCTGGCCCGGGAGACGTCCACCTCGTTCCCGATCTCGGCCGACTCCGCGAGGATCGTCACGTTGTCCGGCGTGACGTGCAGGAAGCCGCCGTGGACGGCCACCGTGGTGGATGGCCCGTCGACCCCGTCGATCCGGACGACGCCCGCCTCCTCCAGCTGCGCGAGCGTCTGCTCGTGCCCGGGCAGGATGCCGATCTCGCCGACCGTCGTGCGCGCGAAGACGAAGGTGGCCTTGCCCGACCAGACCCGGCGTTCGACGGCGACGAGCTCCACCGTCATCGCCGATCTCCCACCCGACCGGGACCCGGATCCCGAAGATGAGGGGGCGTTTGGTTCGGCAGCGGGGCTAGCCATTGTCTTCGAGCTTCTTCCGGTTGCGCTCCAGGTCCTCCAGGCCGCCGCACAGGAAGAACGCCTGCTCGGGCACGTTGTCGAACTCGCCCTTGACGATCTTGTCGAACGACTCGATCGTCTCCTTGAGCGGCACCGTCGAACCCGGCTGGCCGGTGAACTGCTCGGCCACCAGCAGGTTCTGCGACAGGAACCGTTCGATCCGCCGGGCGCGTCCGACGAGCTGGCGGTCCTCCTCGGAGAGCTCGTCGATGCCGAGGATCGCGATGATGTCCTGCAGGTCCGAGTAGCGCTGCAGGATGCGCTTCACCTCGTTGGCCACGCGGAAGTGCTCGTCGCCGACGTACTGCGGGTCCAGGATCCGCGACGTCGAGGTGAGCGGGTCCACCGCCGGGTAGATGCCCTTCTGGGAGATCGGGCGGGAGAGCTCGGTGGTGGCGTCCAGGTGCGCGAACGTGGTGGCGGGCGCCGGGTCGGTGTAGTCGTCGGCGGGCACGTAGATCGCCTGCATCGAGGTGATCGAACGGCCGCGGATCGACGTGATCCGCTCCTGCAGCTCGCCCATCTCGTCGGCCAGCGTCGGCTGGTAGCCCACCGCGGACGGCATGCGGCCCAGCAGCGTCGAGACCTCGGAGCCCGCCTGCGTGAAGCGGAAGATGTTGTCGATGAACAGCAGCACGTCCTGGTTCTGGACGTCGCGGAAGTACTCCGCCATCGTCAGCGCCGAGAGCGCGACACGCATACGCGTGCCGGGCGGCTCGTCCATCTGGCCGAACACCAGCGCGGTGTCCTTGATCACGCCGGACTCGGTCATCTCCGTGATGAGGTCGTTGCCCTCACGGGTGCGCTCGCCGACACCGGCGAACACCGAGGTGCCACCGAAGTTCTTGGCGACACGAGTGATCATCTCCTGGATGAGCACCGTCTTGCCGACGCCCGCGCCGCCGAACAGGCCGATCTTGCCGCCGGTGACGTAGGGGGTCAGCAGGTCGATGACCTTGATGCCGGTCTCCAGCATCTCGGTGCGACCCTCGAGCTGGTCGAACGGGGGTGGCTGCCGGTGGATGCCCCACAGCTCACCGGTGATCTCCAGATCCGGCTTGTCCAGGCAGGCGCCCAGCGCGTTGAACACGTGGCCCTTGACCTGGTCGCCGACCGGCACCGAGATCGGACGGCCGAGGTCGGTGACCTCCTGGCCGCGCACGAGGCCGTCGGTGGGCTGCATGGAGATGGTGCGCACCAGGTTGTCGCCGAGGTGCTGGGCGATCTCGAGCGTCAGCGTGCGCTTGATGTCGCCGATCTCGACGGGCACCTCGAGCGCGGAGTAGAGCTCCGGCACCTGGTGGCGCGGGAACTCGACGTCGACGACCGGACCGGTGACGCGCACGACGCGGCCGGTCACCGTCCCGGTGTGGTCAGCAGTGGCGGTCATCAGTCACTCCCTGTGGTCACGAGAGCGTCGGCGCCACCGACGATCTCACTGATCTCCTGCGTGATCTGGGCCTGACGAGCCTGGTTGGACTCCAGGGTCAGAGTACGGATCAGCTCGTTCGCGTTGTCGGTAGCGGCCTTCATCGCACGCTGGCGGTTGGCCGACTCCGACGCCGCCGACTCCAGCAGCGCCGCGAACAGCCGGGCCCCGATGTACTTGGGCAGCAGCGCGTCGAACAGGGTGTCCGGGTCGGGTTCGAACTCGTACAGCGGCTGGATCCCCGCCGGGGACGGCTCGTCCTCGGTGTACTCGACGACCATGGGCGCCATCCGCCGCGCCTGCGGCGTCTGTGTGACCATGTTCTTGAACTGCGTGTACACGAGGTGCAGCTCGTCGACGCTGTTCTCGTCGTCC
The DNA here is from genome assembly GCA_963750095.1 of uncultured Actinomycetota bacterium. Lineage (GTDB taxonomy): Bacteria > Actinomycetota > Actinomycetes > Mycobacteriales > Pseudonocardiaceae > Pseudonocardia. Next base: position 47,589 of record CAVVPJ010000005.1, on the reverse strand, counting down.
CGGTCGGCCATGAACGCCTCGACGAGCGTGCGCGCCGCCTCCGCCGCGTCCGGGTAGCTCGGCTGCTCGGAGAAGCCGGTCCACGACGCCTCGACCTTGCGGTGGCGGAACCGGTAGTAGTTCACGCCCTTGCGGCCGATGACGTAGGTGACCGGCTCCTTGCCCTCCTCGCGCAGCAGCGAGTAGAGCCCCTCGGCCTCCTTGAGCACGTTGGTGTTGTAGCCGCCGCACTGGCCGCGGTCGCTGGTGACCACCAGCACCGCCGCGCGCCGCGGCTCGGACCGCTCGACGAGCAGCGGGTGGTCCAGCGCCGAGTTGCTGGCCAGCTCGGTGAGCACCGCGGTGATCTGCTCGGCGTACGGGCGCGACTCCTGCACCCGCGCCCTGGCCTTCACGATCCGGGAGGTCGCGATCAGCTCCATGGCGCGGGTGATCTTCTTGATGGACTGCGTCGAGCGGATGCGTCGGCGCAGCACGCGAATCTGTGCCGCCATGACTCGTCCCTATTCCCTGGCCTCAGTTACGCTTGCGGGCCTTGACGGTCTCCTGGTCCACGTCGTCGGCGTCCATCGCCTCGGTCGGCGCCTCCTGCGGCGCCACCGACTCGCCGCTGGACGTCGTGAACCCCTTCTTGAACTCCTTGACGACGCCGTCGAGCCGCTCGATGTTCTCGTCGGTCAGCTTGCCGGTGTCGCGGATCTCCGCCAGCGCACCCTCGGAGTGGCGCCGCACGTGCGCGAGGAACTCGCTCTCGAACTTGCCGATGTCGGTGACCGGCACGTTGTCCAGCTTGCCGCTCGTGCCCAGCCAGATCGAGATCACCTGCTCCTCGACGGGGAACGGCGAGTACTGCGGCTGCTTGAGCAGCTCGACCAGGCGGCTGCCGCGGCCGAGCGCGGCGGCGGACGCGGCGTCGAGGTCGGAGCCGAACGCGGCGAACGCCTCCAGCTCGCGGTACTGCGACAGGTCCAGCCGCAGCGAGCCCGAGACCTGGCGCATGGCGCGCACCTGCGCGGCGCCACCGACGCGCGACACCGAGATGCCGACGTTGATGGCGGGCCGGACGCCCTGGTTGAACAGGTCGGACTCCAGGAAGACCTGGCCGTCGGTGATCGAGATGACGTTGGTGGGGATGTAGGCCGAGACGTCGTTGGCCTTCGTCTCGATGATCGGCAGGCCGGTCATCGAGCCCGCGCCGAGCTCGTCGGAGAGCTTCGCGCAGCGCTCCAGCAGGCGGGAGTGCAGGTAGAAGACGTCGCCGGGGTAGGCCTCGCGGCCCGGCGGGCGGCGCAGCAGCAGCGAGATCGCGCGGTAGGCCTCGGCCTGCTTGGAGAGGTCGTCGAAGATGATCAGCACGTGGTTGCCCGCGTACATCCAGTGCTGGCCGATGGCCGAGCCGGTGTAGGGGGCGAGCCACTTGAACCCGGCCGGGTCGGACGCGGGGGCGGCCACGATCGTCGTGTACTCCAGCGCGCCCGCGTCTTCCAGCGACTGGCGCACACCGGCGATGGTGGAGCCCTTCTGGCCGATGGCGACGTAGATGCAGCGCACCTGCTTCTTCGGGTCGCCCGACGCCCAGTTCTGCTTCTGGTTGATGATCGTGTCGACGCAGACGGCGGTCTTGCCGGTCTTGCGGTCACCGATGATCAGCTGGCGCTGGCCGCGGCCGATCGGCGTCATCGCGTCGATGGCCTTGATGCCGGTCTGCAGCGCCTCGGACACCGACTGGCGCTGCATCACCGTGGCGGCCTGCACCTCGAGGACGCGGCGCTCCTCGGCCTGGATCTCGCCGAGGCCGTCGATGGGGGCGCCGAGCGGGTCGATCACGCGGCCGAGGAAGCCGTCGCCGACCGGCACGGAGAGGATCTCGCCGGTGCGCCGCACCTGCTGGCTCTCCTCGATGCCGTCGTACGGGCCGAGGATGACCGCGCCGATCTCGCGCTGGTCCAGGTTCAGCGCGACGCCGAGGATGCCGCCCTCGAACTCCAGCAGCTCGTTGGTCATCGCCGAGGCGAGGCCCTCGACGTGCGCGATGCCGTCGCCGGTGTCGATGACCGTGCCGACCTCCTCGCGCGAGGTCCCCGTCTCCAGCGACGAGACGTAGCCTGCAATCGCACTCCGGATCTCCTCGGAGGAGATCGTCAGCTCTGTCATCTCAGTCTCTCCCGCCCAGCCAAGCCGCTGGCACCGCAATCAGGCGGCCGTCCATTCGGATTTCGCTTCCAGGTCCTTCGCCCAGCCAAGCCGCTGGCACCGCAATCAGGCGGCCGTCCATTCGGATTTCGCTTCCAGGTCCTTCGCCCAGCCAAGCCGCTGGCACCGCAGGCGGGCGGCCGTCGAGTTGGATTTCCACTTCAGGTCCTTTGAGGTCGGGGGTCAGCTCGGGAGGGAGCGGCGCGCCGCGGCGAGGCGGCCCGCGACGCTGCCGTCGATCAGCTCGCCGCCGACGCGGACGACGAGGCCGCCCAGCAGGTCGGGGTCGAGCTCCACCTGCAGGGAGATCGACCTGCCATAGAGCCTGGTCAGCGAGTCGGTCAGCCGCTGCTCCTGCTCCGCGGTCATCCGTACGGGGGTGCGGACGTGGGCGACATAGCGGTCGCGGCGGGCCGCGGCGAGCTCGGAGAGCTCCTCGGCCGCGACGACGAGGTTGCGGCTGCGCGGGGTGCGCACGGCCTGCTCGAGCAGCTTGGCGGTGACGGGGGCGACCTTCTGACCGAGGACCTCGCGCAGCAGGGCGACGCGCTTACCGGTGGGCGTCGACCCGTTCGACAGCAGCCGGGCCAGCTCCGGCTCGCGGTCGAGGATGCGGCCGAACCGGAACAGCTCGTCCTCGACGCGGTCGAGCGAGCCGTCCTTCTCCGCCACCCCGAAGGACGCGGAGCGGGCCAGCGTCTCGAGGGCCTCCAGCAGGTCGGACGAGCGCGACCAGCGGGACGTGACCAGATCGGACACCACGTCCAGCGCCGGACGGCCGACCTTGCCGTTCAGAAGCCGGTCGGCGAGCCCGCTGCGGGCCCCGGCGGGCGTCGCCGGGTCGGCGAGCGCCCTGCGCAGCGCGTGCTCCCGGTCGAGGAGGCCGAACACCGCGAACAGGTCGTCGGCGAGCCGGGTGAGCTCGCTCGCGCCCGTGGCGTCGACGTGGGCGTCGAGCCGGGAAGCGGCCTCCGCCAGCGCCTGGCGGCTGGCGGACTGCAGTACGGACGCCATGTGCTAGGCCCCTCCCCCGGCTGTCACCTCACGGCTGCCGCGCGGCGACGGCAGGTGTTCGATCTCGGAAAGGAAGCTGTCGACCGACGCGGTGCGGGCGCTGTCGTCGGACAGCTCGCGGTGCACCACACGCTCGGCCAGCTCCATCGACGCGCCACCCAGCTCGGAGCGCAGCCCGCGCGTGAGCTGGTCACGCTGGGCCGCGAGCTGCTCCTCGCCGCGCTGCAGCATCCGCTGGACGTCGGCCTCCGCCTGCGCGGTGAGCTCCTCGCGGATGCGCGTGGCGTCGGCGCGCGCGTCGTCGCGGATGCGGGCGGCCTCGACCTCGGCCTGCTGCACGGCGTTGTCGAACCGGCTCTGCGCCTGCTCGAGCCTGCGCGTGGCCTCCTCGGCCTCCTCGACCTGGCGCTGCACCTCGTCCTGCCGGTTCTTCACCATGTTGGTGACCAGCGGCAGCACGTAGCGCCACAGCACGAAGAGGATGACGACGAAGCCGACGAGCTCCGCGATGAACTCCATCAGCGCTGCCCTCCAGCGGTCTGTCGCTCGTCCAGCTCGCCGAGGAAACGGACGACGGTCGCGTCGTCGTAGGCGACCGGGCGGCCGAGGATCTTGCCCGCCAGGTCGGTGGACAGCCCACCGATCTGGCCGCGCAGCTCCTGCACGGCCTGGCCGTGTTGGGCGGCGAGCTCCTCAGCGCCCCGGCGGTGGATCTCGGCGACCTCGCGGTCGGTTTCGGCGCGCATGTCGTCACGGATGCGTTGGGCGTCCGCCCGCGCCTCGTCCTTGACGGCCGTCGCCTGCGCGCGCGCGTCGGCCAGCGCGGCGTCGTACCGCTCCTGGGCCTCCGCGAGCTTGCGGACGGCGGCGTCGCGTTCCTCGGCCTGGCGGCGGTTCATCTCGTCCCGCTCGGCCATCGCCTTGGTCAGCGGCGGCACCACGAAGCGGTAGAAGAACCAGAGGATCACCAGGAAGATGAGGAAGACGACGATGATCGTGGCGTTGGGGACGAGGAAGTTCTGCGTCTCCGCTGCCAACGGGGTTGCCATGGACGCGCCGCTCAGCTCAGGACGAACACGAACAGCGCCATGAACGCCAGGTTGATGAAGTACATGCCCTCCACCAGACCGATGATCAGGAACATGGTCGTGTTCAGGCGGCCTGCGGCCTCGGGCTGACGGGCGACGCCTTGGATGACCGCGGAGCCCGCGAGGCCGTCGCCGATGGCCGCGCCGATGGCCCCGCCGCCGAGGGCGAGGCCGCCGCCGATCATGGCCAGTCCGAGCGTGACGTTACCGGTGATGCCTTGCGCGGCCTGGGCCAGAACGCTCATGTCTCTCCTCGTTTCCTTTGCGCGACGTCGTGGTGGGGGGCGGTTTGGGGCTGGCGGACTAGTGGTGGGCAGCCTCGCCGTCGCTGCCCACCGCCTCACTGAAGTAGATCAGGGTGAGCAGCGTGAAGATCAGCGCCTGGATGACGCCGATGAACATGTCGAAAAGCTTCCAGATCGCGTTGGGCGCCCACAGGATGTAGGCGGGCATCAGCGCGATCACCGCCACCATGATCCCGCCCGCGAAGATGTTGCCGAACAGCCGCAGGGCGAGCGACGCGGGGCGCGACAGGTACTGCGTGATGAACTCGATCGGGGCCAGGAACGCATACGGCTGAGTGAAGTGCCCGAAGTAGGCCTTCGCACCCTTCGCCCTGATGCCCGCGACGTTGACCCAGACGATCACCAGCAGCGCCAGCGGGTACACGAGGTTGACGTCCGCGGTGGGCGGCGGGATCCAGTGCTCCGACGGCAGGGCGGCGAGCCAGTTGCAGCACAGGATGAACGCGAAGATCGTGATGCAGAAGCCCACGACGCCCCGCGGCGTGCGCATGCCCATGCCTTCCATCACCTGGCCCTGCACCCAGGCCGCCAGCGCCTCGAACGCCACCTGCAGGCCCGAGGGGCGGCCCTTGGTCGCGCGGCGGGCCATGTAGTAGCCGAGGCCGCACACGATCGCCCCCGCGACGAGCGTGCCGATGATCGTGTCGAGGTTGAACGTCAGCCCGAGGAACTCGCCGGTCCAGTGCTCGCCCGGGGTGATGCTTCCTTCAGCGGCGAGGATCATTTCTGTCGGATCTCCTTGATCAGCGGCAGCATCGAGCTCACGATCGCGAGGAACTGGAAGAGGGCGAGCCCGCCGAACACCGCGATGCCCGCGGGCCGCACCAACCATGCGACCCCGAGGGCCAGGACGGTGATCACGGCGAGGCGGCCGAGCACGGAGCCGGAGAACCGCGCCTTGGACGGGCGGGTGGTGGCGAAGCTGGCGACCGACCGCACGGCGAGCCACATGTTCAGCGTGCCCAGCGCCACCCCGACGGCAAGGAACAGCCCGTAGAGGCCGTAGCCGAGCACGAGCAGCACGACGACGGCGACGGCCGTCACGGCTCCGGCCATCACCGCCGCGCGCCGGAACGTGGCGCGGGTGACGGGCGGCATGTACGGCGTGCTCGCGGGCGGGCCTGGGGTCACGTGTCGCACCTGCCCTTCACGAGTACCGCCTGAACTGCCTGACGACGTAGAACGCGGCGAGCGCGACCCCCAGCGCCAACCCGATCATCGCGATGAGCGGGAACGTGCCCGTGGCGAGGTCGCCCAGCCAGCCGAGCCCGAAGCCGAGGACAACGCAGAGCGCGAGCGTCAGACCCATCGAGAGGAGGTCGCCCAGTTCCGGGCCGCTGCCGTCCACCGATCGGACTCAAAGCCACTGCGCCAGGCGTCGAGGGGACCGGGGGTGGACTCTCACCAGCTTCTCCTCACGTCGGCGCAAGAGGGGACAAACGCGGCCGATGACCGGTCTGTGTCGGGGACGCTACCACAGGGTGACCGGGTCCCCCGGCACCCCGTGACCTGCGGGAAACCGTTTCCGTACGATCGGTTTCTACACGCGGTGGCGCATCCGGGGGACGGCGGAGGCGAGCGCGGCGAGCAGGAGGCCGAACCCGACCGTCCAGAGCACCACCACGGCATCGGCGATGAACGTCAGCGCCACCGCACCGAACGCCAACACGCCTGCCCAGAGGTAGATCAGCAGCACCGCCCGTCGCTGGCTGTGACCGATCTCCAGCAGACGGTGGTGCAGGTGCATCTTGTCGGGCGAGAACGGGCTCATCCCCGCGCGGGTGCGCCGGACGATCGCCATGAGCAGGTCGAGCACCGGGACGAACAGCACCGCGGCGAACACGATGAGGGGGGCCAGTGACGCGAGGTAGTCACGCCCGGAGCCGCCGACGGGGATCTTGCCGGACGCGCTGGTGGTCGCCGCCGCCAGCAGCACGCCGATGAGCATCGAGCCCGAGTCGCCCATGAAGATCCGGGCGGGGTTGAAGTTGTGCGGCAGAAACCCGACGCACGCCCCGCCCAGCACGGCGGCGATGAGGGCGGGCGAGTAGAACGACGGGTCGTTGCCGTACTTGACGATCAGGCTGATCGCGAACATGCCCGTGGCCAGTGCGCCGATCATGCCGATGCCCGCGGCGAGGCCGTCGAGGCCGTCGACGAAGTTCATCGCGTTGACGAGCACGACCGTCAGCAGCACCGTCAGCAGCATCCCCTGCCCGTAGCCCAGGGAGAGCACCGAGCCGGACGCGCCCCCGCCCCCGCCGAAGGGGATCCAGAACGACGACCACTGGACCCCGAAGATGATCAGGACGCCCGCCGCTGTGGTCTGGCCCGCGAACTTGGTGAGCGCGTCGAGGTCGTAGCGGTCGTCGAGGGCACCGACCCCGACGAGCAGCAGGCCCGCGAGCGTCGCGCCGAGCACCTCGGCGGAGCTGGTGTCGAACGCCAGCCGGAGCGCGGGGAGCTGGTAGGCCATGGCGATGCCGCCGAGCACGCCGCCGAACATCGCCAGGCCGCCCCACCGCGGGGTCGGCGTGACGTGCACGTCCCGCCCGCGGGGCCAGGCCACCGCCCCGAGCTTGATCGCCAGCAGCCGCACCGGCCCGACCAGCAGGAACGTGACCACCGCAGCCGTCAGCCCGGCGAGCAGGTACTCGCGGATCGGCAGGACGAGCGTGGGCACGGCCCCTGACGCTACGCTCCACGCCCCCAACGGTGAGTCCCGCATCCCAGCACGCCGAGTCCCGCATTTCGACACGGTGAGTCCCGCGATCGGGCACGGTGAGTCCCGCGATCGGGCACGGTGAGTCTCGCATCTCGACACGCCGTGTTCGGCATTCCGACACCATGCAGATCATTGCTCTTGCTTGAGTTCACCGCTCCAGATACGGTGGGGGCATGAGCGCGGCAGGAGCCAGAGCACGGGTTCGGGCCGAGCTGACGCGCGAGATCGCCGAGGTCGCCCGCCGCCACCTCGCGTCGGACGGGGCGGCCGCGTTGTCGCTGCGGGCGGTCGCCCGCGAGATGGGCATGGCGAGCTCAGCCGTCTACCGCTACTTCCCCAGCCGCGACGACCTGCTCACGACGCTCATCATCGACGCGTACAACGCCATGGGCGAGGCTGCCGAAACAGCCGACGCCGCCCGCACCCGGGCCGACCTCATGGGCCGTTGGCAGGCCGCGTGCGGCGCCGTCCGGACCTGGGCACGGGCGCATCCGCACGAGTACGCCTTGGTCTACGGCTCGCCCGTGCCCGGGTACGCGGCGCCGGAGGCGACGATCGGTCCGGCGGGACGAGTGGGGGTCGTCCTCTGCCGGATCGTGGCCGACGGCATCGCGTCCGGCGCCGTCGACGGCGCGGCCGACGGTTCGGGCGTCGACGCGTCGATCCGGCCGGGCCTCGCCGCGGAGCTCGGCCTGCCCGGAGACCCGACCGGCTCGCTCGCCGCGGCGGCTGTCCGCATCTGGAGCAGCCTCTTCGGACTGATCAACTTCGAGCTGTTCGGGCACACGCACAACGTGGTCGTCGACGACGAGGCGTTCTTCACGGCGTCCACCGCGCACCTAGCAGGCGAGGTGGGTGTGCGGGCCTGACCCGGGTCAGGCCGGGAGGACGGCTTGCCCGATGACCTCGGAGACCTGCTCGGCGGTGACCGCCCCTTCCCGCAGGATCCGGGGGTGGTCGGCGGTGAGATCGACGATCGTGGACGCCACCGGGTCGCCGGACGGGCCGCCGTCGAGGTAGACGTCGACCGAGTCGCCCAGCTGTGACTTGGCCATCTCCGCGTCGCTCGCGGGCGGCCTGCCCGAGACGTTCGCGCTGGACACCGCCATCGGGCCGACGTCGCGCAAGAGCTCGAGCGCCACCGGATGCAGCGGCATCCGCAGCATGACGGTTCCCTTGGTCCGACCGAGATCCCAGGCCAGCGAGGGGGCGTGCCGCAGCACCAGCGACAGCCCGCCCGGCCAGAACGCCTCGATCAGGTCGCGGGCTGCCCGCGGCACGCCGAGCACCAACCCGTCGATCGTCGACCACGACCCGACCAGCACGGGAACGGGCATGTCCGGCCCCCGGAGCTTGGCGGCGAGCAGGCCGCGAACGGCTTCGGCGTTGAACGCGTCGCAGCCCAGGCCGTAGACCGTGTCGGTGGGCAGCACCACGAGGTGACCGCCACGCACCGCGCGGGCCGCCGCGGCCAGACCCTCGGCGCGGGCGTCCGGATCGGAGCAGTCGTACGTCATCGCCACGCCCGGCAGACTACGACCGGCCGTCCCCGTGCCGGGGCACGGCACCCCACCGCGCAGGCCCCACCGCCGCCGTGATCACCGGCTCGGCGCACGAACGTACCAAGACCGGCCGCATTTCGCGCCGAGCCCGCGATCATCGCCACGGCCGTGGGTCGGGGCGTGGCGGGATGGCGGACTCACCGTGCCCGAACGCGGGACTCACCGTGCCGGGATGCGCGGACTCACCGTGCCCGAACGCGGGACTCACCGTGCCGGGATGCGGGACTCACGCTGGGGAAGGGCGCGGTGGGCGGTGGCGAAGCGGGGGCGGCCCGTCAGGTCGGGGTGTTCCGCGACGTCCGTCAGCTCCGACTCGGCGCGCAGGAGGACGGGAACGGCGTCGGCGTGGGTGTCGTCGTGCTCGACCGCCAACGCGCCGCCGGGCCGGAGAAGCCCGCCAGCACGGGCCACGACCGCCCGGATGACCTCCAGCCCGTCCGCTCCGCCGAAGACCGCCACCGCCGGGTCCCACTCGCCGACCTCGGGCGGCACGGGCGTGCCGTCCGGCACGTAGGGCGGGTTGCAGAGGAGAAGGTCGACGCGGCCCGCGAGGTCGGAGAGCAGGTCGGGTTCGCGCACGTCAACGGCATGCAACTCGACGCGGTCACCATGATCGGCGATGTTGCCCCGCGCCCACGCCAGGGCACCCGGATCGATCTCCACGGCGTGCACCGACGCGTCCGGGCGGGCCGCGGCGACCGCGAGCGCGAGCGCCCCCGAACCCGTGCACAGGTCCACCACCAGCGGTGACGTGACGTTCGGCAGCTCAGCCAGCCCCCACTCCAGCAGGAGCTCGGTCTCGGGCCGCGGCGTGAACACCCCCGGCCCGACCGCGACCTCGACCGGCCCCAGCACCGCCGTGCCAAGCAGGTGCTGTAGCGGCTCGCGGGCCGCGCGGCGGGCGACGAACGCATCCACGGCGGCCGCGGCGGCAGGGTCGAGGCGCGGGTGCAGCAGCAGGCGGCCGCGCGGCACCCCCAGGACGTGCGCGACCAGCGACTCCGCGTCGAACCGCGGCGACGCGACCCCGGCCGTGGCCAACCGGCGCTCGGCGTCGGCGAGGACAGCGCGCAGGGACACGCCAATCGAGATCACCGGCGTTCGGCCCCGTCAGGGGGCCCGGGAAACCCGGCGCGACGTGCGTGCGGCGGAGAACACGGCGTGCCCGTTCCCACGACGTGGCGTGCCGGAACGCGGGACTCACCGTGCACATACGCGGGACTCACCGTGTCGGAACCGCAGACTCGGCGTGCCCAAACGCGGGACTCACCGGTCATTGGGCCAGCTGTTCGGCCCGATCGGCGGCGGTGAGCGCCTCGACGACGGCGTCCAGGTCGCCGTCGAGCACCGCGTTCAGGTTGTAGGCCTTATAGCCGACGCGGTGGTCGGAGATGCGGTTCTCCGGGAAGTTGTACGTGCGGATGCGCTCGGAGCGGTCGACCGTGCGCACCTGCGTGCGCCGCGCGTCGGACGCCTGCGCGGCCGCCTCGGCCTCGGCCAGCGCCTGCAGCCGCGCGCGCAGCACCTCCATCGCCCGCGCGCGGTTCTGCAGCTGCGAGCGCTCGTTCTGGCAGCTCACGACGATGCCGCTGGGCAGGTGCGTGATCCGCACGGCCGAGTCGGTGGTGTTGACGCTCTGCCCGCCGTGCCCCGACGAGCGGAAAACGTCGATGCGCAGGTCGCTCTCGTTGATCTCGACGGCCGCGTCGTCGCCGGTGTCGGGGTAGACGAGCACCCCCGCGGCGGAGGTGTGGATGCGCCCCTGCGACTCCGTGACCGGCACCCGCTGCACCCGGTGCACGCCGCCCTCGAACTTCAGGGCCGACCACACGCCCTCGGGCTCGGTGCCGCGGGAACGCACGACCATCGTGAGGTCTTTCACGCCGCCGAGGTCGCTCTCGACGGAGTCGAGCACGTCGACCTTCCAGCCCCGCCGTTCGGCGTAACGCGTGTACATGCGCACGAGGTCGCCCGCGAACAGGGCGGACTCCTCGCCGCCCTCGCCGGACTTGACCTCCATGACGGTGTCGTCGCCGTCGTGCGGGTCCCGCGGGGCGAGCAGCTGGGCGAGCCGGGTCTCCAGCTCGGGGATGCGCGCGGCGAGCTCGTCGGCCTCGGCGGCGAACCCGGCGTCCTCCGCGCCGAGCTCGCGGGCAGCGGCGAGGTCGGAGCGGGCCGACTCGAGCTCGCGGGCGGCCCCCACGACCTGGCCGAGCTCCGCGTAGCGGCGCCCCAGCTTGCGGGCCTGCGCCGCGTCGGCGTGCACGGAGGGGTCGGCGAGCGCGCGCTCGAGCTCCGCGTACTCCATGAGCAGCGCGTCGATGGTGGGTGCGGCCACCTCTCCCCTCCCCTCCCCTCCGATGCCAGACACGACAACGGCGCCCACCACGGGGATGGGCGCCGCCGAAGAAGCTACTTCTTGCCGGGGGTCCGCCTGCCGTAGCGCGCCTCGAAGCGCGCGACGCGGCCGCCGGAGTCGAGGATCTTCTGCTTGCCGGTGTAGAAGGGGTGGCAGGCGGAGCAGACCTCGACGTTGATCGACCCGCTGGCCTTGGTGCTGCGGGTGGTGAAGTGGTTGCCGCAGCCGCAGGTGACCTGCGTCTCGACGTAAGCGGGGTGGATGCCTTCGCGCACGGGGGTTCCTCTCGATGTGGCCCCGGGTCCCCAGTCGTTCCAGGGGTGAACCGGCGCCGGAGCGTGACGGTCCATTCAACCATCCGCACCGGCCTACTGTTCCCGGCAGGTCGCGGTTCCGCTGTCGACGTCCGGCGTGCCGGACGGACCGACGAAGCGCCAGTCGTACCCGTCGGGGCGCAGGGTCATCGCGAGCACGCCGAACGAGTCGGACCAGCGCACCACGCTCTGGCCGACGCTGTGGCGGGCGAAACCGCGCAGGCTGCGCCCGCCCGTGCCGACGACGAACTCCACCGGCCCGTCGGCAGGCTTGCCGTCGGCGTCCTGCCGGGCGAAGCGCTCGTAGTCGTGGTCGTGCCCGTTGAGGACGACGTCGACGCCCCCCTTGTGCAGCCCGCTCCACAACGACGCCAGCTCGGGGTCGTCGCCGTGCTCATCACCGGAGGAGAACCGCGGTCGGTGGAAGGCCACCAGCGTGCACCGCGGCAGGTCTCTGAGCTGCGACGACAGCCAGCGGCCCTGCGGACTGTCCGGCCCGCAGCCGCCGACCTCGGCGCACTCCGAGTTGAGCACGACCACGCGCCACGCCCCGACGTCGGTGGCGTACCACCCCTGCCCAGGATCGCCCGCGCGGTCGCCGAAGTAGGCGTAGTAGCCCTTCGCGTCGGGGGTCTGGTACTCGTGGTTGCCGACGACGGGCAGCGTGATGTCCTTGAAGCGGCCCCAGCTCTCGTCGTACGCCTCGAACTCGCCCGGTGTGCCGTCCTCGTACTGCGTGTCGCCGAGGGCGAGCACCGCGGTCGGGCGGAGGTCCGCGACGAGGTCGGCGGTGACCTGTTGTCCGCATTCGTCGTGACTGGGCCGCTCGCCGGGCTCACACGCGATGTCGCCCGCCGCGACCAGCACGGCGGGCGACCGAGCCCCGGTGGTGGCCTGCCCCGGCGGCAGGGTCGGGGCGCCTGCGTCGGGCAGGGGAACCGCGGTGCACCCGGCGACGGCGAACGCCGTGCCGAGTGCACCGAGAAGGCGACGCACCCGTCAGTCGATATCCGTGCCCGGCGTGCCCTTGGCCACCTGCATGAGGAACTCGATGTTGGTGCGGGTCTTGCGCAGCTGGGTGAGCAGCAGGTCGATGGCCTGCTGGTCGTCCAGCGCGGACAGCAGCCGCCGGAGCTTCACCATCACCGCGTACTCGTCCGGTGACATCAGGAGCTCCTCCTTGCGGGTGCCGGAGTCGCCCACGTCGATGGCGGGGAAGACCCGCTTGTCGGCGATGCGGCGGTCCAGCCTGAGCTCGGCGTTGCCGGTGCCCTTGAACTCCTCGAAGATCACCGTGTCCATCGTGGACCCGGTCTCGACCAGCGCGGTGGCGAGGATCGTCAGCGAGCCGCCGTCCTCGATGTTGCGCGCCGCGCCGAGGAAGCGCTTCGGCGGGTAGAGCGCGGTGGAGTCGACACCACCGGACAGGATGCGGCCCGACGCGGGCGCGGCCAGGTTGTAGGCCCGGCCCAGCCGCGTGATGTTGTCCAGCAGCACCACGACGTCGTGGCCCATCTCGACCAGTCGCTTCGCCCGCTCGATGGAGAGCTCGGCGATCGTCGTGTGGTCGGTCGGCGGCCGGTCGAACGTCGACGCGATGACCTCGCCCTTCACCGACCGCTGCATGTCGGTGACCTCCTCCGGCCGCTCGTCGACGAGGACGACCATGAGGTGGCATTCCGGGTTGTTGGTGGTGATCGCGTTGGCGATGTTCTGCATGATCGTGGTCTTGCCCGCCTTGGGCGGGGAGACGATCAGCGCGCGCTGGCCCTTGCCGATCGGCATGACCAGGTCGATGACGCGGGTGGTGAGCTTGTGCGGCTCGGTCTCCAGGCGCAGCCGCTCGTTGGGGTAGAGCGGGGTGAGCTTGGTGAACTCGGGGCGCTGGCGCGAGCTCTCCGGGTCCTGCCCGTTGATCGTGTCGACGCGCACGAGCGGGTTGAACTTCTGCCGCGACTGCTCGCCTTCGCGCTGCTCACGCACCGCGCCCGTGATCGCGTCGCCGCGCCGGAGCCCGTACTTGCGGACCATCGACAGCGACACGTAGACGTCGGTGGGACCGGAGAGGTAGCCGGTGGTGCGGACGAACGCGTAGTTGTCGAGGATGTCGACGATGCCTGCGACGGGCAGCAGCACGTCGCCCTCGCGCACCTCGGTGTCGACGGCGCCCTGGCTGCCGCCTCCGCCGCTCTGCCGGTCGCGGCCGCGCCTGCGGTCGCGGAACCGACGGCCGCGACGGCCGCGGCCATCGCCGTCGTCGTCGCCGTCGTCATCGGGGCGGTTGTCGCGCGGCCCGCGGTTGTCGGCGCGGTTGTCGGCGCGGTTGTCGGCGCGGTTGTCACTGCCCCGGTTGTCGGGCCGGTTGTCGGGCCTGGCGTCGGGACGCGTGTCGGTGCGGCTCTCGCCGCCGCGGTTGTCGCGGTTGTCGCGATCGCCACGGTCAGCGCGGTCGCTGCGGTCGCCGCCGTTGCGGCGCTCGCCACCCTCGCGACGGCCCTCGCGGGCCGGGCGGCCGGTGTCGACCGAGCCCTCGGCGGGCGCGTCGGTGCTGGTGGGAGCCTCGGCGGCGGCGACAGCCGCGGCGGGCTCGGCGATGACGCCATTCTGCTCCGCGCGTCGACGCTGCCGCTGCCTGCGGCCGCGGCCCTCACCCTCGGCCGGAGCGTCGGTGGCCGGAGCCGCCGTCGCCTCGGCGGGGGCATCCGGGGCGGCGGGCGCGGCCGGGGCGGCGGACGCACCGGCCGCGCCGTCCGCGACCGGGGCAGGCGCGGTGGGCGTCGCCGGAGCGGCGTCACTCGGCGCCTCGGCGGTGGCCGCGTCGTTGGTGGCGGGCTTGGGCTCGGGCGCGCCCGCGGGGCGGGACGCCGCGCGACGGCGGCGGGTGGGCGCGGCAGGAGCGGCGCCGTTCTCGCTGGTCGAGGCGGCGACGGATGCAGACGCGGGCTCTGTGGTGGGTGCCGCGGGCGCCGCGGCCTCCGGAAGCGGGAGCTGCGCGGCGGGCGCTCCGCCCGCCTGGCGCTCCTTGATCGCGGCGATGAGATCGCCCTTGCGCATGCCGGTGGTGTCGGGGATGTTCAGCTCCCCCGCCAGCTGGCGGAGCTCCGCCAGCACCATGCCCGTGAGGCCCCGCTTGCGCGGTGCGGCGGTGCTGACCAGATCGGTCTCGCTCAAGGTTGTCCTTCCTGACCTACCGGGCACCGTGCCCGGGTCAGCGAATTCACTAGAGATGTCGGTGGACGGATCGCGGGAGAGCGGTCGTCCCGACCGGCGGGACGGCGATCTCGCGACTCCTCGCGGGAAGAGGCCGCTCGTCCGAAACCGGATCCGAATCGAACTGGGACGCAGATTCCGGCGCGAGTGGCCACGCGGATGACGCGTGGATCGCCGTTGCACCGTCGAGGGTAGACGTAACCACTGGTTGCGGCAACAACCCCCCGCCCGACACGCCCTACGCGGCCTCGACGACGACCCCCGCGGCGTCGATCGGCAGCGGCATCGGCGTGAACCCGTGCAGGTCGACGTCGCCGGGCACGCGCCCGTCGGACGTGAGGGCGAGGACGGTGGGTCCGGCACCGGAGATGGTGGCCGGGACGCCCCGCTCGCGCAGCGCGTCGACGAGATCGGCCGACTCGGGGTACGCCGGGCGGCGGTAGCCCTGGTGGAGGCGGTCCTCGGTGGCGGGCATCAGCAGCTCGGGACGTTGGGTGAAGGCCAGCACCGACAAGGCGGTGCGGCTTCCTGTGAACGCCGCGTCGACCAGCGGCACCCGCTCGGGCAACAGCCCGCGCGTGGTGCTGGTGAGCGACTCGGCTCCCGCGACGAACGCGACCGGATGGATGTCCGGATGCACGTCGAGCCGTGCAGCGTGAAACCGCCCCGCGGTATTCCCCGGCGACTCCCACGCGATGACGAACCCGCCGAGCAGGCTGGCGGCCGCGTTGTCGGCGTGCCCCTCCATCCCGGCGGTGACCTGCAGGATCGCGTCGCGCTCCATCTCGACGTCGCGGCAGGCGAGCACGGCGGCCGCCACCGCCCCGCCGACGGCCGCCGCCGCCGAGCTGCCCAGGCCGCGGGAGTGCGGGATCGTGTTGCGGCACCGCATCCGCAGCCCGGACGGGGCGTCGCCGGTGATCGCCCACATCGTGCGCATGGCGCGGACGACGAGGTGCGTGTCGTCGCAGGGCACGCGGCCCGCGCCTTCGCCGTCGACCTCGACGATGACACCGTCGGACGCGACCGTCACCTCGATGTCGTCGTAGAGCGAGAGCGCGAGCCCGAGTGCGTCGAAGCCCGGTCCGAGGTTGGCCGACGACGCGGGCACCCGCACCCTGACCTCGGTGGGCCTGCCCATCAGCGCGCTCCCGGAGTGTGCAGCAGGGTGACATTGCTGCGACTCAGTCGCAGCAGGGTGACATTCCTCCAACGACGGGGCCGCACTACGACAGCTCCAGTGCGTCGGCGACGACGGAAGGGTCGAGGGGGACGACCGTGGGCTCCGGCGCCGCCAGCAGCGCGGTGTCCGGGTCCTTCAGCCCGTGCCCGGTCACGGTGCACACGACGAGCGAGCCTCGCGGAAGCGTGCCGTCGGCCGTCGACTGCAGGAGCCCGGCCACGCTCGCCGCCGACGCGGGCTCGACGAACACCCCCTCGCGCGCGGAGAGCAGCCGGTAGGCGGCGAGGATCTCGTCGTCCGTGACGGCCGCGAACCGACCCCCGGACATGTCACGCGCTGTGACCGCCGCGGCCCAGGACGCGGGCGCGCCGATGCGGATGGCGGTCGCGATCGTCTCCGGGTGCCTCACGGGGGCGCCGTGCACGAGCGGAGCCGCACCGGCCGCCTGGTAGCCGAACATCCGCGGCGCCGCCTGCACCAGCCCATCGGCGAGGTAGGCGGAGTAGCCCGCCCAGTACGCGGTGATGTTCCCCGCGTTGCCGACGGGCAGACAGTGCACGTCAGGAGCGCGGCCGAGATCGTCGCAGATCTCGTACGCGGCGCTGGCCTGGCCCGCGATCCGGGTCGGGTTGACGGAGTTGACCAGCGCGGCCACCTCGTAGTCGGCCGAGGTCTTGCGGGCGAGCTCAAGACAGTCGTCGAAGTTGCCGTCGACCGAAAGGATCCGCGCCCCGTGCGCCACGGCCTGCGCGAGCTTGCCCAGCGCGATCTTGCCGCGCGGGACGAGAACGGCGCAGGTCAGGCCCGCACGGGCGGCGTAGGCGGCGGCCGAGGCCGACGTGTTGCCGGTGGACGCGCACAACACGCCCTGCTTGCCGTTCGCGAGCGCGTCGGTGACGGCGACGGTCATGCCGCGGTCCTTGAACGAGCCCGTCGGGTTGGCCCCGTCGACCTTGAGGTACACCTCGCACCCGGCGCGCTCCGACAGGTGCGGCGCGGGCAGGAGCGGCGTGCCGCCCTCGCCGAGCGTGACGATCTGCCAGCCGTCGCGCACGGGCATGCGGTCCCGGTAGGCCTCGATCACGCCGGGCCACCGGGACAGCCGTGCGGTGGTCATCAGGCCACCCCCTTCCGGCCGAGGTCCTCGACCCGCAGCACACTCTCGACGCCATTGACGATCGGGAGCTCCGCCAGCGCGGCGACGGTGGCCGACAGCGCGGCCTCCGGCGCGACGTGCGTGACCACCACCAGGTAGGCACCCGTGCCGTCGCCGCCGGTCTGGCGCACCGCCGCGATGCTCACACCCTGGCGCGCGAACTCGCCGGAGATCGCCGCGAGCACGCCTGCGCGGTCGGCGACGTCGAGGCTGACGTGGTAGCGGGTGGGCACCGAGCCCATCGGGCGCACCGGCAGGCTGGCGTAGCTCGAGTCGCGCGGCCCGCGACCGCCGACCACGCGGTTGCGTGCCACCGCGACGAGGTCGCCGAGCACCGCGCTGGCCGTTGGCGCCCCGCCCGCGCCCTGCCCGTAGAACATCAGCTGCCCGGCCGCCTCGGCCTCGACGAACACGGCGTTGAACGCCCCGTCGACGGCGGCGAGCGGGTGCGCCGCCGGGATCATCGCCGGGTAGACGCGCGCGGAGACCGACTCCGGGTCGTCCGTGCGCTCGCAGATCGCCAGCAGCTTGATCACGCAGCCGAGCCTGCGCGCGGCCGCGATGTCGACGGCCGTGACGTCGCGGATGCCTTCGCAGTGCACGTCCGCCGAGGTCACGCGCGTGTGGAAGGCCAGGGAGGCGAGGATCGCCGCCTTGGACGCCGCGTCGTAGCCGTCGACGTCGGCGCTCGGGTCGGCCTCGGCGTAGCCCAGCCGCGTGGCCTCGTCGAGCGCGTCGGCGTAGCTCGCCCCGGACGCGGCCATCGACGAGAGGATGAAGTTGGTGGTGCCGTTGACGATCCCGGCGACCCGGGTGATCCGGTCGCCCGCCAGCGACTCCCGCAGCGGCCGCAGCAGCGGGATCGCGCCCGCGACGGAGGCCTCGTAGTAGAGGTCGACACCCGCGGAGTCGGCGGCCTCGGCGAGCGTTGCGCCGTCCTCGGCCAGCAGCGCCTTGTTCGCGGTGACCACCGACTTGCCCGCCTTCAGTGCCTCCAGCAGCCACGTGCGCACCGGCTCGATGCCGCCGATCACCTCGACGACGACGTCCACGTCCGACCGGGTGACCAACGCGGACGCGTCGGTCGTGCAGAGCTCGCCCAGCTCGGGGTGCCGGTGCGGGCGGCGCACGGCCACCCCGACCAGCTCGACGGGCGCCCCGATGCGGGCCGCGAGGTCGTCGGCCTGCTCGCGCAGCAGCCGCACCACCTGCGTCCCGACCGTCCCGCACCCGAGCAGCGCGACCCGGATCGCCCCGGTCACGGACCCACCTCCAGCCGGAACAGGTCCTCTTCGGTCTCACGGCGCAGCAGCACACGGGCCGCGCCGTCCCGCACCGCGACGACCGCTGGCCGGGGCAGCCGGTTGTACGAGCTGGCCATCGCGTAGCAGTACGCGCCGGTGGCCGCGACGGCGAGCAGGTCGCCGGGGGCGAGGTCGTCGGGGAGCCAGCAGTCGCGCACCACGACGTCGCCGCTCTCACAGTGCTTGCCGACCACCCGCGAGAGGGTGGCCACGCCCGTCCCGTCGATCTCGGACGACCGCGACACGAGGCGACAGTCGTACACCGCGTCGTAGAGCGCGGTGCGGATGTTGTCGCTCATGCCGCCGTCGACGCTGACGTAGCGCCTGCCCGTCGGACCGTCCAGCGGGACGTCCTTGAGCGTGCCCACCTCGTACAGCGTGACCGTGCCGGGACCGGCGATGGCCCGCCCCGGCTCCACCGCGATGGCCGGAACGTCCAGCTCGGCGGCGTGGCACTCGCGTTTCACGATCGCCCGCAGCTCGTCGGCCAGCTCGGTGACGTCCAACGGCGTCTCGTCGGCGCGGTAGGCGATGCCGAACCCGCCGCCGAGGTCCAGTGTGGTCAGCGCGGTGAGCCCGGCCGCGCCGTGCTCGCGGTGCAGGGCGGAGAGGAAGCGGACGACCCGGTGCGCGGCCACCTCGAAGCCCTCGGTGTCGAAGATCTGGCTCCCGATGTGGCTGTGCAGCCCCACCAGCGAAAGCCCCTCCGACTTGAGCACCCTGCGCACGGCCTCGGCCGCGTCGCTCAGCGCGAACCCGAACTTCTGGTCCTCGTGCGCGGTGGCGATGAACTCGTGCGTGTGCGCCTCGACGCCGACGGTCACCCGCACCATCACCTCGGCGACGACGCCCCGCTCGCGCGCGATCGCGTCGAGCCGGGCGATCTCGTGGAAGGAGTCGAGCACGACCCTGCCGACGCCCGCCTCCACGGCGGCGACGAGCTCGGCGTACGACTTGTTGTTGCCGTGCAAGGCAATCCGCTCGGCGGGGAAGCCCGCGCGGAGCGCGATCGTCAGCTCGCCGCCGCTGCAGACGTCCAGCGAGAGGCCCTCCTCGGCCACCCAGCGCGCCACCTCCGTGCACAGGAACGCCTTGGCCGCGTAGTGCACGGACGACGCTCCGAACGCCGCGGCGAACTCGTGCGCGCGGGAGCGGAAGTCGGCCTCGTCGACGACGAAGAGCGGGGTGCCGTACGCCTCGGCCAGGTCGCGGACGTCGACGCCCGCGATCTCCACCGCCCCGGACGCCGCGCGGACGGCGTGGCGCGGCCACACCGCGGGGGCCAGGACGTCCAGCTCGGCGGCGCTTCGGGGGCGCGGGCCCGCCGTCTCGGGGGGCAGCGCGATCCCGGCGTGCAGGGGTCCTGCGGGATGGGCCCTCACCGCTCACCCCCGTGCGCGGAAAACAGCGCTATTGGCGCTGTTTTCCGCGCACGACACCCGGCGGCTCACATCCGCTCCGGCGCGCTGACGCCCAGCATCGAGAGGCCGTTGGCCAGCACCTGCCGCGCCGCGACGCACAGCGCCAGCCGCGCGCGGTGCAGCTCGGTGGTCTCCTCGTCGCCCATCGGCAGCACGCGACAGGCGTCGTAGAACTTGTGGTAGGCGCTGGCCAGGACCTCGAGGTAGCGCGCGACGCGGTGCGGCTCCCGCAGCTCGGCGGCCGACGCGACGACCGTCGGGAACTCCCCCAGCGTCCTGATCAGGTCGCCCTCGCGCGGATGCTCGAGCAGGCCGTACTCCGTGCCCGCGCTGACGCCGAGGTCGGCCGCGTTGCGCGCCAGCGACGCCAGCCGGGCGTGCGCGTACTGGACGTAGAAGACGGGGTTGTCGTTGCTGCGGCGCACGAGCAGGTCGAGGTCGACGTCGAGGGTCGAGTCGACCGACGAGCGGATCAGCGAGTACCGCGCCGCGTCGACGCCCACCGCCTCGACCAGGTCCTCCATCGTGACGACCGTGCCCGCGCGCTTGCTCATGCGCATCGGCGTGCCGTCCTTGACGAGGTTGACCATCTGCCCGATGAGCACCTCGACCACCGCCGGGTCGTCGCCGAGCGCGGCCGCGACCGCCTTCAGCCGTCCGATGTAGCCGTGGTGGTCGGCGCCGAGCATGTAGATGCACAGGTCGAAGCCGCGTTCGCGCTTGTCGAGGAAGTAGGCGACGTCGCCCGCGATGTAGGCGGGCTTGCCGTCGCTCTTGATGACCGGCCGGTCCTTGTCGTCGCCGTAGTCGGACGAGCGCAGCCACCACGCGCCGTCGGCGAAGTAGAGGCTGCCGGACGCCTTGAGCCGCTCGACGGCCGCGTCGACCGCGCCGGACTCGTGCAGCGACTGCTCGTGGAACCACACGTCGAAGTCGGTGCCGAACGCGTGCAGGTCGGCCTTGATCTCGTCGAACATGAGCCCGACGCCGACCCTGCGGAAGATCTCGTCGCGGCCGGGCGAGCTGAGCGCTTCGGGCTCGGCGGCGACGACGCGCGCGGCGATCTCGCCGATGTAGGCGCCGCCGTACCCGTCCTCGGGCGCGGGCTCGCCGCTCGCCGCCGCGACCAGCGAGCGGACGAAGCGGTCGATCTGGCCGCCCGCGTCGTTGAAGTAGTACTCGCGGGTGACCTTGGCGCCCCGTGCGGACAGCACCCGGCCGAGCGCGTCACCGACGGCGGCCCAGCGGGTGCCGCCCAGGTGCAGCGGGCCCGTCGGGTTGGCGGAGACGAACTCCAGGTTGACGTTGCAGCCCGCGTACTCGTCGCCGTTGCCGTACGAGGCGCCGCCCGCGAGGACGTCGGCGAGGATGCCGCCCTGGGCATCGGCCGCGAGGCGCAGGTTGATGAAGCCCGGCCCCGCGATCTCGGCGCTGGCGATGCCGTCCTTCTCGGCCAGCTCGTCGGCGAGCCAGGTGGCGAGGTCGCGCGGGGCCACCCCGGCCTTCTTGGCGGTGCGCAGCGCGACGTTCGTGGCGTAGTCGCCGTGCTCGGGGTTGCGCGGCCGCTCGACGGTGACGTCCTCGGGCAGCGCCGCCGCGTCCAGGCCTCGTCGCGCCAGCACGTCGGAGGCGGCGGCACGGACGAGGTCGGCGAGCAGGGCTGGGGTCACCGGATGAGTCTAGGAGGTGCTGCTCACCGCCTTCTCAGGTGCCGCTCATACACTCCGTGCATGGCCAGCGGCAAGAACAGCAGGGCGGTGCGCAACACGCGGGCCGCCGTTGTCACGAAGCGATCGACGCCATGGGGCATGATCGCGGCGATCCTCGTGGTGGTGCTGTTCGCGGGCGGGATCTTCGGCTACTACGTCGCGCAGAACAACGCGAAGCAGGAGAAGACGGCGGCCCTGGCCGAGTTCACGCCGTCGGAGACCAACAAGGACCCGTCCACCACGATCCCCGGCGTCGTTGTCAAGCCGTACGCGGGCGCCCAGCACGTGCAGCCGAACCAGGAGGTCGCCTACACGCACAGCCCGCCGTTCGGCGGAACGCATGACGGCTACTGGGCGGCGTGCAACGGCGTCGTGTACCCCACGGCGGTGCGCAACGAGAACATGGTGCACGCGCTGGAGCACGGCTCGGTGTGGATCGCGTACGACCCCGACAAGATCACGGGCGACGCGGTGAAGACGCTCGCGGCGAAGATCGACGGGCAGCCGTACAGCCTCATGTCGCCCTACCCCGGCCTCGACCAGCCGATCTCGCTGCAGTCGTGGGGGCACCAGCTGAAGCTGTCGGACCCGAACGACCCGCGGATCGACGAGTTCATCCAGTCGCTGCGCAGCAACCAGTACCAGTACCCCGAGCCGGGTGCGAGCTGCGCCGCGCTCGGGCCGGGCCAGTTCGACCAGGACAACCCGCCGCCGTTCAAGCCCGCGCCGCCGACCAGCGCCGTGAACAACACCACCGTGATGCCCGAGGTGGTCGCCGGTGCGCAGGGCGTCACCCCGGACCCGGGCCAGTGATATGGCGGTGACCACGCTGCCGCCGGTGGACGACGTGCCTTCGACCGACGTCCGGGAGCCGCGCTGGGTGCGCCCGTTCGTCATCGCGGCGGCCGCGCTGGTGCTCCTGCTCGTCGGGGCCACCGGAGGGCTTCTCATCGGCCGTTCGGGGCAGCCCGAGGTGCCCGCGGCCGACTCCGTCGACGTCGGGTTCCTGCAGGACATGAGCGTGCACCACCAGCAGGCCGTCGAGATGGCGACGTGGGAGCAGGAGCACACGACCGATCCCAAGCTGCGCCAGCTGGCCTACGACATCCAGAGCACCCAGGCCGGTCAGATCGGCCGGATGCAGGGGTGGCTCGAGCTCTGGGGTGCATCGGCCCAGCCGGTGGGCCGGGCGTACATGACGTGGATGGCCGGGTCGCCGACCGGGGGGCACGACCACACCGTCACCTCGGCGGGCGTCCCGACGATGCCCGGGATGGCGAGCGCGGACGAGCTGAAGAAGCTGCGCGCGTCGTCGGGCAAGGAGCTCGACGTGCTGTTCCTTCAGCTCATGCTGCGCCACCACGAGGGCGGGGCGGGGATGCTGAGCTACGCGGCGCAGAACGCGGCGCAGGAGCCGGTGCGCAACCTCGCCACGCAGATGCTCAGCGCACAGACCGCCGAGGCGCAGTACCTCAAGCAGCTGCTCGCCGCGCGCGGCGGCGCACCCCTCGCGGCGTAGGAGGGCAAACCGACCCTGGGCGCACGCCGGCGGCCGGGAAGGACGTCGCAGAGCAGTTGTGCGCCTCGCAGAGCCCCGGGACTCTGCGAGGCGCCAAGACGGTCTGCGAGGACGACTTCGCCAGGGCTCAAGCACCAACTCGATCTCGTCCCCAGCGGCGGGGCGGATGAGCTCGACCACCATCCGCCTCGTCACATGCCGGGCATGGCGAGGAGCTCGAGGACCTCGATCGTGCCGCTCCACTCGGTGTGCGGGTGACCGGCGAGCACTTCGGAGAGCGCGTCGGCTGACTCGACGTGCAGGATCGAGAGGCCGCCGATCGGGTCCCCGCTGTCCCCGGCCGCCTCGACCACGCCGAGCCGCGACCCGAGATGGATGATCGCGTCCCCGGCCCGCCGCGCCCAGGCCATCCACGCCTCCATGCAGGCCCGGGCCTGCTCGGGCTCCCCTGGCTCATCTGTTCTGACGCCGGCATCTTCGCCCGGTACAGCACCAGGAACTTCGTCACGACGTCCTCCTCGACGGCGATGCCGCGCCTCCCCGCCGACGCGGCGGCACACCCTCCTCCCCGCCGCGGCCGCGGGCAAGAGGGCCGACCGGTACGGAGGCGGGACGCCCCCGCCGTCGCGGTGCACACGTGCGCTAGGGTTCTTCCCAGTGGCCCCCGTAGCTCAGGGGATAGAGCACCGCCCTCCGGAGGCGGGAGCGCAGGTTCGAATCCTGCCGGGGGCACCACGCCTGACCTGCGAGGATCGCTATCAGTGACCATCCGTTCTGCCGCTTATAACCGATTCGCCCATCTTCGTGGAATGTCTCGTGGAACGAACTCATTCCACGCGCCGTTCCACGGCGGCTTCGCGTCAAAGCCCGCAAAGCCGACCGCGTTCACCGCCTGTCACATCTTCGCAGGTCAGCGGTCCAGATCGGCGATCTTGTCAGCTGATCGACCGAAGTATTCGGGGCGGTGTCGACCGCTCCTGTGGGGCGGTGCTCCATATGGCCTCGACGAGACCGCAGGACGTCACACCCGGCAAGTGGTGACACTGAGTAGACAGTTCACGTGACACGACGTCGATCGATCGGTGGGAGCCTCACGGCCTCTCTCGGAGGTCGGGGCGGGTCGCCCCCCGTTGTCCTTGCCACTTCGACGACGGGCGGCCCGGGCGCGCCGTCAGACGGCGGTTTCCTGTGCAGCGTGACTGTCTGGCGAGACGCTGCGGGTCCGAGATCGCTTACTTGACACCGGTCGGCGATTCGCGCTTGACGAGGAGGACGACGAACCGTCGAATTCCCCCATGGAAATCCCCGTCATAACCGCACTGATTGCCGCATTTGTGAGCCTTGCACTTGCTATCGGCAAGATTATCTGGGATGCGCGCGAGAAGCGTCATGAGCGTCGTCTGGCCGCCCGCGAACAGCTCGACAGGTATCGAGCACCCCTACTTGCGGCAGCAGATGAACTCGGGAGGCGCCTCAACAATATCCGAAACGATAACTTCTTTGCCTATCTTGGGGACAACCATAAGCGCGAGCTGGCGCTGTCAAGTACCCTCTTCCGATTTGCTCAATACTTCGCCTGGGTCGAAATCGTCTACGGATTTTCCGACCGCCTGCGCTTCGCAAGCGATCAGGCGACCGTTGCCGTAAGTAAGGCGATAGGCGATATCGCCTGGACGCTCGCCGCAGACGAGTTCGACAGGAAGGATCCGAACAACTTCACCACATCACGCCTGATGTTGTGGAGAGAAGAACAGCGCGCCATCGGCGAGATGATGCGCCAAGACGGAGTTGAGACCGGTTGCATTAGCTTCGCCAGTTTTGCCACCACCTACGAGGATCGATTTTCGCGGTGGTTCACCAAGTTCGCGGCCGATCTCGAGGACCCGTCCTCTCCGGCGTCAGATCGGTTGGCCAACCTCCACCGCGTGACAGCCCGGCTCGTCCGAGAGCTCGACGTCGACCGGACGCTCGTCGAGCTCGACAAGGCGGGCGAACTCATCAACCCACGATGGGCTCGTGCAGCGGCCTTCGGAGCGCCTACTCGCCACACGGATCCCCACGACCGCAGGTAGGTTCGAGTGGCCGCCTCGACCTGCTCTTGCCGTGATTCGCCAGGGCGACATGGCACGATGTGCTCGACCGGAGGTGACCCGTGACCAGCACACCTGATCGTCCCGAGCAGTGGCCAGCGGACGACTTCGTTCCCACAGAGGAACTGGCCCGCCAGCAGGGCATCCTCCCGATCAAGTCGGTGGAGGAGTTGGCCGCGGCTGAGGACCCGTTCGAGTCCGACGAAGAGTACGAGGCCTTCCTGGCCGACCTCTACGCCTCTCGGCGCGCCGGCCTCGCATGAGCCTCGTCGCCGTCGATACCGACGTCGCCTCCACGCGCCTGCGCCGCCGTACCCCCACCGTTCTCATCCGTCGCCTTGCCGACCACACCGTGGGCATTACCTTCGTCACCTACGGCGAGCTGACCAAGTGGACGCTCGTGCGTCGCTGGGGTCCACGCAACCTGGAAACGATGCGGATCTTCCTGGCTGGGCTCCTCGTCCTTCCCTACGACCGACGTGTCGCCGCCCGTTGGGGCGAGATCCAAGCTTATGCGCAGCTCCGCGGCAGGCCCTGACCAACGAACGACAGCTGGATTGCCGCATGCTGCCTCGTCCGCGACGTCCCGCTGGCGACGCTCAACATCAAGGACTTCGAAGACTTCGAGCAGCACGAAGGTCTCGAACTGCTCCGATGACGATCTTCGTCGTGGAATGTCTCGTGGAACGAACTACGGCGCGCGGGAGGTCATCAGGGACACGACCGGCGATCTGAAGGCCCAGGTAGAACATCCAAGGCCGCCGTGGACCTCGTGGTTGACCGGACTCCGGAGGCGGGAGCGCAGGTTCGAATCCTGCCGGGGGCACCACTCTTGACCTGCAGTTATCACTTTCAGTCACGGTCCGTATTGAAGCTTTTGACCGTTCTGTGCGTCTTCGTGGCAAGTCCCGTGGAACGAACTCATTCCACGCCCCGTTCCACAACGGGCTGCGTGCCGGGGCCCGAACTACGAGCACATCCGCTGCCTGTCGCATCACCGCAGGTCAGAAGGCCAGATCGGCGATCTTGACGGCTGATCGACCGAAGTATTCGAGGAGAGGTGGTCCGCCCATCAGGGCGGTGCTCCGCGTGCTCTGAGGAGCTTCGATGATGCCCCACCTTCGTCGTGTCACGGTCCGTACACGCCCTACGGAACCTGAGTGCGGGGCACTTGCCGCGCTGGCCGCCGTCGCCTGGGATATCCGCAATCTGGGGGCCCTAGTGTCTCGTAATCCTATTTTCTTTTATTTGGCATTGTTGTCGACAAGCTTCTTGATGCTGGCCTGCACGATTCTGACCTTGGCGAGGATGTCGTCGGCGGTGGCGGTCCAGACGAATGGCTTCGCGTTGGCGTTCCAGTGGTCGATGTAGTCGCGGATCTGGTTGATCAATACTTTGACGGAGCTGAAGGTGCCGCGGCGGATGGATTGGCGAGTGATGTTGCCGAACCATATTTCTACTTGGTTCAGCCATGATGAGCCGGTCGGCGTGAAGTGGAAGGTGACGTTCGGGTTGAGTTTCAGCCAGTCCTGGACGTCCGGGGTGTTGTGGGTGGACAGGTTGTCCAGGACGACGTGGACATCCTTGCCGGCGTGCGGCTTGACGGCCTTCTTGAGGAACCCGAGGAACTCGGCGCCGTCGCGAGTTGAGGAGCAGAGCCCGAACACCTCGCCGGTGCCGACGTTCAGCGACGCGAACAGGTTGGTGGTGCCGTGCCGGACGTAGTCGGCGGTGCGCTGCTCGGTGGCGCCGAAGGTCATCGGCAGCGTCGGCTGGGTGCGGTCCAGGGCTTGGATCTGCGTTTTCTCGTCGATCGAGAGGACCACGGCACCTCCGGGTGGGTCGAGGTACAGCCCGACGATGTCGGCGACCTTCTCGGCGAACGCCGGGTCTCGGCTGACCTTGAAGGTGCCTTGACGGTGCGGCTTCAGCCCGTTTTCGCGCCACAGCTTCGCCACGTAGTGGTGTGACACGTAGGTGTTCTCGGTCCGCCGCACGTAGTCGGCCATCTCCCGGCTCGACCAGTGCGACAAGCCTGTCTCAGCCGGTGGGCTCGTCCGGGTCAACGCCAGGATCCGCGCCCGAATCCGAGGGCTCATCTGCTCTCTCGCCGCACCTCGTTTCCGACCTGACAGCCCCGCGATACCATCATCCATGAAACGACCGACCCACAGATCCACCGTGGGTCGAGACACGCCTGCAAGTTCGGCAACCTCTTTCCGGGGCCGATTCTCCGCATGCCACAACACGATGCGCGCTCGTGTTGCAACGTCCGCCGAAACACTCGGACTGTTCATCAGTGTTCGCAGCTGAGTACGCTGATCTTCATTCAGGTCCACCTCGGAATTATATGAGTACATGCGGGACGGCGCAAGCACTCAGAATCACGAGACACTAGCGGCAGATACGGGCGGGCAACGTCTACGGTCGCAGCAATGTCCCCCGTGTCGCGCGGCAGGCGTGGAAAGAAGACCTCGACCAGCTCCGGTGGTCGCGCCACGGGCCGGGCCGCCGTCCTGGATCGGCCCCGCTCGGCCCTGTCGACGTTGATCGAGCAGCTGGGCTCGCCGTCAGTGCGCGGGCAGTGGTTCGATCCGGCTATCGCCGCCGTCCTCGGCCAGGCGCACGTCGTGCTCGAGGCCCAGCACCCGCGAGCCCTGGAGCGGATTACCTCACAGCTGATCGGTGACCAGCTGCATCAGGTGTTGGTGGCCGAGAAGTCCGGCCTGTGGTTCGACCGCTGGTTCGCCGAACTTGTTTCCGCCACCGAGTCCCGGGTGCGCGAGCAGGCCGACGGTGGCGCTTGGGAGGTACCGTTTCGACTGCTGCACGGCCTGGCCGCGATCGGCACCCCCGACGCGGCGCAGCCAGCGCTCGCGGCCACCAATCGACTGCGCAAGCTCATCGGCCGAGTGCCCGCGCAGGACGCTGGGCCACGCTGGCCCCTGGACGTGCGGCGGCTCAGGGCCGACGGCGACGTGGTCCGGCTGCGCGACGTATGGGGCACCCGCTACGGCGTCATCGCCGGGTTCTCCTACGGCGGCCGCGACCGGTCGGTCTTCCTGTTCGACGTCGACACCGACTTCTACAACGTCGTGGTTGGTGCAGGCGACTTCGACGACATGGAGCAGGCGGCCGCCGCGTGGCGGCAGAGAGTCGGTGACGCGGCGGCGGACGCCCGTGTGCAGCCTGTGGACCACGCCGATCAGCTGGGCTGCCTCGTCCACCTGGACATGGACGAGACGTCGCTGCCCGCGATCCCGGACCGCTCGGTCACCGACAACTGGTTCGGCGCGCAACGACGGCTGGCCGAGCTGCGAACAGCCCTGCGCCGATCCGGGACGGGCCCGATCGTGGCCGTCTCCCTGTACGACGTGGACACCGACCCAACGGTCGACGAGTTCGCGCAATGGTTCCGCGGGCGACACGGCGCCGAGCCTGATCGTGAGGCCGCTGCAGCCCTGGCCGACGAGTGGATGTCCGGCGTGATCCCCGAAACGCGGTACTCGGTCTCTCCGGCGCGGTTGCACCACCAGTGCGAGCTGATCGCCGACTGGATTGACGACGAGCTGACTCGCACCGCAACCGCCCTGCTCCCGGACTGGGTGAACTGGCTCGCCGAACGCGCCGAATACGCCGAGCCGTGGCGCACGCAACTGGCCGACGCATTGACCACAGAAGTCGCCCGCTGGAAATGAACCCGCGCGGGTCCGCCGTCATCCACAGCAGCGACTGGTGATCTTCTTGCAGCGTTTGCCGGGCGATGCGAGCCGGACTGAACGCGATCACGGCACCATCGTCGTCGGCGGATCCAGAGCGTCGGGTTCCACGAGCAGGCCTTGCCGTTCGTAGCGCTTGCGGGTGCGGCTGAAGCGGACCACGACTGCGGTCAGCCTGCTCGCTCGATGCGCCTGCCGGGTACGTTTGGCGACACCGGCTGGAAGGAAGACGAGGTGGTCGAGATGGGTGCAGCGCATGCAGTGCGGCTCGTCGTCGTGCATGAGGAGCAGGTCGTTACCGGTCGTGGAGCAGGCAGCGCACGTCCACTCGTCCAACGGCGCGACGACGACCAGGTCCGGCGGCTGGTTCATAGCAGCGCGTAACCGCTCAGCCTTCGCGGCGGAAAGATCGGGAGACACCCAATGCGTGCGGTAGGCCAGTTCAATATCCTGCTTACCGCTGACGCTGAATCGCAGCAGGCGTCGATCGCGGGTCCGTGCCACATACAGCGTTTCGCTTGGCGTCAACCCCCGTCGGGTGGCCCAGGTACGCAGTGTGCTCATCGCGGTCGACTGCTTGCCGAGCCCTGCCTGGACCATCCGCTCCAGGCACTCGACCCGACCCTGGCGCCACAAGTCCAGATGTGACAGCGCCAGCCAGCCGAGGCGAAGCAGCACGTCGATCGCGCTGACATAGCACTGCTCGGCCAGCGTCGCCTCGGCGGCTCGCGTGACGCGCTCTTCGAGACGGGAGTTCGACATCGACTGCCCTCGCCGAATTTGGTGGTGCGACCCATCAGTCCTGTGACGACGGCTGAGCAGCATATGCGGTGGGTCAGGTGGCGCGCAGCGGACAGAAGCGCCCATCGACGACCACTTGCTCCCCACCGGCTCGCGTTCGCTCCTGGCGCAACGCGTCGTGGCGACAGGGCGATGGAACCTACCGTCCGCGCCCTCGTCGCGCGGCCTCGATACGGTGCGGCCATGGGCTCCGAGGCCACCGCGTCGTCCGAGGTCAGGCGACCGAGCAAGAGGCACACGGCAATCTGACCACCGTCTTGCAGCTGTGTGCCGCCGGGAAGCTGCGGTGCAGCGAGAAGACGCACCGCCCGTCGGCGGCCACGGTGCGCGCGGTCGCTGACGTGCTCGTCAATGGTGACTTCTATACCGACGAGCCCATCGTGTCCTTCGCCTGGCCGCTGCTGCTGCAGGCAGGCGCGCTCGCGCGGGACGGCACCCGGCTCGCCCTGACGCCGAAGGGTCGTAAGGCACTCGGCCAGCCCGCCCACGAGGTGATCCGTGGACTGTGGGAACGCTGGCCTCGGCACGCCCCGCTCGACGAGCTCAGCCGTGTGGAACAGATCAAGGGCCAGCGGTCGGCTGCCGCACTCACTGCGGCCGGGCCGCGACGCCACGCCGTGGTGGCCGCGCTCGGCCTCTGCCCGCGCGACGAATGGATCGGTGTCGACGAGTTGTTCGCCAAAATGCGCAACGCAGGCGCGAGCCCGACGATCGCCCGTTCGGAACGCGGGCTCTGGAGGCTGTATCTCGGCGATCCGGAATACGGCAGCCTCGGCTACGAGGGGTACCACGACTGGCCGATCCTCGAAGGCCGCTACACCCTCGCCATTCTTTTCGAATACGCCGCCACCCTCGGATTGCTCGATGTCGACTACGTTCCGCCCGCCCACGCCCGCCACGACTTCCGGCACATGTGGGGCGCGGACTGGATCGACGCGCTGAGCCGCTACGACGGGCTCCTGGCTGTGCGACGAACACCCCTCGGCGCCTACGCGACAGGTCTGGCCACCACGTACGCACCCGCACCGCCCGCCGCCGTACGCCGCACCCTCCAGGTGCTCGCCAACTTCGACATCGTCACCACCGACCTCACCCAGGCAGACCGGATCGTGCTCGATACCTTCACCACCCGCACCTCCGACCAAGTGTGGACACTGACGACGGCGAGCCTCATGGCGGCTGTCGACGCAGGCCGCTCGCCCGTGAGCTCGCCACCTTCCTGGACGAGCGCGCCGTGCATGGCGTCCCGTCGACGGTCCGCGGGCTGCTTGCCGACGTCGAGGGCGCGCGGGACAGGTCCGCGACCTGGGCCTGCTCCGCGTCATCGAATGCGCCGACCCGGCGGTGGCCACCCTGCTCGCCCGAGACCGCTCCATGCGCGGCCTCTGCAGCCGCATCGGCGAACGGCACCTGCTACTTGATCCAGCCGTAGAACCGAAGGCGCGCGCCGCGCTGCGGAAGCTCGGCTACTCCGTCGGCCCAACGACATGATGACAAGCGCCGTATCAGCCAGATGGATCCGCGCTCGATCGCCCAACCAGAACCAGCGACACAGACGCCGCGCAGACGCCGCCCGGTGCCACCGGGTGAGACGATGGGCACCCGACGATCGGAGGTGAACCGGTGACCACGAACCCGGAGCACGACGCGCGCTGGCCGCATGACGACTTCGTCTCGACCGACGAACTCGTTCGCCGCCAAGGCATACGACCGATCACGTCCGTCAACGAGTTGGCGGCCGATGTCGATCCGTTCGAGTCGGACGAGGAGTACGAGGCCTTCCTCGCCGACCTCTACGCCTCCCGGCGCGCCGACCTCGCGTGAGCCTCGTCGTCCTCGACACCGACGACGCCTCGGCCCTACTGCGCCGCCGCGCACCAGACGCAGTGGCGCGCCAACTCGCAGGGCAGGTCCTGGCGATCACGTTCGTCACCGTCGGCGAGCTGACGAAATGGACCCTCGTGCGAAAGTGGGGTCCGCGCAGCCTGGAGACGATGCGAATCTTCCTGGCCGGGCTCGTCGTGTTGTCCAGTTCCTCACCGAAGCCGGCCCGCGTGGCACGATGGGATCAACGGAGGCGGAGGTGATGGCCATGACCACGCTCGATAAGCAGCCGGAGGCTTGGCCGCCGGAGGACGACCTCTCGTTCGACGAACTCGCGAAGCGGCAGGGCGTCACGCCCGCAGGGTCGCTCGCTGAACTGGCGCAGCCCGACCTGTGGGAGACCGACGAGGAATACGACGCCTTCATCGCTGACCTTTACGCCTCGCGACGCGCCGGTATGGCGTGATCCCGGTCGTCCTGGACACCGACGTCTCCTCGGCCCTGCTGAAGGAACGGCTGCCCGGTCCGCTGGTTTCCCGGCTGAGCGGTCGGCCACTTGCGATCACCTTCGTCACCGTCGGCGAGCTCACGCAA
Source organism: uncultured Actinomycetota bacterium (assembly GCA_963750095.1). GTDB lineage: Bacteria > Actinomycetota > Actinomycetes > Mycobacteriales > Pseudonocardiaceae > Pseudonocardia. The sequence continues at coordinate 15,499 of CAVVPJ010000005.1, read as the reverse complement.
TGGACCTTCATCCGACACTGGGGCCCACAACGCAGAGCAGGACTCGACCGGTTCTTCGCCCGCGTCGTCGTCCTGCCCTACAGCCAGCGCGTCGCCAGGATCTGGGGGGAGATCCAGGCCCACGCTCAGCTCCGCGGCCGTCCCCGGCCGGTCAACGACAGCTGGATCGCCGCCTGCTGTCTCGTCCGCGAGCTCCCGCTGGCAACGCTCAACATCAAGGACTACGTCGACTACGCCGAGCACGAAGGCCTCGAACTGCTGCGGTGACGATCTTCGTCGTGGAATGTCGCGTGGAACGAACCACCGACCACAGGAGGTCACGAGGGACACGACCGGCGACGTGAAGGCCCTGGTAGGGCGCTCGGAGGCCTTCAGGATCGCGTGGTTGACCGGACTCCGGATGCGGGAGCGCAGGTTCGAATCCTGCCGGGGCACCACCAGGGGAATCTGCGAACTGGTCGAACCCGCGATGCATCGCGGCTTGTCGATACCACGAAACCTCTCGAGGAGGCCGCTCAGCCACCGCCACGACGATCCACGGCGACGACGTCGGTCGTCGCCTGACAGCGCCCAGGACCAGCAGCCGGACCGGAATGGCGCGTGGTTTGCTGGCGAGGCGCGACAGTGGCACTTGCCTACGCCGCGACGATCCTGTTGCCCTCGTCGGCCGCCAGGAGCACCTGCTTGGCCTCCGTGCCGACAAGCGGCCACCGCCTGAGTCTGTCCCGACCGTCGTTACAGTCTGGCCATGACGAAGACGGCGCGGGAGCGGCTGGCGCGACTGCTCGACGATTCCGGGCCTGCTGGGTCGTTCAGCGCCCATCTGCCTGCGTCGGCGGATGTCCTCCAGCTCGAGGTGTCAGGCGTCGGGCCGGTGCGCCTTCCGGTCCGCGCGCCCATGGCGAAGAAGCTGATCGCGGTGGCGCGGCCTGCGATGTTCGGGCGGGCGGAGGAGACGCTGACCGACACCAGCGTCCGCGACACTTGGGAGATCATCCCGGACCAGGTCACGCTCGGCGGACCCGGCTGGACAGCGCAGATGGAACGTGCCCTGGAGCACTTCCGTGACGAGCTCGGACTCCCGGGCACCTCGCGGCTGCGGGCCGAGCTGCACTCGATGCTGGTGTACGGCAAGGGCCAGTTCTTCCTCCCCCACCAGGACTCGGAGAAGCACGACGCGATGGTGGGCACGCTGGTGGTGTCGCTGCCGTCGGCGCACACCGGCGGGGAGCTCGTCATCGACCACGCCGGGCAGAGCAAGACCTACCGCGCCTCGAAGGACGAGCTGGCCCTCGTCGCGTTCTACGCCGACTGCCGTCACCAGGTCACACCGGTCAGGTCCGGGTATCGGGTGACGCTCACGTTCAACCTGCTCTCCGCCGCCGACACCCCGGCTCCGGAGGCAGACCCCACCACCGAGCTGGTGCACTGCCTCACCGAACACTTCACGACACCAGCCGCCCCGAGGTACGGAAGCCGCGACCTCGACCCACCGAACCGGCTGGTCTTCCTGCTCGACCACGAGTACACCCAGCGGGGCCTGAACTGGCGTCGGCTCAAAGGCGCCGACGAGGAGCGTGCCCGGCTGGTGCGCGCTGCGGCAGATCGGGCCGGGTGCGAGGCGGTACTCGCGCTCGCCGAGGTCAAGGAGACCTGGGACGCCCTGCCCGCGGGAGACGCCCGACGCGGCTACTACGACGACTACTACGAGGTCGCGGACGAGGACCCCACCGCCTTCGAGCTCAACGACCTGATCGACGATGAGATCACCCTTGGCTGGTGGACCAATCCCGATGGCACGAGCGGCGAGCCGATCACGCTCCACATCCGCGACGACGAGGTGTGCGCCACCACCCCGACCGTGGATCTCGTGCCCTACCAGTCCGAGTACGAGGGCTACATGGGCAACTACGGCAACACGCTGGATCGGTGGTACCGGCGGGCCGCGGTTGTCGTGTGGCCGCGGGACCGAGCCTTCGCCGCGCGCGCCGAGGCCGGATCGCGGTGGGCTCTGGACACGCTTCGCCACCGCATCCAGGCCGGAGACGTGGATGGTGCACGTGCCGCGGCGGAGTCGCTCGCACCGTTCTGGAAGAGGGTCGGGTCTCATGCTGAGCTGCTCGGCGTGGCCCTGGACGTGGCAGCCGGGCTCGACGCAGCCGGGACGGCGGCGATGCTGCTCGAGCCGTTTCGTATCGAGACGCTCGCGTCCGAGCACGCGGGTGGGCTGGCGGCGGCGGCAAGCCGGTACGGGGAAGAATGGACCCGCAGCGTCGTCGACGGGTGGTTCGGGCCGGATCACCGCCACGGAACCGGTCTGTGCGAATGGGTCGACAACAGCCTGTCCGGGCTGTGCCCGGCATTGCGTGCTGCCGGGCGGCCGACAGTGGCGCAGCTGCTGGTCTCCGGGGCCTGGCGCACGATCGATGGCCAGCTCCGAGTCTGGATTGACTATGCGCGGACCGAGCACCGCAGGCCGGAGCTGGCGAAGCTGAGCTCACCGCTGGTCAGCCTGCTCGGGACGGCCGACGACACACTGCGCGACGAGATCGCCGAAGCGCTGCGCGGATACGGGGACCACGTCCTGGAGTGCCTGATGCCGGCGCTGCGGCTGGCGCACGCGCAGCAAGCGGCAGGGCTCGATGCCATCGCCCGGGACAGCGCACAGCGCCTCGAAACGATCATCGCGCGGCCGCCGCGTGAGGAGGACGACTGGTCGATCGATTGGACCGGATGCGGATGCGGCTTGTGTGACACGCTCGAAACGTTCCTCAGCTCACGCTCGCGCCAGGACTTCGCGTGGCCACTTGCGGCAGACGGACGCCGACACCTGCACAACCTGATCGACTCAGCCGGGCTACCGGTACGTCACCAGACCCAGCGGCAGGGACGTCCGTACACCTTGCTGCTGACCAAGACCGACGAGCTGTTCACGCGCGCATCGACCGCCCGGCACCACGCCGAGACCGACCTCGCATGGCTGAAGTCGACGTGGTGCGGATCCTCGGTGTGAACGTGGACCGCACCCCGGCGCCGGGCGGTAGTCCACGCGCGCTCCCTACGATCGTGCGCATGGTACCGATGGACAACGCAACATGGGCTCCCCTCGGAGCGGACGGCACATACCACCACTCCGCAACGGTGCTGTCCGTCTTCTGGCCGGAGACCGAGCACCACAGACTTCTTGCCCGCTGGCCACACCTGGCGGTCGATGTCGGAACGACCTGGGACGAGCACCGGCGACGGATCGAACGACACTGCGCATTCGTCTCGCGCGCAGGCCACAGGGTCAACCAGACACCCGGTGATGTCCACGGCCTCGAAGCCTTTCTCCGAGAAAAGCGCATCAACAATCCAACATCGAACGATCTGACCAGCTACCCGGACATGCGCACCCAACCCACCATGACGCCGTGGCCACCCGCACGGGCCGCAGCCTGCTGGTGCGGCTCGGGCCGCCAGTACAAGCGGTGCTGCCGGCCGCACGGCCTGGGCACTCTGGACTGACTCGCCAACGGTGAGTCGGAGATGCAGGCGCCGACGCGGCCAGGAGTACAGCGCGCGACGGCCCGGCACTCGCTCTGGCCGAGGCCCCGGACCTGCTGTGGCAACGACGCGACGCCCCCCGGGTGGAACGCCGAGACCAGCTTCTTCGGCGAGCTCTCTACGCCGCCAGGGCCGGTACTCCGCGCAAGGCCCGCTCGCGGGTCGACAGACGCTCCAGCCGTAGATCGTCTTGTCCAAACAGTGGCCAGGCCTCCTGTTCCTCCCATCGGAGCCGATCGGGCCACAGGGCATCCGCCCCGCTGGTCTCAGCGTCACGGATCGAATGCGTGAAGGTCAAATGGGTGAGTTCGCCGACGGTGACGAAGGTGATCGCGAGAGGCCGACCGTCCAGCCGACGAGTGAGCGGAGCGGGGAGTCGCTCCTTGCGCACGGCCGAGGCGGGCCGAGGAGACAGCCGAGCGTGCGCAGGTCGGAGCGGGCCTTCTGTTCGGCCGCGGGATCGAGCATCGGGTGGCGCGCACCGATCCGGCGGCACATGCCGCGCAAGGTGCGGTCTCGGGAGAGCAGGGTGGCCACCGCCGGGTCAGCACACTCAACGACGCGGATCATGCCCAGATCGCGGACCTGTCGGGCAGCATGGCGGTTGCGGCGCAGTCGCACCGGGCGCCGACGACGATCGCGTCGTAGCGTCGCGCTGCTCCCGCGGGATGTACTCCCCGGTCCGTCGACCTCATCCCGACCTCCTGACAACTCACTGATGCCGGGAAAGCTGCAAGCTCCGACTTCACCGCCCTTTCGCCGCAGCCAAGGTGATCGGTGATCTCGCGCCTCCGACGCGGCTCGATCACCCACTTGGTCCGCTGCGCCGACAGCCCACCCTCACCGCGCTGGGCAACCGCCGGAAGCGCGCCGACGCCTCCGGAAGCACTGCCGATAGATCCGGTCGCATCGAACTTGCCGGGCACCCGCGAGACGGAGTTGAGCCGATGACACAGCGGTCGTTGAGTGCGCCGGTCCATCGTCGTCCTGCCGGTACCTCTCGACCGAGGAGGACACGATGTCGGTCTCTGCAACAAGGCGCCCCCGGCCCGATCCGGCGGCGATCCTCTGGACCCTCACCGCTGTGGGTTGGGCCGCGATGCTCGCGCTGGTACTCGTCCCGGGCTGGATGCTCGGGATGCCCGCGATGGCGGCGCAGGGACTCGCGCATGGCCGGACGGCGCCCGTGCCCACCCTGGCGGCGTTCACCGGCGGCTGGCTGGTGATGGTCGCGGCGATGATGCTGCCCACGACGGTTCCCTTCGCTCGGACGTTCGGTGTGGTCGCGGCGCGGCAGGGTGGTTCGGGGGCACAGGTGGCGTTCTTCTGTGCCTATGCCGCGGTGTGGCTCGGCTTCGGCGGGATCGGGTTGGCCGCCGCCGCGACCGTCGCGCACCTGACCCGCGGCGTCCAGCCTGACCTCGTGCTGGCGGGCGCGCTCGCGCTGGCCGGGGCGTTCCAGTTCGCCCCGCTCAAACGCCGGTGCCTGACGCTCTGCCGTGATCCGCGGGCGTTTCTGTTCGCGCACTACCGGCGCGGCCGCGGCGCCGCCTGGTCGATCGGGGTGCGGCACGCCCTGTCCTGCGTCGGCTGTTGCTGGGCGCTGATGTTGGTGATGTTCGCGACCGGGGTCGGCGGGCTGGTGTGGATGCTCGGGCTGACCGCGGTCATGGTCGCCGAGAAGCTGGCCCGGTGGGGGCAGCGCATCGCGGGGCCAGTCGGGATCGCGCTGCTGTTGGCCGCGGTGATCTTCGCCGTCATCGGGATCGGTGGGACCGATCCGGCGCCCATGCCCATGCCCATGGGCTGAGAGCCGTTCATCTGGCAAGCATCCGAGAGAGGAGCACACGATGGGATACGACCTCGAGGGCCGGTTGCAGGAGATCTGCACCTGCCAGACGTACTGCCCGTGCTGGTCCGGGCTCGACCCGGACGGCGGGACCTGCGACTTCAGCTGGGTGTTCCACTTCGACCGCGGACACGTGGGTGGGGTGGACGTCGGCGGGCTCAACCTGGGCTTCGTCGGCCACCTCCCGGGCAACGTCTTCGACGGCAACGTCAAGCTGCTGGTTCTTGTCGACGATCGCGCGGCTGACGCCCAACAGGAGGCCCTCCTCGCCGCGTTCACGGGCAAGGAGGGTGGTGCGTTGGCCGATCTGGCCGCTCTGGTCGGCGAAGTGATGGGGGTGCAGCGGACCTCGATCGACTTCGACGTCGCGAAGGGCAGCGGCCAGTTCCGGGTCGGCGCGCTGTTCGAGGGCGAGGTGGAGGGCTACCGCTCATTGGCGGGTGATCCGACAACGCTCAACGACGCGGTTGTCGCGCCGGTGCTGGGCTCGCCCGCCTACCCCGGCAAGGTAGTGCGCTACCAGATGGGCGAGGCCGACCACGGTATGCAGTTCACCGGGCGGCAGTCCACCCAGTCCGAGTTCCACTACGTCATGGCATGAGCCGGTTCGGCCGGGGCCGTGGCCCGGAACCGCGGGCGGTCCCGGCCGTGCCGGGAGGAGGTGCGGTCGTGACCGATCACGTGATCCCCGGCGGGGGTGGGGTGCGCCTGCACGTACGCGAGGCAGGCAACCCGCACGGTCAGCCTGTCCTGTTCATCCACGGCTACTCCCAGTCGTTCCTGTCCTGGATCCGCCAGCTCGGCTCTCGCCGCCTCGGCGGGCCGCTGCGACTGCTGGCGATGGATCTGCGTGGCCACGGCCGCTCCGACAAGCCGACCGGTGTGTACGGAGACTCTCGGCTGTGGGCCGAGGACGTCCAGGCCGTGATAGGCCAGCTCGGGCTGGACCGGCCGGTCCTCGTGGGGTGGTCCTACGGCGGGTTGGTGATCTGTGACTACCTGCGGTTCCATCCCGACACACCGCTGCACGGAGTGCAGTTCGTCTGTCCGTGGACGACGCTCGGGACCCCGGCAGCGCAAGAGGCGATCAGCCCCGCGGTGTTCGCTCTGGTGCCGGGCCTGACGTCGAGCGTGGTCGGGACGGCGGTCGAGGCGGTCCAGGCCCTTCTCGGGTTGGCGTTCGAGAAGCCGCTCCCAGCCGAGCAGCACTTCCGTACGCTCGGGTTCAACCTCGTGGTCCCGCCGAACGTCCGCGCTGACCTCCTCGCCCGCACCCTCGACAACGACGACGTGGTGGCAGGGCTGCAGGTTCCGGTGCTGGTCACGCAGGGTGCCCAGGATCGCATCCTTGCCCCGGAGGCCTCGCGGCGGCTGGCCGACCGGATTCCGGGAGCGAAACTGTCGGTCTACCCTCGCGCCGGGCATGCCCCGTTCGTCGAGAACCCCCACCGCTTCGACGACGAGCTGAGTCGTTTCGCGCTCGGCGGGTAGCGCTCAACCCGGCCCGCAGGCCATGGCGTCGACCTTCCCTAGTGCGGTAGCGGCGAACGCCGTGCGCAGGTCGGCGTCGGGTATCGCCCCGGCCAGGTCCACGACATCGCGTCGGGCCGCGCCGAGCAACCGTTCACCACCTGTCACGCCTGCCAGGTGCGCGCGCGCCTGCCAGGCCACCCCCGGCAGTTCGGCAGCCGAAGCCACCTGCAGTGCCTTTTCGGCGTACTCGCGCGCCGAGCTCGGATCACCTGCCGCCCGACGGCACCGCGCGACGAGCAGCAGGCCCCGCGCCAGAGGCTCCTGCCAACCGCTGCGCTCGGCAGCCTCGAGAATCGGGTGCAGCAGCTTCTCGGCGGCCCTGACCTCACCGGACTCCAGACGCAGCGCGGCACAGGCGAACACCGCGTCCGCACCGAACAGGTACGCCTTGCCGGTCGGCGCGGCCACCGTCGCCAACAGCGCCTCGGCCCGACGCAGGTAGCCCCCTGCCCTGGCCCGCTCCCCGGCCTCTCCGTGCGCGTACGCCAGAAGCGCGAGGCTGCGGACCCGCTGCGCCGGGAACATCGCCGCCTCTGCCGCGGGCGTGAGCACGTCGATGGCGCCGGGCAGGTCGTGCAGCTCGAGCAGGGTCGCCCCGAGCTCGGTGCACGCCCACGGAGCCCACCACGCGCCGCCCGACGCGGACGCCACCGCCCGGCGTCCGATCTGCAGCGCCTCGCCGTAGTCGCCGCAACTGCGGGCGATCGCCCCGCGGGTGGCGAGCACGAACGGCAGGCAGACCCGGTCGCCACAGCGCCTGTTGACCTCCTCGGCGGCAGCCGACCGGGACCGGGCTTCGGCCCACCGCGCCCCACCTCCGGCGGCCACGGCCGCCTCGGCCAGCACGAACTGCAATGTCCACAGCTCGTCGTGCCTGCGCAGGACGTCTTCGAGTCGGGGCAGCAGCTCCTCGAACACCGCGAGCTCGCCGAGATACAGCGCGCACAGCTTGCGCGCGTCCAGCGCGTCGGCCAGGCCCCGCTCGTCGCCTGCGTCGGCGGCAACTCGCTGCGCGTGGTCGGCCTGGGCCAGGGCCGCGACGAGGTTCAGCTCGTCGGCCAGCAGCAGGGAGATCTTCGCCAGCGCCGCCACCTGCCCGGGCGTGTCACCCACCTGCCCGGCGAGCCGGGCCGCCTGCGCGAAGCTGCGACGAGCCTCCTCCTGCTTGCCGCGCACATAGCCCAGCCAGTAGCCGAGTTCGTAACGGGCCTGCCATTGCACAGCGACGTCGCCGGTCGCGGTTGCGGCGTCCAGCACCTCGGCCAGCATCCGCCCTGGATCCCCGGCCCCGGAAAGCCTGCCGACCTGGGCCAACCCGAGCAGCAGGTCGTTGCGGATGGTCGGGTCGACGTCTGGACCGAGGCGGCGGGCAGCAGCGATCCCCTCGCTGAAGTGGTGGGCCGCCGCGTCGAGCGCGTGCATCGCGACCGCGGCATGCCCGGCACGACGATGCTCCGCCATCGCCAGGGCGTCCTCGCCTGCCTGCTGCCAGTGCCAGGCCAACGAACCCGAGGTCGTCGCCGTGTGCTGGCCCGGACGACGCTGCAGCACCTGCGCCGCATGCCGGTGCAGCTCGCGGCGACGCTCCGGCAGCAGCGAGCGGTAGCCCGCCTCGCGGGTCAGCGCATGCCGGAACTCGTACTCCGGGTCCTCCCAGCCGCTGCGCTGGACCACCAGGCCGCTGGTGAGCAACTCGCGCAGCGCGTCACCCGGGAAGGTCGCGGCCGAGGTCATCTCGACCACGTCCCGCACGGAGAACCGCCTCCCGAGCACCGCCGCGCTGGCGAGCAGGTGCTGCGCGGGAACCGACAGCCCGGCAATACGGGCACCCAGTACCTGCCCGACAGTGGGCGGGATGCCCGCCTCGGACTCGGGCTGCGACCGGACCAGCTCTTCGAGGAAGAAGGGGTTGCCCTCGGCAGCGGCCAGCAACCGTCGCCCGACGTCCCCTGCCGCCGCCTCGGGGCCGACGAGGACAGAAAGCAGCGTCGCGGACGCGTCGTCCGACAGCGGGCCCAGCGTGACCTCGGTGATCCGGTGAGGGAACTCGCGACGTGCCAGCTCCCGCAGCCGCCACGACGCATGCCCTCGTTCGGGACGGGCCGTGACCAGCAGCGCAAGGGCCGCCCGGTCGGTTGCGGCCAGCACCGCCTCAAGCAGCCGCAGCGATCCGGTGTCGGCCCAGTGCAGATCCTCGACGGCGACGATCAGCGGGCGCTGGGCGGCGAGCCCGGTCAGTACCGCGACCAGCGCGTCAGCCGCGACCCGCGCCATCGCGTCCTGAGACAGCTCACGGGCCCGGCGCGCGGTATCGCCGTCGAGCCGCAAGTCGAGCAGGCGGGACAGACCGATGCGGGTGTCGAGCCCGCCTGCTTCCTGGATCCCGCTGAGCCGGGTCCGCAGCCGGGCGCGGGCCCGCAGCTCCGGCGCGTGCGGGGAAACCCCGAGCCAGTCGTACAGCAGCTCCCTGACCGGCCAGTACGCCAGGCTCTCCCCGAACGACAGGCAGTTGCCATGCAGCCAGCGCGCCTGCCCCGCGTGCGTTCGCAGCTCCTCGAGCAGCCGCGTCTTGCCAAGCCCGACCTCGCCGGACAACCACAGCAGCCCACCGTTGCCCGCCAGCGCAGAGTCCAGAACGGTCCGCGAAGTGGCGAACTCGGCCGTGCGGCCGACGAGGGCCGTGGCTCTGCCCGGCAGCCCACGCACCTTCCCCGAGATCCGACGCGCGGCGATGACCTCCCACGCACCGCTGGGATCGCGAGCACCCCACGAGAACTGGTCCTCCACGAGGGCCCGGGTCGTGGCGTCTACGAGCACCCGTCCCGGCGGTGCGGCGCCTGCAAGCGACATCGCGGCTTGGACAGGTCCGGCCCGTTCGTCACCGGCAGGCTGCCTGCCGGTACATACCGCGACCCGCATCACCGGCGCCGCGACGTCCCAGGCCTCGGCGATCTCCCGACCGCGTCGGTCGAGCTCCCGCACGACCTGGAGCGCCGCCCTGACCCCCCGCTCCGGATCATCCTCGTGGGCCCGCCCGCCACCGAAGGCCGCTGTCACACATCCCGGTTCCCGATGAGTGACGACACCACCGGTCGCCCGCAGGCAGGCCGCAAGACCGTCCGGCAGGGCGGCGAGTACCGCGCTCAGGTCGTCGTCCAGTGGTCGGTCGGCGGTGACGGCGGCGTGCACCACGGTGACCGTCCGCACCAGCGGGGAGGGTTCGCAGGTTGGAGGCGGCTCCACGGGTTCGGGCCGCGGCACGAGGGGAGCGACCGACCGACCCGGCGCCGCCAGCCCAGGATCGTGGCGCAGGATCGCCATCTGCAGCCGCCCCAGCTCGGGGCCCGGCGTAAGCCCCTGATCGGCCAGCCGACCGCGCAGGTCGGTGAACGTGTCCAGCGCGTCGGCTTGCCGCCCGCACCGGTGCAGGGCCAGCATCTGGTGCCAGCGCAGCCGCTCGCGCAGCGGATGCTCTCGCACCAGCGCCGTCAGCTCACCGACTACGTCCGCGTGCCTGCCCAAACTGAGTTCGGCCGCGATCCGCTCCTCGATGGCGACCAGCCGCAGTTCCTCGAAGCGGGCCACCTCGGGCACGACGAAGCCCTCCGCGGACACATCGGACAAGAGGCCGCCCCGCCACAGCTCGACCGCCTCCCGCAGCATCTCCACCGCGCCCTCCGCCCGATCGGCCGCCAGTTCGGCCCGTGCCCGCTCGACGAGGGCGGCGAAGCGGTGCGCGTCCACCCGCTCGCGCTCGACGTCCAGCACATAGCCAGGCGCGCGGGTGCGCAGCACACCGCCGGTGCTTCCGGGCAGGCGGCCAGGCTCCAGCGCATTCCGCAACCCGCCGACGTATACCTGCACGGCGTGTCCAGCCTGCGCAGGCGGCCGCTCGCCCCACAACGCGTCCACGAGCCGACCGGTGGAGACCACCTCGCCCGCGCACAACGCGAGGCACCCCAACAACGCCCGCGCCTTCGGTGGTCCCAGACGCACAGGGGCCCCCTCGCGCACCACCTCGACGGGCCCGAGCAGCCGATACTCCACCCGAGCCGCCGACATCGCGACGGTCGGCACACGGTGAGGATTCCCCTTCTACTCGCCGCGGTCGAGGGAAGCCTCCCCAACGGCAGAACGACGCAAGCTTGGTAGGGGCCGCCGCTCGGCTGCTCGTACACCGGTCATCCCGGTCGGGATTGCCGTTGGGGGCCGCGCAGAGCCATCGTCGATGCCCGGGAGGTTCCCAAGGGTGGGAATGATCAATGCTGTGGGGCTGGTCCTGCACCCGGGCGGGACTGCACCACCGCGGCGAAGACGATCACCGCGAGCTCGCCGCTGATGGGCAGGACTTCGATACACGGCCAAGTTCCGCTAGTGCGGTGGCCACGAAGGTTGCCGGGGTGATCGCGTGATCCAGGCGGCGAGTCGCGAGGCGCCGCCTGAAGCTCATACCGGGCGTATTCGCGAAGGCGGCGCCGCCGCGAGTCGTCGTCTGGGCGCGCGAGGACCCGGTGAACGTTCGTGGCCACCGCACTAGCCGTCAGCGGCGTGGCCGAGCGCCCGCATGCCTCGGCGCCGCACCTCGACGCCCTCTAACGAGGATAGGCGGGGCGCAGCAGGTCAGGCAGCGAGTGGCCCCGCAGCCTGGTGTCGACGGGTGGCACCTGGTCGAGGAGGGACGTGTTGGAGGTGACGTGGGGGCTCGGCATGGGCAGCTCGCCCTGCAGCGCGAAGTAGCTGCTCAGACAGTCCTCAAGGAGAGGACCGGCGTGTTCGGCGGCGTCGGCGGCGGGCGGGCCATCGGTCCGCGCCGCGTACAGGTTGGCAAGCAGATCGTCGCGCTGGCGGCCACGCCAGGCCAGGATCTGGAAAGGGTCGTCGTCGAACGACTCGGCGAGCAGGTAGAAGGTCGCCGCGAGATGCTTGCACGGCACCTCCCAGTCCGGGCACGTGCAGTCGAGAGACAGATCGCCGGCGCTGCCCGGGAACAGCGACAGCCCGAGGCCGGTGAAGACGTCCTCGATGTCGTCGGGCATCTCGCCTGCCAGTAGCGTGGCCAGGTACCAGGCGTTGCAGGCGAGTTCGCGCTCCAGCATGGCCCATTCGGCCTTACCGAAGGCCGTGACGCCGATGCGCACCCGGTACGGCCGTGCCCTGCTGCCTTGAACCTGCGCGGTGACCGAGCCCGCGGCGACTTCAAGGGAGATCACCTGCCCCTTGCGGGCGTAGCTGCGTCCGCGCTCCAGCCGGTCGCCGATGCCGATGGCTTCGAGCACGGCGATGAACCGCTCCGACCACCACGTCTGCGCGATGACGCCGCGCTTGCTGCGCACTTTGAGGCCGCCCTCGACGGCGCGCGGCTTCGACGGGGGGAAGAACCTACTCACCGATGGCCCCCTCGGACAGGGCGAACACCGATCGCAGCTCGCCGGTGGACAGTTCGGTGAGCCAGCCCTCGCCATCGCCGACGACCAGGTTGGCGAGCGCCAGCTTGTCCTCGATCATCTGGTCGATCTTCTCCTCGAGGGTGCCGGTGCAGACGAACTTGCGGACCTGGACGTTGCGCTTCTGGCCGATCCGGAACACGCGGTCGGTCGCCTGGTTTTCCACCGCCGGGTTCCACCACCGGTCGAGGTGGATGACGTGGTTGGCAGCGGTGAGGTTGAGTCCCGTGCCGCCTGCCTTGAGCGAGAGCAGGAAGATCGGCGGCCCCTGTTCGGACTGGAAGCGTTCCACCAACTCGTCGCGCCGCTTCTTCGGGGTGCCGCCGTACAGGTAGGCGATGTCGGTGCCGAAGCGGGCGGACAGGTGCGGCAGCAGCATCTCGGCGAACTCGGTGAACTGGGTGAAGCACAGCACCCGGTCGCCTTCGGCGAGGATCTCCTCGAGCAGTTCCTCGAGCCGGATCACCTTGCCGGAGCGGCTGCCGATGGGCGAGCGGTCGTGCAGCACCTGCGCGGGGTGGTTGCACACCTGCTTGAGCTTGGCCATCGCCGCCAGCACGTGGCCGCGGCGCTCGATGCCTTCGGAGTTCTCGATCCTCTCCATCATGTCGTCCACAACGGACTGGTAAAGCGCCGCCTGCTCCACGGTGAGCTGGCAGTACTCCTTCATCTCGATCTTCTCGGGGAGGTCGTCGATGATCGTCGGATCGGTCTTGAGCCGCCGCAGGACGTAGGGGCGGGTGATCGCGCGCAGCCGCTCGGCGGGCTCGGTCGCGCCGTGCCGCTCGACCGGTATGGCATAGCGGGCACGGAACATCTCCGACGACCCGAGAATCCCCTGGTTGAGGAAATCCATGATCGACCAGAGCTCGGCCAGCCGGTTCTCCACCGGGGTGCCGGTGAGCGCGACCCGGTGCCCGGCGCGCAGCCGCCGGGTGGCCTTGGCGGTTCGCGACAGACTGTTCTTGATCGCCTGCGCCTCGTCGAGCACGACCCGATGCCACTCGTAGCCTGCGAGCTCGTCGATGTCGCGGGTGCCGGTGGCATAGGTCGAGACCATCAGGTCCGTCGCGGCGAGCCGTGCGCGAAGTGCGTCGCCACGGAGCCGTTCCCGGCCGTGGTGGGCGTAGACGCGCAGCTCGGGAGCGAACTTGGCGGCCTCGCGCTGCCAGTTACCGACCAAGGACATCGGGCACAGCAACAACGTGGGTCCGGCATCCGGGTTCTCGGCGCGTTGCGCGGACTCCAGCGCGAGCAGCTGCACCGTCTTGCCAAGCCCCATGTCGTCGGCCAAGCACGACCCGAGCCCGAGCGACGACAGGAACGCCAGCCAGGACAGGCCCCGCCCCTGGTACGGCCGCAACGTGGCGGCGAACGACTCCGGCGGATCGAGGGCGGTCAACGACCGGGCTGCCGTGCCTGCGAGCAGCTCACCCAGCCCGCCGTCGGCCTGCACGCCGGTCACCGGCAACGGCGTGTCCAGATCGTCCGGGTGGCTGGCGGCCAGCGCCAGAACCTCGGCGACGGTCCGGGCCTCGTTCGGCTTGCGCTCCAGGAACTCCAGGCCGCGCCGAAGCTGCTCAGGGTCGACGGCAACCCAGTGTCCACGCAGCCGGATGAGCGGGGACTTGGTCTCGGCCAGCGCGGCGATCTCCTCGTCCGTCAGCGTGTCGTCCCCGACAGCGAGCTGCCACCGGAAGTCCATCAGCGACTCGCGGCCGAAGCGGCCACCGGTCACCACGCCGTCGGTCGGGGTGCTCGCCGTGGCCTTCAGGCCGAGCTTGGCGCGGCGGTCCCACCACGACGGCAGGAGCACGCCGAAGCCTGCCTCGTCCAGCGCGGGCGCGGCAGCCGAGAGGAAGTGATAGGCACCGTAGGCGTCGAGCTCGAGCGCGCACGGGGTGGCCTGCCGCAGACCAGCGGCCAGCTCGGGATAGATCCGGCTCGCCCGGCCCAGCTCGCCGAGCAGCAACTCCTGCGGTCGATCCAACCAGCGGCGCAGGCTGCCGTCATCCGCCCACGCCCGGTCGGCGGGCACCAGCAGACTGAGATCCTGAGTGGATTGCAGCAGGAACTCCAGCCGCCAGCCGACGGACTCCCCCGGCTCGACGTCCGCAGGCTCGGCTTCCCCAGCACCGGGCAGCTCGTCGGGACTCCGTCGCTCGACCTCGCTGAGCCGGAAGGTGGCCCGCGCCTGCCCGAGCCGACCCGTGCCGATCTCCGCCCACGGCCGCAGCTGGCGCTCGAGCGCGCCGACCTCGTCGACGTCACCGTCGAACCGGCCGTCGGCCGCGGTGAGGGCCGCCAACCAGGCCTCGACGACGGGCAGCCGCTTCGGGCGCCGTCCGCGCGACGGCGGCACCAGGTCGACGGCGGGGCCCAGCCGATCCCGGACGGCGACATCGACGAGTGCGTGCAGAGCATCGGTCACCAGTTCGTGAGCGTCGGCCCACCCGGGTTCGGCCCGGCACACCGGCGGCATCGCGGTCACCAGTGCCCCGAAGGCGACCACGTCGGGACCCTGCAGCACGGGCCGCCAGCGCGCCAGCGGCCCCACCTCGTCCTGCGCCACGGTGGGCAGCACGCGGCCACGTTCGGCCAGCTCACGGGCGAAGGCCGCCAGGCCCGCGAGGAAGCGGATCGAGGCGCCGTAGCGAACCCTGACGTCCCTGCCATCCGCGACCGTTGCCAGCCAACCGAGCGCGGCCGACGGATCGAGGTCGATCGTCGGGACCCGCCACGGCAACAACACGGGCTCGGAGCGGGTCGCCCCGCGCGGGGCGACCCGGACCAGCTCGGGGGAATCCAACGGGGACTTGGCCAGCGACGGCAGCCGCAACGTCGCGGCACCGGGCTTGCCGTGGTAGGTCTTGGCAAGCACCTCCACGGAAACCGCGAACGGATGCGGTCGCGCCGAGCGCAGCGCCTGGCTGCGGCTGGTGACGGTACGTTCGGAGTCCTCGGCCCACAGACCGAGACCTCGCTCGGGTGACCAGAAGCCGTGCAGGACCAGCACGCGCATGCCCTCCGTCGTGGTGGCGATCGCTCGGCACCCTATCGGTCGCTCCTGGGGGTCACACCAACAGCCTGCCCGCTACATTCAGGCCATGGCAGGGACGAACGAGAC
>CAVVPJ010000004.1:0-81285 GCA_963750095.1 uncultured Actinomycetota bacterium | reverse complement strand
CGGGTGCAGCGCCGTCCCCGAGCGCTCCGTTGCCCGCGGCACCATCTCCGACGTCGCCATGTTCGTCGACGCCGAGCCCGTCGCCACCGCGGAGATCCAGCTCTCCACCGAGCATGAGACCAGCGTGATCCGCCGCGACACCGCCGTGACCTCGGTCGGCATCGACCCGCTGTGGTTCGGGCGCACCGACAGCCGACCCAACTGGGCAGACCGCGTCGCCTGGCTCGGCGCCAACCGCGTCGACCACATGCGCCCCGGCGGGTGGACCGTCGCCACCGGGCACCGCGCACTCACCTGGGAGCGCTGCAGCCCGTCCATGCCGCTCTGCGACGGCGTCACCAGCTCCGGATGGTGCGGCCTGCTGCACCCCGTGTGGAAGTCCGCAGGCGGCACCGTGGACGACCTGATCAGCCGCGTCCTCGCCCGTGACCTGCAACGCATCGACAACGGCAAACGGATCATCGTCGCATCACCCGCCGACATCCAGGCCTGGGCAGACCACCACGGCACCGACCCCACGATCGCCGCCGCCCGCCAAGCAGCCGCCGCCCGCCGCCGCGAACTCGCCGAAGGCAAGCAAGCGCTGCACCGCGCCCGCAAGCCCGAGCCGGTCTCTGAGCGCGTCGCGGCCGCGTACCCACCCGATCCCACCACCGAAGCCACGAACGGCGCTCAGCCGAACGACGGGCCGCCCGCAACGCTGGCCCTGTTCCCGGCGCTGGGCACCGTCAGCCGAACAACATCCCGCCACCGCGGATGCTCGGCCAGACGACAGCGCGGCTACGCAGTGTGCCCCTGGCACGGTGACGACGTCCGACACCCCGCCTGACCCGCCCGACTCCCGACCCAGCACGACCCCAACACGAAAGGACCGACATGACCGACCACGACTACCACGACCTCTGCACAGATCACGGCTGCTGGATCTTCGCTAACGACCCTTGCCACGCCTGCACGGAGACGTACCGGCGGCGCATCGAATGCCAACTGCCGCCCGCACACCACGCCCGGCACGACGGTCAGATCAACTACTGGATCGCCCCCGACCCAGCACGACCCCAACACGAGGAGACCGACATGACCAGCACGAACGACCCGATCACCGCCGCCGCCGAGCAAGTCGGCATCTCCCGCGACGACGCCTACCGCATCCTGGTCGCGGCGCGGGACCTGGGGGTGCCGCTGCGACCGACGTCGCCGCCTACCTCGACGCCGACACCGAGAAGGACGCACGATGACCAACGCCGAGCTTGAGCAGTGGTTCCTCAACCTCGCCCAAGGATCATCGCCGAAGCAGACGGACCGAACACGCGTCCGAGGTCGTGGCCATCGGCCAGAGGTACGTGATGGATCTATGGTTCGACGCCCGGTTCGAGCAGATCATCGGCACGCGCCCCTACGGCAGCGACGACCACAGGACGCCCTGAGCTGCCCGTAGTCGCACCACCAGCCCCGCCCCGGTGTGATGCCAGGGTGGGGCTGAGGTGCGCGGGGACGGCAGAGTTGTACGCCCGTACCAGTTTCGTAACAGCGTTGCGGAACCGGACGGGGGTACGTGCGCACGGGGCTGGGGGTGGGGTAGCCGAGGGTAGGGGTAGGGGTATGCGCATATAGCACATTGCATTAGCGTATTGCATATACACATGGCATATACACATAGCGCATGGGAGTAGGGGATAGGGCACGAGGGTGACATGATCACTAGCTCTAAGGTTCGCATGATCAACGGTTCTAAGGTTGACAATGACGATGTGCATTATGAAAGTGATTACGCTAGGTAATGCAGAATGCATTTACAATTGATCGATAACGGACCGAAATGCAATCGTGATAAACGGGCGGAGGGCGGAGGGGGAATTGTTTGGTGATCTTGAACCGGACACCCCTGCCTCCCTGTCCCATCTCTCTCCCCGAGGCCCCCCGCACCTGCCCGGACGGGCCCTGATCGGCCCTGAGGCGGCCTCTGCCAGGCGCGCAGGGGCCCCGTCAGCCCGCAGGTGGGGCCTCCTGGGGGCCCTGGCCGGGCCCTCCTCAGCCATTGTTTTATGCAGAAATGCATTGTTTTCGCCAATCTTGCCAATTCGGCCCTTTATCCCGCCAATTCGGCCCTTTATCGTGCCAATTCGTGATTTGCGCGTTATCTGCGGCCTCCGCCGACCAGCCCGGCGCCGGTCACACGGCGTGATGACGGACGGAGTACTCCGAACCGTTTGCGATCTTGCGGGGCCCTATTAAGAATGCAATCCGCGCGCATTCTTTAAGGCTGCCGCTCTAAGGTTCGGCCATTGTCGCCGCTCTAAGGTTTCGACGCTTCCCGGAGTGTCGTTTGGCGTCGAACGCTGCGCCGTCGAAACGTGCGATCATGTGCGCAGCGCGCCGAGCGACTCCCCGTTCCTCTCCGGGGCCTTGCTCGGCGCCGCCCCCCACGAGAGGAACCCGTCATGCTCGGAGCGCATCGAGTCGCTCAAGACCTGGCCGCCGCAGGGATCAACCTGCCCGCCCTCGCCGCGATCGACGAGCTGTGTGCGGTCGACCCGCGGCCCGCCTGGATGGCCGCCACCGGCCGCAGCACCGCCACGCTGGACACGATCGCCGTCGGTCTCATCGACGCGGGCGCCGTCTCCGCCGCCGACGTGATGCTGGCGGAGGCCCGTCGCTCCGACATCGCACGGGCACTGAGCCGTCACCTGCTCGACCGCCGAGACCAGCAGACCGACCAGCTGCTCCGCGGCGCCGCGCCCGCAATCGAGCGAGCCCTCGCGGACGCCCTGAGCGCGGCAGAGGACGCCCAGCGGGACGCGGAGATCGCGATGCAGCCATTCGGCATCTCGACGCCATGGCGGACCGAACAGGGCGCATTCGACGATGCCCCGTCGATCGTCTTCGAGCCGGTCGACCTGCTGCGCCAGCAGGCCTCCCTCGCGGGGTCGGTCGCGTTGGCCGCCTTCGAGCGCTGGCACGCCGCGTACGCCCGCCGGAAGCAACTCCGCGACCTGGTCCTGCGGTTGCGCCGCGGAGGCGTGCTCAGCGGCGACAGCGCGGCCCTGGCGCAGGCGAATCGGTGGCCGCGCACCGACAGCCCCGAGGAGCCGACCGGCCTGGACCGCGTCAAGGCCGCCCTGGCCCGCGCGAAGGCCAAGCGAGAAGCGAGCGCAGCATGACCAAGCCGGTAGAAGTCCACCTGAGGGACGAGATCGGGGCGTGGGGGATCACCGACGCCGCGTTCGCCGCCGAGCTCAAGGCCGTCGGCCCGGCGCCGATCGTCTTGTTCGTCAATTCGCCTGGTGGCTCGGTCTTTGCCGGCGTCAGCATCTACAACACGCTGCTCAGGCACCCGGCGCCGGTCGTCGTGGTCGTGGACGGAATCGCCGCCAGCATCGCGTCGCTGATCGCCATGGCCGGCCAGACGGTCATCATGGGCCGCAGCAGCGAATTGATGATCCATTTGCCGAGCGGGGTGGTGATGGGTCAGGTGCAGGACATGCGGAAGATGGCCGATGTCCTCGACCGGATCGCCGTCGACATCGCAAGCGTGTATCGGGACAAGGCGGGCGGCACCATCGACCACTGGCGAGCCGCCATGACTGCCGAAACGTGGTACTCCGCGCAGGAAGCCGTTGACGCACGCCTGGCCGACAAGGTCGCCCCGGCACCTACCGCGGACCGCGCCGCCGCGGCGGTGACCGCCTCGGTGGGCTCTGCGACGCCGCGGTGGGCGGACGGTCTCGCCGCCGAAGATGTGCAAATGCTCGGCCCGTACCTGGCGTGGTCGGCCCGCTATGTCGAACGGGCGGAGAAGTTGATGCGCGAACAGGTCGAACCGCCACCGCCGCCGGTGCCGGTCGTGGACACGCTCCCGAACGGGCGTCGCCGTCGCCGGGTCGGCGGCTTGACCGTGATCGGCGGTGCGCGGTGAGGCCGCTCGCCGGGGGCGCGACCGATGCGAGCGCCGCGGCCGCCGCCTACGGGTTCCGCACCCGCAGGGAGCGGCTGACGGACGCGGACCGGCGTCGTCGCAGCGCGGCCGTCGTGGCCCGGGTTCGTGCGCTGCGCGCCGAGCCGCCCGCACCGCCGCCCCTGACGGCCGAGCAGCGGTCCCGCCGGTCTCGTGCCACCGTCGCCCGTGTGCGTGCGCTACAGCAAGCCCGGGCGGCTGCCCAGGCGCGGGCGAACCGGCGGCTGCTGCTCACCGGCGGCACGCACATCCTCCGCTGACCCACCACAGTCTCCGCCCCGCCCGGTTCGATGGTCCCGGGCGGGGCGCAGCCATGTCCGGCCCCTCACTGCACTCCAGGAGGCTCTGTGCCGCTCGATCCCGTCGACGTCCAGCTCATGTGCATGCTGCTGACGGAGCGGCTGTGTGGCGGGATGCCACCCGAGTTGGCGGCCGGGGCCCTGTGCTCGGGGTCGAGCCACGACGTCGCCGCTGGCGGGTCTGAGCGGGTCGCTGCGGCTGTCGCAACCTGCGCCCGGTGTCCGGTGCTCGACTCGTGCAGGGCGTGGAGCTACGCGCTGCCTGCGGAGCATCGGGCGTCCGTGGTGCTCGCCGCCCAGCAGTTCAACCATCGCGGCCAGCCGGTGCCACCACCCCGGCCCGCCCGGCCGGTCAGCGTCGAGGAGAGGCGGGCGCGGATGCGCGAGTGGAAGCGGGCGCAGCGGCAGCGGGCCCGCGTGGCGTGATCCGTAACAGTGTTTCGCATAGCTAACGACCGCCCGGGGCTGAGCTACGACGTCTGGGCGGCCAGTGGCCCTACGCAGAGGTAGGGTCAGGTAACCGCTCTACCATGGGTGCATGGATGACTTCAGCCGTGAGGTTGCGGAGATGCTCGCCGAGCGCACCGGACAACCACCTCCCAAGCCTCGCCCGTCGCGGGCCAAGAAGGTCCGCCGGGAGAAGCCGTGGAGCGTGCGCTACCTCGCCGGGCGCTACAACGCGCTGCGCTCCCGCCGGGGTGAGGACGACCCGGAGACCGTGGCGGCCCGGCTGGCGTGGCGTCAGGAGGGCGCTGTCGACACCGCTGCGCAGTGGGCTGAGCGTGAGCTGACCGACGACGAGGCGGCGGCGATCCTGGCGGTGTTGTGGCCCGAAAACGAGTAACGGCACCGAGGTAGCCGGGTTGCCTAAGTACCGGGCGGGGTTACCTCTGCCGATGCGTGGTTGACCTGCGGAAAGTGCCCGCAGTAACGCCGAGCCCCTCGCGCGCGCGCACACACGCGCGCGCATGGGCCCATTCCGAGAGGGAGGCGGAGCCCCTACCCGCTACTGCGGCGGCCCCTCGACGCCGGACACACACCGAGACCCCGCCGCAGAGGGGTTGGGCGGGGTCTCGGGTCCCTCACGGGTCTCTAGGTGGGCGGCCAGCCGATCAGGTCGGCGGCCTGCTGCACGGCGGCGGCGAACGCGGCGAGCTGCGTGGCCTCAACCCTGCCTTCCGGGATGTCGATGTACACCGCGGTGTCGACCTCGACGGTCTGCCCGCCCGGTGAGCGGACCTCGCACTGCCACAGCTCGACCCGGAGGGCGTGGCGTCGCCCGCCCACGGTGGCGTCGAGGAGTGTGGCGGTGTGGAACGTGTGCCTGCTGCCGTCGTGGACGGCGTGGTCGGTTTCGCACCGCACGCACCAGTGGGGGTGCGTCGACCGGTACCGACTGCCCGTCGACCGTCACGGCCTCTCCCGCTGCCGCCACGTCGCCGAGCTGGGCCGACCGCTCCCGACCGCCCGGCTCCCGCCCGGTCACGCCACACCCCCGCCCGGCGTGGCGGCGTGGGTGGCGAACCGGCGGGCGGCGTCGCCGACCCGGGCGGGCCGCCCGCCGAACGGGCCGCACTGCCGGTTGCCCATCGTGGCGCAGTCCCAGCACGGCTGGTCTTCCTCGCACCGCGGTGGCGGGGCGGTGGAGACGGCCGGAGGCTGGCTGGCGGGGCTCGGCGGGGCGTCCCCGGCCATCACCAGCAGCGTGCCCACGAACACGACGACGAACACCAGCAGCGTCACCAGCAGCCCGAGCGCCGCGGCCGTGGCACCTTCCCCGTGGCGGGGTGCTGGCGGGTCGTGGCGGACGCCCCAGGAGAAGCCCATCACCGGTCACGCCCCTCGTCCAGGGCGGCGGCCATCTCGTCCAGATCGATACCGAGGTGCTCGCAGTGCTGGCACACGAGCCGCACCGCCGTACCGACCGCCACAGGAGGCGACACGGTGGCCTGTGCGCAGCGCTCGCACATGGTCAAGCAGAGGACGCCGAGCATGGTGTCCGCGGTCGTCACAGCCAGGTCTGAGGCCTCGACACCGCATGATTCGCAGCGGTGCCCGCGTGGGCAGCGGCTCGTGTCGTACAGGTCGGTGACGTTCACGGGGTCACCGACCGGAGGTGGCGCACGGTGCGGGCGTGCTGGGTGCGGCGGCCCTGCAGGGCGGCGGCGACGTCGACGAGGACGATGCCGAGCGTCTGCGAGCCGATGTCGTCGGCCAACACGAGCTCGTGGGTGTCGACGTGGAATCGGGCGGCGACGTCGAGTGGCTCGTGTCGGATGCTCAAACGCGGGTTCGGGGTCACACTGTTCATGGGTCGCAGCTCCTCTGCGATCGAGGCCCTGGCCGGCGGTTGCTTCGTCGCGCCGGGGCCGCCTTCGTTGGGTGGGGATGAGGCACCTCGACGTGGCGGTGGTCCGCGCGCTGTAGCAGCGCATGTAGCAACGATCAGATGTCCGCGCATGTTCGCAGACGTCCGCGCATAGCCGGTGAGCTGGGGGAATGTCACCCGCGAACACAGGCGAACGCTCCGCGCCGACCTACGGATCAGAAGGTTGGGGGTTCGAATCCCTTCGGGCGCGCCACGCGGAATCGGGCTCTGACCAGCAGCTTCGGTCAGAGCCCGAAGTGTTCCCGCCGCCTGGTCGATCACGATCCGCGAACCTCGCTCGTGGCCGTCGTGCGCCCGGGGCCCCGCGCGAGGATGGAGACGAACAGGACCGTCATGACCGCGACGCCTGCCCACATGGCCTGTTGCCAGCCGTCGACGAAGGACTCCCGGGCGGCTCGGATTACCCCCTGCGACGAGGGGCCTGCGTCGGCGGCGGAGGCCGGTGATGAAACGCCATCGGCGCCGCGGGTGGACCGACAGAGATCCTCGGCATCTTCGACCGCGACGCCCGCCGCGGCCACCGGGACCCCGACCGACCCTGCCCGGGCGGACCAGCTGACGTGGTGATCCGGACGGCTCCCGCACCCCCTCCGGCATGGGAGAGTCCGACTGTGCTGACTGAGGTGGCGTCGTGACCGCGGCGTTCGACCGGAACTCCTGGGAGGAACGCGGACGCTGTCGCGAACCTGCCCCCAGGACGCGCCCTCGACGCGGGCTGCGGTCACGGGTCCGACACGCTGTGGCTCGCCGCGCGCGGCTGGCAGGTCACCGCGGTCGACTTCTCCGCGACCGCCCTGGCCTACGCCCGGTCGACGGCCGAGAGCGTCGGGGCCGACGTCGCCGAGCGCATCGACTCGGTTGAGGGCGACCTCGCGACCTGGACCCCGCGGGCCGGGCCACTACGACCTTGTCGCCTGTCTGTACGTGCACGTGCCGGGATCGGTGGAGGAGATGGTGCGGCCGATGGCGGCAGGGGTCGCGCCGGGCGGCACCCTGTTCATGGTCGGTCACCGACCGGTCGACCCGGCTACCGGAGCGGCGATGCCCACCACCGGTCAGGTGCAGGTCTTCGTCGACGAGACGCTCGCTGCACTCGAACCCGCCCGCTGGGAGTTCGTCGTCGCCGAGGACCGCCCGCGGGCCGCGGCAGGCACCGGCGTCGACGCCGTCATCTGCGCGCGACGCCTCCCCTGATCTCGCGCCGTGATCGTCATCCCGGTCGGCGGAACGCGGGCATCGGTAGAGCGGCTGCGACCGGGGTGTCGGGTCGCGGCCTGGTGCGGTCGATGCTCGGCGCCCTTCGGGCGCGCCACATCAGGGCAGGCCCGGGCCGTGGTCGATCGTCGCTGCAGGCCCGGAGGGCGGTGTGCTCCGCGCCGACGCGCAGAGCGTGTCGAGCTCTGCGCGGAGGTCGGCGGCCAGTGCGTCCAGATCGGGGCAGGCGTCGGGGTCTGCGACGATGGTCAGCGTCAGCGCGCCCGCGTAGGACAGGGCGCCGAACACGACGGTGACGTTGCCGGTCGTCGTGGTGACGGGCACGATCTCGCGAACCCGGGCCCCGATGAGCGTGACCGGCACTTCCGGGCCGCGCAGGTTCGTCACGAACGTGTTGATCAAGTGCTGGCGGTCGAGGAGCCAGGGCAGCGCGCCGGTCGCCGCGACGAGCCGGAACCCGGCGTCGAGCAGCACCGCGGACGCTGCCCGCGGAGCTGTCCGTCGGCCCGTGGTCCGGCGCGCGATGGCGGCGAGCCGCGCGGCGGGCAGACCCGAGGTGGGCACGGCAACCGGGAGCACGCCGACCGCGTTGCCCAACCGGTCGGCCTCCGTGTGCCGCCGCGACGAGATCGGGACCGAGACGACGACCTCCTCGGCCCCCTCGCCGCGTCGGGCCAGCAGGGTGCCCAGCGCCCCGCCCACGGTCGTGAGCACGACGTCATTGATCGTGCCGCCGTGCTGGTGGGCGGCGGTGTGCACGGCGTCGAGGTCGGTGCGGACCACCCGCAGCGCACGCCGTGCGCCGGTGGGGCGGTTGAGCGAGGACCGCGGTGCGCGGGGGGCTTGGGTCGAGCGGAGCTCGCTGACGGCGTCGCGGGCCTGCCGCAGCCCGCGCCGCAGGTGCGCGATCGCGCGCGCCCGTCCGGCGAGCGCGTCGGTGAGCAGACGCCACGGGGTGGGGGGTCGTCGGGGGAACCGGTCGTCCTGGGTGAGCGGTGCGCCGTCGACGAGTTGCGCGAGGACGGCGAGCCCCCCGACGCCGTCCGCGAGCACGTGATGGAACACCACGACGAGAGCGCAGCGGTCCCCCTTCAAGCCGGTGACGACGACCGCGGCCCACGGCGGGCGCAGCAGCGACAGGCGCGTGCCCACGGCCTGGATTGCGACGTCGTGCAGCGCGGCCTCGTCGGCGGGATCCGGGCACCGCAGCTCGCGCAGGTGCCGTTCCACGGCGAACTCGGGATCGTCGACCCATATCGGCCGCCCGCACAGCGGCGGAGTGCGCACGAGCTTGCGACGCAGCCGCGGCACCGCCTGGACCCGTTCGGCGAGCGCCAGCCGTAGCGCAGCCGGGTCGAGTGGACGGTCGAGGACGAGCAGCGCGCCGACCTGCCACGGCACGGACCCGCGGTCGACCGCCAGCTCGAGCAGGTCGTCCGGCTGCGCCCTGTCGATCTCCTCGTCTTCCCGCATGGGACGAGGGTCATCCCCGGTCGTCGGTTCGTACAGGGCCAGAGGTCCCACGCGACCTCCGCGGTCCCGCCACGGGTGGCCGGAGGGTCCTTCGGCCCTGTGCCGGGTCCTTCGGAAGGACCCATTCTGAGGAGGCGGCGGAAAAAAGGCTCTGGGCCACCCCATGACCCCACCCATGCGCTAGGTCGAGGCGCCGGGGCGGCGGGAAGGAAGTGATCAACAATGGAGGGCAGGGCGAAGAGTCCCCGACTGCCTCCGCGGTGGTTCATCCGGCTGGCCTGGAAGGTTCATCGTGCGCTCTTTGCGGCGACGGGTGGTCGCCGCGGCCTGTGGCCTGCTCGGGCCCAGCGTTGGGGCGCTATGCGGGTGACGACGATCGGACGGCGGAGCGGCCGGGAGCGGTCCGTGATTCTGGGCTACCTCGAGGATGGCCCGAACCTGGTGACTCTCGCGATGAACGGCTGGGGCGAAGGGGAACCGGCGTGGTGGCTCAACCTCCAGGCGCACCCGCAAGCCCGGGTCCGGCTCGCCGACGGCGCGCGCGACGTCATGGCGCGCGTCGCAACCGGCCCGGAGCGGGCCAGGCTGTGGGACCGGTGGCGGTCGCTGGACAAGAACCTCGACGGATACGCCCGGCGCCGCTCGACCGAGACCGCTGTCGTGGTCCTCGCACCTCGACCCGAGTCCAACTGACCCGCACTGCGCGGCTCCCCGACCCATTCATCGTCAATCGCCCTCCTCTACGGCAGGAGACGGACGGTCCCGGCGTCACCGTCGACCTCGATCAGGTGGCCGTCGGGGATCTGTGAGGTCGCGTTCCCGGTGCCGACGACGGCCGGGATCCCGTACTCGCGCGCGACCACCGCGCAGTGGCTGAGAATGCCGCCCGTATCGGACACGACCGCGGCGGCGGTCGCGAACAGCGGCGTCCACGGTGGCGCGGTCGTCGGCACAACCAGCACGTCGCGGGGCTGCAGCCTGCGCGCGTCCGCCAGGGAGTGGATCACGCGCGCGGGCCCGGTGGCCTTTCCGGGTGAACCGCAGCGGCCGCGGATGGCCGCGTGGTCGGCGTCCGTCGGTGTCGGCCCGACGACACCCGGCGGCCCGAAGAACTTGCCGAGCGCGACGGAGACCGGGTCGGTGGGTGCCGCCGCGGATGGCGGGGCGCCCAGCGTGGGTGGTACCGGGAGATGCCGGAAGTACTCCATCTCGGCGCCGCGATCTGGGTACAGGCACTGCTGCTGCACCAGCCCGACGAGCCCAGGGAGGTGGGACCGGTGCGCGACGACCAGCTCCGACTCATCTTCACCTGCTGCCACCCCGCGCTCGCACCGCTCGCGCAGACCGCGCTCGAGCTGCGGCTGCTCGCGGGCTCGAGGTCGGGGAGATCGCCCGCGCCTACCGCGTCCCCGAGGCGACCGTCGCCCAGCGGATCGTGCGCGCCAAGAAGAAGATCCGCGACGCCGCCATCCCCTACCGGGTGCCCGGCGCCGCCGAGCTCCCCGACCGGCTGCCGCCGGTGCTGACCGTGCTCTACCTGGTCTTCAACGAGGGCTACGCCTCGACGTCCGGGCCGCTGCTGCGCACCGACCTGTGTCAGGAGGCCGTGCGCCTGGCCCGGGCGCTCGCCGCGCTGATGCCCGACGTGCCGGAGGTGGCCGGGCTGCTCGCGCTGCTGCTCACCGAAGCCCGCCGCAGCGCCCGGGTCGACGCGGACGGCGGCCTGGTGACCCTCGCCGAGCACGACCGGTCGCTCTGGGACCGGGAGCTGATCGCCGAAGGCCAGGTGCACGGCCCCGTGGAAGCGCTCGCCACCATCGAGGACCTGGACCTGCCGGGCTACCACCTGCTCCCCGCCACCCGCGCCGACCTGCCGGCCCGGCTCGGCCGCCTCCCCGAAGCCCGCGCCGCCTACGACGCGGCGATCGACCTGGCCACCAACGACACCGAGCGGGCGTTCCTGCGCCACCGCCGCGCCCGCCTCGAGCCGTAGAAATCGCGCGGATTGACCGTCGCCACCCGCCGTGGCGAACAAGGATTGGACACGGCCTGCCGCGCAACGTTTCGGAATGTCGGCCGAGCGCGACGTGAGCGGGGTTCGCTCAAGATCGAACCCCGCTGGTGCGCCTCTCGCGTGCTGTTCGGCCCCGGGCGGCAGCGGTCGGTGCGCCGGATCGGCACGCGGGCCGTACCCGTGATCCTCGGGCAGTGATCGCTGGAATCGGGACACTGCGTGCACCAGCGCACGTCGTGTCCCGATTGTGGCGATCATGCTTCGGCGGCGCGAGGACCGCGCGCACCACCGATGCCGCACGTGCCAGCCTGCCCACCCCGACTCAGTCCGCGCGTCCCGGGCGTGACGCGCCTCAGCCGTCGAGCCACCCGTAGACCGTCTGCGGGGAGACGCGGGCCGCACGGGCGACCGCGCGCACCTCGGCCCCGTGCTCCCTCGCCGCGCGGGCGAGCTCGCGCTGCCGGACGCGCAGAGCGTCCAGCTCGTCGGCGACCTGGGCCAGCGCGGCGAGCAGGGCCTCGTTCCCCGGCGTCGCCGCGGCCCGCGACCGTCCCACACCCGGCCGCGGGAACGCGCGGACCGCCTCGGGGTCCCAGCGGCGGCGGCCGCGCTCGTCCGCGTCGGGCAGTGGCGGCGGGGCCTGCCCCCGGCTGACGTAGCCGAGCCAGGTCGCGGGCCGCACGCCCCACGCCTCGGCACACTCCGCGCTGGTCCAGGTGGTCACGACCGGCCAGTGTGCTCCTGCCGTCAGACGGCGGTGTCGAGCAGCTCCCGCAGGTGCTGGTCGATCTGGGGCATGTAGGTGGGGGCGACGCCGAAGAGCCCGAGGTGGCCGAGGACGTCCTCGACGACGCGCAGCTCGCTGCCCTTGACGTGCTGCTGCTCGGCCTTGCAGTCGCGGACCGGGAAGAACATGTCCTCGTCGATGGGCATGACGAAGGTCTTGGCGGTGATGCGGCCGAGGGCGGCGTCGAGGTCGCCGCCGGTGTGGCGGGCCACGTCGCCGCGCTGCCACTTCCAGGCCATGGCGAGCAGGTCGTTGGGGTCCAGCACCGTGAAGTACGGCTCCAGGAAGCCCTCGATGAACGCCTCCTTGGACTCGAACTCCAGCGCGCGCCACACCTCCTGCTTCCAGAACTCGGTGGAGAAGCCCATGACCGCCCAGATGCCCGCGTGCCGCTTCAGCCCCGCTTCGACCTCGGTGTTGGAGGCGTACTCGCCGCCGTTCCACCCCGGGTCGGACGTGATCGCCTCGTTGAGGGCCTTGGTGTAGAGGAAGTCGTGCGGGGTGTTCTGCGCGGTGCCCGCGATGGGCGCGGCGCGCAGCACCTTGTCGGGGAAGCGGACGGCCCACTCGTAGGTCTGCTGGGCGCCCATCGACCCGCCCACCACGAGCTGCAGCTTCTCGATGCCGAGGTGCTCGCGAAGCAGGCGTTCCTGCGCGACGACGTCGTCGCCGATCCGCACCTTCGGGAACTTCGCCATGCTGATCGCGTCGGGGGCGTTGTGCGGCGACGTGGACAGCCCGGAGCCGATCTGGTCGATGCAGACGATGAAGTAGCGGTCGGGGTTGAGCGCGTGGTCGGGGCCGACGTAGACGTCCCGCCAGATCTGGTGGGTGCCGGAGTACCAGGTGGTGATGAGGATGGCGTTGTCGCGCGCCTCGTTGAGGGTGCCCCACGTGGTGTAGGCCAGCAGGCAGTCCTCGATGACCCCGCCTTCCTCGAGGTCGAGGCGGCCGATCGAGACGACCTCGTAGTCGCCCTGGAACTCGGGGCTGTAGAAGGGGTTGTCAATCATCTGGGGCCCTTCGCGTGCTCAGGTGGGGGGACGACGTCAGTCTGGGCGGTTTCTCATGACGCGGGATGTCCCAAAGTCGGACATGTCGCATCGCCCATCGAAGACGCACCATGGGAGGCGGTACAAGGAGGTGTTGACGCGATGGGCGACGTCGCCGAGCGCCGGTTCCTCCTCGCCACCGCGCGCGCCGAGCTCCTGGAGGGCGCGGACGCCGACCTGCGTGCCGTGCCCCACCACGTGGCCGCGTCCTGGCGGCGCAGCGTCTCCAGCGGGGTGCAGCCCAACCTCGTGACCACCGAGTACCACACCGACCTCGACCTCGGCTCCCGCCTGGTCCGCTGCGCGCAGCCGGTGATCGACCAGCTCGCGGAGCAGATCGCGGACATCCCCATGTGTGTCGCGCTCACCGACAACCGGGCCCGCCTGCTCGCCCGCTGCGACTCGAGCTCGTGGTTCGGTCGGGTGGCCGACCGGGTCTACTTCGCGCAGGGCTTCGGCTACGCGGAGGGCGAGGTCGGCACCAACGGCGTCGGCACCGTCCTGGAGTTCGGGGAGTCGGTGCACATCGTGGGCGCCGAGCACTTCGTCGACAGCCTGCAGCCCTTCGCCTGCGCCGGGGCGCCGGTGCGGGACCCGTTCACCGGCCGGATCGAGGGCGTGCTGGACATCAGCTGCCTGAGCGACCACTCCACCCCGCTGATGCACTCGCTCGTGCGCTCGGCGGCCGCACGGATCGAGCACAACCTGTTGACCGACCGCAACCTGCTCCAACAGGCGCTCTTCGACCTCTACACCCGCGTCGACGCGCGCAGCAGGCAGGCCGTGCTGGCCGTCGGGCAGCGCACGGTGCTGGCGAACGCCCCGATGCAGACCCTCCTCGACCCGGCCGACCGGGACGCCCTGCAGGACCACATGCGGTTCCTCATGCAGCGCCACCCGGTCGTCGACGAGCGCGTCGACCTGCCGTCCGGAACGCTCGTGCGGCTGCGCGGGTCGGCGGTGACGGTCGGCGCGGACGTCGCGGGGATGGTCGGGGTCGTCACGGTCCTCGGCGAGGTCGGCCACCCGGGCCCGCCGATCCCCGCCCCCCGCGCCGCGCTGCCCGGACAGCCGCGGGCCGCCGACAGCGTGTGCCCGGCGTGGCGTTCGGCCGCCGCGACCGTGGAGGAGGCGCTGCGCGCGGAACGTGCGGTGCTCGTCGTCGGGGAGGCCGGAACCGGGCGGCTCACCCTGCTCACCGAGCTCTACCGGCGCATCCACGAGGACGGCGGCGTCGTCGCCATCGACGTCGACAGCGCGGAGGCCGCGCCGCAGGACGTCCTCGCCCGGATCCGGAGGGCCGCGCCCGGCCGGGTGCTGCCCGTGCTCCGCGACATCGACCGGCTCTCCCGGCGTGCCGTCGACGTCCTGCTGGCCGCGTCCGGGGACGGCGCGGACCTCCCGCCCTTCGCCGCCACGACGACGGACCCGCGCGCGCACGAGCGGCTGCTGGCGTGGTTCCAGACCTCGGCCACCGTGCCCCCGCTGCGCAACCGCTCCGGCGACCTGCCCGCGCTGGTCGCGTCCCTGCTCGCCGAGCTGGCCCCGCACCGCGAGGTGCGGCTGTCCCGGGAGGCGATGCGGCAGGTCAGCCGCTACGGCTGGCCCGGCAACGTGCGCGAGCTGGCCGCCGCGCTCTGCACGGCGCTGCGCCGCCGCCCGGTGGGCTGCATCGAGGCGGCCGACCTGCCCGAGTTCTGTCAGAGCACGCCGACCGGCGACCTCCGCCCGGTCGACCGGATCGAGCGCGATGCCATCGTCGCGGCGCTGCGCGGGGCGCACGGCAACCGGATGGCCGCGTGCGCGGCGCTCGGGCTCGCCCGCTCCACGCTCTACCGCAAGATCCGCCAGTACGGCATCACCGACTGACGGCGATTGTCCCGTCTTGGGACACCTCGCCCTGCTGCGACAGCGCTCACGATGTCCGCATCCGTGAGGCAGACCCCGCAGAGACGAGGCCGACGATGACCCCAGCGACCGACACCGCCACCGACACCCCTGGCGAGACCCACGACGGCGTCCTCGAGCTGGATGCGGTGGTGCTCGGCGCCGGTGTCGCGGGCCTGTACCAGCTCTACCAGCTGCGCGAGCAGGGCCTGCGCGTGCGCGGCTACGACGCGGCGGGCGACGTCGGCGGCACGTGGTGGTGGAACCGCTACCCCGGCGCCCGGTTCGACAGCGAGGGCTACATCTACCAGTACATCTTCTCCGAGGAGCTGTACAAGGACTGGAGCTGGAGCGAGAAGTTCCCCGGCCAGCCCGAGATCGAGAGCTGGCTGCACTACGTCACCGACCGGCTCGACCTCCGCAAGGACCTCCAGTTCTCCACCCGGATCACCGAGGCGCACTTCGACGAGGACCGCGGCCGCTGGACCCTCCGCACCGACCGCGGCGACACCATCGACACCCAGTTCTTCGTCACCTGTGCCGGGATGCTGTCAGCGCCGCTGACGAACCAGTTCGAGGGCCAGGACACCTTCGCCGGGCAGCTGGTCTACACGTCCGCCTACCCGGCCGAGGGCGTCGACGTCGCGGGCAAGCGGGTCGGGGTGGTCGGCATCGGGGCCACCGGCATCCAGGTCATCCAGACCATCGCCGCCGAGGTCGGACACCTGACCGTGTTCGCCCGCACCCCCCAGTACGTGCTGCCGATGAAGAACCCGAAGTACAGCGAGGCGGACCAGCGCTGGTACAAGTCGCGGTTCGCCGAGCTGCGCTCGACGATCCCGCACACGTTCACCGGGTTCGAGTACGACTTCGTGCACGTCTGGGCGGAGAAGACACCGCAGGAGCGCCAGGAGATCCTGGAGGAGATCTACCAGGACGGCTCGCTCAAGCTGTGGCTGGCGGGCTTCGGCGAGGTGTTCTTCGTCGAGGAGGTCAGCGAGGCGGTCTCCGAGTTCGTGCGGGACAAGATGCGCGAGCGGCTCAAGGACCAGCGGCTCATCGACATCCTGGTCCCCACCGACTACGGGTTCGGCACCCACCGCGTCCCGCTGGAGCGCGACTACCTGGAGGTCTACCACCGCGACAACGTCGACCTCGTCGGCGTCAAGGACAACCCGATCGCGCGGATCCGGCCCGAGGGCATCGAGCTGTCCGACGGCACGGTCGTCGAGCTCGACGTCATCATCCTGGCCACCGGGTTCGACGCGGGCACCGGCGCGCTGACCCGCATCGACATCCGCGGCCGCGGCGGGCGTTCGCTGGCCGACGAGTGGGGCCGCGACATCCGCACGACGATGGGGCTCATGGTCGAGGGCTATCCCAACCTGCTGACGACCGCGGTGCCGCTGGCCCCGTCGGCGGCGCTGTGCAACATGACGACCTGCCTGCAGCAGCAGACCGAGTGGATCAACGACGCCATCCGCACGATGCGGGCCGAGGGCAAGTCGGTGATCGAGCCGACCAAGGAGGGCGAGGACGCCTGGGTGGCCCATCACGAGGAGGTCGCGGGCGCCACCCTCGTGCCGAAGACCAACTCGTGGTACCTCGGGTCCAACGTCCCCGGCAAGCCGCGGCGCCTCCTGTCCTACATCGGCGGGGTCGGCACCTACCGGCAGAAGTGCGACGAGGAGGCCGCCGCCGGGTATCCCGCGTTCCGTCGGAGCTGACGGAAGTGAGAGCGACGCTTCCGGGGTTCGATCACCGGAAACGTCGCTCTCAGCGATGGCTACCACGCGGACGCGGCGAGGGTGGATCACTCTGGTGCGTGGCGGCGATGGATGCTGCGATGGGGCGACGACCGTGGCGAACCGGAGGCAACCGTGAGTGGTGACGAGCACGTGGACAAGCGGCGGGCGGGGGAGCTGGTCTCCCGGGCGAGGGTTCGGAAAGGACTGTCCTGGGGGGACCTGGCCGCGGCGATCGACAGGCCGCTGGTGTGGACCGTCGCCGCCCTCCTCGGGAAGCACCCGCTGCCCGCCGAGTGCGCCGAGACGGTGTGCCGGGAGCTGGGGCTGGGCACCGAGGTCGCCGAGGCGCTGTGCGCCCAGCCGTACCGGGTCGCCGACCCGGCGCTGGCGAGCGACCCGACGATCTACCGGTTCCACGAGGCGCTCGACGTCTACGGCCAGGCGCTCAAGGAGCTCATCCACGAGGAGTTCGGCGACGGGATCATGAGCGCGATCAACTTCAAGGTCGACTTCGCGCGGCGGTCGGACCCCGGTGGCGACCGCGTCGTGGTGACCCTGGACGGGAAGTTCCTTCCCTACCAATGGTGATCCGGCCCGACGGTCCCCGTAGGTCGGCAACGGGTCAGGTGTGCGTGACGGCGAGCCGGTAGATGACGACGGTGCCGACGGCGCCGGCCTTGTCGCCCTTGCTGGTGTTGGACTGGACGTAGCTGCCCGCCTTGAAGTACCAGCCCGAGCCCGACTTCGCGAGGTCGACCTTCTTCACGCCGTTGTAGTAGACCCGGATCCGCCCGTTCGCCGCGGTGATCGTGAGGTCGTACTGCGTGCCGAGCTTGTAGCGGGAGTCCAGCGTGATGTCGGTCTTCCCGTTGTTCAGCTGCGCGGAGAGGCGGCTGCCCTCGAGGCGGATCTCCATGACGTCGTCGGAGGAGTCGTGGATCTGCGCGGTCACGACCTCCGGCTTGGCCTTCGGCAGCGCGGTGACGGCCTGGCGTGCGGTCAGGGTGTGGGTGCCCTTGGTGGCCGACCAGCTCGCCAGCTTGGAGCCGTTCATCTCCCGCAGCTCGGAGCGCGGGTAGCTGCTGCCCGAGGTCGTCACGCCGCCCGCGTTCGCGGTGAGGACGATGCCGTGCTCGGCGGAGCCCGGGCGGAACCACGTGCTGGAGTAGTCGGCCAGATCCGGCATCTCGACGGTGTCGGGGTGGCCTTTGCGGCCGGTCGGCAGGGTGAGGTACCAGTCGCCTGCATCCATGACGGCGGCGATACGGGCGGCCGTGGCGCCTGCCTTCTGGGTGGACGTCTTCCCGGACGCGTTCGCCACCGTGATGGTCAGCCCGACGAGCCCGAGGACGACCGCGAGCGCGGCCAGCCCGGCGCCGCGGCGGCGTCTCGTCGAGGGCGTCCGGGCAGGTGTGGGAAGCAGGTGTCGGGGCATGGCGGTAGGACCTCGTGCCGGTGGCTGCGGCCCGATCGAGGCCCAGACTCCTGCCCATCGCTACTGTGGGCGCCCGAGGGAGCGTCGGCGGGCAGGATCCCGGTACCGACCAGGCGCACCGGCTGAGCTCGCGTTTCCGCCGGTGGAGGGACGGTAACCGGCAAAGGATCATGGCTGGAAGCCGTCGGACCCCCGATGCGGTGATCGGTAGCCCGGCCGTCCGTGAACGGAGCGTGACGATGGCGCCGGTTGCGTGGCGGACCCCGACTTTCCACGGACGGTCGGATCTTCGCGACGAACGGCACTCCACTGTGGAGCCTGTGCGGCGCCGACCGTCCAACTCCTCCGACGTGTCGTTTGACCGGTGGCGTGCCACATGCCACCCTCGCCCGGGGCGAGAGAGGCCAGGAGATGAAGCAGCTTCCGGAGACGGCGACCGTCAACGGCCAGGTGCTCGCGGCGCTGCGCTCGGCGGTGATCACGGGCGAGCTGGCGCCGGGCAGCCTGTACTCCGTGCAGACGCTCGCGGCCCAGCTCGGCGTCTCCCGCACGCCGGTGCGCGAGGCGCTGATCAAGCTCGCCCAGCAGGGCATGGTGCGGTTCGAGCGCAACCGAGGGGTCCGCGTGCTGCTCACCTCGCTGCACGACCTGGAGGAGGTCTTCGCGCTGCGGCTCCTGCTGGAGCCACCCGCGGTCAAGCGCGCGGTCACGCGGCTCGACGCCGCCCAGCGCCGCGAGCTGCGGCGGGTCTTCACACACATGGAGAAGGCCGCCAAGGCCGACGACGAGTTCACGATGTTCGAGCACGACCGCCGCTTCCACCGCGCCCTGCTGGAAGCCTCCGGCAACGCGCGGCTCGCCCTGTTCGTCGACGGGCTGCGGGACATGGTGCTGCGCCGCGGTGTCTCGACGGCGCGTGCGTCGCGCAGCCTCGACGACATCGTCGCCGAGCACCGCGACATCCTGGAGCTGGTCGAGTCCGGCGACGCCGGGGGCGCGGCGGAGGCCATGCGGGCGCACATCCACCACACCGCCGAGCTGCTCATCGCGCAGGAGGCGGGCACCGAGCCGGGGGCGGTGGCCGTGGACCTGGCCTGGACCGATGGAGTCATGCGCACGCGTTGACGGGTGGCATGCTACATGCCACTGTGGCTCGGTGATCGTGTGCAGAGCACACGACCCTCCGGCGTCGAAGGGACCACAATGGCCACAGCGAACAAGCTCACCGTCATCCCGTGTGGGGCGATGACCGCCGACCTCACCTGGCTGCTCCTCAAGCCGGGGGTGAGCATCAAGCCCCGCTCGGAGAAGAACTCGCCCATCGACTGGGTGGACGTGCCCACGCACTGCGTGCTCGTCGAGACCGACGAGGGCAAGCTCCTGTGGGACACCAGCTGTCCGTCCGACTGGGAGACCCGGTGGAAGGAGACCGGGCTGCAGGAGTTCTTCCCCTACGACAAGGTCAGCGACGACGAGTACCTCGACGCCCGCCTGAAGACCATGGGCGTCGGCCTCGACGAGATCGACTACGTGGTCCTCTCGCACCTGCACTTCGACCACGCGGGCAACGCGCAGATGTTCAAGAACACGAACGCGAAGATGGTGTGCTCGGCGCCCGAGAAGAAGTTCGCACTGAACTTCGAGGGCGACTTCAACGGCGCCCACATCAAGTCCGACTACGAGGGCATCAACTGGGAGACGGTCGACGGCGACGTCGACTTCCTGCCGGGCGTCAAGCTGGTCCAGACCCCGGGCCACACGATCGGCTGCATGTCGATGCAGGTCGACCTCCCCGACACCGGCACGATGATCTTCACCTCGGACGCGGTGTACATGGGCGACAGCTACGGCCCGCCCGCCGCCCCTGCCGCCATCGTCAACAACCTCGAGCAGTGGTTCGCCTCCGTCGAGAAGCTGCGCGGGATCCAGGAGCAGACGAACGCGCAGATGGTCTTCGGGCACGACGGCCAGCAGATCCACGAGCTGCGCACGGCGCCTGAGGGGTCCTACACGTGAGCGAGCTTGCGAGCTCACCATTGGGCGCAGCAGCGCAGCGAACGCGGCCGACGAGCGCCAGCGAGGAGGGCAAGTGAGCTTCGAGGTACCGAACCTGACCGAGGAGACGATCTTCACCTGGGGGGCGCCCCCACTGAAGTTCGGCGCGGGGGCGATCGACGAGATCGGCTTCGAGCTCACCGCGCACGGCGTGAAGCGCGTCCTGATCGTCACCGATGCGGGCGTGAACGCGCTCGGCGCGCCGCAGCGGCTCGCCGACACCCTCAAGCGCTACGAGATCGAGTCCGAGGTCTTCGACGGCGTGCACGTCGAGCCGACCGACGACTCGATGAACAAGGCCACCGAGTACGCCAGGGCGCAGGGGCCGTGGGACGGGTTCGTGGCCGTCGGCGGCGGCTCGGCCATCGACACCGCGAAGGCGATCAACCTGCTCACCAGCTATCCCGGCGAGCTGATGGACTACATCAACAAGCCGATCGGCAACGCCAAGGTGCCGCCGGGGCAGCTCAAGCCGCTCATCGCCGTCCCGACGACGGCGGGCACGGGCTCGGAGTCCACCGCGATGTGCGTGCTGGACATCCTGTCGATGAAGGTCAAGACCGGCATCAGCCACTGGCGGCTGCGCCCGACCCTGGCCGTGATCGACCCGTTGCTGACGATGACGCTGCCGCCCGAGGTGACGGCGGCGACCGGGATGGACATCACCTGCCACGCGGTCGAGAGCTACACCGCTAAGTGGTACACGCGCTTCGACCGCAAGAAGCCCGAGGAGCGGGTGACCTACTGCGGCTCGAACCCGGTGTCGGACCTGTGGTGCGAGAAGGCGATGAGCCTGCTGGCCAAGTCGTTCCGGACGGCCGTGGAGCGCGGCGCGGACGACCTCGAGGCGCGCTCGGACATGATGATGGCGGCGACGTTCGCGGGCATGGGCTTCGGCAACAGCGGGGTGCACATTCCGCACGCCAACGCGTATCCGATCGCGGGCATGGTCAAGGACTACCGGCCTGCGGGCTACCCGCAGGACGAGCCGATGGTGCCGCACGGCCAGTCGGTGTCGCTGACCGCGCCGGAGGCGTTCCGGTTCTCGTTCGAGAGCGCGCCGGAGCGGCACCTGCGCGCCGCGGAGCTGATGGACCCGCGGGCGGACAAGACGAACGACCCGCGCGAACAGCTGCCGTCGGTGCTGGTGCACCTCATGCGCGACATCGGCATCCCGAACGGCATCGGCGGGGTCGGCTACACCGAGGCGGACGTCCCCGAGCTCGTGCCGGGCACGATGAAGCAGCAGCGGCTGCTCGCCACCTGCCCGAAGACGCCGAGCGAGGACGACATCGCCGACATCCTCACCAAGTCCGTCGAGAACTGGTGAGCTGATGCCGATCTACGTGTTCCGGTGTGAATGCGGGGTGCGCTTCGAGCACCTGGCGTCCATGACCGACACCGTCGCGCCGGAGTGTCCGATCTGCGGCGGGGCGACCCGGAAGGTGCCCGCGGGCTTCTCGCTCGGCGGCCAGGCCAACCCCGGCCTGGCCAAGGACGAGATGCCGCAGACGTGGCGCGGCGTGCACAACGGCAACGCCGAGTACGTCGACACGATGCGCCGCACCTGGGACGAGCGGCAGAAGCTGGAGGCGAAGTACCCCGAGATCGCGGGGGACCAGCGGCCGATCCTCGCCCACGAGGGCCGGTACTCGCAGGTGCCGCTGCGGGCCGGGGACATCCCGCTCGCGGGGACGCCGCCGATGCCGGGCCACGGCCCTGCACACGGCCCTGCACACGGCCACGGTCACGGTCACGGCGGTCATGGTCATGAGCCCGGGCAGCGGCCTCCGGCCTCGTGAGCGGAAAACCTCGCGGGAACAGTGTTATCCGCGCACAGGCGCTTGCCGCGGATCTGCGCAAGGCGGTCGGCGGGGAGGTGCGGTTCGACGCGGCGCACCGGGCGATGTGGTCGGCGGACGCGTCGAACTACCGGAAGGTGCCCATCGGCGTCGTCTCCCCGCGGGACGACGCCGACGTCGAGGCCGCGCTCGCGGTGTGCCGCGCCTACGAGGTGCCGGTGCTGCCGCGCGGCGCCGGGACGTCGATCGCGGGCAACGCCGTCAACACCGCGGTGGTCCTGGACTTCACCCGGCACATGAACCGGATCTTGTCGCTCGACCCGGACGCCCGCACCGCGCGCGTCCAGCCGGGCGTGGTCTGCGACCAGCTCCGCGACGCCGCCGCGACGCACGGGCTGACGTTCGGCCCCGACCCGTCCACGCACAACCGCTGCACGATCGGCGGGATGGTGGGCAACAACGCCTGCGGCTCGCACTCGGTGGCGTGGGGAAAGACCGTCGACAACACGGTGCGGCTGGAGATGCTCACCTACCGCGGCGAGCGCGTGGACACCGCCGCGCCCCCGAGCGGGATCGTGGGGAAGCTCGACGCGCTGGCCGAACGGGTGGGCGACCGGGTGCGCGCCTCGTTCCCCGACCTCACCCGCCGCGTCTCCGGCTACAACCTCGACCAGCTCCTTCCCGAGCGGCACGACCTGGCCAAGGCGCTGGTCGGGGCCGAGGGCACGCTCGGCGTGACGGTGGCCGCCACCATGGCGCTGGTCGAGTCACCTCCGGTCCGCGCGCTCGCCGTGCTCGGCTTCCCGGACGCGTACGTCGCCGCGGACAACGTCATGGTCGTGCGGGAGCACGCCCCGCTCACCATCGAGGGGATGGACGCGGGCCTGATCGCGGCGCTGCGCGTGCACAACCCGGTCGAGGCGATGTCGCGGGCGCTCCCGCCGGGCGGTGGCTGGCTCTACGTCGAGACCGGCGGCGCCACCCGCGCCGAGGCCGAGGACGCCGCGCGGGCCGTCGCCGCGGCGATGCGCCCGCACGGGCTGACCGGGGCGCTCGTCGAGTCGGACCCGGCCCGGATGAAGGCCTTGTGGCGGATCCGGGAGGACGGCGCGGGCATCGTCACGCGCGGCCTCGACGGCGGCGAGGCGTGGCCCGGCTGGGAGGACGCGGCCGTCCCGCCGGAGCGGTTCGGCGCCTACCTGCGCGCGTTCGACCAGGTCCTCGCCCGGCACGGCCGCAAGGGGATCTACTACGGCCACTTCGGCGACGGCTGCCTGCACGTCCGGATCGACTTCGACCTCTCGACCCGGCCGGGCATCGCGAACTTCCGGGCGTTCATGGAGGACGCGGCCGACACCGTCGTCGCGCACGGCGGGTCGCTCTCGGGCGAGCACGGCGACGGGCGCGCCCGCTCCGAGCTGCTCCCGCGGATGTACCCGCCGGAGATCATCACCGCGTTCGAGGAGTTCAAGGGCGTCTTCGACCCGGACGACCGGATGAATCCCGGCAACATCGTGCGCTCCGCACGGATGGACGCCGACCTGCGGATGTTCGTCGGGATGCCGACGATGCCCGACGAGCCCCAGCTCGCGTTCACCCACGACCGCGGCTCGTTCACCCGGGCCACCCGCCGCTGCCTCGGGGTCGGCAAGTGCGTGACGGCGCACGGCGGCGTGATGTGCCCCAGCTACCGGGCCACCGGCGACGAGCGGCACTCCACCCGGGGCCGGGCGCGGCTGCTGTTCGAGATGGCGAACGGCGAGGTGGTCACCGGCGGCTGGCGCGACGACGACGTCGCCGAGGCGCTGGACCTCTGCCTCTCCTGCAAGGGCTGCAAGACCGACTGCCCGGTCGGCGTGGACATGGCCGCCTACAAGACCGAGTTCCTGGCCCAGCGGTACCGGCGGCGGCCGCGGCCCGCGTCGCACTACTCGATGGGCGCGCTGCCGCGCTGGCTGCGGCTGGTGGGGCGGCTGCCCGCGGGCGCGGTCGACCGGCTCAACGCGCTGGCTCGCGTGCCCGCGCTGGCCGCGGTGGTGAAGAAGGTCGGCGGGATCGCGCCGGAGCGGCCGATCCCGGAGATCGCCCGCACGCCCTTCACCCGGTCCCGGCCGACGGCCCCCGGGTCTGCCGCCGGGTCCGCCGCCGACGGCCGGGGGCGCGGCGGGCCGGGCGAGGCTACGGAGGCGGCGCGGGGACGGGTGCTGCTGTGGCCCGACACGTTCACCAACCACTTCGACCCCGGGATCGCCGCCGACGCCGTCGCCGTACTGGAGTCGCTCGGCTACGCGGTCGAGCTGCCGCCGCGGACGGTGTGCTGCGGGCTGACCTGGACGTCCACCGGGCAGGTCGCGGCCGCCCGCCGGGTGCTGCTGCGCTCGCTGCGCACCATCGAGCCGTGGCTGACCGCGGGGGTGCCCGTCGTCGGGCTGGAGCCGTCGTGCACCGCCGCGCTGCGGGCCGACGGCCTGGAGCTGCTACCCGACGAGCCGCTGGCCAAGAGCCTGGCGGGCGGGGTGCGCACGTTCGCCGAGCTGCTCGCCGAGCACGTCGACGAGCTGCGCGCCGGAACGGGCGGCGGCGGCCGGAAGGCGCTCGTCCAGCTGCACTGCCACCAGCACGCCGACCTCGGCTCCGAGGCCGACCGGGCGGTGCTGGCGGCGATCGGCGTCGCCGCCGAGGTCCTCGACTCCGGCTGCTGCGGCCTGGCGGGCAACTTCGGGTTCGAGAAGGGGCACTACGCGGTGTCGATGGCGGCGGCCGAGCGGGTGCTGCTGCCCGCGGTGCGCGCGGCCGCCCCGGACGTCGACGTGCTGGCCGACGGGTTCTCCTGCCGCACCCAGCTTCGCCAGGCGGGCACCCGCGAGCCGGTGCACCTCGCCCAGCTCACCGCCCGTGCCCTCGGCCTCCGCTGAGGGTGAGTCCCGCATCCCGGCACGCCGAGTCCCGCGTTTGGGCACGGTGAGTTGGCCGAACGGGCACGGTGGGCCGCCCCTCCCGACGGCCATGATCACCAGCTCGGTGCGTGGAGCGGCCATAACTGACCGGTTTCGCGCCCAGCCGGTGATCTTGGCCGCCGGGAGGGTGGGGGGTGGGGCGGGTGGGGGTCAGGTGCCTGGGGCGATGAAGAACTCCAGCGCGATGTTGTCGGGGTCGCGGAAGGAGATGCCGCTGCCGTAGCCCGCCTTCTTGATGCCGCCGTGGGCGATGCCGAGGCCGTCCAGCTTGTCGCGCCACTGCTCCAGCTCGGCTGACCCGGAGAGCCCGAAGCTGACGTGGTCGAGGCCGGTGCGGTGCTCGTCGAAGGCCTCGCCGGTCTCGTTGCCCATGTGCGTGTGCAGCCCGAAGAGCTGGCCGCCGTCCAGCAGGAAGACGGTGTGGTGGAACGTGCCCGACTCCTCGTCCTCGTCGAGCACGGGCTCGGCGTCGAAGAGGGCGGCGTACCACCGCGTGCTGCGCTCCAGGTCGGAGACGGTGATCGCGACGTGCTGCAGGGCGGGGAAGGCCACCGATGGCTCCTTTGCGTCGGGGATCTTGCGCGCCCACGATGCCAGGTTTTCCGTGTCGCCTCAGTTTTTTCCGCCCGCCCCGCCCGCCCCTCCGCGCCGCCAGGCCGGGTCGCGGCCGATGAAGGCGATCAGCTTCGTCTGCGGGTCGGCGGCGTCGGGCACCGGGACGGGCGGGCCGTACTGGCCCGATGCCACCAGGACGTCCGCCATCGGGAGCATCCCGGCGAGCAGCTTGGCGCAGAACTCCTGGTCGAGCCGGTCGTCCTGGCCGGTGGCGCGGGCGAGGTCCCAGGTGTGCATGAACACGTCGGCGGTGTAGAAGCGGTCGATCGCCTCGGCCAGCGGCACGTCCCCGATGTGCGGGTTGGACAGGACGCGGTCGCCTGGCCTTTCGAGCAGGTCCTGGACCGCGTCGGTCTGGGCCTGCCAGGCGACGACCGGGTCGGGATCGGCTTTCGGCAGGTCGATGCCCGCGCCCCCGGCCAGGAACGCGGGGAACCAGGTGGTCAGGTGCTCGACCACGGAGTGCGCCGTCCAGCCCGCCACGGGCGACGGCGCGTTCCAGTCACGGGTGCCGCGCACCCGTTCGGCGAAGGCGCCCGCGACCTCGCGGTGCCGCTCGGCGGGGCGGTCAGACAGTGCCATCTCAGACGCCGCCATCTCAGACATCGCCATCGGCCAGCAGCCCGTCGAGCTTGGCGTACCCCTCGTTGACGCCGACCTCCATGCCGCTGCGCAGCCAGGCGTCCCTGCCCTCGAAGCTGTCGACGAGGGACTGGGTGCGCAGCCGGGACCGCCCGTCGCCGAGGTCCTCGAACCACAGCGTCCCCAACGCGACGCCGTCCGGCTCGCCGTCGAAGGTGAAGGTCTGCACGATCCGGTCCGGTCGCACCTCGTGGAAGGTGCCGTGGAACCGGAACTCCATGCCGTCGCGCATGGAGACGTAGCGCCAACTGCCGCCGGTGCGCGCGTCCCAGTGCTCGATCCTGTTCTGGAGGTTGTTCGGCCCGACCCACCGGACGAAGAGATCCGGATCGGTGTGCGCCCGGAAGAGCTGCTGCGGGGTGGCGGCGAAGTCCCTGGTCATCCTGATGATCGGCAGTGTGGGGTCGGCCTCGATGGCGACCGTGGCGAACGT
Source organism: uncultured Actinomycetota bacterium (assembly GCA_963750095.1). GTDB lineage: Bacteria > Actinomycetota > Actinomycetes > Mycobacteriales > Pseudonocardiaceae > Pseudonocardia. Next base: position 54,527 of record CAVVPJ010000004.1, on the reverse strand, counting down.
GCTCATGACGCTGTCCCTTCGGTGTTCTCGTCCATGGACGCCAACAAGGCGTCGAGCCTGCGGTAGCGCTCTTCGGCCTGGCGGCGGTACCGCTCGATCCACGCGGTCATGAGGTCGAGGACCTCGGCCTCCAGGTGGACCGGGCGCCGATGGCTGGATCCGGCGCGGCTGACCAGGCCCGCGTCCTGCAGCACCTTGAGGTGCTTGGACACCGCCTGGACGGACACGTCGTAGGGCGCGGCGAGCTGCCCGACGGTCGCGTCGCCCAGCGACAGCCGAACCACCAGGTCGCGCCTGGTGGGGTCGGCCAGCGCCGCGAAGACGCGGGACAGGGAGTCGGTCACGTCAAACCTCAACTCATCGGTTGACGATGACGATAGCACCATCGTCAACCGACCGGTTGACGTCGGTCAGCGGGCCGGGCGGTACCGGCAGACCAGCACGCCGGTGCTCGCGGGTGTGACCGAGACGAGCTCGAGGGGCCGGGACCGGCCGTCGCTCGGGAAGAGCCGCTTGCCGCCGCCGAGCAGGATCGGCTCGATCATCAGCCGGTACTCGTCCACGAGGTCGTGCTCGACGAGCTGGGCCGCGAGCGACGAGCTGCCCATCACCTGCACGCCCTTGCCGTCGCGGGCGCGCAGCTCGCGGATCGCGCCGATCGCGTCGCCTGCGGGGAGCAGGGTCGAGTTGTTCCAGGTGAGCTCGTCCGGGGTGAGGGTGCGGGACGCGACGTACTTGGGGATCGCGTTCATGCTGTCGGCGAACGGGTCGCCCGCGCGCCCCGGCCACGCCGCGGCCATCCCCTGCCAGGTGCGCCTGCCGAACAGCAGCGCCTCGGTGTCCGCCATGACCTCGCCGATCGCCGCGCCCATCGCCTCGACGTCGAAGTACGGCATCGACCAGCCGCCGTGCGCGAACCCGCCGTCGGTGTCCTCCTCGCGGCCGCCGGGGGCCTGCACGACGCCGTCGAGGCTCATGAAGTCGCTCAGGATGATCTGCATCGGACGCTCCTTGGGTCGTCGGCCCCTGGGGTGGGCCGGTCAGGGATGAGACCGGGTACCGCAGGCGAAGTCATCGCCTCACGGGCGGGCGACGGCGGCGAAGGGCGAGAGGCGGAACCAGCTCGCGACGGCGCGGCGCAGCTTCTCCGGCCCCCGGATCTCGACGAGGCCGCCCGCGAGCGCGGCCGACCACGTGAGGTCGCCGCGCCAGACCCGCACCATCGTCCGCAGGTTAGCGGTGACCGTGACCGACACGGGCTGGCCGGGGTCGTCGTCGCACACGTCGACGTCGTCGGCCTGGATCACCAGCCACCAGTCGCGGGTGCGCGGCGGGGCGTCGGGGAAGCGGAACTGCACGATCGTGCGCCCCTCGGGGACGGCGGCGTGGTCGACGTTGCGGTGCATGTCCCAGAGCAGCAGCTTGGGGTCGAGGTCGGCGTCGCCGAGCTCGCCGATCCAGCGCACGCCCCAGGCGCCGAGCGCCTCGACCACGGGCCGCAGCTCCTCCCCGGCGGGGCTCAGCACGTAGCGCCCGTCGTCGCGCCGCTCGACGACCCCGGCCCGGGTGAGCTGCTGCAGCCGCTTCGACAGCAGGGTGGGCGACATCCGCGGCAGGCCGCGGCGCAGCTCGTTGAACTGCCCGCTCCCCGCGACGAGCTCGCGGACGATCAGCAGCGTCCAGCGCTCGTCGAGCAGCTCCATCGCCTTCGCGACCGGGCAGAACTGGTGGTACGACGCGCCCATGCCAGGCACGGTAGACCGGAATCCCGACCGGAAGTACAGATCTCGTACTAGGGCGAGGGGCCGCGCGCTTCCTACCGTCGTCGCACACCGAGAAGAGGAGTGCGACATGACCACCACCATCAGCGACCCGCTCAAGGCCCGGCACCGCACGATGTGGGGCCTCGGCGACTACCCGCATGTCGCCGACGCCATCGTCGGAGACATGGGCGCGATCCTGGTGCAGGCGTGTGAAGTCGGGCCGGGAGACCGGGTGCTGGACGTCGCGGCGGGCACCGGCAACGCCGCGATCCCGGCCGCCAGGGCAGGCGCGCGGGTCGTGGCGAGCGACCTGACCCCCGCGCTGCTGGAGGCCGGGCAGGCCAAGGCCGCGCCGGAGGACCTCGACCTGACCTGGGCGGAGGCCGACGCCGAGGCGCTGCCCTACGCCGACGGCGAGTTCGACGTCGTGCTGTCCAACCTCGGCGTCATGTTCGCGCCGCACCACCAGGCGGCCGCCGACGAGCTCGCGCGCGTCTGTCGCCCGGGCGGCACGCTCGGGCTGCTGAGCTGGACGCCCGGCGGGTTCGTCGGGCAGATGTTCGCCACGATGAAGCCGTATGTGCCCCCGCCGCCGCCCGGGGTGCGGCCCGCGCCGCTGTGGGGCACCGAGGAGCACGTGCGCGGCCTGCTCGGCGACCGCGTCACACACGTCACCGCGCGGCTCGGCGTCCGGAGGGTCACGAACTTCGCGACGGGTGCGGAGTTCCGCGACTACTTCAAGTCCCACTACGGCCCGACGATCGTCGCCTTCAAGGGCATCGCCGACGACCCCGAGAAGGTCGCCGCGCTCGACCGCGACCTCGCCGAGCTGGGCCGCCGCTCCGACCTCGGCGGCGGGGTGATGGAGTGGGAGTACCTGCTGCTCACCGCCCGTCGAGCCGCCTGAGGACGACGGCCGCACCGGCCGCGTCCTGTACCGCGACGCCGACGGACTTGTAGATCGTCCGCTGGCCGTCGTCGGTGCGCCCGGGGCGGGTGCCCGCCACCAGCTCGCCGAGCTCGACGACCGCGCCCGGGTCGACCGTGCCCGCCGCGACCGCATCGACGAGGTCGTTGGAGCCGACCGGGTACGGCGCGAGCGCGGTGTCCCGGTGCTCGACGGCGACCAGCGCGCCCGCGTAGAGGCGCGGGTCGACCTCGCGCCCGCGCGGGACGTAGCCGACCGACGCGATGTGCACGCCGTCGCCGACGCGGTCCGCGCGGATGATCGGCTCGACCGTGCTGGTGGCGCCGCACACGACGTCCGCGCCGTCGAGGGCCTCGTCGACCGTGCAGGCATGGACATCGAGGTCGTCCAGGTCACCGAGCGCGTCGACGACGGCGGCGACCTTCGCGGGGTCCCGGCCCGCGAGCCGGATCTCGCGGAAGTCGCGGACCCGCGCGACGAGCCGGAGGTGGGTGTGCGCCTGGGGACCGGTGCCGAGCACGGCGAGGACGGCGGCGTCGTCGCGGGCCAGGAGCCGGGTGGAGAGGGCCGAGCCCGCCGCGGTGCGCCACGCGGTGATCGCGTCGCCGTCCATGAGCGCGGTCGGGGTGCCCGTCGCCGGGTCGAACGTCGCGATGAGCGCCTGGTGGACGGGGTGGCCAGCGGCAGCGTTGTCCGGGTAGACGGCGAGGAGCTTGGCCGCGAGGACGTTCAGCGACGGGCTGTAGGCGGGCATGGTCGCGAGCAAGCCCGCCGACCCCACCTGCGCCGCGATGCGGGGCGGCGAGGACGCCCGCCCGCGCTGAGGTCGGCCATCGCGACGGCGACGGCGTCGATCAGCGCGTCGGGGTCGAGCAGCTCGAGCACCGCGGCCTGGTCGAGGAAGCGCATCGGCAGACCCTGACGCCGTCGACCACCCCCGTCAACGACGGTCAGCCAGGACGACACACGGTGAGTCCCGTGTCTCGGCACGGTGAGTCTCGTGTTTCGGCACGCCGAGTCCGCCGAACGGGACCAGGCCCGCCTGTGATCGTCGGCTCGGCGCATGAAGTGACCAATGTTGGCCGCTTCTGCACCGAGCTGGTGATCATGGATGGTCGGGCGCCGTGCGGACGGGTGTGCCGAACCAGCCGGTGAGCGCCTCGCGCAGCGCGGGCGCGGCGATGTCGGTGGGTTCCTCGACTGCTGCGGCCCAGGCGATATGGGCGTCCGGGCGCAGCTCACCGGCCAGCATCAGCCCGGTCGGGCCCGCGCCCACGATGATCACGTCGATGCCCGTCACCGGCCCCCTGAAGTCCCTCGTCGCGCTCCGGCCGAGGATTCTGCGACACCGCCCGGGTCTTGCCGCAAGCCCCCCGACGCGCTGCGCTCAGCGCCCATCGAGCGCCCCTGATGGTGCAGGGCGCCGGAGCCGCCAATACGGGAACCTGGTAGAAGCAGCCGGGCGCGCCGGAGGGGTGGCGCGCCCGGCGCGTCACCACGTGACGTGGAGAGACTCCAGGCCACGGAAGAAGTAGCTCGCGATGTAGGTCGGCTCGTAGCCGTCGGCCAGGCGCAGGCCGGGGAGCCGGTGCAGCAGCGTCTCCAGCGCCACCCGGATCTCCGCGCGGGCCATCGGCGCGCCGGGGCAGACGTGCAGGCCGCGGCCGAACGCGAGGTGGTCGCGCACGTTGGGCCGGTCGAGGTCGACGTCGTCGGGGCGCGGGAACACCGTCTCGTCGCGGTTGCCCGAGCCGAAGAGCAGCAGCAGCGGGCTGCCAGCAGGCAGGTCGGTGCCGCCGAGGGTGGTGTCCCGGGTCGTGATCCGGAAGAGGCCGCGGTGCGGGGCGTCGCGGCGCAGCGCCTCCTCCGTCACCCGCGGGATCGCCTTGGCCGGGTTCTCCCGCACCTCGGCGGCCACGTCCGGGTTCTGCAGGATGACGAGCAGGGTCGCGGTGATCGCGTCCCGGGTGGTGTCGAACCCGGCCACCCGGGCCGCGCCGCGGATCATGTTGTGCACGTACGCGTCCGCGACGCCCGGGTAGCCGCCTGAGCCGTGGATGAGGTCGGAGAGCAGGTCCTCGCGCGGGCGGGCGCGGCGGTCGTCGATCAGCGCCTGCAGGTACCTCGTGTAGTCGGCCATCCGCCTGGCGGCCTCGACGCGCGGCTCGACCGGGGCGAGCGGGTTCCACAGCAGCACGAAGTCGTCGGTCCAGGCCTGGATCCTGGCGGTGTCCTCCGGCGGAAAGCCGATGATCGCGCTGATCACCGTCTGGACGAACGGCACGGCGTAGTCGGCCACCAGGTCGGCCTTGCCGTCGGCGAACCCGTCCACCAGCTCGGCGGCGCGGGCGCGCATCGTCGGCAGCATCGCCCGCACGCGGGCGCCGGTGAACCCGGCGTCGAACACGCGCCGGTAGCCGGTGTGCTCGGGCTCGTCCTCGTTGACGACCATCGTCGTCTCCGGGACGTCGCCGCGTTCCAGCTCGGCCACGACCTCCGGGGGGTTCGCGTAGATCGTCGGCAGCGCGGCCTTCGACGAGTACGTGGCCGGGTCGTCGATGACCGTGACGAGGTCGGCGTAGCGGGTGACCAGGTACGCGCCCAGCGTGGGGGAGCGGACCGGCGGCTGCAGGCGGGCCGCGCGGTAGAACAGGTGCGGGTCCTCGCGGTGCGGGCTGACCATCGGGTTGAAGTCGAGCGCGGTCACCCCGCCGACCGTAGGTGTGGCGCGCGTCACGATCGATCCGCGCTGCGCAGTGGCTCAGGCCGGTTCGCGCAACGTGTCCGACGCGGCCCGGCCGTAGCGCTCCCGGTAGCGGGCCGCGAACCGGCCGAGGTGGGTGAACCCCCATCGGGTGGCGACGTCGGCGACGCAGGTGCGCGCGGGATCGGCCGCCAGCAGGTCGGCGTGGCAGCGGCGCAGGCGTACCGCGCGCAGGTACGCCGTCGGGCTGCCGCCGACGTGGCGGGCGAACCCGTCCTGCAGCCCGCGGGTCGAGACGCCCACGCGTCGGGCCAGCTCCGGAACGGTCCACGGGTGCTCGGGCGCGGTCTCCAGCAGCTCGACGGCCTCGCGCACCGACGCGGGCCGCGGCAGGGCGGGTCGGCGCTCGAGCAGGTCCCGGTAGGGATGGTCGACCGCGTGCAGGAGCCCGGCGAGCACGGCGTGCGCGAGCGGTCGGGCGACCATCGGCCGCCCCAGCGGGCCCGTCGGCTCCTCGGCGAGTGAGACGAGCGCGCTCGCGAGGCCCCACCACTGCCGCCCGGCGCCCGTGCGCAGGTCGAGGCTCGGCGCGAGCCGGACGGTGGTGCGCACCGGCCGGTCCGTCAGCTCGGCGAGCGCTTCCTCCAGCGCCGAGCTCTCGATCTTCAGGCCGAACAGGCGCCCGCCGCCCGCCCAGCCGTGCAGGGTGGCCCGCCCGTCGGGGCGGTAGACGGCCGCGGTGTCCGGGGTGGCGCACACGTCGGCGTCGCCGGTGCGGGTGCGCAGCGTGCCGTCGAGCGGCACGTTGACCTCGTAGCCGGTCTCCAGCTCGGCGGTCTCCAACCGCACCTCATCCGCGTAGCCGAGCAGGCCCGCCGACACCGCCCCGAGGCTCACCGCCGACAGCGACATGGCGAACTCGGCCGGGTCGTGCAGCGCGACGAGCCGGTGCGGGAAGTAGACCCGGGCGCATTCCTCCTGTGCCCGGTCGCGCTCGGTCGTGCGGATCGAGGTGCTCGGCATCGTCGCCTCCGGTCTTCCCGACCACTGTGCGTCCGGACCGCCCGCCGTCAACCCCGCGGTTCGCGAGGCCCGAACCGCGGCGGCCTCGGCCTGCGATCATCCTGAGGCTGCCTTACCGTCGAGGTGCGTGCCCGTGCTCCCAACCGGGCCGCGCAATGCCGGCGGCCGGGCCATCTTCCCTCCCGACCCGGCCGTCGGATGGGGCGTCCGGCGTTGTTCCCCGCCCAGGTCGCCTACGCCGGGAGCTGCTCCATCGCCCACACCGCCCACCCGTGCACCGCGTCGTACTGCCGCCGCCCGTACTCGGCGGCGAGCAGGCCGAACTCCGCGCGCGGCCCGTCGCCGTGCTCGCGCTCCAGGATCTCCCGCAGCTCGGCGGCCGCGGCCGCCGTGTTCGCGGCGATGCGCGTGAGGACGGCCTTCTGGTCGGCGGGCGCCAGCGCCGAGAGCAGGAACATCCGCAGCACCTGCTCGTTGCGCACGGCCGCGGCGGTGCTCGGCGGCGTCAGCAGCCAGGTGCGCAGCTCCTCGCGTCCCTCCGGGGTGATGTCGTACGTCTTCGCCCCCCGCGCCCCCTCGTGCACCACGCCCACCAGCCCACGCCGGGCCAGCTTCGCCAGCTCCGGGTAGATGCTCGTGTGCCCGGCCTGCCACGCGTAGCGGCCGAGGTCCCGCTCGAACTCCTTGGTCAGCTCGTAGCCGCTGGCCGGGGCGACGGCGAGCAGGCCGAGCAGCGCGTGCGAGAGCGACATGCCCGCATCTTACCTGTCGAATCTGACATGTCACTCTTGACATGTCAGTGTGGGAAGGTGCACGCTCGTCGGCATGACGCAGACGACGACCCCGCTCCACCTCACCGGCACTCTGGCCCCGGTTCCCGACGAGATCGACGCCGTCGACCTGCCCGTCGACGGCGTGCTGCCGCCCGAGCTGACCGGCCGCTACCTGCGCAACGGCCCCAACCCGAAGCCCGGCGAGGACCCGGGGCACTGGTTCACCGGGCACGGCATGCTCCACGGCGTGCGCCTGCGCGCGGGCCGCGCCGAGTGGTACCGCAACCGTTGGGTGCGCACCGGCGAGCTGGCCGGGCGGCCGTTCGTGCGGCCGGACGGCTCGTTCGACTACACCGCCGTCGCCGCCAACACCCACGTCATCGAGCACGCCGGGCGCCTGCTCGCGCTGGTCGAGAACGGCTTCCCTTACGAGGTCACCCCGGAGCTGGACACGGTCGGCCCGTGCGACTTCGGCGGCCGCCTCACCGCCGCGATGACCGCCCACCCCAAGTGCGACCCGGTCACCGGCGACCTGCACTTCTTCGGCTACAGCCCGCTCGCCCCACACCTGACCTACCACCGGCTCTCGGCCGCTGGCGAGCTCGTGACCAGCGCCGACATCCCCGACGCAGGCCCGTCGATGATGCACGACTTCGCGATCACCGACCGGCACGCGCTCTTCCTCGACCTGCCGATCACGTTCAGCATGGAGAACTTCGCGGGCGGCATGCCGTACCAGTGGAACGATGCCTACCCGTCGCGGATCGGCGTGATGCCGCTGGACCGCCCCGGCGCCGTCCGGTGGTTCACCATCGACCCCTGCTACGTCTTCCACGTCGGCGGCGCCCGCACCGACGAGGCGGGCCGCATCGTGCTCGACGCCTGCCGCTACTCCGCCGCCGACGCCGCCGTGATGTGGAACCGGCTCGGCGGCCGTTCCTCGGCCCCCGCCGCGGCGGCCGTGCTGGGCGCCGCCCGGCTGTACCGCTGGGTGCTCGACCCGGCCACCGGCACCGTCACCGAGACCCCGCGCGACGACCGCCCCTCGGAGTTCCCCACGCTCGACGACCGCCTCATCGGACGACCCTCACGGCACCTCTACGCCGTCTCCCAGGGCGCCGACACGTCGGCGGTCGTCAAGTACGACGAGGCCACCGGCGCGGTCACCGCGCACGAGCTGGGCACGGCCGCCGTCGCGGGCGAGGCCGTGTTCGTGCCCGCCGAGAGCGGCACCGCCGAGGACGACGGCTGGCTGCTCACGATCACCACGCAGCGGGACCGGTCGGGCTCGCAGCTGCTTGTGCTCGACGCCACCGACGTCGCGGGCCCGCCCGTGGCCGCGGTGGCCTTGCCCCGCGCGGTCCCGGCGGGCTTCCATGGCTCCTGGGTCGGCGACGAGGAGATCGAGCGATGAACGTGAAGGCAATGGTGCGGGGCCTCGCCTGGGACGTCGGGCTGCCGGTCGCCGCCTACTACCTGTTGAACGTGCTGGGCGTGTCGGACTGGGTCGCGCTCCTGACGGCGACCTGCCTCGCCGGGCTGCGCGTGGTCTGGGGCGTCGTGCGCGAACGCGCGCTGAACCCGTTCGCCGCGGTGATGCTGATCGTGTTCGGCCTGGGGCTCGTGCTCTCGTTCGCCACCGGCGACGCCCGGTTCCTGCTGGTGGTCAAGTCGCTGACGACGGGGGTGGTCGGCCTCTTCTTCCTGGTCACGGCCGTGCGGGGGCGCCGACCGCTCACGCTGGCCGCGCAGCAGAGCTGGTCGCCCGACGCCGCCGACGAGCTCGCCAGGGAGTACGCGACCAACCCGCACGTACGCCGTGGCCACCGGCTCTGCTCGACGGTCTGGGGGCTCGGTCTCATCGCCGAGGCGCTGCTGCGGGTGGTGATCGTGTACCTGCTCCCGCTCGACGTCGCCGTCGGCGCGTCCAGCGCGTTGCTGGTGGCCACGATCGCGGGCCTGCTGGTGTGGAACGCCCGCTACGTGGCGCGAGCGCGGTCGGCCGCCTGAGAAGACTCCGCACACCTTCTGGCGTCCTCGCACAGGGTCGAACCTGTGCGAGGACGCCATTGCGTATGCGAGGTGGTCGGGAGCACGCCGCGCAGGCAACCGCGCCCGGGCCCGGAACTGAGCGCCGCGGTTGTTGCGGAGTCACACTTCCCGGGCGTATCCATGGAGGGGGTCCGGCTCCGACCAGAGAGCAGGTGGCGAACATGACCCATGCGAGGACCACGGAGCGTTCGGTCGGCGGGTTGATGCTCTGGCAAGTGCTGAGCGCCCTCCTCCTGCTCGCGATGGCCGGGATCCACGTCTACCTCGTCGTCTTCGCGGGCTTCGGCGGGCTGCTCGGCACCCTGTTCGTGCTCAACGGCATCGGCGGGCTCGTGCTCGCGGTCGCGATGCTCGTCACGCGCCGCGGGCTGCTGGCGGTGGCGAGCATCCTCAGCCTGCTGTTCCTGGCAGGCACGTTGCTCAGCCTCGTTGTTGCGCTGACGCCCGCTGGCCTGCTCGGCATCCACGAGTCGATCGGCGGCCAGCTGGTGCCCACCACGCTGGTGGTCGAGTCGATCGGCGTCGTCGTCCTCGCGGTGACGAGCGTGCTGGCCCTGCGCGCCCGGCGGTAGAGCGCGCCGGAGAACCCGGCCCCACCCCGCGAGAGGCCGAGCCTCCGGCACCCCTTCTAGTGGACGAGCCGCGCCAGCCGCTCGGGGTCGGCGATGATGTCGATCTCGACGATCCGGCCGTCGACCACCGTCATGGCGAGCAGCCTCTTCGGCCGCCCGTCCTTTCGGCTGAGCAGGCCCGCGGTGCCGTTGACCAGCACCCGTTCGACGTCGGCGCGGGTGATCCGCGCGAAGGTCAGTGCCCGCCCGGCGACCTCGGCGGCCCCACGCACGACCGTCAGCACGCCGCGGCCCGCGTCGGCGCGCAGCAGGACGTCCGGGTCGAGCAACGCGACCAGCGCGTCGAAGTCGCCTGCGCGGCTGGCGGCGAGGAACGCGTCGACGACCTCGCGGTGCCGCCCCGGGTCCGGCGTCGGTGTCTCCCCGCGCACCCGGCGGCGGGCCCGGCTCGCCATCATCTTCGCCGCGTCGCTCGACCGACCCACCAGCCGTCCGACCTCGTCGAAGGGCACGCCGAACAGGTCGTGCAGCACGAACGCCACCCGCTCGGCGGGCGCGAGCGTCTCCAGCACCACCAGCAGCGCGAGCCCGACCGAGTCGGCCAGCTCCGCCTCCTGCTCGGGGTCGCTCCCGTCGTCCGCGACGATCACAGGGTCGGGTATGCCGTACTCCAGCGGCTCCTCGCGACGGGACGCGCGTCGGCGCAGCATGTCCAGACAGACGCGGCCGACGACGGTCGTCAGCCACCCGGTCAGGTTCGCCACCCCTTCGACGTCCGAGCGCGACAGGCGCAGCCATGCCTCCTGCACCGCGTCGTCGGCGTCGGCGAGCGACCCGAGCATCCGGTAGGCCACCGCGCGCAGGTGGGCGCGGTCGGCCTCGAAGCGCTCCGCCAGCAGATCGGTCACTGGTTACCTTCTCTCGTCGCGGTCCGTCATACCTCTGACGGCCCACCCGGGGCCGAGGTAACGGGGGAGACGGACATGACCGCACGGATGAAGAACCCCGCGATGGTGCTGCCCGACGTCGTGAGGGGCGTCAACATCATCCACAAGGCCGCCCAGAGCGCGGGCGTGCCGCCCGAGACGCTCGAGCTCGTCCACCTGCGCGCCAGCCAGATCAACGGCTGCGGGGCCTGCGTCGACATGGGCGGCCGCGCGGCGACGAAGGCGGGTGAGAGCCCCGAGCGGCTCTGGAGCCTCGTGGCCTGGCGGGAGGCGCCGTACTACAGCGACGCCGAACGCGCGGCGCTCGCGCTCACCGAGGCCGCCACCCGCATGGCCGACCGGCCGGACGCGGTGCCCGACGCCGTCTGGGACGACGCGGCCGACCACTACGACGAGGAGGGCCTCTCCGCGATCATCCTCACGATCGCGCTGACGAACTTCTTCAACCGCATCAACGTCACGGTCCGGGAGCCCGCCGGGGTGAGCTGGGGCTGAGCCCTCTGCCGACCGGCAGATGTCCCGGCCGCGGCGCACGCCTAGCCTGGCCGCATGCTCGCCTCCGCGTCGTCGTTCGTCGGCCGGGGCGCGGATCTCGCGGCGCTGGCCCGGCTGGTCGGGCGCGAGCGGGTGGTCACGGTCGTCGGGCCGGGCGGCTGCGGCAAGACCCGCCTGACCCTCGAGGCCCTGCGGGCGGCGACGGGGCCGGTGCACGGGTTCGTCGAGCTCGCGGCGGCGGGCCCGGCCACCGGCCTCGCCCGCGTCGCCCTCAGCGCGTGCGCGGTGCCGGAGGACCCCACCCGCGCGGCCGCCGAGCAGCTGCGCGCGCACCTCGCCGAGCGGGAGGGGCTGCTCGTCCTGGACAACTGCGAGCACCTCCGGCGGGAGGTCGCCGCCTTCGTCGACGAGCTGCTGCGCCGGTGTCCGCGCCTGCGGGTGCTCGCCACGAGCCGGGTCTCGCTGGGGGTGGCGGGGGAGTCGGTGCTGCCGCTCGTCGGCCTCGACCCGACCGGCGACGCGGTGACGCTGTTCCTCGACCGGGCCCGGCGGGTGCAGCCGGACCTGCCGTCGGACGGCGACGCGCTCGTGGGCGAGATCTGCGTGCTCGCCGACGGGCTGCCGCTGGCCGTCGAGCTCGCCGCCGCGCACGCGCGGACGCTGCCGCTCGCCGACATCCGCGACGGCATGGCCGACCGGATGCGCTTCCTCGCCGCCCGCGACCCCGCCGGTCTGCCTCGCCACAGCTCGTTGGCGTCGTCGCTGGACTGGAGCGTCGGCCTCGTCGGGGAGCCCGCGCGGCGGGCGCTGGCCGCGCTGTCGGTGGTCGACGGGCGGTTCCCCACCGAGGTCGCGCTCGCGCTGAGCGACCGGGCCGCGCTGGAGACCCTGGTGGACCACTCGCTCGTCCAGTTCGACGCGATCGAGGGCCGCTACCTCCTCCTGGACACCGTGCGGGAGTACGCGGCGCGGCTGCTGGCCGCGTCGGGCACGGGGGAGGCGGCGCACCGGCGGCTGCTGGGGTGGGCGGTCGGGTTCGCCCGCGAGGTCCGCCACGGCCTGGAGCGCGCCGCGCCCGACGTGCTGCGGCGGGTCGACGCGGCCGACGCCGCCGTCGCGTCGGCGATGGCGTGGACGGTCGTCGCGGGCCGGGAGCGGGCGGCGGCCGCTGACGTGGCCGTCGACCTGGCCTTCGCCTGGTCGTTGCGCGGGCGCTGCGCCGAGGGGCTGGCCAGGGTGCGGCGGCTCGCGGCGGTGCTCGACCCGGTGCCGCCCGCGCTGCGCTGGGCCGAGGCGTTCCTCACCGGCTACGCGGGCGACATGGAGACCGCGGTCGGGATCGCCTCCGAGGTCGCCGCGACCGCCGAGGACGACCGGACGCGGGCCCGCGCGCTCACGCTCGTCGGGATGGTGCTGGAGTTCGTCGACCCGGTGGGCGCGGAACCGGTGCTCGCCGAGGCCACCGAGCTCGCGGCGCGCGCGGCCGACGACTGGTGCGTGGCCGAGGCCTTCCAGATCCTCGCCTACTGCCGGGTCATGCGCGCCGACCTGCCCGGGGCCGCGGCCGCGGTCGATGCCGCCGTGCCCGCGCTCGCCCGCCTCGGGCACGCCCAGCTGCGGGCGTGGGACGCGGCCCTGCGCGCCGAGGTCGCCGTCGCCCGCGGGGGGTTCGCCGCGGCCGAGGCGGCCGGACGGGAGGGGTTGCGACTGGCGGTGGCGGTCGGGGAGCCGGTCAGCGCGACGGGTGCGCTGTTCCCCCTGGTGCGTGCGCTCGTGGCGACCGGGCGGATCGCCGCCGCCCGCGCGGTCGTCGAGGAGCACCGGGAGTTCTTCGCCACCCACCCCGGCCTGGCGGTGGCCGAGGCCGTCCTGGTCGTCGAGGCGTCGGCGGGGCTCGGGCCGCCCGCAACCGCGCTGGCCGCGACCGCGGCGGCGCAGCTCTGGTGGCCCGCGGGCGAGGCGGCCGACCTGCTGGCGCTCGCCAGGCTGGCCGACGGCGATCCGGCGGGCGCGCTCGCGGCGTTGGCGGAGGTCGCGGCGCACGCCGAGCGGCTGGGCCACCGGGGGACCGCATGCCGCCTGGGGATCACCAGGGCCGCCGCGTTGCGGGCGCTCCGGGACGGCAGCTCGGCCGACGTGGCGTCGGAGGGCGGCGGCCCGGTCGGCACGGTGTCGGGCGACGGCGGTCCGGTCGGCACCGGGTCGGGCGGTAGTGCGGTCGGCACGGCATCGGGGGGCGGACCGGTCGGGACCGCGCCGGGGGGCGGCGGCTTGGTCGGGACCGCGTCGGGGGGCGGCCCGGCCGACACCGCGCCGGCATGCGGCGGCCCTGGCGACGCCGCCCGCGCCGCGCCGCGGGATCCCGACGCGGCCGAGGTCGCGCACGCCGCGCTCGCGGAGGCGGCGACGCTGGGGTTGCTGCCCGTCGTCGTCGACGGGTTGGAGCTCGTCGCGGCGCTGGCGGCAGACAGCGGCCGTCCGGTGGTCGCGGCACGCCTGCAGGGCGCGGCGGGGCGCGTGCGGGCCGAGCTGGGCGCGGTGCCGTCCGCCCTCACCCGGTTGATGGGGCTCGCGCTGCCCGACGGACCGGAGGTGGCCGCCGGACGGGCCGAGGGCGCGCGGCTGGTGCGGGTCGCTCCGCCGGACGGGCCGGGGAAGGCCAAGGGGTGGGCCGAGGGCGCGCGGCCTGCGTCGCCCTACGGCTCAGACGCGTCAGCGACACGGACCGAGGGCGCGCAGGCTGCACTCCTCGGCGGCCCGGGGGTCGGCACGGGCGCGCGGCTCGACGTCGACCGCGCGGTGGCCTACGCCGCCCGCGCTCGCGGTCGGCGGGCGCGGCCGCGAACCGGGTGGGAGAGCCTGACGCCGACCGAGGGCGAGGTCGTCGCCCTCGCCACGCGGGGGCTGTCCAACGCGGCGATCGGCCGCGAGCTGCTGGTCAGCCAGGGCACCGTGCGCACCCATCTGCGCAGCGTTTTCGGCAAGCTCGGTGTCACGAGCCGCGCCGAGCTCGCCGCGCGGGCCGCCCGCCGCGGCATGTAGCCGGGCTGGAGCGCTCGCCCCGTGCATCGCAGCAGGGTGACATTCCTCCGACTGAGTCGCAGCAATGTCACCCTGCTGCAGCGCCGGGCCGCCCGCCGCCGCTCTTCCGCTCGGCAGATGTTCCCGCGGCGCGGGCCACCTAGCGTCGCCGCCATGGAACACCCCAACGCCACCGCCGCCCGCAACCTCTACGCGTCGCTCGCCGCCGGGGACGTCGCCACGGTCTTCGACGCCCTCGCCGAGGACATCGTCCTGCTCAACGACATCGGCGCGGGACCATGGCGGGAGGTGCGCGGGAAGCAGGCGCTGCTGGAGTTCTGGGGCCGGTGGATGGAGCTGTTCGACGGCACGTTCCGCCAGGACGTCCTGGACGTCATCGGCTACGACGACCGCATCGTGATCATCATCCACGAGACCGGCACCGCGCAGGGCCAGGCGTTCGACAACAGGGCGATCTATCTCGTCGGGATCGAGGACGGGAAGTGGAGCTCGCTGAACACCACGGACATGGACCACGACAAGATCAACGCGTTCTGGGCGGCGGTGCGGGTGCCCGAGCTCACAGGGTCGTGAGCAACGCTGCCGTGAGCGGCGGGGTGGCGGCCAGCACCAGCAGGTCCGCGGCCCGGCTGCCGAAGTGCGCGCCCGCCTCCGTCGCGACGAGCAGGCCCGCGGCGATGTCCCACGGCTTCGTGTCGACGAGCACGGCCGCGTCCGTGCGACCGGCAGCGAGATAGGTGAGGTCGAGCGCGGCGGGCAGGCGGCGCAGGTCGCCGATCGTGGGCAGGGCGCGTCCGAGCAGGCCCGCGACCCGCCGCTTGGTCGCGGGCGACGGGTTGAAGCTCAGCCCGAGGATCGCCTCGCCGAGCTCGTCCTGACCGGAGACCGTGATCCGCGTCCCGTCGAGGTGCGCCCCGCCGCCCGCTGTCGCCGTGAATGTCTCGCCAGCCGCCGGGTCGTGCACCACGGCGGCGGCGGGCCGGTCGCCGTCGAAAAGCGCGATCGACACCGACCACGGCCCGCTCGCGGTGACGTAGTTGCGGGTGCCGTCGAGGGGTCGACCACCCACCGCCAGCCGCTCGTGCCCGCCGTGTCGTGGCCCTCCTCGCCGAGGATCCCGTCGTCGGGCCACGCGGCGGTGATGGCGTCGGTGATCAGTTGCTCGCTGGCGAGGTCGACGTCCGAGACGAGGTCGTTGCGGTGCGCCTTCGTCCCGTGGACGACGAGCGAGCCGCGGCGCTGGACCTGCAGGCGCCCGGCGCGCTCGGCGATGTCGACGACCTGCTCCACGACGACGGCGAGATCCCGGTCCACCCCCGCATCCTGTCAGCGCAGATGCTTCCGCACATGATCGGCGATCGCGGCGGCCATGCCGACCGGCACCGCGTTGCCGATCTGCTTGGCTATCTCGATCTTGGATCCGCACCACAGGAAGGTGTCGGGAAACTGCTGCAGGAGCGCCGCCTCCAGGTGGGTGATCACCCGGTTCACCCGGCGCCGCGGGTCGGGCTCCCACTGCGGGTGCAGGTACCGGCCTTTCTCGGGCTTGAAGAACTCGGTGCGGATGGTCAGCGACGGCTGGTCCCAGCGCATGCGGCCCATCACGTCGGTGGTGCCGGTGGGCTTCTCGCGCCAGCAGCGGGGGAGCAGGTCGTCGGGCAGGTCGAAGCGGCCGCCACCGGGGGGCACGCAGTCGTAGCGGCGCAGCGACAGCTCCCGCGGTCGACGGCCGAAGTGCAGGTCGAGGCCCTTGAACGGGCCGGGCACGCGGCGGCCGAAGACCTCCACCGTCGTGGTGGGGAGCTCGGTCGTGTCCGGACGCTGCGGGAGATCGGCGATCGCGTCACGCACGGTGCGCCACGTCGGCTTCGCGTGGGTCGGCGGGGGAAGCGGGATCCGCCCGACCCGGGAGCCGATGACGATCGTGCGCGCCCGGCGTTGCGGCACCCCGTAGTCGGCGGCCTGCAGCAGGCCGTGGGTGAGGTCGTAGTCGGCGACCATGCCGCGCTCGGCCTGCTCGAGCAGGAGGGCGAACTCGGCGCTCGACCGGAACCGGTCCACGTTCTCGATCACGAACACCTGCGGCCTGGCGACCTGGACGACGCGCAGGAACTGCTTCCACAGCTGGTTGCGCGGGTCGTCGACGCTCTTGCTGCCCAGGTTGGAGAAGCCCTGGCAGGGCGGCCCGCCGATGACGACGTCGGCGTGCGGGACGGCGGCGACCGCGGCCACGTCGGCCCACCGCGTGTGGTCCTCGCCGAAGTTCAGGGCGTAGGTCGCGGCGGCGTGCAGGTTGTGCTCGACCGCGAGCACCGGTGTGAAGCCGTGGCGGACGAAGCCCGCGGTCATGCCGCCGCAGCCCGCGAAGAGGTCGATCAGGGTCGGCGGCACGCGATCACCGTAGGAGGAGGGCTCCTGCCTCCCGCGACGGCACGCCGGGCCACCGATGCCCGTGGCACGCCGGGCCGCCCCCCAGCGGCGATGTCCGTGGCCCGCTGGCGCGCGTCGTGTCGTGTTCGTCGCCGGACCATCCACACCGCGCCGGTCACCGAGGCCGGACGGCGTTCTGCGCCCGGTCAGGCTGGTCAGCCCGTCACGGCGTCGGTGGCGGGAGGGTGATGGCCTGGCCGTCGACGTGCTCGGTGCGACCGTCGTCGCCGAGCAGCCATGCCGACCGCCTGCCGCGGACGGTCCAGCGCTCGCCGTCCCACAACACGGCGGTTCCCTCGTCGACGCCGAGCACGGCGGTACCCGGCGGCGTGCGCGCGAGGAAGCGGTTCACGACATCCGGGATCCACCGCGGGATCCGGTCGAAGTGCGGGATGACCCGGATCCCCGGGACGACGCCGAGGCCGGGGTCCGCGCGGGTGGGGTGACGCAGGTCGGGCACCCAGGAGGTGAGCGCCATCGCCCCCGCGCTGCACCCGGCCAGCGCCGCGCCCCCGCGCCACGCCGCGAGCACGGCGTCCCACACCCGGGTGCCACGCAGGGTGGCGGCGCAGTGCGGCGGGTTGCCGCCGGAGAGGTACACCAGCCCCGCGCCCTCGACCAGCGCCGCGAAAGTGGGGTCGTCGGCGTCGGCGCGGTCGCGCACGACCACCGGCACGGCCTCGACCCCGAGCCGCGCGGCCTGCTCCCGGCCCAGCGCCACCCAGCGGTCTAGCGAGGCGTCGCCCTCCAGCGAGGCGGCGGTGGGGACCTGGACGTAGCGCGGCGGCCGCCCCCGCAGCAGCTCTGCTTCGACGGCGGCCATGACGGGCAGGTACTCGCCGCTCCCGACGAGCGCCACAGGTTCGTTCACCGCCCGACCCCATCGATCACCCGGCCACCATGATCCGTCCCGAGCCGCCCTCTACGTTGGTCAAAGCCCGCCGTCGACGCGCTCGAACGGATCACCTGGCCGAGCTCGCCGCGACCACCGCTCCGCCGTACCCGAATGGCGAACTCGCCGTGTCGGAACGCGGGACTCGCCGTGTCGAAACGCGCGACTCGCCGTGTCGAAACGCGGGACTCACCCGACGGTGAACGCCGCCTCGAACGCGTCCAGCGCCGCGTCGGGGTCGCTCTTCGCCCACCCCTCCAGCCCGACCACGCCGGTGTAGCCCGCCGCATCCAGCGCGGCGGCGACCGCCCGGTAGTTGATCTCGCCGGTCCCGGGCTCGCACCGGCCGGGGACGTCGGCCACCTGGATCTCGCCGATGTACGGCAGCGCCTCCCGCACCAGCTCGACGAGGTTCCCCTCGCCGATCTGGGCGTGGTAGAGGTCGAGGTTGAGCCGCAGGTGGGGGCTGTCGACGGCGCGGGCGAGCGCGAGGGTGTCGGCGGCGCGGGCGAACGGGGTGCCGGGGTGGTCGACGGCCAGGTTGAGGTTCTCCAGCGTGAACACCCGCCCGGCCCGCGCGCCGAGATCAGCGATCTTGCGCAGCGTGTCGGCCGCGGTGAGCCACATCGACGGCGTCACCACCTTCACGGGGTGCACGGGCAGCCCCTTGGCGTCCAGGCCGGTGCCGTGCAGGTTGAGCCGCGGGCTGTCCAGGCGGTCGGCGACCGCCAGGGACTCCTCCGCCGTGGCGAGCAACGCGGCGATCCCGTCGGGCGTGGTGAGGTCGCCGCGCAGGTAGCCGGTCATCGACGAGAACACGGCACCGCTCGCGGCGAGCGCGTCGATGTCCTTGGTGGACCAGTCCCAGATCTCCACCTGCATGCCGCGTTCGGTGATCCGCTTGACGCGGTCGAGGAAGGGCAGGTCGAGGTAGAGCATCTCGGCGCTGGCGGCGAGGGTGAACGTCACGACGCCACCTCCGCGACGGCACCGGCCTCGACGCTCTCGACGGCGGCGAGCGCGACCGTCAGCGCGGTGCGGGCGGCGTCGCCGGGCACGGGGGACGGGCCGCCCGCGCGGACCGCGTCGACGAAGGCGGCGATCTCGCCGACGTAGGCGGGGTGCAGCAGGTCGGTGTCGTGCCGGGCCGTGTCGACGTGGATGCCGCCCGCGTCGTAGAGGGTCATGTCGGTGGTGCGCGCCGCGCCCGCCGTGACCATGCCCGCTGAGCCGAACGCCTCGCCACGCACGTCGTAGCCGTACAGCGCGCTGAAGCTGGCCTCGGCGGTGGCGATGGCCCCGTTGTCGAAGCGGATCGTGACGACCGCGGTGTCGAGGTGACCGCTCCCCGTGGCCCCGGGAGCCACGAGCGCGTCGGCGAAGGCGACCACGCTCACCGGACGTGCGCCCGGGTTGAGCCAGCACAGGGTGTCGAAGTCGTGGATGAGCGTCTCGAAGAAGATCGTCCACTGCGGGATGCGGGCCGGGTCGGCGGTGAACGGCCCGGGGTCGCGGGTGAGCGAGCGCAGCAGCTGCGGGGTGCCGATCCGGCCCGCGTCGATGGCGGCGCGCGCCGCGGCGAACCCGGGCGCGAAGCGTCGGTTGAAGCCGACCTGCAGCACGACGCCCGCGTCCTCGGCCGCGGCGATGGCGCGGTCGGCGTCCGCGAGCGTCACGGCCATCGGCTTCTCGCAGAACACGTGCTTGCCCGCGGCGGCGGCCGCGACGACGAGGTCGGTGTGGCTGCGGGCGGGCGCGGTGATCAGCACGCCGTCGACGTCGGGACGGGCGAGCAGCTCGTCGAGGGCGACGGCGTCCGCGTCGAGGTCGGTGGCGAGGCGTTTCGCGGCCGTCTCGACGGGATCGGCGACGGCGACGAGCCGGGTGCCGGGGAAGCGGTGGGCGACGATCTCTGCGTGGCTCGTGCCGATGCGGCCCGCGCCGACGAGGGCGAGGCCGAGCGTGCGGTCGGTCATGGGGCTCCTCAGCGACCTAGTACGTTCTAGTTCGGTTAGACTAGAACGTACTAGTCGAGGAGGGAAGTGTGACCCGACCGACGATGGCCGACGTCGCGAAGGCCGCGGGCATCTCCACGGCGCTCGTGTCGATCGTCTTCCGGGGCGTGCCGGGCGCGAGCGACGCCACCCGCGCGCGGGTGCTGCGGATCGCCGACGAGCTGGGGTACGTGCCCGACGAGCGGGCCAGGAAGCTGCGGCAGTCGCGCTCGCGCGTGCTCGGGGTGGCGTTCGAGCTGCAGCAGCCCTTCCACGGCGATCTCGTCGAGCGCCTCTACGCCGCGGCCGCGGCACGGGGGTACGACATCGGCCTCTCGGCGGTCGCCCCGACCCGGGACGAGGCCACCGCGGTCGAGGCCCTGCTGCGCGAGCGGTGCGAGGCGGCGATCCTGCTCGGCAGCCGGTTCGACGACGCCGCGCTCGCCGCGTTCGCCGCGCGGGTGCCCACCCTGCTGGTCGCCCGCAGGACGCAGGCGGACGGCGTCGGCGTCGTCCGCGGCGACGACCTCGCGGGCATCGGCCTGGCGGTCGAGCACCTCGTCGGGTGGGGGCACCGGCGCATCGCGCACGTCGACGGCGGCGACGCGGCGGGCAGCGACGACCGCCGCCGCGGCTTCCACGACGCCATGGCCCGGCACGGGCTGGGCCGTCAGGCCGAGGTCCTCACCGGTGGGCTCACCGAGGAGGCGGGCGCCCGCGCCATGGCGGCGCTGCTGGCCCGGCCGACGCCGCCGAGCGCGGTGATCGCGTTCAACGACCGGTGCGCCACGGGGGTGGTCGACACCCTCGTGCACCGCGGCCTTCGGGTGCCCGCCGACGTCTCGGTGGTCGGCTACGACGACTCCCGCCTCGCCGAGGCGGCCCATGTCCGGATGACGACGGTCTCGCAGGACGCCACCGCCCTCGCCGCGGCCACCGTCGACCAGGCCCTGCGACTCGCCGCAGGTGAACCGCCGACCGAGACCGTCCTGACCCCCCGCCTCGTGGTCCGCGCGACCACCGCTCCACCCCCACACGGTGAGTCCCGCACCCCGACGCGGTGAGTCCCGGGTTTGGGCACGCCGAGTTCGGGATTCGTGCACGCTCCCGGCCACCGGTCCGGTAGGGGCGTGAACGCACTTCGCACACCACGTGGCGTCCTCGCACAGGGTCGACCGTGTGCGAAGACACCCAAAGGTGTGCGAAGTCGGGCGAGGGGCGACGCCCGGCGGGTCGGGGGCGGCCGGGCGCGGCCGGGGCGGGTGGCTGACCCCTGCATGCCCGACGCGCACAAATGCCCAACTCACCGTGCCCGGATGCGGGACTCACCGTGCCCGGATCCGGGACTCACCGTGCCGAGATCCGGGACTCACCGTGCCGAGACCCGGGACTCACCGTGCCCGTTTGCGGGACTCACCCGGCGGCGCACCCCGGCGGCGCACCCCGGCGGGGTGCGCCGACGGCTCGCCTCAGCTCGGGGTCGACCCAGACGCCGCGCTCGACCATCAGCCGGATCTGCTTGTCGATCACCTGCTCGCGGAACTCGGCGTGGTTGAACGGCGCGCGCTCGGCGTAGAGGTTCTTCGGGTAGATCGGCTGGGAGTAGACGAGCTGGTACAGCTCGGTGCGCAGGTCCTTGGTCCAGTTGTCCCACTGCGCGTGGGTGCGGAAGTGCCGCAGCGCGCCGATGTCGACCGTCCCGGCCACGTACGACGACCCCGCCCCGTACAGGTGCTGCCCGACCACCCTGCCCTTGTAGTCGATGATCATCGACCGGCCGCCGAACGTGTCGATCGCGTCCTGCGACTCGGTGTGCAGGTAGTAGGTCGCGAGGTTGGGCGCGACGACGTAGAAGTTGTTGTCCAGCGCGCGGGCCCGGCTCTGGATCTCGAAGAACTCGTTGCCGGTGTGCGGATGCGGGTAGGACGCCCGGTACACCACCTCGGCCCCGTTCAGCGCCAGGCCGCGCGCGTTCTCCGGGTAGGAGCCCTCGTTGGCCATCAGCACGGCGAGGCGTCCGATCTCGGTGTCGGCCACGGGGAAGAACGCGTCGAGCGTCAGCCCGTAGAGCTCGACCCACCGGTCGAACACGTCGTGCGGGGTCATCGAGTGCTCGACCGGGTACAGCGTGGTCAGCTTGTGGTGCTTCAGCACGATCTCGCCGCTGGGGTCGATCGCGAACCCCACGTTGAAGAACCGGTCGGGAAACGCCTCGTGTCGCGCCTTGGCCTGGGCCATGACGAAGGTGTCGTAGCGGCGGGCGAGGTCGCCGAGGAATTCGGTCTCGGGCCCGGGGATGTCGATCGCGCACTCGCGCGCGAAGGTGACGTGGTCGAGGTCGAGCACCTCGTCGTTGAACGCCTGCAGCCCGCCCTCGGGGATGGCGACGAGGCGCACCGGCAGGTCCAGGCTGGACAGCCACGAGGCGGCCTTGAAGAGCTCGGCGATGTGGTCGAGGTTGCGCTGGATGTCGGCACGGGTGCGGATGCCGCGGACGCTGGGGATCAGGCCGACGGCGGTGTACGGCTCGGGCATCGGGCCAGTCTGGCAGCCGATCACCGATCGTGGACGTCTCCGAGCACCGGCTTCAGGTCGATCACCGGCGTGCCGTCCACCGCCTCCATGCCCTCGACGTCGAGCCTGCCGCCTTCGATCGCGACCACGCGCACGCGGTGCAGGCCGATGGGGTTGGGCCGGTCCGGCGAGCGGGTGGTGAACACGCCCTGCTCGGCGCGCGCCGGGTCGTCGCGCGGACGGGTGCGCAGCACGTCCCGGCGGCCCAGATGCAGCCAGGTCAGCACCAGCAGCTCCGCGCCGACGACGACGCCCTCCAGCCCGGGCAGCAGCGGCGGGTCGATCTCGAGCGTCGCGGGCGGCGCGCCCTCGTCGCCCTGGCGGGGGGCGTCGGCCCGGTCGACGAGCGGGGAGCGGACGCGGCCGATCGGCGTCACGGTGAACGTCACCCGCTCATTCTGTGCCGGAGTGGAGCTCGGGCCTGCGCCGACCTACCGTGCCCCACCATGGACGGCTTCCAGCTCGCCTACGACGACATCCCCGGCGGCTCCGACGAGGACGGCGGCGTGGTCGTCCTCCTCCACGGCTGGCCGGGGGACCGGCACGACTACCGCGCGGTGGTGCCGCTGCTCGCGGGCCGCCGGGTGATCGTGCCCGACCTGCGCGGCTTCGGTGACACGACCGGGCCCGCCGACGCTGAGGCCGTCCAGTTCGGCGTCGACGGGCAGGCCGCGAGCGTGGTCGCGCTGGTCGAGGACGTCGTGGGCGCGCCGGTGGTCCTCGGTGGCTACGACGTCGGCTCGCGGACCGCGCAGGGGATCGCGCGGACCCGGCCGGACCTGGTGCGCGGCATGGTGATCTCGCCGCCGGTGCCGGGGGTCGGCGCCCGCATCCTCGGCCCCGACCCGCAGCGGGAGTTCTGGTACCAGGCGTTCCACCGGCTCCCGCTCTCGCAGCGGCTCCTCGACGGCAACCGCGCGGGCGTGCGCGACTACCTGGAGCACTTCTGGACGCACTGGTCCGGCCCCGACTACACCCCCGAGCCCGCGGAGCTGGACCGCCTCGCCGACGCCTACGGCCGTCCGGGCGCGTTCGTGACGTCGATCAACTGGTACCGGTCGGGGTCGGCCGCGGTGGCCAGGGCGCTCGCCGAGCAGGTCCCCGACCCCGCCGACCGGATCGCGCCGCCGACCACAGTGCTCTGGCCGGAGCACGACCCGCTCTTCCCGCGCGCGTGGTCGGACCGGGTGGACGACTGGTTCGCCGCCGCCGACCTGCGGTTCGTCGACGGCATCGGCCATTTCGTGCCGCTGGAGGCGCCTGCGGCGTTCGCGGAGGCGGTCCGCGCGCACTGACGTATCACGGGACGCGCTCCCCCGCTCTCCCCGGACGTGACGGTCATCGACGCTGCTGATGAAGGAATCGGGCGGGGGACGCAACGTCGTCGGCCACGACGCCGTCGCCACGGGCGGCAACTACGTCAAAGGCGCCGAGGTCACCAAGGACGCCTACCTCCGCTACAAGGCGGCGCGGGCCCGCAACGGCAGCCAGGGCGTCGGGCCCACGCAGCTCACCTCGCCCGGCTACCAGGACATGGCCGACGCGCGCGGCGGGGCCTGGGACTGGCGGGTCAACTGCGCGGTCGGGTTCGAGATCCTGGCAGGCCACATCGGGCGAGGCGGGATGTGGGACGGGTTCCGCCGCTACAACGGCGCGGGTGCCTACGCCGACGACGCCGTGCGCAGGCACGCGGCATGGGATGCCGCGCTGAAGGCAGCCAAACCCCAGGGGGAGAACGTGCTCGAAAACCATCGCCTGACCGGCAATGGCACGCTGCGCCTCATCTGCACGGTCGGCTCGGCGTCCGCCGTCACCGCGAAGGCATGGCTCTCGGCGGCTGCCGACGGCCCGACCGCGGGCACCGTCCGCTGGTTCGCGCAGTCCGACACCACGGGCATCGCGGACGGGACGTGGACCATCGGCGTCCACAACGGACGTTCGGACCGGCCCTGGGTCGAGCTGCCCAGCGGCACCACGCAGATCAACGTGCACTACCAGTTCGGCGACGACGGCGTGATCGCGCTGGAGACCCAGTCGAAGTAGCTCAGAACTCCTCGTGCGCGTCCGGGTCCTGACCCCAGATCCGGCCGCGCTCCAGCCCCGAAAGCGCGGCCATCTCGTCGTCGGAGAGCGCGAAGCCGAAGAGGTCGATGTTGGCGCGCTGACGCGCCGCATCGGCCGACTTCGGGATCGGGACGGCGCCGAGCTGCACGTGCCAGCGCAGGACCGCCTGGGCGGGCGTGACGCCGTGTGCCCGCGCGATCCGGGTGGCGGTCGGCTCGGTCAGCAGCTCGCCGCGGCCCATCGGGCTCCAGCTCTCCGTGACGACGCCCAGCTCGGCGTGCACCGCCCGCAGCGGCGCCTGCGGGAAGTACGGGTGCAGCTCCACCTGGTTCATGACGGGCACGACGCCGGTCTCGTCGATGACCCGACGCAGGTGGGCCTCGGTGAAGTTCGAGACGCCGATCGAGCGGACCAGCCCCTCGTCGCGGAGCTTGATCATCGCCTTCCAGCTGTCGACGTACTTGTCCAGCCGGGGCAGCGGCCAGTGGATGAGGTAGATGTCGACGTAGTCGAGGCCGAGGTTGGCCAACGACTCGTGGAGCCCCTTGATCGTCTCGTCGTAGCCGTGGTGGCGGCCCGCGAGCTTGGTGCAGACGATGATGTCCTCGCGTGGCAGGTCGTACTCGCGCACGGCCCGGCCGACGCCCCGCTCGTTCTCGTACCGCAGCGCCGTGTCGAGCAGCCGGTAGCCCGCGTCGAGCGCCGAGATCGTCGTGGTGCGCGAGTCGTCGCCAGCGTGCGGGAACGTGCCGAAGCCGATGGCGGGGATCGGGTGGCCGTCGTTCAGCGTCAGCGTCGGGATGCTCATAGGGTTGAGCATATGTCAGGACAAAGTCGTGCGGTATCGGTGAGCGGCCGTCGTCACCCAGGTCCATCATGACGACGGTGTCGTTCGATCTCGACGGGTGGTTGGCGGCGTTCGTCCGGCCGATGGACCCCGACCAGCCGTACCGCGAGCCGACGGCGGCGGAAGCCGAGGCCGCGACGGCCGCGCTCTGGCGCCTGCTCGGCGACGGCGCCGCCGACCGGCTCCTGATCCCGCTCGGCTTCACCATCGTGCGGGACGTCGACGCGGGCCGCCCGTTCGTCCTCGTCCACTCCGAGCCGCCGCCGGGGGCGCGGGCGTGGGGCGCGGTGCTCGTCGACGCGTTCGCCCCCGCCCGGCTGGTGATCGGCTGCCCGCATCCGGTGCACGACCGGAACACCGAGCAGGTCGGGCTGGCGCTGTGGCGGCGCACGCCGGGTGCGGTGCTGCTCGTGGCGGGGGCGCACCGCGACGCCCACAGCGGCGAGGCCGACCCGCGCAGCCACGTCGGCTCCCTGTTCCACCGGTTCGCGGCCACGCTCCTGCGGGCGGACCTGCCGCACGTCCAGATCCACGGGTTCGCCGACGCGCAGGGCCTGGACGCGGTGGTCTCCGCGGGACCCGGGCTGGTCGGCGTTGCGCACGAGCGGGCGGCGGACGCGATGGCGGCGGCGGGGCTCGTCGTCGCCCGCGCCTGGCTGCCCGGGTCGCGGGTGCCCGGCCTGGACGGCACGACCAACGTCCAGGCGGTCGCGGCGGCCGCGGCCGGTGTGGCGTTCGTGCACGTCGAGACGTCGACGACCGCGCGGTCGGCCAAGCGGGCCGCGATCCTCGACGGTCTCGCCGCGGCCGACGTCGGACGCGCAGACCACCGGCACACCGACCCGCCGGTCGTGCTCGCCCCGGCGGGCCCCTCCGGACCGACGTCCTGGGCGGTCGATGCGGCAGGCTCGGTGGTCGGCTCGGTGGTCGGCGCGTCGGTGGCGCGCACCGTGGACGCCCGGCTCGCGCGGTCGTTCGCCCTGACGGCGTACGGGGCGGTCGAGCTCGCCATGGCGCCGGGGCAGGCGGTTGACGGGGCGACGGTCACGGTCGAGGTCGTCGCGGAAGCCACCCCCGCCGCCGTGACGTTCGCCGCCCCGACGACGGCCGTGGCGCGGGCCCGTCCGCCCATCACGATCCCCGCGGGGAAGCTGGCGCTGCTCACCGTGCGCTACTCCGCGCGCGTCGGCCGCTGGGTGGTGGTCGCCGCCGACGTGGAGGCTTAGGTGGACGATCTTGTTGCGTTCCCGGGGTCATGACGCCGAGACCGCAACAAGATCAGGGACCAACGGCACCTGGTCGCTGCCGCGCGACCCGCCGACAATCACGGCATGGCCACTGTGGAGGAAGGGCACCTTGCCGACGGTCTGCCCTACTTCGCCTTCGGGGAAGGTCCGCCGCTCGTCGTGCTGCGGGGGTTCACCACGACCCACACCAACCCGAGCGGGCTGCGGAAGCTCGTCGAGGTGCACCTCCTGCGGCCGCTGGCGCGCCGGTTCCGGATCTACGCGGTGAACCGGCCGCCCGGCCACGCGGCGGACACCACGATGGCCGACGTGGCCCGCCTGCACGCGCGGGCCCTGGACACGGGGTTCGGCGAGCCGGTCGACGTGCTCGGCACCTCGTCGGGCGGGTCGGTGGCGCTCGAGCTCGCGGCCGACCGCCCCGACGTCGTGCGCAGGCTCGTGCTCGTCGCGGCGGGGTGTCGCCTGTCGCCCGAGGCACGGGCGGCGCAGATGCGCTACGTCGAGGCCGTCGAACGGGGTCGGCGCGGCGCACAGCACCTCGCGCCGCTGAAGGTCGGCCCGCGGTGGGCGCCGGTGGTCGGCGCGGCCCTGTGGCTGCTCGACCCGCTCGTGCGCCCGGCCGACCCGCGCGACATGGCGCGCTTCGCCCGCGCCGAGGACGCCTTCGACCTCACCGGACGGCTCGGCGACGTCATCGCGCCGACGCTCGTCATCGGCGGCGCGGCCGACCGCGGCTACTCGCCCGCGATCTTCCGGGAGACCGCGGAAGGGGTGCGCGACGGCCGCCTGGTGATCTACCCGGGCACCGGCCACGGCGGCACCCTCGCGCACCGCAGGCTCGTCGGGGACGTGGCCGCGTTCCTGCTGTGAAAGGGCGCCCGCCCTCCAGCCGGGGCGACTTCGCACACCTTGCGCTGTCGTCGCACAGGTTCGGCCGTGTGCGAGGACGCCTCAACGTGTGCGGAGTCGGGCCGCGCCATGATGATGGCGACCGGCTGCATCCAGAGCCAGCGCTGTCGCACCAGCACCTGCCCGGTCGGCGTCGCGACGCAGGACCAGCGGCGGGCGCGCGCGCTCGACGTCGCCGACAGGAGCCGCCGCGTGCAGCGCTACCAGGAGGCGACGGTCGCGCAGGCCGTGCAGATCATGGCGTCGATGGGCTGCTGGTCGCCGCCACCCGTGATCGTCGGCTCGGCGCAAGAGCGGTCAGAAATGGCCGCTCCGTGCGCCAAGCTGGTGATCACCGGCGGGTGGCGGCGTCGCGGCCACCTCATGGCTCCAGATGGACCGCCAGCAGCTCGTCGACGCCGGTCAGGTGCAGGACGCGGGCGACGGCGGAGAGCGCGGTCGCGATCACGACGAGCTGCGGAGCCCGGTCGGCCGCCTCCACGAGCAGCCGCACGCCCGCGCTGGACAGGTGCCGCACCGGCCGCAGGTCGACGATCACCCGCTCGCCCCTGCCGATCGCCGTGAGCAGCCGGGTGCGCACCTCGTCGACGGTGGTGAGGTCGAGGTCCCCGGTGACGGCCACCACCGGCCCGCCAGGGTCCACGGCGGGCACCGGCGCCGACGCGACCGGCGTGGGCCGGGTGGTCACCGGCAGGTGGAACACCACCTCGGTGCCGCTGGAGTCGGTGCTCACCCGCACCTCGCGCCCGACCGCCCTGATCACCTGCAGGCCGCGGCCGCGGAAGCCGGGGTCGGGCGGCGCGGGTCGCCAGCGGCCGCGGTCGCGCACCCGCACCGCGATGTCGCCGGAGGCCATGCGCCGCAGCGAGCAGTCGAAAGTGTCGTCCTCGCCCGGGTCCGGGTAGGCGTGCTCGGCGGCGTTGGCGGCGGCCTCGCCGACGGTGAGCTGCAGGTCGTCGACGGTGGCGTCGGGCAGCCCCGCCGCGGCCGCCCACCCGGCGACGGCGCGGCGCAGCGCGCGCAGCGACGCGGGCACGGCGTGCAGCGTGACGGCGAGCGGGGCGGGCATCAGCCGCACCACGACGAGCGCGACGTCGTCGGACGGCGCGTCCTCGCCCAGCACGCCCTTCACGATGCCGTCGGCCAGCGACTCGGGGTCGGCGTCGCGGTGCCCGGCCGCGGCGGCCGCGAGCCGGGCGAGGCCCTCGTCGACGACCTCGTCGCGCCGCTCGACCAGCCCGTCCGTGTACAGCAGCACCGACGTGCCCGCCGTGATCGTCGCCGAACCCTCGACGAAGGACGGGCGGCCGACCACGGCGAGCACCGTGCCCGCGCCGGAGTCGGCGTAGGCCGCGCCGTCCGGCCCGACGAGCAGCACCGGCAGGTGCCCCGCGCGGGCCCAGCGCAGCTCGCCGGACAGCCAGTCGAGCGTGAGGCACACGCACGTGCTGCCCTGGGCGCCGGGGATGCGCGCGGCGAAGCGGTCGAGCCGTTCCAGCGCGGCGGCCGGGCCGTGCCCGTCGAGCAGGTACGACGCCAGCGCGCTGCGCAGCTGGCCCATGACGGCCGCGGCCGCTGGCCCGTGCCCGACGACGTCGCCGACGGCGAGCGCGACGCGGTGGTCGTCGACCGGGATGAGGTCGTACCAGTCGCCGCCCGCCTGGGTGTCGGACTTGCCCGCCAGGTAACGGGACGCGGCGGCCAGCCGCGCCAGCCGGGGCAGCTCGCGGGGGAGCAGGCTGCGCTGCAGGACCTCGGCCACCTCGTGCTCGACGGCGTGCAGCCGCGCCCGGTCCAGCGCCTGCGCGCACTGGCCCGCGACGGTGCGGATGATCGCCCGCTGGCTCGGGCCCATCCGCGGCCCGGAACGCGCGAACGCGAGCCCGATCGCGCCGATCGCCCGGCCCTCGAGCAGCATCGGGACCGCGGCGTCGGACGGCATCCCCCCGCTCCGCCCGGACGGTCTGCCAGGCCACACCGCCTGCCCGGTGCGGACGGCCCGCGCCAGCGGGTGCTCGGCGTCGACCCGCATCCGGCCCGGCGGCCCCGCCAGCACCTCGAGCTGCTCGCCCGCCCGCACCACGACGACGGCGTCGGACGCGCCCAGCGCCAGCGCGTGCCGGGTGATCACCGCCGCGACCTGCGTGGGCGAGGTCGCGCCCGACAGCGCCGACACCACGTCGGAAAGGCCCTCCGCCGTGCGCCGCGCGAGCGACTCCGCGGCGAGCAGGCCCGCGCGCTGCAGGGCCTGGGCGCACTGGTCGGCGAGGGCGAGCGCGACGGCCCGGTCGTCGGCGGGCAGGTCCGTCTCGGGGAGCCCGACGGCGATGGCGCCGAGCCGGTCGTCGCCGACGACGAGCGGCAGCGTGAGCAGGCGCGGGTACCCGGCGGTCGCGTCGTCGTCGGTGGCGAGCCAGCGCGACGCGCCGTCCCGCGCCGTGTCGGTGACCGGCGCGCGGGCGGAGAGGGGGAGGCGCGCCCACTCCCGCTGCAGCGCGGACCCGAAACCGGCGGAGTCGACGAGCACCAGCGCCTCGGCGCGGCGATGCCACACCCCGACGGCCTCCGTGCCGAGCAGCTCGCCGAGCTGCTGGACGGCCGTGCGCGCGACGGCCCGCGGGCTCGGCGCCGCCGACAGCGCCGCGGTGGCCTGCTGCAGCAGCTCCAGCCGTCGGGTGGTGGCCTGCTCGGCGGCGAGCAGCGCGGCGTTGTCCAGCGCGATCGCGGCGCGCTGCCCGATCTCGTCGAGCAGCGCGACGTCGTCCTCCTCCTGCGGGAGCGACGCGCCGGTCCGCGCGGTGGCGAGCAGGCCGACCACCCGGCCGCGCGCCCGCAGCGGCACGACCACCGCCGTCCGCAGGCCCAGCGCCCGCCGCCTGCCACGCTGCCCCTCATCGTCCGAGCTCTGCGTCACATGCCCCTCGTCGACCGTGAAGAGCCGCGCCGACCCCGCCATGAAGCGTTCGTCCAGGCCGAACGGCAGGTCGAGCTCGCGCATGAGCCGCTCGTCCTCGACGGTGGCCGCGGCGAGGGCCACCGAGCGCGGCACGCCGCCCGCGATGTCGACGAGCCGGGCGACGTCGACCAGCCCTTCGCGCACGAGGGCGCGCACGAGCACGTCGCGGCGGGCGGGCACGGTCGTCTCGGCGTCCATCCCGGACCCGATCGCGTCCAGCAGCCGCCTGCGTTCCCGTTCGCGGTGGCGGTCGTCGATGTCCAGGCAGCCGCCGACGTAGGCGCCGTCCGCGCCGAACGGGGCGCCGCGGTCGAGCACCCAGCGGTAGCGGCCGTCGGCGCGGCGCAGCCGGTACTCCTGCTCGAAGGTCTCGCCCGCCGTCATGGCGGCGGTGCGCACCGCGAGGCAGCGCTCGGCGTCGGCGCGGTGGATGCGCGCGCGCCAGCCGTCACCGAGATCGTCGGAAGGGCCCGCTCCGGTGAACTCGCGCCAGGCGCGGTTGACCATCGTGCGGCCGTCGGCGCCGTCCACCCAGATGAGCGCGGGGGTGGCGTCGGCGAGCGCCTGGAAGTCGGGCTCGACGTCGCGGGTCGGCAGCAGTCCCATTCCCGCCTCGTCCCCAGAGCGATGAAATCCGGCCCGACCATGCTGAGGCGGGCCATTCTAAGGGGTGCCGCGGAGCGCGCACGCGCCATCCGGCCGGGCCCGGCCCGCGGGCGTACCGTGCGGGCGTGAACGGTTCGATCTCGCACTCATGGCGGGTGCTCGCGCTGCGATGGTCGTTTCGGTTGATCTTCGGCCTTCCCCGGCCCGTGCGAAGGGTGCTGGCGGGCACGCCCGTCCGGCTCGACGGGCAGGTGCTGGACATGGACCTCCAGCTGCTGGGCAGGGTCGGCGGGCTGCTGGAGTCGCGCGACGGGGGCACGCTGGACCAGTCGGTGCTCGCCGAGCAGCGTCGCCAGGCCGACTTCGCCGCCGAGGTCGCCGCGCCGCCAGGGCCGGACGACATCGAGACCACCGACCTCACGCTGCCAGGGCATGCGGGAATGCTGCGCGCGCGGCTGTACGTGCCGCCGTCGGCGCCGCGCTCGTCGGGCCTGCTCGTCTACTACCACGGCGGCGGCTTCGTGCTCGGCAGCCTCGCGTCGACCGACCCGCTGTGCAGGCTGTTGGCCGCGCAGTCGGGCGTGCGCCTGCTGTCGGTGGAGTACCGGCTCGCCCCCGAGCATCCGTACCCCGCCGCGTTGGAGGACGCGATCGCGGGCTACCGCTGGGCCAGGACGCACGCGGCCGAGCTGGGCGCCGACCCCGACCTGATCGCGGTCGGGGGCGACAGCGCGGGGGCCAACCTCGCGCTCGTCGTCGCGCACCAGGAGAGCGCAGCGACACCGGCGTTCGCGCTGGCGCTCTACCCCGTCACCGACGCGGAGCGCAGCGGCGGCTCGCGCGAGCTCTTCGGCACCGGGTTCGGGCTCACCGCGGAGACGCTCGCCGAGCTGGAGCGGCTCTACCTGCCCGAAGGCGTCCCGCCCGACGACACACGCGGCGCGATCGTGCGTGCCGAGGACCTGACGGGAATGCCGCCGGTCTATCTGTCGACAGCGGGCTTCGACCCGCTGCGTGACGAGGGCGAGGAGCTCGCGGCGCGGCTGCGGGAGGACGGCGTGCCCGTCGTCGCGCGGCGGTTCGCGGGTCTCGTGCACGGCTACGCGAGCTTCACGGCGGTCAGCGCCGCGGCCCGTGACGCCGCCCTGGACGCGGCGAGCGCCCTGCGCGCCGGGTTGGCCCTGGTGGAGGCCCGGGCGCTGGCCCGGCGCCGTCCCGCGTCCGCGGCGGGCTGACCTGCGCCTTCTGGGAGGTCGTCAGCGGCGGTAGCCGTCGGCGGGACAGTCCCGGCATCGGGCCGTGCCTGCGGACGAGGGGAGATCCCGCTCCTGGTCGCGCACCTGGCTGCGGGCGACCGCGAGCCGCCGCAGCGCGCTTTTCTGCGCGTCCGCGTCGAGCTTCCCGATCAGCCAGGCGAGCCCGCCCAGCACGGTGAGGCCGGGCAGCAGGACCACGACGACGTCGAGGATGTTGGCGATCACGTGCATCCACCTCCGATCGGAGGGCGGCTCAGGCGACACGCCGGCTGGGTCGTCGGGTGTGGGAGTCGCAGGTGTAGTTTGCTCGGGGGAAGCTCACAGCCACAAGCTCGTATTGGGATTCCCGCGTTGAAGCACCCAGCTGGCTGATCCCGACATGAGATCGTAGATGGATATCCCGCTTGCCGTACCCAGATGGCCGATTGCGCCTTGGTATCCCGAGGGGGCTGCCGGTCCTCGTCGAGATGTGATCGGAGGCGGACATGGTGGCTGAGGGCCCGCTGCTGCACCGCCGCCGTTTGGGCGTCGAGCTGCGAAGACTGCGAGACGGACGCACGCTCGACGAGGTGTCAGAGGCCACCTTGATCAGTACGTCGAAGCTGAGCCGCCTGGAGAATGGTCAAGGCGTTCCGCAGCCCCGGGACATCCGCGACCTGCTCAACTACTACAACGTCGACCCCACGACCGCCGAGAGACTGCGCAAATGGGCGAGCGCGGGCCGCCGTCAGGCTTGGTGGAAGGAGTACGCCGACGTCCTGACGCAGCCGCAGGACGCCTTCCTCGACTTCGAGTCGGGGGCCTCCACCATTCGCGCCTATTCGGCGATGGTGCTCCCCGGCTTGCTGCAGACCCGCGACTACGGCCGCCAGGTCCTGCGCGGCATCCCGCCCAGCAGAACCGACGAGCACGTCGAGCGACTGCTCGATGTGCGTGACCGACGCCAGGAGCTCCTGCACAGCGGGGCTGAGTCCACCCGGCTCATCACCGTCATCGACGAGGCAGTGCTGCACCGGCGGGTGGGATCCGCCGGGGTCATGCACGAGCAGCTCGACCAGCTGCGCACCCTTTCTCGCCTCCGCAACATCTCGATCCAGATCCTTCCGTTCGCGGCGGGCGTGCATGCGGGCCTGATGGGCACGTTCACCGTCTTCCAGTTCGCCGACGACATCGACCGCGACATCGTCGGCATCGAGACCCATTCCGGCGCTCGGTACCTCGAGGAGCAGTCGAGTGTTCTCGAGTACCTGCGCATGTTCGACGAAGTCGCCAACACCGCGCTGGATCACGACGATTCGCGCGCCCTGCTCACCTCCCTGATGTCCACCTTCTCTCCTCTCGAGGATGTGCCATGATCTCGACCCACGAATACCGCAAGAGCAGCTTCTCGGTGGATGGGGGCTGTGTCGAAGTCCGGCGGCTACCCGACGGCACGGTGTCCCTGCGCGATTCGAAGGACCCGTCGCTGCCCGCCCACTCGTTCACGCCCCGGGAATGGACCGCCTTCCTCGCGGGCGTGCGCAACGGCGAGTTCGACCTGGCATAGCGGGTGGCTGACGTGGGGAACCGAGGGGCAGGATGGGCCTATGCCGCAGCCTGAAGGAGCCGAGCTGGACGCGATCCGCGCCCGCCGCGAGGAGCTCAAGAAGACCTATCTGCACCCGGTCGCCGAGCGTCCGGCCAGCACCGTGCGTGGCGTCCACCACCTCGCGCTGATCGCGAAGGACGTCGAGGAGACCATCCGCTTCTACCAGGACATACTCGGGTTCCCCCTGGTGGAGCTCGTCGAGAACCGCGACTACCGCGGTTCCAGCCACTTCTTCTTCGACATCGGCAACCGCAACCTGCTGGGCTTCTTCGACTTCCCCGGCCACGACCACCCCGACTTCCACGAGACGATCGGCGGCGTCCAGCACCTCGCGCTGTCCACCACGCAGGAGGACTTCGACGGGGCCAAGCGGAAGCTCGACGCGGCGGGCATCGCCTACATCGGCCCGGACCGCGGCATCGACAACAGCATCTACCTGCGCGACCCCAACGGCGTGAACATCGAGTTCTACGTCCAGGAGCTGGGCGTTTTCGAGGGGCACGAGCTGCTCGGAACCCCGAGCACGACCGGTTCGTCGTAGTTCACGCAGGCGCGTCGTATCCTCTGGCGCGCCCACAGGGCGTGACGGGATGGTGCGCATGAACGGTGATGACCGCGGCCGACGCGGCGGCGGCCCGGGTTGGGCCGCGCCGCGTCGGCCTTCCCGGGATCCGAACAAGCCGCTGCCGAAGACCGCGCTGCTGCCCGGCGACGTCCCGCAGAGCTGGCCGCCGCCCACCCAGTCGCCCCCGCGCTCCGCCCGTCCGGCGGCGCGTCCGCATGCAGGCGCACGGCCGCCCCGGCCGAGGCGGCGCTGGGGCCTGCGCATCGGCGCCGTCCTCGTCGTGCTGCTCGTGCTCGTCGTGGGCTTCGCGGTGTACGTCGACTTCACGCTCAGCCGCACCGACGCGCTGCCCGCGTCGTCGACCACGACGTCGAAGGGCACCAACTGGCTGATCGTCGGCTCGGACAGCCGTCAGAAGCTCACCGAGGAGGAGCGGCAGAAGTACGCCACCGGCGACGAGGTCAGCCAGCTCACCGACACGATCATGGTCCTGCACACCGGGAGCGGGCCGACCACGCTGGTCAGCATCCCGCGCGACTCGCAGGTGAACATCCCCGGCTTCGGCGTCGCGAAGATCAACTCTGCGTACGGGAAGGGCGGCGGCCCGGAAGGCGGTGGGCCGGAGCTGCTGGTCAAGACCGTCGAGCAGGCCACCGGCCTGCACATCGACCACTACGCGGAGATCGGCTTCCTCGGCATCGTGGGCGTCGTCGACGCGGTGGGCGGGGTCTACCTGTGCGTCCCTGAGTCGATCAAGGACCCGAAGGCCGCGCTCAACATCAAGGCGGGCTGCCAGACGATCGACTCGGCCACCGCGCTGGGCTACGTCCGCACCCGCGCCACGGCGTCGTCGGACTTCGGGCGGGTGGAGCGCCAGCGCGCGTTCCTCTCGGCGCTGCTCTCGAAGATCACCGGGCCGTCGGTGCTGCTCAACCCGTTCCGGCTGGTGCCGCTCGCGACCCAGCTGTCCTCTGCGGTCACGGTCGACCGCGGCGACCACGTCTGGAACCTCGCCCAGCTCGGCCTGGCGATGAAGGGGATCAGCAGCGGCATCTCCACCACCGTGCCCGTCGCCGACGGCGTCGTGCACTGGGACAAGAAACGGGCCGGGCTGCTGTTCGACGCGCTGAAGAACGACCAGGAGCCGCCGAAGAACGCCCTCGGCCCGTAGGAGCGCCACCCGATCCGGTGCAGGCGCGGGGCGACGTCCTATCCACGTCCTACCCGATGCGACGATAGGCCGGACATGACGTGGGACGAGATCGCGGAGCAGGCCACCGTCGGCCTGCTGGTGGTGCGCGACGCGACGGTGCAGCACTGCAACGCCGCGGCCGCGCAGATCGTCGAACCCTACGGCGGCTCGTGGGACGGCAGCGCCTTCGAGGAGCTGCTGTCCGTCACTCCGGGTGCCGGATGCACCACCGTGCGCTGGCCGTCGCCGACTGGCGGCACCCGCTGGTGGGACGTCATCTGCGTGCCGCTGGCCGACGCGGGGCTGCTCTACATGATCGTCGACGAGTCGGTGCGCTACGGCCCGGACTCGCACGAGCTGGGCCCCCTCACCGCCCGGTGGCGGCTCGCCCGTCTGGAGGCGATGACCGGCAGCGGTTCGTGGACCTGGTGTGCCGACGACGACAGCCTCGCCTGGTCCAACGGCATGCGTGCGCTGTTCGGCCTTCCGCCCGGGTGCGCCCCGCTGGACCAGGCGACCTTCGCCGCGCGGATGCACCCCGACGACCGCGGCATCCTCCGGGAGGCCATCGGCCACTCGCTGCGCACCTTGGAGCCGTTCGCCTTCACCCACCGCGTCCGCGGACCGGACGGGAGCGGCGAGCGGATCCTGGAGTGTGTCGGCGAGGTCTTCACCGACGCCGCGGACGTGCCCCATCGGGTCCTGGCCACCGCGCGCGACGTCACCGAGGCCCTCCGGACCCGCCAGGAGCTGGCGTTCCTCGCCGACCACGACCCGCTCACCGGCGTCGCCAACCGCCGCCGGATCATGGGGCGGCTCGCCGAGTGCGCCGCGCGGCCGGGCGGCGCCGCGCTGCTGCTCATCGACGTCGACAACTTCAAGGACATCAACGACCTGCGCGGCCACGCGGCCGGGGACAGGGTGATCCGCGAGGTCGCCCGCACCGTCCAGGCGCGGCTCGCGCCGGACGTCCTCCTCGGCAGGCTCGGCGGCGACGAGTTCGCGGTGATCGTCCCGGACGTCGCCGCCGCCGCCGCGCTCGACCTCGCCGAGGACCTGTGCGACCTCGTGAGCCGCACGCCCGTCGTCGACCGCGCCGACGCCATCCGGATCACGATCAGCATCGGGGTCGCCGTCGTCGGGGGCCGGGTCGACCCCGAGACCTGGCTCGCGCACGCCGATCTCGCGCTGTACGAGGCGAAACGGGTGGGCCGCAACCGCGCGCGGCTGTTCAGCCCCGGCCAGTACCAGGAGGCCGTGCGCAGGGTGTCGGTGCTGCAGCGGGTGAGCGCCGCGTTGGACGAGGGCACGATGCACCTGGACGCGCAGCCGATCGTCGACCTCGCCACCGGCCGCACGGGTCGGCACGAGCTGCTGATCCGGCTGCGCGACGGCCGGGACCCGCCGCTGGGGCCCGCCGAGTTCCTGCCCGCCGCCGAGCGCACCGACCTCGTCCTGCGGATCGACCGTTGGGTGCTCTCCCGTGCGGTCGACGCGCTGGCGGCGCCGAGCGCCCGTGCGGCGGGCCTCTGTTTCGAGGTGAACGTCTCGGCGCGCTCGTTGGACGACCCGGAGCTCGGCCTCTGGATCCTCAACCAGCTCAAGCTCGCCGAGGTGGAGCCCGGCAGGCTCGGGCTGGAGATCACCGAGACCGCCGCGATCAGCAACCTGGACGCCGCGCGCTGCCTCGCCCGACAGCTGACCGAGGCGGGCTGCGGCATCGCGCTCGACGACTTCGGCGCGGGCTTCGCCTCGTTCTCCCACCTCAAGAACCTGCCGTTCACCGCCGTCAAGATCGCGGGGGAGTTCGTGCGGCAGGCCGACGGCGACCCGGTCGACCGCGCGCTGATCACGGCCGTCGTCGGGGTGGCGCGGCAGCTGGGGATGCGCACTGTGGCCGAGCACGTCGACCGGCGCCCGATGGTGGCGCACCTGCGCACCCTCGGGGTCGACGACGGCCAGGGCTACCTGCTCGGCCGCCCCCGCCCGCTGGCGGATCTGCTCGCCTGACCCGGTCCCGGACCCGGTCCCGGGCCGACTTCGCACACCTTCGTGCGTCCTCGCAGATGGTCGGCCCTGTGCGAGGACGCCACACCGTGTGCGAAGTGTGCCCGGGGCCGCGCGGCGGTGCCGTCAGGCGGGCTTGCGGGTGCGCTTGCGCGTCGGCTTCTCGTCGGCCTTGTCCGCCGCGTCCTTCGACGACGGCTTGCGCGGCGCGGCGGGCTTCTTCGCCGACGACGCCCGCGACCGCGCGGGCTTCTCCGCGCTCTTCTCCGCGGCCTCGTCCGCGCCGCCGCCCGCCTTCGCCCGCGCGGCATCGACGCTGGCCTGCAAGGCGGAGAGCAGGTCGGTCATGCTGTCGCCCTCGTCCGAGGCGGCCGCTGGCACCGGCGCGGGCCGCGTCTCCCCGGTCGTGCGCTTGCGTTCGATCATCTCCTCGACGGCGTCGCGGTAGTCGTCGTGGAACTGGGAGGGGTCGAAGTCGGCGCCGAGGCTCTCCACCAGCGACGCGGCCATCGTCTGCTCCTGCGGCCGCAGCTGGACCTCGGCGTCGAGGATGTCGAAGTCGGGCTCGCGGACCTCGTCGGGCCACAGCATCGTCTGCAGCACGATCACCTTGTCGCGCACCCGCAGCACCGCGATGCTCTCCCGCTGCCGCAGCGCGAACCGCACCACCGCCATCCGGTCGGTCTGCACGAGCGCCTCGCGCAGCAGCGCGTACGGCTTGGCCGCCTTCGCCTCCGGCTCGAGGTAGTAGCTCTTCTCGAACAGCATCGGGTCGATCTGGTCGGCGGGCACGAACTCGATCACGTCGATCTCGTGGCCAGCGGCCATCGGCAGCGAGTCGAGGTCCTCGTCGGTGAGCGTGATCAGCTCGCCGTCCTCGGTCTCGTATCCCTTGACGATGTCGGCGTACTCCACCTCCTCGCCGTCGACCGTGCACACCCGCTTGTACTTGATCCGTCCGCCGTCGGCCGCGTGCACCTGGTGGAACCGGACGTCGTGGTTGGTGGTTGCCGAGTACAGCTTGACCGGCACGCTGACCAGCCCGAACGACACCGCCCCACTCCACATCGCGCGCATAGGTGCCAGCATGGCCGGGTGCAGCCCATGCTCGCCACCCCTGGCGACCTTCCGACGGGTCCGGGATGGCTCTACGAGGTCAAGTGGGACGGCATGCGGCTGCTCGCCGACGTCAGCGACGGGCGCCTCGACCTGCGCAGTCGCAGCGGCCGCGACGTCACGGCCAACTTCCCCGAGCTGAAGGGCCTGCTCGCGCTGGCGCCGGACGTGCTGCTCGACGGCGAGGTCGTCCTCCTGGAGCACGGGGTGCCGAGCTTCCACGCGCTGGCCGACCGCATGCAGTCCCCTGTCGAGGGGCGGGTGGCGCTGGCCCGGCCGGTCACGTACATGGCGTTCGACGTGCTGCGGCTCTACGGGGTGCCGCTGCTGGACCGGACCCTCGACGAGCGCCGCGCCACCCTCGAACGCCTCGAGACCGCCGCGATCGCCAACCTTGCGCTGTCGCCGACCTACACCGACGGCCAGGCGCTCTTCGCCGCGACCGGTAAGCGCGGGATGGAGGGCGTGATCGCCAAGCGCCGCGAGGGCCGCTACCGGCCCGGTACCCGCAGCCCGGGGTGGGTGAAGGCGACCCACCGCGCCAACCAGGCCTGCGTGGTGGGCGGCTGGCGGCCGGAGAACGTGGGGAACGCGCGGGTGAGCGCCTCCCGGGTCGGTGCGCTGCTGCTCGGCGTCCCCGACGGGGTGGGGCTGCGGTTCGCGGGCCGCGTCGGCTCGGGGCTGGCCTCCGAGGTCGCCCAGCGGGCCCTGCGCGGCCGCCTCGTCGACGCGGAGCGGTCGCCGTTTCACGAACGCCTCCCCCGTGCGGAGGAAAAAGGGGCGCGGTGGTGCGCGCCGGAGATCGTCGTCGAGGTGTCGCATATGGGCTGGACAGACGCGGGAAAGCTGCGCGCACCGGTCTACCGCGGGGTCCGCGACGACCTCGTCGCGGCGGACGTCCGGCAGGAACTCTGAGCCGGGCCGTGCCACGATGCGGCTATGGATTTCAACGAGCTGGCAGGCAAGGCGCAGGAGTTCGCGAAGGATCACCCCGACCAGGTCGAGGGTGCCGGTGAGAAGGCGGGCGAGTTCGGCAAGGAGCGCTTCGGCCACGACGAGCAGATCGACCAGGGCGTCGACAAGCTCAAGGACTGGGTGCCCGGCGGCGAGGGCGGCGAGCCCACCGAAGGCCAGCCCCCCGCCTGACCCTCCCGTCGCGGTGATCGCTGCACTACGGTGACGCCCGTGACGACCATGCTGACGTGGCAGGCCCACGACGGACACGGGTTCGAGGGCGTCCGCGTGCACTTCGGTGCAGGCAAGGCGTTCCGGGCGCTCGGCCGCATCGTGTGCGCCGAGCCCGGCGGGGACTGGACGGCGTCCTACCGGCTCGTCGTCCGCGAGGACGGCGGCGTCGAGCGGGCGTCGTTCACCAGCGCCACGGCCGAGCGCGAGCGGCACCTGACGATCAACCGGACCGAGGACGGGTACTGGCTGCTCGACACCGGCGCGGGCGGCACGCGCACCGACTTCGACGGCGCGGTCGACATCGACCTGGCGGGCAGCGCCACCTTCAACGCGCTGCCCGTCCGACGTCTGGACCTGCACCGCGAGGAGTCCGAGCACACCCTGCCGATCGTGTACGTGACGCTGCCCGGCCTCGAGCCGTCGGTCGTCCAGCAGACCTACCGGGTCGTGTCGACGGGCGACACGCCCGTCGTCGAGTTCCGGCAGGACGACTTCACCGCCGACCTCCGCCTCGACCAGGACGGCTTCGTGGTCGACTACCCCGGCGTGGCCGCGCGGTACGCCGCCCAGCCCACGGCCGGGTAGCTCGGCCGGACGGCCCGCCCGGGTCCCCGGTGGCCGGGCGCGTTCGGCAGGCCCTTCGTACGGCGCCCGGCTGCCTGCGCGCGGACGGCGCAATCCGTCCGTGACCGGCGGACGCCCTCGCAGACGTGGCGTGCGCCTCGCAGGCCCCGCGGACCCTGCGAGGCGCAGGCCCGGTCTGCGAAGCGGGCGTGTCCTCAGGCCCAACCGGTGACGACTTTGCCCGCGCGGCCGATGTCGCGCAGCTTCGCCAGCGGGGCCCGGCCGCTCAGTCGCGCCCGCACCGCCTCGGGCCTGCGCGCCGCCGCCCAGCGCTCGCGGCCCGCGTGGCCCGCGCGCACCGTCGCCGCCAGGCCGCCGGTCGAGGCCAGCGCACCCCGCATCGCGCCGAGCCGCCCCAGCGCGTCGTCGACCGCGGCGAGCAGCGCGTCCCGGTTGCCCTCGCACATCGCCAGCACCAGTTCGGGCCGGGTGCCCGCGACCCGGGTGCCGTCGGCGAACGAGCCTGCCGCCAGCGACAGCGCCAGGTCGTCCCCACCCGCCGCGCCAACCGCGGCCAACACGGCCGCGAACAGATGCGGGAGATGCGAGATGCGGGCGACGGCGAGGTCGTGCTCGTCCGACGCCGCGGGCACCACACGCGCCCCGCACGCCCAGGCGAGCTCGGCCACGTCGCGCCAGACGTCGAGGTCCAGGCCGTCGTCGGCGGCCACGACCCACGCCGCGCCCTCGAACAGCCCCGCCGACCCGGCCGCCCACCCCGACTCCGACGTGCCCGCCATCGGGTGCCCGCCGACGAACCGCGCGCGGGGCGCATGCCGCGCGACCGCGTCCGCGACGGCGACCTTGACGCTCACCGCGTCGGTCAGGCGCGCCGTCGGCGCCGTCGCGTTCACCCGGTCCAGCACGGCGGGCAGCGCGGGCAGCGGCACGGCGAGCACCACGAGCGCGTCGGCCTCGGCGGCCCGGCGCAGCGCGGCGTCGGTGTCCGTGGTGACGTCGAACCCGTCGGCGCGCGCCTCGCCCGCCGTGGCCTCGGACGCCGCGGTGCCCCACACCGCACGGCCTGCCTTCTCCGCGGCCCGCAGCAGCGACCCGCCGATCAGCCCGGCTCCGATCACGCACACCGCCCGCTCCGTCACGCAGGGAAAGCTACGCGCCGCGGCCCGTCCGGCGCCGCGAGGGTGATCGCGACGACCGTGGAGGGGCACGACCGCCGCAGCCCCGCCCGCCGCCGCGCCGGGTGATCGCCGCACCCGCGCGCCGCCCGCGGCGCGGCGCGGTTGCCGCGGCGCTGGCGCCGCCCGCGCCTGCCTCTGCGCCGACCCGCCCCGCCCCGGCGTCCGCGTGTGCTGGTGAGCGCGCCTGCCGCCCGCGCCGACCGCCCACCCCGGCGTCGGCGTGTGCCGGTGATCGCGCGTTGGGCGCAGATCCGGTCAACTTTGGCCGCTTTGCCGCCCGAGTTGGCGATCACGGGTGGCGGAGGGCCTGCCCGCGCCCGTGATCAGCGGCTCGGCGCATTTCCGGTCAACTCTGGCCGTCTTGCAGCCCGAGTTGGTGATCACAGTTGGTGGCGGGGCCGGTCCCGCGGCCGTGATCACCGGCTCGGTGCAGATCCGGCCACCTTCGGTACATCCGTGCGCCCAACCGGCGATCACCGAGACGCCGGGGTCCCGCGGCGCAGCGGCCCACCGCTGTTCCCGACGCTGTCGTGGGACGGCGGGCTGACCCGGCCTACGGGTGCACCGCAGCCGCCACCCGCAGCACACCCCGCTCCTCCATCCGCACGCCGACCACCTGCACCCCGACGGGCAGCTCGCCGTCCCCGACCGCCCCGGGCACCGACACCGCGGGCCAGCCGGTCAGGTTGAACGGCAGCGTCAACGCCAGCAGCGACGGCCGTACCGGCACGTCCACCCCGTCCACCGTCACGGACTCGGCGCCGATCGGCGTGGCCCGCAGCCGGGTGGTGGGCAGCACCAGCACGTCCACGTCCAACGACGAACGCAGGTCCGCCACCAGCCGCCGCCGGGTCCGCAGAGCGTCGACGTACGCCCTGGCGGGCATGTCGGCGTTCGGCGCCAACCGCTCCCGCGTGGCCTGCTGGAACAGCTCCGGATGCCGACCGAACGCGTCGGCGTGCGTCGCCCACGCCTCCGCCCCGACGATCACCGGGTAGGTCGCGGCGAGCTCGTCGATCATGGGCGTCCGCACCTCGACGACCTCTGCCCCGGCGACGCGCAGCCGTGCGACGGCCGCGGCCACGACGGCGTCGATGGAGGCGTCGGCGGCTCGCCAGTAGTCGTCGACCGGCACCCCGACCCGCACCCCGCCCACCCCGGGCGCCGGTATGCCGCCGCCGGTGCCGTCCGGACGGTCGAGCACGTCCCACGCGACCGACGCGGAGTGCACGTCCGCGGTGAGCAGCCCGACGTGGTCGAGCGTCTCGGAGAGCGGGAACGCCCCCTCGGCGGACAGGTGCCCGTAGGCGGGCTTGAGCCCGACCACCCCGCACAGCGCCGCGGGCGTCCGCACGCTCGCGCCGGTGTCCGTGCCCAGCGCGAGCGGCAGATGCGCGGCCGCGACCGCCGCCGCCGAGCCCGACGACGACCCGCCCGTGATCCGCGTGGGGTCGTGCGGGTTGCGGGCGGGCCCGGTGGCGGCGACGTCGCCGGTGGGGCCGTAGGCGAACTCGTGCGTGTGCAGCTTCGCGACGACCACCGCGCCCGCTTCGACCAGCCGCGCGACGACGGGGGCATCGGCCGCGGCGGGCGGCGCGTCGGCCAGCACCAGCGACCCGGCGCGGGTGGGCAGCCCGGCCACGTCGATGAGGTCCTTCACCCCGAGCGCGACGCCGTGCAGCGGCCCCCGCCACGCGCCTGCGGCGAGCTCGGCGTCGAGGGCGGCGGCGCGGGCGAGCGCACGGTCGGCGTCGAGGGTGATGACGGCGTTGAACGGGTCGGCGGCGAGGCGGTCGAGCGCGTCCGAGACGTGCTCCACGACCGACAGCTCGCGCGACCGCAACGCCATCCCGAGATCACGCAAGGAGGTCACGGCGACATTCTGTCGTGCGCGGAAAACCGAGCTATAGCAAGGTTTTCCGCGCACAAGCCCGCAGGGCCAGCCCGGCGTAGAGCGCCACACCGTCGGCCATCGCGGCCTCGTCGAAGACGACGCGGTTGGAGTGGTTCGGCGGCGCGGTCATGGGGTCGACGCCCGGCGGGCACGCCCCGAGGAACGCGAGCGCGCCGGGCACCTCGGACAGCACGTAGGAGAAGTCCTCGGCACCCATGATCGGCGCCGCCATCTCGACGATCCGCTTGGGGCCCAACAGGTCGGCACCGAGCGCGCGCACGGCGGCGACCGCCTGCGCGTCGTTCACCGTCACCGGGTAGCCCGACTGGATCTCCACCCGCGCCGCGCAGCCGTAGGCGAGCGCGGTGTGCGTGCACACCCGCTCGACCTCCTCGAGCATCCGCGCGCGGACCGGCTCGGCGAGCGTGCGCAGCGTGCCCTCGAGGAACGCCGTCTCCGGGATGATGTTGTTCGTGGTGCCCGCCATGATGTGGCCGACGGTCAGCACGACGGGATGGTGGGCGTCGACCCTCCGCGTCAGCGCCGTCTGCAGCGCCCCGACCATCGCCGCCGCGGCGGGCACCGGGTCGAGCGCGTCGTGCGGAGCGGACGCGTGGCCGCCGCGCCCCGTCACGGTGACGCGCACGACGTCGGCCGCGGCCATCACCGGCCCGGTCCGGGTCTGCAGCTCCCCGGTCGGCACGGTCGAGGAGACGTGCAGCGCGTAGGCGGCGTCGGGGCAGCCCGCGGGCCCGTCCTCGTCCAGCAGCCCCTCCTCGATCATGTACCGGGCGCCGTGGAACCCCTCCTCGCCCGGCTGGAACATGAACAGCACGCGTCCGGCGAGCTCGTCGCGGTGGTCGGCGAGCACGCGAGCGGCCGAGGCCAGCATCGCGACGTGCGTGTCGTGCCCGCAGGCGTGCATGACGCCGTCAACCTCCGACGCGAAGTCGAGGCCGGTGTCCTCGTGGAGGGGGAGGGCGTCCATGTCGCCGCGGAGCAGCACCGTGGGCCCGGTGTGCGCGCCTTCCAGGACGGCGACGACCGACGTCACAGAGCGTCCCAGGTGCACCTGCAGCGGCAGGTCGGCGAGCGCGCGGAGCACGGCCTCGCGGGTCCGCGGCAGCGTGAGGCCCAGCTCAGGGCGGCGGTGCAGGGCCCGCCGCAGCGCGACCGTACGGGGCTGCACGGTTCTCGCCTGCACGCGCAACCCGGCCAGCACAGCGTCGTCGCGGGACACCGCCCGATCGTGCACCACTTGCGTGTGCCGTGCGGGTCAACTTCTCCTTGTGGTTTGGACCACAGTCCTCCGGGGGCCTACCGTAGGGGCATGGCGGTGCAGAGCGTCGAGGCGCCCGCGGGTGTGCCGGACACGGCCCTGCCCGGTTACGCCGTCGCGGCGATCCGGGAGGAGGGCCGGTGGCGCTGCGCCCGGATGGCGTCGGAGGCGCTCGTCGACCTCGACGCCGCCATCACCGAGCTGCGCTCGCTGCGTTCCACGGGCGCCGTCCTCGGCCTGCTCGACGTCGACGACGAGTTCTTCGTGCTGCTGCGTCCCACGCCGGGCGGGGTGTCGCTGATGGTGTC
Source organism: uncultured Actinomycetota bacterium (assembly GCA_963750095.1). Lineage (GTDB taxonomy): Bacteria > Actinomycetota > Actinomycetes > Mycobacteriales > Pseudonocardiaceae > Pseudonocardia. The sequence continues at coordinate 9,553 of CAVVPJ010000004.1, read as the reverse complement.
CGACGCCGTCGCCGCCCTCGACTACGACGTCGCCGCCGACGTGCTGGACCTGCTGCGCGTCGAGCTGCCCGAGGAGGATGTCGCCGACTCGCCGCCCTGGCCGGAGGGCGACCTGTCGATCCTCGCCGACCTCGGCCTGCCTGCCGACGAGCTGGAGGTGCTGGCGGGCGAGCTGGAGCTCTACCCGGACGAGCAGCTGGCGGCGATCGGGCGGCGGTGCGGGTTCGCCGACGCGTTGGCCGAGGTCGTCGACGAGCGGTGACCTCAGCGTGGGACGCCGAGGCTGTCGACGGCTCGACGCGGAGCGACGCCGCAGCTCCCCCCGGGTCGGCGCCTCACGCGGGCGCGGCAAAGGTCGCGGGCGGACCGCCCGCGGGCGCACCTCTCGCACCGGCGCGGATCGGGGCCATGCCCGCGTCGTCCGACGAGCCGTGGGTCCGGAGGGCGATGCAGGTCGCCGATGCCGCGTCGCGCACCGGTGACGTGCCGATCGGCGCCATCGTCGTCGACGCCGAGGGGCGCGAGCTCGCCGCGGCCTGCAACGCCCGCGAGGCGCTGACCGACCCCACCGCGCACGCCGAGATCCTCGCCCTGCGCGCGGCCGCGGCGGTGACGGGGGCGTGGCGGCTCGAGGGCTGCACGCTGGTGGCCACCGTCGAGCCCTGCACGATGTGCGCCGGGGCGATCGGGCTGGCCAGGGTCGCCCGCGTCGTCTTCGGCGCGTGGGAGCCGAAGACGGGGGCGGCCGGGTCGCTGTGGGACGTCCTGCGCGACCGAAGGCTGAACCACCGCCCCGAGGTCGTCGGGGGCGTGCTGGCCGCGGAGTGCGGCGCGCTCCTGGAGTCGTTCTTCGCCGACCGCCGGTGAGGCGCCACCTGCGGGTCGCCGCGTACGCCGTCTGCCGTCGCGGCGACGACGTCCTGCTCGCCCGCTGGACCGGCCCGCGAGGTCCGCAGTGGACGCTGCCGGGCGGCGGGCTGGACCACGGCGAGCATCCCGTCGACGCCGCCGTCCGCGAGGTGCGCGAGGAGACCGGCTACGACATCCGGGTGGACGCGCTGCTCACGGTCGCCTCGTTCCACTACGTGATCACCGACCACGACCCGCAGCTGGACCACCACGGCATCCAGATCGTGTACGGCGGCACGGTGACCGGCGGCGAGCTGCGCTACGAGGTCGACGGCACCACCGACATGGCCGCGTGGCACCCGCTCGACGAGGTTCCCGGGTTGTTCCGCGTGGACCTGGTCGACCTCGCGCTGAAGGCGGCGGGCGCGACCTGACCGCACCGGCGCCGTGGTGCCGACACCCCCGTCCCGACGCCTGTGCGGCCGCGGCGACGCCTGTGCCGTCAGGTCAGCCGACCGGCCGCGATCACGCGTGCCAGGAACTGCTTCGTCCGGTCCTCCCGCGGGTCGCCCAGCACCTGGTTGGGCGGGCCCTCCTCGCAGACGCGGCCGCCGTCGAGGAAGACGACGTGGTCGGACACCTGCCGCGCGAACCCCATCTCGTGCGTCGCCATCAGGATCGTCGACGAGCCGCGCGCCAGCTCGCGCACGATGGCCAGCACCTCGCCCACCAGTTCGGGGTCGAGCGCCGAGGTGATCTCGTCGAGCAGCAGCAGGCGGGGCCGGACGGCCAGCGCGCGGGCGATCGCCACCCGCTGCTGCTGACCGCCGGACAGCCGGTCGGGGTAGGCGCTGGCGAACGCGTCGAGGCCGACCCTCTTGAGCAGGTCGTGGGCCCGTTCGGTGGCCTGCTCGGCCGTCAGCTTGTGCACCACCCGCGGGGCCAGCGCGACGTTCTGCGCCGCCGTCATGTGCGGGAACAGGTTGAACGCCTGGAACACGATCGCCATCCGCCGCTGCGCCTCCGCCGGGTCGCGGCGGGGGTCGGAGACGTCGGTGCCGTCGAGGAAGATCTGCCCGTCGTCGACGTCCTCCAGGAGGTTCACGCAGCGCAGGAGCGTGGACTTGCCCGATCCCGACGCGCCGATGAGCGTGACGACCTGCTGCTCGTCCACGCGCAGGTCGACGCCGTCGAGCACGGTCGCCTCGCCGTAGCGCTTGACGATCCCGGTGAGCTCCAACACCCGACCCGTGCGCGGAAAACCCTGCTCTGACCGCTTTTTCCGCGCACGACCCCTCACGTGAGGCCCTGACGACGGGCAGCGCGCGCGGCGACCGCGTCCGCGATCCGGCCGGTCGGGACGGCCAGCAGCACGAACAGCAGGCCCGCCACCACGTACGGGGTGAAGTTGAACGTGTGCGCGGCCTCGATCTGCGCGGCCCGGATCGCGTCGACCGCGCCCAGCACCGAGATCAGCCCCACGTCCTTCTGCAGCGCGACGAAGTCGTTGAGCAGCGGCGGCAGCACCCGCCGGACGGCCTGCGGGAGGACGACCAGCCGCATCGACTGCTGGTGCGTCAGGCCCAGCGACCGCGCCGCCGCCCGCTGCGACGGGTGCACCGACTCGATCCCGGCCCGGAACACCTCGGCCACGTACGCGGAGTAGATGAGGATCAGCGTGACGGTCCCCAGCACGGCCACGTCGGTCGGCACGCCCTGCAGCCGGAGCGCGGGCACGCCGAAGCCGATCAGGTAGAGCGCGATGAGCAGCGGCAGCCCGCGGAAGAGATCGACATAGCTGGTGGCCAGCGCGCGCACCGGGAAGAACACCGGCCCGCGCAACGTCCGCAAGGTCGCGACGGCCAGGCCCAGCACGAGGATGCCGAGCTCGGCGACCACCAGCACCCGCAGGTTGAGCCAGAGCCCCTCCGCCACCGAGGGCAGCGACGACCACGCCACGGCGGGGGAGAAGAACGTCTCCTGCACCCGCGACCAGCCGGGGGTGCGGGTGATCCCGTAGCCGACCGCGCCCGCGAAGACGAGCGTCGACACCACCGCCACCCCCGTCGAGCGCCGCGCCCGGGAACGTCGGTACGCCAGCCGCTCGAGCGCGAGGGCCGACGGCGTCACGTCAGCTCGGGCGCCGACCCGGCCGTCGACAACCACTGCTTCTCCAGGGCCGCGAGTGTGCCCGCCGAACGCAGCTTGTCCACCGCCTGCGAGACGCAGGTGGTGAGCGCGCTGCCCTTGTCCAGCACGGCCCCGAACTGCTCGGGGGTGCCGCTCCCGGCGGGGAGCTGACCGACGATCTTGGCGTTCTGCAGCTCCGCGGAGGTGATGTAGAAGGCGGTGGGGAGGTCGACCACCAGCGCGTCGATCTGCCCGTTGGTCAGCGCGACCTTGGCGTCGTCGTTCGAGTTGAACACCGACGGCTTGGTGCTCGGCGCGATCTGGTTGGTGATCGCGTCCAGGCTGGTCGTGCCCACCTGCGCGCCCAGCCGCACGGACTTGAGCGCCGCGATGGACGTCGCCCCGGCGGCCGGGGAGTTGTTGAGCGCGACGACGGCCTGCTTCACGTCGTAGTAGGGCGAGGAGAAGTCGACGGCCTGCCTGCGCTCGTCGGTGATCGAGAACTCGTTGAGGTCCAGGTCGTAGGTCTTGGGCCCGGGCTGGATGGCCGCGTTGAACGGCACACGCACCCACGCGACCTTGTCCTTGGGGTAGCCCAGGCCGTCGGCGATGGCCGCGGCGACGGCGCTCTCGAAGCCCTGCCCGGACTCGGGCTTGTCGTCGACGAACCACGGCGGGTAGACGGGCTGGTCGGTGCCGAAGGTCAGCGTGCCCGGTTTGAGGGTGCTCAGGCCGCCGGGCGGGCAGGCGGGCCCGGCCTGCGGGGCGGGCGCCTGCTGCGCGGCGGGCGCACACCCGACGGTGATCATTAGGGTGACGGCGACGAGGCAGACGGAACGGAACGTGACGGCCACGGGGGCAGTCTGACGGGTGTCGGCCCGCGCGTCGATCATCAGTTTGTCCGGTCCCTGCCGGGCGCGGGCCCGCCGTCGCCGTCTTGTAGGCTCGTCGGCGGTAGCGTGTCCGAGCGGCCGAAGGAGCACGCCTCGAAAGCGTGTGAGGTGCAAGCCTCCGTGGGTTCAAATCCCACCGCTACCGCCAGCCTCACCAGGCAAAACGCCGGGCCTTCCGATTCGGAGGAGCCCGGCGTTCGCCGTCTAGTCTCAGTTCTCGTCTCGTTCGTCGGCGCCGGCGGCCAGATCAGGCCGCCGGACGCGGAGAGACCATGCCGGAGGGCGATGCGGTGGTGATCGGCGGGCTGGCGGATCGACACCGCGAGGGCGACCGGGTGATCGTGCCCGCGGCAGGCATCCGCAGCCCCGGCTCCCGTGGCGTCCCGCGCTACTACCTGGGCCGCCACCTCGCCGACTCCTATCCGTTCCCGTGGTGACCCCGCGGCGGGTCCACACCGCCCAGCTCGCGGGCGGGGACCGCAACGCCGACCGCGTGTTCGTCACCGACCAGGCGGTGATCGTGCTCGACGGCGCCACCGCGTTCGAACCGGGCGCCGTGCACCCGGCCAGCTACGCCGACATGCTCGGCCACGCCATCACCGACCGGCTCATCCACCACCACGACGCCCCGCTGGCCGCCGTCGTCGCTGCCGCGATCACCGAAACGGCGGACCGGCTGACACTAGCCCCTGGCCGGTCACCGTCGAGCACGGTCACCATCCTGCGTACCCGTGACCAGGCCGCCGACCTCTACGCACTCGGCGACAGCCCCGTCCACTACGGCACCGACCACACCGCCACCGTGTTCACCGACCACCGACTTGCCGTTGTCGCCCCTGACGAGTGCACCCACTACGTCACCCGGCTGCGGGCGGGCCACGGCTTCGACGAGCACCACCGGGTCGCTCTCATCGCCCTCCAACGCGCCCAGCGTCAAGCCCGCAACACCCCCGGCGGCTATTGGATCGCCGAAGCCGATCCCCAGGCCGCCTACCACGCCGTCGAACAGCTCGTCGCTTCCGATGCCATCGCGTGGGCGGTTCTCGCCACCGACGGCGCCGCCGAGTACATCGACCATGTCGGCCTAGCGTGGCCCACCGTCGCCCAGCACGACGGCGAACACCTCGCGGCCCTCCTCAAACAGGCCGACGCATGGGAGACCGAGACCGATCCCGACGGCCACGACCTCCCACGGGCCAAGCCCCACGACGACAAGACCCTCGCCGCCATCCCCGCGGTCTGGTAACCCCGTCGGCGGGGGCGGTTGCATCGGGCTGCCTGCGAGCCGCCAGGGGGACCAGCGGGTGGCCTGCCAGCGACTCGCTCACGTCTCCATGAAGAACAACTCCAGCTGGATGTTGTCCGGGTCTCGGAACACCAGCACGGAGTACTTCACAGGATCCGTCGTGTCGTTCACCCCCGCGTGGGGAACGCCGAGATGGTCGAGCCATGCCGCCCAGGAGTCCAGGTCAGAACGAGCCGGGACGGCGATGCCGATGTGATCGAGACCTGTACGCCGCTCGTCGCACGGCTCTCCGCCGTTGGCAACGTTGTGGTGCAGTCCGATCATCACCCCTGCCGCTGGGTCGGCGAGCACGACCGCGTAGCCGGTCTCCTCGTTGCCGTAGTGCGGGAAGCGCGGCGGGATCCGTTCCAGTCCCAGCACACGCTGGTACCACGCCGCACTCGCCTCGACATCCGTGACGGTCGGCGAGAAGTGATGGATGCCCGCCATCGGCGGTCGCTGGCTTGCCGTCTGTGTCATGGCGCTTCCTCAGGCTCGATCGCCTCCGCGGAGTCACCCGGAGCGCTCAGCAGTCTTCGCGGCTACCAGCCGAGACGACAATCAGCCATTCGGAGCAGCGCCTACTCCAAGGACCTGGATGATCGGCAGGTCGGTGCACGGAGCGACCATTTCTGACCGCTTCTGCGCCGAGCTTGTGATCATGCGGGTGGGCCCGCCCGCCGCCCGCCGCCCGCCGCCCGCCGGTCCGACAGCACGAGATCGACTGCAGGAGGGTCTCCTTCCGGCGGACGGCCTCGACGGCGACGTCGAGTACCGGATGCCCTGCGCTCTCCGCGCCGTTGTGCACGAACGTGTACGGGATGTCGCCCTGGAACGGCGGGCCGGTTCGCCGGTGGCGGTCGACGGGTCACGACGAACGTCGGGTCGTTGCCGGGCGGTCTGCCGCCCCACCCGTCGGTGTAGTCGAACACCCGCGCCCCGCAGACGAGGACGCCTCCGTCATGTGGAGCGTCAGCCCGTACCCGGGCAGCGGGACAGAGACGTCGCCGTTCTGGTGCCAGTCGGACAGCGGGCCGAGTTGCCGTGGGGATCGGCGACGAACCCGTCCAGCGTCATCGAGAAGCTCGCGACCACGGCCATGGGTGACCTCCCGGGATGAGCCGTCCTGCTGGGGAGACCGCCTGCCTGCCGAAATCCTCGCAGACAGGCGAACGCCGGGTCCGCGATCGCGGACCCGGCGTTCTGGGTTGGTGGTGTTAGTACCTTCGAGCGCCGCGGCGGCTGTAAGCCCCTGCGACGATCGCGACACCGATCGCTGCGACGATCACCTGGACGAGTAGCTCGAGCCAGTCGATGCCGCTGGTGGCGGTCGGAATGCCGAGAGCGCGCGCGATGAACGTCCCGATGAATGCGGCGACGATGCCGATGACGATGGTCAGCCAGATCGGAATTGGCTGGCGACCCGGAACGACCAGACGTCCGAGCGCGCCGACGATGGCACCGACGATGATCGCGGTGATGATGCCCGTGACGGTCACGGTCTCCTCCACTATTGCCCCGGGGGCCGCTGTTACGACCCGCTGAGGCCGGTGTGCCCGATCGACGCGGTGCGCACCCGCCCGTCATCAAAACGTGACAAACGGTGACCCATTCAGCCTACCGATGGCGGCTGTTCACTCCATCCTGCTCGTCCGAGTATCGCAGCGATCACGGGTGCTTGGCCTCGGCGTAGTAGTTCATGTCGCGCCACTCGCGGTCGGCCGGCGCGCGCTTGGCCGCCTCGTAGCGGCGACGGTCCGCATCGTCGGCGCGCAGCCGGTCGCGGAAGAGGAGGCACTTGCGGGTCTCGGGGTGGTCGGGTGGGTAGCAGTGCAGGTTGACCGGCTCGTCCGGGTCGCCGATGCGCAGGCACCGGTGCCGCGGTTCGCGGACCCGCAGCCCGCAGCGAGGAGGTCCCGGAGGTAGGCGGGCTCGTCGTCGGGGTCGTCGATGCCGACGAGGATGTCGATCGTCGGCTTGGCCGCGAGGCCGGGCACCGCGGTGGAGCCGATGTGCTCGACGAGCCGGGCACGGTCGCCGAGGACCGCGCGGAGCTCCGCTGCCCGCGCCTCGAAACGGGCGGGCAGGCCGGGTGGTACGCGCTGAGGGTCACCCAGGTGGGGCGGGGGGCCGTTGACGAGCACCTCGGCCAGGGTCTCGTCGATGAGCGGCTTCTCGGGCACCGGCGGGCCTCCTCGCGGCGGATGGGCCTACGGTGGTTGCGTTTGCTCATCTTCGGGCACCGGGCCTCAGCGAGGAGGCGGGAATGGCCACCGTCAGCGTCCGCTACATCGTCGACGACGTCGACGCGGCGATCGCGTTCTACTGCCGACACCTCGGCTTCGCGGAGCAGATGCACCCCGCGCCGACCTTCGCCATGCTGACGCGCGGCGACCTCCGGCTGGTGCTCAGCGCGCCCGGCGGTGGCCCGGGCGGCGGGCAGGCCATGCCGGACGGGACCCTGCCCACGCCGGGCGGGTGGAACCGCTTCTCCCTCGAGGTCGACGACCTGGCCGCGCCTGGTGGACCGCCTCCGCGCCGACGGCGTCCACCTGCGCAGCGACCTGATCACCGGCGTCGGCGGCAAGCAGGTGCTGATCGAGGACCCGTCCGGCAACCCCGTCGAACTGTTCGAGCCCACTCGGGACGAGGCACGCCTCGGCGGCTGAGGCCCACCTCAGTCGCCGGTCCCCGCCCCGCGGCTGGTCGCCCGCGCCGACCGCTGGGCGCGCCGACCTCGGCCGCCACCAGCCACACTCCGTCAGGATCACCGGATGTGACCAAGGTGAGCCAACGGGCGGGCCGGGCATCCTGTCCGCTCTCGGCGCGGTTCCCGCGGTCGGCTTCGCCCTCATCATCATCGTGCTCGCGGCAGCCGCCCCGGAACCCGACGGCGTGGTCCCCATCCTGCTCACCACGGCGGTCGTGGTGCTCCTGACCGCGATCGCCGCCACGGTGGTCGCCGTCCTCGGTGGGCGTCTGCCGCACAGCGTCCGCATCGCAGCGGCGCTGGTGCAGGCCGCGGTTCTCGGGTTCACCCTGGCGCTTCCGCAGTCGATGAGCGCGCTCGGTGTGTCCTGGTGGGGCCCCTTGGCGTCGCCCTTGGGCCTCGGCGAGGGGCTGATCGTTCTCGGGCTCGTCGCGACGGGTCGTTCGTCGTCGGGGACGAGGGTGCTCGGCCGATGAGGTCTGGCCATCGGAGAGGTTGTCCGTACCGAGCTCCCACGAGGACGTCGCGTTCGCCGTCGACGAGGCCCGCTCGGGTGCCGCGCGAGCTGACCGAGAACGCCGGAGCACTCGTCTCCGGCCGACAGCTGGAACGACACTCACCCGGCAGGCGCTCCGGTCCTCGTGTCACCCACCGCCGTCGAGCGGTGGCCGAGGACGACCTTCGTCGACGGGGTCGAGGCGGCGACCAGCACGGCGCAGGTGATCGCGGCCGACGTCATGATCGCCAGCGCCGACGTCGCCCGGTGCCGTTCGGCGAGGGCATTCCGTACTTCTCCAGGCCGACCGCGGGCATCTGCTGCTCGCGGACCCGGACGTGGCCCAGGGGCGGCGCGCCCTGCACCTCAGCTACCCGGTCCGCCACCGGTGAGGCACCCGCTCATGACGTGCACGGCACACAACGGGTGGGCGGCGGGGTCTGGCGCATTCCACCGCCGCCGCTGCCATGATCACCAGCTCGGCGCGTTCGGCGGCCACTTCTGACCGCATCTGCGCCCAGCTGACGATCACCGCCCTCCTCTCCACCTCCTGAGCCCACAGGCCTTCCGGCCGCCGCGGCGCGCGGGGGATTCGAACGCCCGAGGGCTTGCACCCAACACGCTTTCGAAGTCGTCTCGGCGGCGTTCGGGTCAGGTCAGCTCGGTCCGCACGTCGGCCTCCGGCTCGCGAGGCGACGTGCCCGGACGTTGGCGGACGGTGGTGAATGAGACTGCGACTGAGACTGCCGTGCTGATCTTGTGCATTCGGCGGGGTATCCCAGGGTATCCCGGCCCGGATGACCAGCCGCGGGCGACTGGCCGGGCTTGGGTGTTGATCACGATGGTGCCGGTCGGGATGCGCAGGCCCGCCCGTGCGGCGAACGGCAGAGTACCGCCTCTCTCTCGCGGAACAACTCTGTGACGTTGCCGTTCCACTTCCGCCTCACTGGACGTCGCCGCATACCCGGTTGACCCAGCGCGGGAATTCACCGTTGGTTGTTTGGCAACAGGCTGTGCCCGCGCCAGCTCGGTCGGTTCTGCTCGCGGTCGTGCCTGCTGACGAATCGATCTTGAACACGGCCTCATGAACAGGCCATGAGCTGCGTCGGAGAGGCGGTGGACCAGGCCCGTGACACTGAGATGCTGGTGCCTTGTCGAGTCGTGCTTGGTATGGCCTGGATGGTGGTCAG
>CAVVPJ010000003.1:0-18625 GCA_963750095.1 uncultured Actinomycetota bacterium | reverse complement strand
CCGGCCCCTGCCGTCATTATCGCTCGTTCGGGCGAGAGCGGCCCCGCTTGCGCGCGGCCCGGGGGTACGGGCTAACCTCGGGGGCGTGGTGCGCCTGCTCCTTCGTCGCCGCGGCGGGGTCTGACCGACCGGCCCCTCGTCGCGGGAAGGCGCGTGCGCCGGTCACCCCAACCGGCCCACACCCAGGAGCCCTCCGCGATGACCACCTCTCCCGACGCCTACTCGTCCGCCTCGCGCAGCCGTCTGCGCACGCCCTCCGGCCCGGTACCTGATAGCCAGGCCCCGTGGAACACCCAGCGGGGCTCGCACATGCCCGTCCACCGCTACCGCCCGTTCCACGAGCTGGTGGAGCCGGTGGTCCTGCCCGACCGCACCTGGCCGTCGAAGGTCATCACCCACGCCCCGATGTGGTGCAGCGTCGACCTGCGCGACGGCAATCAGGCGCTGATCGAGCCCATGGGCGCAGAACGCAAGCACCTCTTCTTCGAACTGCTGGTGAAGGTCGGCTTGAAGCAGATCGAGGTGGGGTTCCCCTCGGCCACCCAGACCGATTTCGACTTCGTGCGCAAGCTCATCAAGGGGACTGACCCCGGATGACGTCATCATCCAGGTGCTGACCCCCGCGCGCCCGGACTGATCGACGCACCTTCGACTCCTTGAAGGGCGCAAGCGAGCGATAGTGCACCATTACAACTCGACCCCTCCGGCATCGCGGTGTGGTGTTCCGGCCGGACCAGGAGCATCATCAAGATCGCCGCAGAGGGCGCGGAGGACGTGCTGCGCTTCAGCGAGAAGTACCCGAACACCGACTGGAGCTTCGAGTACTCCCCGAGAGCTTCACCGGCACCGAGCTGGAGTTCGCGGTCGACGTCTGCAACGCGGTGAGCGAGCTGTTCCAGCCGACGCCCGAGTCGCCGGTGATCTCAACCTGCCCGCGACGGTCGAGATGGCCACGCCCAACGTCTATGCCGACTCGATCGAGTGGATGTACCGGCACCTGAACCGGCGCGACGGCATCGTGCTGTGCTGCACCCGCACAACGACCGGGGCACCGCGGTCGCCGCCGCCGAGCTGGGCTATCGGCCGGGGCCGACCGCATCGAGGGCTGCCTGTTCGGCAACGGCGAGCGCACCGGCAACGTCGACCTGGTCACGCTGGGAATGAACCTGTTCACCCAGGGCATCGACCCGCAGATCGACTTCAGCGACATCGACGAGATCCGCCGCACGGTCGAGTACTGCAACCAGCTGCCGGTGGACGAGCGCCACCCGTGGGGCGGCGACCTGGTCTACACGGCGTTCTCCGGCTCGCACCAGGACGCCATCAAGAAGGGCTTCGACGCGATGGGCGCCGACGCCGCCGAGGCGGGCGTCGAGATGGACGACTACCGCTGGGAGGTGCCCTACCTGCCCGTCGACCCGAAGGACATCGGCCGCACGTACGAGGCCGTGATCCGGGTGAACTCCCAGTCGGGCAAGGGCGGCGTGGCCTACATCATGAAGGCCGAGCACCAGCTCGACCTGCCGCGACGCCTCCAGATCGAGTTCTCCAAGGTCATCCAGCAGGTCACCGACTCCGAGGGCGGCGAGGTCCGCCGAGCTAGATGCGCCACATCTTCGAGACCGAGTACCTGGCCCGCGTCACGCCGCTCAAGCTGATCCGCCACCGGCTCACCAGCGACGGCGAGGGCACCGACGAGATCGTCGCCACCGTGCGCGTTGAGAACGAGATCCACGAGATCAGCGGCAGCGGCAACGGGCCGATCGCGGCGTTCGTCGACGCGCTCGCGGGCATCGGGTTCGACGTGCCGGTGCTCGACTACCACGAGCATGCCCTGTCCGCCGGTGACGACGCCCGCGCCGCGGCCTACGTCGAGTGCGCGGTGGAGGACACGGTGCTCTGGGGGGTGGGCGTCGACAGCTCGATCGTGTCGGCGTCGCTGAAGGCCGTCGTCTCGGCGGTCAACCGGGCGATGCGCTAGCGCGCCCGTGCGCGGAAATCGTCGCTATAGCGACGATTTCCGCGCACGGCTGCCCGTCAGCCGAGCCGTAAGCGGCAAGGCGCACCAGCTCGTGCACGGTCAGCGGGCCGCCGGTCAGCTCGAGGGCCGGCGAGCAGGCCGCTGACGAGGTGCGCCTCGGCGGCGATGGCGGGCATGCGGTCCCGGTCGAGCACGGCCGCGGCGCGGCGCACCCTGGTGAAGCCGCTTCTGCGACACCGTCCGCCCCGCCAGCGCCGCGCGGGCCTCCACGACGGTCGCCCTGGCCGCCCAGGCCGTGCGCCGCTGCCGTCGGAACTGGTCGCGGACCTGCGCGGCGAGGTGGACGCCGCGCCGGGGTCGGACGCGAGCAGCGCCGCCTCGGCCGCGGACAGCCTGGCCTCGGCCGCCATCAGCCCGGCGCCGTGCGCGTCGAGGTCCGCCACCGCCCGTTCGGCGAGCCGCTGCGCCTCGGGCGCGAGGCGCAGGTGGGTCAACACCTCGGCGTACTCGATGTAGTGCTCGCCGAGCGGGACGCCCTTCTGCTTGTCAGCCCGGTCGCGCGGTCGAGTCGCGCAGGGCCTTGGCGAGCCGTCCCATCTGCGCGAGCGCGAGGCCCCGGTTGTGCGCCGCGAACGCCCGCGGTGAGGGCCCCACCTCGTCCGCGAGGTCCTCGGCCTGCTCGATGTGCCGCAGGCTCTCGGGGTAGTCGCCGTGCACCAGCGCGATGAGGGCCGCGTTGTTGGCCGCGCTCCCGCGGTTGTCCGCCGACGCCTCCGGATGCGCGAGCACCCTGCGGTAGGCGCGTGCCGCGTGTCGACCGCTGTGGTCGGCACGGAGTCGGTGGCCGCCGACTCCAGCCCCGACACGCTCAGGCCGGACTCCTGGGCCACCTGGAGCGGCACCTCGTTCGCCGCGCCGCAGATCGCAGGCGCGGTGGTGCAGACCATGCAGGCGGGCGGCAGCCTGACGCCGAAGCAGGCGCTCGACTCCGTGCCGTCCAGCGCCGTGCCGATCACGGACTACGGCAAGGCGGTCATCATCCTGCCGACCTGACGGGCGGGCCGGCACGTTCGCAGCAGGGTGACATTCCTGCGACTCAGTCGGAGGAATGTCACCCTGCGGCGACGAGCACCGGCAGCCTCAGGCCAGCACCCAGGACGTCTTGACGACGTGCTGCGCGGCGACGCACCGCAGCCGGAAGCGGGTCTCCTGCGCGGGCAGCGGGAGGACGAACCGTCCGCGGTCGTCGGCGCGGGTCTGCGTCGCCGCCCGCGCGGCGTCGGGCTGCAGCTTGAGGTCGGCAGGCCCGGCGGGACGATCTGGCCGATCAGCCTGCGCGCGCCGTTCGCCGCGTCGACCTCGGCGTCGATCGAGAAACCGTCGACCTGGAACGTGCGCAGCCGCGGCCTGCCCGCCGCCCGCGTGCGGCGGCCCCGGCGCCGTCCAGCAGCGAGTCGTGCGTCAGCTCCGCCGGCTCGGCGTCGATGGTGCGCCACACGAACAGGCCCTTGGCGACCTTGAGCTCCTCGGCGGGCGGCGCGGCCAGCGGGGACGACGCCGCGCGCAGGTCGGACGGCAGCTGCTCGGCACGGGGGGCGGTCATGTCAGCCTCCCAGCTCGTCCATCAGCCGGTGCAGCCGGTCCGGGCAGCGCGCGCGTCGGTCCGATGCTGCCCACCGGCATCTGGAGGGCCACCGCGATCTCGCTGTAGGACAGGCCGCTGATCACCGCGAACCAGAGATGACGGGCAGCTCGCGCCCCCGCAGCCGCAGCATGCGCAGCGGCTCGTTGCGCGCCGTCGTCGCCAGCCACCCGCCGAGGCGTTCCGGTTGCTCGATGCGGTCGAGGTGCTCCAACAGGCGCAGCCACGTCGTCTGCGTGACCTCGCTCACGTCCGCCTGGCCGAGCCGGTGGCCGACGGCGACACCCCGGATCATCCGGCCGAAGCCCTCGACGAGCGCCTCCCATGCCGACTTGTCGCCGTTCGCGGCGCGGCGGACGGCGTCCGCCACCTCGCTCGGTTCCGCTCGACCTGCCCAGGGTCTGCCTCGCCCGCGGGGTCTCGCGGAGCGACGACCGCAACCCATTGGCTGATAGCCATGTCGCACCCCCTGACCACGGTACGGGTCGCGAGGGCCGCGCCCGATACCCAACGATCGGGTGAGTTTGCGGCGCGGATCAACCCAGAGGGTGACGGCGCATCGGAGCGGTCAGGCGATATCGAACTCCCCCGCCTTGACGCCCCGCACGAACGCGTCCCACTCGTCGTGGGTGAAGGTCAACGACGTAGCCCGCTTGGGGTCCTTGGTGTCACGCACGGCGACTGAACCGTCGGGCAGCTGGCCGACCTCGACGCACTCGCCGAAGTTGCAGAAGCTGCTGACCTTGTACGTGACCACAGGGGAGCCTTTCACTTTCAACGGGAAGCGTGGCGGGAAAGGTACCTGTGGATCATCGCCGCACTCGACGCGGGGTCCAGTGCCCTGTCCAGCGCATCCGCGAAGACCCCCGCGTACAGCTCGACGTCAGCGCCGGCGTCCAGGTAGGCGTTGCTGGCGTGTCCTTCCACGTAGACGACGTCCGAGCCGAGCTCCGGCGGGATGCCGAGCAGCACGAAGTGCCCGAGGTGCGCGCGCACGACGCCGGCGTCGGCAGGCAGGACCCTGATCGTCACGTTCGGCAGCTCCGCCAGCTCCAACAGCTGTCGCAGCTGCCCCACGATGACGCCGGGGCCGCCGACGGGGCGCCACAGCACGGACTCGTCGACGACGTCGGTCAGCTCGAGCGGGTCATCTCGGCGCTGCAGCGCCTCCTGCCTGCGCAGCCGCAGCGCCACCAACCGGTCGATCTCCTCGGACGTGTGGTGCACGAGCCACTGCCGCAACACCGCGCGCATGTAGCCCTCGGTCTGCAGCAGGCCCTGGACCGTCGTCAGGTCGAAACATCGCACCGTTCGGGCGTCGTTCTCCAGCGACGTGTAGCGGCTCGGCGAGTCGAGGAAGTGCCGCTCGGGCTGCACGCCGTCGGTGTACGGCTCCCACCATCCGTGCTCGCGCCCGTCGTGCACGAGGCGCAGGAGCATGTCCCGCTCCGTGTCGGACGCGACGCCGTAGATCCGCATCAGCTCGCTGACGTCAGGGACCTTGGGCACGCCCTTGCCCGTCTCCAGCCGGGAGATCTTCGACGTCGAGCAGGTCATGCGCTCGGCGACCTCGTCGAGGGTGAGCCCCGCCTTAGACCGCAGCCTTCGCAGCTCAGCCCCGAGCCTGCGGCGTGAGCCGATCGGACTCTGCGGCGCGGCCATGCTCTCCATCCCTCGGGTACGACGCTGCTGCGGGTGGGTGATTCGTCACCCTGAGCGCCTGATTGCAATTGCATGAGGCACTGGCATCAGGCAATCTAAGCACTGCCCCCAGTGTGGTGGAAGTCACCACGCCGAGGGCGGTCATCCCGAGAGGAGGCCGTGATGCACAGACCCACCACGGCTCTCCGCCCCTCCCTCAGGTCGCCCGATCAGGGCCGACGCCGCACCACGACGAACCGTCGAACAGTGCCCACACTCGGGAAAGGAGCTCGATGATGAAGTCCCTCACCGCAGCCGAACGGCAGCAGCGGATCGGCAGGTGGTCACCGTGATCATCATGATCGTCGGCGGCCTCGGGGTCCTCCTGCTCACCGCCGTCGTCGTCGGGATCGTCGACGCCCTCCAGGCCGCCGGCTGGCGCGAGGTCGCCGCCGAGCGCCGCGAGCACTGGGAGTCGCTGCACCCGCAGCCGCTCGGCGGCTACCGGGACGACAGCGACGACGACTGAGCCCGACAAGAGATGAGCACCGCCGCCGCGTCCTGACCGCTACAGGGCGCGGCGGCCGGACAGCGCGCGGCCCAGCGTGAGCTCGTCGGCGAACTCCAGGTCACCACCCATCGGCAGGCCGGAGGCGAGCCGCGTGACCGTGAGGCCGGGGAAGTCGCGCAGCAGCCGCACGAGGTAGGTGGCGGTGGCCTCGCCCTCGGTGTTCGGGTCGGTCGCGATGATCACCTCGGCGATCTCGGTCTCGTCCGCCGCCGGACCGGTGCCGCCCAGCCGGGCCAGCAGCTCGCGGATGCGCAAGGCGTCCGGGCCGATGCCCGCGAGCGGGTCGAGCGCCCCGCCGAGCACGTGGTAGCGGCCCTTGAACTCGCGGGTCCGCTCGACGGCCAGCACGTCCTTGGGCTCCTCCACGACGCAGACGACCGTCGGGTCGCGGCGGGTGTCGTCGCAGTAGCGGCACCGCTCGCGCTCGGACACGTTGCTGCAGACCTCGCAGAACCGCACCCCGTCCTTGACCTTCTGGAGGACGTCCTGCAGCCGCGACACGTCGACGGGATCGGCCGCGAGCAGGTGGAACGCGATACGCTGGGCGCTCTTGGGCCCGATGCCCGGCAGCCTGCCCAGCTCGTCGATGAGGTCCTGGACGGGCCCTTCGAACACGCGACTACCCGAGGCCGGGCAGGCCCAGACCGCCCGCCAGCGGCCCCATCTTCTGCTGCTGCAGTGCTGCCGCCTTGGCCACGGCGTCCTTGAGCGCACCCACGATGAGGTCCTGCAGGGTCTCGACGTCGTCCGCGTCGACGACCTTCGGGTCGATGCGCACGCGGCGGATCTCGAGGCCGGACGTCTGCAGCGGCGCGGTGGTGGTGATCTCGACCAGGCCGTTGCCCGCCTGGCCGGTCACCTCGGCGGTCGACATCTCCTCCTGCATCTGCTGCACCTGCTGCAGGAGCATCGACATGTCAGGTAGCCCCGGTTGCACAGCGAACTCCTCGCCTCCCGCCGGCGGCGGTCCCGCACACCGGCTCCGGCCGCCAGGGTAGCCGTGCGACAGTGTCACCGTGCGCGCCCGCCCGGACCAGCAAGCCTCCCGGTGATGACCGTCCGCCCGAGGCCGACCTCGCACACCGTCGTGCGTCCTCGCACAGGGTCGAACGTGTGCGGGGACGCCACGGGGTGTGCGAAGTGCGGCTGGGGGGGCGCCGCCGAGCCCCGGAACCTTCCCGACCGGCTGCCTGGCGCGCGGCGAGGCCTTGTGCTGCGGCGGGTCGTGGTGGGTCTCGTTCTGGTGGCCATGGCCGGATGCGCGCCCGGCACCGCTCCCGCCGCATCGGACGCGACGCCCGCCGCCACCTCGGCATCCCCCACGGCGGCCGGGTCGGCGACGGCCGCGACCGCGCCACATGGGCCCGCGACGACCGCGCCGAGCGGGTCCGCGCGGGCCGGGGCCGCCGCGGCTGGGGTCCCGCTGGCCGGATCGGGCCCGGTGGCCGGATCGGGCGCGGTGGCCGGATCGGGCGCGGTGGCCGGGACGTCGCCTGCCGCCGTGGCGGGTGCGCCGGTCGTCGTGCTGGATCCCGGGCACAACGGCGGCAACGCGGCGCACCCGCGGGAGATCCAGCGCCCGGTGCCCGACGGGCGCGGCGGCACGAAGGCGTGCAACACGACCGGCACCTCCACCGATGCCGGTTATCCCGAGCATGCCTTCACCTTTGATGTGGCCCAACGGGTGCGGCGAGCGCTGGAGGCGGCGGGCGTGCGGGTGGTGCTGACGCGGGCCGACGACACCGGGGTCGGCCCGTGCGTCGACGTGCGCGGAACGGCGGGCCAGCGAGCGGGCGCCGCGGCCGTCGTGTCGATCCACGCCGACGGTGCCGCCGCCACGGGCAGCGGCTTCCACGTCGCGCTCTCCGCGCCGCCGCTCAACGACGTGCAGTCCGGGCAGGCGCACGTCCTCGGCACGGCGTTGCGCGACGCCCTGCGTGCGGCGGGCTTCCACGACTCGACCTACATCGGCAGCCAGGGCATCTCCCTGCGCCCCGACCTCGCCGGGCTGAACCTCGCGACGCGCCCGGCCGCGCTGATCGAGTGCGCGAACATGCGCAACCCGGCCGAAGCGGCGGTGGTCGCGTCCGCCGACGGACGGCAGCGCTACGCCACGGCCATCACGAACGGCATCCTCGCCTACCTCCGCGCCCGCTGAGCACCTTCCCGCAGGACGAGCGCGACGTTATCGGGGTTCGATCACCGGAAATGTCGCACTCGCCGCGATCGCCGGCGGCATGCGTGGCTCACACCTCGGCGGCGCCCTGCTCCTTCGCGATCTCGACGGCGGCCGCGGCCTGCCGCTCGGCGAAGTGCTCGGCCATGCGCGCGGTCTTGCGCTTGACGATGAACCCGATCGTGAGGCCCGCGACCGCCGCCACAATGAGGCCGATCCACGAGAACCGGCTCAGCCAAGTCTCGGCGATGACGCCGAGGTAGTAGACCGCCATCGTGGTGCCGCCCGCCCACACGATGCCGCCGAGCGCGTTGGCCGCGAGGAAGCGCGGGTAGTGCATCTTCAGCGCACCGGCGAGCGGACCGGCGAAGATCCGCAGCAGCGCGATGAACCGGCCGAAGAAGACGGCCAGCACGCCCCACCGCGTGAAGACGCTCTCGGCGAACGCGACGTGCGTCGGGCCGAAATGTCGGGGGAACCGCCTGCCCAGCCGGGTGAACAGCGCGGTGCCGTAGCGCCTGCCGATGGCATAGCCGATGGAGTCGCCGACGATCGCCCCCGTGCTGCCCGCGACGGCGATCCACAGCGGCGACACCTCCAGCTCGTGCCGCGACGACAGCAGCGCCGCGCTGACGAGGACGATCTCGCCGGGCAGCGGGATGCCCAAGCTCTCCAGCCCGATCACGAAGCCGACGATGAGGTAGACCAGCAGCGGGGGGATCGCCTGGAGCAGGTGGTCAACTGTCATGGGCTCCCCCGTCGTGGCCGGTCGGGACGAAAAGTGTATCCAGGCACGAGTTGGATCAGCGACGATCGATCGCGCGGGCACCCAGCTGGCTGGTCAGGAGCGCCATCGCGGCCTCCTCGGGGTTGGGGCCCGACCGGACCACCCCGCCTCCGCCACTCGGCTCTCCCCCAGCCAGCTCCGCGAGCATCGCCTCCTCGTCGTCGGGTGGGACGTCCTCGTCGGCGGGCTCGGGCGGCAGCGGGACGCCGTCGTCCCGCCCCGCCTGCCGACGGCCCGCCCGCTCCGGGGACGCAGGACGACGGCCTGCCTGCGGCCCGCTCGACGACGCCCCTCCTGGTGCCGCCCGGCGGTCCGCGGACCCGACGGCGCCGCGAGCGCTCCCACCCTCGGGCCGAGCAGGGCCGTCGGCGGCCCCGCCCGCTCGGGCCTCCGCCAACGGCGCCGCGACACCACTCGCCGTGCCCGGCCGTACCCCGCCCTCGGGCGCGGACCGGGTCGGCGGCTGCCGTTGGGTCGGCGCGGCCGCTCGCGCGGGCTGCGCCTCGCCGTGCTCGCACCGCACCCGCCACCGGACGCCGAGCACCGCATGCAGCGCCTCGGCGATGACGTCGGTGTTGCTCTGCTCAGACAGCAGACGCGCGAGCGGGGCTGTGCCGATCGACAGCACGAGGGTGTCGTTCTCCACGGCCCGGACGGTGGCGCTGACCAGCAGCGCATGGGTGCGCTTCTTGCGCTGCTTGACCGCGTCCTGGATCTCCTGCCACACCCGGCGGACATCCGCGGCGCCGACCTGCGCGCCCGCTTCGGCCGATCGGTGATCGGGCTGGGCGTCGGGCGGCGCCGCGGCGCCGGGCGTGTCGGCGGGCGGCGCTCCGGCAGCCGACGCGCCAGCGGGCGGCGCTCCGGCAGCCGACGCGCCAGCGGGCGACGCCGCGGCGCCACGGGTGTCGGCGGGCTGCGCTCCGGCGCCGGGCGTGTCGGCGGGCGGCGCCGCGGGGGCGACCGGGGCGACCGGGGCGGCCGATGCCTCCCGGCCACCGGGCCCACCCCGCCCGGCAGGCACGTCGGCTCGTCTGTCCTGGTCCCGCTGCGCACGGGGAGCGTCAGGTGCGCGCTCGCCCGTCTGACGCTCGCCACCGTGCCCGACCGCCGGGGCTGCCTCCGCGCTCGCGGGCTGGGCGCCGCCGTCGGGGTCGGACCGCGTGCTCGCGCGTTCGAACCGACGGGCGGGTGCGGCCTCGTCGCCTGCCACGCCGGGTGCGGGCGGCGCGGAAGCGATGGCGGAACGGCGCTCCAGGCGTTCCAGGCGTTCCAGCAGACCGGGCTCGGCCGTGCTGGCGGCGGGCAGCAACATCCGCGCGCACAGCAGCTCGAGCAGCAGCCGCGGCGCGGTGGCACCCCGCATCTCGGTGAGCCCGACGTGCAGGATCTCGCCGTAGCGGGTGAGGGTGGCCGCTCCGAACTTGCCCGCCTGCTCGACCATGCGGGCCACCTCGTCGTCGGCCGCCTCGACGAGCCCGCGCCCGACGGCCTCCGGCACGGCCTGGATGAGCGTGAGATCACGCAGGCGCTGCAGCAGATCGGTGGCGAAGCGGCGAGGGTCGTGCCCGGCCTCGACCAGCCGGTCGACCGCCTCGAAGACCGCAGCGCGATCCCCCGCCGCGAGCGCATCCACCACATCGTCGATCAACGACACGTCGGTGACGCCGAGCAGCGCTACCGCGCGCTCGTATGTCACACCCTCCGGCCCGGCGCCCGCCACCAGTTGGTCGAGAACCGAGAGGGAATCGCGGGCCGAGCCGCCGCCCGCGCGGATGACCAGCGGATAGACGGCAGGCGCGACCGTCACCGACTCCTCGGCGCAGATGCGCTCCAGCAGCCTGCGCAGCGTGCCGGGCGGAATGAGCCGGAAGGGGTAGTGGTGGGTGCGCGACCGGATCGTAGGCAGCACCTTCTCCGGCTCGGTGGTGGCGAAGACGAAGACGAGGTGCTCCGGCGGTTCCTCGACGATCTTCAGCAGGGCGTTGAAACCCTGCGTGGTGATCATGTGCGCCTCGTCGACGATGAACACCCGATAACGTGACTCCGCGGGGGCGAAGAACGCCCGGTCGCGCAGCTCGCGGGTGTCGTCGACGCCGCCGTGGGACGCCGCGTCGAGCTCGGTGACATCGATGTTGCCGGGCCCACCCGGCGCCAGCGACACACACGACGAGCACACGCCGCAAGGCTCGGGCGTGGGACCGAGCTCGCAGTTGAGCGAGCGGGCCAGGATGCGAGCGCTGGACGTCTTGCCGCAGCCACGCGGGCCGGAGAAGAGGTAGGCGTGGTTGATGCGCCCCGCCTCGATCGCGCGGCTCAACGGCTCCGTGACGTGCTCTTGCCCCACCACCTCGGCGAACTTCGCCGGGCGATACTTGCGGTACAAAGCCAGCGCCACGTCAGCGAGGCTACCCACCGGCACCGACAGAACCCGGGCCGGGAGCGCATAAAGGGGACTCCGCGCACCCGCCAGAGCCCGTTGACCCTTGCTGCCTTCCGGCCCTGGGGGAGTTCACAGGGTGGACGCCGCGCGGAGTCCGCCACCGAGTGTAGGCCCTCGCCGACGGCGCCAGTGACCCGGCTATGCTTGCCGGGCCTGGAGGATTCGCCTAGTGGCCTATGGCGCACGCTTGGAAAGCGTGTTGGGTGCAAGCCCTCGGGGGTTCGAATCCCCCATCCTCCGCCACGCTGACCAGCACAAACGCCGGGCCGCCCGATCACGGACGAGCCCGGCGTCGTCGTCCGGTCTCATCTGTGGCTCTCAGCGCCCCAGACCAGGCCGCCCGCTGGGCAACATCACCCCGGACGATGCCCGTGACGTGGCTGGCACCGGGCGGCCATCGCCGTCGTCGACCAGCCCATGATCCCCATCACCGCACGCTCCGGGACCCCGGGCGCGGAACCGTGGCCGCCGTGTGCCGGGCGTCGTGGAGGCGTCCGTCCCGCAGCCCGGCATCCGCGAGCAGCCGCTTCCAGTGGTGGTAGTCGGCGTTCGGGTTGATCGGCTCACCGACCGGCGTGGCGAAGACGTAGCCGCCGTCCCGCCAGAGCTGCCCGGCCGCTCCCTCGCGGTGCCGGACGAGCAGCGCACCCACGGTGCAGCACGCACCACGGCGGTCGCACCTCCGATCAGCCGTCCCGGCCGGGCCAGGCTACCTGCGGACGTCAGCATCTCAGGACGTGCAGACGTACGGAGATGCGCTTACCCGGTCCTTGCTCGGCCGACGTCACGCATCAGGTGAGACTGCGGCCCTCTCCACTTGGCCTCAGCGAGCGTGGAGGAGCGCTGACCGTGGCTGGCCTGGCGCCGGACCGCTCGACGGCGATCATGCGCCGTCCTCCGATCACCCGTGCTCCATCAGCCGATCCTCTTGTAACGCAGGTATACGGTGCCGTTGCGGAAGGCGCGCTGCTCGACCAGCCGCAGCCGCAGGTCGGCGCCAAGCGGAAAGTAGGGCTTGCCGCCGCCGAGGAAGGCAGGCACCACCCTCGGGCGGAACTCGTCGATCAGGTCCAGCAGCGATGCAGCCAGACCGGCGCCGCCGACGGACAGGTCGCCGTCGGTCTCCTTCTTGAGCTGGACCACCTCGTCGACCGCATCGGCGCGGCGCACTAGCCTGCACCCGGGCGCCACCGACTCCAGCGTGTCGGAGAACACGATACGCGGGGTCGCGACGTACTCGCGGGCGAACTCCGCCTCCACGTCGCCCCCGTCGGCCCGCTCCGGCGCCGTCCAGAACTCCTCCATGACCTCATAGAGGCCACGACCGAACAGAAACGCCGCCGTCTCGCGGGTCTGCTGGTTGGCGAAGCGGTGCACCTCCTCGTCCGGCTCGGAGAAGTCGATGCCGCCGGTCACGTCCTCGATGTAGCCGTCGAGGGAGATGCTCATCGTGTAGCTGAGAGTGCCCATGAGGAAGTAGACCGCCCGGCTCACCCGAACTCATCGTCAGCAGATCTGGATGAGCACCAAGATCGCCTCGACCAGGACGGGTGCTCGGCGCGGACAGCAGCGTTCCTTCGGAGGATCCGCCAGGCCCTGAGCTGGGCGTTGGCGCGCTCGCCTGCTCCACGCTGACGGGCATGGGCGGAGTTGACCTCGCGCTGGTTTGCGCGAAAGCCGCCGACACTCGCCGGTCCGCGTGGACGGCGCCGGTTGCGGTGTCTCGAACCCGACCCGCGGCAGCCGTGATCGACGATCACCTTCACGGACACGATCCTCGCACCCGTGCCGACCTCGCCCGCCGCACCGCCGAGGGCCTCACCAAACGCGAGATCATCCGCAGCCTCAAGCGCTACATCAGCCGAGCGCTCTACCGGACCCTGACCACCATCCAGGCCATACCAAGCACGACTCGACAAGGCACCAGCATCTCAGTGTCACGGGCCTGGTCCACCGCCTCTCCGACGCAGCTCATGGCCTGTTCATGAGGCCGTGTTCAAGATCGATTCGTCAGCAGGCACGACCGCGAGCAGAACCGACCGAGCTGGCGCGGGCACAGCCTGTTGCCAAACAACCAACGGTGACTTCCCGCGCTGGGTCAACCGGGTATGCGGCGACGTCCAGTGAGGCGGAAGTGGAACGGCAACGTCACAGAGTTGTTCCGCGAGAGAGAGGCGGTACTCTGCCGTTCGCCGCACGGGCGGGCCTGCGCATCCCGACCGGCACCATCGTGATCAACGCCCAAGCCCGGCCAGTCGCCCGCGGCTGGTTCATCCGGGCCGGGATACCCCTGGGATACCCCGCCGAATGCACAAGATCAGCACGGCAGTCCCAGTCGCAGTCTCATTCACCACCGTCCGCCAACGTCCGGGCACGTCGCCTCGCGAGCCGGAGGCCGACGTGCGGACCGAGCTGACCTGACCCGAACGCCGCCGAGACGACTTCGAAAGCGTGTTGGGTGCAAGCCCTCGGGCGTTCGAATCCCCCGCGCGCCGCGGCGGCCGGAAGGCCTGTGGGCTCAGGAGGTGGAGAGGAGGGCGGTGATCGTCAGCTGGGCGCAGATGCGGTCAGAAGTGGCCGCCGAACGCGCCGAGCTGGTGATCATGGCAGCGGCGGCGGTGGAATGCGCCAGACCCCGCCGCCCACCCGTTGTGTGCCGTGCACGTCATGAGCGGGTGCCTCACCGGTGGCGGACCGGGTAGCTGAGGTGCAGGGCGCGCCGCCCCTGGGCCACGTCCGGGTCCGCGAGCAGCAGATGCCCGCGGTCGGCCTGGAGAAGTACGGAATGCCCTCGCCGAACGGCACCGGGCGACGTCGGCGCTGGCGATCATGACGTCGGCCGCGATCACCTGCGCCGTGCTGGTCGCCGCCTCGACCCCGTCGACGAAGGTCGTCCTCGGCCACCGCTCGACGGCGGTGGGTGACACGAGGACCGGAGCGCCTGCCGGGTGAGTGTCGTTCCAGCTGTCGGCCGGAGACGAGTGCTCCGGCGTTCTCGGTCAGCTCGCGCGGCACCCGAGCGGGCCTCGTCGACGGCGAACGCGACGTCCTCGTGGGAGCTCGGTACGGACAACCTCTCCGATGGCCAGACCTCATCGGCCGAGCACCCTCGTCCCCGACGACGAACGACCCGTCGCGACGAGCCCGAGAACGATCAGCCCCTCGCCGAGGCCCAAGGGCGACGCCAAGGGGCCCCACCAGGACACACCGAGCGCGCTCATCGACTGCGGAAGCGCCAGGGTGAACCCGAGAACCGCGGCCTGCACCAGCGCCGCTGCGATGCGGACGCTGTGCGGCAGACGCCCACCGAGGACGGCGACCACCGTGGCGGCGATCGCGGTCAGGAGCACCACGACCGCCGTGGTGAGCAGGATGGGGACCACGCCGTCGGGTTCCGGGGCGGCTGCCGCGAGCACGATGATGATGAGGGCGAAGCCGACCGCGGGAACCGCGCCGAGAGCGGACAGGATGCCCGGCCCGCCCGTTGGCTCACCTTGGTCACATCCGGTGATCCTGACGGAGTGTGGCTGGTGGCGGCCGAGGTCGGCGCGCCCAGCGGTCGGCGCGGGCGACCAGCCGCGGGGCGGGGACCGGCGACTGAGGTGGGCCTCAGCCGCCGAGGCGTGCCTCGTCCCGAGTGGGCTCGAACAGTTCGACGGGGTTGCCGGACGGGTCCTCGATCAGCACCTGCTTGCCGCCGACGCCGGTGATCAGGTCGCTGCGCAGGTGGACGCCGTCGGCGCGGAGGCGGTCCACCAGCGCGGCCAGGTCGTCGACCTCGAGGGAGAAGCGGTTCCACCCGCCCGGCGTGGGCAGGGTCCCGTCCGGCATGGCCTGCCCGCCGCCCGGGCCACCGCCGGGCGCGCTGAGCACCAGCCGGAGGTCGCCGCGCGTCAGCATGGCGAAGGTCGGCGCGGGGTGCATCTGCTCCGCGAAGCCGAGGTGTCGGCAGTAGAACGCGATCGCCGCGTCGACGTCGTCGACGATGTAGCGGACGCTGACGGTGGCCATTCCCGCCTCCTCGCTGAGGCCCGGTGCCCGAAGATGAGCAAACGCAACCACCGTAGGCCCATCCGCCGCGAGGAGGCCCGCCGGTGCCCGAGAAGCCGCTCATCGACGAGACCCTGGCCGAGGTGCTCGTCAACGGCCCCCCGCCCCACCTGGGTGACCCTCAGCGCGTACCACCCGGCCTGCCCGCCCGTTTCGAGGCGCGGGCAGCGGAGCTCCGCGCGGTCCTCGGCGACCGTGCCCGGCTCGTCGAGCACATCGGCTCCACCGCGGTGCCCGGCCTCGCGGCCAAGCCGACGATCGACATCCTCGTCGGCATCGACGACCCCGACGACGAGCCCGCCTACCTCCGGGACCTCCTCGCTGCGGGCTGCGGGTCCGCGAACCGCGGCACCGGTGCCTGCGCATCGGCGACCCGGACGAGCCGGTCAACCTGCACTGCTACCCACCCGACCACCCCGAGACCCGCAAGTGCCTCCTCTTCCGCGACCGGCTGCGCGCCGACGAGGCGGACCGTCGCCGCTACGAGGCGGCCAAGCGCGCGCTGGCCGACCGCGAGTGGCGCGACATGAACTACTACGCCGAGGCCAAGCACCCGTGATCGCTGCGATACTCGGACGAGCAGGATGGAGTGAACAGCCGCCATCGGTAGGCTGAATGGGTCACTGTTTGTCACGTTTTGATGACGGGCGGGTGCGCACCGCGTCGATCGGGCACACCGGCCTCAGCGGGTCGTAACAGCGGCCCCCGGGGCAATAGTGGAGGAGACCGTGACCGTCACGGGCATCATCACCGCGATCATCGTCGGTGCCATCGTCGGCGCGCTCGGACGTCTGGTCGTTCCGGGTCGCCAGCCAATTCCGATCTGGCTGACCATCGTCATCGGCATCGTCGCCGCATTCATCGGGACGTTCATCGCGCGCGCTCTCGGCATTCCGACCGCCACCAGCGGCATCGACTGGCTCGAGCTACTCGTCCAGGTGATCGTCGCAGCGATCGGTGTCGCGATCGTCGCAGGGGCTTACAGCCGCCGCGGCGCTCGAAGGTACTAACACCACCAACCCAGAACGCCGGGTCCGCGATCGCGGACCCGGCGTTCGCCTGTCTGCGAGGATTTCGGCAGGCAGGCGGTCTCCCCAGCAGGACGGCTCATCCCGGGGGGTCACCCATGGCCGTGGTCGCGAGCTTCTCGATGACGCTGGACGGGTTCGTCGCCGATCCCCACGGCAACTCGGCCCGCTGTCCGACTGGCACCAGAACGGCGACGTCTCTGTCCCGCTGCCCGGGTACGGGCTGACGCTCCACATGACCGAGGCGTCCTCGTCTGCGGGGCGCGGGTGTTCGACTACACCGACGGGTGGGGCGGCAGGCCGCCCGGCAACGACCCGACGTTCGTCGTGACCCGTCGACCGCCACCGGCGAACCGGCCCGCCGTTCCAGGGCGACATCCCGTACACGTTCGTGCACAACGGCGCGGAGAGCGCAGGGCATCCGGTACTCGACGTCGCCGTCGAGGCCGTCCGCCGGAAGGAGACCCTCCTGCAGTCGATCTCGTGCTGTCGGACCGGCGGGCGGCGGGCGGCGGGCGGCGGGCGGCCCACCCGCATGATCACAAGCTCGGCGCAGAAGCGGTCAGAAATGGTCGCTCCGTGCACCGACCTGCCGACCATCCAGGTCCTTGGAGTAGGCGCTGCTCCGAATGGCTGATTGTCGTCTCGGCTGGTAGCCGCGAAGACTGCTGAGCGCTCCGGGTGACTCCGCGGAGGCGATCGAGCCTGAGGAAGCGCCATGACACAGACGGCAAGCCAGCGACCGCCGATGGCGGGCATCCATCACTTCTCGCCGACCGTCACGGATGTCGAGGCGAGTGCGGCGTGGTACCAGCGTGTGCTGGGGCTGGAACGGATCCCGCCGCGCTTCCCGCACTACGGCAACGAGGAGACCGGCTACGCGGTCGTGCTCGCCGACCCAGCGGCAGGGGTGATGATCGGACTGCACCACAACGTTGCCAACGGCGGAGAGCCGTGCGACGAGCGGCGTACAGGTCTCGATCACATCGGCATCGCCGTCCCGGCTCGTTCTGACCTGGACTCCTGGGCGGCATGGCTCGACCATCTCGGCGTTCCCCACGCGGGGGTGAACGACACGACGGATCCTGTGAAGTACTCCGTGCTGGTGTTCCGAGACCCGGACAACATCCAGCTGGAGTTGTTCTTCATGGAGACGTGAGCGAGTCGCTGGCAGGCCACCCGCTGGTCCCCCTGGCGGCTCGCAGGCAGCCCGATGCAACCGTCCCCGCCGACGGGGTTACCAGACCGCGGGGATGGCGGCGAGGGTCTTGTCGTCGTGGGGCTTGGCCCGTGGGAGGTCGTGGCCGTCGGGATCGGTCTCGGTCTCCCATGCGTCGGCCTGTTTGAGGAGGGCCGCGAGGTGTTCGCCGTCGTGCTGGGCGACGGTGGGCCACGCTAGGCCGACATGGTCGATGTACTCGGCGGCGCCGTCGGTGGCGAGAACCGCCCACGCGATGGCATCGGAAGCGACGAGCTGTTCGACGGCGTGGTAGGCGGCCTGGGGATCGGCTTCGGCGATCCAATAGCCGCCGGGGGTGTTGCGGGCTTGACGCTGGGCGCGTTGGAGGGCGATGAGAGCGACCCGGTGGTGCTCGTCGAAGCCGTGGCCCGCCCGCAGCCGGGTGACGTAGTGGGTGCACTCGTCAGGGGCGACAACGGCAAGTCGGTGGTCGGTGAACACGGTGGCGGTGTGGTCGGTGCCGTAGTGGACGGGGCTGTCGCCGAGTGCGTAGAGGTCGGCGGCCTGGTCACGGGTACGCAGGATGGTGACCGTGCTCGACGGTGACCGGCCAGGGGCTAGTGTCAGCCGGTCCGCCGTTTCGGTGATCGCGGCAGCGACGACGGCGGCCAGCGGGGCGTCGTGGTGGTGGATGAGCCGGTCGGTGATGGCGTGGCCGAGCATGTCGGCGTAGCTGGCCGGGTGCACGGCGCCCGGTTCGAACGCGGTGGCGCCGTCGAGCACGATCACCGCCTGGTCGGTGACGAACACGCGGTCGGCGTTGCGGTCCCCGCCCGCGAGCTGGGCGGTGTGGACCCGCCGCGGGGTCACCACGGGAACGGGTAGAGCTCGGCGAGGTGGCGGCCCAGGTAGAAGTGCGGGACGCCACGGGAGCCAGGGCTGCGGATGCCTGCCACGGGCACGATCACCCGGTCGCCCTCGCGGTGTCGATCCGCCAGCCCGCCGATCACCACCGCATCGCCCTCCGGCATGGTCTCTCCGCGTCCGGCGGCCTGATCTGGCCGCCGGCGCCGACGAACGAGACGAGAACTGAGACTAGACGGCGAACGCCGGGCTCCTCCGAATC
>CAVVPJ010000002.1:0-5934 GCA_963750095.1 uncultured Actinomycetota bacterium | reverse complement strand
GAATGGGCGGTGCGGTTCCCGGACAAGGTCCGCCGAGCCGCGCCGATCGCCGGCACCGCGCAGAACACCCCGCACGACTACCTCTATGTCAAGGCCCTGTGCGAGCAGTTCTGGTCCGACCCGGGTTGGAACGGCGGCGACTACAAGTCGAGCGAGGACGTGGTGGACGGGCTCAAGCGGCACGCCCACATCTGGGCGGTGATGGGCTTCTCCACCGAGTTCTGGAAGCAGGAGGTGTGGCGGGCGCTGGAGTTCACGTCCAAGGAGCAGTTCATCACCGACTTCCTGGAGCCCTACTTCACGGTGATGGACCCGAACGACCTGCTGACGATGATGTGGAAGTGGCAGCACGGCGACGTCGCCAGGAACACGGGGGGCGACCTCGCGGCCGCGTTGGGCCGGATCACCGCGAAGACGTTCGTGCTGCCGATCGACGAAGACATGTTCTTCCCGCCGCGCGACTGCGTCGCCGAGCAGGAAATGATCCGCGGGAGCGAGGTGCGGGTGATCGAGGACATCGGCGGGCACCTCGGGCTGTTCGGGATCGCGCCGACGTACATGCCGCAGATCGACCGGCACCTGGGCGAGCTGCTGGCGACCGACGTGCCCTGACGAGCGGGTATACGTAGCGAAAGCGGCCTTCGGTGCACTCAACGCACCCAACGCCGCTTTCGCGGCATGCGCGCGGGCTCAGGCGGGGCGGCGGAGCAGGCTCACGAACGCGCCGACGGCCAGCAGCGCGACGATCCCGGCGAACACCACGGCGGTCGGCACCAGCCCGAACACCTGGGCGCCCGCGCCCACGCCGATCACCGGGATGGAGATCGCGACGTAGAGGACGAGGAAGTAGCTCGACGACACCTCGCTGCGCCGGTCTGCGGGCGCCGCGCCCGTCACCGCCTGCAGGCCGGCGCGGAAGCTCGCGCCCTGCCCGAACCCGGCGACGACGGCACCGGCGACCAGCACGGGCAGCATCGCCGCGGCGACACCGACGGCGACCACCACGACCCCGGCGGCGAGCGCGAGACACCCGCCGAGCAGCGAGGTCCGCTCGGCCAGCCGAGCCGACAGCAGCTGCCCGGCGGTGGAGCTGCCCAGCACGGCGAAGACCACCAGCCCGGGAACGATGTGCCGCGTCTCGTGCAACACCTGCCCGAGGAAGAGCGGCGACACCGCGGTGAAGAACCCGAGCACGGCGAACCCGGCGAACCCGCCCACAGCCGCGCGCACGAACGTCGGCCGCACCTCGTCGGGCACGCCGATCCGCTGCACCTGCCACCGCACCGGCCCCGGACGGCGCGGCACGGGCTCGGGCACGACAGCGAGGCCGACCGCGGCCACGGCGACGAGCGCGACGTGGACCACGTAGGGCAGCACGAGCGGATACGGGGCGACGTCGGCGAGCGCCCCGGACAGCACCGGGCCGAGCCCGAGACCGAGCATGTTGACCATGGCGGCGAGCAGACCCGCGCGGGCGCGGCCGGTGGGCGGGGCGAGGTCGACGATCGTGGCCGTGGCCACCCCGGTGAACACCCCGGCCGACACGCCCGACAGCAACCGCCCCGCGAACAGCGCGGCCAGGCTGTCCGGGATCAGGAACACCAGGGAACTGGCCGCGGCGATGCCAAGCCCGGGGAGCAGCACCGCCTTGCGCCCGACCTGGTCCGACAGCCGTCCGACCAGCAGCAGCGCGGCCAGCACGCCGACGGCGTAGGTCGCGAACACGACCGTGACCATCAAGCCGCCGAACCCCAGCTCCCGCTCGTAGAGGGGGTAGAGCGGGGTCGGCATCGTCGTGCCGATCATGGTCACCAGGAAGGCCGCGGCAACGAGCCATGTTCCCGTCCGCCGAGTCGTCCGGAAACCTCCCGAAGTCCTGGTCACCAGCGGACTCTATGCGGGCACGTCGACGGCCGGCTCGTCGACGGCTGGTCACAGGCGGCTGTGAGAGGCACGGCCTCGGTGCGCCGCTTAACGTGGGCGCGGTGGACCTCGCACGGCAGCTGGAGAGCATCGACCACGACGGGCGTCGTCTCGCGGAGGCCGTCCGCGCGAATCCGGACGGGCGCGTGGTCTCGTGCCCGGACTGGTCCGGAGCCGACCTCCTCGCTCATGTCAGCGGGTTCGCGCGGTACCTGACCGACCTGATGACGGGGCGCGCGGACCGCGACACGGAGTTTCCGAAGGTGCCGCCCGATGAGGCGGCGCAGACCTACGACGCCGACCTGGCCCGGCTCATCACTACGCTGCACGACACCCCGCCGGACATGGAGGTGCCGCACTGGGCGGCGGTCCAGCAGGTCGCGGCGTCGTGGCAGCGCCGGGCGGTGCACGAGCTGGCCGTGCACCGATTCGACGCCCAGCCGATCGGCGGCGATCCCGCCCCGATCGACCAGGACGTCGCGCTCGACGGCATCGCCGAGTTCTTCGAGGTGTTCGTGACCACCGGCATCGCGGCAGGCTTGGTGGCACCGGCGCGGGCGACCCTCGTCCTGGAGATCACCGACACCGGGACCCGGCGAGAGGAGCACCTTCCCGACCCCGGGCCCGCGACGACGCTGCGCGGCACGGCGTCGGATCTGATGCTCGCGCTGTGGCGACGGCGCGACCCGCTCGCGTTCCACGTCGACGGGCCGCGCGGGATGCTCGAACGCTGGCCGTCCATCTGACGGGCCGTCGGCGAGGCTGTGGTGGCCGAGCCGGCGAGCCCGTGCTCACGTCTGGATCAGGCGTCCGGCGTGGGCGCGTTCGGGCTCGGTGACGGCGCTCGGCGCGCTGCCGCGGAACGTCCACCGGGTGCGGGTCCCGTCCGGGCCGGTGCAGGACCCGGTCGCCAACGCCTCGTCTATCCGGGCCCGCACCTCCGCCTCGCGGGGCGCCTCGACCGCGAACAGCACCCGCACGGCCACACCGTCGTCCCGACGCTGCGCCCGGGTGTGGTGCGGGGCGATCGGGCAGGGCGGCGCGTGGTCGAACGACCCGCACAGCGCGAGCGTGACGGCGCCACCCGGGCCGGCGAGATCCGCATCGTCGTCCATGTCAACCGCGGCGTCGTGGGCGAAGGCGGTACGCACCCGCCGAGTGTGCCGCGCGGCAGCCCGCGTCCCTCCATCCGGCAATCTCGCACCGTCTAACACTGCGACAAGACTGCCGTAGGAAGCACGATGTCAGTGCCCGGCGGGAGCACCCTCCGGCTCCGGGGTGCGGACGAACAGGGCGCCGACGACCGCCGCCACCGACAGGCACGCCGCGACGACGAACGCGGCGTGCACCCCTCCCGCGACGGCCTCCACCCCGACCACGCCGGAACCGGCGAGCGCCGCCGACCGCACGCTGAAGACGCTCACCAGCAGCGCCACGCCCGCCGCGCCCGCCAGCTGCTGCGTCGCACCGAAGACCGCGCTGCCGTAGGAGTACAGGCGTGCCGGCAGGGCACCCAGCCCCGCGGTGAACAGCGGGGTGAACACGAACGCCAGGCCCGCGCTGAGCAGAAGGTGGAACACCAGGATCTGCGCCGCCGGGCTGTGCACCTCGAGCAACGTCGCCGACCACAGCGCCAGGCTGGTGACCACGGTGCCCGGCAGCAGCAGCGCCCGCGCGCCGAACCGGTCGTAGAGCCGGCCGACGACCGGCCCGAGCAGGCCCATCAGGAGGCCGCCGGGCAGCAGGAGCAGGCCGGTGGTCAGCGGCGGAAGCCCCTGGACCGTCTGCATGTAGATCGGGAGCAGGACGATCGCCCCGAGCAGCACCGCCATCATCAGCATCATCAGCACGGAGGCCGCGGTGAAGGTCCGGAACCGGAAGGTGCGCAGGTCCAGCAGCGCGCGGTCGTCGCGCTGCAGCACCAGCTGCCGGCCGACGAACGCGGCCAGCCCGACCGCCCCGACGACGAAGGCGACCCACGTCGTCGCCGAGGGCCCTGCGGTCTCCTGGCCGAAGCTGCTCAGCCCGTACACGAGCCCGCCGAAGCCGAACGCCGACAGCACGACCGACACGACGTCGATCCGCATCGCCGTCGGCTCCCCGACGTCCGTGATCCGGCGCAGGCCCACGGCGAGCGAGACGAGCGCGATCGGCAGGACCAGCCAGAACATGAACCGCCACCCCAGAAGGCTGAGCACCAGCCCGGAGACGGCGGGCCCGATCGCGGGCGCGACCGCGATGACGATCGAGATGTTGCCCATCATCACGCCACGGCGGGCCGGCGGAACGAGCGTCATGACGGTGGTCATCAGCAGCGGCATCATGATCGCGGTGCCGCTCGCCTGCACCACCCGCGCGGCGAGGAGCACCGGAAACCCGGGCGCCAGCGCCGCGAGCAAGGTGCCGGTGCTGAACAGGCCCATCGCCGCCCCGTAGAGCGACCGCGTGCGGAACCGGCGGATGAGGAAGCCGGTGATCGGGATGACCACCGACATCGTGAGCAGGAACCCGGCCGTGAGCCACTGCCCGACGCTCGCGGAGACCTGCAGGTCCGCCATCAGCACGGGCAGCGCGACGCTCATGATCGTCTCGTTCAGGATGACCACGAACGCGGACACCAGCAGCACGGTGATCACCGTGCGGGACCGCGGGTCCAGCCGGTCGTCCGGCGGACCGGGCCGAGAGGCGCGGTCGTCGGGCACCCGGGTGTCGGGTGCCCGGACGGCCGGGCCGCGGACGTTGCTGCGTTCGATCACGGGACACCTTTGGGTCGGGGCAGGCGGGGGACCCCGACGATCGGCCGCGGTCACCGGATCCAGGCTACGGAAGGGGACCGACAGGATCCGCTCGTTTCCGGTTCACCCTCGGCGCACCGCGGCCGTCGTCACCGCCCGGAGGTCGGCCCGACCAGGCGCAGGTACCGCTGCACGGCGGCGCCGGTGCGGTCGACGTCGCCGGTGGCGAGCAGGTCGAGCAGGCAGCCCCGCAGCACGGCCAGCAGCAGCGTGCGGTCGGCGTCGTCGTCCTGCGGGCCCAGCTCGGCGAGGAGCCCCAGCCAGTCGCGGACGGTCCGGGCGGCGAAGCCGGCCCACACGCCGTCCCGCTCGACGAGTGCGCGGGCGTAGGCCTCCAGCCAGAGCGTCAGCAGCGCGCGGTGCTCCGGCGCGGCGAGCCAGGCCCAGATGGCCTCGATCGCCGCCGATGGTCCGCCCGTCGCCCCGGCGTGCCGCACGCGCTCGAGGACGGCCAGCTCGTCCGCGCGTGCGCGGGAGAGCAACGCCGCGACCAGGCCTTCCTTGCTGCCGAACAGGAACAGCAGCACGCGCGGGCTGCTGCCGATCGCGGCCGCGAGCGGGCGCAGCGACAGATCCACGAGGCCGTGGTCGAGCACGTAGCGGTAGGCGGCGTCGAGGAGCTGACGCCGCCGCGCCGAGCCGCCGTCCGCCGGCACGCCACCCATCGCGCGAGCCTCCCACTGAAACGACTGTTTCAGTGGGAGGAGGCCCGATGGACACGGTGGCGATCCGGCGGCTCGGCACGCCGGGCGACCTCGGCTGGGTGGTCCAGGCGCACGGCGAGCTCTACGCCGCCGAGATCGGCTGGGGAACGCCCTTCGAGGCACTCGTGGCGCGGATCGTGGCGGACTTCGCCGAGTGCCCCGACCCGGCCCGCACGGCGGCGTGGATCGCCGAGCTCGACGGCCGGCGGGTCGGCTGCGTGTTCTGCACCCGCGCCGACGAGGAGACGGCGCAGCTGCGGGTCATGCTGGTCCACTCGGACGCGCGCGGCCGCGGACTCGGGGCCCGGCTGACCGCGGAGTGCGTCCGGTTCGCCCGCGAAGCCGGCTACCGGCGGATGCGGCTGTGGACCACGACCCGGCAGGTTGCCGCGCGGCACGTCTACGTCGAGGCAGGGTTCGTCCTGATCGGCGAGGAACAGCACAACGGCTTCGGTGAGACGGTGACCGGACAGACCTACGAGCTCGACCTCTGATCCATCACGGGCACCGAC
>CAVVPJ010000001.1:0-36612 GCA_963750095.1 uncultured Actinomycetota bacterium | reverse complement strand
TCGACCAAGACCGCAGCATCATCTTTGCAGCGACCGGACCGTGGCCCAGTCCTGCTCCCGCGTCGCCTTGAAGATCCTCCGCCGCAACCGCCCTACGTTGCCCTCATGCAGCCCGCCAGTCAATGGCGTCCCAGTCCAGCACGTCCTCCGGTCCGTTCACCGTCACGGTGTCCAACTTGCCCTTCGGTTCAGGAGGCTTGATCAGCGTCAGCGTTCAAAGGCTCACCTGCCCACGTCAGCGCCCTTTCGGGCCTAGTCACAGGGCTGGTATCCGGCCAGTTATCCCGGCAGCCGGCGGAGGCGCCAGCCATGACGCCGTGGTTTCCTGTTGCCTTTCGGCCACCGGCATTCGCTTGTTGGGCATCCTGCTCCCGCCGCGGAGTTCCGCTCCCCTCACGGTCGGCCTACCAAGCAACCAGCGCCTGGACCCGACAGGGATTTCCACGTTCCGCACATCCGAGTCACGGCCGGATTGGGTGCCCTCTTTACCCCGGGGCCCAGCGGTGCTCACACGGCCGGTCCGATCCCTCCGGCCGCCGCTTGCCCCCTCTTCCAGGGGCCAGGCCTTATCACCCCGGGCGTGCATCCCATCTCCGGGAGCTGTCTATTACGAGGCGTCATCGAGGGTTCATTCACGTTCACCCGCCCGGTCTCCCCCCTCGCCTGTGGTCCCTGGATGGATCGCGGACTTCTTGGGCTTGCTTCCCGGGCTTCGCACCCCGACAGGCAGGACCTGCGGCGCACGCCAGGGCGGGGGACGGGCATCGAGCACTCGCCCGGAGCTACACGACCGACATCGTCGGGCCTCCAATCCATGAGCTCACTCGCAATGTGCGACCTCGTGTCGCACGGTCGGCCTGGACATGACGGCATTTCCGACCGCCGCGCACCTCGCGTCTTGGTCGGGGATCTGCCCGGGCAACAACGCCTCGGGCGGGAAACGCCGTGCCGGGCGCACTCGGCACGGCTCGATGTGGCTACGGATCGCGCTTACCGAGGCCGCGCAGGCCGCGGCCCGCACCCGCGGCACCTATCTGGCCGCGCATCACGCCCAGATCCGCGGACGGCGCGGCACCCAGAAAGCGATCGGCGCAACCCGCCACGACATTCTCATCGCCTATTACCACATCGTCCGGGACAAGATTCCCTACCAAGATCTGGGGCCGGACTGGAACAACCGACGCCGATCCACCGAACAACAGGCCCGGCGACTCGTCCGCCAGCTTGAACGACTCGGACTGAACGTCACCATCGAACCGACCGGATAACGCCAGAAGAGACACAGCCAGAACAGTCATCCTGGAAAACGACCAACCGGGGCTTCGCCCCGGAGGCACGGTCGTGCCCTGCGGTGGCCGGTTGATTCACACCTCAGCCGCAGCGTACTTCGCCCGGGATCCCCGGTAACCGAGAAGTATCAGTTCATCGAATCCTGCAAGATTGATTCGGTGAAGTACGCCTACCCCGTGAAGAAGATGTGCCGGTGGCTTGACGTGTCCGCGTCCGGATTCTTCGACTGGAAACGTCGAGAAATGTCGGCGACCGCGCGCCGAAGGGAGGAGCTGACGGCGTTGGTGGTGAAGATCTTTACCGACTCGGACGGCACCTACGGCTACCGCCGAGTGCATGCCGAGCTGGGCCGCCTACGCATCCCGGCCGGTCTCGAGCTGGTCCGCTCCATCATGCGTGACCAGCGCCTGGTGCCATGCCAGCCGCGACCGTGGCGGGCCAGCCTGACCGAGAACGACGGCAGCGCCGGGTCGATCCCCGACCTGGTCAACCGCGATTTCACCGCCGGCGCTCCGGGCGAGAAAATGGTCGGGGACATCACGTATATCCCGACGTGGGAAGGGTGGCTCTATTTGGCCACCGTCATCGATTGCCATACCAAGAAAGTTGTCGGCTACGCGATGGACGACAACTACAAGACACCGCTCATCATCGAGGCTGTCCGCATGGCTACGCGCAACCTGACATTCGCCGACGATGCGATCTTTCACTCCGACCGGGGAAGTAACTATACCTCGGCCAGCTTCGCCTCGACCCTCGTTGAACATGGGATCCGGCAGTCGGTCGGTCGAACCGGGATATGTTATGATAACGCCATGGCCGAATCGTTCTTTGCTACACTGAAGAACGAGCGCGTGCACCGCACGGTATACCCAACACGGCAGCGTGCACGGGCCGACATCGCCCAGTATATCGAGCTGCGCTACAATACCAGGAGAATTCACTCAGGACTCGGATATCGCACACCGCAGGAAGTTCACGACGCCTGGCTGGAAAGCCAAGAAGCAGCGTAAGGCCCGATAGAAACCCGGTCCGAAAAACGCGAGGCCCATCAGTCTTGCGCAGCATGTGGCAGTGGATGCGCTCCGGGACGGTGGGGCAGTTGGCGCGGGCGGTCTGTGCGGCGGACGGTAGCCACGAACAGCGGATTGCTAAGCCGAGGAATCTGTCAGACAACCCCGCCAGCACAGGCCAGGACACGATTCCTCGGCTTAACGCAAGGCTCGGCGTAATCGGAGTTAAACCGAATTCCGCTTAACTCCGACCGCGGCAGCAACTACACCTCGGCCAGCTTCGCCTCAGCCCTCGTCGAACACGGGGCACGGCAGTCGCTCGGTCGAACCGGGATATGCTATAATAACGCCATGGCCGAATCGTTCTTCGGCACACTGAAGAACGAGCGCGTGCACCGCACGGTCTACCCGACACGGCAGCGCGCGCGTGCCGACATCGCCCAGTACATCGAGTTCCGCTACAATACCAGGAGAATTCACTCAGGACTCGGATATCGCACGCCGCAGGAAGTTCCCGACGCCTGGCTGGAAAGTCAACAAGCAGCGTAGAGTCCGATAGAAACCCGGTCCGAAAAACGCGGGGCTGCTCAGCCCGTCTTTCCTGATGACGACGACCTGCCGGCAACTCGCGTCCTCGCGTCCTCGCGACTGACCCTCGGCATCACCAGCTCGCCGACGAGCCAGTCGATCTCTGGCGAGACCGGGGTGTCGGTGGCAAGCCGACCCGCACCGCAGGCGCCCCCAGGGCGCCGAGGAGCGGAAGCGGCGCGGCAGCACCTCCCAGCGGTCCGCTCTGCCGGGCGCCGCTGGCATCGGGCTCACCGGCATAGTGACGATCAGGGCGTCAGCATGACGACGAAGCTTGTCGCTGAGCGTCTGCGTCATGAGCGATGCGGTCGTCCGCAAAACAAATGCTCGGCAACACCCAGGAGGCATTCGACCTAGCCGCGGCCCACCAGACCAGAGCTGCCGCCCAGCTGGTTCGGGGGACTATCGACGAGGTGTGCGGGGCTACCCACGGGTAACCACAGGCCGTACCATGCGGCAAGCGATGTTACCGGCGGGTAGCACTCGGGTCCGGAGCTTGAGAGCGGGGAAGGTCATGAACCACGGCGCGGCACAAGTCCGGGATGTCGGCGAGCGGGAAGCGCGGCAGGTCGCAGAGGAGGCTCGGGAGACCGGGTGGCAGCTGCCCAGCTTCGGCAAGCAGCTCTTCCTCGGCGACTTCCGGCTTGGCCTGATCCACCCGCATCCGCGCCCGGACGAGGAGGCGGTGCGCCGGGGGGAGGAGTTCTGCGCGCGGCTGCGGGAGTTCTGCGAGACCTCGGTGGACGCTGCGCTTATCGAGCGGGATGCGCGGATCCCGGATGCGGTGGTGAAGGGCCTTGCCGCCCTCGGGGCGTTCGGCATGAAGATCGCGCCGGAGTACGGGGGGCTGGGGCTCACGAACCTGTACTACGCGCGGGCCTTGGTGATCGCCTCGTCCGCCTCACCGGCAGTCATGGCGCTGCTGTCGGCGCACCAGTCGATCGGCGTGCCGCAGCCGCTGGCACTGTTTGGGACCGGCGACCAGAAGCAGCGCTACCTGCCGCGGTGCGCGCGCGGTGAGATCAGCGCGTTCTTGCTCACCGAGCCCGACGTCGGCTCGGACCCGGCCCGGCTGAGCACCACCGCGACGCCGTCGGATGACCGGTCGCAGTACGTGCTGAACGGGGTCAAGCTGTGGACCACGAACGGGGTGATCGCCGACCTGCTGGTGGTGATGGCCCGGGTGCCGAAGAGCGAGGGGCACCGCGGCGGGATCACCGCCTTTGTGGTGGAGGGCGACGCGCCCGGGATCACCGTCGAGCGGCGGAACGCGTTCATGGGCCTGCGCGGCTTGGAGAACGGGGTGACCCGGCTCCACGAGGTGGTGGTCCCGGCCACGAGCCGGATCGGCCAGGAGGGCCAGGGCCTCAAGATTGCACTGGCCACGCTGAACACCGGGCGGCTGTCGCTGCCGGCGAGCTGCGCGGCAACCGGGAAGCTGGCACTGAAGTTCGCCCGGGAGTGGTCGGCCGAGCGGGTGCAGTGGGGGCGGCCGGTCGGTGAGCACGAGGCGGTGGCCAAGAAGGTTGCGTTCATCGCGGCGACCGCCTATGCGCTGGAGGCGGTGGTCGAGCTGTCCAGCCAGCTCGCCGACGACAAGCGCAACGACATCCGCATCGAGGCGGCGCTGGCCAAGCTGTGGTGCTCGGAGATGGCATACAAGGTCGCGGATGAGCTGGTGCAGGTCCGCGGCGGCCGCGGCTATGAGACCGCGGAGTCGCAGGCCGCGCGCGGCGAACGGGGCGTGCCTGCCGAGCAAATGGTGCGGGACCTGCGGATCAACCGGATCTTCGAGGGTTCCTCGGAGATCATGCGGCTGTTCATCGCCCGGGAGGCGGTGGACGCGCACCTGTCGGTCGCGGGCGACCTCATCGAGCCGGGGTTGGCGGCAGGCCAGCGCGCCCGGGCGGCGGCCAAAGCGGGTGGCTTCTACGCCAGGTGGCTACCCACGCTGGTTGCCGGTGAAGGACAACTGCCGGGCACCTACAGCGAGTTCGGCCCGCTGGCACCGCATTTGCGCTACGTGGAGCGGGCGAGCCGGAAGCTGGCCCGGGTCACCTTCTACGGGATGGCCCGATGGCAGGGCAGGCTGGAGCGCAAGCAAGGCTTCCTGGGCCGGATCGTGGACATCGGCGCGGAGCTGTTCGCGATGAGCGCCGCCTGTGTGCGGGCGCGAATGGATGCGACCACCGGCGCTGGGACCGACCGGGCAAGCGGGGCGTCCGAGCTGGCCGACCTGTTCTGCACGCAGTCCCGGCTGCGGGTGGAGGAGCTCTTCGGCCAGATGTGGAGCAACACCGACGCGGCCGACACGGTACTGGCGCGGCGGGTGCTGGCCGGCCGCTACACGTGGCTGGAGGAGGGCATCCTCGACCCGTCGATACCCGGGCCGTGGATCGCCGCTGCCGAGGCTGGGCCATCCCACGCCGAGAACGTGCACCGGCACATCGGCTGATTCGGCGGCGTGAGGGGTGCATGCATCGCCAGGGCCCGGGCGAAGACCCCAACCGGATGTCCGCCTCCGCCGCTCCGGGATTTCTGCGGACCTTCGTCCCTGGCCTGTGGCACCGGTCGGGTGTCCACTGCAGGCGTGGACACCACTCCGGCGGGCGGATCCCGGCGCGATCCCGCGCCGGGGGAGACCTGCGTCCTTGATCCCACCCGGCCCTGCGGGGCGTGCCTGGCACCGTCACCGCGTGACTGCCCGTATCTCTACCTGCTCTATGACGTGGAGGTACCCGTTCCGCGCCAAGCCACGGAGCCTTCCCGGGCAACGAGTTGATCACCGGCCAGGGCGCGCGGTCGACACCTGCGACCGCCTTGGGGGCCGGGGTGGGAGCCTGTCAGCCCTCCGGCCCAACACACCCGCCGGGCTGCAACCGCGGTCAGAACTCCCCGCGCAAGCCAGTTCATCACGCGAGCGAGCATGAGGTACGCGAGTCGGATGGCACAAAGCGCGAGCATCCTGAGTGGTCCGGACCGTGACGTTCAGGCTGGCCAGCCGCGCAGGCGCTAATCAGAGACCATGGCATGACTCTTTACTGCATACCGAGACGAGCCGCATCAACGACGCGCCAGCTCAACGGCCTGCTCCGCAGTCGCGTCGGGTTCGCAGATTCCGGTGCCGACACGGGTGGCTCGTCATTTGATGGTGAATCCCGCGTCGACCGTGAGCTCGCTACCCGTGATGTACCGCGCCTCATCGGACGCGAGGAACAACAGCGCGTTGCTAATGTCAACCGGATCCACCCACGGCACAGGTAAAGCATGAAACGACGTCAGCATCTCGGCCATCGTCTCCCGCGTCGGATGGTCGAGATCGGGACGAAACAGCCGGTAGGTGCGCTCGTTGAAAACCATGTCCGTGGCCACGGCCGTCGGGTGGATGCTGTTGACACGGATCCAATGCGGTCCCAACTCCAGGGCAAGGGTCCGCATGAGGCCCACAAGACCATGCTTGCTCGCGGTATACGGGCCGACCGTGGGAATGCCCTTGAGTCCGGCGGTCGAATTGATCAACGTGATCGATCCGCCGTCGCCTTGCCGGATAAGATGAGGTATGGCGGCCTTGCAGGTCAGCCATGCACCCTTGACGTTGATATCAAAGATCTCATCCCACTCCCGATCGTCGACCTCATGGAGCAAGGAACCGTGGGGGAAAATCCCCGCATTGGCCACGATGATGTCAATCCGGCCGAACTCGGCAATGCCGGCGTCGAGCACCTGCCGCAGGGCGGCGAAGTCGCGCACGTCCGCTCGCGCCGCGAAAATCCGGCGGCCGAGTGCCTCCACCCCGGCGGCCGTCCGTGCCAGGTCGTCCTCGGTGGCGTGCGGGTGGAACGGGGCGCTGGTGGCGATCTCCCCGAGGATGTCGACGGCGATGATGTCCGCCCCCTCGCGAGCCAACGTCACAGCATGACTGCGTCCTTGGCCCCGAGCCGCCCCGGTAATGAAGGCGACCTTCCCTTCCACCCGGCCTGTCACGTGCCCACTTCCTCCCGCCCGTCGGTCGCGGTCAGTTCGTGGAGTGTCGCGTCGACGAAACGCTAGCTCGTCCAGCATTCACGCTGTCGCAGGCCCACGGCCAGCCACCGAAATGTGGCAGGACCCCCGCGACAGTCTCCCGGGGATCGCGCATGCTTGAAGCCTCGACGCGCAGGCTCTCGCCATTACCGAAGGCCGCGCTCCGCTGAGGGCGTCATCATCTGCTCGTCGCCGTCCAGGACATACGGCCGCTGCGTGGTCGACCGCTACTGGGGCCGATCCTGGACTCCGAGGTCCCCCGGCGCGTGGGGCGGAGCTTGCCGCGAACGGGCTCTCGGGCGACGGCGCAGATGGACGCCGTGAACCGGAGCCTACTTTCCACGGCCTCCGGTCGTCGCGCGCCGTTGGCGGGTGAGCCGACCGAGCACTCCGCCCTCCGCCTCCACCGCTCACACGCCAAGCGGCTATTTGACGGCGAGTCAAAGGCGCCGACTCGACCGCACGGCCGGACTGGGGGTGCTGACCTTGGTCGCGTCTACGGTCAGGTGAGAGGAAACGGCGTGGCCGGGCAGGGCAGACAGGTCGTGTGGGCTCGGGCGGCCTGCGTCGGACGAGCTCGTGGATGGGCGATGGAGCAGCAGCCTGATTGGGCAACGAGGGTGGCGGCCGAGCGTTCGGCGACGACCGAGCGTGTCCGGGCTGGAACGGCAGGTTGCCGCGTTGGCCGAGCAGCAGGCCTTCACTGGCACGATGATGAACACGATCCCGAGGGCGTGACGGTCGGGTTCGAGCGTGCTCAGCTGCTGGGGTTGCTGGCGGGCGCACGTCACGATCTCGGCGCGCTCGACCGGGCGGTGGACCGGATCGCCGCCGGTTCCTACGGCCAGTGCCTGCGCTGCGGCGAGCGGATCGCGGCGGAGCGGCTCGAAGCGCTACCCGCGGCCGAGACCTGTAGGGCGTGCGCCTCCCGTCGGCGGTGAGCCAGCCTCCGGCGGCTCGTCGGGCGCGACTTCCGGCGGGTGTGTCCGGGGCGCGGCGTGGCTACTCGCCGGAGGAGGGTTGCATCTCGGTGCGGAATTGGTCGGCCATCCGTAACACGGCGCGGCGCAGGCCTACCGGTACGGGTTGGCCGTTGCCCAGTTCGATGGCGACCTGACGGAGGACCTCGCTGACCGAGCCGCGCAGCGACACGCTGGCCACGCCCGGGTAGTCGCGGACGAGGTCGGCGATGATGTGCAGTGCTCGGGATTCCTCGTACTCGCGGCTGCCGACCTCGCTGAAGCGGTCATAGCGGCTGGTGCCCACGCACTTCCCCCTCGTCATTCTGTTGGGTGCGGGGGCAAGCCGCGAGGGACCCATGCTGAGACGAGGACGTCTCGGGGACCAGAGCGGCACGGCACGTGCGCCGGTGCCGGCCCGGGTCGAACCACGGGGCGTGCGCAGCCGGAATCGGCATGATCTCTGACAGCTAGTGAAGGAGTAGCCGCAGGGAGGTTGTTGCGGTGCGGAGGCGGACAGCGGTTCCGCCGATGTTGCGGATGTTCTCCGCGTGTGGCAGGTGGTCGAGAAGGACGGGTGGCCATCCGCACTCGACCGCGGCGGGCCGTGTGGTGGGCAGGTCGTGCACGGTGGTTCCGGCGGGGGACACGCCAGCGGGGACGGCGGCGGTCGGGGCGAGCGGTGCGGACCGGAGGGCTTCGATGATCTCGGCGGCGAGGAGGGCGTCGCCGCAGGCAAGGGCGGCGTCGAGGCTGGAGGCGGTGGCGTCGTCGAGGGTGTGTCGCCAACTGGTGCGGGCTGGGACTTCGGGTAGGCCCCAGGCGATGGATTGCATGGCCAGCCACGCCGGGATGAGGGTGGCGGCGCGGGTCGGGGCGTCGGCTGGGTGAAGCAGTGCCAGGTTGTGCCGGGCGCGGGCGAGCGCGAGCCATTCCCGGGTGGAGGTGTAGGTGGTCGCTGCGGCGTGCAGGTGGGTGCGCGCGTCGTCGAGGTTTCCGTCGCGCCAGAGCTGGGCGCCGAGACCGAGATGGCAGTCCGCGGCGGAGTGGTCGTCGCCCGCGTCGGCGTAGAGGGCGATGGCGCGTTCGTAGAGTGCTCGGGCGGTGGGGAAGCGACGGAGCCGGGCGGCGGTGTTGGCGAGATTGTGCAGAAGGTCGGCTGCCTTCTCCGGGTCGCCGAGGCGGCGTTGGGTGCGCAGCGCCGTGGCGAGGTGGTGCCAGGCTCGGGCGAGGTCTCCGTGGTCGAGGTGGGCGAGGCCGCGGTTTTGCTCGACTTCGGCGATCTTGATGGCGAGGGCGTCGTCGGTGAGGGTGGCGCGGTAGAGGTGCTCGGCTTCGTCGAGCAGGTCGAGGGCGGCGGCGTGGTCGCCGAGCTCGCCGAGGACGGCGGCGAGGTTGACGTTGATATCGGCGAGGTCGAGCGGGTGATTGCCGTCGTGGAGGGCGTAGCGGGCGCGGTGGTAGAGCCAGCGGGTGCGGTGCAGGTCGCCGCGGTCGTAGGCGACGTTGCCCCGGTACTGCTCGACCTTCGCGACGTGCCACCACGCTTCGAGGCCGAGGTAGAGGTCGCGGGCTTGGTCGTACAGATGGTCGGCCCGGTCG
Organism: uncultured Actinomycetota bacterium; assembly: GCA_963750095.1. GTDB lineage: Bacteria > Actinomycetota > Actinomycetes > Mycobacteriales > Pseudonocardiaceae > Pseudonocardia. Next base: position 27,137 of record CAVVPJ010000001.1, on the reverse strand, counting down.
AGATCCGAGGTCCGCCAGGCGAGGCTGGCCAGGTTGCAGAGGGTGTCGGCCCGGCCGCCGGCGTCGCCGAGTGCGCGGTAGAGATCGTGGGCGGTCTCGTACTCGCCGCGGCTGTCGCGCCAGCCCGGCCCGTGGAACAGGGTGTTGCCGCGGTCGAGCGCGACCTTCGCTGCTGCGCGGCGCGGGTCGGTGCTCACCACGGGTTGGTGCTCATCACGGATCGACGGGGTTGAGCGGGGCGACGTCGAGGGTGTCGGGCAGGACGTAGGTGACTAGGGATGCCCACAGCAGCGGGGCGTGGGCGCGGCGATTCTGCGGGGTGGTGGCGGCGCGCCAAGCCTGCAGTTCGGTCAGCTGCCAGTCTCGCAGCGCGGCGGCGGGGTCGGGGGCGCGCAGGGCGGTGTCGACGGCGGTCGCCAGGCAGGTCGTCGGTCCCGGCTGGTGGTCGTCCTGGGTGGCGGTGGCGTCGGTGGGTAGCGACCAGCGGGTGGTGGCGACCAGGCGGGCGCCGGCGTTGATCGCGGCCACGGTCAGTCCGGTCTGCTCGACGTAGGCGGCGTCGTCGGCTTGGCAGGCGATGAACGCGACCCGTCGGGGCATGGGCCAGCGCTGCGGGTCGTGCAGCCAGACCCGGGCGCTGAGGCGGGAGGTGCTGCCCGGTTCCTCCAGGGCGCGGCCGTCGTCGGTGGTCACCGGCGGCTCGGGGTGCTCTGTGCGGGGGCTGAGCACGAGCGCGGCGGAGGTGGGGGAGAGGGCGTCGCCGGCGGAGACGTGGCCGTGGAACACGAACCGCCCCCACGGCTGGGCCTGCAGCAGCGTCGCGAGCTGCCCGCGGGTGCAGCCGGAGCCGGCGATGACCGCGTGTCGCTCGGGCGTCGTCCAGGTGTCGGGTAGCCCGTCGGGGTAGATCGGGACGGGGTCGTCTCGGCCGTGTCCGGCGGCGGGGTCGATGGCGAGTAGGCCGGGTAGGTCGGGGCGGTCGGCGGCGGCGGGCCGGGCGAGGTCGGCGAGGGTTGCGGGGCTGATCCCGCCGCGCAGCATGGCGCGTTCGATGAGTCTAGTGTCGTCGTCGTCGAGGGTGAGCAGGTCCCAGGGGACCTGCCCCAGCTCGGGTGCCCCGGCGATGACCACGGTCGTGGCCGGTGTCGGGTCGGCGAGATATTCGCGTAGGACCGCGGGGAGCAGCAGCCCCCCGAGGTCGCGGCAGAGGTGTTTGTTGGTGTCGGGATCGACCAGCGGGCCGGTCCAGGCGCGGTCGAGCGAGTTGATGACGGCGGCCCGGTGCAGGGCGGCGGAGCGCAACCCCAGATCGATCTGTTCGACCAGCAGCGCGGCCCGCTCGTCATCGCCGACGGCGGAGCTGCCCGGGGTCAGGGCGGCGATCTCCCGGACCCGCCGCCACCGCCGGGCGAGCGCGGCGGCCTCGTCGCGGACCGCGGGATCGGCCTGCACCGGCACCGCCGCGGCCAGGACGGCCAGGTGGGGCGCGACCGCATCCCAGGCGATGGCGGCCGCGGCCACGAACGCCGCATCCACCGGGCCGCCTGCTGGACCGCCGTTCCGGCCGGCGGGGTCTACCGTCTGCGCCCAGGTCTGCGGCGAGACCCGGGCCTGCACGGCGGCACGAACCTGGCGGCGACCGATCTCGCCACCGCCGGCTTCGGCGGGCATGGCGGTGGTCCACCAGTAGAGCTGCTCACCGGCCCGCCACCAACCCAGCCACCAGACGGTCGGCACCCCTCGATCGTGGTTCATCGCTCGACGCCTGCGGTCGTCTGCAGCAGCCTGACCAACGGGACCGGCGTGGGCGCAGCGGGATCGCCATCTCCGTCCGGGTGGCGCAGGGTACGGGCTCGCTGAAGGTAGGGAATCAGCGCGGACGGCCAGCCGCAGCTGACCGGGCGCGGGGGGTGAACGGGAAGCTCGTCACCAGCGCCGGCCGGCGGCCCCGGCGTGCCGACCAGGCCTGGTACCGGTGGGGGCGGCCGCGTGGATGTCAGGTCGATCGTGCCGGTGCGGCGGGCGTGCTCGATGACCTCGGCCAACAGCAGCGGGTCATGCTGGGCGGCGTCGAACGCGGCCGCGGCCGGTTCTCCCACCGCATCGCGCCACCGGGCCCGCTGGGCGGGACCGGGGAGGGTGAACCGTTCGGAGTCCAGCGCCAGCCAGGCGGGCAGGACCCTGTCCCGTCGGGCGGCGGAGGTGGCGGGCCAGGTCAGGCCGAGGTTGTGTTCGCAGCGGGCGAGCTGGGGCCACAGCCCCAGCAGCCGCAGCTCGCGGCGGGCCTGGCGGTGGCGGCGGCGGGCACCGGTCAGGTCCCCGAGCGCGGCAGCGACGTTGCCGAGGTTCATGGTCACCTCGGCCGCCTCCCGCGCCCGCCCCAACCGCCGATAGGTGCGGCGGGCCCGCGCGTAATGCTTTCCGGCGTCGCGGTGCCGGCCCTGCCCGCCCAACGCGACCCCGAGGTTGTGTTCGGCTTGCGCCGCCGTGTCCGGCGATGTTCCCAGCTCGGCGTAGAGGTCCAGCGCCGCCTGCTGCAACTCTACGGCCGCGTCCCAGTCCCGGTCGGCGGCGTGGGCGACGCCGAGGTTCACCAACGTCGCCGCGACCTCCCGGCTCAGGTCGGCGGCGAGGTACACCTCCAGCGCGATGCGGTAGCGGTCGATCGCTTCCGTGGTGTCGCCCAGCCGCAGGGCCAGACTGCCCAGCCCGCCCGACACCCGCGCGCGGTCCAGTCGCATTCCCATTCGCGCGAACATCCACTCGGCCTGCTCCAGACGAGCCCGTGCCGCTACGAGATCACCGAGGTGCAGGTGCACGTAGCCCTGGTTGGTCAGGATCTCCGCCAGCTCCCGCGGCAGGCCGAGCGCGGTGTAGACGGTGTGGGCTTCGTCGAGCAGGCGGGTGGCCTCACTGAACCGGCCCTGCTGGGCGGCGACGGTGGCCAGGGTGGTGGCCGTGCGTGCCCGGGCACGGTCGTCGGTACCTGGTGGGAGCTGCGCGCGTACCCCTTCCAGGCGTCGTCGGGCCTCGGCGAGTCGACCGGCGCGCTCGTCGAGCACGGCCAGGTTCGCTTCGACGTCCAGGACGTCGCCATGCTCGCCGTGTGACCGGTAGAGCTCTTGCGCGCGTCGGTACTGCGCGGCGGCGGCGTCCAGGTCGTTGCGCCGCCGGTGCAGCACCCCGAGATTGACCCGGATGTTGGCCTCCCGCAGCTGCACCTCGCGGGCGCCGTACTCGCCGCCGGGCGGGGGCAGCATCGCCAGCGACTGCTCGAACCGGCTCAGCGCGTCGTCGAGATCGCCCAGCCGCATCGCCATCAGCGCCAGGTTCGCCTCCGCTGCCGCGGCATCGAACGGACGCCCGGCCGTAGTGAACGCGGTGACGACGCGCTCGAGCAGACCGCGCGCGCGGTCCGGCAGCCCACCCTCCAGGGCCGCTAGGCCAGCGTCGTTCAGCACGGCCGCGGCGTCCTGCGGCCGTCCGGCCTCGGACAGCGCGGCCGCGTCGGACTCCAGTTGCGCGACCCGGTCCTCCCACAGCCCCACCCGCCCGACAGTAGCGACGTACCCCACCCGATCAGGTCGCGGCACAATCCCCGGATGGCGACCGTCAACCTCCCCGTCGACGACGGATCCCTCCTCACCCTCGTCGGCGTCGCGACCGACGAACGGCCCGACCACGACGAGCAGGCCCCGATCCTCGGTCCGGTCAGCGACTTCCTCCAGCAGTTCCTCATCGACGGCGCCCTCGTCGGCGTGATCGGCAATGCCTCCTATGACCTGCTCAAAGCCATCCGCCGCCAGCTACAGGAACGCGGCATCCTGCCCAGCGCCGCCGCGCCCGGCATCGACGATGTCCGCGCCCGAGTCACCGAGGCGCTCACCCACGCCGGACACCCGCACCCGACCTACACCGATGTCACCCAGCACGCTGACAAGGGCTGGGACCTGCACGGCACCACCGGCACGGCCAGCTTCACCGCGCGCGCCGACCCTCACGGGCAGGTCATCCACCTCCGCATCGGTTGAGGGCTCGACCCTGATCTGACAGAGCCAGACTCCGCGTCTTCGACCAGAACGGTGCTCGGCGCCGCGTGGTACCCGTCGCCTGTATGCTGTGCGGCTCGCAACCGACGGGTCCTCCGCGAGCAGGACATCGACGGTGAGGCGAGCCGGTGGAGCCATCGCCGCGAGGCAAGGTCCGCGATGCTGTTTCCGTGTTGCTGGTGGCTGCGCTGCGCGATCTCGCGGACCGCGACGGCGTCCCACGGGTCAGTGCGATCGCTGACCGTGGGAACTGGTGGCGCTACGGCCAAGGATCGTTCGTCGCGCTGCGGCCCACTGTTTGGCACATGCCCGAGCGTGTCACGGTGGTCGGCTGGCTGAGCACCTTCAGCGAGATGGTCGACGTCCGCATGGCGATCGACGCGGATCCCGTTCTGGGCAGCCGAGTCGACACCTTGGTGGGCACCGAGTTCTCGCTGAATCAGCGACCGCTCGAGTGGCTGTTGGTGGAGCATCTGCTCGAACCCATGATCGTCGCGACTCGGACGTATGCCTTCGACGCCACCGTGTTCGACGCGCAGTTCACCCGCCTCGACGCCGGTCTGCGGGCCAATGCCAGGGAGATGAGCGGTTTCGGCTTCTGTCCGGGGCTACTCGGCGGCGGTCACGCTGAGTGAGGTCGGTCCGGTGCGGGTGGCCCGATGTGATCGGGTGTGTTCGGCGTGGCGTGCCCGGGATGGGTGGAGGCTCCCGGTAGAAGACCCGGTGTCTAAAGCCGATCTTCTCCCCTGGAGCCTCCGCGTGTCTTTCTACCCGGTCTCGTCCCGGCCCGCGATCCCCGGGGTGGAGATCCCCGGTGTGGATCAGGGGCTGCCCAGGCGGTGATGGTGGCCGTCCCGGTGTCGGCGCTGGTCTGGCCGGTGCGGGCGGATTCGGATGGGGACGGCCGGTCGGCGATGCTGGTCGCGGGGGCCGAGCCGGTCACGGCGGGCGAGCCGGTGGTGTGGTGCACGGTGGTGGTGACAGCGCCCGCCGTGGTGCGCCGGGCGGGTATCCCCTGTTCGTAGAGGATTTCGGTCTTCTGGTCGGCCGGGCGCTTCAGCTGGTGCTCGGCGAGCTTTCGCGTCCAGCGGCAGCAGCCGAGTCGGCTCGGTGACCGTGCTGCCGCCGGGATCGCTCGGTCCCGCGGTCCGGGGTCCGGTCGAGCTGCTGATCCACTTCTGGAGGCGCCTGGCTTCGTCGGTGGGAGCTGACACCGGATGTCGGTGAGAACTGACGTCACTCTGCGCGGATTTTCTTGATCAATATCGGTGAGAGCTGACACCGCTTGAGCGCGATCGACGGCCATGGCTGTGACGGTCTCCGGTGACGTCAGTTGCTCGTGAATACGGACGGCAGCTGCGGCCGTCGCCCATATCGTTGTCGACGAGTTCTGGCGTCATCGGCGTGAGGCGGGCAGGGCGGGAGGAGGTGGTCGGGTCCCCGTTACCGTGACCGGATGAACTCCGAGGGCTTCCGGGTGATCTGCGAGATCGAGCCACCGGTCCGGCCCGACCTGACCCACGCCCGCCACCAGATCGGCGTGCTCACCCCGGTCGCGGACGCGTTCCTGATCCCGGACAACCACATCGGCCGCGCGACGGTGTCGAGCATCGCGGTGGCCAATGAGGTGCAAGCCATGGGCGGACGCAGCATCGCCTGTGTGAACTCCCGCGATCGCAACCTGCTGGGGTTGCGCCGCGACCTGCTCACCGCCGCCGCCTACGGGGTCGACCAGTTCTTGTTCGTCCACGGCGACAAGCCCACGGCGGGCGACCGCACGAGCGAGCTCACCGTCGCGACCATGATCGAGGAAGCGCGCGCGGCGACCCGGCAGACCGCGTTCAAGGGCATCGCGCCCTTCGCGGTAGGGGTCACCGCCGCACACCAGCGTCCGATGGCCCGGTGGAAGAACGATGCGGACTTCGTCTTCGTCCAGGTCGGCTACTCGACCGCGACGTTCCTGCGCTGGCGGGAGAGGAACCCGACCAAGCTGCCGGTGTACGTCGGGGTCATGGTGCTGGCCAGCGTCGCCATGGCGCACCGGCTGCGGGCCTCCATCCCCGAGATCGACATCCCCGACATGCTGGTGGACCGGGTCGAGGCCGATCCCGACGCCGGTGTGGACGCGGCGTGCGAGCTGGTCATCGAGCTGCGCGACACGGGCGCGTTCGCCGGCGTGCACCTGGTGCCGGTCAGCCGATACCGCCTGGTTGCCGCCCGGCTCGAACAGATTCTGTGACTCCTGGCCAGATCGCCTCGACGCGGCATCACGTCATGACGGGGTACTCGATGCGGCCGGGTGGCGGGGGTTGACTCGAGCATCATCAGACGTCCTCGGCGCGACCACCTCAGCTCAGCCACCCGGCTCCACATAATCCCCGACTCCACATATCGAGGATTCTCGCGGGCCATCCGCATCACCAGGTCGCGGATTGCGGGCGATGTGGGGCAGGCAGCCGTCTGCTCAACGCGCTGAGCACGGCGCGGTCGAGCCACGACATCTTCGGGCGAGGATTGGTGCGGTGCAGGACGGCAACCTCGTGCCGAAGCGTCAGGATCTCGGCGACCTTGGTGGCGTCGGAGCGGGCGAGCAGCGACAGCCAGCTCAGCACGCGAGCGAGCATCAGGTAGCCGAGTCGAAAGGCCACAGCGGGCGATCATGCTGGGCGGGTCCGGGCCGCCGATGTTCAGGTCGGCCAGCCGCAAAGGCGCTGATGAGAGACCGTGACACGGTTCTCGGCACCCACACGGTGGACGTGCCCACGTGCAGGCGAGCCAGTTCGGCGCGGGCGCAGGGCCAGGTCGTGGCCTGGCCGGGGGGTGGCGGCTTGGGTCTCGACGATGCGGGCCAGGAGCAGCGCGAGCCAGCAGAGCAGGACGTGGGCGCGGATCCGGCCCTCCAGGCGGTGGTAGACCGGGCGCAGGTCCAGCACTTGCTTCATGCCCCGCCAGCCGCGTTCGACCTCGAGCAGCTGCTTGTAGCCCAGCGCGATTGTCCTCGCTGGTCAGCTGTGGGTCGGACGTGCGCAGCAGGTACTTCCCGTCGAGTTTGGCGTCGGCGGTGACTGCGGCGGCGTCGAGCCGCAGCAGCCCGCCCGGGGTGACGCGCAGGAACCGGTTCAGCCCGGGGCGAGTGGAGATCACCCCGCGCACCTCGGCCCGCTTGGTCGGCGAGAGCAGGTCGGAGTCGGCGATCATGGCTTCGAGTCGCTCGACCAGGTTCGCGCGCACTGCGGCGTCGCGCTCGGCCGCGTCGGGGTTGTGGCAGACCACGAACCGGTCGTGCTCGCTGACCTTGACTTCCTTGACCCGCAGGTTCGCGGTCACGTCCTGGTAGCGGCCAGCGCGGCGGCGGCTTCGGGGGATCCCGACCGCAGCTTCTCGGCGCCATCGACTGCAATTTGGTTGACGAGGGCTTTGATTCATACCTTGACACTGCGGACATGCTGCAAGGTTGGGCGCAGGAACATAGCCTGGCATTGCTGAAACTCGGCGGCGAACTGGACAAGTCAAGCCTTCGGGGTTCCAGAACTGGGCCATGGCGCCTGATGTCGAAGGAGTCCGGCTCGGCCCGGCGGCGCTGGCCACCGACCCGGTCGCCTCGGGTTCACCCCCGCACGCGACGACGACCGGGCGCTCTCGACCGCCGCGCGGATGGGTTCGCGCGCTCCAGCAGCGGGGCGCACGCGAGCCCGGCGCAGTCAACGCGACCTCATGGCGGAGTTGTTGTCGGGGTGGGAGCGCACGAAGCATCAGCAGCGGCCGGTGATACGTAAGGCGTGCCCACGACCTCGTCACCGCCTCCGGGCGGCGCCGTCACAACTCTGAACGTATAAGTCGCCTGCGCGCAGTAGTTCCTGCGGTCCAAATAGTCCGTTGTGGTGACGCGTACGGAGAACGAGCCTTTGTCCGACACCCCGCTCAGCTGGTAGCCGACGATCCTGCCGCCGCCGAGCTGATCGTCCTTCGGAGCACCCCAGCTGATCACCTTGGCGCGCGTGCCCCCGTCGTCGAAGATCTCGACGTCCAGGACCCTTCCGGCCGGTTGAACGGTTGGCTCGGTACTCGCCTCCGGCGACGACGTCTCGTGCTCCGGCGCCGACGCCGGCGGTACTACGCCGACTGGATCGGGACGAGCGGGCGACGATGGCGAGTCGCGTGGTCTCGCAGCGAGGAGCGGCGGAACGGGTGGCGCTGCGGGAGGAGACACGATCGCAGGCGTCGGGGCGCTCGGAAGGGGACTGGCGTTCGCTGCCACCGACGCGACCGGGCCCTCAGCGGAGGCCTGTGCGGCCGTGCGGGGCAGGAACGCGAGCGCCCCCGCCCCGAGCGCCAACGCGAGTGCGGAAGCACAACTCACCGAGATCAGCGTTCGCTGAGCTCTGATCTTGTCGACGAAGGTTGGCGGTGTGGGCCGGATCAGCGCGCTGGACCCGGCCCGCAGCGACGTCACCGGCTCAGCGCCGGATCTCGGCCCGGCAGGTTTCGACGCGTCGGCCGAATCGACCAAGGCGCGCCGAGCCGTGAGTGGCGTCGAAAGCTGGGACAGGCTCTCGACTGCGCTGTCGAGCCAGGGCCGTAGCTCGCTCGCCCGGTCGGCAGGGCCCGAGGCGATCATCGTCAGAATCTGCTGAACGAGTACCGCTCGGCCTGCGATGATCGGGCTGGTGCGGAGCTGCCTCTCGAGAGCAGGCTCATCAAGCCACCCGTCGACATCCAGCGGCGGGGTCGATCCCGTCAGCACCTGTGCCGTGGTCACGGCAAAGGCGTACCGGTCGGCTTCCGGAGTTGGCAGTGCGTCGGCTGTCCGCAGCTCCGGGGCGGCATACGGGGCACTCAGCCCCGCGACGCCTGCATCATCGGTCAGCCGTGCCAGGCCCAGGTCCACGAGCACGGTCCCGCGGTCAGCGCGGACCACGATGTTCGCGGGCTTGACATCTCCGTGTGCGACCGGCACGCCCGTCGTCGCGCCTGAGTGCATGGCGTCAAGCGCGGCCGCGACCATCCGCAACATCCGCAACCGCTCCGATGCGGGCGTGTCGGGATGCTCAACCACCCATTCCCGCAGCGAGACGCCCTCGAGGTAGTCCATTACCGCGTAGAGGAACGTTCCCGCGCCCGCGGCCTTGGCGCGGTGCATGCCTGCCCCTGCGAAAACGTCGGTGACCCGGACCAAGCCGGGATGGGCCAAGCTGCGCAGAAGGTGGCCCGACTGTTCCCACCGATCGAGCTCGCCTGGGCGGCCGGTCGCCGTCATGATCTTCACGGCGACCTTCCGGCGACCGCTGGCCGACAGGGGGAGAATCGCTTCCCAGACCTCGCCTTCGCCGCCGCCGCCGAGCATGGAGACCAGGCCGAACGTATCCGGCGCGGTCCGCGGCCCCACCCAGAACTCCGGAAGATCGACCGTTTCTGTGGCGTCGCCCGTCGATGGCACGATCACTCCCTCGCGTGGTCGCTGGAGCGTGTTACAGGCGAGTAAGCCCCCCGAGCGGTCCCTTAGGGTTGTATTGCGGACGCAGGAATAGCCGCGAGGCCCGTGAGTCGTCCGTGGGCGGATTGCCTGGACTCAGCGACTGCCGTCGATGACGGTGCTGTCCACGGCCCGAGCTCGCCAGAGCGCTTCGGCGACGCAGCGGTTTCGGCGTTCGGCGCGCTGGTCGCGGGTCTCACCACTTTCGACCTCTTCCAGCCACGGCGGCCAAGACGGGAACACCAGATCCGCCCGACGACCGTCCGACAGCCGACATTGGGCGACCTTCTCCGCGAGCGTGTGCAGCTGCTGCGCCAGCATCGTCATGCCCTTCGCGCCGCCGTACGGGCCCGACCAGCCGAGCTGCGCCAGCCGCTCGGCGACGTCGCGGCCCGACCAACCGGCCACGTGCGGACGCCGCGTCGCGGGCATGCACGGCCACGCGAGCGCGTGCGCGACCCGCCACAGCGCCGATCCCGGCTCCAGATCGAGCCGCAGCGTCAAGGTGGTGCCGCTGGGGGCGAGCGCGCCTTCGCGGTCGGCGAAGTCGTCGCCCACGAGCACCTCGACCGCGAAGTCCATGTGCAGGCCCGACGTCGAAGGGCTCACGTAGCTGGTGCCGCGCGTCATCACGACCGGGCTGGGCCGGATGGTCCCGTCGATCGTGACGCTCGACCCGCGGCTCGACGACACGGCCACCGCCATGCTGCCCACACGCAGCTCGAGCTGGTTCACCGAGAGGTCCGGGCGGGCGTCGGGCACACCGAGGTGCCAGCCCGCGCGGCTCTGGTCGCGGCGCAGGTACTGCTCGTCGCGGCGGCCGACCGACCATACCTGACCGGATCGCAGCTCCACCGGCGTCGGCCGCGTCGCACCGGGTGGCAACAGCCCGGTGACCCGGCCGATCACCGCGGAGTTCCCCACGGCAGTCACGTCGTCGCCACGGGCGGCGGCGTTAGCCGAAGAGTTCTTCGTCGACCCGGCGCCGTCGCCACGTAACAGTGATCCCGCACCGCACGAACCGCGTAGCGGACCGCGTCACCCGACACCGAGGAGATCCCGATGAACAAGCTCACCGTCCAGTCCGACGACTTGCGCCACCAGAGCACCAACGTCGTCAAGGGCGCCGCCGACGTCAACAGCATCCTCAGCCAGCTCACCGGCCAGATCGCCAACCTGGCCGCCCAGTGGGAGGGCGGCGCGTCACAGGCTTTCCAGAGCCGCTGGCAGGAGTGGCAGCAGGGCGCGCGCCAGGTGCACGACGCCATGGAGCACATGGGCCAGTTCCTGCAGCAGGCCGCCGAGGCCTACGAGCAGACCGAGGCCAACATCCAGCAGCACGCCGCCGGCAACTGACGACGGCCGCGACCATGGGCAGCGCGGGACCCGTCGACGTCCACGTCGACTTCGCGGAGCTCGGCCGCGTCCACACCGAGCTGCAGAACCTCCTCGCGCAGGTCGAGGGCCTGGATCAGGCGAGCGTGATCCGGCCGGACGTCGAAGACCTGGGCAGGCCGGTGGCGGCGGAGGCCATCGCCGAGTTCGGGCGGCGGTGGCACACGGAGCGGGTCACCATGGTCGAGAACCTGGCCGGGTGCCTCGTCTACCTCGAGCTTGCCGAGACGAGCTACGGGGCCGCGGAACAGGTCATCGGGGCGGCCGTCCAGACCGGACTCGGAATCGGCTCCGCGTCGAGTGCGGCGACGGAACCGGGAGTCGGAGCATGGTGAGCTGGAACGGACTGGGCGGCAATCCGGTGCCCGGCGATGTCGGCGTCGTCGAGCAGACCGCGACGCGGCTCGGCGGGGTCGGCGACCAGGCCGAGCTGTTCGTCGGCACACTGCGCGGCATCGACAGCGGAACGAGCCCGGCCGTGTGGCGGGGTCCCGCCTCGGACGCCTTCCGCGGGTTGCTCGCCGAGATCGGGCCGCAGCTCACCGCGCTGGCGACGGCGTACCTGACGGCCCAGACCGCCACGACCGCCTACGGCGTGGCCCTCGAGGCCGCCCAGCAGAAGGGGCGGCGGGCCGAGGCCGAGGCCGAAACGGCCAAGCGCGACCACGCGCTCGCCCAGCGGGCACACGACGACGCCGCCCTCGACGCGAGCGGCTGGGAGTCGGCCGTCCTTGGCTTCGAGCAGAAGCTCACCGAAGCGGCGTCGTTGCTGCTGACGCCGGTCGCGCTCGCCGATCCGACCTACAACACGCAGCTGCGGCAATGGCAGCAGCAGATCGCCTCGCAGCGGGCCCATGCGGACAACCGACGCGACGAGGCCCGGGGGCGCCAGCGGAGTGCCGACGCGGCGATGCGGGACGCGGACGCCCGCCTGGGTGCGGCCCGCCGCCTGGCCGCCGAGGCCGCAACGGAACTCGAGCAAGCCGCTCTGCGGCTGGCGGACGCCCTCGGCGTGCGGGATTTCGTTGCCCGCAACGGCGTCCGCCGAGGCGGCGGGTGGACGTTCGAGGAGCTCGAGACGCACATCGGGCCGACGACGACGCTCTGGGAGCGCAAGCCGCCGGAGAAGAAGAAGGTGTTCGGCGACGGCGTCGGCGACGATCCGCGTCTGCTCACGCTGCTGGCGTTCAGCCGGGAGGGCGGAGCGTCTCTGTGGGAGAGGTCCAAGGAGATCGACGGCCGCTACGGCGACGGGAAGGCAACTCTCGATCTTCTCGGCGTCGACGGCAAGGGGGAGGCCCGGTTCGGCGCCTTCGACAACGGGAGCTACGGCGGCGAGGCGGCCCTCAGCGGCGGCGCCTACCTCGCGCGGCTGCGGGCCGAGGGGAAGCTGGGCAGCGAGAACCTCAACATCTCAGCCAAGGGCGATGCCGAGGTCGGCGCCAGCGGCAAGGTGGGCACCCGGATCGGCTTCGGCAAGAACGAGGCCGACCTGAGCGGCGACGCCGAGTTCCAGATCGGCGGCAAGGCCGAGGGCAGCATCACCGAGAACATCGGCGGGATCAAGCCGACGGTCGGCGGATCGGTCCAGTACGGCGTCGGTGGCGCGGCCAAGTTCGACGCTGGCTACCACGACGGCAAGTTCAAGTTCGGTGGCAAGGCGGGCCTGACGCTCGGCTTCGGTGGCTCGGTGGAGGGTGGGGTCGAGGTCGACGTGCCACAGCTCGCCCGGAACATCGGCCATGGCGCCAGTACCGTCGAGAAGACCCTCGAGTCCTGGTTCTAGCGAGGAAGGGCAAGCTCTCGTGACCAATCTGGCCTGGCCCAATGCGGCCGCACCCGGTCTTGCGCCGTTCCGCCTCGACGTGCCCGACACCTGGACCGCGACCGAGCCGCCCGACGCGCTGATCGCCTTCCTCGGCCCGGAACGGGACGGTTTCCGGCCCAATCTGGTCGTCTTCGGGCAGCGGCTGGCCGCCGCCGTCACCCTGGCCGAGGTCGCCGAGCACGCGGCCGCCGACGCGGGCATCGTCGTCGAGCGCGAGGACCTCGCCGCCGCGGGCGAACTGCCCGCCGCGATCCGGCGCTCGGCCGAGGTCGCCCGTGGGCTGGAGATCCATCACGTGATGGTCACCACAGAGGCGGAGGACGCCTCGCCCGCCGGGCTGCGCAGCGTCTACACGCTGGTCGGTACCGCCCAGGCCGCGCACCTCACCGAGGACCGGCCCGTCCTGGAGAAGATGATCGGCTCGTTCACCGTCCGGGTGCCCGCTCCCACGGACTAGTCGTCAGCGCGCGGCCAGGTCCGGCACCTGACCCAGCCGCACCACCCCGTCCACCTGCAGCAGCGCCCGCCCCGGCGGCCCGTTGAAGCCGGTGCCGCGCTCGATCCGGATGCCGACGTTCTCGGCGGCGAGGTGGTTGGGCGGGCAGAGCAGCACCACCGGCCCGGCGGCGGCCCGCGCGGCCTGGACGAGGCCGCGGGCGCCGAACCCGAAGGCGTCGAGTTGCGCCGCGACGACCAGCGCCGGTCCCCCGGGGCCGGTCAGCCGGGCGACGGTCGCGTCGTCGAGCGCAGCGGTGTCGGCGTCGTCCACCACGACGAGCGCGGGCCCGTCGTCGAGGGCGGCCGCCAGCTCGGACGGCGCCACCAACCGCACACCGTGCGCGGCGGCGGTCCGGTGCGGCTCGCCGACCCGCGGGGCGACCAGCACCGCGTTTGCGCGGCAGGCCGCGATCGTCGCCGCGGCGGTGCTGCGCCCCGAGCGGGACGGCCCCGCGACGAGCACGTGCCCGGTCGCGGGCGCGGCCGGGACGCACACCGTCGAGAGCCGGTCGCCGCTCACCCCGAGCACCACGTCGCCCGGGGTGAGCACGGGCAGCGTCCGCGCGGCGGCCAGCCCGACCCGGCCGGGCAGCGGGTCCAGCCGCATCGCGGCATCGGGGCCTGCCGGACCGCCGTAGCGGTCGGTGAGGTCGGCGGCCAGCGCGGCCAGCGCTGCCGCTTGAGCGGGGCCCCTCGGGTCCGGGTCCAGCAACGGCACCTGCACCTCCACGCCGTCGGCGGCCCACAGCCCGCGCCCCGGCGGGAGGTCGGCGGGCAGGTTGCGCGGGGTGAGCCCCAGGGCGGTGGCGTCGGGTGGGTTGTTCAACCGCAGGCACAGCCGGTGGTCCAGCCGGTTGAGCAGCCGTCCGCGCAGCAGCCGCTCGTCTCCTGCCACGCAGACGGTGACGCCCGCGGCGGCCGCGCTCCCGCCCAGCAGCTCCTGCAGCGCGGCAGGCCCGGTGCCCTCGGTCTCCAGCGTGCCCGCCCAGTCGTCGACGAGCAGGACGATCGCGGGCGGCGCGTCGGCGCCCAGCTCGGCGATGCTGCTCGCCCCGCGCTCGGCGAGGACGCCGCGCCGCGCCCGCACCTCGGCGGCGAGCCGGGTGAGCAGCCGCTCCAGGCGTTCGGGGTCGTCGTCGTCGGCGACCACGCCGACGTGCGGCAGCGCCCGCAGCCCGACCAGCCCGCGCGCCCCGTCCACGACGTGCAGGTGCACCGCGGTGGGCGGGTGCGCGCGGGCGAGCCCGGCGGCGAGTGCGCGCAGGGTGCTCGTGCGGCCGGTGCGGCCGCTGCCGACGATCCCGACGTGCCCGGTGCCCAGCCCGACCGCCAACGGCTCCTGGCGCTGCTCGGCGGGCCGGTCCGCGACGCCGAACAGCAACGCGCCCGGCACGGCGGGCAGCGCCGAAAGCGGCACGACCGCGGGAAGCGGGTCGGTCCACGGCCGGTACGGCGCCGCGAGCCCTTCGGCGTGCGCGGCCGCCGCGACGACGTCCACGATCTCGTTGAGGTCGGTGCGCAGGCCGCCGCCCGACGACGGCGGAGCGGGGGTGTCCACCGCGGTCCACGGCAACACCACCGCCCTGCGGACGACGCCGGAGCCGACCGCGCTGGGGGTGGTGATCCGCGCGGTCTGCACGAGCGTGACCGGGCCGCCGCGGCCGACCAGCGCCCGGCCGGGCCGCTCAACCGGGATGCGGGCGGCGTCCCCGACCTCGATGACGTCGAAGCTTTCACCCTCGTCGCGGGTGCGCAGGCAGATCCGCAGGTTGACGTTCGCCCGGATCTGCGCGTCGACGACGCCCGCCGGTTTCTGCGTCGCGAGAACCAGGTGGACGCCGAGCGAGCGGCCGATGCGGGCCACCGCGACCAGCCCGTCGACCAGCGACGGCAGTTGCTCCTTCAGCTCGGCCAGCTCGTCGACCACCACCAGCAGCCGCGGGAAGGGCGGCAGCGTGGGCTCGACGGCGCGGCGGCGCAGGTAGTCGACGCGGTCGCCTGCGCCTGCCGCCTTCAGCTGGTGCTGGCGGCGGGTCAGCTCGGCGCGCAGCGACGCCAGCGCCCTGGCCGCGAGCCGCTCGTCGAGGTTGGTGACGGTGCCGACGACGTGCGGCAGCCCGACGAGGTCGCGGAACGCGGCGCCGCCCTTGTAGTCCATGAACACGACCGAGAGCGCCTCGGGGGAGTTGGCGAGGGCCAGCGCGCCCACCCAGGTCTGCAGCAGCTCGCTCTTCCCCGCGCCGGAGGTGCCCGCGACGACGGCGTGCGGGCCGTCGCGGGCGATGTCGAGGCCGGACAGGCCGTCGCCGTCGCGGCCCACGACGATCTCGGTGCGCTCGGGGACGAGCCGCCACGCGGCGCGCAGCTCGTCGACGGACGGGAGCGGCACGACCTCGGTGAAGCGCACCGAGTCGGGGATCCCGCCCGCGGGCGCGTCGCCGACCCGCCGCAGCGGCGCCAGGGTGCGCGCCACCCG
The DNA here is from genome assembly GCA_963750095.1 of uncultured Actinomycetota bacterium. Taxonomy (GTDB): domain Bacteria; phylum Actinomycetota; class Actinomycetes; order Mycobacteriales; family Pseudonocardiaceae; genus Pseudonocardia. The sequence continues at coordinate 11,418 of CAVVPJ010000001.1, read as the reverse complement.
CTCCGGGACGTCGGGCGACAGCTCGTCGGGGGTGACGGTGACCTCGGCACCCCGGTCGACCCGCAGCCGGGTGCGGCCGCCTCCCGCGTCGGAGCTGTCGGCGAGGACGGCCCGGCACGTGTCGGGCAGCAGCCGCTCGTCGTGCTCGACGCAGACGAAGCGCAGCCCGGCGCCGGGTCCGCGGCGCAGCAGCTCGGCAACCGCAGGACGGCGCAGCAGCGCACCCGCGCCGACGAGCACCACGAGCACGTCGCCGACGACCCGCTCGTGCGGCGTGGGGGGGTCGGCGGCGGCGGCCCGCTCGCCGAGCCACCGCACCAGCCCCTCGGCGGCGGCGTCGTCCCACGCGCAGAGGACCGTGCCGGTGGCCGTGCGAGCGTGCGGCAGCCAGCGCGCCCAGCCGATCTCGTTCTCCGGCGCGTCCGGTGCCACCACGACGATCTGCAGCTCGTCGGCGCTGTGCAGCACCGCCGCCTGGGTCAGCAGCCAGCCCAGCCGGGCCCGCGCCCACGCGGGCGGCCCCGCCAGCCCGAGCACGCCGACATCCTCCAGGTCCACGCCGACCGGCGCCGCGCGCACCACGGGCTCGACGAAACCCACAGGGCGTTCCCCTTCGACGCGCACGGCGGCGGGCCGGTCGGCGGTGCCCACCCGCAGCAGCAGCCAGCCCTCGTCCCCGGGGCGACGCGACCAGAGGTCGCGCCGCAGGGACAGCGCGCTGCGGGCGACCGTGCGGGGGTCGGGCATGCGGGTGCGTAGGTCGGCGTCCTCGTCGTCGACAGCCGCCTCGAGCCGGGCCCGCGCCGCGACGAGCTTGTCGGCGTACGAGCCCTGCTGGCGCCGGTCGCGCGCGTGGCGACGGCGTCGCTCGGTCCACCAGCTGCCGCCCAGCATGACGGGGCTGAGCAGGCCGAACAGCAGGTACGTCGGCGAGCGCAGGATGAGGGCCATGGCCCCCGCGAGCACCAGCGGCAGCAGCATCGCCAGCAGCGGGATGCCGCGGTGGTCGTCCTCCGGCAGCGGCGTCGGCAGGGTGACCGTCGACGCCGAGAACGGCGGCCTGCGGTCGGGGAAGCGGCGGTTGAGCAGGTGCGTGCCGTCGGGGGCGCGGGTCAACACCGCCGCGGTGCGCCCGTGGTGCTCGAGTGTGAGCCGCGACGCCCCGAGCTGTACCGTCTCGCCCTCGCGCAGCGGACGGGCACCGGCGGTGCGCTGCCCGTCGACGAACACGCCGTTGGCCGAGCCGAGGTCGGCCACCTCGAACCCGTCGCCGGCGGCGCGCAGCACCGCGTGGCGGCGGGAGACGTCCGGGTCGGCGAGCACCAGCCCGCAGCTGGACGCCCGGCCTATCTCCAGTGTCCCGCCGGGGCGCAGCCCGATCCGCATGCCCGCGCTCGGCCCCGACAGCACCCGCACCGCGTACCCGGCGTCGTGGCCGTCGACGAACGGATCCGGGTCGGCGGGGCCCGCGCCGCAGTAGGCGAGCACGGCGCCGTCGCGCAGCGTCGACGCCGCAACCGGCGCGGCCGGGTCGAGCGGCGCGCCGTGCACCGTCGGGACGCCGCGCACGGGCAGCACGTCGCCGACCATCGCGAGCACCGACTCGACCGGGTCGGACGGCTCGCACTCGACGACGACGTCCGACCACACGCCCGTCGCCGCGTCGGTGACGGTCAACCGACAGCGCACGTGACCTCCTCGACGACTCTGCTGACCACCGTGCCGATACCCTCGGCCGGGTGACGCCCGATCCGCCCCCGTTTCCGGGGATGTCGGACTTCTCGCCGCTCGGCAAGGGCGGGTTCGCCGACGTGTGGCTGGCCCGGCAGGCGCATCTCGACCGGTTCGTCGCGGTCAAGGTGTTCCGCGTGAGCCTCGCCGACAAGCAGGCGGGCGACCAGTTCCGGGCCGAGTGCCAGGCCGTGGGACGGCTGGACCGGCATCCGCACATCATCACCGTGTTCGAGGCGAACGTGCTGCCCGACGGCAGGCCCTACCTGGTCACCGAGCACTGCGACAGCTCGCTGCACCACCTCGTCGCGGCCCGCGGCGCGTTGCCCGCCCAGCAGGTCGTCGACGTCGGGCTGCCGGTGGCGAAGGCGCTGCTGTTCGCGCACTCGGCGAGCGTCCTGCACGGCGACGTCACCCCGCAGAACGTGTTGCTGCGCGCCACCGGGGCGCCCGTGCTGGCCGACTTCGGGCTCGCGGTGCTGCGCGACTACCAGGGCAACGTCGCCGCCGGGTTCACCATGGCGCACGCCGCGCCCGAGACCGTCCGCTACGACGGCGCGATCGACCGCCACACCGACGTCTACGGCCTGGGGTCCACGCTCTACGCCGCGCTCACCGGGGCACCGCCGTTCCCGGTCCGACCCGGCGAGGAGGACGTCGCGCGGGCCAACCGCATCCTGCGCGAGGAGCCCGTCCGGCCCGCCGGACCCGGCTGGCTCGCCGATCTGCTCCTGGCGATGCTGGCGAAGGACCCCGCCCTGCGGCCGGACCTGACGGCCGTGGCCGACGCGCTGGCGAGCGGCGGCGCCGGGCTCGCGGCACGGTCGATCGGGGCCCCACCCGCCCGGGGACCGGCGGGTCCGCCTGCCGGGCCGCCCGAGGGACCGCAGTGGTTGCCACCCACGGACTCGCCGTGGGCTCCGCGCTCCCAAGACCACACCCGCAACCGCGCAGGCGGGGGAGGGCGGACAGGCGTCGCCGAGCCGGATGGCGGCGACCTCACCCGCGAGCGGGCCGATCCGCAGCAGCAGGTCGGGGAGAAGCGGCCCGCCCGCCGCCGCTGGCCGCTCGTCGCCGCGGCCATGGCCGCGCTCGTCCTCGTGGTCGCCGCGGTGTGGGCGCTCTGGCCCGCGCCACCCGCCCCGACACCCACGCCCACGCAGGCCCCCGACGACCGGACCCGCATCCAGCTGGCGGCGCCCGTCGACCACGGCGACACGGTCGACCTGCGGTGGAGCGCCGACACCACCCTGGACTACGGCGTGCTCGTCGGGGTACAGGGGCAGCAGGAGGCCACGGCCAGGCTCGTGGGTCGGGTCGACCACTTCACGGTGCCCGTCGACCCTGGCAGGCCCTACTGCTTCCGCGTACAGGGCGTCAACGCCGCGGGCACGGTGTCGGAGAGCAACGTCGTGTCGATCCGCAACGCGGTCTGCCGCTTCGCCGACCCCTGAGTGGATCGGTGCGGCGTGGATCAGTGCGGCGCGGATCGGCGGGCCGCTCACCGGCGGCCCTCCCGCAGGCGGACCCGCAGCGCGGCCCGCGCCCGTTCGCCGATCGGGCGGCGGCGCAGGTCGCGGCGGATCGCGGCGGCCGCCGTCCACGCCGTCGACGCGGCCTCTTCCGCGGGCGCGCCGGACCAGAGCGCGACGTCGACGGCCGCGGCGAGCGCCTCCAGCTGGGCCGCGCTGCCGTTCAGCACGGCCGCCGCCGGGCCACGCACGTCGCGCACGGTCATACCCGGCCCGGCGGGCACGCCGTGGTCGCGCAGCCGGTCGCGGGTGTCGAGCCACGCGCCGACGACGGCCTGCGCGCCCAGCGCGCGCCGCCGTCGCCACCGCCGCAGCCCCTTCGCCAGCGGCACCCCGACGAGCCATCCCACCAGCAGGGCGACGCAGGCACCGGCCAGCACGGCCGCGCCCGTCCACCAGCTGCCGTGCGCGGCCGGTGCGGGGGGTGCCGGAGCAGGCGGCGGCGGCACCGGCTGGGGTACCGGCAGCGTTCCTTGCTGTTCCTGCTGTCGGGCCGCGTCGGTGGCCTTCGTCGTCGGTGGGCTGTTGTCGGGGTTCTCGCGTGCGCCGCCGGTCGGGTCCAGCGGCACCCAGCCGACGCCGGTCACCGCGACCTCCGGCCACACGAACGCATCGCCGCCGCGTACGACGTAGGCGCCCGAGGCGTCGGGCTTCGGCTGGCGGAAGCCCACCACCAGCCGCGCCGGAATGCCCGCCGCGCGCGCCATGAGCACATAGGCGGCGGCGAACTGCTCGCTGGTGCCGCGGTGTGAGCGGGTGAGGAAGTCCAGCACCTGGGCGTTGCCGCTCCCGGTGGGCAGCTCGTCCCCGCTGGCGATGTTCTCGTGGCCCTTGAGCCAACTCTCCAGCTTCAGCGCCGCCGCGAAGGACGGAGGGGCGTCCTGGAGCGCCTCACGGGAGGCGGCGACGATGCCCGCGGGCAGGTCGGCGACCGCGACCGCACCCGCCGTGGCTTGGTCGACCGGCGCGGCGACGAGGTCGTCCTTGGTCGGCTGCGGTGCCTGCCAGCGGAGCGTGTAGGTCGCGGGTCCGTGGTCGGCGGCGAGCAGTGTGCCGGTGGCCGGGTCGACGGCAGGGCGCAGCCCGTCCACCGCCTGCGTGCGGAACTGGGTGGGCAGCCAGGGCCCGGTGGCGGCCTCGGCGAGCGTGATCGCCGCAGTGTAAGAGCCCTTCGCGACCTTCACGTCCGGGTCGGGGTCCAACGCCGCGCCCAGCGGGCGGTACGTGGCGCTCGATGTCCAGCCCGCGCCGTCGTACCCGTCGAGGACGAGCTCGGGCCAGCGGTCGACCGGCGCGTCGGTGTGCGCGGTGAAGACGATCTGGTCCGGGTGCTTGAGCCGACCGCCGATCTCGGCGAGTGGGCTGACCGCGCCCGCGGGCACGGCGGTGAGCTCGAACCGGTCGTGCACCGAGTAGGCGGGCAGGCGCAGCGGGTCGGCGGTGCCGAGCACCCACGCCCCCAGTCCGGCGACGGCCACGACCGGGAGCACCAGCACGACGGCGTCGGCGAGCCCGCGCCCGGGCAGCCGCCGCACTCCTGCCGCCCGACGGCCCGCGGCCAGCACCACCGCCGCCGCGGCGCCGTAGCCGAGGGCCAGTGCGACCGCCGTCCAACCGGTGGCGGCGCGGAAGATCTCGGCGAGCGCGACGACCGCGAGGCTGGGCAGCAGCGTCACCAGCGGGGCGAAGCCCCGCCGCAGCCACTCCACCCCGATGACGGCCGCGAGGAGCGCGAGTGTCGGCACGAAGGCCAGCAGCGCGGCGTCCGGACGGGCGGGGAAGGTCGACTCGAGGGTGTGCCGCCAGCCGTGCAGCGTGCCGTCGATGACCGGGCGGGCAGCGGCGCTCCACGGCCCGTCGGGCAGGGTGAGCACGCTCAGCCCGACGGCTGCGCCCGCGACCAGCCCGAGCGGCGCCCGCACGATCGACAGGCGCGGCCACCGCAGCGCGGCGAGGTCAACGGCCGCGACCGGGACGAGCGCCGCCACCAGCGGCAGCACCAGCGCGGACGCGGCGAACACCGGCGCGAACGCCAGCCCGGCGGCCAACGCCGCCACCACCACGCCGAGGCCCGCGAAGCGGGAGGTCATCGGGCCGCCGCCGTGTTCCAGGCGCCGATCGCCTCGACGGCCGTCGTCGCACGGATCGTGAGGACGGCATCGTGCTCCGGACGCGCCGCGTCGGCCGCGAGGTCGAACAGCACGGCGTGGGCGAACCGGCGCGCGGCCGTACGCAGCGCCACCCCCTCCGCGCCGCCGACGTAGGCGAACCAGCCGTCCCCGCGGGCCCCGCCGAGGCGGGCGAGGTCGAGAGCGGTGTCGGCGCGGTCGTCCTGGGCGACGAGGCAGAGCTGGTCGAGCAGCTCGCGGGCGCCCGCCGCGCCGCCGGGCGTGTCCGTGCGGAACCCGGTGGTCGTGGCCAGCCGTGCGGGTCGGCCCTGCTCGCACGACTCCCAGAGGATCGACGCCGCGACCGAGACCGCCTCCTCGAACGCGTCCGGGCCGAGCACGTCGGCGCGGGTGTCGAGCAGCACCACGGCCCACGGTTGGGCCGGGTCGACGTACTCCCTGACCATGAGCTGCCCGGTCCGCGCCGTCGCCTTCCAGTGCAGGTGCCGCAGTTCGTCGCCGACGACGTACTCGCGCAACGCCCGCAGGTCCATCGAGCCGCGCATCGAGAGCGGCGGCGGCTCGCCCTCGTGGTGGTGCCGCGCGCGGCCCGCGGACGACAGCAGCACGGGATGCCGCTTCGGGTACACCCACAGCTCGGCGCTCTGCCCGATCTCGCCGCGCGCCCTGGCCAGGCCGAGCAGGTCGGAGCGCTCGACCGTCAGCGGGCCCACGGCGAGCCTGCCGCGCCGGTCCGTGGGCAGCTCGTACCGGTAGCGGGCCGACCCGCCCGGCGGCAGGGCCCGCACCGCGACCTCCCGCGGCTTGCCGCCCACGTCGTCAACGGCGAGGAAGGCGGGCTGGCGCGTCGCCGTCTCGTTCGTGACCACCAGCTCGGCGGTCGCGGGCATACCCCGCTGCACGCGGTCGGGGTGCACGGCGCGGGTGACGTCCGGCCGCAGCTTGCCCAGGACCGGCACGACCGCGACGAGCAAGGCCCCGGCCGCGCAGCCCGCGAGCGCACGCAGCAGCGGGAGCCCCAGGACGAGCCCGAGGGCGTAGAGCGCGACAGCGCAGCCGAGCACCGCGTAGCCGCGGCGGGTCGGTCGCATGTCAGCGGCCTGCCGCGGTGGGGACGGACGTCGCGTCCAGCACCTCGGCCAGCACCGCGGCGGGGGACTGGCGGGAAAGCTCGGCATCGGGCGTGAGGATCAGGCGGTGCTCCAGCACGGCGGGCGCGACGGCCTTGACGTCGTCGGGGGTCACGTAGCTGCGCCCGTCGACCGCCGCCGACGCCCGCGCGGCCCGGATCAGCGCGACGCTGCCGCGTGGGCTGGCGCCGTAGCGGATGGCCGGATGGGTGCGGGTGGCGGCGGCGACCCGCACCGCGTAGGAAGCGATCTCGGGGTGGACGTGCAGCTGCTGGACGGCCGCGATGATCTGGGTCAGCGCGGCGAGGTCGAGGACGGGCTGCAGCTGGTCGGGATCGACGCCCGCCGAGTCGCCCACGAGGATCCGCACCTCGGCGTCGTGGTCGGGGTAGCCGACGCGCACGCGCATGAGGAACCGGTCGAGCTGGGCCTCCGGGAGCCGGTAGGTGCCGTCCAGCTCGATGGGGTTCTGCGTCGCGACAACGAGGAACGGGCGGGGCACGGGATGGCGCACGGCGTCGACGGTGACCTGCCGCTCGGCCATCACCTCGAGCAGCGCGGACTGGGTCTTCGGGGTGCCGCGGTTGATCTCGTCGGCGAGCACGACGTTGGCGAAGATCCCACCGGGGTGGAAGGCGAACGACCCCTCTCCTTGGTGGTACACCGTCACCCCGGTGATGTCGCCCGGCAACAGGTCGGGGGTGAACTGGATGCGGCTCCACCGGCCCCCGATGCTGCGGGCCAGGCTGCGGGCGAGGCTCGTCTTGCCGAGGCCGGGCACGTCCTCGATGAGCAGGTGGCCTTCGGCGAAGAGGGCCACGACGGCCAACCGGACGACGTCGGGCTTGCCCTGGATGACGCGCTGGATGTTGTCGGCGAGCAGCCGGTAGGCGGCGCCGGGATCGGGAGCGGGGGGCACGCGGGTCCTCTCGAAGACGTCAGTTGCCGTTGGTGTTGCTGGGGGTGCTGGTCGCGCCGCCGGGGATGACCTGACCGGCAGGCGTGGTGACGGTGACCGTGTTGCTTTCGGTCGGGTCGCCCGTGAACTGCTTGGTCGTCAGGACGATCTCGTACTGGGTCCCGGGGTCGAGCCCAGTGACGGTGAGCGAGGTGTCGTGATGGGAGGCGCCGCCGCAGGTGCCCGTCCACTTCACGTCGCCGTTGAAGGAAAGGGAACACGGATGGCTGACGTAGGGCAGGAACGGCGCAGACTCGGTGAGCGAGACGGCCGCCGCGGTGGGGCCCTGCGTCGCTGCGCTGATCGTCATGTTGATCGAACAGTCGCGGTCGCTGGTCTTCGCCGTGGCCGCGGGCCCGGTCTGGGTGCCCGCGCCGCCGGGTGTGCGGGTCACCGCGCGGACCACGTAGGTGTAGGGCTCGAGACAGCTGTCGTGGAAGTCGCGGGGGATCGACTCGGTGGTCGAGGTCGTGTTGAGCACCTGCTTGCCGTTGCCGTCGGTCGCCGTGATGATGTAGTCGACCAGTTCGCCGCCGTTCAGCTCCGGCCGTCCCCAGGTAAGGGTGACGATGACGCTGCGGGCGCCTTCCCCGCGCTGGCTCAGGTTGATGTCGGTGGGGGCGCCGGGCGGCCCGACGGCGACGGTGACCGGGTTGCTGGGTTCGGACGCCGGGCCCGGTCCGGCCGCGTTCGTCGCGGTCACCGTGAACGTGTACTGCTGTCCCGGCGTCAGGTCGGTGAGGCGGACCGACCGCGCGGTGCTGTTGTGCGTCGAACCATCCGACCCGGTGACCGTGTACTGCAGGCCTGGACCGCCCGGATCGGGGGCGGTCCAGGACACGGTCACGGCGCCGCCTGCCTGCGCCTGTGCCCGCACGTCCGTCGGCGCCCCCGGGATCGGCGTCGGCGGGGGCTTGTCGCCCGAGCCGTCGGACCCGCCGCCCCCGGAAGGGTTCGGGGTCTGGTCGCCGGGGATGGTGGGCCCGCGTGGCGGGCTCGGGACCTGCGGCGGCGGCGGGACGAGCACGGCCGCGTCCGGCGCGGGGGCGGACACCGCCGTGCGCGGGGCCCCGGTCTTGATCGAGGTCACCGTGCCGTCGGCGCCGACGATGTCGGTGGCGGCGCCGTCAGCGTCGTCGATGTAGATATGGCCGTCCGCGCCCCTGGTCATGAGGGACGGCCCGGCGTCGGCGGGCAGGTCGAAGGTGGCGAGGAGACGGCCGTCGACGGCGAAGGTCTGGAGACGGTTGTGGGTCTGCTCGAGCACCGCGACGACGCCGTCGGCCGCGATGGGCGAGCTGAAGGTGCCGTCGCCGAGCGCGACTGAGACGGGTGCCCCGCCCGCCCGCGCCTCGGCGACGCCGCCCGTGTCGGCGAGCAGGAGCCGGTTCGGGGCGAGCAGGACGACCGGCAGCCGTCCGTGGGTGTCGCGGTCGCCGATCAGCGCCGTGTCGGGCAGATCGGTGCCGAGGGCGACCGGTCCCGTGTCGCGGGCGACGGCCTGCGCGGCGTCCCGGGAGGTGTCGACGAAGGTGGGCACGTCGCCGAGCACCGCCAACGCGCCGGTCGCGCCGGGAGCGGTCTGGCTCGCGCAGTCCACGGCGGTCGCCTCGTGGCGGAGGGCGCAGATCGCGCCGTTGTCGGGCCTACGCAGCCAGACCGTGCCGTCGTCGGTGGAGATGGGCCGGTCGACGGGCGCCCCGACCTGGATCGACAGCGGGGGAAGGCCGAGCCGCACGATCGTGCCCGCCTGCCGGTAGACCAGGTACGGCCCACCGACCGTCTCGATCCCGATCGGCAGCTCCGTCTGCCCGGTCGGCAGGGATGACTCGACGGTGAGCGTCGACTTCCCGAACACCGTCAGCGCCTGGCGCCCGACCAGGAAGCCCTGCCGCTGGCCCTGCAGCGTGAACACGGGGTTCTGGGGCGCGCCCGGCACGGCGACGCGGGCGTCCACGGCGCGGGTGCCGCTGTCCACGTGCACGGCCGAGTTCTCGGCCCGGTTGAACACCCAGTGCCCGGTCTGCTGGAACGCGACGGCGGGGTTGGCCGCCCCGACCGTGAGCATCGCGACGGCCGCCACGGCCACGACGACCAACACGCTCCCGACCAGGGTGGGCAGACGGCGCAGACGCCTCGACCCCGCCGTCACGGGTCGCCCACTGGTCGCTGCACGCTAGGTGGTTCGCTTCGAGGGGGTTCGGCGTAACACCGTGCCGAGGACCGCATCATCCCGTCGGCGGATATGCCACGGCGACGCGGCTCGTGTTCGTCTGGCCGCAGTCCAGCTCGGCTTGCCGTCGGTGGCCACCCGACCGCCTTGCTGGTCGACACCGTTCCCATGGTCGGCACGAACTCCTTCCGGAACGACAGGCCTCGTGCGGCGGAGAAGAGCACCACGGCGCAGCCGGACGCGGGGATCGTCGCCGTGGGTCGTAGTCGAAGTCATGTGACGTCGATCCAGATCGTCGTCACCTGCTGTCCGCTTCCCTGCGCTCGCGTGGCGGCGACGCGGGTGGTGGTCGAGGTGATCTGCGCTGTGCGCTTGACCGCGGCCACCGCGTCGACGCCCCGTCCCGGGTGCCCCGCGCGTGGTCGGGCCCCCGTTCCGCCCCTGCTCGTGGGTGACGGGCTGGACCGAGAACGTGTAGGCCGACGCGGGATCGAGCCCGGTGAACTGCCGCGTCGTGCCGGTCACCGTGCTCGTGCCGCCTGCCGGGCCCGCGACGACCTCGTACCCCGCAGTTCGCCCCCCTCGAGGTCCGGCGTGGTCCAGCGAACGGTCGCCGTGTCGCCCGCGGCGTTCCGAGCAGCGGTGACCGTCGGAGCGTGGCGACGTAGAGCCTGCCGTCCTCACCACGCATGATCGAGGCCGGATCAGCCGAAGCGGGCAGGTCCAGCGCTGCAGCTGGTTGCCCTTCAAATCGAAGGTGAGCAGCCGGTTCCTGGTCAGGTCCACGACCGCTACCGCGCCGGCGGTCGGCATCGGTCGGCTGAACGAGTCGGGCCCGAGGGCGACCAGCACCGGCTGGGGAGCCGCCTGCTGTGTCGGCCAGCACGAGCTTGTGAGCTGCCGGATCCACGCCGACCACCCGGCCACCCGCGTCCCGATCGGCCACCAGCGTGCTCGGCGAGAGGTCGATCCCCAGCGGTCTCGGCGCTCCCAGCTGAGTCGCATCGACCGAGGCTGCCATGTCGGAGTCGAGGTCCACGAGACTGACGGAGCCCGAGAGGACCGTCAGCGCCGCGTGCCGACCACCACCCACGCTCGACGGGCAGCTCAGGTTGTCCGATCCGCGTCGCAGCGAGCAGATGTCACCGCTGTCCGAACGCAGCAGCCACACCGTCCCGTCGTCCGTCCGCCGTAGCAGTTCGCCCGAGGACCGCGTGGCGGGATCTTGATTACTTCGACACCCGCGTCCGCCACGACCGCGTCAAACGGCGCCGCGAACTGACCGGCCCTACTCGGACGAGGAACCGAAACCGAGCGACCTGTTCGCCAAGGTCCATGACGAGGTTGCGGGCCTGCTGCGTCGTCCACGGCCCGTCGGGATGCCCGGTCACACCCAGGACGTGCAGATAGCGGTCACCGACCTCGAGCACGAACAGCACGTAGAGCCGCCGCAGGGCGAGCGCGCAGTCGACGTGGAAGAAGTCGACCGCGAGCATGCTACTGGCCTGCGTGCGCAGAAACCGCCGCCAGGTGGTGTCGGTGTGCCGCGACGGAGCCGGTGGGATCCGCCGGCGCTTCAGGATCCACCGGATCGTCGAGGCGCCGATGCGGTGACCGAGTTTGAGCAGCTCGCCCTGGACCCTGACGTATCCCCAACGCGGGTTCTCCCGCGCCATCCGCACCACCAAGTCGGCGAGGACGTCGTCGATCGACGGCCGTCCAGTCCGGTTCGGGTAGGTCCATCTTCGGCGCACGAGGCGGCGAT